>NZ_BMDJ01000028.1 GCF_014635725.1 Pedobacter mendelii | reverse complement strand
TTTGCTTTCTGGCGCACCAACACCTATTACTTTGGCTGCAGGTGAAATAAAATATTATGTAAGTCAGAAACTAAGTCTATCTGGCTGCGAAAGTGAAAAGGCTGAACTAAAAGTTACCGTATTGGCTCTTCCACCGGCTCCTTCAACTACAGATTTAAATTATTGCCTTAATCAACAGAACATCCAGCCGCTTACGGCAACTGGTTCAAACCTCACCTGGTATGATGCGAATGGAACTGTTCTTTCTGGCGCACCAACACCTGTTACCTCTGCTGCAGGTGAAATAAAATATTATGTAAGTCAGAAACTAAGTCCATCTGGCTGCGAAAGTGAAAAGGCGGAACTAAAAGTTACCGTATTTGCATTGCCACTGGCTCCTGCAACTACAGATTTAAAGTATTGCCTTAATCAACAGAACATCCAGCCGCTTACGGCAACGGGTTCAAACCTCACCTGGTATGATGCGAATGGAACCATACTTTCTGATGGTTATATTCCTTCGACTGTAAATATTGGATCGACCGATTTTTATGTTACTCAAGCGAACCCAAATGGTTGCGAAAGTGCAAATACAAAAATTACTGTTACTGTATTGGCATTGCCACCGGCTCCTGCAACTACAGATTTAAATTATTGCCTTAATCAACAGAACATCCAGCCGCTTACGGCAACAGGTTCAAACCTCACCTGGTATGATGCGAATGGAACTGTGCTTTCTGGCGCACCAACACCTATTACTTTGGCTGCAGGTGAAATAAAATATTATGTAAGTCAGAAACTAAGCCCGGCGGGCTGCGAAAGTGAAAAGGCGGAACTAAAAGTTACC
>NZ_BMDJ01000027.1 GCF_014635725.1 Pedobacter mendelii | reverse complement strand
TTCAAGGGGGTCAATTTGGATTGGCGCAAAGGGGTCTTTTTCCTTTGGCGAACCTTATCAAATTAACTCGGCTAAGGGGAACTTTTTAGATTGGCGAAGAGGGGTCAATTTGAAGCGGTTTATCCAGGCATCATCCAGATTGGTTGGATCGCTTACAATATTGCCATATAAATCATAAATATCTTGATAAAGCAATTGGATTTTGTAATCCAGTGATAGCATCAGGTGATTATAATTCCAAGTCACCAACAATGTTACATCAAACTGAATGTATTTGGTCAGGTAGTTGCGGTAGTTCAGAATACCTCCTAATATAAACCCTATGACTAACACCCAGTTTACCCAAATTATCACTCAACACAATACGAGTCTGTATAACTTCGCCCTTAAGTTCACAAAGGATGCCGATGATGCAAACGACCTGTTGCAGGATACAATGATGAAAGCCATCAAGTTTTTAAATAAATTCGAGGAAGGGACAAATATAAAGGGTTGGTTGTTCACCATTATGCGCAATACTTTCATCAACAATTATCGAAGACGCATCAAGGTGCAATCTATAGTTACTCAAGAGGAGGATATCTCGTCTTATAATTTGCTGCACAGTTCAACTCGTAATGATTCTGAAACTAGTTTCGCTATGGGTGATATAAAACGGGCCCTTAGTGGACTGACAGACACCTATTCTGTTCCCTTTGTTCGGTACGTTGAAGGCTACAAGTATGAGGAAATTGCTATAGAATTGGGTATACCGATAGGAACGGTAAAGACAAGGATTCACCAAGCTAGAAAACATCTGCAAAAGCAACTTCAAATGTATAAGGAGCGTATAAACTAGGGGTAATTGAGCCAAACGAAGTGGCTTTATAAAGTTAAGTAATTTGTTGATTTACACAACTAATAAGCTCATCAATATCAAATGGCTTATTGATAAAAGCTTTGGGTTTGCAATTGAAACCATCGAGCACACTGGATTTCTTATTAGCAGACATTAGGACAACTGGGATATGTTGGGTATGAGGCTCACTCTGTAAATTAGAACAAAGTTGCCTGCCATCATGCTTTCCAAGCTGCACGTCTAATAGTATTAAATCAGGCTTGAACTCTTCTGTCAATGGCATTAAATCAGAGGGATCATAAGAACACTTAGATTCGAAACCTGCATGCTTGAATATCTCACCAACAATCCAGAGTATTTCTTCGTTGTGTAATCGGGAAATAACACTGCACAAGAATTGGCAATTAAGAGTGCACAGAAAACGGCAACAAGAGTGCACAGCTTTACAAAGCTAATCTTCTGGTTCTAACTTGCAAATATTGTTTTCCTATT
>NZ_BMDJ01000026.1 GCF_014635725.1 Pedobacter mendelii | reverse complement strand
TGTAATCGGGAAATAACACTGCACAAGAATTGGCAATTAAGAGTGCACAGAAAACGGCAACAAGAGTGCACAGCTTTACAAAGCTAATCTTCTGGTTCTAACTTGCAAATATTGTTTTCCTATTTTCCATTCTATAAGATTTCCCCGCAAGACTGATTACCTCGCACCGGAATAGAAGCCTGTCCAGCAGAGCTGTGGCCAGCACCTCATCATCCAGCATCTTGGCCCAGTCAGCAGGCATTTTGTTGGTGGTGATAATAAATGAGGTGCTTTCATAAAGTTGGTTTACGAAGTTGAAAAGATTCACCGCCTGGGCCTTTTCTACCGGGAAGAGCATAATGTCATCGATAACAATAAGGTTTGCCCTTGCCATACGCTTGTACTCTGCCATAGCTGTCCTACTGAACTCCTTCATTCTCAGCATTGTCATGATATCTTCCATCGTTCTGAAGTAGGCCCTGTAACCTTTTTCAATTGCATCAGCACAGAGTCCTGCTGCGAGAAATGATTTTCCGGTCCCCGAGGGTCCCATTAACATGATGTTAAAAAGCTGATCCATCCACCCCAGTTCCCTAAGGGTATTCATCTTTTGACTGGTAAGACCACTTTCGCTTCTTTCCTCATAGTCGTTAAGGCAGGATTTCAATGGCAGGTTCGCCGTCTTTAGCTGCCTTTCCCTCGCCTGCCTATCCCTGTGTTCAGCCTCTTTCTCAAAAAGCTGCATCAAAAAACTAGCATAGCTGAGCTGGGAGGCCTCAGCCTTTTTCACAGTCTCATCAATGGTCGATGCCATTCCCATTATCTTGTAACGTCGGCAATACTGGTCAATCTGTTCGTTCTGGTTCATTCCTTAATTGATTATTGGTTTCATTATTGAGTTGTAGTCACTGATGTTGCTGGTAAGCGGCTGGATAAGGGCCATTATTGATGACCCACCGCTCAATGGATTGATCGCAGAGGTTTGTATGCTTTCCTCCAGTGGCGCCTTTTGGAAGGTCTCCAGGATTTTGCTGAGATCATTTACACTGTTTATTCCCTTTTGATTGCAGAAATCAAGTACTCGATTGATAGTTGCTGTATCAATATCCTTGATCAATTTTAGCAGAAGAAGCAACTGGTCCCTGAGATAGCGCGGCTTGTCCCTCTTGATCGATTCTATAAACTTATCCAGACTTTCTTTTTCACAGGAGTAGTTATGCAGCTTGGAGATGAGTTCGTCGGTCGCGATACTGGCATCCCTTTTATGTCCCGCCTTCAAGACTTTTTTACCTGTGCCTATGGGTATATGGTGGCGGCATAGCTCTTTTTTGTTCTTATCAAACAGTACTAGATCATTTCCCTGATTTTGTGCAGATACGGAGGTTCCCCTTCCGGTATAGGTTCCCAGGGGAAGGGAGTAAAAGTTGCTCTTCCATGAAATGGTATTATCCTTCCTTACCGTATATAATGAAATGGGAAGATCAGGTATCATTACCGGATGGTAGGGAGTCAATAAGGGCTGTTCAATGATCCACTCATCAACTGGAGGCCTTTTTGTGGATCCATGCTCAAGTTTGTTTGCCGTTCTGGCCAGCCAGCTTACAACATCAGTGTTGAGTGCGGACAGGTCATGAAAGGTGCGGTTATAGAGAAAGTTTTGCTTCACGTACTTTACGACATTTTCAATTTTCCCCTTACTCTCCGGATCGGATTTTCTGCAGAAATGATATTGAAAGGCCCGATCTCTTACATAGTTCTTAAACTGGGTGGTCAGAATAATATCGCCACTGTTCTCATTGCTGATGAAGACCTTGTCCTGATCGTAAACAACTTCCGTAGGAATGCCTTTGATAAAGCTAAAGGCAAGTTCATGAGCCTCAATGGCAGTTCTGGTAGTATATGGCCTGGCGCTGAAGTTTACATACTTGTACCTCGATCTGGAAAGGACCATGGTAAAAAAGTAAACCTTTAGCCGCTTGCCGTTGCTTGACCGGATATTATATTCACCAAAGTCCACCTGGGCCTGAAGGCCAAAGGGAGTTTCATCAACAGCGGAATAATCCCTAATGGCAGGTTCATATGGCAGATTGTATTTACTGCGTATCCACTTGACGAAATTGTAGATCGTTTTCTGGTTTACCCTTGGGAATTCATCATGCCTCTCTTTGAGAAGATCATGAATCTGGGCAGAGGAGGTATCGCGGAAAGAAACCAGGCGATCACATACAAAGGTTTCATATGGCAGAAGTATTTTCTGACGGCAACTCTGGGTCCTGACAAAGGCGTCAAACTCACCGTCATCCATCTCAAGGTACTTTTTTACCGTTCTGCGATTACAGTTCAGCGCCTTGCTGATCTTTGAAGCTGAACGTCCGGCAAGGGACATTCGCTTAATTTCATAATACATCATAAATTTGTTCAAGAATGCGTGCATATTCATCAGTTGTCGTAAGCCGATGAAGGTCGTATTAAACGGTGGGGTTTAATTATCCTGCCGTTTTTTTGCGCACTCTTGTTGCCGTTTTTGGTGTATTCTTAATTGCCGATTTTTGTGCAGATTAACTTACTGATTACA
>NZ_BMDJ01000025.1 GCF_014635725.1 Pedobacter mendelii | reverse complement strand
TGCATATACCAATAAATTTGACCCCCTTTCGCCAATTTTAAATTGACCCCCAGAGTTGTTGCTTGAAAAAAGCAGAAGTTGTTGTGCAAAAAGGCTTTTTAGAATCGATCTTTTAAGTCCTGTTTAACAACTGTTATTTTACAAAAATACGTTTTCAATCTTAGAGTTTCTCCTTCTCATAGATTCACCAAATAGTTCAACTCTTATTGAGTGATGAACGATACGATCAAGAACCGCATCTGCTATTGTTTTCTCACCAATTATATCATACCATTCCTTAACCGGTATTTGTGATGTAACTATTGTTGAACGCTTCTGGTGCCTATCTTCAATGATATCCAGTAAAGTAACCCTTGACTGTGGGTCGAATGGCTGAAGACCGAAGTCGTCAAGAATAAGAAGATCAACCCTTTCAATCTTTTTCAGTTCTGCCAAGATGGTACCTTTAGCCTTTGCCAGCTTTAGCTGCCCCATAAGTTTAGCAGTATTAACATACAGAACCTTGTATCCATTCTGACAGGCCTGATATCCAAGTGCGGTGGCAAGGTAGCTTTTTCCTGTACCGGTGGAACCGGTTATAAAAAGATCCTTGTGCTCCTTAATGAAATCCAGGGCTGCAAGTCTGTGCACCTGGTTCCTATCGAGGCCTCGCTCAATGGAGTAATCAATATGTTCAAGAGATGCCTTATATCGGAATGCAGCCGCCCTAATTGTTCTTTCCACCGAACGGTTGCGCCTGTCATCCCATTCGCTGGCAACCAGTACGGATATAAACTGATCAGTGGTCAGCGATTCCTTTACCGAGGATTCCAGATTGGTCCTGAATGCATCGTACATCCCAAACAGCCTTAACTGTTTCATTTTCTCTAATGTTTCATTGTTCATTTCTAATTGCTTTTTATTGTTACTGGTAATATTCCTTGCCCCTGATGTTTCCATGCTCAGGGATATCTATTGTCTGTTCTTCTACAGATAGCTGATCAAGCTGCTTTTGCAGTATCTCCTCGATTATACGGTAGTTGTACTGGCCAAGATTATTTGCCCAACGGCAGGCATTCCTTAGCCGGACCGTTCCAACACGACGTGCAAAGTTCAGTATGCCCGAACAGGATTTATGGGCCTGTTCGGGATATCCTTTATGCTCAAGCACCTTCGATATGTAATGGGCAACGTCACTATGGATCTCTTCAGCCTGCTGAATAAAGTTCTCAGGCGTCCATTCTGATATGTACCGGTGCTGTGGTGCCAGATGGTCCTGTTGGGTAGTATAATGGTGCTTTGTCCGCACTCTTGAATGAAAAGCTATCATGGTATAGTTGTAATAGACTTTTACTGAGCCGGAAGTGTACAGCAACTTTACTTTTTTACCAACATAGTTGTAGGGAACGCTGTAGTAGTGAACATCCTCACCCAGGCGTACATGCCCGTTTCTCATAACGGTGACCATCACCTGCCTGTGCAACTCATACCGAACCGGGTTAAGTGCGGCAAGGGCCTCGCGTTCGATTTCCTCAAACTGTTCCCTGCGTGAATAGCTTCTGCCCGAAAAGTGTTTGTTGTTATGGATTTCGAGCAGAGGGGCGATTGCTGCATTAAGTTGCTCCAGGGTTTGAAAACGACGATCGTCCAACTTATTATAAATACTCCGGTAGATAAGCTTGACAGCTCCTTCTACCAGCGACTTGTCACGTGGCTTGTAGGCACGTGCGGGAATAACAGTTGTGGCATAATGTTCCGCAAATGCGGCAAACTCATCGTTCAGCACAGCCTCATACCTGCTTCCCCTTGTTACAGCAGAGCGAAGATTGTCGGGGACGATCGCTTCCGGTACTCCTGCGAAATAGCGAAGGGCATTTTCACAGGCAGTGATGAGGTCCTCCTTTTTCTGGGAGGCCACAGCCTCAACATAGGTGAGCTGGCTACAGCCAAGAATCGCCACGAACACCTCTACGTCCTGCCTGATATTATCATTCCCGATAACAAATAGCTTTTTGCCGGCAAAGTCGATATACATTTTATCGCCAGCTTTATGTTCTATATGCATTACCGATCTGGAGAGCTGCAGGTATACCATTATGGCATTATTAAAGTGAGAGCGTCCATAACCATCGGAATGCTTTTTTATATATTCCTCATGCAGGTGTTCCCTTGTAACACCTTTTCTCTTTAACCTTTTACAGTAATCGGGTAATAGTCCCTGAAGGATCTGCATACGGGGCGCACTGGAGATCCTGGCCACAGGTGTGGTAAAAATGACGGCCAGTTCGCTATCGCTCTTGGCATTAAACTCTTCATAGCTAATGCCAAGCGTCTGCCAGATGCGAATATACTTTTTAATGGTATTGCGTGAGGTTGACACCATTGCATGGATGCGCTTGGTCCCGGTTCCCTGACTGTATAGACGGATGATCTGTCTGAGTTTATTCATTTTGATAGGCTTATTGGACATTGTAATCAACAGTTTTTGTTCGGCTAAAAGCTAAACAAAAACATATTCCTATAAACCATTTAGCACAAACGAATCTGCAATTTCAAGGGGGTCAATTTGGATTGGCGCAAAGGGGTCTTTTTCCTTTGGCGAACCTTATCAAATTAACTCGGCTAAGGGGAACTTTTTAGATTGGCGAAGAGGGGTCAATTTGAAGCGGTTTATCCA
>NZ_BMDJ01000024.1 GCF_014635725.1 Pedobacter mendelii | reverse complement strand
GAAAAAATTATGGGTACACTGTTTAAAGTTTTCGCAGGTGTAATTATCTTCATTTCCTTCATCGGTTTATTCGGGTTAATTTCTTTCGTAGCCACACAAAGAACCAAAGAAGTTGCCATCAGAAAGGTTCTTGGCGCTTCAACCATCGAATTGGTGAAAATGCTTAATGGTTCTTTCTTAGTAATGGTTTTTATAGCCAATCTAGTTGCCTGGCCATTGGCTTATTTGTTCGTTTCAAAATGGCTTAATGGTTTTGCCTATAGAATTGAAATTAGCATTTGGCCATTCGCTTTAGCGATGCTAATTTCAATGGCCATCACTTTGATAACAGTCTCCATTCGCTCTTACAAAGCTGCGGTTGCCAATACAATTGATGCACTTAAATATGAATAAAGCGGAAAGCTCAAAGACTAAAGCGAAAAGCCGGTATTTTGATACTTGATACTGACTACTGATATAAGCTGAAAGACTAAAAACCAAAGCAAAAAGCTGATGTCTTGATACTCGATACTAAATACTTGATACTACGAAAATGTTCAAACTAAACTTAAAAATCGCCTGGCGAAACCTTTGGAAAAACAAGGGTTACACATTCATCAATGTTATTGGTCTTTCAATTGGAATGGCAAGTTGTATCCTTATTTTTATTTTCATTCGCTACGAATTAAGTTTCGATGAGGGTTTTAAGAACGAAGACAGGATTTTTAGAGTGGTAACCGATTGGAAATACAATGCTTATGATGATTTTTCAGCAGGGGTTCCGATTCCGTTTTCAGCCGCGGCGAGAAATGAAATTGCAGGTTTTGAAAAAGTTGGTTCAATTGTAAAGAGAGGTGGAATAATCAGCGTAAAAGATGCAGGTGGAAAGGAAAAAATTAAATCTCAGGAACCGGTTTACTATGCTCAACCTGATTTTTTTGAAATTTTTAACGATATTAAATGGATCTATAGTGCGCCGGAATTGGCCTTATCAAAGCCAAATATGGTTGTACTATCAAAAGCATATGCCGTCAAATTTTTTGGTGATGTAAAAGACGCTATTGGAAAAACCATTAAGATAGAAAACAAAACTGATCTGCAAGTAGCCGGAATTATTGAGACGATGCCTCAAAATAGCAGTTTTCCTCTTGGTATTGTGATTAGTTATGAAACCTATGCCGGAAGATTTAATAACAATTGGGATTCTGTAAACTCAAGTTCATCAAGCTATGTACTTTTAAAAGAAGGTTTAAATGCCGACGATTTGAATGAATCAATAGCCAGGTTTAACAAAAAATATTATCCGGTTGAAAAAATTGCCGGCAATCAAAAGAACAGACTTCAAGCTTTGAAAGCGATTCATTTTAGCGAGAAGTACGATAATTTTGCAGATGCATCGATCAATCGAAGTGAAATTTATGGTTTAGCTGTAATCGGTTTATTCCTCATCCTAACAGCGTGCATAAACTTCATTAATTTAAGCACGGCCCAATCTATAAACCGTTCGAAAGAAGTTGGCGTTCGTAAAGTGATGGGTGGCAAGCGGAAACAACTTATTGCACAATTTTTAACAGAAACTTTTGCCGTAAGTTTAATCGCCTTGCTCATTGCCTGTGTTATTACTGAACTTGCAATTCCGCCAATGCAAAATCTTTTTAAAGGCGCAATAGAATTTAGCTTGTTTAGTCATCCGGCCATTTTTCTGTTTATGATAATTCTTGTTGTTTTTGTAGCTTTTTTGGCCGGATTTTACCCGGCACTGATTATTTCTGGCTTTAACCCTGTATTGGCTATAAAAAATAAAATAGCTTTAAATGGCAATGGTTTAAGCCTTCGCAAAATTTTAGTTGTGGTTCAGTTTTCGATTACCGTAGTATTGATTATTGGAACTTTGGTTATCATCAAACAAATGCGGTATGTTCAGGAAAAATCGTTGGGCTTTAACCCAAATGCAGTTGTAATGGTTGGCATTCCGGGCGATAGTATTAGTAAAATCAAGTACAATACTTTTAAAGAACGGGTGTTAAAAATTCCCGGTGTGAAAGAATTGAGTTTTTGCCAATCGCCACCTTTATCGAGTAACATCAATTCAAGCGATTTTATTTATAAAGGCATCAAAAACAAAGATTTTGAGCTAAGAAACATGCGTGCTGACGAAAATTTCTTTAAAGTCTTTGATTTGAAATTAGTAGCTGGAAAGATTTTTATTAAAAGCGATACGGCGAATGCCTGTGTAGTTAACGAAACCTTTTTAAAGAAGATGAATA
This sequence comes from Pedobacter mendelii, assembly GCF_014635725.1. Lineage (GTDB taxonomy): Bacteria > Bacteroidota > Bacteroidia > Sphingobacteriales > Sphingobacteriaceae > Pedobacter > Pedobacter mendelii. The sequence goes on along the minus strand of NZ_BMDJ01000024.1, from coordinate 413 downwards.
TCTTAAATCCACAGGATGCTATTGGAAAAATAATTAAAGCCAGTGGAAATACTGTTCCTATTGTTGGTGTGGTGAAAGATTTTAATGATCAATCCTTAAAAGAAAATATCTCCGGACTGGCAATTTTTCCGGGTAAAAACGAGTATTGGAATGTTGCCATAAAAATGGATGGTGAGCAATTAGTTTCGACAATGAAAGAAGTTGAGACTGTTTGGAACAGTAATTTTTCTAACGGAATTTTCGATTCAAATTTTGTAAGTCAGAGCATTAACAACTATTATGAAAGCGAAAAAATTATGGGTACACTGTTTAAAGTTTTCGCAGGTGTAATTATCTTCATTTCCTTCATCGGTTTATTCGGGTTAATTTCTTTCGTAGCCACACAAAGAACCAAAGAAGTTGCCATCAGAAAG
>NZ_BMDJ01000023.1 GCF_014635725.1 Pedobacter mendelii | reverse complement strand
CCTGATAAAATACTTGGAAGAATAAAAGAACACACTTCTAAAGCATTGGTAAAAGCGATAAAAGAAAACAGTCAGGAATTAGAAAGGAATGGATGCTTTGGCTATTTGAGCGGGCAGGACTTAAAAGTAGTAATGTAACAAGAAGCCAGTTTTGGCAACATAATAATAAACCGATTGAATTATGGAGTACAGAAGTGATTGAACAGAAAGCAGATTATCTGCATGATAATCCGGTTGTAGCAGGTTTTGTAAATGAAGCCTGGCATTGGAAATATAGTTTGCTATAGATTATAGTGGCGGTAAAGGGTTAATTGAAATTGAGTATTTATGATGGTTTTTGTTGGAACAGATGCACACGCGACACGCGTGCGCCAGCGAGGGGAAATTCTAGCGGAGTATTTACTACTTTCAAAAGCAGTAAGATCAATTTTGCAATTATTCAAAAAGGCTCTAGGCTGGATTTAGGGCCTTTTCTACCATTCAAATAAAATAACGATTATGAGCACAACTATTAAATTTACAAATTCATATGGTGAACAGATTTCGAGCCAACAAGCTGAAAGTATCGAATATTATTTACGAGAAGAATATGAGGATGATTTTGGCTTAAGAAAAAAGATAAGATATAATAAAGGTGCCGTCGTCGGTACAACGCACTACTTGAAAAATTCAGAAAACCCTAATGATTTAATAATTAATTCATTAGCCGGTTCCGATAGTAGAGGGTTTTACTTTAATAAACAAATCATAAATGGCTATACAATTTGGGATATTGAATCTTTTAAAGACGCTGAAAAAATTCACAAAGCAAAAGAGGTGTGGGATTCTAAAAATCGAACATTAGCATACCAGCAAATTGAAATACATTCAAATGCGGTGATCGGTACACGTAAATATTTCTATCTCGAAGATCTTGGTCCATACTTTTCAGAAGCTCCTTCTATTCCTGATAATGGTGTTTTTGAATTTGATTATAATTTTTCTGGTTTAGAACCGGGTGAAATATTTGTTGTAATCAATTTAATGCTATATATGGATGTCGGTGGAGGAGGATTTAATATAAACCCTGAGGAAAATATTTTTTTGGAAGACTCTAGATTGGCATCAGTTTTCACCTGGTTGGATCATCCCTATTACCATAATGCAACACCATTAATTCCTACTAACCAAAGTGTTTAGATATGGCAAAGATATTAGATAAGATAATTGTTTTGGATTTGGAAGCTACCTGTTGGGAAGGTAATAATCCGGAAGGAATGGATAGCGATATTATTGAAATAGGTATTTGCTTACTGGATATAAAAACAGGTGAGATAACCGATAATAGAGGGATTCTTGTTAAGCCAGAACGATCGACCGTTAGTGAGTTCTGTACAGAACTCACCACTATAACTCCTGAAATGATTGCTCAGGATGGTATATCCTTTAAAGAGGCATGCTCGGTTTTGAAAAAGCAATATCTTTCATCAGGCCGTGCTTGGGCAAGTTTCGGAGCCTACGACTTAAAGCAGTTCCAAAGACAATGTACTGCTCTCGGAGTTGGGTTTCCCTTTGGGCCATCACATATCAATGTCAAGACATTGTTTGCATTAAAAAATAAATTGGACCATGAAGAAGGAATGTCGAGAGCACTTGAAATATTGGACATTCCACTTGAAGGTACGCATCATCGGGGAGTAGATGATGCGAAAAATATTGCGAAAATATTAAAAAATATATTGAATTAACTTTTGCTGACGTAACGAGCAAGATGGAAATAATGAGCAGGCAAATAAACAATGAGCCGTAAGTACAAATTCTACAGAAAAAAGAAGTTACACTTTGTAACTTTTGCAAGGGGATATTGGATAGAATGATATTAAAAATATAAAGAGTTAAACCAAGTTTCAGCGGTTTTGCAAGAATAAAAGATAGAAGAAGTTAATTTCTTTAATAAATATGTAATAATAGATAAGAACGAAATGCCAATTACCAAGCCGATAACTAAACGATACTATCCGTCACTTTCAGAAGTGATTACAGTAGATGATTTGCCTGAATTTTTGCCCTTCGCTGGCGCACGCGTGCCGCGTGTGAATAAATAATAAGTAAGAAAGATAATATAACAATGAGCCGTAAGTACAAATTCTACAATAAAGAAGGTTTATACTTTGTAAGTTTTGCAACCGTGTATTGGATAGATGTATTTGTGAGGCCATTATATAACGATGTTTTAGTAGATAGTTTGAAATATAGTATAACAAATCTGGGTTTACAATTATTCTGCTGGTGTATTATGCCAAGCCATGTGCATTTAATTTTTAAAGCAAAGGATAATAATCCTGATAAAATACTTGGAAGAATAAAAGAACACACTTCTAAAGCATTGGTAAAAGCGATAAAAGAAAACAGTCAGGAATTAGAAAGGAATGAATGCTTTGGATGTTCGAGCGTGCAGGGTTAAAATTAGTAATGTAAAAGGAAGCCAGTTTTGGCAGCACAATAATAAACCAATTGAATTATGGAGTACAGAAGTAATTGAACAAAAAGCGGATTATCTACATGATAATCCGGTTGTAGCAGGTTTTGTAAATAAGGCCTGGCATTGGAAATATAGTAGTGCAGTAGATTATAGCGGAGGTAAAGGATTAATTGAAATAGAATACTTATAATCTTTTTGGGTTAATGCACACGCGACACGCGTGCGCCAGCAAGGGGGTTTGTTATTAGATGGCAAAAAAGTTTCAAAAAAATCACAACATTTTGTACTTAATCAATCTTGGAATAAACAAAAACTAACGGAGGAAATGGCGTTTGCTTACAATCATAGGGGTCTCGCAATGGAAGTTAGAATTAAAAAAATTAAAAACGTTAATAGAGATGTTGTTGAAACAGATTACTGGTCAAATTTTAGCGATGGAACAAAAGTTATGATACGATATAGGACAGAAGCAATAGATCCTCTATCAGGTCTGCCTGTTTTTGATCATATTGCTCTCTTATCTATAGAACCTTAAATTATAATGTTATGTCAAAATTGAAACAATATGGCTTTCAGATGCAAAAGAAAAGAACTGATAAAGGTGATATATCAATTCTATATAAAGATGTGCCAGGCGGACCGAATTCAGCTTTACACTTTGTTAGTGGTTTAAGCAAACATGAAACAGAATCTTTTATTTACGATTTGGATAGGTCTTTGAATTTACAAGAAAATGCAGATGAAGGTTTTTTCTCAGATCATGTGGAAGACATAGATATAGTATACCAATATCCAAATATTAATATCGACGATGTCTTAGTCCTCCCGATGGCTGATATGAGAGAAATCTTGATTGAATGGTTGAACTTTGCTTTTACATAAGAAAGAGTGTGATCCATAAAAATTATAATCTTGATTTTGTTAATCAAAACTGGGATAATGAAGTTCCACTCTGGTTTAAGTGTTCGCTATTTCAGCGGTCACTTAAATCTAATATTGAAACCAAGACTTTGTCTGAAAATGAAGCAACAACGATGCAATGAAAACTGAAAAATGGCAACAAAATAGAGGTTCGTGATAATGAAGTTCCCTCGCTGGCGCACGCGTGCCGCGTGTGAATAAATAATAAGTAAGAAAGATAACATAGCAATGAGCCGTAAATATAAATTCTACAATAAAGAGGGGCTTTACTTTGTAAGTTTTGCAACCGTGTATTGGATAGATGTATTTGTGAGGCCATTATACAATGATGTTTTAGTAGATAGTTTGAAATATAGTATAACAAATCTGGGTTTACAATTATTCTGCTGGTGTATTATGCCAAGCCATGTACATTTAATTTTTAAAGCAAAGGATAATAATCCTGATAAA
>NZ_BMDJ01000022.1 GCF_014635725.1 Pedobacter mendelii | reverse complement strand
GTAAACCCTAAACCTTAAGCCTTTCGCCTTAAACCTTAAACATGATTGAAAGAAGTTAGTTTGAAGAACAAACAACAGTCTGTTTGCTTTGAAAGCTTCGGATGATTAGTATTACTCGACTGTGATGTCACCACCTTTACATCTGTAACCTATCAACGTAGTAGTCTTCTACGGTCCTATATGGAATTCTCATCTCGTGGCTAGTTTCGCACTTAGATGCTTTCAGCGCTTATCTATTCCCAGCGTAGCTACTCTGCAATGCCCCTGGCGGAACAACAGATTCACTAGAGGCTAGTCCAACCCGGTCCTCTCGTACTAAGGTCAGCCCCACTCAAAATTCCTACGCCCACAACAGATAGGGACCGAACTGTCTCGCGACGTTCTGAACCCAGCTCGCGTGCCACTTTAATCGGCGAACAGCCGAACCCTTGGGACCTTCTCCAGCCCCAGGATGTGACGAGCCGACATCGAGGTGCCAAACCTCCCCGTCGATATGAGCTCTTGGGGGAGATCAGCCTGTTATCCCCAGCGTACCTTTTATCCTTTGAGCGATGGCCCTTCCATGCAGAACCACCGGATCACTATATCCGTCTTTCGACCCTGATCGACTTGTCTGTCTCACAGTCAAGCAAGCTTATGCTATTGCACTCCTCATACGGTTACCAAGCGTATTGAGCTTACCTTTGAAAGCCTCCGTTACCTTTTTGGAGGCGACCACCCCAGTCAAACTACCCATCAAACAATGTCTCCCGCTGAGCGGGATTAGACACCGAATACAGAAAGGGTGGTATTTCAACGTTGGCTCCACGACGCCTAGCGACGCCGCTTCAAAGCCTCCCACCTATCCTACACATCCTGTATCCAATGTCAATGTTAAATTGTAGTGAAGGTGCATGGGGTCTTTCCGTCCCGTTGCGGGTACCCGGCGTCTTCACCGGGACCACAATTTCACCGAGCTCATGGCTGAGACAGCGCCCAGATCGTTACACCATTCGTGCAGGTCGGAACTTACCCGACAAGGAATTTCGCTACCTTAGGACCGTTATAGTTACGGCCGCCGTTTACTGGGGCTTCGATTCAATGCTTCTCCTTGCGGATGACATCCCCTCTTAACCTTCCAGCACCGGGCAGGTGTCAGGCCTTATACTTCATCTTTCGATTTTGCAAAGCCATGTGTTTTTGTTAAACAGTCGCCTGGGCCTTTTCACTGCGGCTGACATTACTGCCAGCGCCCCTTCTCCCGAAGTTACAGGGCCATTTTGCCGAGTTCCTTAGCCATGATTCACTCGAGCACCTTAGAATTCTCTTCCCGGATACCTGTGTCGGTTTGCGGTACGGGTTTTTATAACCTGAAGCTTAGCGGTTTTTCTTGGAAGTCTGTTTACCTGCTCTATCCACTCAGCCGAAGCCTCGCGGTACTATTAGTTTTCAGCTAGATTGGCGGATTTGCCTACCATTCTAATACCTACAACCTTTAACGAACTATTCCGTCAGTTCGCGGCAGTGTCACTACTCCGTCCCCACATCGCAGTTATAAAAAGTACTGGAATATTAACCAGTTGTCCATCGAATGTCCCTTTCGGGTTCTCCTTAGGACCCGACTAACCCTGATCCGATTAGCGTTGATCAGGAAACCTTATCCTTTCGGTGGGCGGGTTTCTCTCCCGCCTTATCGTTACTTATGCCTACATTTGCTTTTCTATACGCTCCAGCACCCATTACCAGATACCTTCGCTGCATATAGAATGCTCCCCTACCGATATATTTCAATCCCATAGCTTCGGTGATACACTTAATGCCCGTTTATTATCCATGCCCGATCGCTCGACTAGTGAGCTGTTACGCACTCTTTAAATGAATGGCTGCTTCCAAGCCAACATCCTAGCTGTCTGTGCAATCGGACCTCGTTAGTTCAACTTAGCGTACACTTAGGGACCTTAGCTGATGGTCTGGGTTCTTTCCCTCTCGGCCCGTGACCTTAGCACCCCGGGCCTCACTGCAGACCATATTTCATAGCATTCGGAGTTTGTCTGGATTTGGTAGGATTTGACTCCCCCGCACCCAATCAGTAGCTCTACCTCTATGAAACTTAATATCCACGCTGTTCCTAAAAACATTTCGGGGAGTACGAGCTATTTCCCAGTTTGATTAGCCTTTCACCCCTACCCACAGATCATCCGGAAACTTTTCAACGTTTATCGGTTCGGTCCTCCAGTACGTGTTACCGCACCTTCAACCTGTCCATGGGTAGATCACAAGGTTTCGCGTCTACCTCCTCTGACTATACGCCCTATTCAGACTCGCTTTCGCTTCGGATCCGTGTCTTAAACACTTAACCTTGCCAGAGAAGAGTAACTCGTAGGCTCATTATGCAAAAGGCACGCCGTCACGCCACCTGGACGCTCCGACCGCTTGTAAGTACACGGTTTCAGGTTCTATTTCACTCCCCTGTTCGGGGTTCTTTTCACCTTTCCCTCACGGTACTGGTTCACTATCGGTCTCTCAGGAGTATTTAGCCTTACCGGATGGTGCCGGCAGATTCCCACAAGGCGTCTCCGACCTCGCGGTACTCAGGATACTGCTAGGCTAGCATTCTATACGTGTACCGGGCTATCACCGTGTATCGCTGGGCTTCCCATCCCATTCCACTTCTGTTTGCTAATGCCACATTGCAGTCCTACAACCCCCACTTTGCCGTAACAAAGTAGGTTTGGGCTCTTTCCCGTTCGCTCGCCACTACTTAGGAAATCATTATTATTTTCTCTTCCTCTGCTTACTTAGATGTTTCAGTTCGGCAGGTTTGCTCATTATATGTGACTGGTCTTCAACCAGCCGGGTTGCCCCATTCGGAAATCTTCGGATTAATTCCTATTTGCAAATACCCGAAGCTTATCGCAGCTTATCACGTCCTTCATCGCCTCTGAGAGCCAAGGCATCCCCCGTGTACTCTTTATTACTTTCTTCTACTTATACGCCTTTTGCGCCGTATAGTATGCTTTTTTGCTCTTGTTATGATGTCTCATACTTGAGAGTTGATTGCTCTCCCTTCAAGTGAGCACAAACACAACAGTCGCCTATTGTTGTTTGCTCTTCTTTTTTAACTTCTTCCAATATGTCAAAGAACTTTATTAAGGTATAAGGCTGAGGGTATAAAGGTTTAGGGTTTAATGTGCCCCAACCTAAGCCTATAGCTTATTCCTTATTAGTGAAAAACTGCGGTCTCGAACCGTTTCATGTGCCCCTATGGCGTTTCTTCTTTTTCTTAATCTTTATGTCAATGTAGTTTACCAATCCTGGTAAGGTATTATTCGTTTTTTAAAAGCTTTCAGCTTTGTTGTGCGGTTTGTATAGGCTATAGGTTTTACCCTTTGCCTTCTACCTTTTAACCCTCAACCTTAAATTGTGGAGAATAACGGAGTCGAACCGTTGACCTCCTGCGTGCAAGGCAGGCGCTCTAGCCAGCTGAGCTAATCCCCCAGGATTATTAAAGTAGTCCCGTCCAGATTTGAACTGGAGACCCCTACATTATCAGTGTAGTGCTCTAACCAGGCTGAGCTACGGGACTGTCTGTTAGGTTGCTTTATAGTTGCGGGTTAGTACTTTACCGCTACCGCTTCCTTTGCTTACCTAGTGGTCAGTGCCGATGGCCTTTTTGATTATTAGGACAACCGTCATTTCTTCTGGGTGTTTCTTTTGTGTTTTCTTTTTTAAGAGTATCATGTTGCGCAGCGAGTAGTCAACTCTGCTCCAGAAAGGAGGTATTCCAGCCGCACCTTCCGGTACGGCTACCTTGTTACGACTTAGCCCCAGTTATCGGTTTTACCCTAGGACGCTCCTTACGGTTACATACTTTAGGTACCCCCAACTTCCATGGCTTGACGGGCGGTGTGTACAAGGCCCGGGAACGTATTCACCGCGTCATTGCTGATACGCGATTACTAGCGAATCCAACTTCATGGGGTCGAGTTGCAGACCCCAATCCGAACTGTGAATGGCTTTGTGAGATTCGCATCATATTGCTATGTAGCTGCCCTCTGTACCATCCATTGTAGCACGTGTGTAGCCCCGGACGTAAGGGCCATGATGACTTGACGTCGTCCCCTCCTTCCTCTCTGTTTGCACAGGCAGTCTGTTTAGAGTCCCCATCATTACATGCTGGCAACTAAACATAGGGGTTGCGCTCGTTGCGGGACTTAACCCAACACCTCACGGCACGAGCTGACGACAGCCATGCAGCACCTAGTTTCGTGTCCTTGCGGACGAATTCATCTCTGAAATCTTCACTAACTTTCAAGCCCGGGTAAGGTTCCTCGCGTATCATCGAATTAAACCACATGCTCCTCCGCTTGTGCGGGCCCCCGTCAATTCCTTTGAGTTTCACTCTTGCGAGCGTACTCCCCAGGTGGAATACTTAACGCTTTCGCTTAGCCGCTAACTGTATATCGCTAACAGCGAGTATTCATCGTTTAGGGCGTGGACTACCAGGGTATCTAATCCTGTTTGATCCCCACGCTTTCGTGCCTCAGCGTCAATAAAACCATAGTAAGCTGCCTTCGCAATCGGTGTTCTGAGACATATCTATGCATTTCACCGCTACTTGTCTCATTCCGCCTACCTCTAGTTTATTCAAGCCCGTCAGTATCAAAGGCACTGCGATAGTTGAGCTACCGTCTTTCACCTCTGACTTAACAGGCCGCCTACGCACCCTTTAAACCCAATAAATCCGGATAACGCTTGGATCCTCCGTATTACCGCGGCTGCTGGCACGGAGTTAGCCGATCCTTATTCTTCTGGTACATTCAGCTCCCTACACGTAGAAAGGTTTATTCCCAGATAAAAGCAGTTTACGACCCATAGGGCTGTCTTCCTGCACGCGGCATGGCTGGTTCAGAGTTGCCTCCATTGACCAATATTCCTTACTGCTGCCTCCCGTAGGAGTCTGGTCCGTGTCTCAGTACCAGTGTGGGGGGTCATCCTCTCAGATCCCCTAGTCATCGTCGCCTTGGTGGGCCGTTACCCCGCCAACTAGCTAATGACACGCATGCCCATCTTAATCCTATAAATATTTGAACATTGAGTAATGCTACTCTGTGTTTTTATGCGGTGTTAATCCGAATTTCTTCGGGCTATCCCCCTGATTAAGGTAGGTTGCATACGCGTTACGCACCCGTGCGCCACTTTTCCCTCCAGCAAGCTGGAAGGTATCGTTCGACTTGCATGTATTAGGCCTGCCGCTAGCGTTCATCCTGAGCCAGGATCAAACTCTCCATTGTAAAATGTGTTGTAAGATGCTGACCAGTTTTAACTATTGTTAAAAATAGTCTTCTTTTTTTAATTATGTCTGTCAGACATTTGACTTTAAAATCAAGCTCCGGTACTCTGTACTTGAATCCGTACTTCATTACCTCGCTTGCGCTACATTGACATCTCTTTTAAGAACTTTTTCGGCAAATACCTCGCGGCTGCCTCTTTTTATATATCGTTAAACTTTTAATCCACTGGAGTCTTTTTAGTCTCCCGTTTCTTAAATGCCTATTTCAATCTTTTTTTTACCTTCCCGACATCCGCCGTTCTAGTTTTATTTTCCCTTCGTTTCTGTTGGGAGTGCAAAGGTAGAAATCTTTTTTTAACCTCCAAATAAAATAAATTTTATTTTTTTAGCCTCTCTTTAATTCATAACCCCAGCTTTTCAATTATTTCCGCTTCTTCCGAAC
>NZ_BMDJ01000021.1 GCF_014635725.1 Pedobacter mendelii | reverse complement strand
AGCCGATGAAGGTCGTATTAAACGGTGGGGTTTAATTATCCTGCCGTTTTTTTGCGCACTCTTGTTGCCGTTTTTGGTGTATTCTTAATTGCCGATTTTTGTGCAGATTAACTTACTGATTACAATCTGCAAATTTGTAGTATGAATTTACAAGGAAAACTAAAGAAAATCACTAAACTTTTATTGATCACATCAATCATTTCTGTACCTGTTATGGCGCAAAATAAAAAACAGACTACAATGGAGAAAAGAATTATTAATCCTTGGGAATGGCAAGATAAGCGCCGTTATGTACAAGCTGTTGAAGTTAAAAGTGTCGAAAGCACGCTTTATGTTTCAGGCCAGACAGCAATAAGTGACGAGGGACTATCAAGTAAGGAGAATATGAAATCCCAATTAATCCATGCACTGAAAAATTTGGAAAAAGTTATCGGTCAGGCTGGATTCGAAAATAAAAATATTGTTCGCTTAAATATTTACACAACTTCATCAACAGAGCTTTTTGATTGCTTTGATATCTTTCAGGATTGGATAACTAAGAATGGCGTTAAGCAGGCCACTACTTTGTTTGAAGTCAAAAGCCTTTTTGAAACATTAAAAGTAGAATTAGAAGCTACAGTTGTAAAATAATCAGCGTCTTCAATTAATAAAGTGTATTGCCTATATCTACAGTTATCAATAGCTGACTGTTAATCAGAGGGTCGCTGGTTTGTGCCCAGCAGAGGGAGCTCATAATAAGTTAGTTAGCCCCACTCCGTCCTAGTGGGGCTTTTTATTGGCACACGATTTGCAAAAATTATTTTTTTTAGGATTTATCCAACTTAGGGCATTAAATACTTAAGATTTGTGATTCGAGGAATTTAAAATTAGTATTAATCCATAAATTACTTGAATTAGTGATTTGCACAACATTTGCACAGAATGGTCAGCAAAAGCGAGGCCTGTTTTAAATCTCATTTACTGAAACGAGTCGTTTGCCTAACCACGTCACAGGTTGCAAGACAAATAGACCAGCGGAGGTGAAAACAACTCATCGATAAATTAAAATCCATTTTCTGTAAATGGGGAAGGATAGGATTCGGTTATCTGAAAGCTGTAAAAGCATTTTAGGGAATTATTTGACAAATTGCCGATAGTAATTAGTTACGAAATTTATTAGCGAAACTAAACGACGAAGTCATGACGAATAAAGGGTGTAATTTATCACATCCTACGCTAAGTTTCTGCTTGACTAATAATTTATATATATATTAGCAAATAGTGACTCTCTAATGTGTACATACAATTAGATATGGGATTAGTTGGAAACGGAACCAGTTCAAATTTTGGCCTAAAAAACTATCATCCTAAGTTGTCAACCTTGTTGACGACAGATGCGAAATGAATTCATAGCGATAAGCAACAGGCTAAAAAAAATATAATGGAAGAATTTATCGCGTTTATAAAAAAGATGATTTGGATAGATGGACCTGATCTGGAACTGGTCATTTCCAAGTGCCGACAAAGGAAGATTTCCAAAGGGAAACTGATCCTGCGACAGGGACAGATAGCCGATCAATATTTTTTCATCGTTTCCGGTGGAGTGCGTTTTTTTTACGATTGGAATGATCAGGAAAATACAACATGGGTAACTTTTAAAAATGAATTTTTTACCGAGATCTCCAGCTTAAACCCACAAAAACCCTCCAGGTTTAACATCGAAGCTATAGAAGATACGAAACTGATTGTGATTGATAAAAGAGATATGGATTTTCTCTATGGACACATCAGCGCTTGGGAAGAGTTTGGTCGTAAAATATGGGAGGAAATGTCGGTAAGGATGATAGATCAGATCTTGAACTTTCAGACACTTTCAGCCGAACAACGATACCTTGAATTTGTTAATAATCCGGATTTTCTGCTGAAAATACCGGTTAAACAGCTGGCCGCAATCCTTGGTATCACACCGAATGCATTGAGCAGGATCAGGAAAAATATCCGTTAAAACTTATTTTCTACCAATTGGTAGTTCTGTGTATACCCCACCGCTTTATCTTTGAATTATATAAACTATAAAAATAACTCACATGGATAATAAAATCATTTTACCTCCAAAAACCGATGATGAACTAATCAAAAGTTTCCCCGGATTTACTAATAATTTCGCAGTCGTAGACGGAATAAAGCTCCATTACGTAGAGGGCGGAAGCGGTAAACCGCTGATCTGTTTGCCGGGCTGGCCGCAAACCTGGTATTCCTATCATCCAATTGCCACTCAGTTAGCTAAAGCGTACCGAGTAATCATCATAGATATCAGAGGAATGGGCAGTTCTGCAAAACCTGATTCAGGCTACGATAAGAAAACAATGGCTGAGGATATCTTAAAGTTGATACAATATATTGAAATAGACAAGGTGAATATCATGGGTCACGATATTGGTGGCATGGTAGCCATGAGTTTTGCCTTTAATTATCCTCAGTTTACGGAAAAACTAATTGTTGCAGATGGTTCACATCCCAGTGAGGGTATGATGCAGATGTCTTTAATACCCGCAGATGGAACCTTTAATGAAAAAATGGACAGCAATATGCCTTATGCATGGTGGATGGCATTCAATCAGGTAAAGAACCTGCCTGAAAAAATACTGGAAGGAAGATTTCAATACCTCTTAGACTGGCTTTTTAATTATGTTATGATTGACGAAAGTAAAATGACAGAGCTTGAAAGACGGATTTATGCCTCGGCATATAACGATGCGGAAAGCATCAGGGCTTCCAATGCTTGGTATCAAAGTTTTGGTCAGGATATCGAAGATTCAAAATCATATCAGCCGCTTTTGATGCCTGTTTTAGGGATCGGTAGTTATGTGAGCTACAATTACATGAAAATGGGATTACCATATGTGGCTAAAGACCTTAATGTAATTGGCATTATGGATAGCGGGCATTACATGTTTGAAGAACAGCCAGAACAGGTTTTGGAAGCAGTTTTTGGCTTTTTAGGAACCTAGCAACTTAAAACATTACAAGCATTTAAATATGGAAAAAACGATTTTAGTTGCCGGGGCTACTGGCAACCTGGGAAAAAGAATCTGCGGTGAATTGTTAAAAAGAAGTGCAGAGGTAAGGGCGATTGTTCGGGTCAATACTGATGACGAAAAAATAGAAGCCTTGAAAAAAATGGGAGTGAATGTTATCGAAATAGATTTAAAAAGCATAGAGAAAATAGCAGATGCCTGTCAGGATGTCGACTGTGTGGTTTCGGCCCTTGCGGGTCTTGGCGATGTTATAGTAGATTTGCAGAAAACGGTTTTGGATGGTGCCATAAAAGCTCAGGTATCGAGATTTATACCTTCTGATTTTTGTACAGACTACAATGCTTTAGTACCAGGTGAAAACAGAAACTTTGATTTGAGAAGACAGTTTAGGGCTTACCTGGATAGTACATCTATAAAGGCATGTTCTATTTTTAACGGGGCTTTCGCCGACATACTTAAATACAATACGCCTGTTTTAAATTTGAAAGACAGAAGTATCAGTTACTGGGGAGATAAGGAGGAATGGAAGCTGGATTTTACTACCATGGATAATACCGCTGCCTTTACCGCCGAGGCCGCTATGGACGGCAATGCACCCAGAAATCTGCAGATTGCAAGTTTTCAGATCAGTCCAAAGATGATCTGGGATGATGTTAGGGAGGCTACCGGGCATGAATTTAGGATGCAAAAGCTGTCAAGTCTTGAAGATTTTGCGCAGTCCATAAAAAAACAGCGGGCTGATAATCCGGCAGGAGAGGCCGAGCTCTATGCAAAATGGCAACAGGCCCAATACATGTATTCGATGTTTTCAACACAGCATCATAGACTAGATAATCTCCGTTACGATAACATTTCCTGGACAACAGAATTTGAGTACATAAATTCTTTTTTAAAATAAAAAGATAATTGATATCCAGCCTTGTAGTACTTAATTCTATGCAAGTATTGTTATTGGATTATATCAGAAAGAAACAGCCTAGCTACTAAAATTATTTACAACTACATAGCTTTTTATTGCATGAAAACCTTTTATAATATTTAACAAGCTTTAAGTAATACAAACTTAGTACAATCAATATAAACTAACCACAATAGCTATACCATATCTTAAATGAATATCACATTTACATTATTCAATTTTCCAATTGTTTTTTGTCCCAATTGTGTAAATGTTCTATAAACGGAATTAATTCTCGACCTGTGTCACTTAATGAATATTCCACTTTTGGAGACACTTGATGAATTTTCTTAGGGAATTTGGAATAGACGAATTTATTGATTACACTAAAATAAATGCAGAGGAAGTTGCCCAGGAAATCGACCTGGTTATTGATTGTGTTGGCGGGCAGACCACCGGCCGATTTTTACGTATGCTTATACGAGGCGGTTCCTTATTTCCAATCTTTCCATTGGGGTTTTCTGGATCCGAAGAAACTGATAAATTGGGTGTTAGAGTTTCCTCAACTCAGGTTCGATCGAGCGGGGCACAGCTTTCGGAGATTGCAAGCTTACTTGATTCCGGAACACTAAGAGTTGTTATTGACAGTACTTTTCCACTTTCAGATGCACGCATGGCGCACGATAGAGCGGAACACGGTTCTATCCAGGGTAAAGTTGTGCTAACAGTAGATCAGAGCTAATGATCAGGTTTCTATTCATTGACTGCTGCGTATCATAATGGCTTGGTTAATGATGCATTAAGATTATCAGGACTCGATCCGAGGATTAGCCTAGTATTAAATTAAATTTACCAACAAAGCTTTGCTTAAATATTTAGCTTAAAACTTCAAAACGATGAATAGCAGTGAATTAAATGACCGTATACTCTTAAAAGAGCTTGTCGATAACGTATCAATCCTTGCAGACAGAAAAGACTTTGTTAACCAGGTTAAACTCTTTACTCTAAATGCAGTATCAAAAACTTATGCCGGCGGCAAATCAGTATTAAAGCTGCAGGGCAGAGAAGAGATGATAGCGGCGGTTGATAGTTTTTTTAAAAATTACGAAACTATTTATCATTTTAATGGACAGCAAGTATTAACCATAAATGGAAATACAGCTAACGGAACCTCTTATTGTATGGTAACCTTAATCGCTATGGAGCAAGGTGAAAAAATGAAAACTACTATCGGAGCAGTATATCATGATAGTTTTGTTTGGGAAAATAGCAGCTAGCTTATTGATAGTAGACTAGGAAATTTTAACTGGCAAGAAAAAACGCTCTTTAGTCAGTTAGTTTAGGGTAGTTAATCTAGGTGCTTAAATTTGCTGTAAGATAAAATTTAAAGATACTATCCTTAATTAAAAAAATAATTTATAACATAAAAAATCCCGTGCTATTTAAAATGCACGGGACTTTTTATGGGATATTCAACTGTTAGCAAATGAATGTGTAAAGCATATTCAAATGTATTATTTAACCACCGTAGCTTCCAGTTCGACTGATAGCGTTTCAAACAAACTGTTCACCTCGAATAAAGTCGTAGCCTGCTTAATGCCATTTTTTTCTATCCATTCCTGAAAAAGATCAAAGCAAGCAAAAAACTCAGCGGACGAGGTTGTGTATATATTTAAACGAACAATATTTTTGCTTTCGTAACCTGCATCACTAATTACCTTTTCCAAATTTTGTATCGTTTGAACCAACTGACTTTTCATGTCTCCCGAGCTAGGTTCTCCTTCTGCATTTATTGCCGTTTGTCCAGAAATATATAATGTACCTTCAGCTTGTTTCACTTCAACCGCTTGAACATAGCTGCGTTGATCCTGCCATTGCCAGGGATTAATAATTCTTTTTTCCATTGTTTTAATTTTTGTACCATACAAACATACCTGAGTTAAATCTAAATATGTGTGAGGTATGTCACTAATAAAAATTATTAATATTAGGGATAAAGTTTGCTCAAGGTCTCTCTAGAAACACCCAGATGGGCAGCAAGTTGTACTTTGGATAGTCTTTGAAATAATGATGGATACATTCTGAATAGTTGTTCATAACGGTCCTTTGCTTTACTGGTGAGCAAAGATAAAATGCGTTGTTGGGAACCTATAAATCCCAAATTAGATTTCTTTAGAAAAAAGTGTTCCATTTTCTGCATATTATTACAAAGCTGATAGTAGTTAACAAGTGTTAAACAAAGTACACTAGTATTTTCTAGGCATTGCAGGGAAAGGGTAGCTTTGATATTGTTAAAATAAGCGGGAAAATCACTTTCCCACCAATCCTCCATCGCAAAGGATACAATGTGTTCTTTACCTGCATCATCAATGTAGAAAACTACGTATATTTGTACATAAATTTTGAAACATATGTGTATGAATATCAAATCGTTAAAAAACTCAGATTCAATGGATATAATTGACATTATATTGCCTATTCAACAACTTGAATTTAACGTGCCGCTTACCATTTCAGATCAACCAGATTTGCTGGACATAGAAAATTTCTATATGCTTAAGGGAGGAAATTTTTGGGGTGCAAGTATACAGGAAAAGCTCTGTGGAACCATAGCCCTTCTGCGCTTTAACAAAGAATCAGGCGCGATAAGAAAAATGTTTGTTAAAAAGGAATTTCGCGGGAAGGAGTATGGTATAGCTGTAGCATTATTAAATGAATTAATTAATTATTGCATAGCTAACGGTATCAAGAATCTTTATTTAGGCACTGTAGATATCCTTAAAGCTGCTATCCGGTTCTATGAGAAAAAAGGATTTAAACAGCTTGATAAAAATGATTTACCCAATGATTTCCCATTTATGTCTTCTGATAATGTATTCTATCATTTAGCATTGTAAGATGGATATTATTAATTCTTCAGGTGTACTGGCGCTTTCGACTCGGTTGCAAAGACTTTCTGAACAGTTACGAAAGGACGGTATGCTTTATTATCAATCTCAGGGTATTAGATTTAAGCCTCAATGGTTTTCTGTAATATTTATACTTTCCCAACGTCCATTACTTGGCGTTATTGAACTGGCCACAGAAATTGGATACACTCATCCCTCGACAATCAGCTTGCTCAATGAACTTGAAAAGGAGAAAATCATCCGCTCAAAAAAAGATAAAACAGATCAACGAAAGCGTCTTTTAGAGCTTACTAAAAAAGGTGTCGAACTTGTGGCTAGCCTTGGACCAATCTGGAAGGTCATGCAGCGTGCTTTAGATGATATTTCATCAAATGAAGATAATTTAATAAAGGCAATATGCCAAGCAGAGGACGCTTTGAAACAGCAAAGTTTTTTGCAACGTATGCTGGCATTAGCACTGAAATAATACACGATGTTTACAGTGTTTAGCAATAGATTTGACGGTTATTCCAAAAGTGGTCACCTGTTTTTGAAAAATGGCTACAACTTTCGCTTCAAAGTATGCACCCCGTTTCACCTTAAAGCGCCCACTAAACTAATTTTAGGGTGTTTAAGGCTATTGGTTTTTTTGGCGCGTTGGATCGGGTAGGTGTTCAGATGTAAAATCCTGGTCACTATAAGTACTTCCCGATAACTCATTAATCATAGAGCATGAAATAATTTACATTCAAAAAAAACACATTACAAACATTTGAATAAGTAATGGTAATAATAAGTTTTTTTCATTGGTTTTAATTTTATCGAAAGAACCAAATAGAAATTATATATTTTAATTAAAGTGGCGAATATTCAGAACTATATGGCGAAGATTATACCACAGATACCTTGAAGTACAATTTCAGAAACATACTTTCATAATGGTTTATACCGGGCAATCCAATCTACTTGAAGGGAAGAATCCTACTGCGATGTTGGCATGGTCAAATCCGAAATGGACATAGCTATCGGGAATCGAAAGAACGCCGCTGGTGACCACATTTAATAATATTAACATACAAGGAAAGTTCCATATAATAAGGTATGTTTTCCTACTAATCCCTCGGTAAGTTTGGCTGCTGCCATTAAGCCCAAATTACTAGATTAGTTCTAAGGGTGCATATACCAATAAATTTGACCCCCTTTCGCCAATTTTAAATTGACCCCCAGAGTTGTTGCTTGAAAAAAGCAGAAGTTGTTGTGCAAAAAGGCTTTTTAGAATCGATCTTTTAAGTCCTGTTT
>NZ_BMDJ01000020.1 GCF_014635725.1 Pedobacter mendelii | reverse complement strand
TAATGAAAAGCTGCACTGAAGTACATCAAATTCTTTTGCGCCTAAATTTAATCGGGTTTTAAATGCCATGATAATTTTTTTTAATGTTGAAAGATGAATAATTGTGATTGGCGCATAGCGCTAAGTGTTATGATTTAGTTAAAGCGTTGCATGCTTTGAACCAAAACTTAAGCTTTAGGCCAATCGTTAAGGTGCTCTGCATTTCCTAATTTAAGCTTTCTGGCCGAAATTTGAAATTTAAGCGTCATCGGGTGGTCGCCAACAATGTTTATCCCTTCGGAATATTTAACAATGTAGCCATCCTCGAAATTAACTTCTTTCATTTTGGCATCTTCTTCTGTTTTCTTAATCAGAAGGGTTCCTGTAATGGGTTTGTACTGGTTGTTCACCATCGCCTCGATAATTGAGGTGTCTTCAGTTGATTCGATCTCAATGTCGATGGTACCGCCGTAAACTCCGGAAGAAGGTCTTCCTTTAGCATCTACATCACGGTTTAACGCATAGGCGCAATTGAGTACATCGTACTCCTTGCCCGAAAAATTTAATCTAGCTTTGAAAGCCATAGTTTTAAAATTTAAAGGTTAATAATTGGATAGTTGTAGCCTCCGCTACAATAACACAACTACCAAATATCAAGCCAATTGTAGTCTATGTTGCTCATAACTAATAACTAAACAAGTACATTGAATTTAAGAATGTTAGTTTACAGCAATCAGGGCGCAGATTTTTAAGAATAAAAAAATCGTTTTTTTTTAAAAATAATTGCTGTCTGATTTTTATGACAGCATACATCTTAAAACATTGTAGAGATTTAGGACAAAATGTTACTTTTTTGAACACGATTTATGTAGTGAAAGCATGAAAGTAAGAATTTTGAGTATCTAAATTAAAGAGTCAAATTAATTTACTCCTGCAAGTTATCTTTAATACATAATTATCTGCGTCTTTATTGCCTAAATTTTTCGCTTTTTGCAAATGCTCAAGCGTAAGTGTTTTATTTTTAAGTAGTAACCTGAGAGTTCGATTAATATTTCTTGAAAACAGGTTTCCAAGAAACGTCTCATTATTGCGAGGCACAAAGCAATCTATTTTGGTAGGAAAGATTATTTAAGCTCACACAAGTCCAGCTTTGCAATGACGACCGCTCTCCATTCGACCTAAATATTTCCCGAAAAACAAGCCAACACCAATTGCAGCTATCGCTCCATATTTTAAAATGTTTTTCATTTTTCAGGCTGCTTGCCAAACATCTTTTCGAAGTCTGCTTTGTTTTTTAAATAGGATAGATAGTTTCTGATATTGTAGTTGGTCATATAAATTTTAAATTCGGCTTCGGTGCTATAATTTGATTTGCCTTCATCATCAACCAAACTGTAAAAGCTATTCATTTTCTCTGGAACTTCATAATACACAATCGGTACTGGTTTTTGTTTGGTCCCGTAAGTTGGGTCTGCAAGCTCCTGCTTATTTACCGTTGCAATAATATTAGTACCATTTTGATTAATATCTCCAGTAAAAATATTTTACATCTGACTATTCGTAGGGAAAAAATAATAAGCGCAAAAATATTTTTTTACTAAAGGGTTGTAAAATGTCATTTCATATTTATCGATATATGTAGTATTATCATCTTTTGATAAATCGAATTTTCCCTGCACTTCAAAATAACTATTGGTATCGGCGCAGCAACCAGCAACCCTATTGGTGTAAAAGCAGTTGCCGCAGTAATTACACCAATTACCGCCTGGGAAGCTAAATGAGCATTAATCTGAGCATTGTTATTGCTTGTAATTTCTTTTGCTGCAGCCATTGCTATAACAGGATCTATTATAATTGAAACTACATCTCCTTTTGGACAATTCATTAATGATTGACTAAGCAGCGTTTTCTCTTTATCTAATTTAACGGCACCATGTGGCTGCATCCATTGCCCTTCTAAGGTGGCATCGCAATCATGTACCCGTTTATATAAGCCTCATACTATAACTTTGCAAGAATTTCATCGGCTTGAGTGTTACCTAGTTTTTTTGCATTTATTAAATGCTTTTTAGCATTTTCCATATTCTTTTTGGAATAATAAACAACTCCTAAATTATATTCTACACCTGAATAATATCCTTTTAGAAAGGATTCACCATCATTTATTTTTGAGGCCTCGATGAGGTGTTTTTCTGCTTCATCATATTGGCCTAAGTGCAATTTACACTCTCCTAATAATGCATGTGCTATCAAAAACCCATTATCTAAAGATTCTGAAAAGCATTTACTTGCTTGTTCGTATTTTTTCTGATCATAATACATCATTCCCTTATCAAATAACTGTTGTGCATTTTTCATTTTGACATCTTTATTAAGAGAAGTAATGTTTGATGAATCAGCACTATTGAATATAAAATATCCAATCAGAACCATAAATAAACCGAATAGTAAACTAAAAAATATCAATCTTTTTCCTTTTAGAGGTGTTTTTTTTTGTTCCATATTAATAGATGGCAATTAAAGCGATAAATAGTGCATTAAAAAAATAAGAAGTAGAAATTATTGTTTGATGTTTCTGATTTATGTATTGGTAATCCCTGCCAAATTCTTGAGTACAGATTAATAGGGTGAGTATTAATGGTGAACAGATTATAAGAATATAGTTGTTAATCAGATATGATATCATCTCAAAAAATATTCGCAACCGCACTGGCCTATGATCTGCAATGCTGTAAAGTTGGAACTCATTTGACTTGGATTTATTTTCAGAAACTACCATCCAAATCGCATTTGCCTTCTGAAGTTTTTCTAAATCAATAAATCCATTTGATAGCGCTAGCGTTTTATAGGAGCGGGTAAAAACTTCGTGTTTACTCGTAGAAACCGTAAGCTTAAAACTAAATTTACCATAGGTACCGCTGCTTCTTTTATTGATTTGAACATCTGTTCTTTTAAAAGAAATGATTTTCAAATCAGCAAGTTTAATGGTAATTAATACTAAGAAAAAAATCCAGGTTACTGCTGTAAGTAGTGGAAATCTATACATTAATAACAAGTTCATATATATGTTTCTTTTTATTTTCATGGATGTTATATGATTAGAATCTCAATACTTAATCTTACGATTACAAATAAATAAAATTCTTTAGGAATAAAAATTGCAAATGTTGTGAACTTCAATACAATAAATAAACATAAAAATAGAATGGCAAAAATTATGATTGTTCGCGTAGAAGAACGGTAGGCGAATAAATCCCAACGAAGTTTTCCGATTTTTGGCTTATGATTGGCTATTCCAAAAGCAATCATATCATTATTGATATTCGTCGAAAGTTTTTCAGCTGTGTAGAAGTAAACATCGTCTCCTACTTCAGGTATAAATTGCATCCACCATCTCACATTTGGTTTAAAAAAAGAAATTGTATGGATAATTTTATCGTCTGAACACTTAACTTTCATATTGAGTTCACATCTATGATACCCTGTATTTTTTCTCACATACATTACCCTCCCATATATCAATTGAGTGCTCGAATTTTTGTTTTCAGTAAAGAGTAAAAATAAATCTATTATTATCCAGAGAAACATCCCCAGAATAATTATTTTTTTATCATGCAGTACCGTTGTGAACTTTGAAGCTTCAAAGTCTGGATAATTAAAGAAGGTTATCTGGCAATTTTTTTAATTGTTGAATCAAAAAATTTTATTTTATATATAGTTTCAGATGGACTCAATAAGGAAGTAGTATATTGATCATATGATAACTTATAATTAGAGTAGTTCGGAAACTTTGTGCTTACAGAATTACAACTTTCTAAATATTTTTTAACATACTTTTTTCCATCATTTTCTTTGGATCTAAACAAAACGTTAACTCCGTAAATTATTAATGGAAATACAACCAGCACACCAATAGCCCAGCCAAGAGCTTGTGAAATTTGTTTATTCATAGTAATGCTGGATAGGTAATCTTATTTACTCGCGTATCTGGGTTATTTATAATATTAATAATCCACCGTCCTAAACTTTCCAAAAAACAATCCTATACCCAATCGCAGCTATCGCTCCATATTTTAAAATGTTTTTCATTTATCAGGCTGCATGCCAAACATCTTTTCGAAATCTGCTTGGCTTTTTACATAGGATAGATAGTTTCTGATGTTATAATTGGTCATATAAATTTTAAATTCGGCTTCGGTGCTATAATTTGATTTGCCTTCATCATCAACCAAACTGTAAAAGCTATTCATTTTCTCTGGAACTTCATAATACACAATCGGTACAGGTTTTTCTTTGGTCCCGTAATTTGGGTCTGCAAGCTCCTACTTATTTACCGTTGCAATAATATTAGTACCATTTTGATTAACACCGTAAATAAATGACCCATACATTTGGCTGCGCATAGAATTCATGATAAAAAAATAAGAAATACAAAAATATTTGTTATTTTTTTTATCGAAGAAATAAGATTGCCACTTATGTAAATCTGCAGTATTATCGTCTTTTGAAAGATCAAAAGCACCCTTTACCTTGAAATGGGTAAGTTTTTTTGTGAAATTTTTCATCATCAAATGCAAAGTATCACAATTATTCATATATTGTTGTACATAAGGTGCCCCGTTATTTATCCTTGTATCGGAATTATCAAATACGTCAACTACCCACCGGCCCAAATATTTCCCAAAAAACAAGCCTATACCCAATGCGCCTATTGCACCATATTTTAAAAAGTTTTTCATTAATCAGGCTGCTTTCCGAACATCTTTTCGAAGTCTGCTTTGCTTTTTACGTAAGACAAATAATATCTTGTATTATATTCGGACATAAAAGTTTTAAATTCAATTTCTGTACCGTGAAAACCGGATTTATCATTATGATTTCCACTATCAGTAACTGAATCAAAAAAATTATTCATTTTTTCTGGTACTATGTAATATACAATAGGTATTGGTTTCTCCTTAGTGCCGTAGGTAGCGTCAGAAAGTTCATTTTTATTTACTGTTGCAAGAATATCGGTTCCTTTTTGATCTATGCCATATAAAAAAGAGCCATACATCTTTGAAAAAAATGACAGGGATGGGAAAAAATAATAGCAACAAAAATATTTTTTGGAACGATTATCATAAAACAGAGAAGCCCATTTATCAATATAAGCAGAATTCTCATCCTTTGAAAGGTTAAAAACACCCTGAACTTCGAAATCCTCACTTTTTTTGGAATAATCTTTCATAAACAATCGAATGGTATCACAGCTACTAAGGTACTTTTTAACATAAGGTTTTCCATTATTAACTCGGGTATCTGGATTATCAATAATGTTGACAATCCATCTTCCCAAATATTTCCCAAAAAACAAGCCAATACCCAATGCGCCTATTGCACCATACTTTAAAAAGTTTTTCATTTATCAGGCTGCTTGCCAAACATCTTTTCGAAATCTGCTTGGCTTTTTACATAGGATAGATAGTTTCTGATGTTATAATTGGTCATATAAATTTTAAATTCGGCTTCGGTGCTATAATTTGATTTGCCTTCATCATCAACCAAACTGTAAAAGCTATTCATTTTCTCTGGAACTTCATAATACACAATCGGTACAGGTTTTTCTTTGGTCCCGTAAGTTGGGTCTGCAAGCTCCTGCTTATTTACCGTTGCAATAATATTAGTACCATTTTGATTAATATCTCCAGTAAAAATATTATACATCTGACTATTCATAGAATTCATAGGGAAAAAATAATATGCGCAAAAATATTTTTTTACTACAGGGTTGTAAAATGTTATTTCATATTTATCGATATATGCAGTATTATCATCTTTTGATAAATCAAATTTACCCTGTACTTCAAAATAACTATTAGTATCGGTGAAATTTTTCATTGTTAAATGGAGTGTATCGCAATTATTTAAATACTGTTTTACATATGGCTTACCATTATTAACTCGGGTGTCTGGATTATCAATAATGTTGACAATCCATCTTCCTAAATATTTTCCAAAAAACAAACCAATACCAATCGCAGCTATCGCTCCATATTTTAAAATGTTTTTCATTTATATTATCTTTGTGTACTGTTTACATTGAGGTTGTTTGCAAAATCTAAGCTTCGCATTTTCTTTAAGGAATTATTAACATCTTTAATCAAATTTAATTTATCTTCCTTATAATTTTTAGCAATATAATGATTGGTAATTGCTCCAGCTATACCAAATCCAAAACCAACCCCTAGACCCATACCAACATTTTTAAACTCTCCTGCGAAGGTCTTCGGTCCCCATGCGGTCATTCGCTCGGCTTGTGCATAAGTTCCTCCCTGATCAATCACCTCTCTAATAATAGTTCTGTTTTGATTGGTAATGGTTTCTACAGCCTCTAAGCTTCCCTTACCCCCGCCAGCAACCGCACCCGCAGTTTGATCTCTGGTGGTGCTACTTACCTCACTTTTAAGATCTTCTTCAGGTGATGATCCTTCATTTATTATAGCATCAGTATAGCCACCTTTCTCAAAATCATAATTACCGGTAACATAATCATAAGTCCCTGTAGCAATACCTAGGGATGTTCCTAGTGGATCTGCCAATCCGCTAAACCCACTCACAAAACCCATCCATAACTGCTGTTTTTGATGAAGATTTATTTCTTCGTTATTGTTTGCAGAGAACTTTTGAGCAGCCTTTTGGGCAATAACAGGACTTATGAAAGGCTGTAAAAGCCCACCATTAATACACTTTAATGTAGATTTTTGTACAATGGCTTTTTGCTTGTTAAAGCTAACTTTATTGTGATAATTTTGCCATTTACTACCACCGTCCAACGTACAGTCACAGGTATGGCCGCTGGTAAAAAGACCAATCGTAGCTTTAACAGGCTCAACAAGCAAAGCCGCAGCACCCGCTACAGCGAGTGAGCCAACGATTACCCCGGTAGCCGTACTAGAAGCCGCCGCTGCCATGCCCGCTAATATCACGCCAGCTGCTCCTCCAGTTCCTACCACTGCTGCAACAATAATAACTGCTGCGGCAACGCATAATATCCCGACAGCAAGGCCAGTAAGCATAGAACCTAAACCATTCCAAAATTTTGCGGGAGATTTACAAACAAATGTTGCACTCAGTTTTTTATCTTCAACATTTAGCCAAAGCGCCCCTTTAGAAGAAAGTACGGTTCTGGCATTCCTTGTCATTCCTAACTGCTGAGGCGATGAAACAGTCATCAACGTGCAGTTGATTTTTACACCTGATGGAAGATATGAGCTCATTAATCTATCCTCCTTATTTTATAATCTACAAATACCTCTATATTGTTTTTAACAACTTCATTGATTGTCATTTGTGCATCTAATAACATATCGTCATTCAAATCGTAACTGATTTGAGTATGATGAGTAAAATCATAGCCTTCAAATTTATAGCCGATTCGGGGTTTGTATCTTAAATCATATATTTTTTCGAAGTCTTGTATACATAAATTTTTTCTATTTAAAATACCAGATTTTAGGATAGTCACATTTTCAGGACTTTCGCTGGAAATCGTATTTTTAATTTCTAATTCAATCGGTAGTCTATCAAAAAGCTGTGAGTAATAAAGTTTGGTATAGTTATTTTCAGAATAATTTTTAGATACGAGATATCTATCAAAAAACAGGTCGTAAAAAGGACGGATTTGAAAATCTTGAATTAAATTTTCGTGAGTAAATTGGGGTTCTGTATTATCCAGATAAGTGAGGATACTTTTCTTCATTTCCTCAGATTGAACGAAGGATGTATTTTTTAATACATCTCTTTTAAATGAATTCCAGTTTTCTTTGATTTGTTCAATATTTTCTATTTTATTTATTTTTCCAGTAGTAGGATTTAATGAAATTAAAGCATTGCTTTTAATAAAATCAATCTTACTCATCAAATCAAAACTGTCTTGTAAATATTCTGGTTGGATTTTTACTATTTGATCAACAAGCTTTACATCAGCTAAAAGTTGATTTTCCTTAACTATTTTTTCAACAGTATATTCTAATTTTGTATCAGCATGGTTTTCAATTATACCATCTACTTTTATAACAACTAATTGTTCGCTCCGATACCTTGCTTTACCAGCTTTAAAACTAGTATCTTCTGTTCTATCTTCATTTTTGTTTAAAATGACCTGATGATTTTTCGTTTGAATAGGTTGCTCATCCTCAAAAAATTTAAATCTGCTCATATTAATTAATATCTACTTGACTACCATTGATTGTTTGTACACCATCTGATTTTGAAAGAATAGTTGTGCCACTTGTTACAGATATCCCTTCGGTTACAGCTTCTTTCTTTGTTTTTCCATCGAAACTATAATTTGTATAACCCGATTTACCCACAAATACACTAATTCCTGATTTATCTCCCCAATTAATATTTACCGAGTTCTTCCCTTGAATATTAATAATCTCGCCAACAATATCAATTGTTCCATCCTTTTTCATGGTAATGCTGCTCTGCCCGGTTTTAATTACAATGGTTTCTGCAGATTCTGCGGTAATTAATCCCGGGCCATTCTCTATTTTTACGAAATTTGCAGCATTTGTTCCAAGGTTTAAAGCATGGTTTAAATCGTCAAAACTCAGGCAACTTCCTTTTCGTGAGGTTAGCCCTTTGGTATTGCTATTTTTAAAGCCGCTGCTATCACCGCTTTTACCATGGTATACACTGCCCATTACAACAGGCCTGGCCACATTGCCTTCCTCAAAAGCAATTACCACCTGGTCGCCCTTTTCAGGTATTACATGAAATCCCCTGTTTTTGCCGGTATCTCCGCTGCCCGCATTCGGGCTTACCACTCTGAGCCATTCAGTTGGATCATTGGTTTGGCATTCCCATTTTAGCTTCACTTTTATTCTACCTTGTCCCTGCGGATCATCGTTATCCACCACATCAGCAAGTTGCATATCTGGGTTGGGTTTGTCATAATTTGTAACCAGGATACGTTCGGAAGTGGATACAATGCCTTCAAATGTGTTATGGTATTTTCCTGTACCATCAATATTGTGGTTAATATTGATTATCAGAAACTTACCAAGCGTTTCTGTTGCAAATGCAAGTTCCTTTCTTAAACTCATGGTAACTTCTGCAATACTGCCGATAGCCAGTTCAGCATTGTCTCCGCTTGCATTGATTTTTAAAAGCTCTGAAATGTGGGCTTTCTCTTCATTCTCTACATGGCTTTTAATATCAGAAGGATTATCAACCCTTATCAGCGAGGGCTGATTGTAGGTTTTACTATACATGGAATTTGAGGCCTTAACGGCATGCGCCAAATCAGGATTTCCATCTGCTTTTCCCTCACTTTCGCTGTGCAGCATTTCGTCTTGTTTTGGATTATAAGCGAAACGTTTATATTTAATGGGTGAAACTTCCATTGCGTATTGTAGGTTTTGTACATCACGCCCATAAAAAAGTGCAACCTCTGGCTGTTTGTCCGGTTTGCCAAAATTTAGCTGCTTACCATCATAAAAAAACCATTCATGGTATTCGCCCGATAAGCGGTTCAGGAACTCGAAATCGCTTTCTCTATACTGTATAATATAATCAATTGAAGCACTCCTGGACGCATTTGTAACGATTTTAAGGTCGTTTACTGGTGTATCTTTTGTGGCAAGCTGCACAATTTCATTCAAATCTTTATCCAGGTAAGAACCTAAATCTGGACCTCTGTCAATTAGTATAGTGGGGCTGTAACCACTTACAATTAGCACGCCATGGTAACCATGGCTTTGTGCCAGTTCTACCTTTGTAACTAGGCCTGCAAAGTTTTGAAGCTTATCAGGCGAATATCCAAATGAAGCTGTTAATGTTTTGCCAACAAAATCACGGCTATCATCTAAACTTATCAAACCTGGAGCACCCATTTCATCATGGTTAAAGCGCAATTCAAAGTAATGGTGTTCATTAAAAGCTTGTTGCAGACTAAAGGAAGCAAAATGCGTAATGGCCTTATCTTCTATATTTATTTCTGTGATTAATTTCTTTTCCATGTTAATGATAAATTTGATTACAATAATTAGCCGAAAAACGCATTGCTAAAGGATGAATTTGGTTTGTAAAGCACATCCATTTTGCATTTTAAACCATCAGCTAGGTATTGTTTGCATACCGAATCAAACTTACTATCAGAGTAGATGTAGTTATTGGTTAATATTAGATGTTTGAAATGGCTAGACATAGGTAGTGAGCTTTAATTATTAACGAACTAAAAACGACTGGTTATGCCAGTCGTTTTTAATGATATTTTAGGTTTTATACCACTAAGCCTTTGGCCAATCATTTTCGTGTTCTGCGTTGCCGAGCTTTAGCTTACGAGCAGATACCACAAAACTTAATGTCATTGGTGTATTGTCGTTTACCGCAATACCCTCGTTATATTGAATGATG
>NZ_BMDJ01000019.1 GCF_014635725.1 Pedobacter mendelii | reverse complement strand
CCGCCGTAAACTCCGGAAGAAGGTCTTCCTTTAGCATCTACATCACGGTTTAACGCATAGGCGCAATTGAGTACATCGTACTCCTTGCCCGAAAAATTTAATCTAGCTTTGAAAGCCATAGTTTTAAAATTTAAAGGTTAATAATTGATTTATTTATAGCATCCGCTACACAATTATACAAACCAAATATTAAGCCAATTATTTTGTATCTCGCTCATAACTAACAACTAAAGGAGTAGATGGAATTTGAAAATGTTAGTTTACAGCAATCAGGGCGCAGATTTTTTAAGAATAAAAAAATCGTTTTTTTTTTAAAAATAATTACTGTCTGATTTCTATGACAGCATATATCTTAAAATAATGTAGTGTTTTTGGGCAATTTGCTGCTTTTTGAAACAGGATTCAAACGAAAATAACAGATAAGCGATTTAATCAGTTGGCGTTTGTTGCCGGTTTCTGATTTTAAATAACTTGGTTGTAAAATAATAATCAAAGTACGCCAGACCCAAAAAATATAATCCTCCAAAATATAAAGGCCAGTTATTTAAATCATTGAATTTTGGCAATAAATCTGCAATGAAAAATAGCATGCAGCTGAATATAAATAAATATAAATTTTTAATAAATACTTGTTTTATACTCTGCTGAAAAAGAAGTTTTCCTTTTATGGGCTCAAGAAAAGCCAATAATAGGTGAAGCTATCTTTCTGCCGCCTTCAATAGTTAAAAATGTTATGGGTATTATTAAGAATCCAACCAATACAGTTAAAAAAAGTAAAAATCCAGCTTTTTCTGGTGCCGATTTATTTGAACTATTATGTTTTTTATTATCAAATATTACCAATAAAAAAATAATGCTTAATAAATTATAAAAAATTGCAAATGGCGTAACCAATATACCTTTAACATCTAGAAATTTAACTTCAATTCCCGGATAAAATAATTGTTTGAAATACAGAAAACTTAATATTTATTAAATAAAATATTAATGATTAGTTTTTTGTGCATGACATAAAATTTGAACGCAGTAAGATATTGATTGAAGTACTAAAAGTAAAGCAACTGATTTTTTGTTTTACTTATACTATAAAACATATAGGCTTTTACCAAATCTGTTTTAAAAGTTTTACTTAATTCATGTTTTAGGCCATTCTTGATCCATACTTGAGCCATTCCGAATTCATTTTGGTAGCCATTGTCGGCTTTACCTAAACTCTTTTCAAGTTGTTGCTTTATTTGTAAAAAAATCATCTATTTGATTATATCTCTTTCTAAAACCAATAATTACTCCATTTTCTGCAATCACTTAGGCCTCATTTGCTTTAATGTCTTTAACATCGAAAGCATTTTCAGGCAAAAGATAAGGATAGGCTTTCATCACCTGTTTTTTCGAATTCTTTCAGTATGTCTGTACCTTGACCAATAAGAACTTCCAAGTGAAGTTTATTTTTACAAGATAGGATTTGTGGAATAAGTAGTACTGTAAAGCCTAAAATACCACCATTTATAAGAAAATCTTTCCTTTTCATTAATTGACATACTTAGTAAGAGAATAATTGGGTTTTGCTGTGAAAGCATATTTTGTAGCCTTATAAGATAATAGCCCACATATAATTACAAATACCGAACCTACCAGCTTAAATAACCAACCTTTTGTATCGTTGTTCTGTCCTACTTGGTTGGGCGAATATACAATATCCAATTGAGAACCTATTTTTGGCGGGCTAGAACTGCTTATATCGGTTTCAACATCAATTATTTTGCCTTTATTATCTTTAATACGCACAATTGGCCGGTAATATGTCTTTCTGGTTTTCGAAGATGTTCCATCTATATAGGCTTTTGCATCTATGATTAATCCTGTGTAAGGTGTTCCTTTTAAAATCTTATAATTCATTCCGGCAACACCAATTGCAAAAACAACGAAAAGTAAATTAATACAACCTAATACCAGGAAAATAAATCCGGAAAAAAACCAGCGCTCCTTTTTTCCGAACCATAAACTTGCCAGTTTATAAGATGTAACTAGGGTAAAAATTAGTACAATTATGAATAACCAGCCAAAAGCAGTTAATTTGAACAAAAACATCTTAAATAATGGTTAGTATATTACCCTTTTTTTTGATGTGTAATTTTACATCTAATTCAATTGGGCCTTGTTCTTCTTCATTTTTAGGAATGAATTGGAATGGCGAAGTACCATCGGCTTTAATTAAACGCACAAGCTTTCCATATCCAAATATTTCCATTTTCATTTCTGTTTCGACAAAAGGTTTCAACTGAAGTTTTTCACCAAACAAATGAGCAATACTTTGTCGAACTTCTTGTTTTCTTTGTTCATCCATAAAAAAGGCCTTTTCCTGTAGTTCCTCCTTATCTTTAGATATTTCTAAAAATTTGATTGCGTTGTGTTCAGCTATGATAGCATAAATCTGTCTGTAAGTTGCAATTACTTTTTTAAATAGTTGATCTTTATCTATTCTTAAGAGGTCAACTGAGTTTTGCCAACCATTTAACTCAAAAGGAAGTTCTACATTAATCTCTGTTTGTATTTCAAAACTAGGGTAGTTTATATTTTCACTTAATCCATCCCATGGTGATTCTATTTTTGGATGGAATTGTATTCTTGAATTTTTACAAGATTTTGCTTCACACACTAAAAAATCAAGTGATAAATAGGCGTTTTCGGCAGTAAGTGCTTTTTCTCCACTTCTAGGCAACATTTTTCCTACAACCTTATATTTACGACTTTGTAATATTGCTGTATTTGTGACTGTGTCGCCACCATAGCCTCCATCTTTGGTATCATCTCCATACCAATTTACCATAGGAACATCATTTACCAATATTGTTCCTGAACAATATAATCTTGGATATATAGAGTATAAGGGATTTTCAAATTTGTTCATAGAATTTTCTAATTAAGGTATTCTTTTTCAACAAGTAAGTTAATCAGTATAATTTTTTCGTCTATTTTTAGTAATTTCTTTCAATTGTCTATTGCAAAAAAAATAGTCCAAAAGTGCTAATCCAAGAAAATATAATCCTCCAAAATATAAAGGCCAATTATTTTTACTTAAAACACTAGATTGTGGTAATAAATCAGCAAGGAAAAATAATACAAAGCTGAATACAAATAAAATTAGATTCTTGATAAACACCAGTTTTATACTCTGCTTAAAAAGAAATTTTCCTTTTATGGGTTCCAGGAAAGCCAATAATAATGGTGAAGCTATCTTTCTACCGCCTTCAATAGTTAAAAATGTTATGGGTATTATTAAGAATCCAACCAATACAGTTAAAAAAAGTAAAAATCCAGCTTTTTCTGGTGCCGATTTATTTGAACTATTATGTTTTTTATTATCAAATATTACCAATAAAAAAATAATGCTTAATAAATTATAAAAAATTGCAAATGGCGTAACCAATATACCTTTTACATCTAGAAATTTAACTTCAATTCCCAGATAAAATAATTGCTTGAAATATAATACGCTTAGAAAAAGATTAAACAGAAAGACAATTATATATTTTTTATTAATCATTGAAATATTTTCATATTGACTTATTTTTTTGATTAAAATGATATTATAGACATTTTTCTGGGCATTAGGTCAAACAACAACTAGAAAACAATAGTTGCCGCTTCCTCAGCAAATTCACTATAAAATACATAGCTTTTGATGTTACCATAATCTTTCGGTAGGCACAGGCTTTTCAGAACTTTTTTTTCTTTCCAATAAATTTTGCTGCCGAATGGATTGGAAAATATGGTGTCTCCATTTTTTTCTTTTAATTTTTTGGTTAAACTTGAAGTCTTAAGTTTAATACTAAACCCTACAATTTTGTTGTTCAAGCAAAAAATTAATGCCTTCTCTCCATCAATATCTGACTTAAATTTCGCTGTAGAATAGCAAGATAAAACGCCATCATACTCAAGGGCAAAACCACTTAAAACGGCGGCATTTTTTCCTATGAGGTCACTGATATTAGCTCCTTTAGATACACAACTGGCCATAAGAGAATTCGTAAGCGCCAAGCCTAATGCAGCTTTAGCAGTCAATCTGATAAACTCACTTCTTTTCATTGCCTAAGAAATATGATGATTATACAACATAAGTTAATTGCTGCAAGTATTGCTCCGAGATAAAGTGCATTGCGTATTCTTTTTCTAAAAGCAAAGTTTCCAATGTAAGATGATAACAAATAAAGAAAAAACATGGCTACTCCTGAAAATAAAGTACCTCCTAAAAGAACAATCCAATCCAGCTCAATTGCATTGGCATTTAGGGAATCCTTTCGGTGGGTGATTTTAACTTTTTGCCCAATCTTAGGCGGATGATTACTCGTGGCATTTACTGTTTTAATCAATTTTATACCCTCCAGGGTTAAATATTCAACCTTTGGAAAAAAAATGATTTTATCGCTATAGGTATTTGATGAGGCAAAACTTTTAGATCTTATTATTTCTTGTTTGTAGCCTATTACGGTAGCGCTGTATACATCACCAGTTAGGGTTTGCACCATTTTATCCCAATAGTGTGTATAAGAGAAAATAACACTGAAAAAGTTAAGTACAAAAATAATGGCGGAGATTAAAATTATAAAAACCACTTTTTCAAATTGGCTTTTAAGACCCTTGTAATTTGTTTTACGACTTAAGATTTTTGACACAATATAATACCCAAGGTAAATCGAAACTAAGGCACAAAAAATTACTATATATCCAAAGATCGTCATAAATCCCCACTTAAATTATTGAAAATCCTTTTTCACTAGACCTTTTGTGTAATTTAATCTCCAACTCAATATTACTCTGCTTTTCAATAGCCGGACTTTTAAACTGTAATGCCTGCATACCATTTTTTCTTATTAACCTAACAAGCTTTCCGTATCCAAGTATTTCGATCTTCAAGTCTTCTGCCTTAAGTTCTTCTACCTCTAAATGTTGAGAAAATAGTTGTGCCATTCCGTCCAAAAAGCTTTTTTTCCTGCTTTCGCTAAAATATAATGCCTGCTCCTGAAGCTTCATTTTCTCTTTAGACATTTCTAGAAACCTGGCAGCATTGTGCTCTTTTAGTACCAATCTTAATTGTTGATAATAATTGAGCACTTCTTTAAAAAGCATATCTGCAGGAATATCTTTAAGGTTTAGAG
This sequence comes from Pedobacter mendelii, assembly GCF_014635725.1. GTDB lineage: Bacteria > Bacteroidota > Bacteroidia > Sphingobacteriales > Sphingobacteriaceae > Pedobacter > Pedobacter mendelii. Next base: position 10,951 of record NZ_BMDJ01000019.1, on the reverse strand, counting down.
AATTTTGCCATCCATCTAATATAAAAGGTACTTTAACTTCTATTTCTGTTTGTATTTCAAAAGATGGATATTTAATGTTTTCACTCAGACCATCCCAGGGAGACTCAATTTTTGGATGTGTTATAAATCTGGATTGTTTCCAGTTATTGGCATCGGCACAATAAAAGTCTATGGATAATGTATCATCTTGGTCTATAACACTTTTTCCTTTTCTAGGCAACATTTTTCCTACAACCTTATATTTACCACTTTGTAATATTGCTGTATTTATGACTGTGTCGCCACCATAGCCTCCATCTTTGGTATCATCTCCATACCAATCTACCATAGGAACATCATTTACCAATATTGTTCCTGAACAATATAATCTTGGATATATAGAGTATAAGGGATTTTCAAATTTGTTCATAGAATTTTCTAATTAAGGTATTTTTTTTCAAAATAGTGAGTTTGTTCATTTATAACTTTCTCTTCAATTTTGAAGCTGCTTTTCCACCAACCTGCTTCACCCTCTACTTCTAAAGAAAGAACAACACCTGAGAATTTAATAACCGGCTGTGCAAATAAGCCTTGTGAATCTGAATTAAAGAGAAATTCTCCACCAAAGTAGGCATCTGCTTTTCCTGCTGCCTTGAAGGTAATAAGTGGTTTAGTCTTGGTGCCTTTTATGCGTCCTATTTCAACACTTATGCTTAGCTCAATTGTTACACCCATTTTTCCACCAATTGTTGCTTTATCAGCCATTCCAATACCTTTTATACTATGTATTTTCAGTGCATCAAAAGAAATCAATAATTCACCATAAAAGGTTGCTGTAAAAACTACTGAAGCACCTAATTTTTCTAGTCCACCTCTAAATTTTTCAATTAGTCTGGCTGCTGCCGGATTTCCGGTGGTACCGTAAGAAGCAGCAGCAATTGCACAGCCAAGAATGTCAATTATTCCACTACCTCCAATCAACGGATTAGCAGCTACATTAAGCACTCCAACAACAGCTATGGGTTGATTGGCAGAAGTAGGATCCAGAGACCACGATGCTGCAATTGTTAATTTAGGATACCGAATGTCGAACCCTATGGGTATTGATGTAGCTTTTGCAGCACTTTGTGCAAAATTTACAGCTTCTTGTAATGTATCAATAGATTTTGATATGATTTCGACAAACCTTCCAATTTTACCTTCCAACTGTTGCGTGTAAGAGACCTTAGTATTGCCTTCATTCCATTCTGCGCTTAATCCAAGGCCAATATTAATTGGAACTTTGCTTTGTTGGTTCATTAACCAGCGTTTATAGCCCTGTTGCCTGGCCATGTCTTGATGACGAGCATAGACATTTCCAGCAGGCATATTGGCCGCTTTATAATTAGAAACACCAACTTGAAACTCTACGGCTAATTCCCATTTTACATCTGGATAGGCTTTTATGATAACGGTAGGCATTGTAGGTTCGCTATAATACCTGCAACTATTAATGTAGTACCAGAATTGATTAGGTGTGGTTGCTTTTGCCCAGATGTAAGTTATGGCATTTGCCCTGGTTATGTTTGAGTAAACTTTCTGTTTTATTGTTGATTGACCTTTCGTAAGAATCCGCTTATCATCGTTTCCAACCTGAACACCAACCTCTCTAAAAATAACCTCTTTAGAAATATGTTTTTTTGTTTGACACTTTTGGGTATCAAAACCTTCAACAACCAATATTAGCTCTTTACCTGTAAACTGGTCTGGAGCAACCACACTAAAAGCCTGACTTCCATTTCCACTTGTACCCTCATTAAAAAGGACAGTAGTTTGAGGTTTAGCTAAACCATTTTCCTTTATGATCTCGCTAATCTCAATCTTATTAAATTTACAAGGATCATACTTTACAGCATTAGTTTGAGCCTGCCCAACTTTGGCTACCTTATTGTTTCTGGTTGGCTCAATTGCAGTAGTAGCCACCTCATTTCTAATTTTAAGATAAACGGCATGCAAGTCCTGATTGAGGCCATCTAAAACATATTTGTTGGTCGCCGGATCTTTAACCTTGATGTAGAAATCCTCATCGTTACTAATATTTTTAATCTTTGCTATCCAGGCAAAGGTATTTCCAATTTTCAGATCAATTTCGCCATCTATTACTTTAGCCCCAGTATATATACCAACCAAATTATCAGCTCTGTTTAGTCCGATACGGTTATAAACTTCTATGGTTAAAACATTGTTATTTAAACCTTCTGTTTGTAAATTAAGATGAACAACATGCCCATATTTAATAATCCCAGCTTGATTTTTAATATTACTTCCGCCAGATTGAGTACTCCATTTTGAACTCAGAATTAATGGCGGACAAAAACCGCGTACGAATAAGCCTGTATTTGCCTTATCTCGATTACCTGATAAACTGGCTTCTACATAATAACTAAAATTGCCACATAATTTTCTCGGAATCATCAAACCATATTTCTGATTTGCCGGCACAAGCATTTGCTTAATTATAGTTTTTCTATCGGCAGATTGCCTTATCCAGGTAATATCCTTCGATTTATCCGCAGCAGTTGTAGCAGGATGCCATTCTGAAACAGCGAAATAAACATATTGGTCAGGCTTTATTACCCATAAAGAATTTGGGTTGCTTTTTTCTTTATAAACAAGCCCCCCTACACATTTAATTTTTTTAACGCCTCTAACCATTTTAATTGCCTATAGTTTCTAAAACACCATCACCTGTTTGCCCAGATTGGCCATTTCCTGCAGGATTTAATGCTTGCTGAACATTTGGATCTGCTTTTTTCATGTTTTGTGCACTAACATCTGCCTGTTGGCCGTGCTTTAAAATTTTTATACAATCTTTTCCTCCAATGGGGCAGGTTGCTTTACTATCTTCCAGCAGAATATTGCCGCCATGTGTTAAAGTAACTTTATTGTAAAATGCACTCCATTCTGTTATAATAGCCGTACATGGTTTATTGTTTTGCTTTGCACAAGACCCAAAGCAATTTTTTTGAAGTGTTGATCCAATATCCTTTGTGCTGGCAATTAATTTTTTTGCCCCATCTTTATCATTGGCATATTCCTTTTTATGTGTAAGCACAACCAAGTTATCAGGCGCAGAACCAAAATTGCACAAACATGTTGCGCCATGAACGACCAAATGTTTTTCCATAATATTTAGGTAGATGGGTTTATCATTTTGTGTTATTTCTTAAATAAATTTTTGAAAAATCCTTTCTTTCCTTCATTATAAACCGGGTCCAGAAATATCAGATTGTCAGCTCCATCTATATTTTGTTGCTGATGTATCTGCCCTTCATCAATTCGGAATACTTTAATATCTACTTCGTGTTTTTCTCCATCTTGCCATTGATAGTTTGCTAAAAGTGATTCAATCGACCGGGTTTTTATATCGAGCACGAAATTTGCACTGTAAATGGCATTAAAAGATAGATTTTCGTCATTAACTATTTCTTTTCCATTTTGCTCAATTTCCATTGCACCATAATGATTAGTCTCGGCAGCCAGTTGTGTATTAATTTCCATTTCAATGGGTGGCATTTGTGCAACTAAACTTAAAAAACTGTTCCTAATTAATGTTCTGCTTTCTCCATAATTCTGATAAATAGGAGAGAAGAAAGTATTAATGAAAAAATCGGTTTGGAAGCAAATATCTAAAGCAAATTCATCGTAAATGGTATTTTCTGTTTGTGAAAGGTATTCGTTAACCTCATCACCTGAGAAATAGGAAAGCACATTTTGTTTCACCAGTATCCATCGCTGTTTAATTTCCTGATGATTGTTTATCCCTATATAGGAGCCATCAAATGCTACTTCTACTATTAAAGGATAAAAAACCTTCCCGGTTTCATAAGCCAGCTGATCTGCAGTACGCCCAGGTGGCAAATCATTGATGTAAACTTCACTGATTCTATCTATTTTGAAAAGCCTTTTATTGTCCTCAATGGTTTTTAAGTAGCTGATTTGTGTTTCATATTTGATGGAAATATCTTCTGGTTTAGCAGAAAAAGTTAACAATACGCCATAGCTGCGACTAAAAAATGGTGGATTTAGCTTCAGGTTTAGTGATGTTGGTACCGCTACTATTGCTGTATTATTAAATGTTTCCATTTAGTTTATTTCTGTGGATTAGCACTCTGGTAAATCCGTTAATTTATAAAATGATTAGATTCAATTTTCACGTTTAGTTTGAACTAATTTCTGTTTTAATCTTAACCTTCTGAAATGGAATAGCTCGTTTTCCTATTTGTAAAAAGGGTTTAATTTTATATTTGGAGCGCTCTATTTCAAAAGCTAATGTTCCGCTTTGTTCAGGTGTTAGACCTGTAAAAACCTGTCTTGTCTCTTCCGGGTCGAATTGAATCTCCGAAATCATCATTTGTTTTTTCTCATCTAACCAGTAGAGATAAATCGTTTGAGGTAGCGCCCTTTCTTTGATCTGATTATTTTTTAGGTCTTCGCCAAAAAGGTGCTCCCGCTCCGCATTAACGTAGCTGGCATTTAACTCATACAGCATTGCTGCTTTATCTCCAAAATTCCATTTATAACGCTTTAGTGCCCTTTCCCAATACAATGGTGAATAACCTTCGTTTTTAGCCTTTGTTCTTAAAGAATCCGGAATCGATTCGATGTATGATTCCTGCACAAAAGCCGGGTCCAGATAAATCCGTTCCTCATCTTTTAACTGATCAGGATTTACTTTTGTCTCCGTGGCATTAAATGTAGCAATCTGTATTTGTTGCTTAGCACCTACAGCCCACAAAGTAATCCCCCCTTTTGGCGTAAAGGCTAGTGTAAGATAGTAGTAGGTTACTTTATTGTTTTCTTCATGGTCGATATATCCGTCTTCAAATAACCTGGTAATTTTTTCTTTTGGTAAAGCGAAACTTCCGCTATAGTATTTGTTTTCGGCATAAGAAAGCCAGATTACGTTTAATGAATCAGGAATTGGCTTTAATTCAGGGCCAACTGCCATTACACCACCACTTTCACCCCAGCCCATATTTACAAAAGCGCTAACAGGTAAATTAGGGCAGTAACCATTATTGCTAACGAATTGCCCCTTTAATATCTTAACAGGATAAATTTCCGGGGCACTTATTGCCGGAACCCAATTGTAAGTTTTATCATTCATTTTTTGGCATGCTGAAAATTGAACAAGAACAATTATTTGTATACATATTAGTTTTAGCTTATCCATTATAAATTCTTCTAACACGCTGATTATTTTCCATATTTGGATCCATTCCTACCCAGTCAAAATTGGCAGACCAATGCAGGTACTTATTGCGTAAAATATATAGGTTTCTTTGCTCCGAAGCCAGTTGGTTGTGTGTTGCCAAATTAATCTTTCCAGCATCAAGCGCTCTTTTTAATCGATGAACATCTCTGTATACCAATTTTTCTCCGTTATCAAAAACATACTTTCTTAATCTGGCTTTGATATAGCCCAACAGGTATTTAGTATCTGTTGGAACTTTATATGTATTTTCAATTCTCGACTGTAAAAATGGAAATCCCTTATCGAGTTTTAGGGCAAACTCGGCCATAAAGTGCAGCGGAATATAGCTGTATTCCATCCTCAGTTGGCGCCTGCCTGATAATTTTCCTTTAAAATTGTGAACGGTAAGCTGATTTTCCAAATACCAGCCATGATCTATTAACCTTTGTTTTTCCGTATTCAAGGCAGCTGTACCGCCATTTAACAATTCATCGATATATTCTTCACCATTTTCATAGCTTCCACCAACATCAGAGTGTACGCCCGGCAAGTCTTTTTCAAGACCATTTGCACCGGCACTCTGAATTCTGGTTAATGAGAAATTTTCACGGTGTTCATCATCTGCAGTGAAATGGATAACACGCTGCGCCCTATGAAGCTGGTTTAGCTGTAATTCTTCTACATCATTTGCAAAATTCGGAGAAGTTGAAAACCCTTCATTATAAGATGAAACCGTATCATACAAGCCTACAAAACGAATAACCAGGCGTTTAATCTTAATTTTTCCTAAAAGTTTACCAAGTTCACCATGTGCGGGTAAGTCATCAACATTAACAGATTGCCCGTGAGCATCTAGACGTATACTACGGCTCCTGTTTCCACTTTTAGAAAGATATGCACCTTTGCTAACTTCATAAACAAAATTTCGGGCAGCGGCTGAACCTCTGCTAAATCCAAAAACATCAAGTGTTAAAGTATTAATTACGCCTTTAGTTACTTTAGGTTTTATCTTATCTGCAAGGTATTTGCATCCCTGAAGTACTTTAGCGATTACACCCGTCGGGCCTGAACCATAAGCATAACCCATCGTCGAATCTGATTTTCCATTTTCAGTACCTATACCTTCGGTGTAAACATAAACTGTTTTAGCATCTTCCTTATATTGATATGATAGGCGGGCAACATTGGTATAACCATTTCCATAGCTATCATTAGTGCCGGGTTTAGTCCGTGTTTCAGTATTAGTGCGGTTGTTAAGGGTACCATCAAAAAAAACTCCGGCAATTATATCTACACCCTCTATAGTGGTATAATTCATTTTTTCCGGCTCGCCGAAAACTACACCGTTGGTAGATGTTTCATTTACATTTTTTGCAGCATTGGCATCGATAGTTTTAGCAAAAGAGGTGTGTGCCTGTTTTGCAACATCCTGCATGTTGCCATTTGCAATCTTGATAATATTGCCGTTACCCATAGCTAAAACAGATTACTTTTTTCGCCGCTGTTATTGTGAATAGTTTTAGCCGCATGGCTGGTTATGCTGCCTTCTAAGCTGTTTATATTTAATGCGCCTGCAGCTGTTTTGGTTATATTAGTGGCCTCACTGCTAAAAGCATCCACTGCTATTTCGGTAATGTTGGAGGCATTTAATGTATAGTTTTTAACGACGCTTACCTGTTGATTTGCACCAACCTGCGTACTTAGATTCGCTCCAACGCCAATTGATTGATTTTGCCCAACCTGCACATCCATATTTTCTTGAACATTAATCTGCATATTTTTACAGTTTAAGCTCATATTTTCGAGTGCTGTAATGGTAATGTTATTGCCTTTGGTATCAATATGTATAATGTTCTGGTGTATATCCGTAATTTTAATCCCCTGCGTATTCGGATCATCATCAAACTCGACCAAATGCCCACTTCTGGTAATAATACTTTTCAGGTGGTTTTTAATTAAAGGGCTACTATCCACACTGGAGCTGTGGTAAACGCTACCCATTACTACCGGCCTGGCAATGTTTCCTTCTTCAAATCCAATCATTACCTGATCATCAATTTCAGGTATTGCGAAATAACCTCTATTGTTACCTCTATCACCTATGCCAGCACTTGGCGTAACCACACGCAGCCATTCTGTTACATCGTTTGTTAAACACTCCCATTTAAATTTTACCTTAATGCGTCCCTGACCTTGCGGATCGTTATTGTCAATCACATCTGCCAGTTGCATATCTGGTTGTGGCTTTACGAAATTTTTAACCAATAAACGTTCTGTGGTTGATATTTTTCCTTCGAAAGTATTATGATATTTACCATTTTCATCAATGTGGTGCTTAATTCCTGTAATGAGAAATTTGCCCAAACTTTCAGATGCAAAGGAAAGTTCTTTTCTAAGGCTCATCGTAATTTCAGCAATATTGCCAATGGCTAACTCGGCATTATCTCCTCTTGCTGTAACCTTTAAAAGCTCGCTAACATTGGCCTTTTCCTCATTTTCTACCAGGTTTTTAATATCATTGCCATTATCTACACGAATAAGAGCAGGCTGATTAAATACTTTACTATATGTGCTGTTTGAAGCTTTAATCGCATGTGATAAATCAGGCGTACCATCAACACTTCCTTTGCTTTCGCTTTGCAAAAGCTCATCTTGCTTCGGGTTATAAGAAAAACGTCTGTTTTTTATTGGTGCAATTTCCATTGCATATTGCATTTCCTGAACATCACGCCCGTAAAAGAGTGAAATCTCGGTCTGTTTATCAGGTTTTCCAAAGTTGAGTTGCTTACCATCATAAAAAAACCATTCGTGGTATTCGGCCGAAAGCCGGTTAAGAAACGCAAAATCACTTTCTCTATATTGAATAACATAATCAATCGAAGAGTTTCTGGAAGCATTGGCAATAACCTTTAAATCGTTAGCTGGTGTATCTTTTGTAGCCAATTTTACAATCTCATTCAAATCTTTATCTAGATAGGAACCTAAGTCTGGCCCACGGTCGATTAAAATCGTAGGACTATAACCACTTACAATTAAAATACCATGATAACCATGGCTTTGCGACAACTCAACTTTAGATACCAACCCTGCAAAATTCTGCATACCTTCTGCCGAATGACCAAAAGATGCGGTTAATGTTTTGCCAACAAAATCACGGCTATCGTCCAAACTTATCAAACCTGGAGCACCCATCTGATCGTGATTAAAGCGTAGCTCAAAATAATGATGGTCATTAAATTGTTGTTGCAGGCTAAAGGAGGCAAAATGGGTTATGGCCTTACCTTCTATATTAATATCGCTGATTAGTTTCTTTTCCATAGTCGTATTATTTAACAGGCCATTTGGCATAAGTAGCAAGTGCTTTAAACTTGCCGTTTACTTTCCCGAAAATGAAGCCAAAATAACTCTCTGCTTGAGTATCCTTTTCTGGATATTGCATATAAGCCTCGTACATTTTACTGCCAGGGTCGGTTAATTTTTTAAGTGATTTATAATATAATTCATCTGTTTTTGAGTCTATTTCAGAAAGATTTTCCTCTTTGCAGGAGGGTAGGAGCCTCATCACATCTGCATTGAAGATAGTTGTTTTATATTTTTGAAATTCATTGCCACCTATCGGATCAGTTGCGGCGCCTAAATTATTACTCGCCTCGGCATGGCTTGTATAAAAAGGAAAGTTCATCAGCGTTTCTATATTACTGAGATTTTTTCTTTTTAATGATTCAGTAAGTATTTTAAACAATTTCCTAAATTCCTGCTCATCGTTAATGGTAATAGCGTTAGCTGTTGCCAGACTTGCTTTATTGTCCTTCTTAATCTCAATCGTTTTCTGTCCATTTCCCGATTCTGGTGTACAGCTGATGAGTACATGCAAAATCGCTAAACTAAATATGATATGGGACGTTTTCATGCTTAATGTCTAGGTATATAAATTAAAGCTCTTTCTTCCATTCTTTTCAAAATAACGGCAGCACCCATCTGTTTCGATACTGCTTCTGCATCAAACTTTCCGTCCGACACATATTTTCCTTTTGTATATTGGTTGGAAAAACTCCATAAATAAGGAGAGTTGATGCTGTGGTACTTAAAGTAACCAAAGCCATTGTAACCCTCAAGTTTTCGCAATACGGTTGGTAAATTCCAGTTGCTGATCTGATCTAGTTTCATTAGTTTTAATGCATCTACAGCACTTTCCTCAAATGTAAACGGTGGACCATGGCCCACTTTGGGTCTATTTGCAGGTACTTTAACGGTATAGGCAGTAAGAGGATCACCATTATGAAGATGTTTTTTAAAATTGAAACTGCATTCGAGATAATGTGCACAGGCGATAAAATACCATGGAATCTGAGCGGAACCTAAAGTAAAATTCGTAAATAAACTATCAAATGGATTATTTATTTGGAACGGATTTTTTTGAACATTGCCAAAAAGAGAATCCGTAACCGGAAGCCTTAAATCAAATGAACTTGCAGGTTGTGGGGTATTGAATCCAAAAAAAGTGGTAAAAGGTTTTATAACTGATTTACCTGCTACAGTATTGGATATATCTAAGTAACGGCTTTTATTTGCATTAATCTGATCATCGATTGTTTTATCGAGTGTCCCGGTTTTGGTTGAATCAATAACACAGTCATCGAACATCTTGATGTATTCAAGATCGGTGGGTTGTGATGGTTTTGCTATTTTGAGCGTTTTCTTCTTTTTCATAGCTTTTTAAGCTGGGATAGGCTATTTTTAAAACGGCAAACGAAAGTCAAGGCTCATATTTATGAGCCTTGACTGTAAAGATTTACTTTTGCTACACCAAATTATGCAACAGATGTAATCAATTAAGAATTAAGCCTTCGGCCAATCGTTTTCGTGTTCTGCGTTGCCGAGCTTTAGCTTACGAGCAGATACCACAAAACTTAATGTCATTGGTGTATTGTCGTTTACCGCAATACCCTCGTTATATTGAATGATGTAACCATCTTCGAAAGAGAGCTCTTTCATTTTTGCATCTTCTTCTCCTTTTTTAAATACTAATGTTCCGGAAAGAGGTTTGTATTGGTTATTTACCATCGATTCGATTACCGAAGTATCTTCTGTTGATTCGATTTCGATGTGGATTGTACCACCGTAAACACCAGATGATGGACGGCCTTTAGCGTCTACATCTCTATTTAATGAAAAGCTGCACTGAAGTACATCAAATTCTTTTGCGCCTAAATTTAATCGGGTTTTAAATGCCATGATAATTTTTTTTAATGTTGAAAGATGAATAATTGTGATTGGCGCATAGCGCTAAGTGTTATGATTTAGTTAAAGCGTTGCATGCTTTGAACCAAAACTTAAGCTTTAGGCCAATCGTTAAGGTGCTCTGCATTTCCTAATTTAAGCTTTCTGGCCGAAATTTGAAATTTAAGCGTCATCGGGTGGTTGCCAACAATGTTTATCCCTTCGGAATATTTAACAATGTAGCCGTCTTCGAAATTAACTTCTTTCATTTTGGCATCTTCTTCTGTTTTCTTAATCAGAAGTGTTCCTGTAATGGGTTTGTACTGGTTGTTCACCATCGCCTCGATAATTGAGGTGTCTTCAGTTGATTCGATCTCAATGTCGATGGTGCCGCCGTAAACTCCGGAAGAAGGTCTTCCTTTAGCATCTACATCACGGTTTAACGCATAGGCGCAATTGAGTACATCGTACTCCTTGCCCGAAAAATTTAATCTAGCTTTGAAAGCCATAGTTTTA
>NZ_BMDJ01000018.1 GCF_014635725.1 Pedobacter mendelii | reverse complement strand
AGCTAAATGTTTGGATACCTAAAAAACTACTTAAAAGAATGAAATCCTTTGGAGTAGAAAAAGAACTTACACAAAAAGATATTGCCATTATAGCCTTGGATAAATACCTGTCAGAAGTAAACGGACAGTATAATCAATCAAATAAAAGTTGAGAATTGGTCGTTTTCATTGATGAACATGGCGATTAACGCCTACACACAGGATTATGAAGCCTTCGAAATGACTGAGGAAGAAATACAGGCCAAAGCTAAACCAATCGCTGAGGCTGCAAGAAAACAGGCTTGGGATAATAATTTACCTATCTCCTATAGAAATGAAGTCTGTTTAGAGGATGGTATGATTATACGCGAGTACAAGACCTGTGAAAAAGAACTGGTATCCGTAAGCCCGGAAGATGGGAGCGTAAAAAAGCTAAGGGATTTGTAAACTTAAAATAATAGGTTTTTATGTAAATTTAGATTTATGTATTTACATAAATCTATTTGTCCCCATAGTGGCCTTGTGCAGTTAATACCAGGACAGTTACCTTTTCTTCTATGATCTGATAGATCAAACGGTGTTTATGGCTAATCCTTCTTGAATAAAATCCGGAAAGATTATATTTTTTAAGTTGAGGCTTTCCCGTTTCCGTTTTTGGATGTTCGGTTAATTCCAAGAGAAGTTTTTCCAGTTTTTTATAGGCAAGTTTATCGCTCTTTTTAAGAATTAAAATGTCCTCAATTGCGGTTGTAGTAAAGTCAAGCTCATAGCTCATAAAGAACCTAAAAATTGTTTTAGTCCTTCTTTTCCTCTTACTGTGGTTGTTTTTCCTTCTTTACCTTGTTGAATGGATAAGTCTATCCTGGCCAGCATTTCCGGTGTAAAATAAAGGTCATCTTCTGTTACTGGGGTAATGGAATACGCCTTATTTTTGCCCCGTTGTACGATAACTTGCTCTCCATTATCTACTCTGTCCATATATTCTGCCTGTTTTTCTCGAAACTCTCTGCTACTGACTACCAACATAATCTTAAATATTTAACGCGTACCAATTTGGTACAAATATAGCTTTTTTTCTTTATAATAGCAATTTAAAGTAGCCAATAGTCCTTACACCCTTCACATATATCTCAATGAGATTGGATATACCGCTGATATTTACCACCTGATTCTGGTGGAAGGCTTTATAAAGCATTTAAGGAAAGAAAGAAAAGAAGTGGTCGTTCAAACAAAAACAAAAGGAGGGAGAGTAAAAAGAGGAGGTTGCGGGCGGATGTTATAACATATATGCTTATATTAGCGTTTTATTCAAAAAAAGTTATAACATGAAAACAAACATCATAAATATTGGCAACAGCCAGGGAATCATACTTCCCTCAATGCTTTTAAGGCAATTAAAGCTAAGTAATAGATCTACTGTAGAGCTCGAAATTAGTAATGGAAGTATTGTCATTAAACCTGAACCACGCCAAGGGTGGGCAGAGGCTGCACAAATGATGAATGCTGCCGGCGATGATAATCTTCTTCTAACCGATTTTCCAAATGAATTTGAAAACGATGAATGGACATGGTAAAAATCAAGCAATATGAGGTCTTTTGGATTTCTTTAGACCCTACTCAGGGAAGCGAAATGGCGAAAACAAGGCCATGCGTAGTAGTAAGCCCTGATGAAATGAATGAATTTCTGCGAACCCTGATCATTATCCCCATTACATCTACCGTTAAAACCTATCCTTGGCGCATATCCTGCGTTATTTCCAATAAGCAAGGCTCTATCGCTACTGATCAAATTAAAGTAATAGACAGAGCTCGTATCGGATCAAAAATAGGGAAACTATCTAAAAGTGAAATAGGGCTTTTAAAGGATGCCTTACATAAGATGTTAATCGATTAATTTTTTTTCTTAAACGTAGGTCAAAAGACCGATAAATATCTGTCAAAAAATTAATATGGCATATATGATTACCGATAAAAAGGTTAAATTAAGCATATCATATAATTATCCATGAACTACTTTGATCTATCCGACATCGACCCAGAAAAACATACCAAAGTAAAGAATCACTTACTCTGGGAGGTAGATCAGGATAGTTTTGATTATTTTAGAACTAGTCAAATTGTTGTTGAACGAGTTGTGCAGAGAGGAGATATAGATGATTGGCTTACTATTTTAAATCTCTATGGATACGAAGGTGTACGGGAAAAAATAAAGCTCATCCTTTACCTTAATGGCATAGATATGAACTTCGTTCATGTTATTTTTGAAATTCCATAGAAAGAACTAAAATGCTACACCAATAAACAGACAGGCAGGCAAGGGAACTGAGAACATTGATTACTCTATAATTACGAGTATCATAAGATGATTGTAAAGGGAGCCAAAGCGAGGTAGTTCCACCAAATACAGATTCTATTGTTAAGGCAAGATCAGGAGTAATATCTCTTCTACCATTCAATATATTGGATAACGCTGATCGACTAACACCTAACAATTCGGATGCTCTTGTAAGATCCAAATTTCTATTTTTAATAGTTCACCTGGATGATATAATTTCATTTTCCTTTCTATTATCATGCTAATTTTGTTTGATACATTCTGGATTTATGTATTTCAAAAATGGTTAAAATTTAATCGTAAATGCAGCATCAGCCGAAGGTGATAAGCCACTAGTGCGGGCGGGATTTTCCTTAATTTCTATAATCCTTAAATTGTCTCCACCATCTACAGCCATGGCACCACATGAGCATACCACCATATCATACTGGCCATTACTTGTCAGTACATTTCCGCAGTTAAAACACGCCGCCTGATTTGATTCCAAATCAGGCTTACCGATTAATATCTCCATATATACGAATATACAAATATCCGTATATATTATTTCAGTTGACCTTCAACAAAAAGCCCTATGCCTGGGCTTTTCATTTCGGTCCCGGCTTTACAAAATGCATCCCTTGTTGGGCTGATTTTGAGAAAGCCGGAGATATTTATTATAAAACCCTTGGACGGGGTTTTATAATAAATATCTTAGCGATCGTAAAGAAGCGAGGGGGGGCAGATGTATATACATTTCGTTTCACTACATTATATCCATCGCCATCCCTCGCAAAAAAGCTTAACGCTGCGCTACTTTTTTGGGTTCAAAGCCCAGGACAAAGCGCTTCGCTATTGTCAACGGTCTTTAATCAAAAACAAGTTTTTGAAGATGGAAAAAGAAACCAATATTATCCTTAGGGTGTCCCCAACGGATAAAAAAATCATCCAGGACAAGGCCACCGAAGCAGGCACTTCGGTAAGCGAGTATGCCCGGAAGATGCTGCTTAGTGGCAGCATCATTAAGATCGAAGGGGAAGAAAAAAAGACGCTGAACGGAATTGCCAATAACCTGAACCAACTCACCAGGCATGCCAACGCCACCGGCATTATTCCGTCAGAAGTGACCAGTACTTTGAGAGAACTTATAGAAAAAATACGCTATGCCTACCGCAAACGCTAACACCGGAAACGGATTTTCCAAGGCGATATCCTACGCCCTGCAGGAAGCTAAAAAGTATCCTGAAGAGACACGTGCAAAAGTTCTCGAGCTGAACCAGGTTTACGGCTCGAGCAAGGAAATGGGAAAGCAAATGCGGGAGGTGGCCGATGACCGGAAGACTGCTTTAAAACCAGTGCTGCATGTGCAGATTAATTTTCATCCGGATGAAAAATTAAGCAAGGCACAAGCGGAGCAGGCCATTGACAGTATTTTGAAAGATATCGGAATTGAAAAGGACAACCACCAGTATGTGGTGGTGCAACACAAAGACAAAGCACATGATCATTACCATGTCGTAGCCAACCGGGTAGGAATGGACGGGGAGCTGCTCAATGATCACCGAATTAAAGACCGCCTGCAGGTTGCTTGCGATAAAGTTGAGCAAGAGCAGGGGCTCAGGCCAACACAAGGGAGAACAGTTATGTATGATCAAAGCCAAATAAATGGATTTAGATATGCTACAGCAAAAGAAAAACAGATAAACAAAAAGCAAAAAGAGAATAAGCCAATACGAGACAAAAACCCTAAGATTATGGAGCGGAAAACCGAAATCCGCGACCAGTTGAAAAAAGTGCTATCTAAAAAAGAGATCGATAGCCCTGAAAAATTGAAATCAGAACTAGAAAAAAGAGGTGTTGACATTCAATTTTCCGAGAATAAGAATGGGATATCCGGCATCAGCTTCAGAAAAGACAACATTTCTGTAAAAGGGTCTGCTATAAACTACAAATGGAGCGATTTAAGCAAGGTGCTAGAGGAAAACAATGCTAATAATGAACAATTAAAAAATGTCGCCCCACAACGCGCTAAACCTGTGTTAGCGGAGGATATGGAAAAGCAAAAGGATAAGAACATTTTCAAAGCAGATATCCCGAGCAAAGAAAATTTTGAAATTCTAGACATTGAGACCCCTTCAGCAGAGGTAAAAAAAGAGGGATTACAGCCCACCCCGGAGGAAAAGAAAGAGCATGACTTTATTAAGGATTATAACCCTCGGGTAGAAAGTGCTATGGAGGAGATTAAAAAGGAATTGGAAAAAGGAAATATTGATGTAAAAGTTTCTGCCATTATGGAAAAGCATGGTTTCAAAGAGGGAACAGACCGATTTATTTATTCAAATGGACAAATGAAAACAAGCATTAAAAAAGCCACTTTTGAACGACCTATAAAAGATGTAAAAGAGCAGTTTGCGTGGTTTAAGGACAGCGAAAAGCGATATCATGAGCTGATGCAGCAGGAGCCTAAAAAAATCACGGTATTGGACAAATTAACAGGTCGCGGCAAAGAAAAGGAAAATGCGAATTATAAATTACAGAGGGAGAAAAAGGATGCTGTTAAGCCCGAATTCAAGCCTCAGGTACGTGGAATGGGAAGCCGAGACCTTACCCTTACTTCAAAATTTGAAAACAGAGAATATGAGTATAAACGGCAGCTGCAATTAAAAGAAATGTTTTCGAATAAAAACGAGCAGGAACAGAGTCAAAAAAGGGGATTAAGGAGATAGCGTTCAATATTATGAATAGACTATTCTAAATATGTTTTTAATAAAGTAAGCAAAGCAGCAACTATAGGCATAACCCAGTTTAGTACATCTTTAATTGTAATTTTTTCTTTTTGCGGTTTTTGAATTTGTTTTTTCATTGTGGTTTTTATCTATAAATACTTCGCTAAAAGTATTTCTATCATTTATTTGCCGAAAGGACAGCAAAAAAGATGAAATGATAAACGACAAGAAAAAACCGCCCTTAAAAAGGCGCCTGCGTGCTTCGCCACGCTTAAGCAATTACGGTGAAGACAATATTTGGATTAGCATTCCCCTAAAAACTACATGCCTGCGAAGCAGGAAAAAACTCATAGTATGAAAAAATACACAAAACCTTATGCTGATGGAGGCATATTTGTTTCCCTAGAGGATTTTATTAATCTTCTTGATCAGGCCGAGTATGCCAGCCCATTATACGCTAAACTGGAAGAGATCGTAAAGACTTCTTTTCCCTCTCTTACTGCCCAATTACCAAAAGAACAGGTGGCTTTATTGGTCAAATTAGAGGAAATACAGGAAAAGAACCTGAACCAAAGCAAAAAAGACCAGAACTAGACTAGCTTGGTGTTTTTGACAGTATTTCTTTTTTTTGCTGTTGGACATTCACTAGTTCTATTCTTAGAAAACGACCGTGGCTGTTGCACAACTCCAATAAATATCATTTTTTGCTTTCATAAGTTTACTGAAATTCGTAAATTAAAGGCATGCAAGGCAGAAAGGACTATACCGAAAAGCTGTTCACCAGCTTCCAGTTATCAAGCCGGGTTCCAAAGGAAAACCTGTACCGCAAACTACGCGAAACGCTTGATCTTAGCTTTTTATACAAAGACACAAAAGAACTTTATGGCAAGACCGGCAACCCATCGATTGATCCAGTAGTCTTTTTTAAGCTACTGCTTACCTAGAGAACCTAACTTCTGACCGAAAATTGGTAGAGCATTGCTCCATTCTGGTTTATCCAATCAAATAAGTTTTGCTGTTTTTGATAAAAATTATTTAGGGATACCCTGGAATGGTGAGTTTGCTAACGTTTGAGCATTCTCAAGGAATAATAGGAGGAGTTAGTAATTTAAAATTCGGTTCATTAGATGGAAACTAACCTATCCACAAGATTTTATAAGCTATACGCCAATCTTATTTATTGATTTCTTAAGTTGTATCCTGCATTTGTAGCTTTGTGTCCTGATTTTTTACCATTCTGTCCCGGATTTGTTGTTTTAGCTGGAAGGGAAAGAAAAAGAATTAATATAGTTTTTATATTAGTATTATCATTTACAGGAATCCTTAATAGCAAAAACAAACATATTCAATTTAAATTTAAAACTCCCTTATTATGAAAAAAGTACTATTACTTAGTGCATTGGCAATGATGAATATTGCCACTTTTGCCGGAACAATTGCTAAAACTAACAGCCAATGTACTGCGCATTATTATTTAACCGTGTTTGATGGTGGCAAAGAATACTTAATTGCTACCGAAGTTACCGCCTCGACATGCGCGAATGCGATGGCTGCTGCAAAAGGTACTGCTATAGATATATACAACCAAGCTTTTTAAGTATTTTTTCTTTTCAGAAGTGCATTACTATAAATATGGTAATGCACTTTTTATTTAAACCAAACAGTCATTATAAAAAGATTCTTTTATACTTTAGCTACCAGTAATTTTACAGAAATAATCCTATGAAATTTAATACCCTGCTTATTGCATTTTTTTTCAGTCTCCTAAATATTAGTGTATATGCTCAGATGAAAGGTAAGCTTACCTATAAGCTAACTAGCAATGATGAAAAAATGGGTAGACGTGAGATGGACAAAGTTGTTTTTTTTACGGACAAAGGCTCTGTTGAATTTAACGTAGATAAACGTGCTGAAGATTTGAATCAAGACAATGATGAATCGAAAGGATATCTGGTATTCAAGAACAAAAAGACGGATTTTATTTACAAAAATTTTGCAAAAAAAAGCTTATACTTTAGGGGATTAGTTGGAAAAACCGGTTACTTAACAGCTGATACTTTACTTAATTTTAAGTGGAAAATAACCAAGGAAAAAAGTAAGATCGCCAATTACAACTGCGTTAAAGCTACAACTAAATTCAGAGGGCGAAATTATGTTGCCTGGTATACTGAAGATATTGCATTGCAAAATGGCCCATGGAAATTTTGCGGCTTACCTGGCTTAATTATCAAAGTAGCGGATGATCAGAATATGTTCAGTTATCAACTGACTGGAATTGATTTAAAAGCAAAATTCGACCCTAAAACCGTCGCCATTCCAAGCGTTTATGCAAATGATAAGGCAATAACGTATAAAGAATATATGATTCTTTACAAAAAGAAACTTGAAGCCTTCGCTAAGCTTTCAAAAGTTACCACTTCGGGAAAGGATGGCAGTTATGGCACTGTATCGATAACACTTCCAGCTGAAATGGAAAAATTTTAAAATTTTGTTTATACGCCTTTTCAATTTGGATGTAAAAGCTGCTTTTCTGTCGTTTATAATTAGTATTTGCTTAAATACATCTTTTGCTCAAAACATTAAAATCAATGGTACCGTTAGATCAGGTAGCATCAGTTTGCCTTCTGCAACAATCCAATTAAAGAATGCCGTTGACGGCGATTTACTTTTTTATGGGATAACCGATGATATTGGACGCTATGAAATTGGTGGCTCGCTAGAGCATTCAGAAAAATTAATTCTTATCGCTTCTTATATTGGATTTAAAAACGATACGGTCAAAATAGAGCGAAGTTTATTACTTGAAAAAAACATTTTTAATAAAGATTTTGTACTCACAGAGAATAGTAAGCAACTTGACGAGTTATATGTTAAAGCACCTTCTGCTGTGCAAGTTGATAATGACACCACAAAATATGCCGTAAAACAATTTACCAGTCCTGACGATCGAAGCTTGGAAAGTGTTTTAAAAAAAATGCCCGGCATTGAAGTTGTCAAAGACGGAACATTATTTTTTAAAGGGAGAAAAGTAAGTAAGGTTCTATTGGAAAATGATGATTTAACGGGTGAAAAATATAAGACCATTACAAAAAACCTCAAGCCTGAGTTTGTGGAAGAAGTTCAAGCCCTGGAACATTATATAGAGGACAACTTATTGAAAGGCATTATCAATAGTGACGATGTAGTATTAAATCTAAAGCTTCGGGATAAAAAGGCACTTAAGACTGTAGGAAGTATTGATGCAGCTGCCGGCACTAATGACAGAGCAATGGTTTCTACCAATCTGATAAGCTTGTTGAACAACACTAAGGCTTTTAGTTTTGGTAAATACAGCAATTTAAATAATGATCTAGAAGGTGATATATTAAGTTTAAGCGATGATAACCGCCAGTTATTCAACCCTAATCAGATAATAAAGCATAATCTGGACACTTACAATCCTTTTGATAATATGCTTTACACACCAAATAGAAATCTTCAAGGAAGTACTTCCGCAATAACTAGATTATCCAAAAAGCTAAAAATAAACTATTCTATATATTATGGTTGGAATAAACAATTTGGGTTGACCGAAGTAAAAGAACGTTACTTTCCGCCTAATGAAGTACAGACTGACACTTATGATGATAGGGCTTTAAAGCTTAATAAGCTAAACATAGAGATGGGTACAGATTATTTTGTAAGAGATAATGGTCACTTAAATATTAAATTTACAATTAGAAGTGAACCTGAAACTTTCGATAGTCAGGCATTCACAGTATTTAACAATACAACGGGTGATAGCGTTTTTCAACGGCAAAATGACCGCGACAAAACCCTTTCAGGACAAATAAAATACACTTATAAAGTTGATAAAAATACTGCTTTACTTGCCACTGGCCGGGTTAATATGAATCAAGTAAACCAGGAATATAATGTTTCTTCTTCTTTGTATGCAAAGGAACCCTTATTTGATGGACAAACATCTTTAACCCAACTGGTGAATAATAAGACGGTAAATGTTAAGTTTGAACTGGAAGGATTAAAAAAGATAAATCGAAACTTCTTGCATATAAATATTGGAAATGAGTTAACACATTTTGGTCTGCAGTCTGATTTGAATAATGAAAAAAAGGGGCTATCATTAAGTCCCAATTTCACAAACGATAATACTTTCATATTTAATCAGACCTATTTAAGCTCAAAATATATAATTACCACTGAAGATGAAACTTTCAAAATAATAGGCCTCTTAAGGGCGAGCTTACAAAGCTTAAAAAGTATGGGTAGAGATAGTTCGTATTTTTTTTTAGAGCCTAATTTGAATATTCAGTATAAACCCGACCAGGTACAAAATATATCCTTTAACTATAAGTTTAAGAATAATGTTCCTAATCCATTAGATTATTATACCAGTTTCATTTTAACGGATATTAGAAATTTCAATAGTGGACTGAGTAGATTCTATAATTTTAACACTCATACGGTTAGCTTAAATTATGGATATAATGACTTTTTGAACAGCTTTTTTAACATCAATGCCTCGTTAATCGGTAGCTACAGTAAATATGGATTCCTTTACACCAGTTCGTTTGAAAACACATTAAATTACTCTACCAAACAGCCTTTCAAGGGCCTTAAAAATATTATTTCGAGTATTAATTCAAAAAAATTTTTTCCTGCTCTTGCGCTCAATCTTACTACAACTTACTCACTATCTTTATCAAATTATTACCTGCAATTGGGTAATGCTACACCACAATATTATTCATTAACTAACTTAATAAATGTTAAATTTAACACCGGTTTTAAATGGCCGATTAATTTTGGTGCAGGAGTGGAAATTTTATTAAATAGAACAACTGGAGAGAATAATTTTGCAGCTTCGAATAATGCTTATAAATATACTTTCGATTACCACTACAAAATAAGCAAGAACTTTTATAATGTGCTCTTATATAATTTGTATAATATGAATAAAGCAATGTATAATCTCGTTGATACTGAAATTCAATACAACCCCGACAAAGGCAATTTTAAATACAGTATCCAGGGTAAGAATCTAGCAAATATCAAGGCTTTTTCAACTCGTAATATTAACGAAATTTCTTCAATTACTAATTCATCAACAATATTGGGCCGCTATATCACTTTCAATATTTCAATGAATATTAAGTAGACTTACCATGCAGAATTAAAGTTTTCTATCAATATTGCCGTGTAGAATAGTGTATTTAGCTTGGCAAAGTAAATGGTAATAAAAAGTTATATTTTAGTCCCTTCTATGACTACTTCTGCCTATTTTCTAGATAAAAACATACATTTAAAGCCAGTTTAAGACTGGGAAATCACCATTAATTCTAAGTTATATTTTAGTCCCCACTTTACCTTATAACCATTAACTAATATAAATGACATGCTTAAAATAGCTAAAGGACCACTTAATGCCACGTCTGAAGACGTTAGAATTAAACCTTCGTTTTTTGAGACGAATAACATTCAATGAAAGTCTTTAGTCTTATTCAAAAATTCACCGTTTTTTAGTATTGCCAAATTTAATATTAGCACATCAGCGAAACCTAGTAATTAATTAACTAAATTTGTAGTTTATAGGAGCCGGCAATCACTACCACTAAAAAACAACACTATGAAGTTGATTATAATTTTTTTAGCCTTATGCTTTCTTAGTTTTCCTGTGCTTTCACAACCAAGAATTAATACTGAACTTCAAAAAAAGATCACGTTAATGGCTATAAAAGATCAGAAATGGCGGAAAGAATCAGAAAATATTGACAACGGCAAAACCTCCGCCTACGATAAAGCCACCATAGATTATAATTGGAGGAAAACAGATAGCTTGAATATAATCGATGCGAAATCAATCATTAATAAATATGGATATCCAGGCTATGATTTAGTTGGTGAAAGCGGAAGCAACCGATTTTGGACGATTGTTCAGCATTGTGATGATGACGTTAAATTTCAGCAGCAGGTTCTGCTACTTATGAGTAAACAAGTTAAATTAAAAAATGCGTCTGGAAAAGACTTCGCGTATTTGCAAGACCGAGTTCTACTCAGCACAAATAAAAAGCAACTTTACGGTACTCAGGTTCGGTACAATCCCACTACCAAAACAGCAAAGCCCCTGCCTGTCCAGGACTCAATCAATGTAGATAAACGTCGGAAGGCTGTCGGTCTTACGCCTTTGAACGAGTATTTAAAGATCTTCGATAGAAATTAGGAATTCGTAGTGTATGTCTACCAATATTCCCTCGTTTTTTAATAATCTATTTGGATCAAAAAGGCAGGCTATCAAACAAATTAAAGCCATCCTAATTAACCTTAAAATATCTTTTCTCTTTTTGCCGATTCTCATAAACCCATTCCATTAATCAAAATGATTTTTATATTTTTGATAATGAGTTTTTGATAATAATAATAACATGAAAATAGGCTACGCAAGAGTAAGTACTGCAGACCAAAATTTAGATCTTCAATTCAATGCGCTGACAGATTATGGATGCACGACAATATACCAGGAAAAGATTTCAGGCAAGAATACAGACAGACCCGAACTAAAAAATCTTTTGGCGACTCTTCGTAAGGGTGATCAGGTAGTCGTTTGGAAAATGGATCGTCTTGGACGTTCTCTTCGTGACCTGGTAGATCTGGTTGCTGTGTTCAATGAAAAAGGAGTTAATTTCGTTAGCCTACATGATCACATTGATACTACAACAGCTACAGGAAGATTTACATTTAATATTTTTGCTTCATTAGCAGAGTTTGAAAGGGAAATTATCCGGGAACGTACTAAAGCGGGGCTCGTTGCAGCAAGAGCTAGAGGTAAAAAGGGAGGCCGCCCTTCAGGCTTATCGCCAGAAAAGCTTCAGTTGGCAATGACTGCTTTGGATCTTCATGAAACTGGAAAATATTCAATTCTGGAAATATCTAAAAGGCTACAGATACCAATTGCCACGTGCTACCGATACATTAAATTTGTAAAAGATATTAAGGTTTAACCGATCTTAAAAAACGGGAACAATAATAGCATACTGACCACCTTATTGCAATTGATTTGGGCAAGCTTAATTGCTAAGAACTTATTAAGACTATATTTGATTAAGATCCATCATATTTTCATTTACAGGTTATGGCTAAAATCAGTGATAAACAGTATATTATAGCTATTGGAGCATCGGCAGGAGGATTAGAAGCTATTTCCGCGTTTTTTGATTATACCCCGCTTGATGCGGTGTCTTATATTATCATACAACACCTTTCATCTGACTTTAAAAGCCAGATGGCTAAAATCCTTGCGCCACACAGCAAGTTAAAAGTTATAGAGGCGGTTGAAAACGTCCCAATAAAGCCTAATACGGTTTACCTTATTCCAAGTTCTAAATTTATGGTTGTGGAGAACGGCAGGCTGTTATTGTCAGATAAAAAAGATCAGCCCCGGCCATACCTAACCATTGATTATTTTTTCACATCTCTTGCAAAGGAGCGCGGCAATAAAGCCATAGGGATCATATTGTCCGGCACGGGCAGCGATGGTTCGAAAGGTATCGAGGCGATAAAAAAGGTAGGGGGCATCGCTCTTGTCCAAGACCCTAATACCGCGGGGTACAATGGGATGCCGTTGGCGGCAATTGCAACGGATTGTGCAGATATGATCCTGTCTCCGGAGGCAATGCCTCAAATTATCGAGGATTACGTAAAAGACGGAACACTGGAGTTACTTACAGACGATAAGCAAGAATATATCAGCGAAGCGGAGCTTGCAAAAATATTTGATTTGATCAAAGGCAACTTACCGCTTGATTTTTCAGAATATAAGCGACCAACCATTATCAGAAGGATTAAAAGGCGGATGGTTGAGCATAATTTTAGCAAGGTCAACAAGTACTATGATTTTTTAAAGGACAATAGCACAGAAGTAAAATTGCTGGCCAATGATTTTTTAATCAGCGTAACTGCCTTTTTCCGAGATGCTGAAGCATTTAAGATCATCGAAGAAACAGTTATACCAGGCATTATTGAGAATGAGACAGATGTTTTAAAGATATGGGTAGCGGGGTGTGCAACAGGCGAAGAGGCCTATACAATGGCAATTTTAGTTCAAGAATATTTAATTCGTCATCCCAAAAGTATTGAAGTAAAGATTTTTGCAACGGATATCAACAAGGCAGCTTTGGACACAGCATCTAAAGGCATTTACCCTGACGATATAGAAAAATCTGTGTCAGATGACCGTTTGAAACAATTTTTCACGAGGGAGGGCAATACTTATAAAGTGAAACACGAAATCAGGAAAATGCTAATTTTTGCACAGCATGACCTCGTTAAAAACCCGCCTTATTGCAACATAGACCTCATCAGTTGTCGAAACTTACTGATTTATCTAAATACGACACTCCAAAAGAAAGTGTTTTCCCTAATGCACTTCGGCCTTAAACAAGGCGGCTATTTGTTTTTGGGGCCAAGTGAAAATGCCGCGATAATAAAAGATGATTTTGATACAATCAACGTCAAATGGAATATACTGAAAAGTAACAAGATTGGCCGCACGGTTAAGTTTGACAACTTTTCTTCCCATTTAATAGAAGGTATAAAAACGACAAGATTGGAAGTTAGTAACAATATCCTAACACCAGTTTCCAAATCCGCCCTTACTGACAAGATCAGCTCTGGTGTGCTTGTGGCTTTAGGTTTTGTCGGCGTTTGCACTGATGAAAATTTAACGGTAATTCAATCGTTTGGGGATACCAGCCTTTATTTGAAGAACATTAACTTCAATCATGATCTGAACGATTTGTTGCCAGAAGGTATTTCTATTGTTTTTAAAGCGGCCGCCCATAAAGCTTTAAAGCTAAATGAAAAGATAATATTGAATAAATTGACTCTGCGGAATGGACAAAAATCAAAAGTTAGAACAATAACGATCAATATCAGTCCTTTTTATAGTGAAAAATCTGAAAGATTATTGTTCATTGATTTTACGGAAAATAAAACTAATGCCTCTGAAAATAACATAATCAATACCAGCGATATCATTGAGGTAACTAACGAACATGTAATCAGCCTGGAACAGGAGAATGCAGAATTAAAGCAACTTCTTTCGGTAGCGCAAGAGCGCATCGAGACTTCAAATGAAAACACACAGTCGTATAATGAAGAGCTGCAATCTGCTAACGAGGAAATGCAGTCTGCTAATGAAGAAATGCAAAGTACGAACGAAGAATTACAGTCCGTTAATGAAGAACTTCAAACCATTAACAAAACTCACCAACTCACTATTGACGAATTAACCGATCTGAATGATGATTTAAACAATTATTTTAGGAGCAATATCAACGGGCAATTATTTGTTGATAAGGATTTATTACTTAGAAGGTATTCACCCGGAGCCGTTAAGCATATCAATATAAGGGAAAATGATATTGGACGCCCCTTAAGTGAAATTACGACCAATATTAAATTTGAAACATTAATTGGCGATATCAAGGATGTTATACTTAATGAACATACGATAACTAGAGAAGCAGAAGCCACAAATGGTAAGGTTTATCAGGTAATGACCATGCCTTACCTTAAAAAGAATAGCAAAAAGGCAAATGGTGCAATTGTTAGCTTCTATGACATAACAGAATTGAAAAAACTGTTAAAAGAGTTAAATATCAGAAATGAAAGTCTCCGCAGAATAAACGACGACCTGAACAACTTTGTATATGGCGCTTCACATGACCTAAACGCGCCACTCTTAAACATTGAATCGTTGATGAGTATACTAAACAGGAAAATAGATCTTTCCAATCCAGACCTATCGACTTTATCTGAAATGATGAATACGAGTTTAACTAATTTTAAAGAAGTTATTAAAGAAATGGGCAAAGTAGGTGCTCTGGAAGCTGAAACAATGGAAGAAGCAAACCTGGAAAGCTTTGAGGTTATATTTAAAGAGATTGAAGAATCTATATCGGAAAGAACTAAACTCGCTGATGCGAAAATCACCACAGATTTCAAGGTGAAGGACGTACGGTTCTCCAAAAAGAATTTAAGAAGCATCTTGTTAAACCTGACGACGAATGCTATAAAGTTTCATTCTCCGGACAGGTCACCTGAAATCTCAATAACAACAGAAAAAGCGGATGGATTCATAATCCTAACGGTAAAAGATAACGGAATGGGAATTAAAAAAGAGAGGCTTGATTTTGTGTTTAAAATGTATAAGCGGATTAATGATGATATTGAAGGCCAGGGTGTGGGACTTTTTTTAGTTAAGAAAATTATTAACGCATCGGGCGGTAAGATTGAAGTTGAAAGTGAAATAGATAAAGGAAGCACATTTAAGATCTATTTTAAAAATTAAGATGGAAATGGTGAAACGGATACTAATTTTTGATGACGACGAAAGTATCATCGACATTATGAAACTTATAATGGGCGAAAAGGGTTGGGAGGTTATTAATTTTAGTCAATGCCGTGACGCGGTTTTTCAAATAAGGGCTTACCAGCCTAAAATTATCATGATGGACAATAATATACCAGAGCATGGCGGTGTTTTTGCCGTTAAAACTATAAAACAGCAGATCGACCTAAGACATATCCCTGTTATATATTTTAGTGCGCATTATGACATTAAGGCCATTGCGGAAGAAGCCGGTGCAGATGCTTACCTTGCTAAACCCTTTGATCTGGACAGATTAGACGAGCTAATAAAAATTTTAAGCCTTAAAGCACCATAAGCTGTTGAATTAAGCAATGTTGAGCATAAGATTGCAATATGACTGCTAACTGGAATAAGAAATGGCTTCTAATTTTATGCTGGCTGTTTGGTATTTACATCTAATCTAAGGGAATTCAATCTTTAGAGCCATATAATTTACAAAGCTTTCTAAATAGGTTAGAAAGGGGAATCACCCCAAAATGATTTTCCCCTAAGATAATTGATATCAATTCAATAACTTTTTAAAACAACATTAATTGGCATTAATAAATTCAGATCCTATCATTAAATGGTGGAATAATGGAGGATATAATGACCGGGCACAATAAGAATTGTCTCAGAAGCAAAGATTTCTCTTTTTGCCGTAAAGCTGGTACAGGCCAATCAAAAGATAAGAAAGGCTCTTCCTTATTGGTATGGACCTTTATCTGCCTTGGGCTGCTGCTTAATATTGTAGTTAATGCCGTGCTTTCCGCATCATCTCCATTTCAGCAATTTGGGTTTGATCAGCCAAATGTTACCATCTTAAATTTCCCCTTCAGCTGGCTGCCAGCATTTATTGTTCCACTGGTGTTGTTTGCCCACCTTGCGACTATTAGAAGATTAATTAACCATAGTTGGCCTTTAGCTTCTAGCAATATAGCAGCATAAAATGATCTGTTAGCCTAAAATGGTTAGCTAAGAGCTTCAGGCGCTTTATTTTTCTTTGGTGGTCTTTACCTAAGCTTTTTGGAGATGTAAAAAAGCAAGTTATTAACATTGGCTGCAATTAAGTATGTTTATGTATATTTGTAATTACATAAATATGTAATTCAATAAATAATCTAAACCCCTATATTTGGGATTGAAGGTATTATGAACAACTTTAATTAAGAAATGATGGAAATTCCGAAGCTGCCCAAGGAGGAAACTAAAGCATTAGTGTCGGTAAAAAAAACAACAAAACTTACTGCAAAGACCAGGAAAGTAGTTGTGCTGCCTGAACTGCAGACCTATGTTATCCAGCCTAACCGGGTTACGTTTACCATCTTTGACGGCTTTTCCCTTACGCAGCTCAAAGCGTTTTCCGCTATTATGCTCAATTTGCAGGAAGCGGTAAAATTGGACATGAACAGCGGGGATTTCAAGCAATTGAGCTTATTTAACCAGTTTGAACAATCCATAAAATTCGACCTGTCCCTAAGGGATATTACCAAAGACCCGAGGGCTTATACGCCAATAAAAGAGGCCATTTCCCAAATCTCCGAAATAAACGTCAAGATCCCGTTAAAGGACGATAAGGGAAAGGGCTACCATATAAGTACATCCCTGATCACTGCCTTAATCCCCGACGAGGCCGATTATAAATCGGTGATCAGCATAAAAATTGAAAGAAGCATCGCCGAATACCTGATACAAATCCCCAAGGGAAAAAAAGGAGCTGAACAGTATACCCGCTACATGCTTGAAGTTGCCCTTAGTGCCAATTCAAGTTATACGATCAGGATCTATCAACTCATATCCTCCTGGAAGAGCAAGGGCGGGTTCAGGATGTCCTATAAAGAATTTAGGCACCTGCTGGCCATCAAGCCGGATGCGTACAGCAAATACAGCGATTTTAAAAAGAAAGTACTGATGCCAGCCCAGGCGGATCTATTTGAGAAAGCGGACTGTTGGTTTAATTGCGACGTGGACGGCTTTAAAACGATGGAAAGAAATTCAGAAGGGCAAAAAGAGCTTTATTTAAACTTCAAGATCATTACGCCTGAATTTAAGGAAACCATGCTCAAACAGCGGGCATCCATTGTGAACCTGTTAAGCGTACATTTTGCTTTTAAAGATAGCGATCTGCAGAAGCTCGCTCACATCCTGGACAATGAGGACATATCCTCTGATGTGATCATCATGAAGATATTAAAGGTTTCGGAGCGTATCGAGGAAAGTTATAAATCAGCCCAACCGGTAAAAGATAAAAAGGCGTACGCCTTACAGTCTCTTTTATCAAACGATTGGATAAAGTAGCGGAAAAAGTTCAGAATTGGTCGCAGACAAATTTCAGGAGTTGGGAATTGGTCGCACCAAAGTTCAGAATTGGTCGCATGAAAGTTCAGAATTGGTCGCAAAAATGTTCAGAATTGGTCGCTTTAAGCCTTTGTAAAAATTTGATTATCTATTAGTTATGGAGCCCTACAATTAATCAAATGATAGACAAATGATTAATCAAGCAATAAAAAAAAGGCCTTTAAGATATTTGTTGACTGTGAAGTGCCATAATGGCAGGTGAATTGAATAAAAAATTGAAAAAGGGAGATCAAAAACAATTTTTAAAGGGTGCGCGGCCGCCAAAAAGTTCAGAATTGGTCGCAGTTTTTCATATACCAGCTAAACGGGCATTTATAAAGTTCAGAATTGGTCGCAATTATAGGTAGCTATTGATGGGAAATTCGTTAAATATGTCCACCATAGATAAGTAATTACCCATAGGATACCTGTTTAAATAAGCTTCGACCACCCCCTATTAATAGCTGAAAAAAGTTCAAAATTAGTCGCAATTGTGCAGCTTTCGGGATGACACGGGATTTGTTACAGCATAAAAACGTTAGTTAATACGTCCACCATAGCAGGTAAAAAAATACGGATTTCTAGTATTAGAAGCAATAAAATATGTAATTACATAAGTGCATAAATATGTAATTAATGAATTACAAAATTATGTATATTTGCATATGGGAAAAATCATTACTATAGCGCATC
Organism: Pedobacter mendelii; assembly: GCF_014635725.1. Lineage (GTDB taxonomy): Bacteria > Bacteroidota > Bacteroidia > Sphingobacteriales > Sphingobacteriaceae > Pedobacter > Pedobacter mendelii. The sequence goes on along the minus strand of NZ_BMDJ01000018.1, from coordinate 872 downwards.
AAAAAGGAGGGGTAGGCAAAAGTACTCTTGCCCTTAACCTGGCTATCTGTTTTCAGGATCAGCTAACCGTTGCCTTGGTAGATACCGACCTGCAGGGAAGCATTGCCGACCTGAAAGAAGATTTGCCGGAGCTTTCCATTATACAGGAAGATAATTTTGAGACCATCCGGGACTTGCCTCATCAGCTGATCATTATTGATACGCCCCCTTATCTTTCAAACCGACTACCGGAACTTTTCCTTATTTCTGACTATGTACTGATACCCACAAAGGCAGGTTTTTTTGACGTAATGGCCATACGCTCTACAGTAGCCCTGGTAAGAGAAGCACAAACCAGGCACCAGGAATTAAAAGCCGGCATTGTATTAAATATGATTAAGCACCGGTCAGGAGTAACCGCCGAAGTACAGGAACTTTTAAAAACATTTGAGGTGCCATTATTAGCTACTGTTATACACGACAGGGTAAGCTTCACCCGGTCGCCGATCACTGGCGGGGTATTGAATGGGGAAGACAGTAAGGCTAAAGAAGAAATAACTGCCCTTGCAGAAGAAGTTGTTAATTCAATCAGTGTATAATTACATAAATATGTATTTTTGTATTTACATAAATCTAAAAAATAATGTCTGATTATAAAAACAAATTAGGAAACTTGGCCAACCGTTTAAAAAAAGAGGAACCAAAAACACCCATTCAGGAAGTAAATCCAGTTAAGAGCAAGAGAGAAGAGAAAGAACCCGAAGGGCAGCTAAATGTTTGGATACCTAAAAAACTACTTAAAAGAATGAAATCCTTTGGAGTAGAAAAAGAACTTACACAAAAAGATATTGCCATTATAGCCTTGGATAAATACCTGTCAGAAGTAAACGGAC
>NZ_BMDJ01000017.1 GCF_014635725.1 Pedobacter mendelii | reverse complement strand
ATTGGTTCATTGGTTCATTGGTTCATTGGTTCATTGGTTCATTGGTTCATTGGTTCATTGGTTCATTGGTTCATTGGTTCATTGGTTCATTGGTTCATTGGTTCATTGGTTCATTGGTTCATTGGTAATAGGGCAAACAAGTTAGCAATATTAAATAAACATTCAATCATTCAAAATTCTCTCATTCAAATTTCAATAATTAAAAACATGAGTAACAACGATATATTAAAAAAGCTAAGAGTAGCACTTTCATTAAAAACAGAAGATATAATAACCATCTGCGATTTGGTTGGCTTTAAGGTTACCAAAGCAGAGTTAGGGGATATATTTAGAAATGATGATCACGAAAATTTCAAACCATGCGGCGACCAAATTCTACGCAATTTTTTAAATGGTTTAGTGATTTATAAAAGAGGACCAAGAGAAGAAAAAAAATAAGTCTTGAAAATGAAAATAACATTATCCCTTTTTCTGTTTATAATATTTACATCTTGCTTATATAGGCCAACGGTAACAGTAAAAGAAGATTTTTCTGATGATTGGGCAATGTTAAGTAAATATCAAAAAGAAAATGATTCCATTGGTCCTCCTAAAAAAGGAGAAAAGCGTGTAGTATTTTTAGGAAGTTCTATTTTCGAATTTTGGAAACAGAAAGACTCTGAATATTTCAATAACCATGCGTATTTTGATAGAGGAATAAGCGGCCAGATTTCACCTCAATTACTTATTCGTTTCCGTCAAGATGTTATAAACCTAAAACCGAAGGCCGTTATTATTTTAGCAGGAAGTAATGATTTGGCTGGAAATAGAGGTCATGTTTCAAATGAAATAATCCTTAGTAATATTAAATCTATGGCTGAATTGGCAAAAATGAATCAGATAAAAGTTATCCTTTGTAAGTATTTGCCGATTTATGAATATCCTTGGAATAAATCTCTAAAAGGTACTGCCGAACAAATAATTTCTCTTAATAAAGATATCGTTGCTTATGCCGAATCGGAAAACTTTACCATTTTAGATTACTTTACGCCTCTCGTAGATGAAAAGAATGGTCAGAAAGCAGAATATACAACAGATGGTGTTCACCCTAATTTAGCCGGTTATAAAATTATGGAAGTTGTAACTGATGAAGCAATTAAGAAAACAATTGGAAGATAATATTTCGATTTAGCACTATTCAATAACCCTATTGTTTTAGGGCATGTCACATTGAGCCTGTCGAAATGCCTTGTAATACAATTTAATCGCCTTTCGACAAACTCAGGATGACAACGTATGCTCAGAACTTCTTCTATTAACTTAACTTCTTGTATCGGATGCGCTTAGGTGTAACATCACCCAAACGTTTCTTACGATTTTCCTCATAATCAGAGTAATTTCCTTCGAAGAAATACACTTCAGAGTTTCCTTCAAAAGCAAGAATATGTGTGCAAATTCTATCTAAAAACCATCTGTCGTGACTAATCACTACGGCACAACCACCAAAGTTTTCTAAAGCTTCTTCTAAAGCACGTAATGTGTTTACATCAATATCGTTGGTTGGCTCATCCAGTAAAAGCACGTTGGCGCCTTTCTTTAAAGTAATTGCCAAGTGAACGCGATTTCGTTCACCACCCGATAAAATGCCAACTTTTTTCTGCTGATCGCCACCATTAAAGTTGAATTTAGACACGTAAGCTCGGCCGTTAACGGCTTTGTTCCCTAACTGAATATTATCTAAGCCATCGGTAATATTTTCGTAAACTGTTTTATCAGCTGCTAAATCGTTATGCATTTGATCTACATAACCTAACTCTACTGTTTCTCCAACACGGAAAGTTCCTGCATCAGCTTCTTCCTGTCCGGTAATTAAACGAAATAATGTGGTTTTACCTGCACCATTTGGTCCAATAATACCAACAATTCCTGCTGGTGGAAGCGAGAAGTTAAGGTTGTCGAACAAGACTTTATCTCCATAAGATTTGGTAACATTTGTAGCTTCGATAACAACATTGCCTAAACGTGGGCCTGCCGGGATAAAAAGTTCGAGTTTATCTTCTCTTTCTTTTCCATCCTCGGAAGCTAGTTTGTCATAGTTTGCCAAACGAGCTTTAGATTTTGCATGACGGGCTTTGGGAGCCATACGAACCCATTCTAATTCACGCTCTAAAGTTTTCTGACGCTTGCTTTCTGTTTTCTCTTCTTGTGATAAGCGTTTTGCTTTTTGTTCTAACCAACTGCTGTAATTTCCTTTCCATGGAATGCCTTCACCGCGATCTAATTCTAAAATCCATCCGGCAACATTGTCTAAGAAGTACCTATCGTGCGTTACGGCAATTACTGTTCCTTCGTAGTTTTGCAAAAATTGCTCTAACCAATCGATACTTTCTGCATCCAAGTGGTTGGTAGGCTCATCCAATAATAAAACATCAGGATGTTGAAGCAATAATCGGCACATCGCCACCCGGCGACGCTCACCGCCAGAAAGTACACCTATTTTAGTTTCCGGGTCTGGACAACGTAAAGCGTCCATTGCTCTTTCTAATTTAGAATCGATTTCCCATGCACCCAAAGCATCAATTTTATCTTGTAAAATGCCTTGGCGAGCCATCAATTTATCCATTGCATCGGCATCAGAATAGTTTTCTTCTAAACCGAAAGCTTCATTAACTTCTTCGTATTCCTTCAAAATTGCAGTTACTTCTGCAACACCTTCTTCAACAATTTCGCGTACGGTTTTATCCGGATCAAGAATAGGTTCTTGTGCTAAGTAACCAACTGAATATCCAGGAGAAAAGACAACTTCTCCCTGATAAGTTTTATCTAAACCTGCAATAATTTTAAGTAACGATGATTTACCCGAACCATTTAAACCGATAACTCCGATTTTTGCACCATAAAAGAAAGAAAGGTATATGTTTTTTAAAACCTGTTTTTGTGGAGGGTAAATCTTATTTACACCTGCCATTGAAAAAATGATTTTCTCGTCTGCCATTATGAAATTTTATTTGTGCAAAGATGCTTAATTTCAAACAAAAAGGAAACTGGATTTCAATAAAACGATTAAACAACAATGCAAAGTACACCTAGGTGCCATACTTGCAAATAGCATTTTAAATTTGGTATTTACTTTTTATTGCAAATGAATAGTTAGTGTTCAACCTAAATCGATATATATAGAATTACCAGCCAGATTACGCTAAATACAGAACCAAAAATAAACCATAGGCATATTTTGTTTTAGGTTTTTCTTAATCAAACCTGCATAAATTAACCACCCTAAAAAAGCAATAAAATAAAGTGGAACTGCAAATACGAGCATAACAGATAATTTTTATAATTAAATATAAGTATTCAATTTGGTGTTAAAATATTTCATCACAACTTATTTCTAAATTCATTGCAACTGTAAACAACTGTCAACTCAAATATGTTACTTTTATAAAGTAAATCTTTTTTATAAATGATTAAATCATCCGATGTTTTTTACAGCAATTTGCCAGCCCAACGCATAAAATTAAGTAAGCTATTTATTCAAAAGGAACTTTTTAAGCAAGTTCCCGACGATTGGCATATAATCATTACGGATATTAAAGGATCTACAAAGGCAGTTCTAGATGGGTTTAACGAAAATGTAAATCTTATAGCCACAGGAAGTATCGTTACCGTTTTAAATTTAGCTTACAGTTCTGGCATAACTATACCTTTCTTTTTTGGCGGAGATGGAGCAACCTTTCTGGTTCCATCTTCTATTTTGGATTCTGCATTAAAAAAGCTATCTATTTTTAAAGAAAATACCCTTACCAATTTCAACTTAAATTTACGTGTGGGTACCATTCCTGTAAAACAAATTTATGATGCTGCATTTCAAATCCGTATTAGTAAATTTCATGTATCCGAGTTTTTTTCCATTCCTGTTATTTTAGGTGATGGATTGAGTTATGCAGAAAAATTAATTAAAGCCGAAGATTATTTACTGGCACCAATACATCAGCAAGATGAGATTTTGGATTTAAATGGCATGCAATGCAGATGGGATAAAATTGATCCGCCTCAGAATAGCAACGAAGTAGTAACTTTATTGGTTGTGATAAATAAGAGTGAAGAGCAACCAAAAATTTTTAGTGCGATAGTTAATCAGCTAGATATAATTTATGGTGAACCAAAAAAGAGACAACCTATTTCAGTAGATAAACTTAGGTTCAATACCACCTTTAACAGGTTGAGTAGAGAAATGCGGACACGGATTGGTGAAGTTAAAATCTTCGAATTGATGAAAACCTGGGTAATAAATTTGTACGGATACATTTACTTTAGAACTGAAAGTGGTAAAAACTACCTAAATAGATTGGTGGAAATGTCTGATACATTGGTGCTTGATGGGAAGATTAATACGGTAATTTCGGGAAATGAACAACAAAGATTGAAATTGATAAAATACCTCGATAAGCTGGAGGCGCAAGGATCGATTGTTTATGGGTTATATGTTAGCCCGAATTCTACCATGTCATGCTATGTACGCGATTTAGTAAATGAGCATATCCATTTTGTCGATGGTTCTGAAGGAGGCTATACTCAAGCCGCAAGAATTTTAAAAGCCAAAATATCAGACAAATAAAAATTTAGTGTGAAGTAAAAAAAATCGGCCGAAAAAAAACTAGTTTTGCAAAAATTGGCAAATGAAGAATAACAAAGGCATCTCAATACCGCCCGTTCCTGCTGTAATATTATCCATTGTAAGTGTACAGGGTGGCGCAGCTATTGCAAAAGGAATTTTTCCGGTTATAGGTGCTGCAGCAACTTCTTCGTTAAGAATCTTATTATCGGCAATAATTTTAATCTTATTCAACAGGCCAAACTTAAAAAATTTAACGCCTCAACAATGGAAAACGGTTTCCCTTTATGGGATAACATTGGGCTTAATGAATTTAATTTTCTATAAAGCGATAGAAAGAATTCCTTTAGGTTTGGGCGTAACTTTAGAATTTATCGGTCCTTTGGTATTGGCAATATCGGGCTCTAAAAAAGCTTTAGATTTTTTATGGGTTGTTTTAGCAGCTATTGGAATTGCTTTTATAGCTCCATGGAAAAGCAACGGATTAGATTTAGTTGGTGTGATATTAGCTTTAATTGCCGGCATTTTCTGGGCTGCATATATTGTTTTAGGAGGTCGAATTTCTAAAATAATGGATGGAGGTAAAGCAGTTACCATTGGTATGATGTTCGCATCGGCAGTAATTATTCCTTTTGCTCTTGCAGATGGAATTTTGGTGAATATTACACCAAAGATTTTTATGGCTGGGTTAGCATTGGCTTTACTTTCTAGTGCCATTCCATTTACTTTGGAAATGAAAGCACTGAAAAAAATGCCGGCTAAAACTTTCAGTATTTTGATGAGTTTAGAACCTGCTGCGGGTGCTCTTTCAGGATTAATTTTTTTAAACGAATACCTCTCTGTTTACGAATGGATTGCAGTAGTATTGGTAATCATTGCGAGTGCAGGTGCCACAATAACAAGAAAACGGCAAGAACGGGTTATTGTGTGAAAAGATGCCCATTTTCATAAAAGATTATGCCTTTTGCGGTTTATCCACAAAAGGCATAATTTGTTTGTTTAAATGTAAAGTTATCTACACTAAAATTTATAAAGTTTAGAAGCCTAAACCTAAGGTAAAGCCTCTTAAAGGAGCAGTTATAGTTGCACCAGCAGTTGCTACACCAGTTGTTAAGTTAATACTATAGATTTTTTGTGTTCCGGATACAGTAAATATGCCATAGGCTATTCCGCTTGTACCGCCGATATCAAAACCATTATTTGTTTCTACATTAACGCCAAGCGCACCAACATCTACTAATGTTCCATTATTTGGTGGGTCTTGTCTATACAATCTATCACCTTGAGAATCTATATCGAAAAGAACAGTAGTTGTGGCACCAGCGAAGTTATTTGTATATGCAGCTCCTGAAATTGATGCAGTTGTTAATGATATCGCACCATCAACAGTTAACGTTCCGTCAGCAGGATTTATACGAAAGTTTTGCCCTGTATTGGTTACAATTCTAATTCTATCTACTGTTGGGTTAAAATCAAAACCAACAGATGTTCCAGTAATTAAAGTTGTTAATGGAGCTGTACCAACGGCTGTTGCAACACCCGATGAAGCATTTATAGCATAAATTCTACTTGTACTTCCTAAGGCAAAAAGTTGACCGTTTAATGGTCGCATATCAATGCCTAAAATGTTTTCTCCAGTTTGTGTACCCGTAATCGCTTTAACAATTGGTGCTGGAGATGCTGATAAAGGATTAAAAATCAGCAATTCGTTGTTGTTAGAAACGGCGTAAGCAACCGGCTCAGTAGGAATGGCTAGGCCTGTAATTTGAGAACCTAAATTACCAATTTTTGATGCTTTGCCAGAATTCACGTCAATAGAATAAAGTGCAGATACACCACCTGTTGTTAATGCTGCCAATGCTGCAGTGCCATCTGGATTGATATCAAAACCACCAACCTCGTCAACATCGAAACCTAAAGCGCCAACTTCTACTAATTTCCCGTCATTTGGCGGATCTTGTTTACTTAGTTTATCATTTGCGGCATCGATATCAAAAAGTACTGTTGTTGCTGCACCTGCTCTATTTTGCGTGTAAGCAACTGATGAAACTTTCGCATTTGTAACACCATTAATTGTTCCATCAATAGCTGCTACTGTTCCAGTTTCAGGATTAAGGCGTAAATTTTGACCTAGATTAGTCACCAAACGAATTCTGTCAACGGTCGGGTTAAAATCAAATCCAACTGATGTGCCACTTAAAGCTGGTGTAAATGGGGTAGCAGAAATTGATCTTGCAATACCAGTTTTCTGGTCGATTACATATAAACGACTGGTACTTCCAACACCATATAACTGTCCGGTTGAAGGGCGAAAATCTATACCCAATATAGTTTCGCCGGTTTGTAAGCCAGTAATCGAAATTGTTGAAGTGATGTTTGATGGATTCTTAGCATTAATTAGCAACAATTTGCTGTCGGATGTTAAGGCATAAAAGTTTACATCTGGGCCAGGTGTTAACGTTTCTTGCTCGTATCCCCTGTCTTTTTTACAAGCGGAGAAAAAAATGGGTGTCATAACAGCAAATAATGCCGCTACGATAAAATGTTTAGTTTTTATCATGATTATGGTAAGGATTTAATTAAAGAATATTATTTATTGTGTAAGCAGATTGCTTACTTCGGAGGTTGCTCTGGTATTTGGAGATGACAATACGTAAGTTTAGCATTTGCAGAACTATGGTAGCTTTTTGAATTTGAATTTCCTTTAAATTCAAATGTAGAAAACCCAGGCATAAGGAAATCTGCAAATTTTATTTTTTCTACTATAGAATTTTCTTTTTCTACCGGCTCAGCTTTTCCATCTGATTCTGTTTTAAAAATCACTTTTGATATATTTTTTACAGGCATTGCATAAACTACAATTCTACTCGTAAAAGCGATTAGCAGAATTAACACAATAAAGAATCTTTGAAAAAAAGATGCCATGTTCAAGATTAAATTTTATCAGATTTTCTATTATTTACGAAAAGTAATAGTGAATAGATTTTGTTCGATGATTACTACGTGAAATTTCAAATCAACTTAAACGTAACTGCTGCATTGAAATCTTCAATTTTAGCAGCGAAACATTAATCTAAACCCGATATAAATGAAAAGCCCAAACTTTTTCTGTTTGGCTTGTAATGTTTAGCGGGACTACCACTTAATATTTGTACAACGACTGCTTTTCACAAACTAAAGCATATTACATGTTACACTTAATAGGAATATTTATCAGTTATTATTATACAATTAAGAATTTATTTATTAATTGGTGTCAGCTAGCTTTTATTTATCTGTCAAAACTTGTAAATTGCTTAATCAAAAAGCAACAAGTTGTCAGTTAATAGCAATGTTAAAATCCTTACAATAAACCGACAAAATGAAATTAGAAAGGCTAACCCTCAAGAAAAGTCTTTTTAAAACCTTTAAAACAGTTATTACGTAAGTAGATAAAGAATATATTTAATCTATCGAAAAGATAATCCTATAGTAATTTTTGGGTTGGTGGATATGTAATTAGCCTTTTATCCACCTATATGGCGCAGTTGTTGATAAAATAAAGAAAACAGTAGGGTCTTTTTTTATAATTTATTTTATAGTTTAGAGGCGAGCTGTTAAGAAAGGTATTATGGAAGCAAAATTTTCACCACAGGTTAAAGATGTAATCTCTTTTAGTAGGGAGGAAGCGCTACGCTTAGGGCATGATTACATCGGAACCGAGCATTTATTATTGGGCCTCATCCGCGAAGGCGATGGTATGGCTATAAAAATTTTACGATCGTTAGGAGTTGATACGGGTAAGTTACGCCGCTCAATAGAAGATGCTGTTCGCGGTACTTCGAGTGTTACAGTAAACTTGGGAAATATTCCATTAACTAAACAGGCTGAAAAAGTTTTAAAGATTACTTACTTAGAAGCTAAAATATTTAAAAGCGATTTAATTGGTACAGAGCATTTATTGCTATCGGTGTTGAGAGATGATGATAACATTGCCTCGCAAATCTTATTACAATATGGCGTTACTTATGATGTTTTTAAACAGGAGGTAGAAGTGAATAAAAATGGTTTCAGAGATGATATTTCCAACAGTGCTTCCACTGGTGGCGATGATGATTATCGTGAAGAAGAAAGTTTTAGTACACCTAAAAAGGTTTCGGATATAAAATCTAAAACGCCTGTTTTAGATAATTTCGGTCGTGATTTAACAAAAGCTGCTGAAGAAGGTCGTTTAGATCCAATCGTTGGTCGTGAGAAAGAGATTGAGCGTGTTTCGCAAATTTTATCTCGTAGAAAAAAGAACAACCCAATTTTAATCGGTGAGCCAGGTGTTGGTAAATCGGCTATTGCAGAAGGTTTAGCTTTACGTATCGTTCAGCGCAAAGTTTCTCGAGTATTGTTTGGCAAACGCGTAGTTACTTTAGATTTAGCTTCGTTAGTTGCCGGAACAAAATATCGTGGTCAGTTTGAAGAGCGTATGAAAGCGGTGATGAACGAGCTTGAAAAATCTACTGATGTAATTTTGTTTATTGATGAAATTCATACAATCGTTGGAGCAGGTGGCGCATCAGGTTCATTAGATGCATCGAATATGTTCAAACCAGCATTAGCCAGGGGCGAAATTCAATGTATCGGAGCAACTACTTTGGATGAGTATCGCCAATACATTGAGAAAGACGGTGCTTTAGATCGTAGGTTCCAAAAAGTGATGGTTGAGCCGGCTACTCCTGATGAAACTGTTGAGATTTTAACGAGAATTAAAGATAAGTATGAAGAGCATCATGGTGTAACTTATACTGATGAAGCAATTTTGGCTTGTGTTACTTTAACGTCACGCTATATTTCGGATAGGTTCTTGCCTGATAAAGCAATTGATGCCTTAGATGAAGCAGGATCTAGAGTACATTTAACAAATATTCATGTTCCTCAAAACATTATCGATATTGAAGCTAAAATTGAAGATATTAAAGTAGAAAAAAATAAGGTTGTTCGCAGTCAAAAATATGAAGAAGCTGCTAAACTTCGCGATACAGAGAAGAATTTAATTGAAGAATTAGATAAAGCTAAAGCGGAGTGGGAAGCCGAAACAAAAACTAAGCGCTACGAAGTATCGGAAGATAATGTAGCTGAGGTTGTTGCAATGATGACTGGTATTCCGGTTCAACGTGTTGGCCAAACAGATAGCGTTAAGTTATTAAATATGTACGATAAAGTGGCTGAGAAAATTATCGGTCAGGATGAGGCGATTAAAAAATTGACAAAAGCCATCCAACGTACAAGAGCCGGATTGAAAGATCCTAAAAAACCAATCGGTTCATTTATTTTCTTAGGTCCGACTGGTGTTGGTAAAACAGAATTGGCAAAAGAATTAGCTCGTTTTATGTTTGATAGTGATGATTCGCTAATTCAAATTGACATGAGTGAATACATGGAAAAATTTGCGGTTTCACGTTTAGTGGGTGCGCCTCCGGGATATGTAGGTTACGAAGAAGGTGGACAATTAACAGAAAAAGTTAGAAGAAAGCCTTATGCAGTAATTTTATTGGATGAGATTGAAAAAGCGCATCCCGATGTTTTTAATATCTTGCTACAGGTTTTAGATGAAGGTCAGTTGACAGATAGTTTAGGTCGTAAAGTTGATTTTAGAAATACAATCATCATCATGACATCTAATATTGGTGCCCGTCAGCTTAAAGATTTTGGTCAGGGTGTTGGTTTCTCAACTACAGCAAAAACAAATCAGGCAGATTCACACAGTCGTGGTGTAATAGAAAGTGCTTTAAAACGTGCTTTTGCACCAGAATTTTTAAATCGTGTTGATGATGTTGTTGTATTTAACAGTTTAGGTAAAGATGAAATTTTCAAAATCATTGATATTGAATTGAAAGCTTTATTTGGAAGAGTTCATACTTTAGGATACGAAATTATTTTAACCGAAAACGCAAAAGAATATATTGCAGATAAAGGTTTCGATAGTAATTTCGGTGCTCGTCCGCTAAAAAGAGCCATTCAGAAATATCTTGAAGACCCAATTGCCGAAGAAATTTTGAAGGGTGAATTAGCTGAAGGTGATGTTTTAGAAATTGATTATGATAAAACAACAGAGGTTATTTCAATCGTTCACAAAAAAGGCGAGAAGAAAAAAGAAGAACCAAAAGAAGAAGATTCTTCAAATAAATAATAAAAAAACTCCCGATGAAAATTGGGAGTTTTTTTTTGCTCTTTTAGTTAATAGAGTTAACAAAGCGCATTATTAATTTCTTTGCCAAGCTTAGTTTAATTTTCTTTCTTTGCATTTCACATCCCTATTAAATGAAATTTGCATTTTTGATTTTATTATTTCTTTCGATATCTGTCATTTCTTGTAAAAAGAATGATTTATCAGTTACAACTAATAATGAAAAACCTATAAATACCGGCTTGGCGGTTAATACCAATTTAAATAACGATTTAATTCTAAAATTAGTGAATGATGTACGTAAAGCCGGATGTAGTTGTGGTTCCTCAAATATGCCTGCCGTTGCTCCACTAACCTGGAATAATCTTTTGGCTGCTGCGGCCTTAGCACACAGTAAGGATATGAATGCCAATAATTATTTTAGTCATACATCATTAGATGGGAATAATGCAGGCATGAGAATTATTGCTGCTGGCTACCAATGGACAACATATGGTGAAAATATTGCTGCCGGTCAACCTAATGAGCAAGCTGTTTTTGATGCCTGGATTAATAGCGAAGGTCACTGCAAAAATATTATGAATGCTAATTTTAAAGAAATGGCTGTTGCAAAAGATGGTAAATATTGGACACAGGAATTTGGTCGGCAATAAATGGTTTCACAGTTACATTAGCTATAAACGTGAAACTATTATTCTAATTTAAATTAGTGTTTTTAAAGCATTGTAATAATTCTCGTAATTTTGAGGTGAGGTGTTTAAGAATAAAAATGGCTCAATTAGCTCTAGTTCCATTAACAGGAATTTACCATTTACAAATGTGCCATCAACCCTTGCGTAAAGGCAATCTTTAGCAAAAAGTTTTACATATTCTGATGCAATTTCAATTAAAGCCTGATGTGGATTTTGAATATGTACAGAACCACCGTGAGCCGGTTGCACCCTGAAATCTCCTTGTTTTGCTTTTTTAACTAAAGTGTGGCTATATATGCTGTTAAAGAAAATAAACGACCATTCGCCATTTTCTAAAATTTCGGAAAGGAACGGTTGAATAATAAAATCTTCATCTTTAACAAGTAACCTCAGCTTTTCGTTAATCTCTTCAATATTATCTCGGCTAACCTTAAACGTATTTTTAGCTCCACCGCTAACACAAGGTTTTACAATGAGTTTATCTGTATTAAACTTTTTTAGAAAATCATTGAGATTAATTTCCTCATTTTTGCTAACGAAAATACTTGGTGTAATTTTTAGTCCGGCTAATTCAATTTCTTGTAGGTAATGTTTATCTGCGTTCCACCTAACAACGTCAATTGGATTCAGCAGTCTTATGTTTCTTTCTTCAAGAAAATTTAACCAAATTTTAAAATCATCATATAAATCAAAATAATCCCATGGAGATTTTAGTATTGCCAATTGATAATTATCCCAATTTACTGATGGATCATTCCAGATTACCTTCTCTATAGTTAAACCTTTTGATTTCAAAAAATCTAGTAATTGATCATCTTCACTTTCAACAGTAGTTGAATCATAAGCACCTTTATCCTGATAGGTAACGTAAGCGATATTCATATTTAACATAGCCGCAAATTTAATATTTATTTGTAAAGAGGTTAAAATAAAGTCATCTGCTCGCTAGGAATTTTAAAAAGACTGTGGTTTAAAATAATTTCATTTTGGTTAAGTCCGTTTAGTCGACAATGGAGTTTAAAGTTATTCTTTATCATTTCTGAAATTTTCCCATCGCCACGCATTCTATCGCCAAATCTGCTATCGTTAACATTTCCACCATGGCAACTTTGTATCATGTGCCAAACTTTATCAAACCTATCGGGAAAGTTTTTCCGCAGCCAATCTTCAAAAATTTGCCCTATTGCACCATTAAGCCTTACAATTGTATAGCCGGCTTTAATGGCACCGGCGTTTGCAACCGCTTTTAAAATCGCGGGAATTTCATGGTCGCTTAAACCAGGTACTAATGGAGCAACCATAACACCCATTGGTATGCCTGCTTTACTCAATTCTTCTACAACTTTTAATCTTTGATTGGCCGTTGCTGTTCTAGGCTCCATCGCTAGCCGAAGTTTATTATTTAAACTATTAATCGAAGAATAAACCATAATCAGATTCAGCTTTGCCATTTCTTGCAGAATATCTGTATCTCTCAGGATTAATGAATTTTTCGTAATCATCCCGATAGGTTGTTTATACTCCAACGCAATCTCCAAAAGTTGTCTTGTTAGTTTAAATTTTTTTTCAGCAGGCTGATAACAATCTGTATTTCCAGAAAGCGAGATTGTAGAAGCGTCCCAATTTTTTTTCTCCAGAAACTTTTTAAAAAGGGCAGGGGCATCCTTTTTTACAATAATTTTTCGTTCAAAATCTAAACCTGCGCTATAACCCCAATATTGATGTGCATTTCTGGCGTAGCAATACGTACAACCGTGTTCACAGCCTTGATATGGATTTAACGAATAAGCCATACCAACATCCGGACTATCAACTTTGTTAACTATACTTTTGGAGTTTTCGAATAGAAAAGTTGTTTTATGATCGCTTTCTTCACAATCATCAATACCTTCATCGTGCTCTTTTACATAACTATTTCTAAAAAATTTATTATGTGGATTAAATTGTGCACCTCTTCCTTTAAAATATTGATTTTCTTCCTCATTAATCATAAATTAAAATTACTAATATTTTTAGTAATTTTAGGCCGATGTTAAGAAGTTATTTAAAGATTTTACTTACGCGATAAAGGGATATAATCCATTGGAACCATATCTCCAATTTTTTCATAAGCCCAGTATCCTTCATAAAGCATTGAGCGGGAATCGTAAATGCCACCATTGGCATAAAATCGAACCGGGTTTTGAGTGGTGTGGTTTACAACAGAAATTTCGTATTCTGGAACATCTAAAGGGCGGAAAATCCAAAAGCCAGTATTAGAATATGCTAAAGATTCTTTTTCCTTCGTGTATTGCACACAAAGTGCATCTGTGTAGTTTATCCATTTTAAATTTTCATTGTAATCATGTACAAGCGTATCTGGAATTACATCAGCTCTGCTAAACTTATCAATAAAGCGTGGCATTTCCTTTTGCTTGGTCCAAAAATCTAATAACCCTACATCAACTTTGCCTGCAACTTTTCTTATCCCTGTTTTTTCAGGCAATGTTCTTATTTTGGTTAAGTTTTCGTTGATTACATTTTCCGGGTATCGGTTCGGATTAGGGGTTTTAATTATCTTATTGATTAAAAATCCTTCTTCTTTTGTTCTACCTTCGTAAAGCGACCTAAAAAAATGTTGCGAGGAACCGTAATAGGCAATTTCTCTTGCTTCAATATATTTTTTCTTTTTTGTTGCCGATGCTTTTAATTCTTCAAAGAAAGGATGGCCAGAAAAGTAAATTATCCGAGTGCGACTATTGTACTCAAAGTAATCCAACATGTATTTTAATTTGTAACCTAAAGCTTTATTTTCTACAATTAAAAATTCAGTTGTTTTAACCGTAAGCAAGCTTTTTGTAACATCAAAATCTACATTTAATACCTGCGGATTTAATATTTTACATTGCTTTGAGTTAGGTGTTATGCCTATAAAATATTCGGTAAACTGTTTAATATATTTTGCCCTATTTGGGTCGGCTTTGATGGTAACTTCATTAAGTTGAACAGTGTTTTCTTTTAAAAATAAATCTACTTGAACGGATTTATCAGAAATAATTACACCTTTTGAGAATGGCATATAACCAACCATTTGAACAAGTACGTCATAACTGCCGGGCTTGAGATTAGGCAGGCTAAAATTTCCGTTATTATCTGCAACTGTTGCAATTTTATAACCGCTTAAGTAAATGCCAGCACCAGGCAATCCACCTTTATCATCTCTAACTTTTCCGCTTATCGAAAAAGTATTTTGGCAAAGAGCACCAACTCCCAAGAAAAGAAATAGCAGAGAAAAAAAAGTGCTTTTAATCATTAGAGCGAATGTAACCAAATCGAATAATAAATATTAAAATTTAGAAATGATTTTAACATTTTTAACATTTTATATTATGATTTTAGTATGGTTTAGCCATTGTTGGCAGATAATCGAGCGGAACGCTATCAGCCATTTTTTCCCAGCTCCAGTAACCTTGGTAAAGCATAGAACGAGGATTATATGTTCCGCCATTTTCATAGAAGTAAACCGGAGCAACTAATAAATTTAGGATTGAGATTTGATAATCAGGCATATCAAAAGGACGCGAAACAGACAAGCCGATTTGATTAGCATAACTTGGTGCTTCCCGCTCCTTGGTATAAATTACGTAAAGCGCATCCGTAAAATTTACACTTTTTATACTCTGATTATATTTTTTCACCAATGTATCGGTTAAAACCTCTTGCCGGTTTAATATTGAAATTTCTTTAAGTCTATTCTTTTGTTTTAACCAATAATTTAAAGAGTCGCTTCCACTAATGGATATTGTTAATTTCCCCAAAGAGCTTTGTCCTATGCTTCGAAATTGTTTTATTTTGTCATTTATCAAACTATCTGGTGGACGGGTTTTATCAACTTGTTTTATTAATTTATTTATTATAAAGCCTTCTTCTTTTAATTTACCGAAATAAAGACTATTAAAAAAATGCTGAGCCGAGCCCCTGTAAGCAATTTCTCTTTTAGCTGCCCAACGTTTTAGCTGCCCTTTATTTCCTTTTAAATCTTCGTAGTAGGGGTAGCCTTCATAAAAAATAATCCGGGTTTTGTTATCAAACTCGAAATTATTTAATTGATATTTTATGCGGTAACCCAGTGCTTTATTTTCGATAATTAGAAACTGATTGGTTTTTACAGTTAATTTCGAATCCTCATTGTTATAATCAATTATAAGTACATTCGGGTTTATAATTTTACATTGTGCTGCATTAGGGGTTGTGCCCACAAAAAAATCAGTAAACATTTTAATGTAGCCTTCCCTATTTGGATCTGGCTTTATGGTTACCTCATTTAGCTGAAAAGCATCTTGCTCCAATACAAAATTCGCAGTTAAAGCTTTATCACTAATGATAATATTTTGATTTAATGCCTTAAACCCGATTAACTGAATTAGTACATCGTAATTGCCGGGTTTCAAGTTTAGGGAGTATTTGCCATCATTATCTGCAACTGTGGCAATTTTATAACCACTAACATATACACCTGCGCCGGGTAAAGTTTCACCAAGCTTATCTTTTACAACCCCTGAAAGTACAAAACTTTGCTGGGCAAATGAAAATGTATAAGCAAACAAAAAGAAGCAAAATGATAATATTTGTTTCATTTAACAAATATAAACTAATTTTTTAGTTTAAAGAATTGATACTATCGAAGTAATTCTTTTGCATTTTCTATCGCAGATGCTCCAGGGTTTTTGCCACTCAACATTTCTGCGATTACATCTATTCTTTCTTCTTTCTTTAATTTTCGAATACCTGTAGTCGTTTTGCCACCATCTTCATTTTTATAAACAAAGTAGTGAGATTTACCTTTAGCTGCAATTTGTGGCAAGTGAGTGATGGAAATAACCTGCATATTTTCACCTAAATCGGCAATCACTTCGCCAACTTTTAACGCAGTTTCGCCCGAAATTCCTGTATCTATCTCATCAAAAATGATGGTTGGAAGTGATGTATGTTTAGCCAATAAAGCTTTAATGGATAACATCAATCTGGATAGTTCTCCACCAGAGGCAACCTTATTTACTGGCGCTGGCGCCTGACCGGCGTTTGCTGTAAAAAGTAGATTGATTTCATCCAAACCATCTTTATTAAGGTCTTGTAATATAGTTTGGGATAATACCAGCTTTGCATTCGGCATACCAACCTGATGCAATGTCTTGGTGGTTTGTTCTTCAACTAATTTTATCGCTATTTTTCTATTCGCACTTAATTTATTTGCCTGCTTTGTCAATTCGATTTTCAACTGCTCGTTTGCTTTCTTTAATTGCTCAATATTTTCATCCGATGAAAGCAACTGATTGAGATTTATTTCTAATTGATTTTTTAATGCTATCAATTCTGAAGTGTTAGCAACACGATGCTTTTGTTGCAGCGAATAAAGCGAATCTAATCGTTGATTTATACTATCTAATTTCTCTGAGCTATGTAATGTGTTTCCTTCGATAGTCGCTGTTTCATCAGCAATATCTTTAATTTCTATTATGGATGAACGCAACCGCTCAAAAAGAATGTTGATTTCAGGATCGAATTTCTCTATTGATTGTAACTGAATTTGTGCTTCTTTCAAAAGTTCAATAGCTGATGGCTCACTTTCGGTTAACAATCCCGTGGCAGTTAATAATGCTCTTTTAATAGTTTCTGCATGCGTAAGTTTTTCTAGCTCTTGCTCCAGCTCTTCTTGCTCATGTTCTTTTAAATTAGCTTGCTCTAATTCATTAAATAAAAATTGCTCATAATCTTGTTTACTTCTGGCATCGGCAGCATCATTAATTAATTTTTTAAGTTGCGATGTATTTGATTTTAGTTTTTTAAAACCGTTTCTATAATCACTCAACAATGTAAAGTGATTGGCAAGAGAATCTACAATTAGTAATTGAAAATCAACATCAATAATTTCTTGAGTTGCATGCTGCGAATGAATATCGATTAGCTTTTCTCCAATTTGCTTTAACAGCGATAAATTTACAGGTGTATCATTAATAAAAGACCGTGATTTACCATCTATTGAAATTTCTCTTCGCAAAGTTGTTTCATTAAAAAAATCCAGGTCGGCCTCTTCAAACTGCACTTTCAAATTTTCATCAGCTAATAAAAAGGTTCCTTCAATAACGCATTTTTTATCTTGATTGAAGAAATATTTACTTTCGGCTCTTTGACCTAAAATTAGAGAAAGTGCACCTAATATAATAGATTTACCTGCACCGGTTTCTCCAGTGATTATATTTAAGCCTTTATCAAATTCGATATCTAAACTATCGATTAATGCGTAATTACGAATGGAAATTTTTTGTAGCATAACTAAAGCAAAAATACTAAAAACTTATTTTAACATTGGTTACAAAACAAAAACGGCGAAGATTATTCTCCGCCGTTTTAAAATATATTTGGTTGGTTTTTAGTTTTCTATTTTTTCAGGTTTTTCTTTCTTTTCAGCTTTTTGCTTTCTCTCCATTTTTTCCTGTAGTTCTCTTACCTCTTTATCAAACTTTTGTCTCAGTTTTTTATATTCTTCAGTCTGTCTTACATTATTTGACCTTTCAATATCGAACATTCTAACCGAATTCAATTCCTTTCTAGCTTGAAAAACTGAGTCAGCCCTCGCACGAGAATAAACCGATTTTAATCCTGCTAGATTTTTTGAAGCATTAATCCTGAGATTGACATCACCATCTAGATTTTCGATATTAGGTAAGGCCAATAAAATTTCGTTAACTTTTGTAAGTTGCGCAATGGCTTCAGGAGATGAGTATTCTTTAGCCATGTCTTCTCCAATTTTCTTCCATTTTGCTTGTGCTTCTGGCGAACCATATTCTTTAGCCACATCTTCGCCAAATTTTTTCCATTTTGCCTGGGCCTCAGGAGATGAATAAGCTTTCGCTACTTCCTCGCCAAATTTTTTCCATTTTGCTTGCGCTTCTGGAGATGAATAAGCTTTAGCCACTTCTTCACCGTATTTTTTCCATTTTGCTTGTGCTTCAGGAGATGAATATGCTTTTGCTACATCTTCACCATATTTTTTCCATTTTAATTGCGCTGCCGGAGAATTAAAGTTTTTGTAAATTTTGGCTTTAAATAAGGAATCACGAGACATAAATGTAGAATCTGATTTAAATAGATAGGCATTGTTTCCATCAAAGAGCTCATCCTGGTAAAAATCTTTCCTCAGACTATCTGGCATATCTTTTACAGAATTATATTCAGTTTTTTTGCCATTTGCATCAATCGTAACAATTTTTATTTTACGTTTTTTAGTGGTGTCCAAATACATTAGCGGACGACTAGCTTCCGTTAAATTCAACTTTGATAAATGGTTACTAATGATTTTGATTTCATTAGTTTTCTTCTCAGCTGGATTAATCCATGCGATAGAAAACAAGCAGGCAACACCTAAAGTTAATGCTGCCATTTGCTGTTTGGCATTTAAATAATTTGTTTTCATATTGGTTATGCGTTTAATGCGTTGATATAAATTTTGAGTTTTGCCGGTTGCTGCTAATGCATACGCCGGACTAGTTTTGTCTTTTAACAATTCTAATTTTAATAAAGCATGAGCATAATTAAGGGGTTTTCCTGTAGCTTTTAATACCAAATCATCACAAGCATGTTCTCGTTCTATATGTATAAATTTCCCGGCCATCCACACAAATGGATTGTAAAAAAGAAATGTTTCAATAGCGGTTTTAATTAGGTTTAGCAAAAAATCATTCCTGCGGATATGAGAAAGTTCGTGAATTAAGATAGCTTCAACCTGGTCGTTGTCTAATTGGTTAACCAATGCGATAGGGAATAATACTACAGGTTTTATATAGCCAATTACTAATGGCACATTTACAATTTCTGATAAATGAAAGGCAACTTTTTTATTGATTTTTAAATTCGCTGTAACCGTTGCAAAAATTAATTTCCATCCTTCGGGAATGTTACTCAAGCCTTGATTTTTGAATCTATTTAATTTGCTGTATCCTTTTATGATAACAAACAACTGAAGCGCGATTCCTATCAAATAAAATGTAATAACCAAAGGAAAGTATTGCTCTGCCTTACTGCTGAAGCTTTGAGGTAAATTATTTAAATATACATAAGCATCTAAGTTTGGAATACTTTCAGCTGCATTTTTTACCGGAATGCTTTTAATCATTTGGCTGATAAAATTGTATCCGAAACAACCGAACATTAAAACTATGGAGCCGAAAGCCAGATTGTGTTTATACTTAGCTTGTAGTTTTGGTAAGCTAAATAATATGATGAACAATACACCATAAATAAGTGCACTTTGCCACAAGGAGTTTATGATGCTCCAACCAAATGCTTTGATAAATTGTTGAACTAAAGTTTCCATATTAGCTGTTTTTTTCTAATTTTTCTAAATACTTTTTTATTTCATCTATCTCGTCTGCACTTGCGCTGTGGTTGCCCAAAGCTTGCATCACTAATCTCGCTGCCGAACCATTAAAAACATTATCAATCATTTTGTTAACGAGCTGTTTTTCAGTTTTATCTTGGTTAACAATGGCTTTGTATATATGTGTTTTTTGATTTGTGTCTCGCTCTACTAAACCTTTTTCATGCATAATTTGCATAAGTTTTAAAGTGGTGGTATAACCAGAGTCTTTTTTATCTAAAGCTTCATGAACTTCCCTAACCGTACATAAGCCTTTCTGCCACAGCACTTGTAAAATTTCCATTTCACCTTCGGTTGGTTTGATGTTGGTATTGCTCATATGTTACAGTTCTACGAATTATTTCGTATGTAAATGTACGAAGTTATTCGTAATAACAAAATAATTTAATAAAAAGATTTTGAAATGTGTATAAAAGAGCCTTTAAAGCTATATTATGTAGTATTTTATGAGATTAATTTCTTTGTCAAGCTATTTAGATTCGAGCAATTCTGCTATCTTATCTCGTAATTCTCTTCCCTTAATATCTTTAGCAATTATTTTTCCCCTAGGATCAATAAGCACGTTAGCAGGAATAGTGGTTATTCCATAGAGTAGTGCAGCCTCATTTTTAGTTTTAAGATCGGATACTTGCATCCATGGAAGTTTATCTTCTTTAATTGCATTGAGCCATTTCATTTTATCTGTATCAATTGACACACTTAAAACAGTAAAATTTTTTAAATTGTATTTCTTGTAAACTGTTAGAATATTGGGATTCTCTGCTCTACAAGGGCCACACCAAGAAGCCCAGAAATCAACAAGAACATATTTATTTCTATAATCTGAAAGTTTAACGGGCATACCATCTGCTCCATTTTGAGTGAAATCTTTTGCCATAGTCCCAATAGTAATTTTTTTACCTTCTTTAATCTTTCTGATTATTTCTTGACCTTCAGGCATTACCTTAAGTTTAGTACTTAACCTATTAAAACTATTTTCTACCTGTGGTAAATATTTACTAAAACGTGCCATTTGCGCTAATGTCAATAAACTTACGTAGGAATTTGGGTGGGTATCTATAAATTTGAATTGAATAGGAAATTTATCATAATTGGCAGTCTCTAATTTTGTGTTGGTCAAATTTAGTAATGCAGAATCTTTCAATTTATTCTTAGCATCATCTAATCTTTTTATTTGTTTGTTCAGCGGATCTAATGCTAAAAGAAGTTTTGCATAATCATTATTTGATGGTGTTCCGGAGATAATTGAATTACTCAAAGTATCAGTAGAATATAGCTTAATCTGTCCGGCTTCAATGTAAATGCTAAATGAATCAAATAGCTCTGCTGCATATTTAGGATTATCATTTCGACATAAATAGCCTCTTACCTTTGAATTAATGTTCCCTTTAAATTCGAATTTACCTTTGTATACTATAGTAGAATCATCAACAATTTGACCACTTTTTCTGTAGCTTAAAAAAATCTTATCGCCGTCTTTATAAGCCTTTCCAAAGCCCAAGATTGTGAAAGATGATTGTGCAAATAAACTTATCGGAAGCATTGCAATAGTAATGAACACAAATCTTCTCATCGCCTTTGTTCAACTCATTAAGTTATAACTGTAGTCTAATTAGATTTCAAACCTTCATATTTCCCAATATTAGCGGGGTCGATTTCAGATAACATATTATATGCTTTCAGTCTTTCTTGTGTATTTAATTTTGAGAGAACATTACTAATTTCTTCGGCTTTGGAAGCAAAGTAAACATTAGGAAATATGGAGCCCAATTTTTGTTTATCCATTTGTTGCAATGCAGAAAGTGCATTAACAATTGGCATTAATCCTTTATCATTATCTGTTAACTGATCTAAACCACTGAAATGATAGCTATAAATGAAACTCCTTAGTTCCGCAAAAATGGGGTTTAAGGCATTTTCATTAAACCAGAAGCGATTTCGGAGTCCATCGGCAGCTCTCCATCCAGAGTTTCCAGATGCTTGGGCAAGATTGATAATGTTTTGTGCTTTCTTAAAATACGGCGTTCCACCCATCTTACTGAAACTATCCTTATCTAAAGCAATAATGGTGTATGCATAATAGGTGAGGAGTGCACTTATGTTTGAGATATAATTTTGGTCAGAAAAGTCTATAACTGAACCATCATTAAAAGCAAAATCGAAATTCTTATCACTTATATTTAACAAAGTGCTATTATATGTACTGTTAAATACTGGGCGACTGCTTTGAATTTGGGCCTCTGCTGTATAACCCGAACCACCATCCCAAGAGTTTATCGTGATAACAAAGTTGCAATTAATACGCTCTTGTGGTTTGTATGTTTCGTTAGTAAACTTATTATTGTTTAAGAAATCTCGTATTGTTTTTTGAAGTACATCTAATGTGGGCTTGCTAATGTTTGATACCTGTGGTGCCAATAATTGTACTCTTGCATTTAGTTCCTGTGCCTTTACTTTTATAATGCCAATTAATAAAAGGAAACAAAAAATTTTTTTTATCATTTTATTATTTTTAAAATAGCTTCACAAATATCTTTAGCAACTTCAGTTTTCGATTTCATGTCGAATACGGTTTTTTCCAGCGCTTTGTTAAAAATAGTAATTTTATTCGTATCCGATTTAAAACCTGCACCTTTATCGTTTAAGGAGTTCAGAATAACAAGATCAAGGTTTTTTTTTTCTAATTTGCCTTTCGCATAGTTTTCTTCATCATTAGTTTCTAAAGCAAAGCCGACTAAAATCTGGTGTGGCTTTTTATTTTTTCCTAATGAGGCTAAAATATCTGTTGTTTTCTCCAATTCTAAAGTCAAATTATTCTCCTGTTTTTTAATTTTTTGAACAGAAACTACTTTAGGTTTATAATCTGCAACAGCAGCGCACAT
Organism: Pedobacter mendelii; assembly: GCF_014635725.1. GTDB lineage: Bacteria > Bacteroidota > Bacteroidia > Sphingobacteriales > Sphingobacteriaceae > Pedobacter > Pedobacter mendelii. The sequence goes on along the minus strand of NZ_BMDJ01000017.1, from coordinate 2,908 downwards.
AACGGTTATATCTGTATTATCAAAAATCGAACTGCAGGCATTTAACATATCCTGAGCACTAATAATATCAATTCGTTTTAAATTTTGATTTGCTTTTTGAGTACTGGGTCCGGCAATTAAAGTAACATCTGCACCAAGCTTCGCAAATTCATCAGCAATAGCAAATCCCATTTTCCCTGATGAGTGATTACCGATAAAACGAACAGGATCGATTGCTTCATAAGTCGGTCCTGCAGATACCATTACTGTTTTACCATAAAAAGGCATCGATTTTTTAATTGAGTTATCTAAAAAAGAAACAATTTCTTCAGGTTCTGCCATTCGGCCTTCACCGAATAAGCCACTTGCTAACTCACCACTTTCGGGTGCAATAACAATGTTTCCAAAGCTTGTAATTTTATCGATGTTTTGCTGTGTGGTTTCATGCTTCCACATGTCTAAATCCATTGCAGGAGCAACATAAACCGAGCATTTAGCAGAAAGATATACTGCTGTTAGAAGGTTGTCGCAAATTCCATTCGCTAATTTAGCCAGAGTATTAGCGCTTATTGGTGCGATGATGATTAAATCAGCCCAAAGGCCTAATTCGACATGATTGCTCCAAACACCTGTTTCCTTTTCGAAATATTGGGTGTAAACTGGATTTTTAGAAAGCGTGGCAAGGGTAAGTGGTGTAATGAAATTAGCACCATCTGGGGTAAGAATAACCTTAACGTTTGCACCAGCTTTAACTAAAAGCCGAACCAAAAATGCCGATTTATATGCTGCAATGCTGCCGCAAACGCCAAGGATTATATTTTTATTTTTAAGCATAGTTTATAACCTGTTAAGCAAAGGCAAAAAGCACATCTTAACAACGCTATGCGCCAATACTATACACTAATTATTTTTGTTCTTTAGCAGGATTTCTGTGATAGATTTTTTCATTCAAAAATTCATCAATCGCAACCAAAACAGGTTTCGGCATACGCTCATAGTGTTTACTTATTTCAATTTGCTCCCGGTTTTCAAAAATCTCTTCAAGGTTATCATTGCTCGATGCGAATTCTGCTAATTTACCATGCAATTCTTCTTTCATATTATTAGAAATCTGATTTGCTCTTTTAGCAATAACAACTAACGATTCGTATAGGTTGTCAGTTGTTTTATCTAAATCATGTACATTTCTGGTAACCGTAGTATTCGGTACAGCAGGTTTGTTAGTATTCATGTGTTACTTGTTTTTAATATCTGTGGTGTTATTAACTTTGGTAGTATCCTTAATTTTGCCTGTTTTTTTAAGCATTTCTAAATATTTTGCTTGTTCTGCAGCAAATAAAGCCATATCTTGCTTATTCATTACTAAACCCACTTCAATATCAGTTTTAAGCTGTTTGGCATCATTCGCAAATTTGCTTTTCGGGTAGTTTGCTGTAAACTCGTTATACAATTCAATAGCCTCATTATATCTATCTTCCTGGCGAACAGGAACACTGTTTTTAGCATACATATATTGAGATTTTATCATTAGAAAGTCCATCTCTTCGGCATATCTGATGTCAGGATAATCTCTTTGGGCATTTTTAAGCGCTATAACTGCAGCTCTGTAATTTTCTACATTACTTGGCCCCGTAGTTAAATACATTTTGGCATTTTCAAAAGCCTTATCTTCTAATTTACCCCTTAAGGTTGCAATGTATTTTGCAGCTGCTGTTGCACGTTCACTGGTAGGATATAAGTTTATAAATAATTGTAGAGCATCTATAGCTTTATAAGTATTCTCCTGATCTAAAGAAAAAGTTGGCGATTCTAAATAATAGCAATATGCAGCCATGTATCTTGCCTCTTCTGCATCCTTACTTGCAGGATATGTATCTGCAAAGCTTTTAAATTGATACCTTGCTGTTGTATAATCCTGTAATTTGTATAATGTATTGGCATAATAGAAGTTCAATCCTTCAGCTTGCTCTCGGCCACGATATTTTTGCGATAAATCCTCAAAAAGCACCAGAGCCTTACTAAAATCACGTTTATTATATAATCTGATGGCCTCCTGATATTTCTTTGCAACGTCGTTACTTGCCCTAAGCTTTTCGAAACGACTTTTACAACCAGCGATACCAATAGCGGCAACAAATACTAAAATAATTAGGTGTTTAACTTTAAACATTCTGCAAAGATAATTAATAATATTATAACATCAATAAAAACAATTGGCTGCTAAGCTATGCAAAGCAATTCAGTAGTAAATATCAGTTAACAATTTTTAACATATATATAATATGTATGTTCATCATTCATTTCTATCTTTTGGTAGGAGATACCACTAAGTAATATTAAATTTTCAGAAAATCAGGTTTCTGTGCATTTTTTAATGTTAGTCCCGCCCTCATTCCAAATCCTCGGTTCGTTCCTTACCTTGCGGGTTTTCCATTTAGGTCGGGTTTAGATTACTTAGAACTGTGCAATACACTCGGGTTTCCAGTCATGGCTTTCAAAATAGAACACTTTTCTTCATGTAAATTCGTTACAGTCTACATTAATTTTCATCTGTGTTAATCTGTGTGCATCTGCGGGTTAACATCTTTACGATTGGGGTTTCTATTAGATTGCATAATTCTTATTTTATGAATTTAGGTTTTTTACTCGGAATCACATCAGACAAGCTTATGCAATCAAATCTGGCATAAACATTAAAACATAGAGAAAGTTTTAAGCGTCAATTAATTTTTTCTTATTGTAAATAAAGCAGTTAAGCAAAAACGATAAATATTTATGTGGATTGGTTTGTATGGTGGAAGAATTTTTCTACTTTTGCAACCCGCTTCGGAGGAAGGGAAAATGTTTGAAGGGTGAAAAGAAAAGGTTTAGAATTATTTGGAAATAGTTCTTGTGGGAGGGAGAAAGTTTGTTACCTTTGCAACCCTGT
>NZ_BMDJ01000016.1 GCF_014635725.1 Pedobacter mendelii | reverse complement strand
AAGCCGATGAAGGTCGTATTAAACGGTGGGGTTTAATTATCCTGCCGTTTTTTTGCGCACTCTTGTTGCCGTTTTTGGTGTATTCTTAATTGCCGATTTTTGTGCAGATTAACTTACTGATTACATGAATAAATACGAGGAAATATTTTTTATAAGTAATCTCTTATCAAAAGCACAAGCTGACAAATCCGTTGAGCTAAGTAAAGTCAACAACTGGAAAAGTCTGTATTTAAACGATGAAACAAAAGTTCAGGAAGATTATTTGTTTCGGCTTAATCAACTTGGAATTTTACATTATGAAGAAATTGGTGAGGACGGATTTAAACCAATAGTGATATGCTCAATAAAACCCGAAACAACTGACTATTTAAAAAAACTTTTAATCGAGATAGAACAAAATACATTTGTGGACCAGAAAAAAATAGAAGCTCTGAATAAAAGAATAACAGAAATATTAACATTTGACCCTCAAAAACTTTCTAATGAAATCAAGGCGACTGAAAATATAATTTCTAATACTAAAGAACAATTAAAAGCAAGCCCACTTCTACAACCGCTAATGATACAATTGAACCAAATCGAGCTTCATTTTAGAAGCCTGAGCCAAGTTGCAAACAATTATGAAGAAGTATATAAGAACATTATTCTTCCTGTAAGAGAAGAAGGGAAGTCGGGGGTTCGACAAACTGTCAAATGGGCAGTTATAAGTATTATCGTGTCTACATTTCTTTCTCTTGCTATAAGTTGGCTTACAAAGTAAATTTAAAAGCAATAACCTTATTATTGCTTAAACTAGCAAATCGATGATACTACTGCTAACAGGTAGTTTGGCTAAATTGGCGGAAATTCATCTACAACCTTTCCAGTTTTTTAGTAGATTTATCGTAACCGCCAACTTCGCCAAGCCCCGGGGCGTTAGCGGCAACCTTAACGTTCCGAACAAACGACAGAGCTAAAATTAAAAAGTTGAACAAAACAAAGTGAAAGACCCGAAAGACATAGCTGACAAATATTTTGAGATATATTCCAAATTGACGGACTCGACCTCAAGAATTGCATTGATTGCACTCTTGGTTCTTGTTACGAACTGGCTGTTTATTGTTGAAAGTAATTTTGATAAATACACATCAGTAAAACAAGAGTTTCAATATAAGTTCCAAGCAATCGAGAATCAGTTCGTTGAAATAAATCAGAAGTATTCAGAAGATACCGCTACATATAAGATAAAGCGGCAAGAACTAGTTGCTCAAAAAGATGAGCTGACAAAGGAAAAAGAAAATTCACTAAAGGATAAATTGACTGAGGTAAAGGACTTGCCTTCATTAATTAAATTTATTTTTTTTATCTCTGACAATTTAGAAAAAGGCGGGCTTATATTAAACATACTTTTTTTCACATTATTGACGTATTTGTTGTTTAACCGCAGAACAAGTTTACAATATCTTTCAAAAGCAATTAGAATTTATAAAATAGAACCGACACTTCAAATCAACGCTTATCAGGATTTTAACCTTTCATCTCCAATATGGCTTGCACCATTGCCTAAAAATCAAAATAAGGATGTTTCACCTGCCGAACTTAAAACTATACTCGGTTGGACATTTAACCATAGTCTTTTGAAAATTGGGTTGATTGCCACTTTAATTGCAATAGTTATAATTCAATCACGACTTGCTTTCATCACTTTTATCGTTAACGGTAGCAAATTCAATTCAATATTTTTTTTGAGTTCGTTTTTTGTTATGCTAACTTCTTTGTTAATTATTTATTGGCTACTTCCAATAAAGATTGAAGACAATTTTAATTACGAAAAAAATCCAAATCCATTTTCAAGAAGAGATTTTATTACTGTTTCTTCATTTACTATTCTTTCAATTGTTCTCTTTAAATTTTCTCCACTTCTGCCAAAATATATTCATAAGAGAGTTCCCAGATTTAGAGCGAACAAAATTAAGTTTCCATTTACAATTTCTAATTTCAAATCTTCATTGGTAAAAAATAAGAAATCAAATATCGTTCATTACATCAATAGTCAAGGATTTTCACAGACACTCCAGACAATTTCGAGTAGTGATGATTTCAATAAATTCAAGGGACACATTGAAAAATTCAATCAAATTGCCACTCTCAAAACAAAGCATGAAAAGCCACGAATGCCAATTAAACATTCGACTTGGCATTCAGAAAACCTAGCATTTGAAAGCATTCAAATAGGTAATTTTACAGTTGCTTTTGATATAATACTTTATGCAATCAAACAAGGTATTGACAACTATTCACCGAGCTATCGATTACACGATTTATTAGCTTTACTTTGTGTTCGGTATAAAACAAAAATACCAAATGGCGTTTTCGAGAATCTTGTTGAATTATCGAACAATTCTAAAGACAAAAAACTGATTGAGAGAGCAAAGAAGTGGAACGATAATAAGTGGATAGACAAAATTTGCAAAAAAACTAAAGTTACTTTTAATAAAATTACAATATAAAAATGGGGCAAGTATTTCAATGTAGAATAACGCTTCCAGCGGAGATAGGGGTTCGAATCCCCTCTTTGCCCCTTCTTTATAAAAAACTTGACACGACACATCCTTGGACTAACAGAAAGGCAGTCGATAACATCGGTGCTTGGCAATAGTCGGGCTGAAGTTCTTCGATTGAACTTTTGTGTATATTTGAGCATTAGCTCTTCGGCTCAACATTAGTGATAAAAATCCCCCCCATCGCAAAGCCCCAAACCGTTATATGTCATACTTACCCAACTTGAAGGATAATTAATCATTGGAAATATTTTCGTAAATTAACACAATGAAAAAAGTGCAAGAAATACAGTTGGATTTTGTGGTTGACAAGCTGACCAATTCCATCCAAAATACTATTTCTGGCGACATTTTTCAGACTGAAGTGGCTAGATTTACAATTAATGACAGCAAAAATATAAATGTTAAAAAAGGGTGGAATTTCAATTGGAAAATCGAATTAAAGGACGACACCAAAGAAGTTTATAAACTGACCATTGTAAATAATTTAGACATCGTTCAAGGTTTGTTGAGTATCACAAAAGAAACCGACCACATTTATATGAATTTGCTTTAAAACGCTCCTTTTAATATCGGACAAAACAAACTTTATGAAGGCGTAGCAGGTAATTTGGTTGCCTACGCTTGCAAACTTTCATTTCAGTATGGGTTTGACGGCTTTGTTGCATTTACAGCAAAAACAAAGTTGGTGAGACATTATGAAGAATCATTGGGAGCCTACCACTTCGGCAGGCGTCGGATGATAATTCCGGCCGAATCATCCAAATTATTAGTAGAGAAATATTTTAAAACCTAAGAAATTATGGGATTTATAAGAGAGCCAAAAGGAGTTGACTTTATAATTCAAAGCGACCCTTTAACAGAAAAAGAAAGAAAAGAGATTAGCCAGTTTATTTCAGATTACAAATCGAAGAAGTCGAAATCTACATCAAAAAAGTTGGTAAAAAACGTGAAAAATTGCTTTCATAAAAGTACGAACACATAACAGCAAATTTTTTCAAAAATGGCTGAAGGTGGTTTACGTTAATTCATCAGGTATTTACTAAATTTAGTGCGGTAAGACAATAGTTCTGCATTAATTCCATTTATGTACAAATTTTCAAAACGTTAGTGGCAAGCGTACTGCAAAGTCACCCTGCGAACATTGAACAGACAAATAAAATTTACAGACCCAAATAATTGACAAAAAACAAATGAATTTATACTTTGCCCTAACAATTTTAATTTGCCTTTCAGCGGGTTTCGCTTATCTGAACCAACGCTTTTTGAAATTACCTTTTGTAATTGGACTTTTTATTTTATCTACAATTCTATCTTTGTTTGTAATCAGTTCAAAACTTTGGCTAACCCTACCAGTTGAAGAGATTAAAACATACATTGAAACTGCAAATATTGACAAAATTATTCTTAATATACTTTTAGGATTTTTACTTTTTGCAGGAGCACTGCATACAAATTGGAACAACCTTAAACAGCAAATTAGACCAATTGCAACTTTTGCATTAGGTGGAGTTATTCTATCGACAATTATTATTTCAGCATTGTTTTTTGGACTTACTCAACTATTTCATTTAGACATTTCATTTATTTATTGCCTAATTTTTGGTGCATTAATTTCACCAACAGACCCAATTGCAGTTTTAGGCATATTGACAAAAGCAAATGTTCCCCAAAAGACAGAATATACAATTGTAGGCGAAAGTTTATTTAATGACGGAGTTGGCGTTGTTGTTTTTATCGCATTGTTAGACACTTTAAATACAGGCACTTTTAGTTTTTCACATTTTGGTTTTCTATTTGTTCAAGAAGCCGTTGGCGGAATAATTATGGGACTTATTTTTGGCTATTTTTTGCATTTACTTTTAAAATCGGTTGACCATTATGAAACAGAAATTTTATTGACACTTGCATTTGTAATGGCAGGTTATGGAATGTTTAATTATTTTCATGTTTCTGGTGCATTAGCAATGGTTGTGATGGGTTTAATGGTTGGTAATTTCAAACAAGACATTGCAATGAGCGATACTACACAAGAATATGTTCATAAATTTTGGGAGTTAGTGGACGTAGTTCTAAATGCTATCTTATTTATTTTAATTGCATTTGTGTTGATAGTAATTGACTTTAAGACAGAGTATATTTTCGTAGGACTTATTTCGGTTTTAATAGTTTTGCTTTCAAGAATTATCATTGTCTATTTACCACATTTAGCGTTCCCTAAATTATTAAAATTGACAAATAAAGAAGCGAAAATAATTAGTTGGGGTGGCTTACGTGGTGGACTCTCATTAGCATTAGTTTTATCATTGCCAGACAGCGAAACGAAAAATATATTATTAATTGCAACTTACTTTTGCGTTTTATTTAGTATCATTATTCAAGGTTTGACAATTGAAAAACTTGCAAAATGAAAACTCGAAAAAACAGACCCGAAGAAACGCCAGCCACTAACAGCACCTACCCAAAAGGCGGGGTTTCGTGCTCCGCAGACAGTTTTGCGGTAGCCGAAAGTTCAGTTCTCCGAATGAAGTTTAGTGGTGAAAATCCCGCCCTTCGCAAAGCGGCAAAACGTTATAGCCAATTTTAATGACACACTATACGACAGACAAATATCGCATTGACATATATGCCGACCAGACTTTTACAGAAGGTTCGGCTGACAATGTTAATCAATACGACTTTGTTTACTTTGACAAATCTGAATATCACTTTCCTTCTGTTTTTGGAATTAAAATCTATCAAGACGACAAATTATTAAGAAGTGCAGTTATCGGTTCTATCGGTGGCGGAACAACAATTCACGACACTTCGACAATTATTGAAAATGACAGACTTGTAGTTTGCTGTTCAGACACAATTTTTTGTTTGTCAATTCCCAACTTAACTTTGTTGTGGCGGACACAAGCTGACCAAGCGACTTGTTTTGAAATTTATAAATACCAAGACAGCTACATTATTCACGGAGAACTTGAAATTTCCCGACTTGACAAGGACGGTGAAATACTGTGGCAACAAAGCGGTGCGGACATTTTTACAACATTGGACGGTAAAGACAGTTTCGTAATCAGCGACAATTATATTTTAGCGACTGACTGGGAAAATAGAAAATATAAATTTGACTTCAATGGACAATCAATTTTATAATAACAACATAACGCTGGACGACTTAACGAGAAAAGAAAAACTGGCTATAACAAGGGTTTTGCGTCAGGCGGGCTGAAGTGCAAAATTCAACAGTAGTTTTCCAATTGAACATTCGTAATAAATTCAGCTTTTGTGCTTCGATTTCCGCCACTACGCCAAGCCGCAAAACGTTAGCGGCAAGCGCTCCTGAACGTTAGTGCTAAAAATCAAGACCAGAAAACTTGCATATTGATAACTTTTGAGTTAACTTTACGTAATGAATTCTCAAAGGCAAATCGTTTTTCACGAATATCATTTCACCAACTTCTATTTAGAGCAGAGTGAAAAAGTGCAAGAGAAAATTGAATACGTTTTTAAGATTTTAAGAACCGTACAAAATGTTCCAAAAAAATTCCTAAACCATATGACAGGAACTGACGGACTTTATGAAATACGAATTGAATTTGAAAGCAATATTTATAGAATATTTTGCTGTTTTGACAAAGGTAATTTTGTAATTCTGTTTAACGGTTTCCAAAAGAAATCTCAGAAAACGCCAAGAAAAGAAATTGACTTGGCTTTAAAATTAAAAGAAGAATATTTTAACTCAAAAAAGAAAAAATAATGAACAAAGAAAATATCAGAAATGCTAAAAACTTTGACGAGTTACTAGACATTAAATACGGAAAAATCGGTGTTGGAAAACGTGATGAATTTGAAGAAAAAGCTCAATATTTTGTTATCAGCGAAATGTTGAAGGAAGCTAGAAAAGAAGCAAATATGACGCAAGAACAATTGGCTGAAAAAGTCGGAACTAAAAAAAGTTATATATCTCGTCTTGAAAATGGAAAATGCGACATTCAACTTTCGACACTTTACCGGATTTTTGAATTTGGACTTGGAAAGCGTGTAAATTTAATGTTTGGATAAAAACGCCTAATCGCTAACAGCAAATTTTCACAAAAATGGCTGAAGGTGGTTTACGTTAATTCATCTTTATTTACTGAATTTAGTGCGGTGCGACAATAGTTCTGCATTAATGCCATTTATGTACATATCTGCAAAATGTTAGCGGCAAGCAAAAAACAATAAAACCCTAATATGGCACGAACTGAAGAGTTTATAGATAAGATTACAACCATTCTTAAAATTTTGCCAGTTCACACAGAAGTATCTATTTCTGTGACAGAAAATAATACGGCAACTTATTATGGATTAAAAAATGAAGGAGAAGAAATTTCTTATCCAAATAATAAAACATCGGCATTTGAAATAGGCTCTGTTACTAAATCTTTTACAGGGAATATACTTGCTCAATTAGTAGTTGAAGGTACAGTGAGTCTTGACGACCCAATCTCAGATTTCCTTCATTTTGAACTGAAAGATAATCCAGCTATAACTTTGAAACAATTAGGTATGCATACTTCTGGACTTCCGAGAATGCCAATTGGTTATGACGATAGAAGAAATTTCATTAAAGAAAACCCTTTTAGTAATTATTATGAGGAAGATTTAATAAGCTATTTAAAAAATGACCTAAAAATGAAATCACAGCCTGGAGAAAGGGTAATATATTCAAATTTAGGCTTTGGTTTGCTTAGTTATATTATGTCGAGGATTCAAGGACAATCTTTTGCAGAAATAGTTGAAACGAAAATTTTCAAGCCATTGAAAATGCAGCATTCGGTATTTAGCATTAATAGGATCTCTACAAAAGTGATTAATGGATTGGATAAAGAAGGGAATTATACACCATATTGGGATGGCGGAATTCTTGATGGTTGCATTGGTATTATATCCACATCCGAAGATTTAGCAAAATTTGCAATGGCAACTTTAGATGCGAAGAATAAAACGACTGAACTGCAAGCTTCTAATGCTGTTTTGGCTAAACCAGATGTTTATTCGGCAATTGGGTGGGTTTTGGTAAAATCTTCTGAAACGGAGTCTATTTTAAAAATAAATGGTGGAACAGCAGGTTCTTCCTCTTCCATTTTTCTCAATCGCCAAAACCAAAAAGTATTAACCTTCTGCTCTAATATTCATCCCGATACTTATATGGATATAATAGAACCATTATGTTCCGAGGTTGTGAAATAATTTTTGGACAGTCCATAGACTATTGCCAGCCGCTAACATGCGGTTTGCCAAAAGCGGGGATAAAGTGCTCCGATTGAGCATTTGTGCAAGGTTTAACACTTGTAATGATATTGAACATTTGTACTTCTAATTTTCCACTTCGCCAAGCCCCAAATCGTTGTGTGCTATTTTAAAGACTATCACCCACTAGAAATTTAAACAATGAAAACATATTTTGTAGACTCATTTACAAATGAAAAATTTAAAGGAAATCCTGCCGCGGTTTGTATAGTTGAAAATGATATTGAGGAAAAGGCAATGCAAAACATAGCAACCGAAATTGGTTTTTCGGAAACAGCATTTATAAAAAAAATATCTGACAACTCATACAGCATTAGGTTTTTTACACCAAAAATGGAAATACCTTTATGTGGACACGCTACATTGGCCTCTTCCAAAATTATTTTCGACACTACATCGTTAACCAAAATCGTTTTTGTAAATATTAACAATGTTGAATTGGTTATTGAAAAATCGGGAACAAAAATTAAAATGCAATTTCCTGTTTATGAAACAGAAGAAATCGAAGTGCCACAAAATATGCTTACTGCACTTGGCATAAATGAAATTGTAAATAAACGATACAGTCCAAATAATAAAATAATTTTAATTGAAATTAAAGACACAAAAACATTGGCTGATTTGCGACCAGACTTTCTTTCATTGGTAAATTCATATGAAGGAATAAATGGTGTTTTAGTTACTGCACAATCCGAAAGCATTGACTTTGATTTTCATTATCGATATTTTTGGCCTTGGGCAGGTACAAATGAAGACCCGGTAACAGGTGGAATTCAAACTTTTCTGACAAAGTATTGGGCTACAAAATTGAACAAAAATAAACTGAATGCTTTTCAATCATCTGCAAGAACAGGAAAAATGAACACTGAACTTAATGATAATAAAGTATTTATTTATGGAGAAGCCGTAACTGTTTTTGAAGGAGTATTTAAAAATTAAGCCAATGGTAATCGAAATACTAAAAGGTTTATTCGACCGAGATTTGAATAAATTAAAGAATGAAATCAACTTGTATAAGAATGAAAATAATCTTTGGAAAGTTGATAAGCAAATCGCCAATTCAGCAGGAAACCTTTGCCTGCACTTAATTGGAAATCTTAACACATATATTGGTGCTGAAATTGGAAAGACAAATTACATTAGAAACAGAGAACTCGAATTTTCGTTAAAGAACATTTCAAAAGCTGAACTAATTGAGAACATAGAGAAAACGTTAGAAATTGTAATTACATCACTCAAAAAATTAGCTGATGAAGATTTAGACAAAGAATATCCTATTTTGGTTTTTGAAACAAAAACTTCGACAGGGTATTTATTAATTCATTTGACAACACATTTGACGTATCACCTTGGACAAATAAATTACCACAGAAGACTTTTGGATTTAGACTAACGAGAAACAAAACAGCACAAAACAGAGGTTTTGCAATAGTGTGGCTGACGTGCAAAGGCTCAGGTTTAGTTTTTCAATTTGGCTTTTGTGCAAGCGTTGGGCTGAAGTAATCCTATTGCCACACCGTCGCAAGCCTTAAACCGTTAGCGATCATTGTATGACGACAACCAAGCAGACACAAAAACTTTTAAAAATAAATTATGACAACGGAAAAAACTAACAGCAACGAAAAATCTAATGTACACGGTGCGACACCTTTTGCACAGACATATTTTCACGGGACGAGGTCTGACTTGAAAGTTGGCGAGTTTATCGAAGTTGGTTTTAACTCTAATTACGGACATAGAAAAAATGCAAAATACATTTTCCTTTCTGCCACATTGGATGCTGCAATTTGGGGTGCTGAACTTGCATTTGGTGTAGAACGTGAAAGGATTTATTTAGTTGAACCTACAGGACCAATTGAAGACGACCCTGACCTGACTGACAAAAAATTCCCGGGTAACCCGACAAAATCTTATCGTTCGACAAATCCTTTTAAAATAATTGGAGAAGTTACTAATTGGCAAGGACATCCACCAGAACAAGTTAAAGCAATGAAAGACGCATTAGCAAAACTTAAAGAACAGGGAATTAATTCATTGAATGACGAATAATACAGCACATAAACTGCTGACGAAAGAAGAACAACGAACCGCTAACAGTGGCTTGGCAAAATGGATACAGAAGTGCTGAATTGAACATTTGTACTTCTAATTTTCCACTTTGCCAAGCCCCAAAACGTTAGGCATAATTGTGAAACCCAACATCTTTAAACAAATGGAATTTGAAATTTTAACAACCAAAAGACTAAATTTAAGACGACTAGACCCAGAAGTTTATAAGTACGTTTTTAATAAATATTCTGATACTGAAATAAAATTATTTTTTGGTTTATCATCAGATAAAGAACTGAGTAAAGAGAGAGAAAAATTAGATAAAGGGATTTCCACTTTTAATAAATCTTTTCTACTTTTTCAAATCATCGAAAAAGATTCAGACAAAATAATCGGATGGTGTGGTTTTCATACTTGGTATGTGGAACATAACCGTGCAGAAATTGGTTATGCACTTTCAGAAAACCTTCAAAAATCAAAAGGAATAATGACGGAGGCTTTATTCACAATAATTGAATATGGCTTTAAAAAGATGAATTTACATAGAATTGAAGCCTTTATTGGACCTGACAACATACCATCTCTTAAACTAATAGCTAAATTTAACTTTACTAAAGAAGGTGTATTGAGAGAACATTATTGGAAAAATAGCAGAATGGAAGACTCTGTTGTTTACTCGTTATTAAAGACAGAGAACTATGGAAAATAGTATAACTTCAGCTAACATTGCATTGGCTGACGAACATAGGCTGAACATTTGTATTCTATTTATCTTTGGTGCAAGCATTTAGGCTGGCAAGCCTTGATTGCCCCTAAAACGCCAATGCTTCAACGTTAGCGATCATTGTAAAACGACACTTCACAACAAACGAAATGAACGAAGAATATATCAAACGAATAAATAAAATCTTGACATTGACAACGAATGGAAACTTATTAATAATCTTGCAGTTGTTGAATCGAAGGTTTAATGATGTAAACAGTAAGGTAGAAAACGATGAACCGCTAGCAAGGGTTTTACAAAAGTGGCGGTTCGGTTCTCCGCTTATCTCCGCATCAACATTTGGGCTAAAAACCTATTTCTTCGGCAATACCTAAAACGTTAACGATCTCGAAATTACACCCCGTTACACAGACTAAGTAAATAAGACAAAATGAAAAACATAAATTTCGCACCTTTTCCAATTTTAACAAGTGAAAGGCTAACTCTTAGACAATTAGAAATTAACGACCAGCAAGATATTTTTGCTTTGCGTACTGACACAGAAATAAATAAATATCTTGATAGAGTACCAAGCAAAACAATTGAAGACGCAATAAACTTTATCAATAAGGTTAATGATAGCATCGAAAAAAACATTGCATTTTATTGGGCGATTACCTTGACAGATACAAAAAAATTTGTTGGGACAATTTGTATTTTTAACTTTTCAAGCGAAAAAAATAGTTGCGAAATTGGATATGAGCTTATGACAAAATTTCAAAGTCAAGGAATAATGAAAGAAGCGGCACAAATAGTTATCAACTATGCTTTTCATGCATTAAAGCTTAGAAATTTACTTGCGCTTACGCATTGCAACAATCAGAATTCAACTAAGCTTTTGTTAAAATTAAATTTTGTAAAATCTACAGAAACAGACAAAGAAAATCCTGATTTAATTATTTTCACTTTGATACAATAAATCTTATTGATACATGAAGGATGATGAAAGCAAAAACTTGGAAGATTAATTAAACAAACATTAAAATTATGAAAAAGTTACAATTTAATATAACCATCAATGCACCTTGTATGAAATTATGTAAATTTTTAAAAATTTTATCTCTCTTCATTTTTCCTTTAACTGTTTTAGCACAGACAGATAATAGTGAATTACAAAAAATGTACAATGAAGACCAAAGCTCAAGAATGGTAAAAAACATTAATTGGTCTGTTTTATCAAAGCAAGATAAAGAAAGAGAAAAAAGAGTTTATGAGATGATAAATTCAGAACAAATTATAACAGGAAAAGATTACTACAATTCTGCTATGATTTTTCAACATGATAACGATACCATAGCTTCTTCAATGGCTGTAAAACATATGAAAAAAGCCATTGAATTAGACAGTACAATTAATAAATGGTTATTGGCTGCAGCTATCGACAGAGATTTAATGAGACAAAAAAAACCGCAGATTTATGGAACACAGTATGTAATGAACAATGGGGAGACAAAATGGAAACGATATGATATTGATTCAACCCAAGTTACAGACGAACAAAGAAAATTTTATAAAGTAGAAACACTCGCAGAGCAAATTCTAAAAGAACGAAATATGAACTTGACACCAATTTCAGAATTTCATTCAAAATCCAGTTCAATAAACCAGACAATTAAGTTTATAAAATCTGAGCACAAAAAAGGTTTAAAATCGGCTTATAATACAAGTGAAAATGAGTTGAATGGTTTTGCGTATGAGTTGCTAAAGGCAAAAAAAGAGAACGATGCTTTAGAAATTTTCATTTTGAATACCAAATTATATCCGAATCAGTTTAATACTTTTGATAGCTTAGGAGAGTGCTTACTACTGCTAGGAAAAAAAGAAGAAAGTTTAAATGCTTATAAAAAGGCTTTGAAACTAAATCCTAAAAACGAAAATGCAAGAAAAATTATAGAAAGTCAAAAATAATCCATTTCTAACAGTAGCTAATTTGCTTATATGAAAAATTTGTGAAAGGCTCAACAGTAAGAATTCTATTTAACTTTAATGCTAAAAATATGCTGTGTCGCCAAGCAAAAAACATTATGTACCATTTATAATAGAACAGACCATTAAATTTAAGAACGAATAAAATTTTAGTTATCGCATTTATTTTACTAGTACATCTTACTTATGGACAAACCAAACTGTTTGATGAAGTATTACATCATTAAAATTTAGATAAAAACTTTAATGAGACAGTATTTTTTGTAACAAATAGAAAAATAGACTACTTGAAAGCAGCAGGATTATTAGATACACAAGAAAAAACTTTAATTAATCCGAAAAATAAAATTTAAAATTGCATCAATTACTAAGGCATTTACAGTAGTTTTTTTTATTGAAAACTTATCTACATATAAATTTTGAGTATTCGATTTAATTGAATTAAAGGAAATTATTAATTATGAAAAATGAAATGTCAATCCAACAAAATGAAGAACTGTTCAACATTTTAAAAATCCGTTTCGAGAAAAACATGAATCGCCATGAAAACATTGAATGGGCTAAAGTTCAATCTAAGTTAGAGGCGAATACTGAAAAAGTTAAGTCAATTGGAGAGATGGAAATAACAGGAGGTGAGCCTGATGTAGTTGGCTACAATAAGGAAACCGATGATTACTTTTTTTTCGATTGCTCGGCAGAAAGCCCCAAAGGCCGAAGAAGTATTTGCTATGATCATGAAGCCTTGGAATCAAGAAAAGAGTATAAACCTTTAAATAGTGCGGTTAATATGGCTGTTGTTATGGGTATTGAGATTTTAGATGAAGAACAATATCGATACCTGCAAAAACTCGGAAAGTTTGATACTAAAATATCGAGCTGGGTAAAAACACCGAACCAGATTAGAAAACTTGGCGGAGCAATTTTTTGTGATCGCCGATATGATAATGTATTCACCTACCACAATGGAGCAGAATCTTACTATGCCGGAAGGGGATTTCGCGGTTTGCTGAAGGTTTAGAACTAAACAGTTTTGTTAACATAATTAGAAATATTCATGTATTCAAGAAACCTGGTATCAATATTTTATACCTAAATATGAATGTGATTGTTCTATCCGCTTAACCTTAAATAATTATCTTTTCGACTACAACTACAGTAGATTTGGTTACTTCTGGTTGTTTGATTCTTCAGAAATTTGAATAATCAAATAATAGAAAATGAAAATTATCATAACAGGTTCATTAGGACACATCAGTAAGCCACTAACCATAGCGTTAGTGCAAAAAGGGCATGCCATTACAGTTATCAGCAGCAAGCCTGAAAAGCAAAAAGAAATTGAATCACTTGGTGCAAACGCAGCAATAGGTTCTTAACACGATGTTGAATTTTTATCAAAAACTTTTAGCGGAACAGATGCAGTATACACGATGGTGCCTCCCGGCAATTATTTCGATCCAAATTTAGATTTATTAGCTTATTACAAAGATTTGGGTAAAAATTATGCTTATGCCATTAAAAACGCGAGTGTAAAGCGTGTTGTAAATTTAAGCACAATTGGAGGAAATTTAGCTGAAGGGAATGGAATTTTAGCTGGCGCACACCATGTCGAATTGATATTAAACGAATTGCCTGCAGATGTTGCTATCACGCACATGCGTCCGAACTCTTTTTATTACAATCTACTTGGTTATATAGAGATGATAAAATTCAATGGTTCAATTGTTGCAAACTACGGCGGCAATGATATAATTCCATGGGTTTCTCCAGTTGATATTGCGGCCGCTATAGCAGAAGAATTAATTACTTCATTTAGTGGTAGAAAGGCACGGTCTGTAGGAAGCGAAGACTTATCAGGTAATGAAACTGCCAGAATTTTAGGTGAAGCCATTGGAAAACCAGATTTAAAATGGATAGTTGTATCGGATGAAGAAACATTGAAAGGTTTAATTTCTATTGGTATGAATCCAAAAATTGCAGCAGGCCTGATAGAAATGTATGCTGCCTTACACAGCGGATTACTTGCAGAAGATTATTACAAAAACAAACCTGCTGTTATGGGTAAAGTAAAAATGACAGATTATGCCAAAGAATTTGCTGTTGCCTTTAACCAATAATATTTAACTTAGACCATGGCGAAACTCCAATTTCATAAATTTAAAACGATTAGTGATTTTCATAAATTTAGGGGATTACCAAAACCAGAGCATCCGCTAATTAGTGTAATAAACTTAGCTGATGTTAAAAGAATGCCTGAAGGCGAAAACAGTATTCTCTTAGATTTTTATTCCATTGCACTGAAAAGAAATTTCAATGCTAAAATAAGATACGGACAGCAGAAATATGATTTTGATGAAGGCATCATGTTTTTTATTTCGCCAGGTCAGATTTTTCGTATTGAAGTAGAAAAACATACAACTTTAAACCAATCGGGATGGATGTTACTCGTTCATCCCGATTTTTTATGAAACACTCCTTTAGCCAAAATTATTAAGCAAAGCGAATTTTTCGATTATTCTGTACATGAGGCGCTTTTCCTCTCGGAGAAGGAAGAAAATACAATTGCGGCAATCATGCAAAACATTCAACAAGAATATCACTCAAATATTGATAAATTCAGTCAGAACGTTATGCTGGCGCAACTAGAACTTTTACTTACTTATTCAGATCGATTTTATCATCGCCAGTTTTTAACCAGAAAAATATCAAATCATACCATACTTAACCAGCTGGAAAGCATTCTTACCAACCATTTCGAAAGTGATAAACTGGCAAAAAAGGGTATACCAAGTGTACAACTCATCGCGGAAGCATTAAACGTTTCACCAAATTATTTAAGCAGCTTATTAAAAGTACTAACCGGACAGAGTACTCAGCAACACATTCACAATAAATTGATGGAAAAGGCTAAAGAAAAATTATCAGCAACCGATTTATCTGTAAGTGAGATAGCTTACGAGCTTGGCTTCGAACATCCTCAATCATTTAGTAAGTTGTTCAAAACTAAAACCAATCTTTCTCCGTTGAAATTCAGGGCATCTTTTAATTAATGATAATCAACCGTTTTATAAAAACTAAAAATGTCGTATTGTACTGCTATTGAACTAATGCAACCAGAGGAAAGAAAGGCTTTGCATAAAAATTATCATGATAATCATTACGGCTTCCCGATACATGATGATAATGAATTATTTGGCAGATTGGTGATGGAAATTAATCAGGCAGGATTAAGTTGGGAAACCATTCTAAAAAAAGAGAAACCTTTTCGTCTTGCATATGATAATTTCAAAATTAAAAAAGTTGCAGCATACAATGAATCGGATTGGGAAAGGCTGCTTAAGGATGCCGGAATTATTCGCAATCGTTTAAAAATTAATGCCGCAATTGAAAATGCAAAAACCATTTTATTACTGCAGAAAGAGTTTGGTTCTTTCGAAAAATGGCTGGAAAGTCATCATCCGAAAACCAAAGAAGAATGGGTAAAGATTTTTAAAAAAACCTTTAAATTTACTGGCGGAGAAATTGTGAACGAGTTTTTAATGAGTATTGGTTATTTACCAGGATGCCACGATGAAAATTGCCCTGTAAATAAGGAGATACTAAAACTAAAGCCAATGTGGTTGAGTAAAAAATCATGATATCGGGTGATTTGATTTGAAAAAAAATGGTAGCGAGGTCATTTGAAATCATAAAAAAACAGGTATAAGCCGAATTAAACATAGTTTCCAACTTTTTATCGTGCCTAATTTTACATGAAAAACTTAGCAAGTTTCGGGTGTTATATAGATTAAATCGAGCTTACTTTTGTATATTAATAATTAAGATTATGAAAGTACAAGAGGAAATTAATTTTAATAGAATTACAGAAGCGATTAACTACATAAAAGCTAATTTTAAAAGCCAGCCGGATTTGGAAGAAATAGCCAAACAAGTAAACCTTAGTGCTTTCCATTTTCAAAAATTATTTAGTGAATGGGCGGGAACGAGCCCGAAAAGATTTTTACAATACATAAGCATCGGCTACGCAAAGCAACTGCTTAAAGATAACCAAACCCTTTTTGATACCGCATTAGCAACAGGTTTATCGGGTACAAGCAGATTGCACGATTTATTTGTGAATATTGAAGGGATGACCCCGGGCGAGTATAAAAACGGCGGAGAAAACTTAAATATAAATTACAGTTTTGCCGAAAGCCCATTTGGAAACATTTTAGTAGCATCAACAGACAAAGGAATTTGCAACATGGCTTTCTATGAAGATGAAAATCAAGCAATTAAAAATCTTCAAAAGCAATTTCCAGCAGCTAAATACAAAGAAATTATGGATTTGGCACAACAAAATTCGCTAATTATTTTCAATCACGATTGGAGCAAAATCGAGCAAATAAAGCTTCATCTAAAAGGAACAGATTTTCAACTGAAAGTTTGGGAAAGTTTATTAAAAATTCCGATGGGCAAATTATCAACTTATGGCTCAATTGCCAAAAACTTACAAAATCCTAATGCTTCCAGAGCAGTAGGAACAGCCATTGGTGATAATCCGATTGCTTTTTTAATTCCTTGTCATAGAGTAATTCAATCGAGCGGAGCATTGGGTGGCTACCATTGGGGAGTAGATCGAAAATTAGCTATCATTGGTTGGGAAGCAGCCAAATCCGAAATGGAAAGCGAATGATAAAGCATGTTAAATTAACATCAACTTCAATTAAAAATCAAATAAAAAATAATCAAATTTGCTTTGCAGGCAACAATCGCTTAAAAATTTATGGTTTGTTAAGCTGTAAATCAGGTAAACGAATGAAGAGAGAGACCCGGGTATTTTTCGACTCAGAAAAAGATGCTTTAGAAAATGGATTTCGACCTTGCGGGCATTGTTTAAAAGAGAAATATCAACAATGGATTTGTTCAGTACAGAAATAGATAAAAATCAAAACCTTTTGCCTTATGGTGGAACGGTTAATTATTATGGTAAGTTATTTTTGCAGCACGAAGCTAATTTATACTTTGAGGTGTTATGGGAAACCATCGAATGGAAAAACGACGAGGCTTTTATCATGGGTAAGCACATCATTACCAAAAGAAAAGTTGCATGGTATGGTGATGAAGACTATTCTTACACCTATTCAAGAGCATCAAAAAAAGCTTTACCCTGGACAGCAGAACTTTTAAAACTGAAGAAAATAGCCGAAGAAAAAACAGGTACAACTTTTAATTCATGCCTTTTAAATTTATACCATAATGGCAATGAAGGCATGGCTTACCACAGCGATGATGAAAAAGCATTAGCAAAAAATTCGGCGATTGCTTCGATGAGTTTTGGTGCAGAAAGAAAATTTTTACTTAAGCACAAGGAAACTAAAGAAACAATAAGCACTTTTTTAGCGCACGGCAGCTTACTGGTAATGGCAGGCGAAACACAAACCCATTGGCTACATCGTTTACCAACAACAAAGAAAGTAAGCAAGCCAAGAATAAACCTGACCTTTAGAACAATGGCTGTTTAATTATTTTTTAAACTCACTGATATCAATAATTCTATTGTTATCATTTTCTTTAAGGAAAAGTGTTCCCTTCTTGTTTTTTTGCCAACTGTAATTTTGCTGAATATTATTTAAAATCGTTTTAGGGTCTAACGTTTGTGCAGAAACGGGTAAATTAAAGGTTTCTCCGGTTAAATAATTAACCTGATATAAAGAATTAGCCATTGCAAATACCAGCGTAGATTTGTCTGCCGAATTTAAAAGAAATCTTCCTTGAATTCGCTCACCATCATTCTGTCTTTTAACAGGAAATACCCTTCCGTTTATGACGGTAACTACATAATCGTTATTAATTAAAATTGTACTCAAGCTCACTTCTTGTAAACCCACGGTAATTTTACTATCATTAGCACCATTCGATGGCCTGCTTAATTTTATAACTTCAGGCTTACCATTATTTAATGCAACGATGTAAAACGGCGACACTAATCCTGAACCATCTGCAACTTGTGCAATGGCCGCAGTTTTTTGAGTATTTAAAAATCTTGGTGACAAAAATTTGGTAGCCATAGGTTTTGGCCTATCAAGTATCGTAATCAGGGTATCTTTAAATTTCAGCTCAAAAATATCGCCATCCTTTTTTCCCGAATCAATTTTGGAAATTTTAAGCACATCTTCCTTTGATTTTGTTGTTTCGTTAAAGCTTTCACCAAACCTTAAATCTCTGGGTGTATATGTTTTTTCTAATTTTTCCTGCTTGCAAGAAAATAAAGCAATGGATAAAAAAAGTGCTGCTAATGTCGTCTTCATAAAATCGAAAGGATTTTTTGATAATTATAACTTTTATTTATTTAAGCTTCAAAAAAAATGCAAAAATTATTTCATCCTTTTTTTATTAATTTTAATTTAAGGAGAAAGTATACCTGCAAATTCAAATTTATAATGAAAAATAAAAATACTATTCTATATGGAATTTCATTAGCCGCTATGTTGTTTTTATTAAAATGGATCGAACTTCGTTTCATCATCATTAATCATGCATTTGAAATTTATGCTGGTTTAATTGCACTAATATTTACTGCATTGGGTATATGGCTTTCTTTAAAACTTACAAAGCCTAAAGTAAAAATACTTATTGTGGAAAAGGAAATTTACCTTGAAAAATCTACGGATTTTATTTTAAACCAAAAGGAACTTCACAAACTGAATCTGAGTAAGAGAGAGATTGAAGTTTTAGAATTAATGGCCAGTGGATTGAGTAATAAGGAAATTGCTTTACAGCTTTTTGTTTCATTAAACACAGTAAAAACACATACATCAAAATTATTCGAAAAAATGGAAGTAAAACGTCGAACACAGGCTGTGGAAATGGCAAAAAGACTAAATATCATCCGTTAAAAAAATCATCACCTAGTATGATTTTTTGCTTTTTAGCAAAATCACCCGAAAGTATGAGCCTCCAAAAAAATATTTGCAGCAAATTCGTTCCATAAAGATTTAAAATTAACATGATGAAAAAAATTGTAATCGTATTCGGATTAATTGCAGGGCTTATTGTAAGTGCATTAATGTTATTTTCTATAGCAAACTGCTATAATAGCGCTGATTTTGAAAGCAGTATGTTTTTAGGATATGCATCCATGTTGCTTGCATTCTCTTTTATATACGTAGCTGTTAAGAATTACAGAGATAAATATAATGATGGAATAGTCTCTTTCGGAAAAGCCTTCCGCATTGGTCTTTACATCAGCTTAATTGCATCTACATTTTATGTAATTGTGTGGCTAATTGATTACTATGTATTCGTTCCGGATTTTATGGATAAATATACCACGCATGTGCTTTTAGAGGCTAAAAAAGCCGGAGCTTCTCCGTCTGCTATGGCATTAAAAGTTAAAGAAATGGATGATTATAAGGAAATGTATAAAAATCCTTTTTTTGTTGTTCTGTTAACTTACACAGAAATTCTACCCATTGGATTAATCGTATCGCTCATTTGTGCTTTAATAATAAAAAGGAAAGCAAAATTATCGTAATCAAAACCTTAAAAGTTAAAGGTATGGCTTCGGATAAAAAAAAAGAAACGGCAGCAAAAAACATTTGATTAACTGATGCTTCTAAAGCAGTTGATGGCGAAGTGAACAGAACGGTGTTAGTATTTAACTGAATTTTTGAAGAAGAAAAGCTAAGCTAAATGAAAACGAAATTATATCACAAATTCAAAGTTGGATTAGTTTTTGTTGCATAACACCAAATCAAATATATTATGAGAAACTCAATTATCCTTGGATTAATTATCTGCTTTTTTAGTTCATGCCTAGAAAAAATCATTTCTGCTTCATTAACAAATACAAAATGGGAGTTATCTGAACTAACAGGCAAGAAATTACCTGAAAGTTCTAAAGCAACATTAAATTTTGGCGATAGCTTAAAGATAAGTGGTAAGTCTTTTTGCAACAGCTATGGTGGACAAGCAGAAATTGCAAATGAAAAAGTAACCGTTAAAAATGTTTTCAGTACTAAAATGATGTGCCAAGAAACAGATTCGGAAGAAAGAGCATTTTTAGCTGCATTAAGCGAAACTGACCACGTAAAAATGATTGATGGTAAGTTACAATTACTTAAAGGCGAACAAACTGTTTTAGTTTTTACTAAAATGAATTAATATAATTACATATACAACTAAGCCCGGATAAACTATTTTTAGTATTTTCGGGCTTAGTTGTATTTAAAATACCATAATGCCGATATCCATAAAAGACGAATTAAAGTTTTTTTTCTCAACCCTGAGAAAGGCATTTAATATATTTCAGCAAAATGACCCTTTGCGACTTGCAGGCGCAACGGCTTTTTTTACAAATTTTGCACTTCCTCCAATACTAATTATCCTCATTAGGCTTTTTGGTATGTTTACAGATAGAAGGTTACTGGTTACACATATTTTCCAAAGATTAAGTAACATCCTCGATAACGAAAGTATTGCTCAAATCAGACTTACACTTAGAAATATTCGTGGAATAGATCAGGCCTGGTACATTACCCTATTTAGTTTTGTATTTTTCCTGTTTGTTGCCACAACCCTCTTCAATGTAATTAAAAATTCATTGGAGCAAATCTGGAACATTGGCATGAAAGATAAAAAAGGTATTTTAAGTACGCTGAAATCACGGGCAATATCGGTAACAATTATTTTATTAGCAGGAATATTATTTTTATTCGGGTTATTGGCCGACAGTGTGCAGGCTTTTATTGGCTCATATCTCAAAACAAACTCTCCTTCATTTGAATTGGTTGCAACCTCAGTAATTAATCAAATTATGTTTGTAATTATTGTTACCGCATGGTTTAGCACCTTATTTCGTTATTTAACTAACGGTAGACCAACATGGAGGGCTGCATTATCTGGAGGATTGTTAACAGGATGCCTTTTTACAGCAGGTAAATATGTTTTGAGAATTTTATTACCATTAAGTAACATCAGCAACATTTATGGTTCTGCCGGCTCTATCATCGTAATTATGCTTTTCGTATTCTATTCTTCACTTATATTTTACTTCGGGGCCTCTTTTATAAGGGCTTTAAGTGTAGGTCGCGAGACCCCAATTGTACCAAAGAATGGTGCTTTTGCATACGAACTAACTGAAATTGAAAATGATATCATTGAAAAAAACAAAGAGGCAAAAACTAATTAAGTAATTGCCTCTTCGGTATATGTATCAATGAAAGAAAGGTTAATTTCTTATCATTACAGGAATTTTTTCATAACTCTGCATTTCTAATACAGCTAATTTATTTAATAAATTGTAATGTAAGGTACCAAAAAGATTAATTAAATCATCGCTACTTTTACCTTCTAAGCAAATGGACTCTTTCATAACTTCAATATTTGAATTTAATTTTACATTAAAGATTACTTCTTCATCTTTAATAATTAAATCGTTCGCATCAATTCTAAATTGATTTAGAAGCGCTATAAAATTGTGTCCCTTAAGCAATAGTTCCTTTAAATTCATAAGACAGGTATAATTAGGTGTATTTTCGACAAGCAATTATCAATGAATAACAACTCACTATAAAATATTGATATGTTATAAGATTCTGTATCCTATGCCTATGGTAAAGAGATTTAATTTCGTAGGCGGATAACCGTCTTTGTTTAATTTAGATAAGCCAAGTTCATATCTTGCATCAATACTGAGTTTTTTAATATCAAGTCCTGCACCGAATTGCCATGAAATTGCCTGATCTTTAAAATTACCGCTAAATACATTTCCTGTGGCCTGTCCTAAGCTTTGTTGATCATCTAAAATTAATGAAAACATTGGGCCAGTATTAATTCTTAAGCCCACACCTGCTGCACCAAACTTAGTCCCGATTAATAATGGCACATCTAAACTTGTAAATCTAACCTGATTTACCTGCCCATTTGCATCACTTATTAAATTTGTTTTTTTTCCTGAAACGTAAAGTTCTGGCTGAAAAAACACACCTGCTCCACCTACCCTGGCCCATAAACCGCCGTAAAAACCTGTTCTGTTATCACTACTAAAGGTATTTTCAGTGTCGAACTTTGAAAAATTCGCTCCAGCTTTTACCCCTAATTGAAATGTAGGTAATATTTGTGCACTTGCGCAAAAGCCTACAAACATGCAGGCGAAAAATAGATAGATAGATTTCATAATAATAAGGATGATTTAATAATTATGGATTAGCTAGTTGCACCATTAATTGCTTGTTGCTCTTTTAAAGCCTCAACATTGTTTTTATCCCCAAAATTTTCTGTTTTATCAGCAAAGTATTGAAGTATTGAAATAATTGTATCTAGGTTATCAGCAACTCTTTGGTGCATATCAGGTAAATCTTTTTCTAAGCGTTTATCGCCCAATTCGATATTATCAACCTCAATTTTACCAATCTTCTGAATAAGTGCCTGCTGAGAATTTTGTAAATCTCCCAATTCACGCACAATCTTTTCCATTAATTCGAACTTTTCTAAAGTATTCATAGCTTTTAATTTTAATTATTAATTGTTTTAATGATAACCCGTAACACGTCAATTTTGTTTTTGTTTGAAAAATTTTAAAATCAGGTTTGGAAATGAATAAAATAACTAATAAATTAGTTAAAATTATTTGTTGTGAAAAGATTTCTATCGCTTTTGTTTTTTTTGTTTATGGTTGCCGCATTATTTGCTCAACAAAAATCATCATTAGATAAAGAAAAATTATTTGATTTTTATCAAAATCAAAAATATGCCGAAGCAGCAAAATATTTAACAAGCATTTACGGTGAAGATATAAATGATGCAAAAATATTAATCCAAATCGGATATTGCTACTTAATGAGCGGTAATAATGTAGAAGCAGAAAAATTTTATACGAAAGCTTATGCACAGCAACCACAAAATTTACCAATATTATTTAGTTTAGGCAACATCAACTGGAAAAGAGGAAATGCTGATAAGGCCAAGTTGTATTATGGTGAAATTATTAAGATTGACAGCAACAATTTTACCGTTTATAAATTACTCGCAGATATATTGACAACTAAGGATTCTTTGCGGTCGGTTTACCTAATTAAAGCAAATAAACTAAACCCTACAGAGGCTGATGTTGCTTACGATTTAGCGGATTTGTACGCCAATTTACAAAAACATGCAATAGCCTACAAAACATTACAAATTGCCATTGCAGCCGATACAGGTAATATCGTTTTAAAAAAGGCGATACTTCCAATAGCCAATTTTTTGAAGAAGTATAATGAAGTAATACTAGAAGGAGAGAAGATTTTGCAAGTAAACCAAGATGCTGCGGTGATAAAAGATGTTGCAAAGGCCTATTATTTTACCAAAGATTATGAAAAAGCCATTGCCAAGTTTAAGATTTTGGAAACTTTGGCCATGCAGAATGAAGCCACACTTTATTACACATCTTTAAGTTATAGAGCATTAAAAAACTATCAAGCTGCAGTTATATATACAAAAAAAACGATTGAAGAAGGGATTTCTGACAACACATCAAATTATTATGCCTTACTAGGATTGGTTTACGAAGAAAGCGAAAAACTTTCATTAGCAAACTCAGCTTACAAAAAGGGATTAGAATTTAAAGCAGAACCAAACATTTATTACAGGCTTGCGCTTCTTTATGATTTGAAATATAAAGAAGTGAAACAAGCTAGTAAATATTATAATTTATATCTAAAAAGTAAACCTAATCCAATTAAAGATAAAGATGAAATTAAATACGTTAAGAGCAGAATGGAGGAACTTAAAATTTTAGATTAAATTTTCAAAAACAGGCTTAACATTATCCCAGAATTCATCAAGCGCAATTAGTTTAGGTTTAAAAAAAGAAATCAATTCAGGCCAATTTTGTTTATTATAGATATTAACATTTTCTAGGATTGTTGAAATCTGACTTACGGTTTTGCCATTTTCACCAGTAGCATTAATAATCCAGTTCCAATCTGTGCCAACTGAATTTGTGAACATCAACTTAAATTCTTCAAATTGATTAAACACTAATTCCCTTATATCTGCATCTGGATGAGCGATTTGGATTGATATTATTGCCATCTTATTATTAACATCCATTTTAAAAAAGATATGCTTCACTCCTGTTTTATAATTTATCCAGTTTACATGACAGCCACCAACAGAAGGAATAGGTTTCATATATTGCCCAAAGCTAATCCAAAACTGCTGACGTAAACGTGAGGCTTCTTCTTTATTATACATTAACCAAAAGGACTAGGATTTTAACAGAGCAAAATATTGTTAATTCTCAAATATTATTTGTTGACCATTAAACGTGCTACATATTTGCCAATAATATCAAATTCTAGATTTACGGTATCTCCAACCTGAACTTCCTGTAAATTTGTATGTACGAATGTAAAAGGGATAATAAAAACCGAAAACTCATCTGCAGCAGAATTTACTACGGTTAAACTTATTCCGTTAACGCATGCAGATCCTTTTTCTACTGTAACATTTCCAGAAGAGGCATTATATTTAAATCGATATTCCCAACTTCCATCAAGTTCCTGTCGTTTAATGCAAACTGCAGTTTGATCTACATGTCCCTGAACAATATGTCCATCTAAACGTGCATTCATTTGCATACAACGCTCTAAATTCACCTTATTACCGACTTTTAAATTACCTAAGCTGGTTTTACTCAAAGTTTCATCTATTGCTGTTACCGTATGAGTAGTATCGTTTAAAGCAACAACAGTTAAACAAACGCCGTTATGTGCAACACTTTGATCTATTTTTAATTCATGACTAATTGCAGAGGCAATTGTAAAATGAATATTGGTATGCTCTGTTTGTATGGCTATAACTTCGCCAAGAGTTTCTATTATTCCGGTAAACATGTTTTAATTAAATCTAATATTTCAATCTGTTTTTTCTCCAATCAGATGAATTTTTCAAAATATCTTTTACAACTGATTCGCCGCCAGTTTTTTGAAGTAAATTTGCAGCAACAATGGCTGCAATTATTGCTCCGTCCTTATTTTCAGCTATTAAACTACCTGCCTTTAAATATTTATTTACGAAATGTGTGTCAAATTTACCGGTTCTAAAAGCATCATGCTGCATTACAAATTTACCAAAACCTAAAGTAGTTTCTATCCCGGTAATCTCATATTCTTCAATAGCCCTAATCATCCGCTCAATTGCTTCTTCCCTATCTTTACCAAAAGTGATCAGTTTGGCTATCATTGGGTCGTAATAAATTGGGATTTCCATACCTTGTTCAAAGCCGTCATCAACTCTTACGCCGTTTCCTTTCGGCGTTTTATAAGTTTGCAAAGTACCAATATCGGGTAGAAAATTATTATTAGGGTCTTCGGCATAAACCCTTAGTTCGATCGCATGCCCGCTTATCTTTAAATCTTTCTGGGTGAAACTCAATTTTTCTCCAGAAGCAATTTTAATTTGCTCTTTTACCAAATCAATTCCGGTAATCAATTCAGTTACCGGGTGCTCTACCTGCAACCTGGTATTCATCTCCAAGAAGAAAAAATTCAGATTTTCATCTAGAATGAACTCTACCGTTCCTGCCCCAGTATAGTTTACCGATCGGGCAACATCAACCGCACACTTACCCATTTGCTGTCTTATTTTATCATTAAGTATAGATGATGGTGCCTCTTCAACCACCTTTTGATGGCGGCGTTGAACAGAGCATTCTCTTTCAAAAAGATGAACAATATTGCCATGATTATCACCTAGAACCTGTATTTCTATGTGGCGGGGCGAAGTTACATAACGTTCGATAAATACATCGCCATCTCCAAAGGCTGATGTTGCCTCACTTACTGCAAGTTGCATTTGCTCTTCAAAATCTTCAGCATTCTCAACAATGCGCATTCCTTTCCCTCCTCCTCCTGCAGCCGCTTTTATAAGAATTGGGAAACCAACTTCTATGGCTTTCTTTTTAGCTTCATTTACATCCTGAATGGCTTCTTCAGTACCTGGAACCATTGGAATATTATATTTTAATGCTGCTGCTTTGGCTGAAAGTTTATTACCCATCGTTTCCATTGCTTCGGGCGATGGTCCAATTAAAATTAAACCTGCTGCTGCAACCATTTTAGCGAAACCTGCATTTTCTGATAAGAAGCCATAACCGGGATGAATTGCCTCTGCACCCGTTTGTTTGCAAGCATCAATAATTTTTTCGCCTGAAAGGTAACTTTGATTTGAAGGTGGAGGACCTATACAAATTGCCTCATCTGCGTAACGAACATGCAAAGCATTACGATCTGCCTCAGAGTAAACAGCAACAGTTTTTAAGCCCATTTCCTTTGCCGAACGCATGATTCGCAAAGCAATTTCACCTCGATTGGCAATAAGGATTTTCTTCATTGGTATTTAGTTTGTTAGGTGGTTGGTTTATTAGGTGGTTAGTTTTTTAGTTCGTTGGATGATTGGTTTGTATCGCAATTATGAAGTCCTGATTTGCAATTCTCAACCTTGGCCTCGATCTTAATCTCATCCTTAACCTCAACCTCGTCCTCATCCTTAACCTCATCCTCAATTTCAATGTCATCCTCAATCCAATCTCATCCTCAACCCACTTTAACGCAAATGTAATATTATTTCTATCGCTTCATCAACCATCGATGGGCTAATATCAAGATGAGTTACAAACCGAACCGTACTAGAACTGGTTGTATTACAAAGTAATCCTTTTTCTTTAAATTGGTGTACCACTTTTTCAGCCATACCTTTTGAAACCTCAAAAATAACAATGTTTGTTTCAACCGGCATTACAGATTTTACATAACTCGTTTGCAACAAGGCAACAGCCAGATTTTTAGCATGTTTGTGATCATCTTTCAGACGCTCTATATGATTATCTAAAGAATAAATTCCTGCAGCAGCCAAGAAACCAGCCTGCCTCATACCACCTCCGAAAGCTTTTCTTATTTTCTTAGCTTTATGAATCGTTGTTTTGCTACCCAACAAAACAGATCCAACCGGTGCGCCCAAACCTTTTGATAAGCAGACAGAAATACCATCAAAATATTTTCCATAATTGTAAGCACTATCGCCGGTTGCTGTTAATGCATTAAAAATTCTGGCACCATCTAAATGAAGTTTTAAACCCTTAATGTTGCATAAATGATGTATAGAAGCAATTTGTGATAAGCTATAACAACTGCCCCCACCTTTGTTAACCGTATTTTCTAAAACAACCAAACTCGAATTTGGGTAATGTATATTGTCTTCATTAATTTCAGGCTCTATAAGCTCCGGTGTTAGAATACCACGTTCTCCATGCAATAACCTTACAGATGCAGCGGAGTGAAAAGCAATACCTCCAATTTCGTATCGATAAACGTGAGCCGTTTGATCACAGATCACCTCATCCATCGGCTGAGTAAAACATTTAATACCGATTTGGTTGGTCATAGTGCCAGAAGGACAAAATAAACCAGCTTCCATATTAAATAATCCTGCAAGTTTTGTTTCGAGTTCATGAACCGTTTCATCTTCACCAAAAACATCATCTCCAACTTTTGCACTCATCATTGCATCGAGCATGCCAGTTGTTGGTTTAGTTACCGTATCACTTCTAAAATCTATAATTTTATTAATCATCCTTATAAAAATTGTAAAATATTACTGACGTTTAAAAATAAGACCAATGCCTTATATGGTATAATTTTAAGGTTTTATGCCCATTAAAAGGCATATATAGTGTATTTTTTACACACTTAAATTTCAACAACAACAAATTGTTAAAAAATTATTAAAAAAAAAGAAACAAAATATAAGAGTTTTTATACTTTTATCGTGCTAAAACCAAAAATAAATAAAATGATAGTAATTGCAGACGGTGGATCAACCAAAACAAACTGGTGTTTGATTAATGAGGCCGGCAGAAAAATTTACTTTAATACCGAGGGCTACAATCCTTATTTCTCAAAAGGGGAATATATTGTACAATCTTTAAATGAAACTCTTCCGGACCACTTAGAAAGAGAGAAATTAACAGCAATTTATTACTATGGTGCAGGTTGCTCTACGCCTGGTAACAAAAAAATTGTTGCTGATGCCATGAAACTGGTTTTCACTAATGCAGAAATTTTTGTCGGACATGATTTACTTGCTTCTTGCAGAGCACTTTTGGGTAACGAACCCGGATTTGCAGGCATTTTAGGCACGGGAACCAATTCATGTTTATATGACGGAAATGACATTACTATGAATATTGATTCATTAGGTTATTTTCTCGGCGATGAAGGTAGTGGTTCTTATATTGGTAAGCGCATTTTAGGCGATTACATGAAAGGTTATATGCCTAAAGGCTTGAGAGAAGCTTTTTACGACAATTATGCTTTAACAAACGAAGATATTTTCGATAACATTTACAACAAACCATTGCCAAACCGTTTTTGTGCAAGCTTTAGTAAATTTTTATACGACTTTAAAGATAGTTACGAAGATTATACATATAAAACGATTGATTATGCTTTTACTGCTTTTTTCGAAGCTTTGGTTATACACTACCCTAACTATAAAGACCATAAATTAAACTGCGTAGGTTCTGTAGGTTACAGTTTCCGTGACATTTTAAGTATCGTTGCCGATCGCTATGAAATGGGTGTTGGTAAAATTATACGCTCACCAATAGATGATTTGGTGCATTACCACCTGGAATTATCCCCAAAAGGATAGTGATAAAATGCTATAGTTAATCCATTAGCCCTTAGAGCAAATCATTATTAACTATAGCATTTTAACAGTTCATATTTCTTGTGTAAATTTAGGTACCATTTAAATTTGTTACATCCTTTGGCACAATAATTTTAGAATTAATTGCCTTTCTCAAGACAAGAGGTATTGAAATTAAAGTTTGGGAAATATCAACTATAAAAGATCTTTTCAGGAGCTGGATTGCACTAAGAAACTTATATTCTCTAACAATATTATGCTTAGCAAGCTCGACCATACTTTCGATATATCTTTTATTAAGAATATCTAGCTCGTCTTTATTTAAGCGGCTTTTAAGTTTACTTATTTTTTTTGATAAATCGTTAATGTACAAATTCTCAAGAACTTCATTCCATTTACGGCCATCGTAAACATTTATATCATTTACTCTTTTTCTCCATAATACCTTAAGGGTAAATGCAACATTGCATTTTTTGGAAAAAATAATATCAAGATACATTGACCAGTCGTCACCGATTTTCATTTGCTCATCCCAGCGTACTATCATCGATGATTTTCTAAAAACAACTGATGATGACGGTGAGGGGCATGCTCTTAAGTATAAATTTTTAGTATCTGCATACTCCAGCAATACCCATCCATCTTTTAAATTGCTCAGGTACGGCTTTAAAAAAGGATCCCTGTTTAAAAACTGCCAGCTTACCCCATCTTTAACTTCCTGATCCCAATTAGTGAATACAAAATCAGTATTTGTATTGGTTAATTGTTTCACACAAATTGTTAGAAAATCAGGATACCACATATCATCAGAATCTAAACAGGCAACAAAATCACCTTTAGCATATTTAAATCCAAGATTTCTGGCGGAAGCCTGCCCCCCATTATTTTTGTAGTGGTATTCTATGAAAGGATATGCTTCAGCAAGTTCTTTAGTGTTATCAGTGGAACCATCATCAACTAAAATCAGTTGAATATTTTTATAAGTCTGATTTAAAACACTTTGTATAGCATCTTTTAAGAAATGGGCTCTGTTAAAGGTTACAATAATGACACTTACAAGTTTTTCAGTAGTCATAAATATTACTTATTGATAAGGATAGATGTTAAACTTTTCAAAAGTACGATTATAACCAAAGTTTTAGTGAATTTGTTTTTATTTCTTCAATCTTATAATGTGTTATAAGTTGTTAATGTTAATTTTGGAAAATAAAAACTATGAATTAATAAAATTTTATGTAACCATTTTATTTGTTAATAATTCTTAGTCAGAATTAATATATTTATTCCAATTGCAACCATTAATTTTTCACATTACTTTCCCCTATTCTCCCTAAGTCTAATTAATTTATGCCTAAATCTCTTATATCTAAACTTAAAAGACTTAAAACTAATCTGAATATCGGCAGAACTGTAAAACTAATATTTGCATTTTCAAAGGGCTGGACAATACTTGTAATTTTGGCCATCCTGATAGAAACTTTATTCATGCTTGCCTCTCTTTATTCTTTAAAGTTGATTGTTGATGTAGTATCAAAAGCAGATATATCCAACCCGCAAAGCCGTGATTTAATAATAAAATATATTTTCTTTTCTGTCATAATTGGCGTTTGTTATAATGTAACCAAAACATTTTCTGCTTATATAAGTGAGGTACAAGCGGCAAAAGTTTCTGAAAAAATAGATGATAAAATACATGAAATAGCAAAGGATTTAGAATTGTCTTATTATGAAAGTCCTGAATATTTTGACATTTTAAAAAGAGCTAAAGATGCCGGCTCCTACAGACCAAACCAGGTTATTTTATCCCTGCTGGATATTACAAAAAATATTTTAAGTCTTTTGGGTATAGCAATCGTTCTTTCTACAATAAGCAAGGTTCTTCTTCCAATACTTATTCTATTGGTTATACCAACACTATTGATTAGAATATATTTTTCAAAAAAGCAAAACATACTTCGGGTTCAGCAAACCCCCGCTGAAAGAAAATCAATGTACCTTAGTAATTTGATAACATCAGATACCGCAGCCAAAGAAGTTAGAAGTTATAATTTAGGAACTTTTTTTAAAGATCAATATTACACCATCAGGATGCAGTTGCTAAGTGAAAAGCTAAAAATAAGCTTTGTTAGAACATTAGGCGAAAGTGTTTCACTATCAATTTCTAATATTGGCTTTTTTGTATGCATTGGCTATATTTTATTGAATACATCAAGTGGTTCTTTAGGAAGTTTAGCCTTGTTTTTGGTTATTTTTCCTCAATCATTCAATTTATTGCAAAGCATTGCTACCGGTATTTCTAACCTTTACATGAATAACATTTTTGTATCAAGCATATACGAGCTTTTCGATTTGGTACCGGTTAAAGAAGTTAAGGAAGAATACATATCAATTCCTAAAAAGAATGATTTGAGCCTTAAATTAAAGAATGTGAGCTTTTCTTACCCCGGAAGCAGAAAGATGACACTGTCAAATATTTCTATGGAAATACCAGCCGGAAAAATAATTGCACTTGTTGGATTAAATGGTGCAGGAAAAACTACACTGATAAAGATTTTGGCCGGGTTATATCGCCCTGACTCGGGTTTGATATCTTTAGGAGAAGAGAATGTAAATAACTTTTCCATATCAGATTACAGAAAACAGATTGGTATTGTATTTCAGGATTTTAATAAATATAATTTCTCGGCAGCAGACAATATCCGTTTCGGAGACATGGAAAGGACCGAACATAAAATAGAAGATATAAAAGAGGCGGCAACCAAAACGGGTGCAAATCTTTACATTGATGAATTTATCGACGGATATGATACAGTGATGGGTAAGGTGTTTGATAACGGGCAGGAAATAAGTATTGGTCAATGGCAAAAATTAGCCACAGCAAGGGCGCTGTACAGTTCGTCTAGGTTTCTAATTCTTGACGAGGCAACAAGTGCCCTTGACGTTATTGCAGAAAAATACTTATTTGATTCTTTTAGAGAAAATATTGGCACCAGAGGCGCCTTAATAATTAGCCACAGACATTCCGCAATTAAACATGCTGATTACATTTATGTATTATCTAACGGAACGATAACCCAGCAAGGTACCGATGAAAAATTATTAAATTTGGATGGAGATTACGCCAGGCTTTTTAGCAAAAAAAATGCATAAACAACAGGAAATGAGAAAGACAAATACTAAAAAAAACATTTGTATTATTTCATCTTGCAGCGAGGATTGGGGAGGAAGTGAAGAGCTTTGGGGTAAAACGGTACCCTATCTGATTGAAGAAGGATTAAAAATTACTGTTTATAAAACATTTGTAAATCAACAACACCCGGAGTTTAAAAAATTGGCCTCACTGGGTGTAAAATTTGAAAATATAGATATCGTTAAGCCTTTTCTTGTAAGAAACGCAAACAAAATAATTGATAAGTTTACCCAGCTTTCTGGAGATAGCGAACCTTTCAGTTTTTATAACAACCCGTGGGTAAATAACCTTATCAAATCATTTAAAAAAAACAAACCTGATTTTGCAATTATATCGCAGGGCATTAATTTCGATGGCCTCAGCTATGCTTATGCATGTAATAAGTTAGCGATACCTTATGTTTTGATTGTACAAAAAGCCGTGGATTTTTATTGGCCAGCTGGCGGCGACAGGCCTCAGATGACTAGATTACTTAAAGAAGCAAAGGCTTGTTATTTTGTTTCCAAACACAACCTGAATTTAACTGAAGAACAATTTGGAACAAGACTTGAAAACAGCAAGGTAATTTTTAACCCTCAAAAAATCGGAAATATACATCCCTTCCCACCAATTACCGGAGAGGTTAAACTTGCATGCGTTGGCCGCTTGTTTTTATTGGACAAAGGCCAGGACATTTTAATAAGAATTTTAAGCCGTAAACGGTGGCAAGACAGAAATCTTAGTGTAACGTTTATTGGTAAAGGCAATGATGAAAATGGCTTGAAAGATTTGGCAAGTTTGTTAAATGTTAAAAAGATAGTTTTTAAAGGTCAGGTTGAAGATATTGATAGCCTTTGGAAAGATTTCCATGCTTTAGTTTTGCCATCCAGAAGTGAAGGTTTGCCATTATCTATGGTAGAAGCTATGGCGGCCGGCAGACCTGTCATTGTATCCAAATCGGGTGGAAATACAGAACTTATAGAAGAAAATGTAACCGGATTCAGTGGATTGCCATTTGAAGATACTTTTGAAGAAGCTATGGAAAGGGCTTATCGAAGATTGGATGAATGGAAAGAAATCGGAAAAAAGGCTGCTGCTTACATAGCAAAATCAGTTCCTAAAAAACCTGAAAAAGACTTTGCCGCAGAAATTATTTCACTTATTAAAACAAGCTAACTAAAAGATGAATTTAGCGAAGTTAACAAGGGCACATGAATGGTGGGATTTCAAAACCCCGCAAGTGCTTTCTTTAGCCTATGCTGCAGCAATAGCATGTAACAGTTTACTTTTTAACCTGCTTTTCCCTGCATTCTTCATCATTTTCACCAGTTTGGTTGTTATTGCCATCTATGCAAGTATAATTAATGATTTTACAGATTTAAGCATAGATACTGCTTGTGGAAAAGCGAATATGATGCAAAATATATCCATTTGGATGCGCATGGTATTATTAATAACCTCAATTGTCCTATTAGCCATCGCTGTATATTTTATTTATCCTTTCAGAAGTGCCTGCATATTCTATCTTGGGATATGCATTTCTATTAGCATTTATTCTTTTGAACCTATCCGTTTAAAAAAAAGGGGCTTATGGGGTGTAATTGCTTGCGCAATGGCAGAACATTTTTTCCCAACATTATTTGCCATGAGCATCATATTTTACTTTGCAAATTCTAAAATTG
This sequence comes from Pedobacter mendelii, assembly GCF_014635725.1. Taxonomy (GTDB): domain Bacteria; phylum Bacteroidota; class Bacteroidia; order Sphingobacteriales; family Sphingobacteriaceae; genus Pedobacter; species Pedobacter mendelii. The sequence goes on along the minus strand of NZ_BMDJ01000016.1, from coordinate 10,495 downwards.
ATATCTTCCTTTTAGCTATTGCAGGAACAATATCATTATGCTGGGGGTTGAGGAGTATACTATATCATCAATTTAAGGATAGGGAAAATGATAAGAATTCAGGAATTGATACTTTTGCAAACCGTATCAATCCAAACACGTTTAAATTTGTACCCCGATTATTAGTTTTTACAGAACTGTTTGCCTTAACCGTCTTGCTTATCTCGTTGAAGCTATGGATTGTTTTAATAGCTTTTTTAGTCTATTTACTTTTTACATTCCTGAAGCAGTACCTGTTCAAGTCAAAAATAATAATTGTTATTTCACCAAAAAGCGGATTCTATCAGATTTTTATGTTAGAATTCTATGCGCTTTTTTTCCCGGTTGCACTGCTTATTTACGTATCAGCAGCACAAGCTAATGGCTATATTGTGTTAATTCTGCATTTAATTCTTTTTCACAAGTTATTTTTAACAACCTTGAAGGAGCTTTTTGACTTAAGTAAAGTTGTTATTAATAAATTAATCAGGGTTGCCAAAATACATTAATTCCCAAATCGTATTATTATTTGTATAGGTAATTTCAGGTTTAATATCAGTTTTAACACTCAAGGTCGCATTTCCCGTTATTCTGAAATATGCACCGTTAAAACCAGTTAAAAACTTAGCCAGTTTCCGTTTAAATTCTTCCTGAATTAAATAAGTTTGTAAAATATTTTCTGTTCGATTAAGCTCCAGTTTAAATTTAGATTCATTTTCATGGTAATTAAGAATAATTTGATTGCATATGGGTTTTTTTCCAATTTGTGAAATAAAAGGATTTAATTTAAGAAATTCCATATTATCACTACAATCAGCTATCTTTTTACCATCCTTTAAAATCATAATTATATTAACAGGATTTTGTTTAAACTTTTTACGGGGAATTATTTGTGCCCCAATAATTGTATAGGGACCGAATTCTGCCCGTGCCCAATACCAATGATCTATCAGTTTATGCAGACTTTTATCTCCCCAATTATGGTCGTGATAACAAGACCCTTTAGTCGTAATTTCCATGCCTGGAAATTTATAAGATAACGCTACGGTACCTTTTGGAACAGGTACAACCCAGGCGAATAAATTTCTTTTTTTTCCGAAGTATAAGTGACCGGTTTCAGGCCGCCAGCTTTCTGACACGGAAGAAATTTTTGCATCAAAAACAAAATCATCTCCTTCTAGGTGTATGTTGTAAAAATTTAAATCACCCTTAAATGAACATTTCCCAATTCTAACATCACATTCATCTTTGGATGAATAAAATTTATCCGAAGGCAAATACCGCTCTAATTTCGAACCGTCTTTAAAATCAATATTTATTGTCGCATATGCTTTTAAAGGTTTATTTACCTCCGTCATTGCCTTTGTGTAAAAAACAATAACAACTTTAGATCCGTCATCCAGATGCGCATCAAAATACCACCATTCATACGTCCCCTCTCCACCTGAGGTCCTCATTCCGTCTTCCCATATTTCAACCGTTCCTCGCTTCAGGTTTAAATGCTCATAATCGACAAGGCTATCTGCAAAAAAGAATTTGCTCATATTATTCAAATAAAATTAAACAGAATCCTTTTTTAGATCTGGCTTGCTGAAAATATTCCAGATGGATGTTAAAATTCGACTAAAAACAGCTGCCATATTAAGTTCTATGAATTTATGTAGCAACCAGGAAATAATCAAAATCAAAAAAAGCAGGCCAAACAACAATAAATCACTTTGTATTGAATCTCTGAAATACCAGTATATGTAAAAAAAATAAATGTGAAATAAATAAAAAGGATAAGCGATCTGCCCTAAAATAAAAGATAATTTTGTACTTCTTATCCTTATTTTTTCAATAGCAATAAGATAAATAAAGAAATAAACGCTTATAATCAAAGTTAACATGACCCAAAAGTTAGCTACATTTTGTTTACTATAAAATAGGTCAAGATCATGAGTTAATATCCTGCTTATCGATACCAGGCAAACACAGTTTAAAGCCAATAATGAATATAGCTTCCAGGATTTATCATATTTTGACCTAATCAGGTAGAAAATCATACCAAGCAAATATGGTGGAATCAGCACATTTATTGATTTTTCTAAACTAAAAGTATAAAATAGGCAGTAAATGGTTAATCCCAGAATAATCAACAATACCTTATTCCAAAGCCTGAAGGCGATTATAATGCCAATAAAAGCATAAAAAATCAATTCTGCTAATAATGTATGGAAAATCGGATTAATCATTTGATAACCGATAAGTGATGGGAACATGGTTAGATTAGTGAGAAATGTCTTAAATGACGAAACGGCTAAAAGGGTATGCTCGGGAACGAGACGAGGTAACAGAAAAGCAAAAATACAACTAATCCAAAATAAGGGATATATCCTTGAAAGGCGGCTAATCCAAAATTCTCTACTGTTTCGTTTTATTGATGTCATGGTAACCACGTAGCCACTAACAGTAAAAAAAATAAGTAAAGCAATATTACCATATTTTGTGACCGGGTTATATTTTAGATTTTCTGGAACAATTTGATAGAAGTAGTTAAAGCTATCAGCATAATGACCGAAATAAACAATTAAAACGGCAATAAATCTTAAAAGATCAAGCGCTCCTGATCTGTGACGGGATGAGATATTATTCAGAGACATGCTGTAAATATAATAAGGAAATATTAAACTGAATTTAAAGTAAACACAGGCGCTATTTCTTTTTTAGTTTCCGTTTAACCTATATCAGTTAATACCTAAAAACACAAATCTTAATGGTAATTTATTTTAAATACGCTAATTATAATTGCCATGAATAATAATAGTAAACTGCAAATGCTAAAAACTGCGAAAAATTACTTCAATAAACCACTTATAAAAAGTAACTCATTCTATTCTCAAACCCACAAACTTCATAAATAGCGTTTTATCTATTAAAAAGATATTTCTTTACCAAATAATTTAGCATACTTCCTTTTATCAAACCTGTAAAGCGTTGCTGCTCTATACGAAACACCTTTTTGCTTTTCATCAAGTTCTTTTAACACACCAAAACTTACAATCTTTTTTCTAAAGTTACGCTTATCTAGTGTTTTACCTAAAACAAGCTCGTAAACATGCTGCAATTGGGTTAGGGTGAATTTTTCTGGCAGTAATTCAAAAGCAATTGGTTGATGCTTAATCCTACGTTTAATTTTCTCTAAACCCTTATCGTAGATTTTTTGATGATCGAAAGCCAGTTTAGGTAATGCTGTAATCGGCAACCAGTTAGCTTGTTTTGCATAAGTACTTACCGGCCGTAGATCCTTATCGCCACCTAAACGAATGAGCGCATAATAAGCTAGTGTAATAACCCTTCCCTGGGGATGTCTTCCCGGATCACCAAAAGCATAATATTGCTCCATATAAATTCCACGTAAACCAGTTAGTTCATATAAAATTCTTGCAGCAGATTGATCTAAACTCTCGTCTGAACCAACAATATTACCCGGCAGTGCCCACCAATCTTTAAAGGGTTCTTCATTTCTTTCAATAAGTAAGATTTTTAATTCCTTACCATCAAATCCAAACAGCACACAGTCAATGGAGAAAACAGAATCTAAATGAGGTAAAATTTGTTCCAATGTAAAATTTAGTTAATTTAAGCGTTAAAGGTATGACTTTCAATATTAAGTAAAAAAAATAAAATAAATTACTTAGTGTAAAAAATACACACTATATTCGTACTACGAACATGAAACCAAATATCAAAAATATAGCTGTACTTACTTCTGGAGGCGATGCTCCAGGCATGAATGCTGCGATTAGAGCGGTTATTCGTACAGGAATTTACCATGGCATTAGCATGTTTGGTGTTATGCAAGGCTATCACGGCTTAATTACAAACAATATAAAACCGATGGATGCCCGCTCTGTAAGTAATATTTTACACTTGGGTGGTACCATATTAAAAACTGCCCGTTGTTTAGAGTTTAAGACAGAAGAGGGACAAGAAATAGCTTATAAAAACTTACAGGACAACAATATCGATGCATTAGTGGTAATTGGCGGTGATGGAACCTTTACAGGAGCCAAACGATTTGGCGAAACATTCGGCGTAAAGGTTATTGGCATACCCGGAACAATTGATAACGACTTAAGCGGCTCGGATTTTACCTTAGGCTATGATACTGCAATTAATACCGTAATTGAAGCAATTGATAAAATAAGGGATACCGCAGATGCGCACGATAGATTATTTTTTATTGAGGTAATGGGTCGTGATTCTGGTTGTATAGCATTAAGAAGTTCTATTGCCAGTGGTGCCGAAGCAGTTTTATTACCCGAAGTTGAAACTAGTGTTAATGATTTAATTCAGAAATTAGCTTTAGGCGCAGCAACTAAAAAATCATCGAGCATTGTTATTGTTGCCGAAGGACATAAGCAAGGGGGTGCTTACGATATTGCCAAAAAAGTTAAAGAAACATTTGATCATTATGATACAAAAGTTACTATTTTGGGTCATCTACAAAGAGGTGGCAGTCCGAGTAGTTTCGATCGTATTTTAGGTAGCAGATTAGGTTATGCGGCTGTAAATGCATTAATTGCGGGCGAAAGTGCTCAAATGGTAGGCCTTAGAGGTAATGAGATAAAATTAACAAGTATAGAAGAAGCTTTGTCAGATCATACTTTTAAGCTAGAAGATGATTTAATGAAGATGACAGAAGTTTTATCCATTTAAAAGAATGATAGCAGTTGTTTATAGCGGTTCGAGAACAGCATTTTGGAAATTAGCTCAAAATGGTGAAGTTGTAGCACATTGCAACACATCGGGTATTAACCCTTGCTTTGTTGATTCAAAAACGATTCTTCAAATTTTGAATAAAAAAACGATACTCGTTAATAATGCAGAAAATATAAAAAAAATATACTTTTTCGCAGCGGGTGCATCATCTACAGAAAGAAAAGAAGACCTTGCAAAAACTTTGTCATCTTTTTTTAGATACAGCAAAGTTGTAATAGAAAATGATTTATTTGGTGCTGCGAAAGCCGCTTGTTATAATAAATCAGGTATTGTTGCCATGTTAGGCAGTGGCTCAAACTGTGCTTATTTTGACGGTAAAGATCCGCTGATTAATAATTTTGGTTTGGGTTACATTTTAGGTGATGAAGGCTCTGCAAATTATTTAGGTAAAATGCTGCTAAAAAGTTTTCTGAATAAAAAATTACCTAAAGAGTTGGAAACAAAATTTATTGGCGCCTATAATATCGATAGATCTCAAATATTTGAGAGAATTTATAATAAGCCCCAGGCAAATATTTTTCTAATTTCTTTCTTCGATTTTATTATTCAGAATAAAAAACATGGGTATATTATAAGAATGGTTGATGACGGATTTGAAAAGCATTTTCAAACCTGTATAATACCAATGATTGAAAAATATCCAGATGAAGATTTACATTTTGTTGGTACAGTTGCCGCAGAATTTGAAGATAGGTTAGTACATACGGCTGAAAAGTATGATATAGAAATAAAAAGCATTATAAAAGAACCAATACTTAATTTATTAAAACATTACATTAATTAACAAAAAACAATGAGCAAAATTGGAATAAACGGCTTTGGCCGTATTGGCAGACTGGTTTTCAGAGCTGCTTTAAAAAGAGGTTTAGATATCGTAGCTATAAATGACTTAATTGAGCCAGATTATATGGCTTATATGTTAAAATATGATACTACTCATGGCAAGTTTGATGGAACAATTGAAGTTGTTGATGGAAATTTAGTTGTAAATGGCAAAACGATTCGCGTAACTGCTGAACGTAGTCCTGCTGATTTAAAATGGGATGCTGTTGGTGTTGAAGTTGTTATCGAATCAACTGGTCTATTTTTAACACGTGCTGATGCTGAAAAACATATTGCTGCAGGTGCTAAAAAAGTAGTTTTCTCTGCACCAGCAAAAGATGGTGATATCCCTACTTATGTAATGGGTGTTAACCATCATAAATTAACTGCAGATCAAACAATAGTTTCTAATGCATCTTGTACAACGAACTGCTTAGCGCCAATTGCTAAAGTTTTAAATGATAATTTCGGTATCGTAGAAGGCTTAATGAGTACAATCCACGCGGTTACTGCAACACAAAAAACTGTTGATGGTCCATCTGCAAAAGATTGGAGAGGTGGTCGTGGTGGTTTCTCAAACATCATCCCTTCATCAACTGGTGCAGCTAAAGCTGTAGGTATGGTGCTTCCTGAATTAAAAGGAAAATTAACAGGTATGTCTTTCCGAGTTCCTGTTGCCGACGTTTCTGTAGTAGATTTAACAGTTCGTTTAGAAAAACCAGCTACTTATGAGCAAATAAAGGCAGCTATGAAAGCAGCTTCCGAAGGCGAATTAAAAGGCGTGTTAGCTTACACTGAAGATGAAGTGGTATCTTCTGACTTTATTGGTGATGACCATGCTTCTATTTTCGATGCAAAAGCTGGTATTTCCTTGAACGATAACTTTGTTAAAGTTGTATCATGGTACGATAACGAATGGGGTTATTCATCAGCACTTGCTAAATTTGTTGAATACTACGCAAGCTTATAATAAAATCTGTTTCCATAATAAATTTTTTCAAAAAGGCTCCCAATACGGAGCCTTTTTTAGTAAATAAGATTTTCGAGTGTAAATGACATTCATAATTTAACATCATTTAACTTTTTTAATTAAATAATTATCAATAAAATTCGTTTTAGATAAATGATTCATATTAAAATATAGATATAGAAGTATTTTATATGACTTAGATAATAATCATTGTTGAATTTGGACAAATTGCATCATTATATGATAATATTTAACAATTACTTAACACATTTTGGACTTATATTTGTAATACACTAGTTTTTATTGGGTAATTGTTAGATAAAAAGAATTGTAAATAAAAAATGACAAAAAAAATACTTAAAAATTTCTTAGTGTATTTTTTACACTAAGAAAAATTTTACTATATTTGTAGAGTAATAAACGAAAGATGTTTATTCAGATTAAAAAGATAAATCATTTTCTTGAGAAACTTTAGGTTTTAGATAGAAAATTTAGGACAAAGCCTGGCTCATAACAGGTTTATATTTGGTTAGAAAAAAAGGAGACGCTTGGATAAGGTCTCCTTTTCTTATTATAGACAAATACTAGTTTTCAAATTTGATTTTAGACTAAATTTTAACTCCCTATACCATTAAAAAACTGGACATCTTATTCCACGATAGTTTCCTTCGCGCTTCCTAAAAAAGGTAAGTGATATTTCAAAGGTATTAGTACTAGTTCCTGTGCTACGTAGTGCTGGATTTATATCATAGCTTAGCCCAAGTGTAAAATTGTTAAAAGTAAACCCAGCATAGGGTACAATAGCATCTTTGAACCTAACATTACCCCCGGCAATTAATTCTGAATTATTTCCATTAGGAATAGTAAAATAAAGTCCGGCCATTCTTTCTTGAGCATTACCTTGTCTTGCATATAAAATATGGGGTATAACAAAAATATCATTATTAAGCTTGATACTAACACCCATATTAAACAGATAACGCATTGGCAAACTCATCTTTCCTTCAGAATCTACAAATGGATCTTTCGGCCTGGTAAGATGATTAACAGAAAAGGCTGCGTATAAATTGGCTCTCTTTAAAGGATTAGTATCAAAAAAAGCTATTCCTGCTCCTGCATCAATCGAAGTTGAAGCTGTATTATTAAACTTGTCTGCACTTGGAATTAGTGGCGTATATCCAACCCCTGGCTCATACTGATCGCCAAGCTGAAATTTTGTTGGATCAAACCGTCTGTTTAAAAAACCCACGTTCATTCCAAAAGTTATGTTATAGTCTTCATTAAAACCTAATTTAACTCCAGTATAGGCTAAAGAAAGTGTACCATTTAAATATCCGTAGCCGCCACTTGTAGCGGTTTGATTTAAAATATTAAATCCAATATTAATGTTTCTATTTGTTGACATCTCAGCAGACAAGCCGGATGTACTGAATGTATTTGCGTTACCGAAATTTTGATTTCTATGGATTAATGTTGCTTTGTAATCCATTTGAGTTGCACCAGCTAATGCCGGATTCATCCATAAAGCATAAGCATAATACTGAGAAAAATGAGGGTCTACCTGAGCCCATGAATTAAATTGAAAAATGAAAATAGAAATTATTACAAAAAAGGATATCCTCATACTACCTAACTAAATTGATTGCACCATGTTTGATAACCTCTTCTCCATCTCTAAATCGTACAACGCATTTGTAAACATATACACCCACTGGTTGCATAACACCATTGTAGGTACCGTCCCAAGAAGTATCACGGTCTTTCGATTTATAGATAAGTTGACCCCATTGAGAGTAAATAGTCCAATCAATGCTTTCAATATCTGTTCCATAAACTTTTACCACATCATTTTTCCCATCTCCGTTAGGTGTAAACGTATTCGGGATGAACAAATCTCTTTTTTTATCAACTTCAATATTAATTGTCGCAGAGGCATAGCATCCATTATCTGAAATTGCATTTACAGTAACCGTTAAATTTTTTAATAACACAAATGCCTGAGATTTAGCATCGCCCTCAACAAATATGTTAGTTGGCGACCAACTCAGGATTTTATACCCTAATTTTGAACTTGTGTTTAATTCTATTTTCGAACCGTACTCTACAACATTTGAACTTGTTTGTAATGATATTTTAAACTCTTCTTCAACCAGATTTATTTCATTTGAGTTTAAACTCTCGCATCCGGAAACATTTTTACTTTTAACCGTATAATTACCTGTTGAGTTAGCTACATAAGTTGATCCTGTAGCGCCCGAAATTAATGTTCCGTTTTTGTACCACTGGTTTCCTGATGATATTGAAGAGGTTAATGTAGCCACTCCCCCTTTACAAATTAACATTGAACTTTGAGTGGTGATAACAGGAATAACAGGCGTACTATTAATTGATACGAGTACCGGATCAGATTGTTTGCTTGAACATCCCGCTGGTGTATTTACAATAACTGTGTATTTCCCTGAAATTTTTGCTGAATATGATTGACCAGTTGCACCTGGAATTAAAACTTCATCTTTATACCATTGATTTCCTATTGGAGAAGTGGAATTTAAAACTACAGCCTGCCCTTCGCAAACACTTAAAGATCCTTGTGCTAATATTGTAGGTTGTTGAGAAATTTTATTAATCAGAACATTAATCCCTTCAGAAAACTCACTACCACAGCCACTTGAATTTTTAGTAATCACTTTATATAGACCGGTTTCTTCAACTGTTAACGCTTGCCCTACAGCTCCATTCAGAATTTCACCATCTTTAAACCACTGGTAATAAGAAGATGGACTTGATTTTAAAATCACAGAGCTACCTTCACAAAGAAGAACCGGACCTGATGCACTAATAATTGGTTTTTCAGGCGCGGCAAAAACTTCAACTATTATTTTAGATTTGGGGCTTTCGCAACCCGATGAATTTGTTTGTGATACATAATAATTAATTATTCCAAAAGCAGAAGTTGTTGGAACCGGTGTTGTAGGAAGTAAATTTCCTTGTTCGTTATACCATTTTAGATTGTTACCCTCTACCTGTAATTTACTGGCAGATTCGTTTTGGCAATACGTTACTTTCTTTACGAACGGTGCAACTGGTATTTCATTTATTGAAATTGTAATTTTTGAACGTAACCCATGACAGCCTTGGACTGAACGTTCGGCAACAAAATAAATCAGCGTTCCTGCAACCGCAGTTGATGGTGTTGGCGCAGAAGAAAGTAATAAACCTGAAGAATCATACCAAACTAGATCTCTGCCTTCTGCAAATAGAGGAGGAACATTTTTTTGCCCTAAACAATAATTAAGGTCTGAAACTTTAGGAGCCGGTGGTAATGCCAATACGGTAACTTTTAGTTCCGCCTTTTCACTTTCGCAGCCAGATGGACTTAGTTTCTGACTTACATAATATTTTATTTCACCTGCAGCCAAAGTAATAGGTGTTGGTGCGCCAGAAAGCACAGTTCCATTTGCATCATACCAAGTGAGGTTTGAACCCGTTGCCGTAAGCGGCAATGCAGCCTGGTTTTGGCAGTAAGTTAAACTAGTAGTTGCAGGAGCCAGTGGAAGAGCCAATACGGTAACTTTTAATTCCGCCTTTTCACTTTCGCAGCCAGATGGACTTAGTTTCTGACTTACATAATATTTTATTTCACCTGCAGCCAAAGTAATAGGTGTTGGTGCGCCAGAAAGCAAAGTTCCATTCGCATCATACCAGGTGAGGTTTGAACCAGTTGCCGTAAGCGGCTGGATGTTCTGTTGATTAAGGCAATAATTTAAATCTGTAGTTGAAGGAGCCAGTGGCAATGCCAATACGGTAACTTTTAGTTCAGCCTTTTCACTTTCGCAGCCAGATAGACTTAGTTTCTGACTTACATAATATTTTATTTCACCTGCAGCCAAAGTAATAGGTGTTGGTGCGCCAGAAAGCAAA
>NZ_BMDJ01000015.1 GCF_014635725.1 Pedobacter mendelii | reverse complement strand
CAAGGGGGTCAATTTGGATTGGCGCAAAGGGGTCTTTTTCCTTTGGCGAACCTTATCAAATTAACTCGGCTAAGGGGAACTTTTTAGATTGGCGAAGAGGGGTCAATTTGAAGCGGTTTATCCACATAATGATAAAAATAAACTCATTCTTCGTTCATCTAATCCAAATTTTAAAGGGGATACCGTTATAGAAAAATCGAGCATAAAATCACTATATATTATAAAAGGTAAAATAACAAGAAATTTGATTTAAACTTATTCCGATTGCTCTATGTCGACTGTAACAAATAGTCGCAGATTCTCAAATTAAAGATTTAAGTACGTTTCGGTTTGCCAATATTAACCGTAGGGCAACACGCGGCAGACTTTTTTTCTTTAAAATATTTGCCTGTCAAAAAACTTATACTATCTTTATTGTATGATTAATTCTATAGCTTATGAAAAAGTTGTGTTTAATCATCCCGATCTTACTATCCCACTTTAGTTCCTTCGCAGATTATGGGTGCCTTGTTCCTGGCTACTCCGAACTATTAATTTATCAAACGAATCCACCAGGAGGGGTTTTTTCAAACTCACCAAATAGCCAGCCTGATGTTGGGTGCGAGTGGGTTTTAGATACGTCGAAGCCATATCTCGGTTGCGTTGGGCATGCAAAAGCAGGTATAAAAGGAACATATTATCAACAATGCCCAATCGACGACTATATCCCCACATTTTTTATATTTACAGCTGGCATTGCTTTTCTTCATTTGAAGAGGAGGCTGCCAGCTGGCAAACATGAAGATATCCATAATCACGGTAGTTTATAACGGTAAAGCTTACATAAAAGATTGTATTGAATCTATTATAAATCAATCGCACAAGGATATTGAGTACATTATAATTGATGGTAATTCTACGGATGGAACACTATTGATAATAGAGGAATACCAGCAATACCTGCATCATTTCATCTCGGAAAAAGACAATGGCTTATACGATGCCATAAATAAAGGTATTTGTTTAGCAACTGGCGAAATCGTTGGTGTTTTAAATGCTGATGATGTGTTCGCAAATGAAAATGTAGTAGAAGAGATTGTAAATTCATTTAAACAGAATCCTGAAATTGAAGGTGTTTATGGAGATCTGAATTATATCCATCCTGTTCATTTGAATATTATACGTAAATGGAAATCTAAACCTATAACCCTCGAAGATATTAAATTAGGTTGGATGCCGGCACACCCAACTTTATACCTAAAAAGAAATCTTTTTGAAAAGTATGGTAATTATGCATTAGACTTAGGTACGGCAGCCGATTACGATTTAATTTTAAGATTTTTTTTTACACATAAGTTAAATGTCAAATACCTTCCGGTTTTAATGGTAAAAATGAGAACCGGAGGAGTAAGTAATAATTCTTTTAATAGCTTGTTTAATGCTCTTGTAAATGATTATAAGGCTTTGAAAAAAAATGCCATACCCAATCCTTTATTGGTTATTATAAGAAAAAAACTATCTAAGATTAAACAGTTTTGGTAAATAGCTTAAAATAATCTTCCATCCAATTGCTACTCCATTTCGTCTGGGGAGGACTGTTTAGGGCTTTTTCCTGAATCTTTCCTCTTTAAGAAGCTAAAGTGCCAGAGGTGGTTTACGCAGCCTGTTATAAACCATAGACGTAGAAAATTAAGTAAGTGCTTTACAATTTTTACAATGTCTTTTGTAGATAATGGCTAAAATGAATACAAACATTACTTCCTGAAATGTTATATTTGTTAGCAAACCTTCTACAGTTTTGCTTACAAATTTATTTAATACAAATCCTACATTTTTTTATATAGCCATTGCTTTTATGGCTTGTGTTATTGTAGTTTCGAGTTTGCCCTCGGTTATGCATACCTCAATAAAATACAATTTGTTCGATAAAAACGATATGTATAGGAAAACGCATAAACGTAATATCTCGCGTTTGGGGGGTATTTCCATTGTAGCGAGTTTCACAATAACAACCTTGCTTTTTTCGACGTTGATAAAATTTGAGGAGGCAAATTTCCTCATCACTTCATGTATTATTTTGGCTGCTTTAGGTTTAAAGGATGATGTTTATGGGAGCAATACCCGCACGAAGCTTATTTTGCAATTGGTTGTTGCTTTTATTTTAGTTTTCTTTGGCGGATTTAAGTTAACCAGTTTATATGGTGTATTAGGAATTTGGGATATGCCTTTGCTTTGGGGAGGTATTTTCTCAATAATTCTGATAATTTTCCTGAACAATGCATTTAATCTGATAGATGGCATCGATGGTCTTGCCGGCACCATAGGGATTGTTACTAGTTTAATTTTCGGAATATTTTTCTCGTTGATGCATCAGGTTACTTATGCTTTTATTGCATTTTCTTTGGTAGGCTCAATCGCAGGCTTTCTAAAATACAACTGGTATCCTGCAAAAATATTTATGGGAGATACCGGAGCGCTTATAATTGGTCTGGTTACAGCTGCGCTGGCAATAAAATTTATTGAGCTTAATAAATTTGGAACAGTTTCTAACCCGTTTATTCGCTCGGCTCCTGCAATTGCTGTATCTATTTTAATTGTGCCAATTTTCGATTCATTAAGAATTTTTACTGTTAGGGTGCTAAAAGGAAAATCACCATTTATGGGCGATAGAAACCACATTCATCATAGATTAGAAAGATTAGGACTAAAGCCACCTCTAATTATGCTGGTAACTGCAGGTTTAAACCTTTGTATGGTAACAATGACTATATTAATGAGGGATTTAGGTAATTTTTTTCTTATTTCCTTTCTTATCGGTTTATGTGTACTATTTGATTTGATGTTATTCTACAACCTCCGCAAAATCGGAAAGTAAATCTCCTTAGCTATAAAATACTTTCGGCTAATAAAGAAAGAACTAAGTTGGAGCCATCCTGATGAAGTTTTCTTAAGCTACTCTTTATCTCCCACAATCTCAAAATAAACATTAATTTTGCATTCTAATTTTAATAAATGAGAATAGCAGTAAATGGTTTTGGCCGCATAGGCAGAACCTTCTTACGTTTGGCACTTGCCGAAGGTTTCGAGGTGGTGGCAATTAACGATTTGTCGGAACCAAAAACAATGGCTCATCTTTTTAAGTATGATTCGGTTCATGGCGTATTCAAAGGTAAAGTTTCAGCAAAACCAGATTCCTTAATTATTGATAATTTATCCATTCCGATATTTTCTATTAAGCACCCTATTCATTTGCCATGGTCGGCATTAAAAGTAGATATTGTGGTTGATTGTACTGGTAAAAACTTAACACATGAAGATGCGGAAGCCCATATTATTTCAGGGGCTAAACAGGTTATTATTTCTGCTCCTGCTGCAGATGATATTCCGATGGTTGTATTGGGCGTTAATGAAGACAGTATAGATTTAACAAGTAATGTGCTTTCTAATGCGAGCTGTACCACCAATAACATTGCACCTATGATAAAAATTTTAAATGATAGGTGGGGTGTGGAAGAAGGTTATATCACCACCATCCATTCGATGACCGGCGATCAGAACTTGCACGATAGCGATCATAAAGATTTACGTAGAGCAAGAGCAGCTTCTGCATCTATTATTCCAACAACAACTGGTGCAGCAAAAGCGATTACGCATATTTTTCCGGAATTGGAAGGTAAGCTTGGAGGCGCTGGTATTCGCGTGCCTGTGTTAAATGGTTCATTAACAGATTTTACCTGTATCCTCAAAACTAAAACAACTATCGCAGAAATTAATGCAGCATTTAAATCCGCTGCTGAAAATGAATTTAAACAGGTGCTGGAATATACCGAAGACCCGATTGTATCCGTTGATATTATAGATAACCCGCATTCTTGTATATTTGATGCCCAGCTAACATCGATAGTAGGCGATTTAGTAAAAGTGGTTGGTTGGTATGATAATGAATATGGCTATAGCAGTCGTTTGGTCGATTTAATTAAAAAAATAGAAGCAATTAAAATAAATACTTCAGTCCATAACCCATTTAACCAAACTCAGCCAGCCGCTAATTCTCTCCTTAAAAACTCAATCATCCACTAATTAAATTTTATGGTAAAATTTATCTCTGATGAAGAAGTTCTTCCCCTTAGGAGCCTGGTTCTTAGAAACGGTAAATCTTATGATTTTTGCCACTTTGATGGTGATGAAGCTTATGACACTTTTCATTTAGGTTACGAAGTAGATGGTGAAATAAGATCGGTAGCAAGTTTTATGCGCAACGATTTTTTTGAAGGAGAGGGCGAAGGCTATCAGTTAAGAGGCATGGCAACACATCCCGATTTCGGGAAAAGGGGTTATGGCGCTGCCTTAATAACTTTCGCTATTGAGTATTTGAAAGAATATAAAACCGCATATTTGTGGTGTAATGCCCGTTCTTCTGCAGCAGTATTCTATAAAAAAATTGGCTTTACAACCGAATCGCCCGAGTTTGATATTCCTGGAATCGGTTTCCATTACGAAATGAAATTAAATTTAAATCAAAAATAATAAAGCATGAAAACGATAGACCAGATTAACTTTAAAGATAAAAAAGCGTTAATACGAGTAGATTTCAATGTTCCATTGGATGATGATTTTAAAATTACGGATGATAAAAGAATGCGAGCAGCAATTCCAACCATTGAAAAGATTTTGAATGACGGCGGATCGGTAATTTTAATGTCGCATTTAGGCCGCCCGAAAGATGGTCCTACGGATAAATATTCTTTAAAGCATATTCTTGGAGATTTATCACGCATGTTAGATTTAGAAGTAAAGTTTGCAGATGATTGTATCGGTGAATCTGCTGTTAGCCAAGCCAAGAATTTATATCCGGGCCAGGTTTTGTTATTAGAGAATCTTCGTTTTTACAAAGAAGAGGAAAAAGGGGATGTTGGCTTTGCTAAAAAATTGTCCTCCCTAGGCGATGTTTATGTAAATGATGCCTTCGGAACAGCACACCGTGCGCATGCTTCTACCGCAGTTATTGCTCAGTTTTTCCCTGATGCAAAATATTTTGGTTACCTAATGGCTTCTGAATTAGAAAATGCAGAAAAGGTTTTAAATCACCCGGAACGACCATTTACTGCAATTATGGGTGGTGCTAAAGTTTCTGATAAAATCTTGTTAATTGAGAAATTATTGGATAAAGTAGATAACCTGATTATTGGTGGCGGTATGGCTTATACTTTTGCAAAAGCGCAGGGTGGGGAAATCGGCACATCTTTATTAGAAGCAGATAAACAGGAGCTTTCTTTAGAATTAATAGAAAAGGCTAAAGCAAAAGGTGTAAATCTAATTCTTCCATCGGATACCGTTATTGCAGATAAATTTGCAAACGATGCCGATAAAAGAGATGTAGATTCTGGTCAGATTCCGGCTGATTGGATGGGATTGGACATTGGCCCGAAATCAATTGCCTTATTTCAGGATGTAATTAAAAATTCTAAAACGCTATTGTGGAACGGTCCAATGGGGGTTTTCGAAATGGAGAATTTTGAAGCAGGAACCAAAGCTGTTGCAGAAGCCGTTGTTGCTGCAACAAAAGATAACGGTGCTTTCTCATTAATTGGTGGTGGTGATTCTGCCGCGGCTATTGCGAAATTCGGAATGGAAAATGAAGTGAGCTATGTTTCAACAGGTGGGGGTGCTTTGCTTGAGTATATGGAAGGTAAAGAATTACCTGGCGTAAAAGCAATTAATGAATAATTAAATATATTGCGGGTTGAATTGTTAATTTAACCCGTAATTTTCTAATTTATTTCCTTATCGCTCTCATGAAAATATATTTTTCTCTCCTTTATATATTATTTTCCATTCTTTTTCAATATTCATTTGCTCAGGCGCAAACCAATCAAACCGTTTTAAATGGCGGGCAAACTAATGTAATAAATTTTGGTGGCTCAGTTTGTAAATATAAATGGACGAATGATACTCCGGGTATTGGTTTAGCAGCCAGTGGTAATGGAGATATAGGTTCATTTGTAGCAGTTAATAATACATCTAAACCAATTACCGCAACAATTACCGCTACACCTGAAAGTTCCGGATTCGCCTATATTGCCGATACTTACTTAAATGTGGTATCAGTAATTAATTTATTGACAAACCTTGTTGTTGCTACAATTCCGGTTGGTTTGAATCCCCACAACGTAGAAATTAGTCTTGATGGGAGTTTGGTCTATGTTGCAAATTATCATGGCGGCTCAGTTTCTGTTATTAATGCCTCTACAAACATGGTAAAATCAAATATTATTACTGATGATTACCAACTGGGTTTTATTGTTAGTGATGATGCTAGCACGCTTTACACCATAAGTGGTAATGGAAAGTTCTCTGTTATTAATACATCTACGAACGCCATAATTAAGTCACTGGTTTTAAATATTACAAGTTACAGTATGTGTTTTAGTGCGGATCGAAAATTTATCTACATTGCTTCGAATTATGGTAATGATGTAGTTGTTTTTAATACCCAAACAAACGCTGTAGAATATACAATTCCAATTGGTGTAAATTCGAACACATTGTGTTTAAGTCCTGATGGCGGAAGTTTATATGTCAGCACCCGGGATAATAATATTAAGATTATCAATACAGCAACCAGATTAGTAACCTCCAGCATTGCTATTTCTAATCCATATGCTACAATGCTAAGCTCAGATGGAAAATTTTTATATGTAACAACAGGAGGTAATTCTGTTACGGTTATTAATACATTTGACAAAAGTACAGTTATAAGGTATCCTGCAGGACAATATATAGAAGGCATCTCATTGAATCAGGACGGCTCACGTTTGTATATTATAAACCAGGTTCCTGGTAATGTACAAGTTGTAAATACAACAAATAATACCCTTGCTGCCAATATCAATGTCGGGTCTAATCCTTACTCAATTGGGCATTTTGTTTACTCCTGTGCAGCAAAGCCAATTACATTTACAATAACTGTTAATCCAAGTACACCAATCCCTAAAGTATTAACATCAGGTGTTTTAGAATCGTTAAATTCTATATATGGAGGCGTATCAATTGCTACAAATTTTACCATCTCAGGAAAAGATTTAACAGCTCCGGTAGTGATTAATGCGCCAGAAGGATTCGAAATAAGCATCGATAATAACGTTTTTAGTTCGGTTTTAACAATTGGTTCTATGGGCGATTTGACAGATGTAAAGGTTTATATCAGGCTTAAATCGACTGTTCCGGTTGGTGATTATGCCGGACAAATTCTGATCGGGAGTAGCCCGGAGATTTCTATGGAATTGGCAATGCCGCTAAGCCATGTTTACCCGGCACCACTATTGATTATCGCTGATAATAAAACGAAGGTTTTTGAGGATGACAATCCTACATTTTCCGCTACATACAGTGGGTTCGTAAATAATGATACGCCTTTAAAACTTTTCGCCCAGCCTGTATTAACAACAATTGCAGTGAAATCGTCTCCTTTAGGTGACTATCCCATACTGGTGAGTAGTGCGTTCTCGCCAAATTATACGATTACTTATCGAAATGGAACGCTATCGATTGTTGAGCGTCCGGTATTAGGCGCAATTCCAAATGGTTTTTCGCCAAATGGCGATGGTATAAACGATTTTTGGATTATCAAAAATCTTGAAACAAACTTGCGGTGTGCTGTTAGTGTTTTTAATAGGTATGGTGTAAAAATCTTTTCATCAATTGGCTACAAAATACCTTGGGATGGGACTTCTAAAGGTAAGGCCGTAAACCCAGGGACTTATTATTATGTGGTCAATTTTAATGATGGGAAAAAAGTTTCCGGAAGCCTAACCATTATCAAATAATCTATTGAATTCAGTTTGTTTTTCTTTGATGATTTAACCATTATCTTTTATTACTGATAGCCCCTGGCCTGCAAATTAAACAGCTCTGCATACCTTCCTTCCTTTTCAAGAAGTTCTGCATGAGTGCCAGATTCGAGTACTGTACCTTTTTCCAGCACCAGTATTCTATCGGCAAGCCTCGCTGTAGAAAAACGGTGAGAAATAAGCACTGCCGATTTTCCAATTGTCAATTCAGCAAATCGTTGAAATACTTCATATTCTGCCCTCGCATCCAGGGCAGATGTAGGTTCGTCTAAAATAAGTACCTGGGCGTTTTTCATATAAGCCCTGGCAAGCGCAACCTTTTGCCATTCACCACCCGAAAGTTCTACGCCATCATTAAACTTTCTGCCCAACCATTGTTCATAACCAAGCGGGAATTTTGCAGCCAGTAAATCAGCTAAACTTTGTTTGGCCGCTGTTGAAATCAGGCTTATGTTGTCAATTTCCCCAATATTCCCAACCGCTATATTTTGCGATAAGGTCATCTGGTAACGAATATAGTCTTGAAAAATAATGCCCATATTATGCCTTAAATCCGAAAGGCTGTAATTTTTTAAGTCTATGCCATCCAGTAATATTCTACCTTCAGTCGGGTCGTAAAGCCGAGCCAATAGCTTTACCAGCGTAGTTTTGCCAGCGCCGTTTTCGCCTACAAGTGCGAGTTTTTCGCCTGGGTTAAGTGTGAAATTTAAATTATGGCAGGCATATTTTGGCGCATTCCGATATTGAAATCCAACGTTTTCAAAAGTAAATCCGCTTACAATAGGGTTAGGAAAAGGGAGTGGATTTTTGGGTTCGGTAATTCTTGGTTTAATCTGAAAAAATTCAATAAAGTCGTTCAGGTATATTGCACCTTGCGAAACCAAAGTAAAGCGGGAAAGCATGGTTTCCATTAGGCCGCTAAGCTGGCGAAAAGAACCGGCAAGAAATGTCAGGCTACCAAGTGTTGCTTTTCCATTTATGGTTTGGTAAATAATAAAGCCATAAGCACCATAATAACCAATTGTACCTAAAATAGAGAAAAGTGTACCCCATCCCGAACGGCTTATCGCTAGTTTACTGTTATCCGCATAGAATTTATCCGAGAGTGTTTTAAAGCGTTTAACGATAAATTCTGAAAGGCCAAAAACCTTTACTTCTTTTGCTGTTTCATCACTTGCACCAAGGTATCGAACATAATCCAGTTCTCTGCGTTCGGGAGTTTGGCTTCTGGAAAGCGCATAATTTCTACTATTGAAATAAGACTCACCTAAAGAGGAAGGTATAATGGCAATTAATAGCATTAAAATGAGCCATGGATTGAATGCGATTAAACCGGTTAATAAAAAGGCCATCGAGATAAAGTCTTGTATCTGGCTCATTACTTGCGAGAGTAGAATTGTTCTGCCAACAGTTTGTTGTCTCGCCCGCTCCAGTTTATCATAGAATACCGAATCTTCAAATTGGTCCAAATCCAGTTCAGTTGCATGGCGCATAATTCGCATAGAAGTGTGGTTTGAAAACAAATCACCCAGCAGGCTGTCTGTAAGGTTAATCATTCTATTTAGGCCATCTGTGGTTATTGCCAGTAAGAATTCCAGGCCAACAAGTTCCCAAAGTTTCTGCGTATCTGCAGAAGGTGTTCCTGAGTTTAAAGCAACCACTTGATCAATAATAAGCTTACCAGTATAAAGTAGAGCAACAGGCATGGCAGACCTAAGGATACGTAATATAAGGCTTATAACTGTCTTTTGCGGATTACTTTTCCACACCATTTTGAAAAATACAGGTAGGTTTTTGAGCGAGGAAAGACGTTGTTTGAATGAAATTTCTTCTATTTTAATGGTGTTTCTGCTTTTTGCCATCTTAAATTATTAGCCCGCCAAATATAATTTATTCCATTTGAATCTGATTTATTACAATTGATATGATGGGGGTAGAAAAGTTATTGCTATGGTTAAAGATGAATAGTTTTGGTTAAAATTTTATTTTAAGTTTTTTGTGCTCTTAAGTGCCCAATAAACCAACACCGGTTGGAAAAATAATCTTGCGAATCTTTTGGCATCGGTATTTAAACCGAAAGCACTTCTGCTATTGGTAAATTGCGAAATATTACCTGGAAAGACTGCAATAAATAAACCGGCAGCAATTTTGCCGATTACTTTTTGATGTTTTTTAGGGGCTAAAATTAATGCACTGCCTAAGGCAATTTCAGCTATTCCTGATTGTATTACCGTTTCATCCTTTTTCAAAGGTACCCAATCTGGAACCTGTGCCTGAAATGCTTTTCGTGCGAATGTTAAATGGCCAATTCCCGCAAATATTAAGCCTGCACCCAATAATATTTTGGCTGCTTTTTTAATGTTTTCTTCTTTCATGCCGTCTTTTATGGTAATAATCTAACAATTTTGATGGAAGAAAGTTGAAGAATTTTTTGACGGCTAACTTTAGAATTTTTTCTGATAACCGACACCTTCACCAACAGATTCAAATCCATGTGCTTTTCTCATTTCCTGCTGCTGTTCGGGAGTTGTGTTCTTTAGTTTTCCTTCGGATACGGCGATGAAAAATTCCTCCATCTTCCCTGCAGGCTGAAAGGTCATGATCATTCTTCCCAAACCTTCACTCGTTTTTGAGAAAGAATGTGGAATACCTCTTGGTCCAAAAACGGTATCTCCTTGCTTAGCTTGATGTAATACATCACCAACCTTTATTAAAAATTCACCTTCAAGTACATACCAGATTTCATCCTGAGCGTAGTGGTAGTGAAGTGCCGGTCCACCTTTTTTTACCCGGGAAGATTCGAAAACAAACAAGTCTCCACTTGTATCTTTTGAAGATACCTTTGTATAAAATGTATCTCCTTCAAATAAGGTTATTGGTTTCTCAAATCTATCTGCTCCTGCTTTTACCTTGAAACCTTTTCTAGCTTCTGAAGAAATAAACAGTTCGGCAAAGCTTCTGAATGGTAGGATAGTAGGCGACATTAAGGTAGCCGCCGCTTTAAAAAAGGAACTTCTTTTCATGGCTAATGATTTTAATAATAAAAATAGCTATTTTTTATGTAATGTTCTGTAATCCAATTTTTTAATTTTAATTTTCGCTAAGATTGTTTTAATAATTTGTTTTTATTTAAGCATTGAGGAACAAATTATTCGGTCAAGGTCATAAAAAACGAAAATCATATTTTAGGTTAAGCATTTTGTGGGTAAAATTTTGGATAATGAGCCGATAATGTCGTTAGCTTTGAGCTTTTAAATTGACAATTGTATAAAAATATTTTCATTAACGATGATTTTTTAAAATACTAATTTTTGTAGTTAACTCGCTTTTTATCAGTGATTAAGCGGTTTTTATGAATTTTAATTGGTTTCTTTTCTGTTCTTTTAGGGGACAAAGTGGGAGAAAGTATATGTGGAAAACTTTTTTGTGGTAAAAAGTGGTAAAAAGTGGTAGAACTATTTACTTTTACACTACATAAAAAGTGTAAATACCACTATGACCCATCTTTTAGGAGAATTTGATTGTAAACTTGACGCAAAAGGCCGCTTAATGGTTCCCTCTGCGCTTAAGAAACAATTGCCTGATGTAGAGCGGGAGGGGTTGGTAATTAACCGCGGTTTTGAAAAAAATCTCGTGATTTATCCGAAAAGTATTTGGGATGCAATTGTTGCTCAATTAAGCACGCTTAATGTGTATGATGAAGAGAATCGAAAATTCATCAGGGCTTTTACCCGAGGTGCCACAGAGCTTTCTTTAGATGCTGCTGGTCGGGTATTGCTACCAAAATCACTTACAGAGTATGCGGGCATAGGAACAGATATTATGCTTTCATGTCAACTAGATCGCATTGAGGTTTGGGATAAGAATGCTTATGAAGAGACTTTGGATAGTACGCCTGCAAACTTTGCAGCACTTGCACAAAAAGTAATGGTTGATAAGAAAGGGGCCGCTGATGGAATATAATTACCACACACCTGTAATGCTGCAGCCCTGCATTGATGGTTTAAACATCAAATCTGATGGTGTTTATGTTGACGTAACATTCGGTGGTGGCGGGCATTCAAAAGAAATATTAAAACATTTGGGTCCAGAAGGAAGATTAATCGCTTTCGATCAGGATCCTGATGCTCAATCAAATATTCCTGCAGACGAACGCTTTATTTTTATCGATCAGAATTTTGGTTTTCTAAAAAATAACCTTCGTCTTAAAGGTTTTAAGCAGGTTGATGGTATACTGGCCGATTTGGGTGTATCTTCTCATCAGTTCGATGTACCCGAACGCGGTTTCTCCATTCGTTTTAATGCGGATTTAGATATGCGTATGGATCCGAACGGAACTTTGACCGCTGCAGAGGTTCTAAATACTTATTCAGAAGATAAGCTTCATAAGCTTTTTGGTATTTATGGCGAAGTGAAAAATGCAAAATCCTTGGCTCGTGTAATAGTAACTGCCCGGTTAGAAAAACCCTTTACGGATATAGACAATTTCAAAATTTCTATTTCAGATTATATTCCGAAAGGAAAGGAGAATAAGTATTTGGCGCAGGTTTTTCAGGCATTACGTATAGAGGTGAACGCAGAAATTAAAGTACTTGAAGATTTTCTGCAACAAGCTGCTGATGTTTTAAAACCTGGTGGTCATTTGGTGGTGATGTCTTACCATTCGCTGGAAGACAGGCCGGTTAAAAACTTCATGGCAAAGGGTAAGTTTCAGGGCGAGGTTGAAAAGGATTTCTTTGGAAATCAGCAAAAGCCTTTTAATGTAATTACACGTAAAGCAATAATTGCGTCTGAGGAAGAGATTGCAAAGAATAATAGGGCTCGCAGTGCGAAATTAAGAATAGCAGAAAAAATATGAACAAGTTCAGAGCAGACGAAGAAGAAATCGGACCTGAACCTGAATTAAAGGTGAAATCCGAAAAGGTTAAGCCTGAATATGATAGAAAATTTGGCGAAACTTTTATTGGTAAGTTTTTTACCGAGGGCGTAATATCAAAAGAAGCGGCTACCGATGCATTGCCATTTTTATGCTTTTTGGCATTTTTAGGTATGGTTTACATCGCTAATAGCCACTTTGCAGTTAACAACGTTCGCCGCATTGATAAGTTAAATAAAGAAGTTAAAGAGTTAAGATGGGAATATAAATCTTTAAAGGCCGACCTCATGTTTAAAAGCAAATTAACAGAGGTTGCTAAAAAAGTAGATACTCTTGGAATAAAAGAATTAATAGAACCACCCAAAAAACTAATTGTTAAAAGCGATGAATATTAGAGCAAACATACTGCTTCGTGTATATCTGGCATTTGGCTTAATTGTGCTTTTTGCCCTGGCGGTATTTTTACGCCTTGGTCAGGTGCAGTTTGTACAGGGACATAAATGGAAAGCTATGGCAGATAGTCTTTCTACTCGTTACATGGTTGTTGAAGCTACCAGAGGTAATATTTATTCTAACGACGGAAGTTTGCTTGCAACTTCAGTTCCCGAATATGAATTACATATGGATATGTTTGCTGGTGGCATCCAGGACGATAAAATTTTTAATGAAAAAGTAGATTCTTTAGGGATGAAACTTGCTGGTATTTTTCAGGATAAATCTGCAAAGGATTATTCAAGAATCCTACGCAAAGGTCGTCAGGATAGTGCTCGCTATTTATTGATTCACCGCAAGGTTGGTTATTCAGATTTAAAAACCATAAGAACTTTTCCCTTGTATAATATTGGTAAATTTAGTGGCGGCTTAATTGCAGTTCAGCAGAATAAGCGTATCCTGCCATTCCAGGCTTTGGCTGCCCGTACCATCGGATATAAAAACGCAAATGTAAAAAATGGAGTTGGTTTAGAAGGCGCTTACACAGAGTATATAAATGGAGAAACAGGCAAGAGGTTAATGCAACGTATTGCAGGTGGGGTTTACGTTCCGGTTAACGAAGAGGAAGAAGTTGCCCCCAAAGATGGTGCAGATATTATTTCAACCATTGATATTAACATGCAGGATTTGGCCCAGAGTGCGCTAGAAAAACAACTTAAAAAATATTATGCAGATCACGGTACTGTGATTGTAATGGAAGTTGCTACAGGCGAAATCAGGGCTGTAGCAAATTATTCAAAAGTAGAGGAAGGCGTTTATAAAGAAAAATTTAACTATGCCATTGCCGGAAATCAAGATCCGGGTTCTACCTTTAAACTGGCTTCGTATATGGCTTTACTTGAGGATAAACTGGTTGATACCAATACAATGGTAGGAACGGGTACTTATCAAATTCCAGGAAAATTAATTACCGATTCGCATGGAAGTATTGGTACGGTTACCGTTAAAAAAGCTTTTGAAGAATCATCAAATGCCGCAGTAGCTTACCTGGTTAATTCAAATTATCGCGATGACCCAAAAAAGTTTACAGATCATTTGTATGATTGGCACCTTAACCAGAAAATGGAACTTCAAATACCTGGCGAGGCAATGCCGGTTATTAAAAATCCTAAAACAAATAAGAGTTGGAACAAAAACATGACTTTACCACAAATGGCTTATGGTTATGAGATGATGTTGACACCACTTAAAATGTTGTCATTTTACAATGCAGTTGCGAATGATGGAAAATACATTGCACCAATTTTTGTAAAGGAAATTAGAAGATTGGGCAACCCTATAGAGCAATTTAAAGCTCGAGTGATTAATGAACAGATATGTTCTGATGTAACCCTTAGCAAAATTAAGAAAATGCTCGAAGGCGTGGTAACTGAAGGTAGCGGTAAAACCTACGTTTATAACCCACTCTACAAAATTGCAGGTAAAACAGGTACGGCACAGGTTGCCGATGCAAATAAGGGTTACAAAGCGAAGAAACAGTATCAGGCATCTTTTGTTGGTTATTTTCCTGCTGATAAGCCAAAGTATTCTATGATTGTTGTAATTAATGATCCTAAAGGAGGTTACTATGGTGCATTGGTTTCAGGTCCGGTTTTTAGGGAAATTGCTGACAGGATTTACGCCAGTGATATGCAGATGTATAACGATGTGCCAACCCGCTTGGTTGGTAATACTGGCAATCCACCTACAAAATCAGGACAAAGTAAAGCAACTCAAAAAGTATATAAGGCATTTGGTTTTAAGCCACTTTTTGCTTCAAAATCTGAATATTATAATACAATTGATACAAGTGCTGGAACCATTTTTCAGGAGAACAATGAGCGTAAAGGCGTTATGCCGAATGTAGCAGGAATGGGTTTAAAAGATGCGCTTTATCTGCTTGGAAATGCAGGTCTTAAAACAAGGGTAACAGGTTCGGGTAAAGTAATTAGACAATCTGTTCAGGCCGGAACAAAAGTGGGCAAAGGTTTGCAAATAGATATACAGTTAGATTAGAAAACGTAATGATGGATTGATTGAAATAGAGAATGATGGAATTATAACGATTTGCTTAACATTCACTCATTCAAAATTCACTCACTCAATAATTAAAAAAGGGAATGATAGATTGATTGAATTAGAAAATGATGGAATTGTAGCGATTTGCTTAACATTCACTCATTCAAAATTCACTCACTCAATAATTAAAAAAGGGAATGATAGGTTGATTGAATTAGAGAATGATGGAATTGTAGCGATTTGCTTAACATTCACTCATTCAAAATTCACTCATTCAATAATTAAAAAAAGGAATGCAATTACAGGATTTACTATACGGCGTAACAATAAAGGAATTGGTTGGCAGAACCGACAGGGAAGTCAATGCCCTTACTTTCGATTCGCGTAAAGTTACCAGTGATGATGTTTTCTTCGCTATTGTTGGTACTGCGGCCGATGGTCACCTTTTTATAAACCAAACTGTGGATCAAGGTACTAAAGTGATTGTTTGTGAAAACCTACCCGAAATCGACAATTTTGATGTTACCTATGTAAAAGTTGATAACTCTTCAGTAGCCTTGGGTATAATGGCTGGTAATTTTTACGGTAATCCTTCAGCCGATTTAAAACTAATTGGTATTACCGGAACAAATGGTAAAACTACAATTGCAACCATTTTATTTAAGCTTTTTAAAGACTTGGGTTATAAAACAGGATTACTTTCAACGGTAGAAAATTATATCAATGATACTGTTGTTGTCGCAACGCACACAACGCCAAACCCGATTGTATTAAATGCATTGCTTCGTGATATGGTTAATGCCGGTTGCGATTACTGTTTTATGGAAGTAAGCTCTCACGCAGTTGCACAACATAGAATTGAAGGTTTAACATTTTCAGGTGGTGTTTTTTCAAACCTGACACATGATCATCTTGATTTCCATAAAACTTTTGATGAATATTTAAAAGCCAAAAAGGCATTTTTTGATGTGCTGCCTAAATCAGCATTTGCATTAACCAATATCGATGATAAGAACGGTATGGTGATGTTGCAGAATACAAAGGCCTATAAAAAAACCTATGCCTTAAAGCAATTGGCCGATTTCAAAGCTAAAATTATTGAAAACCAGTTTAGCGGTTTGCATCTCGATATTGATAATGAAGATGTTTACTTTAAGCTGGTTGGTTCTTTTAATGCTTATAATTTGCTCGCTGTTTACGGAACTGCAATTCTTTTAGAACAGGATAAACTAAAAGTGTTGACTTTGCTAAGCAGTTTGACAGGTGCTGAAGGTCGTTTCGATTACATTATTTCGACAGATAATATAATTGGAATTGTAGACTATGCGCACACACCTGATGCAGTTCAGAATGTTTTAAGTACTATAGCTAATATTAGAAAAGGAACAGAGCAGGTAATAACGGTTATTGGTTGCGGTGGCGATAGAGATAAAACTAAACGCCCGGTGATGGCTCAAGTAGCCTGCGACTGGAGCGATAAAGTAATACTGACATCTGATAATCCAAGAACTGAAGATCCTCAAGCTATCATAAATGAAATGGAAGCAGGGGTTTCACCAACAAATAAGCGTAAAACAATATCCATTTTGGATAGAAAGGAAGCAATAAAAACTGCTTGCCATTTGGCAAAAAGCGGCGATATTATTCTTGTAGCTGGAAAGGGCCATGAAAAATACCAGGAAATTAATGGTGTACGGAACCATTTTGATGATAAGGAAATTTTACTTGAACAATTTAACCCTCGCAGCTAATGTTATACTTATTATTCGAATATCTATATAAGCATTATGACATACCTGGATTGAGGTTGTTCCAGTACATTACATTCCGTGCCTCGGTGTCCATTATACTTTCATTGATAATCACCACGGTTTATGGCCGCCGCCTGATAGATTATTTACATAAAAAACAAGTTGGTGAAACGGTAAGAAATTTAGGCCTTGAAGGTCAGATGCAAAAACAAGGTACACCAACAATGGGTGGAATTATTATCTTACTTGGTATTCTGATACCAACTTTGTTGTTTGCGAACATTACAAATGTTTATGTGATTCTGATGATTGTTACCACCATCTGGATGGGTGCAATCGGCTTTTTGGATGATTATATTAAAGTTTTTAAAAAAAATAAGGAAGGTTTAGCTGGTCGTTTTAAAGTTGTTGGTCAGGTTGGTTTAGGTTTAATTGTTGGGTGGACAATGTATTACAACCCGAATATTGTTGTTAGAGAAACCGTTCAGGATAATGTTAAAACAACCAATGCTGCACCTATGGTATTACGTCAGAAAGGCGAAACCTTTTATTATACACAGGATGTGAAATCAACTAAGACTAATATTCCATTTTATAAAAATAACGAATTTGATTACGCTAAAGTACTTAAGTTTTTAGGAACTGGTTATGAGAAATATGCATTTCTTGTTTTCCTGGCTTTTACAGTATTTATCATTACGGCAGTATCAAACGGTGCAAATATTACAGATGGAATTGATGGGCTTGCAACCGGTACTTCAGCCATAATCGGAACAACGCTTGGTATCCTTGCTTATGTTTCGGGTAACGTTGGCTTTGCAGATTACCTGAATATAATGTACATCCCTAATTCGGGCGAACTCATGATTTTTGCAGGTGCATTTGTTGGTGCCTGTGTCGGTTTTCTTTGGTACAACTCTTATCCTGCACAGGTTTTTATGGGCGATACCGGAAGTTTAGCAATTGGAGGCATAATCGCATCGTTTGCAATTATGATTCGTAAAGAATTACTGATACCGATTTTATGCGGTATTTTCTTAATCGAATTGGTCTCTGTAATTATGCAAGTTTCTTACTTCAAATACAGCAAGAAAAGATTTGGGGAAGGTAGACGTATTTTACTTATGGCACCTCTGCACCACCATTACCAGAAGAAAGGTTACCATGAAGCGAAAATTGTTACCCGCTTCTGGATTATAGGAATTATGTTGGCAATAATGACAATTGTAACATTGAAATTGAGGTAAAAAACGAATAAAAAAAATGAGCACCAATCAAAATACAAACGATAATACCAAGTCAGGAATGGCAGGGCAAAACCGTGTGGTTATTTTGGGAGCTGGCGAAAGTGGTACAGGCGCTGCAAAGTTAGCGCAGCAGAAAGGATTCGATGTTTTTGTTTCGGATTACGGTGTAATTACAGATAAGTATAAAGCTGCACTTGAAAAGTTGGCGATACCTTTTGAATCGGAACAACATACCGAAGCATTGATACTAAATGCATCGGAGGTAATAAAAAGCCCGGGCATTCCGGCAACTGCTCCGATAATTAAAAAACTAGTTGCGAAGGGTGTTTCAGTCGTATCTGAAATTGAATTTGCTAAAAGATATACGAATGCCAAAACAGTTTGCATTACTGGCTCTAACGGGAAATCCACTACAAGTCTGCTTACATATCATATCCTAAAAAATGCGGGGTTAAATGTGGGTTTGGCCGGAAATATCGGTAGTAGTTTTGCAGCACAAGTTGCTGATAAATCTTTCGATTGGTATGTGCTGGAGGTATCAAGTTTTATGCTCGATGATATGTTTAAGTTTAAAGCAGATGTGGCCGTTTTATTAAATATTACTCCAGATCATTTAGACAGGTATGATTATAAACTTGAAAATTATGCAGCATCGAAAATGCGTATTATCCAGAATCAAACCAACAATGATGTTTTTATCTATTGCGCAGATGACGAAGAAAGCCTAAAAGCACTTCAAATTTTTAGAATAGAAGCAAAAACATATCCATTTTCAATCACAAAAAAGATTGAAAGCGGAGCTTATTTAGAACACAATACAATACACATCCTTACAGAACCAAATAAAGAATTAACCATGTCTATTACAGAATTAGCCTTACAGGGCAAGCACAACATTTACAACTCCATGGCTTCTGGTATTGTAGCGAAGGTTTTAGAGTTAAGGAATGAAACCATTCGTGAAAGTATGGGCAGTTTTAAAAATATTGAGCACAGGTTAGAACATGTGGCCAAAATTTCAGGAATTGATTTCATTAATGATAGTAAGGCAACTAATGTAAATTCTACATGGTATGCTTTGGAAAGCATGACAACAGATGTGGTTTTAATAATGGGCGGCGTAGATAAAGGAAACGACTACAACATGCTTAAGGATTTGGTTAAAAGTAAAGTTAAAGCAATTGTTTGTTTAGGTAAAGATAATAAACGCATTCACGATGCCTTTGAAGATGATGTAGAAGTTATTGTTAATACATTTTCGGCAGAGGAGGCTACACAAATTGCTTTCCATTTGGCCAAGCGCGGAGATGCCGTTTTACTTTCTCCGGCTTGTGCAAGTTTTGATTTGTTTAAAAATTATGAAGATCGCGGTAACCAGTTTAAAGCGGCAGTAAAAGAATTATAAAAGGAGGTTAACAGATGTTTCAAACGTTACTTAATAAAACAAAAGGCGACAGATGGATTTGGTTAATCATCATCCTGCTTTCGCTAATATCTGTAATGGCAGTTTACAGCGCTACAGGTACGCTCGCTTACAAAAGGGGCGAGGCGGTTGAAAAGTTGTTTTTATTTAAACATTTTATTTTTGTGGTAATGGGTATTGTGATGATATACATATCCCATTTGCTAGACTATCGCTATTATGCTGGTATTTCTAAAATATTAATGATAATAACAATTCCTTTGCTTGTTTACACACTAATTTTTGGAGCACATGTTAACGATGCTTCTCGCTGGGTGAAAATTCCAGTTATTGGGTTGACTTTTCAAACTTCAGATTTGGCAAAGCTTGCACTCATAACTTTTCTTGCTCGAATGCTATCCCGAAAACAGGAAAATATAAAGGATATCAAAGAATCTTTTGTTCCTATCATTGGTTCAGTATGTTTAGTAACTGTTCTAATTGCATATGCAAATATGTCGACGGCAATGATGCTGTTTGGCGTAAGTATTTTGCTTTTAATAATTGGCAGGATTAGTATTAAGCAAATTGCAATCGTCAGTTTTGCTGGTGGCATTTTATTGGTTATCGTTTTATTATTTGGTCCCCGAGGGAAAACATATATTTCAAGGATCAAAACTTTCGTACATCCAGAGCAGCAACATTCTGACAAAACTTTCCAGGCAGATCAGGCAAAAATTGCCTTGGCTACTGGTGGTGTTTTCGGTAAAGGACCAGGTAATAGTACACAACGCAATTTCTTACCGCACCCTTATTCTGATTTTATTTTTGCCATTATTATTGAGGAATGGGGAACGTTTGGAGGAATGGTGATTATGATACTTTACCTGGTGCTTTTATACCGATGTATAAAAATAGTAACCCGGGCACCCAAAGCATTTGGTGCATTGCTAGCTGCCGGTTTGAGTTTCAGTTTAACGATACAGGCTTTTGCAAATATGGCTGTAGCGGTTGGTTTAGGTCCAGTTACTGGCGTTCCACTTCCATTAGTAAGTATGGGTGGAACATCGATGATATTTACCAGTGTGGCTTTCGGTATTATTTTAAGTGTTAGCCGTGATGTTGAAGAAAATGTTGCGGGTAAAGCAGTACCAGATAAAACAAAAGTTAGTAATAAAGTAATAGTTGGTGAGATACCGGCATTTGGATAAAAAATGTTGAATGAGAGGGTGTTGAATTGGTGAATGAGGGAGTGATTGAATGAGAGAGTGAGAGAATGATTGAATGAGAGAGTGATTGAATAAAGCATCCCAAAGTTTTTTTTATTAATTTATTTAAATAACGATGGAGCATGCAACTAAAGTAGATTTTGTTACTGCAATAAAGGCGAGAACAAAAAAGCTTGTTTTAGATTCGATAAGGTTTTATCAATCACTTCCAAAGGCAGAAGAGGCCAGAATAATTGGAAGGCAATTTATTCGATCTGCATCATCAGTTGGAGCTAATTACAGAGCTGCCTGCAGAAGCAGATCAAAGGCTGAGTTTTATGCAAAACTCAGTATAGTTGTTGAAGAAGCTGATGAAACAGCATTTTGGATTGAAATTTTAACAGAATCAAATATTACAGATTCTTTGAGTGCTCAACCACTATTAAAAGAAGTAAATTAAATTTTAGCCATTGTGGCCAAAGAAAGAAAAACATTAAGTACTAATAAACAATAATTGAATTAAGATGATAGAATTATTGAATGAAGCAATCGCTTGTAAAATTCATTCAATCACTCATTCAAAATTCACTAATTAATTAAAAATGAATAATTCCCCAAAAATTATCATATCAGGAGGTGGCACAGGCGGGCACATATTTCCCGCCATTGCCATTGCCAATGCATTAAAACGTATTGTGCCTGCCTGTGAAATATTGTTTGTGGGTGCAACAGGCCGTATGGAAATGGAAAAAGTTCCTGCAGCAGGATATAAAATTGTTGGCTTAAATATTAGTGGAATACAGCGTGGCTCAATTGTAAAGAATCTGGCTTTACCGTTTAAAGTTTTAGGAAGTGTTCGCAAAGCATTGCAACTGATAATTGATTTTAAGCCAGATGCAGTAGTTGGTGTTGGCGGTTATGCTTCAGGTCCGTTATTGTATGCTGCATCATTGAAAGGCATTCCTTACCTCATCCAGGAACAGAATTCTTATGCTGGTGTAACCAATAAGTGGCTTGGGAAAAAGGCTTCCAAAATTTGTGTCGCTTTTGATGATATGGAACAGTTTTTTTCGGCAGATAAAACATTAAAAACAGGAAATCCGGTTCGTCTGGAAGTTATAGATATTAAGGGAAAACATTTTTCGGGTGCTGAACTTTTGAAACTGGATCCGCAAAAGAGAACTATTTTGGTAACCGGTGGTAGCCTAGGAGCAGGCACTTTAAATAAAAGTATTGAAAAACACCTACCTGAAATCATAGCGCAAGATGTTCAGGTGATATGGCAAACAGGTAAATTCTATTATAAAGGAATTATCGAAAGATTAGGACCAGACTATCATCCAAATGTTCGGATTTTAGAGTTTTTGAATAAAATGGATTTGGCTTATGCTGCTGCCGATGTAATTATTAGTAGAGCAGGCGCAGGAACCATTGCAGAATTATGTCTGATTAAAAAGCCAGTGATTTTAGTGCCTTCGCCAAATGTGGCTGAAGATCATCAAACTAAAAATGCATTGGCTTTAGTGAAAAACAATGCCGCTGTATTAATTAATGATAGGTCTGCTGAAGATACATTGGTGTCAGAAGCTTTAAAGCTGTTAAATGATAAAAGCACTTGCGCTACTTTATCTGATAATATTGGGAAAATGGGACTTCCAAATGCTGATGAAATTATAGCTAATGAAGTTTTAAAATTGATAAAAAGATAAAAGAATAAAACCGAAAGACCAAAGCAATTACAAAACGTTATTGCATTTAAGAAACAATCTCGAAGCTAAAAAAATTAAACGATTTGAAAGGTAGCTTCTACTTTCAGCTTAAAAATATGGAATTAAGTAAAATAAATAGGGTGTATTTTGTTGGTATCGGTGGTATCGGTATGAGTGCTATTGCCCGTTATTTTGCTAAGCGAGGCCAGTTAGTGTGTGGTTACGATAAAACCCGCACCAAGCTAACTGAAACTCTGGAGCAGGAAGGAATTGTTATTTCATATATGGATGAAGCAGCTTCTTTGCCATTTGAATTTCAGGATAATCATGATGAAACGTTAATTGTTTACACACCTGCCATTCCAAAAGATTCGAAAATTTTAAATCAATTTATAAACAAAGGTTTTAGCCTTAAAAAACGTTCAGAGGTTTTAGGTATTATTAGTAAAGGTATGTTCTGTATTGCAGTTGCCGGTACGCATGGTAAAACTACAACATCATCAATTGTTGCTCATATTTTAAAAGATACCGGTTACGATTGTACGGCTTTTTTAGGTGGTATTACAAGTAATTATAACAGCAATGTTCTATTTGGAAATAACAATGTAGTAGTTGTTGAAGCAGATGAATACGACAGATCATTTTTAACTTTACATCCTGATGTGGCCGTTATAACTTCCATGGATGCTGATCACCTCGATATTTATGGAGATAAAAGTAAGCTGGAAGAATCATTTCATCTCTTTGCAGGACAGCTAAAATCTGGTGGTCATGTATACGCTCACGAAGGTTTACCTATTCAAAATAGTGTAAGCTATGCGGCAAGTTCATCTGCTGATGCGAGGGCTGAAAATCTTCGCGTAGAAGGATCAAAATTTATTTTCGATTATTCTGATGTAAACTACACCATAAAAGATTTGAGTTTGATGTTGCCTGGTAAACATAATGTTGAAAACACAGCGGTTGCAATTGCCATCGCTCTACAACTCGGCATTGATACTGAAAAAATTAAGCAAGCCGTTGCAAACTTCAAAGGCGTTAAAAGAAGATTTGAATATGTAGTGAATAACGATAAACAGATTTATATCGACGATTATGCACATCACCCTGAAGAATTAAAAGCTTGCTTTGATGCGGTAAGACAACTCTATCCATATAAAAAATTAACGGTTATTTTTCAACCACATTTGTTTACCAGAACGCGGGATTTTGCTGATGAATTTGCAAAAGTTTTAAGCACAGCTGATGAACTAATGTTATTGGAAATTTATCCAGCAAGGGAATTACCGATTGAAGGCATTAATGGTCAATATTTGCTTGATAAAATTACATTGGAGGATAAGAAAGTATGTGGAAAAGATTTTGTTATTCAGCATGTTAAACAAACTAAACCTGAATTACTTTTAACAGTTGGCGCAGGTGATGTAGATACATTAATTGAACCATTAAAAAACATTATAAATAATGCTTAATCGGATAAACTGGAGCGCAATTTTTACTGGCTTCGCTTGGCTAATCAGTCTTGCAGGTGTAGTGGTGCTTTTAAGTTTCATCAACGTAAAAAAGCAAACCGTTAAATGTACCGAAGTAAAAATATTAATTCCGGGTGCTGATAATTTTATCGAACGTGAAGAAGTTGATCAGATTTTACGAGAAGATCAGGGCGTTTTAGTTGGACGGAATTTAGAACAGATAAATATTCACCAAATTGAACAAAAGCTTCAATCTAATCCCTACATCGGTTTTGCAAAAGTTTATGCAGATATGGATGGCGTACTTCGCATAGAGATTAAGCAAAGACAACCAATCCTAAGGATTTTAAATTCTTTGGGGCAGGATTTTTATATTGATAACGATGGGCTAAAAATGCCGATTTCGCCAAACTTTACGGCGGATGTCCTTGTTGCTACTGGGAATATTCAGGAGGTTTTTGGTACGCGTGTTGATACTTTAAGAACACAAATGGCTCGTGATTTATATAAAACAGCACAATACATTAAAAAAGATACACTTTGGGATAATCAGATTGAACAAATTATTGTTGATGGTAAAAATGATATCGAATTGATACCAAGAGTTGGGAATCAGCGTATAATATTAGGCAGCGCAGATTCTTTAGACAAAAAAATGAAAAATCTGTTAATCTTCTATAAAAAAGCTATGCCGCAAGTTGGGTGGGAAACTTATAGAACAATAAATATTAAGTACACCAATCAGATTGTTTGTGAGAAAAGAGATTCATCATTAATGGCTAAAAGACCTAAAGAATTTACCGCTGCAGATAGTTTGAATATAACCAGAAAGGTATCAGATTCTTTAATAAGAGATGTTATCGGGCAGGCCATTAAAAATGGCGAAGTAAAAGAAGATAGGGAATCCGATCAGCGTGATGAGCAGCCAGTTGTAGCTGCATTAAAGCCAAAGGTTGTTAAAACGGAAGCCCCGAAACCTAAACCTGCTGAAACAAAATCCGAAGTGAAGAAAGAAAAGCCAAAGGCAGTAACGCCTAAGGCAGATGAGAAAAAGGAGAAACCTAAAACTTCAGATTCAAAACCAGAAGCCAAAAAGGATAAAACTTTTGCAGCGAAAATGGCAGGTGCCAAGGCAATTAAACCTGAAACAAATCAGAAAAAAACAACAACAGAAAAAAAGAATAAATAAGATCCCTCTGAAAATAAAATATATAACTCAACAAAATTAACGAATATGGACAAGGCAAAATTTACCAGTCAGTCTCCAATTGTAGTTGGCCTGGATATTGGTACTACAAAAATATGTGTTATTGTAGGCCGCAGGACACAGCATGGCAAAATAGAAGTTTTAGGCATTGGCAAAGCCGAATCTGCAGGCGTAACCCGAGGAGTGGTTTCTAACATTCAGAAAACCGTTCAAGGGATTGCTCAAGCTGTAGAAGTTGCGAGCGGCCAATCTAATGTAGAGATACAAGTTGTGAATGTGGGTATTGCAGGTCAGCACATCAAAAGTCTTCAACACCGGGGTATCTTAACCAGAAGGGAATTAAACAACGAAATAGGAAAGAAGGATATTGATAAACTAATCGATGATATGTTTAAACTGGTTATGCCTCCAGGTGAGGAAATTATCCATGTTTTGCCTCAGGAATTTACCATCGATAATGAACCTGGTATTAAAGATCCGATTGGGATGGCTGGCGTTCGTTTAGAAGCTAATTTCCATATTATTTCAGGTCAGGTTACTGCTGTAAAAAATATTATTAAATGTGTAAACAATGCTGGTCTGCAAACTCAGGATTTAATTCTTGAGCCGCTGGCTTCTTCTGAATCGGTGTTGAGCGATGAAGAAAAAGAAGCTGGTATTGCATTGGTTGATATTGGTGGTGGTACAACTGATATTGCGATTTTTCATGAAGGCATTATCCGTCACACGGCAGTTATTCCATTCGGTGGCAATAGCGTTACCGAAGATATACGCGAAGGTTGTTCTGTAATGCGCAACCAGGCCGAGTTATTAAAAACGCGTTTCGGTTCTGCCTTAGCCGAAGAAAATAAAGAAAACGAAATTATTTGTGTACCAGGATTACGCGGAAGAGAGCCGAAAGAAATTTCAGTAAAAAACCTGGCTTACGTAATCCAGGCTCGAATGGAAGAAATCATCGAGCATGTTTATTATGAAATTAAAGCGTCGGGTTACGAGAAAAAATTAATTGGCGGTATTGTGATTACCGGTGGTGGCGCTTTATTAAAACACTTAAGTCAGGCTGTTGAATATGTAACAGGTTTAGATTGTCGCATTGGTTATCCAAATGAGCATTTATCTAAATATGAAGATATGCCGAAAACCATTTACGATGATTTAAAAAGTCCGATGTATGCCACCAGCGTGGGTTTATTAATTAAAGGAATTCAAAAAGCTGAAGAGTTGATTGAAGAAATGAAACAACCTGGTGTTTTTGTAGAAAAACCAAAAACAGCAAAAGAAAAGGAAAAACGCGGACCAGGTTTATTTGATAAGTTACTTGCGAAAACCAGGACTTTCATTCAGGATGACATGGACGTTAGCGATGAAGATTACCTTAAAAGCTAATTTTTTTCAACAAAAGATGAGTTTTCCACATTATGAACACTTGTGGAAAACCTATGTTGAAAAAGTGTTAATATTACGTTTGGTAATGAACAGAATTTAAGAATTTTAAACAACTGATTCATAAGATTATGCAGTTCGAAATGTTAAAAGATAAGTCGTCAATCATCAAAGTAATTGGTGTTGGGGGCGGTGGCGGCAACGCAGTAAACCATATGTACCTGTCGGGTATTACTGGTGTGGATTTTATTATTTGTAATACCGATGCCCAGGCTTTGGAATCTAGTCCTATACCTAACAAGGTACAATTAGGCGCAAGCTTAACTGAAGGAATGGGTGCCGGTTCTATTCCTGAAGTTGGAAAAAACTCGGCAATAGAAAATATAGATGATATAAAAGCCATGCTTGGTAGCACCACCAAAATGTTGTTTATAACAGCAGGAATGGGTGGTGGAACAGGTACGGGCGCAAGCCCTATTATTGCCAAAGCTGCTAAAGAACTTGATATTTTGACTGTAGCAATTATAACAACACCATTTTCTTTTGAGGGCAAGCGACGTAGGTTACAGGCTGATGAAGGTATGGAAGAGTTGAAGAAATATGTAGATTCTTATCTTGTTATTTCTAACGACAGATTGCGTGAAATATTCGGTAATCTGACTTTAGGCTCTGCATTTGGTCAGGCTGACGATATTTTAACAACAGCCGCGAAAGGCATCGCAGAGATTATTACAGTTCCAGGTTACATAAACGTGGATTTTAAAGATGTACGCACTGTGATGAAAGATAGCGGTGTGGCGATTATGGGTAGCTTTGCAGCCGATGGAGAAGACCGTGCTTTAACAGCCGTTGAAGGTGCGCTTGCATCTCCACTGTTAAAAGACAATGAAATTGAGGGTGCTCGTTATATTTTATTAAACATAAGTTCTGGTTTACGTGAGGTAACCATGGATGAGGTTTCGATAATTACTGATTATATTCAAGAAAAGGCAGGTTTATCTGCAGATTTGATATGGGGTAATTGTACAGATGAAACTTTAGGTGACAGACTTTCTGTTACCATCATTGCTACGGGTTTCCAAACCTCTGAGCAACGCGTAAATGAAGAAAAAAATAAGAAAAAAATATCATTATTAACACCAGAAGAAGCACCGTTAGTTAGAGCTGTTGAGCCTGTTAATTCTTTTATACAACCTAAATCGGTTCCATCTTACGAACCTGTTTTAAAAACAAAAGAAGAAGCTCCGCAAGCTGACTTATTCGGCGGAATGTTCAGTAAGCCAGAAGCTCCAAAGTATCAGGAGCCAGAAAATAATGTGGTTCGCCATACTTTAGTAGAAGAAGAGCCACAGGCAGAAGCACCTGCTGAAACTGGTTTTGAATTTGAAATTAAGCTGGCGGAAACAGAGTTTGTATTTGAACCTGTTACTGCAATGCCTGAGCCTGAACCAGAATTACCTATTGCTGGTTTAGATGATAACCAAAATGATGAATCGGTAGAGGAACAGCTAAAAAAATCAAGAGAACGTATAATGCGTCTAAAAGATTTAAGCATGAAACTTCGTACTACAAATGGTTTGCAAGAATTGGAAAATGAACCTGCTTATAAACGTAAACAAATGCAGTTGCAACAAGTTCAGCATTCTTCAGAATCACAGATTAGTCGTTTTACTTTGAGCAATGATGAAGATGGGGGAACTGAGATAAAACCTAACAATTCTTTCCTGCATGATAATGTTGATTAATGTAAACCAAATATAATTTTAAGGCCCCGAATATGTACTCGGGGCTTTTTTGGCATAAAATTAGATTGTTAAATTTTCTTAATTGACATCACAAAGATGAATCGGGTTGATTTTAAGCTGAATAAACCTTAAATTCGCAACAATTTAAATACAATAAATACATATTACATTGGATATATTTGATAAGATAACGAAACACATGGGCCCCTTAGGGCAACACCAGAAATGGTCTCATGGGTATTTCTCGTTTCCAAAATTAGAAGGAGAAATTGCACCACACATGCAATTTAACGGAAAAGAACATTTGGTTTGGAGCTTAAACAATTATTTAGGTTTGGCCAATCATCCTGAAGTTAGAAAAGCAGATGAGGAAGCAGCTGCTAAGTTTGGAATGGCTTACCCGATGGGTGCACGTATGATGAGCGGTAACTCAAAATATCATGAGCAATTAGAGCAAGAATTAGCTGAATTTGTTGGTAAGCCTGATGCCTTTTTATTAAATTTCGGTTATCAGGGTATGGTTTCTATTATCGATACTTTAGTTGATAGAAATGATGTTGTTGTTTATGACGCAGAGTCTCACGCTTGTATTGTTGATGGCTTACGTCTGCATATGGGCAAACGCTTCGTTTATAAGCACAATGATGTTGAAAGTGCCCGCAAACAATTAGAACGTGCTACAAAGCTGGTTGAAGAAACAGGTGGGGGTATTCT
The DNA here is from genome assembly GCF_014635725.1 of Pedobacter mendelii. Classification (GTDB taxonomy): domain Bacteria; phylum Bacteroidota; class Bacteroidia; order Sphingobacteriales; family Sphingobacteriaceae; genus Pedobacter; species Pedobacter mendelii. Next base: position 29,557 of record NZ_BMDJ01000015.1, on the reverse strand, counting down.
TTTAATTACAGAAGGTGTTTTCGGAATGAGTGGTGCTCAGGGAAAATTAAAAGAACTCATCGAACTTAAAAAGGAATTTACTTTCCGTATTTTGGTTGATGATGCACATGGTTTTGGTACGATGGGTAAAACAGGAGCGGGTACGCACGAGGCGCAGGATTGTATTGAAGATATCGATGTTTATTTTTCAACTTTTGCAAAATCTATGGCTGGTATTGGTGCTTTCGTTGCTTCAACGGTTGATATTACCAACTTCCTGAGATACAATATGCGTTCTCAAACTTTTGCCAAAGCATTGCCTATGCCAATGGTTATCGGATTGTTAAAACGGTTAGAACTTTTGAAAACAAAACCCGAACTTAAAGATAAACTCTGGGAAATAGCGATGGCTTTACAAAAGGGTTTACGTGAACGTGGTTTGGATTTAGGTATTACTGATACCGTGGTAACACCTGTTTTCTTAAAAGGAGAATTAACTGATGCTACGGCCATTACTTATGATTTGCGTGAGAACTACGGAATATTTTGCTCAATCGTAATCTTTCCGGTAATTCCAAAAGGTTTAATAGAATTACGCCTTATTCCAACTGCAGTTCACACCCTTGAAGATGTACAGCGTACGCTGGATGCATTTAGTGAGGTTTCTCAAAAACTGGAAAACGGTTATTATAAAGAGAATCAATTCGCCGCAGTTTAGGCTTAAATTAATATTTATAAAGCCCTTTAATTCATTTTAAAGGGCTTTACTGTTTGCTGTTTTTTTTGAATTTATTTGATTTTTAGTCATTTAATTTATTTTTTTTATAATATAGATGTTCATAAACGTTTAAAATGTGGAAAAAAAGCAACTTAGAGGCTTTTTTTTGTGCCGATAAAAGTTTTTTTATTTAATTAAACACGTTAAATTAGAGGTACAAAAAATCAAAACTAAAAACCTAAAATTTACAGGAGCCATTAAAATGAAAAAATTCGAAGAAGTCAAAAGTTTAATTTCAGCTTTAGAAGCTGATGCAGACAAGTTTTATACAAAAGGAAATAGTGCAGCGGGTACACGCATACGTAAAGGCATGCAAGATTTGAAAAATTTAGCGCAGGCCATTCGTTTAGAAGTTCAGGATACGAAAAATAAAGCTTAGGCGAATAAATATATTTTAAAAACAGAGGCTGTCTCATAAATCAATTTATCTTTGCACCTTGTCACGTTGAGCTTGTCGAAACGCCTTAAAAGTCAGTTTTGAGAATACTTCGACAGGCTAAGGATGACATTTTGTATTTATGAGACAGCCTTTTTTTTTATATAGTATTATTTGAATGTTACTTTCCTTCAAAATTAGAGAATACAGCTAGCTCAGTTTAGAAGTATGAAAATGTTTGATGTATTCTAATTATCAGTTTCGGATTGAAATTTACTTTAACTTTTAGTAAGCAATTTAATGCTCAAAAATAGGTTAAATCAATTCAATTGCTATTTCATAGTTTTTATAAAAATATTCAATATTCTCTATAAGAATATTTCTCTGCGCAATCGTTTGACCATAAAAATATCTCGTTTAAAAATTTCTACAATTCAATTCCAGAATTATAATTGAAATACTGCCTCAATTCTTAATTGTAGTAGTTAGGTAGTAAGCATTACAATTTATTCTTTCCCCAACTTCAATATTCTGATTAACATATGGCTTATGTTTATTCAACTTGCGGTAAATACTAAGATTCTGTACAGAAATAGGTCTTTCTGAAATCTATTGTTTTGATAGGAATCAAACGTTTGTCTGCATTTTGTATCCGTAAAAACTGCTCTGGCCTTCATTATTAATATATTTTTACCATAACTAAACAACTAATTAACAAAATGTCTTATGGTAAAAAAAAATAGAAGAAAAATATTCCTAACCAGTATTTGTGCTTTTCTATCACTAATGAGTTATGCGCAAATTAGTATTAAAGGTGTAGTGAAAGATAATAGCGGGCAACCATTACCGGGTGTAAGCGTAAGGGTAAAAGGAACCTCGCTTGGGGTGGCCACTAGTCCTGATGGAATTTATGTTATTAGTGCTCCGGCTAATTCTACACTAACTTTTTCTTTTATTGGATATAACATGCAAGAGATTGCAATAAACAATAAGAATGAAATTAATGTAACACTTGCAGATGCACCATTATCCAATTTAGATGAAGTAGTGGTTGTAGGTTATGGTACTCAAAAAAAGATTAACCTCTCAGGCGCAGTAAACACCGTAAATACTAAGGCAATAGTTAACAGACCTGTAACTTCGCTTATAAATGCACTACAGGGAACAGTGCCAGGTATGGCCATTAAATCTACTCCTGGAGATGTTGGCGCTGATTTAGGAAGTATAAATGTAAGGGGTAGAGGTAACTTAGGCGCATCAGAACCATTATACGTTGTCGATGGAGTAATCGTACCTTCCGGAGATTTTGCCCGTATCAATTCAAATGATGTAGAAAACATCTCTGTGTTAAAAGATGCTTCATCATCTTCAATTTATGGCTCCAGAGCAGCTTACGGAGTAATTTTAGTTACTACCAAAAAAGGAAGTGGCGCAGCTAAGGTTACCTATAATGCTTATTATGGAAATCAAACTGCTTTGTATCTTCCTGATTTTGTTGGTGCTTACGATTATGCTGTACTACGAAATGAAGCTGCTACAAATGCAGGAAAATCTGTAGTTTACTCTGCCACAGCATTAGATATAATCAAAAATCAATCTGATCCCGATAAATATCCTGATAATGATTGGTTTGCATTAACGCTTAAAAAAAATGCACCAATGATGGAACACCAACTTAATATTTCTGGTGGAGATAAAACGAGGTATTATTTAAGTGGTGCATATTTTACTCAAAATTCATTAATTCCTGGTAAAGATTTAAAGCGCTATTCATTAAGAGCAAATATGGAAAACCAGGTTTCGGAAAAATTTAAAATTAGTACCAATCTTTCGTTTGTAAGAGATGGTTTCGATAATGAAAAAGGTGCGATTAATTTTACAACATTATCAAGAGAAACCCCTCTTTTAGTAGCAAAGCAAACTAATGGACAATGGGGAAGTGTTAATGGAGGTATTATTGATGCAACTTTGGCACGTGATAACACCTTGAGAAAATTAGAAGAAGGAGGAAGAAACTCTTACAATACAAACCGCTTCATTGGCAATTTAAATGGAACTTACACTCCGGTAAAAGGTCTAGAGATTGGCGGCTTGTTCTCTTACAATTTTTACAATACATTAAATAGCGCATTCATAAACACAATGAATCCCATTAATAATTTCTTTACCGGATTGCCAATTGCAAGTACAGCTGTAACCACCAATCAACTAACAGAATCTTGGGAAAACACTGGTAGAATGTTAGCACAGGCAACTGCGAATTATGAAAAAACAGTTGGTAAGCATTATTTTAAAGCTTTAGTGGGCGCATCTTATGAAAACTATAACAATCGAACTATCAGTACCATTCGCAAAAATTTTGTAAATAACGATTTAAATGCAATTAACGGTGGTTCGCAATTGCCAGAAAATACAACGGCAAGTGGTGGAATTCAACAGCGTGCTTTTGCTTCAGTTTTTGGCCGATTAAACTATTCATTTAACGATACATATTTATTAGAAGCTAGTTTAAGAAACGATGCATCATCTCAATTTGCCTCAGGAAATAGAAGTGGCTTATATCCTTCATTTTCTGCTGCCTGGCGTATTTCAAAAGAAAGTTTCATGCAAGATGTTAGAGCAGTTAATGAATTAAAGCTTAGATTATCATACGGTAAATTGGGTAATATTAACAACGTAGGAAATTACGATTTCTATGATGGCTTAAACACTGGTACAGTGGTGATTTTGGATGAAACAAAACAAGATGGCGTTTACCCTGGTAAAATATTTAACAATTTGTTAAGCTGGGAAAAGGTTGATATGTACAATGCTGGTTTAGATGCAACTTTGTTTAAATCATTTAACCTACAAGTAGATGTATTCAACAGATTAACCAAAGATATTTTACTGTCTAATCCCAACATTCCAGCAGAAGCGGGATTGGCTTCGGGTGAAGCACCATCAATAAACCTTGGTCAGGTAAGAAACAGAGGATTCGAACTTTCTTTAAGCTACAATGGAAAAGTTAATGATTTTACTTATTCAATTGGTGGTAACGTAAGTAAAATTTGGAATAAAGTTGTTGATTTAGGTGGTACTAACGAAACAGCACCTAGCGGTTATTACATCAATAGGGTAGGACAAGCTATTGGTTCATTTTACATGTACCAGTCTGACGGTTTGTTTTCTTCAAATGCTGAAGTTGCCTCGCATGCATTCCAATCTACAGCAACGAAAGCCGGTGATATTAAATATGTTGATCAAAATGGAGATAAAAAAATTGATGGAGATGATCGTGTAATTACAGGTAATGATGTTCCGTATTTTATATATGGAATTAATTTTACAGCAAATTATAAAAATTTCGATTTTTCGGTTTTGGGTCAGGGTGTGAATGATGTAAAAGTTTATTTAGAGAGTGAGGCATCTCAGGCATTTTTTAATAGTGCAGGTGCAAAATCTTATGTTTTGGAAAGGTGGACAGCTGCTAATCCAAATCCAAATGCTGTGTACCCAAGAGTTTTAATCTCTGCAGATAACAGTCAAAACCTCGTTCAGTCTGATTTCTGGCTATTTAATGCTGATTATTTTAGAGTAAAAACAATTGCTTTAGGATACAGCCTACCTAAAAAGGTTTTAGATAAATTAAAAATTGGAGGTTTAAGGGTATATGCTTCAAGTAATAATCCATTTACAATAAGAGGAGATAAACGATTAAAAGATTTCGATCCTGAAACACCTTCAGCGAGAGCTTCTTATCCAACTTTAAAAACATATTCTTTCGGCATAAACCTAACCCTATAAACACATGAAAAAAATATTTTATATAGCATTTGTTTTTGCAGTAATCGCGATGGGTAGCTGCAAAAAATCAGATTTGGATTATGTTCCACAAGACCAACTATCCAGTAATTCTTTTTGGAAAACAGAGAAGGATGCAACACTCGCTTTAAATGCTTGTTATGGTTATTTTAGCAATGCATATAGCAATGCTTATGATGATGGTGCAAGTGATAATGCTTATGCACAATACCCTTGGGAAAGTAATGCCACACCAATTGCTGCTGGGAATATAAATGCAACAATAGATCAAGGCTATGGTAGCAGATATGTTTACATCAGAAGGTATAATTATTTTCTGGATAATGTAAGTAAAGCACCACTATCTGTAGCAATGATGAAAAGATACGTTGCTGAAGCTAAAGTGTTAAGGGCAATAACTTATTATGATTTAGCAAGAGTATTTGGCCCGGTTCCATTATTAAAAACGGCTTATGCAGAACCATCTGAAACTGCTATTGCACCAACGTCGGAAGCTGATGTGATTAATTTTGCTATTAGTGAAATCCAATCTGCGGTGGCCGATTTAAACCCAGCAATTGTACAGAGTGGAAGAATTACCGCTGGCGCTGCCTGGGCTTTTCTTGCCAGAATACAGCTACAATATCAAAAATATGCTGATGCAGTTGTAAGTGCAGAAAAAGTAAAATCATTAGGTTATCAACTTTTCAGAAAAAATACATTAACTGCTGATGATTTAACAGATGATTTTAGCAGCTACCTAACATTTGCTAATGCTGCAGATAAAGATAAATTTTATAAAGGATTAGCAAGTTATGAGCAACAATTTTGGGCGGCTAATGAACTTGATAATAAAGAATTAATTTTGGCATCTCAAAATATTTCCAACTCATCTTACGATTATGGAAATGGTTTAAGGACTCTTTTTCCGTCTAGTGATTTGGGTGGATGGAGTTCAATTACGCCAACGCAAGATTTAGTTAATGCTTACTGGAATAAAAATGGTGATGCATTTACACCTCCTGCAGCAAATGTTAGAGCAACAAATTATAATAGTGGAAAACCAAACGCAGCTTACAACGATGAATTCAAAAACCGTGATACCAGATTGTATGCATCCATTTTGTTTCCGGGAACACCATGGGGAAGAATTAACGCAGGTTTCAGCTTCGCTTGGGGTAAAGGTGGTGGAAATAATAGCGTAACAGGATACAACTTTAAAAAACTGGTAGACCCATCGCCAGAAAGTTCTCAAAACGAATGGGATGGTTCTCAAGATTTCCCTATTATAAGATATGCTGAGGTTTTATTAGCTTTCTCAGAAGCCAAAAACGAATTGAGTGGTCCTGATGCAACAATTTATGCAGCACTTGATGATATCAGAACCAGATCGGGTATGCCTGCCGTAAATCAAACAGCAATAAATACAAAAGAAAAACTACGCGATTTTATTAGAAATGAGCGGAGAATAGAATTGGCTGGTGAAGGACAAAGATACGCGGATATTCGACGCTGGAATATTGCTATAGATGTTATGAAAACAACTTACGACATTACAAATAGCATTGTACAAACCAGGGTTTGGGATAATAAATTTATGTTAATGCCTTATCCGCAAACTGCAATAGATAGAAATGCTAATTTAAAAACGGCTCAAACCACTAAAGGCTACTAATTAAACGCAAAAGAGGCTGTATAGTAAATACGAAATGTCATACTGAGCTTGTCGAAGGACTTGAAAAACTGCCTTTTAAGGCGTTTCGACAAGCTCAACGTGACAAGATTCGAAGATAAATTGATTTATTATACAGTCTCTCTTTAAATAGCCTTTTTTTTAAGCAACTACACTTAACTTTTCTATCTCTTTTATTATTAAATCTTCTAGTGTTGAACTCGCTTTAATAAGTGGTAACCTCACGGTATCGCCACAAACTCCTAAGTGTTTAAGCGCTGCCTTAACTCCAGCTGGATTTCCTTCTAAAAAAGCCAAACGGGTAAATTCAATCAGACTTAAATGAGCTGGAATAGCAGTTTTAAAATCGCCAGCTAAACAAAGCCTTACCATGGTAGAAAAGTGTTTTGGAATTGCATTGGCAATAACCGAAATAATTCCTGAAGCACCCAAAGCGATCATAGGTAAAGTAATAGGATCGTCACCCGAAATCAATAGGAAGTCTTCAGGTTTATCACGCATAATTTGATTGAACTGGTCAAAACTTCCTGATGCTTCTTTAGTTGCTATGATATTTTTAAAATCATGTGCCAATCGGCATGTTGTTTCAGGATTCATATTACTCATTGTACGCCCTGGAACATTATAAAGAATTAAATCCAGTGGAGAAACTTCTGCTAAATATTTGTAGTGTTGATAAATGCCCTCCTGAGTTGGTTTATTGTAGTAAGGACTAACAGATAATATTGCACTATAACCTGTCGCATCAAAAGCTTTGATATCTTCTGCAACGGCTAGCGTATTATTACCACCAATGCCGGCGACTAAAGGCAGTCTGTTATTGTTAATTTCAGCAGTATAGGCCCACACTTTCTTCTTCTCATCCTTTGTCATTGTTGCTGTTTCGCCAGTTGTACCCAAAGAAACGAGATAATCTATCCCTCCATCTATCAAATGATTAATCAGATTTTTTAAACCATCATAATCAACAGACCCATCTGTGTTAAAAGGTGTAACCAATGCCACACCAGTTCCCTGAAATTTGTTCATTTTAATTTATAATTATTGAATTTTGAATGAGTGATTTAGTGAAATGTGATAACATTCGTTCATTCAAGGATTCTATCATTTAATTTATCATTTTTAGCAATTCAGCATCGCTGATTATAGGAATATTTAACTTATTTGCCTTCTCCAGTTTCGATGGACCCATATTGTCGCCTGCAACCAGATAATCTAATTTTCCTGAAATACCGCTTAGGATTTTGCCTCCATTTGCTTCGATTAAACCTTTCAATTGTTCTCTGCTATGTGCTTCAAAAACGCCCGAAATTACGAATGTTTTTCCAATTAGTGAATCACTATCCAGCGTTATTACTTTTTCCTCTATTTCAAAGCGTAATCCTGCCGATTTTAGCAATTCTATTTGTTGTAAATGTTCTTGTTTTCCGAAATACTCAACAATGCTTTCAGCGATTCTTTGTCCGATTTCATCAATGGCAATTAATTCTTCCAAAGTAGCCTTGGCTAAATTATCGATGTTTTTAACTCCAATGGCAAGTTTTTTTGCAATCGTTTCACCAACATATCTAATTCCTAAACCAAATAGCACTTTCTCAAAAGGCATTTCTTTAGATTTCTCTATCCCTCCCAACATATTTTCTATAGAGCGTTCGCCAAATCGTTCTATACTTTTTAGTTGGTCAGATTTTTGGTAGATGGTATATAAGTCGCTAATATGATTTAATAAACCTCTTTTATAGAAAGTTTCAATTGTTTCATCGCCTAAACCATCAATATTCATCGCCTTTCGGCCAATAAAATGCTGTATTTTTCCAACAATTTGTGGCGGACAGCCTTCATCGTTGGTACAATAATGTACCGCTTCACCTTCTTTTCTGATGAGTTCGGTTCCACACTCCGGGCAATTATGTAGGTAATGAACTTTTTCCGTACCTGGCAGGCGTTTATCAAGATTAACTCTTATAATTTTTGGAATAATCTCACCACCTTTTTCTACAAAAACTGTATCACCTTCATGCAAATCTAATCTTTCGATCTCATTTGCATTGTGCAAGGTTGCTCTTTTAACGGTTGTTCCTGCGAGTAATACGGGTTTTAAATTTGCAACTGGCGTAACAGCGCCTGTGCGGCCAACCTGGTAAGTTACTTTTTCAAGAATTGTTTCTACCTCAGCTGCTTTGTATTTATAAGATATTGCCCAACGTGGAGATTTAGCCGTAAAACCCAATTCCTGTTGTTGCGCATAACTATTTATTTTAATTACAATTCCATCAATATCATAACTGAGCTTAAAGCGCTCTTCTTCCCAATGGTGAATAAAAGCCAAAACATCATCTATGTTATTAACTAACCTGTTGTGCTCGCAAACATGAAAGCCCCAGTCTTTAACGGCGTTTAAGCTCTCCCAATGGGTTTTAAATTCGTTTTTATCAGTGTAAAGGAAATAAATAAATCCATCTAAAGGTCGCTTTGCTACTTCTTTACTATCCTGCATTTTAATTGTGCCGGATGCAAAGTTTCTGGGATTTGCATAAGGGATTTCACCTAGTTCTTCCCGTGATGCATTTAGCTTTAGAAAAGCAGCTTTATGCATAAAAATTTCGCCACGAATTTCAAAATGTTCGGGCGCATTGTCTGTTTTTATCTGATGAGGAATGGTATTAATCGTTTTTATATTATTGGTAACATCATCTCCCTTTGTACCATCGCCACGGGTTACTGCTCTTATTAGTTTTCCATCTTGGTAAGTTAAACTGATGGATAAACCATCAAATTTTAACTCGCAAACGTATTCAAAATTATCACCAATTGCTTTTCTAATGCGTTCATCAAAATCTCGTAAATCCTGTTCATTATAAGTATTTCCTAATGACAGCATTGGGTACTTATGCTGAACTGTAATAAAATTTTTAGTTATGTCGCCACCAACGCGTTGTGTAGGTGAATTTGGATCTGCAAAATCTGGGTTTGCCAGCTCCAATTCGGTCAAAAGCTTTAGTTTTTTATCGAATTCAAAATCGCCAATAGTTGGCATTGCCAAAACATAGTAATTATAATTATGCTGGTTTAATTCCTCAACCAAGGCATCCATTTCTTCTTTTACGGTAGATTGCGACATGGAACAAATATAAAAAAAGGGTTGAATTGGTTAATGAAATGACTAATAAAAAGGATAATTTGTTGAGCGTTTTACACCAATTTGCTTTCAATTGAATCGAAAATTTCCATAAAATCTTTCTGTAAGATTTCCTTAAAAATGGAAAGCTGAAAAGTTATCTCATTAATTTGCTTTTCACTTAAAGTTTCTGGCCACAGTCGCATGCAAATTCTATTTAGTGCATAACTGATGTTTTCTAACTTTTGATAACTCAGTAAATATTTACTACTGATAAATTGATCAAGAAATTTAAAGAATGCTTCTTGATTTTTCAATTTACAATGTTCTAAAAAGTCGCGTAATGATGATTTGTTTACCTCACTTAGTTTGTCGTAAAAATGATTAACATGTATTAAATTGTGTTCGATAAGCAGATGATCAAGCAGCAATTCTAAACCAATATGCGCTAAGAATGATGGTCTGATAGGCGTGTTTTCTACTACCGGAATAATTAACTTTTTTAACACAGCGGTCTTTTCTAAGAAAAATTGTGAAGAATGAAAAACCAAATCGACAGCTAAATGCCTTTTCCAGCCTTTTAATAGCGATTCTTCATCAATATTGCCAATAAATAAAAACTCGTTTTTTTGAGGATATAGGTTTGCGGCTTTCGATGCATTTTTTACCAAATCAGGTAATACAACGCCCATTACCACATTAGAGTTGTTATTAAACCTGTCAAAGTAAAAATGAGAAAGAAAGTTCATATCGTAAATATAGTTTTTATAGCTTCGAATTTCTGTTTGAAAAAATATCTTAACCACAATATAACAATTCATTGTGAAATAGAAATTTCGGCTTTACATTTCTACTTTCAGCTTTACACTCAAAAAACTATCTTTGCGCAATAATTTTATACCATGACAAATTTTGTTGAAGAGTTACGTTGGAGAGGCATGTTACACGACATTATGCCGAATACTGAAGAAAAATTAAATGAAGGTATGACTTCTGGTTATATCGGATTTGACCCTACTGCAGATTCGTTACATGTTGGTCATTTGACTCAAATCATGACGCTAATTCATTTTCAAAATGCTGGTCATAAGCCATTTGCCTTAGTTGGTGGTGCTACAGGTATGGTTGGCGATCCTTCAGGGAAATCAGACGAGCGGAACCTTCAAACTGAAGAAATGATTGAGCACAACCTTAAAGGTATGAAAGCGCAATTGGCTAAATTTTTAAAATTTGAGGATGAAGGCAATGGTGCAGTGATGGTTAACAATGCAGATTGGTTTAAGGATATGAACCTGTTCACATTTATAAGAGATGTTGGCAAGCATATCACCGTTAACTACATGATGGCCAAAGATAGTGTTAAGCGACGTTTAGAAGGTGATTCGGGCTTATCATTTACCGAATTTTGCTATCAGTTAATTCAAGGTTATGATTTCTATTATTTATGGAAAAATAATAACTGTTTAATGCAAATGGGAGGCTCAGACCAATGGGGAAACATTGTTACAGGAACAGAACTAATTAGAAAAAAAGATGCTGGAACGGCTTATGCAATTACTACTCAGTTAATTAAAAAGGCTGATGGAACTAAGTTTGGTAAAACAGAAAGTGGTGCCGTTTGGTTAGATCCTGAAAAAACTTCTCCATACAAATTTTATCAGTTTTGGTTAAATGCATCTGATGATGATGTAAAAAAGTGGATTAGAATATTTACTTTAAAAACGAAACAAGAAATTGAAAATTTAGAGGTAGAGCATAATGCAGCACCTCATTTAAGAATTTTGCAAAAAGCCTTGGCTGAAGATATAACGATAAAAACCCATTCTAAGGAAGCACTCGAAACCGCGATTAAAACCTCAGAATTTTTATTTGGAAACGGTTCTCTTGAATTTTTGAAAAGCTTATCAGCAAATCAGGTTTTAGAAATGTTCGAAGGTATTCCGCAATTTCATATTTCAAAAGTAGAATTGGCTAGTGGCATAGATGCTGCAACATTGTTAGCAGAAAAATCTGCTGTAGCTTCATCAAAAGGTGAAGCTAAAAAGTTAATACAAGGTGGAGGTGTTTCTATTAACAAAGAAAAAATTGCTGAAGCTGCTCAGATTTTTAATTCCACGCATTTGATTAATGATAAATTTATTGTTGTTCAAAAAGGAAAAAAGAATTATTTCCTGTTAATTGTAGAATGATATTAACTAACTACGATACTAAAATCCTGATGAGAATTGGGATTTTTTTTGAAATATTTTTAATACCAGACAAAATGTATATATTTGAGCATAATTGTCTGTTTTTATGAAAAGAAAAATTGAAAAACAAAATTTAGTTGAGGAGCCTATGGTTGCTTACACGGCCATATCCCAAACACCGATGGTGGCTATGATGGGTAATCAGTATGCTAACCCAACTGATTTTGACTTGCTTAATTTAGCCCGAAAGGGGATTTCTAAAAAATCATTAACAGCGTTAGCAAAACAAATTTCACTCACCATTGAAGAGGTTGCAAATGTGCTTCATATTTCAGAGCGTACCCTACAACGCTACACTCCAACAACATTGGTTAAAACAGAATATGCCGATAGGGCAATAGAATTGGCTCGTTTATATGAGCGTGGCATCAAAGTTTTAGGTAGTGAAAAGGCATTTAATACTTGGGTTAAAGCACCAAATTTTGCTCTTAATGGCGAAATTCCATTTAATTTATTAGATACCCGAATTGGTTTCGAAATGGTTTTAAATATTTTAGGCAGATTAGAATATGGCGTTTTTAGCTAATGGTTTTATACAGAATTTCTAATTGTTTGCACGCGAAAGATTATAGTGGTACCGGTGCTAAATTATTTGGCGGGCGTTGGAATTCTGTTGGTACACCTTTGCATTACATGGCGAGTACCCGTGCGTTAGCTGCTTTAGAGGTTTTAGTAAATAAAAATTCGATGATTAATTGTACGAATTTATGTTTAACTGTTTTTGAGTTGCCAGAAAAATCTATTAAAATGTTAGGTATCACAGATCTTCCTGAAAACTGGAAAAATTATCCTGCTCCATTATCGTTATCTAAATTAGGAGATAATTTTGTTAAAGAGAATGATTTTTTATTGTTAAAAGTTCCATCTTCAGTAATAGATGATGAGTTTAACTTTTTGATGAATGTCAATCATCCTTTAGCCGACAAAATTAAAATTATTGAGGTTAAAAATTTCAATTTTGATAGTAGACTTTTGTAATTTACTGAACTAATAAATTGCATCCTCTAATATCTGCATTATCAAAACGACCTAAAACTTCAAAACTTTTATCACTAATTATTCTTCCTAAATCTTGCGTAGCAATAAACGAGCATGAATTAATATTGGCTAAGTCAATTACGTTTATACCACCTGTCCTTCCACCTTCTATTAATGTTAAAGGGTCGTTAGTGTCCCTAATCAGAATTTCCATCCAATTAGGATATTTAAAAATTCCTTCTCCTAATGAATAAGCCTGAGATAACAATTCGGTCATCCCGTATTCGCTGTGTATTGCTGGTACGTTAAAACCTTTTGTAAGTTGCTGGTGTAATTCATCTCTTACCATTTCTTTACGTTTACCTTTCATGCCGCCAGTTTCCATTACGATAAGGTCAGGAAAATTAATTTCATGCTTTTCAATAAAATCAAGCAGGGCATAGGTAACGCCAATTAAAGCAGTCTTCTGATTTTTTGATTTTAACTCTTTTAGGGTTTCAAAAAGTTCATCATGATTATATAAAAAATAACCGCTTTTCGCATGTTTGCTTTTTTCGATTAAATCATTTACCATATAAATTAATGATGAACCCGCACGTTGCTGGTAAGAAGGAAGGAGTGCCAGGAAGCAAAATTCTTCTATATTGCCATAAAATTGATTAAAAGCCTGAAGATAACTTTGTTCATAAAGTTTTACATCAGTTATATGGTGGCTACTTTGAGATGTTCCTGTTGTTCCTGAGCTGCGAAAACTTATCTCAATTGGATTCGAATTACTTAAAATCGAATGCGTTTTAAAGAAACTTATTGGCAAAAATGGAATTTCACCTATATTTTTTACTTTATTTATATCAATGTGTAAATGACGAATATATTCAGCATAAACTAAGCAATTATTAGCTTGATGCCTGAAAATTCCCAAAGCTAAAGAATCAAATTCTTCAGAATTTTTAATAGAAAAGATGATTTTAGAAGTTAAATTCACAAGGCAAAAGTACGAAGCCTTATGCTAATTTTTCGTCAGTTTTTTTAATAAGCATTGCTTTGCGAAATTGATACCCGCAATAGCCACTTATTCCTGCAACAAGTCCACCCAATATTCCGGTAACCAATAATAAAACCCACCAAATTTTTAAGCCTGTCATTATTGCAACACGACTTGCCAATACATTATCATTTGGAAGACTCTTGAATAATGCGTAACCTATCCAAAGCAAAAATATGGCAAAGAAAGATTGCCAAAATGCGATTTTACCTGTTTTGCCAATAATTCCGCAGGTGGCAAAAGCAATTACGATAATAACCCACCATGGTGCTATCATTTGAAGTAGAAAACAGATGATTAGTATAACGATGAAAACCATTTTTAGCTATTTAGAGATTTTTAAACGAGAAATTATTGTGCCTGATTTATCATCAGGAGATTGCATATAGAATAGATCGTAAAGTTTACCGCTTGCCCAGGTATCAATCATATTATCATAAAATTTACTCCCCGGGTTACCCGATTGCCCACCCGGATATACGCCATGTCCTTTTGGTACTTTGCCCAATTCAACAACCATTCTCCAAGATGGGCCATTGACTTCGCTGATGGCATTAATAGTGCTTTTTGCTCCACCAATAAGTAAAATCTTAGAGCCGAAACCAGGTATTTTTGCTAGATGAGGGACATTGGTTTGTTTAACGTTTGCCCAGTTCCAATCTTTGTTAATTGGTCCAAACCTAAGTTCAAGACTATCACAGCTATACTTAAAAGCCTCATTAACCAAATCAGAAAGGGTTTCTTTTGCAGGAGTTTTTATGTTATCGAACCACTTCGCATTTGGCTCTTTTAAAATCATTTCTACGGTTCTGTCTCTAGATGGATAACGCATCGGAATACCCTCAACTTCAAATTCATCATTCCAGATGTCAAAACTTAAGCGTTTGGTCCAGATTTCGAAAATACTTGCTGCAATTTCATCCGCATTATAACGTTTATTCCATTTTTTTAAATAACCATACGCCTCTTTTTGCGTAGCATTTAATTGTTCGTTATTAACTAATGGCATTAACGCTGGTAATAGATTTTGAGCCATAATACTATAATTATCTGTTTGCATAAGGCGAATGCTATCTGCGGTAGCTTTATTCATTGCCCCAAGGCGATCGTTAATGCGTTTACCACGCTCGTAAGGAGCAAATTCCCAATTAATATAATATGGATAAGTTTTATCGGTTGAAGATTGGTTGGCTGAGCTTACAAAACCTCTAGGTGGATTTTTAACAGTTGGGTTTTGAGCCGCGGGAATCCAACCTTGCCAATCATAAGCCTTATCCGTTCCATCCAAAATAAATTTACCCTGGTCTTTCCATTTTAAAGGAAACTTACCGTTTGGTGTTATTGCGATATCGTTATCAATGCTTGCGAAAACAAAATTCTGAGCAGGAGCAGTATAAAAGGTTAAAGCTTTTCTGTAGTCATCATAATTTTTACCGCGATTTAGATAGTAAAATGTCATCAATTCATTTGATTCATCATGCGCAATCCACCTTAATGCATCGCCAACGGGAACATTGTTTGCTTTGCTATATTTTGGTTTTTGGAAGTAAACTACGGGGCCGTGATGGGTGTAGTAAACGGTGTCGATTTCATCTTTTTTTCCTCGGATTTTTATAGTTTCAAGGCGAGAAGTTGTTGGTTTCCAGGTATTATTATACCAATATTCTTTGTGTGAATTATCTTTAAATTTAATCTGATAAAAGTCAAGTACATCAGCTGCTACATTTGTTACACCCCATGCAATTTTCCCATTAAAACCAATAACTACGCCTGGCGCCCCAGGTAATGATACACCATAAGTATTTACGCCTGGTGCGTGTAGCTGAATCTGGTACCAAATGGATGGTAAAGTTAAATCCAAATGTGGGTCGTTTGCTAAAATTGGATAGCCTGATGCCGTTTTAGAGCCTGATAATGCCCAATTATTACTTCCTATACCTTCAATTTTCTCTTTTGTTTTCACATCACCAGTTTTCGCATTGGTAAATGATTCGGGTGTTTTAGGTGTTGGAAGTGGTGAAAAATTCCATTTTGTGCCAACTGGAATAATCGGGTCTTCACGAAAAGGATAATCAGGAAATAAATCTTTAGTTACATCGGTGCCGAATTTTTTCATGATGTTGGTCATGTAAAATTCATCAGAACCCATTGCTAAAACTGCTGACATTTGTTTAAGTAACAATGCACATTTAATGGGTGTCCAGTCTTCTGGTTTAAAATCTAAAATTTTATATTCTATTGGATAATTGGCATGAGACAATGTTTTTATATAAGCATTAATTCCATCTGTGTAAGCCAAAATCATTTCTTTGGCTTTTGGGTCTGCCATCATTCCTTTTAAGGAATTTTCTGCGCCATACACCATTCCCATTCTTCTCTGGTATCTGTCAACCTCAATTGCTTTATCGCCAACAACCTCACTAATTCTACCAGCTGCAAATCGGGTTTGAAAATCCATTTGCCATAAGCGATGCATAGCAGTTACGTAACCTTGGGCTAAATAAAGATCATGATCGTTTTTAGCGAAGATATGAGGTATCATTCTGTCATCAAACACAATTTCTATTTCATCAACAGCGCCTTTTATTTTTGCTTTGTGGTTAAATAAAAAGTGGTTGTTCTCTGCATTTTGCCAAAACCCCATAAAAGGGTTTAAGAATTTTAGTAGTGGTGGGGTGCTACCTATTTTTATATTTAACAATAATGCTAAAGCAATTGGAACGAGGATGCAGAAAAGAGCTTTAATTTTATTCATAATGGTTAGCCAGAGATCAACACTGTGTAAATTAATTGTATAGCGATATCATCGCAAATTACAACAAACTAAATATCAATCAAAATTATAAAATTCTAAAAAAAATTATTATGCTAACATAATTTGTTTAATTCAAAAAAAGGGCTTAAGTTTAATTAACTAAAAAATTCTAACCAAATAGTAATTCATCTTATGAGCAAACTTTTTACACAATTCTATGTGTTTATGCTTTTGTGCGCAACTGGGTTTGCGGTACAGGCTCAAAACATAACGTTAAGCGGAACCGTTAAAGATAAACAAACAAAAGAGCCGTTAGTTGGAGTAACTGTGGTAGTTAAAGGTCAATCTGGAGGGACATCAACAAACTCTTCAGGGGTATTTACTTTTACAACAGCAGCAAAAGCTCCTTTTACTTTATCGGCCAGCTATGTTGGTTATGGAGCAATAGAACAGCAAATTACCTCTTCTACCTCAGGAATAGTAATTGAAATGGAAGCTGGAACTATTTTAGGTGGCGATGTGGTTATTTCTGCATCAAGAACTCCAGAGCGTATACTCGAATCGCCTGTTTCAATTGAAAGAATGAGCGCTGCCTTTATTAAAGAAATTGCAGCACCATCTTTTTACGATGCCCTAAATAATATGAAAGGGGTGGAGAGCAGCATGCAAAGTTTAACATTTAAATCTATTAATAGCCGTGGTTTTAATTCTAATGGCAATACACGTTTTAATCAATATATTGATGGGATGGATAACCAGGCACCTGGTTTAAATTTTTCGGTTGGTAATATTGTAGGTATTACAGAATTAGATGTTGATAATGTAGAACTTTTGCCAGGTGCATCATCAGCTTTGTATGGCGCTGGCGGTATTAACGGAACGCTACTGATGACCTCGAAAGACCCATTCAAATATCAGGGTGCAAGTTTTCAGTACAAAACTGGCGTTAACCATGTTAATGATGATAATAGTAGTGTGCAGCCTTTTAACCAATTAGATGTTAGATTGGCTAAATCTTGGAATAACAAATTTGGGGTAAAGGCAGCATTCTCGTTTTTGCAAGCCAAAGATTGGTTTGGTAATAATTACTCGAATTTCGATAGAGTTTCAAGAACAGCCAAAGCCGGCGATAGAAATAGCGATACTAATTATGATGGTATTAATTCTTACGGAGATGAGGTTAGCCAAAACATGCGTAATGTTGCTCTGAGTGTTCAAAATGCAACTATTTCTGGTATTAGTGCAGGTTCGGGCGGTGCAATACCAAATATTAAAACACTAATGGATGGTGCTTTCGGTGCTGCTGTTCCAAATGCAGCACAACAAGCAGGTTTTTTGGCTAATTTGCCTGCAGCACTACGTCCTGCTGTTCAGAACTATTTCCCCTTTTATGTAGGTTTAAAAGCGAATTTAATTCCTGATCAAAATGTATCAAGAACCGGATACAATGAAGTGAATCTGGTAGATTACGATACAAAATCTTTAAAAGCATCTGGTGCGGTTTACTACAATATTACTAACACCGTTCAAGCGGTTGCACAGGCAAACTGGGGAACAGGAACATCTGTTTATACCGGTTCTGATCGTTATTCTCTACGTAATTTTAGCATAGGTCAATACAAACTGGAAGTTAAAGGACAGGATTTCTATCTGAAAGGATATACCACTCAAGAGCGTTCAGGAGATTCTTATATTTCATCTATTCTAGGTAGTTATATAAACGAGGTTTCTAAACCTTCAACTACATGGTTTCCTCAATATATAGGTAATTATGTAGGTGCAAGAGCCGCTGGACAAGGTGATGTTGCAGCGCATACATTTGCTAGAGGCGTAGCTAACCAAGGTCGCTTTGAACCTGGTTCACCACAATTTGCAACAGCCATGAATACCATCATGAATACAACCATTAGTGCAACTTCAATTAATGCTACAGATCCTACAAAGAGTGTTTATGGTGCTAAGTTTGATGATAAAAGCAATTTATATCATTATGAGGGTATGTACAATTTTAATAATGCATTTAACAACGTTGTTGAATTTCAGGTAGGTGCATCTTATCGCTTATATGATCTTAATTCTGCAGGAACAATTTTTAATGATTTGAATCAATCAATCGATATTAACGAATATGGTGCTTTTGCGCAAATAGGTAAAAAGCTATTCAATGATAAGGTTAAGTTCACTTTTGCAGGAAGATATGATAAGAGTATGAACTTCGAAGGTCGTTTTACACCTCGTATTACCGGTGTTTTTACAGTAGCAAAAAACAATAACATTAGGGCTTCTTATCAAACAGGTTACCGAAATCCTACAACTCAAAATCAATATATAGATTTATCTGTAGGCGGTGGTTCTCAACGCTTAATTGGTGGTTTGCCTGAAATTATGTTCGGAAAGTACAAACTCGATGTAAATAAAGCCTATACTGATGTAAGCTATCGTGCATTTTTAGGATCTGTTGCAACTGGTGTTCCCAACCCAGCCTTGCTACAACAATATACATTTGATGCAAAAGGAGTCCGTCCTGAAAGTGTTCAATCTTATGAGTTAGGCTATAAAGGTTTAATTTTACCAAACTTATTGGTAGATGCATACGGCTATTATAATATTTATAAAGATTTTATTACTGCGGTTGATGTTTATCAGAATGTTGGCACACTTGCTAGTCCTACTTTTGTAAAGTTCGGTGTTCCGGTTAACGCAACAGGAGAGGTTAACTCTTATGGAGCAGCATTAGGCTTAGATTATTTAATGAATAAATGGAGTTTGAGTGGAAACGTATCTTATAATCAAATTGGTGATCTTCCTGTTAATTACATAAATGACTTTAATACGCCAAAAGTTCGTTTCAATCTAGGTTTGGGTAATAAAGAAATCATCAAGAACTTTGGTTTCAACATTTCTTACCGTTGGCAGGATAAATTTTACTGGAATTCATCATTTGCTTCAGGCAATGTGCCTGCTTACAGTACATTGGATGCACAGGTTAGTTTGAAAATTCCTTCGGTAAATTCATCTATTAAGTTGGGTGGTTCAAATGTTATGAACAAGTATTATATTACATCGTATGGTAACCCGGCGGCAGGTGCTATTTATTATTTGGCATTTACTTTTAATCCTTAAAATAAATTAACTTACAGTAGCCCTCATTGCGTTGAAAAGTAATGAGGGCTTTTTTATGATTTATTACTTCGCCTTTTGCAAAATATTTGTATTATAGTACTTTCTTAAGCACATTCCAGTTTAAGCGCTATTAATTTAATTTTCAATAAATAAGGATGGAAGAGACACAAGACAAATCGAACGAGGTGAATGAGCTTATTGCGAAAGAGCAAGAGGTGCAACATTTAAATAATCCTGTCGATATATCTGTTAAACCGATTGTTAAGCAATATTTAGGTACAGTTAAAAAAGTAAAAAAAGAAGGTAATCGGTTTTATTTCTCAGATGGCGATGCAAGGGTTGAAGTTAGGGTTGTTAGTGATGAGATTATTCGCATTCGCTTAGCGCCACATGGTGTCTTTTTAGATGATTTTTCTTATGCAGTACCAGAAGTTGATCAAAAAGTTTCTGTGTTTAAAATGCAGGAGCATGATGACAGTTTTACGGTTTCAACACACTCGGTAACCTGTAAAATTGATAAAGCAAATTTCCACATTTCGTTCTCCGATAATATTACCGGTACCATAATGGTTGATGAAGCGAACTCCATGCATTGGGAAGAGAATACCGATTTCGGTGGATATTATATTTATGCCACCAAAAAGTGCAATCCTGAAGAGAATTTCTTTGGACTAGGAGATAAATCAGGTAATTTCAATTTAAGAGGGCGTAGGTTTGAAAACTGGAATACTGATGCATATTCTTTTGGTTGGAATCAAGATCCTCTATATAGAACTATACCATTTTACATAGGCCTGCATAATCAGGCTGCTTACGGTATTTTCTTTGATAATACCTTCAAATCATATTTTGATTTCGGTGGAGAAGATGTGAGTAAAACCAGTTTTTGGTCAGATGGTGGCGAGTTACAGTACTATTATATTCATGGGCCGCACATGATGGATGTTGTTAAACGTTATGCAAGCCTAACCGGAACACATCCTATGCCACCGAAGTGGACTTTAGGTTATCAGCAATGTCGCTGGAGCTATTACCCTGAATCGAAAGTTAAAGAAATTGCAAAACAATTCCGCGAAAGAAAAATACCATGCGATGCCATTTATCTGGATATAGATTATATGGATGGTTACCGTTGCTTTACCTGGAATAAAAAATATTTTCCCGATCCGAGAAGAATGATAAAAGAACTTTCGGATGATGGTTTTAAAACCGTTGTAATGATTGATCCGGGAATTAAAGTTGATGATGATTATTGGGTTTTTAAAGAAGGAAAAGAAAAAAGATTTTTTTGTCGCCGAAGTGATGATTACTATATGGAAGGGCATGTTTGGCCGGGCCGTTGCCAGTTCCCTGATTTTACAAACCCAAAGGTTCGTAGCTGGTGGGGTAATTTATACAAGGAATTGGTTGATATGGGTGTTGCAGGTTTTTGGAACGATATGAATGAACCTGCCGTTTTTGGTTCAGGAACGTTTCCTAACGATGTTCGCCATAATTATGATGGTTTTCGTGGTTCGCACAGAAAAGCGCATAACGTATATGGTATGCAAATGGTAAGATCAACTTATGAAGGCTTGAAAAAACTGATGCGTAACAAACGCCCGTTTACCATTACAAGAGCTGGTTATTCAGGTATGCAGCGCTATGCCAGTGTTTGGACAGGAGATAACCTCGCAAGTTGGGAACATTTAAAAATGGGAAATATTCAGTGCCAGCGTTTATCAATATCTGGCGTACCTTTTTGTGGTACGGATATAGGTGGTTTTAGCGGTGAACCTGACGGTGAATTATTTACACGTTGGATACAATTAGGAACATTTTCGCCTTTTATGAGGGCACACTCTGCAGGAGATACAGCCGAACGCGAACCATGGAGTTTTGGCGATTTCTTTGAAGATATTAACCGTAAATTTATTGAATTAAGATATCGCTTAATGCCTTATTTATATTCAGTTTTTTGGGAACATCACCGCTATGGTTTTCCAATTCTAAGGCCTCTTGTTATGCTGGAGCAGGAAAATGTCAGTAATCATTTTCGTCAGGATGAGTTTTGTTATGGCGATAAATTATTAATCTGCCCTGTTTTAGAGCAAGGTGCTGTAGCAAGAACAGTTTATTTGCCTAAAGGAACTTGGTATAATTTCTGGACAAATGAAGTTTTAGCAGGCGAGAGCGAGCATTTTGTAGAGGCGAAAATTGATAGTATGCCAATGTTTGTTAGAGCCGGATCCGTAATTCCTGAGTATCCTGTAATGCAGTATGTTGATGAAAAAGCAATTACCGAGGTAATGCTAAACATATATTATAGCGATTACGAAGTGAATTCTTTCTTATACGAAGATCATGGTGATACTTTCGCTTATGAACAGGATATTTACCTCGAAAAGAAATTTACGGTTAGGGGAGATGTCTCAACTCTAAAAATTAGTCAACTCACAGAGGGTTTATACACACCAAATTATGAGTTATATGATTGTAATGTGTTGGGTATTAAGTTTAAGGTGAAAAAAATAATTGTCGACGGAAAAGAAATTCTTGATTTTTATACTGACGATAAAAGCAGTTTACATTTTAAATGTAACAAAAACTTCTCCGAAATACAGATTTTTAGTCTGTAAAACTATAACCCCGAAAACTTTAGAAAGCTTTCGGGGTTTATTAATATCTAACCGAAATACACAATGTCAGCAGCAAAAAAAGTATTTGCAAAAACACCCGCTAACAAGGCAGTAAAAGCAGCATTGCCTGAAATTGATAAGAGTTTAGCCGTGTGGCCGCATAGTTTATTTACCGATTACGATGTTGATTTATTTCTTGTTGGTAAGCATTTCCGTCTATATGAGAAAATGGGTTCTCATTTGATAACAGTCGAAAAAACTTCAGGGACTTATTTCTCCGTTTGGGCACCAAATGCAATCAATGTTGGGGTAGTTGGAGATTTTAATGGTTGGGATAGAAATTCTCATGCCCTAAATAAAAGGTGGGATAAATCAGGCATTTGGGAAGGTTTTATTCCAAATCTTAAAAAAGGAGATGTTTATAAATATTTTGTTAAGGGTTTCGATGAGTCTGAACATTTAAAGGGCGATCCTTATGCACTCCGTTGGGAACACCCACCGCAAACAGCTTGTATAATTTGGGATACGAATTACACATGGAAAGATAAATCATGGCTAACCAAGCGACCAAAATTAAATGCTTTAGATCAACCAATTTCTGTTTATGAGCTTCATTTAGGCTCATGGCAACGCGATCCAAATGAACCAGAAAGAGTTTTAAACTGCAGAGAAGTTGCAGTAGCTTTAGTACCTTATATTCTAGAGATGGGATTCACCCATGTAGAATTAATGCCAATAATGGAATTCCCGTTTTTCCCAAGCTGGGGTTATCAAATTACCGGGTACTTCGGAGCCAGTTCGCGTTATGGTTCTCCGCAAGATTTAATGTTCTTAATCGAAGAACTGCACAAGGCAAATATTGCTGTAATCCTCGATTGGGTTCCATCACATTTTCCTGGCGACAGGCATGGCCTGTATGAGTTCGATGGAACGCATTTGTATGAACATGCAGATATGAGAAAAGGTTTTCATCCTGATTGGAAATCTTACATCTTTAATTACGACCGGAATGAAGTCCGTTCATTTTTAATTAGCAACGCTTTATTCTGGTTAGATAAATATCATGCTGATGGTTTAAGAGTTGATGCAGTTGCTTCAATGCTGTATTTCAACTTTTCCAGAGAAGACGTAGATTCGGCGACAAATGAATATGGTGGAAGTGAAAATTTAGGAGCAATTCAATTTCTTCAGGACTTGAATGTTGCCATTTACGGTAATTTTGAAGGTGTGCAAACCATTGCGGAAGAAAGCAGTACATTTTCTGGCGTTACGCATCCAGTTCATACGGGCGGATTAGGTTTCGGTATGAAATGGATGATGGGCTGGATGAATGACACTTTAAAGTATTTTAAAGTTGATTCTTTAGATAGAAAGCATTATCAAAATTTACTCAGTTTTAGCATGACCTATGCTTTTACCGAAAATTTTATGTTGCCTTTTTCTCATGATGAAGTTGTTCATGGCAAATCTCCTATGCTTTATAAAATGCCTGGCGATGAATGGCAAAAGTTTGCGAACCTTCGGGCACTTTATGCTTACATGTATACGCATCCAGGGGCAAAACTTCTATTTATGGGTAATGAGTTTGCAGATACAAATGAATGGAATTTTACACAATCTCTGGATTGGCATCTTCTGCAATACGCTCCACACAAAGGTATGCAGGAAACCGTTAAAGCCCTAAACTTTTTATATAAGAAAGAACCTGCTTTATACCATTTTAACTTTAGTTATGAAGGTTTTGAGTGGTTAGATGCAGATAACAGAGATGAATCTGTATTCGTATACATGCGTAAAGGCCCAAAAGCTAAGGATACATTAATAATTGCATTAAATTTCACACCAGTTGTACGCGAAAATTATAGAATCGGTGTTCCATTTAAAACAAAGTGGAATGAGATATTTAATACTGATGATATTATCTTTTATGGAAGTGGAATTAATAATAAAGGGGATATTTTGCCTGTTGAAGAACCTTACAATAATCAAGAATTTTCTATAGCAGTTAACTTGCCACCTTTGGCAGTTATTATACTTAAAAGTAAGTAATGTTTTTCAAATTATAATTTTAAAAAAAGGAAACTGTTAAGCTTCCTTTTTTTAAAAAATTTATTTTTAGAAAATAACGTTACTCATCTGTATTATCCTCTTCATCAAACTCTTCATTTAGTAAAGTGCCTTCACCATCTGCGAATTCTACTTCATCATCCGAGTATTCGCTGTCATCATCATCTTCTTTGTCTATTGGGTCTGGCTCAATATCGGCTGAATTTTCAATATCGAATTCGAGTTTTTCATTATGCTCAGAGCGGTCAATTTGAAATTGATCGATATTGGTAACATCATATTCTGCAGTTAAATTATAATCTTGATTTTTCATAGGTGAATGTTTTAAGTTGACTTATTAACTATTAAACAGAAGAAATACAAAATCGGTTTTAATTATTGAAATTTTAGTTTTACCTAAATGGCTATATACCCATATTAAAAAATAATTTGAATTTTATTAATTCTAAGCAAATAACATAAGCAAATAAATGTATCTGTTAGCTATGAATTTTAATCAATTCGTTAAGTAAGTATTTTTTACAATGAAATTTTTAAAACCTGATTGATAATATGGAAATTAAAATGCTTTTATCTTTATTTGAATAGCTTAGAGCTTGTTTAAAATTTATCTAATAATTTGTTTATGCTTCTTAATGGCTGTAATATCCTTAAATATCTCGAGATGGGTTGGCTATCTCTGCAACATTTGCCTTGTTTCGCTCAAAAAATAAGCGATAAATATTTTCACAATATAAATTTAAAAAGGTTCTTATTCTTTTAAGTTGTCACTTTATTAATGTTTTTGCTAAACAATATGCTAAACTTAATGTTGACCATCTAATTGTAAGACAATTGAATAATGTGAATAATGCAGATGACAATTATTAACAATCAAGCTCCCTCCTTACCTTTATCAAAGGTTTGGGTATCTGCAAATGAAATTTCTTTAGCCAAGCTTAAATCGAAAGATAAAGAGGTATTCAAGTCTTTATATAAATTCTATGCGCCTGCCATTTATGGTTTAATTACACGTAATATAAAAGACGAAACCAAGTGTAATTTAGTTTTGGAAAAAACTTTTACTCATGCATGGGATCTGATTGGTAGTTACGATGATTCTAAATGTAATTTGTTTATTTGGTTAAGTCGATTTGCCATAAAAGAACAACAAACTTTTATTAAGCGCTAACATTTCTCTGAATATGTCATATCGTAAAATAAACGCACAATTATACTTTCGTGTAAAATTCTAGCAATACTATCAAATCATTATATTAATTATATTTTCTTAGATTTTTTAGTTTTATCAGCTGGTTATCAGTTGATTATTTGTGATTTTTATACCTTTTTTATTCTATTGATGTAGTATTTATAATGCTAATCCTTTAAATTTTGTAATCGTTTGGTTATAAGCATCTTGGCTAACGTCACAAAATCATTTTAAGTATAATTTGTTCAACTCAATTCTATTAATTTTGAATGAAAAACTTAAAAAATAGATCTTATTTATTTCTTGATATGCTGTTTGAATTCGAGCAATGGATGATTTCTTCTAAAAACTATTAATTTTTATTATTGGGCTATTTTGATCTTTTTTCACAAATAGTGATGTTGAATTTTGGAGTTGTTGAAAGCTGATGATTAACGCGATATTATTTAAAGTTTCTGCTTTAGTTTTTTTTATTCTCTGCGTATTTTCTGCGGAAGTTTTGCACGCAGGAAATATTTCCACAACCAACGATGCAAAAAAACAATATGGAGATGTTAAAGTAATTAATCCACAATTATTTTCTTCTTTTGCACTAAAATCAAATACCTATTCAAATTTTAAAAGAGTTTTTCAACCTACTTCGGCCAAACCACCATCTTATTCCAAGCATTATATTGCACCAGCACCATGGCAGTACTGGAGCAGAGCAAACCAGATAATTATTACCACCGAAAGCCTCGCTACCATATCTGGTACAATTAAAAAAAGCGACGGTACGCTCCTATTTAACTTTACCTGTTCAGCAGGTGTGCCCTATAGACAAAGACTTGACGGCTTACCTGGTTCACTTCCGATTCATCCGCTTAATACTGTGATTAATGATGGTGGGTTGATTGTTACTGCTGATGGTTCTATTGCTGTTAATTTAAGAAATATTGCTTCTGACCAGTTGGGTAGTGATGGGAATGATGCAAACATTAAAGGTAACGCTTCTTTGTTCAGCTTTGGAGATGCGGGTGTAGGTACCGCTTTTCGGGTTGGCTACTATCGTGATGATGATTTGGCTGGTAATGAGCGGCCTACATACAGCATAATGGCGATTGAAAATAATACAATTATAAAAATAGCAGGCGTTGCAGTTACCACTTTAAATGCTGGTCAAAGTTATCTTTTTCAGTGCCCAATTGGAACATTAGTGGAGTCATCCGGAGCTGCGGTTATGAATACTTCTGCAAGGTTGGATGCACCTGGAGGTTGTGGTGATGGAGCTTATAACCCTATTCCCCCAATTTCTTCACTTGGCTCAGAATATGTTATTGTTAGGGGAGAAGGGAATCTAACGGCAGAGCAAACAACAATAGTTAGTACCGAACCAAATACAAAAATTCGTGTAGAGTTTTTTGATGAGAATGGTGTTCAAAAGACTTTTCAAAATATTACCCTTACAGCGGCAGGTGATTTTAAAACCTTTAATCACGGTTGGATTAATGGTTCATACAATACATCAAGCAATACAGGTAGATTTTCTTCTTCTAGAATTGTTGCAGATAAAAATATTTTAGTTTTTTCGGGAACAGGCGGTGTATCCTCTGGGGGTGGTTGCGAAGTAGATGTTGCTACATTAGTTCCTATAGCCTCGTGTGCTGGATCAAGACAGGTAGAAACTTATAAATTTACATCTTATAACAATGGTAACCTTCCATATTTTGGATACATCGTTACTAAAAATGCTGATAAAATTAATTTAACCACTAAGGGTTCTGGAGTAACTTATACTGCCAAAGATATTGAAACCATTTCAGGTATTGGATTACGCAAACAACTAGGTTCTACAGGACTTTACCTGATTAAATTTACGGATGCGAACATTAGTTATCCAGATGTAATAACAATTAATAGTATCAACAGACTTACAGTATCTATGGTACAGCAAAGTAGTGATTTCTCCATGTCGAACTTTATTTCTCGATTTCCAGAGAAAGCAGTACAGCCTAGTGTCGATTTAACGGATTGTGCAGCTGCAAAACTAACTGCCGACCCTTCCAGCGGTGGTCCCTACAAATGGTTTTTAAATGGAGTGGAGATTGCTGGAGCTACTGACAATACCTACGTGGCGACAGTATCAGGAAATTATACAGTAAGCTCAACGTTAGAATGTGGCCTAAGTGCTCAATCACTCCCTTTAATTATTTCTCTTTGTAATATTGATAGATCCATTGAGAAAACAGTTGATATCCCACTCCCAGAAATAGATCAGATTGTAACTTTTACATTAAAAGCAAAAAATTTAGGAGTAGGTAATGCTATTGGTGTATCGGTTACAGATTTACTCCCTTCTGGTTATTACTATGTTTTAAGTACCGTTTCCGAGGGCAGTTACAACCCAATAACAGGACTTTGGACAATTGGTTCTATGGTTGCTGGAGGAGAAGCAACACTTTTGATAAAAGCAAAAGTGGTTAGTGAAGGTACACACATAAATAAAGCAAGTATTACCGGTACACAGGTTGATGGTAATCCTGTAAATGATAATAGCTGGGCTGAAACCTCAACGACACTTGGTGAATTAACTTTAACCCCATTAGGTTCTGCTGATCGGAGCATTTGTGTAAATACACCAATAAATGATATCGTATATTTAGTTGGGGGTGGTGCATCTGGAGCCGAGGTTACAGGATTACCTAATGGATTGACTGCTTCCTCATACGACCCAGCAACCAAGACCATAAAAATTACTGGTACACCCAATACGGTGACACCTTTAGATGGACTGGAATATACTGTTACAACAGTTGGAGGAATCAGGGTTTCTAAAAAAGGTAGAATTATTGTTAAAGGCGAGGTTATGGCCCCGGTTTTTGCTGCTGGACTGACTTCAACTAGATGCACAGGTTCAGGTAGTGATACTTACAAAGCAGTATCAAACAATAGTGAGTCTATTGTGTACAGTCTACTACCTGCAGAATCTGGCTCAATAGATTCATCGACAGGAACCGTTACCTGGGCGTTAGAATATTTTGGTTCGGCAACAATTACAGCAAAGGCAATTGGTTGTGGTGAAAAAATTAGTGATTTTGTTGTTTCGATTTATAAAAGACCGAATCCTCCTTCTTCCAATAATGTAGATTATTGCCAAAATCAACCTTCATTACCTCTTTTTGCTAATCTTACTGAAACTAAATTGATATGGCATGATAGTCAGGGAACCATACTTTCTGATGGTTATATTCCTTCGACTGTAAATATTGGATCGACCGATTTTTATGTTACTCAAGCGAACCCAAATGGTTGCGAAAGTGCAAATACAAAAATTACTGTTACCGTATTGGCATTGCCACCGGCTCCTGCAACTACAGATTTAAAGTATTGCCTTAATCAACAGAACATCCAGCCGCTTACGGCAACTGGTTCAAACCTCACCTGGTATGATGCGAATGGAACTGTTCTTTCTGGCGCACCAACACCTGTTACCTCTGCTGCAGGTGAAATAAAATATTATGTAAGTCAGAAATTAAGCCCGGCGGGCTGCGAAAGTGAAAAGGCGGAATTAAAAGTTACCGTATTGGCATTGCCACCGGCTCCTGCAACTACTAGTTTAACTTACTGCCAAAACCAGGCTGCATTGCCGCTTACGGCAACTGGTTCAAACCTCACCTGGTATGATGCGAATGGAACTGTGCTTTCTGGCGCACCAACACCTATTACTTTGGCTGCAGGTGAAATAAAATATTATGTAAGTCAGAAACTAAGTCCATCTGGCTGCAAAAGTGAAAAGGCGGAACTAAAAGTTACCGTATTGGCAT
>NZ_BMDJ01000014.1 GCF_014635725.1 Pedobacter mendelii | reverse complement strand
CCGATGAAGGTCGTATTAAACGGTGGGGTTTAATTATCCTGCCGTTTTTTTGCGCACTCTTGTTGCCGTTTTTGGTGTATTCTTAATTGCCGATTTTTGTGCAGATTAACTTACTGATTACAATTGTAATCGGGAAATAATAACTAACCTAAAGGATGAATCGAAAAACAAGTCTTAAAAGTGTGAATGATATAAGAAATCAACAGAATTCCATAACCCATCACAGCGAAAAACCACCAGATTTGTTTTGATTAGATGTCTGATCAAAAAAACAGAAGAATTATGATGTTTTATGAAAATAATTACTGGGGAATGGATTTTATCTGGTGGTGTATTTGGATAATTTTAATCTTCTGGATATTTGCCTTGCCTTATCAAATACCTGGACAGCGACACAGAAAAGATAAGCCGCTAGATATCTTGAATCGAAGATTTGCCTCTGGAGAAATCAGCAAGGAAGAATTTAAAGAACGAAAAGACATTCTTATGGCTTCATAAGCTTGGCTAAATAAATAAAATATAAGAATGGCCACTTAAGGCCATTTTTCCAAATTTAAAATCACGAGCAAATGAGAGGATTTAAAAACAGCATCGAGGCAGACAGTCTTGAAAACACTAATTTTAGAAAAGTAATCTATACGGGTAAATATCTTCAGTTGGTGCTGATGAACCTTACACCAGGAATGGATATTGGTGAAGAGACGCACCACTCTAACGATCAGTTCTTTCGTTTCGAGGGCGGACATGGCAAATGCTTTATAGACGGTAATGAATATTACGTAAAGGCCGGAGATGCTATTGTGGTGCCAGCAGGGGCTAGTCACAATATTATCAATACTGATACCGAGGTTGATTTAAGCATGTATACCATTTATGGTCCTCCAAACCATAAGGATGGGATAATCAGAGTTACAAAGAAAGCAGCAGAAGAGGATGTCGAAGAATTTGATGGTATGACCACAGAATAAGTTGGAGAAACACAATCCTAGTTTTGCTTCCCGAATAAAGGCAAAGAAGTAAAAAATCCAAATGCTTGCTACAACTGTAGCAAGCAACTTCAACCGATAAATTAAACTAATATCCAATGAGCACTGAAATAAAAAACATAAGGTTGGTTTCTGCAGAAGATCTTTTTGAAACCCTTAAAATAAATTTTGCAGATTACCTGAACAAAAAACTGGATTCGGAGGTTATGGTTGAATTTGCACGTGTATATGATATTATCGACGTATCCTTTCCTGAGATTATCGTTGGCATAGCATTTCATATCGTTGTTTCTGAAAAGGAAATCATTCTTTCAACAGACAATACTATTCCTGCAAACAACAGTCAGGTTCTGGAAAAACAGCTCACTGATTTTCTGGAACTTAATCTGAATTAATTCTACCCACCATCTCAGGCAAAGCGTATTAAAAGCCCTGTCTTGACATTGCCCGATCTAAAAAACAACAACATGATAAAAAAGAAAAAAATAGGCATATGGATGGATCATTCAGTAGCCAATCTAATGGACTACCCAGCGAGTCCAATACTGACAAGAACAATTGAATGCAACTTTACCAGCAAGGCTAAAGAAGAAGCATTAACACGTGGGGAAAGCACAATGCATACCAAGGAAAAGGGGGAGCAGGCAGATTACTTTAGGGAATTAGCTGACCTCATCAGGAAATATGATGAAGTGCTACTCTTTGGCCCTACTGAAGCTAAAACCGAGCTGTACAATACCTTTAAGGATAATCACCAGTTTTCTAAAATAAAAGTAGAGATCAGGCCGGCAGACAAAATGACCAAAAACCAGCAGCATGCTTTCGTAAGTAGCTATTTCAAAGTGGGAGTAAATTGATCTGTAAATTTTAATTCTTCATCCTATTTTTAGCCATAAAACTGATTTATAAACAGTTAAAGTAATGAAATGAATCCAGGAAATCAAAAAAATATGAGGGGAGCACTAGCTCCCCTCATATTTTTAGTCCATCATTAAATAATCATACTGCACTGAAATTTCATTATCTACGAACCAAACGCCTGGTGCATTCCATGCAATGCGCTGTGCTTCATCTTTTTGGAATAATGAACTTACCTCGCCACTTAGGGTTACGCGGTTTCCCGCCACCTTAACATGGATATCCTGATCATTAATAGACCAGTTACGGGCGATGGCTTTTTCGATATCCGCTTTTTCAACGGCATCTTTTACATCAGAGGCAATTTTGATGCTATTGATTACCCCTTTTACGCCAAGCAGATTTTTTATGGCAGTTTTTGCTGCATCTTTCTGGTAGTTCCAACTCAGTTCGCCCTCAAGAGTTACCCAACCTTTTTCTACTTTAACCTCGATTTTGTCGCTAGGTACCTGCCAGCTCCATTTCAATGCATTTAATACTTCTCTGGCTATGTCACCATCTTCCTTGATACCCCAGTCGCCGAATTTAACTTCGATCTTTTCAACCACGGCAGAAACGCCGCTAACTTTTTTTGCTGCATCTTCAGCTTCTGTTTTTTTAATATAACTATCTACAGTTCCGGTCAGAGTCACAACCCCGTCTTTTGCGATTACTCCTATCTCTGCTGCATTCAAAAGTGGTTCCCATTTAATGGCCTCCTGAACGTCTTTCTGTAAGCTTTCATTACTTTTCATCTCTGATGATTTTATGGTGAATTATTTCACGCATCAAAGTTTGCTCATTACTGCTCTTAGTTGTTATATATTTCGATAAAATCCTTATACAATTCACATGCCTACAGCTTTAGAAAATTTTTAAATCACTAATATTTCCACTAAAGAAAAGCATTGAAGTAATACTCAATCGAAGCAATATGATTATAAATATGTGAATTATGCAACTTTAAGCTCCATTTGTGCAAACTATTAAGCCTACAAAATGGTCATCTTTATCTTATCAAATACACAGAATAGTTGAATAATTTTATAATTAACACTCAATACCTTATCATCGTTTTGGCCTCTACCATCATCTACCTGTTTTGAAACCAATTATTAATGTAAATCTGATTACTTAACAAGTACATAGAGATAAGCTAACTAAAAAATATACATGTAATGGAAGAACTATTGATAAGTAAAGAGGTTGAGCAAATCTCGCCAGAACTTTTAAACAAAATGGATGCGTACTGGCGAGCGGCGAACTATCTCTCTGTCGGACAAATCTATCTGTATGAGAATGCAATGCTTAGAGAAAAGCTCCTATTATCACATATCAAACCTATTGTTGTGGGTCACTGGGGAACCACTCCAGGACAGAACTTCATCTATGTACACCTGAATAGAGTGATTAAAAAATTTGATCTAAATATGTTTTACATTTCTGGTCCGGGGCATGGCGGTCCTGCGCTTGTTGCGAACACTTACCTTGAAGGAAGCTATAGCGAAATTTACCCTAATATAAGCCAGGACGAAGAAGGGATGAAAAAATTATTCACACAGTTTTCTTTTCCCGGTGGAATTTCGAGTCATGTTGCGCCCACCACACCTGGTTCAATTCACGAGGGCGGCGAATTGGGTTATTCGCTTAGCCATGCCTTCGGTGCTGTATTTGATAATCCAGATCTGATAGTTGCCTGTATTGTAGGTGATGGTGAGGCAGAAACCGGTCCTTTAGCTACCGCGTGGCATTCCAACAAATTCCTAAACCCAATTACCGATGGAGCGGTACTGCCGATACTTCATCTAAATGGCTATAAAATCAGCAATCCTACGCTGCTGGCTCGAATAGAACATGAAGAACTGGAACAGTTTTTTAAGGGCTGTGGATGGAAACCTTATTTTGTTGAGGGCGAAGATCCTGAAAAAATGCACCTGGAAATGGCGCTCGCAACAGAAAAAGCAATAACAGATATACGCAGCCTTCAGGAGCATGCCAGAATAACAGCAGATAACAGCAGACCACGCTGGCCGATGATAGTTCTTCGTTCTCCAAAAGGATGGACAGGACCAAAAACCGTCGATGGCCTACAGAACGAAGGTACCTTCCGTTCTCATCAGGTTCCAATTCTGGTGGATGAAAAACATCCGCAAAATGTTGTTCTACTAGAAAAATGGATGAAAAGTTACAGGGCCGAAGAGCTTTTTGATGAGGAAGGCAGGCTTATTGAAGAACTTGCAGCGCTTGCTCCTAAAGGCAACAGCCGTATGGGTTCCAATCCCCACACCAATGGAGGACTATTGCTTGAAGCCCTGATAATGCCGGATTTCCGTGAGTTCTCAATTGAAGTGCCATCTCCTGGATCAGTTCAGGGACAGGATACGATGATATTAGCAAAATTCCTGAGTGAAATTATCAGGCTCAACAAAACCAATTTCCGGATATTTGGCCCCGACGAAACGCTATCCAATCTTTTAGGTGCAGTTTTTCAGGTAAGTAACCGCCAATGGGATGCCGAAACGCAAGATAACGATGAATTTCTTTCACCTTCTGGACGTATTCTTGATGCACAACTTAGCGAGCACCAATGCGAGGGTTGGCTGGAAGGTTACCTACTCACCGGAAGGCATGGAATATTTAACAGCTATGAGGCCTTTATTCGAATTGTGGATTCTATGTTCAGCCAGCATGCCAAATGGTTAAAGGTTACCAGAGAACTTCCCTGGAGGCGAAATATTGCCTCATTGAATTACCTCTTGGCTTCACATGTCTGGCAGCAAGACCACAATGGATTTACCCATCAAGATCCAGGGTTTTTGGATCATGTAATCAGTAAAAAAGCCGATGTTGTAAGGGTTTACTTACCGCCGGATGCAAACTGCCTGCTTTCCGTTTTCGATCACTGCCTTCGCACAAAGCATTATGTAAATGTTGTTGTTGCAGGAAAACATGCATTGCCCCAATGGCTGAATATGCGAGAGGCTGAAACACATTGTACCGAAGGTATTGGTATTTGGCAATGGGCTAGTAATGACAAAGACTCGGAACCGGATATAATTATGGCCAGTTGCGGTGATACGGTAACATTGGAGCTTCTGGCGGCAGTTTCGATATTAAGGGAACATCTTCCTAAACTTAAGATTAGAGTCGTTAACGTAGTCGATTTAATGAAAATGCAGTCGAGTTCCGAGCATCCGCATGGACTTAGTGAAGTAGACTACGATTCAATATTTACAAGAGATAAACACATTATTTTTAACTTTCATGGCTACCCATGGCTGGTACACCGCATCAGCTACCGAAGAGCCAACCGTAATCTACATGTACGGGGATATAAGGAAGAGGGAACCATTACAACACCTTTCGACCTGAGGGTACAAAACGAGATCGATCGTTTCCATTTGGTTATCGATGTAATAGATCGAGTGCCCAATCTGGGCAGTAAAGGGGCTTATTTAAAACAGCAGCTAAAAGACAAGCTCATTGAACATAAACACTATGTAAACCGATATGGAAAAGACATGCCCGAAATACTGGAATGGAAATGGAACATTAACCCTTAAATTTTAATATCCATTAGTAAAGAAATTCCAATAAGAAATTATATCCTCTCAAGCGCAAATGCACTTGCCAGATATGCTGCAATTTGTCGGCGATGTAATCTAGTGCCTATTGTTGAACCAGAAGTGTTGATGCTCGGTGATCATTTTTCCAAAAAAAATATTACTAGGTAACCAGGGACTTGCTAACTACGGTAAACCAAATATGATATTACCAGGTCAGGATTCCCGCGAAAGGAAGGATGCAGAAAAAATCGAAGAGGAAACTATCATGTGCTAAATGGATCGCGTTTCGGCAGCTGTTCAGGGTATTACATTTCTGTCAACGTGACTGGCTCGACAGAAAGCTTCTACAAGATTGAATGCAATGAAGCAGATTAAAGAAAACAACCCACCTTGGATATTAACATTCTCATTTGGACGGGCACTCCAACAAACTGCCCTTGCTATCTGTAAAAAAAAATGAAGAGAATAATATTAGTGCAAAAAGGCGATTAATCATGGGACAAAATGCAACATAATGGCAAATATTGGACACTATAATTTTGAAATAGAAAAATGAAACTCCACTAATTAATAAACTAAACGATGAATAGAAGAAAATTTTTAGCAGGCTCGGGTGCAACTATTGTAATTGTCGGGGTTACAGGCTATATGCTAAGTGATATGCAAAACTTCGAAAGATCGGATTCTGACACAAAGCAAAACAATAAAACTAGATTGAAAGCAGATGAAATAAAGATTTTATCCCTTGCCTCTTTGGCACCCAGTGGTCACAATACGCAACCCTGGTTCATTAAAAGCTTAGCACCTTATCACTGGATTATTTGCAATGATAAAAAAAGATGGCTACCAGCTGTTGATCCATCGCAGCGCGAAACGGTATTATCAATTGGTGCTTTCTTACAAAACTTAACGTATGCAGCAGATAGCATTGGATATAAACCCAATTTCAAGCTAATGGCTACAACCAACCAAGATGAGGAAATGATGGAGGTTAAACTAATTAAATCGGGTAAGATTTTTAGCTTCGATACAGAAACAATAAGACAGCGCAGAACCGTGCGATCGAATATGCTAGTTGATGCAATAAAAAAAGAGGATTTAAGAGATTTAATTAGTGAAGATCCTGATATGATTCATTTCATTTCTGCTTCTTCAAGAGAATATGGATACCTTAATGAACAAACTATTGAAGCTAACAGAATCCAATCTTACCGAAATGCTGCTCAGAATGAACTTTCTAACTGGATCCGCTTTTCCTCAAAAGATGCTAAGAAAAAGCTTGACGGACTGACTACTGGTAGTATGGAAATTGATGGTATTCCGGGTTGGATGGTTAGGAATTTTTATGACCGGGAGAATGTTATGTCAAAAAGTTTTAGAGACAGGGGCATTGCTCAGGTAGAAAAGCAGGTCGCTTCATCTGCAGGCTGGTTTTTGATCTCAAGCAAAGAGGATTCGGTTGGTGCGCTAATTGAAACTGGAAAAATGATGCAAAGACTTTTTTTAAAGGTGAGAGATAAAAATATAGGTATTCATCCAATGACGCAGATATTAGAAGAACCCAGCATAAAACAGAGCCTGAACACTTCTGTAGGAATAAAGGATCAGATACAGTTCATTCTTCGGGCAGGTTATGTGAAAAATTACCCTGATCCGGTCTCTTTGAGGCGGACATTGGACATGTTTGTCAGGAAATGAAATACTTCATCAACCTAAGATGGCGGCTCCTAAATACAAAAATCCATTATAAAACTTACAAGAAATTTTGGTATAAATTCATAAAATGCAATTAACAAAAGCTCTTATTATTGTTGTTATTT
The DNA here is from genome assembly GCF_014635725.1 of Pedobacter mendelii. Classification (GTDB taxonomy): domain Bacteria; phylum Bacteroidota; class Bacteroidia; order Sphingobacteriales; family Sphingobacteriaceae; genus Pedobacter; species Pedobacter mendelii. The sequence goes on along the minus strand of NZ_BMDJ01000014.1, from coordinate 73,512 downwards.
GAACTTTAGAATTAATAGATTTTCCTGTAAGAATTTTTAGCCTTAATAATAAGAAAAACACATAGGGCTCCAATAAGTAGAATTATTATGGCTAGTAAAATATTTAATAGCGAAAGGTTAAAGGTTCTGGCAGAGAGAGCTAGAGTAATAATAGAGAAGTAAAAAAGAATTAAACAGTGAAAGGGCTTTATCTTTTGATTACGCCTGACTATTTTCTTTTTCTCTTCAATTGTTCTAATTCGTTCCATTTTTTGCTTTTTTATAAAGCACCATGCCAAAATTATTCCAACAGAATAAGCATTAAAACAAACAACTGTATATCAGATGTTTAAGAATTTATTAAACTATATCACATAAAAATAACCTTATCATTATGGTGTACTAATTATCAAAACGACATTAATGGAGTTTAAACTATATTGGATAAGCAAGAATTAGAATAGCAATCTTCGAAAGCATTTATGTTATTTATAATTAAAGTAGTTATAAAGGCTTAAAATAATACAATGATTACAATAAAAAATGTTCCATGATAGGTCCATAAAACTAATAAACAGTGATAAACAACACCTATCGATAGAATCGCGGCAGCGCTTACAAACTGTATAAATTTATAAAATGCTCTCAATTATATTCTAAAAGGCTTTTTAATAATCCAACTCAGGCTTATAGTAAAAGTAAATCTGATAAACTTTATCCAAAACCAATTTTCAGATAAATCTTGGTCATTGTGACTTTACGAATTAAGGTAATGTTATTAATTCGCTTACGCTTAAATTGATTTAATCGTCATCATCTTTCTTTTTCTTTTCAAGAATTACAAATGCACTTCTTTTTGGGGCAGGCATTATCGACTTTTCGCCCTTAACAGATTTCCATATAACTTCATTTAAATCTAAATCTGGAGCAGAATCTTCTTTCGCAAAATTAAAAAGTTCGGATCGTCTACTGCTTTCATTAAGTGCTACATTTCTGTTATCAAGGTTTATTAAGGGTTGAATTGTATTATAAGGTGTAAAATCTGGTTTATTAGTAAAGCATTCAAATAAAGGCATAGCGGCCGCGTCGTATTGGCTCATTGGCGGTAAACCCAATATAAGTTCCATAGTTCTTAAAAAACCTGAAGTAGAATACATGGTGTGTATTACTGCATTTCTTTTAACATACGGACCTAAGACATATGCCGGAGAACGATGCGCATCTACGTGGTCGGGTCCATTTTGTGCATCATCTTCAAGTATAAATACAACCGATTCTTTCCATATATTACTATGAGAGAGTTTATCTAATATTCTTCCTACAGCCAAGTCATTATCTGCAACAGCCGATTGAGGAGATACTTTACCTTTTTTTTGCCCACTTGTATGGTCGTTTGAAACCCTTAAAGTACTGAATTGCGGAACCTTGCCTGCAACCAATAATGAATCAAAATCATGAATCCATGCATCTGCCCTAACCTGGTCTGTAATGTCCATATCAAACCCTGGAGAATTTGGACACATATTTCCTTGGAGAGATTTAATATTGGCCTTTCCATAATCGCCAAATTCACCGTAGCTTCTGTAAGAAATTCCTGCACGCTGGCAATAATCCCAAATAAAACCTCCTTTTGGATAAGTTACAGGTCTACCGCCTTCGTAGTTTGTAGTTCCACCTCTTGCGCCATAACTTGTTGGCCATGTTTTTTCTACCACGTCGGTTGCATAAGCAGCCATACTCCAATTGTGCCCATCCGCACTTACCTCTGCATCAACATAAAAATTATCCAGCAGTACATAATTTTGAGCAAATGCATGTTGGTTAGGTGTAATTCGTTTCCCGAAAAGGGTTAAACTTGAATCGCCATTACCTTTAGGCATATCACCCAGTACCTGATCGTAGGTACGATTTTCTTTTATGATGTAAAATACATGCTTTATTGGAGACTTCTCCCCCTGTTTGCGTGGTATAGGGTTACCTTCTTCTCCGTCGGCAGTAACTGTTTTTTTATCTGTAAATGGCGTATTCGCATAAACCTGTGCAGTATAAATCTTCAACTGTTCTGGCTTTGGCATTTCAATGAAGGATAAAGAACCCTTAAATAATCCTGCAATATATTGAAGCTTATTATTAGCTGTACTACCCATTTGATAGCCACTGTTATCAGCCTTTGAAATTGGCTGAGGACCCTGCGGATTTGCCAGAGAGGTATTGCCTTTACCATTGGTTACCAGAATTCTTGAACCTATTACTTTAACATTTGTCGGATACCAACCTACAGGAATAAAACCCTGACTTTGACTACTTCCTGGTTTGCTTACATCAAAAACTGCAAGGCAATTATTATCAGCATTGGCTATGTAAAGGCTCTTTTCATTACCGCTTAGTGCAAGACCATTTGTTGTAGAACCTGTTAATTGCGTTGCATAAAGCGTAGTAGCAATTGTTTCGATAACCTTATTTGTCGCTGTATTGATAACAGAAACCGTGTTATCATTAGCATTGGCTACAAAAAGATAATTCCCTTTCTTGTTCAATAGTAATTCATTTGGATGGTCTCCAACAGGAATTAAGCCTGATATTTTTCCTTCCTCAACATCAACCAAAGCCACTGCTCGTCCACCCCATAGTGAAATATATAATTTAGCTTCATCAGGAGATAAAGTACAGCTATAAGCTATTGCAGGCAGCTGAATCTTTTTAATTATCCTTTTTTCTACCGGATTAATAATGTAAAGACAACTGTCTTCTTTAGTTACTGTAAAAACTTTAGTATTTACTTTATTCACCACAATTCCGGCAGGACTAACCTTGCCTTTAGGCCAAACGTCACCTAGCTTTAGCGTATCACTTTCTGTAAGTTTATTACCAACAATACTGAAATTTAAGATAATATTATCATTTCCTCCTGAAACATACAGATGCTTTTCATCTTTACTGAAAGCCAAACCATACCATGATTTTTTTATTATTTTCTCATCAAGAATTTTTTCAGTTTTTGCATCAATAAGTTGTACGGACTGAGTACTCTGTCCGTTATTGGTAACAGCTATAAACCTACCTGAAGAGCTTACCTGCATATTCAGCGGTAGGTCTCCAACTTGGAGAGAATGGCCGGCCGGACTTAACTTCCATCCGTTAGGAAGAAGAATCTGACCATTAGATTCATTTTTTCCTGGTAACTGTGCGTAGGCATTCTGGAAAATGAGAGCAAATAAAGAGATGATCAAATATTTTTTCATTGGATTTTTGTAAAGAGAAAAGTCTATTATAGAAATTAGACTACAAATTTAAAGGAATCGTGTTAAAAATGTATTAAGTTAATATTAATAGAAATTAACCTCAACATAAATATTACAAAATGAATATTACTTTTTTTTACGAGAAAATGTTAAGAAAATATAAAAAACAGCAATATCCATTGCTGCCATTTAAAATCAACTAACTAAACTTAATCATACTAACCAAGTATTGACAACGCAAACTTGGGTTATTGTGTAAAATGAATATCATCGATTGGTAAACATTAAGGTATTATAATTTTAACTACCATAAAAATTTAAACTTAAACAATGTTATTTACTTCAAAACCGCGATAACTTAGCATTTCAGCATTATGAGAAACAACCAGTTTCAGTTTCATTTTTTCAATAATTTCTTTCGCATGGGTAATGTTTGCCGGCATATCATTAATTCCTCTAATTTCTATACCACATTTCATTAGTTTAAATTTAACTGGTTCAAACTTATCAATGAACTGCTTTAGATCAGGTGTAAGCGATGTATTTTCGTTTTGCATCATCATATATTATTAATGGTGCAAAGCAATGCAAAGCATTTTAACTCACGTACAACATATTGTTAAATTATCAACAATTGTTTATTTAAGTAATTCATAATTATAAAAATAAAACAACCGGAGTTCAAATCAAGCTGAATTGTTAAATCCTTTAATACAATAGCTTTTGGAAATTCCAACTGATATTAGTTGAAGCCTTGCCTATATTCCATTGGAGTTAAATTTGTTTTACTTTTAAAGAGTTTACTAAACGATTGAGAATATCCGAAACCCAATTGGTAGGCAATTTCGCTAATGGTAAAGTTGGTCGTAATTAAAATTTCTTTTGCCTTTTCAATGAGTTTGTCGTGAATATGTTGTTGAGTATTTTGCCCGGTTAAACTCCGCAACATATCGCTTAAATATGATGGCGAAACATTCAGATCTATTGCTAATTGTTCAACTGTTGGTAATATCAAATTTGAATTGTTAGAAAAATATTTTTCTAGTACAGCTTCAAATTTTGTAAGCAAGTCGTTCGTTGCCATTTTTCTGGTAATAAACTGCCTGTTGTAAAAACGGTTACAGTAACTAAGAAGTAAATCGAGATTGGAGACAATAACATCCTGGCTAAAATTATCTAACCTCGAAGCGATTTCTTTTTGAATATTTTGAACGATAATTTCAATAGTATCTTCTTCTAACTTTGATAGATGAAGTGCTTCATTTACGCTATAAGAAAAGAAACCTAAATTTTTAATTACTTTACCTAAAGCATATTTCCTGATTAAATTAGGATGAAATAACAAAGACCAACCATCTTTATTGATATCTTCTTTACTATCTACACTGATTATTTGGTTTGGTGCAATGAAAGACATTGTTCCATCATCAAAATCGTAATGATTTTTACCATACTTTAATTTACCCCTAAAACTTCTTTTAATAGAAATATTATAAAAATCTAACAGCAATTTTTGCTCGTTGCTTTTGTTATTATGAGGTGTTTCGGAATGATCAATAATGGTTATTAAAGGGTTTAAAGGACTGGGTAATCCCATAAAGGAATGTAATTCTTTTACCGAACCTATTTTCTTAATATTTTGTGCTTTGTTTTTCATTTATCAAAATGAACAGGCAGTTATGATCTACCGCCTGCTTTATTGGTTTGTAAATTTAAGCATTTAAAAAGTCAATACCTGTACTTCTGTCTGATGTCATCGCTTCAAGCACATTAGCAGGGTATTCAACCGGCAATTTACTTACTTCATTCAGTATATTTAATTCATCATCTGTAAATATAACCTGCACCGATTTTAAATTATCCTGAAGTTGTTTAATTTTTGTTGCACCAATAATTACGCTACTTACAACAGGCTGATGTAACAACCAGGCCAAAGCCAATTGAGGTACAGATACATTTTTTTGAACTGCCATTGGTGTTAGTACGTCTAAAACATCATATGCTCTATCTTCATGAAAAGGTGGAAAAGGAAAACTATTTAGTCTACCAGCTTCTTTGTTTCCATCTCTTTTGTACTTGCCCGTAAGCAAGCCACCACTTAATGGACTCCATATCATCATACCTACTTTTTGATCTTTAAGCAATGGAATAATTTCACGTTCAGCATCTCGAACATCTAATGAATAATTGGCTTGAAGTGAGGCAAAACGGTCTAAATGATTGTATTGTGAATAAGCCAACCCTTTCATCAATTGCCAGGCAGAAATATTACTGGCACCAAAATACCTAATTTTGCCACTTCGCACCAAATCGTCTAATGTCCTAATGGTTTCTTCAATTGGTGTTAGGGGGTCAGCCGTGTGGATTTGGTACAAATCAATATAATCTGTCCCAAATCTTTTTAAACTCCCTTCTACCTGTTGAATAATGTGTTTTTTTGAAAGCCCCCTATCATTTTCACTTTTTCCCATTGAGCCCCTCACTTTAGTAGCCAAAACCAAATCATCTCTATTAATAGAAAGATTTTTGATTGCTTTGCCAATCATTATCTCCGAAAGTCCTTCCGAATAAATGTTTGCTGTATCAATAAAATTAACACCCGCCTCAATAACGGTTTTTATTTGTTCGTCAACTGCATTTTGGTCAAGGTTTCCCATATAGCCAAAGAAGCCCTTACCACCAAAATTCATTGTGCCTAAACACAGCGTTGAAACCTTCAAGCCTGTATTTCCTAAAACTTTGTACTTCATATTTTATGATTTAATTATGAAACACAAAGTTGAACTGTTATTAAGGTAAACTTGTGTGCAAAATGAAGTTGTTTGTGTTCAAAATGGACTTTAAAGCAGCTAATAAAAGAGTTTAATTTTTGAGTAACACTAAAATATATTATCTAATCTCAAATTCATAATTACCTGCAAGAAGTTGGATTTTATTAGCCATTTCTTTTCCATACAGAAATAATTTCTTTCCTGCTATAGATGGTATTTCTACACTTGCTGTAGAATTTGCAGGAATTTTCACGCTGTACTTAATACCTTTATCAGTTCTTTTCCACGATGAAATAATTTTTCCAAAGGGACCATCATGCGAAGCTTCAAAATGACTTAATCCTTCAACAAAATGAGGCTTCAATAAAATATTCTTAAAGCCAGGCTGCTCTTCATCAACCTTTATGCCTCCAATACCTTTAAAAAACCATCCCCCTATTTCACCAAACATCATGTGGTTATCTGATATATCTCTCTTTGCATCCATATCCCAGTTTTCGTGCAAAGTTGTAGCACCGTTAACAATCCACCATCCCCAACCGGGATAGGTATCTTGAGCCGCTAATTTATATGCAATATCACTATGCCCGTTATCACTCAAAGCATTTAGAACAGCTTTCGCACCCAATACACCAACATCAATGTGCATTCCATCAGCAATTACTCTTTTAGCCAAATTGTCGGCAACCAATTGTATAGAAAGTTCAGGAACAATATTCCATTGTAGGGCCATGCTCAATTCTGTTTGTACACCCTTCCCATAAATTCCAGTTTTGGCATTAAAATATTTAGTATTAATGGCCTTCTTAATTTTTTCAGCCAAAGCATTATAAATTAAATAATCATTTTTATTATTAAAAATCTTAGCTGCCTTTGCTAGTATATCGGCATCAACGTAGAAATAAACAGAAGAGGTATATTCTAAGTCGGAAGTTGATTTAACAGGAACCCAATCCCCCCTTCCGAAAGTTGTTAAACCATCTTTACTAATTCCATTAACGTAATTAACATATTGTTTAATATTCTGATAATTATCTGCCAATAATTTGCTGTCACCATAAAATGTATAAATGTTCCAAGGAATTATAGCAATGGTACTGGTCCAATCTGTGCCATTGGCAGTACCATAGCCCCAGCCACCTGTCGGTATAATATCAGGCAATACACCATTTGGTTGTTGTTCATCCCGATGGTCGGCCATCCATTTTTCGTAAACCGTAATGCCATCGAAATTATACAATCCGGTCTCAACTGCAAAGTGCCCATCGCCCGTCCATCCATTCTTTTCTCTTTGCGGGCAATCTGTTGGAAATCCGTAAAGATTAGATAAGTATGAATTATTAGTTGCCCACCAAAGTTTATCAATAAGTGGGTTTGAAGATGATAATTTTCCAACAGCAGGCACATCGCTATGCATAAAATAACCAACTAAACTTTTTTCAGTTAACTGAATTGGCTTTGAACTGGTTACCTCAATATATTGAAAACCTTTATAATTAAATAGCGGCATAAATTGTTCTTCTCCTTCGCCATTTAAAATAAATATATCAGTTTGAAAAGGGTCAGATTTGTCTTTCGGACGATGGTACACATCAATATTAGATAAATCTGCATGCCCACTGCTATCCAATCGCTCTGCATGTTTTAACCTAATCACAGTACCTCTTTCTCCTGATATTTTAATTTTCGTAACACCTGCGATATTCCTACCTAAATCAAAAAGATATGTTGTATCGTTAAACTTTCGTATGGTTTTTACCGAAATTTCTTCAACATCCCGTATCGGGTGCATGGCCTGTGAAACGATATTTCGTGATGGAGCAGCCCTTAAAGTAATACCACGCCATTTAGAGTCGTCAAAATCTACCGTATTCCATCCTTTTTGTTCTAAACGGGCATCATAATGCTCCGCTGTGTAAATACTGTTTGATATAATCGGACTCAAACTCGTTTTCCAATCATTTCCTGAGATTATTACATCTGTTGAACCGTCTGTGTAGGTAATTCTTAAATCAAGACAGAATGTTGGCCGTGCTCTCCAGGGCGCTTTATCGAAATTCCAAACCGCGAGTGATTGGTGGTTGTACCAACCATTACCAAGTAAAACACCAATAGCATTTTTACCTTCTCTAAGACTTGAAGTAACATCGTAACTAACATAAAGATTTCTCCTGTCGAAGCGGGTGTACATTGGGTCTAAACGATGGTTCCCAACCTTTTTACCATTTAGGTATAATTCGTACAAACCCGCAGCAGCAATATAAGCTCTTGCCGATTTAATCTTTTTTTCTGCAGCAAATACCTTTCTAAAATATGGTGCTGGTAAAGTGTTGATGTCATTTCTATCACTTATCCACGTCCCTTTCCAGTTTTCTATGGCCATCATCCCCATTTCAAATGTCGATGTAGCTGATGAAATTTTGTTACTCTTGTCCCAAATCTCAACCCGCCAATAATATTTTGTGAATGGAGTCAAAGCTTTTCCGGCGTAGGTTACCAAACTGTTTGATGATAAGATTTTACCCGAATCCCATTGAATGCCTTGTTTGTTCGCAAGTTGAATAGAATCTGTTCCTATTATAATCCGATAAGCATTTTGAATGGCTCCTTTGGTTTCATCAAGCATCATCCAGGTAAATCGTGGCTTCGGATTATCTAAACCGATTGGTCTTACCAAATACTCACATTTAAGCTGTACAGGTTTAGCAGCAAATACTGTTTGTTGCAGTGTAAAAAGCAGAAGAAAAATATAAAATTTACGTATAGATAATATCATAAGGAATGAAAAAGCTGGATAATTGGTTAATCGATTTACTATTAATGCAAATAACGTTGATTAGAAATATACGTTACAATAATATACATTTTGGAGCGCTTTTTAAAGCTTTAAAAAAGTAATAAAGAAAACAATTATCCAACATATGTTTTCACCTATTTTTAAATGCAAAATTTTATTAATTTTACACCCTATTTGTCATCCCTCTAATCACTTATGAAAAATTTCATCGTTCTTTTTGCACTTGCAATTACACTTTTTGCATGTAAAAAATCAATTCCCGAACCCGATGTGATTAGATTAAATGTATATATAACGGAAATCGAGCATACGAATGAAAATGAACCAAGCTTTTTATATTGGTATGTTAGAAAGGCTAAATCTGGCGGTTTTTACTATGTAACATCAACAAAAAGAACTTCAGATTTTACAGATTACAATTTTAATCATAGCCTAAATATGCCTACAGATTTAGAAGGTGCTTTTCAATTAAAGGATATCGTAGTTTCCATCAACAACCTTAAAGGAAAAATTAAAACAGATTATTAGCAGGCATAAAAAAAGAGAGATAACTTGAAAATTATCTCTCTTGAAATATTAAACAAATTGGTTATGCCTGAGCTGGCTTACCTTCATGGCTCTTTTTTATCTGAGCATTTATTCTTTCTAAAACATCGTAAATATCAAATGGCTTGCTAATATAATCATCTGCAAATGCATCAATAGCTTTTTGCTCGCTATTATTTTGCGCAGACATTACAATAATCGGTATGTGCTTAGTAAAAATATCAGTTTTTAAATCTTCACAAATTTCTGCACCATTTCCATCGGGTAACATCACATCTAATAAAAACAAATCGGGCATTGCATCCTTTATATTCTTTTTTAATTCTGAAAATGATGATGATAATTGTAGTTCAAATCCTTCTTCCTTTAAAAGAATTTCAATCACATTTCTGATTTCCTGATCATCTTCTAAAATATGTATTCTCTTTTTCGACATAATTCAAATTATTGTTTGGTTACTAATATTGGGTCAATTTTTTTTATACGATAGTTACAGTAACACCCAAACCTTCTAAATGTTTTACAATTTGTTCAGAAATTCCTTTATCTGTAATAATGTGATCAATTTCTTCTAATCCACATATTTTACCGAAACCTCTTTTACCGAATTTTGATGAATCGGCTAGTACAATAGTCTTTTGCGATACACTAATCATTTTACGGTTTAAATGTGCCTCCATTGCATTTGTAGTTGTTAAACCGAAATCTAAATCAATTCCGTCAACACCTAAAAACAATTTATTGAAATAGAAATCGCCTAAAACCTGCTCTGCGTAGCTTCCCATTACAGATGATGAACTTTTTCTTAATATGCCACCTAACTGAATTACTTCTATACTTGGCTCCCGCATTAATTCCAAAGCGACATTTAATGCAGATGTAACAACAGTTAAATTCGAGGCTGGCTGAATGTTCTTAGCAAAATACAATACAGTAGTACCTGAAGCAATAACAATCGAATCATTATCGTTTAATAACGCTGCCGCCGCCGCACCAATTTTATTTTTTTCTGATGACTGGATTTTCTCTTTTTCATTTACCGGTCTATCAACGGTATATGGATTATTCATCGTTGCACCACCATGTGTTCTAAAGAGCAAACTCTTATCTTCAAGTAGTTTTAAATCCTTTCTTATCGTAACTGACGAAACTTTCAATTCCTTACATAAGTCCACAACATTGATATATTGATCTCTTTGTAAGCGGCTTAAAATTAGTTGGTGCCTTTCAGCTAAATTCATCATAAATATTACTTGGTTTTTTGGAATGGCACAAATTAAACATTTTGTTAAATCATTTGAGTAAATAAAATAATAATTTTTTAACGATGATATTATATTATTTCGATTAGGATTACTTATAATTGCGTATTGTTTCGTTTTATTATCTTTTGTTTTAAATGAATAGAATTCACAACTCTTTAATTACAGAAAACACCCAATGGGACATTATCATTATTGGTGGTGGTGCAACTGGCTTAGGTACTGCGTTGGATGCAGCAAGCAGAGGTTTTAAAACTTTATTGGTAGAACAATCAGATTTTGCAAAAGGAACATCTAGCAGAAGTACTAAATTAGTTCATGGCGGCGTTCGTTATCTTGCTCAGGGCGATATCGGTTTGGTAAAACATGCATTAGAAGAACGGGGCCTTTTACAAAAAAATGCTGCTCATTTAGTAAATAAAGAAGAATTTATAATTCCATGTTATAGCTGGTTTTCGGTTTTAAAATATCTTACAGGCTTAACACTTTACGATTGGCTTGCAGGAAAATACAGCTTTGGAAAATCAAAATTTCTATCTAAACAAGAAACACTAAATTCGATTCCTGAAATAAAATCGAAAGGTTTAAAAGGTGCAATTAGTTATTTCGATGGAAAGTTTGATGATGCCAGACTAGCCATTAACATTGCGCAAACGGCAATAGAAAATGGCGCTACCTTATTAAGCTATACAAAAGTTATCGCTTTGCAAAAAAACGGTCAACATGTTATTGGCATTGATACGGAAGATACATTAACCGGTAAAAAAACTAAATTTTTGGGAAAAGTTGTGATTAATGCAACAGGCGTTTTTGTTGATGATATTTTAAAAATGAACAACCCTGAATCAAAAAATATGGTTCGCCCAAGCCAGGGTGTACATGTTGTTTTAGATAGAAAATTTCTCAAAAGCGAATCAGCCTTAATGATTCCAAAAACATCTGATGGAAGGGTATTGTTCGCCGTTCCATGGCATAACCACTTGTTAGTTGGCACAACAGATACACCTTTGAATGAGCATAGCCTCGAACCCAGGGCTTTAAAAGAAGAAGTAGATTTTATATTAAGTACAGCGTCTGAGTATTTTAATCAAAAACCAACTGAAACTGATATTTTAAGCGTTTTTTCAGGTTTAAGGCCATTAGCTGCACCAACTAAAACTGATGGAAACAGTACGAAAGAAATAAGCCGCGATCATAAACTCATCATTTCAGCAAAAGGATTAATTACCATTACTGGCGGTAAATGGACAACCTATCGCCGCATGGCAGAAGAAACCGTAGATTTGGCTATAAATCATGCAAACCTGATTTTTAAACCTTGCCGAACCAAAAATTTAAAAATACACGGTTGTACAGATTTTAGGGATGGTAGTTATTTAGATATTTATGGAAGTGACAGAATAAAAATTGAGACATTAATTATAGAGAATCCAGAACTAAGCGCAAGGCTTCACCCCCATTTTCCATATAATAAAGCTGAAGTTATTTGGGCCATTAAAAATGAAATGGCCGAAACAGTGGAGGATATTTTAAGCCGTAGATTACGCGTTTTATTTATCGATGCAAGTGCCGCAATGGAAATGAGTAAAATTGTTGCATCAATTTTAGCAAAAGAGTTACATACAGATAAGGATTGGGAAAATAATCAAGTCGATATTTTTAATAAATTGGCTTCAGGTTATTTATATCAATCTGAGATCAGAGAGAAAAAATCGGCTTTAGCCGAATAATACCTAACCAAAATTTTAATTATGAGCAAGTTTATCTTGTCTCTCGACCAGGGAACCACCAGTTCGAGAGCAATTGTTTTTAATCACGATGGTGAAATAGTAGCCATTGCCCAAAAAGAATTTACACAAATTTACCCACAAGCTGGTTGGGTTGAACATAACCCTATGGAAATATGGTCAACACAGTTATCAGTAGCAGCCGAAGTTATTGTTAAAGCTGGAATATCAGCAAGGGATATCGATTCAATTGGGATAACAAATCAAAGGGAAACAACTGTAGTTTGGGATAAGGAAACCGGAATTCCTATTTATAATGCTATTGTTTGGCAAGATAGAAGAACTTCGAAATATTGCGATGAAATTAAAGCAAAAGGATTGGCAAAGAAAATTCAGGAAAAAACAGGCTTAATTATCGATTCATATTTCTCTGCAACAAAAGCCAAATGGATTTTAGAAAACGTTGAAGGTGCAAAGGAAAAAGCCGAAGATGGTAAATTAGCCTTTGGAACTATTGATAGCTGGCTAATATGGAAACTAACAGCCGGAAAAACTCATGTAACGGATGTAACTAATGCATCTAGAACTATGATTTACAATATCCATAGCTTGGAATGGGATAAAGAGCTTTTGGAACTTTTTGGTATACCAGAAGAAATGCTGCCCGAAGTAAAGTCATCAAGCGAAATTTATGGAGAAACAGCAGGAAATATTTTAGCTGCAAAAATTCCGATTGCAGGCATAGCCGGCGACCAACAATCTGCACTATTCGGACAAATGTGTACAAAAGTTGGCATGGTGAAAAACACCTATGGTACGGGTTGTTTTATGCTGATGAATATCGGAACTGAACCAAAAATTTCTGCTAATAATCTTTTAACAACCATCGCCTGGAAAATTAAAGATGATGTCCAATATGCTTTGGAAGGTAGTATTTTTATTGGTGGTGCAGTTGTGCAATGGCTAAGAGATGAAATGGGATTGATATCCAAATCTGCTGATGTAGAAACCCTGGCGAGAAAAGTTCCCGATACGGAAGGTGTATATGTTGTACCAGCTTTTGCGGGTTTAGGCGCTCCACATTGGGATCAGCATGCAAGAGGTACAATTACCGGCTTAACCAGAGGCACAAATAAATCGCATATAGCTAGAGCAGCATTAGAAAGTATAGCCTATCAAACAATGGATGTTTTAAAAGCTATGGAAGCCGACGCAGGTATTAATATTACCGAATTGAGGGTTGATGGAGGTGCCACAGCAAATGATTTATTAATGCAGTTTCAGGCAGATTTGTTAAAGTGTAAGGTTATTCGACCAGAAGTAACAGAGGTTACCGCAATAGGTGCCGCCTACCTTGCTGGTTTGGCTACAGGATTTTGGAACAGTATTGACCAAATTCGTTCACAGTGGAAAATAAACAAAACTTTTTCTGCTAAAGAGGGCATTGATAATACAGAAAGAATTAAAGGATGGAACAGGGCTGTAAAAGCTGCTCGTGTTTGTGCAGAAGAATAAATTAAATATTAATACAATCTGATTATTCAGGATTTAATTAAATAAAAAATGACAGAATTTGTTGCAGAATTTATGGGTACAGCCCTTCTAATTCTTCTCGGTAATGGCGTTGTTGCTAATGTTGTACTAAAAGGAACTAAAGGAAACGACAGCGGATGGATGGTAATTACTACTGCCTGGGCGCTTGCAGTTTTTGTTGGTGTTGTTATTGCTGCACCCTATAGTGGCGCGCATTTAAATCCTGCAGTTACAATTGCTTTGGCCATTACGCAAAAATTTGCCTGGATAAAAGTTCCTTATTATATACTTGCCCAACTCTGTGGTGCTATGAGCGGTTCGTTTTTAGTATGGGTAATTTACAAAGACCATTTCGATGCTACAGAAGACAAAGGTTTAAAAGCTGCCGCCTTTGCAACATCTCCAGCAATCAGAAATTTGAAGTCGAATTTATTTTCGGAAATAATCGGAACATTTGTACTCATTTTTGTAATATTCTTTTTTACCAATGCAGAAATGGGTACAGAAAAGACAACAATCGGATTAGGTTCTATCGGTGCCATCCCTGTGGCATTTTTGGTTTGGGTAATTGGTCTAGGATTAGGAGGCACAACAGGTTATGCTATAAATCCTGCTAGAGATTTGGGGCCAAGAATTATACATAGCATAATCCCTATGAAAGGCAAAGGAACAAGCGACTGGTCTTATGCTTGGGTACCTATCCTTGGCCCTGTAATAGGTGCAACTTTAGCCGCATTACTCTACTTAGCTCTAAATTTCAAATATTAAACAATCTTATACTTTATTTTAAATCGTTGATTTGATACGCTACTTTGATTTACTTCAAGAAGATAAAATAAATGATTTTCAAAATATGAATGATCTTTCATGATTGTAAAAAAATCCAATCAGACAATTTAAATTGATAATTTCAAGTTAGTTTTAACCTAAAATAAATTAGTTGAAACCAATATTTAATACATTTGTTTCTTAAATGATTCATTCATGTTTGAGCGCATGTTTGGGTTTAGATATGGGATAGGTTTTTTAGCCTATCCCTTTTTTATTTCCTTAGCATTGTTAAAACTAAAAATTAAACCCAATTCCTTATTTATTTATCAAACCATACAAGTCATTTTTTGTTAACTTGAAACGATAACATTAAGTGAGACCTGATTTCAAGCTTGATACGTGAAGAGGCAATGTTATTAATGCAGGATTTTTATCCTGCATTATTTGTTTTTGGCAACAGCACTTTTAGCATTTTAACGTAAACTTTTTTAGTAGATTTAAACTAACTATTTATTGTTAAGCCAATTGTATGTTAAAAAGACTCAGGTATTTTTATAAATATGTTAAATTGCTTTTAAGCCTGTTACTAATATTTATAAGCCATCATAATTCATTTTCTCAAAACAAAAAAACACTCTTATTTAAGCACTTAACACAAGAAAATGGATTAAGCGACCCAACAATAAGGGCATTACATATCGATAAAGATGATTTTTTATGGATTGGAACAGAAAATGGTCTTAATCGTTTTGATGGTACAAATTGTATTACTTATAAAAAAACAAAATACAACAGAACAAATTTTCCTGGTAATTATATTACTAATATTATAGAAGATAAAAATGGCGATTTAATTATTGGTTCTCAGAGTAATTTAGTTAAATACAATAAAAAGGCGGATAGCTTTAGTTCGTTCAAATTTATTCTACCTAAATTACAAAAAAACTATTATTCATTTCCATTTTATATTGATAAGGATAACAAATTATGGGTTTATCTAGCCGGAGAAATTTATAATTACAGTTGTAATAATAATCAACTAAAAAAAATAACCGGGTTTTCTAACGGATTTCAATTCACTCCAAAGTTATTTTACAACGAGTTGGATTGGTTTGTAAGCAGGGGTGTTAAAGGAATTTACTTAAACAAAATTGAAGCAGGGAAAGAGAAAAGTGCTTCTGAGTTTTTTATGTCTTCTAAAAAACCTAATTTAATAAGTCATGTAGAGGATGCTTATATTTCTTCAGATACATCAATTTGGCTTGCAGGAGAAAAAGGCATAATTAAGCTAAACCCTGTTAAAAACACTTATAAAATTTTTAGTTATTATAAAACCAAACCTTTTATTGGAACATCTATAGCTAAATATCCAGATAAACCATGGCTGTTAGTTGGTACAAATGGAAGCGGCTTATTACTTTTCGATTTAATAACAGAGCGGTTTATTACTCAATACAAACATTTAGATGGTGATCCTTTTAGTATTTCAGCAAATTACATAAGGAGGATTTATATTGATAAAAAGAATAATTTGTTCTTAGGTATCGACCGTTATGGGCTTGATTATACAAATTTAAATCAGGTGATATTCCCTAGATATATAACTAAGGCAGAAACTATTGATAATGATATTAGCAGAATTTTAAAGTTGAACGATAATCAGGTTTGGTTTGGCACAAAAAGTTCGGGACTTAAAATTTACAATAAGGATTTATCTGAATTATTAAAAAGCATGTTTAAGGGTTTAGGAATAAGTAAGTTAATTCATTTAAAGAATAAAGATGTATTAGTAGAAATAAATAACGGCTCATTTTATTTATACAAAACTATTAAAAACAAATTCTATCAATTAAAAGTGGCTTTCCCTAATAAATTTAAAGGTAAAATAGATATTCATCAAATTGTATATTGCAATGGAAATTTACTTGCTGCAACAGAATTTGGTGTAGCGAAGGTTACGTTCACTGAGCGGAATGAAATATTTTTCGATTTGATTAATGATGTTAACCGTTCATTGCCCTGGAACAACACTCAACAAATAATTCAAATTTCTAATAAAGAATTATTAATTCAAACGTATTATACAGCAATGTATTTATATCGATTTAATAATGGCAAATTTAACTACATTAAAGAAATCGGCAGAACACCTTACGCAATAAACGGTAACATAATTTTAAACGGAAATTTATATTTAGCTACTACTTCGGGGCTTCTAAAATTTAACACTAAAAACATTTCGTTTAGAGAAGAAATTTTAATTGATGCCAATTGCTCAAGCATAACTGCAGATAAAAATAAAAATCTTTGGGTAGGTACAAGTAACGGATTATATTTTTTTGATACTAATAAAAATAACTCCGTTAAATACACCACTTCCGATGGTTTGCAAAGCATGGTCTTTAATCCTGAAAGTATCGCTATGCTTAAAGATGATCAGGTTGCTATAGGTGGCATAAACGGAATAAACCTCTTTAACCCTAATAAAACCATTCCTTATAAAAGCAGTGGCTGCCCTAAAATTGTTTCCATACAAATTAATGATAAGCCTTATCACAAAGCTGGCAATTCTGTTACAATAAAAAAATTAAACCTCAATCACAATGAAAATACCATAACCATTGGCTACAGCTCAATGGACTATATTAACCCAATTCAAAGGAAAATAAAGTATAAAATGATTGGTTATGACAATAAAGAAGTTACTGTGATGGGGAATAGCGAATTAAGATTTCCAAACATACCTTCGGGAACTTATAATTTTGAACTTACAGATTTAGTTAGTAGCAACAAAATAGTGATGACTATCATAATTAATGCCCCTTTTTGGCAAAAATGGTGGTTTATTGCTATTATCATAATTGGTTTAATTTTAACCGGAATTCTAATGCTCATTTTATATTTACGATGGATTAAACACTTGCAGGCATTACAAATACGGCAAATGATTACCTTTCAAAAAGAAGATAGAAAGCGAATTGCAGATGATTTGCACGATGATTTAGGTTTGAAGCTATCATCGTTAAAACACTATTTGCTTGCAGGTGATATTAACAAAATGATTCAAAGTGGAGAGCTCAGAAAATTATCTGCACAATATATAGACCAGGCTTTACACGTTTTAAGGAATACTTTGATTAACTTAAGCCCTAAGACGCTGGATGAAAACGGATTAGTATTTGCCCTACACGATTTAGTTGATAATATTAATAAGTTAAAAATCATCAAAATTCATTTAGACAATGTCGGATTTAATACAATTTTGAAAAATACACAGCAATACGCATTATATAGAATATGCCAGGAGCTTATAAATAATTCGATAAAACATGCAGAGGCCGAAAACATATACATTTCTATTGTAAACAGGGATAATAAGGTAATATTACTTTATGAAGATGACGGAAAAGGTTTTGATTATGCAACAATAAAAAGAGGTTATGGATTATCAAATATCGAAGCACATATACAGGCAATAAAAGCAGATATTAATATCGATACGTTGCCTGGCAGAGGCTTGGCAGCTACTATTACTATAAATTTTAAGGCAAAAACTAAAACGCTAAATTAATGGTTAAGATACTTATTGTGGATGATCATAACATGATGATAAAGGGCTTAAAACTTATTTTAGCAGTTCGTAAAGATTTTAATGTTTATGCAACTGCAAATAATGGTTTAGAAGCTATTGATATTATTAAGAAAGATAAGCCCGATGTAATTCTGCTTGATATTAATATGCCGCTGTTAAATGGTTATCAAACCTTACAAATACTTAAATCTGATTTTCCGGAAGTTAAAATAATCGTTTTATCAATGTCTGCCGATAGAAAAAGTGTGCTCAATATGCTGGAAGCTGGTGCAAATTCTTATCTATTTAAAAATACAGACGACAAAACACTTTTTATAGCAATTGATGAAGTTATCAATGGGAAATATTATGTAAGTAATGAGATAGAAAACGTACTGGAAGAATTTATAATTGGCCAGAGAGATAATTCTAAAAAGAACAGTCAAAAACTACTTTCATTAAGGGAAATCGAAATTGCGAAGCTGATTATGGATGGCAATACTAATTCAGAAATCGCTGATATATTATTTTTAAGCGTAAGAACAGTAGATACACACCGTAAAAACATTCTCTATAAACTTGGTCTTAACAACACCGCTACATTGGTAAAATACGTTATGGAAAATAAAGTTTTTCTTGGTATGGATTAAATTTTCTTTATCCGAAAATACTTTTCGCCTTTTCTATTGCTTTCTTTAAATCAATACCTTTACCCAAAACACCTTTAAATAAATCTCCTTGTACTTTTAAACGCTCCATTGTGTTAAATATATTAAAGTCCTTCATTTTTAATCCAGCTTTAACTTCATCCCAATGCAATGGCATAGATACAGTTGCTCCTATTTTCGGCCGCAAAGAGTAAGGACCAGCAATTGTTGCTCCAGGCCTGTTTTGCAAAAAATCTAAATACATTTTACCTTTCCTGGCAGATACCATTCGCTCTAAGGATGTAAATGAAGGAATCTGTTTATTAACTAAACTCACAATTATTTTAGCAAACATTTGACTTTGGTCATAGCTGTATTTCGCATTTAAGGGAATGTAGATATGCATTCCCGTTGATCCCGATGTTTTAGGATAACAAGGTACATTAATAGCATCTAAAACTTTTTTAACTTCTATCGCCGCTTCAACAACCATGTCGAAAGGATGTTTATTGGGGTCTAAATCAATTACACAATAATCCGGATTATCAGGATTTTGAATTCTGCTAAACCAGGGATTGATTTCTATACAACCTAAAGAAGCCATCCATAATAAACTATCAACATCGGCACCAACCAGATATTCTTTTTTCTCACCTTCACCATTCTCATAAGGAAAAGTTTTTACCCAGTCGGGTGCCTTACCTTTTACATCTTTTTGATAAAAACTTGGCCCATAAATACCGCCTGGAAAACGATTGAGTGATTGAGGTCTATCTTTAAGGTACGGCAAAATATAATCTGCAACCTGATAGTAATAATTAAACATATCACGCTTAGTAACCTTATTTTCAGGCCAGTATATCTTATTCAGATTGGTAAACTTTAACTCATGACCTTTAAGTTTTCTCACTTGAGTTTCATCGGTAGGATTAAGCAAGGTTTTAGGCTCTTTAACTTTTGGAGGTTTTATTGCAGCAGAATGCTTATCAACTTTTTTAGATTTTACCGCTTTAGTTTCAATAATTTCACCTGTAGCTTCTTCTTTCTCCCGAATAACTTCTTCAGCTTTTTTATCCTCACGGATACCCATAAAAGAAGGATGTCGAAAAACTCCATCATCAGTTATTTCTGTAAATGCTACCTCGCAAACCACCTCAGGTTTTAACCAGGTTACTTTTGTTTTTGGAGAGTTTGTTCTAAATCTCGATGGTTTGTTAACGTCTGGAATAATATCAAATGGGCTACTTTCAATAACCAGATTTACAAATTGCTCCATAATTTTTTTCTGAAACTTATCAGAAAAACCTGTTCCTACTTTACCCACATACTCAAGATTCCCACTTTCGTAAACACCTAACAGTAGCGAACTAAATAATTTAGAAGTATCTTCATTCTTGGTAAAACCTGCAATAACAACTTCCTGTCGCTTATGAACTTTTATTTTAAGCCATTCTTTTGAACGCCGATCAGGACTATATAAACCATCTGATTTCTTAGCAATAATTCCCTCAAGACCCATTCTATCCGCGGCCTCAAAAAAATCGATTCCACTCGCTTTGAAAACCTTACTTAGCCTAACCCTATCATCACTTATTGGCAAAATATCTGCAAGTATTGCCTGACGTTGGAATAATGGCAAATCCATTAAATTTTTACCATCATACCAAAGCAAATCGAAAACGTAAAATACAAGCTCACCATCAGCCTCGCTACGCCAATTTTGCAGCGACCCAAAATTTGAGATACCTTTATCATTAAGCACTAAAATTTCACCATCTAAAACTGCATTAATTTTCCAACTGTTTAATAAATCATAAATTGGATAAAACTTTTGATTAAATGATTTATTATTTCTGGAAAGTAGCTCAACTTCGCCCTTGTTAACTTTTGCTATCGCTCTGTAACCATCCCATTTAACTTCGTAATGCCAATCAGGATCATCAAAAGGCTCATCAACCAATGTAGCAAGCATAGGTTTAATGCCGTTAGGAATGGCTGTTTTATTTGCTTTTTTTAGTATTGCCTTAATGTTTAATTCATCAGGTTTTTGTTCTTTTATATTTTTTCCCAGCTTTTCTTCAGTAGTTTTTTTTTCAGTACTTAGTGTTTCTTCGCAGCCTTCTTTCAAAACTTTGTCAGAAGTTTTTTCCATTTTTTCTATCGTTTTTCCTGATAGAACTGACTCATCTTGCTTGGTAATATCTTTTACTGAAGCAAACTCATCCTTATGTTTAATTAAAAGCCAGCCATTTTCGCCCATTCCATTGGTTTTAACCAATGCAAATTCTCCTTTCAGTTTTTCTCCCTGAAGTTTTATTTTTAGAGAACCTTCTTTTAATTGATGAATTAAATATTTTTCCTGCGCCTTCTTCCCATTAATTTCTTCTATAGGCTCATAAGTTCCTTTATCCCAAACAATTACAGTTCCTCCGCCATATTCTCCTTTCGGAATAACACCTTCAAAATCTTTATAATCATAAGGATGATCTTCAACCATCATTGCAAGGCGCTTCGTTTTAGGATCAGTTGATGGACCTTTTGGAACTGCCCAACTTTTTAAAACCCCCATCATTTCCAATCTGAAATCATAATGTAAACGAGAAGCATTATGCTTTTGAATAACAAAATTCAGTTTATCTTTATCATTACTTTTTCCCGATTTAGGTTCCTTTGTTTTGGAGAAATCCCTTTTGGAAACGTATTTTTCCACGCTCATTATCGCTGATTTTTATCTCTAAAACAGTTCGTTATTGTAAAAAGTTTTATAAAGATTACCCAATAACAAGTGTTTCGACGAATACAGCAAAGTTTAAAATCATCGTGATAAATGATTTATAATACAGTCAATTTTAGATTAACAGTCATCGCAACATACATCTGCAACTGGCACCAAAGCAGAGGTTCGGTAAATACGATAAGATCCCAATCCTGTTGTTAATGGATTTGGTGGTTCAACAATAGCACGTTCGGCTAATGCCCTATTTTTTTCGTCATCAGTTCGCCACATGTTTTCCAAAGGGAACATTTCTACACAGAGTACACTTAAGCTACTTTCTGCGGGAAGGCCTAATTCGAGTAACCTTTTTTGAACATCTTCTACCTTTAAAATAGCGGTTCCCAATTTAGTTCCTTCTTCCTTTAAACCAAGTTCATTTTTACCTAATACTCTGCGCTTTGGCGGTGCATAAGGCATATAACCTGAGTTTAATAAAAGGTTTCTGTAAGATAACCCATCTGCCTGACGTACTTGAGTATAAAGCATATACCATAAACTTGTTTGAGGTGGATTGGCTGTAATATTTTCACCATTTAAAACGGCTGTTGCAAATGGTGCTGTAATTATAATTTCATTTAGAAAAGTTATTTTAACAGGAATAGTCTTAGTTAATTCTCCCTTTACTTTTCCTAATTTTTGAGTCCTGCTGGCTAGCATCTCAACTTTTGAAAACTGTGAAATTATAGGAATTTTCCTTCTAAAAACATTGCAACTTAAATTAGGAGCAGGATGCTGTACACCATTTACTTTTAGCGGCCGTCCATACCTTGCCTGTGCAGTGCTCCAAAGTTCTTTTTTATGTCCTATCCTTATTTCATAGCTAAAAAAACCAAATAACTCATCACTATCTGCATGTAATCCGGGTGGCAATGGAAGCATATAAAAATTAGATTTACCTGAAGCATCATCACCTTTAAGCATTTCTTGCATAGCACCCATACCTGCAAAATCATTATCCATTCCTGGTATTATAGTTCTTATTTTTTCTTCATTGATATTTAAAGGCGGATCGACAGGATCGTAAGTTTTTAGTTTACGGGTAATTAGGCTGAGTAATGGATCTGGCGCATTAGATAAAACCCTTGCAAAGTAAGTATCATTTGGATCTTTAGGTTCTGAATCCATTTCAAACCATAAAAATCTTTGTCTTAGCTCGGTTGAGGCATATTTATCTTCATCAGCTACATAAGGCGATAGTGCAATACCGGCAGAAACCAATTTCGGAACCTGAGCAGGAATTATTGTTACCGGTAAATGAATTTCCTTATCTGCTATCGGCCTATCAGAAATTGCAGGAATACCATCTTTTTTGAAATGCGTTTCAATACGATAACTCAAAATAATTTCTGAAGGAAAAACCGAAGCTGCCTCTTTGGGGTCAAAGGCATCTAAAAATAATAATCTGGAATAACCTCTTTCGGGTTCATTTAAAGCATTTATGGCTACCGTGTTTGAAACATTTAAAGTACCTGCGAGAATTTCATCACCAAAATCTGTGTCACCTTCTCGTTTCCATTTTCTGTAAATAGAAAAACTTTCCTTTTCTAATCCATCCCAGGCCCAATCTCTGGCCAATGTATAATTTACACCAATTATCCAATGGTTAAATAATTCTGCCATCGAAGAAAGTGAAACCGAAGAAGAATCAGGTGCTAAAGAATGTCGCATCATTTTCGAACAAGCAAACTGTAGCCGTTTACCTTTTTCGCCTTCTAATGTGAGGTTATGCGAAGTAACATTAAAAGCATCTGCAAGTCTGCTCAGTTCTACTGGTGTACTACTTTTTATCAAGTTTAAGGTGACTAAATTTTTATATGTTTTTACGGTATTTTGATCTACAGCATGTTCGGGTTGAAGGTATATTGCTTTAAAACCGCCATCTATTGGAGATAATAAACCGGCTTCATTGCTTGATGCCTGGTAAGCTGTTAAAGTAAGTTTTTTACCTTCCAAAATACTCAAATCGGCATAATCATTATTTGCTTCTTTAATTATCGGGACAAAAGTTAAACGAATATGTCTTGATGTTGGCAAAACTAATTCATTTTCAGTACCAGTATCGTCAAAACCGTTAATAAAATCCAGTTGATTTATATCCGAATAAACAATTCTTAATGGAAATTCCTGGTCGTAATTGTTATCGGCAGCTTCAAAAGCATATTCTTTTTCATATAAAACAATAAAAGATTCTTTGCCGTTTTCTGATCTACCGTTATCCATTTCCAAACTTTTAATTTCGACACGAACTTTAAAGAAATCTACATTTGGATCTGAAAGACCGATATCAACAGCTGTTCTATCGCCATCAGGCAAATCATTTAAAATAGATTTAAGTCTGTCTATAACATTAGAATATTTTCCTGTAAAAACCACCGCTGGATAACCTAAAAGTGGTCTTCTGATTTTAAGGACTGGATTATCAATAGTTATTAGATTTTGAAGTAGACTTGTGTCCTTAATATCCGCAACTTCCTTTGCAGGAAGGTTATCATAAACATCATTTATATTAATAATTTTTAATGCACCAGCGGCTACATGCCTTTTAAAATGCAACTCTGCCACAGGCTTTTCTCCACCATTTAAGGCTTTTGAATTTACAGTTGGTCCGCCGCCAGAAATGTCCATTAGCCTTACACGAAACTGGTAATCATTGCCGTAAACTAAAGGAAGAGTATTTGCAGGATCTGCAACATAAGGATGAAATGTTTGCTTAGGAATAGAGTTAATTGTATTTTCTATATCCGGGCGAGGTTTAATCATTTTATCAGGACGAAGCATATTAATATCTTCTGCGTCTTTATCAGCTATGGAAACTGGTTTTCCCATCCAGCTGCTAAAATACATGGGCAACCAAAATCCTTCACCTTTAGAATCTCCATGTGCAGCCGGATGAATTTCAATACCTGGTTCAATAGTTTCTCCTGCACGTGAAATTAATATTTCACCATTTTTTAATGCTGTGTTTTGTTGAAGAACCAAACTATTTTGTGATAGCCATTGCTCCTCTCCTTTTTTTCTAACATCAACTTTGTAACCAAAAACGCCAAGTGGTGTATCTACTGGCAAATCGCTTTGTTCTTCTTTTTTTAGCATCTGGCGATTACACCAAATGGAAATTTGTTCGTCATCCCAACCCAATCGAATCCCAATATCTTTTAGCGGTGGATTTGATTTATCTTTTTCCTGTAGCAAGTCTTGATTTATTGGCTGATTGGCATGAACAATTTTAGCAAAGCCATCATCATAAACAATCGCATCCCTTAAAACTTCATCGTAGCCTGCATTATTGTTAGCAACACTTGTAACAGGAAATTGAACAGCAGAAAACAGAACACGTTCATTTAATCCTTTCAAAGCAGGAATTCGGGCGGCATATTGCATTCCATCCAAACCTGCAAAAGCGCTTCCAGCTGCAAAACCTGTGTAAAGCCAACCTCCCTTTTCAAAAAGATTTGTAGGTTCAGTAACTGCTATCGAAGCCTTATAAATTAATCCTGCTTTTTCCGCCAATGCAGGATTTCTCAAACATAAAGCAATAACCTTACCCCAGGAAAGTACATCTCTTTGAGTATTTTTATCCGTTGGTTCTGCGTTTCTATTTTTTACGGCACAACTATACTCATCACTAGTAACTGCATATTTACTTCTGGCTCTTACATAATTAAATGCCGATCGATAGCTTTCAGGCAAATATTTTTTGATAGAGACAGCTTTATATTTATCAATTGCATGTGCAGATCTTTGTTCTGGTTTACTCGATTCAGCATCGTTAATTTTCATACCATCGCTCGCTTCCATCTGAACTTTTAAAGCTTCCCAAACTTCACGACTTGAAATAATTTGATTTTCAATAATAAGTGATGAAGATTGAATTGCACTGCCTGAAAGTGGCAAACCATCCAGACTGTTGATAACCATTGCTTTAAATAAAATCCTTGCATCTGCGAAAGCCGGCAAACTGGTTTGCAATGGCAATAAAGGATTTAAATTTCTCGGAATGACTACGATATTAAAAGTAATTCTACCGTTTTGATAATACTGAGGGAATGTTAGAATACAAAGATTTGGTTCCATAACTATGTTAATTAAGGATTAAGCAATTTGACGTGTTTCTTCCCAAGTTTCGGAGAAGCTGATATCAATAACCCAGAAGATACTGATATCCAATGCGAAAGTGCAGATAGCGATACAACTTGTTGGCCCGCCATTTAATTGTTTTTGAATTTTACCTGCAGCTTCAATTTGGATGGTTATCGTTACAATGCCACCAAAAATTTCTGCCCTGCCCCTGAAATAAATAAAGGCACCAACTATTAGTTCTTCAGTATTGAGCGACATATCTACGCCAACCATATACATTACGGCAACACTGCCTATAACCGGTAAACCGACACATAATTCTACGCCAAAACCAAATTTGAAGTATAATGTTGGCGGGTTTTTTAAATCTGCAGCTAAGCCAACTTCTGCCCTTCCAGTAGCATAAATTGTTGCCGCAGCGAGCGAAACACACATTACCCTTAAATCGGCACCCAACTCTAAAAATGCTCCTGCAGAAGGCATTACCTGATCAATTGTTTTAGGAATTTTTATAGGCTGATTAAAATAACAGCCGATTTTGAAATAAGCATCGAGCTTTAAAGGTGTTGTTGGTGAATTATAATTTATTGGGTCGAATGGAAATTTTACAAATGGAATTTCTTTTGAAGCCTTGAATTTATAATCCCAGCTATCAGCAGAATTGCTCATGGCAATTTTCAAACCTTTTTTAACCACTTCTACGGGTTGGGTTGGATCGAGATTATCCAAAAATTCTAAAATCTGATATATTTTTTCTAACGGTTCGGCAAGTTTAAGTTGTGGTGCTTTTCCTGATTCGAAACCTGGATTAACGGATACTTTGGCTTTGAAATCTCCGCTAATGGTCATCAACGATTTAAATGAAGCCAAATCTACCACAATACTCATATTGCCTAATTCATTTTTCCATTTATCAGTAGCTGCTGCCGAATCCGTAACATAATCTACTAATGTGTTTGAGCTTGGCCCTGTTTTAGGATCACTTTTGTATTTAATGTACATTCTAAATGGCGAACCTTCAGAACCTATAACATCGAAGGTAAAGTTATCAGGTACTTTAAAACCATTAATTACTTTCGATAACCCGTTGGGAAGAATTTTGGTAACAGCTGTAGTAACATCTTCAATTTTTATGGCATTACCCATATTTGGAAATGGACCTTTGCTATTTAGTAGCCTGAAACTATCTGCAAGTAAAGGTGCTTCGGTTAATAAAGAGCCGATTTTGGTGATGTCATATTTCGGATCGACCATTAAAAGTTTCTGCGTTCCTGTATTCTGAACAAAACCGTATCTTTTTGCAAAACTGGATACAGTATTCAGCAATGCATCAGGAAAAGTTATTTTAGAAATATTTAATGACGGGGCAACTTTAAACGCCATTTCATATCTATCTCGTAAACCATCTCTTATAACCGGAACACTTTCTTTATTGGCTACAGGTAACACATCGCCAGATATTTTATCTAGTTCGACTACACTCCAACTTCCATCAGCAGGTAATTGTACAGAGCCTTTTGCAGCAGCCACAAAAATTATCTCACTTGGATTGTTGTTTTTGTATGAAGCAGAAACATCGACACGGTTAACCTGAATAGTTTGTGTACTTGCTCCCAGATTTAAAATACAATCTACATTTCCGCCAACAGAATTCTGCGCTTTTATCATCAATTCTCTAAATACTCGCTGAGGAACCGGAACACCTTCAGGGCTTAATTGAAGATAACCTTTAAATTGCTTTCCAGTATGTTTAACATATTTAACTCCTTTGCCCTCAACATCAAGATTTGCATCCGCATCGAAAGTTACCCCTATGAACTCTGCATGAACGGGCGTTCCTGATCCTGTACGATGAACATAATCAGAAGGATTTGTTTTCCAATATTCGCCTTCTTGTGGCGTATAATCAACTTTTATAATGTCGCCGGTAACTTCTTTAATATTATGAACATTATATAAACCACCCACTAATCCGGGATAGAAATAATAAGGATTTTCAAATTTGGCGTTATTACCGGCAGGGTTTGATTTAGTTTCGAAAGAAAAATCGAAAATACCTTCGCTCTTTGCCTGCCAGCCACTATCTTCTCTATAAATAATTGCATTATTTCTTCTAAAAAAAGTAATCGTTCTAACCACACAAATTCCCCATGGATAAAGCATACTTACCGCCTGGACAATTTCATGCGATAAACGACCTCTCATTACATCAAATTTAACTTGAGAAATAGATGCAAATTTAGCAAGTGGCGCTAGCCAATTACTAAACATACTGGCACCATATCCCGAAAAATCAATGTGTGTGAGCGGAATGCCAGTAGACATACTTCCTGATTCGGCAAACCTCCCATTAAACATCTTATGAACACTCTCTCCTAAAATACTTTGCGGTAAAGGCCCGCTCCATTCATCAATCAAATTTTTCATTTGAACGGTGAGGCCTTGCAATTCAGGAGGATTTGATGATTCTAGAGGCTTATTAGCTGCTAATCGAAATTGCATACCACCTTTTAGTTTAAGTTGTTGTAATTCGAATTCGGGAATGATAAAATCTAAATGCCTGTTATTTAATGTTGCTTGCTGTGGATTAAAAGGAATAAGATTAGCGATTGAAAATTTACCATTAGGCAAACCAAATAGAATTGAACTCCTTAAATTACCATCTTTTTCTATCGGATTAACCGCGACAGGTTGAGCTCCTGCAACTACATCATCAGGTTTAAGATTTCGCCTGAAACGTTGCATGTATTTTAACGGATCGATATCAATTGCCCGGCTATCCAATTGTGTAAATACAGTTGCCGGACCCTGATCGCTAAAACCTAATATACCCATTTTTGGATACGTACTATCGTCAGGGGGTGTAAGATTAATTAAAGGCTCCCAGGTAATATGGGGTAAAGTAAAACCGTTTAACATCGCCATTGGAGAACGGAGGTTCATCTTTTCTATAGTAACAACTTGCTCGGCAGTTTGCTTTATTTTTGCATAACCATCTGTAACCATCCTTACCTGGTTAAAAGACATCGAAATTCCAAGCAAGTCGTAATTGGTACTTAAATCGAGCAGTGAAAATACATGTGGTGTTCTTAACATAGATGAATCTTTCATTCTGTCGTAAGTTCCATGCCCTGTTGCAACCATTGCTGAAAATGCCTGAACATTTGTATTTTCACTATCGTTTGAAGGCGTTTGAATCATTGCCGGTATAACCTGGTTGGTATTATAAGTTAACTTAAAATCAACTTTTACCATAGCAAGTCCTGCTTCATTTTCTTCCCAATCGCAAATAGAAGTTAATAAACCTGCCATACTTTGATTATAACTTGCTACATCACGAAAAGTAGTAGCTGCTCTGCTGGGTTTGTATAAGGCTTCTGTTGTGTAGGGATGAGGTAAAGTAGGAATCAAATCCGTTAAACCATATAAAATAGTTAGCTTACCTTTAGTTAATAAATTTTCAGAATTCCAGCTTGCTGCAAGCATAAGTGCAGCAGGTGGCGTAGAAAGTAAGTAAGCATTCTCCAATGCAAAGCGATAACGTGAATCTGTTTTTTTAATTTCTTTAAACTTTTCGGCAGATATTAGGTCCCCACTAGCTTCAACAACAATATTTTGCTCAGAAAGCATATCCTGATCAATGACTATTATCTGCGATGAAGAAGCGGATGCATATTTGAGATAAATACTATCTTTCGTTTTAGGTGCAACCGCAGTTCCATCAGCTTGTAACGGTTTATCAGCATCTATATAAGCATCTGCGGTTGCAACAATACCTTCAATACCTTCTTCCTGGCAGGTATAATCAAATTTTCTCTTCCGGTTGAAGCTTAATTTCAAACCTGCTTTTATACCTGTTTCAGCAGAGATATCCCAAAGTTTAAAGTTTTCTTCTAAAGTTTTAAAATCGGCCTTTAATTCATGAATAAGGAATAAACCTTGTTCGGCAAAGATGTATGGACTTATTAATTCAATCGGCAAACGCTTATCTAAACCCTGCCAGCTACAATTTAAACCCTGACTGCAAAATAAAGCGAGCGCACCATTGTTCCGAATGGAAAAAGGTTTGGTAACATCAAGTTCATTTAAGGAGAGCGACCAATAAGAAGTTTTAATTGCTGCTTCTCCATCAAGCTTAAAAAACGTTGACTTTACATCAACTGGTTTAAAAATAACACTGTCTGTTTGTAGCGGAATTAATATTTTATCAAATGGTGCACTAAAATTTATTGGCTTATTCGTATAATTAAAGCTTCTTCCATCACCATATAATTGCCAGCTTGCAGGTCCGATTCGTGTAATGCTTAGTTTTTTAGCGGTATAGCTCAGAGTTATTAAATCAGGAGGTTTTACATCTGCATTTCTCGAATCCAAACCGAAAGCGCCCTCATTTTTTGGAGTAAAAGAATTGTCGAGATTAAGCTCTAGGGTAAAAGTTATTTCTGGCGCAAATTTTATTGAATCTGAAACGATAGGAGTTACTTTTGAAAAAATTATTTTTCCTGATGTAATTTTAAAACCTGTATACTTTGCATTACCTGCCGCAGGCGCAAATAAATCTGCACGAATCCAAATACTTCCTTTAGTTAACGAGTATGTGCCTGTTGGTCTGCTTATTAGCGATGATTTTATAGGAATTAGCATTAGGGGTTTTGCATCTCCGTTTAGATATATGGGTATAAGTTTCTCATAATTAAAGAAATCGTACCAAACTAAACGACCATCATTTGAAGTAAAGGGACCTAATGTTTTAGATGCCGCGGCAACAGAACTTAATCCGCCAAGTGCTGTAAGCGCATTGTTTGAAGAGGCTAAACTTGCAGGAAGCGTAATATTGGTTAAAGCAGAGAACGGAGTTTCTCTCCGCACAACAAATTGGTCATTTTCTATTTTTGGTATTTTTAGCTCAGAAAACGCCGTAAGTAATTCATTATTTCGAATATTCTCTGTAACCTGAGTAATACTTTCCGTTTTTAGCGGTCGGACGCTTAAAGGAGATACATCAGATTTTTTAAGCTGATTTAGTAAAACACTTATTTTTTCAGCATTTACTTCAGGTTGAACCTTTAAATCATGAACCAGGTTTAAACGGTTCTTTAAGGAGATAGATTTAGCCATTTCAGGATTAATTATGGCATAAATGCCAATTAAAAATTAAAACGCAATGAAAAGAAACAATCGTGTAAATGCCGCCAAAAATGAATTGAGCAAAATAACAGGAAGGATTCCACCGCTGGGGCTTAGATTAGAAGAAAACCCTTTATAATCTTAATTTTAAGATCCTGTTATGTAAATATACAAATACACTATGTAAATCTGCAATAAAAATCTACTCAAAGAAATACCTGTTTTACGGTATTCTTTAAATTTATATCTACTCCTTTATAATGCAAAAAGTTAATAAGTACTTAATTGTGAAAAAACACTATAAACAACTGAAATTCATAATGGTTATACAACCAAAAGTAAATTAAAATCTGATGAAAAAGTGCATATATATTGTAGAAGATAATCCGGCTATCAGAGAGATTATCGAATATTTATTAACGGAAGAACTATATGAAGTTAAAACTTGTAGTGATACTAAAAGCTTTTGGTTACAAATGAAAAATCATAAACCAGACATGATAATTCTTGATATTATGTTGCCTGATGGAAACGGAATTGATATTTGTACAGAACTAAAACATAACGTAAATACTTATGCCATTCCTGTAATGATGATGTCTGCAAATAACCACCTTAACTATGTTAAATCTAAATGCACTGCAGAAGATTTTATTAATAAACCATTCGATTTAAATGATTTCGCAAGCCGGGTAGAAAAGTATGCTCCAAACTAAATCATAAAAATTTATTAACAATAGTGTAAAACTTTTGAATGCAAACTATTGTTCCATATTTGATTTTTGAGCAACATAAATTCTTAACAACAATATAAATTATGGAATCTATATTAACCGATACAGAATACAAACAAATTATTCGTCGCATCGCCGCCCTATCATCAATGCAAGCTTATAAAACTTCAGAGTTTGAAGAACTTAAAAATTTAAGTCGTATCGCTATGGATTATGAATACCGTAGATATGATTTTAGTTTAAGAACTAATGGTTTCCCTCAAAATCTATCTTCTCACCAATCAAATTAAATCATTTTCTATTTAATGCATTAGGCCTTTCACCAGCTGGCTTCTTTTTGATTGTTCCGAAAACTACAATGGCAAGAGATACCGTTAAAAATGCACCTTGCAAAAGTAGTGATTTGCGTTTACGCTTAATTCCTTTATATAAATTGTAAGCTGCAATGACCCCTAATCCTCCCAACTCAATATCTTTCTGTAATTTATTAGGAGAGTTTCCCTTTCTTGTAAATGCAAATTTCATTAGCTGATCTACGATACCAATATTTTTAGCCACTCTTCCGCCAATTCTGCGCTTACTTGCATGAAACCCCATAGCACCTCCTGCAGCTTGTAAACCATCAATTAATAAATCATTCAGCTCAATTTTCCTTGTATTTGTTTTCATCATAACATTCCAAATTATTCTTAAACTCAACATAGTAAAAAGACTATTGGTTTTAAAAAAGATAAATTTGCTGCTAGATTATTAACTTTTATAAAATTTGCTTAAATAACCTAAAAATGGTTCCTATGGATGTTGCTACAAGAATACTTAATGGTAATATCCAAAAAGTTGAAGTCATAAAATTAATTATAAACAGAATGAGCTTAGTTACAATTAAACTTTCTACAATTGTATTGCTTGTTTTGATTTTAATTACTGTAATGCTTATAATAAATAATTAAATCAGCAATGAATTTGAATTATAAAGCCTTCTTTAAAAACTCATTTCAAATGTTTGACTAAACACACCGGCAAAAAGTTTGTTAGAATGCAGCTTTGCCTTTTGATCGTAAATATGAGATGTAGCCATAATTTCATTAACACCATATTTTGAGATAAAGCCTTCCAAATTTTCATGTATCGTTTCGGCACTGCCTATAAAAGAATAATATAGCATTTGCTCAACAGCTTCTTTTTCTAACTGGTCCCAATGTGCATTCATGTTTGCTACAGGAGGTTTCAGCATTTCTCTCCTTCCGGTTATTACGCCTAAGAACATTCTTTTAACAGAGCTTGACAATACTTCAGCTTCTGCATCCGTATCGGCAGCTACAACATTTACACAAGCCATTACATAAGGTTCTTGTAAGTAAATAGATGGCTTAAAATTGTTACGATAAATAGAAATTGCCTGTTCAAAATATGCCGGTGCAAAATGACTTGCAAAAGCATAAGGTAAACCTTTTTCGGCAGCAAGCCTTGCACTATCGGTACTTGAACCCAAAATCCATATTGGTACATCTAGCCCCTCTCCTGGAATAGCACGAACATTTGATGTACGGTTTCCGGCAGAAAATAATTGCTGTAATTTTTCTACATCTCTAGGAAAATTATGCGCAGCATTAAAATTTTCTCCTCTTATCGCCATTGCAGTAACCTGATCTGTGCCAGGTGCTCTGCCTAAACCTAAATCTATTCGGTTCGGATACAATGAAGCCAATGTACCAAACTGCTCGGCAACGATTAATGGCGCATGGTTCGGCAACATAATACCACCAGAACCAACACGTATGGTTTTTGTGCCTCCAGCAATAAAACCGATAAGCACTGAAGGTGCCGAACTTGCAACTCCAGCCATGTTATGGTGCTCTGCAAACCAATATCGCTTATAACCCAAAACTTCAGATTGTTGTGCAATTTCCAAACTGGTTTTAAAAGTATCGGATGGTGTGTGTCCATCTAAAACAGTAGCAAGATCGAGAACGGAATATGGTATATTTTTTAAGTTGCTAACAGGCATAACAATGTGTTAATTAAAAACTAAAGCACAAAAATATCCTTTAAAAATTCAATCGAAGCTTATATGGTAACAAATGACGGTTAGGAAACAGTTGGAAGGAAATATTACCCAATTGTTGTTGCTCATTTCATCCAAAGCACAAATATTTTTCAATAAAAGTTTTTCGGTTTATCATTTCTAGGTAAGGGAAATCGCCTGAAAGTTGTTTTCTAATTCGCATTTTATAAAGAAAATACCCACCCAAATCGACTATTATTGGCGCTTTGGCAGAAAACCAAACGGCATGTGGTTTTTTCCAACAGAAATGATAAAAGTTAGAGGATATGGCTACGCATTTTATTTCAGGATGATAAAAGTTTAAAACTTTGGGTTTTATAAATCCAGCTAAAACGTCAGCTTTGCGAACCATAGATAAATGGTCGCTGTTGCAAAATTCGTAGTCAACTAATTTTAAATCATCAGGATGCGGCAAGTTCTTTAATATTTTGAAACCTTTAAATTTTTTGCCATTAAGTATCCAAATCATATTTGGATAAAAGGCTTCTCTGCTTTGCATTTCTGCTAAACTAATAGGTGAATTTTGGAATTCTATTGCAGTTAGGCAGGGCGTAAAAACATCTGCCCTATGCAGCTCCCCTGTTTTTTCACAACAAAAACTTTTTTCCCGGTAACTTTCCGGGAAAGCCTTTTTCCAGTTTCTATGCCAAATGCTTTCTTTATGGTATTTTTCTGGTACCCAAAGCGGAGGTAAATTTAATTCAGCTTGCTGCGAGATTAAGCTATCGTTTATAATATGTTGATTTTCGCCACTAATCATTTCCTTTAAAAATGTTCACAACGTTGGTTTTCCATTTTATGTAGCCCAGATTACCGCAAGTATTGGCAACGAAATTTTCAACATCCTGTGGCACATCGTTAACAACGCGAAACCTGATGGTATATTTCGGGTTATAGCTAATATACACCACTAAATCATCGTTACGCTGTCCAACGGCGAGCATTGGCTGTAAATGGATATCCTGCAACTCAGCCGCGGCCCGTTTTAAACGTTCATTCATGATTCTGGAAAGTGAAACATCAGGAACAAAATCAGTTTCTGTAATAGCAAGTACCGTAACCGTCATAAAAATATATTCAAATTAATCCTTCACACACAACAAAAAGAGCTAATTGTTTGTTGAAACAAACGCAAAATTATACTAATATTTTTAGCATGCAAATATTTGAAACAGAATTTTAAAGCGGTAAAGGTAAATGACTGTTGATTAGCAAAATAAAATTTAACATATCACTATTTCTATTTTATGGGAAATCTTTAAAATAATTAAGTATTACATGCAATACAGACTTTCTGCAACGATAAAGTGTAATGTACGAGTTGTTGAATACTTACCTAGCTGTAAAAAGAATCCAATTTTATATATTCAGGCTTTAAAGCTATATTTCCATATCTATTTATTAATTACTACAAAATAAAATCTGCACTTTACGTTAAATTATTAAGCTATAATGAAATCTTCACTAAAAATTATTTTCTTATTAATGCTTCTTAATTCTGGTTTATTTGCTCAAAGCACCCTAAAACCACCAATAGAAACGGGTGTATCTTTTTCTTTGGCAAAGTCACGCAAAGCGATTATCGATAATATCTTTTACAAATTCAATTTTAATATCCCTGCTGATAAAGGGTCAGAAATTGTAGCTGCTGAGGAAATTAATTTTGAGTTAAAAGATTTGCCATCAATACTCCAATTAGACTTTAAACAGGATGCTAGGAACATAAAAAGTATTTCAGTTAATGGAAAAGTAATTTTAGTGAACCTTCAGAATGAACACTTACTTTTTGATAAAAAAAATCTTTTAAAGGGTTTAAATAAAATCGAAATACAATTTATTGCAGGTAATGAATCGCTAAATCGAAATACCGATTATCTGTATGCGCTTTTTGTTCCAGATCATGCCAGAACAGTTTTTCCATGTTTCGATCAACCAGATCTTAAAGCAATATTCGAACTTACTTTAACCGTGCCGAAAGATTGGAAAGTTTTAGCCAACGGAATAAAAAAAGATTCTGTTGTTAGTGCCACAAATACAACTTATCATTTCGCTAATTCAAATAAATTATCAACTTATCTTTTCTCTTTTGCAGCTGGTAAATTCAATACACTAAAAAAAAAATTAGGCAACCGTTCTATGGAATTTCTTCATCGCGAAACGGATACAAAAAAGATAAGTCTTAGTGTGGATTCGGTTTTTATCGCACATAAAGATGCCATCGATTTTTTAGAAAAATGGACCAGCATTCCCTTCCCTTTTCAAAAAGTAGGTTTCATGGCCATTCCAGATTTTCAGTTTGGTGGAATGGAGCATCCAGGTGAAGTGCAATACAAATCTTCGGCTTTATTTTTGGATGAAGGCGCAACTCGCGACCAATTTATTTCCCGCTCAAATTTAATCTCACACGAAACCGCTCACATGTGGTTTGGAGATTTGGTAACTATGAAATGGTTTAACGACGTTTGGATGAAAGAAGTTTTTGCCAATTTTATGGCTGATAAGGTGACTGAGAAATTGATGGGAAAAAATACTTTCGATCTTAAATTCCTTCTAGACCACTACCCTGCTGCATACAGTATTGATAGAACCGAAGGCTCAAATCCGATTCGGCAACAGTTGGATAATTTACAGGATGCAGGCTCCATGTATGGCAATATTATTTACCACAAAGCTCCAATTATGATGAAGCAATTGGAACAACTTATGGGAAAAGAAAACTTTCAAAAAGGAATTCGTGAATATTTAAAAAAGTTTGGATACAGCAATGCCGATTGGAACGATTTAATTGCCATTTTAAGCAAATACACTGAAACAGATTTATATCAATGGAATAAGGTTTGGGTAAATCAACCTGGCAGACCGGTATTTGAATCTAAAATTAGCTATAGCGGAAATAAAATTAGCAATTTCAGCATCTCTCAAAAACCAGAAAGAGGGAATCCAAGAGTGTGGCCGCAAGCATTTAGCGTTAAACTATTCTACCCAAATCATAATAAAACCATATCCGTTAACATTAAGAATGCTTCTACAGTTTTAAACGAAGCCAAAAATTTAGAAAAGCCTGAATTTATTTTGTTTAACGCAGATGGTGCAGGTTACGGATTATTTCCGATAGAGCAATTGATGTTGGAAAGTGTTTTTCTATTAGAAAATCCTTTGGAACGAGCTTCTGCCTATATAAATGCTTATGAAAATACACTTGCAGGCAAATATTTAAACGCTGAAGAACTTTTACTATTACTAACCAAAGGTTTAACCATAGAAAAGAATGAAATGAACTTAAGGCTAATAACAGGTTACATCAGCAGTTTATACTGGACTTTTACAACACCAAAAAATCGTTTAGCAATGGCTCCAAATCTTGAAAAAGCATTATGGCAATCAATTGAGCAGCAAACCAGGGCAAATAATAAGAAAATCCTTTTCAGTACGTATCAAAACATCTATTTAACTACCGAAGCAGCAAATAATATTTACACCATTTGGCAAAATCAAAATCCGCCAGCAGGCATAAAATTAATTGATGATGATTACACAGGACTCGCATTATCAATCGCCTTGAAATCTGATACAGCAAAAAATGTTTTAAAACAACAACTGCAAAGAATTACAAATATCGATCGTAAAAACCGTTTGGTATTTTTAATGCCCGCACTTTCTTCCGTTCAGGCAGAAAGAGATAGCTTTTTCTATAGTTTGAGAGAAAGAAAAAACCGTCAGAAAGAAGCTTTTGTAACAACAGCACTTTCTTACCTGCATCATCCGCTAAGGCAAACTAAATCCATTAAATATTTGCCCGAAAGCCTTACACTTTTAACGGAGATACAGAAAACAGGAGATATATTTTTCCCTCAATCATGGCTATCAGCAATATTTGGCAACTATCAAACACCAGAAGCTGAAAAAGTTGTTACAGATTTTTTAAATAATCATCCTAATTATAATCCAAAACTGAAAGATAAAATTTTGCAATCAACAGATAATCTTTTTCGGGCGAAAGAGATTATTAAAAACAACAATTAAAAAATTCAGTATTATAAGTTAAAATTGATTAATTTAATAATGCTGAAATAAATATTATTTAATATGGAATTCATTTTTATAGACTCCTATGAAAAATAAAACAGATAAAAACATAGAGCCTGTTTAAATTAATATTGTGAAAATGTTGTAGCTTATTTTTTGAGCGAAACAAGGCAAATGTTGCAGAGATAGCCAGCCTATCTTGAAATATTTAACGATGTTGCAGCCGAAAAGAAGCATAAACAAATTATTAGATAAATTTTAAACAGGCTCATATTTAAACGAAGAAAATTACTTATGGTTGGAGCAGCAGGTGGAAAAAGTCAAATTGAAGCTATTGGAGGATTTAAGCCAGATGTGTTGGTAACCATCTAAATATCTGAATGGGAAACTGCAGAATATGTTAGAGATGCAAGAAACAGCGGAAAAAAAACTTTCGTTAATTGCACTTGGTCACATTGCCAGCGAAAAATGGGGAGCTAAATTTATGGCCGATTGGCTTGAAAATAAATTTCCTGAAATTAAAGTTAATTTATTAAAAACAGGCTAGTCATTATCCATTATTTAGGCACTGTAAATAACATACATCATGCTTTATCTGCTTATAGATATAAATTACTCAAATGAATCAGTTACTTTATTCAAATGCTCTAAAAGACCCTTTAATAAAAATTCCCTTTTTTGCATTAAATCAGGTATATTTTCTTGAACAATTTGCGAATTAGTAGTTTCTTTAAATCGCTTCGACGGTTGTATATAGCTCGAAAAATCCAATGTATTCATCATTTTTTATTTATATAATGAAAAAGACAAGTTGTATTTGATTTTGTTTGATAAAATTTCGTTACAAACAAACAGAAAGAAAGATACATTCATTTTTTTTTAGAGACTGAAAAAGAAGCACTTATATTTTTACAAGAAAAAGGTGTCATTAATAAAGAAAGAAGCTTTTATTTTTGCCTTATGGCAAATCAAAACATAAGCAAGTTATTGCAAAACAAAATAGAATTTTTAAAAGCAGAAGTAGAAAATGCAAAAGCAGATCTTCAGCAATGGCAAACTATAGAAGAAGAATATAACCAACATCCAGAAAAGTTTGAACTATTGGCCGGTTTACTTACGGGAGAAAATTCAGAAGCAAAAAAATCTAAAAAGAAAGTTTAATACAAACTTTAAAAATATAGAACTGAATATTAACACATAGAACTTGTTGCATAAATGCTCCATTAAATATTTTAACAACAAAATAAATACAACTTAAATGAATATATTCGCCTTATCGGATTATATTCATCACTGATTAGATATCACTACAAGCCAATAAATTAGGTTTGATAGTCATACTGAAAAAATAATTAAGCAGTAATTAAATGAAAAGTGTTGTTGAGATTATTGAAAGCGGATTACTTGAACTTTACGTGCTAAATCTTTTGGAAGTAGACGAAATATGCGAAGTTGAAAAACTGCGCTTAATTTACCCTGAAATCAAAGAAGAAATAGATAAAATCGAAATCTTTTTGGAAAAACATGCGATGGAAAACTCTTTACTAACGAGTTCTGAAATTGATAGAAAAATGGATTCTCTATTTTTTGAAATTAATAAACAGTTAAACCTTGATTTAAAAAATCTTCCGTTAATTGAAGCAAACTCTAATTATAAAATTTGGTTAAATTCTTTGAAAGAATTGATGCCAAAAGATCTCATTCAAGATAAATTCACCCATCTGTTAACCTCCTCTGAGAAAACGATGCAAATGCTGGTTATATCAGAAATTGATATTGAGGAAGAAATACATGAAAATGAGTTAGAAAGTTTTTTAATTCTCGAAGGAACATGCGTTTGTACAATCGATAACGAGGAATTTAATATGTTTCCGGGTGATTTTATGGCAATTCCTTTGCACAAACCGCATACAGTAAAAATTACTTCGCCAAGGGTAACTGCTATTCTGCAGCATCTAACGGTTTGAAATAATTGGCTATTTAAATCTTTAATATATACATAATTGTATTTTCTATTAAGTTATTAAATGAGTTAAAAGCCTACAGATACAACCAAAAAAAAAATTAGTGTAAGTGATCTGTCAACTGCACGTAAACTGACAAATCATACGCAATAATTTATGAAATGTCATTTTGGAAATCGGATAACGCAAAACGTATTTCAACGCCCTATATTGCGTTATAATCCGCTCAAAATTTCTAACTGAATGAACATCCCACTTTTATCCTTAAGCATCTGTTTGCTATTATTTGAGCCACCAAAAAGTGCAGTAATAAAAGAAAAAGATTTATTTAGTAATCCAAACAAAATCACCGCTTCATGGCTCGGTTTTCTTCAATCTGGAAAGGAAGGAAAATACATTAGCAATGTACCAATGTTAATTTACAACGACCTAAAGCTAGGTTCAGCTAAAATTATTTGTATACCTAAATCTCCTGATGAATGGAACGCAAAATTTAGAGGAAAAAGCAAACTACAGAAAGCATCCATCACAAAAACTTTATTATCTGGAATAATAAATCGCCAAATTGGTGAAAAATATTTTAAGATTTACGCTTTATTTCAATTGTTGAATAATAAGAAATATGGTACAGTAAAAAACTCTACACAGGCGTTTCCTTCAACAGTTCAAATTTATTTAAATAAAGGTGATACCTGGAGGAAAATAGATCAGAAAAAGGTTTTGAATGTTCTTGAATGGCAAAGGCTCCAATACCATCTAGCATCAGTATCGATAAATAAATCCTGAGATTTAGCTTTAGGAGGGTAAGTTTTGAATACTTAAGAAAAAGAAGAAAATAATTTATTAAAGCCTTGTTATAAATCTTTTAATTTATGTTCTACTTTTTTAATAAGTTTTTCTTTACCGATTTTATAAGTTTGAGGATTTGAGAGGTCTTCTATAATTACATCTAATTTCTCATCAGGCTCATCTTCCGCCAGATACTTGAAATCTCTAACAACCTGATAAGAATTCATATCTCCAAAACCACGTAATTCTTTTACCTTCTTTAAAAAGTCTTTTAGATCGGATTTGCGTTGTTCCATAAACACAAAACTAAAAAAATTACTTACTAATCATACAACTTTAATGCAAATTTTGTTCACATTTCACATTTTTTAACAAAAAATGGGACCCAAGCAAGAAAAAATCAACTAATATTCTCTAAAGCTATTGTTTTTATAACCAAAGACTTACGTTAATTCAATAATTCATTATTCATTGGAAGTCCTTTACAAAAATTATCTGCATTAGAAAATGTAACTGCTGCAATTTGAGACATTGCTTCCTTTGTAAAAAAACCCTGGTGGGCAGTAATTAATACATTTGGAAACGAAATTAACCTCGAAATAAGATCATCCTGTATAATGTTGGCAGATAAATCCTTAAAGAAAAGTTTACTTTCCTGCTCATAAACATCAAGTCCAAGATAACCTAGCTGACCGGATTTTAATGCATCAATTACATCAGCCGTTGCAATTAAACCACCTCTGCTGGTATTGATAAGCATTGCGCCTTTTTTAAAGAGTTTTAAAGTTATTGCATTAATCATATGGAAGGTATCTTCGTTTAAAGGACAATGCAATGAAACGATTTCTGCATCATTTAACACATCTTTTAAGTTTTCATATTTTAAGCCTTCCGATTGAAGTTCTGCATCAGGTGAGGGATCGAAAGCTGAAACCTGGCAACCAAATCCCTTTAGAATCCGATAAAAAGCTTTGCCAATATTTCCAGTACCTATCAAGGCAACCTTACACCCAAGCATGTTAAATCCCATTAGGTTTTCCAATGAAAAGTTTCCTTCACGAACCCGGTTATAAGCTTTGTGTATTTTGCGATTTAATGTTAATATCATTGCCATAGCATGTTCTGCCACAGCTTCTGGCGAATATGCAGGAACGTGAAGTACTTTAATTCCAAGTTCTCCTGCCACCTCCAGATTAACATTATTAAAACCTGCACAACGAAGCAATATTAACTTTATACCATTTTCAGCTAGTTTTGGTAATATTTCAGCGTCTGCTTTATCATTCACAAAAATACACAGCGCATCGAATCCTTTTGTAAGTAAAACATTTTGCAGGTTGAGGGTTTCCGTAAAATAAGATAATTCATGCCCTGTATTTAAAAGTTCAAGAAAATCTTTATCGTAAGAACAAGTACTGAATACAGCAATTTTCATAAAAATATGGTTTTCTCCTAATGTAATCATATTAAGCCGTAGGCAGGAGGAATTGATTACACTAACTTAAACAGTGCTTAAAAAAAGAGCGAGCAACTGCTAAATAGCATTCACCCGAAATTAATAAAATATAAAATTATGCTACCCAGTTAAAAACTAAACTGCTGCTGCCTTCTCCATCTGTATTTAAAAAACATATTTTTAGTGGTGTAGAGAAATCGACAAATACATTAACTTTAGGCAATAAACTCTCGGCAAATTCTACAGGAGGAATATCATCCTGTAAATGAACAAACACCAAATCTTCTGATTTAAAGCTTACACGCTCGATTTTACCCGGCCATTCCAGATCCATCTTTCTTAAAAAAGATCTTATCTTTTGCTTTTCAATTATTGCTTTCATATTGGAGAACTTAGATAAAATAAAAATAGCAACAAAGTTTTTTGCGTTAAGCATGGCATTAACGATTGTTAGAAAAAACAAGTTGACAAAAGTCATTACCTTAAGTGAAAATAAAAAAGCCTATCGTAACAAAACGATAGGCTAAATGGCGTGGGGTTAGTGCACAAAACAATCAATTACTCAAAAGATCATGAAAATGTTTTGATTCCTGTAATCCACAATTTTAAATTAGATTAACGAATAAAGAGATGTATTAGTTACGCTTTAATTCTCCCTAACTCATTATAAAAAGGTTAAGGAAAAAGTCGCTTAATACGATAGCAAGCTATCCTCTATTACGTTTTTCCAGATTTCAAAAGTATCTTATTGATTTGTTAATTGCAAATTAATTTAAGAGGGTATATAGTTAAACATTTATTTATATTTATTGTTAAACATAATCATTTAAATAACCATGGTTAAAAATTTCCCATTCTACATTAAGGCGCCGATTATACTTTTAGGCCTTGTTATAATTGTATTTATACTGAATGTACTTCGGGATGTACTGGTTCCGCTTGCATTTGCAACACTTATTGCAATCTTACTAAATCCATTAGCCAACCGCCTCGGTAGAAAAATGCCAAAGGTTTTGAGCATACTACTAACCATGATAATAGCAGTATTAATTCTGTTCGGACTAATGTATTTTCTTTCTTCACAAATCGCACATTTCTTCGATAACCTTGATCAAATGAAACAAAAGTTTTCAGAATTGCTGATTATTGGACAAAAATGGCTTCATGAAACATTTGGCATAACCACTCAAAAGCAGGTAGAAATACTTAATGATGCCGCTAAAGGTAGCAAAGCGATGATTGGACAAACTTTAAGTGGCGTACTTGGGGTATTAAGTGTTATATTTTTAATTCCTGTTTATACTTTTCTAATCATGTTTTATAAAACCTTAATACTGAATTTCCTGTATGAGGTTTTTTCTGAAGAAAACCAGAAAAAGGTTGGTGAAATTTTATCAGAGACCAAATCTGCAATCCAAAGTTACATCATTGGCTTGTTGATTGAAACGTCAATAGTTGCCGTTATGAATTCATGTGCACTATTAATTTTAGGTGTACAAAATGCAATTTTAATTGGTGTAATTGGAGCTATTTTAAATCTGCTACCATACATCGGGGGAATTATTGCAATATTACTTCCTGTACTTATGGCCACTTTAACAACAGATGGTTTTACCACACAGCTGCTTATTGTTGGCGCTTATGCATTGATACAATTTATTGATAATAACATTCTTGTACCGCGAATTGTGTCTTCTAAAGTGCAAATAAATGCGTTAATATCCATCGTTATTGTGCTCTTGGGCGCTGCGCTTTGGGGCGTTCCAGGTATGTTTTTATCC
Source organism: Pedobacter mendelii (assembly GCF_014635725.1). Lineage (GTDB taxonomy): Bacteria > Bacteroidota > Bacteroidia > Sphingobacteriales > Sphingobacteriaceae > Pedobacter > Pedobacter mendelii. Next base: position 29,868 of record NZ_BMDJ01000014.1, on the reverse strand, counting down.
ATTCCGTTTATTGCAGTATTAAAGATAATTTTTGATCGAATTGAAGGGTTAAAACCTTGGGGTAAGCTACTTGGAGATACTATACCAACTGAGCACATGGGGCAAATTAAACGCCTAAGAAGAAAAAAACCTGCTCTTTCTGAAAAAAATTAGCACACAGTTATATAAATTTAAGGGTTTGATACAAGATATATTTGTTTACTTAAGCATCTTTATAATATGCGCTACAATTATTCCATTCATTCGGCATGATTTCTGGATTTTCAGGGTTTTCGAATACCCGAGAATCCAAAAATTGATTTTGAATGGTGCACTTTTATTTTGTTTAACGTTTTTTTTAAACCCGGAAAAGCTATCAGATATACTAGTTTTTATTGCACTGTTGCTTAATTTAGTTTACCTCATTTACCTAGTACTTCCTTTTACTCCATTAGGAAGAAAGCAGATTGTGAGCAGTAAATTACCGACAGATTCTAACAGCCTTAAACTGCTCATTGCTAATGTTTACCAGGAAAACAAAAAATCGGATGATTATCACAAATTAATTTCAAGTTGTAATCCAGATGTAATATTGCTGGTAGAAACTAATATTTGGTGGCAAAAACAAATGGATTCGCTCGAAGGTCAGTACCCTTATCAGATAAAAATCCCATTAGAAAACACCTATGGAATGCTATTATATTCTAAACTTGAATTTAATGGCGGAACTGTAAAATATTTAGTGGAGCAAGATATTCCATCAATAGAAACAGAAGTTAAGTTAAAATCAGGCCAAATGGTTAAACTTTTCTGCCTTCACCCGCAGCCTCCTGTACCTCAAGAAAACCCAAGATCTACCGAGCGTGATAAGGAAATATTGTTGGTAGCTAAAAAAGCAAAAAACAGCAAGCTTCCTGTTGTTGTAATGGGCGATTTAAATGATGTGGCATGGAGTTATACAACTGAACTTTTTGGCAAAATAAGTGGTTTGCTCGATCCAAGACGTGGAAGAGGTTTTTTTAATAGCTTCAACGCTAAATATTTCTTCCTTCGCTTTCCACTCGATCATATTTTCTGTTCACCGGATTTTTCTTTAAATTCTATACAAAGATTAAAAAGTTGTGGTTCAGATCATTTTCCGATGTGTGTTAACTTGCATTATAATCCTCAAATAGAAAAGCTTAATAATGTTTCGGAAGCATCTGAAGAAGATATTCAATTTGCAGCAGAAAAAATAAATGCGACTACTTAATAAAAAGGATAAACTAATAGCCTTTCTAAGAATATAGCGGAAAGCGGTGGATTCGATCCCCCCCGACATATTACAGTCAACAGTTTTCAAGACTTCCACATTCGTCCACTTTACCCGCTTTCCATCGGCAAAAGTAAAAGCTGAACCTTAATTACCAAATTAACTAATGCAATTTTCCTTCACATCATTCTAACTAAAAGATGTTCGGATATAAAAAATACTAGCGCTAATATTCCTTTAAACTAAAGTAACTTTTTTAATAGTTTCATTATAATATTTCGATAAATCGTTTTAGTAAAGTAATTTAAACTTTTATAAACCAACAAATAAAATCGTTATGAGCAAGCTAATCAATAACCCATTTTTATTAGTAGTGTTTTTCATGATAATAATTTTCAATATGGATACATTCGCTCAAAAACTTTCTGTTAATAATTTAACGGTAGAGCATCAAATAAATCCACTCAGTGTCGATAATTCCCACTTACGGTTTAGTTGGAAAATCAACTCCGATTTGCAAAATACAATGCAAACCAGCTATGAAATTAGAATTAGCAATAATCCTTTAATTACAGATAGAAATTCAGTAAAAATTGCTAAAAAAAATGACCATTCTGTGCTTACAGCTTATGAAGGTCCGGCCCTTTTGTCTAAAACTAAATATTATTGGCAAGTTAAAGTAAAAGATAATCATGGAAACACCTCTCCTTGGTCAGCAATTCAGTATTTTCAAACAGGCTTGGGTGTGGCAGATTGGACCGCGAAGTGGATTTGCACCCCAAATCAGGATACTTCTTTAATTAGCCCTCTGTTTAGAAAAGAGTTTAACCTCAATAAAAAAATTAAGTCGGCAATGATATACATTACTGCTAAAGGTTTATATGAAGCAAATATTAATGGTAAGCGGTTGGGGAATGAATATCTATCACCCGGCTGGACAAGTTATAAAAATCATCTTCAATATCAGGTTTATGATATTACTGGCTCAATAAAAAATGGGGCAAATGCGATTGGCATTTCACTCGGGGATGGCTGGTACAAAGGTAGAATAGGATTTGATAATCAGAATAAATTTTACGGAGATACCAGAGCGTTATTACTACAGCTCGAAATTGAGTATACAGATGGGGAAAAAGAAATTATTAGTTCGGATGAAAGCTGGAAAAGCAATAATGGACCTATTTTGGCATCGAGTATTTATGATGGAGAAACTTACGATGCAAGGCTCGAACTGCCAGGATGGACAACTGCTGGTTATCAGGAAAATAGCTCGTGGAAAGCAGTAAGAATTTTAGATAAAGGAACTGAAAAACTAATTGGCATGAGCGGACCTGCAGTAAAAAAACATGAGGAATTTAAAGCGATAAAAATTATTAAAACACCCAAAGACGAAACCATTATCGATTTTGGACAAAACCTTGTTGGTTGGGTAATATTGAAAGCAAAAGGACGATCGGGCACTAAAATTACAATAAGCCATAGCGAGGTTTTGGATAAAGCAGGTAATTTTTACACAAGTAATTTACGCAGTGCCAAACAGCAAAATAATTATATTTTGAAAGGTAGCGATGAGCAGGTTTTTGAACCACATTTTACCTTTCAGGGATTTAGATATATAAAGGTAGAAGGTTATCCGGGAACAATTAATTTAGAAAACTTTAAAGCCGTTGCGATTTACTCGGATATGAAAGTAACAGGGAAGTTTAGCACCTCTAATCCACTTTTAAATCAGCTACAGCATAATATTGAATGGGGACAAAAAGGCAATTTTGTTGATGTACCTACTGATTGCCCGCAACGGGATGAGCGATTGGGCTGGACAGGTGATGCACAGGCATTTTCAAAAACTGCGGCTTACAACATGGACGTTTCTGGTTTTTTTACAAAATGGCTGAAGGATGTAAAAGCAGATCAGTTACCCAATGGAAGTATACCTTATGTAGTGCCTAATGTACTTAATGAAGGTGCTAATGGTTCTGCCGGCTGGGCAGATGTTGCAACGATAATACCCTGGGACATGTATGTTTTATATGGTGATAAAGGTATTTTAGAAGCACAATATGAAAGTATGAAAAAATGGGTTGATTATGTTTCATCAGTTGCAAAAAATGATTTATGGAATAGCGGCTTCCATTTTGGAGATTGGCTTTTCTATCGCCCCGATGATGATAACGATGGCCGTGCAGCAGTTACAGATAAGTATATGATTGCACAAACTTTTTACTCACATTCTGTACAACTGCTAATAAATTCAGCGAAGGTTTTAAATAAAAATGAAGATGCTAAATTATACGAGGCATTGCAAGAACGCATTAAAACAGCTTACTTAAAAGAATATATGACACCAAACGGAAAACTTGTTTCTAATACGCAAACTGCTTATGTACTTGCGCTACAATTTGATATGCTTCCTCAAAATTTAAGGCTGCAGGCTGCAGAAAGATTGGTTCAAAACGTAAAAAGTTATGGCAACCACCTTACAACAGGCTTTTTAGGAACGCCTTATTTATGCCATGTGCTAAGCCGTTTTGGGTTCGAAAATATAGCTTATGATTTGCTAATGCAAGAAAAATATCCTTCATGGCTATATCCGGTTAAAATGGGTGCAACAACCATTTGGGAGCGATGGGATGGTATAAAACCAGATGGTAGTTTTCAAACACCTAATATGAATTCTTACAATCATTATGCTTATGGCGCAATTGGCGATTGGATGTATAAAAACATAGCAGGAATTAATGTAGTTGCAGAACAGCCGGGATATAAGGCCATCATAATTTCACCTAAGCCCGGCGGTGGATTAACTAGCGCAGATGCTGAACTTGAAACAAGTTATGGAAAAATAAAATCATCATGGACGTTAAACAATGGCATTTTTAAACTTGATATAACTATTCCATCAAATACAAGTGCTACTATCCTACTTCCAAAAAACAATAAAAAAGAAATGGTTGGTTCTGGTAATTATTATTTTGAATATAAATATGAAAATTTGGCTAATTGATGCATTAAAAATTATACCGAAAAATGATATTACTGAGCTTCAGGAAACTAAACGAAAGTTATAAAGCAAATCTGTAATATGCCTTGCTTTTTACTAAATTTGAATTATGACGATAGAAGAAGTAAATAAACTTGAAGAATTTTTTAAGAACGCCGAAAAACAGGCCACTCCTATCTACCTAAATCAGGCAACGATAATTAATAATTACGAACATTTTTTAGAAAGCCATTTCACACCACTAAAAATTGATCCAACTAGTCGCGTTAACCAACCGCTTATTTGGCGTTTAAAAGCTTTAAAGCTAATCGTAGAAGCAAACGCTTAGAATATAAAACGTAAATGCTGCCATCGGATGCTACCAATGGCAACAATTCAAATCTCAGTTTAGCGGTAGTGTCCTGCAACCCAATGTCTGCCGCCATAAGGACCAACATTGTAATGTCCAGGTACCCAATGTGCCTTCGGTGCTCTTGTTCTAACTACACATCCAGTAAAATTAATTGCCATTATAAATAATAGCATAACATAAACTATTCTTTTCATAACCTAAATGTTTTAATTAAACAATAAATCAAGTTTTATACTTTGTGTATTAATTTGACCAGATTAAACACCGAAAGTTTAATATCTATTCTAAATCGGGCAGAACGCACAAAAGAAAATCTATTTTTTTTAAAAAATATTAAAGTAATCTCTCTATTCATTCGTCTACCTCAAAAAACTCAATTCCTGCAATATGATTTCCAGAAATTAAAAACTGAACTTATGATATCCGTATTTAAAACAAATGTGCATTCAGAAATAGATTTGAATCAACTTATATCAAATTTAAATCATCAGGTTCCCGATTTAAGCTGGAACATAGACCTTTCAGATTGTGATAAAATTTTAAGAATTGATTCATCTGAAGATGTTAACGATATTGTTGTTTCCTTATTAAACCGGCTTGGATTTAATTGTATTGTTCTGGAGGTATTTTATACAGCGCCAATTTAAGAGGCTTTCTTATCAACATAAACACCTGGATAAAGCAAAACCCGCAGCTCAGTTAAGTTAATATCAGTTTGAACAACATATAAATTTGAAATTCTGTTGGAAATTCTTCTTTAAACATAAATTAGATACTGATTCCTATTTTAAGCTTAGAAATAGATTCCATTTTCCGAAACTATTTTTAAAATTCTATGTTGTCTAATTTATGCTTATAAAAGAATATATATACATCCCATTTAATAAAACGGCACTTAACTATCTTAATGCAATGGAAGTCATTTCTGTTAACATGTTTGATGTTGAAACCCATCTCAGTTCAGATCATAAATCGCTTAAAATCAAATCTGATAATTTAAATTTAGTATCGATTATCATTAACCCGGTATATGCAATTATTACTAAAATGACAGAAAATGATTTAGCAAAAGAAATTTATGATGCCCTAACCATTAAAACAAAAAGTTTCTGTGGTTAATTTTATGTTTAATCATTTCACACCTATTCATACAAAAATACTAATTGATTTTTTAACATAAATTCATTAGGAACAAAAACAAGAGCGTTAATTTTTTCAATTCCTTACAAGTAAAATGGCTATTAATTATTTTATGTTTACAGATGATTAGAAATTAATTATAAACCATCATAAACAAAATCACGGTGAATTGTTTCAAAATTGTTGAGAGCGAGAGCGTTAACCTTCTTGATATGGTTTATTTCGTTTTCTAGAAAATCCAGTTCTGCCGGCAAGCTAAAAAGGCCTAAAATATCCTTTACTTCTTTCTCAAACTGACCACAAAGCATTCTCATCTTATCTATGGCATCCCCATTAGATAATAAATAAATTGGGCCGTCAAATCCCTTTTTCAAAGCTTTAGCACCCATCCCACCATAAGTCCAAACCTCGCGGGAGCAAAACATAAACAGCAAATTCTCAAAAGAAGAAAGCAAAGCCGTGTGCCTGATGAGATAAGTTATAGTAGCTTCGCTCCTGCTGCCCACATCAGTTCGCCAAAACTGGTCAAACTCATTCCTTAGCTGCTCCGCTATATTTACCTGTACCTGTAATACCAAAAAAAAATCCTCTGCCTTATTCATCTTTCTAATTAAATCTGCGAATTAGAGAGCGCATTTAGATGAAAAAATTACAAAACCAAACATTAATTACTGCATGTTAAAAATCAAATTTAGAAAGCATTTTGTACAAATATTACAGCGATTACATAGAACGGTTGTTTTGCGTTATAAACAGGTGGTTTTTCGTTATGATATGAAAATTTATAGCATCAAAATAGCTGTTTAGATTCCGGTTTTGCTGCAATAGGTATAAAGCCTGATAAATCGAATCTTTCAACAATTTTTATTGAAATATAAAATTTGGTTTATGGATAATAACAATCCGATTAGCATTTATCAACATAAACTTTAATAATCAAAGCTTCAAAATTACAAGTCCGGATGCTTTTAGTAGCTATAGTTTTTAAATTCGTTATAAAGGCTTCGGTTTTCGTTACGAAAAGGTGTAATTTCGTGATGAAATTAATCTTCCACTAAATAATTAAATGATAAGATGTATTGCCATAGATGATCAATTGACTTCTCTAGAAGGACTGGAAAAGTATATCTTGGAAACTCCAAATATGAGGCTTGTTAAATCTTTTACCGATCCGGTATTGGCTTTAAAGGAATTATCTAGGGAAGAGCCTGTAGATCTTATATTTATGGATATAAATATGCCGCAAATTTCGGGTATTGAGCTTGCACAAGCACTAAAGGGGAAATCAAAAAAGCTAATATTTACTTCTGCGCATAAAGAATATGCCTTCGAAGCGTATGAAGCTGAAGGCGATGCTTTCTTGCCAAAGCCATATAGCTACGCTAAATTCTTAGTTACAGTTAATCGTCTTTTTGCAGATCAGAACGAAGCTTTTGAAAATAGTTTGGAGCAAACAGACAGTTTTCTGGTAAAAAATAAGGAAGAAGATTACCGTGCAATTATGATAAAATATACAGATATTATTGCATTTGAAAGCTTTCATAATTACGTTAAAATTCATACAGATAAAAAAGTAATCATAGCATATTTAAGTTTGAAAGATGTAAGAGAACAGTTAAACATAAGCAAACAATTTGCTCAGTTCCACAGAGCTTATATTATTTCAATACCACATATCCTGCACATAGAAGGGCAAAGAATTACACTTTCAAATCATATAAGTTTTACCGTAGGCAATGTTTATCTTAATGAGTTTAAAGAATTTTTTAATGAAAGAGTTATAATAAGCAGCCGCAAAAAATAGCAGCTGCTTGCATTGCGCTATTTTACAAAACCAGGTACACTAGATGTGGACGTTAAAGTTGCTCCTGTACTGGTAGGGTCAGTTTTAAATAAACTGATTAGTGATTTTTTTTTGAATGTAAAAACTGTTCTTTTGATAAGCTTGTTAGTCTTCATAATTTTCTTTTTTTTCGAAAAGTAGAAGCAAATCGCAGCTGAAGAATTATAGTTTACACAGATGGTATAATTTTCTTTATGGATAGTTTAATTGGGAAAATTCCCACGTTAAAAAAAATGCTCAAAAATTACCAGGTACATATAATCGCCTGGACGGCTTTCATATTTTGGGAGTCGGTTATTATTGGATTAATTTATGGCAGATTTGGAAATTTCAGTAATTATGCAATCCATTACGCTGTAAATATTTGTATTTTTTATCTGCATGCTTATGTGCTGCAACAAGGATTCAAAAACCCTAAGCAAGCTTTTTGGAAGTTGCCGCTATTCATTATTTCTGAAACGGTGGTTTATGTGAGTTTTATCTATGGCATGGATTCCTTGCTCATAAAATATACACAAGTAATTAGCCACGCCATTGGCAATCCTTTTCAACAAGTTTTAACAGTATTGTGGAGATGCTTATTTTTTATATTTTTTGGAACAGGCTATTATTTCCTAATCCGTTTTCTTAGCATCAAATTAGAGAAAGAAAGGGTTGATAAGCAACGTTTCAAAATACTTCTCGAAAAGGAGAAAATGGAAAAAGAACTGGCACTTTCCAAAAATGCCTTTTTAAAAGCGCAAATTAATCCACATCTATTATTTAATACATTAGAGTTTGTATACCAAAGATTTAAGTACCATTCGCCAAAAGATGCAGAAGCAATACTACACCTAGCAGATATAATGCGTTATGCAGCTTCAACAGAAGATACTGGCGAATTTATAAGCCTGGCAGAAGAAATCCAGCAATGCGAAAACTTAATTCTTTTATACAAATTAACAAATACGAATACCTATATTAATTTAGCATATGCCACAGACATTAATAAAATAAAGATTATACCACTTATCCTTATTACGGTATTAGAAAATATGTTTAAACATGGTAATCTAACCAGCCCGGCCAATAGTGCGAGTCTTGATATTTTTGTAAATAAAAACGAGCTCATTATATCAAGCCGAAACAAAACTAGTTTAACTAAACCTAATTATGGTCTTAACGCTGGCTTAAACAACATTAAAAATCGATTGGCTTTTACTTACGGCAACAATTCATCTTTAGAATATTTTACGGATGAGGATAATTTTTTTACACTCACAATAACTATTAGTTGCAAAGTACTAAGCTACAATGGGAGCTCAAACCTTGTTTCAGCCAATTAAGCTCAAATTAAACTACCTTTTGAGCAAGTTATATCACCATACTAATTCTGTCTTGTAAAGTAATGTAATTAAATAAAGCCAATAGCCTAGCTGCTCAAAAAGAAATTTTAAAGCAATATCGATACTAAATAACTATTCAAAAATACATTAAGAATCTCTTAAAATATTTTTAAAGAGATTCTTAATATATGTTACCAAAGTCGAAATCAGGTCTTCTTATTTCAGTTCTACTTCTGCTAAAACCAGGAAATTATCAGATGGAAATTTACCAAAAAAGTATCTGTTAAAATACCCCCATCTGCTTGCAGTAAATTGCTTACTCATAAAGATATGTCAATAACGGATTGACCTTTAGCTGTTCTAAAACCGTTCGAAGATGAATTATTTGCGTATGGAAATTTAACTCGGCTATTAACATCAGCCAATACTTCTGATGTAGCAATAGTTTTGTACCATTAGCAATCTCTACCACCATTCAAATCTCTCGTAAATAAAACACCTGTCATCCCAACCTTTCCCTGGCAAATCTGTTGTCTCAGATAACCAGAAATCACCACTTTTCAGCAATCTAAATTTATCTTTTTTGAAGAAGATTGCAGAGGGTTCTCCCCCATCTTTTCCATCATCGCGTCCTTTGCCACATCTTGCAAATCTTGGCACACCAGTGGCGCACAAGAGTCACGTTTGCATTTGCGTTCAAACTAAAATCATTACAAATAATCGATTTCAATCAATACTTCCACACAATTTAAGCCTAACCAATTTCTTCATTTCCATTAAACCACCGCTTAAAGGCAACCGCATTTCTTTGACTTACATAATATGACATACCCTCAAAAGGATCTTTCATATTTAGTTTTAGCGTATTCGAATCACTAGGCACATAATCGTTAATGCAAAGTCGATGTACAATTAACGACCTATTTACTAAAAAATAATCTGATGATGGAAGTGATGCTAAAGCCTCTTTTAGCGATTTATAGGTACCAAGTTTCTCGCCATCAAATTTTAAATCAAAACAAACCCGATTCACACTATAAATTATAGCGGGCATTGATGTATCTATGATGTTTTTCCCACCCGTACGATACTTATTCGATAAATTTTTCCGAGATAAAATTTTTAATTCATATAAATTAACAACAATAGAATACAAATTTAAAATAGCAACAAAGCAGATAATTACAGTAAAATCATATCTAAAATAGCTTGTATCTGTAATAGAAATATGATTCGCTTTAAAATATATCATGGCTAAAATGGCTGCCAATGCAACAGCAATAATCCCACAAACCAAAATCTGCATAATAAGCCGTTTTCTGGTTTTCGTTCGCCAAGAGTAATTGGCATCTAAATTTTGGTTACAATAATGAATGAATTCGCAGATAATAGTGGTGATTAAAAAGCTCGAACCTAATGCAGGATAATAATAACTCAACTGGAGCAACTCAAAAATATTTTCACGTTCACCAAAGGAAACCATAAAATGACCAATAACTAAACATATAACCAAGCGGATATAAAAATTAGGATAGGGCCCATTTCCCAATTCAACTGATGAAATCTTTTGCATAGGCATCAAAAACTTTACTAAAATTAAAATAATTCTTTAATACAATGGAAAACATTCAATACAGGTTCAGAAAATATCACTCGTTATAAATGTTTGTATCGTTGGTTAGAAAAGGCCTCCTGAAAGGAAACATTAGCAATTAACCCATAATAAGTTTGTGGTTATGTCCGCTTTTGGGCAATTAACCTTAATAACTTTATTATGCAAAAATTTCCATTATCAGCAAATGGCTTTGAAGGTCTTCAAGCCGAACTGTACAAAAAAACAGATTTACAATTGGCAGAAACTGCTAAGCAAATTAACTTCGATTTCATCGATTGGATGAATAACCATTTCGAACTTAATGAACAGCAAATCAATCACCTTAAATCGCTAAATCCAAACCTAATCAACCAACTTTCCACTCAAACCGCTATCGCAATTCGGGAAAGATTATCGATTCAACTCCTTAAACCAGAAATTAAACCTGTTGTTGGTTACGGTAGTAAATTAATTAGATCTGTAAGCAAAGTATATGAACTTGCATCTTATCACGATAAATATGAAGCAGAAGGTGTACTAGTCATAGAGATTAGCTACTAATTAATTTATCAATTCCCTGGAAAATTATTTAATGAATTAGCGAAGTTTGGCGGTGCCACCATACAGCAGCATAAATTCTTAGAGGCAGGAACATCCGTTTTTTGCTGCCTCTTGTAAACATACAATTTAAATTAAGATGACTCCTTTCATCCAGTTTTTAACGGCACTACACCCCCTATCACCGGCAGCAACAATTTTTATAACCAATGCTACAGAAACCATTTACCTAAACCGGGGTGAAACACTTTTCCCTCGGGGCAAAATCGCACACAAATTTTGTTTCATAGAATCAGGTTCGTTAGCAGCTTACAGGCCTTCGGAAGAAAAGAATATAGCAACACGCTTCTGGCTCGAAAACCAGATTGTTTTTTGTACAGATAGCCTGGTTAATAATCAGCCCCTAATCGAAAAAATAGTCGCATTAGAAGAATGTAAACTTAACTGCATTTCATTTAATAAATTTCAAACTATTATTACCCAGCACATTCATTTCTGTAATAATATTTTGAAAATAGTGGCAAATGAACAAATCCATTATATGGAATGGACATTTTTAATTTGCACCAGTACCTACGAAGATCGATACCTTTATTTCAGAAAAAATTATAATAAAATATTCAATCTAATTTCAGCAGAAGCAATCGCCTCCTCTCTAAATATGAGTGGCTCTAAACTTAGCCGACTACGAAAAATGAACCATTAAATTTATGGTTTACTTTAGCTTTAGTCTTTGCTCTTTAATCTTCACCTACAGAAAAGCAAACTTTGGCTACAGCAAAAGAAACACAAACAATCAAATCTAACTTAGCTAAAAGGATAAGGCACCTTATCCTTATTAATTAACCTTAAACTTTTTCAGTTGCTTTTTCAAATGCAAACAAGCAGCAAATAATTATGAATGTAAAAAAATTAACATTCGGGATGGCTACTGTTTTACTTGCTGTAGCTAGCATTACAAGCATGAGTGCATTTACTCAAACGGGTAAAGAAAATGAAAGCCATAAACTTGGCGCATTTTACAAGTATAAATTAACCACCTACACAGAATCCCAAATCAAGTTAGCAAGCAATTACGAACGTGCTGAAGAATCGTGTTCCGGTATTCAAAATGTTTGTGGTGTTTATCTTGATACGGATAATGGAATTTCGTCACAACCAGATGTATCAGAGTTTAACGACATCAAGAATGACCTTTGGTTATCTCAACAAGCTCATTCACCGGCCTCATCTGAAATTGCTATGCGCAACTAAAAGTGTAGATATCGGCGATTAAAATCGCCGATATCTTTTATTTATGGGTTTTGTTCCATCCCACTTAGCATTATTACAGTTTTATCAATAGGTAAAACATATCGCTTATCGTTTGGACTGAGTGTATAAATGTTCCCATTTATAGTTCTTTTTAACGTAATGGCGCGCTCACTATCCAAATTCAAACGTTTTAAATCTCCCCATCTTAAGTTTCTGAAAAGCAACTCCTTCCTTCTTTCCAACAATACGGTGGTCAACGCTTGTGCCTGGTCTAAAAATATAAATGGTTTATAAGAACCAGTTTTAAATCTTTGCGCCAACAATCTGTTTAAATCTGCTGCCCCCTCAGCTAATTTTCCCATTCGAATTAAACATTCTGCTCTGTTGAGCAATACCTCGTCGAGTGCAATACCACTAAATAACACAGCCGTACTTAATCCTGTATAATTTCCTTTGAATGCATAGGTATTATCAGCATTCTTTTTAAAAAAGATAACCTTTCTTAAATCATCATTAGAATAGCTTGCGTATAACGACGCATCAACTTTCGCCTTTGTTTGTGCTAAAATTGATGGTACAGCACTACGGCAATCATACAATACTTCATCATTAAATTGGCTAAACGGAATTGCTGATGTAGCAGAAATTTTATTATAATCTAAAACAGAGTTGTACAATTGAAGACAAGAATCGGCATATAGTGCGCTTTGGTCATAATTACCCATCAAAAGGTTAATTCTTGATATCAAAGCATATCCAGCAGGTTTTGAAGGTAAATATTTTGCTTTTGCTACGATAGGCAATAATGGCAAAGCCTTTATTGCATCATTTAAAATTTGCTGATAAGTATCCCCAACATTTGCTCTCACACTTTTTGCTTCTACATTGGTAACTAACTTTAAAGGGATGCCGAGCGCTTTAGCTGTATTTACACTATAAACAGGTGCAAAAAGTTGCGCTACAGCTAAATGGTAATATGATCTTAAAAACAAAGCTTGTCCATGCAAAATATCTGCATCTCCTTGTAGTTTTTCATCCAAATTTAAAGTAGGAAGCGTTTCAATGATGAGGTTTGCATTAAAAATTATTTTGTAAGGGAAACTCCACTCACTTGATACTTCATCATATTTTTGCCATAGATAAAAACTTCGTTGCTTATCTGGCGATGATGCCCAGCTTGCATCATTTAAATAATAATTATCCGCACAAATCTCTCCAAGTGCCGGATATTGTGCATTCATAGCAGAATAGTTGTCAAGTATCCCTTGCAGGTCTGTAATTTTATCTGGTGTAGAAATTCGCTTATTTGGCTTTTCTTCAAGATACTTCTTGCAGGCTATATTAAACATCGCAAGTAGAATCAATATAATCGGTAGTATTTTAATTTTTATCATAATTGATTGGTCTTTTTTTAAAAATTAGCTTTAATACCTGCTGCAAAATTGACACGGTTCCTAACCTGATAAATTACATCAGGGTCCAATTTCAATTTGTTGGCACGCCAGAGAATTAAATTAAGTTGGTTGGAATACAGATAAAAAGTTGCCTGTTTAATAATATGAATTTTGGTCGGCTTCCATTGGTAGCTTAGATATACATCCTCTAACCGAATATGGTCGCCACGTTCAACATTGATGTCCGAAAGATTGTAAAAATTATCACGCATCGCATCCGCTGGATAAATCATCGAGGGAACATTGGTTTTTAATTCATCCCCAGGCTTCTGCCATCGTTGTTCAAACTCAGCAAATCCGTTGCTATTTTGGAATGTACCGGTATAATTCAGAGAAGGTCTCCTAAAATAGTAGCCAAATTTATACCTTACGTTTAATGTTAAACTCAGGTTCTTCCAACCGAAAGTATTTCGTAAGTTACCAAATACGGGTGGAACCGCGGTTCCATGCACAACCTGTTCAGTCAAAGGATTTAGTGCTATCGCATTGTAATCTGTGCTAACTTGTCCTTTTACATATCCTCTTGGATTTCCATTTGCTGGATCAAGTCCTGCCCATTTATAGCTTACAATTTCGTAGGGGTTATAACCTAACACAGGAAATACAATCGCTCCATCACTTACAAAGCCGTCTGTCCCAAATGGATTTTCATTACCAACTACCTTATAATCCACATAACTCAACAACAAACTACTTTGCCAGTTAAAGTTCCCTTCAACATTTCTGCTATTTAATACTAAATCAAGGCCTTTCGCTTTTATTGCTGCAGAATTCAGATTGACATAACTAAATCCTGATGTTGCATCTGTATAAACGGTGTTCATTAGGTCAAAAGAATATTTATTAAAAACATCTACACTCCCTGTTAACCGATTCTTTTTTATTCCAAAATCCAAACCAATATTGGTTTGTTCGGTTTGTTCCCATCGTAAATATGGGTTAGGCGGTGCGCTAACAGTTACATATGCCTTATTAATTGGTGAACCAGTTGCAGCACTATATGTGATTCTCGTAAGTGCTGAGGTATTGTTATTTACATTACCACTAAAACCATAAGAAAAACGAAGGCTTAATGCATTAAGCCAATCCATAGCATAAAACGGCTCAGAATCTATTTTCCAAATACCTCCTACCGACCAAAGCGGTACCCAACGCTGGTTAGTTTGAACACCAAATAAATTTGATGCATCCCTACGGATACTTCCGGTTAAAGTATATCGCTGTTTATAAGTATAGCCTGCATTGGCGTAAACAGACACGTATCGATTAAGGGTTTCAGATGGTATTCCCGCAGCGGGTATATACCTGCTCGAACTTAAACTTCTGTATGTAGGGTATGCATTAACATTGTCAACAGGCACACTATTAAGTGTTTCAGGATTGTAGCCATAGAGCATTATATTATCTGTGCGCTGATTAATTTGTCTTCTTTCGGCACCTATAATTCCACTAATGTCATGTTGACCCCAACTGTGATTAAAATTTAATTGTGCTCGTATTGAAGAACTTTTTTTATCGGTATTCGCAGTTCTGAATATTCCACCACGGGGCAAGTTGTATGTTATGTTGTTACTGCCAAGTACCGTAAAACGGTTAATTAAATCTCGAGTATAGTATGTGGCTTCACTATTGTATTGTGGTGCTTGTTCATTACTTTGCTGGTATTGATATTTTACATCTGCACTTAACCATTTACTAATCCGATAATTACTTCCAAGATTTAACAAAACATCCCATAACTGAGTAGTCCTATCGCTATTATTCAATTCCTCTAACGGCCGATATTTCCAATCCAACAATCTCCCATTTCCAACCGTATCGGTAAATCCGCCTCTATAAAACAAATTAACTGGTAAAGCATTACCTGCATCATCAGCAAGCCTTCCATAAGCCGCCAGGCTGCCATCAGAACTTCTAAAGGCTCCATAAGCACCTTGGCTATTCTTATCACTATTGCTACTGGTTAATGATATCCCTGCCTGCAATTTCCAATTTTTATTCAAAGAAATGTTATTGTCACTTCGCATGGTGTAGCGTCTATCCTTGTTTCCAACTAAACTATTTAAGTTGTTATCTACCCCACCTGATAGCCTGTAATTTAGCGCTCCGCTATTTCCAGCTAAACTTAAGGCATACTGCTGCGCTACAGCATTTTGGTATAGGTATTTCAACATGTCATCACGTACATCTTGCTGGCTTAATTCTGCCAATTTTTGTTGTGCTAAATCATTTGTGATAATGCCGCTCCTACTATCGTTCAATACTTCGGCTACTTCGGGTATAAATGGATTACGGAAATCTGAAAAACGATCGTCATAATAACCATTATCGAATAGCATTTTCTCAAGGTCAACGGTTGCCTTAGGGCTTAGCTGGCTGGCCTTAAAAATATCCGGTTTGCCCTGCACATTTATACTTGCATTGAAATCAATCTGTAAACCTGTCCCTATTTTCCCCTTTTTACTGGTTAAAACGATAACACCATTACCCGCTCGCGCACCCCAGATAGCACTCGCAGCTGCATCTTTCAGTACCGTAACACTTTCAATATCATTAGGGTTTATATTATTTATATTCCCTTCGTACGGAAAATTATCCAAAACAATTAAAGGCATTCTGCTAACCGGATCTAAAGTACCTAATCCTCTAATCTGGTAAGTTATACCATCACCAGCTCTCTTATCTACTTGTAAGCTACTGGTTATATTTTCCAATCGCCCTAAAATATCTGGCCTTACACTTTGATTAAGTTGTGCCTGCTGTACTTGATAAAAAGATCCGGAAGCACGACTCTTATCTACAATTTGATAGCCTGTATTTATATTTACCTCCTCTAATTGCGTTGATGAAGTGTACATAATAATATTTAAAGCCTCTTTTGTAGGCAATATGATATTGGTATCAATAGTTTTGTACCCCACGTATTTGAAACTTAAACGATATTTTCCGGCAGGTATTTTTATATTGTAATTGCCCTCATTATCTGTTATTACCTTTGTTTGCAGGTTGCTGGCACTTATTGCAACTCTACTAATGGGTAAACCGTGTTCATTCAAAACAGTACCTTTCAAGTCTTGTGCCTTTATGGTTACATGAAAACATCCTATTAAAATCAGTATAATATATATCCTCATGTTATTGTCCCCCCCTCTTCTCATTAATTTTCCTACGGAGGTCTAAAAGACGCTTTCGCTCCAACACCAATGTCTTTATATCTTCCGGATGGAACATGGTATGCTGTGTAATTCCTTCTAAATATTTATCACCTGAAATAACCACATAGCTGGGTAATGATGTTGTGAGGAACAATTTAGCAAGTAAACTATCTTGTACAACTGTTGGTAAATCCCCAAGCTGCAGATCATTTTTTGCAAAAACCTCCTTAATGTTTTCTCTGGTATCACGTGTACTTGCCTTATTTACTAATACAATTTGTAAACCGTCAAACAAGCTATCTTGCAACTGGCGCAATTTTGGAAATCCTTCTATACAACTTCCACACCATGATGCCCAGAAGTCAAATACAATTACCCTCCCCTTGTATTGTTCTAATGTTTCATTAACAAATTTGCCACTTTTGTAAAATGACATTGGTGTATTCCAAAGTAAATCAGGTACTGGCGCACCAACTTTTACAGGGCTGATATTTAGCAATTTATGTTGTGCTTTTACCGGAAAGTTTAAGCATAGCAATCCCATTACGGCAAAAACCGTTATTTTTTTAATCATATCTTTAAATTTTTTTTGTTGGGTTTAGTTAATTTCAATTTCCTTCAAGCACGGGCATTCTAAACGATACCTTTTGTCATATTAAGCGTGTCGAAAGAAAAAAGCAAAGCCCTGCTTCCTCATAAGCATTATTAATTAACCTTAATTTTCAATATAAATGAGTAACACAGGGCTTGCCAATAACTAAACCGGATTTTTAGGCTTTAAAGCATACAAAAAATCAAACGGACACCTAATGGGATGACTAACATGGTAGGAATGTTTGGGTTGAAAAATGAACACAAAAGCAAATACCACTTCGGGATGAAGCAATTTTAATAATTGTACATGTTTTACCTTTTGTTTCATACTCGTATGTAAATACGAGTCTTACATGAATGCTAATACCTGTGGGGCTGCAAACCATAACCACCTTAAAGTTTCTGACGCCTTACGTTGAAATGGAATTACAGCAGCACCCACAGTTATTTCAATGCACAAATATAGCACATCCAAATAAGCTATGGGTATCAATCTGCTGTCTTGCTTCAACGGCGTCAGATTTTTGTGGTTGCAAGACTCTTATTAATACCTAATTATAAACGAATATAATAAAACTTAATAATATACCAAATTTGGAATAACAAATTTTTATCTAAAATGAGATTTTGCCTACATGGCAGAGCAATACATTGATGAACAGACATTAGTTATTATTAGAGAAAGATTATGGTCGGTCTCAAAAGAAAAAAAAATTACTTTGGAGGATGTAGAAGATAGAACTGGTTTCAGCTACAGTCAGGTATATAGAATTATAAGAGGTAAAAATAACATGTCCGTAAGCGGATTAGTTGCCGTCTGTCGTGCATTGGAATTACAACCAAAAGAACTGTTTGATTTTGAGATTAAAATACCCAAATACCAACCAGTAAGAAAAATAAACAAAGCTTAAAATGGTATATTTTCACTATGGTCTACTCTGGCGCAAGCGTCTCGTTTATGACTAAAAATATATTCAAAATACTAGGCCTCGCTGGTCCACGCCTTCGCTGGCGCACGCGTACCGCGTGTGAATGAATTGCAATAAAAAAAGAAATTATTAAGAGCGATAGTACAAATTCTAAATAAAGCAGATATAGATAGTAAGTTTTGCAATGTTATACCAAATAGATGTGTCTACGTTAAGCTGGTTCGAGCCTGCAAGATTAAAATTAGCGATATAAAAGGATGCCTGTTTTGGTATAATCACAATAAGCCAGTTGAATTGTTGAAATTGGTATTTTTGATGGTTTTTGTTGGCTTAAATGCATAAGCGAAAGGTGTGCGGCAGAAAAGGAGAAAAAAATACAACTGTGGACGATTTACATATAACTTTTCCACTTCAGGTGAGTTACTTGATTTTGCGATGTTGTAAATTTTAAATTATCATTGCGCAATCTATCTTAAGTATGCAGTATTTAAATCAAATATCTTCAAAAGGAAGATTACACCAAATACTAAAACAAAGTAGATTGTATCGTTTGTTTCGAATATTCCTTTAATTCAGCTTGCTCAATAAGATTTACCCTGGTTGGTTTCTCCAATAAACGAATGGCATTATCATAGGCTTTAAACAGACCTCTGCTTTTAGGCTTTGCCAGAATAACATCAAATAAAAAATTGTTATCTGATGCATAGCCTTGCAAGTCTTCAAACTGGCCAAAGTACTGGTAAGCTTTTCTTTGTATGGATTCGGGTTTTAGGAGATCAAAGCTGAGTGGTTTAACCAAATGCAAATCACTCTTTCCTTTCCATGCAATGTCGAATTTTAGCGCAGAGTTATCATTGGGTTTGATTTCATAATCAATAAACAGTCTTTGAGTTTCTTTTAATGTTTTGTGTTCAGGTAAAAACTCTTCTAAAAATCCTTTATACTTTTTAAGAAGTGAGGATTCATCAACTTTTCTTAAAGGATTTTCGTTGTGCCTGAAAACCGAAAAATAAAGATTATACAACTGATTGGTTATGTGTTGTAAATTTTCTGTATATAGAACTGCTGTTCTAAAATTTCCAAATTGCAATGCTGACGAATCGGGAGCAAGAAATTCTTCGTCCAAAAACTGCTGTAAGGAATTCTGCAAGCTGTAATTGACAAACGTTTCCGGCTGTTGGTTTAATTCTTTGGTTCTCGCTGCAAAATACTTATGATATGATTTGATTGTTTTTTCCGGAACATCAGGGTAAGCAAAGCGCAAGCGGATTAATTTTTCAGGATAGATAAATTCTAATCGATTGAAATCAGGAAAATATATAACCAGCCCGATATTTAACACCTCACCTAATAATTGAGAATGATGGTATTGCAATAAGGCATATGTAAAGGTTCCTTTATTCATGATATTAAATTTAACAAAATCCTGGAGAACTTGTTCGCGTTTTGTTTGAGGGTATAAAGATACTGAATTAGCAGTTCATTTTGACCAACATAAATGTCATAAATTGCTAATTGCTTTAGTAGAGATTCGACTTTTGAAATATCAAGCCTGCTTAAAATCTCTTCAAAGGTATCAAATAGCATTTTTTTAGTCCCTCGGTATTCTTTTAGTTTAGCATAGAAAATATGCTTAAGGTAGATTGGAAACCATGAACTGTTATGGTATGGCTCCATTACTGCATTGTATCCATGTTGGGCATCGCCATCCAAAAAATGAAAGGTAAGCTCGTGGTCAATCAGGATAAAGCCATCATCATCCATCATTAAGTTTGATTTCTTTCTGTAGCCACCCCGATCTTGATTCATAATCATACAATCGAAAGCAAAAATCATGGCGCAGTCATCGATATCAAACACACTACTTTTAATTTCCGGAGTTACAATAGAAGCGTTAACCAACCTGCTGCAAAAAGTGAATCCTTTGTGCTTCGTTTTTAACTCAGCGTTAATTTCAGGCTTTAATGTGCTGACAAACGGAACATCGAAGGGATCTACGAGATACGCATCTGGCGTAACAAGATCGAATTCCCTTGCCAGCATATTGCAGAGAAATTCCTTTCCGATACTATTACTATCTACAATATGTTTTTCTTTAAATAATTTCAAAACACAAGGAATCTCATCTGGCGCTGAAACTGATGCATCGATACAGGTAATACTCCAGGGTTTAGTTGAACCGCCCTTATGCATATAGTCATCAAATCTTATTGGCCTCAGTAGCTTCAATGTAAATATTCTATTTAAATAGTTACCTAATTTATATTAATTTTCTGATAAGCAGCAATGTTTGTGATGTAATAAAGTTGAAAGACCCCTCGCTGGCGCACGCGTATCGCGTGTGAGAAAAACGAGCGGCCGAGTTTTTGTTTTAAAATAATGCCTAAATCTCAAGAGGTTATTTATTATTATCAAAAATCAGGGTTATAGCAGTCCTGGTTTTTATTTTACGGTTGAATTTTTGTACCCGGCAGCAACCGAAAAGTAGTAAGCAGAACATTTTAGCCCCCGATGGACGCGTAAAGCCCGCAACGCAGTGAGGACTTGAAGCAAAAGCGGGTCTGGAGCTTGCCGAAGGATTGCCAGCCATTGCGCTTCAAATAAAAATATACCAGCATCGTATTTGGAATCGGCAGCAGCCTAAATTACCTCTTGGGGTAACATTTTGTATTGATAATACAGCCTCAAATACCTAGGATAAAATAAAAAATGGTAAGCCATTAATTGTAAACCAAAGCACCTGCTTTTATCATGATTTGTATTGATTATAGCCTTGTTATAGCTGTAGAATGTTCATTATTTTTTTAAAGATTTCGGTATTCGGGTACACACCACGAAATTCATCAGCATGTGGGCCATAGGCAAACACTGGTACCATGATGTTGGTATGGTCATCAGTACTGAAATGCCCCGTAATTTTTCCCGCTTTTGTTTCGGCATCTAAAAGCGTCAATCCGCCGGTTTCGTGGTCTGCCGTAATAATAACAAGGGTCTCCCCGTCCTGGTCTGCAAAGCGCAGTGCAGATTCAATCACTTTGTCAAAATCATGCATTTCCGTAACAACATATGGCAGATCGCCCGCATGTCCACCATAGTCAATCTGTGCACCCTCGGCCATAACGAAAAAACCTTTGCTGTTTTTATCCAGAATGTCAATCGTTTTTAAGAGTGACTGTTTTAAAATATCTCCACGTCCTTTCAATACCGGGCGCATCTCCTCATCTGGTAGCAGAACCAGCTGTCTTCCAGAACCATGCGTTGAAAAATCAGCGAAGTTTTCGCTCAACGCAAATCCGGCCTGTCTTAACAACTTTATAAGATCGGTATTTTTGTTTTTCAAAAAAGCGGCCTGATTGGAGCCAACCAGAATTTCTACCTTTGAATTCAGCAAATCGCCGGCGATCTCATTGCTCATGGTACGCTCTGTCCGATGTGCATAAAATGCCGCCGGGGTTGCATCGGTAATATCACCAACGCTAATCACACCGCTTTTTATCCCGAAACCATAGAGCGTATCAACTAAATTGGTCTTCTTTTTACCGTTTATTCCCATACCGATATAACGGTTGTTTGTTTTCTCCCCTGTCGACATTGCCGTAGCTCCAGCCGCCGAATCGGTGTTATCCGAATTGGCGGCTTCCGTTTGAGAGAAACCAATATTTTTAATCCTGCAGATGTTCAAATCACCATGGTTGGCAACCGAGGCCGCATGGATCTGTGCAAGTCCCATTCCATCACCAATCAATAAAATCACATTTTTCACCTTCCTGTGCACCCCATCAGATTTGTAACTGGGTACATAAACCTGGTATGGGGCCGGATTGGTATAGCTGACCTTATTTCGATGGGCCAAAAAATCATCCAGCTGAGTCGGGTGATCTGTATTGATCCAATCCACACCTAGGCGCTCCAAAACAATCCAAGTATTCGGGTTGTCTGCAGTAGCCCAAAACCTAAATGGCTTACCTAAATTGTGGGCATCACTAACAATTTTATTAAGCTTAGTGAAATCCGTCGGCGTAGGCACCCCTTTCCCATTCCAAACTGAATATTTTTTTATATCCTGGCTAATCATCGCAACATGCTTCAATTCATCAGGAGCATATTTTATTTCAGGCCTTCCATCGAAATAAATATAATCAGGCCAATTTTTAAAGTTAGATGGAACAGGCATATCGCCACTGATTACAATTTTAATCGCGTTGGGATTACTGCTCGCATCAAAAATATCACCAAAGTCTTTCAGCTCATCAATGAGTTTCTTCAAAACGTTTATGTGATCCTGTTTGATATCGATAACCAGCTGAAGTTTTCGGTCAGCATTTTTAAAAGCATGCTTATTGTTCTGTCCGAATAGGGAAACTAGCGGAGATAAATAGAGCTCTCTTAATGTTCTTCCAGCCCTAATCTCCGAACTTTCATGTGCTACAAAAAGTGCCCCATCCTTTAAAAAAACATCCGCTTCAATTGACCCCATTCCAGAATAGTATGCCTGCAACAGCGGAATATCCTGATGGTAATCGTTATGGCTATGGCCCATTGGAGCAGGTTTGCTCTGCGCCCAGATAGTCGAAGGAAAGATTGTTAATATAGCCAGAAGGATAAAGGATGTAATTTTCATTGATGGTAAAATTTAATCAAAGCTAAGAAAACAATGTTGCCTTAACATTAACAGGAGCTTAAAAATAGGCACCTATATCCCACCATGCGGTTTGGAAAACACAGGCAGACATCCCTGGTATGTGCAATTATATGCCCAAATTTTCCAGATCATGAAAACTTAATTCATCTGGGATTTTAACACAACCATATCTTATTTACCTTAGCGTTATGTTTTGGTACGAAGAAGAAGTCAAATCGATTGAAAAAAGGAACAAGATGGATAGATCCAGCCCAGGCATTATCTTTTATGGAAGTTCATCTCTCCGGCTTTGGGATACCCTCGAAGAAGATTTTTCGAACCATAAGGTAACCAACCTCGCTTTTGGTGGCTCAACGCTGGCGGCTTGCGTGTGGTTTTTTGAGCGGATTATGGCCGGCTACAAACCCAAAATGCTAATTGTTTATGCTGGCGACAATGATTTGGGGGATGGCCGAAACCCTGAAGAAATCTTTATATTCTTTCAGCAACTGGTGATAAAGGCTGCCCTGAGTTTCGGACAGATCCCCTGTTTTTTTATTTCACTCAAGCCAAGTTTGTCTCGCTGGCAAATGGCCGACCAGTTTAAGTACACCAACAATTTAATAGAAAATGAGATTATAAAACTGAACGGAAACTGGAAGTTTATAGATGTATTTAAAAAAATGCTCGATAAGTCTGGCCATCCCGATCCAGCTTATTATCACCCTGACGGACTTCACTTAAGTCGGGCGGGGTATCAGTTATGGAAATCGATTATAGAGGCAAAACTGGTTTAATCATCACGGAAAATTAATACCGGGCTAACATTTAAACCGTACTTTTCTCCAAAGTTTAAACCATGCACAGAGAGTACCATAAATGGTTCAGCAGCAGTCTCCAGCGGGACATGGAGCTGCTGATTTTCGGATATAGCGGAAGAGCCGTTCTTTTCTTTCCAACACGGATGGCAAGGTTCTTCGATTACGAGAACTGGGGGATAGTTGACTCAATCCATCAGCGGATCGACGCAGGTGAGATTCAGCTGATCTGTCTGGATAGTATAGATGCAGAAAGTTTTTACAATGAAAATATTTTTCCGTCGGTCAGAATCGCAAGGCACATTCAGTATGAAAGATATATTCTCGATGAAGTAATCCCACTCGTCCATTCAAAGAATAATATAGCCGAGATAGAAGTTGCAGGTTGCAGCATGGGTGCTTACCACGCAATAAACATAGCCATGAAATATCCCTGGCTATTTAAAAAAGCAGTTGGAATTAGCGGCCGATATGACCTGACGGATGCACCAGGGAATTTCAAGGATCTTCTGAACGGATTTCGAGATGAGAATTCGTATTTTAACATGCCGTCCCAATTTCTCGCAAACCTAAACGACGATAATCTTCTAAATCATTTAAGAAAAATGGAAATTATTCTTGCAGTAGGCGAAACAGATCCGTTTCTGAGTGGAAATCATTATATAAGCCGTTTGCTCTGGGAGAAGGGGGTACAAAACCACCTACATACCTGGGATAGTAATGCACACCGTCCGCATTACTGGCGTAAGATGGTACCACTTTACATTTAAAATAACTGTTTATTGTATTTTACTCTCGAATATTTTCCAGCCTGGTATTAAGAAGGAACAATAGCATAACAATAACTTAACATAAAAAACTCTTTTAATCAGGCAGTTATCCTGTTATTTGGGGAATTCAGAAATCACTTCTGCAACAGAGATCAAAAAAAACATGCACACCTTTTGTATATCACTACCTTTTATTGGCAGTACCGACTTGAGTATGCCTTTAACAATCATATTTCTCGTTTGCCTGCTCGCTGTAGTAGGCTTTGAATTTGTAAATGGTTTTCACGATACGGCTAATGCAGTAGCAACGGTAATTTATACTAAGGCACTCAAACCGGTTATTGCTATTCCCTGGTCTGGTTTCTGGAATTTTATGGGGGTATTTACCGGTGGAATTGCCGTTGCGATGGGTATATTAAAACTTGTTCCCTTAGATGCATTAATGAATCTTCCAATTGGTGTAGGTGCCTGCATGGTATTAGCTGTGTTGCTTGCTTCAATCGCCTGGAATTTGGGCACCTGGTATCTTGGCATTCCCTGTTCCAGTTCACATACCATGATCGGGGCAATGATTGGTGCCGGACTGGCCTTTACCTGGTATTATGGTGGAAAAGGCGTAAACTGGGGGAAAGCCGAAGAAATTGGACTTTCACTAATACTTTCTCCGATTATTGGCTTCGGCCTGGCCGTACTCCTCATGTATTTTTTAAAGCATGTAATAAAATACCATGCCCTTTTCCACATTCCACATGGCGAAAACGACAGACCCCCACTGCTTATAAGGGGACTACTCATTACCACCTGTACACTGGTCAGTTTTTTCCACGGAAGCAATGACGGGCAGAAAGGTGTCGGTTTGCTCATGCTGATTCTGATTGCATTTTTACCAGCACGGTTTGCCGTCGACCACAGTATACCCGATAGCAAAATACTTTTCCAGCTCAACCAAACAGAGCAGCTAATCAATCGCATAGCCGCTGCTGCAAAAGGAAAAAGACCAGATCTCCCAGTGCTGATCGGCAAGATAGAACAGGCCAAAATCCACTTGGCCAAAAAGAATGAGACCGATAAGAAGGGAACCTATAAATTCCGCAAGCAGATAGAGGAAGTAACGGCTTCGATAGGGATTGTTGAAAAAGACTATACGCTATTTCTAAGTAAAGATGATGCCCGGCTCCTTTCCAAAAATCGGCAGGAACTCACCAGGCTCTTTGAGTTTGCTCCACTCTGGGTTATTCTGCTTATTTCGATATCACTAGGCCTGGGCACAATGATCGGATGGAAACGAATAGTGGTTACAATCGGTGAAAAAATCGGAAATGAGCATCTAAATTATGCTCAAGGGGCCACTTCCGAAATCGTTGCAGCATCTACAATTGGACTAAGCACAGCTTTCGGACTTCCAGTGAGTACCACACATGTATTATCAAGTGGCATTGCTGGGGCTATGGTGGCATCAGGGGGAAGAGGAAACCTCAATAATAATACTTTAAAAAATATCGGGCTGGCTTGGGTTCTCACCCTTCCTGTATCCATTATTTTGGCTATAGCTTTATTCATGCTTTTCCATCTCTTCGTTTAAAATAGTTTTTGTTAGATTTATTTATTATCACGAAATGAAACAGATACTCGTTGCTACAGATTTTTCTACCAGTGCATCCAACGCATTGGCTTATGCACTCTCCATAGCCAAAATACTTAAAATGGAAGTTGTAGCCATTCACGCAATCCATCCAACGGAGGGCATAAACAACAGCACCTACAATGCTATTTTTATTGAATCATATTATAAAAATAAGAGAGAAGCGTTAAAGGAGTGGACCGAGAAAATAGTCACAAAAGAGGGTTTCTTAGATATTAAGGTGGAGACCCGATGCGAAGTCGGCTTTTTAAAAACAGTAATCAGCAGATATTTAAAAGCAAAACCCGTAGAGTTACTGGTTATGGGCATTACCGGCTCAACAGGAATTAGCGGCATTGTAGGTAGCAATGCCAGTATGGTAGTTACCAAAATTAGAATCCCTACACTGATTATTCCGATGGAAAGCAATTTCCCAAGCGCTCCGATAGTTACCCTTGCCACGGATTATCAAACCAAACTCTCTGCAAAAGATGTAAATGCACTGAACGAAATGCTTAAGGCCTCAGCAACGAAAAAGATGCAGGTGCTTTATGTAACCGAAAAATCGGATGATCTGCATATCCAAACTGGTGAGAAAAAAATCCGCGAACTTTTACCGCATACGGAGATCGAGTTTAATTATATCAGAGACAATAGTGCACCAAACGGAATTATGGATTTCATTAAGAATAACCATACGGACATATTATGTTTAGTTAAACACCATCATAACATCATTTACAGGCTTTTTACCAGCAGCACGATAAACCAGGTCATGAACCGATCGGTCAAGGCCATTCTGGTACTTCACGAATAAAAGGATCCTAATTAGAAAAACCTATCCATTTGACCCCTTCTCGCCAATTTATTAATATGCAGACAATCAAAAATTTACAACAAATCTATTTCCGGTAAGACGAGGTCAATCTAATCAGGTTTATCCACCTTGTTACTAAAATCATCAATTAACCTACTTTGAAAATTTGAACTTGTTTTTAAATACTTTTTTTAGCGATATCTTTATTACGCCATTAGCGCCCTTAGCACCATAAATTGCCGTAGCCTTTGCATCTTGTAAAACTTCTATGTTCTCAATCCAGTCAGGCGAGATTTCATTCATTCTGGAAGCATCAATAATACAGTTTTTATTACCGGCAAACACCAGGTAAAGTGGCTTTCTATCTAACGACACGCTAGAAATACCGCCCAACATTATCTTACGCTCCGCGATTAACTGAACAATAATTTTGTCATTTATATTTGTCTCCACGCTCGAATAGCCCCCTAAACTAAAGATAAACTTAGATAGCATATCCTTATCAGTCGTGCTGAACTCAAATCTACCATTCAAGTCCGTTATTGCCAGCACATTTTCATACCCTTTTCTCCTAACTTTTACGCCCACCAATAAATTACCACTTAAATTATCCACTACCTTTCCGGTGATGACAATGTTTACAGGAGCCAGTGTATCTGTTAAATCCATTGGTGCTGAAGGAAATTTAGACGCTTGGTCATTCTGCACCACTACGGGTTTTAAATTTTGTGCCTGACTAGGATTAACAACAAATGCTCCAAAAGCCAACGGCATTAGCCAATGCCAGTTTATCTTAACCGAAGGTAAAACAAGCGCTCTATTTAGCTGACTAGCAAGTAACCGTCCACAAATATTATCATTTTTATGTCGGAAGAAGTCAATTAATTCCTCGTCCGATTGAGTGGTAAGATCAAGAATATTTTTTTCACAACGGCCACAATGATGTAGCCCATCTGCTCGTTCAATATCACTCCATTGCTCAGTACAAGGTTGAGTCAGTAATAACTGTATGCGTTTCATATTTCAGGTTTTAAACAGGATGCAACAAATTCTAATATTCCATAATAATTATGACCCTATCCTGAGATTAGGTATCAAACTCGCCTGGCAGCTTGAACCATGAAAGAATTTATTCTTATTGAAAAACAGATATTTATTAATTTTAAAAACCTAAAACCTGCTAAAATGAAAAAACCATTAATTCTGTTTTTTACGCTTTCTATTTTTACTGCATGTTATGTCTAAAGTCTGGACAAATTCGACTGAACCTTGTAGAATTGCAATCTAATGCAGCGTTGATCCTTGCCAGTTTAACAATTGTATCCAAGGGTCGATAAAAAATCTATGTTAAATATGGCACATCAAAAAAGGCTATCCACTTAACCTCGACCATTTTCTGCTAAGGGCGATAGATAGCGGACACTCGAGCAAAAGGACCATGACCGAAGAAGAATTCAGGAAACCGCTTGCCGAAAAGGTAGATAGTGTTAAAATGGATTTCGTCAAGGCCCATATCTCCAGGTTCATAAGAAATCCTCAAGTACTTGAAATCTGGTCGCCCGTTTACTTTCATGACCTTACAGCAAAAATGAAGATAGAGCACGGCAAAGTCTAACCAAAGCAACCATAAGAAATTAAGGTGATATGGAAATTTCCCCACGCCCCTCGTCAATTGCCCCCTTTACTGTCAGTTAACAATATAATATTCATGATAAATTTGAGTTAATTTCTGCAGTTTTGGAACATTAGCCAGCAAACCAATGGAAAGGATCGAACTGACACGAACAAGCTCTACGAGCTTCATCTGGGACGAACCGGTAAGCAAACTTATCGAAAAATACCCCTTCGCAGGGGCAGAACTGCCGTTTGCCTGCAATGGAGATCCCGATGCCCGACAGCAGCTACTGATCAAAGTTCCAGTTTGGCAAGTCAGATCCATGGCCAAAACTTCTCCTAATTTTTTTTGGCTACTTATTTCCCGATACAGAAAGTAAAATAATACTGATTATCAGTTAGTTAAATTATTTAAGATACAAATTCGGTACAAAAAAAATTTAAGGTTTATTGCTATTACCATTTTGCAGATTTTTTAACCTGAAATATTAAGCGTAAATCTCATAAAACATAGTAGACTTCCATAATCAGCTTAATTTTTCGCTAAGAGTTCATTTATTGAGCCGATAATGTGGTAAGTCCTTTCTTGCTCGCCATAGCCTAAATGTGAGCTAATCCACTCATCAATGTATTTATTTTCAGCTAAGGTCTTAAACTCGTTTAAAAGGTATGATTTTACATTGTGTTCCGCCCCTACTATTTCCAACCAAATTTTACTTCTGTCATTAAGAACGTAAACAATATCTTCAAAATCAGTACTCCACCTGCCATCATTTTTTCCTCTATCTTTAAATGCTTCCAGCTTCGTTGCTAAAAAATAAGGAGGACTAAAAATATTAATCTTATAGTTTTCATTTATCACATGCTCCATAGCATACTTATACCCTTCAACATACCACTTATTTGCAAAGCCCAGAATATCTTCAGCAGTTGGCATCACATCAACAACAACTCCCTTTACTTTATATCTACAAATCACCCCAGATTCAACATCATTCGAAAACCCTTTTAATCTCAATTTTTCTTCAATTTCTGTGTAATCGCTATAATGTTGGATAAACCGCTTCAAATTGACCCCTCTTCGCCAATCTAAAAAGTTCCCCTTAGCCGAGTTAATTTGATAAGGTTCGCCAAAGGAAAAAGACCCCTTTGCGCCAATCCAAATTGACCCCCTTGA
>NZ_BMDJ01000013.1 GCF_014635725.1 Pedobacter mendelii | reverse complement strand
AAGCCGATGAAGGTCGTATTAAACGGTGGGGTTTAATTATCCTGCCGTTTTTTTGCGCACTCTTGTTGCCGTTTTTGGTGTATTCTTAATTGCCGATTTTTGTGCAGATTAACTTACTGATTACATCGTTGTCATCAATAACTAATATCCGCTTCATAGACTTGTATAATATAAATGTAGTTTACAACCTAATATTAAATCGTTGTGCGTACTGATTAGTTTTTAGAAAGTTGCTGTAGCGAATGAATATATTGTAACAAAGTTGTTGGACTATTTAATGGATTGCACTAATGTAATAACAAGCATGGCATGACAAAGTGTTTCATAAAGTACCAATATGTAAAGCCTTATTTATAAGACTAAACCATTCCTTTCTCCGCTTAAGCCACCGTTTTGGAGAGAGGAATGGATTTAGGATGCAATTAGCTCATTACAGTGACTATAAAGTCGATTTGCTTCTTTTCGCTTTTACTTATAACGACATAGCCTTGTCTTCCAGCTAAATGTCTCCATGAATCAGCTGAACTTCTATAATCCACAAAAACCAAATCATCTAGATTATAGCGTTTAACTTGTGGTGGTGATTTCGATTCATAATCATAATTCCCAACGTGAAAGTTATTGTCAGCATCTAGCTGTAGATGTATTGCTTTAGGATCGACCAACTTCGAGCTAAGTAAATCATCCCAAGATGCATATTTCGGCTCTTTTAAATCTTCGGTAAAATCCCATCCATGCATTGGGGATAGCGGACTGTTTGCTATTAAGGCTTTTGGTTTGCTTGATTTCGATTTTATGGAATAGAACCCAAGGACAATGATAATTGATATTATAATTGCAGTTATAAGCATATTCATTTTGTTAATATATAGATTAGACCAAACTACTGGTTAGCAAAGAATAGAACCAATCCTATTAAAATAATTATGATAGTAATTACTATAGCAGGTTGCTCTTTCTTGACTATAGCCACTACTATAAAGAAAATTATGCAACAAACAACCGCAAAAGCGACTATGCTCATTACAAACTGCTGTAGCTGTGAATCTTGGACTGGTGTACATGAACTCATTAATCCTACCAATACAATGGACAGAGTTGCCTTTGCAGTCTTCATACTATTTCAGTGTATCTATTTTATCACCCGTCACAATAACATCAATATCTTTACTTGACTTATCATTTAAATAGCTTTCTTTAAAGTAGAGCGTTCCATCAGGTTTCTGTTTCATTTCCGCAGGAACAGTAATGTTATTTTTTACTGGTTGTGATTGTTGCTCTGCAGATGCTTTAGAATCTTGCTTCTGCGTGCAGCTAAATAATGTCGCAGCTAATAGTGTTAGCGTTAAATAGTTTCTCATTTTATAGAGTTGTTTAATTCCTATAGTCTTAATTCGGAGGTTTAAGAAATTATTAAGGTAAGACTGCTTCCAAGTTATTTTAAATTACATTCTTTGCATTACGGGAATCCGTATTAACTGTAATCAATAGATATCTTTGAAACCTCAATATTTTAGGTTTATATCGATAGTTCCAAGTCGATGCTGTTAAATACAAAAGCGTGGAACTGTAGCCAATCCGCGCTTGAGCCCCTGAGAAGGCAACACAACAGACTGGAACAGCCCACGCTTTCGCATGGACGTTCGCACATCTGTTCTTGTTGTGTTTGTAAAATTTCTCAGGTTTCCAAGCACAAGAACATTAAGCTAACGCTTTATATCTTGATTTAAATTAATGGGTGTATCTGTTTCTTATTTTATAGTTCTATAAGGGTAAAGATAATAAGCAGATTTAAATAAAGCGCATTTCTGCGCTCTATTTTATGATTCAAGTTTATCAACTGTAGCCAATGATACATAGTTGTTCTCTCCTTCTGCTAATCGGCGGTAAAAGAAGTTGTGATGTTGGTCGGCTTCTTTAAAATTAATGCGCAGCGCATATTCAATACCACTAGTATTATCATTGGACTGGGTAACCTCATATGCTTTTCTAAGAAATTGGTTTGTTAAACCGTTACCGAAACGTTCCAAAGCTTCACCACCTAAATCTACAAAAATATATGACTTTCCTTCCTTACTGTTTGATAAGGTAATGTTCCAGAAGTAATTTAAATGCTCTGAAATCATGTTGCTTTTGTATTCATTCTTTAAATGGTCAACAGTTGCGTAAGTCCTGTATTTTACCAAATCGAATTTACGAAGTTGCTCTATTGCTGCATCAACAATTAAATTGTATGCTTTCTGTACTTCTGAGTTTACTAAAACTTGTTGTTCGTTAATAACAACGAATTGTGTTTGCGGCTGTACCGTCTTTTGCGTTCTTGCTTGCGCTTTCATCTTGTTAGAAATTTAAATTGTTAAACTGTGATTAAATAAAAAAGCACCCCGACTGAGGTGCTTATGTGTTCTTGTTTTGAATTAATCAATACTGAGCTGGGTTTTTTGAGCTTTACCTTTACCAGAGTTACTCCCTGTCATTAACTGCTTTCATTAAGGAATCGTGTTCCAAATAACGTTATGGCATATAGCACATCTGTCGTATCAGTCACCCAATATTGAATTTGATTTAGTGCTTTTATTGTCTTAGCGTGTAGATGTTGATTAGCTTTTCAATAGCCCAATATTCTATGATTTGGTCTGAAATGCCTTTAATTTCTAAATCCTTAATCAAAATTGAATAAGCAATTTGTATGTGCTTCATTGCAGTTGCATTCAAATCATCACCATTGTTAATAAGTCTTGTAATTCTCTTAGTGATTGGATTCAAGGATTTGTTGTCACAAGTTATCGGTGTTTTCATATGGGATATTTGTTAAGAATGTGAAAAATCAATTTTAAGGGAGTTTAAGGCAAGAAGCCTAATCAAGTAGGCTCAAATTATTGGGACGATTTTAATTCCTTAAAACTCATTAAAAGGTCTTCTAAATCAAAAAGTGTCGATGGGTTTACTAAGTTTAGAATCGGAATCTATCGAATTTAATCCGCTGAAATATCCTGTAATTGGTATGGATTGAGAGTGCTGCCTCGTTCGATTCACACAGGATATTTTATAGGTTAAAGTGGGAAATCCCTTTAATTTCATCTCAAGCCAAAGTGGGGGGATGAAGTGTATATACCTTCCGAATTCGACTTACACAAACAATCTAAAAATATATAAAAAAAATAAAATGGATGTAGCTCGAACCATGTTACTCATGGTATGATTCAAGGGTTTACGCCCATTTTATTTCTGTGGTTAGTTTCTGATTTAGGGTCTATAAGATGAACCTTTTCTAACAAACTAACCACAATTTCTGAAGTCTATATAGATGGATTATCTAGGAAGTGGAACAACTTATACCCACGTAACTCTTTACCATCAGGCGTTCTTTTAATCAGTTTTCGATTATTATCTTCCGATAGTTTAGCGAACTTTCTAAGGTACTTTACACCTCCTGCTGTTCCATGTATCTTATTTAGATCCAGTGCAGGCTTATTTATTGCTTGTATTTGGCTATTAGTATACACCCTGCCTACAGTAAAATGTGCATGTATATGAGTCATCATAGCAAAGTGGTCAACGTCTTTCTTTTCTCGGTCTAGTTGCTGTTCAATAGCCCTTATGTCAAACTTAAATGCGGCAGCCCGGTCAATTCCAAACCTATTAATTGGAGCCATTTGGTCAGGAAAGTCTAATTGATAACTGGCAAGCTCCATATTAAAATGAAAGTCTGTAATCTTGTTGTTTTCTTTAAGTGAATGCAGTTCCATTAATCCATCAGTTAATATTTCATTCATGGTTTTAAGTCGGGCACCCTTCTTCTGTGCACGCTTCCTCTTTTTATCGGTATAAGTATAGCGTTCTGATTTAAGAGGAAGCAGATTGAAATGTGTACAATCATTATATGCACAAACTAGGTTTTCCTTCGATTTGTAATAGCCTTTAACCATTTCTTCAAAGATTAAATTATCCGCCATATCATAATCTCGTTCCTCAGTATTCGGCTTTAGGAACTTTGCATAATCGATTCGCTTTAACATCTGCCACAATACTTCTTTGGCATTAAGGGTACTTGCTAAATGGTAATATCGATTTACCGCTCCATAAACTATGTGGCACTCTTCTAGATATTTAAGGGTTTCTTCTCGTGACATCGAAGTTAGCTCTGAATCTATATTGCTTATGTGTATAATTTCTCGCTTTACTGCTTTTCCCATTGGTTTCCTAAATCGCCCCTGAATTTGTACTGCTTCTGTAAAAGGATCAATCATGGAGTGTAAAGCGGAAACAAGGTCTGTTACCATTATAATCGTTGGGTTAAATTGGTAAAGATCATATTCAATATCCACGGCCGAGAAGAAGCGGCTTGTGAAGAAATTATACTTTTTAAATGGAGCTGATATCTCCGTTTTGACTGAGGTTTTCTTGTAATCATTTAGAATAAGCTTCCTTCTGCTTTTATCCGCACAGAACACCAAACTTTCATCTTGAATTTTAAGCTTCTTAATTACTTCGTCTATGGTATCAGTTGAATTGAAGAAAATGAAGTATTTGTCTCTTGGGTTATCGTTTATAAACTTGGTTAAGGAGGTCAGTATGTTGTTGGATGTAATTAGTTGGATATCTTGAGCATATTTGAATGCTGGCTCAATCTGATGTATTTGGAAGTTATTTGCCTTGAAACGCGGATCGCTGGGTAATATTGGTGTGGCTGAAACAAAAGCTTTCTTGTCAAACATAAAGAAGTCGTCCATTGGTAAACTAATTGCTTTGCGGTAACTAATGTCCTGTATAATTTTCTCGCATTCGTCAAAGAGTAAGAAGAAATCGGTATATAAGTTAAAGCGTGATTCTTCAATAGCTTCTTTAACTTTACCGAAGGATTCGGGTGTTACAATAAGCTTTTTAAACTGCACCTCATTATTTAGGTAATCCAGTATCTTGTCCACTTTTACGCCCTCGTAAATTGCACAAACTTTCTCCTTATATTGATTTGCTTTCCCTATTATAACAGGCACGTTTGGTTCAAGAATAATACTATGCCGATGAAAGGTAATCTCTAGGCTCGTAGCTCCGCATCCTGGCAGGATCTTAAATAAAATTGAGTCTGTGGGAATCCCGAAGGTTTTGAATAACTCTATATCTCCTAGATATTGGTTCTTCTTAATGTTATGCTTAATGATCTGTTGATGTTTCATGATTTGGACAATAGAAGAACTGACCGGTTTATAACCGAGTGTAGTGCTTGTTGTAATTATTTAGTTTGTAAAGGGAGAGAGAACTCTCTCCCGGATGGTTACTTGAATGTTAGCTTGTAGAATTTCTTAAAATCAATTTTAACTTGATTACAACCATAAAGATAAAAGTCAATTATCTTTTCTAAGCTTTCAAGATATGGTAGCCTATATGAGCGAAGATACCGACCTCTTCCTTCCTCTATCCCAAAGAATTTTGGCTCTCCTTCGTTGTCAAACACCTCAACTACTACCAGCCTGTCATTTGCCATGCTATCAAACAGCATCTTTAAGCCAGCAATTTCATGTGTTTTGGCGCTTTGTAGGAATGCTTTGAAGTCAGATTTGAAAGCAAAGCAAGGGGCTGTATCATAAGCCCAAATATTGTTTGCATCTATTGTATTACGAATTCCTGGTTCATATCTCCCGTACTTCAGAATCCAATTATCAATTTTATTTGTTATCGTCTTCATGCTCCTTACAAATTTGAGTTTGATTCATCTAATTTGAAACCAGCCTCGGCTAATAAAAGATCCAGATCGGCGTCAAAGCGCAAGCCTGCCTGTTGGTAATCAGATAAGAAACGTAAAATTCCTTCATCATATGGAATTGGCAGATTACGTGTGCCATTAGGTAGATTGAAATTAACCCAAATAATGTCCTCCCCAGATTTAGGGTCTGTTTTCGGTGTTAGTCTGTTAGTGACCTTAAACTTCTTCCTCATAAAGGTGAACATATCATTTACATTGTTGAATTGGGACTCGGTACAAATAGATATCCAGTCCAGAAACTCTGGTTTGGATTTGTAGCCATCTTGATTGTGCTCGGTGAAGAACAAGTTTACTGGTTCAACTAATTTCGACCCTGTGGCTTTTTTAAAATCTTTGTATAGCATTTTACTATCAGATGTCCCAAATACGGAATTGTATTCATCGCTCTGTACAATCAAAGGTGATACAATTCAGAAGCCTGTGGCAAGGTGACTTTAAAACAAATTATAAAATCTATCTCTCAGGTATACAGTTATTTAACAAATATTAACAGCCGAGTAAGTTCCATTTGTGATTATCTTCCTGATATAGTCAGATTTATATACTTCATTTGAATGATCTTGCTTGATTAACGAGTGCAATTCTAAGGTTTCATAGATTATTCTGGCGTGCGCATTAGTTATAGATATTGTTTCATCGCCTAGATTGGGGCACCAGTCATTTAAATATCGACGCAGGGTCGAGCAAATATTGTATATCAATTGCCCATATTCCCTTATTGGTTTGAAGTTGAACAGGGATTCGTTTACATATTTGAGGTCTAGAAGGTTGGGATTTGTAATTGGTAGAACTAAGTCTTTAAGTTCTATTGGAAGGAATTCTATTTCACTTTTCATATCCAAATGCAATTGATTAATAATTGCATTAAGGGCAACGTGAACTAAATGTGTTTCTTCAATCGTGATATTTCGGAGAGATTTACTGTACTTAATCTTGGGCTTTACAATAAACTTAGATATGTTAGATGTTTCAAGGTATTCCATCAATTCAATTTGTGTTTGTACCAACTTAGATAGCTTCATGTAAGATACAGCCTCAGTAATAATGAAGCTTCCTTCAAAGTCTTTGAGAGCGAATGTGAGAAAATTCAAATGTCCGACGTGGAGAGCCGCTCCAAGACCATTAAGTTTATTTACGTAGCTCATGTAGATTGCCTTTGCTTCTTTTATGTCTTTAGCAGTGATGCCAACCTCAAACTGGTAGTCAGTTTCTATAGGTTGCTTGAGTGACAATCTTGATTCATATTGCTGTTTAGCTGTAAAGTGATAATTACTTAAAACCTTATAGCTGATTTCGCCTCCACCTGTAACAATAACTTGCTGCATATGCTAATATCTTTAATGTACGCTCTAAAGATAGAGGGATTGCGCTAATCTTCAAATGATAGGATTTGATTTTACTGTTAGTATATTTGTAATATAAATTAAATTGATGGATAATTATCATCGCCAAAGCCTGCTCAATCTTGCCTACGAAATGGGAATAGTTATTAAATCAGATGATGATTTGATACAATTTGAGTATGAACTTGTAGTAAATAAAGATCTCCCAGAATCTGTTTTAGATAAGCCTCAGGCCTTTGATGAATCTGAAAGTGGTGCTAATATTAAGGAGATACTTGATTTAGTTTCCAAAATGGAAAAGTCAATTAATCCAGAACCATCTAGATATCAAACAAAGAAAGAATTGTTTAAAGCTAAGGCAGAGGCAGATATAAAACGAGATACTATTACTAATAAGAGAAAATAATCATATCTTTGCAAACTTTACCAAAGGACTCTACTGGTGATTAATAGTACAATATATGTTGTATTTAGTCCCAAATCTAGTCCCATAAGTATAGCCCAAGTGTGTAAATGCTTGATAATTAGAATAATAATATTACACCCATAAATTACTTGTTTTAATGGAACAAACCGTAGAACAGAAGCTAAAAGCTTTATACGAATTACAAAATATCCACACAAAAATTGATAAAATCCGCCAGGTTAGAGGTGAATTACCAATGGAAGTTGCCGACCTTGAGGATGATGTTTTAGGATTAGAAACCAGAATTCAGAAAATTAAGGCAGAACTTGATGATCTTGAAGATTCTATCGTAACCCGTAAAAACACGATTAAAGATGCTCAAGCAGGTATAAAAAGATACGATACTCAATTAAAAGAAGTTAAAAATAATCGTGAATACGATGCTTTAACTAAGGAAATTGAAATTCAAGGGTTAGATATCCAGGTTTCTGAAAAGAAAATCAAAGAACATGGTTTCGAAATCACTTCAAAAACCGAAATCTTCGAAGCCGCAAAAGCAGAGTTAGAAGGTAGAAAGAAAGATTTAGAAGTTAAAAAAAGCGAATTGGATGTAATTACTGCAGAAACTGAAAAGGAAGAGCAGGACTTACAAAAGAAAGCGGATAAAGCTGAGCCAACGATTGATGAGCGATTATTAATTGCTTATAAACGTTTACGCAAAAATGCCGTTAATGGCTTAGCTGTTGTAACTATCGATCGCGATTCTTGTTCGGGATGTTTCAACCAGATTCCACCTCAACGCCAGTTAGATATCCGTCAACGTAAAAAAATTATCGTTTGCGAACATTGCGGACGTATTTTAGTTGACGAAGCTTTAACTTTAGAAGTTGCAGAAGCTTAATATTCTGAACTAACCCCATTTAAGGCTGGGCAAAATTAAAAATTAATTAATGTTTGAGCTCGATGTTTATCGGGCTCATTCTATTTAGACTAAATTTGCTCATCTTGTTACCATAGTAACTGATATTTTCATTTATGCCTTTTTTCAACTAAACTAGTCAATAAAAGCATATTTCTCAATTATGAGATCTCTGATTTGATGGTGTAAAGCAATCCTTTGGTTTTCTTTTAGCATTTTAAACGCATCTTCCAGCATATCTGATACCTGAATTTGGTAAGATCAGTTGTATATTTCGCTTACGTGCAATCAGTTATGAAATTCTATTTCGTGCTTTCCGTTTTTTGCAATAAAAATGCCCCCAAATTTTGTGTAACTTTTTGGGAGCAGTCTAAAATCTAGTTTTTTTGCTACAATTCCTCCTCCTCATCATCCTCTTCTTCAGGCACATATTTTTCAATTGCCTGCCCAATCGCATTCACTTCTTCATCCTCCTCAAAAATTGGAAGTTCAGTTTTGTAATCCATCTTTAACCAAATCGAAGATGTATCTTTCTGAATCTGGATGTACTCTCTGCCATCTTTAAAAATGGTGTATGAATCATTTCCCTCAGGAAAAACCGAATAATTTGTTGGGCCTATTTCTATATCAAATGGTTCTTGCATTGCTAATGTTTTTCTTCAAAGATAAGGCTTTAAAATATTAAAATTAGTTCCCGATTAAGGATTTGAAAATGAACGGTTCTGTTTTCTTGGATGCCTGCAGCCCCGCTTTTTGCTTCAACAAAATCAGAAAAAGCTTTTGGTTTCCGCTGCAATCGGGTTTATGAACTATGGTTAAGCACATAGCCGAAAATAGCACCGCCAACTGTGCCACCCAAACCCGACAGAAGCGGTAGCCCCCGATTTTTTCTATTGGGGCTATAGCAAATGGCGGGACAGGTTTAACGAAAAATCTACTGCAATTGCTTTACAAAAAAATAATCTGAAACATAGATTCTTTAAAATTGAAAATTGCGACAGCCGCTAACCAAAAAATTACTTCTTGTTGTTTAAAAATTCAGGCAATTGTACTACTTTACACCAAACAATTTACCCTACAGAAAGAAAGATGAAGTTAACGTTTTGGGGCGCTGCGCAACAAGTAACAGGAAGTATGCACCTGCTCGAAGTTGGGCATTATAAAATACTGATAGATTGCGGCTTAGATTATGAAAAAGAAACCTATCAAGAGGAAAACCAAGAATTTCCTTTTGATCCGGTAAGCATTAACCTAGTAATTTTAACGCATGCACATATAGATCATTCTGGCAACTTGCCTACATTGGTACGCATGGGCTTTGAAGGGCAAGTGCTTTGTACACCACCAACGGCTGATTTAGCTTCAATATTATTATTCGATTCAGTTGAACTTTTTTTAAGGAAACAGGGTAGAAAACCGCGTACAAAACGTGGAAATTTCAGCGGACCAAAACCTTTGTATCTGCACAAGCATGTTATGGATACCATAGACCGTTTTGTTACCATAAATTTTAATAAACCTTTTAAGATAAATGGTGATATCAGTTTAACTTTTATACCTGTTGGCCATTTATTGGGTGCCGCAGCTGCTGTTTTAACCATTAACGATAACGGCGAAGAAAAGAAAATTGCTTTCTCGGGCGATATCGGCAGAGAACATTATCCTGTTCTGGTAAAGCCCGAGCCTATTCCAGAAGTAGATTATTTTGTTTGCGAATCTACCTATGGCGGACGCTACCACACCAAAAACCAAACTTTAGAAGAACGATTGGTAAAGGAAATTGAGGAAGCCTGCATTAAAAGCCCGGGCCGATTGATAATTCCTGCTTTTAGTATCGGCAGAACACAATCTCTTGTTTTTGCATTGAACCAAATCTTTACTAAGAAACTGTTACCACCTGTTCAAATTTTTGTAGATAGCCCCATGGCAATACAAGCAACTGATGTCTACAGAAAACACCATAACCTGGTTAATCAGGAAGCAAAAGATTTTTATAAAACCATGGGTGATGAATTTGAATTTGAGCACCTGGCTTATGTTCAAACCATGAAA
This sequence comes from Pedobacter mendelii, assembly GCF_014635725.1. Lineage (GTDB taxonomy): Bacteria > Bacteroidota > Bacteroidia > Sphingobacteriales > Sphingobacteriaceae > Pedobacter > Pedobacter mendelii. The sequence goes on along the minus strand of NZ_BMDJ01000013.1, from coordinate 80,483 downwards.
GAAAGTAAAGATGTTTCTAACTATTTCGACCCTTGCATTATTATTTCCTCAGCCGGCATGTTAGAGGGCGGACGTATACAAGACCATCTGTACTATAATATTCAAAACTACTACTGTACCATTCTTTTTATTGGCTATTGTGCCAAAGGAACTTTAGGTTATAAACTTTTAAGTGGTGCGCCTATCGTGCGAATAAAAGATCGTGAAATGATGGTTTATGCTACCATTCGCCAAACGGATTTACTTAGCGGCCACGGCGACCACGATGATTTGGTAAGAACGGTAAAACAAACCGGTCAGCCAAAAAAGGTTTTCCTGGTTCATGGTGAAGATAAAAGTTTACAAAGCTTAACCGCAGCTTTGCAGGAAGATGGCTTTAATGTAGTAGCACCAGAAAGAGGTGAGGTTTTTGAGATTTAGTCTCAATTGTCATTATGAGCGAAGCGAAGAATTTCCTACATAGTTGCACCAAATGACGAGAAATGGTTCAATAAATTAATATCAGTCTTTGATCGCTTGCGGATTCTTCATTGCATTCAGAATGACAGTAAACGAGGCTACGTCCTCACCTGCCCATTACCCCGCACTACCCATTTATAACTCGTTAACTCTTCCAAACCCATTGGCCCGCGGGCGTGAAGTTTTTGTGTGCTAATTCCAATTTCTGCACCCAAACCAAATTGTGCGCCATCCGTAAATCCTGTTGATGCATTGGCGTAAACTGCAGCGGCATCTACTTCGTTTAAAAACCGAGTGATGTTTTCCGCATCTTCTGAGATTATTGCTTCGCTGTGTTTAGAGCTATAATCTGCGATGTGATTTAAGGCAGCATCGAAATCATGAACAATTTTAACCGCTAGTTTTAACGATAAAAATTCTGTTCCAAAATGTTGTTCTGTTGCTTGATTTAAAAGTTCGGCAGGATAAGAAGATTTTAAAATTTCGAAACTTTTTTCATCGGCAAAAAGCTCAACTTTTCCATCAGCCAAAGGCGATAAAAGTTCAGCCAAATCAGCTAATCTGTTTTGGTTAACCAATACGCAATCCAGCGCGTTACATACGCTAACTCTTCTGGTTTTGGCATTAAAAATAATGGCTTTACCTTTTTCTAAATCACCTGATTCATCGAAATAAGTGTGTACAATTCCTGCTCCTGTTTCAATTACAGGGATTTTGCTATTTTCGCGAACATAATTAATCAGAGATTGACTTCCTCTTGGAATTAGAACATCAACAAAACCTCTTGCATTTAATAATGCTTCGGTTGCAGCACGTTCTGCCGGCAATAAGTTTAAAACATTTGGGCTAATTTCATGTTTCTGTAAAACCTCATGAATTACTTTTGTGATGGCAAGGTTCGAAAATTCGGCATCACTTCCACCTTTTAAAACGGCAACATTTCCGGTTTTAAAACAAAGCGAAAAAACATCGGTGGTAACATTCGGCCGAGCCTCATAAATCACACCAACCACACCAAGTGGAACACGAATTTTTTGGATTTGAAGTTTATTTTCTAAGGTTTTATCTGAAAGAATTTCATCTAATGGACTGGCTAATTTTACTACGTTCTTCACATCGTTAGCAATATCTGCAATGCGTTGTTCGGTTAGTTTAAGCCTATCATATTTTGAGTCTTCGATGGGCATTTTGGCTAAATCTTTTTCATTTTCAGCCAAAATTTCTGGTGCATGTAAAACCAAGGCTTCGGCTAAATCTGCTAAAACCTTATTGGTTGTTTCTTTGCTCAGGCTAATCATGGTGCGGGTAGCTTGTTTTGCCTTTTCGAAATAGTGTTCGTAGTCCATTTGTTAGTATCAAGTCGTTAGTATAAAGTATCAATATTTAACTCCGTGTTTCTCTATTCTTTTTTCTTTGTATTCTCTGTGGTTAGATATTTTAAATGGCCGAGTAAAAATAATCATAGTGTACCAACGCTTTTTGTTTTTTCTGCCCGATTCTTTCCCTAGCCTTGTCTGAACTGTATTCTGCAATACCCAAACCAATTAACTGGTTTTGCTCATCAATAATTTTAATGATATCGCCTTTTAAAAAATCAGTTTGTATCTCAATAATTCCAACGGGTAATAAGCTTGTTGCCTTGCCTGATGTTAACACATTTTTCGCTCCGTCGTTCAATTTCACAGTACCTGTTGCTGCGGTTTCTGAATGGGCAATCCATTTCTTTTTGCCTGATTTAATTTTCTCGGGAACGAAACGTGTATGAACCAAATTCTGGTTAAGCAGAGCTGTTAGAACATTATCAGTTGTTCCGTTTGCAATGTGAACGGTTATTCCAAGCTTGGCCACTTTTTGTGCCATTGTAGATTTTGTAACCATTCCACCACGACCAAATTGCGATTTACCGGTTTGTATAAATGATGCGAGATTTGAAACGGAGCCGGATATTTCCTCAATCACTTCAGAGCCTGGAATTTTGGGGTCGCCATTGTAAATTCCGTTTACGTTTGATAAAATAACAAGTGCATCAGCATTTAACATTGAGGCAATTAAGCCAGCTAACTCATCGTTATCAGTAAACATTAATTCGGTTACAGACACAACATCGTTTTCATTTACTACAGGGATCACTTCGTTTTGAAGCAAAATTTGCATGCAGTTTTTCATGTTTAGGTAATGTGCCCTATCGCGAAAATCTTCTTTAGTAACCAAAACCTGAGCACATTTAATTTTATGTGGCTCAAAGAAACTAGCGTAAGTATTAATCAGTTTTACCTGACCAATGGCAGCCAATAATTGCCGGGTAGTAACTGCATCTTGTTTTTCGGAAACCTTGATTAAACTCCTGCCAGAAGCAACAGCTCCTGAAGAAACCAAAATCACTTCTATGCCATGCTTTTTAATTTCAGCCAATTGGTTTACCAAATGCTGAATTCGATATTCATCCGGCAAACCGTTCGCTTGTGTAATTACATTGGAACCAACTTTAACAACTATTTTTTTATACCCTAATTTCATCACAACTATTTGATGTGGCAATTTACCATCTATTTTTATTAAACCTATAAGGTTTTTAAGGCGGTGGTTATTTAGCCACAATCTTTTATTCAATAAACCCGATTGTAAGAATTCCGCTTTTCGCGGCAATAGTAAAGTGGGTCTGTAGCCCTCCATGAAAAAGCGAACCATTCATTTTCAAATCAATCTATAATAAAAATTCATTAAATTGCATCAACCTCAATCAAACCACCATGATGAAACGTATTTTACCCTCGCTGATTTTATTAGGAGCATTTTCAGCTTGTAACAACCCCAAAAGAGAAGAAATGAAACCTATTAAATGGCCAAATGCTAAACCGCCAATAGCCGAAATAAATCCGCATAAACGAATTATTCATGGTGATACTGTGGTGGATAATTACTACTGGATGATTGATTATTTTAAAAAAGGACCTGATAGTACAAAGGTTGTCGATTACCTAAAAGCCGAAAATAAATACCTGGATACGATGATGAAAGGAACGGAAACGTTTCAGACAGATTTGTTTAAAGAAATGAAAGCCCGCATTAAGGAAAAAGATGAATCTGTGCCTGTTTTCAAAAATGGCTATTTCTATTATACACGAACAGAGGATGGACAACAATATTATAAATACAGTCGTAAAAAAGGAAGTTTAAACGCTAAAGAAGAAATTTTATTAGATGTTGATGCCTTAGCAAAAGATCATTCATATTATAGTGCAACTGGTTTTAGCGTTAGTCCCGATAATAAATTATTAGCATTCGGAATTGATAAAGTTTCTCGCAGGCAATACACTATTCAGGTGAAAAACCTGGAAACCGGCGAAATTTACAAAGATGCAATCACCAATACAGAAGGTAGTGTTGCCTGGGCAAATGATAATAGAACATTATTTTACACATCGAAAAATCCGGTTACTTTATTGAGTGAAAAGATTAAAAAACATGTGCTCGGAACCGATGCTAAAGCCGATGTTGTGGTTTATGACGAGAAAGACAACTCGAATTATATCGGTGTAATGAAATCGAAAAACGGTAAGTATATTTTCATAGGCTCGCAAGGAACATTAACTTCTGAATATAGAATGATTGATGCCGACCATCCTGAGGCATCATTTAAGGTTTTCTCTCCGAGGTTTAAGGATGTCCTATATGATGTTTTGCCGGTTGAGGATAAATTTTACATTGTTACCAATTGGAATGCAAAGAATTTTCGTTTGATGGAATGCCCTTTAGATAAAACAGCAAAAGAAAACTGGAAAGAGGTTATTCCGAATCGTAAAGATGTTTTACTCGAAAATGGTGAAGAATTTAAAGATTACCTTGTTTTATCAGAGCGCAAAAATGGATTAACGGAACTTCGTGTTTTAAAGAAAGATGGTAGTGATTATTACATCAAATTTGATGAACCTGTTTATGCTGCTGGCATAGGCTCAAATCCTGAATATACAGGCAAAATGATGCGGTATTCTTACACATCTTTAACAACGCCAAATTCTACCTACGATTACGATTTAGAGAAAAAGGATAAAAAATTAATGAAGCAACAGGAAGTTGTCGGTGGTTACAACCCTGATGATTATGCCTCGGAACGTGTTTTTGCAACAGCGAAAGACGGAACAAAAATCCCTATAGCTTTGGTTTATAAAAAAGGATTCGAGAAGAATGGAAATGCGCCGTTGTTGCTATATGCTTACGGCTCTTATGGTGCCAGTACTGATGCTACTTTTTCATCGCCGCGGTTGAGTTTGCTTAACCGGGGCTTCGTTTTCGCAATTGCCAATATTCGTGGCGGGCAGGAGATGGGTCGCCAATGGTATGAAGATGGTAAGTTGATGAAAAAGAAAAATACATTTACCGATTTTATTGCTGCAGGCGAATACCTGGTTAACCAAAAATATACTTCTAAAGGTCATTTATATGCTAATGGCGGTAGCGCAGGAGGTTTGTTAATGGGTGCTGTTATAAATTTGGCGCCCGATTTATGGAACGGCGTAATTGCAGACGTTCCCTTTGTTGATGTGATAAATACTATGCTTGATGAAAGTATTCCGCTAACTACAAATGAGTTTGATGAATGGGGAAATCCGAAGAAAAAAGATGCATACGATTACATGAAAAGCTATTCTCCGTATGAAAATGTAGAGAAAAAAGCTTACCCGAATATGCTGGTAACAACAGGTTTGCACGATAGTCAGGTACAATACTTTGAGCCTGCGAAATGGGTAGCAAAGCTTCGTGCAATGAAAACCGATAAAAATGTGTTGTTGCTTAAAACGAATATGGACTTCGGGCACGGAGGTGCTTCTGGCAGATTCGATTACTTGAAAGACGTATCGTTAAGATGGGCATTTTTATTTTCGTTGGAGGGGATTGAGAAGTAATGTAGCAGGCTAATTTAGATAAAACAAGAGAACCAATTTTACCACAAAAGAATCAAAAGAAAACAAAAGTTAAAATTCAGTCCTTCAATCTACTTTTGATTCTTTTGTGGTTTAATAATTTTGAAAGGATTTCTTTCCAAAACCATAATGAATGCCAAATTAAAAACACTCCAAATTATCCACTTTGCTTTATGCGGTGGCGTATTTCTTTTCGCTTTAGTCACTATTTTTCTAAATAGAGAAATGATGTTTTTTGATGCCAACCCAGCTACAACAGCTGCATTTAATCCTATTTTTCCTGTTGTTGGATTAGTAACCCTATCGGCAGGTATCTTCTTCTTCAAAAATGTGATTTCAAAAATTGATACTTCTGATGATGTAGATTCCAAAATCAGTCAATATCAAACCGCTTTTATCATAAGTGCCGCTATGTTAGAAGGTGCCGCATTATTTAATATAGTTGGGCTTTTCCTTACCCATAATACTTTCTTTTTACTGTTTGCCGCAGTGAATTTTATTTTTCTTGTGCTCAAAAGGCCCACAAAGGATAAATTGATTTCCGCTTTACAATTGCAATACCCAGATACAGAGGCATTGTAAGCAAATAGCCTTATCTTTGCCCTCCAATGGAATACAATGTTCATACTTTACCGAACGGCATCCGCTTACTGCATGTGCCATCGGCTTCGGCAATATCACACGCTTGCATTATCATCAATACAGGCTCTCGGGATGAGCCTGCGGGCAAAGCAGGTTTAGCGCATTTTATAGAGCATCTGATTTTTAAACGGACCGAAAAACGCAGTACTAATCAAATTTTAAACCGATTAGAAAGTGTTGGTGCAGATTTGAATGCTTATACCACCAAAGAATATACTTGCGTTCATGCTTCATTCCTAAATCCTTATTTAGATAGAACATTAGATCTTTTTAACGATATCATTTTCCATTCTACTTTCCCGGAGGATGAAATGGATAAGGAAAAGAGCGTTATTCTTGATGAAATTGCATCATATCTGGATCAGCCGGAAGAAGCCATTAATGATGATTTTGAGGATATGCTTTTTGCCGGAAATGCTTTAGGAAATAATATTCTGGGGACAATAGAAACCGTAAGCAATTTCACCAGGAACGATGTCATCAATTTCCGAAAGGCTAATTATCGTACCAACGAAATCGTAATTGCTGTTTTAGGAAATTACAATTTAAACAGCGTGGTAAGTAAAGGCACCAAACATTTTGCTGATGTTGAAGAGAATTCGCCATCGTTAAACAGAGTAAAACCTGCCGTTTTAAACCCAACCACGACAACCATTTACAAGCCAATTATGCAGTCGCACTGCATTTTAGGTACTCAAACCTATTCTACTTACAATAAAAATAAAGCGGGTTTAATGCTACTGAATAATTATTTTGGTGGCAATGGGATGAGTTCGGTTTTAAATCTTCAAATCAGAGAGAAATACGGAATTGCTTACACCGTCGAATCTAATTTTTCGCCCTTGAGTGATACCGGAATTTTCTCCATTTACTTTGGCACAGATAAAGACAAACAGCAAAAAGCATTGTCTTTAATTTTCAAGGAAATGAAGAAATTAAAAGATAATTCGCTGAATGAAATACAATTACAAAAAGCTAAAAACAAATTTATCGGGCAAATTGCTTTAAGCGAAGAAAATAGAATTGGCTTAATTATTTCGATGGCAAAAACACTTATCGACCATAATAAAATTGATTCTCTGGAACAGGTTTTTGAGAAAATTAGAAAAGTAACAACTAAAGAAATTGCTCAGATTGCCGATGAGGTTTTGGCTCCGGAACAACTGAATATTTTTACTTTCAGTCCGATATTGGAATAATTGTTATTTTTGTAGCAATTTCCGTCATTGCTAGGCAAGAAGGCAACCTTAATGCACGAGGTTCTTATAGCAATAGTTGTAAGATTGCTTCATACCTCGCAATGACGGCAGATTAAAATATATTACACAATGAAATTACCAATAGTTGCTTACGGAGACCCTGTTTTAAAGAAAATAGGAACCGACATTGATAAAGATTATCCTGAGTTAAAAGAGCTGATTGCAAACATGTTCGATACCATGTATTACGCAAACGGCGTTGGCTTGGCTGCGCCTCAAATCGGCTTACCAATTCGTTTATTTATTGTTGATACTGGAGAAGATGATGATGGAAATCCTGGTTATAAAAAAGTATTTATTAATGCGCAAGTTTTAGAAGAAACAGGCGAACCTTGGAATTTTAACGAGGGTTGCTTAAGTATTCCCGATATCCGCGAGAATATTTTACGTAAACCAAACATCAAAGTTAAATATTTTGATGAAAACTGGGTTGAACATACAGATGATGTAAATGGAATGTCAGCACGGGTTATTCAGCATGAATATGACCATATAGAAGGAAAATTATTTACCGATAAAGTAAGTATTTTACGTAAGACGATGCTAAAAAGTAAACTTGATGCGATTTCGAAAGGAAATATTAAAACAGATTACAAAATGAAGTTTCCGAATAAGAGTAAGAAAAGATAGTTTTAAAAGAAGATTTAAAAAAGGGAAATGTTTTCCTTGTTTTGATTTAATAGGCAGGTGCAATAACAAAAAATTAAGGTTAGTTATCGCTCCGCTTTTTGTCTCCATCGAAGATTTGTTGCATCAACTTACCCCAGGCAAAAGGATTTAATAAAGGATTAGTTTGAACCATGTTTTTATTAATCATCCTATCAAAATTATATCGATAATTCTGGCTGCTAATTTCTCCTCCATCACGAGGAAGTGATTGTATTAAACCGTTAATTGATGATTTTGATAGATTCTTTTTAGCAATTGCGAGGTCATCATCTGCAAGTTTCATTGATAAAAACTCATGTGTAAATTCTTCTGTTGTAGCCCATGGGAAAATACGAACCGTTGGTAGGTTAATTACTTCTGATTTTAATTTCACCATAATAGTGTATTTGCTATCTGGTGTACTTTGAGGAATTATGGTTGAGAATTTCTTATAACCAATTGCAGTAAACAAAATCGTATCACCAGGGTTTACAATAAAAGTAAAATAACCCCTGTAATCAGCTCCAACCCGCTTACTTTTGGCAGAAAGATTTGTTATAGTAACATAAGGTATAACATTGCTACTATCGATATCAGTAATAATACCTGAAAACTGGATCAGCTTATCCTGATTGGGCTTTTGCTGGGCAAAAGTAGTTACAGAAAAAATAAACAGAAAAAAGGCAATACAATATCTCATTAATACAAAAGTAATTTTATTAATAAAACTTCCTTGTTAAATATTGTTAAAGCTAATCTTGCTCAGCTAAATCTACAGCAACTACTGATGTAATTTCAGGAACAGCCTTCATAATCGCCTGTTCAATACCTGATTTCATGGTCATAAAACTCATTGGGCAAGAACCGCAGTTACCTAAAAGCTTTAATCTAACTATACCGTCTGATGTAATTTCTTCAACAGAAACATTCCCTCCATCTGCCATTAGGTATGGTCTGATGGTTTCCAATGCCTGTTCAACTCGTTCTGTTAAATTCATTTATCTTTTTTTTAAAATATAAAAATAGTAATTTTTTAGCAATTTGCCACCTGTGCGTTGTTTATAGAAATTTGTTGAGCAATTTTGCTTGCAATATCTCCAAATATAACATCTAAAACAGGATTTTGGTTTAGTGCAACTGGCTTTCCACTGTCTCCTGCTTCAGAAATACTTTGTATAATAGGGATTTCGCCTAAAAAAGGAACATCAAATCGCTCTGCTAGCTTTCTACCGCCACCATTTCCGAATATATAGTACTTGTTATTGGGTAATTCAGCTGGTGTAAAATACGACATGTTTTCTATTACACCCAAAACAGGAATATTTATACCCGGCATGCGAAACATAGCTAAACCTTTGTGTGTATCTGCTAAAGCAACTTGTTGTGGCGTAGTAACAACAACAGCTCCCGAAATTGGGAAACTTTGCGTAATCGTAATGTGAATATCACCTGTGCCGGGAGGAAGATCTACAATTAAGTAATCTAATTCTCCCCAGTTTGTATCGTTAAATAGTTGTTTCACTGCATTTGAAGCCATTGGTCCTCGCCATGGCACAGGCTGCCCCGGATCTGCAAAAAAACCTAGCGATAATAATTTTATGCCATACTTCTCAATTGGGATAATTTTAGTTTTTCCGTCAGCAGTTTCTTCTGCACCAGGTTTAGCATTAACCAAATCAAACATTGTTGGTACCGATGGGCCGTAGATATCTGCATCAATTAAACCAACTTTTGCGCCATTTTTAGCCAAAACAACAGCCAGATTGCTCGCTACCGTTGATTTTCCTACGCCACCTTTTCCTGATGAAACTAAAATGATGTTTTTTATGTTATCTAATGATGATGAATTGGTTGGCTGGGTAACACGTGAGGTTACATTAATTACAACTTCAGCTTCGGCCGAAACAAAATGTTTGACAGCATTGGTGCAGGCATTTTTTAGCATTTCCTTCATCGGGCATGCAGGAGTAGTAAGCTCAAGTGTAAAACTTACTAGGTTATCAACAATATGTAAATCCTTAATCATGTTTAGGGTTACCAAATCCTTTTTAAGATCTGGGTCTTCTACATTTTTAAGGGCTTGTAAAACTTGTTCAGGGCTAATTTGCATCTTATCAATTTAAATTCAAAATTAACAAAACATAGCCATAAATACTTTTATTTAGGGTTTTAAACTGTAATTTTAACACGAAATAAACATTTAATTGTTACGTTTAAGCAATTAACCATTTTAACGATTGTATGCAAATACCAAAAATTAACATTCCCAAAAAATATTTAAAAATCGGAGCCTTGGTTTTAGGTGTTTTTTTGATTGTTTGTATAGCGCTCGGAGCAGTTGCTTACACTAAAAGAGAAGCCCTTTTGAAAAAAATGATTGCTAAAGCCATTGCTAAAGCAGATAAAGATTTTGGCCTTGATGTGAAAATCGGTTCCGCCGGATTTACTGGTTTGAGTACGGTAAAAATGAATGCAATTTCTATCGTTCCTAAAAACAGGGATACACTTTCAAATATTTCTGAGCTTAGTGTTGGTGTAAAACTTTGGCCACTTATTTTCGGCAATGTTAAGTTAGCTGAACTTAAGCTAAACGAAGGCTTTGTAAGTATAGTGCTTAAAGATTCTATTACAAACGTCGATTTTATTCTTAAAAGAAAGAAAAAAGATAGTACAGCAACTAAGAGCAAGGTAAACCTTGCCGATATAGCCAGCAACATTTTAAATGAAGTATTATACAAAATTCCTGATGAAATGGATGTTAAAAACATGGTTTTTAAACTGAATGATAATGATACTGCTAAATTAAATTTTGCAACCGTAGCAACAATTGATGGTGGAGATTTAAAATCGACAATAAATGTAAATAACGGTGAATCTACCTGGCATTTAGATGGCGAAGTTAATCCAGGAAGTAAGGAGCTTAGTGTTATGGCTTATGCCGACGGGAAAAAATTAGAATTACCATATCTTAACAATAAGTTGCATGCAAAATTAAGCTTCGATACCTTGCAAACTGAACTTAAAAATGCAAAATACAGTGGCGACGACTATAAAATTTCGGGTTCGTGGTCAGTTAAAAACATGTTAATAAACCAACCAAGAATTGCAAGTAACGACATTGTAATTCAAAGTGCAAAACTGGATGCAGATGTATTGGTTGGGCCAAATTATATTGCCTTAGATAGTAGTTCAACTGCTTATTTAAAAAATGCATCAATTCATCCTTACGTGAAATACACTTTAGGAAAAAATAAAATTTATGAGTTGAAGTTAAATGCCGAAGAGCAAGACGCACAATCAATTTTCCAGGCTTTTCCACAAGGTTTGTTCGAATCATTAGACGGCTTGAAGGTTCAGGGGAAAATAAAATACAGCTTAAATTTCTATCTGGATACAGCGGTTCCAGATAGCGTCAGGTTCAGCTCAACATTAACTCCTGTTGATTTCAAAATTACACAGTGGGGCAAAACCAATCTGCAGAAAATTAACAATCCCTTTGTTTATACACCTTACGAATATGGCAAACCGATGCGAGATATTACGATTGGCCCCGCTAATTCAAATTTTACACCCTTATCGGCAATTTCTAAAAACTTTATTAATGCAGTTTTAACAGCAGAAGATCCATCATTTTTTACACATAACGGTTTCGTTGAAGAATCTATACGTAAATCTATTGCAGTAAACTTTAAGGAGAAAAAATTTAAACGTGGAGGAAGCACAATCAGCATGCAGTTGGTTAAGAACGTTTATTTAAGTCGCCAAAAAACTTTAGCACGTAAGGCCGAAGAAATTTTGATTGTTTGGTTAATTGAACATAATCATTTAGTTAGCAAGCAAAGAATGCTCGAGGTTTACTTCAACATTATGGAATTAGGACAAAATATTTATGGAATTGGTGAGGCATCAAGATATTATTTTGGCAAACAACCTGCTGATTTAACTATAGGTGATGGACTTTTTCTTGCTAGTATTGTACCAAAGCCAAAAGCATCTATGTATAAGTTTATGGCAGATGGAAGTTTAAAACCATACATGTTCAACTACTTTAGGTTTATGGGTAATATTATGGCTAGAAGAGGTTTAACACCTTCTGATACTTCTGGTTATGGTTTTTACAATGTTCGATTGAGAGAAGGTTTACGTCAATATTTAGCTCCAGACACTGCTGTGGTTGATACTTCTGCCTTCGACGATGATGATATGGGGGGTTCACCCGTTGAAATGCAGGATAAAAATAAAAATCTTTTCGATAGAATTTTTGGCGGGGTTAAAAAAGATACTTCAAATCGCTCGGGCGTTAAGCCAACAGATACGATTAAAACAAAAAAGCAATTAAGGCAAGAGCGAAGGGAACAGCGGCGAATAGAAAAGGAACTTGAAATCCGACAGTAACATATTTTCCAGTTAACAATTTTCAATAGAAAGCATATACATTTTATGTTTATAACATTAAACACTCCAACAGCAGAATGCAAAAAATAAAAGTAGAGGATAAAGAATTCGAAATTTTTTTAGAAAACGATACATTAAACAAACGGATTCGATTATTGGGTATACAAATTAATCTTGATTATGAAGGTAAGTGCCCTTTATTTATTGGCGTGTTGAATGGTTGCTTTTTGTTTTTAGCCGATCTAATTAAAGAAATTAATGTGCCTTGTGAAGTTGCTTTTATGCGTGTAGCATCTTACGAAGGAATATTAAGCACAGGAAAAGTTAAAGAATTAATCGGTTTGCCTGATAATATTGAAGGTAGAGATATTATTATTATTGAAGATATTGTTGATACTGGCTTAACTTTAACTCATATTTTAAAAACCATAAAAGATAAAAACCCGGCTTCTGTAAAAGTAAGTTCACTTTTGCTTAAGCCCGCAGCCTTAAAATACGAAATAGAAGAGCTGGAATATATTGGGTTTGAAATTCCAAACGAATTTGTAGTTGGTTATGGATTGGATTATAATGGACTTGGCAGAAACCTAAAAGATATTTACAGAGCAACGGAATCATAATTTTTCAATTGGATTAATTTATTTTTCGCACCTTTGCTCCATAATTTCTAACATAATGACCATACACAAAGAAGGCTATACAACGATAGCTTTAAGCATACTCTTTATTTTCATCATTAATGCGTTTGTAGATTACAGGTATTACGATGTAACCTGGTTGCGATGGTTTATTTATATTTTTTCCGCGGCACTTTTTATTATTGTTTTACAGTTTTTCCGCAATCCAAGCCGTAGTTTTTCAGCAGGTGAAAATTTAGTTATTTGCCCTGCAGATGGCAAAGTTGTTGTAATTGAGGAAACTGAAGAAGGCGAATACTTTAAAGATAAAAGATTACAGGTTTCAATTTTCATGTCGCCGATTAATGTTCACATTAACCGTAACCCAATTTCAGGTGTAGTTAAGTTTTTTAAATATCATCCTGGAAAATATTTAGCTGCATGGAACCCAAAATCATCTACAGAAAACGAACGTACAACAACTGTTGTAGAACATAAAAATGGTACTCCAGTATTGTTTCGCCAAATTGCAGGTGCATTAGCCCGTAGAATTGTTTGGTACGTTAAAGAAGGAGATGAAGTTGTGCAAGCAGAACAGTTTGGCTTTATTAAATTTGGCTCAAGAGTTGACGTTTTTCTTCCTGTTGGAACAAAAGTTAACGTTCAACTTAACGAAGTTGTTAAAGGCGGAATCACAACTTTAGCTACGCTAAGCTAATTTTTTTAGTCACCTTTGTGCATTTAAGCTCGGCAACATTAACTTTCTATGCCTACCTAAAATCTTTGTAATCCTATAATCTATTAATCTCGGTTTAGTCTGTAGTATCGTTACCAACTTCTTTTTCTTTTAAAGCTGGGCCAGAAGTTTTATCACTTATTAACCTTTGTGTAGGGTAAGCAAAATCGGATTTATTGCGCATTACGATTTCCATAATTTTGAAATTGATTTCCTGCTTTATAGAAAGATAATCATTGTAAGCGGTTAAAGAAACAAAGTATATCACTTCAATATTTAAAGACGAATCTCCAAACCCTTCAAAATAGGCATTACCATCATCGCTCGTATCTTCATGGTCGTGAATAAATGTTCTGATTTCATTAACAATTTTTTTAATGGTTTCTGCATTGGTTTCATAGGTAATTCCGAAAGAGAATTTAACTCTTCTAAAATTTCTCAAACTCATATTTTCTAGCACTCCATCTATCATTCCCTTATTTGGTATGGTTGCCATTGTTTTTTCGGTTGTACGAATTAAAGTGCTTCTAAAACCTACTTTTTCTACCGTTCCTTCTACACCATCAACCTTAACCAAATCACCAACAATAAAAGGCTTATCTAAGAAAATAGTAAATGAACCAATCAGATTCTCCAGACTCTCTTTTGCAGCTAAAGCGATGGCGATACCACCAATTCCTAACCCAGTAATCAGTGTTAAAACATTTACCTCGAAAACAAATCCTAATAGGGTAAAAAAACCTATAAAAACAACTACAGTTTTAAAAAGCTCCTTTAAAAAAGGTACGAGCTGGTCATCTGATTTGCTCTCTGTTAATGATGCTTTGAAGAGCAAAACATGCGATATAAAATCGATGATGCGAAGAATAATCCAAAAGATTGAAAGAATAATTAAGAAAAGAAAAATCCTGTCAATACAGTCGCCAATAGTTACAGGAATTGCTTCTTTTACTTTTCCTACTAACCTGCCATAATGAAATACAATTACCTCTAAAGGATGTTTTAGCTGGTTTATCGAAAGATATAATGTAGAAAATAGCATAAAAACCTCAATGGGTTTGAGCAATAAACCAACAAAAGTATCATCATGAGCTTGCTGAGAGAATCCTTTAAAAAGCCTGAATAACAATTTACTCAACAGTTTTGAAACCAACCTTCTAAAAATAAGACCAACCAAAAGTATAGCAGCGAAAAGGAAATAAGCTTTAATTGTGTTACCCCAGAAAATCTGGCCATAAAACGAAGAATCTAACATATTGAAAAATTTGAATAATATGTTCAACAAATATAGAGGATACAAAAAAACCTTCACGATTACAAAATCGTGAAGGTTTATATCTTGTAATAAAGAATAATTATTTTCTTAAAGATTTAATACGGGCAGCTTTACCAGTTAAAGCACGTAAATAGAACAATTTCGCTCTACGAACTTTACCATAGCTATTTACTTCCACTTTCTCGATGTTTGGAGAATTTACAGGGAAGATACGCTCTACACCAATACCGTTGCTCATTTTACGAACGGTAAAAGTTTCGTTTGCACCTGCACTGTTACGTTGTATAACAACACCCTGGTAAATTTGAACACGTTCTTTATTACCTTCGCGAATTTTATAGTGTACGCTCACTGTATCGCCAGACTTGAACGCAGGAAAATCTTTTTTCGCGATGGCCTGCTCTTCAACAAATTTTACTAAATCCATGATTTTAAGCTATTAAACCAACTTTCTTTACCTTGAAAATCGGATTGCAATATTAGGGAAATATTTTGATATAAAAAAGTCTAATTTAATTTTTTCCACATTCTTTTAGAATTCCACATTCGATTATATAAAATGCTTCTATTCCAAAAGGTCAGGTCGGCGTTTCTGAGTGCGTTCCAAGGCCTGCTCATGGCGCCATTCGTTTACTTTAGCCTCATGCCCGCTTAATAAAACATCAGGCACTTTGTGTCCTCGCCAATCTGCAGGTCGTGTGTAAACAGGTGCATCTAAAAGTTCGCCCTGAAAACTATCAGAAAGAGCAGAAGTCTCATCATTCAAAACACCTGGTATTAAACGAACCACAGCATCTACCACGATTGCAGCGGGAAGCTCTCCGCCGCTTAAAACGTAATCGCCAATTGACACCTCTCTGGTTACAAAAATATCGCGTATGCGCTGGTCTATGCCTTTATAGTGTCCGCATAAAATGATTATATTTTTCTTTATCGACAATTCGTTCGCTGTGCTTTGGTTTAAAGTTACCCCATCCGGACTCATAAAGATAATCTCATCATAATCACGTTCTGCCTTAAGTTTTTCAATACAAGCTGCGAAAGGCTCAATACTCATTACCATTCCGCTGCCTCCACCATACTGATAATCATCTACGCTTTTTTGCTTATTAGTTGCGTAATCACGTAGATTATGAACAAAAATTTCGGCAATACCTTTCTTTTGTGCCCGTTGCAAAATAGAATGTGCAAAAGGGCTTTCCAGTAAAGCAGGTAAAACAGTTATAATATCGAAACGCATTTGGTAAATTTAAGATTTAATTTTCAAGATAAACATCAAGTAAACCCTCTGGTAAGTCCAGTGTCAGAATTTTTTCTTCTTCATCAATTTCAACAATGAAATCTTCATTCAAGGGGAAAAGAATCTCTGTTTCCTGATATTTCACAGTAGCTACAAATTGTTGAGGGTATTCAATAACTTCTAGAATTTTACCAAGTTCGCCAAGAGTTTCATCAACAGCCATAAAACCTTTAAGATCTGTGTAGAAAAATTCGTCCTCACCTCGTTCAGGCATTTTATCAATCGGCATATAAAGCTTTTTCTTTAAAAGAGGCTGTACTTTATCAATATGATCTGCATCATCAAAATAAAATAAACCCGTTTTATTAGGGTAAATCTTATGGCTTGCAATAAAATATGGAACTAATTTACCATTGATATCAGCAAAAACAATATCCATTTCCAGTTGCTCATATTCCTCAAATTCGAAAAAAACCTGTACCTCGCCTTTTAAACCTTTTGTTTTGGTAATGTATCCTATATAAAATGCTTCTTCGTGTTTCATAAACCTAAACCCCTATAGCGGCTTTTTAAAGTATGGCTATCACCCTGAATTTATTTCAGGATATCTCTAACTAATATGCTAAAATAAATCCAGCATAGCGAGCGTGTTAAATATTAGCTTATATAAAAATAGCGTTCCGAATTTTCGGAACGCTATTTTAGCATCACAATAAAGTTGATTACTCTGCTTTATCTTCTGCCTTTGTTTCTTCAGTAGGAGCTTCAGTAGCCGCTTCAGCTTCAACAACTGGAGCTTCTTCAGTAACTTCTTCTGCAACTGGTGCATTTTTAGCTGCGATAGCTGCTGCTCTATCTTCTTTTTTCTTAGCTTCTGCCGCTAATGCTGCTTTACGCACATCTGCTTTCGAAGTAGCTAAACCTTCTGTTTTACCAGAAATTTTACCTGCTTTGCTTTCTAACCAAGCAGTGAATTTCTCATCAGCTTGTTCTTGAGTTAAAGCACCTTTTTTAATACCACCTTCTAAATGTTTTTTGTATAAAACACCTTTGTAAGATAGAATAGCACGGGCTGTATCAGTCGGCTCAGCACCTTGGTTAACCCAGGCTAAAGTTTTTTCGAAGTTAATTTCGATGGTTGCAGGATTGGTGTTTGGGTTGTAAGAACCTAAACGCTCAATAAATTTACCGTCACGTGGAGAGCGAGAATCTGCTACCACAATGTGGAAAAAAGGTTTCCCTTTTTTACCGAATCTTTGCAATCTGATTTTAGTTGCCATTTTCTTTTGTATTTATGTATTCAACATATTTCCCGGAACTTCGTGTTGCGGGGCTGCAAAGATAACTAAAATACTGTAAATTAAAAACATAGTTTAATTTCTTTGTTTTAAGGATATTTGAAAAAAAAATTGCCGATACAAAATGGAAAGAATAGCGATTGATATGGATGAGGTAATTGCTGATGCTGTTGGAAAATTTATAAAACTTTACAACAGGGATTACAATGTTCCTTTAGATTTAAAAATTGATGCCGGAAACGAAATTTATCACCACGTTCCCGAAAATATAAATCAAAAATGGTTTGAATACATTAACGAACCAGGCTTTTTCCGCGATTTGGAAGTAATTCCTAATAGTCAAAAAGTAATAAAAGCCCTACAGGAGAAATATGATGTTTACATCGTTTCTGCTGCAATGGAATTTAGAAATTCTTTAGTTGATAAATATGATTGGCTAGCTGAACATTTCCCTTTCATCGATTGGCAACACATTATGTTCTGTGGCAATAAAATTGTTAAGGCAGATATTATTATTGATGATCGCACCAAGAATTTTATAAATTTTAAAGGTAGAACACTTTTATATACATCTCCGCATAATTTATTGATTACGGAATATGAACGCGTCAATACATGGGAAGAAGTTGCTGGCTTATTACTTTAATATTTGAATTTAATTTTAGCACTCAGTGAAGTTGTAGCCGAATTTCTACTAAGTTAAGTTCCCGACGAAATCGGGATTTATCGCTACAATCCCATTTAACATATAAAGTTTGCACTACGCCGTCCTTCTCTACTGGAGCGCAGCGAAAAGGAGAGATCTTTGAATAATAATAATGGGCTGCTTGGGAACATATAAATTTATTTTTTGCACCACTTAGGATGAAGCCAAAACAGTAGCAAAAGCCTGTGTAAAATAAACCTTATAACAGTGTAAAATAAAGCAATTTTTTCTATTGAAAAGGTTGAAACGAATATCAGGAATAGCGAAACCTTTGAAAGGCTAAACCTTGCTTTTCACAACAAGATGTAACATTTTATTAAAAACCTGTTCTAATTATTAAAAACCTCAAACTATGTTAGTAACGACAACGCCTTCTGTTGAGGGCACAAAAATTATAAAATATATTGGTTTAGTAACCGGAGAAACCATTATTGGTGCAAATATTTTTAAAGATTTATTTGCCGGAATAAGGGATATTGTTGGTGGACGATCAAGCGCCTATGAGCAAGTTTTGAGAGAAGCGAAAGATACTGCTGTGAGTGAAATGCAGCAATATGCTGCTGCCTTGGGAGCCAATGCTATTGTTGGAGTAGATTTAGATTACGAAACGGTTGGAACAGGCGGTAGCATGCTCATGGTAACAGCCAGCGGAACGGCTGTAATTCTTGAAAAATTATAGAATTTTATATCGGATGAGTAATTTGGTTGCTCATCCGATAATTTCCTAGAATGAAAGTATATCAATTAGCTTTAACCACCTCGAACTTACTTTCTCTGCATCAATATGTTTAATTGCGTGGTCAAATGGCGTAAAAATCATTTCTCTGTTTACCTGACCTGCCATTACATTTCTTTCTCCATTTATTAAGCCTTCTACAGCCGAAACCCCTAATCTGCTTGCTAAAACCCTATCCATACAGGTTGGTTTTCCCCCTCGCTGAATGTGTCCTAAAACAGAAACTTTAGTGTCATAATGTGGGTATTTTGATTGGAGAATTTCACCAACTTTAAATGCTCCGCCCGCATCATCGCCTTCTGCTACAATAATTATTTTTGAAGATTTATCTTTTCGGCTATGTTCTAATTTATTTAAAACATCCTCTACGCCCATGTTTGCTTCGGGAATAAGAATTGCCTCAGCACCAACACCAATACCACTTCTTAATGCAATTAAGCCAGAGTCGCGACCCATAACTTCCACAATAAAAAGCCTATCATGCGATTCTGCAGTATCTCTTATTTTATCTACCGCATCAATAACCGTGTTTATTGCCGAATCGTAGCCAATTGTAAAATCTGTACCTGCCAAGTCATTATCAATAGTGCCTGGCATACCTACAATAGGAAAATCGTGTTCTTGAGCAAAAATATTTGCTCCTGTAAATGTTCCATCACCTCCAATAACAACTAAGGCATCTATATTTCTACTTTTTAAATTATTATAAGCAGTTTTTCTACCCTCAGCGGTTCTAAAAGCTTCACTACGGGCGGTTTTTAAAATTGTACCGCCACGTTGAATAATGTTTGCTACAGATTTACGATCCATAGGCATACAATCATCATTTATAAGCCCTTCGTATCCGCGAAGAAAGCCTGTTACTTCAATATCGTAATAAATTGAGGCCCTAACAACGGCCCTTATTGCAGCGTTCATGCCCGGAGAATCTCCTCCGGAGGTTAAAACGCCAATATTCTTTATCTTATTCATTTGTTTGGTTTTTAGCAAATTCTGAAAGTCCTTTATCCAGATATTGCAAATATTTTTCTATTTTAAATTCTACTCCGATTGGAGGAGAAACTAATTCTTTTTCATCGGTACCCAAAAGTACATAATAAGGCTGCGAAATTGTGTTAAATCTTTCGGCTTGTAAGTGCTTGAATTTTTTACCTACTGTATTTACTTTCACAGGACTGGTTTTAGAGCCTAAAACCTCAGAATCAAATTGTTCACCTATTGGCAAAGCTGTTTTATCATCTGTATATAAAGACACAACGATGTAGTCTTCTTTTAATTTCTTTAATACGCGAGGATCAGACCAAACTTTAGCTTCCATTTCACGACAGTTCACACAACCATGACCTGTAAAATCGAGAAAGAGTGGTTTTTTAACTTGCTTTGCATAAGCTAACGCTTCCTGATAATCAAAGAATCCATCTATATTGTGAGGAATATGAAGAAATTTTGAGTATTTTCTTGGTGGATGTGCCGGAGTTAAAGTTTGATTTCCAGATTCACTTTCCTGACCCATTACAAAATCTTGGGTAGATAATGGAGGAACCAAAGCACTAACCGCTTTCAATGGCGCACCCCACAAACCCGGGATTAGGTAGAATGCAAATACAAATGCCGCACCAGCTAGAAATAATCTTGGAATTGATATATAAGGTAAATCACTATCATGAGAAAATTTTATTTTTCCTATTAGATAAAATCCTAAAATGAAAGCAATAACTACCCAAATTGCAATGAAAACCTCTCTATCTAAAATGCCCCAGTGATACGCTAAATCTGCAGTTGATAAAAACTTTAGGGCAAGAGCAATTTCAATTAAACCTAAAACGACTTTAACGGCATTTAGCCATCCACCTGATTTCGGTAATGAAGTCATCCAGCTTGGAAAAATTGCAAAAACTACAAAGATTAAAGCAAGCGCAAGTGAAAAACCAAACATGCCCATTATCGGCGCTAAGAAACCACCGGTTTGACCAACAGTAACCAATAATGTACCAATTAATGGCCCTGTGCATGAAAATGAAACCACAGCTAATGTTGCTGCCATGAAAAAGATCCCTGTTAATCCTTTGGAATCAGACTTAGAATCCATTTTGTTTACAAAAGAGCTTGGCAATGTGATTTCGAAAGCACCTAAAAACGATATTCCGAAAATTAGTAATATTAAAAAGATGAACACATTAAAAAAGCCATCCGTTGCTAATTCATTTAATGCACTTGCCCCGAATATCAAAGTAATAAGTAACCCTAAAATCACATAAATTACGATAATGGAAACACCATAAATTATCGCGCCCTGAATTCCTTTTCCTTTTGTTTCAGCCCTTTTGGTAAAGTAACTTACTGTTAACGGAACCATTGGGAATATGCATGGGAGTAAAAATGCAATTAAACCTGCTATAAAACCTGCTGCAAATATAGAAATTAGTGTTTGTGATGAACCTTCAGGTTTTGCTTTTTCTGTTTTAGCTGAAGCAGTAGTTATATTGTTTGAAACAGAATCTTTAACCGCACTATTTGCCGCACTATCTTTAGTAGAACCTACCTCAGTAAACTGTATATCATCCGGGACAGCGGCTGTGGTATCTTGTATTATATTAGCAAAGCTTTTAGATGCTGGCAATGCTATAAACATTGCAGCTAGCATGAGCAATAACAAAAATTTTTTCATTGTGTGTGATTTAAGCTGCCGAAAATACGCAAAACGATTAATCTAAAAGCAAGCGAAATGCAGATTTTACTTTAAACAGAAACAGTCCCGAATTTCGGAACTGTTTTTAAATATTTTATTTTTGTTACTTAACAGGGATGCTGAACTCCACTTCTTCTGGCGGAAGGCATTGTTTATCGTTACAAA
The DNA here is from genome assembly GCF_014635725.1 of Pedobacter mendelii. Taxonomy (GTDB): domain Bacteria; phylum Bacteroidota; class Bacteroidia; order Sphingobacteriales; family Sphingobacteriaceae; genus Pedobacter; species Pedobacter mendelii. The sequence goes on along the minus strand of NZ_BMDJ01000013.1, from coordinate 58,695 downwards.
CCATAAATTCTACTTTACCTTTTACGGCAGTTACTCCTTTATTGAGCTTAATTTTTTGTTGAAAAATTACCTGATCTTCAAAATAACTAACATTCATTTTAAAAGTATCTTCATATTTAACAATTGCTTTAGGCTCTGTTGTTTTTCCAACTAAACTAAAATCTTTTGATGGAGAAAAACTAAAGGTTGTTTTAACCGGGCCACCGCTTTTCACATTCTGAGAGTAGATATGCCATCTATTATCAATTGATGCTTTAATATATAATGTTGCTTCGGTTTTGCTGGTTTTTTTAGCTACATAAGCCCAGGTTACCGGTTTTTCAATTTGAGCGAATGCGCCCGCGATGGTAAAAAGTACTATGGATAGTACTAAGGTGATTTTTTTCATTATCTGTTTAATTTGTGTGTATGTATTCTATTTCTTTAAAGTTGAAGTTTTTAATTTGATTATCAACCTCCATAATTAAGTAACCGCTTTCTTCAACCCCTTTAATCTTACCTTCAAAAACCTGACCATTATGTATATAATTTGCTTCTAGATCAAAGTATAATAACTTTTTAAGGTAATTGCTGTGTAAAATACTGTATTTCTCCGATTTCAAATTTAGATAGTATTTTTCTATATAAACGAAAATTTTCTCCATTACTAGTTCTAAATCCAATTCCTTGTGTAAAATTTGAAATACAGATGTCGCTTTTTCGGCCAAATCGCTCTTAAATACCTGCTGATTAATATTTAAACCAATACCAATAACTGCTGATTTTATAGTCGTGCCTGTCAGTGAATTTTCTATAAGTATGCCACCAAGTTTCTTTCTATTGTAATAAATATCGTTCGGCCACTTAACGGCAACAGCTAATGGAAGGAAATAAGACAATGCATCTGCCACAGCCAAACTAACAGCTATATTTAGATAAAACTGCTTTTTTATAGCCAAAAATGATGGTTTTAGGTAAATACTTGTGCTTATATTTTTACCCGCCTCCGTTTGCCAAACACTTTCCTGCTGTCCTCTTCCCGCAAATTGATTATCTGCCATAATTACAGTTCCTTCGGGTAATGGCTCGGAATTTGAAGCCAAATTCTTTAAATAGTTATTCGTAGAATCAACTTCTTTTAATTTGATTAAATTTTGACCAACAAATAGTGTTGAAAAAGTGTTATTTTGCAAGTGTTGAATTTATATTATTGTAATTCCAAAATTAAAGCATTTTAATGGTAAAAAAGAAAATAGTAGCCCTTTCTACATACCTTTCTGAGTTGGCCGTACATGGCATACAAGAGAAAAAAGGAGAAGATATAGTGCGGTTGGATCTAAAAAACATTCATACATCTGTAGCAGATTATTTTATTATTGCTAGTGCTAACTCAGCAACGCAGGTAAAAGCTATTGCCGATAGTGTTGAAAAAGAAATATATAAAGCAACTCAAGCAGACCCAAGACATAAAGAAGGTTTTGAATCTGCAGATTGGGTTATTTTAGATTATTTCGATGTGGTTGTGCACATTTTTAAAACCGAAAAGCGCCACTTTTATGGCATTGAAGAATTATGGGGTGACGCTGAAAGCACAAACTATCAAAGCGCATAACCGTACCACACCTTTTGAACAAGACAATGAACGATAATCAAAATACTAACGAAAACAAACCAATAAAGAAGTTGCCCAACATTCCTAAAAAGCCTCAAAAAGGGTCTAAGTTTAATATTTTTTGGGTTTATGCAGCCATTATTGTTGCCATTATTGCCGCACAATTTTTATTTACGAGCGATACGGGTAAAAAAGTAACTTATGAAACTTTTGAAAGCCAAATGCTTTTACCTGGGGATGTTGATAAAATTGTTGCCTTTCAAACCGAAGATTTAGTTAAAGCTGAAGTTTACATCAAAAAAGATAGTCTAGGCAAAGCACAATATAAAACAGCTAAAAACAATAGCGCTTTAAACATATCCAATGCAACTTCACCAACAGTTTATTTTGAAGTTGGCGGAAAGTTCTCGGATTTAACTGCCAAATTAAAAGAATCTCAAGCAAACTTACCTGCCGGTAGGAAGCCAATCTCATTTCAACCTGAAAATCGTAGTAATCCATTAGCGAGCTGGTTTTTAAGTATCATTTTACCGGTGTTACTATTAATTGGTTTCTGGATTTTCATTATGCGACGCATGGGCGGTGGTGCTGGCGGTGGCGGACAGATTTTCAGTATCGGAAAATCTAAAGCGACATTATTTGATAAAGAAAGCCAGGTTAACATTACATTTAATGATGTTGCCGGTTTAGAAGAAGCCAAACAAGAGGTCATGGAAATTGTAGATTTCCTTAAAAACCCTAAAAAATATACAAATCTTGGCGGTAAAATTCCTAAAGGGGCTTTACTTGTTGGTTCTCCGGGTACAGGTAAAACATTATTGGCTAAAGCTGTTGCCGGAGAGGCTCAAGTCCCTTTCTTTTCCCTATCAGGGTCTGATTTCGTAGAAATGTTTGTAGGTGTTGGTGCCTCACGTGTACGTGATTTGTTTAAGCAGGCTAAAGATAAAGCACCATGTATCATCTTTATTGATGAGGTTGATGCAATTGGTCGTGCTCGTGGAAAAAATAGCGTAATGGGTGGTAACGATGAACGTGAAAATACTTTAAATCAACTACTAGTTGAAATGGATGGTTTTGGAACTGACTCAGGAATTATTATTCTTGCAGCAACCAACCGCCCAGATGTATTGGATTCTGCTTTATTACGCCCAGGTCGTTTTGACAGACAAATTTCTATTGATAAACCTGATTTAGTAGGCCGTGAACATATTTTCAATGTTCACTTAAAACCAATAAAAACTTCGGCAGAAGTTGATGCTAAAAAACTATCTGCTCAAACACCAGGCTTTGCAGGTGCTGAAATTGCCAATGTTTGTAATGAAGCAGCACTAATTGCAGCTCGTAGAAACAAAGAATCGGTAGATATGCAGGATTTCCAAGATGCAATTGACCGTGTAATTGGTGGTTTAGAGAAAAAAAATAAAATTATTTCTCCAGAAGAAAAACGTATCGTTGCTTATCATGAAGCAGGCCATGCAATTGCAGGCTGGTTTCTTGAACACGCAGATCCATTAGTTAAAGTATCTATTGTTCCTCGTGGTGTTGCCGCGTTAGGTTATGCACAATATTTACCTAAAGAGCAGTTTTTATATACAACCGAGCAATTAACTGATGGTATGTGTATGACAATGGGTGGGCGAGTTGCTGAAGATATCACCTTTGGTCGTATATCTACAGGTGCACAAAATGATTTAGAGCGAATTACCAAACTTGCTTATGCTATGGTTAGTATTTATGGCATGAATGAGGCTGTTGGTAATGTTTCATTCCACGATCCTCAAAATGAATACAATTTTAACAAACCTTATTCTGAGAAAACTTCAGAATTAATTGATGTTGAGGTTCGTAAACTGATTGGTGATGTTTACATCAAAACCAAACAATTATTGATCGATAAACAAGAAGGTTTAGAAAAACTAGCTCAGAAACTATTGGAAAAAGAGATTTTATTCCAGGCTGACTTAGAAGAGATATTAGGTAAACGACCATTTGATACGCGTACAACTTATGATGAATTTGTTAATGGTACAGGCGACCAAACACCTGCTGCAGAAGGTCTAATTCATGATGGGGTTGGTAGTTCTGATATCAATCAGGAAGTTACAGGCTTAAAGCCTGCTTCAGAAAATGAATAAATATTAAATTGATATTAATATATTTGAAACCTCGGGTGAAAAACCCCGGGGTTTTATTTTTTTTAAACAATGAGGGATAATACAACCGCGAAAGAACAAATGCTAAAGAAGATAAGAAAAGCGCTTTTAGAGAAGCGTGAAAATCCTTATCCAAACTTAGAGGATACGCCATTGTACAAAAAAAATATTGATGAGCTCGAAGTTTTGTTTGCCGAACAACTAACGGCAGTATCAGGTAATTTTATTTTTTGTGAAGATGGTATCGATTTTATCGAAAACATGCTTCAGCTCGCTGATAAGTTTAAATGGCGTAAAATATATTGCTGGGAACCAGAATTGCAACACTTCTTGGCCAAATACGAATTTCCTTTTTATCAAACGGATAAAGATTTTGAACAGGCTGAAGTAGGTATAACAATGTGTGAAGCTTTAGTTGCCCGGAACGGTAGTGTAATGGTTACAAATGAAGGTGCAGCCGGCAGAAGATTAAGTATTTTCCCTCACCATCATATTGTAATTGCACGAACAAGCCAGCTTGTTTTAGATTTAAAAGATGCTTTTCAATTGCTTAAAAATAAATACGGAAATCAAATTCCATCTATGATTAGCAACATAACCGGACCAAGCCGCACGGCTGATATTGAGAAAACTTTAGTGCTTGGCGCTCATGGCCCAAAAGAGTTATTTGTATTTCTTATAGATGATTTTTCTTAAATTATTTCCATTTTTAATTTATTAACCATATTTTTATACTACATACCGTTGTAGTATACGGTATTATAATTATGAGCAAAACAATAAATACTGTAATTATCGGTACGGGAAGCTATATTCCTGAAAATATTATTTCTGGTAATGAATTCTTAAATTCTACGTTTTTCGAAAATGGAAATCGGTTGGAAAAAGAAAATACTGAAATCATTCACAAGTTTTCTGAGATAACTGAAATTGTAGAAAGACGCTATGTACATCCTGATCAGCTAAGCAATCAAATCGGAGCAAAAGCTGCTGAAAGAGCAATTGAAAGCGCACAAATTGATAAGGAAACTTTAGATTATATTATCTTTTGCCATAACTTTGGTGATATTCCTTTAAACAGTAATCGTACAGATATTTTGCCCTCGCTGGCATCAAAAGTTAAAAAATTGTTGGGCATAGAAAACCCAGATTGTGTTGCTTATGATGTTATTTTCGGATGTCCAGGTTGGGTGCAGGGAACTATTCAGGCAGATTATTTTATTAAAAGTGGTGATGCAAAGCGTGTACTGGTTATCGGTGCGGAAACATTATCGAGAATTATCGATCCGCATGATAGAGATAGCATGATATTTTCTGACGGTGCAGGGGCTGTAATTTTTGAAGGCACCTCTTCTGAAGAAAAAAATGGTATTTTGGCGCATAAAACAGAAACTCATTCTTTTCAACATGGTGGTTTACTTACTATGGGTAAAAGTTCAAATCCAGATGAAAATAGCGGTAATTTCTATCTTAAAATGAATGGACGTAAGCTTTACGAATTTGCCGTAACTCAAGTTCCTCAGGTAATTAAAAAAGTTATAGATAAAGCCGGGTTGAGTGTTGAAGATGTAAATATTGTTTTCGTACACCAGGCAAATGGCAAAATGGATGCTGCCATTATGAAGCGTTTATTTAAACTGTATGGATTAGACAGCGTTCCAGAAAATCTTGTTCCTATGACCATCAGCTGGCTTGGAAATAGTTCGGTAGCAACTATCCCAACCTTATTAGATTTAGTTTTAAAAGAGCAGGTTAAGGGTTATAAAGTTAAAAAAGGAGATGTTGCAGTCTTCGCATCAGTAGGTGCTGGTATGCACATTAATGCTTTTATTTACCGATTTTAAAATCCAACTCTTTTTAAACCCATTTTTGCCTGGCTTTCGATACTGCTTTCATACTCATGATTTTTCATAGATATCGCATTATTGAAAGCCTCTTTTGCTTTAACTTTATTGTTTTTTTTCTCATACACCTTGCCCATTTGTAAAGCTGCATTTGCTGCAAAATAATACTTAAGGCCTTTTCCTTGTGTTATTGCTGCCTGGTAATAATTAAGCGCCTGGTCATCCTTTCCTAAGTCATCATAAATTCTTCCCAATCGGTAATTAAATTCTGTTTTATCTTTATCAGAATTATAATCAGCAGCTTTTCTATCATCTAATAACTGTAAGGCCTTAGATAAGTAACCACCATCATATAATAATCTTGCTTTTAATAAATCTGCTGGCGGGGCAGGCGCTGATGCTTCATTTTGTGCCTGTTTATCTTTTTCGTTGTATGTGTAGCCAGAATTATTAGCTTTTGATATGAAGCTCGTGTAGCCGGATTTGTCACCCTTTAACAGTGCTATCCATCCTAAGTGGAGATTGGTGTCTTTTATAAAATTTACGCCCTTATTAGTTTGCAAAAACCGATTAAAATAAGTTGATGCACCTAAGTCTAATTTGTTTAAATGAGCAATACCTTCTAAATAATCAAGATATGGAAACGACTGATAAGTTCCGCCTTCAGGTTTTTTAGCCAGAATATTTATAGCTTCATCATTGTGTGCTGTCTTTATACAAACATAACTCTGAAGGTATGATTTTAAAAGGCTAGTATCTGCAATACGCTCGGTATATTTCATTGTTTTTACATAAGCTGCAGGACTATGGGCCACATCGGTTAGAACATATGCGTAATAGAAAACTACCTCTTCGTAAAAAGGCTCGTAGGTTGACTTTGGCAAATTTTCAGCAAGTTTATCAAGTATTGCTAACCCTGTTTGTGTATTACCTTTTATACCGAATGTTGATAAAGCACTTTTTAAAGCCCCATCGGGAAGGTTTCCTAAAACTGTATTAATTAAGCCAAGGCCTTTATCGTTTAGTAAAAAGTTTGGAAACTTTTTTTTGTTATCAAGCAATAGGTTATTTGCTTTTCTAATTTCCATTGCAGCATTAAAATATTCTCCGAAACGACTCCGAATTAATGCCCATTGCAAATTTATCTCGGCTTGAGCGTACAAATAATACGGCGAGTTTTTATCGTCATCATTTATTTTATCTAATCTGGCTGATTTATTTCCTTTTAACTTATCGAAATCTACTTTACTTCCCGAAGTAATTAAAGTAAAATAATCTACATAATTTTCTAATAATGGTATAATAGAGTTGTTAGGATGTTGTTTTTTTTCTGTAGCGATATACGCTTTTGCGTTGCCGAGTTTAAGTTCAAAAATACTTTTATAAGCGTTTAAGCAGTTGGTGTTAAAATCGAAATTTGCAAATGAATTTTTAGGAGAGAGAAAAGCGAGAACAAAAAAAATAAGTATAAATCTTAAGCTTTTAATCATTGTATTATGGAATGCAGATATTTTTTAGTTTAAAATAATGTACAAATACTGTACCTCAAATTAAACAATACGCTACAATAACGTAAAAGTTTAATCTTGTCTTAATTGCCGTAAACAAAAAAGTCCCGATTTTAATCGGGACTTTTCTATTTTATAAAATTACCTGGTGCAATTTGCCGTCCAGGTACCATTCGAATTTGAAACACCTATTTTTAAGGTGCTGGCATCTATCGTAATACCAATAACGCCTGTACCAACACTTATGTATGTATTTCCGCTTTCCTGAAATTTAACGCCTGTAATGTCAGGAATATTGTTGCCAAAAAAGAAACTATAGGTGTCGTTAATTTTGGTTACAGTTACTTTGCCATCAGTACTGTTTATTTGTGTACCATCTTTATTATAGGAAACCGTTCCTCTGTAAGTACCTACGAAGAAATCTCGGTCTGCAGGGTCTGTATCTTTTTTACACGATACCATTACTGTTAATGCTATTAAAAGCATGCTAAAAATTTGAACTGTCTTTTTCATATTATATTTTTGAAAGGTTATGAATCTATTAGGGTAGAGATGATAGATTCGGTTTTTATTTGTAACAGCCTGTTTACAACGACTATGCCAAAAGACTTTTAAAGAGCTGAAAACAGCAGCAAAATCAAACCAAATAAAAAATAATTTTAATTTTAATTATCTGAAATACAGACTATTGTTTCATTTTTTAGTCTTTGTTAAATGATGTTTTGGAATCGTAGCTCTTTTGAAAGCTTCTACAGGAGTATTGATTTTTGATTTGTTTAGTTTAGCAGAATAATCATGCAATAGCCTTTTCAGCTTAAGGAATAGTTTCTCTATTTAGCCTCGGCAAAAACGAATAAGAAAACAGATTTAGTTAACCCGCCCAGCCATCTCTATCCAAACTGCGATAATTTATAGATTCTGCCAGATGCTCCAATTCTACATTTTCGCTTCCATCTAAATCGGCAATGGTTCTGGCTACTTTTAAAATTCGGTCGTAAGCACGAGCTGATAAACCTAATCGCTCCATGGCCGATTTTAAAAGGATTGTTCCGGCCTCACTAATTTGGCAAACTTTACGAACCATTTTAGGGCTCATTTGAGCGTTATAATGCAAATCTTCTTTATCTGCAAAGCGATGATCTTGAATTTCTCTTGCCTTAATTACTCTTGCTCTAATCAGTTCACTTTTTTCCGCTTCGCGGGATGATGCCAATTCTGAAAAATTAACAGGTGTAACCTCCACATGCAAATCGATTCTATCTAAAAGTGGTCCTGATATTTTACTTAGATACTTTTGTACTACACCCGGTGCACAAACACACTCCTTTTCAGGGTGATTGTAAAAACCGCAAGGACATGGGTTCATTGATGCGACTAGCATAAAACTTGCAGGGTATTCAACGGAAAATCTTGCTCTTGAAATGGCAACTTTCCTGTCTTCTAAGGGTTGTCTCATTACTTCTAAAACCGTTCTTTTAAATTCGGGCAATTCATCTAGAAACAAAACGCCATTGTGTGCTAAAGATATTTCCCCTGGTTGAGGGTTCATACCGCCGCCAACTAAGGCAACATCGGAAATGGTGTGGTGCGGCGAGCGGTATGGTCTAACCGTCATGAGCGCATCGGCTGCAGAAAGTTTACCAGCTACAGAATGGATTTTGGTGGTTTCTAATGCCTCGTGTAAATTTAAGGGGGGCAAAATAGTTGGCAGGCGTTTCGCCAGCATCGTTTTTCCTGCACCCGGTGGGCCAATTAAAATAACATTATGGCCACCTGCGGCGGCAATTTCAAGCGCTCGTTTAATGTTTTCTTGTCCCTTAACATCTGCGAAATCGTGTTCGTAATTCCCGATGTTTTTAAGGAATTCTTCTCTCGTATTTATCTTAACTTGCTCAAGCGGTTCACTTTTATTAAAGAAAGCAATTACTTGGGCTAAAGTTTCAATACCGTAAGCAATAAGTCCTTCAACAATTGCCGCTTCACGAACGTTTTGTTTGGGTAAAATGAAACCTTTAAAGCCATCTTGTTGGGCTTGGATAGCAATGGGTAATGCCCCTTTTATTGGTTGAATCGCACCATCGAGTGACAATTCGCCCATGATGAAATAATGTTCTAAATCTTCTGACGGGATTTGACCAGAAGCGGCAAGAATTCCAATTGCAATTGGTAAATCATAAGCCGAACCCTCTTTTCTGATGTCGGCAGGTGCAAGATTTACGACAATTTTTTGACGAGGCATGCGAAAACCAGCCATATGAATGGCACTTTCTACCCGCTGCAAACTTTCTTTAACAGCATTATCAGGCAAGCCAACCATGAAATATTTATTTCCTGCGCTTATGCTTATTTCGATGGTTATTGTTAAAGCATTTACTCCGTAAACGGCACTCCCATAAGTTTTTACAAGCATTAAAAATTCCTTGAAAATGTTGGGATGTTATATTATTCGGGGATGAATAATTGATTGTTGAGGCTAATATAGGAATTGTTTAGATAATATAAATTCTAATTTTGTTATTCAAACTCTAATCTTTTTTGTTGGTTGAAACCAACGGCACTGAAATGTATGGTGCGAATAAAAACCTTAGTACACAAAAAAATCCCAACCATTTCTGATTAGGATTTAAATATTTACTATATGCTAGCTTCGCTTTAATCTTAAACCTTAAACTACCTTCCTTGAGGCATTTTCGGCATATTTTTCATCATTGCTGCAGCTGCGGCAGGGTTAGAAAATTGTTTCATCATTTTACGCATATCTTCAAACTGTTTTATCAGCTTGGTAACCTCTTCAATTTTACGACCAGAGCCTTTTGCAATCCTTAAGCGGCGACTTTGCTGAATGCTATCAGGGTTTTCTTTTTCAAAAGGCGTCATCGATTGAATAATCGATTCGATAGATTTAAATGCATCATCTTCAATTTCAACATTCTTCATCATTTTACCTACACCTGGTATCATGCCCATCAAATCTTTCATATTACCCATCTTCTTAATTTGCTGAATCTGGTTGTAGAAATCATTGAAATCGAATTTGTTTTTGCGGATTTTCTTCTGTAATTCTGCAGCTTCTTTTTCATCAAACTGCATTTGAGCACGTTCAACAAGTGAAACCACATCACCCATACCCAAAATACGCGATGCCATACGGTCTGGATAGAAAACATCCAGTGCCTCCATTTTTTCGCCGGTACCAATAAATTTAATTGGCTTATTTACAACCGATTTAATTGAAAGCGCAGCACCACCGCGGGTATCACCATCTAGTTTGGTTAAAACAACACCGGTAAAATCCAGTCTGTCATTAAACACTTTTGCTGTATTTACCGCATCCTGGCCGGTCATTGAATCCACAACAAATAAAATTTCGTGTGGCTGTGTTTTGGCTTTAACTTCCGATATTTCGTTCATCAACGATTCATCAATCGCTAAACGACCAGCTGTATCGATAATAATTACGTTGTTACCATTTTGTTTACCATGCGCTATACCCTCTAAAGCAATTGCCACAGGGTCTTTCGAATCGCGGTTTGCATAAACCGATACACCAACCGAAGTTCCTAAAACCTCCAATTGATCAACCGCTGCAGGACGATACATATCACCTGCCACCAATAAAGGTTTTTTGCCTTTACCTTTTAAATGTAAGGCCAATTTACCAGCGAAAGTAGTTTTACCTGCTCCGTTTAAACCGGCAATTAATATAATGGTTGGATTTGCTTTCGTATCTAACTCCGTAACTTCGCCACCCATTAAAGCGGCAAGTTCATCATTCATTATTTTGGTAAGCAATTGCCCTGGCGAAACCGCTGTTAAAACGTTTTGCCCCAAAGCTTTTTGCCTTACATCATCGGTAAATGCTTTGGCTGTTTTGTAGTTAACATCGGCATCTAATAATGCTTTACGGATTTCTTTCATGGTTTCTGCCACGTTAATTTCCGTAATATTACCTTGCCCTTTTAATACTTTAAATGCTCTGTCTAGCTTGTCCTGTAAATTATCAAACATCTTTTTATAAGCTATTGGCCTATTGCCATAAAGCAAAAGCCACTTGTTTTTAATGAAAGGCAAATGTATCAAATTTTGATTGTAAATCTTTGCAACTCAAAGGCAAAAATGTTAATTGAACGAATGCGAAGGATTAATTTTTGGAAATGGCTTGTTGCAAACCGTTAAAAATGATTACTGCTTTACCCACCTAGCCCTGGGTGTAGCGGTACCCTGCAGCGAGGAGGTACGACGATGCAAAGTGTACGAGCGAAACACAGGAAGAAATTAATTGGTTTGCAGAGGCATTGCGCTCCAAAAAATAAAAGATTTTATACAATGAATTTTAATTTAAAGGTCTATTTTTTGGAAATGAACGTTCATTTGCATTTGGCAGACTCCAGTCCCGCCATTCGCTATAGCCCTCATGAAATATTCGGGGCTGCCGCTGCTGTCGGGTTTAAAAACAGCGGCTTGTTACAAACCGTTAAAAATAGTTGTAATTAAAAATCTTCTTAACTCAAGTTTCAAGGCATTTTGTTCCAAAACGTTTAAATTTTGCATCCTAATTTCCTTTCTCGTGCAACATTTCTTTATGGTGCTAGTCTTATGTAGACTAAACCAAACCTATGAAATTCTATTTAATACTGTTTTTACTGCTTGCTTATACTTTATCTTATGCGCAAGACCCATCAAAACAGAAACAATTAGCTGCTGTAAGAAGTGCTGAAGTGCCTAAAATTGATGGAGTTTTGGATGATGCTTGTTGGGTTAATGTGCCAATCGCTACTGATTTTTTTGAAATCAGACCAGTACCCGGAAGAGTAGATAAAAAAGATAGACGAACAGAAATGAAAGTAATGTATGACGATGTTGCCATTTATGTTAACGCTCGGATGTACGATGACAAGGATAGTGTTTCACATGAGCTGGTTTCTCGGGATAACATTGGCAATGCCGATTTTATATCCATCATTGTAGATCCATTTTACGATAAAATGAATGGTAATGGGTTTTTTGTAACTGCTGCTGGTGTTCAGTTTGATGCAAAATACTCGCAAGTTGGCGATGAAGACCCAAACTGGAATGCCGTTTGGGAAAGTGCAGTAAAAATTGATGAATTAGGATGGACTTGTGAAATGAAAATTCCATATTCGGCACTACGTTTTTCGAGTAAGGATATTCAAAACTGGGGATTAAATTTTAGTCGGAGAATTCAAAGAACCAATGTGCAAACTTTTTGGAATTTTGTAGATCCAAAAGTTAATGGCTTTATTAATCAGGAAGGACTTTTTACAGGTATAAAGGATATTAAGCCACCGCTTCGACTTTCATTTTCTCCGTATCTTTCAGCCTACGTAAACCATTATCCGGCAAATATTCCTGGTGTAAAAAATACAACGGCAAGGTTTAATGGCGGTATGGATGTTAAATATGGCATCAACAATAGCTTTACTTTAGATATGACTTTAGTCCCCGATTTTGGGCAGGTTCAATCTGATAATCGAATTTTAAACCTAACGCCATTTGAAGTTAAGTTTAATGAGAACAGACAGTTTTTTACCGAAGGAACAGAACTTTTTAATAAAGGAGATTTGTTTTATTCCAAGCGTATTGGTTCCATCCCATCTTATTATAATTATTCTGGCGTAAACAGCGGTGATAAAATTATTAAAGACCAAACGGAGGCTAAAGTTTTAAATGCAACTAAAATATCGGGGCGTACGGCTAAAGGCTTAGGTATTGGTATTTTCAATGCGATAACGAATAGCATGCAAACCGAGGTAGAAGATGTAAATGGTAATCTTCGTAATGTAGAAACCCAACCATTAACCAATTATAATATTTTAGTTTTCGATCAATCGTTAAAAAACAATAGTTCAGCAACATTTATAAATACAAATGTTTTAAGGCAAGGCAGTGCTTACGATGCTAACGTAAGTGCTTTACTTTTTAATTTGAATAACAAAAACAACAAATATTTTATTAATGGCGGTGGTAAAATGAGTTATTTACGCGGCGAAGAAACAAGTACAGGTTATAGTTACACCCTTCGTTTTGGCAAGCAAAGCGGCAACTTTACCTGGAGTTATAACCAGGTATTTGCCGATGATAAATTCGACCCATCGGATATGGGTTTTTTTACCAACAATAACTTTTTAGATCAGCGGATTGGTTTAGGCTACAATGTTTTTAAACCAAGCAAGTGGTACAATGAATGGCAAAACTGGTTTAACATGTCGTATTCTAGGCGGGTTACACCGGGCGATTATCAAAGTTTTGGTGTAAATGGTGGTTCGTATGTTAGGTTTAAAAACTTATGGTCAGCAGAGTTGGATGCTAATTATGATGCGCAACGTAATGATTTTTATGAAGCCAGAAACGGGCAGTTTTATAAAGTCCCAGAGAGTTTTGGTATTGGTTTGTACATAAACCCTAATCGTGCTAAAGCCTATAATTTCGGTGGAAATATTCGCTATCAGGAACAAGAGCTTTTTAAAGGTAAATCATACAATTTTTACTTTTTCCAAAATTTAAGGGTTAATGATAAAATCGCATTCGGATTGGATTTGAATTTCAACCCGAATTATGATTTTGTAAACTGGGTTACTTCGCAAGGTAATCAGGCTATTTTTTCTAAGTATGACAGACGAACGGTTGAAAATTCTTTTGATGCAAAATATACGTTTACCAATTTAATGGGTTTTACAGTGGTTTTAAGACACTATTGGAGCGACAGAAGAAATAAGGATTTCTTTTTGCTAAAACCTGATGGTAATTTAACTGATTACCAAGGAACAAGCCCAACTGGCACAGACCGGAACTACAACGTATTTAATATCGATTTAATTTATACCTGGCAATTTGCGCCCGGCAGTACCCTGTCATTATCCTATAAAGATGCTGCAGAAACTTACGATACATATTATACCCAACGCTACAATAAGAACCTGAGCGGAATTTTAAATTCACCTCAAAATAATAGTCTATCGGTAAAGGTTTTATACTATGTAGATTATTTGGATTTGAAAGGCAAACACAAGAAGATTTGAAGATGACGCTGTAATGGTTCTTACGAGTTACAAAGATTTCTCCTCTTCGCTCGAAATGACACAACTCTTTTTTCAGTGCGTTCTGCGTTTCCGTGGCAACAGCTTTATTTATATCTTCACCCTTTGAAGGGTTGTTGATAGTTAACTGCATCCCTCCCCTTGAAGAGAGGGCAACGAATTAGTGTTTTGAACCTATTGATTTACTCATTGTCCATCAAATCCCTCTCTTCAAAGATAGGGAGCGACAGCTGTAGCCAAAGCAGAAACATTGACAGGGTGAGGTAAATTGGCAGATTCTTCTGATTCAACTACCTCGGAAACACAAACGCAAAGCCCAAAGCCAATGTTTGACTGGCTTGTACTTTTGGGTTAGTATCTTTATCAAACAATATCACACCAGTTAAACTCGTATTCATAAAGCGATTAATTTTAGCAGTTAATGCCACATCAAGCCTATGATCAATTTGCAACCACCCTATATTTTCATAAGGTATAAACATCGCATACCTTGCTTTTAAATTGGTATTGGTAAAAATATCTTTATCAAATGCTGCTACAATTTGGAAAGCCAGTTCGTTACGGAAAACTTTGCCACTATCTACCCCGAAATTTTTTGGATTGGTTTTAATTAAATTTCTATCCAAAACAAAAGTTTGTCTGGCCGTTCCGGTACCAATCCTTGTAGAGAAATACTTGTTTGGTTTATATTCAAAACCTATTGATTCTGTTAAATAACCCGGCCCCATAAATCTTGAGATTAATGTAGCAGTTTCTGAACCATTAACAGTTGAATAAGAATAGCCGTTATCAAACTGAGATTCAAAATTTAAGGAACCGAAGAAATACCAGTTTTTTGATAATTGAAAAGATGCTTTATTATCCCAAAAAATACGGTCGTTAGTTTTCTTTTGCAACTGACCTTTGTTTTTTACCTTTCCGTATTGCAAAATAAGTTCAGTAACATAACTGTAACTGTTTTTATTGTATTCTGCTTTATAATTTAACAGCCCGCCAACAGCTAACGAATTAACTCCGCCACCTTGCCAGTTATCGCTAAACTGCGCCTGGTTAATATTAATAGCAATTGCAGTTTTGGTTTTCCAGTAGTTTACTTTTGCATTTACAACCGCAGGGCGAAGTTTTACCGGCTCGAAAGATAGAGGCAATGTTCTGCTTGGCAAAGGGCTCCGTTTAAGCTTAATGTTCATGCCTTTTGTATTGATAGGAATCGTATCAATTTCCTGAGCATGTAATTTTGCAGAACTAAGGCTAAAAATTATAATTAGAGAAGCTAAAAAATTCTTCATTGGCTACAAATAAAAAGAAAATTAATTAGAGATTAAAAGTTTAACGTAATGAATTTGCTTTTTTGTTGATTTTTTACCATTTGTAGAATTATATAAACAGATAAAAAATATCTAAAAGGAATACTTAATTCTCGTGTTTTTTAATCTTCATCCACCCAAACCATTTACCATTTTTAAGGTAATTCAAATCGTTCTCATTATCATAAGCCTCTTGTTCAAAAATGATTTTTCTATATGCTAAATCGTGCTTCCGAAACCGGATAAGGTTGATGAAATAATTGAAAAGATAAAGAATGTAAAAAGGTAAAACCAATAATTCTAATTGTTGCCTGAGGTGTATTTTTTCGTGATTAATAATTTGTTCATCTTTCCGGTAAGTTTCTTTTTTTAGTAAAATAAACGGAAAAATCGCCATTCCGGCAGCTGGCAAATTTTTTATAATTAGAATGGGTGCTTTCACAGCTTATCAATGCTTAGTTGCGGCAACGGCGGTAAACGCAAAGCCTGTGGGTTTATCCTGTAACTTTTATAAGCATTCCTGATAAAAAGATTAAAAGCATAATCTGTGGCATCCAAAACAAACTGATAGGTTGGCCGATATTGCTGCATAAAATCTTTAAGCTCAGGATCTTTAATCGATAAAATTTGTTGCACTAAACCAGGTGTAAAGCGATAATCGATCATATCTTCCCGATAGTCTTTTTCAAGTATTTTCTGTAAATGACGAGCATTTTTACCTTGTCTGCTCAATAAATTGTAAATGGCATCAATACCTAAACCTACACCCCCATTTCCAAGATTTAGTAAATCTTTACTGCTTCCCCTAACGGTTGCATATCGGTATTCTTTTATCGTCTTTTCATATTGTTCTTGTGGCGATAATTTTTTCTGTTGAATTAAAACATCCCTCAAGCGTATGCCTAAAGATTTTAATTGGAAATATGCCGCCGGCTGACCTTTAAAAACAAGCGTATCAACTCCATAGCCTGATAATGCTGCAACAAGTGTATCGCCAGGAATAGCAAAAGTGCTAAATTCGCCTTTGGTAGTATTATAAAGGCCAGCCCCGCTTCGGATATTGTAAATGTAAACTTTAGCCAATCTTTGCTTGGTTTCTTTATCAATAACAATACCCTGCACAGGTTTTGTCTGTGCATAAAGCATCGCCGAAAGACTAAAAAAGGCTATAAAAGCAATTAAAAATTTCATTGGGTAACAAAGCTACAATTTACCTGCCAGCAACAATTCTGATTAACATTATTTAACCTTCAATACTTGGCCGAGTTTAATTGCATCGGTAGCCATGTTGTTTAAAATTTTTAAATCTTCAATACTAATATTGAATCGTTTGGCAATGTTATAAAGCGTATCGCCTTTAATTACGGTGTAAGTTCCATCAGCCAAAATTGGTTTGGCTCCGGGTGGCGGCGTATCTACGGGTGTAAATTTTACTTTTTCCTGCGGAATGTTTTGATTGATTTCGGTAAAGACTTTATCCTCGCGGGCAATTTTCTGCTTCTCGGTTTCTGATTGGTCGTATTGATAAAGCTGATACTTCTCTATCGTGTTGATTAACATATCAGGATATTTTGGGTTGGTTGCATAACCAGCTTGCTTTAAGCCTTGTGCCCAACTTTTATAGTCATTTTTATCTAATTGAAACAATGCGCTGTATCGTTTGCGCTTTAAAAACGCTGAATGATCTTTAAATGATTCTCTCGCATCTTTATAAACCCTAAAACAATCGTTTTTCTGGTCATCATCTCTAAAATAATTTTTCCCTTTCCAATCGGAAGTACATTTTATACCAAAATGGTTATTGGCATATTTGGCTAAATCGCTATTTCCACTTCCAGATTCTAAAATGCCTTGCGCTAAAGTAATGCTGGCAGGAATGCCATAAGCGTTCATTTCTTCTACTGCTACCGCCCTAAATTCATCTATGTAGCTTAATGTATTATAACTTTTATAGGTGTTGTTGTTGGCTTTGTTTGAAGCTTTTTCTATCTGCTTATTGTTTTTAGAATATTTACGCGTTCCGCATGAACTAAGTAAAATAAGAATTAAAGCGACATAGATATATTGTATTTTCATTTTAAAAGAATTAGGCTTTGATTGGTTGCAAAATTACAATTTGATTTTTTGTCCTGGTTTAAGATTGACTTTCTTCATGCCATTTTTTTGCATTATTGCTTTAACCGTAGTACCTTTTTTCTTAGCAATAATACTTAAGTTATCTCCTGATTTTACTGTATAGCCATTTGTTGCTTTTCGTCTACTTATTTTTTTACGATATATTGTTGTCGCATAAATAGGTTCTTCATAGCCTTCTGGCCGTTCATCGTATTGATATAGTTCGTATTTTTTAACTAAAGCGATAACCTGGCTTGCCCAACTTCTGCTATGTGCATAACCGCAACGCTGAATACCTCTTGCCCAACCTTTATAATCAAACTGGTCATATTTTGTGAATAATTTGTTAAAAGGTAATCGCGTTTCCATAATTTCTATAAAATGACTGTAAGATTCATCGGAATTTTCATAATCACGGTAAGAGGAACGGATATCATCATTATTATTCGGACCTTTTACCCCGAAGTGGTTATTTAAGTGTTGTGCTATTTTACTATTGCCCGAAGCAGACTCGTGAATAGCTACGGCTAAAATTAAACTGGCAGGAATTTTATGATCACGCATTAAAGCCTGAGCAAAGTTTACATGTTCTGCAACATAATCTTCAGTGCTTTGTGCTTTTACAATAACTGTTGTTAAAATAAAAAGATAAAAGGTAAATAGTATTTTCATTTCTTTTGCTTTTTTAATCATTATGTGGAAAGAAGCAATCGTAAAACTATTGATCAGGAATTAAACTTTTACCAAATTAAAAATGGCTTCTTTTCTCGCATTTACGAATGTTCTATTTTTTTCTAATCACAAACAAGCCATCTCTTACCGGGAGAATTAGCTTATCAACACGTTCATCATCAGCTATTTTATCGTTAAAACTAGTTATATTTTTGGTGTCTTTGTCTTGTTTTTCATGAAGTACTTTTCCACTCCAAAGCACATTATCCACAATGATTATCCCACCTGGGCGAACACGTTCAAAAATTAAATCATAGTAGATACCATTGTTTTTTTTATCCGCATCAATAAAAACGATATCAAAAACTTCATTTAATTCGTTTACGGTCTTGATAGCATCGCCCAAAATATATTTAATTTTATCTCGGTATTCTGATTTCCCAAAGTTAGCACGAACCATATCTTCCAGCTCTGCATTGATATCTAATGTATATATTATGCCTTTTGTTGTTAAGCCTTCTGCTAAGCATAGCGTAGCATATCCAGTAAAAGTACCTATTTCTAAAATCCTATCTGGAGAAACGATTTTGCTTAGCATGCTTAAAACCCTGCCCTGATAATGGCCGGATAACATTCTTGGCATTAAAACTTTAAGGTTAGTTTCGCGATCTATTTTTTGAAGCAATTCGCTTTCAGGTTCGCAATAATTGATTAGCAAATTTTGTAAATCGTCGTTTATCAGGCTCATTTTGTTTGGTTATAAACGCTTTGTTTCCATAAAATATTGTAAAATAATGGTTGCCGCAATGGTATCTACTCTTTCCTTATTCTGTCGGTCTGATTTTTTTAATCCGCTTTGCATAATGGCCTGTTGTGCCATTTTCGATGTAAAACGTTCATCTACCCAATGCTGCGGAATGTTTGGAAATGCTTTTTTTAGTAATGTAGAAAAGCCTTTTGCATGCTGTTTTGAATCAGAATCTGAGCCATTCATCTGTTTAGGATCGCCGATAACAAAGGCTTCAACCTGCTCGGTTAACAGATATTTTTTTATGTATTCAATAGCGTCTTTAGGATGTATGGTATCTAAGCCTGTTGCAATAATCTGCAACGGATCGGTAACAGCAATACCAATACGTTTTGTTCCATAATCGAACGCAAGAATTCGGGCCATATAAAAATTATAAAGGCCACAAAGGTAATATTTTTTAAGAATACATATTTTAACTACAAATTCGAAGGCTAAACGGTGGGTTTAACGCAAAAACCATAATTAGAAGAGTGCTTGCTTAAACTAAGAACCAGCCCTTTTCATTTCTTCTATAGCACCACCATTAGAACGTTTTGTAACTTTTAACGGTTTTCCGAAGCGGTAATTAAAGCTCACCACGAAAAGTCGGCTATCTCTTGTTAGTTTAAAATATTCTTGTGCTTGTGGGAAATCTGTTAAACCTTCCATAGTTTGAGTAAAAAATATATCTCTTGCGCTAAATTTTAAACTACCCCTTCCTTTGAGTATGGATTTTGATAGGCCAGCCGAAACTTGCCCTGTTGGATAAAGTAATTCCTGAAGGTCATTTCTAGCTTTTGTGATATAATAACCCGAAAGTTCTGCGTTTAAGGTTTTAGTAATATTAAACTGATTATTTGCACTAAATTGAAACTGGTTTACCGAAGATTGGTAGTTAATGTTCTGATAACCTTCTAGTTTTTTGTAATTAAAATTTCCTTGTCCATTAAACGACCACCATTTTACAGGTAAAAATTGCAACGATACAGAAACGCCAAGGTTATCCATACGTCCTACATTTCCATCGGTATAAATTAAAATGTTTGTGCCTTCAGAAAGGAAAAGCTGTGAGAAATAATTTTTAATCACACTGTAAGAAACAGTTGTTGTTATAAAGTGCTTAAACCTATGGGTAATTTCCATGTTCCAACTATACTGGGGTAATATATATGGATTTCCTCTTTGCAGTGTATATTTATTTACAATAAAAATGAAAGGATTAAGCTTTTGGTAGACCGGGCGATCTATTCTTCTGCTGGCCGTTAATGTTAAGGTATTAATAGAGTCTACATTATAACTTAGATAACCCGAAGGAAAAAAATCGCCGTAAGTCCTTGAAAAGGCCGAGTCTGGCTTCAAGCTATTTCCTAATTGATGTGCATTATAATCTGTATGCTCATAGCGCAAACCTAATTGCGCATTAACCCTACCTATCCTGTGCTCGAAGCTACTATATAAAGCATTAATATTCTCTTTGTATTGGAAATGATTGCTTCTGTTTAAATCAACAGATCGAACCAAGCCATTAACATTTACATAGTCTGCAATGTTATCAGTACTTATAGATGATGATTTAAATCCTGATTCTAGTTGCGTGTCTTTATCGAAATGGATTGTATGATCTGCTTTGACAGAAAATATTTTTATTGTTGATGGAATATCCATATCAGTACCCAAATTATAACCATTTACTGTTAAAAGCTTATTGTTAAACTCCTGATTATTGTTCAAACTGTACCTTAATAAATCCAAATCAAACGATAAATCCTGGTTGGTACCTATGGTTTGTTTTAGGTTAATATTAGCCGCTCCATTTCTGAACTTAAATAAGCTATTACTAACTGTAGAAATTGTAGAATCTACACTGCCGGATGCTTTTTTCCATGTAGCTATGGCATCACTATTTCCTTCTCTTTTTATTAAGGTACCACTAAGTGATAGCCCTATAGTGGTATTTTTGGAAGCGTAAAAATCCAAACCTGTTTTTAAAAACTGATAGCGTGTTAAATTTGCTATGGCGGTAGATTGATCTAGCAATCCTGTAACTGCATTATTTTGGCCAAAGTAACTTCGAAAGGCAGAAATATCTGTAAAGTTATTATTTGTGTTGTAGCTTGCTGTTGTAAAGGCATTTATTTTGCCTCTTTTATAATTTAATAATAAACTATTGTTGTTTTTATAATCTCTGCTCCAACCCCCAATTATACTAATAGAACCATTAAAACCTTCCTGTGTGTTTTTTTTGGTTTTAATATTTATAATTCCACCATTACCGCTGGCATCATATTTAGCAGAAGGATTTGTAATCAATTCAATCTGACTCACTTGCGACGAACTCATACTGCTTAGTAAGCCTGTTAAATCACTACCTGATAAATACGTTGGCTTACCATCAATCATAACTAAAACAGTAGATTTGCCTTGCAGGCTGATGCTACCTTCTTTATCAACCATAACACCAGGAGATTTTTCCAGTAACTCTAATACAGTTGTGCCTGTATTCGATATCACAGCATCCACATTTAAAACGATTTTGCCTTGAATATGTTGAATGGGTGATTTATGTCCTTCTACGGTAATTTCTTTCAATACCTGGTTGCTTGGTAATATTTTTATATTTACGCTCGATAGCACAAAAGGAGATTTGATAATTGTTGTTTTGTGGGATTCATAACCTATAGCCTTGGCATTAAAAACATAATTGCCCTGCATCGGTTGATTAAAAATTGCAATACCTTTTTTATCTGTTTTCGCGGCTTTTATAAAACCCAAATTTTTTGAATATAAAAGCTCAACGGTCGCATTTTGGAAAGGAATATTTTTCTCATTTAAAACAATTACTTTAATCGTTTTAACTTTTTTCTGGCTAAAGCTTGTTATTGTTGAGAGCAATAAAATAAGCAATAACAAAGACTTCAAAAAGTTCATTTTTGTTATATAATAGTTAGTTTAGTTGGGACAATTGAATTTCAAATGTAGTGAAATTCAGATAAATAATCTTCAATATGGTTGTTAAATCTTTAGCCCATTATCAAATATTGCTTTAAGTCTAAGTAGTTTGAAAAAAGTCAAAATCTTGTAGAGTATTACTAACATTTCATATCTATTTCTTACTTTGCACCAAATGCAATTTAAAGAAATAATAGGTCAGCAAAGAATTAAGCAGCAGTTGGTACAAACGGTAAAAGAAAACCGTGTAAGCCATGCTCAACTCTTTTTATCGCCTGTAGGCTCTGGTGCGTTACCTTTGGCAATAGCCTATGCTCAATACATTAACTGTATTGAAAAAGAAGAAAATGATAGTTGCGGCGTATGCTCAAGTTGTAGAAAATATGAGCGCCTAATCCATCCTGATTTACATTTTTCTTATCCATTCTTTGCATCACCAAGTACAAAAACCGCTGTTGATGTTTTGGAAGAATGGAGAAGTATGCTCTTGCAGGATACCTACTTTGATATGGATATTTGGAGGTCTAAACTAGAAGCTGCGAATAAACAAGCCAATATTCCGATTGCGGAGTGCCATGATATAATTAAAAAACTAAGCTATAAAGCCTTTGAAGCTGAAACTAAGGTTTTAATAATGTGGCTGCCCGAATACTTAGATAAGTCGGGCAATGCTTTACTTAAATTAATCGAAGAACCACCTGCAAATACCTTGTTTATTTTAGTTGCTCAAAGTCAGGATCAAATTTTAACTACGATCTTATCGCGAACTCAAATTATTAAAATTCCGAAATTAACTGGGGGTGAAATTTCACAATTTTTGCTTGAAAACAGTGGATTAACAGAAAACCAAATTACAGATTATTCTTTTTTAGCTGATGGTAATTTAATTGAAGCAAAGGCATTAGCTGCTGATAAACAGGTGGATAGATCGGGTATTTTTACGGGTTGGTTGCGTAATGGATTTAGTAATAAAGTACCTGATTTAATTGATTTTACGGATGAAGCTGCCAAATGGGGTAGGGAAAATCAAAAGAACTTTTTAAAGTATGGTATAAATTATTTACGCGAATGCTGTTTAATCATTAGCGGTGCAGGGGATTTGGTAAAATTGCCGCCTTTAACTATGGAAACTGCAAAAAAATTAAGTGCTCATGTGCTTACATTGCCTATGGCCGAGGCAATTATTGCCGAATTGGAAACAGCGCATTACCATATTGAAAGAAACGCAAACCCGAAAATTCTGTTTTTAGATGTATCTTTACAATTGGTAAAAATTATCAAGTTTAAAACACTCCCCACGGGGATTCAATATATATATAATTAATTATGGGATGTGGAAGTTGTTCAACAGGTGGTGGTTGCACACCTAATGGATGCAAGAGCAATGGCTCATGCGGTACCGGTGGTTGCCAAACAATGGAGGTTCACGATTGGCTGTCAAACCTTGATATGCCCTCAAGTTATAAGCCTTTTCAGGTTACAGAAGTAAAGTTTAAAGGTTCAAGAAAAGAATTTTTTCTAAATAATGATAATATTTACTTAGAAATTGGCGAGTTGGTTGCTGTTGAAGGACCAACAGGTGGGTTTGATGTTGGCCATGTTTCACTAACTGGCGAATTGGTTCGCGTGCAAATGAAGCGGCGTAAAACTTCGCTTGATCAGGTTACTAAAAAGATTTATCGCAAAGCAACCGAGGCCGATGTTGAAAAATGGAATGCAGCGAAGGAAATGGAATGGGAAACCATGCATAAAGCCCGTAAGCTGGCATTGGATTTACGGTTGCAAATGAAAATTAGTGATGTAGATTACCAGGCTGATAAAACAAAAGCTACATTTTTTTATACAGCCGATGGTAGGGTAGATTTTCGCGAGTTGATAAAAAAAATGGCCGAAAATTTTCGAATTCGTATCGAAATGCGTCAAATTGGTATGCGTCAGGAAGCCGGTCGCCTTGGTGGAATAGGCTCATGTGGGCGTGAATTGTGCTGCTCTACATGGCTAACCAATTTTAAAACCGTTTCTACAGCAGCGGCACGATATCAAAACCTTTCTTTAAATACATTAAAGCTAGCCGGCCAATGTGGTAAGCTAAAATGCTGCTTAAATTATGAGTTAGATACTTATCTTGATGCTTTAAAAGATATTCCTGACAGGATAGAAAACTTAGATACGGAGGCAGGTTATGCCCGTCACCAAAAGACAGATATTTTTAAAAAAATAATGTGGTTTAGTTACCAAGGAGATGAAAACTGGATTCCGGTAGCTGCG
This sequence comes from Pedobacter mendelii, assembly GCF_014635725.1. Taxonomy (GTDB): domain Bacteria; phylum Bacteroidota; class Bacteroidia; order Sphingobacteriales; family Sphingobacteriaceae; genus Pedobacter; species Pedobacter mendelii. The sequence continues at coordinate 34,440 of NZ_BMDJ01000013.1, read as the reverse complement.
GCTCGTGTTAAAGAAATTATGGTGATGAATAAGGCAGGTAAAAAAGCGCCTAATTTAAAAGAAGAAGCCATTCAAATTGCGGCACCAGTTGTAATAGAGAAATCTTTTGATTACGAAAACGTGGTTGGTCAAGATAGTTTAACCCGTTTGGATGAACGCTCTAAAAATAAAAACCAGAATAGAAATCAGAAAAACAATCGGAATAATACTCAAACCAAGAGAGAACGGGTTCCAAACGCAGAAAAAGCTGTGCAGCCTAAACCTCAAAATCCGAATCAGCAAAGGCCTCAACAGCAAAGTGCAAGAGCACAAAATCCTCCAAAACCTCAGCAACCGCAAATGCCTAAAAATGTTGTTGCAAAAGTAGAAGGTTTAAAGGTTGAAGGCGGAGAGCTAGCTGCTCAACCTAGCAAAAATAAGAATAGAAATAACAGAAGGAAGAATAATAATCGCCGAAACAATACTAATGGTTCAGATAATAAACCGGCTGCTGAATAATAAACCGAATTTTTTAATGGTTTTAATGTTGTTCGTGCTGCTTTTTTCAGGTTGCACGAATAACATCATTGATAGTAATGTCGAAATTCCTGAACGAAAATGGACGTATCGCAACCACATTAAATCGCAGTTTGAAATCAAGGACAATTCAAAACCATATAACATTTACTTCAAATTAAGGCATACGGCTGATTATCGCTATGCAAATATTTTTATTATTGTTCATTTTAAAGATGGAAAAAATCAAATCACTAAGCGTTATCAATACAAATTAGCAAAAAATGATGGCGAATGGTTAGGAAGCGGCTCAGGAAATGTGTTTAATTACACACTTCCATTACTTACAAACTATAAATTTGCTCATGCAGGGAAGTTCGAAATAGAAATTGAGCAAAACATGAGGGATAATCCACTTTTAGAAATTGCTGATGTCGGTATTCTGGTGCGCGAGCAAGGTAATTAATAGCTGAGCTGCTTACTTACAGATATTCTAACAAACTTTCAAGCTTCATACCTCGCGAACCTTTTAGCAATACCAAGTTATTTTTAATTGGTTTTTCTTTGAGATAAGCTGCTGCTTCATTTGGCGTTTCAAAAAATAAGCCTTTACACTTATCCTTAAAGGCATAAAAATATTTCCCGATAAAAATAATTTCATTTAATTCACTTTTTGAAGCTTGCTCAACAATTAATTGGTGTTGAATTTCTGATTCTGGGCCTAGCTCAAACATATCTCCTAAAATGGCAATTTTTTTATCAGAAGTTAAAACAGTTATATTATTTAATGCAGCGCTCATGCTGCTTGGATTAGCATTATAAAAATCGCAGATAACGGTGTTACTTTCTGTTTTTGTTAATTGAGATCGATTATTCTTTGGTTCATAGTTGGTCAGGCCAGAATTAATTTCTTTAGGATTCATATCAAAAAAATCGCCGATACAAATTGCGGAGAGAATATTTTCGAAATTATAACTTCCCGTTAAATTAGTTTTTACTGATGATGAAATTTCGTGGTTTGTCCATTCGACTTCAATAAAAGGATCACTGCTTTTTAGTGAGCCTTTAATCGTATTACCATTTTCGGTTCCATAAAATATGAGTTTAGATAAACCTGCTGCATCACTCATTTCCATTAAATAAGGGTTGTCTCTATTTATAAATGTATAACCATTATTTCCTTTTAGATATGTATAAAGTTCGGCTTTTCCTTTCTTCACACCTTCAAATCCACCAAAACCATCGAGGTGAGCCATACCAACATTAGTTATTATTCCATGAGTTGGTTGCGTAATGGTGCAAAGCAATTCAATTTCTTTTTGATGATTTGCGCCCATTTCAATCACAGCTATTTCTACATCACTTTTAATTGATAAAATGGAAAGTGGTACACCTATATGGTTGTTCAGATTGCCAAAAGTAGCGAAGGTTTTATAACGTTCGGCTAAAACGGCATTTACCAATTCTTTACTTGTTGTTTTACCATTACTACCTGTTAAACCAATTACAGGAATATTTAATTGCTTGCGGTGATGCCTGGCTAAATCCTGCAAAGCAGAAAGCACATCAGCAACTAATAAGCATTTTTGATTTTTTGCATGTTTTTTTTCATCAATCACTACAAAAGCAGCACCTTTTTCAATTGCTTGTGCTGCAAATTCATTTGCATTAAAATTGTCGCCTTTTAGGGCAAAAAAGATACAACCTTCAGAAATATTTCTGGTATCGGTAGAGATAATAGGGTTTTTAAGATAATGATTGTATAATTCTTCGGTTGTAATCATAATAATTGAAAAATATGTGTTGTAAAACTAAGCTTTCGCAGCAACAAAAAACAAAATTACTACATTAGATAAAATTATTAATTATGAAGAAACTTTTTACTCTTTTCGTTTTAGTCCTGTCTTCCATTTTATTTGCACGAGCTCAGGTAAAATCGCCCGACGAATTTTTAGGATACGAACTTGGAACACATTTTACGCCACATCATAAAGTAGCCGATTATTTCAGGCAAACGGCGGCTGCGGCTTCAAAAAATGTTAAGTTAATAGAATATGGCAAAACAAATGAAGGCCGCCCACTCTTGGTAGCTGTAATTTCTTCAGCAGAAAATATAAATAAGTTAGAACAAATTCGCAGTAATAATTTGTCGCTTGCAAGCGGCACCACCAAAAATGTTGATTTAGCTTTACAACCAGCTATTTTGTGGTTAAGCTATAATGTGCATGGAAATGAAGCAAATTCTACTGAAACGGCAATGAAAATGCTTTATAATTTGTCTTCTGGAATAAATCAGTCAGCAAACGAGTGGCTCAAAAATACTGTCGTTATTATCGATCCTTGCTTAAATCCAGATGGAAGAGATCGTTATGCAAATTATTTCAACAGTGTTGTAGGCGAAAAGCCAAACGCTGATCCAACTTCAAGAGAACATATTGAGCCTTGGCCTGGCGGAAGACCAAACCATTACTATTTTGACTTAAACAGAGATTGGGCCTGGCAAACACAAATTGAAAGTAAACAGCGTTTAGCGCTTTATAACCAGTGGATGCCTCAAGTTCATGTCGATTTTCATGAGCAAAGCTATAATGAGCCTTATTATTTTGCTCCAGCAGCAGAGCCTGTACATCAGGATATTACGCCTTGGCAAAAGAGTTTTCAAATTGTAGTGGGTAAAAATAATGCTAAATATTTTGATGAACAGGGATGGCAATATTTTACCAAAGAGCGTTTTGATTTATTATATCCGTCTTATGGCGATACCTATCCTTTATATAATGGATCTATCGGAATGACTTATGAACAAGGTGGAATAAGGGCAGGTTTATCAGTGGTTACAAACGATGGAGATACGTTAACCCTAAAAGATCGTATTGCTCATCACTTTACAACGGGCATGTCAACTTTAGAGGTTACTTCTCTAAATCATAGCAAGTTATTAGATGAGTATAAAAAATATTTTCAGCAGGCTTTAACAACTGCCCCAGGAATTTATAAAAGCTACATTATTAAACCAGATAATATATCCAGATTAAAAAAATTAGCAGAGCTACTAACAAAAAATAAAATTGAATTTGCTTACGGAGGAGATAAAACTGCACGTGGCTATGATTACGATACGCAGAAAGAAGAAAGTTTTACCTTGGGTAGAAATGATTTAATTGTAAATGTTTTGCAACCCAAGGCTGTGCTTGCCAATGTTTTATTAGAGCCTAAAACTTTGGTAACAGATTCTAATACCTATGATATTACAGCTTGGGCACTACCTTATGTATATGGTTTAAAAGCTTATGCATCAAAAGAAAGTATAAAAGGTAAGTTTTCAACTTTGGATGAGAACAAAATAACTTCCTCAAACCTGGATAAACCATTAGCCTGGTTATTTGGCTGGGGAAATAGCGAAGATTTACAATTACTTATTGCTTTGCAAAAGGAGAATATAAAAGTAAGACAAGCCGATCAACCTTTCTCTGTTAACGGAAAGGATTACGCCGCCGGAACTTTAATCGTTTTACGTGTTGAAAATGAAAAATCAGTAAAAGATCTTAAAAATAAAATTGTTCAGGTTTCTGCACAACTAAATAAACCTATTCTGGCAATAGCAACAGGGTTTGTAGATAAGGGCAAAGATTTTGGCTCTTCTGTTTATCCGATATTGAAACAACCTAAAATTGCAATAGTATCAGGAAATGAAGTTTCGTCTCTAGCTTTTGGCGAAGTTTGGTACTTTCTGGAACACGATTTAGGTTTAACGCCAAGCATAATTAATGCCCGCGATATTAATAATCTTGATATTACTAAAATTAACACACTAATACTTCCAGATGGTAGTTACGGTAGCTTTATAGATGAAGGTTTAAAAAGCTGGATTAACAAAGGCGGAAAATTGGTTTTAATGGAGGATGCTATTGAAAGTGTTTTAGAAAAAAAGGGTTTTGATATTAAAAAGAAAGAAGCGGTTGTTAAAAAAGACGAAAAACCTGAACCGAGTAAGTTGCTATTCAAAAATAAAGATAATGATGACTATGAGAATACGATTCCGGGCGCCATATATAAGGTTAATATGGATGCCTCCCATCCTTTCGCTTATGGTATAGGAAAATTTTATTACACACTTAAAACCGATCGCAAAATTTATGAGCCACTTTTAAAAGGATGGAATGTTGGTCAATTAAATGATAAGAGTTTAATGGCTGGTGTTGTTGGTAAAAAAGTACGAGAAGATTTGAAAACGGGCTTATTAATAGGTGTTCAGGATGCTGGCAAAGGAAATATAGTGTATTTGGCAAATGACCCATTATTCAGGAATTTTTGGGAAGGTGGCAAAGCTTTGTTTGGAAATATAATTTTTTGTAGTTATTAATATAAAATAGATTTCTTTTAAAAAAATAAATGGAAGTTTATTTTGAAGAATTTTTCAACCAAAATATTCCTAAAAGTGTTCTTAAATCTTTTAGGAATATTCAAAAATTAAGTTTTTATTAGAAAAGATATTTTTTCAGCATTTTAAATGTTAAATGTTAAAAATTGTTAAATAAAATTTGGTTGTATAATTAACTAACCATATTTTAGCATATTATTAACAAATTTTAACTAACCTATTTACAATTATGAAAAAACTTCTACAAAGTTTGTTCATACTTATGTTTATTGCTGTAACGGCAATGGCACAAGATCGAACAATCACAGGTACAGTTACTTCATCGGACGATAAATTGCCGATTCCCGGAGTAAGTGTAAAAGTAAAAGGAACATCTGTTGGTGTTTCAACCGGAGCAGACGGAACTTATTCCCTTAAGCTTCCATCTGGCTCAAATACAATCGTGTTTTCAAGTCTAGGATTTGCACAAAGAGAAATATCTGTAGGTTCCTCAAGTGTTATTAATGCTACATTAGCGTCTGATAGCAAACAACTTGGTGAAGTTGTGGTTACTGCAGTTGGTATTGAGAAAAGTAAGGCCTCTTTGGGTTATGCTGCCGATAATATCAAAAGTGCCGATTTAACAACAGGTAGACAGACAAACTTAATCAACGGTCTTTCTGGTAAAACACCAGGTGTTCAAATTGGGCGTTCAAGCGGTGGTGTAAATACTGCAACACGTATCACGATGCGTGGAACAAGATCTTTGCAGGGTGAAGGACAGCCTTTGTTTGTTATTGACGGTATCCCAATCGATAACTCAGCAACACAACCCTCTTCTAGTTCAGCGAATCAGGTGGATGTTGGAAACCGCGTTGGAGATATTAACCCAGATGACATTGAGTCAGTTACTGTTTTAAAGGGGCCAAATGCAGCCGCTTTATATGGTTCTCAAGGTAGAAATGGGGCAATTATTATTACTACTAAAACAGGTAAAGATGCGGCATTAAGAAATAAAAAATTAGAAATCAATGTTGTTTCTTCCTTTAATATGGATAATGTCCAAAAGTTACCTGAATTACAAAATGAATTTGGCTCTGGATATGAAAATGGTACAGGAAACCCTTCGATATATGATGAAATTGAAAATACTAACTGGGGTCCAAGATTAGATGGTTCAATGGTTCAGTCAGGACCGACATTGGCCAATGGTAATAAGCTAATGATTCCATATAGTGCTGTACCTGATAATGCCAAAAACTTCTTTAACACAGGTACAAATATTCAAAATTCAGTTTCTTTTTCTGGTGGAAGTGATAAAGGTTCTTTCTATGCTTCGTTATCAGATAATGAAGTTAAAGGTGTTGTTCCGATGGATAAATTCAGAAGAAATACCTTCAAATTATCTGGTTCAACTAAATTAGCGAATAATGTTAATGTTAGTGCGAATATCAGTTATAATAAAAACTTAACTAATACCTCATTTACTGGTACTGGTAATGCTACTGTTATTAATGATGTATTAAACGTAAGTCGTCAAATTAATTTAGAAAATTTTAAAGACTGGAGAAATTATGAATTTGCAACAACACAAGGTTTCTTTAATGGTTATCAACCAAATCCTTATTATGCCCTAGAAAATAATAGATTTAATAGTAATTTAGATCGCGTTTTAGGAAGCTTTCAAGTAACTTATGATCCTGCTAAGTGGTTAAACGTTACTTATAGATTAGGTACTGATTATTCTTCAGATAGAAGAAAGCAAACATTTGAAAAAACAACATTTGGCACAGGTCAACGTCCTACAGCTACGCCTGGCGCAATCATTGAAGATGCATTTTCAAATAGAATTGTGAACTCCGATTTATTATTAACGTTCAAAAAAGATATTAATAAAGACTTTAATGCTACGTTGATTCTATTAAATAATGTTCGCCAGAATGATAGCCGTAATTTAACTGCTTCTGCAAGTGCAATCTCTACTCCAGGATTTTTTAATTTGTCAAATCGTGTAGGAGAATTAGGTGGCGGTGAATCATCATTTAAAAACCGTATTATTGGCTTTGCTGGTGATTTAACTGTTGGCTACAGAAATTATGTTTTCTTAAATGGAACGTTAAGAAATGATATATCCTCAACACTTCCAACAGATAACAATTCTTATTTTTATCCTTCAGCCAGTTTAAGCTTTATTGCAACTGAGGCAATCGATGCTTTAAAAAATAGTGATGTACTATCTTATTGGAAATTAAGAGCAAGTTATGCTAAAGTAGGTTCTGATGCCAATCCTTATAATTTAGTACCAACTTTTGGTGCTGGGGCTGGATTCCCTTACGGTTCTACTGCAGCATTCTCATTATCTAATACAACTCCAAATCCAAATCTTAAACCCGAGTTTACTACATCTTACGAACTTGGTACAGAATTATCTTTTATTAAAGACAAATTAGGATTAGACTTTACTTATTATAAAACGACTACAGACGGACAAATTATCAATGTTGGTATTCCTTCATCTACAGGTTTTACAGCAGCTACAGTTAATGCTGGTGTTGTTAGTAATAAAGGTGTTGAAATTTCATTAAAAGGAAATCCTTTTAGAAACCGTGATGGTTTTTCATGGAACTTTAGTTTTAGTTATACCTACAATAAAAATATAGTAGAATCATTATATCAAAATGCCCAACAATTACCTTTAGGCGGAGGAGATCCAGTTCCAACAGCAATCGTTGGTCAACCAATTTCGTTAGTAGGTTCGGCTTATTTGAGAGATGGAAATGGAAATGTTGTTGTTGATGCAACTTCAGGATACATTCGTTTAGATCCTACTTTGAAAAACTTAGGTCAAGTTAGTCCAAAACATATTTTAGGATTTAACAATACTTTATCATACAAAGGGTTCACTTTATCTACTACTCTTGATTTCAGATCGGGTAATGTAATCTATTCAGGAACTAAGAGTACCTTAACCTTTACAGGTTCTACAGAAGAGACAACTCAATATGGAAGAGAGCGATTTATCTGGCCTAATTCTGTAATTGAAACTTCTCCAGGCGTATTTACTCCAAATACAACAGTAAAAACACGTAGTGGTAATTTTGATTTCTGGTATGGTAACTTTAATAGTTTTGCAGAATCTAGCATTGTTGATGCGGCGTTTCTAAAATTAAGAGATGTATCTTTTGGATACCAAATACCAGCGAAATATCTTGCAAGAACTCCTTTTGGAAGAGCTAGTCTTTCTGTTAATGGAGCTAATATTTTATTATGGACACCAAAATCTAATAAATACATCGATCCAGAGGCAAGTATTTTTGGAACGAGTAATTCTCAGGGTAGAGAGTTTACAAGCATTCCTTCTACTAGAACATTTGGTATAACTTTAAATGCTTCATTTTAGTATTTATAAATAATTAGAAATATGAAAATTAAACATATTATAAAAGGGATAGCATTATTATCGCTAACAATGGCGGTAACAAGCTGTGAAAAGAACTTTTTGGATATCAATGATAATCCAAATACCCCTACAACAACAACTCCAGAGTTAGTTCTGCCAGCAGCACTTAGTAATACTGGTACTGTTGTTAACAATAATTTAAATGTTTTAGGTAATCTTTTAACAGGAAACTGGGGTCAATCTCCCGACTTTTTGTTTTACCAGCCTCAAGAAACATATCAGTTAACACCTAATACCTATGATGCGGTTTGGACATCTTTATATGCAGGTGGATTAAATGATTATAAATATGTAGAAGCGCAAGCGTTAGCTTCAGGTAAAAAGAATGCATTAGCCATATCAAAGATAATGCAGGCTTATAATTTCCAGCTGCTTGTAGATACTTGGGGTGATGTGCCATTTACTGATGCTTTGAAAGGGACAACAACGTCAGCACCAAAGTATGATAAAGCAGAGGATGTTTATGATGGTATTCTTACATTGATAGACGCAGGTATTGCTAGCATCAATGTTGCGGCAGGTGCTGATAATCCAACTTCATCTAGCGATATTATGTTTGGTAGTGCTTCTGTAACAATTTCAATGGGCAAGTGGTTAAGATTTGCAAATACCTTAAAATTACGCGTATTGTTAAGACAATCTTTAATTCCTTCTCGTGCTGCAAAAGTAACTGCAGGATTTGCATCATTATCTGGAGCAACCTTTTTAGCTGTTGGTGAAAATGCTGGTGTTAATCCAGGATACATTAATCAAGCAGGTAAATTTAATCCATTATATGGTCAAATCGGATTTAATGTAACTGGTGCTGAAACATCAAACTATCAAGCTACAAGAGCAAATAAATTTGCCGTTGATTATTTGACAACAGTAGCTGACCCAAGAATAGGATTGATTTATAGACCAGCTGTAACACCAATTCCTGCTACGCAAACATATACTGGTGTTTACCCAGGTACAACAGCAACTCCAACAACCAAAAAAGACAACTACTCAGCAGTGGGTGCAGGCGTTCTTCCTTCAAGTGCAAGTAGTGGGTTTGCTAAACCTGCATATCTACTTACAGCTTCTGAGGCATTTTTCTTGCAAGCCGAAGCGTATTTAAAAGGGTATCTTCCAGGTGGGGCTGCAGCTGCACAAACAGCTTATCAAACAGGTATCGAAGAGTCATTTAAATTATTGGGTTCTACTGCTGCTGCAGCCAATACTTATTATACTGCTTCTACATCGCCTTTGGTGAGTTGGACTTTAGCAACAACATCTGCTCGTCAATTTGAAGCAATTATTACTCAAAAATGGATTGCAAACAACGGTTTTAATGGTAACGAAGCATGGGCTGAGTATCGTAGAACTGGTTTTCCAACCAATATTCCGATTGGGTTAAATAATGTGAGCGGAGGCAAACTGCCTTTGCGATTACCTTATCCTCAAAATGAATTAGCAAGTAATGCTGCAAATGTTCCTCAAATTAACATTTTTAGCAGTAAAATTTTCTGGGAGAAATAATTATTCTTTCTTAAACTAAAAGCAGGTCTTATCAAAAGTAAGACCTGCTTTTTTTTGTCCAAACTTTATGTTTATGAAACTAACACTTTAATCTATACGTACTTCTCTACTAGAGAGAACTAAGATAATTTATAGATATTAGTGCTATTCTTTTGATGTCTTAATTATTATAACAACAATCTATTTAAAATTTAGATTTTTTTTATATTTAATGAAGAAAGTATTTAATTATTGATATTATATCTATCTAAATATACTATTTAATGAAATTTTATTACAAATAACCTTCGATATTTAACTAAAAATACAGTTGTATTGGTTGTGTAAGCAATTTTTTAACACTTATCAGTAGGATTTTAACAATTTAGGCCTTAATTGTTAAATATAGTTAAAAAACATTTGGTGTTATTGCTAACTAACTATACATTAGCGCTAAATCATTAACTAATCCTATTTCACAAACATGAAAAAACTTCTACTAAGTTTGTTCATGCTCCTATGTATTGCTTTTTCGGCAATTTCTCAAGAGCGGACAATTACAGGTACAGTTACTGCACAGGAAGATAGAACACCCATTCCTGGAGTAAGTGTAAAAATCAAAGGTATCCAAGGTGGTACTGTATCAGGAGCCGATGGAAAGTTCTCCATCAGAGCTAACAATGGTGCAACTCTAATCTTTTCTTTTATTGGATATAAGCCAAAAGAAGTCTCGGTTGGATCATCGAACGTTTTAAATGCTTCATTAGAAACAGATGCAAATCAATTAACGGAGGTTGTTGTTACTGGTGCTTATGGTACAAAAACGACAGAACGTTCTCAAGTAACGAACACGCAAACTGTTTCTGGAGAAAAACTAAACACCATTCGTTCTACTAACGTAAACAATGCACTTGCGGGTAAAGTTGCTGGTCTTCAAGTAAGAAGTCAGTCGGCTGCAGCCTTAGGCAGACAAACTGAGGTAAGACTTAGAGGCGCTGGTGGTTTTGGTACAGGAGTTGGGGCACTTTATGTGGTAGATGGAACTATTCTTCCAAATGCGGATGATGTCAATCTTGATGATATCGAAGACGTTTCCGTATTACAAGGTCCTGCAGCAGCAGCTTTATTAGGCTCACAAGCTGCTGGTGGTGCAATCTTAATCACTACTAAAAAAGGTAAATCAACTCAAGGTTTAGGTTTAACCTTAAATTTGGGTGCGCTTTTTGAAAATGCTTATATTCTTCCAAACTATCAAAATACTTATGCTGGAGGAAATAGCCAAGATTTAACAAAATATACTTGGAAATCGACTGACCCTGTTGCATGGAAGGCTCTAGATGGTAAATATTATCCGAATTATAGTGATGACTCAAGTTGGGGACCTAAAATGGTTGGTCAAGAATACATCCCTTGGTATGCTTGGTATCCAGGTACTCAGTATTCATATAAGACAGCAAGTTTAACGCCTAATCCAGATAATGCTAAAGACTTTTTCCAAACTGGTGTTACCTTTAACAACTCTATTTCTTACAGTGGTGGTGGAGATAGATATAGTTTGAAAATGACTTATGGTAATCAGAACACTCAAGGTCTAATACCTGGTTCTAGCCAAAATAAAAACACTTTGAACTTTAATTCATCTTATGATCTTAATAAACACTTTACGGTAGCTGCAAACATAAATTACGTAAAAACTGCATTGAATGGTAATATAGATGATGCATATAGTAATTTAACTACAGGTTCATTTTCTCAATGGTTCCATCGTGATGTTGATATGGATATCATGAAAGAATTAAGAGGATTAACCGTTCCGGGTTTACCAGGTGAAACGGTTTATGCAAGTTGGAATCACTCTGACCCAACTGGATATGACCCATCTAATCCTAAAGCTTTTTATGGTGGTAACTACTGGTATAACCCTTATACTTTTGGCGACCTAAATACCAGATACAAGGGATCAGACAGGTTTTATGGTAATTTATCATTTATCTATAAGGTAAACAACGATTTAAGCTTTACAGCCACTTACCGTAAGCAGCAGCTTACAACAAATTCTGAGAATAAAACCAGATCTGAATTGGAAACAAGTGGTAACCAAACAGGATTAAAAGCAGCTTATTCTACAGAAAACACATATTCGAATAGAGAAAACTATGAATTGTTAGGGCATTACACAAAACAAATTAAAGATTTCTCTGTAGATGTGACAGCTGGTACAGATATTTTTAAAGGAGAAAATAATTATGTTAATGCCAATACAAATCAGGGTTTATCTATACCAAATTTGTTCACAATAAGTAACTCTTTAGATGTCCCAACAGTAGGTAATTATAGATATGTTGAGAAATATAGGGCATTATTAGCTCGTGCAACTGTTGGTTACAAAAGATTGGCTTTCATAGATGCATCTATCAGAAACGACTGGTTTTCTACACTACCAGCAGACAATAATGCTGTATTATCAAAATCGATAGGTGGGTCTTTTGTATTTTCTGAATTACTACCGAAAGAAGGTTTTGGATGGTTATCTGAAGCTAAAATTAGAGGGTCTTATGGTGAGATTCCTCAGGCATTAGGTGAAAGCACTGGTAGGTTTGGAGCATACCGTTTTCCAGGGTTTTCTTATGGCGTAAATTCTTTAAAATTTAATGGTAATTTATTACAGAATACACCAGATGCATTAGTAGATCCTGCAATCAAAGGTGCAGTTGCAAAAAGTTCTGAGGTTGGGCTAGATTTAAAATTCTTCAAAAGTAGATTAAACTTATCTGCTACTTATTGGGATAAGACAGAAACAGATTATCCAAGAGCAGTTCCTGTAAATGGCGCAAGTGGTTTTACGTCAATTCTAACAAATATTGGTAAAATTACCAGTCATGGTTTAGAGTTTCAATTACAGGCTATTCCATTTAATAATGATAACTTTAGGTGGAGTGTTAATGCAACTTACGCAAACTTGATTAGTAATAAAGTTGTAGAAGTAAGTGCAAAATACGGTGTTACTAGGGTAACTAACGTAAATAACGTTTGGGGTACTACTATGCCTTTCATGATTCATGAAGCAGGTTACGAATGGGGGCAAATTTGGGGTAACGGTAAAAAACGTAATGCGGATGGTGTTCCTTTATTGGATGCCTCAGGTCATTTCGTAAATGATCCTAACGTTTATTTTGGTAGTGTACTGCCAAAGCATACAGGTGGTTTGCAAAATACTTTTACAATTTTCAAAATGTTTGATGTGGCTGCAAATATCGATTATCAATTTGGTGGTAAATTTGTTTCGTTATCAAATCAATGGGGTGCTTATAGTGGAGTAACTGCTCGTACGGCCGGTAATAATGATAAAGGAAATCCAATCCGCGATAAAGTTGCTGATGGTGGTGGTGTTCGTGTAGATGGTGTTGATGCAACTTCTGGTCAGCCCAAAACATACTACTTAGAAGCACAAGATTATTTTCAGGGCTTGTATAATTCAAAAACTTTTGATGATTACATCTACGATTTAACATTCATTAAGTTGCGTGAGGTTTCCATTGGTTATCGTATCCCAGTTAAGAAATTGGGCATTGCCAGTTTTGTTCAAAATGCTACTTTCTCTGTTGTAGCAAGAAACCCTGTATTAATTTATGCCAAAACAAAAGATTTCGATCCTTCAGAGATTTCTGCAACAAGTGGAGAAACATCTCAGTTGCCTGGTACAAGAGGTTTTGGATTTAATTTGAAAATAGGATTTTAAAAGGGGCGATTAAATTTTTTAAAGAAAAGATATGAAAAAGATATTTATTTATGCATTTGCAGGCTTGTTTTTGGTAGCATCTGCAGGATGTAAAAAGCTGGAGGATTTTGGTCAAACCAACGTAGATCCGAATAGTACAACACAGGCTAATACATCAGCTTTATTGACGAATACGCTTGTAGGTTTAGCGGGTTATTCATATACGGTTAGACCAGGTTATTATGGACAGTATTTTTCAGAAACACAATATCCGGATGCTTCTAACTATACCTTAATTCAAGACGGTTTTGCGGGTATTTACAGCGGCGCATTGTATGATTTGCAGAATATTCAGATTCTGAATACAAGCAATAATATGAACCAGGTTGCTAAAATTGTTCAGCAGTACATTTTTTGGTCAATTACCGACCGTTGGGGCGACGTGCCTTACAGTCAGGCTTTAAAAGGTATTGAGTTCAATGCACCGGCTTATGATGCTCAGGAAACTATTTATAAAGGTATGATATCAACTTTGACATCATCAGTTGCCGCATTTGATAATTCAGCTATTACTGGAGATATTGTGTTCAATGGTGACGTAGCCTCGTGGAAAAGATTTGCGAACTCATTAAGGATGTTAATGGCTTTGCAATTATCTAAAAGGTATCCCGGTGCAGCAGATTATTCTGCTACACAATTTAAAGCTGCTTTGGCAGATGCTGGTGGATACATTACGACCAATGCTCAAAATGTTAAAATTACCTACAATACAAATTACAAAAATCCATTGTTTAATGAATATAACGGTCGTAAAGATTTGGCAGAAAGCAAATCAATGACTGATTTATTAACAACAACATTGGGAGGCGATGCAAGACAAAATGCTTATGGTGGTGCTTCTGAAGTTTTGGGTAGTACCGCTTCTTCAAGTTTAGGCGTTCCTTATGGTGTTACAAGACCAGTTGCTACAGCATTTACTGATGGTAACCCTACTTGGGCTCGTGTTTTAAGAGGAGATTTACGTACGGAAAGTAGCCCTTATGTAATGTTATCAGCTGCTGAAGTAACTTTAGCGCGTGCTGAAGCTGCCAATATGGGTTGGACAATTGAAGTTTTACCAACTTTGTATTTAGCTGGTATTACTTTATCTCACGAGCAGTGGGGTGTCGGTGCTCCATCAGCAAATTATTTAACCAACGCTAATGTTGCAATCGGTGCTGTTGGTACAGCAGGTAATTTGAAAAATATCGCAACTCAAGAATACATCGCTAGTTATCCTAATGGTTTAAGAGCTTGGAATATTTATCGTAGAACAGGATTTCCTGCATTAGTTCCCGCTATCGCAGCAACCAATGCAACGAAACAAATTCCACGCAGATATGTATATGCTCCTGCTGAAATAACAACAAATGGTGCAAGTTATGCTGCAGCTGTTGCTAAATTAACTGGTGGAAATACTCAGGATGCCAGAATGTGGTGGGATTTATAATAGTTAAAGTATAATTAATTTTAATATATAAAATTATGAAACAAAATTTTTTAAAATACTTTTCCTTAGGAATGGTATTGACATCGGTTTTCGTGTCGTCTTGCAGGAAAGATGATTTCGTTGATGGCGATGCGCAAAAAACGCAAACTACAGGAAAAACAATTATTAAGATTATAGATGGGCCAGAAAAGTCTCTTTTCTTAGATGCTGCTACAGGTATTGGTTCTGTAAACGTTTTCAATGTAAGGAGAGATGCTGTTAGTGCTGATGCGCTTAGTATTTCTAGTTCGGTTACTTTAACCGCAGCGCCTGATTTGATAACAGCATATAATGCAGCTCATCCTATTTCTGCAGGTGTGCCAAATACTTATGAAACATTACCAGAAAGCCTTTATACTTCTGGTGCAGGTTTAACAAAAACTTCAACTGGTTATACCATGGCGCTTAACGCAGGTGATTTTGCTAAAGATTTCGCTATTAATTTAAATTTTGGTCTTTTTGATTTTAGTAAAAAGTATGCTTTAGCCTATAAAATAACCAATTCAGGTAATGGAACCACTTCGGCTACTCAAGGTCAAATTTTTGTTCTTATAAGTGTTAAAAATGCTTATGACGGTGTTTATTCACAATCAGGTGGGTTTATTCAGCGATATACTGCTCCGGGAGTAAAAGAAGTTGGGACTTTAAGTGGTACATTGGCAGGGAATCCTGATTTAACATTAACTACTATTAATGCAACTACTGTTGAAATAGGAAATTTAACTTGGTTCGGTGGCACGGGTGGCGTAGGTGGTATCGCTAACTTAAGAGCAACAATAGATCCAGCTACTAATTTAGTAACAATGTCTTGTTTAGGTGCTCCAACGCTTAAAAATACAGCTGGAACTGTTAATAAATATGATCCAGCCACTAAAACTTTTACATTAAATTTTGACTGGAATCCGGTTACAACACCAAGGGTTGTTTCAGATCTTGTAATTAAATACAAAGGCACCAGATAATACTTAGTAATTTTAGTTTTAGGCCTTCAATTAATTGAAGGCCTTTTTTTTGCATATTTGTTTTATAGTTATACATCAGGTTATGAAAAGTAAATCCTCTTTAAAAGAAGTTTTAATAGTCGCTTTGTTATTTGCAAGCATAGGGCTTCACGCACAGGTTAAAACAGTTGGCACGTATAAAAATCTTATTACGGTTAAAGAATCAAGATCAGATTTAGAAGGTTCACCATATTTATACCCTGAGTGGGAGGAAGCTACTGTAAAATTTTCTGCTGGTATTAATCCGCTTACCGAAAATGTTAAATATGATTTGCTTGAAGATATTGTAGTGGCCAAGGGTGCAAATGATGAAGAATACTCATTTAATGATATGCCTACTGAATTCGTTTTAACCAATTCGAAGGAAATTTATAGAAATGGCTTTCCACCAATGGATAGCATGACTGAAAAAACATTTTATCAGGTAATTTATGATGGTAAAGTGAAGTTTCTGAAAAAGTTATCAAAAACAGTTATAGAAAGTAAAGGCTATGCATCTGCTTCTGTTACAAAAAAAGTGTCAGAAACCATCAATTACTATGTTTTAACAAAAGATAAAAAATTTCTGAAAGTTAAGAATAACGAAAAATCAATTATTGCCGCATTAGGTAATGGAGATGCATTAGGCAAATTTATAAATGATAACAAAATTGATCTAAAATCAAATGATGGCATTATAAAATTATTGACTTTCTATGATGGCCTCTAACTCTTAAAACAAGCGTCTTTATTTATTAATAATCATTTAGTCTAAAACCTGATTGTGTTTTCTTCAGAGTAATTTAGTAATAAATAGCGTCGCATCTTTAACTTTAATGAAGTAGAATAAGCAAAATATTTGACTATTATATCGGTTAAATAATTTTATTAAAATTGACCATTTTAATTTAACGTAGCTCTGTAGATTATTCGACTTCATTAAAACTAGATTAGAAAAAATGAGGAAATAATGAATGTTTGAAATTTTTTGTCATTTATAAATCACAATTATAGTATATGCTGTTAATTTATGTTAAAAATACTTTTTCAAGGCTATATTTATTTCTTTAATACAAACTAATTTTCATTCCTAACTTAAATTTCATGAAAAAACTTTTACAAAGTTTGTTCGTGTTGGTGTTTATTGCATTTACTGCGGTAGCTCAAGAACGAACAATTACTGGGGTAGTTACATCACAGGTCGACGGATTACCTATCCCTGGCGTTAGTGTTAGAATTAAAGGTAGCCCAGGAGGCATCGTTACTTCTTCAAATGGTAAGTATTCACTTACTGTAAATTCAAAATCAACTGGCTTAGAATTTTCTTATGTTGGTTTTATCTCTCAAACAGTTTCTTTAACCAATACTAATGTTATTAATGTTTCGTTGCAAAGCTCTTCAAGAGATTTAGATGAGTTAGTTGTTGTTGGCTATGGTACGCAAAAAAAGGGAAGTTTAACTGGTGCTCAAGGTTCTGTAAGTTCTAGCGATATCCAAAACACTCCAATATTAAACCCTCAACAAGGTTTACAGGGTAGGGTTGCTGGTGTTCAGGTTACACAAGCATCTGGTACTCCAGGTGGTGGTATTTCCATTAACATCCGTGGTGCAAGTTCAATTTCTGGTAGTAACCAACCACTTTATGTAATCGATGGTATTCCGGTAAATACTGGTTCGTACACACAGGTTGGTGCCGGTGGTCAGTTAACGAACTCTTTAGGTGATATTAGCCCGAGCGACATCGAATCAATGGAAATATTAAAAGATGCTGCCGCTACTGCTATTTATGGCTCAAGAGGTGCTAATGGTGTGGTTTTAATTAACACGAAAAGAGGTCTTAATCAGAATACCAAAATTGGTGTAAATGTTTATTCGGGCATTCAGGAGGTTGCTAAAACGCTTCCAACTCTTACTGGTCCAGAATACATTCAATTGATGAATGATGCGGTTAATGCAAGGTACGGAGGTACAGCGAATTATAGTGATAGCAGAATAGGTGGTGGTGTAAGAAGTGCTAACCCAAATGATTATCCAACAACGAACTGGCAAGATTTGATTTTCGAAACAGCTCCAATTACCAATTATGAAATTAATGCTCGTGGAGGAAATGACAAAACCAAGTTTGCTATCTCATCGTCATTTTTCGATCAGAAGGGTGTGGTTATTGGTAGTGGTTACAAGAGATTTAGCGGCAGGTTAAATTTAGATAATCAAGCAACCGATAAATTAAAATTAACATTATCAACAAGTTTTAGCAGTTCGGTAAATAATAGATTAAATAACGATAATAATATTAATGGTACTGTTAGTGGTGCATTTTTGTTAGGATCGCACGTTCCAGCATATAATGCAAATGGTACTTATGGCAGAGATGCAATTTCTTCTGTAGATAATCCACTTGCAGGTGCCAATGAAAATACTTTCAAATTTTATAGTAATCGTTTATTGGCATCGGGTGGTGCAGAATATAAGTTTACACCAGAATTAACTTTTAAATCTCAGGCATCTGTCGATTATTTTACTTCGAAAGATAGAACTTTCTTATCAACGCTTACCAATGCAGGCTCTGGTTCAGGTGGTTCGGCAACAGAAGGCCAAAACCAAGAGGTTAACTATATTTTTGATAATACTTTAAATTATGCCAAAGTATTTGGTGGCATACACAGTGTTAATTTATTAGCAGGTTTTTCTTATCAAGAATCAAACTACGAGAATATTTTAGCATCTGCAACAGGATTTCCTGGTAATGATATCAGAAGGCTGTCGGCAGGTTCTGTTAGAACAACTGCAACTTCTGGTGGTACGTCAAATGCTTTAGAATCATATTTTGCAAGAGCAAATTATTCTTACAAAGGAAAATATATTTTCCAGGCATCAGGTCGTTTGGATGGTTCATCTAGATTTGGTTCGGAAAAAAGATATGGTTTTTTTCCTGCAGTTTCAGGTGCATGGAGAATGTCTGAAGAATCTTTCTTAAAAAATGTTAAAGCTATTAGCGATTTAAAAATTAGAGCAAGTTATGGTATTGTAGGTAACCAGGAAATTGGAAACTTTACTTCGCTGCCATTAGTGGGTGGAGGTTCAAATTATCTTCAAAATCCAGGTTTGGCACCAACTCAATTGGGTAATGTTAATTTAACCTGGGAAAATACTGCAGCTTTAGATTTAGGATTGGATTTAGGTTTATTTAATAATAGATTAACTTTGAATGTTGATGTTTATCAGAAAAAAACATCTGATTTACTTTTAGGTAAACCACTTGTTGGTTCATCTGGTTTCACCACCATTCAATCAAACCTTGGTAAAACAGAAAATAAAGGTTTAGAGGTTGCATTAACAGGTGTTATTTTTAATAAAAAAGATTTCTCTTGGACAACTAACTTCAATATCTCTTTAAATAAAAATAAAATTGTTGAGCTTTCTGGCAATCCATTTGCAGCGGGTTTCGCTTCCTGGGTAGAGGCCGGCCAATCATTAGGCGCATTTAGAGGATATAGAGTTTTAGGTATTTTCCAAAGTGCTGCAGAAATTGCTGCTTCACCAGTACAAGCCGTAACAGCAAGTCCTTTAACATCTACTGCACCAGGTGATATCAAATTTGCTGATTTAAATGGTGATGGTGTAATTAACTCATTAGATCAAGAAATTATTGGTAAAGGTGTGCCAACTTATCAAGGTGGTTTTACCAATAACTTTAAGTATAAAAACTTTGATTTATCTGTTTTCTTACAATACCAGGGCGGTAATCAGATTTATTCAAATACACGCTCGTTTGGTGAAGGTATGAATAGTGTTTTTGGTCAGTTGGCTACTACATTAGATAGATGGACGCCTACCAATACAAATACGACTGTGCCTAGAGCAGTTTATCAAGATCCAAACAATAATAGAAGGGTATCTGATAGATTTCTTGAAGATGGTGATTTTTTAAGAATAAAGAATGTTAGCTTAAGCTATAACTTTGGCCCTAAGGTGTTAAACGCACTTAAGGTATCAGCAATAAAATTATATGCTTCAGCACAAAACCTTTATACTTTTACAAATTACTCAGGTTTAGATCCAGAGGTAAGTACATTCTCAGTTACAAATACTGCTCCTGGTACTGATTTCTTAACCTATCCTCAAGCAAGAACATACACTTTTGGTCTTAACTTAACTTTTTAATGAATCTTGATATGAGAACATATATAAAATATAAATATTTAACTTACTTATTTGCAGCTTCTGCTGTTTTCTCTTCCTGCAAAAAGGAATTGGAAGCGCAAAAGCCTCAAGCATCGTTAGATGCTGCTGGAGCATTTACTAATGTTGCAAGTGTAAGGGCAGGATTGTTTGGTGTTTACAATAGTTTACAAAGCGGAAACTATTACGGCTTGCAATACAACGCTTTCGCTGAACTAGGTGGTGGAAATTTGATTCATGTTGGTACTTTTCCAACTTACGCACAAATTGCAAATAATCAGATCCTTACAGATAATGTTAACATAAGTGATATGTATAACACCATCTATAATGGGATTAATAATGCAAATACTATGATTGCTGCGGTTCCTAACATTACGGATGCGGCTTTAGACAAAGATGCAACACTTGCAGAGCTAAGAACCTTAAGAGGCTTAATGTATTTCGATTTATTGAGGTATTTTGGCGGCTCTAATGATGGTTATGGAAAAGCTAATGGAGTTGGTGTTTCTCTAAAACTTACACCTACGCTTACAGAATCTGATGCTACGCCAATTGCAAGAAATACAGAAGCGCAAGTTTACACTCAAATTTTAGCTGATTTAGATTTTGCAATAGCTGCTCCAACCTTTGCAAATAGAATTACAAATAGAGCTGGGAAAGATGTTGCCAATGCTATAAAAGCCAGAGTACAATTGTACAGAGAACAATGGGCAGAGGCTGAAGCTTTAGCTACGACTGTAATTGGTAGTGCAAGGTATTCATTATTAACTACTGCTAATTATGGTAATATTTGGGCTGCTAAAAACTCTGCAGAATCAATTTTTGAACTGGATTACAATTCGGCCGATCAAAACAGTATTGCATTTTATTATTACACAACTGCTGCTGGTGGACGTAACGAAATCAGTTCATCAAATGCTTTAAATACAGCGCATGAAGCAAATGATGTTAGACAAGCAATCAATTTTACAACTGTTGCTCCTCTATCAAAAACCAGAAAATTTACTCGTATTGCAACCGGCGATGATAATGTGATTTTGTTTAGATTGGCAGAGATGTATTTAATACGTGCAGAAGCAAGAGTGCGCCAAGGTAGCGCTCAAAAAATTGCCGATGGTTTAGCCGATTTAAATGTAATCAGAGTTAGAGCAGGTTTAACACCTCTTGTGTCGGTTTCTCAGGCTGCTGTTTTAACTGCTATTTTAGCAGAAAGAAGAATTGAGCTAGCACATGAAGGACATAGATGGTTTGACTTAAGACGTTTCAATCTTACATCAACCTTAGGAATTTCGCAAGCATATAGAGCTTTATATCCAATTCCACAAAGAGAAGTTTTAACTTCAGGAAACATAATTGCTCAAAATACAGGTTACTAATATTCTTTAATTATACAATGCCCTCATAAAGTTTACACCTTTTTGAGGGCATTTTCATTTAAAGATAAATTGTAAACCTTGCCCGGTTTAAGTAAATATTGTAGCTTTATTAAAGTTTTAAATTATAGTAAAATGAAATATTTTTTAGTAGTATTGTTTTTAAGCATGAGCACAAAACAGCTTCTTGCGCAAGCTCTAACTTATCAGGACGGTAGCCCTGCTAAAGAAATAAAGTTGGTTAATGTTGAGGGCTCAGAATTGCTATATCCGAACTGGCGCTTAGGTTCGGCTAAAATAGCTTCAGGAATTGTTTATTCAAATATAAGCCTGAAATACAATCTGTATGAAGATCAGTTATATTTTTTAGGAAAGGATAGCATTTCGATGAAATTTATTAGCCCTGTTAACGAATTTCATTTAGAAAAAGATGTGTTTAAGAATGGTTATCCTCCTGTAAAAACATTTAATAATTTATCGTATTATTTAGTTATGGTTGAAGGAAAAGCTACCCTCCTAAAAAAATTGATTAAAAGTATTATTGATGTAAAAGACTTTAATTCTTCGATTACAACAAAAAGAATTATGGATGATAAATCTTATTTTTTGTTTATTAATGGGGTAATAAATCAAGTTAAAAATGATAAATCTTCATTTTTAAACCTTTTTAAAGATAAAAGTTCAGAAATGGAATCCTTTTTTAGGGCGAATAAAACTAATTTTAAAAAAGATGAGGATTTGATTAATGCAATTAGTTACTATAATACATTGAAATAGTAAATCAAGTCAATTTATTATTTTTCATGCATTATTTGGTACAAGTATTTAAATATTGTAGAGATATTCTGTCTTTTAGCTAGCAGGAAAAAGATACAATCGAAGTTGAAAATTGTTTATTTTTTTTTGTAAAATTTGCATTACGTTTTTGTTTTATATACTTTAGTTCCCAAGTAATTAAAACTTAACTAAATTTTATGAAAAAACTTCTACAAAGTTTGTTCATTTTGCTGTTTATTGCGGCCACCGCATTTGGGCAAGAGAGAACAATCACAGGAACAGTTACAAGCAAGGAAGATGGGCAACCGCTCCCTGGTGTGAGTGTTAAAATTAAAGGAACTTCTGGCGGAACAACTACTTCGGCAGCAGGAAAGTTCTCGATCAATGTTTCTGCAGGTTCAACAACCATTGAATTCAGTTCACTCGGTTATGCTCCAGAGAGCAGACAAATTGGCTCTTCAAATTTAATAAACATTTCGTTGAGTTCTGATTCAAAAACATTAAGCGATGTTGTTGTAGTCGGTTATGGAACGGTCAAAAGGAAAGATGTTACCGGCTCTGTGGGTAGTGTTTCTGGGGCTGTTTTGGCTAGTGCTCCTGTTGCAAGCTTTGACCAGGCATTGGCAGGTCGTGTTACGGGTGTTCAGGTTACCGTATCAAATGGCATCTTAGGTTCTACACCTCGTATTAGAATTAGGGGAACAAACAGTATATCAAATGGTTCCGATCCACTTTATGTCGTTGATGGCTTGCCAATCGTTACTGGTAATCAAAGTAGCGTTACTGCTACAAATCCACTAGGGGATATCAATCCAAACGATATTCAAAGTGTAGATGTACTTAAGGATGGAGCAGCAACAGCAATATATGGATCTAGAGCTGCTGGAGGTGTAATCATCATTACCACCAAAAAAGGAGTTTCAGGTAAACCTAAAGTTAACTATAACTCTTGGTTCAGTTCGTCTAACGCATCAAAACGCTTCAGTTTACTATCTGGATCTGAGTTTGTGACCATTGCTAACGAAAAATTAACAAATTCTGGCGCTGCGGTAGGAGCTGTAGACAATGGAACAAATACAAATTGGCAGGATGTAGTTTTTAGAGAAGACGCATTTCAACAAAATCAAGCATTATCATTTAGTGGGGCTACAGATCAATCTAACTATTATTTTTCATTGAATTATGCTGATTATGATGGTATAATCAAGGCAAATAATCAAAATAAATATCAATTTTTTGGTAAGTTGGAGCAAAAAGCATTAAATAACCATGTAACCTTTGGTGCTAGCGCGAACATAAATTATACTCGTAATTTCGGGCTTCAAACCAGTACAAATGGGCTTTCTGGTAATGTTGGTAATGCCATAAGAGCTTTACCTAACTCTACGCCATTCAACGCAGATGGCAGCTATAACTTTAGTGCAGACTTGGCTCGTTTAGGTAAAGGACCAAACATTAGAGAGATAGATGATAATTATACTAACATTCAGTTCGTTCTGGATAACAACATTTTTAGAAACCAATCGGTTAATTTAATTGGTGGTACGTTTATAAATATTAATATTTTGCCTGGTCTTGATGTTAAATCACAATTATCAACTAACGCATCTTATGGTGAAGATTACCAATACTATAGCCCATTACATGGTGATGGCCGCGGTTCTGGTGGTTATGCATTCCAACAATTTATTCCATCATTCAGATATGTTTGGACAAATACGGTTTCATATAACAAAGTTTTAGGTGATCATACAATCGGTGTAACCGCTGGGCTAGAATTCCAAAAATCAAGATATCGTTCGTTTAATGCAAGCGGTACTGGAATATCAAGTATATTCTTTGGTGGTGAGAATATTATTTCGAGTTCTTTTCCTCAGGCAACCTTCTCTATTGGCGGTGGCGTGGCAGAAAATGCTTATAAATCTTATTTCGTAAGGGGAACTTATGGTTATAAAGAGCGTTATTTGTTAAGTGGAACCTTCAGAACAGATAAAATTTCTTCTTTACCTATTGGTAACCAAGTTGCTAACTTACCAGGTGCATCTATTGCTTGGAGAGTTTCTAAAGAAGAATTTTTTGCAAATGCTTCGGGGTTAAAATTCATTAATGATTTCAAAATTCGTGGTGGTTATGCAAAAGTAGGTAATACGGATATAGGAAATTATCCTTTCGCGGGCACTTTTGCCGCATCAACTTATGGGGCACAGAGTGGTTTGTATTATTCTCAAGCAGGTAACTCATCTTTGAAATTTGAAACCAGTAAAAAATATAATGTCGGTGTCGATTTATCTTTATTTAACAGTCGTATAAATATTACTGCAGATTATTTCAAAAACAATGTTGATAATTTAATTTTATTTGCGCCAACTGCACCTTCATTAGGTGTACCAGGTAATGGAATTAACCAAAACGTTGGTAAAATGACCAATAAGGGATATGAATTTTCAGTTAACACAGTTAATTTTAAAAATGATAATTTTTCTTGGTCTACAGATGTTAACTTAACGCTCGTTAAAAATAAGATAACGCAATTGGCAAATAATAACGCCGATGTTATTCAGGCGTCCGGTTATAACATCAACAGAGTTGGCGAATCAATAGGCTCCCTTTATGGATATCAATATGCTGGGGTTAATTCGGCAAATGGTAATCCTTTATATGAAAAAGCAAATGGACAAATTATTCAAGGTAATATTGCCAATCAGGCCTATTATTTATATGACCCTAACAATCCAGGCACGCTGGGAGCTGCAAGTACATTAGCTGCAACGGATAAAAGAGTACTTGGTTCAACAAATCCAACCTATTACGGAGGTATTAATAACACGGTAAGTTATAAATCGTTCGATCTTAGCATTTATCTTGTTTTTTCTGGTGGTAATAAAATAATGAACATAACTCGTCAAGAAAGTTTATTAAATCAAAAATTCTTAAATAACGGTTCAGAAATTTTAAACCGTTGGACGCCAACAAATACTTCTACAAGTGTCCCTAAGGTTTATTACGGTAGAGATGCATTTACAAATTTAACAGCAAATACGGTTTCTCGTTTTGTTGAAGATGGTAAATTCATACGCGGTCAGAACATCAATTTAGGCTACACGCTCCCAACCACTTTAATAAATAAATTGTATTTAAGCAGGGTTAGAATATATGGGCAAGTTCAGAATGCATTCGTAATTACAAATTATTCGGGATTAGACCCAGAATTGAATACTTCCGTTACAACAAATAGCCAGGCAGGTTTAGATTATAATACAAACCCTAAATCTCGCACATTTGTTGTTGGTATAAATGTTGGATTTTAATAGCTACAGATATGAAAAAGATATTTAAAAATAAAATTTTAACGAGTGGGTTTTTTGCTGTAAGCTTATTATCCCTTTTAACTGTTTCTTCTTGCAAGAAGTTTACAGAACTTAATCCGAAGAGTTCATTGTCAGAGGCTTCTGCTTTTTCTACGGCTGCTAATATAGAATTAGCTATGGTAGGTGTTTATAACACAGCAACGGTTGGAACTTACAATGGTGGTGCAGGCCGTGGCTATCCTTTTGGTGCAGCATCAATCGAGCAATCTGAAATGCGTGGCGAAGATATGGTAAATACAGCAACGTTTTATCAGCTCACATATGAAGCGTTAATAACCTCGAGTACTGCAAATAACGTTAACATGTGGAGCAATCTATATTCGTTGATTAATCAATGTAATATTGTAATTGATGGCGTTACAGCAGCTTCTGCAGCAGGTACTATAAGTACATCTGTAGGTAATAAATATTCGGGGGAAGCTAGGTTTTTAAGAGCACTAGCATATCACGAATTAGTGATTGATTTTTGTAGACCATATGTAGATGGCAATGGTGCTAGCCCAGGTGTTCCTTATAGAACTGTAGGGGTAAATTCTACAGATATTGTGGCTTCGCAAATTTCAGTTCCTCGTGGTACGGTTGCAGATGATTATACTAAAATTCTAGCTGATTTGGATTTTGCAGAAGCAAATCTTCCAGTTGGCGCATCTGCTGCTGGTTTTACGAGAGCTACGAAAGGTGCTGCAATTGCATTAAAAGTCCGTGTTAAGTTACACATGAATGATTTTGCAGGTGTAATTACTGAAGGTGCAAAATTAGGCACATCTGCTGCATCAGGGCCTTATACTGGCGTTGCGGCAAATGGGGTTTACTCTTTGACCGCGAGTCCTGATGGTCCTTTTGTATCCTTTAAAAATAATACAGAATCTATTTTTTCAATTGAAAACGGATCTGCTTCAAATGGAGGTGTAAATGGTGCATTGGCAAATATGTTCGGCCCAGCTGCAAATGCTTTAAATGCACTTGTTGGCAGAAATTTAGTGGTTACTAGTCCTAATCTATATAATGCAGCTTTTTGGGTTACTGGTGATACAAGGAGAAGTTTATTGCAAATTCAACAAACAACTACAGGTGCTAAGTATTTTTTTAATTATAAATACAGAGACCCTGCTACCAGCACTGATTATGCACCAATTATACGCTATGCTGAAGTTCTTTTAAATGTTGCCGAAGCTTATTCAAGAACAAATGCTTTGGATACAAGAGCGTTGAATTTATTAAATGCTGTTAGAAATAGAGCAGTACCAGTAGCTAGCCAATATACTATTGCGAGTTTTGCTAACCAAAATGCTTTAACGCAAGCGATTTTAAATGAGCGTAGAGTTGAGTTTGCCGGTGAAGGTAGAAGATGGCCAGACATTACCCGTTTATCACAAGATCCTAATTTTGCAGTTACAGGAGGAGGTATTCCAGCAAAAATTTTAGTGACGGCATTAAATGGATCTGGATCAAACTGGGATGCAGTTCTAAGACCCGTAACAGTAGCAGCAAAGGTTGCCCTTCCTTATACGGATTTCCATTATATTTGGCCTATTCCACAGGATGAGATGAATGCTAACCCTAGTATGACTCAAAATCCTGGTTATTAAGAATAAGTAACTAATCAAAAAGCCGAGATTTACGCTCGGCTTTTTTTATGCCAAAATATTAACACAAAAATTTTTCACTCACTTCTTATCAACACTATATTTTCCTGGTCCAATAAATATTAAGCCTAAAAACACAATTGCCAACTCAATCGCATGGCTTGCACCTTGTAATCCATCACCTTTAGAAAAGTGAACCAATGCTGCAATTATCATCGTAAAGATTAATAATATACACGCTGGCCTGAAAAAGAGTCCAACGATAAGTAAAAATCCTCCAAAGGTTTCCGTAACTGCGGCCATGAAACCCCAAAAAGTTGGTAAGAAATCAACTCCCACTACTTTCATACTTCCGCCTAGTCCAGTCCACCCATCAGGGCCACCCGCTAATTTTGGGAAGCCATGAATAATGAACATGATGCCCAAACCAACCCTCAACAACAGTAAGCCTGTGTTTCGGTATTTTCCTAAGTTATCTAATATTGCCATGTTATAAATACTTAAATTCTACGTTATTTGTTTCAATTTTTAGCTCTATTTCTGCACCAACTATCATTGTACGATTATTCTCTATATGCCCTGTTGGAAAGTTAAAACAAACAGGATAATCATATTCTTCAACAATAGTGCAAATAACCTCTTCAGCAGTTTGTCCAAATGGAATCTTCTCTGGAGTAATTTCGTTGAAGGCACCGATAATTAAACCTTTAAGTCTAACCAGTTTTCCTGCCCTTTTAAGCATTCTAAGCATCCTGTCGATGGAATATTCATGTTCACCAACATCTTCCAGAAATAAGATTTTATCTTCAAAATCCATTTCAGAAGGAGAACCTTGAAGCATGCAAAGCAGCGTTAAATTTCCACCAATTAATATACCCGTAGCATTTCCAGCACGGTTACTAAACTCGCTTTTATATTTAAAAACTTGCTTTTCTCCAAATAAAGCACTTTTTAGGGATAATAAGGCTTCTGGTGTAGAATCTTCAAAAGTATAAGGCATTTGAGCATGCATAGACTGCGTTTTCAGCGCTGCAAAAATATGCGATAATATTACTGTTATGTCACTAAATCCAATAAACCATTTCGGGTTTTTCACGAAATTACTAAAATCCAGCTCATCAATAATTCGGATGGTTCCATAACCACCCCTGCCAGCAATTATCGCTTTTATTAGTGGATCATCTATAAATGTTTGAATATCAGAAGCCCTTAAAGCATCAGCTCCTGCAAATTGATTCTCCTCGGCATAAACACTTTTACCAAGAACAACATCCAATTCCCAGCTTTTTAAAATAGTAATCGCATAATCAATGGTTTTGGGTAATTTCTTCGCCGGACACACTATGGCAATCTTATCTCCTTTTTTTAAATACGGGGGCTGTATAATCATGGTTAAAACGATATCTTTGTCAAATTAAATAATTTGTTTTGGATAATAGTAAAATAAAAAGATATACCGTAACTGCGGCACTGCCATACACAAACGGACCGGTGCATATTGGCCATTTGGCAGGAGTTTATATTCCTGCTGATATTTATGCAAGATACCTACGTTCGAATAAACGAGATGTAAAATTTGTATGTGGTTCTGACGAAAATGGAGTGCCAATTACTTTAAAAGCTAAACGAGAAGGAATTACGCCGCAAGAAGTTGTAGATAAATACCATAAAATAATTGGCGATTCATTCAGAGAATTCGGAGTGTCTTTCGATATCTACCATCGTACATCATCATCAACACATCATCAAACTGCTGCCGATTTTTTTGAAACACTTTATGATAAAGGTGTTTTTACAGAAGAGATAACGGAACAATATTATGACGAAAAGGCAAAACAATTTTTAGCCGATCGTTATATTACCGGTACTTGCCCAAATTGCGGTAATGAAAATGCTTATGGCGATCAATGCGAAAACTGCGGTTCGACATTAAACGCAACCGATTTAATCAATCCTAAATCTACGCTATCTGGCGATAAGCCAATTTTAAAAGAAACCAAGAACTGGTTTTTACCTTTAGATAAATATGAAGACCGATTAAGAGCATACATAGAAAGCCATAAAGAATGGCGACCAAATGTTTATGGTCAATGCCAAAGCTGGTTAAATGCTGGTTTACATCCACGAGCAATGACCCGCGATTTAGATTGGGGCATTCATGTCCCGCTTCGCGATGCAGAAGGTAAAGTTTTATACGTTTGGTTTGATGCACCAATTGGATACATTTCTGCCACTAAAGAACTTTGTAATTACGCAAAGCTTGATGTTTGGAATCCAATGGCCGAAGAGTATTACATCAATAATTTTGAAGCAGATAAGTGCGGTTGGGAAGAATATTGGAAAGATGAAGACACGAAACTTGTACACTTTATTGGCAAGGATAATATTGTTTTTCACTGCATTATATTCCCTGCGATGTTAATGGCGCATGGTGGTTTTATTCTGGCAGATAATGTTCCTGCAAATGAGTTTCTTAACCTCGAAGGTCAGAAAATATCAACATCAAAAAATTGGGCAGTTTGGTTAAACGAATATTTAAGGGAGTTTGAGGGAAAACAAGATGTTTTACGCTATGTTTTAACTGCTACAGCACCCGAAACAAAAGATAACGACTTTACCTGGAAAGATTTTCAAGCCAGAAACAACAATGAACTGGTTGCCGTTCTCGGTAATTTTGTAAATCGTGTTATGGTGCTTACACATAAATACTTTAATGGAGTGGTGCCAACTTTAATGGAAATTACAGAACAAGATCAAGCTGTAATAGATGATTTGGCAGCCTTTCCGGCAAAAATATCCGCATCTATTGAAAATTATCGTTTCAGAGAAGCACTATCAGAAGTAATGAATGTTGCCCGTTTGGGAAATAAATATCTGGCAGAAACTGAACCATGGAAGTTGATAAAAACAGATGAAGATCGTGTTCGTACAATTTTGTACATCTCATTACAAATTTGTGCCAATCTTCAAATTTTTATGGAGCCATTTTTGCCTTTCACAGCCGATAAGCTGATGAAAATGCTAAACAACGGTAAACAAGGTTGGGAAGAAGCAGGCACTATAACACTAATCAAACGAGGTCATGATATTAAAGAAGGTATTCTGTTATTCGAAAAAATAGAAGATGCTGCGATTGATTTCCAAGTAGAAAAACTAAACCAAAGTAAAGTTTCAAACGCTACGGCTGTTGCTTCTATTCCGGCAAAGGAAAACATCAATTTTGACGATTTTTCTGCAATGGATATACGTGTTGCAACGGTTATCGCAGCTGAAAAAGTTGATAAAACTAAAAAGCTATTAAAGCTTACTGTAAATACTGGTATTGATGAACGCACAGTTGTTTCTGGTATAGCAGAATATTATAAACCTGAAGATATTATTGGTAAACAAGTAAGTATAATTGTGAATTTGGCTCCAAGAGAAATCAAAGGTATTCTATCACAAGGAATGATTTTAATGGCTGAAAATTCAGAAGGTAAACTTGCCTTTATTACTCCGGCTGAGAAATTTGAAGAAGGCAGCGTGATAAGATAAAGATGTTTACGTCTTATGATTTTAGATTTACAACTAAGCTAATTAGAAAGAAACAGCTACAATCCTTAACCTGTCTTACCAAAAGTGTTTTTTGTAAAAAATCACTTTAAAAACTCTGAATAATAATTCTTAAGCCTCGACATTACTGTCGGGGCTTTTGGCTATATAATAGCTATCTAAAATGATAGCACTAACGTTTAGGATATTAGCTAAAAGAGCAGCTCTAAATTTGTCCAATAAATTTAACAACATCTTAAAAAGATTCATCATATCATTTCAAGTCCTTGCATCGATATCCATCCGAGTAAAATTAAGTAATGCCACGGTAGAATTTATTCGGATGAACCTATACAAGCTTATGACTTTGTTTTACCGTATTTGGCTTTTTAGGTATGACGGATATTAAAGCTTTCAGGGTTAAAGGCTCTTCCTCTATCGAAGTTGTAAATGATACTGACTTAGAAAGTAGGTGTAAAAAGTATTCAAATTAATTAATTGCAATTTTTACCTTATAAGTTTCTCAAGTGCTTTAGGTAAACTTATAAGGTTTAATAGATTTGGTGATTATTCCTTTCCTCTAAATCATTAAAGTTTATATATAAATAAGAGCGTTTTTATATTTGATCTTTTATAAAAATCTATTTTACTAAGTCAATATTATCTATGTTAGTATTGTTTTCCTTGGTCTTTAAAACGTAATTTGAACCGAAATTAATCATTACTATTATTAAATTATTTGCAACTAATCCTATTTCTGTCATTACGATGCTAAAACTTACCAAATCGTTGACAGAAAATGAGTTTTCCTTCGAATCCAAAAAAAAATCAATTTCTTGGTCATTTGCGTCTTGTATAATACCAGAATTTTTATCCTTATTAAAGGAAATTATCACACCATGTCTCATATTTAATGTAAAAGACTTAGTGCATAGAATGATGTCCTTCGTTTTGCACGAAGGTAATGTTAAATAGGAGTTTTAAATTATATGGTTTTGATATAAGGTATTAATACTCAATAATTGATATGTCCAGGTATTGCAGGCAAGCTAAATATATCTACCAGAAAATCTTAAGCTTCTTTTTTCGAGATCTGATTTTCTGTTTGAATGGTTATCCTCTTTACTAATTCATTCACCTCAAAAGTCTTTTTTATAAAATCATCAGGTTTACATCCATAGCCATTCATCAAGCTCAATTTGCTCCTCATCGATATTAGAACCAGCGGTATATTTTTAGTATCATGCATACTTTTTAAATTCTCGTTCAATTTCCTTCCTTCATGCCTACCGAGTTGTACATCAGGTAGTAATAACATTTGGGCTAAATTCTAATATGGCCGAAATAGATTTAATTGGGTCAGATGAACATTTTGTTTCAAATCCTGCATGCTCCAATCCGTTTAGGCAAATGACCAACAATTTCTGATATAATTTAATATATTTGCAACAATTAATAGGATTTTAGCAAAAGCTCTAATAGCTGAGATTGTCTTGTAATTAATTGACAATCAGTGTGAAAAATGTTTATTTTATTTAACACTTATTACAAAGGTCCCGTAGTTCAACGGATAGAATAGAAGTTTCCTAAACTTTAGATATGAGTTCGATTCTCGTCGGGACCACTATTTTTGTCAAAATCTGCGAAATTTCGAGTAAAATCGCAGATTTCTTTTTCCCTCCATACAAATTCAATTGATTTCAGCATCGTTTGTTGTTACAATTTGAATATCAATATCAACAGGCAAATTGTGTATGAGTTAGTTGTTTTTGGCTTTCGTTAGAGGGTCATGGAAAGGATAGGGTTTAATTTCGAAATTCCTTTCAAGCACCCAACAGCATAAATTTTATTTGATGTTAATTCAATTTTGTACATGAAGATCGCATATTGAATCAGCTCAAATGGAACATTTAATATCCATTAGATCGTCTGCGTTTTCGACAGCGCCACATCTTCTCATAGTGAAGCGTTTGAACATCACATTAAGGAAAAAATCATTTCGCTGGCGATTGCCTATTCTGGCAATTGTGCAATAGTCCTGATGTTTTAGCACAATCAAAAATGCAAGGTCTACATGAAGTACCATTGCTTTAAATAAAAAAGTCATTTTGTTATTTTATAATCGAACTTTTTATCCAGTCCGTAAATACGGAAACCCGTGTCCAATTGGACACTTCTCCATAATAACCATTGATTCGGAAGTTTTCGATGTCCCCTTGTGTAGAATGTAGAATACCTATTAATTCCATTTTGCCTCCAGCCTCTCTAAACAAACCGCCACCACTGTCTCCACCCGATGGTGTATACTCCATTTCAATTGGGTGATCAGATCCCATTTTGCTGACAGCGGGATTTAAAGGGCTATCGAAATCAAATTGTAGCATAGCCGGTTTTCCGTTTACTTCTTTTCCAGCGAGCTTATCTATAATATTTTTCCCTGCCGATTTTACACCGGAATTCTGTATCTTAAGTCTCCCTTTTTCATTCACTATTCCGTATATACCATAGCCCACTCCAGTTACTTGAGTTCCGAGCTCGTTGAGTTTCGTGTTCAGCCCAGGCAAAGCAATATTATTAACATCCCTATCTAGTTCAAGCAATACCAGATCAGTTTCGGTCTCCGTACTATAATCCCCTCTACCAGTATAGGTAATAATTCTTTTAACCTTAAAAATATTCCCGTTAAAATCGAGGGAGAAATCTCCGGGTTCGAGATCATTGAGCTTTCTTCTCTTTGTGAACATTTGATTTGCAGTCATGAGTACATGAGTTGCCGATAGCACAAATCTCGGTGTAATCAGCACCCCTGATCCGATGAATTTTCCATTTTCCAATGCTTTACCCACACAATCGAACTGTTTTGAGGATGCCAGTTTGGACAAAGCTTCGGGATTTGCATCGTGCCTGGAAATTCCACAAAAGAAAAGGCAAAAGGATACTACAGGGAAAAAAGGGAAGATTTTTATTGCTCTCATATTAATTAGTTAATTTGAACTGGTAGCTTTGGTTTCGCGTCCTTTTATGCATTTTGTGTTTCCACCATTGCAAAACGCTTTCGAGTGAAACAAATAGCTTACGGATACGCCAATGGAACACATAGGCTGGTTTAATGATGAATTGTATACAATGTAGGAGATATTTCTGATGTTATCGAATTATTGGATGTATTGATATTCTGAAATATATAAACCGATAAGATGGAATACTCGTTTTGCTGGCAAACTAGCCGTGAAACAAACGTTGTTGATAAAAGTTCTTTCGGTAGCTTAATTTTTTTCTTATTGAGAATGATGAAGTTATGAGTAATAGAAGAATAATAGGGAGATAATTTTTGGCTATAAAGGATTTTTTTCTACTTTTGCAACCCGCTTCGGAGGAAGGGAAAATGTTTGAAAGGTTAAAAGAAAAGGTTTAGAATTATTTGGAAATAGTTCTTGTGGGAGGGAGAAATTTTATTACCTTTGCAACCCGGTTCGGAAGAAGCGGAAATAATTGAAAAGCTGGGGTTATGAATTAAAGAGAGGCTAAAAAAATAAAATTTATTTTATTTGGAGGTTAAAAAAAGATTTCTACCTTTGCACTCCCAACAGAAACGAA
>NZ_BMDJ01000012.1 GCF_014635725.1 Pedobacter mendelii | reverse complement strand
ACAGGGTTGCAAAGGTAACAAACTTTCTCCCTCCCACAAGAACTATTTCCAAATAATTCTAAACCTTTTCTTTTCACCCTTCAAACATTTTCCCTTCCTCCGAAGCGGGTTGCAAAAGTAGAAAAAAATCTGATTGACACCAAACTATTTGTAGTGTTTATAGCAAAATCAACGTAAGTGTATGATTTACACTAAGAAAAAAATCGTTGATGAGTTTTCGGAAAACTATTTTAATTGCATTTTAGTGGATTTTGGTTTGAGTCAGAAAGCCGAAGCCTCAGTATTTATCGCAAAAAAAGTGAAATAAACCCGACCTAAATGGAAAACCCGCAAGGTGAGGAACGAACCGAGGATTTGGAATGGAGGGCGGGACTACACTATAATAGTAGTACAGACCCTGCTTTTCTAAAAAATTTAATACTGGCCAGTACTCAATAAAACTAATGTACAGGCACGCAATGGCTCGATATTATGTTGATCTAATAATTTTTCTAACTCATAATTCTCGGTACCCGGATTAAAAATAACCCGTTTTGGTTTTGTATTTACAATATAATCGTGGTACTGAGCCTGCAAATCCGGGCCAATATATAAGGTTATGGTATCTATATCATCATGAATTTCACCTGGCTTTTCTATTTCAACACCTGCAACTTCGCCGCGTTTAATGCCAACGTTTACAATTTCATGATTGAAGCGCGTTAGCATATGTGCTGCTTTATATGCATAACGTGATGGATCTGGTGATGCACCGATAATAAGTGTCTTTTTCATAAATTAAAATTTTGATAATAGTGCAATTTGACCAGAGTGGTATGCATGGTGCTGAACTAAGCCATTTAAAAGTTCTGCATTTGAAACTCCGGTGCCCAGAGCTGGATTTCTCTTGTCGTTTGTGTCGTTATTCCAATCGCTATCTTTAAAACTTTCACATATCCGAATTAATTCTTCGTTAGCAATTTTAAAGTTGAAGATAATTTTTTCCCAGGCTTGAGGCGTTTTAACTTCCTGCAACGGCCAGTCGCCCATTGCAGGTTCATTAGCTAAATTACCACTTAATCTTGAAGATACTTCTTCAGTCCAACCTGTTAAATGCATGGCTATTTCGGCAATTGAATGCGCCCCAGGAATTAAATATTTAAACGCATTTTCAGGTTTTACATTATTCAATGTTTGCATAATATGATTTCCATGCCATGCATCGCCATTAAATGCTTTCTTGATTTCATTGGTTATATTAAACATGGAGAATTAACAAACGGTACACTATTATAGTTTTAAGATGCTGTTAAGATTGCATTTGCACAGTTTATTCCATCAATTGCCGCAGAAACGATTCCACCAGCATAACCTGCTCCTTCTGCACAAGGGTATAGGCCTTTAATTTGTGGATGCTGATAAGTTTCTTTATCTCTGGGTATGCGTATTGGTGAAGATGTTCTACTTTCAACGCCAACTAAAATAGCTTCATTTGTATAATAGCCTCTAATCTTGTTTCCGAATAATGGCAATGCTACTCTTAAACTATCTGAAACAAATCCTGGCAAAATATTATCGAGCATTACACTTTTAGTTCCTGGCAGATAGGAGTTTTTCGGCAAATCGATAGATAATTTATTGTTAACAAAATCCATCATGCGTTGGGCAGGCGCAACTAAATTGCCTCCGCCAGCTTCAAAGGCACGCTTTTCTATTTCTGATTGAAAATTTAACATCCGCAGAGGATCGTAACCCTGAACATCATTTAAAGTAACCTGAACAACTGTACCCGAATTGGCAAATGGATTATTTCTTTTAGATGGTGACCAACCATTTACGACGATTTCGTTTTCGCCTGTAGCGCAAGGCGCAATAATGCCACCTGGACACATACAAAAAGAGAATACACCACGGCTGCCAACCTGTTCCACCAAACTATAATAAGCCGGCGGTAAAAATTCGGAACGGGTATCGCAATGATATTGTGCAGCATCTATTATTTCTTGTGGATGCTCGATGCGAACGCCTAAAGCAAAGGGTTTCGCCTCGATAAGAATGTTTTTTCTATTGAGCAATTCATAAACATCTCTTGCGGAATGACCGGTTGCAAGAATTATATTATCCGCAAAAAGTTTATCTTCAAAATTAATTTCGATACCTTTTATTTTACCAAACTCAATTAAAATATCGGTCATTTGGCTATCGAACATGACTTCGCCACCAGCGTTTAATATAGTATCCTTTATAGAGGTTATAATATGAGGCAATTTATTAGTGCCGATGTGCGGGCGGGCATCGATAGCAATATCTGGCTCTGCACCATGATTTACAAAAACTTGTAGTACCTTATTAATATCACCCCGCTTATTGGAACGGGTATATAATTTCCCATCAGAATAAGTTCCCGCCCCACCTTCTCCATAGCAGTAATTTGATTCTGTATTTACAACTCCCTGCTTATTTATGGCGGCTAAATCGCGGCGACGTTGCTTAACATCTTTTCCTCTTTCTATAATAATTGGCTTTAAACCATTTTCTATGCATTGTAATGCGGCAAATAATCCGGCCGGGCCTGCACCAATAATTAGTACAGGTTTTGCATCACTGACATTTTGATAGT
Source organism: Pedobacter mendelii (assembly GCF_014635725.1). Classification (GTDB taxonomy): domain Bacteria; phylum Bacteroidota; class Bacteroidia; order Sphingobacteriales; family Sphingobacteriaceae; genus Pedobacter; species Pedobacter mendelii. The sequence continues at coordinate 133,042 of NZ_BMDJ01000012.1, read as the reverse complement.
TTACGGTATGAATTTGAGGTATTGGTTCTTCATCAACAAATGCTTTTATTTGCAGGCGATAAATAACTTTTCGTGAGCGCGCATCGATAGAACGTTTTAGAATTTCGTAGTCTTTAATTCTACTTTCAGGCAGTTTTAGTACATCAGCTAATTTCTGATTAATAACTTCTGGCTGCTCGATCTGGTGCGGGAGCAGTGTAATTTCGACATCTTTGTGCATACAACTTGTCAGGTTTTTATCCCGAATTGTAACAAAGGTACAGAATTTGATATCTAATTAGTAAATTGACAATAATTCAATTTGACAAAATAAACAAAAACCATAAAAATGAAAAGATTAGTATTTGGAATTTTAGCTGCTGTAATTGCAGTTAGTACTTTAAGTTCATGCGGATACAATAGCATGGTTAAACTTGATGAGAATGTAAAATCGAAATGGGGAACCGTGCAAACCCAATATCAAAGAAGAGCGGATTTGATTCCAAACTTGGTTAGTACAGTTAAAGGTGCAGCTAAATTTGAGCAAGGAACTTTAACAGCTGTTGTTGAGGCACGTGCAAAAGCAACACAAATGACAGTTAAAGCTGATGAATTAACACCAGAAAACATTCAAAAATATCAGGCTGCTCAAGGTCAGTTAAGTCAGGCTTTAGGTAAATTATTATCCATTACCGAAGCTTATCCTGAATTACGGGCTACGCAACAGTTTAGCGATTTATCTGCACAATTGGAAAGTACAGAGAATAGGATTACTGTTGCACGTAAAGATTTTAATGATGCCGTACAGGAATATAATGGTAAAATCAGGTCTTTCCCTACAAACTTAACAGCAGGAATGTTTGGCTTTAAAGCAAAAGGTTATTTTGAAGCTGATGCAACAGCTAAAGACGCACCTAAAGTAGAGTTTTAATAGTCTAGAAATAACATTTAGGGGTAATATGTGTTTATTAAGTTGAACATTTATTACCCTTTTTAATTCATTTTAAGTTAAAGACATGTCGTTATTTTCAGATATTGAACAAGATAAAATAGCAAAGGCGATTGCTGATGCAGAAAAAGCTACTTCAGGAGAGATTAGAATTGCAGTTGATAAACATTGCGCCGGTGATGCTTATGAAAGAGCAATTGAGTATTTCTCTAAATTAGATATGGATAAAACTGCGCAACGAAACGGTGTATTAATTTATCTGGCTCATGCCGACCATAAGTTTGCCATAATTGGAGACTCTGGAATTAACAGGGTTGTACCAGAAAATTTTTGGGAAACATCAAAAGTTGCAATGAATGCACATTTTGCTAAAGGCAATTTAGCAGATGGAGTTATTGCAGGCGTAGCTTTGGCGGGAGAGAAATTAGCATTATTCTTCCCCTATCAATCGGGAGATATAAATGAGCTGCCAAATGATATTGTGTACATGGATAAACAAGACAATAAATAGATGATGAAAAAAATATTTCTTTTATCGCTTTTTAGCTTATTATTTTCGGTTGCTATTGCTCAAGATTTCCCTGCAAAACCTACAACATTAGTTAACGATTATTCAAATGTATTATCTGCTACACAAAAACAGGCATTAGAACAAAAGCTTGTGGCATTTGATGATTCTTCATCAACACAAATTGCAATAGCAATTGTAAAATCTGTGGGCGATTATGATATAAATGAATATGCGGTAGAGTTAGGCAGAAAATGGGGCGTTGGCCAAAGTGGCAAAAACAATGGTATTATGATTGTTGTAGCGGTTGGAGATAGAAAAATCTCCATCCAAACAGGTTATGGTGTCGAGGGTGCACTACCTGATATTTATGCTAAACGAATTATTGATAATGACATTAAACCCAATTTCAAAGCAGGGGATTATTATGCTGGTTTAGATGCAGGAATAACTTCTATTATTAAATATACTAAAGGCGAGTACAAAAATGATAAGCCTAGGGTTTCTTCTAAAAATGGAGGATCTGGTAGCGTAATTGTTATCATCATCATCATTATTGTGATTATAGTTATCATGCGCAAAGGTGGTGGCGGTGGAAATGGCGAAATTATTGGAAGCCGCGGTGCATCTAATGCTTTATTCTGGGCTATGCTTTTCGGAAGCGGCGGCGGTGGTCGTGGTGGAAGTGGCTTTGGAGGCGGAAGTAGTTGGGGCGGCGGAGGCTCATCAGGTGGAGGTGGATTTGGCGGATTTGGTGGCGGAAGTTTCGGCGGTGGAGGCTCAAGCGGAAGTTGGTAAACCAGGATTTAAAGATTTTAAGATATGGCAGGGTTGAGTCCATTAAGTAATAGTTAAATCTTTATTTGTTAATTGGTTTTTGATTATTGGTAAATTATCCAATATTAAAGTTCAAATGTATAGAAGAGACTTAATAACAGCAGAAATTCAGAAACTTGCCCAGGTTTTAGCCAGAATAATGGGTTTAAAACTTGAAAGTAAAGTTGAAGATGCAAATCAACTTTTTGAAGAAACAATGAGAGTAAACTTTTCTCTTCCTCTGGAAATTCTTGAGAATGAAGATGCCTCAAAATTCGAAATCTGGCTTAATGAAATTGATTTATCCTCAGAAAAGCTCGATTCATTGAGTGAATTTTTATATTATGAATTAGGCGTTAGTAATGAACGCAATACCATTATTGCTCCAAAGCTTAACTTGATTTATAATACACTTGCTGGTAAACATAAAATTGTTCATCTGGTTAATATGCATCGCCAAAAGATAATTCAGCAGTATTTAAATTAGCAGTTTACCTTTTGGCTTAAGAATTTAAAAACAATTATGATTGTAGAAAAGTGGCAGAAAATTGCCTCTAAATATCTCGTGAAAGAGAAATGGGCGACATTAAGGGTTGATGAAGTAAAACTACCAGACGGAATAATTAAAGATGATTATTATGTTTTAGAATATCCGAATTGGGTTAATGCTATTGCTTTAACCGAAGAAGGTAAAATAATTATGGTTCGTCAATATAGACATGCTGCAAATATTATTTCTTTAGAAGTTCCAGGTGGTGTAATTGATGGAGATGAAGAACCAGAATTTGCCATTAAACGAGAGCTTTTGGAAGAAACTGGTTACAGCTTTAAAACTTGTAAATTAGTTGCAGAACTTTATCCAAATCCTGCAACAGCGAATAATTTAACCTTTACATATGTTTTAACCGGCGGCGTTAAAACTCATGAACAACATTTAGATGAACACGAAATTCTGAATGTAGAGGAGTACACTATTGAAGAGGTTAAGCAATTTATTAAGGATAATAAAATTGCACAAGCTTTGCATGTTGCCGCTTTGCTGTATGGATTGGCAGAGTTGGAAAAGGGAGATTAAATCAACTCTTAATAAAAAAAGTACTGGCTCTATTATCTCGGGCTAGCAATAAGACAAAACAGGAAAAGTCTCAACAATTGAGACTTTTCCTGTTTTAAACTTTAAGCATAAAAGATAGGTTTTATCTTAAACCTTACACCTAATTTAGCTCATTTTTAATTTCTTTTGGATATCGTGTACGTAAGCTTTAAACTTTTTATCGGTATCAATTAAATCTTCTACTGTTTGGCAGGCGTAAATAACCGTACTGTGGTCGCGACCACCGAAGAAAGCACCTATTGTTTTTAATGATGATTTTGTATGACTTTTTGAAAGGTACATCGAAATCTGACGGGCTTGAACAATTTCACGTTTACGCGTTTGCGATTTAACCATGTCAACAGGAACTTCGAAATACTCACAAACCAATTTTTGAATGTATTCCATCGAAATCTCTTTTGAAGTATTTTTGATGAAATTTTTCAGCATCTGTTTTGCAAGATTTAAATCGATTTCCTTTTTGTTCAAAGTAGCCTGAGCCAATAAAGAAACCATTGCTCCTTCAAGTTCACGTACATTATTATCGATATTGTGTGCAACATACTCTACAACCTCTCCTGGCAATTCAATACCATCAGCATACATTTTCTTTCTCAAAATCGCAATACGAGTTTCTAAATCCGGAATTTGTAAGTCTGCAGAAAGCCCCCATTTAAAGCGACTTAACAAACGTTCTTCTAAACCGGCTAAATCTTTCGGTGCTTTATCAGACGTTAAAATAACTTGCTTTCCAGATTGATGTAAATGATTAAAAATATGGAAGAAAATATCTTGCGTTTTTTCTTTACCTGCAAAGTTGTGCACATCATCCATAATGATAACGTCCATTGCCTGATAAAAATTAACAAAATCGTTAATTGTATTATTTTTTAATGAATCAACAAACTGTTGGCAGAATTTCTCACAACTAACATAAATAACCAGTTTATCTGGCATGCTACGTTTTATCTCATTGCCAATTGCTTGAGCCAAATGAGTTTTTCCTAAGCCTACTCCACCATAAATCATTAATGGATTAAACGATGTACCACCTGGTTTAGCTGCGACAGCATAACCAGCAGAACGAGCTAGTCGGTTGCAATCTCCTTCAATATAATTTTCGAAAGTATAGTTAGAGTTTAGCTGAGGATCGACGTTTAATTTTTTTAATCCGGGGATAATAAAAGGGTTTTTAATGTCTTTATTAATCGATACCGGAATAGGCATAGATTGAATTTTTGCCTCTGCTCCGTTTCCGTTCGATGGCATATTTGTAGTGTAAGGACTTCCGCTGTTTGATGATTTATCTACAACGATGTTATATTCTAACCGGCCATCCTCTCCGAGTTGTTTTTTAACAGTTTTACGTAGTAAGCCTACATAGTGTTCTTCAAGCCATTCGTAAAAGAACAAACTCGGTACTTGAATGGTTAAAACCTTACCTTCTAATTTAAGGGCTGTTATTGGCTCGAACCAGGTTTTAAAACTTTGGTTCGGGATGTTATCCTTAATAATTTGAAGACAGTTCTTCCACACTTCTGTACAAGTTTTTTCCATTGCGATTTCTATAATTTATTGGTTTACAGTGCCGATTCGGATTTACGGGATGGTTCGTTTCGGGACTACGAATATTGATAAAATTATCAACATTTGAAACAAAAATTTCAATTATTTTGTAACGTATTCATAAGCAGTAACCTATAGCACTTAACCTGAATTTTTAGTGTGGATAACTATTTCTTAACATTTGTTTACCATAAAAAATTCGATTTATTGCTCTTTTAGCCCTTTATTTCAAATCAGTGGTAGAGGAGCAAATTCCAAGCCATATTAATTTTAGCCGCACTGTTTGCTGTAGTTTTATTTGTTTAATATGGAATCAACTGAAATTAAAGCTTTTACCTTAAAACAAATAAAAAGCCAAGGCCTTCATTCTTTTTTACAAGTAAAAATTGTAGTTCTATTTTATCTTTATGGGTATTTTAATATCAGTGCAATAGCGATCAGTATTCTCCAAAGGTATTTCTCAAAACATCAGCAATTTCGCCAAGCGTAGCATATTTTTCAACGGCATCAATGATAAGAGGCATAAGATTAACGTCTTTTTTAGCAGCTTCGCCAATTGAATTTAATGCTTGTTTTACAGCATTATTATCTCTTTCGGATTTTAATTTATCGAGCTTTTGAGTTTGCAGCTTTCGGATGGAATCATCAATAATAAAAACTTCCGTAATGCCTTTTTCTTTTTGAGTAAATTTATTTACACCAACAGATACCCTGCTCCCATCTTCTATTTCATTCTGGTATTGGTAAGCAGAAGCAGCAATTTCTTGTTGCATATAATCACTTTCGATAGCATATACTGATCCACCCATAGCATCAATTTTATCAATATAAAGCCATGCAGCTGCCTCAACTTCATCGGTAAGACTTTCAACAAAAAACGAACCCGCCAAAGGATCAACGGTATCGGTAACACCACTTTCAAACCCGATAATTTGCTGGGTACGCAATGCGATTTTTGCTGCTGCTTCTGTTGGTAACGAAAGCGCTTCATCATAGCCATTTGTATGCAAGGATTGAGTTCCGCCTAAAACGGCAGCCATAGCTTGATTGGTTACTCTGATAACATTATTTAAAGGCTGTTGGGCAGTTAATGTTGAGCCGCCTGTTTGTGTATGAAAACGAAGCATTTGTGCCTTATCGTCAGTAGCGCCCAATTCTTTTGTAATTTTTGCCCACATCCTTCTTGCCGCCCTGAATTTTGCAATTTCTTCAAAAAAATTATTATGACAATTGAAGAAAAATGATAACCGTTTTGCAAAAATATTAATGTCTAATCCCTTATCAATCGCTGCTTTAAGGTAAGTTTTTCCATTGGCTAAAGTAAAAGCTAATTCTTGAACGGCAGTAGAACCTGCTTCTCGAATATGGTAACCAGAAATGGATATGGTATTCCATTTAGGAACTTCTTTACTACAAAACTCAAAAATATCTGTAATCAATCGCATAGATTGTTTAGGCGGATAAATATAAGTTCCTCTTGCGGCATATTCTTTCAATATGTCATTCTGTATCGTTCCAGAAATTTGTTTTAAATCGGCACCTTGCTTTTTTGCCAAAGCCATATACATTGCCAAAAGAATAGTTGCAGTTGCATTAATTGTCATTGAAGTGGTGATGTTTTTTAGTTCAATTCCATCGAACAAAATTTCAATATCTTTTAAAGAATCAATCGCCACACCAACTTTTCCAACTTCTCCATCAGCCATTTCGTGATCAGAATCATATCCTATCTGTGTTGGTAAATCAAAAGCAACTGACAAACCTGTTGTACCCTGACTTAATAAGTAATGATAACGTTTATTAGATTCTTCTGCGGTAGAAAAGCCTGCATACTGCCTCATAGTCCACAATCGCCCGCGGTACATATCCTTTTGAATTCCTCTAGTAAAAGGAAATTCTCCTGGCTTTTCTTCCATCGGCTTTGCCACATAATAAAGTTCTTTTATTTCTATGCCTGATGTTGTGGTATGCTTTTTATCGCTCATATTTTGTTAGTTAATTAGTCATTGGTTCATTTCCTAAGTAATATATAGATTAATTGCAGAAACTGATTAACCCTTACATTATCCCACAATTAAAACACTAAAATGATTAACCACCTTCACAATTTACCTATTAAAATAATAGGCTTATATCTTTTTTAATTAACTCAATAGTTAAATCATAAGGATTTTCATCAATACTTGCCATGTGCTGTAAAATTGCCTTGCTCAATTCAATTCCGTTTGCATCTACAGGTAAACCTTGTACAGCATTATTAATCATTGCAATGGTATCATCCTTTAGTTTGCGAACCACATTCCAGGCAATACTATTAACATAAAGCTGCTGTGTTATGTTATGTTGGTATTCTGAACGTATTTCATTTAAAATTCCCGCCTGCAATACAGCAATTCCAATTCCTTGCTGATGAAGGCGAACCAACAAATTAGCAGGATTAATTCTATCAATAAATATAATCAAACGCTCGTGTGCCTGTAATCGTAAAGGTAAAATATGCGCCCTGCTTTCTTTATTTAATTCAATAGTTTTCAAATTAAAAAACCGTTGGATATCATTCTTTAAAACGAAATAGATTGCGATTAAAGCTATAAAAATTCCACCTGCAAGAATTAAAGTATCTGTAATAATTTGTTGTATGTTCATCTGTATTGTTTAACTACGGTAATATTAAAACCCGATAAAAGCAAAAATGTGCATTATTATTTATATTTGTAACAGATAAAATTTAAATAACATGAGCACAACAGTTGATACATCATTTGCACCGGTTACTTTTTCTGAAGGTGCAGCAAAAGAGTTATATAAATTAAAAGATCAGCAAGAAATTGGCGATGATTATGGTTTACGTGTAGGTGTTGAAGGTGGCGGTTGCGCAGGCATGAACTATATTTTGGGTTTTGATCAAAGAAAAGAAGGCGATCAGGAATACTTTATTGATGGCATTAAAGTTTTTATGAATAAAGCGCATCAAATGTATTTAATGGGTATGATGATTGATTGGCAAGATGGTTTAAACTCTCGCGGCTTTACCTTTGTTAACCCCAATGCAACAAGTACTTGTGGGTGCGGAACAAGTTTTTCGGCATAAAGAAAATATTATTGTAACATATTGTAATGTCCCCTTGTCTAAACATGGGGACTTTTTTATTTTTAGTACAGTTTGTCCGGAACAAATCCTATCGCAATTACGCTTATAACTAAATGAATTACAGAGAAAATATCAGGCTGGCATTACAATCTATCAAAAGCAATCGCTTACGTACTATGCTTACAGCTCTAATTATCGCTATTGGTTTAAGTGCACTGGTTGGTATTTTAACCACGCTAGATGCTGTAAAAACTAGTATGACTCAAGCCTTTAGTAGCATGGGTGCCAATTCATTCACCATTCGTAATCGTGGTACGGGAATAAGAATCGGCGGACAAGGAAAAAGACCAAAACCATTTAAAGCTATCCGTTACGAAGATGCAGTAAAATTTAAAGATAGTTTAAACACACCTGCAACGGTTGCAGTTAGTGTTTTTGCAAGTGGTGGATCTACGGTAAAAAACGGAAGTTTAAAAACAAACCCGAATATTAATGTTCAGGGAATTGATGAAAACGGATTGAATTCTCAAGGATTAAGTTTATCAGAAGGGCGAAATTTCAGTATTTCTGAAGTTCAGCTTGGAAGTAACGTTTGCATTGTGGGAAGCGAAATCGTTGATAAACTATTTAAAAATGCTGATCCGATGGATAAGCTTATTAACGTTGGGAACAACAGATTTAAGATTGTTGGCGTTTTGGCAACTAAAGGTTCGAGTATGGGTTTTAGTGGAGATAGAGCAGTTTATGTTCCGCTTTTGAAAGCGAAGCAGATTAATTCCAATGCAAATCCATCATACACAATTACAGTAATGGTTCCTACGAATGATATGCAGGAAAATATTATCGGAGAATCTACATCTTTGTTCAGAAACATAAGGAAGGTTAAAATTAACGAAACCAATAATTTTGAAATAACCAAAAGTGACGCAGTAGCACAAACACTTTTTGAGAATTTAGCTTTCGTAGCAATTGGAGGTGTAGCAATTGGTATAATAACACTTATTGGAGCATCAATCGGCTTAATGAATATCATGCTTGTATCTGTAACAGAAAGAACGAGAGAAATTGGAATTAGAAAGGCTATTGGAGCAAATCCAAAAGTTATTCGTCGGCAGTTTTTAATTGAGGCCGTAGTAATTTGTTTAATGGGTGGCAGTTTGGGTATCTTTCTTGGAATTGTTATAGGAAATTTAATATCGCTTGCTATGGGCGGCTCTTTTATAATTCCATGGCTGTTTATATTTGGCGGTTTTGTTATTTGCGTTGGAGTAGGTATTCTTTCAGGTTATTATCCTGCAAAAAAAGCCTCGAAATTAGATCCAGTAGAAGCGTTGAGATATGAATAAATATTAGAGCAACACATTATTCAACTGATGGACGCTTAAAAGTGTTTGCATAGACGCTGTATTTAAACTTTCTTCTAAAGCAGCTGCGTGTTTAAGGTGATGCATGTCGCTACCGATAAAATCAACCAGATGATTTTTAACCATTTGTTCTGCCGCTTTCTTTGCACCTGAACCGTAATATCCTGCCAAAGCAATAGAATTTAACTGCAGTAAACAACCATTTTCTTTTATTTGGTGATAGGTTTCTTTATCTCCATAATAATAAGGATACCTTTCGGGATGAGCTAAAACAGGCTTATATCCTGCATTTTGAATGGTTTTGATAAAATCAAAAAGATTTTGCGGTTCATTAATATAAGAAAGTTCGAATAAAAGATAATTTTTACCAAAAGTTAAAACTTCTTTTTGCTTAATTTTTCGCTCGAATGTTTCATCTAAATAATATTCAGCGGCTGCCTCAACTTCTAAATCCAATTGAATTTCATGTAATCCTTTTCTCAAAATATCAAGTCCACGATTAATTGTATCAGGTGTATTTCTGAAGTAATCTGCCATGATATGCGGTGTTGCAATAAGTTTTTTAAATCCGAGTGCTTTAAATTTTTTGGCAAGCAATAAGGAATCGTTAAGGGTTTGAGCACCATCATCTATACCCGGAATGATGTGCGAATGCATATCTGTTCTAATATTTGAAAAATTAAATTCAGGTATTATTCTTTTCTTCTTAAAAAATCCGAACATTATAATTTTAACGGTATTTAATTTAAACTTCTTTGGGCAAATCTGCTGCTTCAGCAGCACCTGCTAATTTAGAAGAATAAATTTTAGCTAGCAATTGATTTATATTTTCGCTTAAATCAAATTGGAGATCTTCGTGAAGTTTTTTAAACTTGTTTAAAGTTATCGTTACCGTTTTTATGTAAAAAGTTGCAAACAGAAAACCAAAATCTTTGTAGCCAAAAATTGATCTTTTATAATCGACAGGAATTTTATTTAAAATGTAGACTTTAAGTTCTACCTCACCAAATGTATCTTTTGTTACTTTATAAAAGTGATTAACACCAGTTATCATTTTTCTAACTTTAACAAGCGCCTCTTTTACACTAAGTTTTTTGAGTTCGGAAATTTGACTTTCTATATCCGATTTTATCTGCTCTTTACGGGATTCAAGGTCGCTCTCATCTTCAAGCAATTTATAATGAAGATGCTCAGTTAAAACCTTATCCTTTGCAATTAAGCGTAGCAACAACTTATCTTTTTCTTTAACAGGTAGCTCTGTTATGGCCGTTTTTAAGTTTTTATGCTCTGCAAGCTTCATTTAAAAAGGGTTGGCTTTAATGTATTTTTCCCATTCCCAGGCAGAGCGCATCATTTCATTAATATCAAGTTCTGTTTGCCAATCCAATAAATTTTTAGATTTAGTTACATCCCCATAAATTTTCTCAATATCACCTTCCCTTCTTGGACCGATTTGATAATTTAACTTTTCACCGGTTGAGCTTTCAAAAGCCTTAATAATTTCTAAAACAGAAGATCCTTTTCCTGTACCGATATTGAAAACTTCATAATTGGTTTCTGATTTTTTGGCTTCCATTCTTTTTATAGCTGCAACATGAGCTTTTGCCAAGTCTACAACATGGATATAATCACGAATTGCACTGCCATCAGGTGTATCGTAATTATCACCATAAACAGTAATCGGTCCACGTTTACCAATTGCAGATTGAGTAATAAAAGGCACCAAATTTGCGGGAACACCAATCGGTAATTCGCCAATTAAGGCTGTTTCATGTGCACCAACCGGGTTAAAATAACGCAAAGCAATAACATTCAAATCTGGAGTTACAGCAGCAGTTTCTACCAAAATTTCTTCCGCAATCTGCTTTGTATTTCCGTAAGGAGATTCTGCCTGCTTAACTTTTTCATCTTCTGTAACTGGTAAATTATCTGGCTGACCATATACCGTACAAGAGGAAGAAAACACAAAATTGATTTTTCTATTGAAAGCTTCTAACAGATTAATAAGACTAAAGAAATTGTTTTTATAGTACTTTAAAGGCTTTTGAACGGATTCTCCAACAGCTTTAAAAGCTGCGAAGTGAATGATACCTGTAATATCATTATTATTCGCAGCAAAATCATTTACTTTTTGAACGTCACATAAATCGAATTGGTGAAACTCTGGTTTTACACCAATGATCGCTTCAATCTGATCTAAAATTTTAATACTAGAGTTTGATAAATCATCAATAATTACAACTTCATAACCTGTGTTATGCAATTCAACAACAGTATGAGAACCTATGTATCCGGTACCTCCGGTAACTAAAATTTTAGACATTTTTTAACGATTGTATTTATGGAAATCTTTATGATCTATTTTTGCCAAAGCCTCTTCAGGCAATGATTTAAAGTAGTCATAAGTAATTTTTAAGCCTTCTGCACGGCCAACTTTTGGCTCCCAGTTTAACAAAGCCCTGGCTTTAGTAATATCTGGGCGGCGTTGTTTAGGGTCGTCCTGCGGAAGTTCTTTATAAACTATTTTTTGTGATGTACCTGTTAATTTTATAATTTCTTCGCAGAATTGTTTGATTGTAATTTCATCGGGGTTACCAATATTTACAGGCTGAGCATAATCGCTCATCAGTAAACGGTAAATGCCTTCAATTAAATCATCAACGTAACAAAACGAACGCGTTTGACTACCATCACCGAAAACGGTTAAATCTTCACCACGTAATGCCTGACCAATAAAAGCCGGTAAAACACGGCCATCATTTAATCGCATTCTTGGCCCATAAGTATTAAAAATGCGAATAATACGCGTTTCTACACCGTGGAAAGTATGGTAAGCCATTGTTATCGCTTCTTGGAAACGTTTTGCTTCATCATAAACACCGCGAGGGCCAACCGGGTTCACGTTACCCCAATATTCTTCTGGTTGAGGATTAACACTTGGGTCACCATAAACTTCTGAAGTAGATGCAATTAGCATTCTAGCGCCTTTTGCTCTTGCTAATCCTAATAAATTATGCGTCCCCAAAGAACCTACTTTTAAGGTTTGAATCGGGATTTTTAAATAATCTATTGGACTTGCAGGTGATGCGAAGTGTAAAATATAATCTAGTGTTCCGGGTATATGAACAAATTTAGAAACGTCGTGATTATAAAACTCGAAATTCTCTAAATGAAATAAATGTTCGATATTACTTAAATCTCCAGTAATCAAATTATCCATACCGATAACATGATAACCTTCTTTTATAAAACGGTCGCAAAGGTGCGAGCCTAAAAATCCGGCTGCACCGGTAATTAAAATTCTTTTAGTGCTCATGCTTAATCTATTAATTTACGACCAATACTGTTATAATAATATCCCAAATCTATCATTTTCTGAAGATCGTATAGGTTTCTTCCATCGAAAATTACTTTATTTTTTAGGATTGATTCTATTTTCTCGAAATCAGGGTTACGGAATACCGACCATTCTGTTGCGATTAATAGTGCATCTGCATTTTTTAAAGCATCGTATTGATTGTCGGCAAACACAACTTTATCGCCTATAATATTTTTTACATTATCCATTCCTTCCGGATCGAAAACAGTTACAGTTGCGCCGTTTTTAACCAATGCATCAATAATGTACAATGCCGGTGCTTCGCGGATATCATCCGTTTCAGGTTTGAAAGCAAGACCCCAAAGCGCAAAATGTTTACCAGCAATATCGTTTTTATAGTATTTTAAAACTTTATCAACCAGGATAGTTTTTTGGCGCTCGTTAACTTCCATAACCGATTTAAGGATCTGGAAATCATAAGTGTTTTCATCTGCAGCCATTACCAATGCCTGAACATCTTTAGGAAAACAAGAACCACCGTAGCCAATTCCAGGGAAAAGGAAACGTTTACCAATTCGCTCATCAGAACCAATTCCTCTTCTTACTGCATCTACATCAGCACCAACCAATTCGCAAAGGTTGGCTACCTCATTCATAAAAGTAATTTTTGTAGCTAAAAATGAGTTCGCAGCATATTTTGTTAATTCCGATGAACGCTCATCCATAAACAAAATCGGGTTTCCCTGACGAACATAAGGACCATAAAGTTCGGTCATTAATTTCTTTACTCTTTCACTTGTTGTTCCCAACACCACACGGTCTGGTTTCATAAAATCTTCTACAGCAACGCCTTCACGTAAAAACTCAGGATTTGAAACAACATCGACTTCAATATCTGTGTTTTCTGAAAATACAGCCCTAACTTTATCTGCTGTACCAACTGGAACGGTAGATTTGTTAACGATGATTTTATATCCCTTAATAATTTTTGAAATGTCTTTTGCCGCACCTAAAATATAGGAAAGATCAGCAGCTCCGTCTCCACCCGGAGGCGTAGGCAAAGCCATAAAAATAATTTGAGCTTCTTCAATAGCCTCTGCAAGATTAGTAGTGAAGTGTAACCTGCCTTGTTCTATATTTCTATGGAAAAGCAAATCCAACCCAGGCTCGTAAATCGGAACCTGACCATCTTGCATTTTTTTTACTTTAGCTTCATTAATGTCTACACAGATTACATTATTTCCTGTTTCTGCTAAACACGTTCCGGTAACTAAACCTACGTATCCTGTACCAACTACGGCTATTTTCATATATTTAATAAGTGATTTTAAATATTTTCGTTATATCTTGCCACGAAGATAATAAAATCCAATCAATGCTTTTACTTTATACAATAGGAATTAAAATTTACACCTTAATTATTTGGATTTTTTCCTTTTTTAGCTCAAAAGCGGCATTTTTTATTTCAGGAAGGAAACAGATTTTCAAACAGATAACGGAAAAAACTAATATATCTGACCAAAATATATGGTTTCATTTCGCTTCTTTAGGCGAATTTGAGCAAGGCCGACCTGTTCTCGAAAAATTAAAGGAGTTATATCCTCAAAAAAAAATAATTATTACTTTTTTTTCTCCTTCAGGCTATGAAATAAGAAAAAACTATGCTTTGGCAGATGGCATCTTTTACTTACCTATGGATAGTAAAAAAAACGCGAAACGATTTATCGAAATTGTTAATCCTGAAATAGCGATTTTTACAAAATATGAATTTTGGTACTACTATTTTAAAGAACTCAGCAAGAACAAAATCCCATTATTTGTAATATCAGGAATATTCAGAAAAGAACAGATTTTTTTCAAAAGCTACGGTGGCTTTTATAGAAGTATATTAAAATATGTAAATCATTTCTTTGTTCAAAATGAAGAAAGTGATTTACTTTTAAAATCAATTGGATTAAGCAATACAACGATTAGTGGTGATACCCGATTCGACAGAGTTTATGAGAATTCGATTTCACCAAAGAAATTACCAGAAATAGAAGCATTTTGTAATAACTCACCTGTTTTAATTTGCGGAAGCACTTGGCCAGAAGATGAAAAACGATTAGCAGAATTGTCTTTAAAATACCCAAACTGGAAGTTTATTATTGCCCCACATGAAATTGACGGAAGCAATATTCAAAATATTCAAACTTTATTTCCTCAAGCAATTAAATTTTCTGAATGGAAATCTCAAAGGTCAAAACCTCAATCTCAAGTTTTGATTATAGATAATATTGGGATGCTTTCCTCCTTATATCAATACGGAAAGTTAGCATATATTGGCGGTGGTTTTGGTGCTGGAATACATAATACTTTAGAGGCAGCAGCATTTGGTTTACCTGTAATTTTTGGTCCAAAATATCATAAATTTCAAGAAGCGAAAGATTTAATTAAAATAGCTGCGGCCAAAAGTATTTCAACAACAGAAGAATTAATTACTGCTTTTGAATACTTTAATCAAAATCAAAGTTCATCAGCCGCTGCTAAAAATTATGTAGCAGAGAAAAAAGGAGCAACGGAAGTTATATTGAAAAATATTAATTTTTAATCCGATCATCAAATAAAAAGGGCAATACTTCTTTTAATTTTATTTTGTTAAAATTAGGATGATTTGGATTTAAAAGATAATTGAACTCTTCGTGAATGATTGATGAAGGAACTTTTAAAATTGCTGTTTTACCATCTTTTACCCATTGATTTCCGATTTTCTGCATCAAGTTCATGTGCTCAAAATCATGCCAGTTTTTTGGCAAATCTTTTAAATGAATTTCGGTTACAGATATTGAATTCGGTATCTCTACCTGCATTACACTAAAATTTGTTGATAAACCTAGCTTACTTCTATGAACAACGTTTTCTAAGCAGGCTAAAGCTCGAGACCCAGAGGTATAAATAACTTTAATATCATTGCTATTCCATCTTGCGGCTCTACCAGAAGCCACCAAACTATCGGCATATTTAGTTAAAGTAATCCTGAAAACAAACATTAAGCTAAATCTCCAAACTCGATACGTATTAGTTCTTCCTCAATTAAAGTAATACCTGTAAATGTATCCATTAAGCTAAAAGGAATTTGATTACCCAAACCAAAAGCACTGGTATTTAACCATTGATGAAAAGCAATTGATGAGCCAAAAACCTCAATACCCTTTTTAAATAACGCAAAAGATTTAAGCAATTTTTCGCTTAAAGATGCATCAAGTTTTAAATCTTGAATAGCATAGTTTTGGATGGTTTTTACGGTTGTTTTAAACGTAGTTTGAAACTCATCGTAAGTAAAACCCGATATAGAAATAAAATCTAGAGCTGCTTTTGCTGCTAAACCTCTTTTTGAATTTGAAAGCAATGCAACAGGATTGGCATACATGGCCTGATAATGAACCATAGCTTCTTCAACAATTGGTTCAGAATTTTCTATGTTATAAGCTTTAGACTTTTTCATACTCAAATATAGAAATTTTTCTCTATACTAAAGAATTTTTTCTAATTTTTAATCATTCCAGCTAACGCTTCAATAAAAACAGGGCTATCATTTAAGCTTTCAACTAACTGAACGTGTTCACCACCTAAAGCTTTAAACTCTTCGTGGTATTCTACAGTAATTTCGTAAAGTGTTTCCAAGCAGTCGGCTACAAAGGCCGGACTAAAAACCAATAAACGTTTTTTACCTTCTGAAGCTAATTTCTTTAAAATATCAGTGGTGTAAGGCTGAACCCAAGGATCTTTACCCAAACGTGATTGAAAACAAACGGTATAGTTCTCTTTTGAAATATTCAACTCTTTAGCGATTAATCTTGCAGTATCGTGCCCCTGAGCAGAGTAACAAAATTTATTGGTATCGCTTAATGTTTGGCAACAATCAGCATTTTTTAAGCAGTAGCTTCCAGTATGATCACACTTTAAAAGTTGTCTCTCTGGTAATCCATGGAAGCTGAATAATATATGATCATAAGTTTCTGGATTGTACTTTCTCGCATTCTCAGCGAAAACTTTTACCATTAACTCGTTATCGTGAAAAGAATTGATAAAAGAAATTGGTGGAACGGTTTGCCACTTACTTACCAACTCCATTACCAATTGCATAACAGAACCTGTACTTGCCGATGCATATTGAGGAAACATTGGAATAACCTGAATACTTTCTACTAAACCAGCTTTTAAATTAGCCAAAGCAGAAGCAATAGAAGGACTTTGATAACGCATTGCCAATTCTACATGGTAATTATCTCCTAATCTTTCTTGCAACATTTTTGCCTGCAATTTACTGTAGTACAAAAGCGGAGATCCATTTTCACCCCAAATCTCTTTATATAATTTAGCTGTTTTAGGACTACGGAAAGGGACAATAATACCTTTAACTAAAAGCGTTCTATTAAAGGCAGCAATATCAATTACCCTTTCATCCATTAAAAACTGATCTAAATACTTTTTTACATCAGATACGGCAGGACTATCAGGTGTTCCTAAATTAACCAGTAAAATTCCCTTTTTGCTCATTTAAATAAAATATGTTTTGTGGCTCAAATATCACCTTTTCAGCATCAATAAACGATTCCCAAATATCAAGATTTGGTAAAAACTAAGCTTTTGTTTTGTACAATTGCCACCATGGTGTAGCTGGCTTTTGATGATGCTCTAAATGATAGCCAAAAAAATAGCAAGTTATAAAAGCTATGAAATGATTTTTATTTAGTGTAGAAGCATGATGTTCATTATCATGATCGCCTTTATGAGGAAGATATGTGCCGAAATAAAACAATTGAAATGTACTTAATAATGATGGCAAAATCCAAAATACCAACAGATTTTTCTCGTGAACCCAAATTTTCAAAACATTAAAAGCAATAGCCATTATCACCAATTGAATAATAGTTACATAATTTAACATAAATCTAAAATACCATTTCCAAAAACCATGTGGTGCAAAATCCGGATCTTCTTCCGTATGAACATAATAATGATGCTTATGGTGTTTATCGTAAAGCTTATTATAGAAAAATCCTGCGTATAGAAATACGGAAAGATACCCGAAAAAATTGTTTAACTTTTTATTTGATGAAACTGTTCCATGCATGGCATCATGAGCTGTGATAAATAATCCTGTATATAAATGCATCTGAACAAAAACCATCAGGTAAACTAGGGCATTATTCCATTCGAAATCCCAACTCAAAAGAGAAAATATTAATGCGAACCAGCAAACAATAACTGCTAATGCAACAAAGATGCCTCTATATGATTGAATATTTATCAATTAGCTTTTTCTTAATAACAGTTTTAACAGGAAATTGATTTGCTTGCTGAAAGATTAATAATGTTCTAGTGCTGCTTTTACATTTTCCATCAACCACATGGGTGTTGATGTGGCACCACAAATACCTACTTTATCATTTTCATTAAACCAAGTAGTATGCAATTCTTCTACATTAGATATGAAATAGGAATTATCATTATATTTTTTACAAACATCGTAAAGAACCTTTCCATTTGATGATTTTTTGCCTGAAACAAAAATGATTTTATTGTAATAACTTACAAATTCTTCCAGTTCCTGATAACGGTTGGATACTTGCCGGCAAATTGTATCGTTCGCTTTAACTTCGTAACCACGAGATAACAGTTGATCTTTTATATGATAAAATTTATCAGTACTCTTGGTTGTTTGGCTATATAAAGTAAACTTAGAAGGCAGCTCTACATTATCCAGTTCAGCCAAATCCTGAAAAACAATAGCCTTTCCATCCGTCTGGCCTTGTAAGCCAATAACCTCTGCATGCCCGTGCTTACCAAAAATAAGGATTTGCTCATTATCATCATAAGAACTTTTAATTCTATTCTGCAGTTTTAAAACCACAGGGCAAGAAGCATCAATAAGTGTTAAATTATTTTCTAAAGCAAGTTGATATGTTGATGGCGCTTCTCCATGTGCCCTTATTAAAACCTTTTCATTTTTAAGAGTTTTTAAAAATTCATGGTCTATAATTTTGAGCCCCATCTTTGTTAAACGCTCAACTTCTTCATCATTATGAACAATATCGCCAAGACAATACAGATAGCCCTCGCCATCTAAAATATCTTCAGCCATTTCTATAGCGTAAACTACGCCAAAGCAAAAGCCCGATGATTTATCTATGGTAACTTGTAAATTATAACTCATTGCATTACAAAATTAAACAAAAATATTCTATCATCTTGTCATGTACAAGACAACAAAAAATATTAGTTGAGAAACATACATTGTGGTACCAATATACTTTTGCTGTTTTAGGCCAAGTGCATAATAAAATTTTAATAAAATTACCGAGACAATAAACCAGGCCACATAATTTTGTAGGGGAATTTCATGCCAATCCCAATGCCAGTAGTCAAATTTCATTGCAATTGGCTCCAAAAAGAAATCAAATGTAATTAAACACAATCCACCCAATAGGGAAGCAACTATACCATTGCGAATTTTTAAACTTTTTATCATTTGCCCGGCACTAAAAATTAAGAGTACCCAATTTACTCCCATAAGTAAAGGAACTGTGGCTATTTTAAATCCTAATGTTGTACCGTAATAATAACTGCCGAAAATTTTACCAGTTTTTACGCCTAAAACCTCAACTAAAAAACCGCAAATAAATACACCTGAAACAAAAAGTAAAAGCCTTTTTATATCTCCATTATAAGAGAATATAATTACAAAAAACATCAGCAGCAGATGAAATGGCACCATTCTAATAAAATATGGCTGTGCTGTAGGAATTAAAAACCCAAGCAAACCAACCAAATGAAAAATGACAATAATGGCTACAGCCACCTTTTTTATTTTTAAATCGGCTTTATCAATCTGCCCTTCCATGTTCCTGTTTTAAATAAATACTTTTTTATTGATACAATTGAAATTAGCAGAAACAATAACATTTGTAAAGGATGCAATATTAAATTTAACATCGCACTTTGTCCTGATAAAAATGATATCATTACTCTGCTTAAAACAATTAAGGTTATAGGCAATATAAGTAAGCTAATATTAAAGTTTACAGCTAAAACTACTGGCCCAACAATTACCAAAAGCTGGTAAAGTAATAATATTATAATGTTATTACCAAAACCGGCAAGTAAATTTTTACTAAAACCATTAACACTTTCGTTAATATTTTTATACATGCGGCAGTAAATTAATCCATTAGCTAATAAAGCTTCGCCCTTAAAACCATCGTTTTTTACAAGTTTCATTATCTCAACATCTTCTACTACCTTATGTTTTACATGTTGATGCCATAATCTTTCTCTGTAATTACTAGCGTTAAAAAACATACATTGTCCACTTGCAGCAGCAAAAGCAGGATTTTTCGATAGCTTAACCAAGCGCAAAGGCAGCAAATTGAGTAAAATAAAATGCATTAACGGAACAGTTAGCTGCTCACCAAAGCTCAACGTTATTTGATTAGTAAATAAGCTTAATAGACTTAAGTTTTCAGTTTCCATCCTAAAAATAAGGCTGTTAATTAAACCCCTTTTTATAACTTCATCAGCATCTAAAAATAAAAAATATTTACCTGTTGCTATTTCGGATAGTTGGTGGCAAGCATAATTTTTACCAAGCCAATCTGCAGGTAGTGCTTTTCCTTTAACAACTTTAAACTGCTGGTTTTCTTTCGAAAAAAGTTGTACTAGTTCAAATGTGTTATCGCTGCTGTTATCATCTAAAACAAGTACTTCATAATTGGTATAATCCTGTTCTTTTATAGACTGCAGCAATTGAATAATGTTTTCAGATTCATTTCTGGCAGGAATAAGAATAGAAACCTTGTCTTGATAATATTTAAATGCCCTTGATAGTTTTGGATTGGAAAGAAAGTTAAAAACGGTTACGGAAAACCTGATTACAAGGAAAATAAGCGTTGCGTAAATAAAAATCGTCATTCTGTAATTTGTATTTGTTTAACAACAGAATTATCGTAGTGTTTATTATAAGCACTTTTTAATACCTGAAGACTTATATATTCTTCGGTTTCCCAGTTTTGAAGATATGTATATGCTGATGACTTGCGCTTTGCAAAAAAATCGATGAAAGTGGCAGCAAAAACTATATTTATTTTTTTCTGGCTTGAATTAATCATCTGCATTACTCCTTTTTCGAAGTTTATGCTTTTAAGGTGATTGGAAAATAATTTACCTTGTGGAAAAACCAGAACCAAATTATCAGCACTATCAAGTAATTTACCCGCATAATTTAATGTTTCTAATACATCCTTACCACTGTTTTCGGCTGCAAAAGCGCCAAGATATTTCAGAAAACTAACCTTTTTGTAGTTTTCAGCATTTACCAAAACATGAAACTTTTTATTGAATACTTTTTTGTTAATGTAGAATATTAAAAAACCATCCCACCAACTGAAATGGTTTGCTAAAATCAAAACCGATGAGTTTGGTTTAACATCCAGGCTATCAAATTTGAAAGCAGCAAAATCTTTATTAATAATGAAATGAATATACCAGGAAAAAAATTTATATATGATTGTATTTTTTCGGGGATAGTACATTGTGGAAAATTGCAAAAAAAAGAGGTTAATTGCAAATATGCATTACAAATGCTAAATAAGATAATGTGGAATTCTGCAATTACCTAGAGCCTGTTTAAATTTATATTGTGAAAATGTTTATCGCTTATTTTTTGAGCGAAACAAGACAAATGTTGTAGAGATAGCCAGCCTATCTCGAAATATTTGATGATGTTGCAGCCGAAAAGAAGCATAAACAAGTTATTAGATAAATTTTAAACAAGCCCTTAGTTTAACTCAAATAAACTCTATCTTCCTCACCCTTGACGTCCATAACTACATCTACATGTTCTTTTAAAACTGTTGCAAGTTCTAATCCTACAAAATCAGTTGCGATGGGAAAAATTTTATGACTTCTATCTACAAGTACAACAGTCCTGATTTTTTTGTGAGGTGTATTTAAGAAAACACCTAAACCGTAGGCAAGAGTTTTCCCACTATTCAATACATCATCTACAATAATTATTACCTTGTTTTTCCAATGGCTTTCATCCAAATCGGTTGATGCAATAAGTTTGCTACTCTCTCTTTCAAGATCAATTCTGAGCAGCGTAATTTTTAAAGCACTTATTTTTTTCAGAACCTTTTCTAATCGCAATGCTAGTTTATATCCACGATCCCAAATCCCTGCAAGTACAATTTCTTTTTCGTTTAGGTTATCTTCTAAAATTTGATAAGCAATACGATCTATTTTTTGTTGGATTTGCTTTTTGTTAAGAATGAGTAATTGCGATGCGGCCATTTGTATACTGGATTGAATACAAAAAGAACGATTTTAAGGATGAAATTCAAACTATTTTAAAAATAATTTGAATTGCCTGCAACGTTTTAAACATCTCAGCGTCTAATCTTTAACCAAAACGCAAATTTGTAGCCTTATGTGATTAAGGTTAAATGCAAAATCTTTTAGACAAACAACATTATGAAAAACTCTTTAAAAACATCTGCCACACTATTATTTATAGTTATTGGTACATATATCGCTAAAGCTCAGGAAACTAAAAATGTTTCAATCAAAAATTTGAGCAGTATTACAATAAGCAGTGGTATAGATTTATATTTAACTCAAAATGGAGGCGAAAGTCTGAATATTAAAGCAAGTTCAGAATTACTAAAAAATGTCGTTGTTGAACAGAATGGCGGCAACCTTACAATTAAAATGAAAGAAGGGCTGAACTGGGGTTCGATGTTTAGAAATCAAACCGTTAAAGCTTATGTAAACTTTAAAACATTAGCAGCACTCACTGCATCTGGTGGAAGTGATGTTTTTTCTCAAGGCCAAATTAAAGCTGTTAAATTCGCCCTACGTTCATCAGGCGGATCGGATGTAAAACTAAATTTAGTTTGCACCGATTTGGAATTGCAAACCAGTGGTGGCAGCGATGTTACTTTAACTGGAAAAGCAGAAAATATGGTATTGCAAACTAGTGGAGGCAGCGATGTTGATGCTTATGATTTTATAGTTAATTATGCTAAAGTAACAGCATCGGGTGGCTCTGATGCAAATATAAATGTTAGCAAAGGCTTAGAAGCAGGTGCTTCAGGTGGAAGTGATGTTCATTACAAGGGAAATGCTTCTTTAAAGAAAACATCATCATCTAAAAGTGGTGATGTAACAAAAGTTAATTAGTTAGGTTTAATTAATTTTACTATCCCTGCTTTGCGAATGCAAAGCAGGGATTTTTTTTTATAATGATTTCAAAGAAATTAGATTTTTTGCTTTAGACTTTAAGCTTTTACCTTCCTTTATAAGGATAATAAATAAAATTTGCCCCTTCCGGAACGATTACAAAAACACACATAAAGTTTTCAGGTTTTTTGTAAACTTTTAAGAATTGTTCTTTTTTCTCTTTGTTGATTATTCCCTTTTCAACAAATTCTTCTAAAGTCGAAGCCTGAATGGTCCACTCCGTATTTAAGTCTTCTTTGTTCAAGATTATCTCCCCGAGTTTAACTTCGTGCTGATGTGCAATAAAAATCGGATAAGCAGATATCCCCTCAACCATAATTTCTATAGCAACCTCTTTTATCGCATCAGCATAAAATTCTAAATCCTTTTCCAGACTTACAAGCGGACTCTTTTGTTTTTTCGGTTCGCCGCTATCTTCTGGCGTTGCGTTTAATAATTCTTCTCTATCCATATTAATTACTGAATTTTGAATGAGTGAATGATTAAATGTTTAATAAACATTTTGCTGTATTCATCCAGTCAATCATTCAAAATTCCCTCATTTTAATCTTAACAAAACTACATTTTCTACGTGTTGCGTATGCGGAAACATATCTACCGGCTTAATTCTAACAACATCGTATTTATCTTTTAATAATTCTAAATCTCTTGCCTGGGTTGCCGCGTTGCAACTTACATAAACAATTTTTTCAGCTTCCATTTCCAATAGCCTTTGCACTACATCTGCGTGCATACCAGCTCTTGGTGGGTCGGTAATTACCACATCTGGTTTACCATGCTCAGCAATAAAATGGCCCGTTAAAATATCTTTCATATCACCAGCGTAAAAGATGGTGTTATTAATCCCGTTCAATTCAGAATTAAACTTTGCATCTTCAATTGCAGTTGGTACGTATTCTACGCCAACAACCTGTCTTACATTTTTTGCTATAAAATTTGCAATCGTTCCAGCTCCGGTATATAAATCGTAAACCAGTTCATCGCCTTTAAACCCTGCAAACTCTTTGGTTATTTTATACAATTCAAATGCTTGCTCTGAATTGGTTTGGTAAAAAGATTTAACACCTATTTTAAAACGAATGCCATCCATTTCTTCAAAAATATGATCGCGACCAGCAAAGGTATTAACTTCCTGATCGAAAATGGTATCGTTTTTCTTTTGGTTAATGATGTAAAGCAAAGAAGTAATTTGAGGAAATTCTGATTTAAGAAAATTCATTAGTGAATCTACTTGCTCCTCTTCAGGGTAAGCAAAAATTACGGCAACCATTATTTCGCCTGTGCTTGATGTTCTAACAATCAGATTACGTAAAGCACCTTCATGGTTCCTTAAATCATAAAATGACAACCCATGCTCTAAAGAAAATTCACGAACTGCATTTCTGATTTGATTTGAGGGATCATCCTGCAAATAGCAATGTTCAATATCTAAAATTTTATCAAAACGTAGTGGTACATGGAAACCCAATGCATTCATATCAAATTCTTCATCACGGTCTACATCAACTTTTTCCAACCAGCGTTTGTTAGAGAAAGTAAATTCTAACTTATTACGGTAGTATCTATTTTTTACAGAACCTAAAATTGGTTCTGCACAAGAAGTATCTATTTTACCTAGGCGCTGCAATGCCGCTTCAACGTTTTTTTGCTTAAATTTTAGTTGAGCATCATAACCCATGTGTTGCCATTTACAACCGCCACAAGTACCAAAATGCTTACAAAATGGTTCAGTACGCAAGGCTGATTTTTCATGCAATTGCTCTATAATTGCCTCTGCAAAATTCTTTTTCTTTTTAATCAGGCGAACATCCACAACATCGCCAGGAACAGCTTTATCAACAAAAATTACTAATTCATCGGCTTTACCAACACCTTTTCCTTCTTCAGCAATATCAATTATATGTACGTTTGGGATTATAGTTACCGTACCTGGTTTTCTTCTACTCATTATGCCGCAAAGATAAGTGTAAAAGCTGAAAGACTAAAGCGGAAAGCTAATGTCAGAATAAATACAAATAAACCTGAAGAGAAAACAGGCTGAAAATTGAAACTAGGAACTTTAGATAATTAAGAAAGATTGATCAATATATTTTTATTCGAACGGGAAATGCTCGTTAGTAAAAATTCGATTTTAAAAATTATTTTCCAAAAAATTTAAATGCAACACCCCAGAAACCATCCAGCCAATTAAATTTTAGGTCAAATTTTTCATCTACTTGTACAGAAAACTCTAATATTTCTTTGCTCATGATAAAAAGCCTATCTATTTAAGCAATGATACAAAATTTAGACCAAAAACCAAAACGGTTCAAATTAAATTTGTGTTAAGTTTACATGAAACTATTAAATTAACTTTCTAGCTAAAAATCTTGATTCAATTTTTCTAACAACTATTGCTTTAACCAAAGCAAATTAGCAAATTGAAAAATCATATCACATAAAAAGGAGGTTCGCCATGTGATAAAACCATACTCAAAAATCTAATTACCGAAAACAATGTATTTGGGTTTTCTGGAGTACTGATTAGCCTTGTTATTCGCTTGGTCGCATTTGAGCATTTAGTTGGAGGTATTTTAATAACTTTAAGTTTGGTAACAAGATTTGCTGTTGTTATTCAAATACTAATTCTACTTTTAGCTGTATTTTTGTAAATTTTACTCAAGGGTTTTATAAGCCAAACTCTGAAATGTGGCTTTCAATTCTGGTACTTTTTTTACTCACTTTATTTTTGGTAATTGGTTCTGGTCTATTATCTGTTAATGAAGGTTTGAAAAATAAAAAAGTTAAGCGTTACGATTAACAAAAAATCTGCATCCATAAACTATTCTTAGTATCTTTCACTTTTAATAGATTCATGAAAATAAAGATACTCTTGGTACTGATATTCTTGGGGTTTGCAAGTTATGCTCAAAACTCGACCGACCAATATTTTAAATTAACAAGAACAGATTTCAAAGAAAAGAATGCCTTTAACACCACTGCATTTGTAGAAAAATATTTTCGAGTACCTGGCAACACAGGTTTTAATGCAAGCATTCATCACGTAGAAGATATTTTAAAAAAAGCTGGTTTTGTTGAACAAAAACTAAATGAATCTGAATCGCCCCTAACTTATCGCATTGAAAAACGGGCTATGAAAAATAAAACCTGGGAACCTGTTAACGCGAATATTGATATTATTGGAGAAACTCTACCCTTAATTTCTTTTAAAACGAATCGAAATATGATTCCTATTAATTGTCTATCTACGCCCGCTGAAGGTGTTACTGCAGAAGTTATTTACATTCAAAAAGTGGTTCAGGCAGAAATTGACAAAATGGATTTGAAAGGAAAAATTTTGTTTTCAGAAACAAATCCGTCAAGATTATTAGCCATAGCAGCCAAAGCCGGTGCAATTGGTGTTTTAGGTTATTCTATGCCGGCATATACAAAGCCAGAAATACACCAAACTTCCATCCAGTTTGGCAGCATGAAAGCAAACAGCGAAGTTTGGAGCTTGTTATTGTCTTTTGGCACAAAAGAAAAACTTAAGTCAGCTTGCTTAAAAGGGGTAACTAAGCTCAAAGTTAATATTGAAACTAAAATCTATGAAGCAGAGGAATTAACTATTGTTGCAAATTTAAAAGGGAGTGAAAAACCAAACGAACGATTTGTTTTTAGTGCTCACGTTCAGGAACCAGGTGCAAACGACAATGCAAGTGGTGTAGGTACACTTGCTGAAATGGCAAGATTAACTGCTGAACTTTACCAGGCAAAGAAAATTAATCCAAAACGTACGCTAACATTTTTATGGGGTGATGAAATTGTATCAACTAAAAGATATATTGTAGAAGATACCACTCGGGCAAAAGGTATTTTATGGGGTATGAGTTTGGATATGGTTGGCGAAGATACGCAGAAAACAGGGGGTTCCTTTTTGATTGAAAAAATGCCCGACCCATCGGCAATATGGACAAGAGGTAATGATAAGCACACGGAATGGGGCGCTGGAGATGTTAAGGAGAAAGATCTTTTTCCACATTATTTTAATGATTTTATTTTCGATATATGTAAAGCCCAAGGCAAGTTTGCAAACTGGACGGTAAATTACAATCCATTCGAGGGCGGAAGTGACCACACACCCTTTCTGCAAAATAAAATTCCTGGGTTATTGATGTGGCATTTTACAGATGTTTTTTATCATACAGATAACGATAGGATTGACAAAGTTTCTGCAGTAGAAATGAAAAACGTTGGTATTAGTGCGTTAACGGCTGCATATTCTTTAACATCGGCAGATGAAAATATGGCAATTACTACTGTTATGCAGGTTAAAAATAATGCTTTGACAAGATTAAAAACAGAATTTGAACTAAGCAAAAAAGCAATTGCTGATGGTAAATCTGTTGCAGATGAAAAACACATCATCGAAGTTTGGAGCAAATGGTATATTGATGCATTAGCTACTATAAATAAAATGCCTGTAAAATCAGAAACCACGCAAGTTGGCTCATCAATTAAAATTGCAACCTTAGCGATTGAAAAACAAACAAAAGTTTATTTGGAGGTGTTGAGGTAGATTTTATGTCTAAACCAAAAGCAATAGTTATCGGTGCAGGAATTGCAGGAATAGCATCAGCAATACGAATGGCAGTAAAAGGCTATGAAGTTGATGTATTTGAAGCAAATTCTAACGCTGGGGGTAAGCTTGCAGAAATAAAAATGAATGGCTTTAGGTTTGATGCTGGACCAAGTCTCTTCACAATGCCAGAGTACGTTGAAGAACTTTTCAAACTCGCAGGTAAAAAACCTGAGGATTACTTTGATTACATCAAACTGAAGGAGGTTTGCCGTTATTTTTACGAAGATGGTTTAAGGTTAAACGCCACGGCTAATCTAGATAAGTTTGCAAAGGAAATAGAAGAAAAAACCGAATCAACTGCCGAAGAGGTTGAGCGATATTTAAAAAAGAGCGAAACCATTTATGAAGTTACCCACCGTGTATTTTTAGAACGTAGCTTGCATAAACTTAAAAGCTACCTGCATTGGGATACCTTAAAATCAGTATTTCGTTTTGGCCAGATAGACGCATTTAGAACACAAGCCAAGGCAAATAAATCCTTTTTCAAAGACAGAAGAGTAGCGCAGTTGTTTAATCGCTATGCTACTTATAATGGCTCCAATCCCTACCAGGCACCTGCTACCCTGAATGTTATCCCACATTTCGAATACCATTACGGGGCTTTCCTTCCAAAAAAAGGAATGTATAGCATTGTCAATTCTTTGGTAGAATTAGCAAAAGAATTAGGCGTGAGATTTCATTATAATCAAAAAGGTGAAGAAATTTTATATTCTGATGAACGAAAACCTAAAGTAAAAGGTTTAAAGGTTAACAATATAATTCATAAAGCTGATGTAATTATTTCTAACCTAGATATTTGGTTCACTTATAAAAATCTGCTTAAAAACATACCTCAACCTAAAAAACTATTAAACCAGGAGCGAAGTAGTTCTGCTTTGATTTTTTACTGGGGCATGGATGGGAATTATAGTGATTTGGGGTTACACAATATCCTTTTTACTGAGGATTACCAAAAGGAGTTTAGTGCTATTTGGAAAGATAAGACCATTAGCAACGACCCAACAGTTTACATTAATATTACCTCAAAATACATTAGAGGTGATGCACCTGTTGATAGCGAAAATTGGTTCGTAATGATTAATGTACCTGCAAATAACGGTCAAAACTGGGAGCTACTAATAAAAGAAGCAAGAGCAAATATTATTAGAAAGATAAGCAGGATATTAAATAGAAATATTGAAAAGGATATTGTTTACGAACATGTTCTGGATCCTAGGAGCATTGAAAGTAAAACGGGTTCTTATCAGGGTTCGCTATATGGAAATAGTTCTAATAATCAATTTGCAGCTTTTTTAAGACACCCGAACTTCAGTTCGAAAATAGAAAGTTTGTATTTCTGCGGAGGAAGTGTACATCCGGGAGGAGGAATTCCTTTAGCTTTATTATCAGCAAAAATTATTGATAATGAGATTGATAATTTAGCGTTTTAATTGACGCTTCCCTGAATAAACATCAGCTAAAAAAAGTTACATTTAAGCAAAAAGCTTACATTATGAACTTAGCAATTTAAAGATGAATTTTCATACACGTAAATGGATAAAACCCGAAGATTTAAACCCAAACGGCGGATTATTTGGTGGAAGCCTGTTAAAATGGATTGATGAAGAAGCCGCAATTTATGCTATTGTTCAATTGGAAAACCCGAAGGTAGTTACGAAATATATGTCGGAAATTAACTTTGTTAGCTCAGGAAAATTAGGCGATATTATTGAAATGGGCATTACCGCAACTAACTTCGGAACAACCTCTCTAACAATGTGCTGCGAAGTAAGAAACAAAATTACCCGTAAAAGCATACTTACAATTGATAAGATTGTTTTCGTTAATATTAATGACTACGGTGAGCCAACACCTCATGGAAAAACAAAAATTAAATACATCGAAGAACAGTTTGCGCAGGAAGATGAAAAAATAGTTTAAGCTTTTAACACTTCTACTAATTTTTCAACATCTAAATCAAATGCATTTATAATTATTTTTGCTTTCGTATAAAATGGGTTGCGTTCTTCAAGTTTTACCCTAATAAATTCAAGCAATTGCTCATCATCTAAATCTTTAATTAATGGTCGTTTCTGCCGATTATGCAACCTTGAAACCAATTGGGGTGCATCCATTTGCAAATAGATAGTTACTCCTTTTTCATTCATCCATTCCATATTATCAAAGAAACATGGCAAACCACCACCCGTGGCAACAACACAGTTTTCAGGATAATTATAGGTTTTTAGCATTTCACTTTCGTAGTTCCTGAAACCATTCTCGCCAAAAGCATCGAAAAATTCAGCAATGGTTTTACCGGATTTATTTACAATTTCTGAATCTAAATCTACAACAGGACAATCTAGTCTATGTGCCAGTTGCTTCGCTTTAGTGCTTTTACCACAGCCCATGTATCCAATTAAAAAGATAATCATATTCAAATAGTGTTCAATTGATAAATTGTTTTTTTCAAGTGGGTTATATCTATATCAACTTCACTCTTGGATCTATGTAAGCGTAAAGAATATCAACTAAAATATTTATCACTACAAAAACAAAAGCAATAAATAAAATAGAACCCATTACTACTGGGAAATCGGACATTTCTAAAGCGGTAACAGTTGTTCGGCCTAAACCATTATAACCAAAAATATATTCTACAAAAAATGAACCAGCCAGTAAAGATGCAAACCAGCCAGAAATAGCTGTAATAACAGGATTCATTGCATTTTTTAAAGCATGTTTATAAATTATAGCATTCCTTCCTAATCCTTTGGCACGAGCAGTTCGTATATAATCCTGTGCCAAAACATCTAACATTGCACTTCTGGTTAATTGCACAATAATTGCCAAAGGCCTTAAACCTAAAGTTATCATTGGCAACCATAAATTTCTCAATGTTAATATTTCACCATTAAAAGGATCGTAACTATAAAGACTCCCACTCATTCTTAGTCCGGTATAATTACTCAGCACAAAGCCGAAAAACCAGGCAATAATAATTCCGGCGAAAAACGACGGTGCCGAAATTCCAAGAATTGCAAAAGCATTTGCTGATTTATCTATCCAAGAATCCTTAAAAACCGCAGACATTACACCTAAAAATACACCAATAATTGTCGCAAATATCATTGCGGTAAGTGCTAAAATAAACGTATTTGGAACTGTTTCTGAAAGTATTGCCGTAACATCTCGTTTCGTTTGATAAGAACTTCTAAGATATGGCCATTTTAAAACCAATACTTCTTTATTAAAACCCAAAAGTTTTGAGTAGTGATACTTTTTTTGTGTAGTACTATCATTATCCAGAATGCTTATTGGCGATAAATCATTTACATATAATACAAATTGCATTGGCTTTGACCTATCTAAACCAAACTCCTTTCTAACAGCTTCCAGCGATTGAACATCGGCTCGCTGACCCATCGTCATTCTGGCAGGGTCGCCTGGCAAAATATTAAATAACAAGAAAACAACCAATACCACACCGGCCATAACCAGCAATCCGTACAAGAGTTTTTTTATTGCGTAACCCAACATTTTATTTACTGAAGTATTTGCTACTTAACTGTTCAAAGTTTGGTACATTATGAAAATGCCACTTATTTATAATTACTCCATTTTTTAAAAGCATTACACCTGGATTTGCTCTAACCATACTTTTTAAAGGAACGGCATCAGCATAAAAAATTTCTGAGAACAGGTTATTTTTTTTTATAAATTTCTCAGCATCACTTGCAGAATTTGAGGTAAGTAAAACACTTCGAATATTAAATTGCTGTGTAGCATTTAAAGCTAATGCATTTAAATCTCCGATTGCTTTTGTGTTTGCATCTTTTAGGTTGTACGCAACAAAAACCAAACTGTAATATGGATTTTCAATTAGTTCTTTGGTGTAATCCGTTCCTGAAGCGTCGGTTATGATTAAATCTTTAATTTTAGGATCGTAACCTTTTTTAATAAGCGTTTTTGTAGGGTCTCCAATAATTTCCCAATTATTATCTTTCCATATTTCTGTTTTAAGGTATTCTTTATCACTTAAATCTTTTTCAGCTTTTGTAGCTTTATTTTTTAAATGATATATAATTTGAAACTCATCAGGTTTTTCTCCCGGAGGTATAACCATTAAGGAAGGAATGTGTGCCCCAACTTTATATGGGAGAAAATCTATAACAGGCAAAAAATTGTACGTATATAAACCGAACAACAGAGATATTACGATAACAGCCATCGATATATTTCGCTGCGCTTGGGCCGTTTTGAAAACAGGTTGAATCAAGTTTTTATTGAGAAAAATATATAAGATGAGTACCAATAAAACCAAGTCTTTACTAAAAGACTGCCAAGGTGTTAATGGAATGGCATCGCCAAAACAACCACAACTGGTTACTACTTTAAAAAAGGCAGAAACGAAAGTTAATAAAGTAAAGAAAATGATTAACAACAATAATCCCCATGAAACTTTTTTACCCCAAAAGCCAAATAAGAGCATTGCACCTAAAACGATTTCGAGTGTGCAAAGCAAGATAGCAATTCCTGTTGAAAAAGGGCCTAAAAAGTCCATATGAAAAACTTCGAAATACTCCTGTAGTTTGTACCCAAAACCTAAAGGATCGTTTGCTTTTATCAATCCTGAAAACATGAATAATACACCTACAAAAATCCGCGAAAAGGTTAATGCTATATTTTTCATCTATTTTATGCCTAATTTAATTAATGCAAAAACCGAATAATTTAACATATCCTGGTAGTTTGCATTTACGCCTTCCGAAGCTAATGTTTGTCCTTCGTTATCTTCAATTTGTTTAACACGGAAAATTTTCATTAAAATTAAATCCGTTAATGAACTAATACGCATATCTCTCCAAGCTTCTCCGTAATCATGATTTTTAGCAAACATTAAATCTTTTGTTTCCTGAATTTTGGCATCAAATAAAGGTTTAACGAAATCGAAAGATAATTCATTCGGGTCTTTTTCAGTTAGCTCTAGCTGTATCATTGCGATAACACAGTAGTTTACAATACCAATATATTCGGAAGTAATCCCTTCACCCACCAAGCTCACTTTTTTCTCTTCTAAGGTGCGGATGCGTTGTGCTTTAATAAAAATTTGATCGGTAATGGAACTTGGCCTTAAAATGCGCCATGCGGTACCATAATCTTTAGTTTTTTTTAAGAATAAGGATCTGCAAACTGCAATCACATCATCAAATTCGGTAGCGGTATTTGTTTGTGTCAAGGCCAATAATTATTTAGTTTTAATGTATTTTTGTATCGAAAAAACAAAAGCTAAAGATACATTTTTAAAGCGAAAACCAAATCCCGAAAGGGTTTAATATGGCAGAAAAAAACTTTTTTGAAGCAAAGCAAAGCCTGAATATAAAAGGAAAAATTTTTGATTTGAGTAGGCCAAAAGTGATGGGTATACTAAATATAACACCAGATTCCTTCTATAGCAACAGCAGAACGAATTCTATTAATGAAGCATTAAAAAAAACGGAACAATTTTTAAATGAGGGTGCTTCTTTTATTGATATCGGCGGTTATTCTTCAAGACCAGGTGCAAATGATGTTTCTGAAAACGAAGAACTTGCAAGGCTGATACCAATTGTAGAGGCCTTAAACAAGCAGATGCCCGAAGCTATTATTTCTATTGATACTTTTAGAGCAAAAGTTGCTGAAGAAACAATTTCGGCTGGCGCTCACATTATTAATGATATTTCAGCAGGCAGCATGGATGAGAAGATGTTCGAAACTATAGCTAAATTACAGGTTCCTTACATTATGATGCACATGCAAGGAACACCGCAAAACATGCAGCAAAATCCTATTTATAAAAATGTACTGCTTGATATTATTGATTATTTAGCTAAAAAAATTGCAGTTATAAAAGCACTAAAAATTCATGATGTGATTATTGACCCTGGCTTCGGCTTTGGGAAAACCATCGACCATAACTATAAACTTTTAAACCAGATGCAAGATTTTAAAGTTTTCAAATTACCTGTATTAGTCGGTTTTTCAAGAAAAGGAATGATTCATAAAGTTTTGGAAAATTCTACCGCTGAAGCTTTAAACGGAACAACTGTTTTAAACACAATAGCTTTACAAAAAGGCGCCAAAATACTACGTGTTCATGATGTTAAGGAGGCGATAGAATGTGTGAAACTGGTTGAAAGATTAAATGCGTAATTGGTTAATCGTTTGAACTGATTAATTGTTGATTTGTTTAATTAACTTAGAACCTATTTGAATTTATATTGTGAAAATGTTTATCGCTTATTTTTTGAGCGAAACAAGGCAAATGTTGTAGAGATAGCCAGCTTATCTCGAAATATTTAACGATGTTGCAGCCGAAAAGAAGCATAAATAAATTATTAGATAAATTTTAAACAGGCTCTAAGAATTAATTTTTTAAATTCACATTAAACATCCCCATTGTAAACTTACATCTAATGATTTAAACTTAATTATGATGCATGTTCATTTGAAAAACCAGTTACCTGGCAAAAAGCCAGAATGTTTCGAAAAGAAATTTATGTTTTAGTTCGAAAATTTCCGAAAGAAGAAATTTTTGGATTATCAAGTTCAGCCAAAAAGAGCGGCTAGTAGCATCGGTGATTGCTTAGCTGAAGGTTCTGCCAGAATTACAAAAAAAGAAAAAGCTCATTTTATACGATTTCTTATTCAAGTGCAATCGAAACGGTTAATCACACTATCGGAGCTTTAGAACTTGAATATATAAATGACGAAGAATATGTTTATTTTAGACTCAAGCTTGATTAATTAACAAATAAACTTAATGCTTTGCGCAATTCAATTCTCAAAAATAAATAAGTATTTAACTGTATCAATTAACCAATTTTTACAGTTCAAACAATTAACCATTATCAAACATTTGCTATCTTGCCCATAATGAAAGGTTTTGACTTCGATTTTCTTAAAATATCTGTAACTGATGTCGTTGATATTGTTCTTGTGGCAATATTAATCTATTATGTTTATACACTTATTCGCAATACTCTCGCTGTAAATTTATTAGTGGGTATGTTCATCATCACGGTTTTTTACTGGATTGTGAAAGCCTTGAATATGGATTTACTAACAACAATCATTGAGAAATTTATGAGTGTGGGCATTATTGCACTGATTGTTATTTTCCACCCCGAAATCAGGCGTTTTTTATTACTCATTGGCAAGAATGCTTTTTTACAGAAAAACAAAGCTTGGTGGGGTTATTTATTTGGTAGAAAAGAAATAGAAAGAAATAATTTAACCCGGATAAAACCTATAATTGATGCCTGCAAAACCATGAAAAAAACCCGTACAGGGGCATTAATTGTTTTTGTGAAGTTTTATGATGAACAATTTTTTGCCAATAGCTGTGAACTTGTTGATGCTAAAATATCCAAAAGACTGCTCGAAAGCATATTTCAAAAATATAGTCCGTTGCATGACGGTGCCGTAGTTATTTCAGAAAATAAAATAAAAAGTGCGAGCTGTATTTTGCCACTAACAGATAATGATCAGTTGCCATCGCAATTCGGTTTAAGACACAGGGCAGGGATTGGTGTTTCGGAAACTACTGATGCTGTAGCTGTAATTATATCGGAAGAAACAGGAGAAATATCTTATGCTAAACAAGGCAGAGTAAGAATGAATGTTTCTTTTGGTGAGTTGGAAAAGTTACTCAATAAAGATTTTTAGAAAACGATTACACAGATTAGAGGTGCTAAATCTGTGTAATCATTTTAATATGTGTTAGCAATACTGCTCAAAAGCGCCAATTAAATTATCAGCGATCATTTGTGCAGGGCGACCTTCAATCTGATGACGCTCAATCATGTGAACTAATTTACCATCTTTAAATAATGCCATTGCAGGCGAAGATGGAGGGAAAGGCATCATATAGTTTCTAGCCTGATCTACAGCTTCTTTTTCCATACCTGCGAAAACAGTTACTAATTTATCAGGGTGCTTTTCGTGTGCTGCTGCTGCTCTTGCCGCCGGGCGAGCATTTGCTGCAGCACAGCCACATACAGAATTTACAACAACCAATACAGTTCCTTCGCCCTTAATAGCTTGATCAACCTCTTGTGCATTCTTTAACTCTTCAAAACCTACGTTAGTTAATTCCTTACGCATTGGCTCTACTAAATATTCTGGATACATTATCGTTAGTTTTTTATTTACAATTTCAGACTACAAAAATAAGAAAATCGAACAGCATGAGCCATTCGATTTATATTTTTAAGGTAAAATTAAATTAAGCTTTTATTGAAGTCCTTTTAAAAATTCTTGCATTTTCTGTGGATCACTCATCATACCAGTACCGAATAAAATTAAAATTACAGCATAATAAATAAGAGAAAGTATATTAAGAATTAAACCAATAATTGCACATATTCTACCAGCGTTTAAATTTTTATATGAACTTAAACTATAAATTGATGGATTTGCTAAATATAGATTTTTATCTTTTTTACTTAAAACTAAAGCAATTATAGCAGGAACTAAGCCTAAAATACCATAACAACAGCAAAATGCTATAGACAGAATGCCTAAAACCAGAACAATTGTAGAATTTGGTAGGTTTTGGTAACCCATTCCTCCGCCAAACTGACCAAAAGGTGGTTGTTGTTGAAATGGTGGTGGTGTAACAGGAGGTATATTTACTGGCTCTATTGGTTGATTTTCTTGTGGTGTTCCTTGTTCTTCAGACATAAATTTAGATTTAGTTTAATAGTTGATGATTGTATATTTTGTAAATGTAATTGATTAAGATAATTACCACAATACCTATAAACAGGATTTTTATAAACTGTGCACCAAACTTAAAATCGATCTTAATGTGAATTAATGTAAAAACAATAAGAAAAATTAAAGGAAATGTTGCAGGATAAAATTTGAGAGAATCTATAAAATTGCCTTTTACTAAAGCTATAGCCGAACGTTGAAAGCCACAGCCTGGACAATCGATTCCAAAGTGAGATTTAAATGGGCAGGTTAAAAGATGTTGATTTAACCACTCGAACAAGCTAAATTCCTCTTCTTTCAACATCTTCTATAAAATTAGTTTGAGCATCTTTCCAGATTTTATATTTCTCCAAATCTTTAAGTACTTGCTTATAAACAAGATTTAATATAAAAATATCATCAACAAACCCTAGCACTGGAATAAAATCTGGTACTACATCAATAGGAGAAAGAAAATATATCAATCCACCGAGAATAGCTATAATTGAGCGCTTAGGAAGTTCGGTATAATCGCCATTAACATAATCTTTGGCAACAGCGAAGAGTAAAACCATTTTTGACCACACGCCATCAAGATCACTCTTATTTGTAACCGCTTTACCCAATGCCTCTTTAATCGTTTGGCTTGCTTGAGCTTTATCTTTAATTATCACAGATGCTTTACTTTCCGATTTTTTAAAGAAATCCAATATTTTCTGTCTGTTTAATTTCATGTTCAGCAATTTATACCTTAACGATTTAATTTGTGATAAACACCTAAACCTTTGATTTCATCATCTTCAAAATATCATCAAGATATTTTCTTTCATTCGCCAGCCGTGGAACTTTGTGTTGTCCACCCAACTTATCTTTAGCTTTTAACCAATCGTAAAATGTATTTGCAGGCGCATTATGAACTTTTGGGCGGCATAGAGCCATATCCTTGAATCGCTTTGAATCATAATCAGAATTTATTTCCCGTAACGTTTTATCCATTACATCAATAAATTTTTCGAAATTATCAGGTTGCTTATCAAACTCAATAATCCATTCGTGGCCACCTGCTTTTCCGTCTTTAAAATAAATTGGTCCGGCGGTATAATCTTTAATTTCGGCACCCGTAGCGTAACATGCTTTTGTAAGTGCCTGCTCTGCGTTATCAATAATTACCTCCTCGCCAAAGGCATTTATAAAGTGTTTCGTTCGGCCTGTTATTTTTATCCTATAAGGCGATAATGAAGTAAATTGAATGGTATCTCCAATCATATATCTCCACAAACCACCATTTGTAGAAATTACAATTGCATAGTTTTTATTTAATTCGACTTCGCCTAATAATAATGCTTTAGGATTTTCATCACCAATATTTTCCATTGGGATAAATTCATAGAAGATACCATAATCGAGCATCAAGAGCATTTCTTCAGAATTATCCTGATCCTGAATACCGAAAAAACCTTCGGATGCATTATAAGTTTCCAAATAATACATGTCATCTGATGGAATAAGTTGTTTAAACTGTTCTCGGTATGGCGCAAAGTTTACCG
The DNA here is from genome assembly GCF_014635725.1 of Pedobacter mendelii. Taxonomy (GTDB): domain Bacteria; phylum Bacteroidota; class Bacteroidia; order Sphingobacteriales; family Sphingobacteriaceae; genus Pedobacter; species Pedobacter mendelii. The sequence goes on along the minus strand of NZ_BMDJ01000012.1, from coordinate 95,193 downwards.
CACCATGAACATATAATTCAAGATTTGGCCAAACCTCTAATAAATTGCTTTTACCTGTTAATTGCAGTACCTTTTTTGCCAATACAATGGTCCATGTTGGTACGCCAGAAATACTGGTAACATTTTCCTGGATTGTTGCTTCGGCCATTCTATCCATCTTAACTTCATAATTATCCATTAATGCAATAGCCATATCAGGAGTTCGGTAATATTCGGCCCAGATAGGAAGATTTTTTATTAGTACAGCCGATAAATCACCATAAAAGCAATCTTCGTTTAGTTGATTAACCTGATGGCTGCCACCTAAAACTAAACCTTTTCCTGTAAACATTTGGTTATCAGGCCTGTTATTACAATAAATAGAAAGCATATCTTTACCACCTTTGAAATGGCATTCCTCTAAAGATTCTTCTGATACAGGAATAAATTTACTTCTATCGCTGGTGGTTCCTGATGATTTTGCAAACCACTTTATATCTGATGGCCATAGAATATTTTGTTCGCCATTAAGCATACGCTCTATATATGGCTTTAGTGTATCGTAATTTTGAATCGGAACCCTTTCCTGATATTGATGTGTTGTTAGAATGGTTTTATAATCATATTTCCTGCCCCATTCAGTATTTTCAGCACTATCAATTAAGTTATGAAACCATTCTTCCTGGACATCATAAGGATATTTCATAAAAAGCTCAATCTGATGAATTCGCTTTTTCATTAACCAGGTAAAAATTGAGTTTACGATTGCCATACTTTCAATTTAAACATCAAATGTTTTACGCTTCAATACAAAGTTAGAGCCTAAATAAACTTTTCTAACCATTTCATTTTCAGCTAAAACTTCAGGCACACCTTGTTCTAAAATTTTCCCTTCGAAAAGTAAATAAGCTCTATCTGTAATGGAAAGTGTTTCCTGTACATTGTGGTCGGTAATCAGGATGCCAATATTTTTGTGTTTAAGTTTTGCTACAATGCTTTGAATTTCTTCAACTGCAATCGGGTCTACACCTGCAAAAGGTTCATCCAATAAAATAAAATTAGGATTAGCTGCTAAAGCACGGGCTATTTCTGTACGGCGGCGCTCACCACCTGACAATAAATCTCCGCGGTTTTTACGAACCTTGTGCAAACTGAATTCATTAATCAACTCCTCTAGCTTATCTTTCTGTTCCTCCTTACTCATTTTGCTCATCTCCAAAATGGCAAGAATATTCTCTTCAACTGTTAGTTTCCTGAAAACTGAAGCCTCCTGCGCTAAATAACCAATGCCTTTTTGCGCACGACGATACATTGCATCTTCGGTAATATCTTCATCTTCCAAAAATATTCTACCTCCATTTGGCTTAATTAAACCAACTATCATATAGAAAGAAGTTGTTTTTCCGGCACCGTTTGGACCAAGCAAACCAACAATTTCTCCCTGGCTTACATTAAAAGAAACATCATTAACAACAGTACGTTGCTTATATTTTTTAACCAGATTTTCGGCTCTTAATATCATTCATTTTTACGATTTTTGATTTGAGATTTAGCAATTCAAATCTTGTATTTTTAAATCTGCTTGTCACATTGAGCCTTTCGAAATGCCCTTCGACAGGCTCAGGATGACATTAGAATTTTGTTAATTAACTTTAATTCCTTTAATATTCAACTGCAAGCGTTTCTTATCACGCCAAATGTTTTCTTCTATCGTATAACAAACAGAAAAAGGAACTTTTGGTTGTAAAAGATTTTGATAATCCGCTAATCCAAACCCAATGCATTCAAAAATACTCGAATTTTGTTGTTTTATATTAATTTTTAAATGATTCCCACCTACTGCCATAGCACTTTGGGTAAGATAAACATTATGTGTGACGAAAATAGATGCCATATTTTCTGGACCGAATGGCCCCATTTGTGCCAAAACACGATAAAATTTTCCATCAATTTGAGATAGTTCAATTTCTGCATCAATTTTAATCATTGGCGTTAAAAGTTCTTCGGTTATCGATGCCGAAACAATCTGCTCAAATTTATCAGCAAAAGCATCTACATTATGTTGCTGCATGGTTAAACCTGCTGCAAATTTATGCCCGCCATACTGATCCAATAAATCTGCGCAACCACTTAATGCTTCATATAAATCGAAACCAGCAACCGAACGACAAGAACCTGCAACAAGCCCATTAGACTTTGTAAGCACAATTGTTGGGCGATAATATTTTTCGGTTAAACGAGAAGCGACAATACCAATTACACCCTTATGCCAGTTTTCGTTAAAAACAACAGTTGTTTTCTTGTTGATTAGAATCTCGCTATCACCAATCAATGCTAATGCTTCTCGGGTAATATCCTGGTCGTAAGTTTTACGCTGGATATTTTTAAGATTAATTTCTACACTTTGTTCCAGAGAATTTCCATCTATCTGACACAGCAGCATGGCAACGGCGTGTTTGGCATGGTCGATTCTACCGGCGGCATTAATCCGTGGACCTAAAGTAAATACCACGTCAGTAATAGTGTAATTTTCGGTTTTACCAGAAACTTCCATTAATGCCCGCAAGCCTTCGCAAGGATTTGTATTGAGTTTTCGAATGCCGTAATAAGCCAAAATTCTATTTTCGCCAACAACTGGTACAATATCGGCAGCAATGCTAACCATTACCAGATCGAGATATTGCAAATAAGTTTCTTTAGGTAAATTATGCTTTTGCGCATAAGCCTGCGCCAGTTTAAAACCAATTCCACAGCCGGCAAGTTCTTTAAACGGGTATTCGCAATCGCTACGTTTTGGGTCTAAAATCGCAACTGCTTTTGGAAGTTCATCACCAGGTATATGGTGATCGCAAATGATAAAATCTATTCTCAGACCATTTGCGTAATCAATTTTATCGATGGATTTTATACCGCAATCTAAGGCAATAATGAGCGTAAAACCATTTTCACTTGCGTAATCTATTCCTGCAGTAGAAATTCCGTAACCTTCTAAATACCTATCTGGAATATAATATTCTATGTTTTGTGTGAGTTGAGAGAAGAAACTATAGGCCAATGCAACAGAAGTCGTTCCATCAACATCATAATCTCCGTAAATCAGAATTTTTTCGTGCGTAGCAAGAGCTTTTTCTATTCTTTCAATGGCTACATCCATATCCCTCATTAAAAATGGATTATGAAGATGATCTAAATCAGGTCTGAAAAAATCTTTTGCCGAATTATAATCACAAATATTCCTTTGAACCAATATTTGAGCAAGCGAGCGATCTATATTAAGTTGTTCTGTAATTTTAGCTATGGTTTCATCACTACAATCTGATGCTTTAACCCATCTTTTTCCCATTTATTCTATCTCCGAACAGTAAATATACATTTTAAATGCAGACGATTTAAGCAAAATAAATGCAAGACACTTGAAAGACTTTGCATCAGCGGGTTAAATTGTATTCGTAATTTCATTACTACAATACAGAATACCGCCATATTGAAATCATCAATAAGTAAAAAGGAGATTAGAATACTTATGCCAAAACGAATAAACAAATAGATTGTTAACTTTGCATAACAAATTAAATCTTTACATTTTGCAAGTTCACACCCTATTTGAAGGAACCTATTCTGTTGATGCTACAAAAAAATTTATTCCTTTTGATTCTGCTATTCATAATTTTAAAGATAGACCTGCATCCTTATTTATTAATGTTCAGCCATTTTTGGTAGAACTAGAAAACGATCTGTTTCTTTTTGATACAGGATTAGGTTTTAGTGATGACCACGGCGAATTAATTTTGCACAAAAACATTCGAAATGCTGGTTTCGACCCGAGTGATGTAACCAAAGTTTTAATGTCGCATCTACATTACGACCATTCTGGCGGAATGATTCATAAAATGGCTGATAAAACGGAACTAAGTTTCCCCGACGCAGAGTATATCATCAATCGCGGGGAATGGGAAACTGCTTTTAGTAGCTCTTCTTCATCTTACCACACTGGTATTTTTGAGTTTTTACAACGCAATGCACAATTGAAGTTTGTTGAAGGAGATGGGAATTTAAACGAAACAATTGCTTTTGAATTTACCGGAGCACATTGTCCAAACCACCAGGTTTTTATTTTAACAGAAGACAATCAAAAAGTATTTTTTGGTGGCGATGTTTTGCCAGAACCAAGCGAATTAATTAAAAACTTTATCGCCAAATACGATTTCGACGGTCGTAAAGCGATGGAGTTACGTAAAGAATTTGGCAGAAGAGCCGCAGCCGAAAACTGGGAATGTTTGTTTTACCATAGCAAAGAGCAAGCAACAGGTTTTGTTGATGAGGTTGATGGCGGGTTTAGAATTAGATAGGTAAAAGGGAAAGACCAAAGATGGAAGACTAAAGACCAAAGCAGAAAAATCAATCGTATTTTAATTTCATTGCCGTCTAGCTTTAGCTCACGGAAATATATAAAGCGCTAAGGGGTTAGACAAATTTTCAATCTGAGTTTGTTGCAGTTTTGTCGATTCCTAAACCCGAACGCAGTGGTATCCTTTTAGCTTTGCTTTTTTTGAGGGTAAGGAATGAGCGGCTAAAAGATTTAGCGGAGTGCAGGAACAGCCTTGCATAATTATACTGCAACTGCTTTTCGAAAATGTTAAAGTTTAAAAAATTATAACCATATAAGATTTAAGATAATGTAAGCTTACATGAAGCTCAAATTTCTTACATGATAAAAAATATATAACAACAAAAGGTCCCGATTTCCATCGAGACCTTTAACATTTTTCCGAGACGTGGAAAATTATTTTTTAGCTACTAATTTAACAGCTAATTCGAAGTTATCGTCAATTGCTTTGTCGCCAATGCTATCGAAGAAAGATTTTGAACCGTAACGAATATCATATTTAGTTCTATCTACAGTAATTTTACCCGCTAATGCAGAAACTGTACCATCAGCATTTACTGCAACGGTTGCAGGGAAGCTTAATGGTTTAGATATACCTTTGATTGTTAAATTTCCTGTTACTGTTAGATTAGTACCTGAGCCTGCAACTTTAGTAATTACGAAAGTTGAAGTAGGGAATTTAGCAACACCGAAGAAATCATCTGCTTTTAAATGTCCTTCTAATTTAGCACTACCATCAGCATCTTTAAGAGAGGCCATATCAATAGTGAAAGTACCGCCTGTTACTTTTTTACCATCAACGTTTAAAGTTCCTGACTGTAAAGCAATTGTTCCATTATGAGAACCAGTTACTTTTTTACCAATCCAGGTAATGGTTGATTTTGCTGCATCTACTGTGTAAGCAACTGGTTTAATAGTCGTAAAAGCTGATAAAGACACAACTGCAACTAATAAAAAGATTGAAGAGATTTTTAATTTCATTTTCTGGTTTTTTAATTTTGTGATACAAATATAGATTAACAACCGACATTCTCTTATTGACCTATGTTAACTTTTTCAAAAATAGTCGGATTTTGTTTAAATCTAATTGACTGTGTTTATAGCAATAAGGTTTAATGTATTTAAATATAAATTTGTTACGGAGTTTCTGGAAAGCAAATTCACAAATTAAATTGTCGGTAGTCGGGCTTTACATTTAATATTTTTTGTTAACGACATTATTGAAAACTTTAAAATTAGTAACAAAAAATGATACCATTTCAATCCCGTTTAAAAAATTAATGTTGTGCTGCTATTTCGAGTTTTAAGATGCAAAAAAAACCGCCTATCTTAGTTGTATAATTTAGTCAAGAATGAACCACAACGCAAAATCAATACGGCCTTTTATAGGCGCTAAAGACTTTGAAACATCAAGAAATTTCTACCGTGACTTAGGTTTTGAAGAAGTTACCTTAGGCAACCAAATGTCGGTTTTTAAAACTAGGAATATGGCTTTCTATTTGCAAGATGCCTATGTAAAAGATTGGATTGAAAATACCATGATATTTATGGAAGTTGATGATGTGAATCGATTTTACAATGAATTATCGGCTTTGGATTTAACAACTAAATATAAGGTTAAACTATCGCCAATCAAATATGAAGATTGGGGTAATGAGTGTTTCTTGCATGACCCAGCTGGCAATTTATGGCATTTTGGAGAGTTTAAATAAGGCTCTGATTTTCCTATCAATAATTAATTGTTATAGTTTAGGCTATTACCGTTGTTTTTAAACCTGACAGAAGCGGACAGCCCCGAATTTTTTCAATGAGGGCTACAGCGAATGGCAGGACTGCAGATCCCGATAAAATACTGAACGTTCATTTCCAAAAACTGTAAGCTTAAATTCTAAAATCTTTGAGGTATAATATTTAAAAGAATATTAAATAAAATCCTCCCCCTGCCCCCTCCAGAGGGGGATACATGGTGCAGATAGCGATTTGCAAGAAAAGATCAGTATTGCAATGTATAGTTAATGTTTAGGCTATTAACCAACCTTTGTTTTTAAACCTGACAGTAGCGGCAGCCCCGAGTTTTCTTCGGGAATTATAGTGAATGGCGGGACTGCGATTCCCGATAAAAAACAGAACATTCATTTCCAAAAAAAAATCTGCAAGTTCTATAAAAATGAATTCATAGAACTTGCAGATGATTGATTCGTGAAGACACCAACCTAATGTTTAAACTCCTCCCCCTTGCCACCTCCAGAGGGGATAGTAAACCGCTTAAATAAAAAATCTGCAAGCTTTATGAAAATGAATTTACAAAACTTGCAGATAAATTAATTTTTATTGATTTAATATTTTTCTATAAATTTTAATTTTTCAAATTTATCATCGCAGTTTGACCATCTGCGTTTACCTCAACAAACCCCTCTAAAAAATCATTGTAGCCTTTGCCATAATTTTCTGACTTATAATAATCTATTGTTCCGTAGGTACCATAACCACTTCCTGCATATTCTTTAACACTGTAATCAAGAGAATATTCAACGTTTGTACATAAATAATATTTACCTGGCTTCATATTGGGAAAAGTAAATTCGCCTGAACTATTGGTTATTGCTTCTAATCGTAAACGTAAAGCTTTATCAGCCATTAATACATATTTATTTTTCTTGGGATTATTTTTGCTTTTGTCTTTCCATAGCTTATAATATTCTTCAAAATAAGGTGTTACAGGATAGAGTCGAATTTTAACTTTTGTCGCTAAAATTTTTCTTGGGGGATTATTTGCCCCATAAGTACTCCTCGGACGTGTAAAAGCAACCCCAGTTATTTTTCCCTTTCCTTCTATCAATGCATTTTTAGTTTGTAATGAATCGAATTTTATTGAAGGGTAAGTTATAACTTCACTAGCTTTTCTTTTTATCTCATCTTTTTCTGCTTTTTCAGGCTCTACATACTGTGCTAGAGCTGTATAACAACTTGCACTCAATGCAATCAGGCAAATTATCTTTTTCATTATCAATATATTTTATTGGATGATAAATGCAAAAACAATGCCAACTGCCAGAAAGATTTTTAATTCTTGGCAAACCCTAAAAAGGAACAACCAAGAATTAAAACTCTCTGAATGAATCTATTATACTAAGGTACTATTTCTTCCAAATAACTTTCTACCGGCGGACAAGCACAAATCAGTGACCTATCGCCGTGGCTATCGTTAACACGACCAACTGATGGCCAGAACTTACGCTCTAACACATAAGGCAATGGAAAAGCTGCTGTTTGTCGGCTATATGCATGCTCCCAATCGTTTGCTGTAATTACTGAAACTGTATGAGGTGCATTTTTTAATGGGTTGTCTATCTTATCGAAAGTTCCGTTTTCTACTTCATCTACTTCTTTTTTAATCGCGATTAAGGCATCACAGAAACGATCTAACTCATGTTTAGGTTCAGATTCTGTAGGCTCAACCATTAAAGTTCCTGCAACCGGGAATGAAACCGTAGGTGCATGGAAACCATAATCCATTAAACGCTTAGCGATATCCGTAACTTCGATTCCAAAAGCTTTGAATGAGCGGCAATCTAAAATCATTTCGTGTGCACAACGTCCCTGAGCACCAGAATACAACACCGGATAGTGATGCTCCAAACGGGCTTTCATGTAGTTTGCATTTAAAATTGCGTATTTGGTTGCATTGGTTAATCCCTCTGCCCCCATCATAGCGATGTAAGCATGAGAAATTATCAAAATTGATGCAGAACCCCAGGGAGCAGAAGAAACCGCAGAAATGGATTTTCCTTTATCGATATCAACCACGGTGTGACCAGGAAGATAAGGAACCAAATGTTTAGCCACGCCGATTGGACCCATACCAGGACCACCACCACCGTGAGGAATACAGAAAGTTTTGTGCAAATTTAAATGGCAAACATCGGCGCCAATATTAGCCGGGCTGGTTAAACCAACTTGTGCATTCATGTTCGCACCATCCATGTAAACTTGGCCGCCATTAGCGTGAATGGTTTCGCAAATTTCGATAATACTTTCTTCGAATACCCCGTGAGTTGATGGATAAGTTACCATCAAACAGGATAAGTTTTCTTTATGTAATTCTGCTTTTGCTTTTAAATCTTCAACATCTATATTGCCGTTTTCTAAAGATTTTACGACAACAATTTTCATATCGGCCATTGCTGCAGATGCAGGATTTGTACCATGAGCTGATGCAGGAATTAAAGCTACGTTACGATGGAAATCGCCTCTATCGTGGTGATAAGCACGGATAACCATTAAACCAGCGTATTCGCCCTGAGCACCTGCATTTGGTTGCAAACTCATGGCCGCAAAACCTGTAATTTCGCTTAACCACTTATCCAATTCGTTAAAAACGGAATAATAACCTAATACTTGGTCGGCAGGAGCAAATGGATGGATGCGACCGAAATGAGACCAGGTAACCGGAATCATTTCTGCAGTTGCATTTAATTTCATAGTGCAGCTACCTAAAGCAATCATCGAATGGCAAAGCGATAAATCTTTCCCCTCTAACGATTTTATATATCGCAACATTTCATGTTCAGAATGGTGCGAATTGAAAACCGGATGTGCTAAATAGGCAGAAGTACGTTGTAACTCAGTCGGAATAACAGTTTCTACATTTTCTACAACCTCAACTTCATCAGCGGCTATAGCTTTAACTTTAGCAAATATTTTAGCAATTAAAGCAACGTCTTCAAAGGTGGTGGTTTCATCAACAGAAATGCTGACTACACTACCCGAATAATTTAAATTGATTTCGTTATCAATACAACCCGATTGAATACCAGCTTTTAAATCGCCTAATTCGAAACGAATGGTATCGAAATAAACAGAACTTAATTGCTCATAACCTAAATTTTTAATGGTTGATGCTAAGCTGATGGCCAAACCATGCGTACGTTCTGCAATGGCTTTTAAACCTTTCGGACCATGATAAGCAGCATAAAAACCAGCCATAATGGCCAATAATGCTTGAGCAGTACAAATGTTTGATGTTGCTTTATCTCTACGGATGTGTTGCTCGCGGGTTTGCAAAGCCATACGTAAAGCATAATCACCATGGCTATCAATGGTTACACCGATAATACGACCTGGAATATTACGTTTGTATTCTTCTTTAGTAGCAAAAAATGCAGCATGAGGACCACCAAATCCCATAGGGATACCAAAACGTTGAGTAGTACCTACAACAACATCAGCACCCCATTCACCTGGGGGAGTTAATAATGTTAGACTTAAAATATCAGCTGCAACTGTTAATTTAATATTTTGATTGTGTAATTCTGAAGCAAAATTTTTATAATCGAAAACCTCGCCATTTCCTGCCGGATATTGAACAATCGCCCCGAAGAAATCTTCAGTAGCAATGAAATCCAAATGACTTCCGATGACCAGTTCAATGCTGTAAGGGTTAGCACGGGTTTTTAAAATATCTATCGTTTGTGGAAAAACCAATTCTGAAACGAAGTACTTTTTCGCAGCCTGGTTTTTACGCAAACTATATTGCATAAACATTGCCTCAGCCGCAGCTGTACCTTCATCTAAAAGTGATGCATTGGCAATTTCCATTCCAGTTAAATCGATAACCATCGTTTGGAAATTTAATAATGCCTGCAAACGACCTTGGGCAATTTCTGCCTGGTAAGGCGTATATTGAGTGTACCATCCCGGATTTTCGAAAACATTACGCAAAATTACACCTGGAGTAATCGTATCGTAATAACCTTGCCCGATAAAGCTTTTAAAAACTTTATTTAACAACGAAGTTTGTTTTAAAGCACTAAGATATTCAGTTTCCGATTTTGCAGCAGGCAAATTCAACGGCTGCTTCAATCTAATTGTTGCCGGAACAGTTTGGTCAATCAATTCATCAATCGAATTTACGCCAACGGTATGCAACATTGCTTCAGTATCTTCTTGATTTGGCGCAATATGTCGATTCTGAAACTCTTCTTTGTAGTGGATGTTTAAGCTCATGCTATGTGAATAATAAGATGCCGCAAAGGTAGGAATTTCGTTATGGTTTTAAGTCATAACGCTATGTAAAAATCATCTATGGAGAGGGGTCAATTGATATGATTTTACTTCAAAATTATAATTGTTTAAAGCAAACGATTGTTTTAAATACTTTTTAAATGTGTGGTTTTAAAAGGTAGTAAATAGTTTCAAACCCTCTTTAATACTTTGATGCAGAAAATCAAATACACTCACTCTTTTTATGTTTAAAAATTGTTAATTTAAAAGAACTAATGTTGTAATATTCGAATGCGTTGTAAACGCAGTTTTATTACCTTTGAAAAATATCAGAGTCATAAAGTTCTATGAGTTCAAAAAAAACCAATGTTGCTATTTTAGTTCATGCTTGCGACAGGTATGAATTTCTGTTCCAAGGCTTTGATTACTTTTTTTCAGCACATTGGGATTTTAAAATTCCTGGCAATTATTATTTCGCAACCGAAGCGTTGGATGTTAAAATTAATGGCTTTGAGAATATTAAATCGGGCAGTGGAGCATGGGCAGACCGACTAGCTTTCTTATTAAAAAATAAAATAGAAGAAGATTACATTCTTTATTTTCAAGAAGATATGTGGTTAAGTAAGCCTGTAAATCGGAAATTTTTTACAGAGCTATTTGACCAGGCTATTAAAAACGATTGGAAGCATGTGAAACTGCATAGTTCTGATGTTTATAAAACTAAACCAATCGACAATTATATTGAAGGATTTAATGTTTCTGAAGTGGACAATCGGAAATCTGATTTTTTAATGTCGCACCAGGTTACGCTTTGGAGAAAAGATTATTTATTGGCTCAACTTTATAAAAACGAACATCCATGGAGAAACGAAAGAAGAGCAACAAAGCGTTTAAAAAAGCTTAATCCACAAATTTTTCATATTGATTACTTCTCAGAAAACGGTTCTGCAGAAATTAATGTAAACAATCAGCCCGTAAAACGAAGTGAGTATCATGCAGTTTCGTTTAATAGCACATTAAATTTTAATGTTCTAGACTACGTTAAATTGCTTAATAAGGGAAAAGCGGAACACAAAAAATATGCTACTGAATTGCAAGACCATTACGATAATAATTTAACGCATGATGGAAAGCCAAAAGCTAAAAAAGAAGATATTTTTAAAAAGTTTAAAAATTGGTTTACCAAAAAGAAAGGCTAAAAAAGCATTGTTTTTATTATAGCCTTAATGCTCAATAACTATTTTTGAACTTTCCAACCCTCATCTTTACTCAACTTAAGCTTATAAGTTTTAGTAATAAAGTTGCTGTTTTCACTCGCATCCTTATCAAATGGAGCAAAATCTGTATTTACTTTTTTTAGTGAAACCGTTACTTTCGATGTACTTGAATTAACCTGAGAAAAATCGACAGGCTTTTCATCAGCTAAAACATATTCTACAACTTTTACAGTTGCTTTATCCTCATCCTGTTTCAAAACCAACGGACTTGCTTTTTCAGTTAAAGTTATCTGATAAACGAAACTACTATCTTTTGATAAAAATTTCTTATTCGCTTCTTTTAAACTAAGCGTTACCATTCCTTTACTTTCTAAAGTTTTATATTTTGCTAAATCTGCTTTATCGCTTTTACTACTAAATTTTATTTCACCAAAATTAAACCTTGTCGTTTTATATTCAGGGTTTGCTTTTAAATAATCTGTTATCACAGAACCGGCCTCATCCTGGTTAATAGTGGTTTTAGTTGTACATCCAGCAAAGCCGATAATAAGTATAGATAAAATATAAAAAGTAAGTTTTTTCATTTGTGTATGTTTTGTGTTTTAAAGGTATTTAATTTTTATTTCAACCGCAAAGAACGCTAAGTTTTTCGCAAAGGAAAAAACGATTATTTTTACCACCGAGGCCATAGAGATTTTTACTGAGACAAAAAGTAATTAATTTAGTCTTTGCCACAGATTCGCAGATTATTTTAATAATTATTAAATACATTGCATATTGGTACAAAAATTCATGCGCTTTGTGCCTTTACTCGGTGTTTTTTGTGGTTGCTCATTAAGCAATCAACTTTGCGCTTTCAACTTTGCGAACTTTGCGGTTAAATATTTTTCTTCCTTAAATACTTCAGATTTGGGATAACCATTGCCGATAAAATCACACATACGCCAACCCACCGTAAAAAAGAAACCTGCTCTTGCAGCACAAAACCCGCCATCATTACGGCCACAGGCAATTCTGCTGCACTTAAGATAGAACTTAATGCTGTACCAATACGAGGAACACCTTCAGCATAAAATAATGGTGGAATTACTGTTCCAAAAACTGAAATTATTAATCCCCATTTTAATAAACTTCCATTTAGTGCTCCATTAAAAAGAAATGCTGGAGGGAAAATTATGAAGATTAAGATACAGGCTCCCGTTATCATTAAAGCACTTTTCTGCAAAGGCGGATATTCATTCCCAATTTTACCACTTAACATTAAAAATCCTGCGTAAGCTATTGCAGCCAACAAGCCAAATCCTATTCCTGTTAAATTTAAACTTTCAATACTGGTTTCTATCATTCCGCTGGCTAAAACCGTTCCACCTAAAACTAAAAGAATCGAAAGTAATTGTATAACCGTTGGTTTCTTTTTGAATATGACATACTCCATCAAAATACTCATCCAGATAAATTGCATCAATAATATTATAGCAACAGAATTGGGAACCAGCTTTACACACTGGTAATAAAAAATACTGACTAACCCAGTACAAGTTCCGGCTAAAATCATTTTCCACCAAGGGGTTTTTATTTTAATCTCTCTTGATTTATAAACTGATGTTTTGGTTTGAAAGAAAAATAAAACCCACAAAATTACTGCACCAAAAAAAGCCTGAGCACCGGTAACATCGCCAAGTGTATAACCATCGCGGTAAGCAAGTTTAACAAAAGTAGAAAGGATGCCGAAACTGCAGGCACCAAAAAAAACAAGGAGAATTCCTTTTAGCATATATTAAAGAATTAACCGCAAAGACCACTAGGTTAACCCGAAAGTAAGGCAAAGCTGAAATACAACCGAGCACCTAACTTTGCGTTACTTTGCGTCACAATCCTTTGCGGTCTTTGCGGTTAAAAACTAAACTAGTTGTTGTAAATATTTTTGAATAGTGGTTTCAAGTCCCAAATAAAGCGCATCGCTGATTAAAGCATGTCCAATAGAAACTTCTAGCAAACCCGGAATGCTTTGAGCAAAGTAATGAAGGTTATGTAAGTCCAAATCATGCCCAGCATTAATACCTAAATTTAAATGATTTGCATGGTGAGCTGCAGCAATGTAATTTACAATAGCCTTTTCTCTATCACCAAAATAATTATGCGCATAAGCCTCGGTGTATAACTCAATTCTATCCGTTCCTGTTTCGGCGGCACCTTCTACCATTTCTACAACCGGGTCAACAAAAATAGAAACCCGAATACCTTCCTTTTGGAAAACGGCAACCATTTCCTTTAAATAATCTTTATGTTTAATCGTATCCCAACCGTGATTTGATGTGATTTGACCTTCAGCATCGGGGACCAATGTAACCTGAGCCGGTTTATTTGCAAGCACCAAATCAACAAATTTATCCTCTTTGCAATTGCCTTCAATATTAAATTCAGTAGCAATGGCAGCTTTTAAATCGTAAACATCCTGGTAGCGGATGTGACGTTCATCGGGACGTGGATGTACCGTAATTCCCTGCGCACCAAAAGCCTCACAATCCAGCGCAACTTTAACTAAATCAGGATTATTGCCGCCACGACTGTTACGTAATGTGGCAATTTTATTGATGTTAACCGATAACTTTGTCATGCCGCAAAGATATGGCTTTGCCTTTATTAATACGGAACGTTAAATAAATTTGACTTTTTTTTGCTCATATTTGTTTGCAGCAAATGAAGATAAAAGACACCTTTTTATATAAACTTTTAATTGTTTTACTTGCCTTAGCGAGTATTCCTGCACTATTTAGCGGTGTTATGGAGCCTGATGGTGCGCTTTATGCATCCATGTCTAAAAACATCATACTACATCACGATTGGTTTAATCTTTATGGTCGCGGGGCAGATTGGTTAGACAAGCCACATTTAACGTTTTGGATTAGTGCAGTATCTTTTAAAATTTTCGGTATTTCATCATTCGCTTTCAAGCTACCCTCATTTCTTTTTGGATTACTTGGTGCCTGGTATTTATATAAATTGGCGAGAGGTATTTATGATGAAAAAATCGCACTTATTAGTGCTTTGATTTTTCTAAGTGCGCTTCATATTATCACGTCTACATTTGATGTAAGGGCAGAAATTTATATCACTACTTTTACTCTTGCTTCGATTTATCACTTTTACAAAGCACATAAGTATTCTTTTTGGCATGTTGTTGCAGGTTCTTTTTTTGCCGCTTGTGCAATACTTATAAAGGGAATTTTTGTACTAATACCTGTTTTTGCAGGCTTTATCATTTACTGGCTATTTACCAAACAGTATAAGCAGTTGATAAATCCGAAATGGTACATCGCCATATTGCTAATTTTGGTTTTTATTACCCCAGAATTATATGCACTTTATACACAGTTTGATATGCATCCCGAGAAAGTTGTTTTCAACAGAACTGGGGTTTCTGGATTAAAATTTTTCTTTTGGGATAGTCAATTCGGTCGATTTTTTAACAACGGACCTATTAAAGGTAAAGGCGATATTTCCTTCTTTTTGCATACCACGCTTTGGGCTTTCTTGCCTTGGTCGATATTATTTTATACAGCAGTTGTAAATCTTTTTAAAAATAAAAACAGAGAAAATTTAGCACCTGAAAGCATTATGATTTGGGCAAGTGCAGCAGTTACCTTTTTAATCTTTTCGCTTTCTAAATTTCAATTGCCACATTACATACTAATTATTTTTCCTCAGTTTTCCATTATTACGGCCTTATACTTAAGAAAACTCGAAGGCAAAGGCTTAAAAACATTCTTCATTATTCAGAATTTAATTTTCATTCTGGTAATAGCTTTACTTTCTACATTGGCTTATTTCTACGGATTTGAAAATCCTTATCTAATCATTGGTATTTTACTGATCGCTTTAGCCACTGCATTTCTAGTTTTCAAAGGTGTAAAGCTCGAAACCATCATCGCCAGAAGCGCACTTTTATCTGTTGGCTTAATGATATTTCTTTTTGTGTTCTTCTACCCTGCAATTTTGAAATATCAATCAGGCATGCATGCAGGAAACTGGTTAAAAGAAAATTATCCTACGGCAAAACCTGCTGTTTTAAATTATATTGATGCTTTTTCTTTTGATTTTTATGCTCCCGGGGAAGTAAAATACTTTTATAATTATGGAGATTTAGATAAAAATAAGGCTATAAAAGATTTGGTAATTTATGTACCCGAAGCAGAGTTATCGAAACTAAAAAAGGAGTACCATGCGGAAGTTTTGAAATCGTTTAACTACTTCCACATTACTAAACTAACTGGGAAATTTTTAAATTCAAAAACACGCCCACAGGTTCTGGAGCATTTTTATTTGGTTAAAATACATTAGCGGTATGAATACGGATTTATTTTTTCGCATTATAAAGTTTGGCTTAACAGGTTTGCTCGGAATGGCAATTGATTTTGGAGCAACATGGTTATGCAAAGAAAAGATTAAGATTAATAAATATGTTTCTAATGCGATTGGGTTTATATTAGCTGTAACTAACAACTACTTAATTAACCGTATATGGACTTTCCAAAGCACCAATGCACACTGGGGAACTGAATTTAGTAAATTTCTGGCAGTGAGTTTAATTGGATTGGCTTTAAATACGCTGATAATTTATCTATTTCACCAGCGTAAAAATGGAACAAATTTTTATGTAGCGAAGTTTTTTGCAATTGTTATTGTTTTTGTGTGGAATTTTTTGGCGAATATGTTGTTTACGTTTAAGTAACGTTTTTGCCAATAAAATAAAACACAACAAGCCATACTAATCCTTTAATAAGGAAGAATAAAAACCCGACTAACCCCACCCGCTTAAACCAAAATTTTAGCTTTTCTTTGTTCATTGCGTTACAGTAAAGATAACGGATTTGAACTAAACTAGAAAAGTTTTAATAAGTGTTTGATTTTTTGATGAATGATAATATGTATACGTTACAAACGAATTTTACCACCTAAGACATTTAAGAACATTTTTAGCTAATGTGTTAATTATCGAGAGGTAGATTTACCTACTTATAAGAAGATTATAAACTTTTTAATAAGTTATTTCTTCGTAGGCAATAACTTTATTTCTTTTGCTTTAAAACGATTGTTAACAATTTCTCCTGTTACTTCTGCCTTGCTTACAGCATTACAAAAACCATGTTCGCCATGCGCGTCACCAAAATCATCAATACCTTTTCCATCAACAAAGTATGGCTTACCATCAATTTTAACAGCTAGTTCGCAATCTTTTCCTTTCATTTTGAACTGACACTCGCCACAGGCAATTTCTACAATTTGCGTGGAAATTAATTTCGAAGAAGCTTTTTGATTTGGAACTGTTTGCGCAAATCCACCTATTGCACACATGCCGATTAGGAAAGAAAATATTAAATTTTTCATTGATGTCTTTTTTTCAAATCTAAGTTTTATCTACAAAAGAATTACTGTAATGACTTAATTAAACCTGATAAAAATGAAAATACTTTTTGTTGCAGATTTTCATTAAGCTCACACTGACATTGCCAAAAAGATTGAAATGGTTAGCAGGACTGCTTTACCCAAAGGATTACTTTACTATCGTTTTCAAAAAAAATCAACCATATAAGGCATATTAGAAAATATAAGCTCAAATGTTGCTAGATATCTTCATGGCTAAAAAATAAAAAAGGGATATGCAAAAATGCAAATCCCTTTATAAAATTATAAGCCCCCCATGGGGTTTGGTTTTAGTATCTGTAAGTATCTGCTTTAAAAGGACCTTCTACCGGTACACCGATATAATCAGCTTGGTATTGATCTAAAACATCTAACTCTACACCAATTTTTTCTAAGTGTAAACGAGCAACTTTTTCATCTAAATGCTTAGGTAAAACGTAAACTTTGTTTTCGTAAGCAGCAGTGTTTGTCCAAAGTTCTAATTGAGCTAAAGTTTGGTTTGTAAACGAGGCACTCATTACAAAACTTGGGTGACCAGTTGCACAACCTAGATTTACTAAACGACCTTCGGCTAAAACAATAACATCTTTACCTTCGATTGTATATTTATCAACCTGTGGTTTAATTTCGATTTTAGTATCGCCGTAGTTTCCGTTTAACCAAGCCATATCAATTTCGTTATCGAAGTGACCGATATTACAAACAATCGCTTTATCTTTTAACGCTCTGAAGTGTTCTTCGCGAACGATGTTACAGTTACCAGTTGTGGTTACAACAATATCTGCTTCTTTAATAGCATTTGCTAATTTTTTAACTTCGTAACCTTCCATTGCAGCTTGTAAAGCACAAATTGGGTCGATTTCTGTTACAATAACACGTACGCCTTGTGAGCTTAATGATTCTGCAGAACCTTTACCAACATCGCCATAACCACATACAACAGCTACTTTACCAGCCATCATAATGTCAGTAGCACGACGAATTGCATCTACTAAAGATTCGCGACATCCGTATTTGTTATCAAATTTAGATTTTGTTACCGAATCATTAACATTGATTGCTGGTGTGTGCAATGTTCCGTTTTTCATTCTTTCGTACAAACGGTGAACACCAGTTGTAGTTTCTTCTGATAAACCTTTGATAGCTGCAATTAGCTCAGGATATTTATCAAAAACCATATTGGTTAAATCGCCACCATCATCCAAAATCATGTTTAATGGTTGTTGCTCAGGTCCAAAATGAAGTGTTTGTTCGATACACCAATCAAATTCTTCCTCGTTTAAACCTTTCCAGGCGTAAACCTGAATACCAGCAGCAGCAATTGCAGCCGCAGCATGATCTTGTGTTGAGAAAATATTGCAAGATGACCAGGTAACTTCGGCACCTAATGCAGTTAATGTTTCGATTAATACCGCTGTTTGGATAGTCATATGCAGACAGCCTGCAATACGAGCACCTTTTAACGGTTGCGATGGACCGAATTCTTTACGTAAACTCATTAAACCTGGCATTTCTGCTTCGGCTAATTCGATTTCTTTACGGCCCCATTCTGCCAGTGAAATGTCCTTAACTTTGTAAGGGATGTAAGTTGTCTCTACTGATGACATAATTTATTGTTTTTAAATGTGATACAAAGTTACCACATAGCTTTGTGAAACCCAAATAAATGACAGCGCAAGCTGGTTTGTGAATTGTAAAATAGCTAATAAATTAACAACATTATGGAGTAATTTCTTTCTTTATATTTTAGAAAAGCAATACCCGTGCTGCTTATGTTATTCCAGTCCTGCTGTCCCTACAAGCACCAATAGAAAAAATTAGTGGCTTTTCGTACCATCAGGTTTAAATAACTCCCTATTGAATTTCTATGAAAGTTCATTACTCTAAAATAAAATATTGATTTACAGGAAATTATTTCATAAATTGTTATAACCAAATAAACAAAATTATGAAATCAGTTAAACACCTGCTGGATACCAAACAAGTCCGCATTATTTCCGTTGGTAAAAATATTTCAGTTTTAGATGCATTAAAAGTTATGACTGATAAGAACATTAGCGCTGTGCTTGTTATGGACGAGGCGAAACTGTCGGGCATTTTTACTGAACGAGATTATGCTCGAAAAATCATCCTTCAAGGTAAATCATCCAAAGATACAATGATCGAAGAAGTCATGACACCTAATCCTATTTCCATTACATTAAGCGATACGATCGACAAATGCATGGAAATAATGACTGAAAAGCACATTCGTCACTTACCAATCGTAGAAAATGATGAAGTAAAAGGAATGATTTCTATTGGCGATTTGGTAAAATATATCATTGCCGATCAGAAACAAACCATTTCGCAATTGGAGAGCTATATTAGTGGGTAATTAGGGTTTAGGGTTTAGGGTTTAGGGTTTAGGGTTTAGGGTTTAGGGTTTAGGGTTTAGGGTTTAGGGAAAACAGATCCAATGCAATACCGTTTCGAAATATTGCAAAATATCAGTGCAATCCCTAAATCTGTGGAATCAACCCGAAGGAAAAGTCAATAAATCTTTCAAGATCTATTTCCAACGCCATTCTCCAGCAATCGTCAATGGTTCTTTTAAATTTTGAGCTTCTAAGAATGCTCTTAATTCTTCTTCGCCTTGTACACCTACTGGTATTTTGGGTGTATTTGCCAATGCGTACGTTAACATGGCACTGTAACGAACTGTATTTTTTAGGCCTTGTTCATCAACAAGTTTAAAGCTGTCGCCATCTGAGTGGTAAAACGGACCAGAATTGTTTGGTAATTTTCCACCTGCTCCACCACCTGTAGGTATTCCGGCTAACATGAATGGCTGGTGATCGCTGTGCAAACCTGCACCCGCGTTAAATAAATTTTTAAATCCGGTATCAATTTTAACAATATCTGCGCCCCATGCTGTAAATAATTCCTTCATCTCCGCTCTTGAGGTTGAAAATCCTTTTGGGTCGTTAGTCATATCGTAGTTTAACATAAATTTAACCTGACCAATATTCCCGGCTTTCTTCGCTTGTTCTACATACGCTTTAGAACCTAGTAAACCTTGCTCCTCACCCATAAACAAAACAAATTCTACTGTTCGCTTGGTTTTTAAATTTAGTTTTTTAAATGTACGGGCCATATCCATAATTGCGAAAGAACCAATGCCATTGTCTATTGCTCCAGTCGCCAAGTCCCAACTATCCAAATGGCCGCCAACAACGATTTTATCTTTCGGCATTTCAGTTCCTTTAAAAGTTGCAATCACGTTTCTGGCTTTAATTAAACCAGAGAAATTAGTCATGTTAATGTGCGCAACCTGAGCTTGTGTTTTCAGCTTTTCTTTTAAAGCCATCCCATCTTCCAAGCCAATGCAAACTGCAGGAATTGGTATGAGCTTACCTGTAACTGAAGCCGTACCAGTTAACAAAACACCATCTTTTACTGTATTGATTATAATTACACCATTAGCACCATATTTTGTTGCGATAGCTGTTTTTTCTGAACGGTGCAGCGATTTTGTGCCCGCTGCCGAGCCAGGTAAAACACCAAGATAAATCAATGCAATTTTTCCTTTAAACTTATCAGGATTTGATTGGTAATCTGCTTCTAAACCATTGCCAGCATCAACTACGTCGCCAGTTATGTCAGAGCTTACAGGTGAGTGCGCCAAGGTAACGGCTTTCATTTTGGCAAGACTACTTTTATCTGCACCAATTTCTAAATTAATGGTTTTTCTTGCCCAGCTTTCTACTTCAAAAGGTTGAAACTTAACTTCACAACCATACGATTTTAATAAATCAAAAGCATATTGCTCCGCCTTTGCTCCATTTGTCGAACCTGTTAAACGATGACCTATAGTTTCTGTTTCATACTTAAGCGTTTGATAAGCTTTAGAGTTTTGCTGAACATCAGTATTTATTTTGTTAAAAACATCGCCGAAGTTATCCTGAGCCTGAACGAGAAAAGAAGTGCAAAGTAATGCAGATGCAAAAAGGTATTTCATGAATAGAAGTTTGGTTGTTGATTTATTCGTTGAAAATACAAAATATTAAGCGATAGAAGGTGCTGTAACGTATATTTTGCTTAGGCATTTTGCAACCGTTAAAAAAGTCGAAGAAAAGATTAGCTTAAAACCTCCTTTGAAGTGAACACGAAATGAAATGGAGTAAAACGAAAAGCAGGATGAACGATAAAATGAAACACAGGTTTTGCTTTTCAAGAAAACACCTTATAAAAATCAGGTGGCTCAAAAAATTATATTACTTTATGCACTTTTTTCTTTGGAAAGATTAACGAGGCGACAACACTAATTACTAAAATAGCCAAAATAACAATCAATGAATGCTCCGTTGTAAAGCCCCATTTCTCTAGGTAAACGTGGGCGAGCATTTTGACACCTATAAAGGTTAATAGAAAAGCTAAACCAGTTTTTAGGTAATGAAATTTATGAATGATATTTACCAACAAGAAAAACATGGAACGTAATCCCATGATGGCGAAAATGTTAGAAAAAAATACTATATATGGATCTTTAGTTACCGCAAAAATTGCAGGGATAGAATCGACTGCAAAAAGCAAATCGGTAAATTCTACAATTAGTAAAACTAAAAATAATGGTGTAACCATTCGCTTCGCATTAATTTTTACGAAAAAGTTTTTACCCTCGTATTTTGGATGAATGGCGAAAATTTTTGATGCCCACTTAACTACAGGATGGTTTTCAGGATCAATTTTATCATCCTCATCTTTGCTAAAAAACATTTTTATGCCTGTAAAAACAAGGAAAGCTCCAAAAACATACAATATCCAGGCAAATTTTGTTATCAATGCTGCACCAACAAAAATGAAAATGAAACGCATAATGATTGCACCCAGAATACCCCAAAATAACACACGGTGATAATATTTTTCTTCTACCGCAAATGCAGAGAATATTAAAACGATAACAAAAATATTATCAACCGAAAGGGCATATTCGATAACGTAACCAGTTAAAAATTCGAGTCCGAGATTTTGCTTATAAACAGCTAAGCTTTGCTCAAAATTATCAGGAATAAGTGTTATGTGGTGCTGATGCCTAGCTACGATTTCCTTTAAATGAGCAAAATCTTTAATCCCATGTAATAAATGACCTTCGGTGATTAGAATAAAATAGAAGCCTATTGCAAAAGCAACCATGATTAAACTCATTATACCTGCTTGCTTTAAGCTAACAACATGCTCTTTTCTGCTAAAAAGACCTAAATCCAGCGCAAGGATAAGTATGATAAATAAAAGAAAACCTATGCTAAAAAGTAACTCGTTGCTCATTATTTTTTACGTTCGGTGGTATATAAAACAAGTTGTTCTAAACCTGTTCTCGCTTCACCTGCTTCAAATTGATGTAAAATATTAAATGCTTCATTTTGATATTCCTGCATTTTTTGATTTGCATAAAAAACACCTTCCCTAGCATTCACAAAATCTATAATTTCCTGAATTTTAATCGAATCATCCTGGTGATTTTTAACCAGATTAATAATTCTTTTACGTTCAGCTTTTTCTGCTTTATTTAAAGCGTAAATTAATGGCAAGGTTACTTTTTTCTCTTTGATATCAATGCCTAATGGCTTACCAACGTCATCTGTTCCGAAATCGAATGTATCATCTTTTATCTGAAAAGCAATGCCTACTTTTTCGCCAAACAAACGCATTTTCTCAATTGTTTCATCATCGGCACCAGCCGATGCAGCACCCGCGGCGCAGCACGAGGCAATTAAAGAGGCTGTTTTCTGACGGATAACATCAAAATATAAATCTTCAGAAATATCCATCTTCCTAACCTTTTCAATCTGCAATAACTCGCCTTCGCTCATTTGCTTTACCGCTTCTGATACAATTTGTAACAATCGATGTTCATTATTGTTTACCGATAATAATAAACCTTTCGCAAGCAAGTAATCGCCAACCAAAACAGCTATTTTATTTTTCCATAAAGCGTTGATGGAGAAAAAACCACGTCGTTCATATGCGTTATCTACAACATCATCATGCACCAAGGTTGCGGTATGTAAAAGTTCTACCAAAGCTGCGCCACGATGTGTTGATTCTGTTATTCCACCGCATAATTTCGCAGCAAAAAACACGAACATCGGCCGCATTTGTTTTCCTTTTTGTTTTACAATATAATGGGTAATCCTATCAAGCAATGGTGCATCGCTGTGCATAGAATCTTTAAAGGTTTTTTCAAACGCTTTAATATCAGCTGCTATAGGTTTTTTTATCAGTTCGATTCCCGGCATTAAGTCGAAAAATTTTGATTGCAAACTTAGGTTAATTTCCTATAAAAGTTTACATTTAATAAAAACATTGCATTGAAAAAACGCTACAAAATCTTATTGGGCTTATCAGTCTTGCTGGTCGGCACATATTTTGCTGGTCCGAAGCCAAAAAAGCCACTCTATAACGAAGAATTAACTAAAGTTCCAGATATTGGAGAACTAGATAATTATATTAAAACGATAGAAAGTAAACACCACATAAAACTAGGAAACGAGGCGGAAATTGTTTGGGCAGATTCTACCCATAAGCAAACCGAATATGCAATTTTTTACCTGCATGGTTTTTCTGCTTCTAAAATGGAAGGAAACCCGGTTCATTTGAACCTGGCAAAAAAGTTAAAGGCAAACATATACCTTCCACGCCTTACAGATCACGGTATTGATACTATTGCGCCGATGCAGTATTTTACAGCTGATAAACTTTGGGAAACGAGTAAGCAGGCTTATGCCATTGGCAAAAAATTAGGTAAAAAAGTTATCGTTGTTGGCACTTCAACCGGTGGAACGGCGGCACTAAAACTTGCAACCGTTTATCCTGAAATTAACAGCCTGATTTTAATTTCGCCAAATGTGGCTATAAATGATAAAAATGCATGGTTGCTAAACGACCCATGGGGATTGCAAATTGCCAGAAAAGTTGTAGGCGGCGATGAAAGAAGAGTTTTAGATGAACGAAGTGATGAATACAAGAAATATTGGTATACCAATTATCGCTTAGAGTCTTTAGTACAGCTACAGGAATTTATAGAAAGCACCATGACTAAAGATGTTTTTCAAAAGGTAAAACAACCTGTTTTAATGCTGTACTATTTCAAAAATGACTTGGAGCAAGATCCTGTTGTTCGCATCGATGCCATGCTTAAAATGTTTGATCAACTTGGAACAGCACCTGAATTAAAAAAGAAAATTGCCATTCCAAACGGAAGAA
This sequence comes from Pedobacter mendelii, assembly GCF_014635725.1. GTDB lineage: Bacteria > Bacteroidota > Bacteroidia > Sphingobacteriales > Sphingobacteriaceae > Pedobacter > Pedobacter mendelii. The sequence goes on along the minus strand of NZ_BMDJ01000012.1, from coordinate 70,938 downwards.
ACCATGTTTTAGGTTCTTACATTACATCAAAAGATTTACCAAGTGTAGAAACGGCGATTGAAAGTTTTATTGGAAATACACTTAAAATACCAATGAAATAAAAATAACAAACTCAATTGGAAGTTGTATTTTCAAGGCCTAACAAAATCAACAAATACTAATGAAGTTTAATTATATACTAATTTGCGCTTTAATTTTTTTAAACTTTAATTCTTTTGCACAGAAGCAAAATTCTTTAAAACCCTTTATAATTGGCCAAATTGAAACCATTGAATCCAAAGTTTTAAAAGAAACCAGAGCACTTAACATCTATTTACCTGAAGGTTACACGCCTGATTCTTCCAAAACTTATCCGGTAATCTATCTTTTAGATGGTTCTGCAAATGAAGATTTCATACATGTTGCTGGCTTAGTTCAGTTTCTTACCATGATTGATGCCATGCCTAAATCCATTTTGGTCGGCATTGCAAATGTTGACAGAAAAAGAGACTTTACTTTTCCAACTTCTGTTAAAGCAGATTTAAAAGATTTCCCAACAACAGGAAAATCAGAGAATTTCATTTCATTTATTGAACAAGAATTACAACCTTTTATTCAAAAGAAGTACAGAACAAATGCTTCCAACACCATTATTGGGCAATCGCTTGGTGGTTTATTGGCAACAGAAATTCTGTTAAAGAAACCGCAGCTTTTTACAAATTATATGATTGTTAGTCCGAGTTTATGGTGGAATAACGAATCGCTTCTGAGTGAAGCAACTAAGTATTTAGAAAATACTTTAACCAAAGAAACAAATGTTTACATTACAGTTGGCACAGAAGGTAAGCAGATGGAAAATGATGCAAAAAAGTTTGCTGAGATTCTGCAAAGTCATAAAAACCTGAAGATTTACTTTGCCCCGCTTCCTGAAGAAAATCATTTAACGATTTTGCATAATGGTTTGTATAAGGGTTTTGGAATTTTATATCCGGAGAAGAAATAAGACTATACTACAAAACATCTATTTAGACTTTCGAAGTTTCTAGCAAATCAATTACCCAACTATATTCTTCACAATCATTTCTGCATGAACACGGGAGTTCTCTATAAAAAGCTTGTGTGTATCTAATCCACCGCAAACAACGCCTGCCAGATATAAACCTTTTACATTCGTTTCCATAGTTTCTTCGTTATAAAATGGGCAAAGACTCTCTGGTAGATCAATACCAAATTTCTTCAACATAGAAAAATCTGGCTGATATCCAGTCATAGCAATAACAAAATCGTTAGGAATAGTTTTTTTTCCTTCGGGCGTTTTAATATCAACTTCACCTTCCCTAATTTCTACCAGTTCCGAATCGAAAAGTGCTTTTACTTCGCCTTCTTTTATACGGTTTTGAATATCCGGGCGAACCCAATATTTAACATGTGGGCCAAGTTCACCACTTCGAATCACCATGGTAACATTTGCCCCTTTTCGGTAAGTTTCTAAAGCGGCATCAACTCCAGAATTGTTTGCTCCAACCACCACAACATTTTGAAACGCATACAAATGAGGATCTTTGTAATAATGCGTAACCTTTGGTAAATCTTCTCCAGGTACATTCATTAAAAGTGGTATATCGTAAAAACCTGTAGCCACTACTATATTCGCTGCAGTATAATTTGTTTTTGAAGTATTGATTTCAAAAACATTTTGCTCATTTTTTACAACCTGCAATACACTTTCGAAAAGATGTATATTTAAAGCAAATTTCTCTGCAACACGGCGATAATATTCAACCGCTTCATTTCTGTTAGGCTTAGGATTAATGGTTACGAAAGGCAGCCCACCAATTTCTAATTTTTGAGAGGTGGAAAAGAATGTCATAAACACTGGGTAGTTAAAAAGGCTGTTTACCAAAGTACCCTTTTCTATTATGACATAGCTTAAATTGGCCTTTTTGGCTTCGATGGCACAAGCCATACCGATTGGACCAGCACCTATAATTAATACGTCGTAATGATTTTGATTTGCCAATAGTTTTTATTTAGTTGTCATTCTGAGCTTGTCGAAGAACTTGTAAATTTCGACAGGCTCAATGTGACAGGCCATTCTCTTATACTTTCATTGCTTTACTTGGGCAGGCAAAATCGGTGGTTTTTAAACCCGTGTTTTTAATTGCAGCATAACCACCCGCAACATCGATTACGTGCTCTGCCCCTCTTGATTTCAAAATTGAAGCGGCAATCATCGAACGATAACCACCAGCACAATGGATATAATAAGTTGATTTTGGATCGATTTCGCTGGTCCAATCGTTAATAAAATCTAACGGACGGCTTAAAGTAAAATCCAAATGCTCAGATTCATATTCCCCAGGTTTACGAACATCAATGGCTATAATATCATTTTCATTTGATGCTTTTTCAAAGTCTTCAGCAGAGATAGATTCTATGGTATCAATTTCGTTTCCTGCATCAGTCCATCGCTGGAAACCACCATTGAGATAACCTATTGAACTATCATAACCTACACGGGTTAATCTGGTAATGGTTTCCTGCTCTTTGCCTTCGTCAGTTATTAGCAAGATTGGTTGTTTTAAATCAGTGATTAAAGCCCCAACCCAAGGTGCAAATTGTCCATTTAAACCAATATTAATTGAGTTCGGAATAAAACCTTTTGCGAAAACTTGAGGGTCCCTGGTATCCAACATAACTGCGCCGGTTTGATTTGCCAGATGCTCAAATTCTTGAGGCGTTAGCGCAATTAAGCCTTTCTCATATACCTCATCAATACTTTCTATACCGCCTTTGTTGATAGCAGCATTTTTAGCAAAATATTGTGGTGGAGGCAAAATCCCATCCGTAACTTCAGTTATAAATTGTTCTTTAGTTTGCGCTTTTAAAGCATAATTAACTTCCTTTTGGTGCCCTAGAGTATCAAAAGTTTCCTTGCTCATACTTTTTCCACAGGCAGAGCCCGCACCATGAGCAGGATAAACAATAACATCATCAGCCAAAGGCTTAATCTTTTCGTTTAAAGAATCGTAAAGCATCCCTGCTAAATCCTCCATAGTAAGTTGCCCTTTCTGGGCCAAATCTGGGCGACCGACATCGCCTATAAAAAGTGTATCACCGCTAAAAATACAGTAATCTTTACCATTTTCATCAGTTAACAAATAGGTTGTAGATTCTAATGTATGCCCTGGAGTATGTAATGCCGTAATGGTTAATGCACCAATTTTAAATTGTTCACCATCTTTAGCAATGTGCGATTTGAATTCTGTTTTAGCCGTAGGACCATAAATAATTTCAGCACCAGATTTTTCAGCCAAATCTACATGACCTGATACAAAATCTGCATGAAAGTGAGTTTCAAAGATGTACTTAATTTTTGCACCTGCTTTTTCTGCTTTTTTTAAATACGTTGAAACTTCTCTGAGCGGATCGATGATTGCAGCTTCGCCATTACTTTCGATGTAATATGCAGCTTCAGCTAAACAACCGGTATATATCTGTTCTATTTTCATGTTTATAAGTATCAGGAATTTAGTTTAAAGTATCAAGACAAACCCGCTGCCTTTAACTATTACTTTAACCTTATAAACAAAAATAGAGCTAATTAATTATAACCGAAATGATGAGAGTCATAATTGCAGAAGTTTTACTTTTATCGATGTGGTTAATAATGCCAAATTAAGCCATTTCGTTAGTTAATTCGCCACGGATAGACTCTTCCATTAAAACTCGACTTTCAGTTACAGGTAAACCCAAGCCCATAACAAACATCAGCTTAGTAACGGTAGCCTCGAAGGTAAGATCATAACCACTTAAAATACCCATTTTTTGCAATTCACGACTGGTTTCATAACGACCTAACTGCACAGAACCCTTTTTGCACTGAGAAATATCAATGATGATTTTACCATTTAAAATGGCCTGGCGTAAACTATCTAAAAACCATTGAGCGGTTGTGGTATTGCCCGAACCAAAGGTTTCCAAAATAATTGCATCAACTTTAGAATCTGTAATGGCTTGAACAGCTTGAGGTGTAATTCCAGGATAAAGTTTTAAAACACCAATATTTGAATTGAAATTTGTTCTCAAAATCAATTCTTTTTCATGCGCTTCTAAGATATAGTTTTTGTAAAACTGGAGATGAACACCTGCTTCGGCTAAAATAGGATAATTTGGAGAGCGAAAGGCTTCAAATTTTTCGCTATTATATTTAATTGAACGGTTTCCTCTGAATAACTGCGAATCGAAATAAATACAAACTTCAGGAACCAAAGCTTTGCCATCTTCTTTAGTTGCAGCAATTTCAAGTGCAGTAATTAAATTTTCTTTAGCATCTGTTCTAATTTCGCCAATTGGCAACTGCGAACCCGTTAAGACAACAGGTTTACTTAAATTTTCTAGCATAAAACTTAAAGCAGAAGCCGTAAATGCCATAGTATCTGAACCATGAAGAATTACAAAGCCATCATACAAATCGTAATTTTTATAAACAAGCTCTGCCAATGTTTTCCAAATCTCAGGATCCATGTTTGATGAATCTAAAACTGGATTAAAGGAATGCACATCCAAATGATAATTTAAACGATTTAACTCAGGCACATTTTCTTTAATTTGCTCGAAATTAAAAGGAACCAGCATGCCATTATCAGGGTCGTTAATCATCCCGATTGTTCCACCGGTGTAAATTATAAGAATTTTATTCATTTGGTTTGGTAAAGTTGCTCACCGCAAAAGAACGTAAAAAGATTCTATTTTAAAGGTTGTTTTATTACGAAATAAAAAGAGTTAATAATTGGAAAAACTTAAACACCAAAAATTTTCTTTGAGTTTTCGGTGGTTATACTTGCAATCTCTTCCACAGAAACATCATAAATATCGGCTAGCTTTTGAGCGATATAAATCAAATAACTGCTTTCGTTAGGTTTACCTCTAAACGGAACTGGTGCTAAATAAGGAGAATCAGTTTCCAAAACTAAATTAGATAAAGAGATTTGACTTAAAACCACATCTAAACCAGCTTTTTTATATGTTACAACACCTCCAATTCCTAAATAGAAATTTAAATCAATGGCTTGTTTTGCCTGCGCTTCGTTCCCTGTAAAGCAATGAAAAATGCCTCTCAATTTTTCATCCCTTTCTTGTTCCAAAACTTCGAAAACTTCATCAAAAGCCTCACGACAGTGTATAACAATAGGCAAGCTTAATTCTTTTGCCCAATTTATCTGTTTACGAAAAGCCTCTTGCTGAATTGCCAAAGTTGTTTTATCCCAATATAAATCGATACCTATCTCGCCGATTGCACAAATCTTTCTGCCAGAAATACTTTTGTGAATGATGTCCAATTGATGCTGATAATCTTCTTTAACATCACAGGGATGCAACCCTGCCATAGCGAAACAATTATCAGGATATTTTGCCACTAAATCATTTATCATTGCAATTGAAGCCACATCTACGTTTGGCAAAAACAATCGATTAACATCATTTTCGAAGCAACGCTGAATCAATAGTTCTTGTTTTTCTGCATCCTGTTCGTAATATATATGGGTGTGGGTATCTGTAAAAATCATTTTACAAAGATAAACAAGAAAGGCTAAAGCCGAAAGCCTTGAAAATACAAAGCCTCGAAACTTAAAAATTTCGAGGCTTTCTAATTTATATAAGCTTTTTATTATTGAGCCGGAGTTGGCATCATTGGTTGAGCTGCAACAGGTGCTGCACTTCCTTTTTTAATTGATTTGATTTCGATATCAAAAACTAATGGAGTAAAAGGGTTTATCGGACCACCACCATTTTCTCCATAACCTAATTTAGAAGGAATGATGATTTTAACCTTACCACCAACACCAATTAATTGAACACCTTCAATGAAACCAGGAGCCAATTGATTTAAAACTAATGGACGAGCAGCATATTGAGCCATTGGAGAATGAATGCCGGCTTCTTTAGCAATTTTTTCGTTTGATGTATCGAAAACATTAATCGTTCCATTACCTTTTTTATTTGTAAACTGACCAGTATAATCAACCATTACTGTATCGGTTAAAGCAGCTCTTTCTGCATTTCCTGGTTTTTCAATAATATATTGTAAACCAGAAGCTGTAGATTTAACTTCTAACTTATTATCGTCAATATATTTTTTGATTTTAGCAGCTTCATTTGCTTTGTTTTTTGCAATTAAACCTTTGTATTCTGCTTCAAAGAATTCTCTTTTCTTTTTCTCAAAAGTAGAATCAGCTTCGTTAGCAACTTTATGCAATACTTTTTCGATTTTTACAGTGAAAGTTGCATAGTTGGTTTTTAAACCTGCAGGTTTTGGCTGACCAGAATATTTAGCCATTGAATCTAAATTCAATTTGAATGATGCGCTATCGCCTTCACCTAACATTTTCAACGCAGCAACTAAATCACCTTTAAACATCGATTTGCTAATCGGGAAAAAAGCAGGACGCTCGTTATCATAAGTATTTACCAATGTAGAATCTGCATTAGTGCTACCTTCAACAGTTTGAATACCGTTTAATTTAACAAAATCACCTTCTTTGATTTTTTCTTTTCCTTCATCTTTCAGGATTTTGTATTGCAAATCTCCTTCACCTTTTTTGTAATTGTTACAAGCAGCTAAGCCTAATGTTGCTGCAAACAGAATAATAATTCCTTTTTTCATTATTTATTTATTGATTTTTATCGGTTATGAAGCTTGCTTTGCAGGTTTCATTATTTATTTATACGATTAATTGACTTTTATATTCTGGTAAGATAGATTTAAACTCACTTATCACTTCAGTTAATGATTTGTCTGATGCGCCACCAGCTGCATTTCGATGTCCGCCACCACTAAAATATTTTTTACAAATTTCATTTGCCGGAAAATCGCCAGTAGAACGTAAAGAAAGCTTAACCTTATCTGTTCTTTCGATAATTAATGCCGCTAAACGGATTCCATTTATTGATAAAGCATAATTAACAACGCCTTCTGTATCTCCGGTAGTACTATGATATTTTGCAAGTTCTTCTTTAGTAACTGTAATAACTGCTGTATTAAATTCGTGTAAAACTTCCAGCTTGTTTGATAAACAGTAGCCAAGGAAACGCAAACGATCTTCACTTGCGTTATCATACACCAACTGATGAATTTTCCAGTGTTCGGCACCCAAATCAATCAAGTTTGCCGCAATACGATAAACATTTGACGTTGCTAAAGGAAAACGAAAAGATGCTGAATCTGTCATGATACCTGTATATAAACAAGTGGCAACATCTTTATTTATTCCTTTTCCATCTTCGAGTTGATTTACAATAAAATCGTAAACCAATTGAGCTGCAGCACATGCATTAATATCCCAATGTCTGTAATCATCAAAATCTTCAGGGTCAAGATGATGATCTATCATTATTTTTTTTGCATTTGCCGCTCTAACCAATTCACCCAATTCGTTAATACGACTTAAGGTATTGAAGTCACAACAAAATATTAATGAAGCCTCTTCAACTAATTTGGCTGCGTTCTCTTTCTCATCGGTAAAAATTAAAACATCACCATTATTTGGCATCCAATGCAGAAAACTTGGGTAATCGGTTGGGGTAATCACTTTAACATGATGTCCCTTTTGAACTAAATACCCATATAACCCTAAAGACGAACCCATCGCATCACCATCTGGTTTATGATGCGTGGTAATAACAATTTTTTGGGGTGTGACCAGTAAAGATTTTAATTCTGTTAATGTAAGCATATTTTTTTGCGCTGCAAAGCTAAGGAATTTTACTATTAGTTGCTCTTATTTAATGCTTTAATCGTAACAGGCTAAAACACGTAATTTTTATAAATAAAAAAGGTTAGCCTGCTTACAGACTAACCTCATTCCCATTTTTTTAAGAGTTACTAGAACTTATATGCCAAAGTGGTAACAAACTGGCGTGGAGGAATTGGGTTTACGCTATAGTTTTCGTGAACAAAATAGTTCAACTCATTTGTAATGTTAGATAGCTTTGCTAATAAAGATAACTTCTTCCAGGTATAACCAGCAGAAAAATCTACTGTTGTAAATGCAGTTAATGGAATAATACCTGTTGATGAATTGTTTTTAGTCGTATTTCTTCCACCATTTCTATCTCCTGTATAAAAAACCGAGGTGCCTAATTTTAATCCTTTAATGCTGCCATCCTGAAAAGTATAAAATAATGTACCATTTGCAGTATTTTTAGTTGTACCTACAACACGCTCTCCTTCTACAATTCCGGTAACTGCTAATGTAGATGTGTAACGCATATAGTTATAAGAATATCCAGCTATAAAATTTAAACCAGGTACAATAGCACCTGATAAGTCAATTTCTAGTCCATCACTGGCAGTTGCTCCAGAAAATTCCCGCTTTGTTGGATCTGCCAAAGCAGTTTGAGCAAACTTATCATTTTTAATTTTATATACCGTTAAGTTTGCTGTTAGCTTACCTTTTATGAAATCATTTTTAACACCAGCTTCGTATTGGTCGATTATAGATGGACCCATTGGGCCATTTGTTGCTATATCAATGCCTGAGTTGGATGTAAAATTATTAGAATAACTTGCATAAATTGAGGTTGTAGGAATTGGTTGATAAATCAAACCAAATTTTGGTGAAAACGCTTTATCTATTTTATCTACAGCTGTACCTTTAGTTTCTATGCCACTGGCAACAGTATTAATAGTTGTTGTTGGTGTTTTCTGGAAAGACCATCGAACGCCTGCTAATACTTTAAATTGTTCTGTTATGGATACTAAATCCTGTATAAAACCGCCCATCCTAAATACTGTTGCATCTGTATTTGTAAGTAAGGTGGTTATTGGCATGTTAAAATTACTTGGTTTATTAAATGATGATGGGTCTAATAAGTTTACGCTGTCGTAATATGTAGGTGTTGTTGTTGGTAAAACGTTTGTTGATGCAAATCCACCAGTTTTAGTTTTAGCCTGATCTGCATCTGCGCCAACCAATAAAGTATGTTTAATGCCTACTGTGTTAAAATTACCAGTTAAATTAAGCTGTTGGTTAAAAGTAAACTCCTCGATATCAGAACGCGTTAATGCCCTATTCCATATACCAGCTGGATTAGCTGCAGGTCGCTCTGCTGAAAAATAATCTCTATTATAAGATTGCACAGCAGCAATTACATTCAATTTCCAGTCATCATTAAACTTATGGTTTAAAACGGCTTGAGCTGTCGATGTATTTGTTTTATTATAGGCCCAGTTTGTATTTACAAAAACATTTCTGCCAAGTGGTGATAGTTTATTACCAACGGTACCGATACCAAAATCCGGAGTAAAGTCGCTTTTTAAATAATCTCCCTGAAGAATGATTTCAGTATTATCATTTATTTTATAAAGCAAAGATGGATTTATATAAAATCTTTTCGACTCAACATTATCTCTGTAACTTCCAGCTGATTCATAAGTGCCAATTACTCTGAAAGCAAGTTTTTTAGAAATCGGTCCGTAAAAATCTACAATAGGCTTATACAAATCGTAACTACCAACACGCATTGATACCTCGCCACCGTATTCGAATTTTGGCTTTTTAGTAACCATGTTAACAACCGCACCGCCGCTAACACCTCCATACAATAATGCAGCACTACCTTTTAAAACTTCAACAGATTCTAATGTACTTGCTTCCGGGCTTCCGCCGATAGTTGTTCTTGCACCATTTTTAAATACATTATTTGCACCTAAACTGTAACCTCTGGCGAAAAAGTTTTCACCTACAGAACCTCTGTTTGCTCCCAAAGCAACACCATTTATGTTTTTCATTACATCTCCTAAAGTATTTGCTTGCTGATCTCTGATTACCTGCGCTCCAACAATCTGAACTGATTGTGGCAGGTCTTTAGGTGCGATTGCTATCTTTCCTAAATTAACCGGTTTCTTATTTGGCGTTTTGTAGCCATTAACTGAAACCTCATCTAGTTGAGATGCAGACTCAGCAATTGAAAATGTTACTGCAGTTGTTTCACCTTCTGCAACAGAGATTTGTTTTTCTTGTACTTTAATGCCAACTGCCGAGATTTTAATGATGTAATTCCCTGCTGTTACATTTTTAACAATGAAATTACCCAACTCATCTGTTTGCGTTGTTTTATTTGAATTTTTTAAACCAACACTAACATAAGTTGCTGGTTTACCATCGCTGGTTTTTACTTGGCCATTTATACTGCCTGTTTTTGTTTGGGCATTCAGATTTATGGAGAAAAACAGTGATAAAGCAATAAGATTCAAAAGTATAATAAATTTTTTAGTCATAATTATTTGGATTGATTCTAAACAGCCGCAAAGATACAGTCAGAATTTAAAATACAAAATTTATTTAGACTTAATTTAAATAATAATTTAATCTTGCCTTAAAGCATATTAAATTGGGTTTATTTTTGAATTATTATATAATTTGGTTAAGAATCGCTAATTATTATTTTGCAAATATTAAGTTCAATGCGTAATTAACTACCCTGTTTAAAGAATTAATAATCATTTCTCTTTCATTAATTAAAACGTACTTTTGCACAAAAATTTGATATTAAAGCACAATGAGCACTAACAGAACTTTTACCATGATTAAGCCAGATGCAGTTGCAAATGGCCACATCGGATCAATCTTAAATGATATCACCAATGCAGGATTCAAAATCATAGCATTAAAATATACTAAGCTAACTGAAGAAACTGCTGGTCAGTTTTACGCAGTACACGCTGAACGTCCTTTCTATAAAGATTTAGTTGGCTTTATGTCTTCAGGACCAATTGTTGCAGCTATTTTAGAAAAAGATAATGCGATTGAAGATTTCAGAAAGTTAATTGGTGCAACTAATCCTGCTGAAGCGGCAGAAGGTACAATCCGTCAGAAATATGCTAAATCTATCGATGCCAATGCAGTTCACGGTTCAGATTCTGATGAGAATGCAGAAATTGAGGGTAACTTCTTCTTCAAAGCAGATGAGCGTTTCTAAATCTTAATGACAACATTTTTTATTAAAACCTCGAATTTTCGGGGTTTTATTGTTTTATAAGTTTTGTATCTTTCGCTCCTTATTAATAACCATATCTTAAAAATTTAAAAACAATCAAAATTAAATAAATGAAAAAAGTTTTCTTAACAATATTTATTTCAGGTATCGCTATTGCATCTTTTGCACAAACTAAAAAACCTATCGCTAAAAAAACTGTTGCACCAACTAAAAAAGCAGTAGCGCCGGTTAATTTAAAATCTGCACTAGATTCTGTAAGCTACGCTTTTGGCTCATCAATTGGTTCAAGCTTAAAAACAACAGGCTTATCAACAATGAACTACGAAGTTTTATTAAAAGGCTTGAAAGATGCTTTTACAGGAAACAAATTAATTTTAGATCAACAACAGGCTCAGCAATGCATTAGCGAAGCTTTATCAGGTGCCAACAAAAGTAAGTTTACAGGTAATATTACTGAAGGAAAAACATTTTTAGAGCAGAATAAAAAACGAGCGGGTGTAAAAACAACCGAAAGTGGTTTACAGTATGAAGTTTTAACTCAGGGAAACGGCGCTAAACCAACTGCAGTTACAGATTCAGTTTTAGTGCATTACAAAGGAACTTTATTGAGTGGTAAACAGTTCGATAGTTCTTACGACCGTGGCGAACCTATTACCTTAACCTTAAACCAGGTAATAAAAGGATGGACTGAAGGGTTACAATTGATGAATACAGGTTCTAAATATAAATTATTTGTTCCATACAATTTAGCTTATGGCGAACGTGGTTACGGCCCTGATATTCCACCATACAGCACTTTAATTTTTGATATAGAATTATTAAAAATTAATGGTAAATAACAACATCGTAAAACATTATTTCGCTTTTTGATGTTAGGTAAAACAAAAATTAACATCATGAGAAGAACTTTCCCCTTAGTACTAATTGCATTTTTATGCAGTACCCTTAGCAGTTGTGAACTTATAGGAGGTATATTTAAAGCTGGCGTTTGGACAGGCGTAATTGTTATAGTTGTTGTTGTAGCGCTGCTAATATGGATTTTAGCCAAAGTATTTGGTGGCGGGAGCAAGGGATAAATTATTTTATTCTACAAATTAATATCAGGTTGAAGAACAAAATCTTCAACCTTTTTTTATGCTATAAAAAAATCATTTCGGTAATTACCTGGCTACCTGCGTGAGCGTTCAGTTTTTGTATAATTCCCTCCCTAACCATTACTAATTCATTTTTTATAACGGATGATTCTATCCTGATAAATAGTTTTTTATCGTGAATGTAAATTTGTTTGGTTCTATTGGCAATCGCTGTACCCATTATTTCTGGCCAAATTGCCAATATAGCGGTTTCGTCGAATTTACGGCGCAACCGATACACATCAAGCATTTTACTTATGGCATCTTTAAGGGTAACATCATTAGGTTTACGCATATTGTATTCGTCCGCTATCTACTTCAAATAAAGTTACGTCAACTTCTATATTTTTAAAAATCGATTTTACTCTTTCTATTCCGGTATCTGTTATAAATATTTGCCCAAAATCGTGGTGCGACACCATTTGCATTAACTTTTGCACCCGATTATCATCCAGTTTATCAAAAATATCATCTAGCAGGAGCAAAGGCTTAAAGCCCTTATTTTTTGCAAGATACGCGTATTGTGCAAGTTTAAGAGCAATTAAAAAAGACTTTTGCTGACCTTGAGACCCAAATTTTTTCAAGGGCATTTTGCTTATCACAAATGCAAGTTCATCTTTATGTATTCCAGCTGTTGTTCGTTCTAAAATCCTGTCTTTTTCAACAGATTTTTGAAGCAAATCTTCAAATGGTATTTCACTCAACTGAGATTGATAGTTCAGTTCAACTGTTTCCCCATTGTCGGTAATGTAGCTATAATATTGGTTGAATAATGGAATAAACTCATCCATAAATGCCTTGCGAATGGTAAATATTTTATTACCAGAAGCAATTAGCTGCTCATCCAAAATTTGAAGCAGCGTTGCATCATATCTTCTAGTTATTGCAATTTGCTTTAAAAAAGCATTTCTATTAGCCAAAATACGGTTATAAACAATCAGCTGATCTAAGTAATGAGCATCTGTTTGAGAGATAACATTATCAATAAATTTCCTTCGTTCTTCACTTCCTTCCATAATCAGATTTACATCATAAGGCGAAACCATAACAACAGGAAATAAGCCAATATGATCAGCAAGTTTATCGTATTCTTTTTTATTTCTTTTAAACTGCTTTTTCTGATTTCGCTTTACACCACAGCTAATTTTTTCGTTTTTTAAATTCCGTTCAAAATCACCCTGAATCATAAAAACATCTTCACTGGTTTTAATCTGCTGACTATCTATTGGATTGAAATAACTTTTGCAAAGGCACAAATAGTGGATTGCATCGAGCATATTTGTTTTTCCTGATCCGTTATTACCGGTAAAAACATTTACAGTTTCAGAAAAACTGATTCCGGCATCGCTATAGTTTTTGAAATTAAGAAGAGTAATGTTTTTTAACCACATAAATATTGCGCAATTTACCGATTTTTTACCCTTCAAATGTTCAATGTTAAAAATAAAGCTTACATTCATCTCAAGGAAAATTATATGGTTGCTCAAAAAATGTTAGAAGGAAATGTCCTTTGGTCTTACGATCATGAACTTACAGAAGGAAAAAATTCTGGTTGGATAAAAAAAATAGCAGGTCTGTTTTCATTTTTAAAGCCTCTCCATAATCATGAGGGCAATATTTTGTTGGCTTCAAATGGTATATTTATTACTGGCGATGAACAATTAGAACTTCCTTTATCGCATATTGAAGAAGTATATATGGGCTTTGATGATTTATTTCCAGCCTCTTCGATAAAAAATTTCGGTGCATTTTGGCAGCCTATCAGGATTAAATCAGTTATCAGCCATTCTGAAAGCCAAACCGTTTATCTGGTAATTAACTATACTGGTATTTTTAGTGATAACAAAACCTGGTTTAATACCTTAATTAGTTTACTTCGATAGGCAAAAGTTAACATCCTAACTTTCATGCCGCTAATTATCTACAGTTTAATTAAATACTTAAAAATAAAGATTGATACTTTGATTGAAAAACGTATTTTTGCAATCTTAAATTTTTTAAACAAACATGTCTACAACAGATAACCAGACAACTCAACCTATAAGAAAAGGTTCTTTTTTACAGGAAAACAATAAAAGCTTGCTATTTATAGCAGGTGCAGTAATCGTTTTAATCGGCGTGTACTTTTGGTACCAAAATGTTTACTTAAAAGATCGTGCTCAGGAAGCTGCAAGCAAAATGTTTAAAGCAGAGCAATTAATCGGTGTAGATTCTCTATCCAACAGAGCAATTAAAGGCGAAGGTGGATACCCTGGTTTAGAGCAGATTGCCAAAGATTATGATAATACCAAATCAGCAAATTTAGCTAATCTTTATTTAGGTGGTATTTACTTACGTAAAGGCGAATATAAACAAGCTATTGACGCTTTAAGCAAATATAGTGCTACGGGTAGTCCGGTTGCAGATCCTTTGGCTTTAGGTTTATTGGGTGATGCTTATAGCGAATTGAAAGATTACAAACAAGCCTCTACTTATTACAAGAAAGCTGCAGATAAAGCAAGCAAGTTTACTTCACCTATGTTTTTGAAGAAACTAGGCTTGGTAAACGAAAACCTAAAAGATTTTAAAGGTGCAGTTGATGCTTACACTAAAATTAAAACTCAATATCCTGAAAGCCAAGAGGCACAATTAGCTGATGCTTATATTGCAAGAGCACAGGAACAAGTTAAATAATCATTAACTAACTATATCATAAAAAGATCATCGAGAGATGGTCTTTTTTTGTTTATAATCATCACCTTGAAATGAATACTTTATGAATTAAAATTACTTATTAAAAGCTGTCATAGTGTGCGCCGGACCAACCGTAACAAAACTTTTTACAAGCTCAACACTTTTATCGATTAAAACAGGAAGCTCTAATTGCTCTTTCTTATCGAATAAACCTAAAACAAAATCAACTTGCCTCCCTTTTGGGTAATCACTGCCTATACCAAAACGCAAACGAGCATAGTTTTGTCCGCCACAAACTTCTTCAATGCTTTTTAAACCGTTATGGCCTGCGCTACTACCTTGCAATTTTAAGCGAAGTTTGCCTAATGGAAGTGCTAAATCGTCTACGATGACCAAAACGTTTTCGGATGCAATTTTTAACTCTTTCATCCAGTAGTTAACAGCTTTACCGCTAAGGTTCATGAAAGTAGTTGGTTTAATTACATGAAGTTTTTTTCCTTTAAAACTTACTTCAGAATAATAGGCCAACCGGATATTTTCGAAACTTCCATTTAAATTTTTAACCAATTCATCAGCTATATCAAAACCAATATTATGCCTTGTGTGTGCATAATCAGGCCCGATATTCCCTAAGCCAACTATAAGATATTTCATGGGTGTAAAGATAAAAGCTTAAAGCGGAAAGAAAAAAGATAAATGTAGAAAGGTTGAGGCTGAGATTAAGGTTGAGGTTGAGGTTAAGCTCGAGGTTGATTATGAGATTTGGTATGATAGCTAGGTTTAGGATAGATTGAGAGATTAGGAAATGAGATTTCTTCATTTTACACCATCATCTTAAAAAGCCTGTAATCCTTAAATCTTAGAATAAAAAAAAGCGGTGCAAATATTTGCACCGCTCAATCCTGTAAATCAAGGAAATCTAAAAATTCTGATTATTTTTTACCTTTAGCAGCTTCAGTTTCTGCTTGTTTTAATGCTCTACTCATACCTACTGATACGATTGTATCTTCAGGAGTATTAGTAATAGCAAATTTGTCTGCTTTAATATCACGAACGCGAACTAAACCGCCAACTTCTAATTTTTCAATGCTTACTTCTACCGATTGAGGCATAGCAGCAGGCAAAGCTTTAACACGAAGTTTACGTAATTTTTGAACCATTTTACCACCCATTTTAACACCTGGAGAAGTTCCTGTTAATTTAACAGGGATTTCCATAACGATTTCTTTTTCATCAAATAATTGAAGAAAATCGATGTGCATTAAAATGTCAGTTAATGGATGAAATTGAGTGTCTTTAACGATAGCTTTAGTTTTAGCACCGTTTACATTTATTTCTACGAAGTTTGCTTCTGCAGTATAAATAACATCTTTTAAATCGGCAATAACCACAGCTAAATGATGTTGTTCTTTGCCACCGTACAATACCGCAGGAACTTTACCTTCGTAACGAAGTTCCTTGGCATCGCGTTTCCCTACGTTCTCTCTTGGAGAACCGCTAATTGCGATTGTTTTCATTTTTATATTTATTTATTAGTAACAAGTATTTAGTATCAAGAATCAAGACCTTTTGCCTTAAACCATCTACCTTACACTTTAAATTTATTTATTAGTAACAAGTATTTAGTATCAAGAATCAAGACCTTTTGCCTTAAACCATCTACCTTATACCTTAAATTTATTTATTAGTACAAGTATTTAGTATCAAGAATCAAGACCTTTCGACTTAAACCATCTACCTTATACCTTATTAATAACAAGTATTTAGTATCAAGAATCAAGACCTTTTGCCTTAAACCATCTACCTTATACCTTAAATTTATTTATTAATAACAAGTATTTAGTATTAAGAATCAAGACCTTTTGCTTTAAATCCTATTAACTTCAATCTTAATTTAAACTTTAAATAGGTCGCTGATTGAGCCATGTTCATTTACATTAGCAATGGCTCTTGCAAACAAACTTGCTGTACTCAGCTGCCTAATTTTCGGACTTTCCATTTTCAAAGGAATAGTATCCGTAACGATTAATTCAGATAAAACAGAATTCTCAACTGTTTCTATTGCTTTACCTGATAAAACTGCGTGTGTACAAACTGCTCTTACGCTTGCTGCGCCGTTCTCCATAATCAAAGCCGCTGCTTTTGATAAGGTTCCTGCTGTATCGCAAATATCGTCAATTAGCACAACATCCTGACCGGTTACATCACCAATAATCGACATTGATTCGATTTCGTTAGCACGTTTACGGCGTTTATCGCAAATAATAACTTCTGCATTAAAAAATTTAGCAAAGGTACGAGCCCTGTAAGAACCACCCATATCAGGCGATGCTATTGTTAAATTTTTTAAGCCTAAACTTTTAATATAAGGAACAAATATTACCGATCCATCTAAGTGATCTACCGGAATATCAAAAAATCCCTGTATCTGTGCTGCATGCAAATCCATCGTCATAATACGGTGAATACCTGCAGACTTTAATAAATTAGCTACCAACTTAGCACCTATCGCTACACGCGGCTTATCTTTTCTATCCTGACGGGCTAAGCCATAATAAGGAACTACTGCAGTAATATAATGTGCAGATGCTCTTTTTGCAGCATCAACCATTAGCAAAAGTTCCATTAAATTATCGCTGGGCTGATAAGTAGACTGGATTAAAAAAACATCGCATCCACGGATAGATTCATCAAATGAGGGCTGAAACTCACCATCACTAAATTTGTGAATGGTTACATCACCTAATGCTTTACCGTAACTTTCGGCAATTTTAAGTGATAATCCTCTGGAACCTGTTCCAGAAAATAGCTTTACCTGATTAAACTGCAATGGCATGATCCGTGTGTAGTTTACATTTAAAAAAAAATCGGATCATGCATTTTTAAAATACACAATCCGATGCTAAATTTTGTTGTCCGACCTGGATTCGAACCAAGACAAACAGTACCAAAAACTGTCGTACTACCCTTATACTATCGGACAAACTACTTATCGAGGATATATCCCCGAAAGGGAATGCAAATGTAGGCAGCATATTTTAAATATGCAAGAGCGATTTTAAAAAAAATTAAAATTTCTTTCTCTTTAAAAAGATCGAAAAAAGTTTGCGTATACATGCAACGTTTAGCTTTAAAATACGACTTTATAGGTTAAAACCTATAACCCTTTTAATATCAATTACTAAACTAACTATGACCTATTCAAAAATCAACAACTTAACCGGTTGGCTGTGTTTTTTAATTGCAGCCGTAACCTATATTTTAACATTAGATCAATCTGCAAGTTTTTGGGATTGCGGTGAATTTATAGCTTCTGCTTTCCGTTTGGAAGTTGTTCATCAACCCGGAGCACCATTGGTTTCAATGATTCAACGGGTATTTTCTTCTTTTGCATTCGGCGATAAAACCAAAGTTGCATATTTCATGAATATTGCTTCTGCCCTGGCAAGTGCAGCTACAATTTTGTTTTTATTTTGGACCATCACAGCACTGGCAAAAAGAGCAATTATAAAGAAGAATGAAGAAATTACTTATGCGAAAAACATTACCATAATCGGCGCAGGCCTTGTTGGTGCTTTAGCATATGCATTTTCTGATAGTTTTTGGTTTTCGGCGGTAGAGGCCGAGGTTTACGCCATGTCATCTTTATGCACAGCAATTGCCTTGTGGGGCATTTTAAAATGGGAAGCCCAGGCTGATGAGCCAAGGGCTGACCGATGGCTTGCTTTTGTAGCATATATTATTGGCTTATCAATCGGGGTACATTTACTAAACCTCTTGGTTATTCCTGCCGTTGTTTTTGTCTATTACTTCCGCAAAACGCCAGAACCAACCAATAAAGGGATTATAAAAACTTTTTTTATTTCTATACTGATTTTAGCATTTGTTCAATTTTGCATTATTCAATATATGGTATCAACCGCAGCATGGTTCGATTATTTCTTTGTAAATACTTTAGGTTTTGGCTTTGGAACCGGTGTTTTATTCTTTACTGTTACACTAATTAGTGGCTTAACCTGGGCAATAAGATATTCTATCCTTCAGAAGAAGCAAACCTTAAATCTTGCTTTAGTTTCTACCATGCTAATTATGTTCGGCTACGGTTCTTTTTCGATGCTGATCATCAGAGCAAAGGCAAAACCCAATTTAAATAATACAAACCCCGAAAATGCCTTTACGTTTTTAAATTATGTTAACAGGGCGCAATATGGTGAAAGGCCATTGCTTTATGGGCAAAACTATAATGCTGATAAAATAGATATCAAGCAAACAGGAAATCTTTACAGAAAGGGCGATGTAAAATATGAATCAGCTGGTACTAAATCGGATTATATATACGACAAGAAAACGCTTTTACCGAGAATGTACAGCGATAAACCCGAGCATATTAAGTTTTATAAAGATTGGATGGGTTTTGATGACAGCCACAAGCCAACTTTGCTCGATAATATAAAATACATGTTTTCCTACCAGGCAGGGCATATGTACATGAGGTATTTTATGTGGAATTTTGTGGGTAGGCAAAATAATCAGGATGGACAATTAGGCGAAAACGGCGGCGGCTGGTTAAGCGGCATAAAGCCAATAGATGCTATCCGCCTCGGCGATCAGAAAAACCTACCTCCTTCGATAGTAGATAATAAAGCTTATAATCGCTTTTTCTTCTTACCTCTAATTTTGGGTTTAATTGGTGCGGTTTGGCATTTCAAAAGAAGTAAAAACCAAGCCGCAGTTATCGCTTTACTTTTCTTTTTTACAGGCGTTGCGATTGTACTCTACTTAAATTCAGTACCGATAGAGCCGCGTGAAAGAGATTATGCATACGTTGGTTCCTTTTATGCTTTTGCCATCTGGATAGGATTAAGTGTAATTGGTTTGAAAGAATGGGTATTTAAAAAATTTACGCCGGCTAAGTCAGCAATTTTCGCATCCTCAATTGCCTTATTTGCAGCTCCAATATTAATGGCTAGCCAGGGATGGGATGATCATAACCGCTCAGAAAGTCATTTAGCGAGAGATATTTCTGTTAACTACCTAAAATCTTGTGCGCCCAATGCAATTCTATTTACCTACGGCGATAATGATACTTTTCCGGTTTGGTATGCTCAGGAAGTGGAAAATATTCGTCCCGATGTAAGGGTTGTAAATTTAAGTTTATTTACGGCCGATTGGTATATCGATGGTATGAGAAGGAAACAAAATCAATCACCTCCGCTTCCAATTTCCATGAAACCAGCCCAATATGCCGAAGGCACAAGAGATGTAATGTATTACCAAGATTTTAAAATTGCCCAAAGCATTGAGCTAAAACAAATTATGGAGGTATTGCTATCTGATAATGATGAAGATAAAATTACACTACAAGATGGTTCAAAATCTAATATCCTGCCAACAAAAAATTTTAAACTAAGCATTAACTCCAAGGAAGTAATTGATACAGGAACAGTTCCTATTGAAGATGCCGGAAAAATTGCGAATAGCATGGAATGGACTTATAATTCAGATTATGTTAGTAAAGGCACTTTGGCTTTGCTTGATATTTTAACCCATAACAATTGGAAGAGACCAATATATTTTTCAGGTGCGATGCCTGATGAGCAATATGTGGGTTTAGATAAATATTTATATACTGAAGGCTTAACATTAAGGCTACTTCCTTTAAAACCCGATACCGCTAAAACTGAAATGTATGAAAGAGTTAATGTTAAACCTTTTTATAATAATATGATGAATACGTTTAAATGGGGTAACATTAAATATGCAAATCATTTAGATAGGCAATCGGCTGATGATATAACTATGTTCTCGAATATGTTTAATGGTTTAATAGGCGGATTGATTAGTGAGGGAAAAATTACAGAAAGTAAGGCTGTGGTTAACAAATACTACCAGGTTATGCCGCTTAAATTTTATAGTATGCGCCAAGTCATGAGTTCATTTTACTTTACTGAAAATCTTTATCGTTTAAATGATCTAAACAGGGCAAATGCTTTTATAAATAAATCAGCTGATTACATGAATAAAGAGTTAACACACTTAGCAGATGTTTCTGAAAGCAAAAACAGCCTTTCATCAGAAAGAGAAGTTCAGGTTTACATGACATATCTTGGCCAAATGGTTAAACTAACACAAGCACATAAACAGTATGATTTAAGCAATAAGCTTGAAAAACAATACAATCAGTTCGTAAACAGATTCACACCCTTTTTTGGGAGTTAAGTTTATAATGCATTCCTAATCAAAACCCGTAAAGTGCACTTATCGCATCACTTTACGGGTTTTAAAGCATATTAACAATTTAATCTGGCATTTTTTAAATACCACTAGAATACCTTAAACCGTTAAAATTGTAAAAACAATGGGATATTTTCCTGATTTATCGACTATATTAATTAATTTCGGCAGCATTTTTAAGCGCAATAACATTTAATTATCATTATCAAAAACCAATGAATTATTCAAAAGTTAATAATATAACAGGCTGGATCTGCTTTTTAATTGCCACAATAACTTACGTTTTAACCTTAGAACCTTCGGTTAGTTTTTGGGATTGTGGTGAATTTATCGCTTCGGCACTTAAAATGCAAGTCGTTCACCAACCAGGTGCACCTTTATTTTTAATGCTGCAAAGATTTTTTTCTGTATTTGCATTTGGAGATGTAACCAAAGTTGCCTATTGGATGAACATCGGTTCTGCATTATCAAGCGCAGCGACGATTCTATTTTTATTCTGGACAATCACAGCTTTAGCTAAAAAAACACTAGTAAAAGCTGGCGAAACGTTAACTAACGGCCAATTAATAAGCATAATGGGTGCTGGAGCTGTTGGTGCACTGGCTTATGCATTTTCGGATAGCTTCTGGTTTTCAGCTGTAGAATCTGAGGTTTATGCACAATCATCATTATTTACCGCAATTGTTTTTTGGGGAATTTTAAAATGGGAAGCACAAGCTGATGAACCAAGAGCCGATAGATGGTTATTGTTCATTGCCTATATAATGGGCTTATCTATCGGTATTCACCTTTTAAACTTATTAACCATTCCTGCAATTGCATTTATATACTATTTCAGAAAAACAGGAAAGGCAACAACTTCAGGTATATTTAAAACACTTTTAGTTGGTATACTAATACTTGGGGTTATCCAGTACGGGATTATCCAGTATTTAGTTTCATTCGGCGCATACTTCGATTTATTCTTTGTTAATACTTTAGGTTTAGGCTTCGGAACGGGCGTTTTATTCTTCGCAATTTTAATTATAGGTGCCTTTGTTTGGGCAATCCGTTATTCAATAAAACACCAAAAGAAATTATTAAACTTAGGTTTAATATCTACTGTATTAATCATTTTTGGTTATGCATCATTTGCTATGATAATTATCAGGGCGAAGGCAGATCCGAACCTAAATAACAGCGCACCTAAAGATGCTTTTTCATTTTTAAGCTACCTTAACCGTGAGCAATATGGCGACAGACCATTATTATTCGGCCCGAATTATAACTCAGAAAGAACAGGTGTTACTGAAGGAAAAACAATCTGGAGAAAAGGTGATAAGAAGTATGAAATTGCAGGTAAAAAAAATGATTACGAATATGCTGATAACACATTTTTACCACGTATGTACAGTGATGATCAGAAACATGCCGATTTTTATAAAGAATGGATGCATCTTGATGACAGTAAAAAACCCAACACGGTAGATAACGTCGGCTTCTTATTCAGTTATCAAATTGGTTATATGTACATGCGTTATTTCGGATGGAATTTTGTGGGTCGCCAAAATGATGAGCAGGGACAAGGCAGCGGATTTGAAGGTACATCACTTAGTGGTATTAAACCTATTGATGCCATCTGGCATGGTGATCAAAGTCATTTGCCACCATCAACTGTTGACAATAAAGCATACAACAGATTTTTCTTCTTACCATTAATTATTGGTTTATTGGGTGCAATATGGCACTTTGGCCGTAACCAGAAAGATGCTGGTGTTGTTGGCCTATTATTCTTTTTTACTGGTATCGCAATTGTTTTATACCTAAATCAGAAACCACTTGAGCCACGCGAGCGCGATTACGCCTATGTGGGTTCCTTTTACGCATTCTCCATTTGGATAGGACTCGGGGTTTTAGCCATAAAGGAATGGCTATTTAAAAAACTCACACCAGTTACAGGTGCGGTTGCGGCAACAGTGATTGGTTTATTTGCAGCGCCGGTTATTATGGCTCAACAGGGATGGGATGATCACGATCGTTCAACGAAATTAGTTGCTCATGATATTGCACTGGATTACCTCCAGTCTTGCGCACCTAATGCTATCTTATTTACGTATGGAGATAACGATACTTATCCACTTTGGTACATTCAGGAAGTAGAAAAAGTTCGTCCGGATGTTCGTATTGTAAACTTAAGTTTATTTGATACGGATTGGTATATCAACGGAATGAAGCAGAAACAAAATGATTCAGAACCATTACCAATTTCGATGAAAGAGTCGCAGTTTGTACAGGGCGAACGTGATGTAATGCCTTATGATGATTACAAAATTGCAGGCAACGTTGAGCTTAAGAATGTTGTTGATTTATTACTATCTGATAATGCAGATGATAAAGTAGCCATGCAAGATGGTACAAAATCAAATTTCTTACCAACTAAAAACTTTAAGTTAACCATTAATCCTCAGGAGGTTATTAGCACAGGAACTGTTGCTGCCGCTGATGCAGCTAAGATAACACCTGAAATGGAATGGAAGTTTAACAAAGGCTATGTAACTAAAGGAACGTTAGCCATGTTGGATATTCTAGCGCATAACAACTGGAAGCGTCCTATTTATTTTGCTTCTACAGTTCCCTCAGAGCAATATAATGGTTTAGATAAGTATTTATACAATGAAGGATTAGCATTACGTTTATTACCTCTGAAAGCGGATACAACTGCTTCTGAAGAAAGGGAAGAGCTTTTAAATACACCTGTTTTGTATAAAAACATAATGGATAAATTTAAATGGGGCAACATCAAAACGGCAAAATACTTAGATCCGCAATCCTCCGATGATACTTTTATATTTACCAATATATTAAGCAGTCTTACAGGCAGTTTAATTAAGGAAGGTAAAATTGAGGAAGCTAAAAAAGTTGCCGATAAATATTTTGAAGTTATGCCGGATAGATTCTTCGGTATTCGTACCGTAGTTGTTAAATATTACATGGCAGAAAACTTATACAAACTTGGAGAAACCGCCAGAGCTAATGATATCTTAACAAAATCTGGAGATTACATACAGAAAGAGCTTACTTACCTCGGTGATATTTCTGCATCGAAGGGGAGTTTAACTGGTACTCAAAACGTACAAACAGGCTTATACTATTTAGACAGAATGATAAAAACAGCTAAGTCTATGGGACAAACAAAAGTTAGCGCTCAACTTGAAAAACAATTCTCAGGATTGGAATCAAGATTTTCAGGTTACTTTGGGCAGCAACCAACGCCATAAATAAAACAAATTTCTTAAAAAAGCAGTTGCATTAATTTGTAGCTGCTTTTTTCTGCCCAAAAACTTTCAAAGTCTAAAAGGCCAGAGCGAAGGAAGACTTCGCAAGTTTATTTTACACCCTAAGCAGGATGTCCTCGATAGAATGGCGAAGTTGTGGCCAGCACACAATCATATCTAAACTTAGTAAGCCTTCTGCGCCCTCATCTAAAGTTTCGAAAGTCGAGGCAAAAAAAATCCCGTTTGAGTTAACAAACAGGATTTCAAATATTTTAGATATATAATTATTCGTTAACAACACCCATTGCACAGAATTTTTCAATTCGCTGTTCAATCATCTTATCTGTTTTCAATTTACCTAATGATGCTAAATCTTTGATAATATAATCTTTTAATGTCTGACCCATTAGTTCAGGATTTTGATGAGCACCACCTAATGGTTCTGGTATAATTCCATCAATTAATTTATTCCCAAACATATCATCAGAAGTTAATTTTAAGCATTCTGCGGCCTTCTCTTTAAAGTCCCAGCTTCTCCATAAAATTGATGAACAAGATTCGGGAGAGATAACTGAATACCATGTATGTTCTAACATATAAACTTTATCGCCAATACCAATACCTAAAGCGCCACCTGAAGCACCCTCACCTACTACAATGCATATAATTGGCACCCGAAGAATTGACATTTCCAGTAAATTTCTGGCAATTGCCTCTCCTTGACCACGCTCTTCTGCTTCCAAACCTGGGTAAGCACCCATTGTATCAATAAATGAAACTACAGGTTTATTAAATTTTTCGGCCAAACGCATCAATCGTAAAGCC
The DNA here is from genome assembly GCF_014635725.1 of Pedobacter mendelii. GTDB lineage: Bacteria > Bacteroidota > Bacteroidia > Sphingobacteriales > Sphingobacteriaceae > Pedobacter > Pedobacter mendelii. Next base: position 45,839 of record NZ_BMDJ01000012.1, on the reverse strand, counting down.
TTACGGTAACCTTCAGGGTTTGCCATACCAAAATTGCGAAATTGACGCTCTTTCGTATTTTTTCCTTTTTGATGACCGATAACCATTACCGTTTGGCCATTAATGGTTGCGAAACCACCAATAATCGCTTTATCATCGTTAACCGTTCTATCACCATGTAACTCAATAAAATCATCGCAAATCATACTTATATAATCAAGTGTTTGCGGTCTGTCTGGATGACGGCTCATTTGAACCTTATTCCAGCCCGTTAAGTTTTTATATAAGTTATTTGTGGTTTCATTTAATTTACCATCTAGTTCATCTAGCGTGGCAGACATATCTACCTTAGTTTTTTCGGCAACTTGTTTAACCTTTTCTATCTGCTGAACTAAATCTGCAATAGGTTTTTCAAAATCGAATGATGTTTTTATTTGCTGCATAATTGGGTTACAAAAATAAGTATTTATTTTTAGTTTGCGGTTAACAGTTTTTAGTTAAAAATCCTATCCAATTTATCATGAAAAGTATAATGCTAAATACTTTTTAAGCCGAATAATTAAAAAGGCCAACAAAAAATTTTCAGCATTAATTTAATTTTAAATGCCAGTAATATCAAAAAATAAAGTTTAGAACTTAGCTGCTTCGCCATTTTTAGGCAATGCTTTTTTAATAAATTCTCTGATGTGATTATTTGCCGTTTTTAAATCATCCTTACGTAAATACATCATATGCCCACTTCTATAGCCTTCCCAGGTCATCCTGTCCTGAAGTTTTCCTGCTGCATCTAATTGCCACATGCTGTATTTTGCATTGAAATAGTCGCATGCACCATCATAGTAACCAGATTGAACTAGTAAATGCAAATAAGGATTTTGCGCCATTGCCTGCCTTAAATTATCGCCTGTTTTATCGCCAGAGTTATCCCAAGGGTAAACAGAACCGAACATATTGTATTTTAAATCAGTTTTATAATTCAGTTCATTTCTGATGTACATATTAATTGCCGGGGTAAACGAGTGCAACCATGAAGTTAATTCAGCATTATAATCTGGTGTTTCGCCTGCACCCATTTTATCGATTCCTTTATAGCGTGAATCTAAGCGACCAACTGTAAAACCTTTATCTCTTAATAATTCTTTCCAGAAAAAATCTGTTGGAACATTTAAGTTATAATCTAAAAATACTTTCTCTGAGATGCCTGAATAGCGAGCCATTTTAGTAGCAATTGCTTTTTTCTTTTCGGCGCTTAACATGCCACCCTGAGCAATGGCTGGGATAACCTCATTTATAGTAAAACTTTCTACTTCGGGTAATATTGCCGTTAAATCTTTCGATTGTAAATCTGCCGGCAAAGTTTTATGGTACCAAGCTGTAGCCGCAAAATAAGGTAACCGCAAAGCAGCATCCACCGGACCACTTCTTTCTATTCCAAGCTCTGTTGGAGAAACTAAAACAACACCATTTAAATACATCCACTGGCTGTTCTGCAGTTCTAATGCCAGGCCCGAAACACGTGTTGTTCCATAACTTTCACCGATTAAGAATTTAGGCGATGCCCAGCGATTATTTCTGGTAACGAAGGTATTAATCCATTCGGCTAAATATTTAATATCGGCCTTTACCCCGAAGAATTTATTTGTTGGGATATCTTTACTAACTGGTCTAGAATAACCTGTATTAACCGGATCGATGTAAACGATATCAGCAACATCTAAAATTGAATATGGATTTTCTTTATATCCATACGGCTGAACCGGGTAACCTTCATCATCAATATTTAAAATTACAGGACCTGTGTAAGCAATATGCATCCAAACAGAAGCAGAACCCGGACCACCATTAAACGAAATTACTAACGGTCTTTTATCTCGATTTTGGATATCACTTCTTTCGTAGTACGTATAAAACAGACCTGCAATTGGTTTTCCATCTTCATCCCAAACGGGTAAAGTGCCTGTAGTTGCTTTATAGGGAACGACTTTACCATTAATGGTAACATTGTGGTTGGTAATAACCGAACTTTCTACCTTAATTGTGCGCTCATTTCCAGCTGGTTTAGGTTCTTCTTTAATGGTTACCTGAGATGTTGTAGTTGTTTCTTTAACTGGTGTTTTTCTTGGGGTTTGTTGTGCAAAAGTAACGGCCCCCATAAAAAATAAGGCGCTGAATAAAAGTTTAAATTTCATGTAATTTATTTTGGATTATAAATATCAAACTAAAGGTTTGTTAATCAATAATCGCATTAGAAATGTTACCATTATTATATTGATAGCTTAATTGGCTACATAAATTATTGCATCAAACTATTTTAATACAGTTTTACTAAATATATGGTATTCGCCCGGCGCCATTGTTGCCGAATAAGTATTTGAATTAAGATTAATTGCATTACCAACGGCATCTACCCAATTTCCTGATGCGCCAAAATCTACATTTGCAGTTTGGTTATTCACATCGAAATTCCCAACCACAACTACCGTATTTGAGGCATCAGTAAGTTTAATATATTTCACACCCCCAGTTAAATTATAAGTTGTGTTGGTGGTATTAAAAATGGTATTGTTCTTTTTTAACTTAATAAATTTAGCATACGCGTCGTACAAGGCCTTTCTATTTGAGTCAGAAAAATATTCCCATTTAATAGGTTTTTCTCCGGTTCTACCATTAAAATCTATACTGATATCATAACCCAATTCTCCAAATTGCCAAACCATTTTTGGTCCAGGAATGCTGAAAAGAAAAGCAGCAGCCATTTCTTCGCGTTTTAAGGAAGTTGGCAGATTCCCTTTAATAAGATAAGTGCCTGACATGTTTCCGAAAGAAATATTCTTATAGTTTAAACGCTCTTCATCGTGACTTTCGCCATACGTAATTAAACCATCCGATTTACTGAAGCCATGTTTTGCAAAAAAACCATAGGAGAAATCGGAACTCCCCAACCAGCCCATTGTAGCTTCGTTCATGTTATAATTTAAATTATTCCAAAGCATCATGCCATCATCAGCCAAAACCTTCTCTTCTGATTCTTCTGCAAAATGTTCTAAAATCACATAAAAATTGTTGGCATCAACACCTTTGATAAAGCTATTGTATTCTTTCCATATCGCAACTCTTCCTGCATCATAAAGTCTAAATCCTGCATCATCTGTTGATACTTTTTGCGTAAATCCTTTTGATAAATCAAAACGGAAACCATCAATTTTATACTGTTGCATCCAAAATTTCATCACATTTTTTGCAAAGTATTTGGTTGCAGCACTTTCATGATTAAAATCATACCCAACATTAAAAGGATGTTTCGGATCAACATTAAACCAAGGGCTATTTGATGCTGGTTTCGAGCCATCAAAATACAATTGTACCATTGGCGACTGGCCAAAGGAATGATTTAAAACCATATCCATAATTACCGCGATTCCCCTACCATGACATTCATCAATAAAATTTTGCAAGGCCGTTTTTGTTCCATAGTATTTATCAGGAGCAAAATAGAATGATGGATTATAACCCCAACTCAAATTCCCTTCAAATTCGTTTACAGGCATTAGTTCAATTGCATTAACACCCATGTTTACCAGGTAATCCAATTTAGCTAAAGTTGATACATAGTTATGCTCTGCAGTAAAATCGCGAATAAGCAATTCATAAATTACGAGATTATTTTTTTCTGGCCGTACAAAGCCAGTATTCTTCCAGGCATAAATTGGCTGGTTAGCCTGCATAACACTTACGATACCCGTGGTTTTACCCATTGGATAAGCTTTTAAGTTTGGGTAAGTTGCAGCAGAAATAAAACTGTCGTTTGCAGGATCTAAAATTTTCTCGCAATACGGATCTGCAACTTTTAAAGTACCATCAACCAAAAATTGATAAGCATATTCGGTATTTGGATCTAAATTATCAATTTGAATCCACCACGTATTTCCATCTGCTGTTTTTTTCATAGCCGATGCGGTAGTTGACCAGTTATTAAATTCGCCAATAAGCGAAACCGATGTTTTATTAGGTGCGTAAAGGGTTACGATTGCAGATTTACCCCCGTTAATAAAAGCAACACCATCCTTTGCACCCGCAGGCAAATCAGTTGTAGGTAATACTGGAGGATCAATCCCAGGTCCTTCTGAAGAGGCTTTTTTGCAGGATGTATTAAATACTGTTACCAGCAGTAATAGGTAAATGATTTTTTTCATCTGGTTAGATTTATTAGGGATTTGGTCACTGCGAACCACCAATCCTGCCTGCCGACAAGATTAGTGCTTCGAAGCAGAGATTTGATTAAACCGATCTGTTTTCTTCAATACTTAGCTCAGCAGCTAATACTTCATCCGTTTTCTTTGGTTCTTTGATAAATACAAAGCAGATTATCGCCGCTAAAATCATCAATCCACCGCCAATTTGAACGGCTAATAACCTATCATTATTTAATACGTTGCGCATCAACCAACCGAAACCGAGTGAAGCCATAATTTCTGGCAATACAATAAAGAAATTAAAAATTCCCATGTAAATACCAATCTTATCTTTTGGTAGTGAGCCACTTAGCATGGCATAAGGCATGGATAAAATACTAGCCCAGGCAATACCAACACCCGTCATACACAAATACAACATATTTTTATCATGAACCCAAGCCACACTTATCAAACCAATTGCACCGTAAATTAAACACAAAGCATGCGTCGTTTTGCGACCTAAAGCATCGGCAATTTTTGGCAAAACCAAAGCGAAAAGGAAGGTGATAACGCTATAATAGGCCAAGGTTAAACTTCCGAAATCTGCACCTTGCGCATAAATGGGGTCTGCAGCATCTTTACCACCGAAAACGTTTACCGCAACTGCTGTTGTATAGTAAAACCACATTAAAAATAAACCTGGCCAGGTGAAAAACTGAACCAAAGAAACAATTTGCATTCGTTTTGGCATGTTTCTTAGCGCATGTAAAATTTCACGTGCTCCACCACCAAAACCTTTATTGCTTTCGATAACTTTTTCTTTAAAATCAACATCTTGAGGTGGATATTCTTTCGTAGTAAAAACAGTCCATAATACCGATGCTAAAAAGAAAAATGCACCAATGTAGAATGAAAACTTCACGTTTTCAGGGATGCTGCCTTGTGCTGCAGTATTGGTTAAATGAAATACATTATTCATCACCCATGGCAAAGATGAGGCTATGCTTCCACCCAAACCAATCATCATACTTTGCATGATAAACCCTCTGTTTACCTGGCTATCGGGTAATTTATCAGTAACAAAAGCACGGAAAGGTTCCATTGCGATATTACCGAAAACATCTAAGATATATAGTAATCCTGCAGCCATCCAAAGTACGCTACTGTGCGGCATAAAAATTAAGGCAATACTACTTACAATAGCACCCACTAAGAAATAAGGCCTTCTTCTGCCCCATTTTGGATGCCAGGTTCTATCGCTTAAATAGCCAATAATGGGTTGAACCAACAATCCTGTTAATGGAGCTGCCAAAAACAGCAAGGGTATTTGGTCTGGATTGGCACCAAGGTTTTCGTAAATACGCCCCATGTTGGCACGTTGCAAATCCCATCCGAACTGGATTCCGAAAAACCCGACACTCATATTAATAATTTGTGCGAGTGTTAATTTTGGGTTTTCAAATGCTGTTTTTAAGCTCATTATATTTGGTTTTGGTAACCGAAAAGGTCACAAAGTTATAACGCAGAGACCGCAAAGCTATTTATCTATACTTTGTATCCTTTGCGAAAATCTTTGTGTGCTTTGCGGTTGAAACATTAGTTTAAAATTCTATTACTTGCGCCGAAACCGGTGCAAGTTTTACAGGAATATTTGTACCTGCCGGGATATTTAATTTTTTATCTGTCAACAAATCGGTAACTGGCGATGAAGATTTAACTTTTAAAACATGGTCGGGAATTTCGATGTTTGCTTCCAAACTTTGAGAGCGGTCGAAATTTACAACGACCAATAAACGTTGTTTACCCGAATAGCGAATGAATGCATACATACGATTGTTCATATTCCCTACTTGAGGAACCTCGTATATATCACCATGAATTACCGCATCACTTTGTGTGGTTACTTTTAACAATTGCTGATAATAAGCCCTCAATTTCTTTTGGTTTTCATTAAGTTTTTTGCCATCGAAAGCCCCATTATTCATCCATTTTTGATGATTAGGTACACCCCAATAATCAAAAATTGTAGTACGATTATCATCATCACCAAAACCTTCCACACCCTTACCAGGCTCTCCAACTTCTTGCCCGAAATAAAGCATTACCGGACCCGAACCTAATGTTGCAGAAACAACCATTGCCGGTAAGGCAAGTTCGGCATTCCCCGCAAAGCCAGCTGATGCAATTCGCTCTTCGTCATGATTTTCTAAAAAACGCAACATGTGGTTGCCAAAACCTGCGCTTTCTGCTTGCCAAACCTGGCGAATAACGGAAACATCTGCATTCGGTTCATTTCTGATTAATTTCTTTAAACCATCATAAAGCCCAACTTTATCGTATAGGTAATCGAATTTTCCTTCATCCAAGTATTTTTTATAAACTTTCGGATTATAAGCTTCTCCAATAAAAATCAAATCTGGATTAACTTGTTTTACTTGCGGAATAACCCAGTTCCAGAAAGCAATTGGCACCATCTCGGCCATATCACAACGAAAACCATCAATACCTTTTTTTGTCCAAAAAATTAAAATATCACGCATTTTAACCCAAACCGGAGGTATTGGATCGAAATAATTCTTTTCACCATTTAAGTAGTCTATACCGTAGTTAAGTTTGATGGTTTCAAACCAATCATCATATTTTGGCTGTGCAACAAATGCATTATTTCCTGTTGCCTTTGCAGGATATTCATCAAACCGACCATCTTGTAACCCGGAAATTGGCGTTTGCTTAGGTTCGTGTTGAGGAACTAAAAACTTTTGACCAGGGATGTAATAGAAATCATTCGCAGGACTAAAACCTTTTTTAATATCATCTTTAGAACCAAAATCAACCACATTTTTCGGCTTGGCATAAGAATGATAACTCCTTGCAACATGGTTTGGAACGAAATCGATAATCAATTTTAAATCTTTAGCATGTGTTCTTTTTACCAAAGCTTCAAATTCTTTCATCCTGTTTTTAACATCAACTGCTAAGTCCGGATTTACATCATAATAATCACGAATGGCATAGGGTGAACCTGCTCTGCCTTTAACCACATCCGCATCATCAACCTTAATTCCATATCTAGAATAATCGGTTAAACTGGCGTGAGCAATAGCGCCCGTGTACCAAACGTAGTTTACATGTAATTCTTTGATGCCATCTAAGGCTTGATCGGTAATATCATTAAACTTACCCGAACCATTTTGCTCAATGGTTCCGTAAGGTATGTTTCTTGTGTTTTTATTTCCGAATAAACGGGGTAATAATTGGTAGATAACGATTTGTTTATCGTTCATACTTGTACTCTTTTTTTGTGCGAATGATGATAAAGATAAAAGTAAAAAGATAATGAAAAGGGTCAAATTTCTCCATCTGATCCCTCCAAAGTGGGATAAGCAGGATGCAGAAAAAACACTTCGGTTTATTGTTGCTATAGGTCTTAACCCTATACCTTCAACCTTTATACCCTCTACCTTTTTCATACCAGTTCCGCGTTATTAACTTCAATTTCAGCGTTTCCTTTAAGTTTATAAAACTGATTTTTAATAGCAACTTCTACATCAACATCATTATTATTTTTAATGTTGATGCCATTTTCAGTAATGGTCACTTTCAAGGTTACGCCTCTAAAACCAATCGTAAACGAAAATGATTTCCATTGTGTTGGCAAGAAAGGATTGAATTGTAATTTGCCATCTCGAACACGCATACCCGCAAATCCTTCAACAACGCTCATCCAGGTTCCAGCCATTGACGTGATGTGCAAACCATCTTCGGTATCGTTATTGTAATCGTCTAAATCTAAACGGGCCGTACGCAAATAGAATTCGTAAGCACGAGCCTCATCATTTAATTTTGCCGCTAAAATACTGTGTACGCAAGGCGATAAAGAACTTTCGTGAACGGTACGTGGCTCATAAAAATCGAAGTTTCTTCTGATGGTTTCTAAATCGTAATCCTCTTCGAAGAAATACAATCCCTGTAAAACATCGGCCTGTTTGATGAATGGAGAACGTAAAATTCTATCCCAACTCCATTTTTGATTAATTGGTCGCTCACTTGCCGGCAAATCTTTAACTAAGGTTTGTTCTTTATCTAGATAACCATCTTGCTGCAAGAAAATTCCTGTTTCAGTATCTTCGGGATAGTACATTTTTTCGATGATATCTGCCCAATCTGCAAATTCTTTAGCATCAAAATTTAAGCTTTTTAATAAGCTCGCAGATTTTTCTGGTGATTGATTTTGAACAATTTCAGCAGCTTCGGTGGCATATCTCATACACCAGGTAGCCAATAAATTAGTATACCAGTTGTTGTTTACGTTGTTTTCGTACTCATTCGGACCAGTTACACCAAGCATTACATATTTTTGTTTATCGCTGCTCCAGTTCACACGTTGTTTCCAGAAACGGGCAATGCCGATTAATACTTCTAAACCGAAATCGGATAAATAACTTTCATCCCCTGTATAACGGATATAGTTGTAAATCGCAAAGGCAATGGCTCCATTACGATGAATTTCCTCGAAAGTAATTTCCCATTCGTTATGGCATTCTTCACCATTCATGGTTACCATCGGGTACAATGCGGCACCATCTTTAAATCCTAGTTTTGCCGCGTTTTCTATTGCTTTGCCTAATTGTTTGTAGCGATATATTAATAGATTTTTACTTACCTCCTGTGGTGCAGTTGCCAAATAGAAAGGAACACAATAAGCTTCAGTATCCCAGTAAGTAGAGCCGCCGTATTTTTCGCCGGTAAATCCTTTCGGACCAATGTTTAGCCTATCATCTTTACCTGTGTAGGTTTGGAAAAGTTGAAAAATGTTGAAACGAATAGCCTGTTGGGCAGAAACATCGCCTTCAATGATGATATCGCTTTCTTCCCATTTGGTTGCCCAGGCTTCAGTTTGCTCTTTTAATAAAACATCGAATCCTTTTGATGTTGTTTTAGCAATTACTGATTTAGTTTTTTTTAAAAGTTCGTCTTTAGGATAATTTTCTGAAGATAAATTAGCTACAATTTTAATCAAGGTGATTTCTTCTTTTGCTTTTACGTCCAAAGAGAAAGTTTGTCCAACGAATTTCTCTTTACGAACAGCCTCAGGGTTAATATTCAGCTTTTCGTTATTTTTATACAGTTTAATATTGCTTCCTGTACAAACCTCAAATTCAGTTTTCTTGGTTCTTAATTTGATGTAAGCTTCTGTTCCTGTAATTTCATCAGCAACCATATCCCAGAATTTTTCATCATAATTGCTATCCTGATTTTTAACATCACCATCAATAAAAGGCATTAAAGTTAATTTACCTCCGAAGTTTAAAGGCGTGATGCTATAACTAATTACACCAACTTCATCATCGGCGATGCTGCAAAAACGAATTGCCTTAACTTTTACAATTTTACCACTTTTTAGTTTTGCAGTAAAAGTACGTTCCAAAATACCGGCATGCATATTCAATACCCTTTTGAAATCGCTTACATCAGCCGTTGCTAAATCTAAAACCTCATCATCAATTTTCACTTCGATACCCACCCAATTTGCTGCGTTTAAAACTTTAGCAAAATATTCAGGATAGCCATTTTTCCACCATCCCACGCGGGTTTTATCCGGATAATATACACCGGCAACATAGTTACCAGGTAAAGTTTCTCCAGTATAAGTTTCTTCAAAATTGGCACGTTGCCCCATTCGGCCGTTACCCAAACTGAAAATACTTTCTGAAATTTTATTTAAATGTGGATCAAAGCCTTCTTCAATAATGTTCCACTCATCTGCTTTAATGTAATTCTTCATGATATAGTATCAGGTAATTAGTATCAAGTATCAAGACTTGACCTAAACATATTGTATATTCTATTTCTGGATCAGTTGTAGTACATGTATCAGGTAGCAAGGCTGGGCATAATTAAAATGGCACTTAGCTTGATACTAACTACTTTTTACTCCTTTATAACGCCTCTAAATCTTTAACTGTTAATTTATCTAATCCGCTTACCACCAAATCGGCTTCGGTAAGTATACTTTTTTCACCAATGCCGATGGCTTTCATTCCGCCTCTTTTTGCCGCTTCTACACCCGCAACCGCATCTTCAAAAACCACACATTCATCTGGCTGAAAACCTAAAAGCTCAGCACCCTTAAGAAATACTTCAGGATCTGGTTTTGATTTTGTAACCATATTTCCGTCAACTATTTCATCAAAAAAATGTGCAAGATTTGTTTTTTCTAAAATAAGGCCTGAATTTTTACTTGCCGAACCTAAAGCAAGTTTATAACCAGCCTGATGAATCGCTGCTAAGAAATCAACCGTTCCTGGTAAAACCTCTGCTGGTGTCATTTTGGTAATCATATCTACATACCAACTGTTTTTCAAGGTGGCTAATTCTTGCTTTTCTGCATCCGTTTTTTCTACCTCGCCCCAATCCAAAATTTTATTTAAGCTTTCTACACGACTTACGCCTTTCAACTGCTCATTTTGTTCTTCCGTAAAATCGAAGCCCATCATATTCGCTAAACGTTTCCAGGCCTGGTAATGGTAAACTGCGGTATCTACTAATACACCATCCAAATCAAAGAGACAAGCCTTAGTTGAGGCTGAAGGTTTAAGGTTAGAGGTTGAGGGTTCTGGATGTTTATTTTCTTGCATAGTGTGTATTTTAGTATCAAGTAGTTGGTATTAAGTATCAGGATGTAGTGCTTATAATTGCTTTCTGATTTAGTCTTTCAGCTTTATCTTAATTTAACTCTAAAACTAGAGTTGTTTTAGCAGATACTTTAATCTCTTTGAATGATAAATTATCTCCTGAAATTACATTTTTTGCGGCAGCTATTCCGCTGGTACGTTCAGAAAATCTATCTGTGTTTAAGTTTTTATCTTTATCGGTATTGTTTACAATTACCATAACTGTTCCTTTTGCCGAATCGTTGTAACGGAAATAAACATAGAGATCATCCTGAGGCACAAACTGCATTAGCTTGCCAGTTTGTAAAGCAGGACTGTTTTTACGGTAATTGGCTAAAGTTTTAACAAAGTTAAATGCTTCGTTTTCTTTATTTGTTCTGCCATCGGCGATGAACTTATCCTTTTTATCACCATCCCATCCACCAGGAAAATCTGAACGTATTAATCCATCAGGATTAGAAAAGTTTTTCATTAAAATTTCTGTTCCATAATACATTTCGGGGATACCACGCATGGTTAATAGAATGGACATGCCCATTTTATATTTATCAAAATCTTCGCCAACCATCGAATAGAAGCGGCTCATGTCATGATTATCCAAAAAGATACAATTCGTATTTGGGTTCTTATATAGAAAATCGTGCGACAAAGTTGCGTATAATCTATTAATACCATCTACCCAGCCATTTTTACCATTAATACCTTCGTAAATTGCATCTTTCAATGTAGCATCGGTTATTCCTTGCAAGTGTGTATCAAAACCACGATTTACAGTATTTCCACCAGTAAAGAATGCTTGATTTGGAACTGCAGTTACTAACGTTTCCCCAAAAACTGAAAGACGGGGAAACTCTGCCTGTACCTTCAGTGCCCAATCTGCCATGTAAACAGGATCATTGTAACCGTACGTATCTAAACGCAAACCATCAATTCCGGCATATTCAATCCACCAGATGTGGTTTTGGGTTAAATAGTTTTGAACGAATGGATTACGTTGATTTAAATCGGGCATTGATGAAACAAACCAACCATCAAGCATTTGCTTACGATCTGCCGCCGACGCATGTATATCCATCACCGTTTGATCTCTGTAACTGGTTTGGGTAAATTTTGGCCATTGATTTAACCAGCTTTTCATTGGTAAATCTTTGTAAAACCAATGGTTGGTACCAACATGGTTGTGTACAATATCTTTAATCACCTTCATGCCTTTTGCATGAGCAGTTTCTACATATTTTTTATATAGTTCGTTTGTTCCGTAGCGAGGATCTATTTTGTAATGATCAGTTACTGCATAACCATGATAAGAGGCGTTTGCCATATCGTTCTCCACTTCTGGAGTCATCCAAACGGTAGTTACGCCTAAATCTTTCAGATAATCTAAATGATTGATTACACCCTGAATATCGCCACCATGGCGATAGTACATACTATCACGATTTAAGGATGTCTCAGTTAAACCCTGAACAATGTCATTACTTTTATCACCGTTAGAAAACCTGTCGGGCATTAAAAGGTAAATAAAATCTTTGGCGGTTACACCTTGAATTCTGTTAGTGCTTTTATCACGGTTCTTTAATTCATATGCATAACTAAATATTTTTTTTCCATTAGCAGTGAAGTTAATCGGGAACGTTCCCGGTTTTGCTTTCACAGAAATTTCTAAATCTAAAAATAAATAATTTGGGTTTTCAACTTTGCTTGCCTTAACGAGTTTTACACCTGGGTAAGATAATGAGACCGCACTTTTAGCGATGTTTTCACCATGAACAAGCAATTGTAATTTTGGATTGTGCATCCCAGTGAACCAGAACATTGGTTCGATACGCTCTAACTTTTGGGCAGATAGATTAATGCTAGACAGAAGGAAAAGGAAAGAGATGAAAAATGTTTTTATCCCAGCATAAAGTTGAGACCTTGTAAGTACATTAATTGACAGAGAACTGATCATGCTGAAACTCTAAAAGTAAATCGCCCTGAAGAACTGATGTTCTTCAGGGCGATATATAATAATAATTAGTTTTTAACAATGGTATATGAACCACCAGTTACTTTGTCACCAGATTTTACTAAAGTTAATGTAATGGTATAAGTTCCAGCTGTGGTAACCTTAATATTGTCGCCACCTAAGGCTAGGGTTGCGCCGCCACCTAAGTTAATATCCCAGGCATGCCCGAAACGAAACTTAAATTCTCCAACAGTCAAATTGGTTTTAAGTGTATATACCAATGCTTTTCCATCGTTTGTTACTTTCATATCAGTATCAGCATTCCAACCACCTGGTGTAGCGTCGCCTATCATAGACCATTCATTCGGAATACCAAAAACAATAGTATTCTTTTTTAAATCGACAGTAACTTGTTTAATAATAGCTTCAGGAGATTTTAGATTATCACCAGCACTTGAACTTATAGTTCCAGAACCTGCATCACCGTATGCAACATCCCATTTTTTTGCAGGTGTAATTTTAAATTCTAAATTGTTAGGTGTGAATGCGATCATACCTGTATATATTCCATTACTTGATAACGATACCAAACTATCCGCTGTTGATGGATTCCAACCTTGATATGCACCAGGTACATAAATCCAAGCAGATGCTAAATAAGGAGTTGCGGTTAGCGTTAATACATTAGAAAAAGTCATTGCATTTGCTGCTGCTCCCGATTTTAGTCTAACTTCTATCTGCGCAGCCGTCCCTACCTTTGCTCCTAAAGCCAGCAACATTGTATTAAAGTCGCTTACTGTTGGAGAATATGTAGTGTTACTAACAACAAATTCTCTAGCAGCAGCAAAATTGTTTCCTTTCATATCAAACTGCAAACTTGTTGCAACAGGCACTACATACCCTGTTGAGGTAGCGAGTGGATAAGTTAATGTTAAAGCAGGTTTTGCTGCGTCTGCTTGAACTAAACTTAATGTTGTTGCCGAAGCTGTTAAATTACCAGCAGAACCCACATTAGATACAATTTGAGTTTCGTCTTTTTTACAAGACCAAAGCGATAGGGTAATCAAACCTAATGCTAATGATTTTAAAAATATTGATTTCATATCTTATTTTGTTGAAATTAATAACCTGTATTTTGAACCAAATTTGGATTTGCAATTAAATCCGCATTTGGAATTGGATAAAGATTGCGATAAGCAGGTACGCTTGTTCCAGCTTTTACACCACCTTTAAATGGCCATAAATAAGTAGAACCGGTAAACTTGCCATAACGTACTAAATCTGTACGACGGTGACCTTCCCAATATAATTCTCTACCACGTTCATCTAAATAGAAATCTGTTGTTAAAGCCGCGGCTGTTACATTTCCAGATGTATTTCCATAAGCTCTAAAACGTAATGCATTAACGTAGGTTAATGCCTGAGCAGCATTACCGCCCGAACCGCCTCTTGCCACCGCTTCTCCATAGATTAAATATTGTTCTGCTAAACGAAATAATGCAAAATCTAGTGAACTAAATGTTCCATTTAATGATGCAGGAGTTGTTCCTGTAGAAGTAACATTTCTAAATTTGGTTACTTTTAAACCATCATTTGGTGCATCGATTGCATCAATATTAGCTTTTGAACCTGCAAAAATTCCACGTTTATCTAAAGTGCCGTTAGCATCAGGAAACAAAGCTGGAAGGTTTTGACGCGTACGATTACCAGCCCATCCGCCGTTAGGCACACCATAAGCAGTAGAAACCATACCAGCAGCATCTGCTGCAGTGTAAACAGCTGCATTGATTAAGAATGTTGTACCACCATAATTGGTTCCTTTTACACCATCATAATTAATGGTTAAAATATTCTCTGTATTATTTACGTCGTTATCGGCTAAGAACAAATCTTTGTAGTTTGTTTTTAAAATATAGCTTGCTGCAATTACTTTACTAGAGTAAGTAATGGCTTCAGTATATTTTGCAGTACCAGTATAAACCTGTGCATTTAAATATAATCTTGCTAATAATGCCCAATCTGCACCTTTATCAGCACGACCATAATCGTTTGTACGAGCATCTGCCAAATCTGGCTCAATTGCTTTCAATTCAGATTCTACATAAGCAAATAATGCCGCTCTTTGAATTTGTTTAGGATTTACTTTCCCAATTAAATCATTTTCAGTTATGAAAGGTGGGTTACCAAAGGCATCTAACAATACCCAGTATTGATAAGCACGCAAAAAACGAGCTTCGGCACGGTAACGTAGAACATTGGTTGCATCGGCACCGGTAATGTTACGACTAGCCAATTGTTCTGGAGTACTTTGACGTAGATATTCGTTAACCAAAGTGATTTGAGAAATACTTCTTGAGTATAATCCTCTTAAAAATTGGTTATCGGTAGACCAAGTAGAATTATCTAATTCTGGAATACCAGTATCTCCCCAATTACAAATTGCCTCATCAGTAGTTAATTCCTGACTTGTCCAAAATAACCTTAAAAAATCTGCAAATCCTGCGTTTAAACCACCTACATCACTGTTATCAGATCCTGATGGACTAGTTAATGCATAATTGGCGTACAACCTAACCAACTCTTGTTTGTATCCAGCAGGAGTAGCATATACTACGCTTTCTGTAACATCATTAGTTGGAAGTACGTTTAATGACTCTTTTTTACAAGAGTTTAACGACAGCAATAAAACTGCTGAGGTTAATATTGTTTTAAATGAATTTTTCATTTCTATATTTTAATTAAAAACCAACGTTTAAGCCTAAAGTATATGTTCTTGGTCTAGGATAAAGATTGTAATCAATACCTGTCACTGACTCAGGATCAAGCCCTTTGTACTTAGATACGACAAAAACATTTTGGCAGTTTGCTGAAATACGCATCGTTGTATTTCCATTTTTAGATAATTTGCCAACATTATATGCCAGCCCTAAATTATCCATCTTAAGAAACGATGCATTTTTAATATAATAATCGCTTAAATATTGCGTACCTGTAAAACCTGTATTTAATAAGTCGCTACTGGCATTGTTCAATACCCCTACTGAAGTTAAAATATTTGATTTAATGCCATAGTTTGATGCAACATTATCATAAATGTAGTTACCAATATTAGCTCTTAAAACAGTATTGATTGTCCATTTTTTATAACTAAAGGAAGTGTTGAAACCAAAAGTGAAATCTGGATTAGGCGATTTATAAAAATACTGATCATCCGGTGTAATTGCGCCGTCTCCATTCAAATCTGCATAAACACCTTCAAGTGGTTTACCTTCGCTGTTATATACTTGTTTGTAAACAAAATATGAACCTGGAATTTGGTTAACTGCGTTGTATTTTAAATGCACACCAGTGCCACCGGTAATGTCACCAGCATCAATTTTAAAACCAGAATTTGGGTTCAAAGTTAGGTTAGTTACCTTTCTTCTATTGTAGGCAGCATTAATTCCAAAATCCCAAGTGATGTTATCAGATTTGATTGCTACAAAGTTTAAACTAGCCTCAGCACCTCTTACGTCCATATTACCAACATTTGTTGTTAATACGTTGCTAAAGTTTGTTCCCACTGGAATGGTAACCGTACTCAATAAGTCTTTGGTTTTTTTGTAATAAACATCTACACTACCGTACAATCTTCCTTGTAAAAAACCGTAATCTAAACCAGCATTGTAGGTGGTTGTCGATTCCCATTTTAAATCTGGATCATACCCCGCAGGTGCATAATAGTTATAGAAAGTATTACCAATTTGGTATTGACCAGTATTAGTATTAGCATAATATTTAGATAAGTAATCGTAGTTACCAATACCATCTTTATTACCGGTTTCACCATAACTTAATCTTAGTTTTAAGTCTGATACCACTTTGCTATCCTTCAAGAAATTTTCGCCGATAATTTTCCATGTAAAACCAACTGAAGGAAAATAACCCCAGCGATTGTTTTCAGCAAATTTTGAAGAAGCATCGGCACGCATTGTACCAGATAAAATATATTTATCAGCTAACGTGTATACAAATCTTCCATAATAAGAAAGCAATTTATTACGTTCAACCGAAAAAGGGAAAACTGGAGTTACCAGAGCGACACCCGTACCTGTATAATTGGTAAAATTGTACAAAGTTGTAGAGTTATCATAATAACCGTAACCAGCAGTTACATCAAATCTGCTTCGGATACTTTCTACATTATGTGCATAATTTAAATAAAATTCAGAAAATTTATCATTGCCTGTTCTAAGGGCACGAGAAAACGACCCTTGAGTAGAGTCACTTTGCGCTGCAAACGTAGGCACACTAATAGCACCATAACCTTTAGATACATCATAACCAACATTTAAATTGGCATGCAATTCTGGTAAAAAGTGGAAAGAATAATCAAATTTTGCATTACCAACACTTCTAGCCGCATTACCATTGTTATCTTGTAATCTAATTAAGCCAACCGGATTACGTGGTGCATTTGGATTTGGAACCATATCAGCACCCGTTCCTTGAGTCCACTCATAATAGTTGCCATATTTATTCGCAACATTAACTGGTTGAGTTGGATCAAATTGGATAGCATTGCTGATAGCGCCTGAGTTTGCAAAATGCGAATCTGTTAATGTACCTTTTAAATTTAAATCGATTTTTAAATGATCTTTAAATAATCTTGGCGATAAAGTGATTGACCCTGTTCCACGTTTAAGTTTATCAGTAATCAATAAACCATCCTGATCCAAATAACCAGCAGAAACGCGGTAAGGAACACCTTTAAATGAACCCGCAATGCTTAAATTATTATCCGTTGTAAATGCGTTTTGGTAAATTTCATCTTGCCAATCTGTACTTGCTGTTCCTAATAATGCTTTTTGATTTGCACTACCATTTGCATTTACATAAGTACGAACCTGGTCTGCAGATAAAACATCAACTTTTTTAATAACGGTTGCAATAGAATTGTTGGTGCTAAAGTTAATTACAGGTGCACCAGAACCACCTTTTTTGGTTGTAATTAAAATTACCCCATTTGATGCCCTAGAACCGTAAATCGCTGTTGCGTTTGCATCCTTTAAAACGGTAAACGTTTCAATATCGTTCGGGTTAATTAATGATAACGGGCTTGGCGCATTATCAATAGTATTTCCGCTAAAAGGAACTCCATCAATTACAATCAATGGATCGTTGCTAGCATTAAGCGAAGCACCACCACGAATACGAATTGTACTACCTACACCAGGCTGACCACTATTTGAAATTACATTTACACCAGCTATTTTACCTTGGATTAATTGTTCTGGCGTTGTAATAGCCCCTTTTTGGAAATCCTTTGAATTTACTGTTGTAATCGAGCCTGTTAGGTTTTTCTTTTCTGCAGTACCGTAACCGATAACCACAACTTCATTTAATTTTTGTGCATCAGGCACCAATTGGAAATTGGCTGTTGCATTAGCAGTTACATTTACTGATTTTTCTAAAGTTTGATAACCGATGAAACTGGCAGATAAGGTTAGGGAACCATTTGTTAATCCTGACAATTTAAAGTTACCGTTTCCATCTGTAGATGTACTTCTGGTTGTTCCTTTTACTAAAATGGAAGCACCAGGTAATGGTTGGCCGGTTTCATCAAGCACCGTACCGGATACAGACCCGGTTTGTGCCTTTACGATTAATGCTGAAAAAACTAACAGCACCAAAAGCCCCTGCTTTAACAGGTAAAATACTTTCATATTCGAAGCTCGTTTAAGTATAAAAATTTGGTTAAATATTATAGTGATTTACACATAGGCCTAATTTACAGCACATAATGATATTTCAAAACTTATTTAAAAAATATATTTTCAGTTAACAATTGAACTTATTTTTTAATGAAAAAATTGGCACTTTTTTATATTTTAATTTTTACATCTCTTAAGAATTATAAACATAAATAACTGATTAACAGATAAATAAAAATGTTAAATTTAAATTTAAGGTGTAATTTTTACACTAAGTACTTTTTAGACTGTTTTTCGGGAACGTTCCCGAAGATTTTCAGCGCATTCGGGAATATTTTTCGGGAACGTTCCCGAAGATTCTGCAAAATTCTGCCTAAAATACACTAAGTGATGACTTTTTTTGATGAAAATCACCATCAAAAAAGAAGAGAAATTTTATGGTTTTTCGGGCGAATTTGAGGTTGAATTTCGCATGATTATTTTCGATTCTAAAACCACTTCTGATGGTAGATTTTTGAGACCGTTAGCATCTAAAATTTTGAATAACATTTTAGCTGCTTCAGTACCAATTTCCGTTGCTGGCTGTGTAATTGTAGTTAACGATGGATTAAGTAAAGGCGCAATCTCTAAACTTGAAAAACTAATAATCTTTAAATCCTCAGGAATAGAAATATTCAGATTATAACAGGCATAATAAGTGGCAAATGCCAAACGTTCAACCGATGCAAAAAAACCATCTGGCTTTAATTGAGTTAATGCGTTTTTTATAATCACACTGTTTTCTTCGTAACTGTTACTACAATCAACAATTAATTGTTCTTCGAAGGGTAAGTTATGCTTAGCCAAGGCATCTATATAACCCTGCATACGTGTTTTACCAATCGATAAGCTCTTATTAACAACCAGGTAACTAATGCGCTTACAACCTTGTTCTATTAAATGCTCAGTTGCTAAAAAACTACTTTTGTAATCATTCGTAATTATTCTTGGTGTTTCAATATCTTCATAAACTCTATCAAAGAAAACCAATGGTAATCGATTTGCACCAAATTTATTAAGGTAATTATGATCATTAGCTTCACCCGAAACCGACATAATAATTCCATCGGCACGGCCATTATGCAAATGATTTATAAAGTTCACTTCTTTTGAATAATCATCATCTGTTACATAAATTAAAATATGATAGCCATTTTCACGGGCAACCCTTTCAATACCATGAATAGCTTGTGAGAAGTAATTATTCGCCAACTCCGGAACAATTACCGCTATTGTTTTGCTCTTTTGTTCGCGTAAGTTGCTTGCATAATGATTTGGTTGATAGTTTAATTCTTTTGCCTTTTCTAAAATAAGTGTTTTAGTAGCGGCATTAATATCACTGTTATCTCTAAAGGCTCTGGAAATTGTAGAAGTAGATAAATTTAGGGCTTCAGCTAATTTCTTTATATTAATACTATCCATTTTTGGTTTTAAAACCTAATTGTTAGAAAAACTATGCCGTAAATATAAAATATTAAAATTCTAAATGCAGTGATAATTTTTTAAATCAATGTCCCCATCTTATAGCCTGTTTAATTTATATTGAAAATGTTTATCACTTATTTTTTGAGCAAAACAAGGGAAACGTTGCAGAGATAGTTATCCTATCTCGAAATATTTAACGATGTTGAAGCCGAAAAGAAGCATAAACAAATTATTAGATGAATTTTAAACAGGCCCTTACTATAATTACTATTAGAATGCTATCAATTTATGTATAAGTGAATGCACTGTTTTACTTTAGGTGATAAGAAAAAAAATAATTTATTTTTACAAAACAAAACACTGATTTAAACTATTAGTAATAAACAAAAATAATTATAATACAATACCGCGCTATACCGGTAAACTTCGTAATAGTAACAAATGGATGGAAAATAAACGAATACTTATTGCAGATGATGATGAAGGAATAGTTGACGCGGTTACAATGATATTGCAAGTAATGGGTTATGAAGTTGATTTTACATATGATGGAGGTGCTGTTATAGATGCAGTTAAAAATAAACCAGATTTAATTCTTCTTGATATTTGGATGAGCGGTCACGATAGCAGAGATATTTGCAAACAGCTCAAAAACGATCCTATTTTTAAAGAAATACCAATTTTAATGATTTCTGCTAGCCGTGATATCAAGCAATCTGCACTTGATGCAGGAGCTAATGATTTTATGGAGAAACCATTTGAAATGGATTCTCTGCTAAATAAGGTTACGCATTTATTAAACTAATAAAGGCCTGTCTCAAAAATACGAAATGTCATCCTAAGCCTGTCGAAGGACTTGCAAAATTGCCCATTTAGGCGTTTCGACAAGCTCAACGTGACTAGATTCAAAGATAAATTGATTTATGAGAAAGCCTCCTCTATTCTACAAATTAGCTAGCAATTTAGTTTTTATTTGACTTTAACTGTTCACAAAATGGTTCCTTATTCAAGGTTTTATATTCACTACTTTAATGCTTCATCCTTTCCTTTGTAAAGAAAAAAATCTTTTTAAATTTTGAAAATAAAAATTAGGAATTTAGAAGATTAAATGTCTGAACAAAGTGCATCGGTTTTAAGAAAGATAATTCATATTGATATGGATGCATTTTATGCATCTGTAGAACAAAGGGATTTTCCAGAATACCGCGGCAAACCTTTAGTTGTAGGCGGAAAACCTGATAGCAGAGGCGTTGTGGCAACAGCCAGTTACGAAGCCAGGCAATATGGAATTCGATCGGCGATGTCATGCAGTAAAGCCTACCAACTCTGCCCTACGGCAATTTTCGTTTACCCAAGGTTTGATGCATATACATCTGCATCAAAAAGCATTAGAGAAATTTTTAGCAGATATACAGATATTATCGAACCACTCTCTTTAGATGAAGCCTATCTGGATGTTACAGAAGATAAATTAGGTATTGGTTCTGCAATTGATATTGCCCAATCAATAAAAAATGCAATTAAAAACGAATTAAACCTTACTGCTTCTGCAGGCGTTTCGGTTAATAAGTTTGTAGCAAAAATTGCATCTGATATGAATAAACCCGATGGCTTAACTTTTATCGGGCCATCAAAAATTAAAGGGTTTATGGAAAAGCTCCCTGTAGAAAAATTTTTCGGTGTTGGTAAAGTTACTGCCGCCCGAATGAAAGCTATGCAGATTAATACTGGGGCTGATTTAAAAAAGTTAACAGAAGATCAGCTCCTTGCCCAATTCGGAAAATCAGGAAAGTTTTATTATAAAGTTGTTAGGGGAATTGATGATCGTCCTGTGCAATCGCATCGCGAAACAAAATCCGTCGGTGCCGAAGATACTTTTGCTGAAGATACTGATGAAGATTCGGTAATGCATAGTTTATTGCAACAAATTAGCGTTACAGTGGCTAATCGTTTAGAAAAACATCAATTAAAAGGTAAAACCATTACATTGAAAATTAAATTCGAGGATTTTAAACAAATTACCCGAAGTCGTTCCTTTTCAAACCCAATAAATAAATCGGATATAATTTACTGTGAAGCCATTAAACTGCTTAATGAAGCAGATATAGGTTTAATGAAAGTGAGGTTACTTGGCATTACATTATCTAGGTTTTATGAGGATTTGCCATTAGAAAAGGAAGATAACAATCAATTGGAGTTTGAATTTTAAATACAGGATGACTTTATTGCAAAAAAAAACTTATTAATAGTCTATTTAGGAATATACTGAAATTTAAGTATAGTTTAAATGATTAAAAGTTCTTAACTTAATTTAAGAATTAAAATAAGTTTTCATGAAAGGCATCATTAAAAAAAATGCTCATGCTTTAACTCGTGAGTTAGACTGGCTTTCAAAAGTTATTGATACCAGCATAAAATTGTATTTTGAGCAGGAAGCTCCCTACCAAAGCATTTACGATATTCCACCTCCTGATATCACTAAAGATGAATCTTTTTATGCAGAAGTAATTAAGCGAGACCAAACCAGTATTGCCGAAAGGATTGTTTTATTATTAAGTTTGGCACCACACATCAGACCACAAATGCTTGATGTTTTCTTAATAAAAAATAAAAATTTAGATAAGAATTTCACTGAATTTGGAGGTGTTTGTGATACAAAATGCAATTGTTTTATACCTACTGGCGAAACTGCAGCATTTATTTTAGCGATGAACAACCTCGAAAGCCGATTCGATCTGTTCAATCTTTTTTGCGAAGATCACTACTTTAAAAAAAGAAATATCCTTCAAATTGTAAAACCAAAAAGTTACGAGCCTTACCTTTCTGGCGCTTTAATTCTCTCTTTAGAGTACTTAAGTTATTTAAGTGTAGGGCTTTCAAAATTTACAGCGGTTTATGCAGCTGATTAGCTATACATTTTGAAAGCCGATGAAAAGTATTAAACCAATTTAAATTTTTATCACTTACGTAATGATATGCTTGATAATGCGATATCTGTTATCGGCTTAATACCGCTTTTACTAATTTCTAATTTATTTATTGGCGATGTAGGGAAGAATGTATCTGTGATGCTGGTTATTCCTTCATCTGCAAAAACTTCTATTGATGCGGCATCTAATATTAAATCCAATTTACCAGTTTGCGAATTGGAAATTCGTGGCGCAGAGTGCTTTTTAGCGAAGCCTTTTTCAAAATTTGAAATACCTGCTTCAGTTCTATCGATATAGTAGCTATTTAATTTGCTATCATAACCAACCATCAGTTTTTCACCTTTATTGTTTCCGAGGTTAATAGAGAAGCTTTCAGAAGCATCAAAAGTTAAACTGAGTTTAAAACATCCATTCAGTTGTTTAACCGTTTCTGACAGATTAATTTTTTTATCAAAAGATAAAGATTTTTTCTTTCCGATAGGCGTAAGTAAAGGTGTAATTTCTTTTACAGGAATAGATGTTAAATAGAATTCATTGTTAATTTTATTTAAACCCAGTTCGCGAGGCAATGTAGTCGCTCCCCTCCACTCCTTTGTAGGAACCAGATCTGCATATTGCCAGTTGTTCATCCAGCCGATAAAAATTTTTCGCTTGCCGGTATTAGACCACGTTACACCCGCATAGTTATCGGTTCCGTAATCAACCCATTTTTCTTTTTTAGAATCTGGCAAAAAAGTTGTTCCATCAAAACTTCCGGTAAAATATTGAGTTGCTGAGCCTCCATTTGGACCACCCGGATTTATACTAACCATAAGTATCCACTTGGTTTCGCCATTGTAAGTTAAAGGAAAAAGATCAGGACATTCCCAAACACCACCATGAGCGCCAAGATTGTTCCCAAAGTCACTTTCTTTTTTCCAATCTTTCAAATCAGGCGAAGAATAAAAGGTAACCCTATCTTTAGTGGCAAGGGTCATAACCCACTTCTTTCCTTTTTCAAACCACATTACTTTAGGATCTCTAAAATCTGTAATTCCAGGGTTTGGCAGCACTGGATTTCCTTTATATTTTTTCCAGCTTTCACCTTCATCAGTACTATAGGCAATGCTTTGGTATTCATGTAAGCCCGTTTTAGCTTTTTCAATTTCTGAGTTATGATGTGTGAAAATTGCTACCATTGCATTTTTTCCAAAGCCGGCGGTATTATTTTCATCGAGCACTGCACTTCCAGAGAAAATCATTCCCAAACTATCAGGATAAAGCGCTATTGATTTTTCCTGCCATTGAAATAAATCCTTGCTTGTAGCATGACCCCAATGCATTGGCCCCCACTTTGTGCTGTTTGGATAATACTGATAGAATAAATGATAAACACCATTGTGGTAAATCATTCCATTAGGATCGTTCATCCAATGTGCTTTAGGCGAAAAATGAAATTTTGGCCTAAAGTCTTGCGCAGACAGGTTACTAATTTGTAATCCTAAAAACACCACTAGAATCAATCTTATATTATTCATATTATAATTTTAAAGGATAAGAGCCTGTTTAAAATTTATCTAATAATTTGTATATGCTACTTTTCGGCTGCAAAATCGTTAAATATTTCGAGATATGCTGGTTATCTCTGCAACATTTGCCTTATTCCGCTCAAAAAATAAACGATAAACATTTTCACAATATAAGTTAAACATGCTCTAAATGCATTTGATGCCTACCAACCAAATTGCTAATACAATGAAAAGCAAAACTTTATAGCATATTTATTTCTGGTAAGAGGGGACAATCTGTTCTGGTTTTCCCACTATTCCAAAACGATTTTAAGCTTATCAGCGCTTAGCCTTGCCCTAAGCCATTTTTCCATTCTGCTTTTCTCCGATGACGGCATTTTACTATTGAGGATAGCGGTAAACTGAAGAACGGTATCCTTTTTAAGGGTATCGGTATTCATAAAAATAGTCTTGGCGACACTATAGCTCTTTATGGCCGGAAACAGGCTCTTGATTTCTTCGCGGATTTCAGGAAATCCGCTTTCATTCTTAGTCCCAGCTATTTTTTTTATTGCCAGGGAATCCCGGTTAAAAACATCCTCCATGATACTGGCCTTGATTTGCGAGAAATCTACATTTGCCCGGGCATCCAGTCCCTGGCGAATGATCAGTCGGGTACCCTGCAGTTTGTATGCAGACAATTTGGATTGTATGCTATCAATGGCCGTTTTCGTCAGCTCTGCACCGATCAGAAGTAAGTCTATCTCTTTGGATTTCCTGGAGTACCTGAAACTTTTATTAACAACCTGAGTATTGCTAAAATTAAATTCCTCACGAACAAAGCGCTGTGCACTGTTCTCAAAGATACTTTTCTGCACAATGCCGTAAGCGAGATAAATGCTGGGTAGAATGGTTAGCAATACGGTAATGAGGATATACTTTGACACCCTTTTCTCTGTATTTTTGTCCTCAAAATGTTTTTTGTTAAATTTCAGGAAACGAACGATCAGATAGGTGGAAATACAAATGAACAGGCTGTTGATAAAAAATAGATACATTGCGCCGGCAAAAAACAATAGGTTACCCGCGGCAAGTCCAAAGCCAGCAGTACACAATGGGGGCATTAGTGCGGTAGCAATGGCAACCCCTGGAATTACATTGCTTTTCTCTTTTCTCGTCACCGCTATTGCGCCTGCCAGGCCGCCGAAAAATGCGATAAACACATCCCATATTGAGGGAGTTGTCCTTGCCAGAAGTTCACTCTGGGCATCATGCAGGGGCGTAATATAAAAATACAAAGTGGAGGTGGCAATACTGATTATTGCGGCAATCAATAGGTTTCGTCCGCCCTTCCTTACCAAAGCCAGATCGTTGGTTCCTATACCCAGCCCAACGCCAA
Organism: Pedobacter mendelii; assembly: GCF_014635725.1. Classification (GTDB taxonomy): domain Bacteria; phylum Bacteroidota; class Bacteroidia; order Sphingobacteriales; family Sphingobacteriaceae; genus Pedobacter; species Pedobacter mendelii. The sequence continues at coordinate 20,090 of NZ_BMDJ01000012.1, read as the reverse complement.
TGATTGGCCCCATCAAGGGGGAGATAAGCATGGCACCGATTATTACCGCGGTAGAGTTTACGTTTAGTCCAATGGAGGCAATGAATATGGCAAATATCAGGGTCCAGAGACTTGACCCAACAAAGATCGTATTGGTTTTGATGGCCGCCACAACCTCTTCCTCGTTGGCCTTGTCCAGGTGCAGGTTAAACCTGTGCTGAAAAAATAATCTAATATAACTGCTTAGTCCTGATTCTTTATCTCTCATACCGTTATTTCTTTGAGTTAATTTGATTTGAGCCGGTTCCTCTTAGCACCAGTATTCCAAATATGCCTGCTATTACAGAGGCAATTAATATCCCATACTTGGCCTGTTCCACATATTCAGGATTAGAAAAAGCAAGTCCGCTAATAAAGAGGGACATGGTAAAGCCTATCCCTGCAAGCAATGCGACCCCTGTCATATGCATCCAGGTTCCACCATCAGGCAATTTGGCAATACCCAGTTTGACCATCACAAAACAAAACAGCAATATGCCTGTAAATTTGCCCACAACCAAACCTGCTGCTACTCCTATTGAAACTGGATTTACAATAGCAGAGAAAAAATCAGCACCAATGATGATCCCGGAGTTGGCTAGTGCAAATAGTGGCATGATGAGAAAGGCCACATAGGGATGCAGGGCATGCTCAATCTTTTGAAGGGGAGTTTCCGCCGCGAGGCTTAAATGTTTCACTTTTTGTATGGTCAGGTGCTGGTCTGGCGTGGTAAGGGTACTGTTGCTTGGTATCTCACGATCGAAATCATCAGTCAACTTACGAAGGGAATTGGAATAGACCTCTTCATCTATACGTGTCCTTGCCGGTATGGTAAAGGCCACCAGTACCCCAGCGAGGGTGGCGTGAACACCAGAAAGCATAAACCCAATCCACACGGCAATACCTACAATGAGGTAAAATGCGCTGTTTCTTATTCCCATTGCATTACCAACGATTAGAATCAGCAAAAATAGTCCGGCAATGCCAAGAGCGACAAAGTTTACCTGCCCGGTATAAAAAAAGGCAATTACCAGTACTGCACCCAGGTCATCAGCTACAGCCAGTGCCGATAGGAAAACCTTGATGCTGCCCGGAATGTGTTTGCCTGCCATTGATAGCAGGGCTAATGCAAATGCAATATCAGTAGCCATCGGAATACCCCAGCCGTGTTCAGCGCCCGTACCCTGGTTAATGAAGTAATAGATTCCTGCAGGAACAAGCATTCCACCGAGTGCCGCAGTCATAGGCAGCAGGGCCTTTGAAAAAGTCGAAAGCTCGCCTTCCATAAATTCGCGTTTGAGCTCTAGACCAATGACGAAAAAAAAGAGTGCCATCAGCCCATCATTGATCCAGGTGTGCAAAGGTTTATCAAGCAGATGCTCACCGATACCAACTTTAAAATGCATTTCCCATAAATGATGATAAGATTCCCCAAAATCTGAATTTGCCCATATAATCGCTATGACCACGCTAATGAGTAAAACGATTCCACTAGTATATTCCAGATGAACAAAACGACTAACTGGGGCTATTATTTTTTCTATCGGGCTTTTTGGAAGGCTATTCATTTAAAGGATTTTTCTTCAATTATTAAAGCTACAAAAATACTATTTAACCCTGATTAATCTTCCCAAACCAAGTAATAAAACAGGTACTTGCACTGGAAAACTTGGCTATCCTGTTATTCATTTTAATCAGCTTGGAAGATATAACTTAACTGATAAGTAGCCTGAGAGCTTAGCCGCTCCTAGCCCATGAATATGCAAAGGGGGATTGCCTCCAATGTCATTAAGTTAAGCTAAATAACATTTTCAAGTAGCCGTTTATTGCCGAAACTGCTACTTGTTGAGTGCCGTTATTATTGATAACGTTATATTAGTCGCGTAAACTTATATTCGTTATATGACAACACTTATTAATAAAACCGCTTTGGTTACTGGAGGCGAATCTGGAATAGGACAGAGTATTGCTGCTGAATTTGCCCTTAACGGTGCCGACATTATTATTACTTATTTGAATGACGAAGCGGCAGCTCAAGCTACCTTAGCCAAGGTCAAACAAACCGGACGCAAGGGCATTATTGTTCAATCCGATGTAAGTAATCCTGAATCTGTTGAGAGTTTGTACAATACAGCCCTTGAGCATTTTCCGAATATAGATATATTGGTGAATAGTGCCGGTGTTAGAAGTGTCGACAAATATATTCATCAACTTAGTTTTGAAGAATTTGAGAATACTGTGAGAATAAATCTATTCGGCACTTTTCTTTGCTGTAAAAAGTTTGTTTTACATAGGCTTCAACAGGGCGGCCATGGGCGCATTATTAATATCACATCCATTCATGAAGATGTTGTAAGTCCCGGAAAAACAGATTATTGTGCCTCTAAATCAGGCGTTCGAGGACTTAGTCGTTCATTAGCAATGGAGCTCGCCGATAAGCAAATAACGGTCAATAACATAGCTCCGGGCATGATTCTTACCAGAATGAACCAAAAGGCAGTTGACGATACCGACTATCGCAAGGATTTAGAGCAACGTATTCCTGCAAAAATATCAGGAACGCCATTAGATGTTGCAAAAGCCGCTGTTTTTTTTGCTTCGGATGATGCCAGTTACATTACGGGCACAACTCAAATAATAGACGGAGGCTTGCATTTGAACCGGGCGCAAGGATCTCGATAGATTAAAGTTTTATCATAAAATAATCTTTAACCAACAGTTGTTTAGCGTCAATTCTAACCACTATAAAGCCCTTTTATAATTAGTTAGCGCTTGGTATTTGCTTCTTGCTTTGACAGTTACTCGCTGATGAGCATATTTCCGTCCGAGCCTGACAGGTTCAATATGTTGTATAAATAAATCTTCCAAGTGCTGTAAAATCTTTTCAGGATTGCAGACCATGAACACTTCTACAATTCTGTTTTTCATCATTCCAAAGGCGATATTACGATTGATTTTATAATTATGCTTTCTATTTTTATTAATACTGATCAGTTGATTTTCGCATTGTTTGGCTATGATTTCCTGTAGGTTAGACGGAAAGAATGTGATATAGAAATCCTGCATAATGGTAGCAACCTTTTGCCCTTTTAAATCCGGCTGTGTAGCCGACAATGTAATAAAGGTCTTTAAATCTGAAATGATTTCTAAGTTTGCATTCATCCCACAGTTTTTAGTTTTCGAAGGCTTAAAGAACCGGAATTATCCCGGTTCTTTAACTGTGAGTATCTTTCAAATCCCTTAACTTAATGGCATTGGGATTGCTTCATCTTTTTATCCTTTCTTAGATTATCAACCGTAAGTTCAATATAAGTCCAACATAATGAATACAGTCATCTTGAAAATAACCACTCCATAATAAAAAATTTTCAGTTGCTAAAAAAAACACAAACAATAAATTGATTATCAAAACCTTACATAATTATAACTTTACAGGAATGGTTTTGGCTATATGATTCAAAATTAAGGGTATGAAACAAACCATTAGCATCATCAAAAAAAAGAGAATGATAACCTGCGCAGGAGGGTAAAGTCATTCCATTTATTGCTCCTCTTTTATACAGCCGTTATACTTACACTGCTTTTATTACTCCTGCTACTCATAGCATATACTTTTTGGGCATCCAGGCGAATTGGTTTCACATCCAGATTAAGAATTAACAAATAACATAGGTTTAATTATAGGTAAACGTGAAAGACCAGAGGCGGCAATGATAAAAAAGCCGATAGCATATCCGGCAACAAGTACGCAACAAACAGAAGTTTGATATTGAAAAAACTACAAAACACTATTTGAGCAAGAACTTTCTAATCTAATGTCTTTTCATCAGGGATTATGGGTTTTTTTACCTGCGAACTATAAGCCTCAGAAAAGGGTATCCCTCCTTTTATACCAAAATCCATCGTTCGGATTGGGAACGGTATCATGATATCATTCGCATCATATGCCTTTTTTATTTTCATAATAGCCTGACTTTTAACTTCAAGAAAATTAACTTTTTCAGATATATTTATCCATAAGCGAATAACATAATTGATCGAACTGTCTGCAAAATCGGTATAGAACATTGTTATGGATTCATCTTCAGCTAATCCGGGGATATCCTTAACTGCTTCCAATGTAATTAACTTAACCTTATCCAAATCGTCTCCATAAGATACGCCAACAACCAGGTCAACGCGTCTCTTACCAAGTAAAGTGTAATTTTCTATAGGATTCTGGAAAACATCCTTATTGGGCATGATAACCATTTGCCCCTGATATGTTTTTATCACAGTATCCCTTAAGTTAATTTCTTCGACAGTACCCATGTATTCCTTAATTTTAACCACATCTCCAAGCTTTAATGGTTTCCTGATAGACAAGAAAATACCAGACATGAAATTTGCCGCTATATCCTGAAAAGCGAATGCCAGGGCTAATCCTAAGATCCCTGCGCCTGCCAAAATTGAAGTTACTGCCTTATCCAGTTGAAGAACACTCAAGGCGATAAAGATGATGATACCTAAAAGAAAGATATAGATAAGTGAGCTAAAGAGACTGTCGAGCGTTTCATTATGAATTACTCGCTTAATCATTTTATGAATAAATTTTCTGATGTATTTTGCTATAAAAAAGCCAACCACTAATATGAAGGCGGCAAGGGCAATGTTTGGTAACAATCTGATGAATTCCCTGAGCCACAAGGTTAGTTTAGAACTAATGAGGTTGTAAGCTTTATTTAAGTCAATATCCATATTTTTTTATTTTTTTTTGTTAAAATTTTAGTGTGTTTTCCCATCTGCACGATCAGGCGTACACCTCCAAGTTCAGAAATTCTATAGGGGAAATCGGCCATCCGTAGCACCCATAAACATAAAACGCTCAGGAATATTGCACCATTGTAATGGTTGTTCAATAATTCCCTGCTGAAGATAAACAATGATATCAAAGCATACTGTCCAGCATATACAATTGTTAAATCAGATAGGCAAAGCCAGGAAGAGGAAATATCATTTTGGCAGATGGCCTTGGACTGTAATTGGGTAAGTTTTTTATGCATAATAATAGGTGTGCTATTGATAGCTGAGCGATAAATGAACCTAATATTCTAACGATTCTTAAAATTACTTAATATTTTAACATCAGATAGGGCAAATTGTTTATATAAATACTAATTATGAAACTTAGGGGTTAATGTGTTGATGAGCAAAACAAGCAATAAGGGAGAGGAAGGTCTTAACAGCTTTCGGGATAAAGCAAAACAGATTGCAGACGAGCTGGATATGAAAACAGAATTCGATAAAATGAACAAACTGGTCAGTGCGATGCTGACCACAAAGCCAGCAAATTGGATAAACCAAAGGAGATTGACCCCCATAAATTATTGTAAATTTTTGATTGTCTGATTGTTATTAATTCGGCGGAAAGAGGTCAATTAGATTGGTTTGTCCAACTATCTTTTCATTAAATTTAAGAAACCAAGCTTAAATTAGATCCCTTTTCTGTCTTGGGGACTTAAAGACTCTATCAACTCATCGAGTTGATCCAGGTCAAAGGGCTTGGAAAGATAGGCATCAGCACCAGCCTCTTCTGAAAGCATTTTAATGTCATAATGCCCAGTAAAATAGATAAGGGGGATATGCCTAAGGTCAATCTGCTGTTTAATATCCTTAGCGGCAAAGACCCCACCATAGTCCGGTATGTTATTGTCCATCATAATGATTTTTGGCTGATAAGCCCTAATTTGAAAAACCGCGTCATTGCATTGACTAAGACTTAGAACCTCCCAACCCTTTTCCTCCATCACGAGTTTCATGATGTCTGATATGCTCTGGTCATCATCAAAAATTAGTATCCGTTTCACTTTATCCATCTGTTTTAAGCTTTAAAATATATCTTAAAGGTGCTTCCCTTATCTACCTCGCTTTCAACCTCTATCTTGCCGCCTGATGCGTTTATGATTTTTTGTAACAAAAACAGGCCAATACCCTGACCTTCTATATCTTCATTTATTCTATGGTACATTTTAAAAACAAAGTTTAGCCGCTCTCGTTTGATGCCAATTCCATTATCTGTTACTATCAACAAAATAAAACCGTCAACTTTTTTTGTTTCAATATGTATAATTGGCTTTCGGTTCGGGAAGCTAAATTTTATGGCATTAGTAATCAGGTTAAGCAATATACTTCGCAAATTCTTTTTTGGAAACCGGATACTATCTTCCTGAAAATCCGTTGTAATGGTCGCCTCGGCTTTTTTGATCCGCTCAGAGATTGCATCCTCAATACCCTTAAATATACTGATAAAATCTTCTTTCCCAGTCTCATCCATCGACTCAGATTCAAGCGTGCCAACCTTACCTAACTCTTTGATTACTTCTTTAAAATTGTTTAATGAATGGTTCATCATTCCCGAAAGCTTAACTACATCAGGGTTATCAATACCAATTTTCTTATTCAGCATCCCCATTAGCGTTTCAATATTCAATATGGGCGCATTGAGGTCATGCGAAGCACCATATACGAAATTGTTTAGGTCTTCATTTATCCTTCGGAAACTCTGATTGCTCTTGTCCAGCTCATCGACTAGTATCTTTAATGCGGTTATATCGTAAAAACTCACGATTGCGCCATTGGCCTTCTTGCTGTTTCTTTTAAGATAGGGCATCGTCATCACCTGATAAATTTTTCCATCTCTGGATTCCACTTCCCTGGTAACTGGCTTTTCATCATTTATAACATCCTTGATATCTTGGATCAATGTCTCAAGCTTTATGTTCGTGGTTATATTGCTCAACGGGCGTCCGATATCGCCCTCGCGGATATTGATATGCTTTACCGCGCCTGGGGAATATCTTTTGAGCAACAGGTCCTGGTCAACGAATAACTGTCCATTAGTATTACTTCGAAAATAGTTGTTTAAATCATCATTCAGATCCGTTAGCTCATCAATGGTCATATGATGGTCTTTATTGATCGTTTGGAGCTCCTCGTTTACAGATTGAAGCTCTTCGTTCGTACTTTGCATTTCTTCATTCGCAGACTGCATTTCTTCATTCGCAGACTGCAACTCTTCATTATATGACTGCATATTTTCGTTTGAAGAAGCTATGCTTTCATGTGCAACAGAGAGATTTTGTTTTAATTCCGCGTTTTCATGTTCCAGACTGATCACGTGTTCCTTTGTTACCTCATTGATATCATCTACATTGATGATATTTTTTTCTTCCATTTTTGATATCTTTTCGCTAAACTCAACTATAAGTAACCTTGCCTCAGACTTTTCAATAAAAAATGGAGTTATAAAAATATTGACAGTTTTAGCTTTAAACCTGCCCTTGCTTGGGATAATGATTTTGTTCAATACCACTTTTTCATCCATTTTTAAAGCCTTATGGGCAGCGGCTCTAAATGCAATAGAAATCGTTTCGGGCAACAGCTGGTTAAGATTGTGGTTAAAATTTATGCTCTTGAGGTAGGGTGTTGTATCTCCAAAGGATTGAATGACCGTTAGATCTTCATCCGTGCAAACACCGTTAAAACCTGATGCCTTAAAGACAGCGTTGTTTATCTGATCAGCAAGTGCTGATTTGGAAATTGGAACAACACTTTTTTTACTTACCTCAATTGTTGTTGTTTTCGCGCCCTCAATGACATGAGATGAAAAGGTATCGAACTTAACCGCCCGCCCGGCCTTATTGCTTTGCAGAACATTCCATTTTGCACTAATCTCATCAAAGTCTTCTCTTAGGATTGCTGCATTTTCACTCGGCCCTAGAAATAAGTATCCACCTTTTTTTAACCCGAAGTGCATCATGCCTAATACCTTTTTTTGTAAGCTGACATTCAAATAAATGAGCAGGTTCCGGCAGCTGATCAGATCTATATTACAATATGGAGGGTTTTTAACAAGATCGTGCTGCGCAAAGATTAGCATTTTTCTGATATCCGATTTTATTCTGTAGTTCTTACCATCCCATGTGAAAAATCGTTCTAGTCTTTTCTTTGAAACAGTTTGCTCAATAGTGACATCATAAATACCCTTAGATGCAGTATCCAGAGCAGCTTTATTAATATCCGTTGCGAATATCTTAATTTCAATATCGCTGGAGTGCTCAACCGAGTATTCTTTTGTCAACATTGCAAGGGTATATGCCTCTTCCCCGGTAGCGCATCCAGCCACCCATATTTTTAGCACATTTGTATTGTTGCTGTTTATCATATCGGGAATTATCTTTTCCTCAATCATCTTAAATGCTTCCGGATCCCGGAAAAAGGCGGTTACACTAATTAGAAAATCATTGGCTAGTATCTTTACCTCATTAGCGTGGCTTTTTAGAAAATCAAGGTATAGATCAATCTTGCTAAAGTTATGTTCAACCATCCTCCTTTTGATTCTTCTGATAATAGTGGGCCTTTTGTAGTCTGAAAAATCAAGCGGCAAATTTCCTTTGATCAAATCAAATATCTTTGAGAGTTCAGCCTCACTGATAACATCTGGCCTTCCATCAGCAAGCAATTCGAGCATTCCGTCTTTTACGTAATCTTCTATCACCTGTGGCATAGCCTGTGGAGATAGAATCAAATCTGAGCAACCCGTAGCTAGCGCAGCCATTGGCATTCCATTAAAGCTCGCCGTATCTGGATCTTGAACGAGAACTATACCTCCAGCTTCCTTAATATTTAAAATACCTTTCGAGCCATCATTGCCGGTTCCGGAGAGAATTATGCCTATCGCCTTATCCCCACGCTCCTTAGCAAGGGAGGCAAAAAAATAATCAATGGTCATATAAGGCCGGGACTGATCTGCTTTATCCGATAATAATAGTCGTCCATCTTCCACGGTCATAAATTTAGAACTTGGAATAAGATAAACTGTATTGGGTTTTATCGTCACATTTTCGACGGCCTCTATTACCCGCAACTTACTATGGGGCGCTAATATGTTGGCCATGTGGCTTTTAAAATCTGACGACAGATGCTGTATGATGATGTAAGATACCGCATCAAGCGGCGTATAATCAAAAAAAGCCGAAATTGCTTCCAACCCACCGGCAGACGCACCAATGGCTATAATGTACTGTTTTTCATTAATTTTAGCCATGACTTTCCGTATTTGAAATACCTAATGGATTTCTATCAAATGTAATCTTATTAAGTTATTAATTCCTTTTTACTGATTAATACATGGCAGATTCAATTTAGTAAATATTCGCTTTTGATGCATTCTTATTTCTTTGCTGATATCCTATCGTGACACAGTTTCTGCAAAGAATTATTAAGTCAATCCCAAAGTATTGATTTAAGCTTTTCTGATATAACATCGAAGACGTGCTGGGATATCCATCATTGTTTTCTGGTCAATTTACCCGTTAAGTTTCCAAGGGGGAGATAAAATAGAAACGATTTATTTAGTAAATTCATTTCTATCTTATCTCCATTCATTGGCTTTAAGACACTCCTAGATGTTTTAACTCAAACTATTTTTATTGTTCTAGTGTTGTAAAAGATGAAATTGTCAGAAAAAAAATATAGGTGTGCAATTGTAGATAATGATCCCATTTCAATTGAGATATTGAGTGATTATATCGCAATGATACCAAAGTTGAAACTCACTGAAAGTTACCTGAACCCATTGGTTGCTGTTCATGAGATTAAAAAGCAAGAAAAAATAGATTTTCTTTTTCTTGACATTAAAATGGAAATATCTGGATTAGATGTAGCTGTGGCTCTTAGGGCTCATGTAAATTTTATATTCTTCGTAACCGGATATTCTGAACATGCACTAGCTGCTTTTAGTGTCGAAGGTGATAGTTTTTTACTGAAGCCACTAGATTTTTCAAAATTTCTCTTAACTGTCAATAGAGCTATCCGATCACCGTTAAATTCAAAAATTTGATTTAAAATAATTTTTCGAGGGTTTTAAAGTTAATTCAGGCAAAATTTCGTACATTAATAATATAGAAAAGCCTGATTTGCTTTCTAAATATTTCATCTACGCTATTCTCATTAACGTGCAGAATCATTATATCAGCATTAATGTATTTTATCAAAGAACCCATAAATTTAAAATACGCACAAGAAGTAGCTTTATTTTTCAAGTGTGCTGCTTTTGATGTTTGGAGATATGCACCGATTTCCACCTTAAACAATGTGAACGGTATCTAAAATTAAATTTTGTGTGTAACGATTTTTTTGGGGGGGGGGAATTCATCCCAAACTATATCTTCATTAAATTCGAATGCTTTAAAAATTAATTGAATTGATGCTATTTAAGCAGTTTTTTTAAGGTATATTACTAGATAATTTCATATACTTATGAAAACATTTATAAATTCCAGAAATCTTTCAGGCGAGCAGCTCTGTGAAATTATTAAAAATGCTTTCCCCGAACTATACTGCTCGATCGATAACGAAATATTTATTCATAGGAACGAGCAAGATCCAGCGATAATTATCATATCCATGAAGGGCAATTACGGTAAGGTTAAAGTTAATATCGATTCTATATACACAGAAAAAATTTTTGAGGTAATTGGTCATTCACTCACAGAGAACTATGATTCTACTAAATCATTAGTCACTTTTGCTGAGCGTTTCGATGGCATTTCCAACCTAAGAATTGAACTAATTAATGATAATAACTTAGCCATCTTTATAAATGATGAAATAGCCTTGAGGTTAAAGTTATGGCTGAAAAGGGATGGCAAAGTGATAGAAATGCAACCTTTTGAAAATGAAGGTGGACGAATATTACGAAATTTTATTGAAATTGATGAATCGTTTTCAGCAAAATTAACGATAATGCGTAGTGGCAATCTGATTAAATATATTTCAGATGTGGAATAACTTATATGATTAACGAAATGCATCAACTTTATTTTTACCGAGTTCATTAAGCCGAGAAAACTTTCTCGCCATTCTTTTTAAAGAAACTTTGAGAAGGCAATAATAAATGTATCCCCTGATGCTTTGTTCTAAAAAGTATGGTCTATAATCAACTGTATCATTCATATTCTAATTTAGGAACGTTAGTGCTTTTGCAGGTATAACCGTCAATAAAATCCGTGCAAATTGCTTATTAATTTCTTTGCAACAATTAAAAGTTAAAATCTAAATAACTCTTGTGACTTTCTAAATTAAAGCCATTTGCCTGAAAGAAAATAAGTAAAACTTCAAACGTGAAAATTTTGCGCAAATAAAAAGCCTCCCTCGGAATGATTGGGTATAACTAATTGATTATCATACACATTATACTAAGTTCGAACCAGCCACTTCTCTGATTAACAGGCGGAAACCACCCATTTCTAAAAGTATGTTTATCAATTGGTTACAAGAATTGAAAGAAATCCCGTACTTATCAACATTAATAATTCATCACCACCAGATGCTGTTAATCAATGCTATTACTATCAAACACCTTAAGATTTTATTGGTAAAATGTTAATTGCTTAAGAAAAATACAGGAATAATAACTGAAAGAAAAACTAGGATTAATCTAGCCTTCTTTGCAGGAGATTCTGCGTATTTCAAATTGTCTCATCCTATATTTAATTAAATTAAAGATAGGCGAGACAATTTTTTCGCAACAATAGCATTATTTCAGTTTACTTCCTCTAAGAATTTCGAACAGATCAATAACCTGTCTACGATCTTTTAGTTGGACTTTAACAATTTCAAAAGAAAATTCTCTTCTAGGGATAGTTCTATCAAATCCCTCAGTCTTCTTGGGATTAAAGACCAATATAATTTTTGAAAGTTTAGCCTTCTTATCTTTATCAATCTTGTGTGAAAATGAGAAAGGTACATTATTTAATGTTCTGTCAAAAAATAGGTAAACCGAATCAGGCTCATTTTCATCTTTTAAATTCTTACTTGGATTACTGTATTTTTCTGAGACGGTCCAGCCCAAATGATTATTTTTCACGACTTCATTCAACTTGAGGTTGTCCACATTATAAGTCTCCGCCCTGTCCCAGCCTTTTAATTTTATTAACGAGTCTACTGAAAATATTTGGCTAGTTTTTGTGCGTAACGAATCAATTAAAATTCCAGACTTTTTAAATCTTTTAAAAAGGAAGTATTTGTAAAGAGTGTCCGTTTTAAGCGCAGTATCTCCTTGCAAATCAGCTCTTCCTTGTATTTTATTTTGTAGTGTATTTCTGGTAACAACTTCCTTAACAATATTTAAGCTGTCAAGGAACAAAAGTTGGTACTGTGTATCAAAATTCATTAATTCTCCATCGGGCATACGCACCAATTCAATTTTGCTCTTAATATCGACAACTATTATACTCTCTTTTCTGGGGGCAATTAAAGAAAAGAATAATGGGCATATCCCTACGATGAAGACAAAATAGATAAACGCAGTTTTCATAGATTTTCAATTTAAACTAATTATCAACAGTCCAAAATGCCACATTCGTAAAATCCTGAGTTTGTAAAGGACCAATAGGTACATATTTGCATACGACATACATATTAAGATAATAATCCAGATAAATCCCCGCTACCAATTTCCCTTTTGAGGCATAGGCTTGCAATTTGATTTCAAGGGTGCCGCCGATCACAGTTCCTCTAAGCTCTTCTGATTTATCAACATGCTCTAAAGATTCCCAAATCCACTACCCATTAACTAATTTATGTTTGCCCAATTCTGTACTCCGCAAAAACCATTGTCCTAATCTTTCTTTATGGAATCTCCATCGATAATGATTTGATCTAGTAGTTGGGGTTCTGCTTTACTATTTCTTTTGCACAACCCGACAGCAGCACAAGAAGAAAAGCAAAAGAGAGATTAATTTTGTTTTTCATTGTTTAAATTATTACTTATTAGCTTGCCAAGATACAGTTATAAATCATAAAAAATATTTTATTAGTTAATGTTATTAGGGAGACTCTGTAAGCTTACAAATAAATATCTGTAGTTTTTTGATTTCATTACCGCCAAACTAAATTGCGGTGCAATACTATTACAATTTAATATTTATTTATTGGGAAGTGAATAGTTGCGTTTATTGTAATCGCTATTCTCGACCGGATAGTTTTTTACTCATACCGTATTGAGTTTGAAGGTGAATCCCTTAGAAAAAATTGTTTGAATTTTCCTGCTTAATCCTTCATCACAGTTTGGGTATCTTTTTTATTTAAAATAATTTCATTTCTTACTTCATCTTTGAAGCGTTTAATTTCAAAATGATTTTGGCAGGAATAGGTCCAAAATAAGCAGCATACAAATGCAAAAGGCGTGGAAGGCGTAGTGCGTTATCAAATGAATAGCTGCCAAGGATCAAAACATTGGTACTAAAAGAGAGACCCGAAAAATATGGTTTTAAATCAGAGAAATGGACGGGACCTTTACTAGTACAATGGATCAAAATGGATTACGGACTGGAATATCAGAAAGCGCAGGTCTATAATTTGCTGGAGAAAGTCGGCTTAGTATACAAAGTGTAATTATTTAATATACTTTCACTAAAAGTGATGAAGAACCACTTTTAGTGAAATACACAGACTGGATAAGGAAATTAGCCACATTCAATTATCAAAAACATAAATAGACCTGTATGCCATCATGTCAAATGCACCTAAGTTTTAAATTTCTCATTTGTCGAAAGATTATAAGAATATGAAATGATGATAGTAATTAAATAACCCCGGCGAATCTGGAATGAACATACCTGGTGAGGCTTGTTCTTGCTATTAGCGTCCGCAGCGATTTACTTTTACAGAAACCTACCTGATGTTATTAGCAGAATAGCAAAAGACACACCGCTTAAAATCTTTCTTATAAAAATTTAAATTACAATCATTTTTTATATATTTAAGCCCCAGTTATCCCTATAAAAAACCATGCCCTAGCCAGCCCTTCCCTTTGGTTATTATGGTTAATCATCCCAAATTTTGCTGAAAAAAAATAAAGCGTAAAGCCTTATCCATTGCCCTTATCGGCAAAGGTTCTATGGTTTTGTTTTTTTGATAAAAAATATAAAAGATAATTAACCTAAATATTTCAATTAAAAACCAAAATTATGAGTTTAAGCAACCAAATCTCTATTGAGATTAGCCCGGAAGAATCTGCTTCCATTTCAGCAGCAATTGAAAAGTTAAAAACCGTTTTACTGCCCATTTCTAAAATTAATTTAACGGCAGAAGAGCGGATGTCGACCTTAAAGATGGGCGATAAAACACTGGCATTTGTGAACAAAACATTAGAGTATGCCACACAAAACCCTGCGCTGGTTCCGAATTACATCGACTTAAACGAAGCCAGGAAAGATTACAAATTAGCCGCCGAGGTTTATGCCCTTTTTCAACAGTTAAATACCATTTCGAGGGCCTTAGAAGACATGAGTATGGTTGCCGGTGGCGAAGCCTACGAAGCGTCTTTAGTAATTTATCATTCCATAAAAGGCGCAAGTCGTTCAAATATCCCAGGCACACAGGTAATGCATGATGATTTGAAAAAGCGTTTTCCAGGACGTGCCAAACAGCCCATTACGCCTTAATAAAATCGAAAGTTTAAAGGAAAGGATTCCTTAAAATTCTAAAATTTCAGATTGTTTTCTATTGATTAGGCATGGAGACCGAATTTACAAAATCGGCCTCCATTGCTATTTAAAAGTACCTCAGAGCTACCTTTTAGTACCTATGAGGTACTAAAAGGTAGCTCTGAGGTAGAAAGAATAAGCTCAGGACTAGAAAGATGGTGCTTAAAGGTATAAAGATGTAGCCTTAAGGTACCAAAAGGTAGCTCAAAGGTAGAAAGATGTAGCTTTTAGGGTGTAAAAGCTAGCTTCGGGCTAGCTAAATGTAGCCCCGGGGTAATAAAAGGCAGGTTGAAAGTGGCCAGCCATTAAATAGTCTGGTCACCAAAAACTGAACAGCCTATTTCATAAACAATAATCCCTAACGAAATGCAATTGCCCGTTTTTAATGTGGTTGCCCGGCAGCTATTCATTTCTCTGGCAAAAAAAAGAAAAACGAGCCAGCAGCTGGCAAATACATCACATAACCCGGCTTTAATCACATTTATCCATCATTCCATCACATTTATCCTTTTACCCTTTCCCGTAAAAGTATCTTGCCCTACCATTAAACAATTATAACTGGCATGCTAAGATCCTTTAAATCAAAAAAAATGAAATCTTGTTTACTTATTTTATGCTGTTGCTTCAGCACCGTGCTGTATGCACAAAATGCACCCGATTTTACCGCTCAGCAGCGCTTCACCACCGAAAATATTAAATTTAAGAGTGCCGGAGCCGAGCTGGAAGGCACCCTCTTTAAACCGGGGCATTCCAACGCAATTGTTGTTTTGGTGCATGGCTCAGGTCAGGAAAACAGGATGGTGGGCGTGGCATCGCTTTTGGCGAGCAATGGCATCACAGTATTTACTTACGATAAACGTGGCGTAGGAAAATCGGGAGGGGTGTATGCCGGACCAGAAGTTGGCACCAATAATATTGATGCGGCTAACCTCGACCTATTGGCTTCAGATGCCAGCGCCGCACTTAATGCCTTATCGGTGCATTTGCCCACCAAACATGTTCCTTTGGGTTTATTGGGTTTTAGTCAGGCCGGCTGGGTAATTCCGTTGGCTGCGAAGAAAAATGCTAAAGTTAACTTTATAGTTTTGTTTAGCGGCCCAATGGTGAATACGCTCGAACAGTTACGATTTCAATTTTATACCGCGGGGAATGCTAAATTTTGGGAAATGCATACTGAAGCTGAGGTACGGGAACACATTAATAATGATCCTGATCGCTATCCGTTTAAGGCTACCGATCCTCGTGATGCCCTCTCTAAGCTTTCTATTCCCGGCCTTTGGCTTTTCGGTGCTAAAGATATCCAGGCACCTGTAAGTTTATCAATAGAACGCCTTCGGGTGCTTCAAGCAAAAAATAAGTATTATGAATTCAAATTGTTTCCTGAATTGGGGCACAATACAGCGTCTGCAGAATCACCAGAACCGGTTAACTTCGCTATTCAATGGATTAAAACGCTTAAAATTTGAGTTCGATTATTTAAATGCGTTTTAGGATATAGTTGAGAGCGTTTTATAAGAAAGATGATTTTGTTCTATCCAATAAACTGATTAATATTTTCTCTTTTAATGATAATCGAAACTGTTGAATTTAAAATGAGAACCCAACTACATAAAATCCTATTTCATGATTTGACGTGCTAGGTCAGTTAAACAACTGCCTGAATTGTACAGGCGTTTGACCTGTCTTCTGTTTAAATAATTTACCAAACGACTGCGGATGCTCAAACCCTAACAGGTAGGCGATCTCACTGACGGATAGCTGCGTTGTACTAAGCTTTTCTTTAGCAAAATCAACTATTTTGTGTTGAATGTGCTGTTGGGTATTCTGCTGTGTGTGCCTCCTTAAAAGTGTTCCTAAATAGTTAGGGGAGATATTTAGATTTTCGGCAATACCAGATACTGTTGGAATTCCATTTTCCAATAATTTTCCAGCATAAAAATAGTCTGAAAGTATTTTTTCAAAACGTTCAAACAATTCATAATTAGATTTTTTTCGGGTAATAAACTGACGTTCATAAAATCTTTCTGAATAAATAAGCAACATCTCCAATTGGGCAATAATAATCTCCTGACTAAATTTATCGATATTGGATTGATATTCTTTTTGTATATTTTGAAGAATATTTACAATAATTTGTTCTTCTCGATCAGATAGAAATAGCGCCTCATTTGCAGAATATTGAAAAAAATCATAAGATTTTATTTTTTTAGCCAAAGCTGAATTCCATAAAAAATCAGGATGAACCAATAAAAGCCAGCCAGTAGGCTCTACTACTACATCTGGGTCTATTTCCAGTCTCAAAAATTGAAGCGGAGATACAAATGTTAATACGCCAGAGTCAAAATCATACTGCTGTTGTCCGTAATTAAATTTGGCGTTTACATTCCGCTTTAAACCAACAGAATAAAATTCTTGTATCCACTTCATTTCAGTATCATCAATAGGATAAGAAACTTCACTATAATCTATTAAGCTAATTAAAGGATGTTCTGGATGTGGAAGATTGCAAAAGTCGTGAAATTCTGCTATCGAATTAAAACGAAAAGTATGTTTCATAGTTACTAAATTAATTCTTTTCTTTATATAATATCATACCTGCATGATACAAAATGCCGTCCTTAAATTCACCGTCTGCATTGAATCCCGTGTCGTCTTTATAATTAATGTGGTTTGCTCTTACATTGTATTTACCTTGATAAGCACTCATCTTACTTCCTCTTGCTTCGTCATATCTGTTATTTGGCAATAATTCGTGACGTATATAACCGTCTTTAGTTACCCACATGCCGATATATTCTTTTGATTCTTCGATAGTTAATTTCATGATCATTTTTCTTTTATTTTCTTGTAATTGACTCATTGTTGGTACTATCCATAACGCATCATTTTTTACAATATCTTCGTCTATCTTAATCTGATTAAGATGGCAAAAGCAGACAATTAATATCATGGATGTTATAATAAATAGTCTCATATTTTTCTCATTAATACCAGAATATTCGGAGTTGATAATTTTCAACCCCGAATAGATAGATGCTATTTAACTGTCAAAAGATGGCTATAACCCATAATTTTGAAAGCTCTTTCTGTTAAGGTTTCTCTCACGGCATTTCCTGGTTCTGCCAACCAGTCTGAATAATCGATCGTATCTCTTAAAGGACGCATTCCTTTGGGCATTGCTAAAATCTCAACGATTTTATCTGCAACTCCTTGAATAGGCGCATCTCCGAATCTGAACAATTTTTTTAACCCTTCATCATAATTTTCATAATCTTCCTTCAACCTATTATACTCATTCAATACAGATTGATCTTTTGGAAATTCTGCTGTCTCAAAGTGGGATGTACCATCCATGAAAACCCCTGGCATCAAGATCGTTGTTTCTACTCCAAACTGACTTATTTCATAAGCGGTGTTTTCTGCTAAAGCATCCAAAGCTGCTTTTCCAATAACATAAGGAGTCATAAATGGAGCGGTAACATTGGTAATTCCACTTCCCACATATAAAATTAATCCACCTGCTTGCTTTCTCATATAGGGCAAAACGGCTCGGTTAAGTCTGTGGGCACCAAGAACATTTGTATTCACTGAACTCGCAATCTGCTCTGGTGTAAAAGCTTCAGAATACCCTATAAACAAATGGGCAGCATTATGAATAACAACATCTATTGTCCCTTCATTTTCAATTATTTTTTGCGCAGCTTTTTCACAAGAGTCTTGGAGGTGAATATCAAGGTCTACTATATCTACATGTTTACCATAATTTTCTACATATTCATGTAGTTTGGTAGATTTATGGATATTTCTTCCCTTCGGATCACGTATTCCCGCATAAACCTTATGGCCTGCTAGTACTAATGTTTGTGCTGTATGCAAACCCATTCCAGATCCAGCTCCTGTGATGAGAACTGTTAATTGATTTTGTATTTCCATTTTCTATAATTATTTATTTAATATCAGTTGAAGTACCTAAATTCTTATATTCAGCCATGGTTTGTTGTATAAGTTCTATTTTTTGATTGGCTACTGCATAGGCGTCTTTTCCCAAAAAAAGATGTACAGGAGGGGCATAGAGTTCACTAACCTCCATTAAAATTTCCGCAGCACGCTCAGGATCATTTGGCTGGTTACCGTCAATATCTTTAAGATGTGCTTGCTCAGAAGCTCTTGCACTTTTATAATAAGCTATTGGCTTAGCTGCAGTTTTAACTGATCCACTTGAAAGGAAATTTGTCCTGAAATATCCAGGATAAACTACAGAAACATTAACTCCGAACTCTTTCATTTCCTCTGCTAGTCCTTCTGTGAATCCAGCCACAGCAAATTTAGTTGAACAGTATATTCCAAAACCGGCAAAACCTGCTGAATATCCACCAATAGATGCGATGTTGAAAATATATCCAGATTTCTGCTGACGTAAGTATGTAGCAGCATTTCTTATGACATTGAGTGAGCCAAAGACATTTACTTCAAAGTTATCTCTTACTTCACTATCGCTCAATTCTTCCAAAGTACCAATTAATCCGAAGCCTGCATTATTCACAACAACATCAATTTTGCCGAAATGCTGTATACACTTATCAATTGTTGCCTTTACATTTTCATTGTTTGTTAAATCCATTTTAAGCGGAAGGAATAAATCAGATGTTTTACCTACTTCTTGCACTAATGATTGTTGGTTGCGGGATGTCGCTGCTACACGGTAACCATTTGCTAAAAGTTTTTTCACTAAAGTAAGCCCTAACCCTCTGGAAGCTCCTGTAACAAACCATACTTTTTTTGTGTCCATTTTTTTTAATTTTATTTGTTTAAACTGATAACACAAATATGGCCTGATACAAAATTTTCAGTGTAGCTGAATCAATCAATAATGTAGTTAAATCGTGGGTTTGTTTCATTATTGCGATAACCTATAGTCACCTAATAATAAATTTTAATCAATATTAGGGCAGAAATATTTTATAATCTAAAATTAGAAAGAGGATTAAAACCAATATTCCATAGCTTAAAGGTCAATTTTAAATCAACATCAATTTGGCAAAATACTTTCAAGGCCTAGGCCTGAGAATCCTATCTATAATTACTGCATCCAATGATACAATACCTTAATTTCTTTGTTTTCACCCGAAGTTTAAAGAAATTCAAAATTAATTTATCATAAATGCACAACAGCTTATTCAATTAGTTCATAGCGTTGCTGTTGTCAAAATGCCTCAACCGTTAACATTTTAATATCAACACCTTAAATAACTAAAGGATCAAACCGTCGTGAATCCAGAAGAGCAACTATTAGCCTACCATCTATTGCGAAAAATTGCGAGATTTTGCTATGGGCAGTAGATAAAAAATGCTATAAGATAAGTTTAAGGCTTTTTTTATGTGTTATGAAAAAGATATATATTTTGTTAGCCCTTAGTGGATAAACCGCTTCAAATTGACCCCTCTTCGCCAATCTAAAAAGTTCCCCTTAGCCGAGTTAATTTGATAAGGTTCGCCAAAGGAAAAAGACCCCTTTGCGCCAATCCAAATTGACCCCCTTGA
>NZ_BMDJ01000011.1 GCF_014635725.1 Pedobacter mendelii | reverse complement strand
AACGGGGAGTATTACGGTTACTGCCCCGACAGGATCTGGATTAACTTACAGCATAGATGGCACGAATTATCAGGCTTCTACAAGTTTTACCGGCCTGGCATCAGGTACCTATTCGGTAACGGTAAAGAATAGTGATGGTTGTATTTCCAGTGGAACCAGCATTACAATCAATCCACAACCTGCAACCCCGGTTGCGCCAACACTTGGTACAGTTGTTCAACCTACATCTTGTAACCCAACAGGTAGTTTTGTTATCACCAATTACAATGCGGCATATAACTATACGGTAAGTCCTTCTGCCGGAGTTACCACCTCAGGCAATACGGTCACAGCACCTGTAGGAACCTATATGGTTACCGCAACACTCGGCGGCTATATATCTTCGGCATCTGCAAGCATAACGTTTATCCGCCCTGCTACTTTAACTGCCGTAATCAGTGCATCAAATAATGTTGATTGCTTTGGTGCAAGTAGCGGTAGTGCAACCGTTTCGGTAACGGGTGGTACAGGCCCATATACCTATTCATGGAATTCCAGTCCGGTACAAACGCTGGCTACAGCAAGTAACCTGCCTGGTGGTACCTATACGGTAACCGTTACTGATGGCAGTAGTTGTACCACAACGCAAAATGTAACCATTACTCAGCCATCGGCCGGTATAAATATTACAGGAACAGTAATAAACTCAACCTGTGGAGCCACCAATAATGGATCGGTCGATATCTCACTTTCAGGTGGAACAACACCATATACTTATCTATGGAACACCGGAGAAACAACTCAAGACATCAGCAATAAGGCAGCAGGTACCTACACGGTAACTGTAACAGATGCAAAAAATTGCTCAACATCATCTTCATTTACCATCACGGCTAGTGATTGTCAGCCAATCGCAGTTGCTGATTTTGGAAGCACAACGCCTGGCGTAGCAATTACAGGGAATGTGTCTACAAACGATACGCCTAGTGGAGATGGTGGTAACACCTGGTCATTAATTGGTACAAATGGAGGAGCAGCACTTGGTACGGTGAGCATGAATCCAGATGGATCATTTACTTACACACCAAATCCGAATACAAGCGGAACTGATACTTTCAGTTATCAGGTATGTGATGTAGATGGAGACTGCTCTACAGCAATAGTTACAATAACCATTGATGCATCGACACTTAGTATAACTGTTTCCAGTACAAATGTACAGTGTTTTGGTAATAATGATGGTACAGCTACGGTAACTGCAAATGGGGGTACAGGCCCTTATACTTATTCCTGGAATACGACACCTGTTCAAACTTCTTCAACGGCTAATAACCTTTCAGCAGGCAGTTATACCGTAACCGTAACCGATAATGTAGGTACCATTAGAACGGAAGTAGTAACCATTACTCAACCTACAAGCGCCTTGGTGGCCAATATTGATATTCCACCAGTTGAGGTGAAATGTTTTGGTGCAAATACAGGGAGCGCTACGGCTTCCGCTACAGGAGGTACCGGTTCATATAATTACTTGTGGAGTAACGGTGCAACAACCGCTACTGCAAGTAATCTTGCAGCAGGTAATTATACCGTTACTGTTACTGATGCAAATGGCTGTACCAATAGCAAAACTGTAACAATTGCACAGCCTTCTGCTGCACTAAGTATTAGTATTAGTGCACAAACCAATGTAAACTGTTTCGGTTCTGGTACAGGTAGTGCAACCGCTTTAGCCAGCGGAGGTACAAGCCCATATAACTATTCATGGAATACTAGCCCAGTACAGGCTTCAGCAACGGCGAACAACCTTTCTGCGGGTAGTTATACTGTAACCGTAACGGATGCAAATGGCTGTACAGCAACTCAAAATATAACAATTACACAGCCGACTGGTCCGGTGGCTGCTCCGACAGCATCGGCTATACAGCCGACCTGTAGCGCAGCTACTGGTACAATAGAGGTTACTGCTCAAAGTGGCACAGGAATTACTTATAGTATAGACGGCACAAATTACCAGGCTTCGACAAGCTTTACAGCTGTAGCATCAGGTACTTATTCGGTAACGGTTCGAAATGGTGATGGCTGTACTTCTAGTGGAACGAGCATTGTGATTAATGCTCAACCTGCAACCCCGGCTGCTCCAACAGCATCGGCTATACAGCCGACCTGTAGCACAGCTACTGGTACAATAGAGGTTACTGCTCAAAGTGGCACAGGGATTACCTATAGTATAGACGGCACAAATTACCAGGCTTCGACAAGCTTTACAGCTGTAGCATCAGGTACTTATTCGGTAACGGTTCGAAATGGTGATGGCTGTACTTCTAGTGGAACGAGCATTGTGATTAATACAGCCTCTTGTCCTTCCATAGTAATAACCAAAGACGGTACATTTAGTGACATAAATAATAATGGAATTGCAAATGTAGGCGATGTAATTACATATAGTTTTAAAGTCACCAATAGCGGTAACGTACCTTTAACAAATGTAACTGTTACAGATAATAATGCGGTTGTAATTGGTGGTCCAATAGCTAATCTAGGGGTGGGTGTTTCTGATGCATCAAGTTTTAGTGCAACACATACACTAACCCAGGCTGATATAGATAAAGGTACTGTATATAATCTTGCTACTGCAACCGGAACACCGCCAACTGGATCTTCAGTAACGGGTACTTCTACAGATACTACACCTTGTACAACCTGTACGACAGACCCTGCATGTCCGAGTTGTACGATTACGCCGTTGAGCCAAACACCTTCGCTCCGTCTGACTAAAACAGGTGTATTTGCAGATGCGAATGGTGATGGCAAGGCACAGTTAGGTGAGAAAATAAACTATAGCTTTAAAGTAGAAAACACGGGCAATGTCACATTGACTAACCTAAAAATTACCGATCCAAAAGTTACGGTAACAGGGGTTGCAATTACTTTGGCACCTGGTGCGATTGATGCGACTACTTTTACCGCTGTTTACACCATCACCCAGTCTGATTTGGATGCTGGCCGTGTGGATAACCTTGCGACCGCTACAGGCACCGATCCAAAAGGAAAACCGATAAGTGATGATTCAGAAAACGGTAACCCTGCTGATCCTGGTAATCCGGTAAATCCTGCTTGTCCGAGTTGTACGATTACGCCGTTGAGCCAAACACCTTCGCTCCGTCTGACTAAAACAGGTGTATTTGCAGATGCGAATGGTGATGGCAAGGCACAGTTAGGTGAGAAAATAACCTATAGCTTTAAAGTAGAAAACACGGGCAATGTCACATTGACTAACCTAAAAATTACCGATCCAAAAGTTACGGTAACAGGGGTTGCAATTACTTTGACACCTGGTGAGATTGATGCGACTACTTTTACCGCTGTTTACACCATCACCCAGTCTGATTTGGATGCCGGCCGTGTGGATAACCTTGCGACCGCTACGGGCACCGATCCAAAAGGAAAGCCGATAAGTGATGATTCAGAAAATGGTAACCCTGCTGATCCTGGTAATCCGGTAAATCCTGCATGTCCGAGTTGTACGATTACGCCGTTGAGCCAAACAGGAAATATTACCCTGGTTAAACAAGTAAGCAACACTGGTACTGGTGTGAATGGGGCATTTGTTGCCGGCAATATCATCGAATATTCGTTCACATTAATCAACACTGGAAGTGTAACCCTGAACAACATCGTTTTGAATGACCCAATCATAACAACTACTGCGATTAATATACCTGGAGCCCTTGCTCCAGGTGCAGCGGTAACGGTGAAAAGATCTTATCCAATTACTTTAGCTGATATCAATCGTGGTCAAGTAACCAATACAGCCACTGTAACTGCTCAGGATGCATTGGGTAAAACTGTAAAAGACATATCAGGCTCTGCAGCTAATAACGATAACCCAACAGTAACACCATTGGCTAGTCCTCCGGTCGCAACAAATGATAATACGAATACCAAACAAGGCCAGTCTGTAAACATACCGATATTGGCCAACGATATTCCTGGAAGCAGTTTGTTGAACCCTGTCTCTGTGGAAATTGTAACCCAACCTGCACACGGTACTTTAACCATTAACCCAGATGGAACTGTTACATACAAACCTGATCCTAATTACAACGGAACAGATAGTTTTATCTACACCGTAAAAGGCCGGGACGGACTAATTTCAAATCCTGCAACGGTAAATATTTTGGTAACACCTAGCATACCAGTCGCTGTTGATGATGCAACCAAAACAGGCTTTAATACACCTGTTCAACTGGATATAATCGGCAATGATAGAGCGGATGGTTCATCTTTGGATAAAGGAAGTCTTGAGATTTTGACTCAACCAGCTCATGGTACCCTCAGGATAAATGCAGATGGTACCGTTGTGTACACTCCAAACCCTGGGTTTACAGGCATTGACACTTTCACCTATCGCATTAAAGATGCCAGTGATACCTGGACAAACATAGCAACAGGAACAATTACAATAGAAGGATTCTTTATTCCGAATGTATTTACGCCTAACGGCGATGGAAAGAATGATGCCTTTTTTATTGTGGGGCTTGAATCTTTCGATTCTGTGGATATAGAAATTTACAACCGTTGGGGTAATCAGGTTTATAGGATGAAGGGATATAAAAACGATTGGACAGGATATGGCCTCAACGAGGGGACTTATTTCTATAAGATTACCCTGAAAAAAGGTGCGGTTACACAGGCTGTTGCCGGACCGGTTTTATTAAAAAGATAGCATTAAACAGAAAAAAAATGAAGAAGCCTGTTATAAGAAAACCATTGCTCGCAGTAGCTATACTTTTATTGGTAAAACTGCCCTCAATGGCACAGCAGAACATCCAGTTTTCGCAGTATATATTCAATTCCCTAAGTGTTAACCCAGCTTATGCGGGCTACAAGGAGGAACTTTTTGCGCAGCTGGCGCTGCGTACCCAATGGACCGGACTGAAGGGTGCGCCACAAACGGGACAGTTTTCCCTGGATGGCGTTACTGAAAGTACCAAAAGAAACGTGGGTCTGGGTATACAACTTACTGCTGATAAATTGGGTTCACAAACCGCCAATTCCTTATACCTGAACTATGCTTACAGGATAAGATTAAATGCTGACGATACGCAGCGCTTAAGCTTTGGTTTAGGTGCCGGAGTTACCAATTATGCTATTGATGGTGCATCGTTACGACCGGTTGAACAAGATGATCCTACTGTTACCAATGGAAAGCTAAGTAGTTTTATACCAGATACGAGGTTTGGCATTTACTATAGTTCCCCTAAGTATTATGTTGGGGCTTCAGTAATGGATATGTTCTCCGGTGATATATCAAACGATATATTTAAGTGGGATACCGCAACACAACAGAACATTAAGCGTAAACGTCATTATTACATCATGACCGGTTTTCTACTTAACCTCTCTGAAGGCTTGAAGCTTAGACCAAGTTTGTTATGGAAAGAAGATTTGAAGGGACCGAGCAGTTTAGATCTAAATGCAATGGTCATATTTGGCGATAGGTTCTGGATTGGGGGAGGGTACCGTACCGGAGTAAACCTATGGAACAAAGAATTCAGGCAGGGACAAACATTAAGCAATGCGAACTCTATATCAGGCATTATCCAGTTTTATGCCTCTAACCGTTTCAGAATAGGTTATTCTTACGATTACATAACCAGTGGATTAAGTAGTGTTCAGAATGGGTCGCACGAAATTACTATCGGGCTTACCTTTCCAACGAAGTTTAACAGGTTGCTCAGTCCACGCTTTTTCTAATCAGTACAATAGTCCGTGTAAGTTATGAAAATACATCCAAAATATCTCCTATTGCCTCTTTTGGCAATCATCTTCTTTGCTAAACAAATTCATGCGCAGGAGCAACTCTCATTAAGGGACAAGGCGAAACTTAAGTACGACAGTTACGACTACGCACAGGCGATTCCCATGTATCTTAAACTAGTGGATGTAAAAACTCCGAAAATGGCTGACATCGAAAAGCTAGCCTACAGTTATTACGAGCTTAACGACTATGAAGCAGCCGAAAACTGGTTTTCAAGATTGGTTACCTTTCCTGAGAGCAGGCCCGAAAATTTGTTGGCCTATGGTGCGGTACTGAAATCAAACCTCCGCTACAAAGAGGCCAAAACTGTATTTGAAAGTTATGCCAATAAAACTGGTGACCGTAAAAAAGTAGCTAACGATATACTCGGATGCGATTCTGCGCAGGTTTGGTTAGCTAAGCCTACATTCCACCTCATAAAGAACGAGACTTTGGTGAATACTGCGCTTTCTGAGTTCAGCGTATTCCCCTTTACAAATAAGGTTTTTTACACGGGTGAGCCTGATTCGAACCTGTTTAAAGCTATATCGGGCAGAACAGGAAATCCATACCTTCGTGTATATACCGCAGATAAAGCCACAAATGGTACACTCAGTTATCCCATGATTGATACATCGGTATATAATGATGCCCGGTACCATATTGGCCCAATTATTAGCAATAAGGCAGGTAATATGCTTTTTATTTCCCGTACTTATGTTGGCAAAAAAGACAGTGAGATCGAAATCGCGGGAAAAAGAAAGTTCAGGACAAACAACATTGAACTTTATATTTATACGGCCAATAATGGCAAATGGAATATGAAGGCGTTCCCTTACAATAATGTAAAAGAATACTCTTTAGGGCAAGCCTGTTTAAGCAGGGATGAACAAACACTTTACTTTACGTCTGACATGCCTGGTAGCATTGGTGGAACAGATATCTGGTACTGTAACTTACAGGAAGACGGTAGTTGGACTAAGCCAGAAAATGCAGGGCGCTCAATAAATACAACAGGTAATGAAATGTTTCCAGAAATGGGTGCAGACGATATGCTATATTATTCCAGCAATGGTTTGCCAGGCATGGGCGGCCTTGATATTTTTGCAACTAAGGGAAGTAAGAGTACCTGGACTTACCCAATCAACTTGCGTTATCCTATCAATTCCGCCGCAGATGATTTTTCTTTCGTGAACATAGCCCTACCTGCTGCCAACATCGGGACAGGCTACCTATCTTCGAACCGGAAAGGGGGTAAAGGAGGCGATGACATTTATAGTTTCGGTATTGAAAAGCCTAAGATCATACTTGCACTTAAAGGGATAACTTTTGATAAAAACACAGGCACCCTGCTGCCATTAACGAATGTAACCTTGATGGCAGGCGATCGCAGGGTTGTTGGTAAACAGCTTACTGCAGATTCTGCTAAGTACTTTTTTGAACTTGACAAAAATACCGATTATACCGTGCTAGGCCAGAAAGTTAGGTATTACAGCGATTCTGCAAGGGTAACAACTGTTGGCATTGAGAAATCAGATACGCTTGAGGTTAATTTATACCTGAAACCGTTATTTATTGTTGGAACAAAAATTGAAATAAAGAATATCCACTATAATTTTGACAAGGATAATATCAGACCAGATGCTGCCAAAATTCTGGATGAGACGGTACGCATCATGAGAGATAATCCGACTTTAGAAATTGAAATGGGTTCGCATACTGATAGTAGAGGTTCGGATATCTATAATATAAACCTTTCGCAACGCAGGGCGCAATCCGCAGTAAACTATCTGGTTAGCAGGGGAATTGCTCGTAGCCGAATGAAAGCCAAAGGTTATGGAGAAACTCAACTATTAAACAAGTGCAAGAACGGTGTTGCATGTTCCATCCCAGAGCATCAGGAAAATAGAAGGACTGAATTCAAGATTGTGAAATATTAAGTGTAGAACTTTTATTGTTACTTTAGTGAAACCAATATAAAAAACCTACTTACCTACTCTGAGAAATTTTCTTTTACTGACAGAACAGCCCTACGATTTGTACTCATTACTAATACTTGTTACTGATAATTATATCTCGCGATAAATTATCACCTTAGATCAGAAAGCTAATAATGCTTGAACCGACCTCGTTGGTATATAGATGTTTTTGCGAACCTACATCCAACTTAAATTTTACGACTCTCCAAATCTAAATAACCAATGCTCAACATCTACAAAAATCTTGTTAGACCAGAAGAAAACGTTCTGACGGTAAGTTATAATCTTCTAAAAATTCTAAAAGTAAAGGTCACAAGAGCTTCAATAAAAAAAGTGCTAGAACAGCATCCTCACTATCCCAGTTTGCTAAGCGTAACTGATTTATTAAACCATTATCGTGTTGAAAATATTACGGTAAAACTGAATCTTGACCGTATAAAGTTGCTAAGACAGCCTTTTTTGGCACTGCTAAAATGGAAGGATGCTTATACAGGATATTATTGTTTGATTAAATCTGTATTCGAAACTGGTGTATTGTTATTGAATTCCAACACTGGCCGTAGTGAAAAATATACTTGGGACGAATTTGAGAAATTATTTCAAGGAATTGTGCTGATTGCTGAAAGAGATGACCTATCTGGTGAAAAAAATTATGAGATAGAAAGGCGTAAAGAATTAAAGAATGTATCAACTACTAATCTCTTGCTCCTTTTCGCGCCCTGTTTAACGATTTTTGTAGGAGTTTATAGTTTTAATACTACGGGATTTGATAAAAACATATTACCATTTATATACAGCTTATTGAGCCTGCTGGGCATCGGAACGTCAAGCCTTTTATTTTGGTTTGAAATTGACAGTTCAAACAAGGTTCTTCTTGAGGTCTGTGGAGGAGAAAACAACAACAACTCATTAAATTGTGGTGCGGTATTAAAATCAAAAGGGTCATCTTTTTTGGGTGTAAGCTGGAGTGTATGGGGAACAACATTTTTTCTCTCCCTTCTGTTTGGTCAGTTACTGAACGGTTTTAGCAATACTGACACATTACAGTACTTAACGATATTTTCCATACTCACTGCATTTTACATCCCATTTTCAATTTATTATCAATGGAAAGTAGTTAAGCAATGGTGCAGATTGTGTTTAGCAATTCAATTTATATTATTTAGTCAATTTCTAATAACTGTTTTATCAAGTAGTTTTAACAGTACATTTTTGTTCTCTAGCCCAGGCTTGAGTTGGCATGGCGTAGGCATTTTTGCTGGAATTGGAATTTTATGCTTTTTACTTTCTAATCAGATTCTTAATCTTCTTCATACCGGTAAATCAGATAAGACTAAACTAAATGAATCCATGAGAGTCAAATTCGACCCCCTCGTCTTCGACTCTACCTTAAAAAGGCAAAAGGCAATAAGCATATCAACTGAAGGCTTAGGGATTCTGCTGGGCAATCCAAATTCGAAAAATAAAATTGTTAAAGTCTGTAATCCATATTGTGCACCTTGTGCAAAGATGCATCCTGTGCTAGATGATCTTTTGGGGGATATCGGTGATTTAAGTGTTCAAATCTTATTTACAGCGAGTACTGATCATAAAGACGAAAGAGCCAAACCGGTCAAGCATTTACTTGCAATATATGAGGCCAATAATGAGGAATTAACG
The DNA here is from genome assembly GCF_014635725.1 of Pedobacter mendelii. GTDB lineage: Bacteria > Bacteroidota > Bacteroidia > Sphingobacteriales > Sphingobacteriaceae > Pedobacter > Pedobacter mendelii. The sequence goes on along the minus strand of NZ_BMDJ01000011.1, from coordinate 173,910 downwards.
AAAGACAGCCTCGGAGATTGGTACAGCGCTTCAGAAAAGAATTATGGTCTCTTTGCTGAGAAATATAAGGTAGATGGAGACTTGAACAATCAAACAGAAAAAGTTGATAAAATGCATGACTGGTGTAAAAAAATGAATATTGAGTTTACACCCACTATTTTCTTTAATGGATATCAGTTACCCGAAACATATAACATAACAGATATCGAATATTTTTTAAAATCCTAATTATAAGAAAATTAAGTACATCTCATTATTTTTTGGCTGCTCACCTCTCAAGGAGAGGCTGAGTAGCAAGTTGTTGTCTCCTTGATTGACAAAATAAATCTAATAACCTTTTAAAGAAAAAAAATGAAAAAACTAAAATTATCAAATTTTGATTTCTCGGAAATTTTAACCCGTGAAGAACTAAAAAAAATCGTAGGCGGAGATTTTGGCTCAGGGTCAGGGTCAGGCTCTCCTAAGAATAGTTGCATGTAGTGGCAAGACTAACTATGATCCTTGTTCTTTTACGTATAATGGGTCGCCCTCAACTGGAAAATGTACAGATAAATTGGCTCCCGCTTATACAATGCATTGTTCGAATTTAGCACATATCGGGTGCTAAGTATTAATGGTTAATTTATTATATTCAATGTAATGAAATATAGCCATAACCCAAAAAAAGCAGACCTTTATATAAGGTCTGCTAAATTCAAATCAAAATTTCATATGAATAACGTAATAAAATTTTATCTATTCTGCCTTTTATTCTTCTTGTCGTCTAAACCGTCATTTGGTATGGCGATAAACGATACAACAGCTATAGTTGCAGGTAAAGCTCAAATAACAGGTAGTATAATACGACCGAATAACGCAAATAAGGATAGTATTTTTGTAAATATTAATGTTCCACACCCAATTTCAGGAGATTATGCCAAATATAAAGTCCTTGTTGACCAATCAGGTAAATTTTCCATTGATGTTGATGTAGAAACAGTTGTTTGCTTGACAGGTTTTTCAGTAAGTTTAAACCCTGAGAAGTTCCTAATTGTAAAATTGACAAATGCGGGTGTTACAAATGTTAATATTACCTATGATGAAGATAATAATATTAAGAATATTGATGTTATCCCTGCAATGAATCAATATGATATGACCGAAGGATTGGTTGTTCAGGGTAAGGCGTTTGACTATAGATCGGGCAAGAAAGCTGAACCACTTTATAATAAAAGTACAGATTATTTTCTGAATTATGCTAAAACTGATTTATCGGAAAGATTAGAGATTGTAAATAATGATACATTAATATCAAAAGAATTAAAAGGCATTCTTTCCAAAGATTTGAGTTTGTATATATATAGTCTCCTTGTTTTTGATTACGAAAAAATAATGATTTTTAATTATAAAGAAACAAATGGTGTTTTCAATAATAAAAACTCTGATCAAATTAAAATTCCTCATATCCAAAAGATTGATAGAACGTATTTTCGTTTTTTGAAAGATTTTAACCTCAATGACACTGAATATCTGCATTGCTTTAATTTTGTGGAATTTCAAAAAGTCTTTCTTCAAAATGAGACATTAAACCTACCGAAAATAGTAGATAGCGACATTCCATCTTGGTTAAAAAATGTGAAAGCTATTTTAGCGGATGTGGTTGGGTTTGATAATGGACAATATTATGATATTTTAGTAGCGAATGCTTACGCCTTACAGCTTAACGAAGAATTAAAACCGCTAACCGAAAAACAAAAAGAGAATATTAAAAAGTATTGGAAAAACGGAGAAATTGCAAAAATACTATTTCGAAAAAATCAACAGGTTATTGAATTTGACAAATTCAGATCACCTGCCGTTGTAAATGATGTTTCGTCAGTTCCTGACAATAAAGTTATTGAAACAATTATTGCTAAACATAAGGGTAAGGTTGTGCTTATTGACCTTTGGGCAACCTGGTGTGGGCCTTGCCTGGAGGCAATGCAGCAATTCAGAAGTACGAAGGGAAATTTTCACGATAAAGATGTTGCATTTGTCTATTTAACAAACGAATCCTCACCTCGAAAGCAATGGGAGGAAAAAATTAAGGGAATAGGAGATGAACATTATTATCTCAAAGGTGCTCAGTGGGAATATATCATGAACCAGTTTCAGTTCGAATATATTCCGTCATATCTATTGTATAATAAAGAAGGTGTGCTCATCAATAAATTTCAAGCTTTTCCTGGAAGTGACAAGGTGAATGCGATGATTAAGGATTTGTTGTAAAATGGGCAAGTCCAAATTGATAGTGATCTAGGTTCCTTTATTTATATTTCAAAATGCCACCTAAAAGTTTAATAATGCATACATACGAAAAAATTCCTGTTTTCGCAATTAATTTGAAATCAAGAGTTGACCGGTTCAAAAGTATAAATTCAGAATTTCTTAACCATGGAAGTTTTCAACTAGAAATTGTGAGGGCAATTGAGCACCCTTATGGAGCGTATGGTCTATGGAAAACTATTTATAATATAATAGCTTCGATTATTTGTATATCAAATTCTTGCCTATTTTTAAATTGATCCAAAATATGCATTCTGCGATCAGTACGTTTAGAGAGGTTAATAATGAAGTGGGTATAACAGTTAGCATACTAGGAAATAATTAATTTTTCTTTTTATTAATTGAAAACAACTTTTGTAGCATATTTTGAAGTTCATCATCATAAAGGTTTATACCTATTATCCTTCCTTTATTGTCTATTAAAAAATTTTGAGGAATTTCTACCACATTGAATCTATTGGTATTATCACTACTCTCTGTATTTTTTAAATCTGATATGTTCCTCCATGGTAATCGGTCTTCTCTTATTGCAAGTTTCCAGTTATTAATATCCGTATCTAATGAAACCCCAAGAACATTAAATCCTTTTGATTTATATTTATTATAAATTTTAATGAGGGACGGGTTTGATGCTCTGCAGGGCGGACACCAGGATGCCCAAAATTCTATTAAGGTAAATTTATCGTTATGTGGGTTAAAAATATACTTTCTTCCATTTGGTTCTAAACCTACAGGCTTAGGAAGAACCTGATACATACCTATGCTTTTTAATGCAGATAACCTCTTTAACGCAGCTTTATTATAATCTGAGTTTAAAGCATCCCCTTTTAAATTATTTAAAATATGAGAATACTCGCCAAAATAATCCTGAAGATCAGTTGTAATTGATATAAGATAGGGCACAATTATCGAATTTTTATTTTTATAAAATAAATTTCTTCTTTCGGCGAGCATTTTTGGAAGAATTTCAACTTTCCATAAATTACGCATTCTATTAGATATGGATGTATATTGAGACATATCTTTATTAGCTAAAGCGCTATCGCGTAGAACCGAAAGGCTGTCTGTCAAAACCATACCATATATTTGATATTTTTTAAATTCACTAGTAAAATAATCATACAAAAGACTATTTGAAGAAGTTGATTCGACCCTAATCGACAAGTTTTTAAAAACATTTTTTGAAGTCAGCTGTCTAAATGAATTTGATGTTTGAGGGGGTGTTATTAAAATTTTATAATTCTGAGCTTCGTTAGGATCTATATATAAAGATGTTGATATTAAAAATGGACCGTCAGTAAACGTTCTTCCTAGAGGACTTACTATTGTATCCGGAGTAAGATTTGGCCAACTAATTTGCAAAGAATAAAAGCCCGGTTTTGTATCCTTTAATTTAATATTATATTTTCCATTAACAATATTATCAACCTTAATAGTTTTATTATAATTCTCAAGTTCGGTCAACTTAATGGTCGCATTTTGAACTATAGGAAAATTCCCCTGAATTACTATTTCTTTATTGTATTGTCTACAAGATGAGTTAATAAGAAGTACTAAGAGTATTAAATAATAAAATTTCATAATTAATTTATATATAGCCATTGCCGTTCAATTTGAACGTTTATGCTTCGTTTATTTATTTGTGTTAAGAGGGTGCTTATTATAACACCCTAAAAATAGCGAACTTTAGGTAGCAACTCCATACCTAATAAATTCATTAGTAATATGGCCTATGAGATATGAATTAACTTGTTGGCATGTTTCATATTTGGTTGTTCAATTATATAGACAACGAATAGTACCAGTGCACACCTAAATTTTTAATTTAATTTAGATTAAGGATATCGGTTTATTGATTTGGTTGTAAACCAATGCTAAACAATGCTTATTTTTGACGACCTACCTGTGAGATTATTTTATTATTTTTTTTAAGTTTGAGTTTATGAATAATGCAGATCAATCTGATGTGGAGTTATGGGAACGGATTAAGGGGAGTGATCATCGGGCGTTCGATCTGTTGTTTGAGCGTTATTGGAGTACCATTTATTCTACTGCCTTTACTCATTTAAAAGATCAGGAAATATGCAAAGAGATTTCGCACGATATTTTTCTAAACATTTGGAAAAACAGGCAAGTACTCGAAATCAGGTCTATGAAATCGTATTTAACAACTTCGGCGAGGTATCGGGTTTACACCGCATTAAAAAAGAGAAAAGTAAATTCTTTAAAATATACTGACAATGAGCGGATTGAGGATTATGCAGGAAGCACTATAAACCTTGGTGAAGAAAAGATGCTTTACAGAGAACTGGAAGCGGGAATTGAAAGTGTACTTCACACCCTGCCCAAAAGGTGTAAAGAGATATTTTGCTTAAGCAGGTTTGATAACCTATCGAATCAGGAGATTTCTGAAAAGTTGGGTATTTCTAAGCGCAGTGTTGAAAATCAAATTACACATGCTATTAAAAAACTTCGGGAAGGCTTAAAATGCGTAATCCTTTTTTAGCATTTAGGCCTTATAATCTTTCCTAAACATATTGAGTTCTCAGTTTTGGATAAGCTATGTGATTTAAAGCTACCTTTTGAGGCTAGAAAATCTTTAGCGAAGTGGAACGTCTATACACGTTCCACAAAACTAATTTGTTTAAAAATTTTACCGACTTGATATGCTTTGATTCATCCCTACAATTAGTGACCAATAAAACTATTTTCTAGATTAATCTAATCAGTTTAACTGGATATTTTATCAGACAGAAATCGATAATCCTAAGTAATTTATTGAGTTATTTGTATAGTTATAAACAACTTATTATGCAGCTTTTTGTAGGCTTAGGCGTTGGAAGTTTACTACAGCTCATTTTGCCATTTTTAACCCAAAGCATTGTTGACACAGGTATAAATACAAGAAACTTAAATTTTATCTATATTATTTTAATTGCTCAAACCATGCTCTTTATTGGTCGAATGAGTGTAGAGTTTATACGCAGTTGGATATTATTACATATAAGCACTCGTATAAATATTTCTATTCTAACTGATTTTATTATTAAACTAATGAAATTGCCTATGGGATTTTTCGATACAAAAATGACTGGTGATATTATGCAACGCATGAACGATCAGGGACGAATTCAAAGTTTTTTAACAGGTTCCACTTTAAGCATCTTATTTTCCATGTTTAACTTGGTTATTTTTGCAATAGTATTGGCATGGTATAATGCAGCTCTTTTCTTTATATTTTTATTAAGCAGTGTTTTATATACACTTTGGGTAATTTTGTTTTTGAAAAAACGCCGAGTATTAGATTTTAAACGCTTTGATATTTCTTCTAAAAACCAAAGTGCCATGGTACAGCTCATCGGCGGAATGCAGGAAATTAAGCTTAATAATTGTGAACAACAAAAACGTTGGGAATGGGAAAGCATACAAGCAGGTTTATTTGGGCTTACTATAAAAAATTTATCATTGAGCCAAATACAGCAAACAGGCACTTTTTTTATAAATGAAGGGAAAAATATTATCATTACATTTCTCGTAGCTAAGGCCGTGATTGATGGGCAATTAACATTGGGTGGTATGATGGCGGTACAATATATCGTTGGTCAATTAAACAGTCCTATTGATCAAATGCTAAGTTTTTTACAACAATTACAAGATGCTAAATTAAGTTTAGAACGACTTAACGAAATTCATAATTTGAGTGATGAGGAACCTTTAGACAAGGTATTTATTAAATAATTGCCCCTTAATAAAACCATTAAGCTTCAAAATCTTTCTTTTACTTATCCTGGAGCTGGAAATGAGCCAGTACTATCAAACATCAACTTAAATATACCTGAAGGGAAAACGACTGCCATTGTAGGGATGAGCGGCAGTGGAAAAACAACTATATTGAAACTTTTGCTGCGCTTCTATGAACCCCAAAAGGGAGAAATAAAGATTGGAGCAGTACAATTAGGTCAAATTGGCTTTCGCTTCTGGCGTGGGGCGTGTGGTATTGTGATGCAGGATGGCTTTATATTCTCTGATACTATCGCCAAAAATATTGCAATAGGTGGTGAATACCCAGATATGCAAAAGCTATTACATTCTATTAAAATTGCTAACATCAATGAATTTATAGAAAATTTACCTTTGGGCCTAAATACTAAAATAGGTGCTGAAGGAAATGGTATTAGCCAAGGGCAGCGACAAAGAATATTGATAGCAAGGGCTGTTTATAAAGATCCCGAATACATCTTTTTTGATGAAGCCACCAATGCACTGGATGCAAATAATGAAAAAGTAATTATGGAGAATTTGGAAAAGTTTTTTAAAGGGCGAACAGTGGTTGTGGTTGCACATCGATTAAGCACCGTAAAAAACGCAGATAATATTATAGTTTTAAATAAAGGAAGCATCGTTGAACAAGGCAATCATATACAACTGACAAAAAACAAGGGTGAATATTTCCAGCTGGTAAAGAATCAGTTGGAATTAGGCAACTAATAACAAGTAAGATTTTAAAAAGAATTTATGTCAAATAAATGGAATTAGAAGAAATAAAGTTGTTAAATTCTTCACTCTATCAACAGGAAATACGAAGCGAAGAAGTGCAATGCATTATAACCGCCGTACCTGGGTGGATTCTGCGCTGGGGGATTACTTTGATTTTTTCCATTTTGGGAGGGATTATCTTATTATCGGCCTTGATAAAGTATCCCGATATAGTAAAAACGCCCCTTAAGATAAATAGCCTAAACTCCCCTAAGGCAATATTATCCAAACAAAATGGAAAACTTATCGACCTATTGGTAAAAGAGGGGGAAATGGTAAAAAAGAATCAATCCTTAGCCTACCTTGAAAGTACAGCGAATCATATGGAGGTATTGAAATTGAGCGAAGCGCTTAAGGCATTTCAAAAAGAGATAATGAAGAACCAGATTAATTTAGCCACTTTGCCTACAAACCTAAATCTTGGAGAGTTGCAGGGTAATTATCAAGTTTTTTATCAGCAATATCTTCAATATCTTTCAACTCAAAAAAATGGATACTACCTTAGCCGGATGGCTTTTCTTGAAAAGGACTTAAAGGATATAATTACTCTAAAGAGCCACATTAAAAAACAAGAGAAAATACAGCTGCAAGAATATGCTAATCAAGAAGAGGAGTATAAAGCTTACCAAAAACTATTTAAGAACAAAGTGGTATCCAGAAGCGAATATAAGCAACAGGAAAATAAATTTTTAGCTTCCAAATATCCATTACAAGTACTCGAAACATCGATACTCAATAATGCCATCAGTTACCAAGCAAAAGAGAAAGAATTGTTGGATCTCAAACACACTATTGCTGAAGAGCAGGCCAAATTCATGCAATCGCTAAATCAGTATATAACTGCTAGCGACGCTTGGATATTACAATATGTCTTAAGGTCTTCAATTGATGGCCGAGTAAATTTTGCTGGCATTGTACAACAGAACCAGAATATACAGTCCGGGCAAGAGATATTCATAGTAAATCCCGGCAATGCAGACTTTTTCGGTGAAGTACAGATTCCTCAATATAATATGGGAAAAATAAGGACTGGCGAACGGACATTAGTTAAACTACATAGTTATCCATTTGAACAATATGGTATGATACGAGGAAAACTCACTTATATTTCCGATGTGGCCTATCGCGATAGCGTTTTCATAGCAAAAATCAGTTTCCAACACTTTGAGAACAAGGATTCTGGGAAAAAGATCATTCTAAAGAATGGTATGCAAGCAGATGCGGAAATTGTTACTGAAGAAAGTTCTCTACTGCAACGTTTTTATAGAAATTTTACCAAAATTCTGGATAATAAGTAGTCTATAGGAGTGCTATTCTATAAAGTATATTTAAATCTATTTATCCTATAAAAATTAAAAGAGCAGAAACACTTTTTTAATCCTATCATAAATTTAATAACTATTAAAATTTCCAGGCAGCAGTAGTGCTTCATATAAATTAAATTAAAAATTTAGGTGTGTACCGTTGCTTTTTGTTGTCTATATAATTAAGCAACCAAATAGTGATTTATGGAAGAAGATTTTCTGAAGCTTTATGAAAAAGTTCAATCGGGTAAATGCACACCCGGGGAAATAGAATTACTGGAAAATTACAAAGATCGCTTTATTCTTAAAAACTACGATTGGACCGCAGAAATGGGCGATAGAGAACAGGTTTTTGAAGAATTGCACAACAGATTGAAACAGGAAACTTTGATTCCTTTACGTGCCAGAAAACTTAAGTTAATGATACGATGGGGTGTTGCCGCTTCAATTATGCTTGTTGCTGGTCTTTCCGTAGCCTATTTTAATATCGGCAGCATCTTGTCCCCCGGGCATACGATTTCGGTTGCTAAGTTGAAATTCGAAACCCGAAATGGCGAAAAAAAGCGGATTGTATTACCGGATGGAACTGTGGTGATACTTAATGTGAAAAGTTCGTTAACGTTATATAATGATTTTGGGCAGAACAACAGAGCGGTAACCATTGTTGGCGAAGCGCTTTTTGATGTGGTACATAAAAAAAACAAACCATTTAAGGTTCATACTAAAGATTTTAACATCAATGTGCTGGGCACGCTTTTTAATATAAAGGCGTATGCTAATGATAAAACTTCGGAAGCTACATTATTGAGGGGACTAATCAGTATGCAGTCAACACAGAACCTGCAAAAGATCATTATGCTGAAACCAAGTCAAAAGGTTACTTTCTCCAATATCGGTCAGTTTGATTATACTGCAAAACGTAAGAATACTGCGCCTAAAATTACAATAGATACGTACACCGAATTACCAGATTCGATAATTGTTGAAACCGCCTGGACAAAAAACCGGCTTGAAATACAGGATCAGGATTTAAAAGGAATAGCAAATTTGCTCGAGCGAACATTTGATGTGAACATCATAATCAACGATGCAGCTGTTGAAGGCTATAAATACACAGCCACTTTTACCACTGAAACCATTTTTGACGTATTGAATACGCTTAAAAAATCGAAACACTTTAACTACCAGATGAGAGGAGGGACAATCATAATTACTAAGTAACCTAACCGAACGAATACCCGAGAATTAGAAGGGCAGTGTTGCAACACCACCCTCCAGTTTTTCGATCACTTATACTCAAAGGTTCCGCTGTGCTAACAAATGGACCAATGGGTAAACTAAACCAAAAAACAAATATGATAAATTTTTATTTAACAAAAAGTCTTTTCTGGATAAGAAAGGGCCATAAACTCATTTTGATGATGAAGTTTACATTTCTCATAGTCCTTACTACTTGTTTGAATGTTTCAGCAAGCGTTTTCGGGCAGGAAAAAGTGACGATTTCAATTAAAGAAATTCAATTACAGAAAGTCTTGAAGCTAATTGAAAAACAAAGTAGTTACCGTTTTGCATATAGCCCTACAGAAGGGCCGTTTACCAAGCGGGTAAGCATTGAGGCTGATAATGCGCCTGTTACCGAGGTTTTAAAACAACTGTTATTGGGTACTTCACTAGAATTTTCTCTGCAAAGTAATGGCCTGATAACCATCAGCAAGATAGATAAGGAATTAATAGATATAAATATAAAAGGAACGGTGCGGGATACAGTTGGCGCTCTTCCTGGTGTTTCCGTCGCGATTAAAGGTATTAAAGGCATAGGAACCTCAACAGATTCACAGGGAAACTTTAGCTTGAAAGTGCCAGAAGGTGCAATTCTGATATTTACAGCCATCGGTTATCAACCTATGGAGCTAAAGGCAAGTAACAACATGGAGGTTGTTTTGAAGGTTTTAGACAACCAACTTGATGAAGTGATGGTGCAAGCCTATGGTACAACCACCAAAAGAAAAACAACCAGCGCCATCAGCACCCTGAATATGAGTAATGTCGCACCCTTGCCCGTTCAATCTATTAATGATGCGGTTGCGGGCCGTTTACCGGGTATCATTGTCACCGCATCAAATGGTGCACCAGGCACTAAAAGTAATATTTCCATCCGAGGTGGTGGGACACCCTTATTTGTTATCGACAATATCATTCGATCAGGTAATGATTTTTCCAACATCAACCCGAACGATATTGAAAGCTACTCCATACTAAAAGATGCGGCCGCAACTGCGCTTTATGGTGTTTCGGCCGCAAATGGCGTGGTAGTAGTTACCACGAAAAAGGGGAGTGAGGGTAAAACAAGCATCAATTATTCATTCAATCAGATATTTTCCCAACCTACGCTTTTCCCTGAAAAGGTGAGCTCTTATGAGCAGTTAAATGCCATTAATAAAGTATATGTTGCTGAAGGTTTACAAGTACCCACACCTGCTGCAGATTTAGAAGGTTTTAGATTGGGCACCGACCTGATTAAATACCCGAATACCGATTGGCAAAAGGTAGGCCTTAAGGATTTTGCCCCAGAAATGCGCCACGACTTATCTTTAACATCGGGAGGGAAGGTAACAACATATTATGCATCACTTTCTTACTACGACCAGGCTTCGAACCTGCGTACCGATAAGAACTTTAACCGCAGAACCACTTATAGGTTAAATACAACCAGTAATTTTGAAAAACTAAACTTAAGTGTTACCACCAATCTTGATGGTTTTGTAGAAAACAATTCGCAACCTGGAGTTGGCTATTATAGTATCTATAGCCATATCCAGAACCAACAACCCAGAAAACAAGCCTACAATGAGTTTGGTCTGCCCTCAAACAATACCATAGATAACCCGGCAGTTGAATTAGATCCCGAATCAGGATATTCAAGGGGTTTAAGCCGGGTTTTCAATGGAAACCTGGCGCTAGATTACAGCGCTCACTTTTTAAAAGGACTGAAATTCAAACTAAATGGGGTATACAATATGTACAACAGTTTAGGTAAAAGCTGGAATTATCTGGCGCCCAGCTATGCGAACGGTTCTACTACGCCAATATATTCCAATCCGCCAAGTTTAACAAGCTCTGCGGGCGAAGGAAAAAACCTGACTCTACAGGGTTCTGTAACCTATAACAGGGTAATTGGAGATCATTCGATTGATTTCTTGGGCTTATATGAGCAGCAACAGTTTTATGCGTCGAGTTTGAGCGGGCAGCGTACCCAATACCAGATTCTTTTTGATCAGCTTGTTGCAGGACCTACGCTTAATCAAAGCGTTTCTGGTGGTGAATTGGAAAGTGCGCGGGCTGCTTATCTGGCCAGACTTACCTATAGCTTCAAATCGAAATATTCGGCAGAATTTTCCTTACGTAGAGATGGCAGTGATTTATTTGCTCCGGGAAAACAGTGGGGAACATTTTACGCCATATCTGCCGGATATACCCTTTCTGAGGAAAATTTTATGAAGCATTTAAAGGAAAAACATATTCTCGACTTCTTAAAAATCCGCGCTTCCTATGGTAAAACTGGTAATTCAGACGGAATTGGCCGATATCAGTATATTTCAGGATACGGTATTGAGCCCATAGCTTTAATTGTCGATGGGAAAGCCGTGCAGGGTACATCAGAACCAGGTTCTTTACCTAGCACAAACTTTTCGTGGCAGACCATTAAATCGCGAAATCTGGGAATCGACTTTGCTTCGGTCAATAACCGGTTAAACGGTACGGCAGAATATTATTATACCCGCACAACAGGTTTTGTTACTTCAGATCCGCGTTTTGCTTCAACACTGGGAATAGGTTTACCACCCATCAATTTTGTTGATGGTGCTACCCGTAAAGAAGGCTACGAGTTTAATTTAGGCTGGACCGACCGACTTGGGAATTTGGGTTATAAAGTTGGCTTGTCGTTCACCAAATTCAATACGCTTACCGAACGCAATACCGAAGATGAAGCTAGCCTTAAAAACCCTTATACTAGGAGCTCAGGCACTTCAGACGCATCTGCGCAAACAGGCTACCACAGTTTAGGGTTTTACACCACTAATAGCCAACTGCTTAATGGGGCACGCCGGATAACCTCAATCAATGTTGTTGCAGGCGACCTGCAATATGAAGATACCAATGGCGACGGACAAATAAATAGTGACGATTTTAGGAGAATCGGAAATAATACTTTTCCGAGATCCAATTACGGATTAACCATAGACCTGGATTATAAAGGATTTTACTTTAGTGGCGTGCTACAAGGTTCAGGGAAACGCGATCGTTACTTAGGCGATGTTATACAGGGAAGCAGCGCACAAACCATTTTAGTATACGATTTTCAGCAGGATTACTGGAGACCGGATAATACGGATGCCCTTTTTCCAAGACAGGTGTCTTCGGGTAACGTAAATGGTGGCAACAACTTTGCCAGTAGTGATTTTTGGCTGATACAATCCAGTTACATCAGGTTAAAATACCTGCAGTTTGGCTACGATTTCAAACACAAGTTATTGAAACGGACGGCTTTCAAACAACTTAAATTGTTTGTATCGGGTACAAACCTGCTTACTTCGGCAAAAAGCCAAAAATATTTTATCGACCCCGAATCAGATACCAATAATTATGGCTATCCGATTCAACGAACAATTTCTTTTGGAGCAACCGCAGGTTTTTAAATCACTAATTAAAATTAAGAACATGAAAAAATACATCAAGCTAACACTCGCCAGCTTAGCTATAATAATAGCGCTCAGCGCATGTAAAAAGGTGTTGGATACACAACCTTATGACCGGATAAGTGAGGATGTGGTTTGGAGCACTAAGGCCAATGCAGAAACCTTTATTTACAACACTTATGGGATTTTGAACAGTTTTTTAAGTGGTCCTCAAACAGATCCAAGAACGACTAATATTCTTGGTTTTGAGAATATTTATGATGGCGCTGCGCCCATCTTTACCGAAAATGTAACGCGTTCCAGTGACTATGGTTTTAACAACTGGGGAGATATTCGCCGGTGCAATCTGATCATCAAAAAAGTTGGTGAATCAGCAGGGATATCAGATGCCGATAAAAAAGCATTAATTGCAGAAGCCAAATTTTTAAGAGCCATGTCATATTATTCAATTGCCAGAAGTACAGGCCGGATTGTCTGGATAGATAAAGTACTCACACCAGATGATGAGCTAAAATTACCATCTACTGCTAACCCCACAGAATCCTATAATTACATCATCAAAGATTTAGAAGATGCAGTAACTGATTTACCAGCGACAAAAATTGCGGGCAGAACAAATAAATTTGTTGCGGCATCTTTCTTAACTGAAGTATGTTTACAGGCACTGGCTTACAAGAACTATCCCGCTGCTGCTGCTGTAAACCAAAATGATCCTTTGTTGCAAAAAGTGCTTGACAATGCGCAAATAGTTATTGCAAATGGTGGTTACACTTTAGAGAGTGATTATGGCGGAATGTTTAATGAAACCAAGAAAAACTCGGATGAGATCATCTTTGGGGTTTATCGTTTGGCCATCAATACCTCGAACGAAGGCACACCAATGCAACAAATGGTTCCAAACCTGAATAATAGCCGGATTAACCAAAATCTGGGAAGTCCGCTGCTCAATAATCAAAATATTTTCGAAGCATGGGCCGCCAACTTTCCTTCGCAGAATTTTGTCGATGATTACCTGACCATCGATAAGTCTAATTCAAACCTGGCCTTACCATGGGATGAAACCTCCCAATACCAGGCTGCAGTAGAGGAGGGTGCCAACATTCCCTCCAGCGGTACAGCACATAACGTAATTCCGAGAGCAAACGGCGAAACAATAATTAAAACAGGAAAGATTAAGGCAGGGAGTACTGAAACCATTTGGAAACTGAGCAATGAAAACAGGGATGCCAGATGGAGGGCTACGGTATGGAGCGATTCTACCGACAGGATTTATGGTGAACTGCTAACCACAACCATTAGAGGAAATGCAAACCGCTGGATAAAATTAAACGGTTATGCATACTATGTGAGTTTGAGTAATATGTACTGGAAAAAAGGTTTATATACAAACGTTAACCCAAGGCCTTATGTTGGCGTAGCCACCGACTACCATTATGTACCTATGCGCTTAGGGCGTGTATATCTGAACCTGGCAGAGGCTTATTTGCTTAAAGGCGATATCAGCAACGCCGTAATCAACCTTAACCGCACACGTGTTATCCATGGTAAACTCCCGGCTGCGCAGGTAACTACACAGGCCAATGCCTGGACAGATTATAAACGGGAAAGAAGGGTAGATCTGGTGCTAGAGAATGATTACTACTTCAGCTTATTGAGGTGGGGAAGATTTGGTGGCAATGCAAATTCTGGCTTAAGTTCGGGTGCTACCATTCCAGAACTCACCCAGCCGATTAGAATTATGGATGTGAGTAAAGACAGAAAGGGGTTCATTACCTTAACAGGTCCGTTTGGAGGTGCTAACAATGTAAGGGTATTCGATGCCAGCAGGCGTTACCTGTTCCCGATAGCCCAAGGCTACATTGATAATAATCCAAAATTTGGTCCACAAAATCCAGGTTGGTAAACTTTAACCGCATTTGTTATGAAAAGAGATATAAAAATTAAATTAAGCATGTTTACGCTTTTGTTAGGCACGCTATTTTCGTCTTGTTTAAAAAAGGACCTACCCGAGCTACCGCTCTTCGACAGTAATGAGGTTACACTCGTAAATGTTGAATACCGTTATAACGGCACAGGAACTATGAATGGGCAACCTATTGTAGCTTACCAAAAGCTAACCGCTTCACAAGTAATCGATGCAACAACATCAACCATTACCGTAACCCTTACCATACCCGGAACAAGCGGCAGTTTCACGTCAGCGGAGCGGGCGAATATAAAACTCGATCACCTTTGGCCGTACTACAATATATCAACAGCTGCAACAATGAAAGGGATTAACGGCACACCAAATCCTGGAAATATTACGGATTGTTCAAAACCGCTTACCTATGAGGTGATTGCTGCCAACGGGGCAAAAAAAACCTGGACGATCAAATTTAATCCACTTCCGCTAATAAACCAATATGAGGGAAGTTATACCGGTACAGGTTACTTATACCATCCTTCCTCATCGCGGATATTGAACGCTGATAAGTTTTTAACAACAAGCGGCGCAAATGGTGTGCTGGTCGATTTGGGCGACCTGGGCGGTAGCGGCTACCAGGCATTACTTACGGTTGATGCCAATAATAATGTAACGATAACCGCTGCACCAACTGCTGCCGGTGCACCTTACACCATGTTCAGTGCCGGGCTACCTGCCACAAACCCAGGGTATACTGCCCAATGGGCTGGCTCTGCATCTTGCAATAATACCTATAACCCAACAACCAAAACTTTTTACTTGCGTTATGGATATATGGGGTCTGGGGGCTATCGTGTAGCTGAAGAAGTACTGAAAGCAAAATAAAAATAAATCCGTCAATTGCGGAATCACCTATTTACTAGATTCGGTTAGGTGGATTATAGTTGGGAGGCTGTTTACGGCAGTCTCCTTTTTTATAGTACTATTTACCTGAATTGAATATTTTATTTTTTGCGTTTAAATTGTGTTGCTTCGCTAAAAAAAAACTGAACTATCTACCTGTAAGCAGGCTGGTATCAGCATTGCGAGCAGCCCAATCCTAATACCACACCATCACATTCTCTATAAATTAATTGCCCCACCCAGGTTAATCATTATGTTTAAGGCCTCCAGTAACTTTTTCTTCTCTTCAAAACAATTAAGTATTCATAAATATTTAATTGTTATCGTTTCTATCCTTTGCAATACCTCTTGTCGTAATCAATCTGTTGAACCAGTTCATTCAGTTCCTGTTAGCACCAGTGAAATAATAAAAAAGGTTGAGGCCTTATTAAGCTACAGGAAAGGCAAACAAGAGTTTATGTATAATGAGAGGCAAACTTTTAACAACTTGAATGCCATAATTAAGAAGTTTAAAAGAGCTAAATTTTTTCTACAATTTAAGTGCTTTAAAAAAGAGCATCTGTTGGTTGGAAAACTACAAATCACCCCCAATAGTAAAAATCCGGAAGGAGAAATGCTGGCGGGAAAAGAGTTGAAATTCAATAGTGTACAAGGGTATTTTTTTGACCCAACAAATCGTCTCTCTATCGCATATAATAGCTTAAAGCTTCATTATAAGTTTCGAATTTCAAGTAATGGTATTATCCTCCGTTTGAAAGTAGCAGGCATAAGTTCCGCTTTTAAAAATTTGAACGGAGAACGTATAACTGTTTCATTGGATAAAAATAAAGAAGTACAAAAAGGCTATTTTGAGTCGGTTATTATATTCTTTTTGATGATTATCTTGTCGTTTTTTATTCTTTGGCGGTACATAAACAAACTAAAGGTATTAAACCTAAAAGCTACAAAGCGAAATGCGGAGCTGGAAAAAGTATTAACTGCATTGGAACAAAGCCAAGGTGCAAACACACGTATGATGAAAATTGTTGCACACGATCTCAGAAGTCCGATGGCTGCGGCCATTAGCATTATTGGGGTGCTTAAAAATCCGAAGCTACCACCAGAAGACCAGGAACTGCTCGATCTGCTGAACACCTCGATTATACATTCATTGGAGATGATCGATGACGTATTAAACATAAACGTTGGTCCAGAAAGTTTAAAAAAAGAAAGTATCGAACTGCAAACTATTGTGGGCTATTGTGTTAAAATGTTGAGTTTTAAAGCAAGTGATAAGTCACAACAGTTAACGTTTTTCGCTGTTGATGCCTTGGTTCGGGTTGATAAGGAAAAAATCTGGAGGGTCGTGAATAACATCATCATAAATGCAATCAAGTTTAGTACTGTAGGTAGCGAGATTAAAATAGGCATGTACAAAACAGAAAAAGAAGTTGTCATAAAAATACAAGATCAGGGAATTGGAATTCCATACCACCTAAAGGAAAAAATCTTTAATATGTCTACCGATGCGAAGCGGCAGGGAACTCTGGGCGAGCATTCTTTTGGCCTGGGCCTGGCCATTTCAAAACAACTAGTTTTAGCACATGGTGGCCGGATTTGGGTGGAGAGTGAAGCCGGAAAGGGGAGCATCTTTTTTGTGGCACTGCCAATGGATTAAGACAATTTCTTTCAACTAATTTTTTTTCTTCTTTATAAAATAATATCAAATGAACTGCCTAATTGTTGATGATGATAAACTTTTCAGAATTGTTTTTAAGAGGCTAATGGACTTAGATAGCACTTTAATATTGATTGGAGAGTGTGAAGACGCTACAGTTGCTTATCAGAAAATAATAGATCTTAAAGTCGATCTTATCTTTTTAGATATTAACATGCCAGGTATGAGTGGGCTAGAATTGGCGGGGATTTTAGAGAAAAAATCTCCTTTAATTATATTCACTACCTGCCTTGCCGAGCATGCATTAGAGGCATTTGATTTAAATGCAGTAGATTATTTGCTTAAACCAATATCTCCATCAAGGTTTTTAAAAGGAATACAAAAAGCTAAAGAAACTTTACACAAGAACCAGATCAACCCTCACGGTCAGCGTGCTGAATTTATATTCATTAGAGATTCCAATATCGTTCATAGGCTTAATTTTGGGGATATTCTTTACTTAGAATCTACAGGAGATTATGTGAAAATACGTATGGCCAATAGTTACCGAGTTATTCATTCCTCATTAAAAGCTATTGAGGAAAAACTTCCACAACATATTTTTGTAAGGGTACACCGCTCTTTTATTGTTAACCTTTGTAAGGTAGATAGTACCGAGGGTAAAACACTTTTAGTTAACCGGCACTTGATACCAGTTTCTGACACCTACAGGGCTAATCTAAACAGATACATGCGATTTCTTTAGCTGTATTTTAAACATTATTAAAATTTAACTAGAAGTTTTTAACTTTTTAAATGGAAATAATTATATGTATAAATAACTAATCTATAATAATAGTTATTGAAAATATTTCTATTCGAAATGGAAGAACGAAGAAGATGTGATAATATGACCAGGTAATGAGGGAAAAGGTAACAGGATTCCTCGTTTTGGGTAAATAATTCCCCTTACTATTTTTCTTATTTTTTGAGATTCTGCCTCTAGAACACAAGGAGGCCTTATTTGATTTTTGGTCACTTATTTGACTATAGGTAAACAGCAAGCAAGCGAAATAACTATTCGTAATTACCGCTAACCACTTAACGTTCAATCTCATTCGCTATGTAAGACCAACATTTTATAACAATCAATATTTATTAATAATAACATTTTAATTAAAAATTAGATGAATAAACAATTACTACTCAGTTTAACGGGACTTATGTTGAGTATAACCGTTTCTTTTGCCCAGCAAAAAGTTAAGGATGGTACTTTAACAGGTAACAACCTGCCAAATAAGGATGCTATTTTAGAATTGGAAAGTACCAATAAGGGCTTGCTCCATGTAAGGGTAGCGCTGAAAGCCACTACAGCCGCATTTCCATTAACCACACATGTTGCGGGGATGATGGTTTACAACACCGCAACTGACGGCGATGTTACGCCGGGCATATATTACAATGATGGAACTAAATGGGTTAAAAACGCAGCCGGTGGCCAGGGGGTGGCAGGTCCAATCGGTGCTGCTGGTCCAAAGGGTGATACTGGTGCGACCGGTGCACAGGGTCCTATCGGGTTAACTGGTCCAAAGGGTGATACTGGTGCGCAAGGTGATATAGGTTTAACAGGTGCACAGGGTATACAAGGTGATAAGGGAGAGAAGGGAGATACAGGTTTACAAGGTCCTATCGGATTAACTGGTGCAACTGGACCAAAGGGAGACAAGGGCGATACTGGCGCTACCGGTGCGCAAGGTACTATAGGACTAACTGGTTTAACAGGTGCACAAGGTATACAAGGTGATAAGGGAGACAAAGGAGATACTGGTTTAACAGGTGCTTCGGGTACACAGGGTATACAAGGTTCGACAGGTCCGCAAGGGCCAGCCGGGCCATCAACCCCACAAACCATTACGCATACCTTAAATACGATAGGCAATGTACTTACAAGCGATGTTAATGGTGTAGCACCAACAGCAAATATAATTAGCACAAACGCATTAGCTTTTGATGCTGCTACCAACAATTTAACTTCAGCTGTTAATGGGATAGCTTCTAACGCGATAGACTTAAGTGGTTTAGCAACAACAGCAAATAGCGGCTTAACAAAAACAATAAATAATATACAATTGGGGGGCAATTTATTAATACCTACAACAATTACAGCTACCAATTCAAATACTTTAGCGATTGCTGGTTTGCAAACTGGTGCAACCACAGATAATATAGTGGTTGCCGATGCAAACGGCGTTTTAAAAACAATTACTTCATCTAGTTTGGTTCCAGCTACAACGGTTTCAAATGCATCGTCTGATAATACAGCGACAGTAACTGTAAACGGAGTTACCAGCTCAGGGGCAGCAATTATCAATACCAATGTTTTAGCGTTAGACGGTGCAAATAATTTAACATCAACAGTAAATGGTATAACTTCTAATGGCTTGGGTTTAGGGATTTTAACCATTGAACCATGGAATGTTCAAGGAACAAATGATAAAGCCACATTAAACTCACAAGATATATACCAGGGTGGAACTGTTGCAATTGGTAAAGGTGCTGTACAGGCAGGATCAGCATTGGATGTAGCAGGAGCAATCAGAGGTGGCGATACGCCAACAACCGGAGTTGTAGGTTCGAAAAGTATTGCCGTGGGTAGCAATTTAATGGTTACAGCTACTAATGCTGCTGCTTTTGGAGATAGTAATACCGTAAACGGAGAGAATTCATTTAGTGTAGGTAAAAATAACAATGTTTTAAAAGATAATTCTGCTGTTTTTGGTTCTGGTAATACCGTAAATGCAGCCAATTCATTTAGTATGGGTGTAAATAATACGTTTGCACAAATGGGTGGGAATTACTCAGGAAGTAGCTTATTTGGAACAGGAAATAATTTTTCTACGGATGGTGCAGGACCTTCCTTACAAAATAATACAATTTTTGGCACATTAAATACCATTAAAACGGAAGGTGGAGGTGGCACGATGAACAATAACACGGTGTTCGGGCAGAATAATATTATTACTGCAGAAGGAAATGGGTCTAATCAAATCAATAACACGCTTTTTGGAAATAATAACTTAGCCAGATTCAGGGCTATTAACTCAACTTTGTTTGGTGAGCAGAATATTTCCAATAGCTATAACCAGTTTATTATTGGTAAAGCCAATGTTAATGTAAATAATTCCTTATTTGAAATTGGTATGGGCAGCGATGCAACAAACCGTGCCAATGCAGTAACGGTGATTGCTACGGGTGCAGTTGGTATTAATACGACTGCGCCAACCAATAAACTGCATGTTGTGGCAACAGCAGATCCCGTTCGTTTTGAGGGATTACAAGCTGGTGCATCAACTGATAATATAGTAGTTGCCGATGCAAACGGGGTATTAAAAACCATATCTTCTTCTGCAACCGCTTCAGAGCCCTTACAAATTCAGGGTACAACAAATAGGGCTACAGCCAATACCGATGACGTTTATCAAATGGGTAAAGTTTCTGTTGGTGTTTCCATTTCAAATAGTACATTTCAGGTAGAAGGTTCGGTTAGTCATTCGATACGTGTAACCACCTCAGATTATACACTTACAGCATCAGACTATACCATTATCAGTAGAGCAACAACTAGAATAACCATCACCCTACCAGATCCAACTACCTGTAAAGGCAGGATATACTATATTATCAATAATGGCACTATGAACTTAGATACGAGCAGATCATTTGAGGTTTCAGGTACGGCAACTCGAAGTGTTGTGCCAACACCTAACGTAGGTGTTACAGGGAACAAATACTCATTGCAAAGTGATGGTAACACTTGGGTATGTTTGAGCATAGGTTAAGGAAGCTGGCTTTAACAACCACTATTCCATAAACTAATAGAACGCTATAAAAAAAGAGCATGAAACAATATATATATCCTATACCTTTTATTGCATCGCTATTGTTTTTAGCGATGCACATAAATGCACAAACAGGAGCGGGTAGTACAACGGTCGATAACTCGACAGTAAACATTACTGCTGGCACAACCGAAACCCGTTTTTCGGAGGGCAGTTTTTTTGGGCCAAATGCCAATTGGACAATTGATGGTACGTTAGAAATTTATAGTAAAAATATTTGGATTGCCCCGGGTGCAACATTTTCAGGCAAAGGCAAAATTGTAATCTATAATCCAGGTAATAATCCTTTTTATACGAGCATGGCTTCGGGCGCAACCAATATTGATGGAAATAATGGTGCATTCATCAACTTATTAGTCGAACATCGTAACGATGACAATTTTGTTTTAGCCGATGTAACCGATCCTGGCTATGGTACCACAAATCCCGCAGGGATTTTATCTGCCTCATTAAACATTGACGGCACAATCGATATGGCCGTTGATCGGGCGGATATTATTCTTAACGGTCATAATTTAACCTTCGGAACTCCCGGAAAGCTGATAAATTATTCCAAGGATCGGATGGTAGTAACGGGAAATAGTATTATAGGCCATCTTGTTAAGGATTACAGCGGCTCGGGTAATTTTGTTTTCCCCGTTGGAATTGCCGAAAATGATTTTACCCCGGCAACACTTACGCCAGCTTCAGCTGGTAAGCTATATGTAAGTGTTCAGGATAATTTTGCATCAGGTAAGCCCATCCCTAACCAGGCATTAGGTATGGACAGAACCTGGCATATTTACGGCTCTTCGGTACTTAACACCAACCTGGTTTTGCAGCACAACAGCAATACGAACGGATTGCTGTTTAAAGATACCAACGCTGCAATCTCCAGGTATGTTACTGGTACAAAATGGGATATGCTTAAGGGTACAAATCCATCTGTTGGAGTGCATACCCGTAACGATGTTGTGATAGCTGCTGATGCGGTTGCCAATAGCGGATATTTTACCAAACTGGCTGTTTCTGGTACCACTTTATTTATTCCAAACCTATTTACACCAAACGGAGATGGTTCAAACGATAGTTTCGAAATCCGTGGATTAGCACTTTTTGCCGAAAATGAATTGGTAATCGTTAATCGTTGGGGCAACGAGGTTTATAAATCAAACAATTATAATAACGACTGGACCGGTACGGGACTTAACGAGGGTACTTATTATTATTTAATTAAGGTAAGGGAAAATTCTGCTTCTGAATTGCAGGTATTTAAGGGATGGATAACCTTGATTAGAACATTTAAGAAATAAGCAGTTTTCGGTTGAAATTTCGAAAATAAAAACAGGTAACTGCGAATTCAAAACCGGGAAATGGAAATTGGCAATTGAAAAAAAAGATAAATGAAAAAAATATTACACATATTAAGCGTGTTTTTGCTATACGCCAAGTTGGTAAATGGACAGCAGGATGCACAGTTTAGCCAGTATATGTTCAATGGCATCTACATTAATCCTGCCTACGCAGGTTACAAGGAGCAGCTTAACTTTCACGCTTTCTACCGTACGCAGTGGACGGGCATTCAGGGGGCACCTAAAACGATGTCTCTGGCTATTGATGCGATTGCGAATGATGGAAATGTTGGGCTTGCATTACAGGTATCGAGCGATCGGCTCGGCGCCCAGCGAAACGAGGCGGTTTATGGAAACTATGCCTACCGGCTACGGATGAATAGTGATGGCAGCGCGAGGCTTGCCTTTGGTATTGGGATTGGCGCGGTGCAACTAGGTATAGACGGGGCACTGTTGAACCCAAACGACCCAGAACCTTTCCAGCCTGTAGGGCTGCAAAGTACAATTGTTCCTGATGCGAGGGCTGGTGTTTATTTTGCTAATAACCGCTTTTATGCTGGTTTTTCGGCAGATAACCTGGTTGCTCAGTACATCGATATAGACCGATATGCGTTCATTCCACAGCCTAAGCCTCATTATTATTTAACAGCAGGCATACTTTTGCCGCTGAGCCAGGACTTTTTGGTAAAACCTTCATTCCTCCTCAAAGACGATAGGGGCGGCCCGACCAGTCTTGATCTGAATGCATTTCTTATTCTGGGCGAAAAGCTTTGGATTGGCGGATCTTACCGGACAGGGGTAAAGCTGTATAGCAAAAACTATCTTCAAAAAGACCTAAGTCAATTAAACTCCGCAGTTGCTGCAGTACAAATTTTACCAACGGAGAACATCCGGATTGGCTATGCCTACGATTTTTCGATTGGACCATTGCAAGGTTATAGTAGCGGAACTCATGAAATATCGATTAGCTATTTCTTCAACAAGAAGAACACAAGGATGTTAACACCTAGATACTTCTAGTAAATGCAGGCGAGGAGATGTATAATATAAATCAGAGGCTAAAAGTAAAGCACCCCTTAAATGGTAATTAACTGATACCTCAAAAACAAAAAAAATGAAGAAACTTTTACTTTGTCTAACAATAATGCTAGCCATCGGCATACATAATAAAACATGGGCACAGTACGTGCTTACCGAGGCCGATAAGCAGTATGAACTTTTTAATTATGTAAAGGCGATTGATCTTTATGAACAAGCCTACAAAAAGAAGGCAACACTTTATGCCGCTGAGCGGCTGGGTGAATGCTATAAAAAACAGAATAATTATATGCAAGCGGAGCGTTGGTATGCTACTGCTACAAGCCTGCCGGGCAGCGCCTCGATTAACTTATTGTATTACGCTCAAGCACTGCAAGGCAATTCAAAATACAATGAGGCCAAGTTGAAATATGAGGCGTATGCAGAAAGTAATAAAGACATTACTGCTACGCAAAAGCGTACATGGCTTCTATCCTGCGATTCGGCATTGAAATGGATGAAGGAACCAAGCAGTTATTCGGTTACCAACGTAAGGATATTGAACTCTTCACAATCAGATTGGGGGGCGATAAGGCAAGGTGACCAGGTTATCTTCATTTCGGACAGAGGCATCGTGAACCCAGGTAAGCAGTCGCCAGCCCGCCCCTTTTTAAAATTTGATGGTGCCCGGAAACCGGATCCAAACATTTATGGTTGGACAGGTAATCACTACCTGAGGCTCTACACACAATCCGGTACAGACAGTATAAAGCTTTTTCCTTTCGATGCAGGCACACAATACCATATTGGATCGGCAAGCTTCACAGGAGATGGGAATGAAGTTTATTTTACCCTAACGAAGATCCATAATACTGCAGAATATGAAAAAGTGAAGGGATTTAACGCCAGACTAGCTACTGTGAATGTGGAGCTCTATTCCAGTAAAAAAGATAAGGATGGAACTTGGGGAAAACCAGTTGCATTTAAGTACAACAATGTTAATCAGTATTCTATTGGTGACCCTTATATTACCAAAGATGGAAAATCGCTTTATTTCGCTTCTAACATGCCTGGCGGCAAGGGAGGTACCGATTTGTATCTAGTACATCAAACTAGTGCCGGAGACTGGGGCATGCCAATTAATTTAAAGGAAGTAAACAGTGAATACAATGAAAGAAGCCCGTCCGTTGACGCTGAAAACAATCTATACTTTAGCAGCGATGGCCGGATAGGTATGGGTGGACTTGACATTTTTAAGGCCACACTTGTTTCTGGAAAAATTGGCGAGCCCCGCAATATGGGCTATCCCATAAACACGCCACAGGATGATTTTGCATTCAACTTTAGTGGTAAGGATACAGGCTATCTTTCTTCCAGCAGAACAGATGGATTGGGAGAGGATGATATCTATAGTTTTATGGAGCAAAAGCAACTGGCCTTTAGGCTAATTGGGGAGGTATATGATAAAAAGACCAATCTGCCATTAAGTAATGCACTTATATCTTTGAACCAATTGAATGGCGGTATATTAAAAGTGCAGACAGGTGATGACGGCCGCTTCAAATTTAATTTAGAGAAGGCATCTGATTATAAATTGACTGGAGAAAAGACAGATTTCCGTTCGGAAGCAGCAAGCCTAACGACCAGAAACATGAACAGCTCTAAAGTACTCGAACAAGATCTTTTTCTGGAACGGATTGAACTGAACAAAGCCATCAGATTGGAAAACATCAACTATGACTTTGATAAGGATAACATAAGACCAGACGCAGCGATAGAACTAGATAAACTGGTAAAAATTATGAATGATAATCCGACGATTTGGATAGAACTTGGTTCGCATACCGATAGTCGTGGGAGTGATGTGTATAATCAGCAGCTATCGCAACGCAGGGCAAAATCGGCCGTTCAGTATATCATTGATAAAGGTATCAACAAAAACCGGATTGAGGCAAAAGGCTATGGGGAGCGTCGCCTGCTGAATGAGTGTACAAACGGAGTAAAGTGTACCGAAGCGGAGCATCAGTTGAACAGAAGGACGGAGTTTACCATAGTGAAATATTAAAATAGAATCGGCATTTAAGCATCCATTCTATTTGCAAAAACAGAATGGATGCACCGAAAAGGAGGAAATTTTGTCTTCTCATTTTTTGAATGGTGGCTTTACGCTGGCAATCAAGTCCATCTAATAGCTGTAAATTAGCGTGTAGTTATTTGTTTATTGATGATGCATAATTGGAAATTAGTAAATCTTATATACTGTTATTCAAAACAGTAACCTTCTTAATCACGTTTCTCAAACCATATTGACATGTCTAATCAAATTTTAATTATTGAAAACAATTTAGATCAAAGTAAAAAATACCGGCTATTATTGCAGGCTAAAGGTTACTGCGTAACAGAAGTTGACACCATAAAAAGTGCAAAAGCAATTCTTAAGAGCAGTCAGGTTGCAGTTATTATTTTAGCCATCGATTTACCTGATGGATGTGGCATTGAATTTATAAAAGAAATAAAGCAGCAACATATTGATACTCAAATTGTGTTGTTTACCAATAACAACTCTATAAATAATGCGGTATGTTCAATTAGGTACGGTGCCTTGGAATACATAATTAAAGGTGAAGATTTCTCTGAACTAATTGTGTCAATCGAGCGGGCAATGAAAATTGTGTTAGAAAAATTTAACGATAGTTTACGTTTTACGGAGATTGGCGGCTTACGTAACTTTCACTCCATTATCGGCGAATCTCAAACCATACAAAAAGTTAAGTTTTTAGGTGAAAAAGTTGCTATTACTAATGCTACGGTATTATTACTAGGCGAAACAGGTGTAGGGAAAGATATTTTGGCCGAAGCCATACACTCTGGTAGCAGCCGATCAAAACATGCTTTTGTCGCGATAAATTGTAGCGCAATTGGTCAGGAAATGCTCGAATGTGAGCTTTTTGGTTATAAAGCAGGTGCTTTTACAGGTGCATTGAAAGATAAAAAGGGGCTTTTCGAAGAGGCAGATATGGGAACGATATTTTTAGATGAAATTGGAGACATGGATCTACTTTTGCAATCGAAGATATTGAGGGTTTTAGAGAACAAGAGTTTTATCAAAATGGGCGATACTAAAACAGCTAAAACCGACTGTAGGATTATAGCCGCCACGCATGTTGATTTACTTGATGCTGTAAAAAAGGGTAAGTTTAGAGAAGACCTTTATTACAGAATTTCATCATTCATTATTAACATTCCGCCTTTAAGAGAACGGTTGAGCGATATACCAAAATTATCCGTCTTTTTCGTTCGCAAAATAGCACAGCGTCTACACATGCCAATCCCGATAATTACAGACCCATTTATGAATAGTTTAATAAATCATAATTGGCCAGGAAATATTAGAGAACTAACCAATGTTTTAGAAAAAGCCATGATTTTATCTACAGGTTCACTAACTTTAGATTTGCTTGATTTTAACGAAAAAGAAAATATCTCCAGTTCTCTTCAGGTTATGGAGCATAGGTTCATTAATAATATCCTTATTGATTGCATGGGTAATAAAAGAAAGGCGGCACGCAAACTAGGTATTTCAATTGCAACACTTTATAAAAAAATAGGATAGTTATCATAATAGTTTTGAAGCAATATTCTTTTTAATACCTCAGAGCCTATTTAAAATTTAGCTAAATAATTTGTTTAGCCTTCTTTTTGGCTTCAACATCGTTAAATATTTCTAAATAGGCTAGCTATCTCTACAGCATTTGCCTTGTTTCGCTCAAAAAATAAGCGATAAACATTTCGTCATATAAATTTAAAGAGGCTCTTAATTAATTTGGATTTGATTAACTGTAATAAAAGTGATCTATAATTAGATTGCTTGCTCCTTCTTCTCAAAAGCAGTTAATAGAATATCTAAATGTATCAAGATTCAGGTTTGCAGAGATGCAAAAGAAAGTTTCCCCTAAGTTAAGAATTAAACTTAATCGCTTTAATTCGTATATATTTGATAATCCCATTATCAAATATAAACATATTATTCAATCGAAAGTATTTGTTTCATTTTATTTAAGTATCTGAATTTAAGCATAATATGTGTTGCTTTTTGTTGATGGCATGATTTTGATATCAAATTTTTTAAGCCGTCATCAACTATCAAAAAAGTACAATATGCTCAATTCGATTCTAATTTTAGAAGATGAGAAAAATCAACGAAATCTATATGCAAGAGTTTTACGAACCGAAGGTTATACGGTATTTGAAGCAGGTTCGATAGATCAAGCCAGAAAATTTTTAAAAAAAAACATTCAAGTTGCGATAATAGATGCCGGATTACCTGATGGTGATGGTATTGATTTTATAGTTGAAATAAAAAAGACTAGTCCGCACATGGAAATCATTGTCTTTACTGGGCGGGCCTCCATAAACGATGGTATAAAAGCGATTAAAAACGGTGCATTTGATTACTTGATTAAGGGCGATGTTCCACAAAAATTGTTTTTTTTAGTCGCCCAGGCGATGAGCAAGGCCGTTAAACAAATACAAGAATCAAAAAAAAATATTAATACTACAGGTTTTGATGCGATTATTGGTGAATCTGCCGCCATTAAAAAAATTAAAGCAATTGGAATTAAAGTTGCTGCAACTTATGCAAATGTTTTGTTATTGGGTGATACAGGTGTTGGTAAGGATATTTTGGCAGAAGCTATCCATAAAGCCAGCGAATGCGTAAATGAGCCATTTGTAGCTATAAATTGTAGTGCATTAGGTGCTGAAGTATTAGAAAGCGAGCTTTTTGGATATAAAGCGGGTGCTTTTACTGGTGCTGTAAAAGATAAAAAAGGCTTATTTGAAGAAGCTAACAAAGGAACTATATTTCTTGATGAAATAGGCGACATGAGTCTTTTATTGCAATCCAAAATACTAAGGGTACTCGAAAATGGAAGTTTTATTAAAGTTGGTGATACTAAAACCTCTTATACAAATTGCAGAATTATAGCGGCTACGCATGTAAACTTATTAGAAGCTGTAAAAAATGGACGTTTTCGCGAAGATTTGTATTACAGAATAGCAGCTTTTATTATTTATACACCTAGTTTAAGCGAACGGGCTACTGATATTCCCTTACTTGCAAAACACTACATTGCTAAACTGGCTGCGAAAATGGAAATGCCTGTTCCTAAAATTACAACCGCATTTTTAAATGCCTTAAGTGCCTATTCCTGGCCTGGAAATGTAAGGGAGTTAATTAATGTAATTGAGCGTTCACTAATTTTATCTTCAGGAATACTTACGATAGATTTACTGGAATTAAATGAAGAAAACAAATCAAGAAACTCATCACTTTTGGAAGATTTTGAACTTAACCACATTAAATACATTGTAGAAGAATGTAATGGTAACAAAGTAAAAGCGGCCCGCTTACTTGGCATTTCCGTTGCCACGCTATATCGTAAACTAGGCTTAAAATATTAGTTTTTTGATTGCTTGAGTTTATCTGAATAGCATTCCCATGTTCATTTTTTACCTGCTTTCTAAAAAGAGTGTTCCATTAATATTATGCTCATATAGATCTGACCGATGTGCATGGCGAAACGAACTTAACTTATTCACCTCGAAGTTATTTCACGAGTTAATTTATTATTGGCGCTTGTTACGTTGAGCTTGTTTAACCACTTATAATGCAGGTTTAAAGTTCCTTCGACAGTCTACCATTCAGCTGATTTAATAGTGCAACAGTTAAATAGCAAAATATTAATAAATTTTTTATTAATCGTTCAATTTTGAGAGAGGTGCTTCAAAACCAAACGATTTTCGGGGGTGTGTCTTTCTATCTTTTTGTTACTTTTTTTTATTTAATATATTGTTTTTGAGTTACTTATGGTTTATTATTTTATTGTTGGCATGGTTATCAACTATGCATGATTTATAAATTAATAAAATAAGTTCTTATGAAGAGACATTTCTACAAAAACGAAAAATTTGTTTCCTTATTATTCGTGTTGCTGTGTTTGCTGGCATTTAATCCAGACAAACTTATGGCGCAGACATTGAAAACTGACGGTGCAATACCAGCACTTGATGCCTGTGGCGCAAATGGTACTTTTACCGTAAACATAGCAAAAGGCGCAGCAGCCTGTAATGGGGGTGTGTTACAAATTGCATTGCCAACAACTGGCTTTGAATATGTTGCAGGCTCAGCGAAAATAGGGGCAACCGCATTGGCCGAAACCAATGTAACCGCAACAGGGGCACTTTTAACCTTACCTGCTATTTCGGCTGGGCCATCTACAGATTTGGTTACGATAACCTACCAGGTAAGGGCAAATTGTGAGGCCATACCATTGGCAACTACACAGCCTACAGTAACCTACACCTTAAATGGTTGCTCTGCCTCATCGCAAACAGGGCAGAGTGAAATTATAAACGTAAATTTTGCGGTTTTAAAAATAGAAGTTAACCCAAATGCCTCTCAAGGTGTAATTGGCTCTATCATTACTCGTACCATTAAAATAACTAATAATGGTAACGGCTCAATTAACAGCTTTACTGTAGAGCGCACTCTGGGTGCTAGTTTAGCGGTAACAGGTGTTACACAACCTGCCGGTTGGACAGTAGATGCCACCAACCCTAATAAATATATTTATACCGGTGCAACACTTGCTCCAGGCGCTTCGGTTAATTTAACAGAAACCGTAAAAATTAATGCCTGTGCAGAACTGCAAACTACTTTTGATACTTATTATGGTTGTGTAGGCAAATGTACTTTAGGTAATGCCAATGGTACAGTAACGGCGGGTATCAGTATTGATCAATCTATACAGCCCAAATTAGATGTAACTGTAATTACTACGCCTACAATTAACTGTTTTAACCAGGAGTATGAATTTGTTTGGAAAATTACCAATAACGGTACAGGTTATTCATCTGCAACAAAGTTATTTTTAACAGTTGATGGTGCTACTGATCATCACAGTAGCTATTTTAACGAGAATAGTATTACTGTAGATGGGGTATCTGTGGGAGTCAATGCTGCAGATGTATTATATATTGCCAATACTTCTACATGGTTTGGTACCCAAGGAAAAATATGGCAACTTTCGTTCAATGTGCCAGACCTTGCGCCGGGCGAATCTAAAGAAATTCGATTTAAACAATATTATGCGGCACCAGTAGCTAATTGTGCAGAGGATTTAACTGCCTTCTTCCGATCTTACACTGCGTTTAGAGGTTCGTACAAAAATAGGGATGCTTGTATTACATCTGGTGTTAATCCAGATATTTTAGTTCCATTTAACCAAACTAATGTTGATGCTCATTATGCATTTGGAGGATTAAATGTTGGGGAGGTTGACGTTTTAAATAATTATAATGCAGATTTTAAATTCTTTAATTGGGATTTTCCGCCAGAAGAGCTTCAGGCTGGTGCATATTTAGACATTATACTACAGTTATCTGGTTCTTTGCAAGCTGGTTTCGACATGTCGCAAATCAAATTGGTAGAACCTAATGCTAATCTTTCTTTAACACCTACGATCACTGATCTAGGTGGCGGTAAGTATAGACTTAGAATTACTTATGGATCTGCAGATTGGCCGCTGAATACTAGACCACAAAGAGGTGGTTTCCGCTTGCAATTTCCAGTAACCATGAGCTGTGCAGTTAGTCCAGCGGCAAGTTATTCGGTAACAGGCCAATTAAACAAAGGAGGTGGCTGTGTAGATCTGGTACAGTTTCAATGCCAAACTGTTAACTTAAACTCGCACTGTCCTGGTGTGTGTGTAAACGGAGGTTTAGATAATGGCAATGCTACTTTAAAAAGAATGTCTTACGGTAAGGTAGCTACAAACCCTGATAATGGAACTCCAGATTTGTCTGCGCCGGCTGTAGATCCTAATAACCCTCCAGCTAATTTTGCTACGCGTTATTTTATTGGTACAGATACGGTACAAATATCACAAACGGGTAAAGTTGTTAATGGTGCTGCAACACCGGCAGGTGGTTGGGTTGCAGGTGCTTTCTCTGTGGCCTCGCCAGCAGAACTGGCATCAATTGCGGTGCCTAACACAGGTAAGGTAACCATTACCAGGGGTGCAAATGTATATACGGTAACTGGCTTAGCCATTAATACCAGTATTGCAAATAATTTCAGTATTGATTTAAGCATAATTAACCTATTAACAGGCACTAATAACTTACCTGTAGGTTTTGCCTATCAGGATAATGACGTGATTGTTTCTTCATTGCAAATTCAACCAAGAGAACTCATCAACTCGGCAACGGGTATTAAAGAATTCCCTACAATATACACCCTAAATGCTGGTGGCACTGGTTATGCATGTGGCAGTAACTTTAGGGCTACAGGTTATTATGGGCCAACTTGGTTACAGTTTTTTGCTGGTGCTGCTACAAACATTACCTCTTGTAATCCAGCAATTACAAATACACAAACCCAACCAAGCTTTTTATACTTATTCAGAGAAGTTGAATTTGGTATGAACAATATGTTCCCTAATGAATTTAGGCAGGTGGCTATTCCTAAAAAAGCGATATTTACTGTGCCTGCTGGCTTACAGCTGGTAGGGGCTAGGGTAGATATTAATAATAATTCTATAACAGGCAATTTGACTAAAACCATTACTTTGCCAGCCCCGGTATCTAATGGTAACTATACCTTAGATGTAGAGCAGGTTATTAAAGATTTAAAGGGTGGCGCTTATTTAGATGAAGGCTGGGAAGTAAGGGTTTGGCCAATGGTACAGCCAACTTGTAAATCAACAGGCAGCAACGAAACCATTTTAATTGAAGGTACCATGGCAGGCACGTTCTGGCATAGGTTCCCTAATTATCAAGAAGTTCAATTTAGAAACTCGCCAGAAGTATCTTTAGGGCAGCTAGGGATGACCTACAACACTGATAATAACCAATTAAGTGCTACAGTAACCCAAGCCAATGTGCAGGCAACAAGTAACCAAGTTAAATGGGTAGTACAGGTAAATAATTCTTCAGCATACCGTACTTTCGGTAATGTATGGATGGGTCAGTCTACAGCAACAGCCGGTGCGACTATTGCTTCAGTACAACAGGTTACCGATTTAAATGGTACCACAACAGTGGGTGTCGCAAGTACTGCTGTAAACGGTGTTTTCCAACTGGGCGATTTTACTACTAGCCCTGCAGGTAGTAAATACTATCTAGTTACTGCAAATTACAACAATTGTGATGCAGGTAATATCAGTTTAGTATATGGTGCAGATTGTAACGGCTATCCTAGTTCTGTAACTTCGGCTACATGTAGTACAGCGATAACTACCTTAAATTATACTCCTGTATTTGCCAATTTGCAAACCAGTATAGTTAGCCAAAATGCAGGTACTGCTAGGCCAAAACTATGTGAGCATATTCCTTACGAAATACAAGTTAACAATGCAGGTTTGGGCGATGCAACAACCTTAAAGGTAACGGTCCCATTACCATTAGCAGGTGGGTTAAGTTATGTGCCAGGTACTTTTCAGTTAACCAATGCTTTTACAGCTACTCCGGGTGCATATATTGCGGTTGCAGATCCAAATGTAGGTGTTACAACAAGTGCAATTGTATTTACAATTCCTGTAGCTAATATCCCAGCACTTAAAAATGGAGAGAAATTTCTGTTGAAATTTGATTTAACTACCTCAGGTTGTACGTTTAAAAGTGGACAGCTAATTAGTTTTAAAGCTACAGGTAAAAATGGATGTGGTTCTGATATTGTAAATACCAATACCGCTTCATCAAACCGTGTAACTATTAATGGTGCACCAACAAACCTACCAGAGTTAAGCATTACGCTTTCTTCTGCAGCGGTAGATCTAACAGCAGCAGGCACTGATTTAACTGCGAACTATAACTTCACTTTAAAGAACGTAGGTGATGGGGTGAATAATTATCCAGCTACTACTGCCTATAAATTTAATGTTAAACTACCTTCGGGTTGGGCATTTGTGGGCAATCCACAAGACCTTGTACCTGTAGCACAAGCTACTTATATAGGTTTAGATCCTGTAAAGGGATATGAATTCCAACTTGCCCAGGATTTAGTGGTTGGTGCTGAGATTAAAATTGTTAATGCCAAAATTGTGTATGCAAATGCAACAACATTAGCTTGTAACACTGATTTTGGTCCGATATATGAATCAGCTTATACTACCTTCTCACCAGAGAGTATATGTACAGGCACTCCATGTCAACTAGACCAGTTAAGTGTTGAGAACCAAAGCACTATTTTGATTGTACCTAAGCCAACTGCGCCTACAGGTACAGCAAATCAAACTTTCTGTAATGGCACTGCACCAACGCTAGCTTCAATTGTTGTAGCTAATGCAGGAGTCATTACCTGGTATGATAGCGCTACAAGCACCACACCAATTGCAAATACTGCTGCTTTGGTAGATGGTACAATATACTACGCAGCAAACAAACTTGTTGAAGGTGCTATTTGTGAAAGCGATCGTTTGGCAATAACTGTTAAAGTAGATGCCCTACCTATCGTAACAGCAGGAGCAGACCAAACTATTTATACAGGCGGCCAGTTCACTATAGCGGGTACCAATCCTGTAGCACCACAAACTGGTGTTTGGACAGAGGTAATCCCATCAGGAGGCACTGCACAAGCGACAATTGCAAATCCGACAAATTACAATACCACAGTAAATGTAGTTGCCGGACAAACAGTAACACTAAGATGGACATTAACGAATGGTAGCTGTACGGCTTCTGATGATGTTGTTTTAGCTTACATATTAGAAAACGACTTAAGTGTTGAAAAAACTGCTGATAAAACGATTGTAACAGCAGGTGAAGATTTGACATATACGATTACCATTAAAAACGCAGGTCCTGGTGCCTTGGTAAAAGGAGCAGCAATTGGTTTAGCAGAAACTTTACCATCTGCTTTTACGAATTTGATATATACAGCAACCGGTGGGATATATGATGCAGTTGCTAATACTTTTACCTTGGCTACAGATATTACCGCTGGTCAGGTTGTTACTTTATCAATTAAAGGCACCGTTGCTACCAGTTTTGCCGGAACAAGTCTGTTAAACAAAGTTACTATTCAGGCTCCAGCAGGTGTTACAGACTCAAACCCGAATAATAACAACGCAGAAGTAACTACTCAGGTAACCAGGGCAGCTGATTTATCGGTCACAAAGGTTGCAGATAAGGCTTCTGTAATTGCCGGTGATGCCTTAAAATATACCATTACCATTACCAATAATGGTTCAAGTACCTTATTGCCTGGCGAGGCTATAAAAATAACAGAAACACTACCTGCAGGTTTTAATAACTTAACCTATTCTTCAACAGGTGGTACCTATAATGCAGTTGCTAATACTTTTGTTTTAGCTTCTGCCATGGCTACCGGGCAGCAAATAAGTTTTACCATTGCAGGTACAATAGATGCAAATTACAATGCGAACAGTCTAACCAATGTTGTAACGGTTGCGGCTCCAACGGGGGTAACAGATCCCGTACCTGATAATAATACAGCTACAATAATCACCCCTGTAAATAGAGTGGCAGATTTAGGCATCGTTAAAACGGCTAATAAAATTACGGTTGTAGCTGGCGAAGCTTTAGCCTACACACTTACAATTACTAATAATGGACCGAGTTCACTATTTGCAAATGAAGTGATTCAAGTTACCGAGACTTTACCTGTCGCTTTAAATAATGTCGTTTTTACCTCAACAAACGGTACCTACAATAATGGCTCATTTAAACTTGATGCCGATTTACCAAAGGGCGCCAGCGCGATAATTAGGGTAAGCGGTATCGTTGCACCAGCCACTTTAGATGGAACCACAATAATTAATACAGTTTCGGTAACTGTACCAAACGGCGTAACTGATCCGGTTCCCGATAATAATTCTGATAATGAGCTGACACCTGTTACGCGTGTTGCTGATTTAAGTATTGTTAAAACGGCATCCAGCATGGCTCCGGTAATGGGAACCAATTTTACCTTTACCATTAAAGCTAAAAATAATGGCCCTAGTGATGCAAATCTTGTTTCTGTTAGCGATATACTACCAACAGGTTACAGTTTTGTAAGTTCGAATACTAGTGCCGGCACTTTTTCTAATGCTTCTGGTACCTGGTTAATCGGAACCCTGGCCAGTGGGGATGAGGTAATGCTAAGCATAACGGTTAAAGTTTTACCTGCTGGCAACTATACAAATACAGCGGTAATTACAGGTAAAGAAACCGATCCGGATATGGGCAATAATACGAGTACAGTTATACCTGTTCCGGTACCATCGCCGCCAGTTGCCGTAAATGATGCGGCAACCACAAAAGCAAATACTGCGGTATTGATACCGGTATTGGCTAATGATTACCCAGGAGTAACAAATAGTCCTCTTGTTCCAAACACAGTTCAGGTGCTTACCAATCCGTTACATGGTACGGTAAAAATAAATCCAGATGGAACAGTTACCTATACACCAAATCGCGGCTACATTGGTGAAGACAGTTTTACTTACCGTGTACAGGATGCAGCAGGTTATTGGAGCAATGTAGCCACGGTAACCATTACAATTGTACCGAATGAATTAAAAATACCAAATGTTTTTACACCTAACGGAGATGGTAAAAACGACACTTTCGAAATTGTAGGTATAGAAGCCTATGATAATGCAGCCATAACCATATACAACCGTTGGGGTAACGAGGTTTACAAAAATCCGAATTATAAGAACAACTGGGATGGGTATGGCCTAAATGAAGGCACTTATTACTACCTGATTAGACTTAAAACGGGTATAAAAGAAGAATTGTATAAAGGTTGGGTATTGTTAAAACATTAAGATAAATAACTATTGGGCTTAACAAGTTTAAGCCCAATATATTAAAAATCAGATTATGAAGAAGAACAGCATAAAAAGAATCATTATAATTATTGGCATAATTTTAAGCAGTAGAGCTTTGTCGTTTGGACAACAAAGCATCCAGTTTTCGCAGTACATTTTTAATTCGCTGAGCGTAAACCCTGCTTATGCAGGCTATAAAGAAGAACTATTTGCACAAATGGCATTGCGTGCGCAATGGACGGGCATAGATGGGGCACCGAAAACAGGGCAAGTTTCTATAGATGGCTTAACTAACCATGATACTAAAACAATGGGTTTGGGTTTACAAATTACTGCAGATAAACTGGGGCCACAATCGGCAAATTCTATTTATTTTAATTATGCCTACCGGATCCGGTTGGATGCAGCAGATGCACAACGTTTATGTTTTGGTATAGCGGCTGGTTTAACCGCATACGGCTTAGATGGCGCAGTACTCGACCCAATTAGTTCAGGCGATCAGTCTTTGCCATCAGGTATGATTACCAGTTACATTCCTGATGCACGTTTTGGTATTTACTACTATAATCCAAAGTGGTATTTAGGTGCTTCGGTAATGGATTTAATTTCAGGAGATGCATCCAACAGTATTTTCCGCTGGGATGCAGGAACGGTTCAGAATCTTAAACGAAAACGCAGTTTATATGTAATTGCAGGTACGTTGTTTAATTTTTCTGAGCAGGTTAAATTACGTCCAAGTTTACTTTGGAAAGAAGATTTCAAAGGCCCAAGCAGTCTGGATTTAAACGCCATGTTTATTTTTAATAATCGATTCTGGTTGGGTGGCGGTTACCGCACAGGCGTAAACCTATGGGATAAAGAATATAGAAAAGGACAAACCCTAAGTAATTCAAACTCGGTTTCGGGCATTATACAGTTTTACGCAAATGATCGTCTTCGGATAGGGTACTCTTACGATTATATTATAAGTGGGTTAAGCAGTGTTCAAAACGGTACACATGAAATAACACTTGGTTTAACCTTTCCATCCAAAACAAATCGAATTCTTAGTCCACGCTTTTTTTAAAAGTGATGATAATTAATATGCTCAAAGTTTAAAAAACGATTACGATCATGAATAGAAAATATACAATATTAATGCTTGTTTTAGCTTTTTTCGGAAGTTATACAGCCAGTTACGGGCAAGAGCAACTCAGTTTAATGGAAAAGGCAAACTTGCTATATGTTTCTTATCAATATGCGAATGCGGTACCCATTTACCTTAAACTAACCGATGTTAAAAACCCTAAATTACAAGATGTAGAGCGGTTGGCCGACAGCTATTTAAAGATGAATGATTATGCGTCTGCAGAGAACTGGTATGCCAGAGTGATTCAATACCCGGAAAGCAAGGCTGAAAATTTATTAATTTATGGGCGCTTGTTAAAATCAAATTCGAAATACATCGAAGCTAAAAAAGTGCTCCAGCAATACGCTGAAAAAACCGGCGATTTAAACCACGTTTCGAATGAAATACAAGGTTGTGATTCTGCACAACTATGGCTGGCCAAACCAACAAACCATAAAATTAGCAATGAAGAATTAATCAATACGCCTTTATCAGAATTTGGGGTTACATTGGTTAAAGGGCAGGTTTTTTATACCGGAGAGCCTAGCGCAGACCTATTAAAAAAAGTTTACAGCCGTACGGGTAATCCATACCTACGCCTTTTTAATGCAGAAAAAAAATCAGATAACGTTTTAAATAATGCCTTTATAAATAAAGAAACCTATAATGATGGTGTTTATCACATTGGTCCGGTCGCTAGCAATAAGTTGGGCAATACGTTGTTTGTTACCCGAACTTATGTGGGAAAGGATGGCGAGATTAGCAGAGAAAATAAACTCAAATTTCGCAATAAAAATCTGGAACTTTACATCTATACTTTAAAAGATGGGGTTTGGGATGCAATGGCTTTTCCTTATAACAACATCGAAAAATATTCTGTCGGTCATGCGGCCTTAAGTACCGATGAGCAAACGCTTTATTTTGTTTCTGATAGGCCCGGCGGTCAGGGTGGTACCGATATTTGGTACAGTGAACTAAATCAGGAAGGCAAGTGGGGGATTCCTCAAAACGCAGGTGCTACTATTAATTCGGTTGGAGATGAAATGTTCCCAACAATCGCCCTTGATGGTACCCTTTATTTTTCGAGTAATGGCCTGCCAGGTATGGGTAGTTTAGATATTTTTAGTTCAAAAGGCAGCAAAAGCCAATGGGCTAAACCGTTAAATTTAAGGTATCCGATAAATGCTGCCGGCGATGATTTTTTATTCAACCCTACTGAATTAACTGATGATGCAGTTTCAGGTTACTTTTCATCTAACCGGAAAGGTGGAAAAGGTGGAGATGATATTTATAGTTTCAACAGCATTAAGCCGAAAATAATATTGGCACTTAGCGGAATTGTAATTAACAAAAAAACACTGGAAAATATTCCTGAAGCTAATGTAACCCTATACAAAGGCGATAAGCTTGTGGTTGCTAAACAAAGTACCACGGATAAAGGCACTTTCTTTTTTGAATTAGACAAAGAAACCGATTATCAGGTTGTAGGCCAAAAAGAGAAGTTTTTTAGCGATTCTGCATTTGTATCAACCAAAGGCATTAAAAAATCAGATACGTTAAAAGTAATCCTTAGGTTAGAGCCGTTGTTTGAAGTCGGAAAAATTATTGTATTGGAAAACATCCACTATGATTTTGATAAGGATAACATCAGGCCAGACGCAGCTAAAATTTTAGATGGCCTTGTACAAATTATGCGTGATAATCCTACTCTGGAAATAGAACTTGGTTCTCATACAGATAGCCGTGGTGTAGATGCCTATAACCTCGATTTATCTCAACGAAGGGCGAAATCAGCCGTTAATTATTTAGTGAGCAGAGGTATATTAAGAAGCAGAATGACTTATCGTGGCTATGGCGAAACCAAATTGCTTAACCGATGCAGTAACGGTATAAAATGTACTGAAGAACAACATCAGGCTAACAGACGTACTGAATTTATGATTTTGAAATATTAAAAAAAAGCTGATAAATTATTAATTCCGATAGATATGTTGTAGGGAAAGCCGTTAGAGTGGAAAGGGATGCCATCTAGCCTGCTAAGGGCGTGTTTGATAGGGACATGCCCATCCCTATTTCTTTAAGAGGATTAATTAATTTTGAATGAATTTTTATGTTACTTTCAGTCTATAATATTGATAAATATTTAGCAGTTATGATAATTTGAATAGGATATTTGTGTAGCCAATGTTCTGGATATAGTAATGTGGAAAAAAGGTTTGTATCGGCAACCTTCAAAAATTAATTTCGAAAGCTGTTATGGCATTTATAGTTTGGTTTTGCTTCGTTCTTTAATTCGCTTTTATGTTACCCAAAACTAAACTGCGATATCTGATACCAATTGGAATTTTCCCATACTCAACCTCAATTTCATTGCCTTTGATTTTTTTTATACTTTATTTGTTTCCTCAAGTTTTCTATAGTGAGTTAATCAAAAAATGTTGTTGAGCCTAGTAAAAGAATATGGAAAAATAAGATGGAATGAGTCAGAAAATCGAACTGTAAGATGTAAAAAAGCTCTTTAAGGAAACTTAAAGGGCTTTTTTTATTTGTGGGCCCAGCTGGGTTCGAACCAGCGACCAAAAGATTATGCTAATAAAGTTAATTACTATAGAGAAATGGATTTTCATTTAGTCTGAAATAAATAAGTCTGTGAAAGCGATTCTTATTTAATATGTTGGTCTCCTAATTTTAAAAAAAAATCTTTAATCAGATTCCTCACTTCATCCATCTGGTAAAACTTGGAATAGACAGAACTATTAAGTTGAATACCGTATAGGGTATAAATTTCTGTGAATGCCTTTTTATCACCCTTTCTCCACAGAATGGCTGACTATAGGTCAGCATAAGCCCTATAATCACGCCTTACTTGTATCGTTTTTTATAAGATAAGCGTTGAAATGAACCAAATCATAAGAACTTTCATCTACATATTATGTTTGTTAATCGTGCATAAATTCTGAATGGAAAGGATAATTAGTACTATTATTTTAGGGGATTTACCACAAAATTGAGGTGAAAATTTTATGAAGATGAAGAAACGGGGCTTAGTTTGGTTTAAGAATGACTTGAGATTGCACGATAATGAAGCTTTAACAAGGGCTTTAGAGGAATGCAGTGATCTGGTTTTCTGTTATTGTATCGAAAAGAAAGACTTTGAAAAACTGGATTTTGGTTTTCGAAGATCCGATATAATCAGATTTAAATTCATGGAGCAGTCTGTTCTTGATTTAAAGAAAAACCTGGAGTCACTGGGCGGTCATTTGATTGTTGGAGTGGACTCTGCGCTGGTTACCTTGCCCGGGCTGGTTGAGGCATATGGCATTACTGATGTATATGCAGAAAAGGAATATGCAAGTTACGAAATCACTTTAGTTGCTAAGGTCTTGAAAGCCTTACCTAAAACCAGGTTTCATTTTTTCTGGGGCAAAACGCTTTACCATAAAGATGATATTCCTTTTGAAATATCCAAAATTCCGCTAACAAGCAAAGCTTACAGAATTCCTGCCGGCAAAGCGGCTGAGTCCCGGAAAACTTTTAGCCGTCCTGATCATTTAAAGGCCGCTACTCACATTAAAGCAAATGAATTCCCCGCTTACAAGCACTATGGTTTTACAAAAAAAGAATACGAAAATTGCAAGCCATTTGTTGAGGGCGGTGAAACAGCAGCACTAAAAAGACTTGAATATTATACTTTTAAATCCGAGCTTTTGACAGGGTACAGGTGGAGCAGAAATAAATCAGATGGCCTGGATTACAGTTCGAAATTTTCGCCTTATCTGGCACTAGGTTGTATTTCCGCTCGAGAGATATATGAACGGGTAAGGGAATACGAAGCGCAGATTAAAAAAAACCAGAGTACCTGGTGGCTCATTTTTGAACTGGTGTGGAGGGATTATTTTACTTTTAAGGGGATGCGTTTCGGAAGTTCTATCTTTCTAACAAAAGGTTATAAAAATAAAGATATTTTTTGGGAGAATGATCCGCTGAAATTTGAAAAATGGTGTTTAGGTAATACAGGAATTCCATTTATTGATGCGCACATGAGACAATTGAACCAAACGGGATATATGAGCAACCGGGGACGGGTAAACTGTGCGAGTTATTTTGTGCATGATTTAAAGATTGACTGGACCTGGGGCGCAGCTTACTTTGAGTCGAAACTTATAGATTACGATGTAAGCTCAAATTGGATGAACTGGCATATGCAGGCATTTGAAATCTGGTATACCAATCCTGTACACCAATCGAATAAATATAAGTCACAAGACTTTATCCGGCAGTGGATACCCGAGCTTGCGGGCAGAAATAATATAGAGGTACTCATCCCCTGGGAATTTGACATTCCCGATTATCCCAAGCCGATTGAAATATATAAAAAATGGACCAGAGCCATTAACCTGATAGAGAAAATATCACCTTAGATATGGTACGTTCTACATTTTCCAATAAATTGAGTTGGATAGGCAAATTATTAATACATTGCCGAAGCAATAGTTAATTTT
Source organism: Pedobacter mendelii (assembly GCF_014635725.1). Taxonomy (GTDB): domain Bacteria; phylum Bacteroidota; class Bacteroidia; order Sphingobacteriales; family Sphingobacteriaceae; genus Pedobacter; species Pedobacter mendelii. The sequence continues at coordinate 131,928 of NZ_BMDJ01000011.1, read as the reverse complement.
GCTTGTTATAAGTATATGCAAGCGCATTCAGATATATCAGAAATAATTATGTCTATCACTATCTATCGCGGTCCAGAGAAAAGTACTTGTCCATCTGAAATTGCCCGCATGCTATTTCCTGATGACTGGCGTAAGCATATGAAAAATGTTCTTGATGTTGCGATTAATTTGCATAATCAGGGTAAAGTAATCATAACCCAAAAGGGGGTACCTGTTGATGTAAATCATATTAAAGGGCCTGTTCGTATTAAAATCAATTGAATCTTATTATAGATTTTGATGTTTTTCTGGAAATCATTTGATGGCTTTTTGCGGAGCTGCTTTCAAAATTATATTGCTGCTCAAACCAAAACAAACTTAAAGTGTTCATAATATAAAATGTAACGCCCATGTCACTTAAATCATTATCTAAAACCCGCTGGAGCATTGAGCCAGGCCGTGTAACCGTTTATCCCTATGGTCTTTCGTATATTTTAGCCAGTATATTGGCGATCATCTTTGCTGCGGGATATTTAGTCTACATTTATTATCTTCAAAATTCTGTAGGTTCATCGTTGCCATTACTCCTGGTGTTGATCGTTATAATTTCACTTTTCGTAGGTTGGGCAGGAACTTCTATCGAGTTTGATATTAATGAAGGGGTAATGCGTAAAAAACTGATGGGTTTTCTCCCGATAAGCACTATACCATTTTCTCATATTTATGGGATCAATCCCGTTTCCAATCTCACGGGTTCCTATACTTACCGGGTATTCAAAAAGGATAATCGCTATGGGAAAGGCCTGCTTGTATCTTGTGCTTACGGAAAAAATAATGATCCGAATGCCCTCGCATTTGTAGATGAAGTGATAACGCCAATCCATCATTATCTTGAGGCCCATGATGGTCCTGAAGATTTTAAACCCATTAATATAGAACGCTATACTTTTTTTAATGTGGAGGGTAGTGCTTATATCGTAAAAAAGAATAAGTTTGGAAGCCTTATATTAGGACTGGCTTTATTGGCTATCGGTATTCATGAACTTACGCCGGGCGCATGGTTAGGCGATGGATGGACAATTGGTCGAATATGCTTTATGCTCTTAACCCTCATAGGCGGCCCTGCCATTATGCTTGCTGGTTTTACAGATGTAAGACTGGATATAAATTCCCGTTTGCTCACAAGAACAAATCCTACTGGCCTCGGCAATTGTAGCTACTCTTTTGATGACTTTAACGGACTGCAAACGGTAAGAAAATCGACAAACTTCATTTACTCGGGAACCGATGTTCGGGCTTATTTCTTGAAGCCCGGATCGCAAAAGGAGGTTGTAATAGTGCTACAAAGCTTTTTTAGTACCCGAAAAGTAGAACGGTTCGTTGCTGAGGTTAATAGCATCATCGTTTAATTTAATACCGTTGTGTGTTGCGGCCAAGTTTATAACAAATTGTTAAATAAGAAACTTACGCCCTTATGAAAAATCTGGTTACGACTGTGCTAATGTTATTCTCTGTTATTGTGTTGTTCCATAGAAGTCGGGCTAAGGAGGATGCATGCTTTAAAATCACGTTCAATATAGCCATTAATGGGAAAGCTATCAGTGCGCCTTTAAATAGCTTTTCGGATCAGTATTCAACCACATATTATGGAAATTCAATCGGCAATATCATTCTATCATTAAACTGTAGTGCCTTGCAATCAATGGAATCTTGATAGAACAATGAATTTTTATTTAACAGCCATCTGATTTTACCTAACTTTTTTATGGAAATAGAAGCGCCCTTAATCCTAAGCATTTTTTAATTAAACACTATTTTTATCGCGATGAAATACATGTTAATCATTACTTTTTTTTATTTTCTTTCATTACCAGCCCATTCACAACCTAAGCCGGTGCGAACAGGGTGGCATTCATTCACTATCCAGTGGATAACTTTTAACAAAAACAATCCCGGAAGCGTATATATAAAAGAAATCGGAAAGGACGAGTACAGCGTTGAAGGTGAACAGAAGGATCCAAAATCCCATGATAATGTATCCATTAAAGGAACAATCCTGAACCAGGGAAGCACGTTGAAATTTAATGGAAAAATAGTTTCGAAAATCAGTTTCATCAATGGTGGACAGCCTTGTGAATTCAATGGACTTTCCATTTTTAAGGCCAGTGGAAAAAGAAAATACTGGAGGCTGCAACAGATGCTCAATTGCGACGGTGAAACGACAGACTATATAGATATCTTTTTTTAAATCGTGTTCACCTGAACCACGAGTATTGATTTAACTTAATCTGATGAAGAGCATCTAAGGTTGAATTCTGCTGCTATTCTTCTGAAAATAGAGAGTAAAATTCCACCCAGCATCCCAAAAAGCCATTTAATAAATCAATTCCAAAAATTTCTACTCATCAGGATTAGCCACGAAAGTCTTTGAGGCGATGTTCACCCTAAATACGACAGCATTCCCGGTGTGTTTACCCGTGGTGCCATCTAAATCATATGCCTTTACCATAAATTCTTTTTGCGTACTATCTGTATAAGCGAAGAAAAGGTCTGCATGGTGATTCTTGCGGCTACCTATTTTTATCTTTTTTAAAAAGCCATCAAGTATCAAATGGATTTTTTTAAGTGCATAAGTATATTGTACCATCTCTTCCAGCAATGCTTGCTCATCGCGGATTTGATGCCGTTTGTTGAGCCAGGCAAATAATATTCTGTTATTGTTTTGAGTAGCTAAAGCGATTGAATCGCTGGTTTCGCAGCCAGAGTGGTCTATCTTAAATCCATACTTTTCTGAAGCCCATTTTTCTGCTTTCAATCTATTAGCATCTGGTAATACCCCCACTATCTGGTAAACAAGTGTATCAGGTGTTTGGGTAAGGATTATCGGGTTGAGAGGTTTATTCGGATTATTTTTTACTTCCTCCCTGCAGCAACAGAGCAAAACAAGGCTAAGCGCCAGGTATATTGAAGGTCTTTTTTTGATGATAAGCATGTTCATTAATTATTTAAGCGTTTAGCACTAATAATATGGCGTAGAATAACTTTCTTAAATAAATTGCCTTACTTTCTCATTTTTCTCCAATCAGCTAAAGTATACTGATGGTTTTTTATAGGGTCATAATAGTAGATTTGATAAGTTTTAGGGTCAACTGCAAATTGATACAGAATTTTATACGAAGGTGCCGGATTGATCACATTCACCTGGTAATATGGGATATAAATATCCGGTAAGGCACTAACATTTAAAGATAGCTGGCTTTTGCCATTGCCTAGTTGCCTGATTAGTTTCACTTTTTCCTGAACTTCGGGTAAGGCCAAAACAAGTGTCAGTACCTTTTTTTCTTCTTTATTAACGGCTCTGATTTCCTGGGCTAGAGCGTTAATTTTTACCATCGAAAATAAACAGGTAAATAAAGTAACTGATAAAACGATTCTACAATTTCTGAGATGCATAAGCGTGTACGATTAAGTCTTCGTTCTTGATAAGATATACAAGCCTGGTAGTTGTTTTGTTTCAGAATTTTCGATATAGATATTTTTCTTTATGCAAATAACAATATGCCTTATTATAAGGCAATTAAAGCTTTTTTATTGTTTGCGGTGCGTTTCTCGAAAATGCTGCGCTTGTGTTAAAACATAAATCGAATCCCGTTGCTTTGCAACTTCTGATTCTCACACATTTTCCTAGTTCGCATTTCGTAATCATTTTAAATCTTAAGTTGATTGTTTGATTGACTTTCTGTATATTCACCTATCTAAATTATAGTTCAAATGAAAATCAAATTTAAATCAATCTATGTGTTTGTGCAATCGTCACTAGCGGTAATGCTTTTATTGGCAACTTCATCGTTCACGCAAAGTCCATCCGAATTACAGGAATTCAAAATGACTATCAAGAACACCGACAAAGGCTTGGAACTTCAAGGCTTAAAAGGAAGTGCTTGGACTAACTTAAGCTTTACAATAAACAATTATCGTCCCCAAGCTGTGGATGAGTATGGCATGACCGAGATTGATAAGTCTACAGGCAACGATCCAAAGTTAGCGAACTTTCTGTTTACAATTGCCAAAACAAAAGATGTCGTAATTCTAAAAGGAGTAAAAGGAACAGCTTGGAAAGAACTTACTTTCTCACTTGCGAAAGGGGAGTCACAACAAGTCGATCAAATGGGAATGACCAAATAGTACTATCCACTTCCAATCATGTTATTTACTGGGCGTCGTTGAGACACCCATTTTTTTTGTTTTACATTTTTGCTAAACACATCAGACTCTCCATCCAAGCTTAGCACCAAGCATCGTATTAATTAACATAGCCAATAAAGCATTTTCAGCCATAAAAAAACCCTCCAGTTTTCACTGAAGGGTTGTGGGCCCAGCTGGGCTCGAACCAGCGACCAAAAGATTATGAGTCTTCTACTCTAACCAACTGAGCTATAGGCCCTGAAAAAACTATTGTTTTTTGCGAGTGCAATGTTACAAATTTGGATTCAAATTTGGAAAAAGTTTTTCACAAAATTTTTTAATATTATCATTTCCAAGTAATTGCTGTTTTTTAAAAACAAAAACATTAATAATTTCTTTTAGATTACGTTATTGTAAAATAAAAATCCCTTTTTTGGAGTTATGTAAGCAAAAGACAGTTTTAATGAAAATTAGCTTAATTTTATAGAACTAAGCCATAAACGTTTTTTATTAAACGAATTGTATTTTGTATTAAAAATTAAATTTTAGCAGCACGCTCATGGATTATAAGCAACTACAAATTGATGTAGAAAAGCATGTAAACAATTATTTTAATACTCACCAGGATTCGAGACTGGTTTATCACAACCTTCAGCACACAAAAGATGTGGTTGATGCAACCCATCAAATTGCCAATCATTATCAGTTAAATGATGAAGAATTTTTTATTGTTACCACTGCTGCGTGGTTTCATGACACGGGCTATTTTGAAGATGTATTTCATCATGAAATAAAAGGTGCCGAATTGGCAAACAAATATTTAGAAACGGAGGGCGTAAGCGAAGAAATCAGGATAAAAGTTTCTAATGCTATTTTAAGTACTAAAATCCCTCAAAAACCAACCAATCAATTAGAGAATATTTTATGCGACGCGGATCTTTTTCACTTAGGTACTGAAGATTTCCGAAAAAAAGGAAAATTGATGCATAAAGAAGCTGAACTGATTTATAAAAAAGATATCAGCAAAAATGAATGGCGTATTAAAGATATCCAGTTTCTTGAAAAGCAACATTACCATACCGATTATGTCAACTTATTACTTAGCGAACAGAAAGCTAAAAACATCGAAAAAATAAAAAGTAAACTGTCCGATCAGAAAGACCAGGTTGTTTTTGATGCAATGCCTGTTGAAATGGCAAGTTCTGCTGTTGTGGCTCAGGATAATAAAAAGAAAAATAAAAAGGATAAAACCGAAAAACCCGATAAAGGTATCGAAACCATGTTCAGGATTACATCGGCAAATAACCAGCGTTTAAGCGATATGGCAGATAATAAGGCACATATTTTAATTACCGTTAATTCCATAATGCTTTCCTTGATTGTGAGTTTGCTATTAAGAAGATTGGAAGACCACAGTAATTTAATTATCCCTACATTTATTTTACTTACGGTAAGTTTAACTTGTGTAGTCGTTTCCATTTTATCAACCCGGCCGTCTATTCCTCCCGGAATTTTTACACCTGAAGATATAGATACTAAAAAAGTAAACCTCCTGTTTTTTGGTAACTTTTATAAAATGTCGTTACCAACCTATACCGATGGTATGCTTAAAGTAATGAATGATAAAGAATTTTTATATGGCACTTTAATAACCGATGTTTATTCAGGAGGCGTTGTTTTGGGCAGGAAATATAAACTCATCAGGCTGGCTTATAATATTTTTATGTTTGGTTTAATTGCGGCAGTTTTAGCATTCGTTGTCGCCTACGCAGCTTACGGTAAACTTTAATGGAAAAAGCTGTAACCACTTTGTTTAACAGGGATTTAAGCTGGCTCAAATTTAATGAGCGAATTTTAATGGAGGCCGAAAGAGAGCATGTGCCTCTTTTAGAGCGTATTAAGTTTCTGTCTATTTTCTCTTCTAATCTTGATGAATTTTATCGGGTTAGAATGCCCGTTTTACTTGCCCTGGAAAAATTAAGCAACCGCGATGACAATGAAATTCAAATTGAAGCTGATTTGTTAAATACGGCAAACAGCTTAATTTCTGAGCAGCAACAGCGTTATGGAAATGCACTTAGATTAAATATAATTCCTGAACTGAAAAAAAATAATGTCAATTTAATTTATGGCGAATCTTTTCCAGAAGAAATTAATAAGCAGGTTACGCGTTATTTCTTAAGTCAGGTTTTGGCTTTTATACAGCCGATTTATGTTGACGAACAAACTAAATTTTTTCCATCTAATAATGAACTATATTTTCTCATTACCCTGAATCAGGGTGGTGTAGCAAAAACAGTTATCTTAAATATTCCTTCAAATGAGTTGCCTAGGTTTTATAAAGTTGATACCGGCAAAGATATTTTTATTGTTTTTTTAGACGATATTATACGCTTTCATCTCGATCTCATTTTCAATACAGCAGAAGTTTCCGGATGCTTTAGCTTCAAAATAACCCGCGATGCGGAGATTGATTTAAAGGATGAATACTCAGGTAGCTTATCCGACCAATTAGAAGCGCAATTGCTAAAGCGAGACTCGGGTCTTGCAACAAGATTTCTTCATCAGCCCGGTATACCAAAAAGTGTTGTGGTTTTGCTTAAAAAACTTTTTAACCTTAAAAAAGCTAATATGGTAGAAGGTGGGCAATACCATAACCTGAAAGATTTTATGAATTTTCCGGTTAGTAACCCAAATTTATCAAATAAATCATGGCCAAAAATATGTAATACCGATGTTGTTCATGGGAGTTTAACAGAAGCGATAATCAAGAACGATATCCTAATTCATACACCATATCAAAGTTATGATAGTGTACTTCGGTTTTTTAATGAGGCTGCTGTAGATCAGGATGTACAGGAAATTTACCTGACAATTTATCGGGTGGCAAGCGATTCAAAGATTATAAATGCACTCATCAGTGCAGCGCAAAATGGTAAGAAGGTTTTTGTATTGGTAGAGCTTAAAGCCCGTTTTGATGAAGCCAACAATATAAAGTGGGCGAAAAAAATGAAAGAAAAGGGTGTAGAAATCGTTTATAGCGTTACTGCCTTAAAAGTGCATGCCAAAGTAGCTTTGGTTAAAAGAAAAATTGGTAACAGAATGCTTTATACAGGTTTACTGGCAACAGGAAATTTTAATGAAAGCACTGCAGCATTTTATACAGATCATATTTTAATGACAGCCAATAAAAAGATTTTGAGAGAGATTGAACTGCTTTTTATTTTCCTCGCGAAAAGAATTAAACCTTCATCAACCGATTTGATAAATTTTGAACATATTTTAGTTGCACAATTTAATCTTCAGCAAACATTTTTAAACCTGATAGAAAGAGAAATTGAATATGCGAAGTTAGGCAAACAAGCTTCAATTACAATTAAACTAAATAATCTAGAAGAGAAGATCCTCATCAACAAACTTTATGAAGCATCTCAGGCAGGTGTTAAAATAGAACTGATAGTTCGGAGTATTTGTAGGCTAATTCCAGGTGTTGAAGGCATGAGCGATAACATTAAAGTGATTCGGATTGTAGACAGATATTTGGAGCACGGCCGCATATTTATTTTTAATAATTTAGGTACACAAGATATGTATTTAGGCTCTGCAGATTGGATGAATCGTAATATTTACAGAAGAATAGAAGTTTGCTTTCCAATCTACGATAAAAAGATAAAAGATGAAATTATTGAAATTATAAATATTCAAAAACAAGATAATTTGCAGGCCGTTTTTATTGATGAATCTATGAATAATATTCCTTTAAAAAAGGATGGAACATTAATTGCTTCTCAACATAGAATTTACGAATTTTTAAAAAAACAATCTTTAACTCATGAAAAATTATAAACTTTACATATCATCTTTTCTTTCTGTTTTGTTAATGGCTTTCTTATGTATATCATGCGTTAATGGAAAGCACGATGATAAGGCTGAAACTAAATCTCAACCATCAGAAAAAGGAAATTTTCTTTACGATTTAAATAATCCTGTTAAGTATAATATGCCTCAAAATCTTTTCGAAATTTCAGGAATTGCTTTTCACAACGGGGATTCAAAGCAAGTTTTTGCCATTCAGGATGAAGATGGAGATTTATTTTATTTAGGATTGAATGATAAAGAATCTAAATATGTAAAATTTGGTGGTAAAGGAGATTATGAAGATTTGACTATCATTAAAAACCAGGTTATTATTCTTAAAAGTAATGGAGAATTACATATTTTGCCTTTATCAGAAATCAATAAGGCAGAAGCTGTAAATGTTGTTAAAGTAAAAGATCTGGTTCCTAAAGCTGAATATGAAGGATTGGCAGCTGATGAAAAAGCAGGGAAGATTTATATTTTAACAAAGGGCAGTAAATCTGATGATAAAAATAAAGCAACAAGTATTTATGCTTTTGATTTTGGAGATAATAATTCTTTAAAACCTTCCGGCGAATTTAGTTTACCTTATGAGGAAATAGAAAAGCTTTCGGGTGAGGGTAAAATTAAATTTAAACCATCTGCATTAGTCAAAAATCAAAATACAAATGAATGGTATATTCTTTCTTCGGTTAATAAAATGCTAGTTATTACCAATGCTGATTTTAAAATTAAAGCGGCTTATCCATTAAAAGGCGATGATTTTAATCAACCAGAAGGGATTGCATTTGACAAAGAAAATAACCTTTATATATCAAATGAGGGTGGGACTTTGGCTTCAGGAGACATCCTGCAGTTTAAACCTAAAAAGTAAAAACAAAATATTGAGGTTTATCTTAAATCAAGTTATATTTAGATCTTGTTAAGCTGAGTTGATGAGGCAGTTAAAATATTTTATTAGTCTCAGGATAACAATCTGTATTTGTGATTCATTCTAAAGTTTTCGTGTATTTAGACTACCGAATAACATTATAAACCGAACATTATGATTAAAAATTTTACGTTAACTACATTCATTACGCTAATAAGTTTTGTGGCTTTTGCACAAAATGATGTAAAGTATCGTGTAATTTTATTCGGAGATGCCGGCGAAATGAATGTTGTACAAATGCAGGATTTGAAAAATGCAGCCAAACAAGTTATACCAAAAAAAACTACTGTAGTTTATTTGGGCGATAATATCTATCCAACAGGAATGGGCTTGCCTGGAAGCCTGGAGGAGGAAGAAACAAAGAAAATTTTACAATCTCAATTCGCACCCATGCGGGAGAAAGGGGCTGCTGTTTACTTTATCCCTGGAAATCATGATTGGGATAAATCAGGGCCGAATGGTTTGGCAAAAATTAAGGCTCAGGATGATTATTTAAAAGCCCAGAATGATCCACTTTTAAAGTTAATCCCTCAAAATGGTTGCCCCGATCCTGTAGCAATAAATTTAACCGATAAATTAACGATTATTGCTTACGACAGCGAATGGTGGCTGTTTCCATATAATAAATCAAATCCTAATGGCGAATGCGAATGTCGCACTAAAGATGAAGTTTTGGTTAAAATGGAAGATTTAATGGAGAAAAATAAAGGTAAAGTGATTTTGCTTGCATCACATCATCCGTTTCAAAGTTATGGTCCACACGGTGGCTATTTTAATTTAAGAAATCATCTTTTTCCGCTAACTTCACTAAACAAAAATCTTTATGTACCGTTACCTGTTATAGGTTCTGTTTATCCGGTTCTGCGTTCAACTTTATTAAGCCCTGAAGATTTGAATCATCCTGCTTATAAAGACATGATTAAATCTGTTAATGGTGTTTTTGGCGATAATACAAATGTAACTTATGTAGCCGGACATGAGCATGGTTTACAGTTAATTAAGGGAAAACAATTGCAAATTGTAAGCGGCTCTGGCGCTAAAGTCTCACCAAATAAGAAAGGAAAAACATCTTTGTTTCATGAAATGGAACAAGGCTATGTAATTGCCGATCAGTTGATGAATAATGATATGCGTTACGAATATTATATTTATGCAGATACAGGTGTTAAACGTGTATATAGCTATATAAAGAAATTTGAAACAATTAATCAAAAGGTAATAAACAGAGAAAAGCCGATTTTGGCCGATAGCATTACGGTTAGAATAAAGCCAGAATATGATAGTGTTGGTCGCTTTCACAGGTATGTATTTGGAGAGAACTATAGAAAAGAATATGCTCAGGAAACCAAAGTTCCGGTAATAAGAATTTCCCAAATTGCGGGTGGGTTAAAAGCAACACAAAGAGGTGGAGGAAACCAATCAAGATCTTTAAGATTAGAGGATAAAAATGGTAAAGAATACGTTTTACGCAGCGTAGAAAAGTTCCCCGAAGTGCTTTTGCCAGAGCAATTGAGAGAAACCTTTGCAAAGGATATTATTAAAGACAACATGTCCGCTCAACATCCATTTTCGGCTCTTATCGTACCCGAACTGGCAAAAGCTGGCGGAATACCACATAGTAATCCCATAATTGGATGGGTTTCTCCTGATGATAATTTAGGCGAATATGAGCCTGCCTTTGCAAATACATTATGCCTTTTTGAAGAACGCGAACCGTTGGGCGAATCAGATAGTTCTCCAAAAATGGATAAAAAACTAACTGATGATAATGATAATACTTTAGATGGGCCCGCTTGGGTTAAAGCAAGAGCATTTGATGTCTTGTTAGGCGATTGGGATAGACACGAAGACCAGTGGCGTTGGAAAGAAACTAAAAAAGATGGTGGCTCTCATTATTCACCAGTACCGAGAGACAGGGATCAGGTATTTTTTAGGTCTGATGGCTTTTTACAACGCTTTACTCAGTCTTCATCTCTTTTACCAATGATGCAAGGTTACGAACGTGATATAAAGAATATTGATTGGTTTTTGTGGGAGGGAAGAGAAATAAGTAGTCGCTATACCGCAAATATTAGTGAAAAAGAATGGGATAAAATTATTAAAGATTTTTGCGCAAATTATAATGATGAGGTTTTTGAAAGGGCTTTAAGAAAACTTCCAGAGCCAAGTTATTCACTTCATCATGATGCACTTCTGGCTCAAATGCGAGTAAGAATTGAGCAATTACCCAAGTTAATGAACGATTATTATCATTTCTTTAACAGGATTGTAGATATAGAGGTATCAAACAAAAATGAATTAATTCAAATTTCTGATGCAGATAATAATGGTTTAAAAGTTAAAATCAATAAAATTTCTAAAGAGGGAAATATTAAAGACGAGTTATTCAACCGAATTTTCGACCCGAAAATAACTAAAGAATTAAGGGTTTATATGCATAACGGTAACGATAGCGTAATTTTAAACAATAAAAATTCAAATATAAAAATCAGAATCATTGGTGGCAAAGGCAATAAAGTATATGATTTTGCAAAAAGTAATGGTTCTGTAAAGCTTTATGGCAGGGAAGATAAAGCGACATATAACGGAAATGATGCTGATAAAATCAGAAAAATAATTTCTAATGATACCTCAAACTTTAGTTACATACCTAAGGATATGTATATAAGAAGATCGTATAATTTTAATGTGGGTTATAATAATGATGACGGTATTTTACTTGGATTAATTTATAAACAAACCAATCCTGGCTTTAGGAAAAAGCCTTATGGTAATTCACAGACAATATCATTTTTACATTCTTTTTCTACTAAAGCGTTTCGTTTTAATTATAGGGGAGAATGGTTAAAAGCATTAGGAAAAGCAGATTTTTTAATTAAAGCCGATGCTTATGCACCAAATAATACACAGAATTTCTTCGGTGTAGGTAATAATACAGTTTTTGATGAACATGGTGATGAAATCAGATATTACAGAGCAAGATTTAATCTTTATCAGGTAGATCCGTCAATTAGGTGGCGAAGACCCAAATCTACTTTTAGCATCGGGCCTTCGTTTCAGTATTACAAGTTAAACCAGGAGGATAACGAGGGTAGGTTTATTACAAGTGGTTCTCCTTTAGGTTCTTATGATAGTGTAAGCATTCGCAATGAGAAAATGTTTGCTGGAGCAATTGTGAATTTTATCAATAATACCCGCGATAATGATTTGTTGCCAACATTGGGTAGTTATGTTGATTTTAAGTTGCTGGGTTATAAAGGTATTAATAAGTACTCTAATTCTTTCGGTCAATTTACGGCAAGTATTGCTTTATATAAAAACCTTGATGGAAGGAAAGCATTCATTTTGGCTGATAGATTTGGTGGCGGTATAACAGTTGGCAAACCTGCATTTTATCAATCGCAGTTCCTTGGAGGTCAAGGTAATCTATTGGGTTATCGCCAGTTTAGATTTGCAGGTGACCATAGTTTTTATAATAATTTAGAGTTAAGAGCTAAACTTGGCGATTTAGTTAGTTATGTATTGCCAGGCCAAATTGGGCTACTTGGTTTTTATGATGTAGGCCGTGTTTGGAGTCGTAATGAAAGTTCCGATTTATGGCATCATGGCGTTGGAGGAGGTATTTATTTCGCACCTGCATCACTAACTGTAGTGCGCTTTGTAATGGGTCATTCAAGAGATGGGTGGTATCCCTATGTATCACTAAATTTTAGATATTAAAATTTTAGAAACTTTTAATAGTATAAAAGTTAGATTTTATAAACTGCATTCAGGTTTTAAACGTAAATTGGTAATATGCTACGTAAAAATAGTATTACGTTATACAGACTATTTTTGATTTTTGCTGTTTGTATATTTGTATAATATTATTTTTTACTTACTAAATTTTACGTCTATAATATACATATACTCATGAATACCAATGTAATACAAATACATAAAAACGAATGTATTAATTGCCAGGTAAAATCAAATTTATCTTTCAGACCGTTAGTCAATTACCTGAAAAATAGATTGAAAACCGAAAAAACTGTTAAATCTGAGTTTTACAGGTTTTTATTAGAAAAAATTGAGAAAGAGAATGCTTTACTTGGAAATATAAGCACAAAAGAATTATCAAAACATAAGGAAACACTTGAATTAATTTTCACTATACTCACGCCTTTAATGGCTAATGAAAATGAATTATTTTGGGCACTGAGTACACCAGTGCCTGATGAAATCTTTTTTAGTACAAATGCATTTTATCAGTTTTTCAAAGATCACGATCCTAAATCTAAAGTAAATAAGGATAATAGTGAACCCGTGGAGATAAAGCATTTAAAATTTATCTATAATTTAATTTTAAATAGATTTTACAGTTTCAATTCAGTATTAAAAAATGATATTATATACGCTCATGTTAATCCTGAAAATAAATTAATCCAGTATTATAATATTCAAAACGATACACAATTTATAGATATTCAGCATTCAGGAAAACTGCCTGAACTCAATTTTGAGGTTCTTGCTAAACATTTTCAGGAAGGGACAGAGATTGATTATTTGAATAAACATGTGCCTTTAAAGAAATTTACTTTTGAAGGCTTTAGTGTAATTTCTATAACGGACGTTACTTTACAGCATGCAATTGAAGGGATTAGAAATGCTTTAGTTAATCATAATTATCAAACGGAAGCCTATAATCATGTTATTCAGGCTTTAAAAACACTAAGTGGAAATGGCAACCTAGAATTTGGCTTAATGCCATTTTTAACTGTAAATAATAAACTGGTTTTTGATAATCAGGATTTTTCTCAAAGCATGCTTATTAACTCAGCAAAAGCATCGAATATGGAAGAAGAAGTTTTTTATGCTTTGGTTGAGAAATACAAACAGGATCCTCGTCCAATTTTTGTGAGTTCTATTAATGAAGATCACATGTTAAAAGATCCGTTTCTGCGTGTTTTAAAAGCTGCAGGAGTATGTTCTTATTCAGTTTTGCCAGTGTATTATAACACTCAATTAGCAGGCGTGTTAGAAGTTTATTCTAGTAAGGAAATTGTGGTTGATGATAAATTATTATCAAGATTAGGTCCTGCAGTGCCTTTAATTGGTCAATTATTTCAATATAGTATAGAAGAATTTAATGCCAAAATGGATGCTGTTTTAATGGATAAATTTACAGCTTTACAGCCTTCAGTGCAATGGAAATTTAATGAAGCCGTTTGGCATTTTATTCAGCAAAATAAGGATAATAAAAGACAAAAACAGATAGAAACTATCACTTTTAAAAATATGTATCCTTTATTTGGTGCAGTTGATATAAGAAATTCAACAACCGAACGTAATCAGGCTTTGAAAGAAGACATGCATGTTCATTTATTGAATATTATTAAAACACTAAAAGGCATTAGAAAATTTGTGCGTTTAGAACTTATTGATAAGCTAATTTTTAACTGCAATGATTGGATTGTTAGAATAAGTAATGTTGCATCAAGTAATGAAGAAATGCTTCTGAACGAATTTTTGGCTGCAGAAGTTTATCCATTCTTTTCGGTTATTAAGTTAAATCATCCTGAAACCACTGAAATTGTTGATGATTATTTTGCTGAGATTATACCAGAAACTGGATTAGCATACGAAAATAGAAGAAAGCTCGAAGTTTCAATGCAATCTATCAACATGGAAGTTAGTCAGTATTTGGAAACTGCTCAACTAAATCTTCAGGCATCTTACCCATGTTATTTTGCTAAATTTAGAACTGACGGTGTTGAATATGATATTTATATCGGTCAGGAAATAGCACCAAATAAACCATTTGATTTGCTCTATTTAAAAAATATTCGATTGTGGCAACTTACTTCAATGGTAGAAATAGCACGTTTATCTAAAAGTTTAATTGGCGAAATGCCAAGACCTTTAGAAACTACGCAATTAGTTTTTATACATTCAAATTCTATAGATATTAGTTTTAGAAACGATGAAAGAAGATTTGATGTTGAAGGTGCTTATAATATCAGGTATGAAGTTGTGAAAAAACGAATTGATAAAGTATTGATAAAAGATACTTCAGAACGTTTAACCCAACCTGATAAAATTGCAATGGTTTATTTTAATGCTGATGAAGCTAATGAATACATCGAATACATCAAATATCTTCAGGATCAAGGCTTATTAAATGATGATTTAGAGCAATTGGATTTAGAAGAACTTCAAGGCGTATCGGGCTTAAAAGCACTAAGAGTTGGCGTTAAATATTTAAGTAAAAACAAAACAAAAGAATTAGGAACTGAGAAATTAGAAGATTTTAGTTTGAATTTAAATGAGAATTAATAAGATGGAGCGGAGCAATCAACTCCATTTTATTTATTGTTTTAAACCATTATTTTTAAAAAGTTCATAAGCGGTTTGGTAATTAGCAATTGCCTGATTTGTAAATACTTTCGAAAAATCGGCTTTCTTTTGTTCGTTTTTGCCTTTATCATAAATATAACTATCTATCTTTCGCTGCGGACTTAATATTACCAAACTATCGTTTCGCATATAACCTAATTTTTGGTAAGTACCTAAAACAACCCTTGGTTTGTAGCTGCTATCAAGCACATTTTTTCCGAAGAAACCATTTGTGTATTTCCATCCTAAAACCCCCCAAAGTGTTGGGAAAATATCAATTTGAGATGTCATTTTGCTGATATTAGCATTTTTGGTATTTTTTAAATTCAAAATCATGCATGGAATTTGATATTTAGAAATATCAATTTCGTTTTTACCTGCGCTACTGGCACAATGATCTGCAACAATTATAATCACTGTGTTTTTAAACCAGGGCTTAATTTTTATTTTATCAATAAATTTTTCAATAGCATAATCAGTATATCTAACGGCTGCTTCACGTGTACCTTGAGGAAGATTAATTTTATTAGCAGGAAAAGTATAAGGTCTGTGATTCGAAGTAGTCATAATAAAATTGTTGAAGAGCTGATGTAATTTATACTTCTTATCCGCATCATTTATTACAACATTAAAAATATCTTCATCACAAATTCCCCATGCATTTTCAAATGTCACATCTTTATCCTGAATTATCGTTCTGCTTCCATCATAAGTTTCATTTAATAATTTTCGGCCTCTGTCAACAATGTTATAGCCGTTATTGCCAAAGAAATGGTTCATATTATCAAAATAACCATCACCACCATAGAAGAAAGTATTTGTATAACCTTTATCTTTAAAAACATGCCCTACTGAAAAAAGATGTTCATTATCCATTCGCCTAACTATACTGCTTCCGGGCGTGGGTGGAATACAAAGTGTAAGTGCCTCCATACCACGAACTGTTCGGGTACCTGTTGCATACATGTTGCTGAAAAATATGCTATGGTTTGCTATAGAGTCAAGAAAAGGAGTAATGTGCTGGTTATTGCCATAATGTGCCAAAAAATCTGCACTTAAACTCTCAATTGTAATTGTTATTATATTAGGCTTATAAGCAACATTATTATTATTAATATTTCTTTTTATTGATAAGCCTGAATTCAAAAAAGTACTTTGTGTTTCTTTAAGTTCATTTCTAATAATTTCGAAAGCTTTTTTATCATTAATTAAGCTATAGAAATCTTGATAATTCAATTCATTATTTTTGAAAGCCGCAAAAAAGGAATAAATCCCTGCCTTACCTAATTCATTGGAATAATGATTATTTCCTTGCTCTGCCCAAGAGTTTTTTACAAATAAACCAAATGAAATGGCTACAATAAAAATAAAAGAAGAAGTAATACTACGCGTTTTTAAAGTTGAGTAAC
Source organism: Pedobacter mendelii (assembly GCF_014635725.1). GTDB lineage: Bacteria > Bacteroidota > Bacteroidia > Sphingobacteriales > Sphingobacteriaceae > Pedobacter > Pedobacter mendelii. The sequence goes on along the minus strand of NZ_BMDJ01000011.1, from coordinate 115,191 downwards.
TTTCTAAAGTTTGTTTAAAAATTTTTAATTTGAACAAGAAAAAGATTATTGCTATAGCAATTATCAACATTCCAGCCAGGAGTAATGGTATAGGGTATGATTCGTTTATGTTATGAATTACTTCATAAGTATAAATTAGATAGTCTACCGCAATAAAATTAAATCTACTTTCAAATTCCTGCCAAAAAGTTAGTTCTGCAAAAAAAGAGAAAAGTGTAATTACTAAAAAAAAGAAAAATACTAATGGTGTGAATATTTTATTCCATTTTTTGTGATAAATCTTATCGGGGATTAAAAATAAAAATACTGTGTATGGTATAGTAATAAGTAGCCCTGAGCCAATATCAAAGAATAATCCGGTTATATAAAACTTAAATATCTCAAATAAAGTAAAATCAGTATGGTGGCTCGCCGATATAAAAAGAACTGTTCTAACAATTAAGGAGAATATAATAAAGTAAGATAGAAAAGCAAAAAATAAAGAATATCTACCTTTTAATAAATTAGTCATTTAAAATAAATTTCTGCAAGCTACCTTCTGAATCTGAAGAAATACTGAAGTTCGCAATTTTAGAAATAACTACTTCAAAACAAAAAAAGCGATAAGATTGTCCTCATCGCTTTTACATAATTACCTGTTGAAATTATTTTATCAAAGCAGCAGTTTCAATGACATCGCTTGATTCTACAGAACTGATATTGGTTTTCAAAGCTGCAAATTTATCAATTGTTAACTTTTGTGTATTGCCCATAATCAAAGTATGATTATCAGTAGAACCGCTTAATTTCAAATCTGCATTATCTTTAATAACGGTATATAAACCTTCTGTATTAGAAGTAATTTGTGCAAAGGCATTGTCTTTTAAGAAAATTTGCAAATACTTTGATTTTAATTTACCATTGGTTTTTACTACTGCGTTTTCTGAAGCTTCGATTCTGTAAAGGTCGTTTACATATACAGTGAGCTTACTTACATCCCTATCTGTAGAGCTAATTTTTAATGTATTCCCTTCTTGAGTAATTTTTGCTTTACCTGTGTTATCATCTGAATAGCTAACACCTTCAGTTTGTCTTTGTATAAGCGTTACTTCTACATTTCCTTTAACTATAATTTTTTTAAAGCTTGTAGATGATTCTTTAGTTATTGGATTTTTTTCTGTAGCCAATACACTTGTTGTAAAAGCAGCTGAAGTTATAACGATAGCTGTTAATGATGTTGCGATTAGGTTTTTGATTGAGGTTTTCATAATGCTGTTATTTATAATTATTTGTTAATTAGTTATTTATATTTTTTTAAACTTGTTTTGTAGATAAGACGCAGCTAACGGAAAAACGTTGCAGCAAATAATCCATTTTTATACAAGCACATGTAACTAATCGACGAACAGGTTTAAAAAACAGACAAACAGGAAATAATTTTCACGCAATTGAAATTTAATTATGGTTTAATTGCGTATTTATCCTTTTTGCTATCTTTGTAAAAAAATTAAGCTAGAAAATCTTATGAAGAAAAAAGTTGTTCTTGTCCAGGATAACAAAGATATACTGGATATTATGGACCAGGTATTGGAAGAAGAAGGATTTGAGGTAACCGCATCATTAACAATCGAACCAATTGATAAAATTGATGAGATTGAACCGGATGTAGTTGTTATTGATGACCATATTAAAGGAACTAAAAAAGGTTCAAAGATTGTTAAAGAATTAAAATCAGATCCTAAAACTGAAGATGTATCGGCTGTTTTGACTTCTACATCAGATAAACTACAACAAATTGCCGAAGAAAGTAAAGCAGATGATTATATTCAAAAGCCGTTTGATATCGATCACATGGTTGATGTTGTAAAAAAGAATACTTAAGATATATTTAAAGAAGGTTTAAATGTATCTGTTTTAACAACAGCCTTTAATTCATGCAAAATTGTATATAAACCGAAGTTGGTTCTATTTACATAAATAAAATGTTTAACTCCTCTGGCTTGTTTAAATTCAGGCATTTTGGAGATTTTCTCTCCATATTCGTAAAGTCTTTCGAAAAATTCATTTTTACTAAAATCAAATGATTCATTTATATATGGCTTTGCAAAAAGTTCAATCATTTCTTTGTACGATTTGTAGTAAAATTCAACCTGTGCATCAGTATCATCTTTATGTATCATATCCAACTTTCTGAAAGCATCAAGCGTTTTCGCTTTATCTTTAATAACATCAGTAGAAATTAGTGAAAAGAAAGGATAGTAAAAATCCTCTGGCATTTCTTTTATACAGCCAAAATCTATTACACCTAATTTTTCATCAGGAGTAATCATAAAATTACCAGGGTGTGGATCTGCGTGAACGGCTCTTAATTCGTGCTGTTGGAAGTTATAAAAGTCCCAAAGGGCTTGGCCAATTTTATTTCTTAATGCTTGTGAAGGATTTGTTTGTAAAAATTCTTTTAGATGCAAACCTTCAATCCAATCCATGGATATAATTCGTTTTCCTGATAATTCTGGATAGTATTTCGGGAAAACTACATTATCTAAATTTTTACAGGCTTCAGAGAATTCTATAGAACGCTTAACTTCTAATTCATAATCGGTTTCTTCCAATAGTCTTTCTTCAACTTCTTTAATATAAATGTTTAATTCCTTTTCAGACATGCCCAACAAACGGAACGCGAAAGGTTTTACCAGTCTTAGATCTGAAGAAATGCTATCGCCAACACCAGGATATTGAATTTTTACAGCAAGTTTTTTGCTTTTTAATGTTGCTTGATGAACCTGACCAATTGATGCCGCATTGGTAGAATTTATATTAAAAGTATCATATATCTGTTCAGGTGTTTTACCAAAGTTTTTGGTAAAAGTTCTTACAATTAGTGGCCCCGAAAGAGGAGGTGCATTATATTGAGATTGAGTAAATTTATCAACGTAAGATTTTGGAAGTATATTTTTGTCCATACTTAACATTTGCGCAATTTTTAATGCACTACCTTTAAGCTCACTTAAAGATTTATAAATATCTGTTGCATTATCTTCATTAAGTTGTTCTCTATCCATATCAGGATTGAACAGTTTCTTAGAGTAATGTTTAATGTAATTTCCACCGATTTGAAAACCAGTTTTTACAAATTTTGCGGAACGTTCTACTTTTGTTACCGGAATACTATTTTGTTCTTTCATTTAGTTAAAACCCATGTTGTTTGCAAATTTGCCATTTCTGCTTAAAAATTTTCCGTATTCAAATAAGTTATCAATAGGAGAGTGTTGAAACAAATCGAAGGTAACATTAATACCCTTTTCAATTGCTTCGTCTGTTTTTTCGAAATCATTGCTATCATCATGTATCCAAAAGTTTAATATAAAAGCAAATTGAATCCATAAAGCATCTTTATATCTTTTACTTAAAAACCTGCGTTCAGCTAATTCGCCACTTTCTAATCCCTCTGATATAATATCTTCTGCAAAATTTTCGAAGATTGGTTTTACGCCGGCAAGTACGTTAGGTGTAGAAAATTTACTTTTATGGTTTTTCAAGCTATAAATAACATAACTTCTTTCATTCTTTAAATTTTCGGCGTAGCTATAAAAAAATGAAAGCATTTTTTCTCTTGCAGAATATTGAGGCCAAACCTCTTGTTCTTTAATTTTTGTAATGGTTTCGAACGTTAATTCGAACCAAATGTTTTTTTCAATACTTTCGAAAGAAGCATAAAATTGATAAAATTCGGCTTCTGTAATTTTGAGTTTTTTAACAAAAACATAAACCGATTTCGGTTTTTCATTGTTGGTTAAAACATAATCAAGATATGCTTTTCGAATTTGCTGAGCAGTTGCCATATACCTGTTTTTTTACAAGTATAACGTTAATATGATATGCTTGTTTTTTTACACCACAATTTCTTAATCATGATATTGTAATAATCATTTTCAAAATAATTGAAAGTTAATTTTAAGCTATTAAATTTAGTTAAATGTGAAATTATTTTTATTTAAAAACTAAAATTATTAGTAATATTGTGCATTGATTTTTATAATTCAAATAATATAGATATGATGCAGGTAAGCGATTTTTTATATAGTAAAATGGAATTACCAGATGTATTTGCTGAACTTTTAGCAACTGATGCTTTAAAACGTTTGGCCGGAATCCATCAAAGCGGCGCTATCTATTTGGTAAATCCAGATATCTGCCATTCCAGATTAGAACATGCCATTGGCGTTACTATGCTAATCAAAAAACTAGGCGGAACAGAAATTGAACAAATAGCCGGTTTATTGCATGATGTGTCTCATACTGCTTTCTCTCATGTTGGAGATTATGTTTTTGATAACGTTGATGAAGATTATCACGAAAAGGTATTTGCCGAAGTTTTATATAAATCTGAAATTCCTGCTGTATTGATGAAATTCGGCTATAGTGTAAATCAAATTTTGTTCAGCAAGTTTGATATTTTGGAGCAGCCATTACCAGCGCTTTGTGCTGATAGATTAGATTATACTTTGCGTGATGGTATTCATGCAGGAATTATTTCAAGGCAAAGGGCTAAAGAATTTTTACGATCGGTAATTTTAAAAGATGGAAAAATTGCTGTTAATGATGAAAATGAAGTGTTGTGGATAAACGAAACATTTAAAAGGCTTAATGAGGAGGTATTTAAATTACCACTTTATTTATATGCAAATGGTAAAATGGCAGAGTTGATTAAAAATTTATTAAAGAAGCAAATATTATCAGAAAGTGATTTATTTAAAACGGATACTATGTTGTTAAATAAAATCAGAAGTTATACTTATGGTTATGAAGCGGTAAAAGCTATAAAACAATTAAAGGGTTTTGCCGAATTTATGAGACATGGAGCTGTACCCAAGGTGAAAAACAGAACCTTAAATGCTGTACTGGTTTAATTTTTAGTTTTCAAGGCTTTATTATTCTTTTAATCGTACATTGATAAAAAAAAACTTATGTCGGCAATTGAAATTATATTAATCTGTGTTGTTGTTCTTTTGATTTTTGGAGGAAAAAAAATACCAGAATTAATGAAAGGAATTGGTAAAAGTGTGAAAGAATTTAAGGATGCAAAAGAAAAACCCCCTGTAGAGTAGTTTTAATTTGAAACATTAAGTTTGAAATATGTTCGTTTAACAAAGCTTTGCAAATGGGATTACTTAAAGATAAAATTAAACAAGAGTCTGAAAATAATAGTAAAAAGGTTTAAATGATTGGAACATTCTTTTAGATAAAAATGTGGAATCTAATGAGCAGAATGATATAGTTGCTAATGAAAGGGCTAGAACATTCTCTCAAAAAAAATTGTAGTGCCGATCCATCTGATAAGGTAAAAAAATGCTAATAAACTAATTGATTCACAAGTTTTTTTCTAAAAAAACAGAATTAAACTTATATTTAAATTTATTCTTTTAAAAAATAAATTACACTAACAACCTTCTTTTTTACACGAAGCACAAATTTTATTATTAAAAAGTGTTAATTTTTAATTTGTTTCTTCTGTTGTATACTCATAAATAGTATATTGCCTATCTATTTTTAGATAAATGCAAACTATTTACCAACCAAACTAATAATGATCAGGGCAGCATTATTCGTTTTTGTTATTCTATTTATTTCGGTTTCAAATAAGGCCTTCGGACAGAATATTTCTAATGAGGGTACAGATTTTTGGGCTGTTTTTCCCACGCATGTAGCAAGTAGCCAATCTGGTACAACGCTTGCCAATCATGCAGAACTATCCGTATTTGTTACATCTAAATCAAATTCAGAAGTTACTGTAAGCTGTCGGAATTATTCAGAAACTAAAACTATCCCAGCCAATACAGCTGTAGAGTTTAGAGTAACTTGGTCTGAAGCATATATATCGCAATTCAATACAGGATTGCCAGATGAAGCAAATCAAGTTTTAACGAACAGAGGTATTCATATAAAAGTAACTGATGGCAAACCTAAAGTTTCTGTTTACGCTCACATTTATGCTGGTGCACGTTCTGCCGCATCATTAATTTTACCTTACGAAACTTTAGGGCAGAAGTATTATTCTATGAATTACGCACAAAGTAGCAATGGGAATAATTTCTTAACCATTGTGGCTGTAGAAGATAATACTACAGTTTTACTTCATGAAAAAAGTGGTATCATTAAAACAATAAACTTGTCTAAAGTTGGCGATGTTTATGAATACATTTCAGGAACCAGTGATTTGACAGGTGTTTATGTGGAAGTTGATCAAAGTATCTCTTCATGTAAAAGATTTGCAGTATTTTCCGGTTCATCAGCTTTAAGTATAGCTTGCTCAGGTTCTCAGGATCCATTATACCAGCAATTAACACCTACTGTAAGTTGGGGTAAAAATTATGGAGTTGTTCCATTTAAAAGCAGGAAATATATATTAAGAATCCTTGCTCAAGAAGACAATACTAAAGTTACCTACAATGGGCAAACTTATACCATTGATAAAGGAGCGTATGTTGAAAGTTCGCAATTATCAGAATCAACTTTTATTACTGCAGACAAGTTGATTAGTGTTGCACAGTATTCTTTAACCCAAACGTGTTCTTCGGCTATCGGGGCAAATGTACTGGGCGACCCTGATATGGTTTTACTTAATCCAGTAGAGTTTAACATAAAAACTGTAACTGTTTTTTCATCTACGCTTCAAAATATTCCCGAAAGATATATTAATGTGCTTATGCTAACAACTAAGACATCGACTTTTAAAGTAGATGGTGTAACACCATCTACACCTTGGGTAATTGTTACGGGCAATACACTATATTCTTATAATCAGATTCCAGTAACGGGAACCTCTGCGAACTCAACTTTTAAGAGTTTAACTTTAACGGCTGATGATGGTTTTAATGCAATTGCTTATGGTTTTGGTAACGCAGAATCATACGCATACTCTGCCGGTACAAATTTATCATCGAATAATTACTTAACAGTTGTTAATGAATCTAAAAACGAAGAAAGTCCTAATGGTTGCGTTGGACAAGTAGTCGACTTTAAAATTAACCTTCCATATCAACCCGATAAAATTACCTGGACATTGGATAATGAACCGGTGGTTATAACTACAAATCTTACGCCTGAAACAAAAACTTTAAATGGGCAAACTGTTTACGTTTATCGTTATCCGGCACAAAAAACATATACAACCTCCGGAGAATATCATTTAAATGTTGTTGCGCATGTTCCTAACAATGCCTCAAATTGCCAAAGTGGCGATTTAGAAACAAATTATATTTTCACAATTTACGATTTGCCAACTGCAAATTTCGATTTAGTTACCAGCAGCTGTGCAAAATCTGAAATCACACTTACTGATAAAAGCTCATCTAATACAAGCGATTTCGCGATAACCAATTGGCAATGGGATTTTGGTGATGGAACAACATTGACTGAACAAAATCCAAAACATCAATATGCTGCTGAAGGAACTTATACGGTTAGTTTATCAGTTAAATCTGGTACAGGTTGTTTTTCTGATGTGGTTACAAAACAAGTGAAAATATTTCCTCTACCTGTTTCAAAATTTGCAGCTAATTTAAATACCTGTATAAATACCGATTATTTAGTAAATGACCAGTCTTCAATAAGTTCACTTAAAAGTTCGAATACCATTACGAAATGGAGCTGGGATTTCGGTGATGGAACAAAAATTGATAAAATTGATAAATTGCCATTTTTTCATCAATACACAACTACTGGGACCTATACGGTTTCTTTAATTACTACGTCGGCCGAAGGTTGTGTGAGTACTGCTTATACGCAGAATGTAAATGTTACGGATTTACCTATAGCGGACTTTAGCATGCCAGATATTTGTTTAACTGATGCTTTTGCATTATTTATAAATAAATCTGTTGATGCGCAAGATGGAACAGGTGCTTTTAATTATGAGTGGAATTTCGGCGATGCTGCATCTACAACGGCTAATCCGAATACGTCAACCGATAAGGATGGCCAGCATAAATATTTAAATTTTGGGGCTTATACGGTAATATTAAAGATTACAAATGCCAATGGTTGTGTAACTACTAAAACACAAAATTTTGTAGTTAACGGAGCAGTTCAAAAAGCCGAATTTATGGTTCAGAACCAAAGTAACTTGTGTAGTAATAAAGATGTTATTATTAATAATTCTTCAGCCGCTTTTGTTGGTAAAATAACTAAAATAATTTTTTATAAAGATTTTGTAAATGACCCCGAAGTTTTTGAAACGATTATATATCCAACATCCGATGATATTCATTTAGTTTATACCCCTTTTGGCGGTTCGGCTACTAAAGATTATACCATAAAGTTAGTTGCTTATTCAGGAGAGACCTGTTTTAAAGAAACTTCGAAAATTATTACGCTTAAACCATCTCCAATATTAGAGTTTGCTGATATTCCTGCTGCCTGTCAGAATGATGGTTCGGTAGTTATCAATCAGGCTCATCAAAAAGAAGGTGAGGAAACTTCTGGTTCAGGTATATATTCTGGTGATGGGGTTGATGCAGAAGGTAATTTCAATCCAAAATCTGTAAGCATTGGTTCACATTTAATTACCTATACTTTTACCTCTACTAATGGTTGTGCTGAAGTAATTTCAAAAACAATAAATGTATACGAATCGCCAACTGCTGATGCAGGAACTACTTTATACATACTTGCGGGTGGCCAGGTTAGAATTCCCGCAGTTGCAGAAGGTTCTGGTTTAACTTATAAATGGGTACCATCGCTAGGTTTAGATCATGAGGATGTTTTAAATCCAATTGCATCGCCGGAAAAAGATACAGATTATAAATTAACTGCAACTACTGATGAAGGCTGTACGGTAAGCACTTTAGTTACGGTTAAAGTTTTACAAGCTTTAGTTCCTCCAAATTCATTTACACCAAATGGTGATGGTGTTAACGATGTTTGGAACATAAAGTATTTAGATAGCTACCCTAACGCTACTGTAGAAGTTTTTAATAGAAATGGTAGCAAAGTGTTTTTCAGTAATGGGTATAAACTTCCGTTTGATGGAAATTATCAGAATGAACCTTTACCCGTGGGTGTTTATTACTATCTTATCAATCCAAGAAATGGGAGGAAAACAGTAACTGGGCCATTAACCATAATCAGATAAAATTGAAAAGATATATCATTTTATTAGCGCTATTCGTAAGTTTTAAAGGCTTCAGTCAGCAAAAACCACAATATACGCAGTATATTTTTAATCAATATTTATTAAATCCGGCACTTTCTGGGATCGAAAATTATATTGATTTTAAAGCTGGTTTTCGAAAACAATGGTCGGGAATTACCGATGCACCTCAAACTTCCTTTGTATCTGCACACTGGGCTTTAGGAGATAATCACCTTTGGAGTAATGCTTTAACCTCTTTTCCTGAGCAAACCGGTGACCCCATGGATAGAAATTACACTCAAAATTATACTTCCTCACCTTCACATCATGGTATGGGGGTTACAGTAGTTCAGGATAAAGCAGGACCATTATCCAGAATTGATGCAAATGTAACTTATGCTTACCATTTGCAATTAAGTAATAATTTTAATCTTTCTGTTGGTGCAGCTGCCGGAGTTTCAAGTATAAAGCTTGATGTAAATTCACTAACATTTCCTGATAGCCAAACAGATCCTGCATTATCAAATGCTATAGTAAGCCAATTAAGACCTGATCTTAGCCTTGGTATTTGGCTATATGGAGCCAGATTGTTCGCGGGCGTTTCGGCACAGCAAGTATTATCTCAGAAACTTAGTTTTACAAACTCCGATAATTACAACACAGGAAAAGAAGTTGCACATTTTTTTGCAACAACTGGTTATAAGTTTTTTTTAGATGATCAGATTGCAGCAATTCCTTCTATTATGGTCAAATATGTTCAACCTGCTCCTGTATCAGTAGATTTGAACATGAAAATTGCATTTAAAGATAAAATTTGGTTGGGTGGTAGTTATCGAAAGGATGATTCATTTGCAGCAATGGCAGGATTTAATATTGGAAAAATGGTTAATCTTACTTACTCATATGATTTTACTACATCAGATTTAAACACTGTTAGCAACGGTAGCCACGAAATTGTGTTAGGCTTATTACTGAATAACATTTATAAAGTGCCGTCGTATATTAGAATGTGGTAGCTACTAATTCGTTAGATGGTTAGTTTTTTGGTTTTTTTTGGGGTAGTTTGTTAGTTGATTTGTTTATTAGTTCTTTGGTTCGTCAGTGGTAGTTTGTTAGTTTTCTGACATAAAAGATCACAAATGCCTACTGATTGGTATATTTCCCAGACCAAATCCACATTTTAAAATTCTTTATGAAACTTGAACCCAAAAAACCAACTAACCAAAAATCCAAAAAACGAGACAACGAAAAACCCAAAAAACTATAAAGTTTAAAGTTCTTTTCTTAATCTGGCAACAGGGATATTCATTTGTTCGCGATACTTAGCAACAGTTCTTCTGGCAATATTGTATCCGCGTTCTTTTAAAATATCAGTAAGCTTTTCATCTGCAAGTGGTTTACGTTTATCTTCATTACCAATGCAATCTTCAAGAATTTTTTTAACTTCTTTGTTAGATACCTCTTCGCCATTTTCGGTTTGAATTGCCTCAGAAAAGAAAGATTTTAATAAAAATGTACCGAATTCAGTTTGTACATATTTAGAGTTTGCAACCCTTGATACCGTAGAAATATCCATATCAATTTTATCAGCAATATCTTTTAAAATCATCGGGCGCATTTTTCTTTCATCAGCCGTTAAAAAATATTCGTACTGATAATGCATGATGGCATTCATGGTTTTAAGCAAAGTTTGCTGTCTTTGTTTAATTGCATCTATAAACCACTTAGCCGAATCTAATTTTTGCTTTACAAACTGAACGGCTTCTTTAAGCTTTTTATCTTTTGATGAAGCTTTATCATAATGTTCAAACATTTCCTGGTAAGAACGACTTACTTTAAGTTCAGGCGCATTTTTTGAATTTAAAGTTAAAATCAAAACATTGTCATTATTGCTGATGTGGAAATCAGGAATAATCTGCATTTGCTTAGTTGTAACCTGATTTGCATCTCCTGGTTTTGGATTTAAGCGAAGAATTTCATTTACAACCTCTTTAAGCTCTTCACTATCTAAACCTAAGCTTTTCTCTAGTTTGTCGTAGTGTTTACGTGTAAATTCATCAAGATAATTTTCAACAACATTCATTGCTTTTATAATGATGGGATTACCTGCATCTTTTCTTTTGAGTTGAATTAATAAGCATTCTTTTAAATCTCTGGCACCAATTCCAGGCGGGTCGAAACTTTGAATAAGTCTCAACATTTCAAGTACATCCTCTTCCTCTACCATTACGTTCTGAGAAAAAGCCAAATCATCAATCATTGAGCTTAATGGGCGACGTAGATACCCATCATCATCCAAACTGCCTATAATTTGTTTACCAATTATAAAATCCTGGTCGGAAAGTGGAATTAAATCTAACTGCTCTTGTAAACTCTCGAAAAAGGTACTTTCTATAGCAATTGGCGTTTCTTTTTTCTCCTCATCATCATCGCCATTGTTGTAGTTTGTGCTGTAATCGTTGGTGTTATCATCTTGCAGATAATCATCTACATTAAATTCATCGGTACTACTGTTATCGTCTGATGATTTATCATAATCATCCGGACCATCATTTAAATCATCGTATTCGCCTTTTGGCTCATCAGCGGTCATTAAGCTTGGGTCTTCAAGCGCAGGATTTTCTTCTAATTCTTCTTTTACTCGGGTATCTAAAGCAACGGTTGGCACCTGCAACAATTTAATAAATTGTATTTGCTGTGGCGATAATTTCTGTAATAATTTTTGTTGTAGATGCTGCTTTAACATATTTTATATAAAAGAGAAGTGCAAAAATAAACAAATCATCTCAGATATTTTCTAGAATAGAATAAATGCTGTTTTAAGTCTCTGTTTTTAAATATCTCCTAAGCGTTTGAAATTATATTAAAGTTTGTTACTTTAGTAATAATCAAACAAATAATATTGTATATATGGGTTTTGTAAAAGAATTTAAAGAATTTGCCATTAAAGGTAATGCTTTCGACTTAGCAGTTGGGGTAATTATTGGTGGCGCTTTCGGTAAAATAGTAACAAGTGTTATTGATGACCTTGTTATGCCAATAGTTGCGGCTATGGTTGGAAAGCCAGATTTTAGTAGTATTTATTTTGCAATGGGTAAAGGCGCAGAACTTATTCCTAAAGGAGCATCATTGGTTGATGCTAAAAAAGCTGCTCCTGATGCAGCAATTTTTGCCTACGGTAATTTCATTACTGTAGCTATTAATTTCTTATTATTAGCACTAATTGTTTTTATTATGGTAAAAACGATTAACAATATGAAGAAGAAAGAAGAAGCGGCAGCAGTTGCAGCGCCGGTTGCGCCTACAACTGAAGAAACACTTTTAACAGAAATTAGAGATTTGCTTAAAACTAAAGCATAAAAAAAATAAGATTCGCGGCTGCTTGCGAATCTTATTTTTTAAAAACTTCTTTTAATTTTTGGGTTAGTAATAATAATGTAATCTCCAAGATTTTCAAATTTCTTCCAATCTGGATTGTCAAAGTTTTCATCAGAAAAAGATGAAATATTTAAAAGCTGTAATTTCGGAACATATTGTTTAAGCTTAGCAAAAGTTCCTAATTTTTCATCACTATGGAATCTTCCATTGAGCTGTAAAATTTTCATCTTTTTGTGTTCTTGTGTAAATTTGGCAATAGACCAGGCCATTGTTGCATCCCAAAGGTTTTGTGTCTGATAAATTTTCATGGGTCCCATGCTATGTCCACCCATTGTTTCTGAAAATTTCTCATTATACCTTCCTATTGCCGTATCAATTGGTAAAGGAGGTAGAAAAGATAAAGAACTATTAGGAAAATATTTTAATATTTCTAAACCATCTTTCGTTACCGCATTGCTGTATCGTGTAGCCGCATTTGCTCCAATAACTTCAATTTTGCGTACTTTAGCGTACTCTATCATTGGGCGATAATCTTTATAATTTGGCCATGCTCTACCTTCTTTAATAAAGTTTTTCTCTGATATTAAACCCGCAAGATATTCGTTTATAATAGGTTGTGTATCAGTGTAAAACATCTCCAATGTTAAGGCTGTTTTTTTAGGGAATTTCTCACTTAATTTTTTAAAAATTTCAGTTTCCAGATTATGTCCGATAGAATCATTATGGTCTTCACCAAAAAATAAAACATCGGCTTTTTCCATGTCGATAATAATGTCATCTAACGATATTATCTTTTGCTTTTTTACATCGTATATTTTATAATCACTGATGCTAGTTTGAGCAAAAACGCTTATTGAGATAAACAGGGATAGAACAAATAAAAAATTTTTCATGCCCTTAAAATACTAAAATATTATTCACCGATGAAATAAGGCAGCTTACCGCTTTTTGGCCTTTTTTTGCAGGTTAGTACTATATTTCTTACATCATTATAAATACTTTTGGTTATTAATAATTGCACAAATGGAAAATTCAAATAATAATAATTTATCTACTAATCGTACAGGTAGAATGCTTAGCGGTTTAGTAATTGTTTTCATCGGACTTGCATTTCTTTTAGATAATATGGGTTTCGATATTCCGCATTGGGTTTTTAGCTGGCATACACTTTTAATTGTAATAGGTCTTTTTGTTGGCGTTAGGCGTAATTTTAAAGGGGCTGGGTGGTTAATTATGGTTTTAATCGGTTCTTATTTTACAATAGATGATATTACAGGATTAAATTTCGATGCCTCAAAATATGCCTTAGGCATTGGATTAGTAATTTTAGGAGGTTATTTAATTTTTAAACCAAAAGGAGAGTGGAAGAGAAGAAAGAGAAATCGTTTTACTGATAGTTTTAATTCAACAGCAGAAAATGAGCCATTAATCGATGATAAAAATTCAAACAATCATGATTTTGTAGAGGCAACCGCAGTTTTTGGTGGAAGTAATCAAATTGTTTATTCAAAAAATTTAAAAGGTGGCGATGTTACGGTTGTATTTGGTGGGGCAGATTTAAATTTTATTCAAGCTGACTTTACAGAAAGCATTGCACTTGATGCTACTGCAATTTTTGGTGGGATTAAATTAGTTGTACCACAAAACTGGATTATCAAATCGAACGTAACGCCAATATTTGGTAGTGTAGAAGATAAACGCGGGCATTTAATTCCTACTGGTGAGGTACAGAAAACCTTAGTGATTGATGGAACCGTAATGTTTGGTGGTATAGAAATTAAGAGTTTTTAGATTTTGCTTATCAAGAATAGGCAAAATCTAAAATATGAAAAGCGATAGCTCTGATGAATTAATCGGCATCAAATGATGGGTAGGAGGGGTAAGTTTGGGAAGTATCACCCAAAGCTTATCCGAAAATTTCATACTTATAATAACTATTTTCTAAACTAATACAAATTGACAACCAGACCATTATCCGTTCAAAAAATACAGAAAATTTCCATTGCTTTTGCAATAGCATGGATAATTTTATGTGCTGCAGGCTTACATTATGTGGTAAATTTCTCTTGGATGATTTCATTTACAGATAGTACAATCACCAATTTCCTATTAGCTATTGCCTGTGTAAGTATTAGTAATATGCTTGGCTATTATCAGCCTAAAAATGAACGAATTTTATATGTTCTAATCATCTCTTTGGCACTCACTTTTTTTATTATTTATCTTGCAAAATATACCCTTCTATTCATTTTTACAGATTTTAAGAATTATCAGGATTTCTACAATTTTTCATTTCCTTTCCGTGGATTAATTTCTTTTATGTGTTTGGGATGGTGTGCTTTGGCAAATATTTTATGGTATAGGTTAGAAGAACAATCTGAAACACAAGGTAGATTGTTAACAGCTCAGAATTTAGCAAAAGAAGCAGAATTAAATAAATTAAGACATCAATTACAACCACATTTTCTGTTTAATAGCTTAAATTCTGTTTTTGCTTTAACCATGGTAAACCCGAAAGAGGCCGGTGTGATGATTACTAAATTAGCTTCTTTTCTAAGAGGAACGCTTAAACGGGATGATGAACTTTGGGTTTCTGTTGAAGAAGAAATGGAATACATTCAACTTTATTTAGATATAGAAAAAGTTCGCTTCAGTCATCGTTTGAGTATTGAAGTTAATGTAAACGATGATACACTAAATTTGTGTTTGCCAGGAACTTTATTACAACCAATTGTAGAAAATGCAATTAAATTTGGGCTGTATAATACTTCAGCAGGCATAACAATTAAAATTGATGTTTCAGTTGAAAATGATGTTTTAAATTTAAGGGTTCAGAATCCTTTTGACCCAGAAATGAAGGCTACTGGAGGAACGGGATTTGGATTAACTGCCATAAAAAGAAGATTATACCTTTTATTTGCTAACCCTCATCTATTGCAAACTGAAATTGAGGCAAATAATTTATATATTACCACTTTAAAAATTCCTCAAAAAAATGATCAGGACCATACTAATCGATGATGAGCCTTTAGCAAGAGATATTGTAAAATTTTACCTTTCAGAATACAAAGAGATAGAAATTGTTGCAGAATGTAATGATGGCTTTGAAGGCTTAAAAGCAATAACCCAGCATAAACCTGACCTGGTTTTCTTAGATATACAAATGCCAAAAATAAGTGGTTTTGAAATGCTTGAACTAGTAGAAGATAAACTTGCTGTAATTTTCACAACCGCATTTGACGAATATGCAATTAAAGCATTTGAAGTTAATGCTGTTGATTACTTATTAAAGCCAATTGATAAGAATCGCTTCGATTTGGCTATGCAGAAATTACCATCGAGATTACATCAAACCGAAAATACAGAAGCTGTTTTAGATGCTGCAGCAATGAGTCCTGCTCAAAATAATAGAGTTGTTGTTAAAAAAGATGGAATAATCAAAATTATACCTATTGCAGACATTAATTATTTAGAGGCTGATGATGATTATGTGAAATTAAGTACGGCTGATGGTGCATTCTACAAAAATAAAACCATGGCCTTTTTTGAGCAAACGCTTGATGCAGGACAATTTATCCGTATTCATCGTTCGTATATTATTAACCTTGCACAGGTAACTAAAATCGAACTTAAAGAGAAAGATAGTTATGTTGTATTGCTAAAATCCGATATCTGGCTCCCAGTGAGTAAAACTGGTTATGTAAAACTAAAGGCTGCTTTGGGTTTATAATTATCGTAATTATGGTTTAAACATTAACATTAAGTTTTATTTAACGTGTTATATAAAGTATATCTATTTTATTATTTTCTAGACAATGTATTTTAATACTCATCCCTTGAAACATTTCGTTATAATTTAATTCCGTTTTAAGAATAGAAACTGACCAAGAATCAATGAATCTATACTCTGTATCAACAATAAATTTTATTCCTCTGCTGGTAACACGACTTTCTATATTAATAATGTTAGTCTCAACAATTATTTTTTCTTTACTGGATAAGTTTTTGTAAGAGTTCAGGTAAAATGGGATCACAAATCTTTTTAACAAATAAATAATAATAAAAACAAAAATACTACCACAAACAACTAATGTCGTAATTTGCTCGGAACGTAATTCTTGAATAATAAGATAGGCAACAGCTGTTGTTGCTAAAGTAATAGGCAGAATAAACAAAATTCCAAGCCATAGCCTGATACGGTATGCCCTGTTTAATAATTGCATATCACTTTTCAATAGAGGAGTTTTTGTAATTCTCATCGGTTCAAATATAATTAATTAACGTTTTCCGTTTTCTAAAAATCTCTTAATAAAGCAAGAATTGCTATTCAATAATTATCTATAGAATTACATGAAATATTGCTTTCTTTTCTGCCACCGAGATTGAGTTAAGATAGGATTTTAAAAAGAATTACTACATTTGCTTTTCAAATAGAAAAATAAAATTAATCAGGCTTGGATTTGTAGAGAAATCACTTTATATTTGCACCTCTTAATTTTGAAATTATAATAAGATAATATACAGTCATGAAAAGAACATACCAACCTTCGCAAAGAAAGAGAAGAAACAAACACGGCTTCCGCGAAAGAATGGCAACAGCTAACGGCAGACGAGTATTAGCATCACGTCGTGCTAAAGGAAGAAAAAGATTAACAGTTTCTGACGAACGCAAGCATAAAGCATAATTTTTGATTGCTTTTCCGAGTAATCGGGACTGGCAGATCAAAATCTGCAATTACCAATCAAAAAAATATGTATACATTCAGGAAAGAAGAACGGTTATGCAGCAGAAAACATTTAGATCTGCTGTTCAAAAACGGTTCTTCTTTTTTATTATATCCATTTAGGGTATCTTATCTTTTTATTAATGAGCCGTCTGAAGTTCGGGCGCAAGTTGTTATCAATGTTCCTAAAAAAAGATACAAGCATGCCGTTGATCGCAACTTGCTCAAGCGTCGCATTCGTGAGGCTTACAGACTAAATAAGCTAGAAAAATTTTATGCGCACTTGCCTTCAGATAAAGGCTTGCTTCTATTTTCTATTCAGTTTATTGGAAAAGAGAAGTATGAATTTTCTTTCGTAGAAAAAAAATTAATTGCGACATTTAACCGATTTTTTAAGTTAATCGAGCCGAATGAAGTTGATAAATAGAGTTTTCGGTTGGTTGTTTTTAGGGTTAATAAGGATTTATCAATATGCGATCTCACCTATGTTGGGTGCGAACTGTAGGTTTACTCCAACTTGTTCTCAATATGGAATCGAAGCAATTAGAAAGCATGGTCCATTTAAAGGCGGTTGGATGGCTTTAAAAAGAATTGGTCGTTGTCATCCCTGGGGCAAATATGGTCACGATCCTGTACCTTAACTTCTTCAACATCGCAGATTTTCTATTTTACATATTCCATTATTGATATCTTTGCGTTATGGCTAAAATACTTCAAATAGAAACGGCTACAGCTGTTTGTTCGGTTGCTTTATCGATTGATGGTAAAGCTATTGTTGTGAAAGAGGAAAGTGGTTTAAACTTGCATGCAAGCAATTTAACTTTGTTTATTGAAGAAGTAATGTTTGCTTCTAAACTCGAATTAAAAGATTTAGATGCCATTGCAATTAGCAAAGGCCCAGGTTCTTATACAGGTTTGCGCATCGGGGTTTCTACAGCGAAGGGTTTATGTTTTGCTTTGGATAAGCCATTAATTGCTATCGAAACCTTAAAAATGATGGCTGCAGGTTTTATTTTAGAAAATCCTGATTATGATGGTTTAGTTTGCCCGATGATTGACGCAAGAAGGATGGAGGTTTATTCAACTGTTTTTGATAGCCAACTAAGTGTATTGGAAGAGACATCAGCAAAAATTATTGATGAACATAGTTATGCTAAATTACTTTCGACTAATAAAATTACGTTTTTAGGTGATGGTGCGGCGAAATGTACAGATGTTTTAAATCACACAAATGCTTTTTTTAGTGCTTCAAACTTTAATGCAGCAAGTAACATGTCTTTATTAGCAGAGAATGCTTTTACGAGTGCTAATTTTGAAGATGTAGCTTACTTTGAACCATTCTATCTTAAAGATTTCGTTTTAACACAACCCAAGAAAAAAGTTTAGCGTATTATTTTTTCTTAAATATTGAAAACAGGTTTTTAAAGAAACTTCCACCTTCATTATCATTTATGCCTGGCATTACATCGCTAAATTGTGGATGATTTACAATGCTTCCGAATTTAATTCCAACACCCATATAAAACGATGCACCAACAGACCCACTTCCTATTGTTGCATCGTTACTTATAATATTTCTTGCTGTACTTGCTGAAGAAATTAAGTTGTCGGTACCCATAAATAACTCGAAATTAGGCGTTTGATATTTGCCTTGCAAACCGACCATATAAACATCGTTAAAATTGTATAATGGGGTTATGCTTGCCGATAAATCGTTGTATTTAAATGTGTTTATGAAGGCAATATCGCCTCCTTTGTAAAATAGATTTTTTGAAATTGCTATAGCGGGGTTATAAAAATCAAAACTTTTCGACATATAAACATCAGCTTTAGCATTGGTTGCAGCTAAGAATTTTTTCGGCTGTTCTGAGGATTCGAAAATATCTCTTATCTCTCGATTGGTATTGCCTTGGTTGGATACAATATCGTCAATCGTTCTTATAGTATTTACAGTAGTATTGGTGGTATTTTTTCTCCACCAAATAAAGCCCAAATCTTTAATGTTAGCCATTAAAAACAATCCTTTTTTGGTGGTATAATTCGTGCTAAAACCAACGGATACTCCCGGATTCTTAAAATTAGGAATCACTGTATTTCTGTTAATTTTATTCTGGTCATTAAAATTACTAGAGTAGGTTCCTGCCAAGCGTAAGTCTAAGGAGTTATTTGAGCGATCTACGAATAGATAAGAATCTGAAATATTTAAATCGTTGTAAACAATTCCACTTAACAAACTTGCTTTAACTCCAAAAGCTAATCTCTTATTATAATTTTCGCGGTAAGTGAAACTAAATTGATGATAAGATTGCTGATAACCTTTGGTATTAAAAATATCATTCAATTGAGTTTGTTCAGGAAATCTGTTGTAAGAATCAAATATGGCAAGTGTTTCGTTCGTATAATCAATTTGAGAATCTGACCTAATTTGCCATGCAAAACCCATTTCTTTTTGGTATTTGTAAGAATGGAAAAGCCTTAAAGTAAGCAGATATACATTGCTGTTTTGATAAAAATGATTTACTTCACCCGTTCCAATTGGTAAATCTCTGGTGTCGTTTACGCCATCAACCATTAACCTACGAATAACGGATTCGGCACTTCCTTTAGTAGCGCCATTAACACCGAAATAAGGCAGGAAAAAGTTCGAAGAAAATTTTCTGGAAGAATCTAATGTGAACGATTTTTGAGATGGATTTTCAAAGGCATCAAATATGGTTTTGGTACCAAACAAAGCATACTGTTGCGCAAAACTGGTGTTGAATGATACAAGGAGAATGATAGCAAGTATAAGTTTCTTCATTAATGATGGGTTTTGGCTTGAGTTTATTGGCTGATATAATTAACGATTGCTTAGGGAATCTGGTATTTCTAGTTCTAAATATTTGTTTAGAAGCATGTTAGTGATGAATTTGTCTTTATCAGCAATCATCTGATAGTAAAAAGTGTCAAAGCTTTTTAATCCACCTTCTGCTTTTAAATGTTTATAATAGGGGAGTGTAATATTACTTCTAAAAATGTCTGCAGAATTCTTTAAATTAATATAATAACTTATGTTAGATGTTGTAGAAAGTTGATTCAATGCATCTTGATATGAAGCATCCTGAATCAATAATTTATTGTTTTTATAGCTATTCAAAAAAGACTGAACTGTACTTACATTATTAGCAAAAACCAAATTATTATCAACGATAGTATAATATGGCCTTTCAAATTTTTTAAATGGTTCACCAAAGAAACTGTATAAAATATTAGGTGATTTAAAAATTTTGATTTCATCGCTATAATCTGCACTAACATCTAAAAGCAATTGCTTTACCTTTTCGCCATTTGATAAGGTAATTGCACCTAATTTTTCTGTTGTACTTAATTGAAAACTAATAAACTGATTTTTCACATAAGGTAAAAAGATAGATTTTAAATCAACACGATAATTATTTTTAACTGAATTGATGGTGCCTTCTGTTTTATTTGTTTCTTGTATTAATAATTGCCAATTATTAAGTTTTTTGTTCCAAAGTTTGTAATCACTATAAGCAAAAAGGCTGTAATTAGCAGTATTATTAGGTAATAGGTTTGTAATGCTGATGGCCTGGGGAACATCATTTTCAAAAATTTTTAGGTAATTATCTGTAGCTACAAATTCTGAAGTGCCACTAAATAAAATCTTCTCTTTACTGAAATTATAAGTTAGCGAAGCAAAACTGTTTTGCTTGTTAAGAAAAGAAATTTCTCCATTTAAATTACCGGCAATTATTTTTTTTAGTGCTTCTGGTGCATGATTAAAATTAAGGTATAAATGCGCCAATACGTTTTTATTCAACAGATTGTTTTTGTTAATATAATCCGTAAAAGGATTTTCAGTTAATCTTATGGAAGCATCATCAATAAGTTTTAAAGATGTTGAGGCAGTTAACACCTGGTTTTGAACGCCAATAAAAATTGACAGACTATCATTAAAATTAATTTTATAAACGTCTTTTTTAATGGCAGTTAATTCTGTCTCTTTGTTAAGCAGTTGGTTTAATTGTTTAAAATCTTTGTCTACTAAAATTTGGGTGGTTATTAAAAAATTTAGCTCTTTTTGCTCATCAGGTAAAATGCTCAGATAGATTTTTTCATCTACAATAAAACCATTTAATGCGTTATCGTTAACAATGCTTTCTTTTAAATTTCTTAAAAACGAGGTTTTCTGTGTGCCTAAAACCTGCTGCAATAAGCCCTGACCTTCAATGATTTGGTAAAAACTTTTATCATTTTGAAAAGCGAAAATAACTGAAGCGTTATTGGTGGCAGATTGCAATGCTAAATCTTTCGCATTGTTCTCATTATTTAATTTTGAAAAATACAGGTAAGCCATAAACGCGACACCAGCAATCAATGCAATTAATAGAACTAATATTTTTCTCATCTGTTTGTTTAACAAATTTAAATTATTACATCCATTTGTACGAAGTTCTTCATCAATTTATTAATTTAGCAATCGCCTTAAGCTAAACTATATGAACAAACGTATTATTCTTACTGCTTCTTTCTTTGGTGCCGTTGCTGTTTTATTGGGTGCTTTCGGCGCTCATGGCTTAAAAGCTTTGATAGATGGCCCTTCATTAGAAATTTGGCAGAAAGGGGTCGATTATCAGTTCTATCACACATTTGCTCTTTTGTACCTTTCAACATTTGCCCGTTATCGAAATAAACTAATCAATATTGCTTATTTTTGTTTCACTTTTGGAATTGTACTTTTTTCGGGTTCATTATATCTTCTAGCAACTAGAAGTATTTTGAATATTGGTTTTGTTGATGTTTTAGGCCCACTTACACCAATTGGTGGGTTGCTTTTTGTTTTAGGATGGATAATGCTATTCTTCGCAGCTGTAAAAGATAAATAATGAATGGATTTGAACCTGATATTTTTACAGAAAGAGAAACACTTTTTGTAGAAGTTATTTTGCCTTTGTCTTTAGCGAAAAACTACACATACCGGGTACCATTTGATTTAAATAATCAAATTGAAATTGGAAGGCGGGTGATGGTTCAATTTGGAAAACATAAAATATATACTGCCTTAATTAGTGGGATTACAACTGTTCCACCTATAATTTACGAAGCAAAATACATTCTTGATGTTATAGATTCGGCTCCTTCAGTAACTGAAACCCAATTGAAATTTTGGAAATGGATGATGGGTTATTACATGTGTAATGAAGGTGATGTAATGGCAGCAGCCTTACCTGCAAGCTTAAAGCTAGCAAGTGAAACCATATTAATTCTTCGAGAAAATTTCGATGATAGCGTTGAACTAACAGAAAAAGAAGCAATTATTATAAGTGCTTTACAAAAGCAGCAAAAGCTAACGGTTAATGATGTTTCCAAGTTATTGGGTCAAAAAACCATTTATCCTATTATAAATCATTTATTGGATAAGGAACTTATTCTTGTTGCCGAAGAAGTTATTCAAAAGTATAAGCCGCTATTAAAATCATTTATAATTTTAAATGAGTTTTATAACGAAGAAGAAAATTTAAAACAGCTTTTTGCAATTTTAGATAGATCACCAAAACAGCTAGATGCACTTCTCGCTTACCTAAAATTGAATAAACTAGGTTTGCCAATTTCTAAAGAACAGCTTATAGAAGAAAGTAATTGTGGTGCAGCAGCATTAAAGGCATTAACTGATAAAGATATTTTTACAGTTTTAAAACGACCGGTAAGCAGGCTTGCAGCTCATGATGATGATTTCAGTGTAAATTTTTCACTCAATGATGGTCAGCAAAGTGCACTAAATCAAATCAATACCGCTTTTGAAGATAAAGACGTGGTTTTGCTTCACGGTGTTACAGCATCAGGTAAAACCCAGGTTTACATTAAACTTATCGAAGAAATTATAAATACCAGCGATGGGCAGGTTTTATTTTTATTACCGGAGATTGCTTTAACCACGCAAATTGTAGAGCGTATAAAAAAATACTTTGGTAATTCAATTGGGGTTTATCATTCAAAATTTAACAATAGCGAAAGGGTAGAAATTTGGAATAAGGTTAAGCATGGTGCTTTTAAAGTCGTATTAGGCGCTCGATCGGCTGTGTTTTTGCCTTTTCAAAATTTAAAATTAATTGTTATTGATGAAGAGCATGAACCATCTTACAAACAATATGATCCGGCTCCAAGGTACCAGGCCAGAGATTCGGCCATATATTTGGCGCATTTACATAAAGCAAAGGTTATTCTAGGTTCTGCAACACCATCACTAGAAAGTTATCATAATGCATTAATAGGAAAATATGGCTTGGTAGAGATGAAAGAACGTTTTGGTGGCGTTCAATTGCCAAATCAACAAGTTGTTAGCATAGCTGAAGAAACCAAAAGAAAAACAATGGTTTCCTATTTTTCTAGCGTTTTGATTAAGGATATTGATTTAGCCTTGAGTAAGAAAGAGCAAATTGTTCTTTTCCAAAATCGCAGAGGGTATGCAACGATTCTAATTTGTGCTACCTGTGGTTATACGCCAAAGTGTGTAAATTGTGATGTTAGCCTAACATATCATAAGAGTAGCGGCAAGTTACATTGTCACTACTGTGGTTTTCAGCAAAGCAGTGTTAATATTTGTCCGGCTTGTGGTTCTGTGCATGTTGAGCAGAAAGGCTTCGGCACAGAGCGTATCGAAGAGGAATTGAGATTACTATATCCGGAAATTACCATTGCCCGTTTAGATATGGATACTACCAGAACTAAAAATGGATTACAGCAAATTTTAACTGATTTTCAAGACAAAAAAACGGATATCTTAATTGGTACGCAAATGGTTGCAAAGGGTTTGGATTTCGATAATTTAAGTCTAATTGGCGTAATCAATGCCGATACTTTACTAGGCTACCCGGATTTTAGGGCTTACGAGCGTAGCTATCAATTGTTAGCTCAGGTTGCTGGTAGGGCAGGTAGGCGAGCAGATCAGGGGAATGTTTGCATACAAACTTACGATGCTGATAACCGGATTATAAAGCAGGTGGTTGATAATGATTATCTTGGAATGTACAACGATGAAATTGCAGAACGTGAAAAGTTTTTATATCCTCCATTTTCAAGGATGATTTTCATTGCCGTGAAACATAAAGACGTTACAGTGTTGGAAAATGCTGCTTTTTTCCTTGCAAAAATATTAAAAGCAAAATTCGGACAAAGGGTTTTAGGTCCTGAACAACCTTTGGTTAGCAGAGTAAGGAATCTCTACATAAAACAAATTATTATCAAAGCCGATAAACATACGGCAATAAATAAAGTAAAATCTGTTTTGAGAGAAACCCTCACCGAATTTAATGCAATGAAAGATTTTAAAAGTGTACTGATACAGATTGATGTAGACCCTTATTAGTTTTTACTATTAAAATTAAACTGAATTCCTGCTGATACTGGGTTTAACAAAAACTCCCATTTTCTGTACGTGTTTACAGTTCTTCCAACACCATTTGGGTCGGAGATATCTTGCTTTTCGTATGAATAATTGAAATCTAAATTGCTTTCGGCAAAAATGCACAGTGTTGATAAAATATTAACTTTTAAGCCAAATGATGGTGTGATTACTAATCCATTTTTACTGGCGTCAGCATTTTGATTTACACTATTAGATGTAGTATTACTATCTGATAGCATACCTGTAAAACGGTTAGATCGATAGCCCAAATCAAATGCAAAATAAGGTTGGATTCTTGAGTAATTAAAGCTTTTCTCAAATCCTATTTTAAAAGAATAATCGGTTACCTTACCTTTACCAATTTGGCAAGATTCACATGTGTTTTTAAATTCAATATTATCACGATAGTAATTTCCACTTATTCTATAACTTATTTGATTATCGTTAAACTTTACTAAGGCACCATTTGCATACATTTTTGTATAGTCTTGCGTATTGGTTTGATTTAAAATTTTTGGTAATTGCATCATGCTGAAACCTCTGATGCCTATCGAATAATTATAATCAGCACTAGATTGCGAAAAAGAAGACAAGGTTAAAAAGAGGGAAGCAGCACTTAGTAATACTTTTTTCATAAATGATACTGGTTATTTTTAGAATTTGAAATGCCAGTTTTCAAAAGTAGAAATAATTCTTAATAACGAACAAATAATATTTCTGGTGAAAAATCAACTCAAATTATTTTTAGTTTTGATTACCTGTGACTTACATTCGGAATTATTTTTTTACCTTGTATCACCGCATAAATAAACTACTTTTGATACTTCATGGCCTACAAATTTGTTGATAATTACCGGGAAAAAGGAGCGAGGAAGAAGTTAGTTGAATTGCTAAAATCTCGTGGAATTGAAGATGAAAATGTATTAAAAGCAATAGGTAAAGTTCCCCGCCACTTCTTTTTTGATGAAACTTTCTGGAATCAGGCTTATAAAGATATTGCTTTTCCTATTGGAGATGGACAAACCATATCTCAACCTTACACGGTAGCCTATCAAAGTGAATTGGTACATATTAAAAAAGGTGATAAAGTATTAGAAATTGGAACAGGCTCTGGCTATCAAACTTGTATTTTAATGGAACTTGGTGCTAAAGTTTATACAATAGAGCGGCAGGAAAATATTTTTAACCGGACCATACAGGTTTTGCCAGGAATGGGTTACAAACCTTCTTTTTTTTGTGGTGATGGTTCAAAAGGAATTGCAGAACACGCCCCTTTTGATAAGATAATAGTTACTGCCGGCGCACCACTTGTTCCTGAAATTTTATTGAAACAGTTAAAA
Source organism: Pedobacter mendelii (assembly GCF_014635725.1). Taxonomy (GTDB): domain Bacteria; phylum Bacteroidota; class Bacteroidia; order Sphingobacteriales; family Sphingobacteriaceae; genus Pedobacter; species Pedobacter mendelii. Next base: position 89,232 of record NZ_BMDJ01000011.1, on the reverse strand, counting down.
ATTGGTGGTATTTTGGTTATTCCAGTTGGAAATGAACACGCTCAAAAAATGGTTACAGTGATAAGAGTGAGTGAAAAGGATTACGAAAAAATTGTTTTGGATACTTTCAGGTTTGTTCCCTTAGTGGGCGATCAAGCTTGGTAGGTTTCTGGTTTTTTCGTTTTTTGGTTGGTTGATTCTTTAGTTTGTTAGGGGTAATTTAACTATAAACACTAAGAAATAGAATATTTATTCCTAAACTATCTTTTCATTGCTCTATCCATTTCTCTCTTTACATCTTTATCTTTCAAACTATCTCGTTTGTCAAATTCTTTTTTGCCTTGAGCCAGAGCAATTTCAATTTTGGCAAAACCTCGCTCGTTTACAAAAATTCTGAGCGGAACAATTGTATAGCCTTTTTCTTCACCTTTGGCTTTAAGTTTCTTAATTTCCCTTTTCTGAAGCAATAAAGCACGGTCTCTTTTAATATCATGATGGTAAAAAGAACTGTGACTATATTCTGAGACGTGAAGATTTCTAACAAATAAATTTCCACCGATAAACATACAAAAAGCATCTGTCATGTTCGCTTTTCCTTGTCTAATGGCTTTTATTTCTGTTCCCAAAAGTGCTAATCCCGCCACATATTTATCAATTAGATTATAATCGAAATAAGCTCTTTTGTTTTTAATATTAATATCGTTTTTCAAAATCTGTAATTATGTTAAAGCAGATGTTTATTCCTGCTAAAATTTTCTAATAAAAAATACTTGTGGTTGCAAATATCTTAAAAAATGCATGAATATTATTATTTTATGCAAACTTGGCTATAAAATATAAATGTTCATTTTTTGTAAAACCTAATCTGTAATTTGTTCTGTTATCAATTTAAAAATTTAAGTTTGAATTTATATTATTCGTTATGAAGTTTAGAAACCTGTTTTTTGCTTTGATTATGTTTTTTGCTTTTACAGCAAATGCACAACAACCAACTTATTTACCTCGGTTTAAATTTTTTAAATTAGATGGAAAGCCATATTCTAACATCAATATTAACACGACAAAAAAAACACTTTTCATTCTTTTTGATTGTACATGCGAGCATTGTCAAAGAGAAGCGAAAGAACTTAATCTGGCCTACTCTAAATTGAAAAATGTTACAATTTTGATGGTTACACTTGATGAATCGATTTCTATCCAAAAGTTTTTTGGCTCTTTTGCGCCAGGTTTGAACTTAAAGCCTAACGTTACCGTACTTCAAGATAAAAACAAGACTTTTATTCCAACGTTTTTACCATCACAGTATCCTGCCATTTATTTATACTCTGCTGCAGGTAAGTTATTAGTTTACAGTTATGGCGATGGGGGCATTAAAAAAGTTTTAAAATCTATCGGATGATCAGAACAGGAATATTCACTTTGTGCCTAACCGAATCTACTGTTGTTCCGAAAATTAAATCTTTAAGTCCCTTATGCCCGTGAGCGCCCATAACTAAAAGTTCAAACTTATTTTTATTGCTGATATCTGCAATAGCTTTAGCAGTGCCGCCAAAGCCAATAAAAACTGAAGAATCGTAACCTAAGTCAGAAAGGTTAAGTTTATATTTTTCGAGATTATTGGCATCACTTTGCGTTTCATGATCCATCACAATGTCTCCATGATACCTTGCTGCTGCTGTTTCTACCACATGAATTAAGTAATAATGCGCATCTTTTCCGCCTTGAATTAGGGCATGTCTTATGGTATTTCTATCGTTTGTAGAAAAATCAACCGCTATGCCAATTCTTTCATAACTTATCTTTTCTATTTTACCAATATCGAGCGCATTTCCATGGGGAACCATTTGCCTTTGAAGATTGCCTTTGTTTATCAGCGGATGAACAAATACATACAATAAAAGCAATACCACCAAAACTACCGCCGGAAAAACAAAAACATAAATCCACCAGGTGTTCGCATCTTTAGCCCAACCTGAGATTTCTTCTATGACCAACTTAACATTTAGAGCAATGATAAGTAATGCACTTCCCCAAGCCAAAACTTTTATCCATGCTTTGATGGCAAAATCTTTCATCAGCTTTTTATCTGATGTGAAATGGATGAGTGGAATCACTGCGAAACCCAATTGTAGGCTCAAAACAACCTGACTTAATACCAGCAAGCTGCCTAAAGCACCATCTCCATAATACAGAATCGTAAAAAACGCAGGTATTATGGCCAATAATCTTGTTATTAACCTCCTTAACCAGGGCTGAATGCGTAAGTTAATATGCCCTTCCATAATAATTTGTCCGGCAAGTGTTCCTGTTACGGTAGAACTTTGCCCGGCCGCTATCAATGCAATAGCAAATAGGGTTGGGGCTACGTTACCGAAGATATTTGATAGCAATTTGTGCGCATCCTGAATTTCTGCTACCTCGTGTAAACCATTTCTAAAAAATGCTGCAGCAGCCAAAATTAATATAGCTGCGTTTACAAAAAATGCCAGGTTTAATGCTACAGCTGTATCAATAAAATTAAATTTTATGGCTTCTTTTATTCCTTTATTCGTTCGCTCTATCTTACGGGTTTGTACTAGTGAAGAGTGGAGATAAAGGTTATGCGGCATTACCGTTGCGCCTATGATACCGATAGCAATGTACAATGCATCGCCACTTAAAAGTGAAGGTTCGAAACCCTTAACTACCTCTTTAAGTGAAGGTTCTACTATAAACATCTCTACTAAAAAAGAAATCCCGACTATAAATACCATCGATACGATAAAACCCTCCATGGCTCTCATACCTCTATTTAAAAGGAATAGCAATAATATGGTATCGAATATAGTGATAGAAATACCCCAAATTAAAGGTAAGCCAAAAAGCAGCTGTAAGCCAATTGCCATTCCAATAATCTCGGCTAAATCGCAAGCAACAATTGCTGTTTGTGCCAAACCAAACAATGGAATATTTACCCATTTAGGATAGGCATGTTTTGAAGCTTGAGCCAAATCTAATCCTCGAACGATGCCAAGTCTTGCACTAAGTGATTGTAATAACAAAGCGATGAGGTTCGACATTAACAAAACCCAAATCAGTTGGTAACCAAATTTACTGCCACCTGCTAAATCTGTAGCCCAGTTTCCTGGATCCATATAACCAACGCTGATTAAATATGCTGGCCCGATGAATGATAAAATTCTCCGCCAGCCTTTTCTTTTATCGGTGTTTACGCTCTGATGAACTTCACTTAACGACTCAGTTTTTGCCATTATTGCTTATTAAAATGTGTTTTGCAACTTCTCTGCTTATGTTGATTTGTTTTTCTTCAATTAAAATTTCTACCGAACCATCGAAATCCGTAACATCAGAAATTTTGATCTGTTTGCCTAATGTTAATCCAAGCTTTTCCAGGTGTTTTAAAAATGCTGAACTGTGTTGACTAACGCCAGTAATAGTTCCACTGTCACCAATTTTTAATTCGATTAGTTTTATGAATTGAGTTTTAGTAAACCTTCCATTTTTATCAGGAATTGGATCTCCATGTGGATCTGATTTCGGGAAACCCAAAAATTCATCGAGTCTTTCAATAAGATTTACAGATTTTATATGTTCTAGTTCCTCCGCAACATCATGCACTTCATCCCACTTAAAATTAAGTTTATCAACCAAAAATACTTCCCATAGCCTATGCTTGCGTACAATATCTACAGCAGCATGTCTACCTTTATCCGTTAAGGTTACACCTTGGTATTTTATATAGTCAACTAATTCTTTTTCAGCTAACTTTTTAATCATATCGGTTACAGAGGCAGGTTTAGTTTGAATTTGCTCAGCAATTGCATTGGTTTGAACGTTATTTGTTTTCTCTGCCAAATGATAAATAACTTTAAGATAATTCTCTTCTGTAAAACTTTGCATTTATGTTTATCTAATTTTATTTTTAGGTAAATCTAAAAAATTTTATTTAAAATATATATGATAAATTATGTTAAAATTTAGAATATAATTTGGTTATGTTTGTATTCTCAATACCTTTGAACATATATGGCATCTGAATTAGACAAAATTGATTTTAAAATTTTAAGAATCTTACAAGAGAATGGTAGAATTACCAATCTTCTATTATCGCAGGAAATTGGACTATCTCCAGCACCAACTTTAGAGCGAGTGCGTAAGCTTGAAATGGCTGGTTTTATAAAAAGTTATCATGCTTTGGTTGATGAGGAAAAACTTGGATTGGGTATTAAAACTTTTATTCAGATTCAATTAGATTTCCATAAAAATAATACGATTCAAATCTTTTTAGATGAAGTAAATCAGATTAAAGAAATAACTGAATGCCATCATGTTACTGGTCAGGCAGATTTTCTTTTAAAGGTTTATGTGAAAGATATTAAAGCCTATGAGCGTTTAATTATGGATAAAATAAGTAAAATATCTGTTGTTAAAACGTTTCAAACAATGATGATTATGTCGACTACCAAAAAAGAACCTATAGTGCCTTTGGAATATTAATTTATTGACCACCTTAGATTTCAACTTAATTTAAGATGTTTTAGAGTATAATTTTTAACCACCTTAGACACCTAAGATAGCTTAAGCAATCCATTTAGATCATCCCGAAAAGGGATGATGATAGATTTCAATTGTAACAACATTTTGCAAAGCGGCAAGAAAGCATTTGTTAGTGAACACATGTTCAATTTACACACCTAACTTAGATGTTCTAAGATGTCTAAGGTGGTAACAAGTTTACTTAATTGTCCAATCAATTGGCGTTAAATTATTCTGTACCAACAATTGGTTTGCTTTTGAAAAGTGCTTCGAACCAAAAAAGCCATTGTAAGCTGAAAAAGGAGAGGGATGGGCTGCTTTTAAAACGTAATGTTTCTTCTCGTCTATTAGTGATGCCTTTTGTTGGGCATATTTTCCCCATAGTAAAAATACAATATGTTCGCGTTTATTTGAAAGTGCTTTAATTATCTCATCTGTAAATATTTCCCAGCCTCTGTTTTGGTGTGAACCAGCTTCAGAAGCACGAACGGTTAGTGTTGCATTAAGCAATAAAACACCTTGTTCTGCCCAATGCATCAAATTACCATGTTGAGGTGGTTTAAATCCTTCTATGTCAGTTTCAAGTTCTTTATAAATATTTTTTAATGAAGGAGGAATAGCAACTCCTTTTTGAACTGAAAAGGATAAGCCATGAGCCTGATTAACGCCGTGATAAGGATCTTGACCTAAAATCACAATTTTAACTTTATCAAAAGGTGTTGTATTTAAAGCATTAAAAATGTCGTTTCCTCTCGGATAAACCTGGTTTCCATTTTCTTTTTCCTCCAGGAGAAAAACTTTAAGGGTTTTCATATAATCTTTTTCGAATTCTTCCTCTAAAACGGCTAACCAACTATGTTCTATTGCAGCAGACATATTTATATTGATAATGAATGTAAAATGGATAATGTAGTTTAATTATAACCAAAAAAGTATAACCTCTTTTAATTAAGAAAGTTTAAGATTTCTTTTTAAGGATATTAAGAAAGTCTCCTTCTAGGGTCGCTTTTGGATGTTCTACAATCCTGCCTAATTCTTTTCCTTTTTTATCGTAAATTATAAAGGTCGGCACTCTTTGAATATCAAGACCATCAATAATACCATTTTCCGCTTTTTTATGTCCATCAACTGCAATTATTTCAACATTTTTTACTTTGAACTGTAAAGCATCCAAAACCTTAAAAAAGTTAGGAACATTCACTTTACTATCGCCACACCAGGTTCCGAAAATAATTTTAATATGTTCTTTCTTAATCAGCTTTTTTAATTCAATCATGGTTGCAGCATCAGGAACATAAGCGGCATATAATGGATCATACATCTCTTTAAATTCTGGAAATGTAACTACACCTTCTCTTGTGCAAGTATTAATTAATATTTCTTTATTGTGTGCTTCGTCGTGGATTTTTTTATTTAATTCTTGTGCAGAAACATTCATAGTAAGGATAATTAGTGTGATAGATAATATATATTTCATATTGAAAGTTTTTTTGGAATTGGAAATTTTTATTGAAATTATTGTTTTAAAATCTAATTTATGCTATTTAAACACGATATTTGCAAAAAAAAAATAACTAGAATAAAATTTATGCCAAATATTATCAGATTAATTGCGGGTTTTGCATTATTGGGTGGCGCTGTAGCTTTATTTATTTTCGGCTTCTGGCCTTGGGGAATAGTTGCCGTTTTATTAGGGCTAATTGTATTGGTAACTTACTTTTTTAATGAGAATATGCTTTTAGCACAATGGTTTCTCAGAAAAGATAATATGCCAAAGGCTAAAATGTATTTAGATAGAATAACTAACTATCAGAAGCAGCTAATTAAAGTTCAACATGGCTACTATAACCTGCTTGTTGGTTTAATTGAAAGTAGAACTGCTCCAATGAAATCAGAAAAATACTTTAAAACTGCATTGAGTTTGGGTATGCAAATGGAGCATAATGTTGCTTTAGCTAAATTGAGTTTAGCAGGTATAGCAATGGCGAAACGTAATAAACGCGAAGCTACAATGTATCTTGCAGAAGCTAAAAAAGCTGATAAAAATAAATTATTAGCTGATCAAATTAAACAAATGAAAGATCAGATGGGCATGATGGATAAGCAGCAGCAGGTTCGTTACAGATAGCTAAACATTTTAATCTTACCAAAATCTTTTGTGCTGCCCCCAAAAAGTTTGAAACTATTTGGGGGTATTTTTATGCAAAAAAAATATTCAGTGGAAATTTAAATTTATATTTTTCAATACCTTTTACAATTACTCAAAACTAAATCAATTTTAGGATTGTAGTGTATAGAAAATATAAGACTTATGGCAACATCTCAAGAAGGAAGTACTAACAATACTCAAGAAGAAGATAACATTAAAGATTTAGGCGGAAAGAAAGCTATTGAAAAACTACGTGATTTGGCTGATAAAGCACAAAGCTGCTTTTTTTGTACAAATATTAAAACTGGCGTACCAATGTCTGTAAGGCCAATGGCAATTCAACAAGTTGATGATGAAGGAAATATTTGGTTTATGAGTATGAAAGATAGCCACAAAAATGAGGAGATCTCTTCGGATCCTTTTACACATCTTTTATTTCAGGCTGGTGCACATTCTGGTTTTGTAAATATCTATGGTATTTCTGAAATTATTAGGGATCAGGCTAAAATTGATGAACTTTGGAGTCCGTTTATTAAAACCTGGTTTCAAGGAGGGAAAGACGATCCGAATATTACTTTAATAAAAGTTATCCCTTCAGAAGGTTACTATTGGGACACCAAACATGGGGCTGCTATAGCATTTTTAAAAATTGCCGCTTCAGTTATAACTGGAAAAACAATGGATGATTCGGTAGAGGGGAATTTGGATATTGATTAGTGGTTGAGGATGAGATTAAGTTTGAGGTTGAGGTCGAGGATGAGATTAAGTTTGAGGATGAGATTAAGTTTGAGATAGAAGCTAAGGTTGGTTTATTATTTATGAGTGCTTACTCTTTCCAAAATCTTTATTTATCACCTAAATAATCAAATCCTTCTAATTCTTCCCTTTGATTTCTTTTAATCAGGATATCGTCATCTTCGGCTTGTGCTTTCTTAAAGAAGAATGCTTCAGCTTGTATTCTTTTTATTAATTGATGAACTAAAGATAAGTCGAATGCATCTTTACTTAGTTTAATGCAATATTCTCTTTCGGTAATTTCTAAACTTGAACTATTCATAACGTAATGATTTTATTTTCGATTGCTGTAAATATAGAAAAGGCTTGCTAAATAATTATTAGCAAGCCTTTTAAGTTTATGTTATTTTTATGTTAAAAGCAAAACACCTATTTATGCGATAAAAATAATCCGTCTTCTGTTTTTGCTACTTTTAAAATACCTTTCCCTGTTAAGGCTTTTAAAGTAGTATCCCATTTTTTATTGCTCCAATCCGTCAACTTAGCTTTTACATCTGGTAAAAGATATTGTTCGCCTTCTTTTAATAATGTATATAGTTCGGTTTCTTCTGCAGTTAATTCAATTTTCTTTTTCTCTGGGCGCATTTGCGGAAAGAATAGTACTTCTTGAATTGTGCTTTGGTTGGTCATAAGCATTACTAAACGATCGATACCAATGCCCAAACCTGAAGTAGGTGGCATACCATATTCTAAAGCACGAACAAAGTCATCATCCATTACCATAGCCTCATCGTCGCCACGTGCAGCTAATTTCAATTGATCTTCAAAACGTTCTTTTTGATCAATAGGGTCATTTAGCTCAGAATATGCATTTGCAATTTCTTTACCATTAACAAAAAGCTCAAAGCGCTCAACTAAACCTTCAGAAGAACGATGCTTTTTAGCAAGCGGTGTCATTTCTAAAGGGTAGTCTGTAATATATGTTGGCTGAATTAAATTAGCTTCTACTTTAGCTCCGAAAATCTCATCAATTAACTTACCACGTCCCATTGTCGAATCAATTTCAATTCCCAATTCATTACATTTTACAGCAATTTCTTCTTCGCTCATTGCGGAAACATCAATACCAGTATATTTCTGGATTGATTCATACATGGTTAATTTCTCGTAAGGACCTTCGAAATTAATGTTGTTTTCGCCGACCTTAACTACTGCCGAACCATTTGTTGCGATTGCAACTTTTTCTAAACATTCTTCAACCATAGCCATCATCCAGATATAATCTTTGTAGGCTACATAAATTTCCATTGAAGTAAACTCTGGATTGTGCGTACGATCCATGCCTTCATTACGAAACATTTTACCGAACTCGTAAACGCCATCAAAACCCGCAACAATTAATCTTTTTAAATATAGCTCATTTGCAATTCGCAAATAAAGTGGCATATCTAAAGTATTGTGGTGCGTAGCAAAGGGGCGAGCTGCTGCTCCACCGTGAATTGGCTGAAGAATTGGTGTTTCTACTTCCATCCAACCTTGATTATCGAAATAACCACGCATAGTATTAATAACCTTGCTCCGTTTAATGAAAATCTGTTTGTAATCTGGATTTACAGTTAAATCAACGTAACGCATTCTATAACGCAATTCAGGATTGGTAAAGCCATCGTAAACATTTCCTTCATCATCACGTTTTACAATCGGTAATGGACGCAAAGATTTCGCCAAAACTTTAAATTCCGTTACGTGAATAGAGATTTCGCCTGTCTGAGTAGTAAAAACATATCCTTTAACACCAATAAAATCACCAATATCTAAAAGCTTTTTAAATACGGTATTGTATAAGGTTTTATCTTCACCAGGGCAAAGTTCATCACGTTTTAAATAAACCTGAATACGACCTGTAGAATCTTGTAATTCAGCAAAAGAAGCTGCACCCATAATATTTCTGCCCATTATACGGCCAGCAAAGCTAACCGTCTTATAAGCAGTTTTATCTTTTTCGTAGTTGGCTAAAATATCTGCAGCAGTTACATTAATCTCGTAAGATTCTGCCGGATAAGGCTCTATGCCTAATTGGCGCAATTGTTTTAGCGACTCGCGTCGCAATATTTCTTGTTCTGATAATCCTATACTCATGTCAGGTATTTTTTTGCAAAAGTATGAATTTTGCAAGATGTTTAATAGTAGAAAATCGACCCTTTAAGACAAATGCTATTGATTTTATTAAGATTTAACTATAGCAAATTAATGCTTACCAAAGATAATAAAGTGTAATTAAGAATCGGCCGCTTTTAAGGGATTTAAGTAAGTAATTTTTGTTTCTTCAACGCAAAAATTATAAAAGATTTATGTGAATTTAAAATATAATTTATTTAAAATGATATAGAAATACAACATTACCAGTGTAGGCAGTTTTTGTTTGTCCTTTAATATCAAGATTAGCTTCAATAACAACCTTGGTAATTCCCCTTAAATCTGAAATGGCAATTAGTTTAGCCCTTAATTGTATTTCATCATTTACAAGCACAGGCTTGTTAAATTTAAATGATTCTATGCCATAATTCACTTCCATTTTAACATTTTGAATATCAGCAATTTGTTTCCATAAATATGGGATTAGCGATAAGGTTAAATATCCATGAGCAATTGTGCTTCCGAAAGGGCTTTTTTCCTTAGCCTCTTCCGGATTTGTATGTATCCATTGAAAATCTAGTGTTGCGGCGGCAAACTTATCAATCTGAGCCTGATCTATTTTATGCCAATTAGAAGAACCTATTTTGCAACCTAAATATGATTTATATTCTTCGAAACTGTTAATTATAACCATAACATTTTAACCTTTTCTTTTTGGGGTTTTAAAATAAAAAAATACTTATTTGTGATGTGTTTTTAAAAGCAAATAAACTTAAAATTAATAATGTAAAGCAAATTAACTAAGAAGCTGGCAATAACTTTTCTGTCATAAAAATTTCTTAATTTTCAGCTTCAATCCCTTCTTCATACATTGTATCAATAGTATCGGCATATTTTTTTTCAATAACGCGGCGTTTAATTTTCATCGTAGGCGTAATTTCACCTTCATCAATATTAAAAGGATTACGCTTTATTTTGAAATTTTTAATGCGTTCAAATTTAGCAAGTTCATTTGAAATTTTCTTAATATCTTGCCCCATCCACTCAATTATATCTTTATTTTGAATAAAAGGATCAGCTTCTTCAAAAAATGAAGGTTTAAGGTTGAAGGTTTCTTCTAATGTTTCACGATTTGGAATGATGATGGCGGTAATGAATTCTCTTTTATCGCCAATTAAAAACAATTGTTCAATTTTAGGGCTTTTCAGATAGATGTTTTCTACAGGTGTAGGATAAACATTTTTGCCATAAGCATTAACGATCATATTTTTCAAACGATCTGTAATTTGAAGATTACCTTTATAAAAGCGACCAATATCACCTGTATGGAACCACATTGCCGCATCAATAGCTTCAGCCGTTTCTGCTGGTTTGTTAAAATAGCCTTTCATAACACAGTGGCCACGAACAATTACTTCACCCTCTCCACATTCAAAATCTTCTTTAAAAGTTTCATGTGTTTGAATATTTATAATTTCTTTAGATTCTACGTCTTGAACACCAACTTCAATACCTGGAATAACGCGGCCAACTGTTCCATAAATTTGTCTATGGTATTCTGTAACCGACATTACAGGAGAAGTTTCAGTTAAGCCAAAACCTTCCAATATTTTAATGCCTAAATCGCCGAAAAACTCTCCAACGTTTTTTGGTAAAGCTGCACCACCAGAAATCATAAATTTTAACCTCCCGCCAGTTTTTTCTTTAATTTTGCTGAAAACTAGCTTTTCGGCAATTCCTTTCTTTGCTGATAAAATTAAACCTGGATTTTCGCCTGCCTCCTTTACTAAGCGATATTTATTTCCCATTTCTAAAGCCCAGGTAAATATTTTAGCTTTTGTTCCACCACCTGCTGTTCCAGATTTAATTGCTTTGTCGTGAATACGTTCTAATAATCTTGGTACACAACTCATCACCGTTGGGCGAATCTCGCCCATATTTTTAGCTAAGAGTTCTAAACTTTGAGCAAAAGCAATTTTACAACCTTGGGCACAACAAACATGATAAGTTGCTGTACGTTCAAAAACGTGAGAAAGTGGTAAAAATGAAAGAAATGTTTCCGTGCTGTCTATTACAGGGATTTGCTGTAAACAAACCTCAACATTTTTAACGAAGTTATAATGAGTTAACATAACTCCTTTTGGAGTGCCGGTTGTACCGGAAGTGTAAATTAATGAAGAAACATCATGTGGTAAAACTGAATTTCTGCATTGCTCTATTTCTGCTTTTTCAGCCACTGTAACCTGATGTTTAAGCGCTAAAATATCCGAGAATGCAATTACCTCAACATTTACATCGTTAGGGATGATTACCTTTTCAAAATCTTTGAAAGCAGGTATTACATATTTTAGTTCTTTACAGTTTGCGGCAACCTTCAATATCTTACGAAATAAGAAATTATTTCCTACAAGAATACCTTTTATGCCTGAGTCATTTATGATATAAGCTACTTCCTGTTCAGAAAGAGTAGGATAAATTGAAACGTTAATTACACCAATTTGTTGAATACCCTGATCATAATAAACATATTCAGGAGAATTTTCTATCATTAAACCCAATCGGTCGCCTTTTTTTATTCCTTTTTCAAGAAAATATGCAGAAACAGCATCAGCTCTTTTTAGGGTATCATCATAAGAAATTTCTGTCCAATCCATCCCTTGTTTGTGTATAAGAAAGGTTTCTTCAGGTTTATGAATGTTTTTTACAACATTTCTCAACAGGGTAGGCACAGTTGAAAATTCGTTAATTAATGGCATTGCTTGTAATTTGATTTGCTCGTTATAATTAACAATTATAATGCTTTTTGGTTTAAAAATGCAAAAGGGTGCCGAAAATATCGACACCCTTTATACTCTTATAAACTTTATAATTCTTTTATCAGAGAGATTTACTTTTAGTTCTAATTATTTTAAAAAGAGAATGATAATTTTGATCATTGAAAATTAGCTAAATATGAATTTAGTTGTAGGGGGCAGAAAAGGCTCCATCAGTTACTAAAATAAATTTATTTCCACCGCTTAATTTTAATTTTCCTGAAAAAGTACCCTTTACACCCCAATCTGTTAAACTTGTTATTTTTAATGTGAAATTCGTATTTGTTTCTCTGCCGCCACTGTATACACTTGTTCCATTAAGCTTTCCATCCTTATAATTTTGTATATAAAACTGTCCATCAAGTTCTGGTGCTAAAGTACCTGCTACCGAATAGGTTTTTTCTTTTGCTCCCTCTCCTGGAATAACCAAATCAATACCGAAACCGGTAATCATATCTTCCTTTTCCCATCCTGATATTACCACGAAGTGAATTTCTTTTCAGCTGGTTTATCATTTGCATTCACTTTAATGTTAAAATTATAAGCTTTACCATTCAATTTACAGGTTAAGTATTCTTCAGAATTACTGCCATTATTCCCATCTTTGCTGCAAGATGATGCACTGATAAGTATTGACAAAAAGAGTATAAAAAATATTTTTTTTCTCTGCATTTATCTTTGATTAAAGAATAAAAACTTAATTCTAATAAGTGAGTTGTAAGGAAGTTTAATAAACTTTGTTGTATTAATAAATAACCATTTTGCGTCATTGCCAGTTGAAACGAAACCTAGTTTCATCAGAAGACAAAATCGATTTTTAAGCAATGACACACAATTTAATGGCAAATGAGCGCATACTTTTATGAGATATTAATCGAACTCTGGTCACTAATTTTTATTAGATTAACTTCACAAATAGGTTTTTTTAAAAGTTTGTACTATTTACAAAATACCGAGTACAAATATTAAATTTTTATATGTTGAAACTAATATTGACTTATTTATTTTATTTTAACTGATATTTCCCCATCGTCCAATCCCTCAATATTTTTTTCTGTAAATGTTGAGGGTGCGGTTTTTTGTAGAGATTTTAATAGATTTTCAGTTGTTCCCGAGTGTTGTACCGTAATGGTAGAACCCGTAGAACTAAATTTCATTTTTGTACTTTCAACGCCTTTGCTGCCCTGAACATTATCATTTATGGTTTTTAATGAAGCAAAGGTAACTCCACTTAATTTTATAATTGTTTTGGCATCACTTGTACTTGCAGAGGCAGTTTTTTTCTTTCCAAATAAACTACCAATTTTGCCAGCTGTATTGTTTGTTCTATCTGCTGTGTTTGTAGCTCGGTCAGCCTTGTTTAAAGATCTGTCAATTTTATCCAAAATCCCTTGTGCATTTACTGATGTTATGCCAATTGCTAAAAAGGCAAAACAAATTATTAATGTTTTTTTCATAATTAATTATATTAAATGTTTTTCTTAAAATGTTTAATAAAATTAGAATGAAGATTGATTGCAATCAATACCTGTAAATATGCATTTGCTTTATACCTGTAAACAGGTATATTTACTAATACTAAAATAATATGTTTTATAATACTTACTTTTTATTATAATTATATATAAGGTAGTGCTTTAGTCGCTTCACTTTTGTAAATATTAATTTAAATTAGTTATCCCACATTTAAACACAAGATATAGGTAAATGCAAAAATCAATTACTGTAAAGAGATGGTTGTTCATAGGCTTTTTATTTTGCATCTCTTTTAAACTCAATGCGCAGCAATACATACCCTTAAATGAACATAAATATCTGGATAGCCTGAATAAGATGCTCACTTCAAAGAATACAGATAGTTTACTTGCAAGAGCTAATTTTTTATTATCAGATTATTGGCGTTTAAAAGATACTATAAAGAGTAAGGCATATTTACTTACAAGCAAAAAACAGGCACAAAAATACCCTTTCCTTAAAACTGCATTTTACTTTTACGAAGGACAGTATTACACGGCTAATAATAAAAAAAAAGCTGAAGATGCGTACGCTGTTGCCTGCGCAGAGTTAGTAAAATATAATAATAAAGATGCTAAGCAACTACTTGCATATAGTTGGTTTAATTATGCACTTGTTAAGCGAGCAGAGAAAGGGTATGAATTTTTGATAGATATTATTTTAAAAAAAGTTATTCCATTATCAGAATCCATAAATGATACAGAAAGAACTTCATATTATTACACGCAATTGGGTACAGCTTTTATGTATAATGCGCAATTTACTAAAGCAGAAACACTATTCGAAAAAGCAATTTTATTAGTAGAAAATAAATACCCAAATTCATCAACCATATTACTTGCTTATCTTTCTGCAGCTAGTAATTACTGTTACCTGATTAAAACTAAACAGGCAAGGGCGATGCTTAACCGGGCTGCTAAAATACTTAAACCTTATCCAGAATCGATTCAATATCCACTTTATTATTATAATGAGTCTATGTATTACACCTCTAAGCAAATTCCAAATCGGATATTGGAAAATGCAGATAAAGGAATGATACTTGCCAAGGCTTACAACCAAAAAATGTTGTATCAAATGCTTTCCTTTCGGAAACATGAGGTTTATATTAATTCAAAACAATATGATAAAAGTAAAGATATTTTATTGGATTTACTTTCTTATGGTCCACTCAGATCGGATGAAAACAGTAGGAAAAGTATTTATGGACAATTAGCGAAAACAAATGCAAATTTAGGTTTAATGAACGAAGCATATAATTGGTTAGTTGCTTACAATAAAATTAATGATAGTTTAAATGACGCAAGACTTAAGGAAAAAATTAATGCACTTGAAATTAAGTTTAGAAATGTAGAAAATCAAAAGAAAATAGAGCAGCTTCAAATTGAAAAGGAAAAATCAATATTATCAGCCAAAAATAATCGATTAACAATATGGCTTCTTGCTACGGTAGCGGCCTTCTTATTGATTATCACATTTTTTACTATAAGTTATTACAAAAATAAAAACAAACTTATCACCTCAAATGCGATGCTCGAAGGTGAGGAAAAAGAAAGAACCAGGGTTGCAAGAGATTTACATGATGGTTTAGGAGGGATGCTATCGGGAGTTAAAATTAAGTTATCTGGATGGGCAGCAAATAGGAATAGTAAAACCAACGATCCTGAATTAGAAAGGATAATCTCACAGCTTGATAATTCTGTAAAAGAACTTCGCCATATTGCCAGAAATATGATGCCCGAATCTTTATTAAGGTTTGGATTGAAAACTGCTTTAAAAGATTTATGCGAATCGGCAATTACCGATGATGTTTCTATTGATTTCCAACCTTATAATTTGAAAAACGATTTACCTTCGAAAATACAATTTACTATTTATAGAATCATTCAGGAATTGCTTTCAAATGCTGTTCGCCACGCAAATGCAAAACAAATTATTGTTCAGTGTAGTCAAAATGAAGGAACATTTTTTATAACTGTAGAAGATGACGGTAAAGGTTTTGATAAAAGATTATTAGAAGAAAAGCAGGGAATGGGAATGAGTAATATTAGAAACAGGGTAAATTATTTGAATGGAAAATTGGAAATACTATCTGATGAAAGCCAAAAAGGAACAACCGTTAATATTGAATTAAATGTTATATAAAACTCGATTAGCCATTGTAGACGATCATCCTGTGGTAATTGAAGGCTTGCAAAAACTTCTTCTAAATGTTGATGAAATTGATTTAGCAGGGACTTTTACCAGTGGAAGTGATTTTATTCAATTCTTAAAAAATAGTAGCATTGAATTGGTAATACTTGACATTTCTTTACCTGACATTAATGGAACGGATTTATGTAAACAAATAAAAACCATTGCCCCTGAAACTATTGTTTTGGCTTTTAGCAATCATACTGAAAGAAGTGTTGTTATGAAAATGCTTCAAAATGGAGCAAGTGGTTATTTACTTAAAAATGTATCGGCAGTTGAGCTTTTAAATTGTATCAATGAATCATTGAAAGGCCAAATCGTTTTTAGCGAGGCGGTAAAGGAGATTATTACAAAACCAGGATTGCAAAATTTTAGTGAAATTCCTAAACTTACAAAAAGAGAAAAAGAAATTTTATGTTTAATATCGGAAGGTAGAATAACAATAGATATAGCAAAAATGCTTTTTTTGAGTAAATTAACTGTGGAGACACATAGAAAAAATCTTTTACAGAAATTTAAAGCGAAAAATGTAGCAGAATTAATAAAAATAGCCTCTAAAGAAGGGTTCTTATAGAGGCTGTTTTTATTAATAAGATCTTATACAGAGAAACTTTCGCCACAACCGCAAGTACGGCTGGCGTTAGGATTTACAAAATTAAAACCTTTTCCATTTAATCCGTCAGTAAAGTCTAATTCAGTTCCTGCCAGATAAAGAAAAGATTTCATATCCAATGCAATTTTAATTCCTCTATCTTCAAAAAACTGATCGCCTTTTTGCTCTTCGTTATCAAAATCTAAATTGTAAGATAAACCAGAACAACCACCACCTTTTACAGAAACACGTAAAAAATAATCAGAGCCCATTTCAGAATCCTGCATTAAGTGATCAATTTTGTCTTTTGCTTTATCTGTTATCGTAATCATAGTATCAAGATTTGCGTATCAAGTATTAAGACTGGATATCGAGGATCAATGTTTAAAAATCTAAACTTGATCCCTAATACTTTTGTCTTGCTACTAATTGCTAGTGGTGCGATTTTTCTAAAACAATTGCCTCTAAGCCATTTTTAACGCGATAATCGTTAATAGCTGATTTAATTGCATCTTCTGCTAAAACCGAGCAGTGAATTTTTACCGGAGGTAAAGCCAATTCTTCAACAATATCCATGTTGTCGATGGTTAAAGCCTCATCAATTGTTTTTCCTTTTAACCATTCTGTAGCTAAAGACGAAGATGCGATAGCCGAACCACAACCAAATGTTTTAAATTTAGCGTCAGTTATTACGTTATCTTCGCCAACTTCAATTTGTAAACGCATTACGTCGCCACACTCTGGTGCGCCAACTAAGCCTGTTCCTACAAATTTGCTGTCTTTATTTAATGTACCTACGTTACGTGGGTTATTGTAATGGTCAATTACTTTTTCTGAATATGCCATAATATTTTTGATTTTAGAACCCCACCCCAACCCTCCCCAGTAGGGAGGGAGCTGTAAAAGCCCACTGTTAATTTTATTTTTATTCGTTTACTAGATTTAATCGTAACTCATCAATCTACAATCGTAAATTAATTTAGTGTTCTGCCCACTCAATTTTACTCAAATCGATTCCTTCTTTAAACATTTCCCAAAGTGGAGAAAGTTCTCTCAAGTGATTAACTGCTTTTTCTGTAACTGCAATAGCCTGGTCAATTTCTTCTTCTGTTGTAAATCTTCCTAAGCCATAACGTATAGAAGAATGCGCCAAATCATCAGATAAACCTAAGCTTTTCAAAACATAAGATGGCTCTAAAGATGCTGAAGTACAAGCAGAACCTGAAGATACAGCTAAATCGCTCATTGCCATCATTAAACCTTCTCCCTCAACATATTTGAATGAAATATTGGCAACGTGTGGTAAACGATGTTGTGTATTACCATTAACATAACTTTCTTCCATTTTACTTAAAGTCGACTCTAACTTATCGCGTAAGCCAGATAAACGAATGGCTTCGCTTTCCATCTCTAAACGGCAAAGTTCACAAGCTTTACCTAAACCCACAATACCTGGAACGTTTAATGTACCGGAGCGCATTCCGCGTTCGTGACCACCGCCATCCATTTGTGAAGTTACTTTAACTCTTGGGTTTTTTCTACGAACGTAAAGTGCACCAACGCCTTTCGGGCCATACATTTTATGTGCAGTGAAAGCCATTAAATCTATACCGTCAGTATTTACATCAACAGGTATTTTACCAACTGCTTGTGTGGCATCAGTCATAAACAAAGCACCATGTTTGTGTGCAATTGCAGAGATTTCTTTAACTGGCTGTATAACACCTATTTCGTTATTTCCATACATAATAGAAACTAGAATGGTTTCAGGTGTCATTGCAGCTTCCAATTCGGCTAAATCAATTAACCCATCTTCTTTAACTCCTAAATAAGTTACTCGTGCACCATTTTTTTCAAGGTGCTTACAAGTATCCAATATTGCTTTATGTTCGGTAACCGCGGTAATAATATGGTTGCCTTTTTCTTTATACATTTCGAATACGCCTTTAATGCCTAAGTTATCGGCTTCAGTAGCGCCTGAAGTAAAGATAATTTCTTTTTCAGTACAGCCGATTAATTTGGCTACCTGCTCACGAGCATAATCAACTCCTTCTTCGGCCACCCAACCAAAAGCGTGATTACGGCTTGCAGCATTTCCAAATTTCTCGGTAAAGTATGGTAGCATTGCTTCTAAAACTCTTGGATCTAGAGGAGTAGTTGCATTATTATCTAAATATATCGGCTGTTTCATTTCAGTTCTGTTATTTGTAATACAAAGATACGAAAAAACTTATTTAACAATTATAAATAATAGCTATGATGGTATAGTTAAAACCTGCATTTTTACATTCACATAACCTTAAAATCTATGAATAAGATAGAACACATCGGTATCGCCGTAAAAGACCTTAATAGTTCGATAGATATTTATCAGAAACTACTAAACACTGATTGTTATAAGACTGAACAAGTGGAGTCAGAATTTGTAAACACAGCCTTTTTTAAAACTGGTGATAACAAAGTTGAATTACTCGAAGCAACATCGCCAGATAGCGCCATTGCTAAATTTATAGAAAAAAAAGGGGAGGGGATTCATCATATTGCTTTCCTGGTCGATGATATTTTAGCCGAAATGGAACGTTTGTACAAAGAAGGATTTGTTTTGTTGAGCGATTCGCCTAAAAAAGGAGCTGATAATAAAATGGTTTGCTTTGTTCATCCGAAAGATACCAATGGTGTATTGATTGAAATCTGTCAGGAGATTAAGTGGATTTAAAGAATGGAAAATGTAAGAATGTAAAATGGATGATGTGTTTGGCATATTCTTCATTCTCTCGTATGTAAGAATTTTAAATCAATTGCAGATGCTTTTTATTTGAAAATGAATGGTATTGCATTTTATCGGTACCAGCAGTCCTGCTAACCGCTTTACTCCGCAATCAGCCGAAAAGGCTGATGCTCCATGTTCGCTTTTATCAGGTTTATTAAACTTAGTTTTGTGGTCCTTAGCGTAAAGCAAGATCCTAAAATCCTATAATCTCAAAAATCCTGTTACGTGCAAATAATTAATATCATCGGTAAAGACGTCGATATAGATGAGAATCTATCAAAGAGTCAATTGCGAGAAGTTCTGGTCGATGCATTTGCTTATTTGGTTGATAATGATTTTTCTAAACTCATTCAGATTTTATACAAAGCCGATGTTGATCAATATAAATTAAAAGAGCTACTCGAAACTACTGATGGTAAGAGTTCCGCAGAGGTAATTGCTGATGCATACATTGCTAGGCAACTTGCCAAAATCGAAACCTGGAAAAAATACAGCCAATAAAGGCTAAAGTTGAAAGATCAAATCAAGACTTAATTTTTCTAAGATTTACCTTTGGAAAAAGACAAAAACTTATTTCTATTAAAAATACAATGCTTTGGTAATAAAAGCTATTTTTTCCGTGTATTCTGTGTTTCCGTGGCGAATGACTAAACGCCCGATGAAAAATTTGATGATTTAATAAATTTTGGTGCCGTTCTGTGTTTAGTTGCCTGCTCGTAAGCAAAAGCCATTGATAAAACTTTAGGTTCCTCATAAGCCCCAGCCATAATTGATAACCCTACGGGCAACTCGTAAATTTTGCCCATTGGAACTGTAATATGTGGAAAACCTGCCATTGCAGCCGGTGAACAGAAATAAAAGCCATTGCTGTAATCGCCGTTAAATAAATCTATGCCCGATGGAATGCCATAACTCGTTCCTGCAATTGCATCCAATTTATTTTTTGTCATTAAATCTGTAATTATTTTCCTCGAGGAGATTACTTTTTCTAATGCTTCTTTATATTCTTTACTATTGATGTCGGGCGCTTTATCGCTACTTTCTAAAGTTTCTTGCTTAAAATAGGGCATTGCTGTACTTACATTTGCTTTATTGAAAGCAATCACTTCTGTTAACGTTTTAACTTTTGCATTTGCTTTCGACAAATAAGCATTTACACCATCTTTAAATTCGCACTGTAATACCGTAAAACTTGCAGAACCAATTACCCTCATTTCTTTCAAAAGGTCTATTTCAATAATTTCAGCACCTAATTCTTTAAGTTTTTCTATTGCAATCTTATAAAGTGTAACCACACCTTCGTGTCCGGTTAAGAATGATTTCTCAATACCAATTTTTGTTCCTTTTAAAGCATCATTTTTTAGAAATGTGGTATAATCTTTCTCCGATTTTCCTTGGCTATTTTTTGTAACCTGATCATTGTTATCTATTCCGACTAGTGTTGAAAGTAAAATTGCAACATCCGTTACATTTCTACCCATTGGCCCAGCGGTATCCTGTGTTTTAGATATTGGAATTATCCCGCTTCTACTTAGTAGGCCTACAGTAGGTTTCAAACCTACAATCCCATTATAAGATGATGGTGCAATCACAGAACCATTTGTTTCAGTTCCAATGGCGATGGCGCAAAGATTTGCAGAAACTGCAGCGCCCGAACCAGAACTCGAACCACTCGGACTTCTATCCAAAATAAATGGGTTTTTCGTTTGTCCGCCACGGCTACTCCATCCACTGCATGAGCGTGTTGAACGGAAATTTGCCCATTCACTCAAATTTGTTTTCCCTAGAATTACAGCACCTGCCTCACGAAGTTTCTTAACGATAAAAGCTTCTTCCTTAGCAATATTTCCTGCTAAAGCTAATGAGCCAGCAGTTGTTTGCATTTTATCCGCTGTATTAATATTATCTTTAATTAAAACAGGGATTCCATGCATTATACTTCTCATTTTGCCTGCTTTTCGTTCTTCATCCAGTATTGCTGCAATTTTTAAAGCATCAGGATTTATTTCTATAACTGCATTTAATTTCGGTCCGCTTTTATCAATCTTTTCAATCCTTTTTAAATACAGCTTTGTGATGGATTTTGAAGAGGCTTTCCCGCTTTGCATTAATTTTTGTAATTCGGTTATCGTAACTTCATTTAAATCAAAATCATCTTTAAATTCAGTTATTAAATTATCATCGCTAACTATTGCGGCTGATGCTGGTATACCAATTGTTGTAATTAAACCTGCAGCAGTACTGCTTTTGATAAAATTTCTTCTATTCATTGGGATGGTTAAAGAGGTTGGAACAATAAATATAGATTATAAATACTTTAATTAAATAGATTGTAAAAAAAACAATAATTTTAAATTCTAATTTAGGTTTGTATTTCATAAATAAAATTAAGATATTTGCATCCTCTAAAATAGAGATAGAAAAGACTAACAGGAAGGTCATAAGCGTTGTTGCCAGCAAATTGCAAAAATGTTCTTGATGCTTTCAACACAAATAACTAAAATAATATTCAAATGAAAAAAGATTTGCACCCTACAAGCTACAGACCAGTTGTTTTTAAAGACATGTCAAACGAATATGCTTTCTTAACAAAATCTTGCGTAGATACAAAAGAAACTATTAAATGGGAAGATGGTAATGAGTATCCTCTTTATAAATTAGAGATTTCTCACATGTCGCACCCTTTTTATACTGGTAAAATGAAATTGGTTGATACTGCAGGACGTATTGATAAATTCAAAAACCGTTACGCTAAGAAATAATTTTAGCTGTAAAAAGCATTTTTTAAAGTCCCTTTGCCAAAAGCATCGGGACTTTTTTTATTTTTGTTGCTTATGACAATCAATCTGTTTGATGATTCAAGTTGGGAATCATTACGTCCTCTTACTTTTACCAGGCCTGTGGCCGATTTAAGGATAGGTATTTTAACCATTGCCGAAAAATGGGCTAAATATTTAAATGCAGATTTTGGTTTTGAAACTCAAGAATATTTATCAAAAAAATACCCTTCTAAGCCAAATGCTACATTATATATAAATGGCTCTATTTGTCCAGACGAAGCATTGCTGGATGCCTTAACTGCTTTAAAAGTTGGGGAGGTACTAATTAAAGGCGGTATTCTTATCGGCCATTATCATGATGCAGATAATTCAGAATTGGTGACATTTAATAATGAATATCAATATGATAAAGATTTCATTAGAATTGTTTATCCTGATGATATTTTTACAAATAACGGTACCGAGTTAAAAAAAGATTTTGATCTGCTAACCAAAGGCAGAATTTCTGCTAATTTAAGTTCAACAAATACTTTTTTAGGCGATAATATTTTTGCTGAAGAAGGTGCTACTGCAGAGTGCTCTGTTTTTAATAGCTTGCAAGGACCAATTTATTTAGGAAAAAACAGCCAGGTTTGGGAAAGCAGTAACATTCGCGGCTCTTTTGCCTTATGTGAAAATTCATCGGTAAAAATGGGTTCCAAGATTTATCCAAACACAACCATCGGTCCGTACAGTAGGGTTGGCGGAGAAATTAATAATGCGGTAATTTGGGGTTATTCATCAAAAGGACACGAAGGTTATTTAGGGAATGCAGTTATTGGGCAGTGGTGTAATATCGGAGCCGATAGTAACAATTCTAACTTGAAAAATAATTATGCAGATGTTAGGCTTTGGGATTATAATGAACAAACTTTTCGTAAAACAGGATTGCAGTTTTGCGGTTTAATTATGGCAGACCATGCTAAATGCGGTATCAATACTATGTTTAATACTGGTACTGTTGCAGGTGTTAGTGCCAACATTTTTGGCGCTGGTTTCCCTCGTAATTTCATTCCTGATTTTGCATGGGGAGGTGCTCATGGATTTGAAGTTTACAGCATTAATAAAATGTTTGAAACTGCCGAGAAAGTTTATGCCAGAAGGGATTTACCTTTTGATGAAATCGAAAAAGCGATTTTGAATAAGGTTTTTGAGTTAACAGAAGAATACAGACATTTTTAAAATATATTTTGATTGAAAACAATCATCCAAACCAATAAATAATAATTAGATGAGAAAAAAAATAGTTGCAGGAAACTGGAAAATGAATTTAGATTATAACGAAGGAGTTTCGTTATTCAGTGAAATTGTAAATATGGTAAAAGATGAGCGCCAAGGCGATCAGCTTGCTATTATTTGTGCCCCATTTATTCATTTAAACAGTTTATCAAAATTGGGTGGTAGTGATGTTGCTATCGGTGCTCAAAATATTCACGATAAAGAAAACGGAGCTTACACAGGCGAAATTTCTGCAAAAATGGTAAAATCTATTGGTGCTGAATACGTTATTTTAGGTCATTCTGAACGTAGACAATACCAGGCAGAAAGTGATGAGTTATTGGCTGCAAAAACTAAAATTGCTTTATCAAATAATTTAAAACCAATTTTCTGCATCGGCGAAACTTTAGATGAACGTAACAATGGTAGCTATTATGAAATTCTAAAAAAACAATTGGTTAATGGCATTTTTAGCTTAACTGAAGAAGATTTTAGAAAAGTCGTTATCGCTTACGAACCAGTTTGGGCTATTGGTACAGGTTTAACAGCATCACCTGAGCAAGCACAAGATATACACGCATTTATACGTAGCGAAATAGAAGCTAATTATGGTTTCAACGTAGCAGATGATACCACAATTTTATATGGTGGAAGTTGTAATCCGGGTAATGCTGCAAGTTTATTTGCACAAAAAGATATTGATGGTGGATTAATTGGTGGCGCATCATTAAAATCACGTGATTTTACGGATATTATTAAAGCTTTAAACAGCTAATGCAATACATAAAAGCAATATTCAAATTCAAAAGTATTGAAGATTATCAGCAGGATTTGCTAATTAGCGACCTTGCAGATTTAGGTTTCGATACTTTTGAAGATAGTGAGGGTGGGTTTACAGGATTCGTTATTAAGGAGAATTTTAATGAACAGGAGTTGAAACAACTGCTTATAAATTATGCAGAAGATTTTCAAACGAATTACACCTTAGAAGGTGTGGCTGATGAAAATTGGAATGCAGAGTGGGAAAAGAATTTTAGTCCGTTAATTATTGATGATGTTTGCTACGTTCGGGCAACTTTTCATGAGCCTCAGCCATCTTATCCTTATGAGATCGTGATCGACCCGAAAATGGCTTTCGGAACCGGGCATCATCAAACCACTACAATGATGATGCAGTACCTTTTGGCTGGCGATATAAAAGATAAATCAATTTTAGATATGGGCTGCGGTACAGGGATTTTAGCAATTCTTGCTTCAAAACTTGGGGCTAAAAATTTAATGGCTATCGATTATGATGATATTTGCTTCGAAAGTACAATAGAAAATGCAACATTAAATCATGTCGAAAATCTAAGTGCTTTATGCGGAAGCAAAGAAGTTATTCCTGATGAGCAATACGATATTATTTTAGCGAACATCAACAGGAATATTTTATTAGATCAGATTAGCCGATATACTGAAGTTCTGAAACCAGAAGGCAAAATCTTTTTTAGTGGCTTTTACCTCGACCCTGATTTAGGAATGATTACTGCAGAATGCGCTAAATATGGTATTAAATACATTGATCATAAGCAAAATAGCGATTGGGTTGCGGCCCAGTTTGAAAAAAAATGATAGAATGATTGATTGAGCGGATGATAGAATGCTAATGCATACATTCATTCATTCAATAATTCACTCATTCAAAATTAATTTATATGCGCATACATTTTATAGCAATAGGTGGCAGTGCCATGCACAATTTGGCCATTGCTCTTCATAAAAAAGGTTATCAAATCTCAGGTTCTGACGATGTGATATTTGAGCCGGCAAAATCCCGTTTGGATAAATATGGTTTATTGCCAGCAGAAATAGGTTGGGATGAAAACAGAATATCTAAAGATTTAGATGCTGTAATTTTAGGCATGCATGCCAGAATTGATAATCCTGAATTAGTAAAAGCGCAGGAATTAGGTGTGAAAATATATTCTTATCCTGAATATATTTACGAGCAAAGTAAAGATAAATTACGTGTGGTAATTGGTGGTAGTCATGGTAAAACGACAATTACCAGCATGATTTTACACGTGTTGAATTACTATAAGCGTGATTTTGATTACCTGGTTGGTGCTCAGCTTGCAGGTTTTGAAACTATGGTAAAAGTAACTAAAGAAGCCCCAATAATGGTTATAGAAGGTGATGAATATTTATCATCTCCAATTGATAGAAGACCAAAATTTCATCTTTATAAAGCCAATGTTGCTGTGATAAGCGGAATTGCATGGGATCATATAAATGTATTCCCAACATATGCAGATTACACCGCTCAGTTTGATAAATTTATCAATACGATTGAAGAAGGTGGAACCTTAATTTATTGCAAAGCTGATGAAGATTTGAATGAGATTGTAGAAAAATCAACAGCTAAAATTATCAAAATTGGATATTTAATTCCTGCTCATGTCATTGAAAACGGAATCACTTATTTGCAACCTGAGCATACAGAATTAAAGATTTTTGGCGACCATAATCTAATGAACCTTAATGCTGCTAAGTTAGTTTGTGCAGAATTAAAAATTAATGACTTAGAATTTAATAAAGCCATTTCATCTTTTACTGGTGCTGCGAAACGGTTAGAAGTAATATTTACTGATGAACTGACAAACGTTTATAAAGATTTTGCGCATTCCCCATCTAAATTAAAAGCCACAATAGAAGCTGTTAAAGCTCAATTTACAAATCGAAAATTAATCGCTTGTATAGAGTTGCATACTTTTAGTAGTTTGAATAAAGATTTCTTAAAGGAATATGCAGGTTCGATGGATAAAGCCGATGACGCAATAGTTTTTATAGATTTGAAATCATTTGAGCAAAAGAGGATGGAACCGTTTTCTGAAATGGATGTGCAGGAAGCTTTCTCAAACGAAAATCTAAAATTTTTTAATGACGCTTCTAAATTAAAGGCTTATTTGCTTAGCCTAAATTATAAAAATGCAAATTTATTAATGATGAGTTCTGGCAATTATGCAGGCTTTGATTTGCCTGAATTGGCTGGAGCATTATCGAGATAAATTTTCATTAGTTATCAACAAATAAATGAAAAGTATTGGAGAAAATATTAAACAGAGTAGGATAGAGTTAGGCCTGAGTCAGGCTGAAGCAGCCAGAATGATTAATATTTCTACACCGGCTTTTTGCAAAATAGAAACCGGACAAACCGATTTAAATATTTCTCGTTTGCTTCAAATTGCAAAAACATTCAAAGTTTCTGTTCATCAAATTATTTCTGGTGATGGTGAATTTCAAAATTCAACCGATGAAATTTCTATATTGAAAAAAGAAATGGTAGAAAAAGATGAGGAATTAACTAAACTTCGTAAAAAAGTGATTGATCTTTATGATAAATTGGGAATCTGAGTTGCGTTGAGAACGTTGATAAAGAATAAGAAACAAAGAATAAAGATGAAGAGCAAATGCTCTTTTATCCTTGTTCTTTGTTCCTTTCCCTTTGCTCTTTGTTCCTTTATCTTTGCTCCTAAAAAACCTTCCTCATTGTTAAATGCTTTTTGCCAAATGTTGCGCCAGTTGCTTTATGGATTGCAATCATTTGCTCATTAAAATCGCCAACCCAACTCAATTCCAATTCTTTATATTGATTTTTTGGTAACACATATTCGCCTAGGCTTATAAACAATACAGATTCTAAACCGTGTTTTTGGAATTTTGGTTTGGTACCCATTACAATTGCCCTCATGCGTGTAACGCCTACCCAACGCCTGTAAGCGAATTTTAACTTTTCTAATAAACCGAGTTTTCCATTAAAACCTTTAATCATTTGGTTTGCATCAGGAATAAGTACAACAAATGATGCTGGCTCACCGTTAAAATAAGCAAATTGAATCAAATGCTCATCCATTATTGGTTCCATACTTTTAAAACTCTCTTCTAAAGTTTCTTTCTTAATCGGTACGAAATTTTCAAAATCTTGCCAGCCGTCATTATAAATTTCCATCAAATCAGCTATGTATTTTTCTGAATTTGCTTTGCTGAAATATTCAAAAGTATAACCTGGCTTATTTCTTACCCAATTGGCAATTTTAGTAAATCTTTCTGGAAAAGGGATGGTTAAGTTAATGTGATTGGTAAGTTGTTCATATTCTTTTACAAAACCATAAGTATCAAAAAACTTTTCATAATAAGGGAAATTATAATTCATGCCGAAAGATGGTGGCGTAAAACCTTCAACCAATAAGCCCCAAAAACTATCGTTTTCACCGAAATTTATAGGTCCATCCATGGCTTTCATTCCATTTTCTATTAGCCATGCTTTAGCGGTATCAAATAGTAAAAAAGCGGCATTTATATCATCGATACATTCGAAAAAGCCCATACCGCCGGTTGGTTGTTCGTAATTGAATGCTTTTTTTTCGTTTATAAATGCGGCAACTCTGCCGATTAGTTTTCCATTATCATCTTTTAAAACCCATCGGATGCATTTTCCGTGATTAAAGAAATTATTCTTTTTAGGGTCGAAAACATTTTCTACTTCCGAATCTAAAGGACAAATCCAGTTTCTGTCGTTTTTATAAAGGATTTTTGGTGTTTCTAAGAAATCGTTTTTTAGTGATGAATTGCTTACTTGTGTAATTTGCATGGGCAGATTTTAAAATTAAAAAGCATCCTACCAAGCGGTCGGATGCTTTTTCAAATATATAGTTTTTTAAAAATTAGTAATCGTCGTCTTCTTCATCAAAATTATCGAAATTATCCAAATCATCTAAAGGCACATCAAAATCGTCGCCATCATCGTCATCTTGCGATTTTTTAGCAGGTTTTAAATCTGCATCATCTTCAAAATCTTCATTATCTTCTACTTCTTTTTTAGTAGTCGGTTTTTCCAGGGATTTCTTTGGAGTTTTCATACAACAAAAATAAATATTGCTTTTATACTTTAAAAATACGAAAAAACTTTTTTTAATAACAATCTGGTTGTAAACAAATTAAAATTAATTTATTCTGCTGTTTCTCCAATTGTATTTTCTTCCCGAGTGATATCTTTTAATTGGGGGAGTTGAGATAAATTATTTAGACCGAAATAATCCATAAATAAGGTGCTTGTTGTATATAAAATTGGTCTGCCCGGTGTTTCTGCCTTTCCTTCAATGCTGATTAATTCTTTTTCTAAAAGTCTTTGAACTGAATAATCAGAATTTACACCTCGAATTTGTTCTATCTCTAATTTTGTAATGGGTTGGCGATATGCAATTATGGCAAGTGTTTCCATTGCTGCCTGACTTAATTTTTTCTTCGAGCGGTGTAATTGAAGTTGATTTACGGTTTGATGGTAATTTTTTTTTGTTAAAAACTGATAGCCTTTATTAATATTTACTAATTCGATTACAAAACTATCATCGCTATATTTTTCGCTAATTTCATTTAAACTTTCAAAAATCTGCGTTTCAGTATGTTCTTGTTCAAATACTGCAGTTAATGCTAAAACAATTTCTTGTACACTAATGCTTTGAACAGAAGAGAATATAAGCGCTTCAATATGCTTGGTAGAGGTATTTTGGGGCATTAACAAAAGTAAAATTTTTGATCAAAAAAAAGCGGTCTCGCTTTTAAAAACAAGACCGCTTCTTAACACACAAATGAAACCTGAATTAAGATATAGTTTTAGGTTAGGTTATTAAATATCTATATCAATTCTATAAGAACGTTTTGATAAACACTATCGTTTATTTATAGCACAAGTTTAAGGCTAAACACTATGCAACGTTATTTCTATTTAGTGAGTGGTATTAATAATTGAGTAAACGGTAATATTTTTATTTTAGTGGTATTGAAATGGAAACAGTTGTACCATTTTCGGCATTTTGATGTACATTTAACTGTATAGGTTTTGCTTCAATCTGGCCTAAAAGGTTTAATCTTTCGCGGGTTAGTTGCATTCCTTTACTGATGTGTTTATCCTTTTTGCCTTTCAAAGAATTTTCTATACCTATACCATCATCGATAATTTCGATACTAAGATAATGCTCTTTTAAATTTATATTAATTTGAATTTCACCACCAATTTCTTTTGGCATTATACCATGCCATATTGCGTTTTCTACATAGGGCTGTAATAACATTGATGGGATTAAAGTTTCGTCCTTATCAATTTCCTTATCAACATTTATTACATAACTAAGTTTTTCGCCAAAACGATTTTTTTCAAGCTTTAGGTATAAATTTAAATACTCCAACTCTTCTTCCAATGTAATATAACTTTTAGTACAAATTTCCAGATTCTTTCTTATAAGCCTTGCAAAACCAGTTAAAACTTTGTTTGCTGAAGAGGTATTCTGTGTGTTAATATAATGTTGAATTGAATTCATTACGTTAAAAACAAAATGCGGGTTCATCATTGCTTGTAATGCTTGTTGTTCTAACATCAGAATCCTGTTTTTTAGTCGTAATTGCTGTTGCTCTTTATCTTTTTGCCTTCTGGTAATATAAACTGCCAATTTGTAGAAAACATAACCAACCAAAAGAATTAAAATTGAAAGAAACCACAGGCTTTGCCAGAAATGCTTTTTAATAGTAAATGAAATCTTTGCAGAAGGTCCCCAATTATTGTTTTGACTTTTTGCACTAACTTCGAAAAGATAATCGCCAGGCTGTAATGCTGAAAAATCTAAACGGCGAGTTCTGGTTTCTAACCAGGTTGTATTTTCATTTAAACGGTAGCGAAAGGTAATATCACTTGTGGTAAAATCAACTGCTCCAAAAGTGAATAATATTGTATTGTTTCCACTTTCGAATGTGAAATTATCTTTACTCGTAGATAAACGTTCTCCATCTTTTATTATAGAGGTTATATAAACCTTTGGTTGACTTTTGACTGTATTTTTATTGTTATATTTAAATAGAATGAGGCCTTTATTTGTAGCGAAATATGCCGTACTGTCGTCAATATATAGGTTATTTACATCTTCGGTAAGCAAATCCTTTCCATAATCGAAGTTTATAACTTCGGTTTTGTTCGTATAATCAGAAATTTTATTTACGCCTTTATTCGTTAGTGCCCATATTTCATTATTTTTTATAAAAAGCTTTGTACATATATCATTGGTTAAACCATCTTTCTGAGTAATTTGACGAAATATTTTTCCTTTTTTATAAAATAAAATTCCATATCCATCTGTTGCTAAAATTAAAGTACCATCAGGCAATTGCTGTATATCATTTATTCTTTTCGTAAGCAATGGATTGTTTTTATAATGATGAATTAGCCTTCCTTTTGAAAACTCAGATAAACCATCTACATTAGAAAACCACAGGCCACCGTTTCTGTCGTAAAAAACGTGATAAGATCTATATTTAAAAAAATCTTCTTTTTCACGGTATTTTGCTGCATTAAATTCAAGCTTGTTCATCCTGTCTGATAAAAATACAACACCTGAAGAAAGTGCCATTGCCAATTGGTTGTTTGTTTCACTCAAACTGAAATGTTTAATTACAAACATTGAGTTGTTTGTTTCCTTTAGGTACTTAACATCATTTTTAGTTTTATAAATATTTTTAAAAACACCTAAGCCGTAATCAGAAGAAAAGTATATCGCTTCATTTCTTGCATCATAAGTAATTTGTTTTACTGTTTTATATTTCTTGTAGTCATCTAAACCAATTTCATCAATTTCGAAATTTTTAATATTCAGGATATCAATAACCGCATCATCAGTGCCGAGCCAAAGCCTGTTCTTATCGTCTTTAGTAATACTTTTAATAACGTTACTACTTAAACCCGATTCTGCATCAATTATTGAAAGCCTCGAATTAATGTTTGGCAGCATGTAAATTCCCTGATTTGTAGCAAACCACATATTACTGCTTTTATCTTTTACAGATTGATTGACGGAAATTCCTTGCAGATACATCACCGTTTTGCCATTTTGATTCATTACCAATGCGCCATTGTTACTGGCTAGCCATACTTCTTTATTTGTATTATCGTAATAAAAATAACCTGCCATATTTTTAAGCAGATTATCAGGTATAGCAATTAAATTTTTAACTGAACCATTTTGGTATAGCTTTAAGCCTTTTTCATCTAAATAATACAACGATCGATTTGATGTATTAAACGCAGTCATATACGATAAAGGATTTACCATATTATTTACTATCGAAAAACCCTTTCCATTGTATATTTGAGTGCTTAAATCACTGTAAGCGTAAATATTTCCTTGTTCATCTTCATGAAGAAAAGCGTTGGTAAATTGTTTGTTTATTTTTGATGAAATAAATTTTTTAACTGATTTTCCATCCCAAAATATTATTAGATTAGAATTTGTTCCAAGCCAGATTCTTCCCTTCCCATCCTCAAGAAATGAAACAATAACCGTATTAGAATTTAATTCTTTTAAAAGTTTGTTGTTGTTTCGGTTGTAAAATTTTCCATCCTCTAAGTAGCTTAACTGGCCGTTAAGTGCTAAAAACCAAAGTCTTCCTTCTTTGTCTTCCTTAATCTGTAGAATTTGAGTGTCGGGCAAACCATCATCAATTGTAAAATTTTGGAAGTTTGTACCATCAAAACGACTTAGGCCTGCATCGGTTGCAATCCAGATGAAACCTTTTTTATCTTGTAAAATATAAAAGCAGTTATTACTTGGAAGTCCGTTTTTAGAGGTATAATGTGGTAAATAAGTTGTTTGTGCAGTTGCTTCTAAAACACCTGATTTGAAAAATAAAATAAAAATCAAACTAAGCCGGAATACATTTTTTGTATTAAAATATCGGATAAAAGCCGAAAGAAATCCAGAATCAGTTCTACTAATGCTCACCATTGGATTTGGTAAAAAGTTTTATTTTTTCGAAAAAATCACTGGCTCTTCTTCTTGATACGCTAATGCTTTCTCCATTTTTAAGAAAAGCCTGCAAACCATTTTTCGAATTGTATTCTTTTAAATGATTCAAATTTATAATGCTCGATTTATGTATTCTAACAAATTGATCGGAAGGTAAAAGTTCTTCAAACTCTCTTAATACTTTCGAAACGGTTATTTTATCATGGTTGCTTAAATGAAAAACAGAATAATTACTGTCTGCCTCAATATAAATTATATCATCAACATCAATCATTTTGAATCCCTGGCCATAAGGAAGTGTTAACTTTCGTATTTCCGTACGGTTCATTAAGCTGGATGCCAGATTTGTAATGCGTTCATCTTTTTTATCGATAGTTTGGTGCAATCTTGTATATTCTAAAACTTTATCTACGGCGGTTTCTAATTCATCAATATCAATTGGTTTTAACAGATAATCTAAGGCGTTGGCTTTTATCGCTTTTAATGCATACTGATCAAAGGCTGTTGTAAATATTACAGCAGCGTTGTGCTGTTGTGCATCGGGTATTAGTTCGAAGCCATTTCCGCCAGGCATAGCAATATCTAAAAAAATTAAATTAATAGGATGATGGGCCAAAATATCTTTCGCTTCGGCAACTGAGCGGGCTATACCCGTAATTTCTATTGCCGGACAGTTTTGCTGTATCAGGAAAAAAAGAGATGAGCGTGCAAACTCTTCATCATCAACAATTATAGCTTTTAGTGTAGTCATAGCAATAGGTTTGTGAATGTATTAAAAACGGCTTATAAAAAAAAATGTATAATTAAAAAACCGTCTATATAATTGTCACGTATATATCAGCAAAACAGGAATAAAAACCCCTAAACATAAAAAAAATTATGAAAAACACTGAACTAAAAATTAAAGATGAACTTCAGGAAGAAAGTTTATTTAATGGTAGTTTAGGCCGCAGGTCTTTTCTACAGTATGCCGGAGTAAGTGCTGCCGGATTAGCATTAGTTGCCGCAGGTTGTAAAAAAGATCGTGGTTATACTGATATGAATTCAGGTGCAACGTTAGATTTTAAAGATGATTTTGGTGTATTAAATTATGCTTATGCTTTAGAGCAATTAGAAGCTGCTTTTTACATTAAAGTTGCTTCAGCACCTCCAGCTAGTTTTTCAGCAGCAGAAAAAGCATATTTCCAAGACATTCAGTTTCACGAAATTGCACACAGAGAATTTTTTAAAAATGCATTAAGTACCGCTGCAATTGGTAGCTTAGAAGTCGATTTTTCTAGTATTAACTTTACAGATAGAGCGAGTGTATTAGGCGCTGCGATGGCTTTTGAAGATTTAGGAGTTGGTGCATACAATGGTGCTGGTATAAGAATTTCTAATACAACTTATTTATTGCTTGCGGGTAAAATTGTATCAGTAGAGGCTCGTCACGCGGCATATATTCGCGATTTGGTTTCTCCAGGATCATTTGCAACAGCCCCACAGGTTGCAACAGCAACTGCATTAGATATGGCGCTTGCACCAGATGTTGTACTAGCTGCCGCTGGTAAATACATCAAAACAAAAATTAACGTAATTAATTTATAATCTCCTAAACTAAGAAAACATGAATATCGTAAATATATTAGAAGAAATTGAAAAAGTGGATGGCGAGATCTATGAAAGATTAAGTCCACGTAGAACAGCTATGAAAGATTTTTTTAACATGGGTAAAAAAATATCTTTAGCTGCATTACCATTAGCAATGGGATCTTTATTTCAAAAAGCATATGGTCAAACCACACCAACTTCTGTAACAGATGTATTAAACTTTGCTTTATCATTAGAGTATTTAGAATACAACTTTTATAATCACGCTTTAGCAGCTCCAGTACCAACACCAATTCCATCGGGTGCTCCGTTAGCAGCAATTACATTAATTCGTGATCACGAATTAGCTCACGTAAATTTACTAAAAGGTGCATTAGGAGCTTCTGCGAGAGCACCGATTCCTTATTCAGATACTGATTTTACTGCGGGAGGAACTTTCCCAACTGTATTTAGTGATTACGGAACATTTTTAGCTGTAGCTCAAGGATTTGAAGATACTGGCGTAAGAGCTTATAAAGGACAAGCAGGCTTTTTAGTAAAAAATGCAGCTTTAACAACAGCTTTGCAAATCCACTCAGTAGAGGCTCGTCATGCGGCACATATTCGTGGTATGCGTACAGCTCTAGCAGCAGGTTCTGCAGTATACAAGCCTTACGTTAGTTTAGGAGCAAGCGGACAAGCAAATGATTCTGGTGTGCCTCAAGTAGATGCAGTTTACGCAGGTGAAGATTTAACAGTTCAAGCAGGTATCAATATTGTTGGTATTAATGGAACAGCAGTTACTAAAGCTGCAGCTGTAGAATGTTTTGATGAACCATTAGATAGAGCGGCAGTTATTACTATCGCGAATTTATTCTTAATGCCAGGAAAAAAATTATCATAAAATAAAATAGTTACATTATTGATTAGGTAATGTTTGGTTTAAGGTAAGGAGGTAGAACTTAGGTTTTACTTCCCTTTTTTTTGGCGAAGATTTAAATGATTAAAGAATTTTCAAGATTATATCATTAAGGTGTGGCTTAGGATTACTTACCTTAATTTGTTGGGTAGAATTTACAAGATTTAAGGATTTTCAATAATATCAATTATTTATTTTTTTGAAAAGCAAGCTCAGGTTTTCAATTTACGGCACCCCCTCTTTCCGCTATATCTTTTTAGCCGAAAAAGCAAAAAAGGATGCCGCTTCAAAAGGGTTTAGTTTACTTTGGTAATTGGAAGAAATTTGGGCCTGTTTTGCAAGTTTAATAAAAAAAGAATTTTGTCTATTTGTGTTTTTGGAGATTTAAATTCTAGATATTAAAATTATTCTGTCATACAGTAAATCACTCATCCAATCATTCAATAAATCACTCATTCAAAATTCACTCATTCAATAATTCCAATCTTAATAAGTTATCACTTGTTCTTCCAAATGTTCTGGCAAATCTCTGTAGTTATATTTTTGTCCGCGAAGTTGCGGCTCAAAACCTGCTGCCTTAATTGATTGCTGAATACCATTTGACGTAAACCTATGTGGTGCACCTGCAGCAGAAACTACGTTTTCTTCAATCATAATCGAACCAAAATCGTTAGCGCCTGCGTGTAAACACAATTGTGCGGTTGCTTTACCAACAGTTAACCAACTTGCCTGTATGTTTTTAATATTAGGCAGCATAATTCTGCTCAATGCAATCATGCGGATATATTCATCAGCAGTAACATCGTTAGTAATGCCTCTTAATCTTTTTAATAAAGTTCCATCATCCTGAAAAGGCCATGGAATAAATGCTAAAAATCCATTTGCATCTGCAGGTTTTTCACTTTGTACCTGTCTAATCCAAACCAAATGTTCAAAACGTTCTTCAATGGTTTCAACATGGCCAAACATCATCGTGGCAGATGTGGTAATGTCCAATTGATGGCAAGCCCTCATTACATCAAGCCATTCTTGGCCACCACACTTACCTTTAGATATTAAGCGCCTAACCCGATCATTTAAAATTTCAGCTCCTGCACCAGGTAAAGAATCCATACCTGCTTCTTTTAAAGCTTTTAAAACTTCGGTATGGCTTATGCCTTCTAATTTTGCAATGTGTGCAATTTCCGGCGGACCTAAAGCATGAAGCTTTAAATCAGGATATAATTCTTTTAGTTTTCTAAATAAATCAGCATAAAAAGCTAAACCCAAATCGGGGTGATGGCCGCCTTGTAAAAGCAATTGATCGCCACCCAAACGGAAGGTTTCCTCAATTTTAACTTTGTAAGTTTCAATATCGGTAATATAACTTTCATCATGACCGGGCCTGCGAAAAAAATTACAGAATTTACAATTGGCAATACAAACGTTCGTCGTATTTACATTTCTATCAATTTGCCAGGTTACCTTACCGCTTGGAACCTGGATTTTTCTAAGTTCGTTGGCTACAAACATTAGTGATGCTGTGTCGGCATGGTGGTACAGATGCACCCCTTCTTCCTGACTTAAAAATTCGAAATGTAGTGCCCTTTGTAGTAAATCGGCTGTATTCATAGTACAAAGATAAGAATTGGTTAGTTAGTTAATTGGTTTTTTGGTTTGTTAGATGTCAAATCTGATTAGATGGTTAGTTAAATGGTTTTTTGGTTTGTTAGCGCTGCGAGGTTAGTTATTTTTTTGTTTTTGTTAAAGTAACGACTCTATTGATAGTTTAGTTTTTTGGTGTTTCGCTTTGTAAATTTCATATCTCATTAATAATTTATAATTTGAAAGCTTTATTATATCAATTGCCAGCCAATTATCCAAACAACTAACCACCTGAAAAGTTAAAAACCTAAACAAACTAACTCACCAAAAAACAAACCAACTAAAAAACTAACAATCTAAAATAATATCTTTACACTTCTAAAATTAGATAATGGTAGATTTTAATCGCTTTACACTGGCAAATGGTTTAAAAGTTTTGGTACATGAAGATGCTACAACTCCAATGGCAGTTTTAAATATTTTATATGACGTTGGAGCTCGAGATGAGGATCCGGAAAAAACAGGTTTTGCACATTTATTCGAACATTTAATGTTTGGTGGGTCGGTAAATATTCCCAATTACGATGAGCCTTTGCAGCGTGTAGGCGGCGAAAATAATGCGTTCACTAGTAATGATATTACAAATTATTACATCACTTTACCGGCAGAAAACATTGAAACGGCTTTTTGGTTAGAAAGCGACAGGATGTTAAATCTTGCTTTTTCTGAAAAAAGTTTAGAAACGCAAATTAACGTGGTTAGCGAAGAGTTTAAACAACGCTATCTTAACCAGCCCTATGGCGATATATGGTTGAAGTTACGTCCGCTGGCTTATAAAAAACATTCTTATCGCTGGGCGACAATTGGTAAAGAACTTTCGCATATCGAAGATGCTAAAATTACTGATGTAAAGGCCTTTTTTCAAAAACACTACAATCCTCAAAATGCAATTTTAGTTATTGGTGGAAATGTTAAAACTGAAGATGTTAAAAAGCTTGCCGAAAAATGGTTTGAACCAATTCCATCCGGAGAAAAATACAATAGAAATATACCACAGGAAGATAAGCAAATAGAAGCAAGATTTGAAACTGTTAAGGCTAATGTTCCACTTAATGCAATTTACATTGCATTTAAAACCCCTGGAAGATTGAGTGATGACTATTATGCTTACGATTTACTTTCTGATATACTATCTGGAGGAAAATCATCAAGGTTGCATAATAGCTTGCTTAAAGAGCAACAGCTTTTCAGTGATATCAATGCTTACATATCAAGTAGTTTAGACCCGGGCTTATTTATTGTAGAAGGAAAGCTTATTGAAGGCGTTTCAATTGAAAGGGCAGAGGCTGCAATTTGGGAAGAGCTCGAAAAAATAAAAACCGAACTGGTTGCAGCTAACGAGTTAACCAAAGTAAAAAATAAAGTAGAGTCTGTTTTAGTCTTCTCAGAGATGAGCTTGTTGGATAAAGCAATGAATTTAGCTTATTATGAACTACTTGGCGATGCTGATATTTTAAATAAGGAAGCAGCTCAATATTTGAAAGTCGAGGCAGAAGATATCAAAAGAATATCTGGTGAAACTTTCGATAAAAATTCAGCATCAACATTATATTACTTAACTGAAGAAACCTTTGTAAGCTTACCAGCTACCAATATTAACGCATAAGATTATGCAAGCTTCATAGCAATTAAAAAACAAATAATATCAAATAAAAATGCTTAATCGTACTCAAGCACCTGATTTTAAGCAGGTGTCAATCATAAATTTTATCCATCCTAAGCAAAGTATTTTAGATAATGGAACGCCTGTTTTCACGGTTTATTCAGGGGAGCAGGATTTGGTTCGAATTGAATTTATCTTTGATAATGTTAACTGGAATCGTGAAAAACCTTTACAGGCAATTGCGGTTAACGCATTGCTAAACAATGGAACAGGTAAACTTTCGGCAAAAGAAATTGCAGAGCAAATAGATTTTTATGGTGCATTTTTTCAAACTGAATACGGACAAGACCACTCTACTGTTACACTTTATACGCTGAATAAACATTTAGCTTCAGTTTTACCTATTTTTAAAGATGTGCTTTCAGATAGTCAGTTCCCGCAAAAGGAGCTAGATATTTATATCCAAAATCAAAAACAAAAATTACAGGTTAACTTACAAAAGAACGATATTCTCTCTCGTAAAGAGTTTTCGCATGCTTTATTTGGCGATACGGCTTATGGAGTTGATATTCAATTAAAACATTACGATGCTTTAAAACGTGATGACTTGATTGATTATTTTAAAGCTGCATATACACCTAATAACTGTACAATTGTTGTTGCAGGTAAATTCGATGATCAAAGTTTTTCTCTGTTGAACGAAGAGTTTGGAAAAGATTGGGAAAAAAGTGATTCAGTTAAAAATAACTTCATTTTCGATTTGGCCAAAAAAAGCGATGTTTATAAAGAAAAGCCTGAATCATTACAATCTGCCATTCGCATTGGTCAG
This sequence comes from Pedobacter mendelii, assembly GCF_014635725.1. Lineage (GTDB taxonomy): Bacteria > Bacteroidota > Bacteroidia > Sphingobacteriales > Sphingobacteriaceae > Pedobacter > Pedobacter mendelii. The sequence continues at coordinate 50,382 of NZ_BMDJ01000011.1, read as the reverse complement.
TTGGCAATAAACCGTAAGCATGAAGATTTTGCAGGTTTGCAAATTTTAAATTGCGTTTTGGGTGGTTATTTCGGTTCACGTTTGATGAATAATATCCGTGAGGATAAAGGCTATACTTATGGCATTGGGTCTGGAATTGTTTCTTTAAAAAATGCAGGTTACTTTTTTGTAGCAACAGAAGTTGGTGCTGATGTTTGTTCTGCTGCATTAAGAGAAATTTACAAAGAAATTGATTTATTAAAAAACGAATTGGTGGAAGATGAAGAGCTTGGCTTAGTAAGAAATTATATGTTAGGTTCTATGCTAGGCAGTTTAGAAAATGTATTTTCTCATGCTGATAAGTTTAAAAACATCTACTTTTCCGGCTTGGATTACAGTTATTACGAAAACTACATTAACAAAGTTAAAACCATTACAGCTAAAGAAATCAAAGATTTAGCAAATAAATATTTAACAACAGAAACTTTTACCGAGGTTGTAGTAGGGAAGAAGTAGGGAGAGTTATAACAAGAATGTTAATATAAAATAGTTTTCCTCCATACCAATTATTTAATTGTAATTGTTAATTTGTATATTAAATCAAGAGAAGAATAAACGATTATGCAAACGGATAGTATTTTTATAGCACATCCTACAACTACTGACTAAATAGAGGCACTAAAGGCTGTTGTTAAGGCTTTTAATGTTAAGTTTGAAATCAAGAAAGATTTAAGTAAGAAGATAGCAAAATCTAAAAACACTCAAGTATATGAAGATCTTAAACAAGGTTTTAAGGAAGTAGCGTTCATTCAAAAAGGAAAGATGAGTGGTATATCTTTAGAAGATTTTCTGAATGAAGTATGATATCGTTCTTACGGCTACCTTCAAAAAGGAAGCAAAAAAGTTAATCAAAAAATACCCCTCTTTATACAATGAGCTAAGTGATTTGGGTAAAGAACTTCAAGAAAATCAAACTAAATGAACATCTTTGGGTAATGATGTCTATAAAATTCGAATTGCGATTTCATCAAAAAATAAAGGTAAAAGTGGAGTTGTTAGAATAATCTCATTTGTAAAAATTGTTGAAAAGACTGTTTTTTTAGTTAACATTTATAGTAAAGGTGTAAGGGATTCTATCTCAGGTAAAGAAATTTCGGAAATTTTAGAATCAGAAAACATTATTTAAATTTTACTTAATGCTTTGTCAACAAACCTTAATATTTATCTATAATATATTTTAAGCTTTTATTTCCAGCATATTTTCTTATCTTTGCCTGGCAAATAATAAATCGTAATTTATTTGCTATGCAACTCGACTCCACAAAATTTATTGCTACAGGTTTAACTTATGACGACGTACTTTTGGTACCGGCATATTCAGAAATTCTGCCTCGCGATGTAAATACAGCCACTTTCTTAACAAAAAAAATTAAGCTTAACGTTCCATTGATTTCTGCAGCCATGGATACAGTAACCGAAGCTGAACTTGCTATTGCTATTGCACAAAACGGCGGTATTGGCATGTTACATAAAAACATGACTATCGAAAGACAAGCTGAAGAAGTGCGAAAAGTTAAGCGCTCCGAAAGTGGTATGATTCAAGATCCTGTTACTTTGCTAGAAACTGCGGTTGTAGCCGATGCTTTTAAAATAATGAAGGAACACAAAATTGGTGGTATTCCGGTAGTAAGCAGCGATAATAAATTAGTTGGCATAATTACTAATCGCGATTTGCGTTTCCAAAAGGATATGAAAAGACCGATTGCCGAAGTAATGACTAAAGAAAATTTAATCATTGCACCAGAAGGTACAACACTTGTTCAGGCAGAAGAAATTCTACAAAATTATAAAATAGAAAAATTACCTGTTGTAAGTAAAGATGGTTATTTAAGCGGTCTAATCACTTTCAAAGATATTTCAAAAGTTAAAGATTATCCTGCTGCCTGTAAAGATGAGCGTGGGCGTTTACGTGTAGGCGCCGCGGTTGGTGTAACTGCAGATACACTTCAACGTGTGGATGCTTTAGTTCATGCAGGAGTGGATGTAATCACAATCGATACAGCCCATGGACATTCGAAAGGTGTTGTAGATAAATTAAAAGAAGTTAAAGCTAAATACCCTGATTTACAGATTATTGTTGGTAATATAGCAACTGGTTCTGCGGCTAAATTTTTGGCAGATGCTGGTGCAGATGCCGTTAAAGTTGGTATTGGTCCGGGTTCAATTTGTACCACTAGAATTATTGCAGGTGTTGGGGTTCCTCAATTGTATGCCGTTTACGAATGCGCAAAAGCATTGAAAGGCACTGGCGTTCCGGTTATTGCAGATGGAGGCATCAAACATACAGGCGATATCGCTAAAGCAATTGCATCGGGTGCAAGTACGGTTATGGCTGGTTCATTATTCGCTGGTGTTGAAGAATCTCCGGGTGAAACCATCATTTACGAAGGACGTAAATTTAAATCTTACCGTGGAATGGGTTCTATCGAAGCAATGGAGCAAGGTTCTAAAGACCGCTATTTCCAGGATGTAGAAGATGATATTAAAAAATTAGTTCCTGAAGGAATTGTTGGTCGAGTACCTTTTAAAGGCACATTAGCCGAAGTAATGTATCAATACATTGGTGGTTTACGTGCAAGTATGGGTTACTGTGGTGCAGCAAACATCGAAGCTCTGCAAGAGGCTCAATTTGTTCAAATTACTGCTGCTGGTATGCGTGAAAGTCATCCACATGATATTACAATTACTAAAGAAGCACCAAATTATACAAGGTAATTCAATCACTTGTGATTGCGAGGAACGAAGCCATTTTAATAAAAAAAGTTTAAAAAGCGATGCATCTGAAAAGATAGCCTCGCTTTTTTTGTATTAAGATTCACGCCTGTACGGAGAAGACAAGTTGAGGAAAAATAGTTTGAGGTGTTTTGCGTTTGGTTTTAGCGTTTCGTCATTCCCTAATTTGCAAGAAATCCTAATTCGTTAGGTGGTGTTATACGTGTATTGCATTAAGATTCCCATCTGCATGGGAAAGACGAGTTTGAGGGAAAAAGCGTATTTACCTAAAATGCAGATTACTACATTCATTATTTCGCTTTAAATCTTCTGTGTCAATTACTACCCACGGTAGTAAGCTGTGCTTCTGTGTAAAATTAAATCTAACTTTTGAGTTTAAAAATAAATTATACAAAATAAAATTTGGCGATTCCTTTTTTTTAATATATTTGTCTACTTAATCTATAGGATTTATATAATTAAAAATGAAATGAAGCACTCGAAACCTATCAAATTATTATTGTTGTTACTCATTCGCTCAATTAAAACAGTTTCGAACACACAACAATTACTAAAAATCTAACTCAAACACATTAATATAATCATGAAAAAAAGATTACTTATTTTATTTTCTTTAATACTTTCAGCCGGCGCTGTATTTGCTCAAAATCCAATAAAAGGTATTGTGAAAGGAGCCAATGGCGTTACAATACCAGGTGCTACCGTAATAGTTAGAGGCACTAATATTGCAGTTGTTGCATATGTTAACGGTACTTTTGCTGTAGATGCAAAACAACAACCCCCATTTTATATTCGCGTCAGTTATGTTGGCTATAAACCTCAGGATTTCCAGGTTCTAAAATTTCAAGATACGCCAATTGAACTCACTTTAGTTGAAGATACACAGCTTGATGAAATCGTGGTAACCTCAAGAAGACGTTCGGAAGTTTTACAAGATGTGCCAATTCCAATTACCGTTATTGGCGGGCAAGCGGCAGAAAATGCAGGTGCTTTTAACGTTAACCGATTAAAAGAATTGGTTCCATCTGTTCAGTTGTATGCCTCAAATGCCAGAAACACAACACTTAATATCCGTGGTCTAGGTTCTACATTTGGGCTAACTAATGATGGTATAGATCCTGGAGTAGGTTTTTATGTAGATGGTGTTTATCACGCTCGTCCGGCTGCTACCTCTACCGATTTTCTTGATATTGAACAAATTGAAGTTATTCGCGGTCCGCAAGGTACCTTGTTTGGTAAAAATACAACTGCCGGTGCTTTCAATATTACAACTACAAAACCAACACAAACACCAACTGCTAAAGTTGAAATGAGTGTAGGTAATTATAATTTTTTACAGGCAAAAGCCTCAGTTTCGGGTGGCTTGGCGAAAAATCTGGCTGCTAAAATATCATTATCAGGAACTCAACGCGATGGTACAATCTATAATACTAGAGAAGAGCGCCGTTATAGCGGGCAAAACAACCTTGGTTTTAAAGGTCAGCTTTATTATACACCATCTGATAGGTTAAAAATATTATTAAGCGGCGATGTAAGTGTTCAACATCCGGCAGGTTATCCATTGGTTATCGCTGGTGTAACTCAAACAGAAAGAAGTGCTTATCGCCAATACGCAAGAATCGTTTCCGATTTGGGATATCAACAACCTAAAATAGATCCTTTTTCCAGAGAAATAAATACAAATACTCCTTGGAGACACAATCAATCCATCGGTGGAGTTTCGATAAATGTTGATTATAAAATTGGAAACGGAACTTTAACTTCAACAACGGCATGGAGATTCTGGAATTGGGACCCAACTAATGATCGAGATTTCTCTGAATTATCTGCGCTTACAAAATCTCAGGGTAACTCTCGCCACGACCAATATTCTCAGGAGGTTAGATATGCTGGCAACATCACTGAAAAATTAAGTGGGGTTGTAGGCGTGTTCTTACTTGGCCAGAATTTGCAGGGATTGGATCAAACCGAAGAGGTTGGTAAAGACCAATGGAGATTTGTACAAACAAGTGCCACAGGTGCTCAGGCATTATATTCAACCCCAGGCTTATTAGATGGTTTCGGAATTAAAACCAATTCGACAATTAAATCATTAAGTGCAGCTGTTTTCGGTCAGGTAGATTGGGAAGTTTTAAAAAATTTACACATTTTACCTGGTTTAAGGTACACTTATGATAAAAAGGATGTGGTTTACGACAGAGCAACTTATGGCGGTTTGCAAACAACTGATGCTACCTTGTTGATGCTTAAAGCGGCTGTTTATGCAAATCAACAATTTTCAACCAATGTAGAAAACAATAATTTATCAGGAAATTTTACGGTTTCATACCGTCCGACACCAAGATTAAATGCTTTTGCAACTTTTTCTACAGCATATAAGCCTGTTGGCGTAAACGTTGGTGGTTTGCCAACTTTAGCAAACGGACAGGCAGATTTATCTTTAGCAGTTGTAAAACCAGAATATGTTGAGCATTATGAATTAGGCATTAAAACAAAACCTTTTAAAGGCGCAATATTAAATGTAACGGCTTTTAATACCGATATAAAAGACTACCAAACCAATGTTCAATCTCCACAACTGGGTGTAAATAGAGGTTATTTGGCTAATGCAGAAAAAGTTAAGGTAAAAGGTTTAGAAATTGATGGAACTTACCAACTAGAAAGATTCTTGACTTTGAATGCAGCCCTAGCTTATCTTGATGGTAAATATGTAACTTTTACAAATGCGCCTTTACCTTTAGAAGAAACAGGACATACAGAACTTGTTAATGGTGTGGCTACACAAGTAGCGTTTAAAGATGCCTCTGGTGGTAGATTGCCTGGTATATCTAAATGGAATATTTCTGGTGGTGCAGAATTTAGCACATCGGGCAATTTAGCTACAAAACCAGGTAGGTATTTTATTGCTGGCGATGCGAGTTACCGTTCAGAATATTCATCAAATGCAACACCTTCAAGCGTGTTAAATGTACAAGGCTACTCTTTGTTTAATGCAAGATTAGGTTTTAGGTCTGAAAAATTCTCGGCATTTGTTTGGAGTAGAAACATTGGAAACAAAAATTACTACGAGCAGTTACAAGCCGCCGCGGGTAACTCTGGCTTATATGCAGGTGTACTTGGTGATCCAAGAACTTATGGTGCAACGCTAAGATTTTCTTTCTAAATTATTTTTTCTCTTATATATTTGGTTAAATGCGTCGGATTCATTCGGCGCATTTTGTTTTACAGCAACCATTAATTCTTTTGCCAGGCAAATTACTAAACTTATCGAACGGAAAGCCCAATTTTCCGGTTATTTTACCGGACGTAGACTTAAAAAGATAAAAGGACTGACCTTAAAATAAACTACTGTTATTGCTTTCCAAACCATAAAGAATATAACTGTAACAGGTTTGTGCAGAATTAAAATTTATAGAAAGCCTTTAAAGTCTTAACTTCGAAAAATTTTATCGAAATGAATAAGCTTAAGTCGGTTTGCGTGTATTGCGGTTCAAACTTTAATGGCGATGTACAATTACGAAATGCAATTAAACAACTTGCAGAAACACTGGTTAAACAAGAAATTAGATTAATTTACGGTGGTGGAGGTGTTGGAGTAATGGGTGTTTTAGCCAACGATGTTTTAGAACTTGGTGGTTTAGTAACAGGAGTAATCCCTCAGTTTTTGATGGATAAAGAAGTTGGGCATAAAGGCATTACCGAAATGATTGTTACCGAAAATATGCACCAGCGTAAACAAAAAATGGCTGATTTATGCGATGGTTTTATTATTTTGCCTGGTGGTTTCGGTACCCTTGAAGAATTTTTTGAAGTTCTAACCTGGTTGCAACTTGGTTTACACAGTAAACCAATAGGCGTTTTAAATGTTAATGGTTTTTACGATCCCTTATTTACTCAAATGGAAGTGATGGTTCAAAGCAAATTCTTAAAGCCTGCCAACCGCGATTTAGTTTTTAACGAAGCAGATGCTGAAATTTTAATCGCTAAAATGGATAATTTTTCGGCTGTGCCTGATGAAGTTTGGTTTAAAGAAAGAAACTTAATCTAATAGCTAATTAGTAAATTTTTTATACAACTTTCGAATTAACAATAGAACAATTTTGGCAATAAACAATTCATAAAATGCAAATCATTACTTCTCACGCAGAATTTGAACAACAGTTAGGTAAAGAGCTTGGCGTTTCATCATGGCATACAATTACACAGCAACAGATAAATAAATTTGCAGATGCTACTTTAGATTATCAATGGATACACGTTGATGAAGAAAAAGCAAAAAACGATGGTCCATTCGGCACTACAATTGCTCACGGTTATTTAACACTTTCGTTAATTCCATATCTCTGGAAAGAGATTGTTGATATCCAAAACCTTAAAATGGAGATTAATTATGGTATTGAAAGTTTACGATTTGCACAGCCTGTAAAGGTAAACAGTAAAATAAGATTGAAAGCTAAACTGGCCTCAATTATTAATTTACGGGGTGTTACTAAGGTACACATGGGAATCGAAATGGAAATTGAAGATCAAAAGAAGCCTGCTTTTACGGGTGAGGTTGTTTTCCTATATCATTTTATTACGGCTTAATTTTATCCGCCTTTTTTATATTTAATCTTTTTTAAATTTCTTTTTAATAAATCCACCTAGCGATTGATCTTCCAAATCTTCTAAAGTGCTTAATTCTAACTCAAGTGCTTTCGTGCTGATTTGAATTTCAATTAATGAAATTATCAGCGAAATTGTAAAGAATATTAAACTGATTGCAAATAGAACTTCCGCAATAGTATTCCATTTTAGGTAGATAAAGAACATGCAAAATAAACATGTACAAAAACTTAAAACGCCGAAAGCCTGCATGTTTTTGATAAGTTTTAACCGATAACGGAGATTTTTAATCTGATTTTGCAAGCCGATGTTTTTCTCGCTTTCTTCATACTTTGCTTTTAAACTTCGTACGAGTGCGGCTAAAGCAAGGAATCGATTGGTGTAAGCCAGCATAATTAAACTGATAGCAGGAAATAATAATGCAGGGATGTTTACGGTTAGTTCCATTTAGCTGTGTTTGCTCAAAAATATTGTTTTAAATGGATATCTGTTTATTTAACCGCAAAGGAGGCTAAGTTTTTCGCTAAGAACGCAAAGTTAGGTGATTAATTTTAGCCACAGATTCGCAGATTATCTGGAATTTAGGCACAGAGAATAACAAGCTTTCATAGAGATGCACAAAGTTTATCAGAAGCTTAATTAAGAACAAGCCGTTCTAATGTTGATAGGAAAAGGTTTTAGTTTAGTGCAAAATCTCTTTTTTGTATCCTCTGTGATTAAAATTTCTCTTGGTACTTTGCGGTTAATCAAACTTGTAGACCGGAAACCATTTCAGTCTCCACATCTTTTTCTAAAAATAAATTTAAATTGCCTCCATGAATATCGAATTCAATAAAAATGAGGATGTAAATAAACAGCTTGTATATGAGCTGAAAATCAAACTCAAAAAAATATATTTAGGTGGCGGCGAAAAAAATGCAGCCAAACAAAAAGAAAAAGGTAAGTTATTAGCTCGTGAACGTGTATCTTATTTAATTGATGATGGTTCTGATTTTTTAGAAATCGGTGCTTTTACAGCCGATGGAATGTATGCAGATCAAGGAGGCTGCCCGTCTGCAGGAGTTGTGTGCGGAATCGGCTATGTAAGCGGAAGACAATGTATGATTGTAGCAAATGACGCAACCGTAAAAGCTGGTGCGTGGTTTCCGATGACCGCTAAGAAAAATCTTCGTGCGCAGGAAATTGCCATGGAAAACCGATTGCCAGTAATTTACTTAGTAGATAGTGCCGGCGTTTATTTACCAATGCAGGATGAAATTTTTCCTGATAAGGAGCACTTTGGTAGAATGTTTCGCAACAATGCAATAATGTCGGCTGAAGGAATTGTTCAAATCTCTGCAATTATGGGTGCTTGCGTTGCTGGTGGCGCATATTTACCAATTATGAGCGATGAAGCAATGATTGTTGATAAAACAGGTTCGGTGTTTTTGGCGGGTTCTTACTTGGTAAAATCGGCCATTGGCGAGGAAGTTGATAACGAAACTTTGGGCGGTGCAACTACACATTGTGAAATATCTGGCGTTACCGATTATAAACATCCAAACGATGAGGCTTGTCTGGATAGCATCCGTAATATTATGAGCATGTTGGGAGCACCACTAAATGCTGGTTTTGATAGAATTAAGCCTGCAAAGCCTAAAGAAAAAGAACAGGAATTGTATGGAATTATTCCAGAGAATAGGGATAAGCAGTACGAAATTATGGATATCATTAGCCGATTGGTTGATAATTCTGAATTTGAAGAATATAAACAAGGTTACGGACAAAGTATAGTTTGTGGCTTGGGTCGGATAGATGGTTGGGCAGTTGGTATTGTTGCAAACCAACGTAAAGTTGTAAAATCGAAAAAAGGGGAAATGCAGTTTGGTGGTGTAATTTATTCTGACAGTGCCGATAAAGCAGCACGTTTTATTATGAATTGTAATCAGAAAAAAATTCCACTGGTATTTTTACAAGATGTTACGGGTTTCATGGTTGGTAGTCGTTCAGAGCACGGTGGAATTATAAAAGACGGTGCCAAAATGGTTAATGCGGTTGCCAATTCGGTTGTACCGAAATTTACAATTGTTATAGGAAATTCTTATGGTGCAGGTAACTATGCCATGTGTGGTAAAGCTTACGACCCAAGATTAATTTATGCCTGGCCAACAGCAAAAATTGCAGTAATGGGCGGTTCACAAGCTGCTAAAACCTTACTACAAATACAGGAAGCATCGCTGAAAGCGAAAGGTGAAGTAATTACGGCCGAAAAAGAAGCAGAATTATTAAATGAAATAACGGATAGATACAATAGCCAAACAACTCCATATTATGCTGCTTCTCGTCTTTGGGTAGATGGTATAATCGATCCGTTAGAAACACGAAAAGTAATTTCTATTGGTATTGAAGCAGCAAATCAATCGCCAATTACAAGAAAATTTAATGTTGGTATTATACAAACATAGGATAATAACAATTTAAGACACCTTAGGTATACTTAAATTCCTAAGGTGTTTTAGACGGTGAAAACATTAAGCGCTGTATTAAAAGCGATGTTAATAAGTAAACTATGTTGACAATGTGCACTTGCCAACAATTATTTAAAGCATTAAATTTGCGTAACAAAACGAATTTCAAACAAATATTATAATGTCACAAGAAAACGAACACGTTCAGTGTTTAATTATAGGTTCAGGTCCGGCGGGTTACACAGCAGCAATTTATGCAGCCAGAGCTGATTTAAAACCAATTATGTATACAGGTATGCAGGCGGGTGGTCAATTAACACAAACTACTGATGTAGAAAATTTCCCTGGTTACCCACAAGGAATTATGGGGCCAGAAATGATGGAAGATTTCCGCAAGCAAGCAGAACGTTTTGGAACAGATATTCGCTTCGGTTATATAAGTTCTGTTGATTTTTCATCTACACCTCACAAAGTTGTTGTTGATGAAATTAAAACCATAACAGCAGATACAGTTATTATTGCAACAGGTGCAACTGCCAAATGGTTGGGCTTACCAAGCGAACAACAATATAATGGTTTTGGTGTTTCTGCATGTGCTGTTTGCGATGGTTTCTTTTTTAAAGGACAAGATGTTGCCATTGTAGGTGCTGGAGATACTGCTGCTGAAGAAGCAACTTACTTAGCAAAATTGTGTAAAACTGTACATTTATTAGTTCGTAGGGATGAATTCAGAGCATCAAAAACAATGGTAGCACGCGTATTAGCTACGCCAAATATTATTGTACACTACAATACCGAAACGCAAGAAATTTTAGGTAACGGTAAAAATGTTACTGCCGTTAAAGTATTAAATAACAAAACTGGTGAAGAAACCGACATCGCTGTCGAAGGCTTTTTCGTAGCCATTGGGCATAAACCAAATACCGATATTTTTAAAGGTCAGCTTGATATGGATGAAACTGGCTATTTACTTACCAAACCAGGTTCTACCCTAACCAATGCCGAAGGTGTTTTTGCTTGTGGCGACGTTCAGGATATGTATTACCGTCAGGCAGTTACAGCTGCAGGTTCTGGTTGCATGGCCGCATTAGATGCCGAAAGGTATTTAGCGGCTAAAGAACATCCGGTAGAAGCTTAATTTTAATTTAAACAATTTTTAAAATCTCTTTTATTAGTTTAAGAGAGATTTTTTTGTGCTTTAATATTAGTGAACAAACGTTTGATAGAAATTGTAACAGAAATGTGGGATTTATAATTGCTCATAATATCTATCTTGGTTTGATTTAAATAGAAAAATTATCCTAACCACAAACAAAATCATGAACAAAGCATTATCGATTTTTATTGGTGTATTAATTAGTACCAGTGTCTCTGCACAAACTGATCCTAATCTTGGAATCATTCCTGCGCCTGTATCCATAACTCGGGCAAATGGAAATTTCATTTTAGATAAAACAACAGTTTTAATTAATAAAAGTATTGATGGTGAAAAATCAACTGATTTAATAAATGCTTTTATTGTAACAAAAGCTGGCTTCGCATTAAGAGAAACAAAAGCAGTATCGCCTAATCAAAAAAGCATTCTACTAACATCAGTTGGAGCAGATAAATTACCTGCTGAAGGTTATACCATAAAAGTTACGCCTGCTCAAATCATATTGACAGGTAAGGGCGCAGGTTTATTTTATGCTGTGCAGTCAATTATGCAAATGATGCCTGATAAAGTTTCAGATAACATTATAATTCCTGCAGTTGATATTAACGATTACCCGCGTTTCGGATATCGGGGAACGATGTTGGACGTAAGTCGTCATTTCTTCCCAATTTCATTTATAAAAAAATATCTTGATCAGTTAGCCTATTATAAAATCAATACTTTTCATTGGCACTTAACGGATGACCAAGGCTGGCGATTGGAAATTAAAAAATATCCAAAATTAACCTCAATAGGTTCATCAAGAAATGGAACCATTATTGGCAACTATCCTGGAAATGGAAATTACTTAACAGAAGTAAAAGGTTTTTATACTCAAAATGAAGCTAAAGAAATTGTAAAATATGCAGCAGATAGATATATAACTGTAATTCCTGAGATTGAACTACCTGGTCATGCTTCTGCAGCAATTGCATCTTATCCAGAGCTGAGTTGTTTTCCCAATAGAGATACTTTTATTGGAGATAAAACGCCATGGTCTGGCAGTAGAAAAGGAAAGCAAGTACAACAAACCTGGGGAGTTTTTGATGATATTTTTGTTCCCTCAGAAAATACATTTAATATGCTAAATAACATCCTTGATGAAGTTATTGCAATTTTCCCCTCAAAATACATCCATATTGGTGGTGATGAAGCACCAAAAACTTACTGGAAGGAATCACCATTTTGCCAGGCTTTAATGAAAGAAAAAGGCTTAAAAGATGAACACGAATTGCAAAGCTATTTTATTCAAACCATTGAAAAACATGTTAATGATAAGGGCCGATCAATTATTGGTTGGGATGAAATTTTAGAAGGCGGTTTAGCACCAAATGCTACAGTAATGAGTTGGAGGGGTGAAGATGGTGGTATTGCTGCGGCGCAACAAAATCATGATGTAATTATGACTCCAGGTTCTATGGGGTTGTATATCGATCATAAACAATCAAATTCTCCCGATGAGCCTGTAACAATCGGTGGTTTTGCACCCTACCAAAAGATTTATGGATATGACCCAATCCCGAAAATTTTAACTGCCGACCAAAGAAAATATATAAAAGGAGTTCAGGCAAATATGTGGTCTGAATATATTAAAACACCTGAAAAAGCAGAAAATCATGCTTTTCCAAGGTTATTGGCACTAGCTGAAATCGCCTGGAGTCCGGTTGAGCGAAAAGATTTAAAGAATTTTACAGAAGAGCGTTTACCTATACACTTAGCACGTTTAGATAAATTGGGTATTAATCTCTGGATTCCAACGCCAATTGGTCAAAGTGATAAAACACTTACCGGAGGAGATTTCTCCATCGATTTAAAAGTACCAATTACTAATGGAAAAATTTATTATTCGCTGGATGGATCCCGACCTTCCGAAAATGCCTTCCTATATAATTCACCAGTTAAGGTAATTGTTCCACAAGGTGAAAAAAGAACTTTAAAAACTATTGTAATAGCAGCAAGCGGTAGAAGAAGTGTTACAACAGAAACGATTTTAAATAATGGTGCTCTAGATGTTAAACCTGAAGCGAAAAAATAAATCACTTTGTTTTAAAATGCTATTTACTTAATTTGGGGAAATATAAAACATCTCAAAAAAGAATGATAATAAAAAATTATACTTTACAGCATCTTTTGCTTTTAGCAGGGATGCTGTTCTGTTTTGCTTGTACAGAAGAAAAACCTGCAGAGATAAAAACGGAAGCCGTTAAAGTTCAAAAAAATCCTTTTCGGTTTTACAAGGATATTGAAGTTAAACCTGGATTGAACTTTGAGGTGCTCAGCTGGGGGAAAGGGGTAGATTCAATAGGTGGTTATCAAATTTTGATGTCTGATTCGGTTCGGAATAACTACAAATCTACAGCGGTAGAGCGCAAAGGTATTATAACTGATGTTTGGAATATGGATTTAGATAATGATGGTAATCCTGAACTATACATTCAATTATTAAGTAAGAAAAACGTATCCGATTTAAATGTGTTTGAATATTCAGGTGGTAATTTTAATAAAATAAGTTTTCCTTCTTTAAATTCATCGCAAAAGAGGGTGTATGTAGGCAACGATAAATTCTTTATAAAAAATGGAGACTTATTTCGGTCATTTCCTGCAAGAGATGAGGCAGATTCTGCCAAAACTGTAACTAAAACATATCAATACAAATTAAGTGGGAATAGCTTTTCTACGATCGAGTTAAAACCAGAGTAGCATTAATTGATTTTCAGATAAAAGAATCAATTTTAAAGCCGAAAAATTCTTGTTGTAATTTATACAGAAATGGAGAATGAAAAAGACAAATTCACAATTACAGCCCGATTTAAAAGTTTTAAATATGCATTTAATGGTTTAAGGCATTTTTTTATAGTCGAGCATAACGCAAGGATTCACCTTGTAGCTGCGGCTTTTGCAATTGTAATATCGTTTTATTTAAATATTTCTACAACAGAATGGATTGCAATTTTTACAGTAGTTGTTATTGTTTTTATTGCTGAAATCTTTAACTCATGCATAGAAAAACTTGCTGATGTGGTTTCGCCAGAAATTAATTCTCAAATTAAGTTAGTTAAAGATATGGCTGCTGCTGCGGTTTTAATTGCGGCAATATTAGCATTAGCAGTTGGGGCAATTATTTTTTTACCAAAACTATTTTGAACTGCTTGCCGCTTTCGATTCTTCCATTTTATCGCTGATAATTTCATCCCACCTGGCCTGCATTTTATGATTGCTTCCGTGTTCGGTTTCTTCATCATAATTTTTCTGCATCGTGTCGAAATAATCACTAATCTCATTGGCCAAATCGGCAATTTGTATTTTATAATTTTTAACCGAATACGACCGATTTTTTAAAACTCTATCGGCTTCCATAAGCAGTACATATTGAATATTTACGTGCCCTTGTTCATGGTGAAGAAGATTTTCTCTTCCTTCTTCAGATTTGACTTTATCTAGTTTAACCCATGACCTATTTTTATCAATGGTAATTTCATTTTTCAATTTTATTTCAACCCTATTTCGGTAAACGGTTGAGCCATAACTGTATTTCCAGGTCATGGCTGTTAGTGCATAAAATGGAGAATTAGTATCAGGCTTACCTTTAAAATGAATGTTCCAATCCAATTGTTCGGGCTCACCATAATCCTGCCTAGACATAAGCGGTAAAAACACCAAAAGAGATAAAGTAACTAAAAGGTTTTTCATAGATAAAGGCTATTGTAAAAACCGTGCCTAAATTATTCTGATGCCGAAAACTGTGCGCTTATACGCTCGAATTTTTCAATGAGTAAGGCTATTCTTTCTTTTTCACGTTTAATTACTGCTTTTCTTAAAATTGTGGAGCAAAAAATAATCCATATTGCTGTAAATCCAATTGCTAATGATTTTTGAATAGTGTTAAAATGTGAAAGTATTTCTACAAAATAAAATATCATGCCTAAAGAAAGTGCGATAACATAGAACCAGTAAAGTGTATTGTAAAGCTTGTATCTATTTAATTGATAAGTTTTTAAACTGTTTAAATATTCATTTGGATGCACCGTATAATCGCTTTTCGATATTAATTTGTGGTCGCGATATAGAAGTAAAGTATAAACGCCAATTGCAATCAAAGTGATACTAATTCCAACATGTGTTGTCCACGATTCAAAATGAAATAGTGCCCACATTATTGCAATTGCTAAAAAAGAAGCAACCATACCTAAAATATTTAAAGCAGATTTAAGCTTTAAACCATTCACCTCCTTTTTAGCTTGTTGCAACATTTCATCAGCAGAAACTTTAACTTCTACCTCGTGCTTTTGCCACAACTCCTGTATTTGATCAAACGCTTGCATACTGGTTATATAGTTCTGTTAATTTTTGTTTAATGCGGTGAATTTTAACCCTCAAATTGCCTTCGCTTATGCCCGAAATATCTGCAATTTCATGGTATGGTAATTCATCCAAAACCATAGTAATAATTAAACGATCGTTTTCTTCGAGTTTAGAAATACATGTGTAAAGCAATGCTACCTGCTCATTTTTCTCAGAAAATTCTTCAATTTTATTTTCAATTATATTATCCGTCAGTTCATCTTTTGCCTGACGTTTTTCTGAGCGTAAATAAGTTAAGCATGTGTTTACAGCAATTCTATATATCCAGGTAGAGATTAAAGATTTGTTTCTAAACTTATCCAGGTTTTGCCAAACTTTTAAAAATGTTTCTTGTAAAAGATCGTTAGCGGCATCGGTGTCGCCCGTATAACCATAACATAAATGGAATATTTTTTTGGAATTCGAATCGAAGATCTCTTTAAATAACTTGTCTTTTTGTTCCATTTAAGGGTTATAATTACTTTTTAGATGGTGCGATTAAATTTTTGTTACAGGGAAATTCAAAAATAGAATAATTTTCCTGCTATGCCGAAATCAAAATTTGTTACGAAGCGTAAATATCGTAGTTTTACCAAATTAACAGCGCCACAAAATAATTATTCATGAAGAAAAACAGACTCACGCTTTTCATTTTTATAGCGCTGATTGCAGGAATTGCTTTAGGCTACATTTTAAATGTTAACTCAATTGATGTTTACAATCAAAAAATACTTAACGCCGATGCAAAAGTTAAAAGTATTGAAGTTAGTATAGCAAAAACGACAGATACAACTTCTGCAGTTTTTACTCAATTAAAAGCGGATAAAAAGGCTAACTCAAAAATCAAAAGAGAAAACGAAGAAATAAGAGAAAAAAAACTGGAGTATTTTACTTTATTAAGTGATATTTTTCTTCGTTTGATAAAAATGATTGTTGCGCCTTTAGTATTTACAACACTTGTTGTTGGTGTAGCAAAGGTTGGTGATATTAAAGCTGTTGGACGGATTGGCGGTAAAACGCTTGGTTGGTTTTTAGCCATGTCATTAATGTCGTTGGTTTTGGGGTTAATACTTGTAAATCTTTTCGAGCCCGGTAAACACATGAAACTGACGTTGCCTGATCAATTGGTTAACACAGGTATCCAGAAAGCATCAATGAGTGTAAAAGATTTTATTGCGCACGTTTTTCCAAAAAGTATTGCCGAATCTATGGCGACAAATGAAATTCTGCAGATTGTAGTATTCTCTTTATTTTTTGGTGTTGCTACGGCCGCAATCGGTGATTTAGGTCAGGTTGTGATTAAAGCTTTTGATGCAATTGCTCATGTAATTTTAAAAATGACAGGTTATGTAATGAATTTTGCACCACTTGCCGTTTTCGGAGCCATGACTGCTATTGTGGCTAAACAGGGCTTAAATGTTTTAAATACCTATGCTATTTTTATAGGTGAGTTCTATTTTGGTCTTGCTGTTCTTTGGACACTCCTTATTTTTCTTGGATTTTTAATCCTTAAGAAAAGGGTCTTTCGTTTGGTTAACGATATGAAAGAACCTGCAATTCTAGCATTTAGTACCGCAAGCAGCGAAGCTGCTTACCCTAAAACGATGATGCTTTTAGAACGTTTTGGCTGCAAAGATAAAATTGTAAGTTTCGTTTTGCCATTGGGTTATTCCTTCAATTTGGATGGTTCGATGATGTATATGACCTTTGCATCTTTATTTATTGCTCAAGCTTATGGAATACATTTAGGTTTCGAACAACAAATCTCTATGCTTTTAATTTTAATGTTAACCAGTAAAGGAATTGCAGGTGTACCAAGAGCATCACTGGTTGTAATTGCAGGCACAATTGCAAGCTTTAATATTCCTGAAGCTGGTTTAGCCTTATTAATTGGTATAGATCCATTATTAGATATGGGCCGTTCTGCAACAAATGTTGTAGGTAATAGTATTGCTACCGCTGTTGTTAGTAAGTGGGAAGGCGAGCTTAAGGATAGCTAGGATTTACAGGATTTTAGGATTTCAAGATTATTGCGGGTAAATCAAAGATTTATTTTGATTTTAATATGTCATGATAACCGATGAAAATTTTGAAATTTGTTTCAATTTTTAAATTGAAAAAGGTTTAATCATTTAGTTATTCAAAATTCACTCATTCAATAATTCATTCATTCAATAATTCAATCATTTACAACTGTGTCAAACAAAGGAAAGAAAATATTTTTAGCGCTAACCATCATCCTCCCGATGATAATTTACTGCTACATCTATTATAAACCCATTATACAAAATGCTCCGTTCAGGAAAAACGATTTTGTTTATATGGATTATAAATGGGGAATTAAAGATACTTTAGAAAACCAATACAATTCTAAAACTGGTGCATATCAATATGTAAATAGTCGCGATTCTATAATAACAAAAAAGGTGCTATTGAAAAGTGATGATATTTTGTACATCCATAGCAAAGCAAATGAATTAGGTTTATGGAATTTTCCTGATACAATAGGGGTGAAGAGTGCGAAATCAATGTCTGTACCGCGTTATGATATGCTTTTTCAGTATAAAGAAAAGGCAAAACATGTTGTTGTTTATGGAGATTTTGACGGAAATCCAAAACTTTTAGATGCTGCTATGCAAATGAGAAAAATTATCGAAGAAACAATAAATCAGGCAGAAAAAAGAAGTGGAAAATAAATATGGTAAATATTTATTTGTTTATTTAGTTGACCATAAAAGTTATACTAAAAATATTTTCGATATCTGTTTGTGTGTTAATTGAATTTGTTCTATATTTGCACCTCGTTAAATAAAAATTAAAAAACTAATATTTAAACAATGTACGCAATAGTAAATATAGCAGGACAGCAATTTAAGGTTGCTAAAGACCAGCACCTTTTTGTACACAGATTACAAGGAGATGAAGGCGCTAGTATTGAATTTGATAACGTATTGTTGGTTGATAATGGTGGTGCAATTACTGTAGGTGCTCCTGCGGTTAAAGGTGCTAAAGTTTCAGCTACTATCGTATCTCATTTAAAAGGTGATAAAGTAATTATTTTCCATAAAAAACGTAGAAAAGGTTATAAAAAGAAAAATGGTCACCGCCAGTTTTTCACTAAGATTCAGATTTCTGACATCACTCTATAATTAATTGTTAACCCAATAATTCGCTTTTTAGCGAGTTACAAAATATAAAATCATGGCACACAAAAAAGGAGCCGGTAGTTCGAAAAACGGACGTGAATCGCATAGCAAGCGTTTAGGTATTAAAATTTTCGGTGGGCAATTGGCTATCGCTGGAAACATTTTAGTACGTCAACGTGGTACAAAACATCACCCTGATAAAGGCGTTGGTATTGGTAGAGATCATACTTTATTTGCTTTAGTTGATGGAACTGTTATTTTCAAAAAGAAACAAGATAACAAATCATACGTTTCTATACTTCCTATTACAGAAGCTGAAATTGAAGCTGCAATTGCGAAAGCACCTATTGCTAAAAAAGAAGTTGCAAAAAAAGAGGTTGTAGCTGAAACCGTTATTGAAGAAGCACCAGTAAAAAAAGCGCCTGCTAAAAAAGCAGCAGTCAAAAAAGAAGAATCTACTGAAGAAGCTGCTCCTGCAGAATAATTAGTAATTAACTTATATTAAAAAGCTCTCGAATTTTTCGGGAGCTTTTTTGCGTTATAGCTTTTTTCAGAAAGTTAAACTGTGTTAAATAACACTTTTTAACAATTTGCCGATATAAATTAGCTGAAAATATATCGTGATGAATTTTAAAATTACAAGCTTTTTAGCATTAGCCATTTTTTTTGCAAACTTATCTTTAAAAGCGCAGGATGTTGAAGAGAATATTAGAATGGTTAAACCCTTTAAGGCTGATGGAATATCAAATGAATGGGATGAACCGCTTAACCAATACAATGATGCTACGAAACTAGCTTTCGCCTTAGCTAATGATGATAAAAATCTTTACATTATCATAGAATCGCTAGATCCTCAAACCACATTTAACATTTTAAGAGGGGGAATAACTTTAAATATTAATACTCAAGGTAAAAAGAGGGATGGTATTAAATTAACGTTTCCATTGATGGATAGACCGCAAATTTCTAAAGATGGAACATTGTCCGAAGGAAAAGATGAACTTATCCCACCTCGCGAAAATGATGAACGTGGTCATGATCAGGCCACAATAAATAAAAGAATTAAAGTCTCTGGTTTTAAAAATATTAAAGATGGTAACCTGCCGGTTGTAAATGAGCATGGTATTGAAACAGGAATGAGTATTCATCCTAATAGAGACCTTATCTATGAATTGATTATCCCTTTGGCTCAATTAGATGTTAGTTTAAATCTAAACAAACCACTTATTTACAACATTAAACTTAATCAACCCGGTAAACAAGAGTTTAAAAAACAAGGGATGCCTGAAGGCGCTGGCGGAAGAAAAGGTGGAATGGGCGGCGGTGGAATGGGTGGTGGAGGCGGCCGAGGTGGTATGAATGGAGGGAAAATGGGTGGTGGTGGACAACGACCTACGGGCCAAGGTTTGGAAGGTTCGGATTCTAAGAAATCTGATTTTTGGATAAAATATAAACTTGTAAGAGCTTAATCCCTATAAAAATACAATTAAAAAAGTCGGTTATAATGCCGACTTTTTTAATATTGCCTAGCCATTAACTGTTTAGTCAAGTCCAAAATATTAGCTTTAGCTTCATTGGTAGCATTAATTTGTGCCATATAAGATAATGCTTTATTCAGGTAATTATCCAAAGTTTCTTTAGCAATGTTCTGAATGTCTAAAACATCATAAACTTGCTTAATTGCCTCAACCTTTTCCTTTGCATCAAATTCTTGGTAACCAGTCCAGGTTTGAAGCGACTGCAGATTCTCAGTTTCTGCAAGCTCAAATGCCTTTAATAAAAGGAATGTTTTTTTATTAGCAATAATGTCTCCACCAACTTGTTTTCCGAATTTTTCAGGGTCTGCATAAACATCTAAAATATCATCCTGAAGTTGAAAAGCAATGCCAATATTTTCGCCAAACTGATAGATTAAATCTGCATCTTTTTCTGAAGCTTCTGCTATAATTGCCCCAAGCTTTAAAGCACCCGCTAGTAAAACTGCTGTTTTCAGTCTAATCATATTGATGTATTCTTCAATACTTACATCATCACGATTTTCAAATTCCATGTCCAGCTGCTGTCCTTCGCAAACACCTTGTGCAGTTGCATTAAAGGTATCGAGCACATCTTTCAAATAAACAGGATTTACTTTTGCCAGGTTTTTATTGGCCTCAACCATCATTACATCGCCACTTAATATTGCGGTGTTGGTACTCCACTTTTCATGAACAGTAGCTTTTCCTCGTCTTAAAGGAGCATTATCCATTATGTCGTCATGAACTAAAGTGAAGTTATGAAACACTTCTACTGCCATTGCTGCATGAATGGCATCATTGGGGTTTTTGCTAAATAATTCTGCCGACATTAACACCAAAAGCGGACGTATTCTTTTACCGCCTAAATTGATAATGTAAGTTATCGGATCGTAAAGTTGTTTTGGATTTTCTGGAAACTTTAAATTTTTAATTGCCGTTTCTAAAATCTCTTGTAACTGTAATATGCTGGACATTCGTGGTTTTAAGGGTTAATCATTGTTCCAAAGGCATTTTGACCTTCCATCAACTTGCTGAATTTATCTTCAAGAGATGTTTGCTTAACAATTGGATTATTTTGCCAAAAATCGGCATTATATTTTATAGATTCTACAACATTTTTATCTTTAGTATCTCTTCTTACATTTTGGAAACTTTCATTCTTTATATTATTATCTTCCTGATATACGGTTAAGAGCGAACTTACAGTAGCACTTAAATCGGTAGAGCGCATTCTGTCTGCATAAATTATTGACAAATACATTTTTGTGGATATACTTTCTAAAATATTTACCTCTGCTGAATTGCTTTTAAATGTTGCGATTGTTTTTACAATTGGTGGATATTTGAAACCCGCTCCATTATCTAAATCCATCGGAAGATTTAGGATATTATTCTCCACTCTGTATATTTTGAAATCTTCTGTTCCTACGTAAAAAGTAGAATTCGCATAAAATTGATTTTTGCCAGCTTTGTTAATTGTACATGTAATTACAGCAATATCCTGGTCTGCCTGTTCTATGTATCGTTCAATTTCAATAGTATATTTATCTAGTGTTTTTTCGGTAACAAAAGTGCCTGAATTGGGTTGCGTGAGGTAGCCGCTTGAGCTAAAAGTAAAATAAGATTGGTTACTTAAATTGAATGCAGATTGGTTTTTACTTTCTGCAAATCGGGTTTGCCTGGCTATCCAACCTGTAGTTTTGCTAACATTCCATTTAATATCGTAAAATATTTCGTGGATTTTAGTTGGGTTGTTGTTTACAGAAGTTAACTGCCTGTAAAAGGCTTTTAAGTAGTAGTTCTCGTCTTTATATTTTGTGGCTTTTTCAAAAGCACTTTTTAATAATTTTTTTCCGCGATAAGGATCAATTGTTACTTCAGCTAAATTTATTGCTGCCTGCTTTAGCTTAATTATTAAATTATCTGAAGAACTTTTAATTTCAAATTCTGAAATCAGATAACTCACATGGCTAAACTTTAATTTTAAAGGAAAGCCCTTAGCTTTAATTACAAAATCTCCGTTTTCATTACTAATCGAAGTTGCCTGACTACCAATAATCATTAACGAAACAAAAGGTATTGGCTCACCGGAAACCTCGTCAATAACCTTGCCCTGTATGGTTTGTGAATAGCTTTTTACAGCATAGGAAAAAAGTAGAAATAGAATAATATTTTTTAGCATTTATAAAACTAATGAAAAATCTATCTGTCGTTTAGCGAGGTCTACTTTTTTAACTTTTATTATCACTTCATCACCTAATTGATACTTTTTCTTTTTGCGTTGCCCAATAATACAGTAGTTTTTTTCGTCAAGTACATAAAAATCATCAGATATTTCGCGTAAGCGAACCATTCCTTCGCATTTATTTTCTTCAATTTCGACATACATACCCCACTCGGTTACACCTGTAATAATGCCTTGATAAACATTACCTACATTTCCTTCCAAATATTCTGCCTGCTTGTATTTTATTGAAGCACGTTCCGCTTCTGCTGCTCTTTTTTCCATAGCGGAAGAATGTACACTTGCAACTTCGTAAAATTCAGCATCTGCCGATTTACCGTTAGCAAGATAATCTTCCAATAAACGGTGAACCATTACATCTGGATAGCGGCGAATAGGAGAAGTGAAGTGCGTATAATATTCAAACGCCAGGCCATAATGACTCGTCTTTTTTGTTGTGTAAATTGCTTTAGCCATCGAACGAATAGCTAAAGAAGTAAGTACATTTTGTTCTTTCTTGCCTTCAACATCGGCCATTAAATGATTTAATGATTTCGCAATCTCCTTATCAGATTTTGTGTTGATTTTATATCCAAAACGTGATGCGAAATTTGCAAATGTATTTAGTGTTTCCATGTTCGGAGAATCGTGGACACGGTAAACGAACGTTAATTTATTTTTTCCCTTTAGTTTTGTAGCGATAAACTCGGCTACTTTTCTATTGGCTAAAAGCATATAATCTTCGATAAGTTTATGAGCATCTTTGCGTTCTTTAACATAAACACCAATTGGCTTACCGTTTTCATCCAGTTTAAATTTCACTTCGGTACTTTCAAAACTGATTGCACCATTTTTAAACTTTTTATCGCGAAGGATGTAGGCAAGCTCATTCAGTTTGAGGATTTCTTCAGCATAATCTCCTTCTTTATTTTCGATAACTTCCTGTGCTTCTTCATAGCTAAAACGTCTGTCAGAATGAATTACTGTTTTGCCAAACCATTCAGATTTAATATTTGCCTCATTATCTAATTCGAAAACAGCTGCAAAGCACAGTTTGTCTTCATGTGGGCGCAAAGAGCATACACCATTGCTTAGTCTTTCAGGAAGCATTGGTATCACTCTATCAACTAAATAAACTGATGTAGCTCGACTGTAAGCTTCTTTATCTAATTCTGTTCCCTGGATTACATAATGAGAAACATCGGCAATGTGAATACCAATTTCATGATTTCCATTAGGTAGTTTCTGATAAGAAATAGCATCATCAAAATCCTTGGCATCGGCTGGGTCGATTGTAAAAGTTAATGTTTTTCTAAAGTCTTTACGTTTTACAATTTCAGCTTCTAAAATTTCTTCTGGAATGGCATTTGCCTCTTTTTCTACAGCAGGAGGGAATGATAGCGGAAAACCATATTGTGCTAAAATGGCATTCATTTCTGTGTTATTCTCGCCCTGGTCGCCAAGCACATGCTTAACTGTTCCTATCGGATTTTTTGCACCTTCTGGCCAATCGGTTAGGCTAACTAAAACTCTCTGACCATTTTTCGCTCCAAGAGTATCAGTGAGTGGTACAAAAATATCGTGCATCATTTTTTTATCGTCTGCAATTACAAATGCAAATCGTTCGGATATTTTAATAACACCAGTGAAGTCTGATTTCGCTCTTTTGATAATTTCGACTACTTCACCATCATTTTTTCTTCCATTCTTTTTAGCAAAGACATAAACCTTTACCAAATCGCCATGTAAGGCATTTCTTAATTTACGGGGAGCAACAAATACATCTTTTTCCAGTTCATCATCAGGTACAATATAAGCAGAACCGTCAGCCGTCATATCTACACGACCTGTAATGAAGTTTTGTAATTCTTTAAGTTTAAATTTTCCTTTTTCAGGCTCCAGAAAAATTCCTGCGCTTTTACCTTCTTTTAAAACTTCTAGTATGGTTTCTCGTGATTCTTGATCATCAAGATTTAATTTGGCAGAAACCTGCTTGTAATTAAGTGGCTGATTACTGTTTTTTTCAAAGACATCACTAACCAGTTGATTCAGAACGAATTTTATATTTGCAGATTTTTTCTTTGCCATGTGCTAATCGTATTTTATCGAAGATACAGAAAAGATGGAAATGAATGATAATGTAGGATGGAAAATGGATGATGAATGACCAAAATTGATGGAAAATGTGAAATGGAAAATGGGAAATGGATGATGGAAGGTCGTACAACATCATCCATCTTACATCTTCCATATTATGTGCCTGGAATTGCATCAATTAATTTTTTAGTGTAAGCGGCTTTGGGTGAATTAAATATTTCTTCTGGAAAGCCTTCTTCCTCAATTTTACCTTTATTCATTACCAAAATTCTATCGGAAATATGCTTAACGACGGCTAAATCATGAGAAATAAAGATATAGGTTAAACCAAACTCTCTTTGCAAATCTTTAATCAGATTTAAAACTTGTGCCTGTACAGATACATCTAATGCAGAAACAGATTCATCGCAAATAATAAATTTTGGTTCTAAAGCCAAAGCTCTTGCGATAACAACACGCTGCCTTTGTCCGCCACTAAATTCGTGTGGATAGCGATTATAGTGTTCTTGTTTTAAACCAACTTTATCTAATAACTCTAAAACCTTTAACTTCCGTTCAGTTTCATTTTTATAAAGATTGTGAACTGTTAAAGGTTCCAAAACAGATTGGCCAATAGTTAATTTTGGATTTAGTGAAGCATAAGGATCTTGAAAAATGATTTGAATATCTTTTCTCAATTTCCTCATTTCAGTTTTGCTGACATGAGTAATGTCTTTTCCTTCAAAAATTATACTGCCCGAAGTTGGTTGAATTAATCTTAAAATACTTCTTCCTAATGTGGTTTTTCCACAGCCAGATTCACCAACCAAACCCAATGTTTCTCCCGGGAAAACATTGAAATTTATCTTATCTACAGCTTTAACATATTCTTTATTTTTATTAAAAAATCCATTATTTATCGGGTACCAAGTTGATAAATCTTTAACTTCAAGTAATGGTTTTTTTGCGTAAATTTCAGCACGTCTAACTTGTATTTCTTTTTTAGTTATTTGATTAGATGGATTTAAATGTGCTGATGCATCTTCAACAATTCCCGTCAAAAAATCGGCAACAACAGGCAGTTTCTTTAGTTGAAGTGCCGGCGAAGGCTTGCAAGCCAGTAATCCTTTTGTGTAAGGATGTTGTGGATTAAGAAATATGTCTTTTGCAGCTCCTTGTTCAACAATTTCGCCTTTATACATTACCGCAACTTCATCTGCAATTTCATGTACTACACCTAAATCATGCGAAATGAAAATCATCGCCATTTGGCGTTCTTCTTTAAGTTTCAATAGCAACTGCAGAATTGTTTTTTGAACGGTTACATCAAGTGCAGTTGTAGGTTCATCGGCGATTAAAAGTTGCGGATTGCAACTTAAAGCCATTGCAATCATAACCCTCTGTTTTTGTCCGCCAGAAATTTGGTGGGGATAACTTTCAAATATTTTTTCAGGTCTGGGAAGCTGAACTTCTTCAAAAAGAGCATTGGTATGCTTCCTGGCTTCTGCTTTTGTTACCTTTCTATGTAGAATAATTGCTTCAGCAACCTGATAGCCACAGGTAAAAACAGGATTTAAGGAGGTCATGGGTTCCTGAAAAATCATAGAGATTTTATTTCCACGATACGCTCTGATTTCGTTTGAATTTAGGCTTAGTAAACTAACGCTATTGAAATCTATATCGCCCCTAATTTTAGTTAAGCGTTCATCATGTAAACGCATAATAGAAAATGAAGTTACTGATTTTCCAGAGCCTGATTCTCCTACAATACCTAATACAGTTCCTTTTTTAACATTAAAACTAATTTCCTTTACAGCTTTAAACCAGTTTTTTTCATCCTGATTAAAGAAATCAATACTTAAATTTTCTACGTTTAACATCAGGTTACAATTGTAATGTTTTCTGGTGGAATTATATTCATGCCTTTAAATTTTAAAAGTACCTGGGCTGTTGTAATTACATCTTTCTGGCAATACGTAACAATCTGTGGCAGATTCTTTTCTTCATAATAAACTTGCCGAACCATACTGCCATCAATATCATCTTTAGGCGTTAGAACATTTAATATTGCTGCAAGTAAATTTAAGGATGTATAATGTTTATAGTCGCCAAATTTCCAAAGTTCCATGGTATCAATATGATTTACCTCCCAAGGCTTTTTGCCAGAAATTTGAAGTTGGACAGGAATTTCTATGCTGTTAACCAATAATCGTCTACATAAATATGGGTAATCGAATTCTTTTCCATTATGTGCACAAAACATTAATGTTGGAATTTGCTTTTCTAATAAAGTTGAAAAATCTTGAAGTAATTCGGTTTCATTATCATTAAAAATAGATTTTATGCGGAGGTGTTGTATTTTATTTTGTGTATAAAATATTCCTAAGCTAATGCAAACTATTTTCCCAAACTCAGCTAATATTCCTGCTTTCTCATAAAACTCATCAGGTGTTTGCTCAGGCTTTCTCTGATAATGTGTTTTTTGCTCCCATAAATCTTGTAAATGAGGTGGAACATCATCATAAGAGGCATATTGAGGTACAGTTTCAATATCGATAACCATAACCTGATTCAGATCAACTGTTTTTAGCATAAAACAAGATAACAAATTATTTTTCAGTTCTCAAGGCTAGTCTAACGATAAATTAATTCATCAGTTCTACAATTTGTTAAATTTGAATATTGCTAAAACTAAATTTAAACATTCGTTGGAAAATAGTGCTCATAAAATCCTTTCTGATTTGTTGGGAGATTGAAGGGAAATACTAAAACCTGGTTTGAAAAAGATGTGCTTCCAGATGAATTAAGTATTGTTGGCCAAATTAGTTCAATTTTAGGCAATCGATTTATTTATTACAATTATGAGGGGACTTTAAAAGGTAAATTTTTTGAAGGTAAAATGTTTATCGGTTTTAATATTCCGTACAACTAATTTATAAGCAGTTGGATTGATAGCTTTCATATGGGAACACAAATTATGCTCTTGAGTGAGCTGCTATCGAAAAGGTTTTTTCTGTTTTGGGAACTTATGGGAGTCTTGAATATGGTGACTAACTTTGGGGATAGAGAACGGAATTTGAAACTGTAAATAGCAATGAAATTACAATTTTTGCTTTAACATTTCGCCCGAAGGTGAAGAAGCTAAAGCAACATGTTGAGCTTGTCGAAACATCTTGTTTGAGTTCTTCGACAAGCTCAGAATTACAATTATTATTAAAATAAAGTAGGTGCTGGTGCAGATCCATTGGCCATCACAGGTATTTTCAAATCCGTTCCAACAGCTTTATTTAATTTTTCAATAAAATAGGAAGATAAAAGGGGAGAAGCCAATTCTACATTTTGGTGAACGAAAAAATAAAGATTTTGTAAACCTTGTTTTTTCCAGTCAACAATTCTCTCGATCCATTCATCTAAACGGGTGTAATCGCTTTCATGATTTGCGCCAACATATCGAACAAAAGCTGTAGGTGTTGTTAACCGCATGTGAAGCATATCTCTTCTTCCTGCTGTATCAACAATAATATTTGTAATTCCATTTTCCTCAAACAATTGGGCAAATTCATCTGCAACAGCGGTATTCGAAAACCACTCGCCGTTTCTAACTTCAACACTTAAAGGTATTACTTTTGGGAATTCCTGGACTACGGTTTTGAGCCTATCAAAATCTTTTGGTTTAAAGTTGTCATGAAGTTGAAGAAATGCCATGCCGAGTTTATCCTCAAAATTACTTATCGCATCGCAGTATTGTTCTACTGGTTCTTTAACGTTGATTAGTCTTTTAAAATGGCTTATCGTGTTTGTGAGCTTCGGAAAAAACTTAAAATCAGAAGGCGTTTTTTGCGTCCAGGTTATAACTTGTTCGCTGCTTGGCATTCCGTAGAAAGTTGCATTCAGTTCTATTGAATTAAACTGGGTAGAGTAGTAGGTTAGCTCATCTTTCGTTCCTTTAGGATAAAAGCCTTTTAAATCTGCTTTATTCCATTTGGCGCAACCTACAAAAGCTTCGAATTTTTGCTTAGGCTTGTTTGCTTTTAAAATAGCTGCTGTTTGAGGAGCATCTGCAGGAAGCGTGAAATCTATAATTGATGGGTCGTCTACTTTACCGAATTGCATGTTGAGGTTTTTAAGTAACCGCTAAGTTAGCAAAGAAAGTTGCGCAAAGAAACACAAAGAAAATATTTTGCAATGGAATGGTCGCTGTAACCCTTAGGTTGTAGGATTGATTCTTGCCTTACGATGGTAATTTAAAAAAATGCTAAGAAATTTTTCATTTTACTTTATTTCTTAGCATTCGTTGTAAA
Source organism: Pedobacter mendelii (assembly GCF_014635725.1). Taxonomy (GTDB): domain Bacteria; phylum Bacteroidota; class Bacteroidia; order Sphingobacteriales; family Sphingobacteriaceae; genus Pedobacter; species Pedobacter mendelii. Next base: position 21,758 of record NZ_BMDJ01000011.1, on the reverse strand, counting down.
ACCTCAGCCTATTAAAGTTTGAAGTTTGGGCAAATTATGTACTATCCCTCTCCTTGAAGAGAGGGAATTAATATTTCTACTGAAAGGGCTAACTTAGTGTTCTTTGCGCCTTAGTGGTAAAAATATTCTTAGCGTCCTTTGCGGTTAAAACTAGAAACTAATAACCTAAAATCTTCAGAACCTGTTTACTATTTTGTTCTTCACCAAAAACCTCAAAATTGAAACTTTCATCGCGGTTTCTGCGAATTAATACATGTTTCGGGCTTGGCAATAAACAATGGTGAATTCCTCCATAACCACTCAATACTTCCTGGTAAGCACCGGTATGGAAGAAACCTAAATACTGAACTTTACGGGTTTTCGGCATAAATACGCTATTCATGTGCGCTTCCTGGTTATAGTAATCTTGCCCATCGCAGGTTATTCCGCCTAAGTTAACACGCTCATATTCAGCATCCCAGTTGTTAATTGGTAATAAAATATATTTTTGGTTAAGTGCCCAAACATCTGGTAAATTGGTAATAAAAGAACCATCTAACATTAACCAACGCTCGCGGTCGTTTTGTTGTTTACGGCCTAAAACTTTGTACAAAATACCAGAAGCCTCAGCAACTGTATATTTACCAAATTCAGTAATAATATCCGGCTCCATAACATCATGTATGGCACAGATTTCTTTAATCCTTTTTACAATCTCGTTTACCATGTATTCGTAATCGAAATCGAAAACCAATGAATCTTTAAATGGCATTCCGCCGCCAATGTCTAAAGTATCTAAATCGGGATTTATCTTTTTAAACTTACAATAAAGCGTTACATATTTTTCTAATTCATTCCAGTAATAAGGAGAATCGGTAATACCAGAGTTGATAAAAAAGTGTAGTAACTTAACACGGAAATTTGGATTATGAACGATTTTATTGTTGTAGAAATCGATAATATCTTCCATACGAACGCCTAAACGCGAAGTATAAAACTGCGAATCAGGTTGCTCTTCAGCTGCAATGCGAATACCTAAATTACAAGGTGTATCAATATCAACCTCATCATCAAAAAGATTAAATTCCTCTTTGTTATCCAAAACCGGGATGATGTTAGTATAACCATCATGCAACATATCGATAATGTATTGCTTGTATTGATATGTTTTAAAACCGTTGCAGATGATGGTTGTATCTTTAGTTAAATGTCCTTTTTTCTCTAAAGCATCAACCATGGGCATATCAAAAGCCGAAGAAGTTTCCAGGTGAATGTTGTTCTTCAGTGCTTCTTCTACAATATGGCGAAAATGCGAACTTTTTGTACAGTAACAATACTTATAATCGCCACGATAATTGTTTTTTAAAATGGCAGTTTGGAAAAGAATCTTTGCTTGCTGAATCTTTTTACTCACCATGGGTAAATATGTGAAACGTAGGGGAGTGCCATAAGTTTCAATCATTTCCATCAGGTTTAAATCCTGAAAATACAATTCATCATCTATAACATCAAAGCCATCCTGTGGAAAGCCAACGCTTAGATCGAGAAATTCTGAGTAACTCTGCATTTACTTTTAAATAATTTTTGCAAAAATGTAATTTTAAATTGAGAATTAATCTTTATTGAAAAAATTTTTACTGTTGGGAAACGCTTTAAAGGTAAGACTTATGGTTTTATTTCCTGCAGATTTTGTTGATTCCCGCAGATTTGAATTAGAATGGCAATTACCAGGCAAAAAAAGGTAACTAATTAAATTTTATTTAACAGGTAAGTGGATCTCAGCCAGCATACATCTAGCACTACCGCCACCATTTTTCTCGATGGTGTATAGTGGGGCATAAATTATTCTGCTGAATGTTTCCAATTTGCTTATCTGCTCTTTCTTTAGGGATAAAAATGCCTGTTCTGACATAACTAATAAGCTTTCATTACTCGCGTTTGAGACCTGCAACATATTACCTGCGAAATGGTTCATCTGTTCCAGACTGATTTCTATTATTTCTTTTCCACTGTCAATCACGCTCAAAGCCAGTTGCTTTTTTTCCTCCGGGTTTTTAATACTATCTAAACATAAAACAGCAAATTTATCACCAATGCACATCATCACATTCGTGTGATAGATAGGAAAGTTAGAGTTATCAACCGCTTGAAATGCAATATGTTGATAACCCGTAAGCAAGCAAAAGTTATTTAAAACTTCTTCATCTGTGCGAACGCTTAAACAGGCATAGGCTATTTTGTTGGTTCTATCTAAAACCATACTGCCTGTACCCTCTAAAAAGGCATACTGCTTTTCGTAGAAACTTATATCGCTAATATGGTTTACCTCAAATTTTTCTTTCAATCCGTCCAGAATTTCACTTCTACGCTCTAATCTTCGGTTCTCTGAAAACATCGGATAAAGAAAAACAGAACCATCATCGTGAAAAGAAACCCAATTATTAGGGAAAATAGAATCGGGTGTTTCGGGCTGCAAGGTATCATCAATAACGGTAACATCAACGCCTTTTTCTCTAAGTAAAGTAACAAAACCATCAAACTCTTTTAAAGCTAAGGTTTGTACATCGCTTTCGGTAGATGCGATTTGAAATTTATTATTGCCTGCGGTTTGCTCGTTAAATTTAAAATCAACAGGGCGAATCATTAGTATGTGGTTGGTGGTTTGCATTTTAGTAATGAGTGATAAGTATTGAGTATTAAGTATCAAGTAGCGAGTATCGGGTATCAAGATAATGTGGTCAATCCGCCATTATCCATCATCCATCTAACGTTTTATATCTATAAATCGTCTCTTAAAATTGGTAGGCTCATACAGTGGAAACCGCCACGGGCACGGGATAATTCTGCCGAAGGCATTAAAATTAATGTATCTGTTATGGTTTCTGCATTTGCTTTTCCGCTTTCCAAATCCTGAATTAAGTCTTTAACATCAACAACATCAAAACCTGCTGCTTTAAAGGCATCAACTGTTTTATCGTTTCTATCGTAACCTAAAACTACACCTTCTTTAATGGCTAAGAGGTTACAGGAATCTGTCCATTGCTCTCTGGAATCATAAGGGAACTGATTATTTCCGCTGTAAATAATTTTAGTTGGTTCGGTACTTTTTAAATCATTCTGACTAATATCATTAAGCAAAGCTTCTACATGTTCGAAGTATTTAGGTTCGCCTGGATTGGTTTTTGTAAATTGAATTGCAGTTGTTGCCTCCAGTTGCTCAGGCTCTTTTAAAAAGTTAATTGGTTCGTGAGGGTTATATTTTGGCGAATGCGCAATAGAATTCAGAATTACCCAGGTATTGCGTTTAACTTGCGTAAATACGGTATCTAGGTGCATGTAATCTCTCTTGCTCGGTATTTTAACAACGGTTACCTTTTCTACAACATTATTATCAAACAATAATTTTATCGCTTCATTAGCGCCATGTTCTGAGGTTCTTTCGCTACAGCCTATTAGCACATGCGTTGGACTTACCATCATCACATCACCGCCTTCTAATGTTGTGCTGAATGCAGGTTCATCTCCGGGGCGCAAGAAATGCATGGTAACATCAGGAATTTCCAGTATGTTTTTTTGATAGGCTTCAAAAAGCGGGTGGTTAAAGAAAATATAGCGCATTAAAAGCGTTTCTCGAACACGGGCTTTTTTTGCCGGTTTGTTTAATAGGATATAATTATTTATTGTTATGCCGACATCTCTGGTAAAAATTAGATTTGGGATTGGTGCAAAAATCATGGTGTCGTTTGGTAATGTTCCGGAAATTAAAATCTCAGCCAATTCTCTTGGGTCGGTATTTGTTAATTCCATTTGAACTTTATACGTACAGCCTTCAATTGCGCAAATGGCGGCAACTAATTTTTTACGGATGGATTCATTTTCAAGCATTTCACTTAAAAGATTTTGAATCTCAATTACAGAGGTAGAGCTGTGAAAATCAGGGTGATTGGGTTTGTAGAAATTACGGTTATCTTCTTCAGAATCTATTTTTCCAAGTTTTCCCTTTATCTTTTCAGGGTCTAGAAAATACATTAGTAATTTAATGTAGTAATCGTATTCACCTTTACGAATGGTATCTAAATGAACAATATCTTCGAAAAGCCAATCTTGTGCTTTCGATGGAACCACTTTGCCTAAACCACTATCAGGACTATGAATTAATAATTTGCGTAATCGACCGATTTCGGTTTTTACGTTCACTTGAAAATTTTGATTTGATTTGCTCATACATTAGTTAGTGTTACAAAGCTATTAGAATTTAATGTAGTATCAAGTATCAAGTAGCAAGTATCAAGTAGCAAGTAGCAAGTAGCAAGTATTAAGATAAGTCATATTGTTTGGTCTTTCAGCTTTCCGCTTTAATCGCTATTTTTGGCCATGAATTTTATTATTTCCGCAACGCTTGATGCTATTAAAGAACTTTATAATGAAGAAGTAGCTGAAAGTGTGATTAATATACAAGAAACCCGTAAAGAATTTGAAGGGCAGGTAACGCTGGTTGTTTTTCCGATTACTAAGATTTCTAAGAAATCTCCTGAACAGACGGCACAAGCTATTGGCGAATACTTAGTTGAAAACGTTGAAAATGTAACCGCTTTTAATGTTGTTAAAGGTTTTTTAAACCTAAGCATATCTGAAAGTTATTTCCTTAAACAATTTAATGAGGAAGTAATAAATGAAGCTTTTGGTTCTTATGCGCCTAATGGTAAAAAGGTTATGGTAGAATATTCTTCGCCTAACACAAATAAACCGCTACACTTAGGTCACGTTCGTAATAATTTATTGGGATATTCTGTTGCTGAATTGCTTAAAGCTTACGGTTATGAGGTTTTTAAAGTAAATCTGGTAAATGATAGGGGAATACACATTTGCAAATCGATGCTAGCCTGGCAGAAATGGGGTAATGGTGAAACGCCTGAAAGTTCAGGTTTAAAAGGCGATCATTTAGTTGGAAAATACTATGTGATTTTCGATAAAGAATATAAAAAGGAAATAGAGGCTTTAAAAGCAGATGGTCAAACTGAAGAAGAGGCAAAGAAAAATGCAGCTTTAATTAAGGAAGCGCAACAAATGTTATTGGCTTGGGAGCAAGGCGATGAGGCAGTAGTTTCGCTTTGGAAAACCATGAACGAATGGGTTTACGCAGGCTTTAATGTAACCTATAAAAATTTGGGTGTAGATTTTGATAAGTTTTATTACGAAAGTAATACTTATCTATTGGGCAAAGATACGGTTGAGGAGGGATTGGCAAAAGGTGTTTTCTTTAAGAAGGAAGATGGTTCGGTTTGGATAGATTTAACTGCCGATGGCCTAGACCAGAAATTGGTTCTACGAGCTGATGGAACTTCCGTTTATATTACACAGGATTTAGGGACGGCGAAGATGAAATTCGACGATTTCGGAATGGATGAGTCGATTTACGTGGTTGGAAACGAGCAAGATTATCACTTTAAGGTTTTGTTTTTAATTCTTGAGAAGCTTGGTAAAAGCTGGGCAACAGGGCTTTATCATTTATCATACGGTATGGTGGATTTACCAAATGGTAAAATGAAAAGCAGAGAGGGAACTGTTGTTGATGCAGATGAACTGATTGCAGATATGGTAGCAACTGCGCAGGAAAAAACAGAAGATTTAGGTAAGATTAATGATTTTACGGAGGATGAAAAATCGGAGTTGTATAAAAACATTGGCTTAGGTGCTTTGAAATATTTCTTATTAAAAGTAGAACCGAAAAAGCGATTATTGTTCGACCCAAATGAAAGTATTGATTTTCAAGGAAACACAGGTCCGTTTATTCAATATACACATGCCCGCATAAAGTCATTATTGAGCAAAGCTGATTATCGGTTCTCTGTTAACACACCACAGTTTTCAGGAATTTCGGCAGTAGAGCTTGATATGATTATGCAATTGGCAAAATATCCTTTGGAGATTGAAATTGCCGCTAAAGCGCATAGTCCTGCAAGTTTGGCTAATTATTTATATGAGTTGGCTAAACTGTTTAATAAATTTTATCACGAGGTTCCGCCGATTGTTAAAACGGAAGCGGGTGATGCTAAACAGTTTCGTTTAAACTTATGTAAAAAAACAGCCGATATTCTCAATGCTGGCATGCTAATTTTAGGCATTACATCGCCAGAGAGGATGTAGGGGTTTATGGAAAATGGTAGTGTGGAAAATGGAATGCATTCATATCTATAAAATTGACCTTCTATCTAGATTTATGAAGTTTAAGATGTAAAGGTCTCCTCGCTAAACTTACGAAGTTTGACAGGCGATGAGCAGATTAAACTTCGTAAGTCATCTAAGAAAATATGATACAAACCTTCAATCAGCAGAATTTCCATCAGTTTTGCGATGTAGTTGCGTTGCAAGATGTTGATTTGAAAGGAATTATAAATCGGTTTGGTTATCCGCCATACTGGTCCAGACTCAACACTTTCGAATCTATTGTTCACATCATATTAGAGCAACAAGTATCGCTAGCTTCTGCACTGGCTACTTTAAATAAGCTGAAGGATAGAATAATAAACATCACACCAGAAAACTTCTTATCCTTATCCGATAAAGAATTAAAAGACTGTTATTTTAGTCGGCAAAAGACAAGTTATGTTAGAGATTTGGCTCAAAATCTTATTAGTAAAGCACTTGATTTAGATGCTTTAGTTGACAAGACTGATGAAGAAATCAGGGCTGAACTTATGAAGATAAAGGGTATTGGCAATTGGACGGTAGATATCTATCTGATTTTCATTTTGCATCGTTTGGATGTATTTCCAATGGGAGATTTAGCTGCGGCAAATGCGCTTAAAAAAGTTAAAGGTTTAGGTAAGACATCAAGCCCGGAACAAATTATTTCAACAACATTAAATTGGAAACCTTATTCTTCTTTGGCAACCATGCTACTTTGGCATTTTTATTTAGAAGAACGGAAGCGTTAAAATTTTACTTATAAAAAAATGCATCAATGTTAGTATTGATGCATTTTTAATTTTAAATAAATAATTATTTAGATACCCAAATCTTCCTGGGCATAAGTTGACTTGTTTTCAAATTCTCTTTTATAATCTTTAGCTTTTTCTATCCATTCAGGTGCTTTATCCTTAATATCATCAACTACGGATTTACCAGTAATTGGATCTTTTTTAGTAATGTATTTAACGCCTGCGTAAATTGCAGCGCCTATAACTGCTGTTTTTATTAGTCCCATTTCTTATCAATTTTATATAATATAGTAACAGTTAAATGCTGTGATGGTTTTAAATTAATGCTATTTGCTTACTGTAATTTTTAAACTATCTGTAACTATGATACCACTTATGGTTGCAGCATTGTATTTAATCGTATAACTACCGGCTTTGGTGATCGCATATCCTTCGTTCAAATTAAAATTGGTACTTGTACTATCTCCTTTTTTTAGCATGGTATAACTATCAGCAGGAGGTGGCATCATTCTTTTTGCCATAGGTCCTTTGTAATCAATGTCTGTATGATCTTCTAAAGCCACATCCAGGTATTTACTCATTAATTTTTCAAATGGTGTATGCCATTTACAAAATTTTGTAACTGTATCAGTATTGTTGTAAACAGCGAATTTGATGTTAATTGGTTGCCCTAGTTTCGCAGCTCCAATCAAACTCATTTTTCCGGTTACGGGATCGCTTTCCTTGTTTGCTTTGGCTTCGGAAAGTAATGTGGTATCGCTGGCTGCGTTTGCATCTTTCTTATCATTTGATGAACCGCAGGCTGCAAATATTATTGCGCAAAGACCAAGTATGGGAATTAATTTTTTCATAAGGTTTAGATTTAATGTGGTTATTCGGATTTGCTTATAAGTGCTTTTCTTCTTCTAAAGTTTGGAAAGCTCATTGGGCTACGGGCAGGTTTTTCATCACCCAATAAAACACCCCATTGTTTAAACATCTCGGTACGGTCGAAGATAACTTTTAGTACTGCTACTATTGGCAAAGCGAGGAACATGCCGGATACACCTGCTATGCTTCCGCCAATAAATACCCCTAGGATAGCGAATAATGCATTAATTTTTACTTTAGAGCCTACAATACGAGGCATCAGAATGTTGTTATCCAAAAACTGAACGAAAGCAATAACACCAAGAACCGTTATTACCGGCCATAATTCTTGCGATGAAGTTAAGGTTAAAAGCACACCAATTAAATTACCCATCAGCGCACCAACATAAGGTATCAGGTTTAAAATGGCGAAGATGACACCGATTAATAAAGCATGTTTAATACCAATAAGCATTAAAATCCCACCTAAAAGGATGGTCATGTAGGTGATTTGAATTAATAAGCCAATCAGATAACTTTTAATGATAGATTCGGTTTCGTATATGGCTTCTTTCACTTTAGGATGATCATCTGTTTTGAACCACATGAAAATAAATTTTAATAGAATGTCTTTGTAAAAAAGCATCAGGTAGATGTATATTGGAAGCAGGCCAATAAATACAAAAATACCACTCAGCGTTACCGCTGCACCGCCGGCCATGGATGTTCCCATGTTCATTAAATCGTCGCTTTTATCCTTAATAAAGGCTCTTTGCTGTCTATCATCGTAGTGGGTAATGCGGCTAATCCAATCGCTAAGGGAATTGATGTGTTGGGTTACATTGCTTTTAATGCGTGGAAAGTCATTAACCAAGAGGCCAATCTGGTGAGAGAAAAACCAAACCACCAGACCCACAAAAAGTGCTACTACAAGTATCGGGAGAACGATTGCTAAACTTTCAGGGACTTTTTTCTTTTTAAGAAAGCGGTATAAAGGAAGTAGCATAATGCTGATGAAAAAGGCCATTAAAATCGGCATAATGATATCCCTTGCTATCACCATTACAGCTACCAGGCAAATCAGGCCTAATAATTCTATGGATCTTTTTGCGGTAAGTGGTAAATTATTCGTCATAGTTTTACGGTTTTGTGATTAAACATGATTGCCTAGGAAATGTTTTAAGATAAGAAGAAAATGTGAGGTTGAGGGATGAGGTTGAGGTTGAGATTGAGGTTGAGGTTTTGAGATAAAAAGCAACATTTACTAATATAGTGGCAGATTAGCGTTATTTTTGCGTTTTCACATTATTTATATGAATCATCAAGATACCATCATTGCATTATCTACTCCGCAGGGCTCGGGCGCTATTGGCGTTATACGTTTATCGGGCCCTGATGCTATAAGCTTAGCCAATTCGGTTTTTAGTGGAAAGGATTTGGAAAAGCAGGAAAGTCATACTTTGCACTTTGGATTGATAAAGGATGGAGATCGAATTATTGATGAAGTGGTTGCGGGATTGTTTGTAGAACCAAAATCATACACTAAAGAAAATGTTGTCGAGATTTCGTGCCATGGTTCTAATTATATTATTCAGCAGATTATCAGTTTGTTAATTGGTAAGGGTGCGAGGGCTGCCAAACCTGGTGAATTTACGTTGCGTGCCTTTTTAAATGGTGCTTTCGATTTAAGTCAGGCTGAAGCTGTTGCCGATTTGATTGCTTCGAATAGTAAAGCTTCGCATGATGTGGCTATGCAACAGATGCGTGGAGGTTTTGCCAATGAGCTTAAAGCGTTGCGGGAGCAATTGATACATTTTGCATCGATGATTGAGCTAGAACTGGATTTTGCTGAAGAGGATGTTGAGTTTGCGAATCGCGATCAGTTGCGCAACCTGGTAAATAAAATAAACCATGTTTTAAACCGGCTGATTTCATCATTCGAGATGGGTAACGTAATTAAAAATGGTGTACCAATTGTAATTGCCGGGAAACCAAATGTGGGTAAATCGACTTTGTTAAATGCATTGCTCAATGAGGAGCGGGCGATTGTTTCGGATATTGCCGGAACCACGCGTGATACGATTGAAGATGAGCTCACCATAGGTGGAATTGTTTTCCGCTTCATTGATACGGCAGGCATTCGTGATACTGCAGATATAATTGAAGCTTTGGGTGTAGAAAGAACACTTGAAAAAATGAAGCAGGCTAAGCTTATCATTTACATGGCGGATGCTGCGCAGACTGTTTCGGAAATAGAGGAGCAGGTGAGGGGATTGGCGAAACTTGAAATACCGTATCTAATTTTAGTAAATAAGGCCGATTTGTTATCGCCACAGCAACGTGAGGCATTTGCTCAACTGCATGTTTTTTTTATTTCTGCAAAGGATAAAATGGGTATCGACGAGTTGAAAGATACACTTTTGGAACAGGTAAATCTGCATCATATTAATACCAGCGAAACTTTAGTTACTAATATCCGCCATGTTGAAGCACTGAAGCAAACGGAAAATGCTTTGCAACGGGTATTGGCTAATGTAGGTAATCCTGTTACTTCTGATTTTTTAGCGATGGATATTAAACAGGCGTTACATTATCTGGGGGAGATTACCGGAACTGTTACTACTGATGATTTGTTGGAAAATATATTTACCAAGTTCTGTATTGGGAAGTAAATCATCCACATTTATACTGATATACTGATAAATTTGGCATCGGCTATAACGAGGATATAATCAATATAAATCATGATATAAGCAGGGGCTTTGGTTTACAGGTAATGGCTTACGATTTTTTATTTTATCCTAGGTTTTTGTGGCTGCTGTCGATTCCAAATATGATGCTGGTATATTTTTATTTGAAGCGCAATGGTTGGCAATTCTTAGGCAAGATCCAGTCCCGCTTTTGCTTCAAGTCCTCACTGCGTTGCGGGCTTTACGCGTCAATCGGGGCTAAAATGTTCTGCTTACTACTTTTCGGTTGCTGCCGGGTGCAAAAATCCAACCGTGCGCTAGTATTGGCTAGTGATTTTTTCTCACACGCGGCACGCGTGCGCCAGCATGGGCTGCTGCCGATTCCAAATATGATGCAGTTATATTTTTATTTGAAGCGCAATGGTTGGCAATTCTTAGGCAAGATCCAGTCCCGCTTTTGCTTCAAGTCCTCACTGCGTTGCGGGCTTTATGCGTCAATCGGGGCTAAAATGTTCTGCTTACTACTTTTCGGTTGCTGCCGGGTGCAAAAATCTTAGCGTGCGCTAGTATTTGCTAGTGATGTTTTTCTCACACGCGGCACGCGTGCGCCAGCGAGGGGGGTTATTCTACTGTTGTGAATGATTCATCATTGATTTATTTTACCTATTCAAAATCATTTATTAAATGCAAGGCTTTTTAAGGTAGAAAACCATTGTGGATAGTAATAACAAAACCCGGGGACGTGGGGCGGGTTTTGTTTTTTAACTGAGGGCTATCGTACAAGCCAAAGACAGCATCAAACATATTTTCTGAATCAATTCTACATCAATTCCAGAAAAATTGGCGTATTCATCAAATGTAATGTATTGATCTTTACGCTTATTGAGTACAAATCTTAAATTTCTAAGCACTCTTTGTGCTTGCGCTAAGCTTTTTCCAGTTAAGATACTAACATCTTTCGGATAAATACATACTCTTTTCATGTGTTGTTTAATTAAACCGCAACAGATTGGGAGGTGCCATAGCTATACAATTTGATTTACCGAGTTAAGCCCTTAACAGCGGATCATCTACGCTTCAACTACGCTTCATCTACCGATGGAGACTAAAGCAAAAGCAAAAGAAAAGCTATCCTACCCGAGCAGTGATTCAATGAACGATAATTAATAAGTCTAATATCTGAAAAAATAGCTTTTTTTACAAGTGACAAAAAGTACTAAAAGGTGCAAAAAATAGATAATAGCAGTAAATCGTGCAATACCTTCCTTTTGCGAAACCATGTTTTTAGATAAGGTGCAATTTTGTATCCAGATGTAAGACATATATTATGGCACGTCAGGAAGGAATAATTAAATTAAACGGACGAATCGGGGATTTGACGTTTTACAAAACAAGAAACGGGTATTTAGCAAGGGAAAAAGGTGGCGTTGATGCCAGCAGAATTGCAAGTGACCCAAGGTATCAGCGAACACGCGAAAACATGGCGGAATTCGGCAGAGCCACAAAAGCAAGTAAATTTTTGCGCATTGCATTTAAGGCACTAACCAGTCAAATTGCTGATAAAAATGTGAGCAATAGATTGATGCCAAGAATGTTAAAAGTGATTCAGGCAGATTCTATTAATGAGCGTGGGTTAAGAATGGTGTTGGATGCTGAAACAGAACTGCTAACTGGTTTCGAATTTAATGCCAATGCAAATGTAGGTACCACTGTAAATGTGCAGTACATAACGGCAATCGATAGGGCGGCTGGTGTTGCAACTGTAAATTTGCCAGCTTTTAGCGCAAGGGATATGATTAATTCACCACAAGGTTCTACTCATTTCAAACTGAGCGCCGCTTTTGCCTCAGTAAATTTTGAAAATGAAGTTTTTGAATTAAGTACAAGTGAAAGTGCCGTACTAGATGTAAAGGAAATCGCTATCCCTGCAATCGCTTTTAGTTGTCAATTGCAGCAACCTGCAACAAGCCCTTTATTTTTGCTTTTAGGCATTAACTTTTACCAACGTGTAAATAATTTCGATTATCCTTTAAGCAATGGCGCATTTAATGGTTTATCGCTAGTACAAATACAAGGTTTGTAATGCAGCTTTTTCTTAGCCGAACCTATTTTAAGGGTGGCACAAATGGTAAAATATTTTTTGATGGTAAGCTTGTTTGTGAAAGTATAGAGTTGCCTTGGAGAAATAATAAGCGAAATGTTAGTTGTATTCCTGAAGGAAGGTACAGACTTATTAAAAGGCATCATACCAAACATGGATTGCAGTTGGCATTAAGCATTGTTCCGAATCGCGAAGGGATTTTAATTCATCCAGCCAATTTTGCATTGAGAGAACTTCAGGGATGTATAGCGCCTGTTACAAAGTGTATTGGTGAGGGTGAGGGAAATTACAGCAGGATTGCGCTAGAACGGTTAGAAGACCTGGTTTACCCGGTGCTTGAAAAGGGTGAAGAAGTATTTTTATTAATTACATCTGTTAAGTCATCATCATGAAAACTGAAAAGAAAGCTATTCAATTGAAGCCAGACCAAAACTGTTGGATGCCAACAATTAAGAAGTATTTAAGTGTTGCAAGCAGTGCAGCCGGTATCATTTTAGCTGCACCCCTAAAACTGCCTAACAAGCTGCTTATTGTTGCAAGGTACGTAGCATTAGCCGCCGGGATTATAAAAGCTACAGATATGAAGGCAGATGAATAGTTCAGAAACTAAAATGGGCGTGCTAAGTGGGATTTCTTTTAGCATGATCGGACAGGTACAGAGTAGTATTTTACAAACTATACTGTTAGCAGCTTTAGGTGCTGCGGTGAGCTTTTTAGTTAGCAAAATATTGCAATTACTTTTTAGACAAGATTAGTAACTTTTATTAAAATTTGTTAACGGCTGTGCATATATGTACAGCCGTTTTTTTTATGGCCTTGCAATTAAATTAAAAATAAATAGTTTAGGCGACTAAATGAATGGCTTCATGCTTGCGCTAGCAAAGTAAGCTCAATAATCCTTACAACCCTACCTTATAATTTCAAAATTGGATTATTTTTATCATAATCAAATTACAGTATCAAGTTTTAAATAATCAGCATTCGATGTGTGTTATTAAGTTTATATATATGTAAAACAAACATATACAGATATATAATATATTTATTACTATATTAATATTAATTTAATTTACGTAACCGTATATTTAGGAAATTTAAAAAAAATCTTAATTTTTATGAAAATCAAAAATCTAATTTTTGCGCTATTATTTATTGGCGCTCTCGCAAGTTGTAAAAAAGATGCATCAATCTCAGATGAATCTACAATCGGAAAAGAAAAAACTGGCATTACTTCGGATAGCCTTAATCGCTTTTCACTTGACAGTGCAAAAAAGAACAGGCTTGCCGTAACGGTTCCTACTGGAACCGTTAATGGTTTGGTCCCTTTTTATCGTTTATTTTCAATCTATGAAGCAAAGCATTTCTTTACGCTTGGCGCAGAAGCAAATATTTTGCTTGCCCAAATGAGAACAGATATAGGACCTTTTCCTGTAAATAACTGGTCCCTTGAAGGTGAGGTATGTAGGTTAGAGTTTAGACCAACAGGTACTTTTACAGTACCACTATACAGATATTACAGAAACACAGGCGATCATTATTACTCAAATAGTCCTAATGCTCCTTTATATTATGTGCCTGAAGGTATCATGGGCTATATGTCAGCTACTCAGGTATTGTTAAGTTCTCCACTACATTCATATTTTAAAAAGACAGGAACTTTTGATAGGCTGTATACAAAAGACTTTAACGAACTTGGCACTGGCAATAAAGATTGGCAATATGAAGGCATAATTGGTTGGGTGTATTAACAAAATTAATCTATTATAAGCCAGTTAAAACGGGTTGTCTTCTTTTAAATTTGAATTAACTAATGCCATTTAATTGGGGTATTGGTGAAGATGTCATTTTTCATTTGAATGAAACTATTTTAATAAAATTAATAATCTTAATTCAAATTTTTAACGGCTGTGCATACATGTGCAGCCGTTTTTTTTATGTCTTTCGTAAATTAAACAATATGGAAATCCAAGATGTTTGAAAATAAAGAACAAATTACTGGCTATATTAATTTAGTTACTTGTAAAAAAGATGGCCATAATCGACACGTCAGCAGGCATTTGACCGTTATATAATTAATTGGTATTTAGTTTTTTAATATATTGTAAGTTTAAATCTAGATGCTTTCGAAAGACTGTAAGGAATTATTACTTTACTCTCTTGTAGGAATAGCCCCCACTATCAAATGCATCCAGATTTAATGATAATTTACCGTCAGCAATTGTGAAAAAAGTATTTCCACCCGAATTTTCATAAATTAAGAAATCTTCTTTTTGCTTGGTAAGCATAGATTCTTTGCGAATGGTGGAGTATTTCCCTTCACGGATAACTATATTGCTTCTAGTTTCTGTATAAGCATTATCTGTAAGCGTTAATATATTGCCTTGGCCGGATGCATACGTAGTTGTTTTGCCAGATAATCCTTCGGTAGTAGAAATTAATTCCCATCTACCGAAAAGTTTGTCACCATCCACAGTATCCTTTTTACATGTTGTAAAAATAGAAAGGGTACAAAATAGAATTAAAAGTTTTTTCATTTCACTAAGTTTTAGCTTTTCTAAAATTAATAAATATCTTTCTTCATTAAAAGAACCGCGGCACATCCACATATTCATTTATCATTTTGTTCATTATGAGTGTTATGACAAATCAATAAGGCAGAAGCCTGAATGAAAGCATATAAATGACGTTCCCTTACTAGTAATAGGAGAGTTGATAATTCAATATTGATTTGCTAAAAATATTAGTAATTTTGTGTATAAAATTTTCATTATGATAAGGGAATTAGAAATACCAAAAAACTATGTTTTAGATACATTAGATAATCCTGGAAGGGTTTCTGGATTTATATCGCCTGCAGAAGATTTCAAGCAACGAAGGCTTCATATCGCTCAAAAAATTATTAAGGATCCTAATAATACATTTTATTTCGAGTCGGATGATAATCAAATGCGCTATTTTGGAATACTTAAAGGGAGCATAATCATCGTGGACAAATCTATAAAAGTTGCTTCTGGGGATATTTGTCAATTAATAGCTATTTAATAGTAAGATAAGATTTCTGGTAAACACGTTAAACACGTGCGCTAGCGGTAGGGAAGATGCTTAGAAAAGTACTTTAGAAATTGTCTTTTTAAACAAAATATATTGCCTTGTTTTATTTAGATTTTAGTTGGGGTAAATGCACACGCGGCACGCGTGCGCCAGCGAGGGATATTTGAGGCTGCTGCCGATTCCAAATATGATGCAGTTATATTTTTATTTGAAGCGCAATGGCTGGCAATTCTTAGGCAAGCTCCAGTCCCGCTTTTGCTTCAAGTCCTCACTGCGTTGCGGGCTTTACGCGTCAATCGGGGCTAAAATGTTCTGCTTACTACTTTTCGGTTGCTGCCGGGTGCAAAAATCCAACCGTGCGCTAGTATTGGCTAGTGATGTTTTTCTCACACGCGACACGCGTGCGCCAGCGAGGGGAAAAAGATTTTTTGAGCAATTAATATAAGGTTACAGCAATGCGATATATTAGTTTTGCGGACCAGACACTTAAACTCTAAACTGTAATTTAAATGTTACCGATTTTGTTAAAAAATGTTAAATAATTTTTTTGATTATTAATTATTCTATTTAGATTTAGAAAAAGAAAAACTGATCTGTTTTTCTTTAGAATATCATCCATATTTCGCTCTTAATGTTAGCTTTTTTAAATTATTGACCTCGGTTGATAATGATAGTTTTTCCTAACTCTTCCTAAAACTAAATGTATGTTGAAATCTAGAATCTATTGTTCGAAAGAAAACCAAGCGAAAAAACCAATCTCTTGTATTGTTTTTTTATTTGTATTTAATGTGTTATTGTTTGGCTTTGTAGACCTAAGTAAAGCAGATACTGAGCTAAGGCTTTCTAATTTAGTAACTGATAAAATGGTTGCATATTATATTGATGATGTATCTGGAATTCAATATGAAACATCGATAAAAGGAATGCGTATAGCGGATCTGAAAATGTTTCAAAGAATTACAATATTGGGTAATATCGAACTGTCAGAGTCAGTAATACGCAGAACACTTTTAGTAAATGGAATTGTATGGCTAGACCAAATTTCTTCTAAAACAGATAAACTTGAAAAAGAAGCACAACTACTTGCATTTCAAAATAAACGAGGTATATGGACTTCGGGGTATATTGATATGTATTGTTCTGAATTTAATAAAAAGAAGCTAACTAACTTCATAAACTCTGTTTCTGCCGTGGTTAAAATAAATGCAAAAATTAGAGGTAATAAAAATCTAACTAAAAATAAAAATGTTAGCATGGTTAAAAATCTTCGGGAAGAAAATATATTATTAAAAAAGCAACTGAAGATTAAAGAATTGGAAGCGCAGAACGTCAGGGATTCCATAGTTAATAGCAGGAAAAATTTTTATGATGTCTTTGTTGGAAGTCCGGAATCATGGTTGGGTACTTTGACTGAGATACAGATTTTAAGAATAACTCTACTTCTAACATTGCTCAAGGCTATTGTAAAGGGTTTAGAACGCACGATAAATGGTTGCAAGGTTTTCTGGCGTTTCTTGAAATCTAGAGAAGATAGATATACGAAAGATACCCGATACAGTATAAAGTATTAGTTAAATTTTAAGCTAGTAGTATTGAATCCCCATACAGCAGGTAAGTACCTATCTATTATATTTTGCTGAACTTACAAACTATATCTTCTTCATTTAGAATTTGTACTTACTAATATTATGATTTCTTTTTTTTGCAATTTATTCACACGCGGCAGCGAGGGGGGTTGATTTAACTGAAACCACAGCAGATAAATGTAAAACGAGTACCTGCTATATAATAGTTAAGTCGCAGGGTGGTTCAGATTTTCAAATTAGGCAAGCAAATGTAAATTATCTTAATGCCAAAATTGCTTACATAAATGATCTTATTGCTCAATATCCAAATTCGACAGATTATTATAATCAATATAAATCAGGATGTACGCAGGCATTTTAGTTTACAGGTAATAGCTTGCCAGTTTTTATTTTACCTTAGGTAATCTTGTTGGTGAAGATGCTTAGAAAAGTACGTTAGAAATTGTCTTTTTAAACAAAGTATTGCCTTGTTTTATTTGGATTTTAGTTGGGGTAAATGCATACGCAACACGCGTGCGCCAGCGAGGGGGGTATAGACTTTGGATATCAAATCCAAATGCTACTCATTTTCTGTAGCTCATCTTTTTCTTTTGCTGTAATTACTTATCCATACCACTCTTCCTAATATATAGTTTTGCTATATTTTAGCTCGCTTTTGCTATAAAAATATAGCAATACTTTGTAAATTGAGTTTAACATCGTTCTGAGGTTATCACTTATACCTGTATCGGTCGAAATACTATTAGGGTTTCAAAAAACAGTTTTAAGATTTATTTAAAGGCTGGTACTCATGCCTGTGTCGGTCGGTATGTTATTACGCTTCTAGGTGTTAAGTTTAAACCATTCTAATGTTAGTAAATTTTCATAATCTAAAAGTCTTTTACCATCGCATATTATTTATATTTGACATAGTTGTCCAGAAAATACAATCAAGATGAAAGAAGAAAATTTAGGTGTGTATATCAGGCAATTGAGAGAAAGGGAAAATATGCCTTTACGGAAGCTGTCTGCTATACTCGATATAGATCAAAGTACATTAAGCAAATTGGAACGTGGAGAAAGACCAATAGCTCGACAAATGTTGCCAATTATAGCAAACACTTTCAATATAGACGAAAAGGAGCTTATTGTGAAATTTATGAGTAAACATGTCGCGAATCAACTGGTAGATGAAAAATATATTAAAGAAATATTGTTAGCAGTTGAACAAGAAATTACATACTTAAAAACGGTTGATAACAAGTAATGGAAATTAAGTTAGAAGAATTACAATACCAAGAGGTTGCAATTCAGTCGGTTATTGATGTATTTGATGGTAATATTAAAAATACTTTTGATAATGCCTGTTTTGAGGGCATTCGATCAAATAATTGTACGTTGTCAGTTGAGCAAATAGCTGAAAATATTAGTGCGGTTGCAAATGGAAATGCAATTGATCATCATACGGCAAAAATTACTGGTGAAAACGAGCTTACTATCGAGATGGAAACAGGTACTGGTAAAACCCTTGTTTACATTAAAACCATTTGCGAACTATTTAAACATTATGGTTTTACAAAGTTTATTATTCTTGTCCCATCCGTTGCTATTCGTCAGGGTGTATTAAAAACGCTAAAGACATTTGAAAGGCAATTAGAAGATATTTACGGCTTTGTTCCCAAGTCTTTTGAATACAGCAGTAAGAAATTAAACAAGGTAACCAACTTCATAGAAGAGCAATATCCTCAAATCATGGTGATGACTTTAGCCTCTTTTAATTCGGAAGATAAAATCCTAAATCAGGCAAAAAGGGAAGATTTATTTGCAAATATCCCATTTATAGATGCTATTGGCAGAACGAATCCTATTGTTGTGATGGACGAACCACAAGAGGGAATGGATACGGTAAATTCTGTAAAGCAAATTGCAAAACTTAATCCATTGTTCAAATTTAGATATTCTGCTACACACAAAGTGGTTAAAAATTTGATTTATCGTTTGACACCTTACGACAGCTATAAACAAGGGTTGGTTAAAAAAATTGAAGTATTAACCGTTACCGAAAAAAATGATGAAGCGACCCTTAAGCTGGAATTGACGGAAATACAAAATGGTAAAAATCCAATTCGTGCAAAAATTAAAGCTTGGCATCAATCTGCAAATGGAAGTATAGATTTTAAAGAAACCAAATGGTTAAAAGATGGAGATAATTTAGGCGAATTAACTAATAATCCAAGTTATCTTAATTATAATATTGAACGAATTAACAAAAGTTTGCGCACAGGTAAATGGTCGGTTACGTTTACCAACGGAACACAGATTTTTGAAAAACAAACATCGGGCAATATAGAAAGTATCTGGGCATTACAGCTAGAGTGGTTGATGATTCGCCACTTCACCAAAAAGCAAAAATTACAAGAAAAAGGTATCAAATGCCTCTCTCTTATATTTATTGATAAGGTTGCGAATTATGTAAGTGACAATCCAATTATCAAAAATCTCTTCATCGAAAAATGCAAAAGCATTTATGCCGAGTTTCATGATGGGCAAACACCATCGGCTAGCGATATTGAAGCCATACAAGGATTCTATTTCGCTAAGACAGGTAAAGGAGAGTTCACCGACAATGAAACTTCAATGCGTAAAAACTCAGATGTTTTTGATGCTATTTTAAAGGATAAGGAGGAATTATTATCCTACGGTAACTCTGTAGCCAATAGAATTGAATTTATATTTTCACATTCTGCTCTGGGTGTGGGTTGGGATAATCCGAACATTTTCAATATAGCCACATTAAATAACTCATATTCAGAAATAAAAAAACGGCAAGAAATCGGCCGTGGTTTACGCATTTGCGTTAATCAAAATGGGCAACGTGTTTATGACAGTTTGGAAATTACAGATGATGAACGTATTAATCAACTTACCGTTATCCCTAATGAAACCTATGAAACATTTGTAACACAGTATCAGGAAGAAATTAAGGAGGTGTACGGCACTACTTCTGCAGGTGCAGGAATGACCCACACACACAAAGGAAAGCCACAGAACCAAGTCAGTTTTAAACGTAACCAAAATGAAACAGTCAATCAAGCATTTAAGCGGTTTTGGAAAGCATTGTCCAAAAAAACCAGCTTTTCTGTTGCTTTTGATGAAGAGGCTTTGATCGAAAGAAGTAAAGAGGCACTAAATACTATAAAAATAGCAGCTTATCAAGCCGATGTAACTAGCCGATCTATTGGTTCGATAAGCGAAAGTGGCATTGTCGATGAGTTTGGAGGAACGGAATCATATAAATTAAAAGCAAATTATTCAGCCCTAGATTTATTAGAAGAACTAAGTGAAAATACAGGATTATCTTATATAACCACTTTTAGAATAATTGAAAATATTGGCAGTATAAATGCTTTTGCAAAAAATCCACCCCAATACATTCATCAAGCTGCTGCATTGATTAAAAATATAGAGCTAGAAGAAATGCTAAGAGGGTTAGATTACCATTTAACAAGCGAAACATTTCCTTTTGACTTTGGTGATTTTGTGAGAAATATAGATGAAAGTGGTTATGTGACTACACCAAATAGAGGAGTTTTTGACAAACAATTGATAGATAGCGATGTAGAACGGAAATTTGCTATAGGTGCCGATTTAGATGATGAGCTGATATGTTTTCTAAAATTGCCCAGCTATTATAAAATACCTACTCCAATTGGAGATTACGAGCCAGATTTTGGTATTGTAATGAAGAGAAAACAATTGCGAGACGGCAAGGAAAGTGAATTTTATTTCGTGGTAGAAACTAAGGGGACAAACAGCATCGATGATAAAAAAGCTTTAAAGGAAAGTGAAGTCTATAAAATACAATGTGCAGTAAAACACTTCCGGACGCTTGGCGTAGAGGTGCAGTACAAAGCCCCAATAAAGGAATACCAATACTTTAAGAATGAAGCTGTAAAAGATATTAATGCCCTAACAGAAAAATAATGAGTGATCAAGACTATAAAGAAAATCCATTAGAAAATGTACAATCTCACGATTGGAATAAAGAACGATTGGAAAAACTGAAAATGTTGATGCCGGATTTGTTTACCAATGATGGTAAATTGAATCTAAGTGAACTGAAAAAGGTAGTTGATCCTGAAAGCGTAAATGAAATTGAGCGTTATGAATTTCGTTGGTTTGGTAAAAGCAACGCCAAAAGAGAAGCTTTTACACCAACTGATGCAACTTTGGTTTTTGATGAAAACTTAAGTCTAAATCCTGATAAAAGCGAAAACTTAATTATTGAGGGTGAAAACTTGGCGGTTCTAAAATTATTAAGCCAAAGTTATAGAGAGCAAATTAAGTGTATTTATATAGATCCGCCTTATAATACAGGTAAAGATTTTGTGTATTCTGACAATTTTAACCAAGACAAAAAAGAGTATTGGGAAGATGCCGAAATGATTGAAAATGGGGTAATGTGCATATACCAATAAATTTGACCCCCTTTCGCCAATTTTAAATTGACCCCCAGAGTTGTTGCTTGAAAAAAGCAGAAGTTGTTGTGCAAAAAGGCTTTTTAGAATCGATCTTTTAAGTC
>NZ_BMDJ01000010.1 GCF_014635725.1 Pedobacter mendelii | reverse complement strand
CATCATTCAATATAACGAGGGTATTGCGGTAAACGACAATACACCAATGACATTAAGTTTTGTGGTATCTGCTCGTAAGCTAAAGCTCGGCAACGCAGAACACGAAAATGATTGGCCAAAGGCTTAATTATTCCATTTGTTATTAGTTGCTGGCTGCAAAGCTGGCACTAATAACTTTTTTAGAGTAATATAATGAGCTAATTATGGCTACCGATTTAAAATACATTAAGCTGTTTAATTCTTGCACAATTTCTCAAGTAAAATCTGTTGAGATTAGCCAGATTGTTGACGATAAAATCTTAAATAACAAATCGAGATATACCGCAGTTAAGAATAAATTATTAAACTTAACGGAATACAATTTTCGCAGTATTTGCTTTGTAACCGAGCCTGATGATTTTTTCCTTAAAAGAAATCCGAAAATCGGGAACAGTTTTTTTAGCAGAACATTTTTAGATAATAGTGTTTTCTCTGAAAGTAGTGGGATTAATCAATATACCAAGGCAATAGTATGAAAATAGCAGGCATTTTATTTTTTTCTCTGGTATTTCTATTTTTTTCATACAGTTCAAAACATGAAGATGAAAGACAAAGTAAAGCATATAAGGCTGATTCTCTTATACAAGATAATAAAAGCATTGGGCCCACTGAAACAGATTCACTTGAAAAATTAGCGGCTAAAATGCTTGCCTCAAGAGAAAGTTATCTTAATGATGGGAATACCGAAGCTGAAGAAATTTTTATTAAAGGACTCATCAGTGCGCTCGAAAAGCCTAATGCTTTTGAAAATGATTTTGCCAGGTTAAAAGCATATAAGATTAATATATTAATTGCCGATGATAAAAAGCTTAAGGTATTTTACTGGCTTTCGCCCTACTCGGGCTCTATGTGGCATGTGCAGAACATTGTTCAGTATAAAAAAGAAAATAATGTACTTACCGCAATCTCATTTAACAATCTTTATAAAGATAAAGACGATGAAGGGAGCCCAACTCCATTTTTTGAACATATATACAGTTTAAATACTGCTCCTCAAAAAACATATCTCTTTACGGGGTATGGCCAAATGAGCGGAACGGAACCCTATAGCGTAAGCCATACATTAGTAATCAATCATCCAGAATTTAGCATTGAGAAGCCATTGTTTAAACTGGGTAAAGCCGTTAAAAATCAATTGTTTGCTTCTACCGATCTTAAAGAAGGTGATTATAAAGAGAAGTTGCGGCCCAATTGGCCATGAAATATAATCCTAAAGATAAAACCATCAACTATCCCGAGGTTAACGAAACAAAAACGAATCTGTTTCTAATGGAAAAAGAAACGTTTTAACCTTTCGTGATGGAATGTTCAGGTAGTCATAAACTATTATTGAGTTGATATGGAAAAGAAATTAATAACCGAAATTAACATCGAAGATAAGGCCATAACGCATTTTGCTTCATTCAATCTGCAGCAACAATTTAATGATCATCATTATTTCGAATTGCGGTTTAATCATGATCAAATGGGTGCACCAGGAATGATCAGCTTAAATGATAGTCGTGATTTTGTAGGCAAAACCCTTTCCGCTTCATTTGGCTATGATTTGAGTAACTTACAAGAGTTTGCCGGTTTGGTAACTAAGGTAGAATTGGCTCAGAGCCATGGCTATCATGGCGTTTTGATTGTGAGCGGCTACAGCCCAACCATTCTAATCGATCGTGGTCCTGATTTGGGCTCTTATTTAAATAAAGATTTAAATGCAATTGTAGGTCTTGCAACTTCAGATGTTCCACAAAACGACCTTAAAATTGTAGCAAAAGCTTCCAGAAAAGCAACCATTGATTATTTAATACAATATAGAGAAAGTGATTTTGATTTTCTTAATCGTCTATCAGGAGAGTACCACGAGTGGTTTTTTTATGATGGTAAGCAGTTGAATTTTGGTAAACCAGATGAGCAGAAGGAAATAGCCCTTTTTTATGGTCGTGACGTACAAAACCTACAATATGCCATGGAAATTGCGCCTATAAAAAACAAACGCTTTGCTTATAACCCAAAACAGGATGAGATGCTGCACAGTGAAAGTGCTGCTACAGCGAACGGTTCTCCAGATTTGGATCACGCTATCCAGGCTTCCAATACAACATATAGTAAAATATATAATCAGCCCTCATTAATTCGGGTTGATAATAGTATCGATATTAAAAGGCATGTAGATAATGAAGAAAAGGCAAATATTAGTGAACTATTAAAAGTTACAGCTAGTGGCGATAATGCATCGCTTGGAGTAGCTAGTATTGCCGAAATTACCATGAGCATCAGAAAAGAACTCTCTTTTGATACCGAAAGTTTAGGCAAATTTTTAATCACCAATATTAACCATAATATAGATGGCACAGGAAAATACTACAATACCTTCGAAGGTATTGTGGCTACAACCGAACGTATTTTAGTTAAAAATTTTACTAAGCCAAGCCCTGATATGCAACTGGCGGATGTGGTAGATAATGCAGATCCGAAAGGGCAAGGTCGTGTTAAAGTGAAATTTAAGTGGGAATGTTTAACTAATGATGTAACAGAATGGCTGCGGGTAATTACACCCGATGCCGGAAGCAGCGATAAGGTAAGTAAAAACAGAGGCTTTTCTTTTGTTCCCGAAGCTGGCGACCAGGTGGTTATTGCTTTTGAAGAAGGGAATGTGGCCCGACCGATTGTATTAGGTAGTGTCTTTCATGGCAAATCGGGTTCGGGTGGTGGCGATACCAACAAAACCAAATCATTAACTACTAGAAGTGGAAATACCATCATCATGAACGATAGCGATGGTAGTATTAATGTTAAAGATCCAAGCGGTAATGTAATTACCATGCATGGCAATGGGCAGGTTACGCTAACTGCGCCTAATTCATTTACCATTAATACCAAAGATTTTATTGTAAACGCAAGCAATAGTATTGCGATTAACGCACAACCGGGCGAGCAAGGAGGTGGCGAAGGAACAATAGCCATAAGTGCAAAGAAAACAATTGCAGCAACAGCTGATACAGAGGGTATTACCATTGACGCAACCACTATGGGCGTTGCAATTACAGGTAAAACCGATGTAAGCCTGAGTAGTAGCGATGCTTCGGCAAGTGTACTGGCAGGAACTGAAAATATTACCACTGGAACAGATATTGTTGTGGTTGGTGGTTCTACCATCCGAATGAGTTCAGCAGATACCGATATCACTTAATTTGTATCTTTTATGGAAGAGTTAGAGTATATCACCGCCAAAGCCATGATCCAGTGCACCGAAGGAAGTGTACCAGGATTGTTTACGCCTACTTATAACGCAACCACAAAAATCAACAGTTGCCTGGTTTCTACTAAAATTGATAAAATTTCGATAACCAATATCCCGACTTTTATCGTTTGTAAAAAAACACAAAAACCATGTGTGCCTTCGAGTACGGAGTGGCAGGACACTTATCCGGTAAAAATTAAAGGTGCCCAAACACTAATAGGAAAAAGCTGCATGAATTGTGGTGTTGGTGGCAAAATTGAGTTTTTAACCAGCGGACAAATCCCTTTATCACCTGAAGAAGAAGACGAGTTAAATGGCATGCGTGATGATGCTCAAAAAGCATACGATAAAGAGCAGGAAGAGAAAAATAAACCCTGGTGGAAAAAAGCCGGAGAATTTGTTGTGGATTGTGTTCCAATAGTTGGACCAATTGTAAGTTTGGTTAAAAATGTTAGTGAGGGGAATTGGGGAATGGCATTATTGGATGTTGGTTTCCTTGCCTTAGATGTTGTTGGTGTTGCTGGTGCCCCATTTACCGGTGGTGCTTCGCTTGCAGGCAGTACGGTTGCTAAGGTTGGCATTAAACAAGCTGTAAAAGCTGGTGCAAAACAAGTTGCCAAAAAACTAAGCAAAGAAGCCCTTGAAGCTGCAGCTAAACAAGCAGCCAAACAGATAGAAAAGCTAAGCTTAAAAAGTTTAACAAGAGGTAAGCTTTGTGTTTTCGCTTGTTTTCCTGCAGGTACGCCCGTAGCTGTTAAAGACGATTTAAAAAATATAGAAGACATTAAACCGGAAGAGGAAATTTGGGCCTGGAGCGAGAATACAGGCGAATACGCATTAAAAAAGGTTTCTAGGATTATCGAAAGTGAAACAGATGTACTGGTTAGGCTTAACATTGGCGGGGAAATAATTGATACCACACCAACGCACCCTTTTTACAGCGACGGGGAGTGGGTAGATGCTGGTGCACTTGAAGCCGGAGATAAAGTGATGTTGTTTAGCAATAAGGAAGAGACGGTCATTAATGTAGATTATGTTATCGAAAACAGTAATTCTGAGACTTCAATAAGTAGTAAAAAGACAAAAGTTTATAACTTTGAAGTAGAAGACTTTGAGACTTTCCACGTAGGCAACATTAAAGTGTTGGTGCATAATGGTGCGAAAGGCATGTGCATTAAAGAAACTATAAAAAAAGTTAGTAAAAGGCTTCAATATTTGGGTCGTACTCCTGGCAAAAATTCTAAAACCGGACGTGAGGTTTTTGAAAGAATGAAAAGTGAAGTACCTCCTACGGCAAGAGAATTGCCTAATGGGCAAAAAATATTTAAAGATTCTAAAGGCGATTGGCATGACATTAGCAAAGCAGATATGGCTCATCAAACTGATGCGGTAAGTTGGTGGAACAAAACTGGGAGAAATTATGGCGCTAAATCTAAAGAGGTAAGAGATTGGATGCTTAATTCTAAAAATTACAAATTGGATCATTATTCTATTAACCGATCCCAAGGTGCTCAAATTGGAGAAACTTATTTAAACCCATTAAAAAAATAAAATTATGATTGAAGAAAAAATATTTGAAATATTGAATCTTGCAGATGGATATCAAAAAATGGATAATTCATCTAAGAAAATGTCATTAGAGTTCATGGAGAAAGAATGGGATAATCTTCCAGATGAAAAATATATCACATCCGAAACTAGTATTATTGCGCTGATGATGATTAATGAATATATGTATTTTAAAGATTTCGAAAAGGCAAAAAAATGGGCAGATATTTTATCAAAAAATAGAAAAGGGTCAAATACAGGAGGTAATGAGATGATACTTGGTAAAATATATTTTGAAGAAGGAAATTTTGAAACCGCCAAGCACTATTTTAATGATGCTTATGAAAAGTCTAAAGGGAGGGAGTTTCAAGACGAAGACCCAAAATACCTTGATTTTTACCGCAATCCTGAAAAATACATGAAATAGCTACCATGAAATTACCAGATTAAATGTGCGTAAAGATTACTACGTTTTCAGAGAGAAGAAATGTCAAATGGGTAGAAAAGTACATCTTCCTCCTTTATAATCTAATTATACAATGAACATGGATGTAAACGAAAAAATTTTTGAACTATTTGACCATATTGATCAATATGCTCTTGAAAACGATACAGTCCTATTAAAGGAGCTAACACATTTAGATAATGAGTGGGACAAACTTCCCGAAGATAACTGATAGAACCCTTTTAGCCATATCTATGATGGATGTAAGTTAAAAATTTTGACCTAGCCACAAAGTGGAAATATATCTATTTATATAAAGAAACACACCAAGAGATGATTGATCTATATCTTGGTGAGCTTGCTTTTTTGAAGAAAAAGATGAGGATGCTTTTGAAAAATTCAAGAATGCAGATAAATTAAGCAATGGTAGTGTATTGAAAGAGCCTCCTGAATTTTTAGATTTGTTAAAAACCCAGATAAATATATTAAATAAGAGACCAATTGAAAAAAAATCACCTCTTAAATCAATATTATGGAATTACCAGACGAAATATACGATAAGATTACTACCCTTTCAGAAAGAGGAGATGATTACGCAGAAAAGGAGCAATTCACATCCGCTATAAACCAGTACAATGAGGCTTTAGATTTGTTACCTGAACCTAAAACTGACTGGGAAGCTGCCACGTGGTTATATGTTGCGCTGGGTGATGCTCTGTTCAACAAACAAAAGTTAAATGAAGCAATGGATGCCTATCAAAAAGCATTAATGAGCCCCGATGGAACGGGTAATCCATATATCTGGTTTTCTATCGGTCAGGTTTATTTCGAAGAAGACAATCTAGACAAAGCCAAGTCTAACTTTATGAGTGCTTATATGTTGGATGGAGATGAAATATTTAAAGATCAAAACCCTGCCTATTATCAACTCATCAAAGAAGAAGCGGAGAAAGGGTTAACTTCAAATACCCATATTCAAACAGATCAACCCCAGAAAGGGTGGCTACCACCAGATTGGAATAAAAATTAACAAAAAAGCAACCAAGGTTGCTTTTTTGTTAGAGGTTATAAGTGCACATAAAATTAGAAATAAGTAAAGTTGAAGTTTGATAGATAATTATACATTGTAAGAATTACGTCCCTGAAGATCCGGCGCTAACATGCCATATCCGTGGTGGTAGATGTGATTTAATCAGGTAAAAGAATCAAATAATATCAGAAATAGAAAGCAGTATAAAAACGAACAATCACCAAAAATAATTATAAGGAATACATCACTTGATTTACCATATTCAAAGACAGATCGTTTTGAAACACAATCAAACAGGTTTTCGATGTCAAAAAAAACCTGCAAATGTTTGATTTACAGGTTTTTGTAATCATTTGATGTTGATGTTTGTAGCCCGCAGGGGAATCGAACCCCTATTTCCAGAATGAAAATCTGGCGTCCTAACCGGTAGACGAGCGGGCCATTTTGATACACGAATTACAATTTTGGACTTACGATTTACAAGTAATCTAAATTCGTCAATCTACAATCGTATTTCAATTTGGTAGCGGGGACACGACTCGAACGTGCGACCTTCGGGTTATGAGCCCGACGAGCTACCAACTGCTCCACCCCGCATTATGTTGTATTTTTAGGGAATACCAACCCTCACTGTTTACAGTACTGAAACTGATTATAAACCTGCCAAACTTAATAAAGGCGGTTCGTAGCCCGTAGGGGAATCGAACCCCTGTTTCCAGAATGAAAATCTGGCGTCCTCACCCCTAGACGAACGGGCCATTTTGATTTACGATTTACAATTTTGTATTTACGATTTATATGCAATCTAAATTCGTAAATCTACAATCGTAATTCAATTTGTAGCGGGGACACGACTCGAACGTGCGACCTTCGGGTTATGAGCCCGACGAGCTACCAACTGCTCCACCCCGCACTCTATACAACTCGTTTTTTCTATTGAATTAAATCCTTAACTCTATTTCCGAATTGGAATGCAAAGATATAATTCGTTTCTTTGTGCTGCAAATTTTTTTTAATAAATATTTTAATGACGCATAAAGCAGGTTTTGTTAGTATAATAGGCAAGCCAAATGTTGGTAAATCAACACTCATGAATGTGCTTGTGGGCGAGCGACTTAGCATCATTACGCCTAAAGCTCAAACCACCAGACACCGCATTTTAGGCATTGTAAATGAAGATGATTATCAGATAGTTTTCTCTGATACACCAGGTATAATTAAGCCAAAATATAGTTTGCAAGAGAGTATGATGAGCTTTGTTAACGGATCTTTAACCGATGCAGACGTACTTTTGTTCGTAACCGACATTAACGAAGCCCATGATGAAGAGGATGTTTTGGAGAAAATCATTAACAGAAACATCCCAACAATTGTACTGATAAACAAGATCGATAAAGCTTTGCAAGAACAGGTTGATGAGAAGATTGCTTACTGGCAGGAAAAGCTAAACCCCGTTTCTATTTATGCAATTTCTGCTTTGCACAAACATAATGTAGACGGATTATTAGAAAGAGTTTTAGAAATGCTGCCTGAACATCCACCATATTATGATAAAGAAGAATATACAGATCGCTCAGAACGTTTCTTCGTTTCTGAAATTATCCGCGAAAAAATCTTCCTTAATTATCAAAAAGAAATTCCTTATAGCACAGAAGTTATTGTTAAAAGCTTTAAGGAAGAAGAAATGAAAAATGGAAAAGGTTCCATGATAAGAATTACTGCCGAAATTGTAGTTGAAAGAGATTCTCAAAAAAATATCCTTATCGGTACAGCAGGCAGCATGCTAAAAAAAGTTGGTACCGAAGCCCGCATAGAAATTGAGAAATTTTTGGATAATAAAGTTTTTCTGGAAATGTTTGTAAAGGTAATTCCAGACTGGAGAAGTAAAAAGAACTACCTAAAAAGCTTTGGTTACGATAATTAACCGTACCTTTGCAGCCCGAAATAAATCGGTTAGTAGTTGATAGTCAATGGCTGATAGCCAAATAGTTTAAGCAGCTTGCCTAAACATCCCGACCATTAACTATAAGCCATTAACTATCAATAAACAATACCATGAGTAACATTATAGCCATCGTAGGCAGGCCGAACGTAGGCAAAAGCACACTTTTTAACAGATTAACGGAAAGCCGTAAAGCTATTGTAGATGATATTAGCGGTGTAACCCGCGACAGGCATTATGGTACTGCCGAATGGACAGACAGACAATTTACTGTGATTGATACAGGTGGTTATGTTGCAAATTCTGAAGATGTTTATGAAGTAGCCATCCGCGAACAGGTTATAATTGCTATTGAAGAAGCAAGCGTGCTTATTTTTATGGTTGATGTAACCACTGGCATAACAGATTTAGACGACGACATAGCGCAAGTACTACGTCGTAGCAATAAGCCCGTTTTTGTAACAGCCAACAAAGTTGATAATACTGCTTTACATAGCGAAATAAGCACTTTTTATGGGTTCGGTTTAGGAGAAGTTTTTCCGCTATCGTCAATGACGGGTTCTGGAACAGGAGAGTTATTAGATGAAATAGTAAAGCATTTTGAAGATATCCCTGAAGAGGAAAACCAGTTGCCAAAAATTACCATTGCTGGTCGCCCAAATGTTGGTAAATCATCTCTAGTAAATGCTTTAGTTGGCAAAGAACGCAATATTGTTACGGCAAATGCAGGTACAACCCGCGATTCAATTAAAATTCATTACAACCAATTTGGTCATGAATTTATGCTGATTGATACTGCGGGTTTGCGTAAGAAAACAAAGGTAAAAGAAAACCTGGAGTTTTATTCTGTAATGCGTACCATTAAGGCTATAGAAGAGGCTGATGTTGTTATCTTAATGATTGATGCTGTCGAAGGTATTGAAAGCCAGGATATTAATATTTTCCACCTTGCAGAGAAAAATAAAAAAGGCATTGTTATTTTGGTTAATAAGTGGGATTTGGTTGAGAAAAACACTCAAACTATGAAAGCATTTGAAGAAGAAATACACGAACGCATTCGCCCATTTACCGATGTGCCAATTGTATTTACTTCCGTATTAAACAAACAACGTATTTTTAAAGCAATTGAAGTAGGTTTAGAAGTTTATAAAAACCGAGGTAAAAAAGTGCCTACATCGAAATTAAATGATGTAATGTTACCTTTGATTGAAAAATTCCCGCCTCCGGCATTAAAAGGCAAGCACATTAAAATTAAATACATTACCCAAATTAATGCGACTTCACCAATGTTTGCCTTTTTCTGCAATTTGCCGCAGTACATTAAAGATCCGTATAAACGTTTTATTGAGAATAAATTAAGAGAAAATTTTGATTTTTCAGGAGCCCCAATCCAGATTTATTTCAGACAGAAATAAGTTAAAGCTGAAGGACTAAAAGTCAAAGCAAAATTTAGGCGTAAAAATAATTAGAGCAGGGCTGCATTCCATAAGGAAATGCAGCCCTGCTTTTTTTGTTAAGTTATTTGCATGGCACGAAGGATCCCCACCTTCTGACGGAAGGTTTTTCCTTGCTCTTATAGAACTTTTACCTGCCAATGATAACATTCCAATAATCACCGAAATTAAACACCATCAACAAACGGTCTTCACCCTGAATTTATTTCAGGGTCTTAATAATAAGGCGGCATAGTATTTAAGATGCTAAACTAAATTCAGCATGACGAGCGCAAAACCTGAGGTGCGTAGGTCCAAATAATTCAACGCTGAATTCTTATATTCGCGGCATGCAAATCCAGGTTTTAAACAGTCAGCATTCAGATTTAGATACCATATTTCAATTTTACGATATGGCGGTAGAGCATCAGAAAAAAGTTTTCAATAAACACTGGCAGGGTTTCAATAAGGAATTAATCGAAACTGAAATTACAGATAGCAGGCAATATAAAATACTTGTTGATGATGAAGTTGCTTGCATTTTTGCTATAACTTTTGATGATAAATTGATTTGGGGCAATAGAGATAAAGATTCCATTTACATCCATCGGATTGTAACACATCCTGAGTTTCGTGGTTATTCTTTTGTAAAAGAGATTATCAAATGGGCAAAAGTATTTGCTGCTAAAAACGGCATAAAATTCATCAGGATGGACACTTGGGCTGATAATGATAAACTTTTAGAATATTATACAAGTTGCGGGTTTGATTATGTTGGCGTTGTAACAATGGAGCAAACTGAAGGCTTACCAAAACATTATGAAGGCATCAGTTTAAGTCTTTTTGAGATTAAAGTCTAAGTGCTTCGTCTAACCTTCAATTTCCAGTTAAACATTCCTTCACCTTTGGCAACTTTTACAAAAGTATTCTTATCTAATATGGAATAAGATGCTAAGTTACCAATTGCAATAGATACCGAAATGGTTTTAACTTCGGGTTGGTCGATTGCCCATTTTACGATTCTGCCAACGGCCTCTGTCAGGTAACCTTTTCCCTTAAAACCTTCATAAGTCCCATAACCGATTTTGATCTCTCCATTGGCTTCAGGTTCACCGGTAAAACATAAATCGCCAATTATTTTATTTTCTATTTTTGATATTAATGTCCAAAGTGTGTTGAACAAATAATTTTTATTTAGATTGAAAACTTTGGGTAAAATGGATTGTTCTAAAGCTTCTTTAAGTTCAGTGGAGATGATATTAGCTGAAGCTTCTAATCTTAATTCCTCTTCCAAAGAATTATCATTCTCAATGCTTTTTACGAGTTGATTGTGAGGCTAAGGTTGCAGAATTAATCTTTCTGTTTCTAACGTACGCTGTTGGCATGAAGTCGAAGCGAACATAGGTTTTTCATTTAATTTCTAACAAATCATGTCTTATCTATCCAAAATTATATTCATAAAAAAAGCCTCAACAAGTTGAGGCTTAAGAATTCTGATTTACATCAGAATGCACAGTATAATTTAAACCGTTTCTTCCGAAGCGAATTTTGCTGAAGCGAAATCGCGATTCATGCGTGCAATATTTTCTAAAGAAATGCCTTTAGGACATTCGGCTTCACAAGCTCCTGTATTTGTACAGTTTCCAAAACCTTCTGCATCCATCTGTGCAACCATACTTTGTACACGACGGTAACGCTCTGGCTGACCTTGAGGTAATAAAGCTAACTGAGATATTTTCGCCGAAACAAAAAGCATTGCAGAAGCATTTTTACAAGTTGCCACACAAGCACCGCAACCAATACAGGCAGCAGCTTCAAAAGCAGCATCAGCTTGCATTTTAGGAATAGGTAAACTGTTTGCATCTTGTGCATTACCAGTGTTTACCGAAATAAAACCACCAGCGGCAATAACTCTATCGAATGCAGAACGATCAACAGTTAAATCTTTAACTACCGGAAATGCCGCAGCTCTCCAAGGTTCAACAACAATGGTATCGCCATCTTTGAAAGAACGCATGTGCAACTGGCAAGTGGTAACCAAATCTTTTGGTCCGTGCGGACGGCCATTTATAAACATTGAGCACATTCCGCAAATACCTTCACGACAATCATGATCAAATACAACCGGTTCTTCACCTTTATTGATGAGTTGCTCGTTTAATACATCGAACATCTCTAAAAAAGACATATCTGGTGAAATTTCGGCCAATTTATAATCAACCAAAGCACCTGCGGTTTTGTTATTTTTTTGACGCCAAACTTTTAGCGTTAAATTCATATTTCCTGTACTCATGATATTGAGATTTTAGGCATCAACCACTAGAATCAAGTAGTGAGTATCAAATATCAAGACAGTTTGCAATCTTGATATTTGATACTTAAATCTTGATACTCATGTATTGATACTATTTATAACTTCTTTGTGCTACTTTAATATTTTCGAACTTTAACTCTTCTTTATGAAGCTCAAAGTTTACACCTTCTTTAAATTCCCAAGCTGCAACGTAGGCATAGTTAACATCGTCACGTAATGCTTCGCCTTCTTCAGTTTGGTATTCTTCACGGAAGTGGCCACCACAGCTTTCGTTACGGTCTAATGCATCAATACACATTAACTCACCTAGTTCGATAAAGTCGGCAACACGACCAGCCTTTTCTAACTCTGTGTTTAATTCATCAGCAGTTCCCGGAACACGAACATTACTCCAAAACTCAGCACGTAATGCTCTAATATCTTCTATCGCCTCTCTTAAACCTTTTTCACTACGAGACATTCCGCATTTTTCCCACATAATATGGCCTAAACGTTTATGGAAATGATCCACCGTTTTAGTTCCTTTAATGTTGATTAATGTATTTAAAATGCCTTTTGCTCTTTC
Source organism: Pedobacter mendelii (assembly GCF_014635725.1). Lineage (GTDB taxonomy): Bacteria > Bacteroidota > Bacteroidia > Sphingobacteriales > Sphingobacteriaceae > Pedobacter > Pedobacter mendelii. The sequence continues at coordinate 201,129 of NZ_BMDJ01000010.1, read as the reverse complement.
TTCAGCCTCCACAAATGCAGGATGATCTGTCGGAATTGCTTTAACAGAGATTTCTTTTGACAAATAAGCTCCGATAGTGTAAGGAAGAACAAAATAACCATCAGCTAAACCTTGCATTAATGCAGACGCACCTAAACGGTTAGCACCATGATCAGAGAAGTTAGCCTCGCCAGTACAATATAAACCAGGAACAGATGTCATTAAATTATAGTCAACCCACAAACCTCCCATTGTATAGTGAACTGCAGGATATATACGCATTGGCGTTTCATAAGGATTTTCTCCGGTAATTTGCGCATACATATCGAACAGGTTACCATATTTCTCCTTAACCACAGCAGTACCTAAACGCATGCAAGTTTCCTTATCAGGATTGTGAATACCGGCTTTTGAAGCTTCAATTTTACCGTAACGTTCTGTGTTTGCTTTGAAATCCAGATAAACAGCTAATTTAGAAGCCCCTACACCATAACCAGCATCACAACGTTCTTTAGCTGCACGAGAAGCCACATCACGAGGTACTAAGTTACCAAACGCAGGATAACGACGCTCCAAATAATAATCTCTTTCATCTTCAGGAATTTCTGAAGCTTTACGGTTATCATCTTTCTTTTTCGGAACCCAAATACGTCCATCGTTACGTAACGATTCAGACATTAGGGTTAATTTTGACTGATGATCACCAGATACAGGAATACAAGTAGGGTGTATTTGCGTGTAGCAAGGATTTGCAAAATATGCTCCTTGTTTGTGCGCTTTCCAGGCCGCGGTAACATTACTTCCCATTGCATTAGTAGAAAGATAGAAAACGTTTCCATATCCACCTGTTCCTAAAACTACCGCATGACCAAAATGCCGCTCAATTTCGCCTGTAATTAAGTTACGGGCAATAATACCACGGGCTTTACCATCGATCTTAACAATCTCAAGCATTTCATGGCGAGTATACATTTCCACTTTGCCCATGCCAATTTGGCGTTCTAAAGCAGAGTATGCACCCAATAATAATTGCTGCCCAGTTTGACCTGCAGCATAAAATGTACGTTGAACTTGTGTACCACCAAATGAACGGTTATCTAACAAGCCACCGTATTCGCGGGCTAAAGGAACCCCCTGAGCCACACACTGATCTATAATATTTGTACTTACTTCTGCTAAGCGATGTACATTTGCTTCTCGCGAACGGTAATCACCACCTTTAATCGTATCATAAAACAAACGATAAGTGCTGTCACCATCATTTTGATAGTTTTTTGCAGCATTAATACCACCTTGAGCTGCAATAGAGTGGGCTCTTCGCGGAGAATCCTGGAAGCAAAAACACTTAACTTTATAACCCATTTCGGCTAAAGTAGCAGCTGCTGAAGCTCCTGCTAAACCTGAACCAACAATGATTACTTCTATACTTCTTTTATTTGATGGATTAACCAAAGCCACTGATGACTTGAATTTGGTCCACTTGCTGGTTAATTCGCCTTCCGGTATATTTGAATTAATATCTGACATATCTTTCGTGCTTAAAATTATTGAATAAAACCGAAGTGAAATGCGATCGGCATCGCTGCGAATAAAATCGAAATAATAATCGAATACCAAATACCTGCACCCTTAATTATACCGTTATATTTAGAATGATTCCAACCCATTGTTTGGAAAGCAGAAGCAAAACCGTGTAATAAGTGGTAACATAAGGAAATCATTGATAAAACATACAAACCAACAATTAATGGATTTTGAAAGGTAGCTTTCATAACCGCATATAAATCTTCATGCCCATTTGCATCAACAGTTGGTATGCCTGTGAAACGAGAAACAACCCAAAAGTTTGATAAATGAACAATTAAGAAGATAAGCAATAAAGTACCAAGTAAGCCCATTGAACGGCTATACCATTTACTATTTGCTTTGCCATCATTTACTGCATACTTAACCGGCCTTGCTTTATTATTTTGCAACGTTAACCTTAATGCCTGAAAAATGTGCGCAAGCAGGCCAATCATTAAAACAACTTCACCAGCTCTGATAATCCAATTAGTAGCCATAAAGTGTGCACCAATATTAAACGTTAAACCACCATCGTTAAGGAAAATTAACGCGTTAATACCACAATGTACAATTAAAAAGAGTATCAGGAATATACCTGTAGCACCCATAATAAATTTCTTTCCAATAGAAGAGGAAAAAGCATTTCCGAAACCACTCATTTGATTAGGATTTATATCTAAATTTCTTGCAAAAGTATCTAATTATGAGTTTAATTTATAAAGGATTAGGACAAAACGTCGATAAAAAATTTATTTAGAAACATTCTAAAGCAATGCAGAATAACAAATGCAAATTATTCCTATATTGAGTAAAAAATTTTAAAAGAAACATTAAGGTATTAAAATATTTGAATTGATGAATTAAGAATAGCGTTTTATAAAAAAGATCTTAATGCCTTAATGTTAAAAATTCAGATCCAATAAAGTACATAGAAATTTAACTTAATTAATATAGCCTTTTTTTATAAAAAAATTTTAATGCTTTAATGTTAAAAAAATGAACTCAAGCAAAATTAATGAACGCTATGACTAAAAGACAAGTAAAACAATTATCCTACGATATTACGGGCTATGCTATAAAGGTTCATAAGGCATTAGGACCAGGACTACTAGAAAGCGTTTATGAAAAATGTTTAAAGTTTGAGCTGGAAAGAAACGGTCATCATGTAATACAAAAGGCCATTGTACCTATTGAATATGATGGATTAGAATTAGATATTGATTTGAAGGTAGATTTATATGTTGATAATTGCATCGTTATAGAACTTAAGACCGTTGAAAATATCCTTCCAATTCATGAAGCACAGATATTGACTTACATGAAATTACTTTGTGCACCACAAGGTCTTATTATTAATTTTTATACAGATAATATTACAAAATCCTTAAAGCCTTTTGTTAGCAATTTCTACAATATTTTACAAGATTAAAACACACGGTCAAAAATTTAGGCACAAAAAAAGTCCCGATTTACATCGGGACTTTTTACGATTTATGTGTTCGAGTTTTCTTAAGCTACTTTAACATTTACCGCGTTTAGGCCTTTTCTACCTTCTTCTACATCGTAGTTTACGGTATCATTCTCGCGAATGTTGTCGATTAAGCCTGAAGCATGAACAAAAATTTCGGCATCGCCATTAGATGGAGTGATAAATCCGAAACCTTTAGTTTCATTAAAAAATTTTACTGTTCCTTGTTGCATTATATTGTATTTTAATTTGTTTCAAAGATAAACTTAAATCCCTATAAATCAATTTTTTATTTTCTAAATAAGTAAAATATGTTAAATATATTGATTAACTGGCCTTTAGAGGCTATTTAGCTGGCCAATTTAATATATCTGCACCTGAGAATCGCCTGGTTTTATGAGCAATAATAAATCAATTCCTGGCTTTTCTCATAATTTATTAATAAATCATCAGTTATCTTAACCATAAAAGTTTCATTATAATTACCTTGAATATCATAACTCAAAATCAGCAAATCGCCAACAATTTCATGTAAAACCAATTTCGGACTTATATAGTCAATCGAAACTACGTGACCAGCTTTATTCAACAAATCTGAGGCGTAAATATGAAATTCAGCCCAATCAAATAAAATTGAATTTCCATTCATATCATTTAGTACAGGTATTTTATTATCTAAAGATTCAATTGTATTTATCACTGCATAATGCACTTTTTGATGTAAAGAATTAGCTTTTTCGTTCGCTAAACACATTTGCGAAAACGTATGCAAGCTTTGTCCTAAACTATATAATTTTGATTTCTTTTGAAATTCCTTGTAAGTATCGTGAAAAATTCTGCGCTCAAAATCTGTTCTGCACATAAAGTTAAAATACTGTTTCGAGCTGAGGTTAATATAAGCTAAAGCCATAATATTAGGTTTTAATTGCTGATTCAAATATGCTTAATAAAAATTTTTAAGTGTTTAGAGTGTCGGTAAACACACTTAATCAATCGGTAAATGCAAAACTAAATTGTTATTAAGAACTTAGAATGAACATCTCTACATACAAAACGAGTTAATTGTTCAAATCGCTTCATACTGATGAAATAAAAATGACCTGAAAGGCAAATTTATTCGCTTTTCGGTTCTTAATATACTCCATAAGCCTTATCAGCTGGGGAAAACACTGTGCAATAAGCAAGCATATCAACAACAAAATAAAGACAGATGCTTAAGTCGGGTTTAATACTCGCTACTGTCACGCTTATATAAATCAGAATAGTTCTAAGAACCAACTAACAAGTTGCAGAATTATTAATAGAACGGTCGTCAATTGCGAGGTATGTTATTCCATTGAATTTAGAACTTTCGTGGCAAGAAAGATGAAATGAATTCAGCATGAGGCGTAGGTAAAGAAAAGTTTAAAAATAAAAAAGCTTCCTGATTTTACACCAGGAAGCTTTTTTAAACTATTTTTTTAATTAATTACTGCGCAGGGAAACTAAAGTTAAAAGTTCCTTGTTCGCTGACACCAGACATATAAACCATATTGTTCCTAGTTTGTGGCAAAGCTTTTTGCACATCGCCAACTGAATTTACTGGCTGACCATTTACCTTGGTAATAATTAAGCCTTTCTCAACACCGATGTTATCAAAGGCTTTTCCGGTAGTTACCGAATTTACAACAACACCACTGTTAACACCATATTTAGATTTCTGCGCTTGCGTAGCAGGTATAAACGTTGCACCTAATTTAGATACCTCTACGCTCTTAGTTGCCGCAGTTTTGGTGTTTCCACCTAAACTTGCTTCATCTTTTAAGGTAATACTAAAATCTCTTAATGTTCCATCTCTAAGCACGCTTAACTTAACCTTATCACCAGGATTCAACCTTCCTATTCTCTCTTGTAAATCAGGTGAATCGTTAATTACTACACCATCAACCTTTTTAATTACATCACCAGCTTTAATGCCTGCCGCAGCACCGCCACCACCTTCTACAACATCATTAACATATAAGCCGCTAACTTCTTTGCTATTAATTTCTGCAGGATTATCTGCACTTAATGGAACGAAACTCACACCAATATAACCCCGTTTTACTGAGCCATATTTCATAAAATCATCAACAACTTTACGAGCTAAATTAACAGGAATTGCAAAACCATAACCTTGGTTATAACCACTTTGCGATGCTATTGCAGAGTTAATTCCAACCAATTCGCCATTTGCATTAACTAAAGCACCACCACTGTTACCTGGGTTAATGGCAGCATCTGTTTGAATAAAGGATTCTATACTTGTATTTGCTGGGCGGTCTGGTCTTTTACCAGTACGTTGGTATTCACGATACTCTTCTTCAGTAATCTCACTACCCTCCTGCTCACGACCAATAATACCAATGCTTCTGTTTTTAGCACTTACAATACCTGCAGTAACTGTTGTATTTAAATCTAATGGAAAACCAACTGCTAAAACCCATTCTCCTACCTGAACATTGTCTGAATTACCGAATTTCACAACTGGTAAATTGGTTGCATTTACTTTAATTAAAGCTAAATCCGTATTCGGATCACGCCCGATAACTTTAGCCTCAACTTTGCGTCTATCGGTTAAAATTACTTCAACTTTGTCAGCATTTTCAACAACGTGGTTATTCGTAACGATGTAACCATCCTGACTGATAATTACGCCAGAACCCGACGCTGCTCTAGGCTGGCGTTGCATTTGGCGCCCTCCTCCACCAAAAAAATCTTCCATCATATCCATTGGAGAAGACCTTTGACTCTTGCCTGATGATGAATAAGTTGTTTTAATGTGAACAACACCCGGTGCAACTGCCGCTGCCGCTTGAGTAAAATCGGCAGTTCCTGCAGATGAAACTTTTAGTGGGTTATTGGCAAAGTATAAATTCTGTTTTTCTGAAATTGTACTTCCTATTTGGTTACGCTCAAATAGTTTGTAACCTCCAATAGCTGCTGCTCCACCTATAAAAGCAGCTAATACGGTAATTCCTAATATTTTTTTCATGTGTTTAATAATTGTTTTTAAATCCCCTATTATATTTTAAGCCATATTGCTGGCCAATTGTTTGCTTATAATATTTTATTGCTAATTTATAATGGTTGCGAAGGCATTTATTCATTTTGATTTTAGCAGGATGCCCAGGCAGTTTTTATCTGCTCAAATTTTCTTTTACTTGTTTACTCAAATTTAATACCATATAAACGATATTTGTATCTCCAAAGCACCTCATTCTATGTTAAAAAATGTTAAATTAAAAAACATTAGGTATGAAGTAGCATTTGCAACTCAAATATTGCATTAAAAAATGAAGGTTTCATGAAAATTAATTTCTTTAAATATCAAGGCGCAGGCAACGATTTTATTTTGATAGACCACACTATGAGTCCTTTAAAAAATATCGATAACAATTTAATAGAGCAGCTTTGTCACCGCAGATTTGGTATTGGAGCCGATGGATTGATGTTTATTACCAAGCATAAAAACTATGATTTTGAAATGCATTATTTTAATGCTGACGGTAAATTAGGCAGTATGTGTGGCAATGGTGGAAGATGTATAGTTGCTTTTGCTAAATACTTAGGCATAATCCAAAAGGAAACTACCTTTTTGGCAGTTGATGGTCCTCATTATGCCAGAATTTCAGAAAGTGGTGATTGGGTAGATTTAAAAATGATTGATGTTGATACTATAACCAATGATGGAGATGCATTCGTTTTAAATACTGGCTCTCCTCATTTCGTAACATTGCAAAGCGATTTAAAAGATTTTGATGTATTCACCAATGGAAAAAAAATTCGTTACAATTCTACTTATACCGAGAAAGGTATCAACGTAAATTTTATAGAAGATAAAGATGACCATTTATTCGTTCGAACTTACGAGCGTGGTGTTGAGGATGAAACTTATGCATGTGGAACTGGCGTTACAGCTGTAGCAATAGCGATGGCAAAATATAAAAATCAAATTGGCCACCTTGAAACAGATATTAAAGTTTTAGGTGGCGATATAAAAGTAGAATTTGACTACGATGGACATAATTTTACCAACGTATTTTTATGTGGCCCAGCCAAATTGGTTTTCGAGGGAAAAGTAGATTGAAGTTTTAAACATTATCTAAATTAGCCATGTTCATTGCTAATAAGGCAATGGGCAATGGAGAAATTTTTGACCTAGATTTACAACACTTACATAGATTTTGCAACTTCGCTTGAGATGACTTTGATAATCACTGTGGTAAACAAAGCCTCGGCTACTGTGTACTTTTCACACTTACAAACTCATAATTGCCTAATTTCCTAAACAATTATTGATAACAAAACTGTACAAAACAATCAATTTTAACAGGTTTTAACATCTGTCGCAATTTATTTACACATCATTTACAGACCATAAAATCACCCTAAATATCTTTAAAACAACTGTTTACAAGTGTTTCGAACTAATTTTTAATCAAAAATAAATCAATCGATTGATTAAATGACAGAATTTGGACAGAACTATTTTTATTTAGGCTTTATTTTTGGTCACAAATAGCGAAAATCAAAAATAAAATTTTGACTACTTTATTAAAACCTGAAAATTAAATTTAAACACACACAAATAGTCCATGAGAAAAGTAACAACTCTCTTTTTTAGCATGAGCATTGGTATGCTTTTAGCATCCTGCGGAAATAATGATGATGCAAAAAAAGCAGCTGCTGCAGCCGCTGCCGGCCCACAAGCTTACCCCGTTTTTACAGTTAACGCACAAACAACAGAATTAAATTCGGATTATCCTGCAACAATCGAGGGTATTCAAAACATCGATATCCGCCCTAAAGTTGATGGTTTTATTCAAAAAATATTAATAGATGAAGGTGCAGTTGTTAAAAAAGGGCAACTGCTTTTTACCATCATGGCTCCTCAATACGAGCAAGAAGTTAGAACAGCAAGAGCAGCCATCAGTAGTGCTGAAGCAGATGTTAATTCAGCTCAATTGCAGGTTAATAAAACCAAGCCTTTGGTTGAGAAAGACATCATCAGCAAATATGATTTAGATGCGGCTCAACTTACTCTACAAAGCAGAAAAGCTGCATTGGCACAAGCTAAAGCATCTTTAGCAAATGCACAGGTAAATTTAAGCTACACTTCAATTACTAGTCCGGTTGATGGCGTAGTTGGAAGTATCCCATTTAGAAATGGAAGTTTAGTAAGCAGTTCGAGTACGGAGCCGTTAACTACAGTTTCAAATACATCTAAGGTTTATGCTTATTTCTCGCTAAACGAAAAACAGCTTTTAGATTTTTCAAGTACTTATAAAGGCAATACTTTAGCACAACAAATGAAAAACATTCCTCCAGTTAGTTTAGTATTGGCAGATGGAACAGTTTATGCTCAAAACGGAAAAATTGAATCAATCAACGGCCAGATAAATACAGCTACAGGCTCAGCTAGTTTAAGGGCAACTTTTCCCAATCCAATTTCATTATTGAAATCGGGTGCAAGTGCATCGGTTAGAATTCCTCAGAAAGTTGAGAATGCTATTTTGATACCTCAAAAATCTACTATTGATTTACAAGGCAAAAAATTCGTTTATGTTTTAGGTGATTCAGCAAAAATTATCAGTACTGAAATTCAGATTATGGATTTAGCTAAAGATAAATTTTATGTAGTAACTAAAGGTTTGAAAGTAGGAGATAAAATTGTTTTAGAAGGTTTCCAATCGCTAAAAGATGGTGTTAAAATCAAACCTGAAGAAAAAAGTGCCGATTCAGTTTATGCTGATATAAAAAAATAACAAATAATCTTTGTAATCACACTTGTAATCGTTATTAATTATGTTTAAGAAATTTATAGAAAGGCCGGTGTTATCAACGGTTATATCCATCATCATCGTAATTCTCGGTGTTTTAGGTTTAGTTACGTTACCGGTTTCACAATATCCAGAAATTGCACCTCCAACGGTACAGGTTTCTACATCATACCAAGGTGCCAATGCTGACGTAGTAATGAGCAGCGTTGTTGTTCCACTTGAAGAACAAATAAATGGTGTGGAAGACATGACTTACATGACTTCTACAGCCAGTAATGACGGTACAGCTACCATAACCGTAAATTTTAAATTGGGCACAAATGCCGATTTAGCGGCTGTAAACGTACAAAACAGGGTTGCCAGAGCAACTAGTTTATTACCTGCCGAGGTTACAAAATCGGGTGTAATTACCGCTAAAAGACAGGCAAGTAATGTGTTAATATTTGGTCTGTATAGCGATGATCCGTCTTACGATCAAAAGTTTTTACAAAATTATGCCAACATCAATATTATTCCACAAATTAAACGTATAAATGGTGTAGGTGATGCAAGTGCATTCGGTACTTTAGATTATACCATGCGTTTATGGTTAAAACCAGATGTAATGGCAACCTACGGTTTGGTACCAAGTGATGTAAATGCTGCATTGGCAGATCAAAACGTTGAAGCTGCTCCAGGTCAGTTTGGTGAGTCGGGCGACCAGGCATTTCAATACACTTTAAAATATACCGGTAGATTAAAAGATGAAACACAATTTGGCAATATCATTATCAAATCTGATGCAAACGGACAAATTCTTCGTTTAAAAGATATTGCAAGGATTGAATTGGGTGCACAAAGTTATGCTAGTAGTGTTAAATTTAATGGCAAGCAAGCTTTAGGTATCGCAATTAACCAAACTGCTGGTTCAAATGCGAAAGAAGTAATCGAAAACTCTATTAAAACTTTAGATGAGGCCCAGAAATCTTTTCCTAAAGGTGTGCATTATTCAACTTTGGTTAACGTAAACGATTTCCTGGATGCATCAATTGAAAAGGTAATCCATACCTTAATCGAGGCATTTATTTTAGTTTTCCTAGTTGTATTTATCTTTTTACAAGATTTCCGCTCTACTTTAATTCCAGCAATTAGTGTTCCTGTAGCAATTATAGGTACATTCTTCTTCTTGAGTTTGTTCGGTTTTACAATTAACTTACTAACCTTATTTGCACTTGTACTCGCTATAGGTATTGTTGTAGATGATGCGATTGTGGTTGTAGAGGCCGTCCATGCGAAGCTGGATGAAGGTTATACCGATGCCAAGAAAGCAACCATTGATGCAATGGACGATATTAGTGGTGCAATTATCTCCATCACTTTGGTAATGGCAGCGGTATTTATCCCAGTGAGTTTTATTCAGGGTTCATCAGGTGTATTTTACAAACAGTTTGGTTTAACGCTTGCGATTTCGATTATTTTGTCAGCGATTAATGCATTAACTTTAAGTCCGGCTTTATGTGCATTATTTTTAAAACCGCATACCGAAGATCATGAAAAAAAGAAAAATTTCTTAGAGCGTTTCTACTCCGCTTTTAATACTTCTTTCGATGCGGTAACGAGAAAATACAAAAAATCAGTTGGTTTTCTTTCTCACAAAAAATGGATAGTTGGTTTAGGAATTGCTTTTTTTACCATTGTGTTGGTTTGGACAATGAATACCACACCTAAAGGTTTTGTACCAAATGAGGATTTAGGCACCGTATACTCTGATATTTCCTTACCGGCAGGAACATCACAGGAAGAAACGGATATTGTTATTTCTAAAATTGACAGTATAGCGCATACTATTCCTGAAATTAAGAACTCTTTAAGAGTTATTGGTAGAAGTTTAATTAGTGGCTCAGGAAGTTCTTACGGGATGGTTATTGGGAGGTTAATTCCTTGGGATGAACGAAAACGCGATGTAAAAGCCATTATTGGCGAGCTTTTTGCCAAAACTGCAAATATTAAAGGTGCTAAAATTATCTTCTTTGCGCCACCAACTATTCAAGGTTTTGGTACTAGTGGAGGTTTCGAATTCCAATTGCAAGATAAAACCGGCGGTGATATTAAAAAATTTAATGATATTGGTAATGGGTTTTTAGCTGCTTTGAGTAAACGTCCTGAAATTCAATATGCTTCAACTTCATTTAACCCTAACTTCCCTCAATATCAAATTGATGTTAATGTTGCGAAAGTAAAACAAGCCGGCTTAACCGTTGCCGATGTTTTAGGTGTAATGCAAGGTTATTATGGTGGTGTTTACGCATCAAACTTTAATAAATTCGGTAAGCAATTTAGGGTAATGTATCAGGCAGATGCACAATATCGTGCAAATGAGCAAACCTTAACCCGTGTTTTCGTTCGAAATAGTTTAGGACAAATGGCTCCGGTTTCTGAGTTTATCACATTAACCAAAGTTTATGGACCACAAGCAATTTCACGTTTTAACTTATTTACATCAATTGCAATAACTGGTAACCCTAATGCGGGTTTCAGTTCTGGCGATGCATTAAAAGCAGTACAGGAAGTAGCTGCACAAAGCTTGCCTGCTGGTTATGGGTATGAGTTCTCAGGATTATCCCGTGAGGAAATAAGCGGAGGAAGCCAAACGGTATTCATCTTTTTATTATGTATAATCTTCGTTTATTTCTTATTAGCTGCACAATACGAAAGTTACATTTTACCATTGGCCGTATTAATTTCATTGCCAATCGGTTTGGCTGGCGTATTCGTTTTCGATAAAATTTTTGGCGTAGACAATAACATTTACACTCAAATAACACTCATTATGCTCGTTGGTTTATTAGCAAAGAATGCAATTCTGATTGTAGAATATGCTGTAGATAGGCGTAGAAAGGGAATGAGCATTGTTAACGCAGCTATTGATGGCGCAACTGCACGTTTACGGCCAATTTTAATGACTTCTTTCGCCTTTATTTTAGGATTATTACCATTGATGCTTTCATCAGGCGTTGGTGCGTCAGGTAATAAATCAATCGGTACAGGTGCTGTAGGTGGCATGCTTGTAGGAACATTATTCGGTGTATTTGTAATTCCTGCTTTGTTTATTGTTTTCCAAAGTCTTCAAGAAAAAATAAGCAATAAATCGCCTTTTGAAGAGGGTATTGAAAAGGAACAAACGGCTGAAGAATATGAATTAGCCACTGCTAACAGTAAACATTAATTTAACAGAACATGAAATTCAGATATAGGTATTCAATTATAATCGGTTTTACCATACTAACGTTAAGTGCCTGCGTAACAAAAAAATACGAGCGCCCACAACTTACAAGTGATGGTTTATATCGGGACAACAACACTACAGATACAACTACCATTGCAAATTTGCAGTGGAAAAGTTTGTTTTCTGATACAACTTTACAATCGCTGATTCAGCAAGGAATTAATCAAAACTTAGATTTAAAGCAAGCGATTGAACGTATTAAAATTGCCGAAGCTACTTTAATACAAAGTAGAGGAGCATTATTGCCAAGTTTGCAGGCCGATGTAAACGTAACAGATAATAAAGCATCGGCTGCTGCACAAAACTTTCCTGCAGGCATAAATATTAACCTCGAAACGCAAACTTACAAAGCGCAGTTAAGTACCAGCTGGGAAGCTGATATTTGGGGTAAATTAAGCAGTGCAAAACGCAGCGCCTTCGCAACTTTATTACAAAGCGATGCGGCAAAAAGAGCCGTTCAAACCCAGCTAATTGCTACCATTGCCAATAACTATTATACCCTTTTAGCACTTGATAAGCAATTGGTAATTACCGAGCAAACCATTAAAAACAGAATGCAGGATGTAGAAACAATGAAAGCTTTAAAAGAGGGTGCAGTGGTTAATGGTGCGGCAGTTGTTCAAAGTGAGGCGAATTTATACGCAGCTCAAGTAACCCTTCCCGATTTAAAAAGAAGTATAAAAGAAGCTGAAAATGCTTTAAGCATAATTTTAGCTAAAGCACCAGGAAGCATCAATCGTACAACATTAGACCAACAAATGCCTTATAGCAATTTACAAACAGGTATTTCGGCACAGCTTTTACAAAATCGACCTGATGTTATTGCCGCAGAATTTGGCTTTAGATCTTCATTCGAGGATACTAATGTAGCTAAGGCTTATTTTTATCCTGCATTAACCTTAACAGCTTCAGGTGGTCTTTCTAGTTTACAATTGCAAGACTTTTTCAGCAAATCTATCTTCTATAATTTGGTTGGAGGTTTAACGCAGCCAATTTTTGCTAAAGGTGCAAACAAAGCTCGTTTAAAAACTGCAGAAGCAAATCAGCAAATAGCATTTTATACTTTCCAGCAAACATTACTAACCGGCGGACAAGAGGTTTCTAATGCATTATACGCATACCAAACGGCAGCAGAAAAAGAAGAAACACGAGCTAAACAAATTGCATCATTAACCAAAGCAGTAGATTTTACTAAAGAATTATTACGCTACAGTTCTGCAACAAATTATACTGATGTTTTAACATCAGAGCAAAGTTTGCTAACGGCTCAGCTAAATGGCATTAACGATAGATTACAAAAACTACAATCAGTAGTTGAATTATATCGTGCTTTAGGCGGCGGCTGGAAATAAAAGTTCAATAATTAAACAGCAAAGGAGGATGTCTCATAAATCAATTTATCTCTTTACCTTGTCAAGTTGAGCTTGTCGAAACGCCTTAAAAGGCAGTTTTGCAAGTCCTTCGACAAGCTCAGGATGACACTTCGTATTTATGAGACAGCCTATTTTATTTTAATGTGGACTAAATCTAACACATAAAATATCGATCTGTGTTTATGTGGCAAAACAAATTGAAAACCGATTGCCACAGAATCTCAGAAAACAAAGAAGTCAGATTCATTTTAAGCTGTATCTATATTGTCATAAATACAGCCCAAACTGAATTTTTTATTCCTATTTCAGCTACTTCTTTTGATGTAACATTAAAATATTGTAAGTTTAAAGTTTTTCAAGCGGGTAGCTTGTAAAAAATTTTAACTCAATCAATGTTACGCGTCGATAGCTCTAAAAACTGTAAAGTTGTTTACTCTTTGTGCAAACATGAGTATTTAGGCTATTTAATTGAACCTCATGTTGTTCAACTAAATCCACAAGGCGATTTCTCTTTTACTTATCAAAGAATTTTTACGCACACAGCCGAAGAATTTAACGCCTGTTTAAGCGAAACCGATTATAAGCTGATTAAAATTTTAGATGATATTGAACAAGATTCGCTCATCAAAAAACATTATAAAAAATTAATCAGACCAACAGAATTTTTCACTAAAATTTTCGACAATAAATTTTATGAAAGCGTTCGGCCTAAAATTGAAAAAAAGCTTGCTGAAGCCTTAGAAATTTTAAAGATTAAAGATGAGCTTTATTTGATGGATAAAGATGGCTGGCCTGTAGAGCGTAAAATAACATTAGCATCAGAACCAGCTTCAATACTTTTCCATTTCCGTAGAAACGAAACAGAAACACGTTATTTTCCAACAATTAAGTATCAGAATTTGCGAATCGAGTTTATGTTTAAAGAAGCGCAAATCATCAGCAATAAACCTGCCTGGCTTTTGCTAAATGATATTTTATACTTTTTCGATCAGGATATTGAAGGCAAAAAATTACAACCTTTTTTAGCCAAAAGATACATCGCAATACCAAAATCTACAGAGGCAACTTATTTTGAAAAATTTGTTGCCCCATTAATAGAAAAGCACCACGTTTACGCAGAAGGTTTTGAAATTAAAACCGAACAATTCGAAGCAATTCCGGTGTTAAAAGTTTTCTATGTCGATGGTGGATTATCGCAAATACAACTTTATTTTAAATATGGAGAATATGTTTTTCCTTTAGAAAATGCTCACAAAGTTACCGTTCGACTGGAAAAAAAAGATGATAATTACATTTTCCACCGAATAAAACGTTCTGCCGAATGGGAGAAAAAACAACTAAACTTACTTTTATCGCTTGGACTTAAAAAAGCAAGTGCTTTGTTTAGTAATCTAGAGGTAATTTCTGCAGATGAAAATCCAAGTTATGCTGCCATAAACTGGGTAAATGAACACATTGAAATTTTAGAAGCATCGGGATTCGAAATTGAGCAGGCAACAGGACAAAAACGTTTTGTTTTCGGTGCCAGCAAAATTGATTTAGAAGTAAAGGAAAGTAACGACTGGTTCGATATTAATGCTGTGGTTTGGTTTGGAAAATATCAAATTCCATTTCTCTCATTAAAACAACATATTTTACATAAACGCCGAGAATTTATGCTGCCTGATGGTGAAGTGGCAATTATTCCCGATAAGTGGTTTACGCAATATGGAAGCTTATTCAGTTTGGCCGAGACTGGAAAAAACTTAAAATTAAAGAAACATCATATCGGTTTAATTAATGATTTGGCTGAAGATAGTTTAGCAAACGTAACTTTAGAGCGTAAACTTCAACGACTAAACGACTTCGAAGATATTGCTGATACACAAATGCCAGTTCATTTTAAAGGCAGCTTACGAGAATATCAAAAAGCAGGCTACAACTGGTTCAGCTTTTTACGCGAATATAATTTTGGTGGTTGCTTAGCCGATGATATGGGTTTAGGTAAAACCATTCAAACCTTGGCAATGTTGCAAAAAGTTAAAGAAGACGATCAACTTATATCAATACAAACAACATCATTAATCATTATGCCAACCTCACTAATCTATAACTGGTTAACAGAGGCAAAAAAATTCACACCCAAACTTAAAATTTTAGCCCATACTGGCACAAGCAGAAATAAAGACGTTGCAAATTTTGCAAACTATGATATTGTAATTACCACTTATGGTGTTACCCGGGTTGATGTAGACGATTTGAAAAATTTCTATTTTAACTACATTATTCTTGATGAAAGTCAGAACATTAAAAACCCAGCTTCAAAATCATTTAAATCAGTTAGAGCGTTAAAATCAAGACATAGATTAATACTGAGTGGTACACCTGTAGAAAATTCGGTGGGCGATTTATGGTCGCAACTTACTTTTTTAAACCCTGGTTTATTAGGCACGCAAGCTTTTTTCTATGAAGAGTATGTTCAGGCAATCGAAAAGAAAAAAGATGAAGAGAAAGCACGTAAACTTCAGTCGATTATTAAACCATTTGTACTGCGCAGAACAAAAGAACAAGTTGCAGCCGAGCTTCCTCCAAAAACAGAACAGGTAATTTATTGCGACATGAGCGAAGATCAGGCAGCGTACTATGAAAAAACAAAATCTGCTTATCGGAACGATCTTTTGCAAAGTATGGATGATGGAACTTTCAAACAAAAGCAGGTTCAGCTTTTGCAAGGTTTAACTGCGCTACGCCAGCTGGCAAACCACCCTGTAATGATAGACGGCAGCTATATTTCAGATTCAGGTAAGTTCGAAAATGTAATTCATACTTTAGATAATGTACTTAAAGGCGGACATAAGGTTTTAGTTTTCTCTCAATTTGTAAAACACTTATATATTTTTAAAAAACACTTTGAAGCAGAAAATATTCCTTTTGCCTATTTAGATGGATCTACACGAAACCGAGGTGAAATTGTATCTGAATTTCAACAGAATGAAGATTTAAAAGTTTTTTTAATTTCGATAAAGGCTGGCGGAGTGGGTTTAAACCTTACTCAAGCAGATTATGTTTTCATTTTAGATCCTTGGTGGAATCCTGCTGTTGAGCAACAAGCAATAGATAGAACGCATCGCATTGGTCAGGATAAAAAAGTATTTATTTATAAATTTATTGCTAAAGATACTGTTGAAGAAAAAATTCTTGCCCTACAGAAGAGAAAAAAATCTCTTGCAAATTCTTTAATCACCACAGAAGAAAGTTTCTTTAAATCCTTAAGTAAGGATGATATAAGAGATATTTTGAGGTAAGTTAGTCTGATGTAAATAATTTGTTATTTACATTGAAAAAAGTTTACCACAGAAACACAGATTTCCACAGAAATTAAATACATTTAATACTCAAAATAAATTGCCACAGAAGCACAGATTTTCACAGATTACATTTGTGAAGAAGTAATTTACACATAATGAAGTACTCCCTATTAAATCAATAACATCCAGGTTTGAAATTTAATAATAATATATGAGTACAAATGATTACGATTTCCCCTTAAAAAAAGAAACGGATTTAATAATTGGAGCAGCGTTTGAAGTTCATCGAAACCTTGGCTGTGGATTTCTAGAAATCATTTACAAAGATGCCCTTTGCTTGGAATTAGATAGTAGAGGCTATTATTATGAAAGAGAAAAACTATACCCTGTTTATTACAAAGGTGAACGATTAGCCCATCATTTCTACGCAGATTTAATAATATTTGATTCCGTTATCTTGGAAATAAAATCTAAAAGTGGAATTGCAAATGAAGACTTAGCACAAACATTGAATTATCTAAAATGCTCAGATTGTAAAGTAGGCCTAATTTTAAACTTTGGGAAAGCAAGCTTAGAAATTAAAAGGGTTATTTTGTAGTCATTTCTATCTGAGTTTAACAGTTTGTTCAATTACATATTCCGTGAAAATCTGTGCTTCTGTGGCAAAAGAAATAATTCATTTTAATTTATTCAACATATAACTAAACATCAATATTCCTGTGGTAAAAGTTTTTTCAATTACATATTCCGTGAAAATCTGTGCTTCTGTGGCAAAAGAAATAAGTATTTAGCATCTCTGCAAAAATCATTGTTCCTGTGGCAAAACAATTCCAATCAATAACTTCAAAACTTTTTAATTAACGTAAAACTCATTTACTTTTAATCTGTTATACTATTAAATAAAGATTACTATCATGACAAACGAAGATTTAAACAACACAATACACAACGTGAAAGAAGCTTGGAAATATCCAGAACTTTATCAAAATGTTAGTCGCTCTGAACGTTGGCTTTCGGGTGCTGCAGGCACTTATCTATTGTATAAAGGCATAACAGGATTATTTTCGCATCCGGTAATTGGTTTAACTGGTGCAGCAATTGGTGCTGGCTTATTATATAGAGGAATTACTGGTTATTGCCCTGTTCGTGATTTATCTCAACAAGAGGAAGAAGGCTTAATACCAGACGAAGTTGTAGTAACAGAAACCTATGTGGTTGATGACCTTGCATAAAAATTGCTCACTATATTTTAGTTTACTGATAAATCGGTTAACTTTATAAAAGTTAATTTATACTTATGAGCAAATACGCATTATTGTTTATTCCAGCATTCTTTTCAATGCGAGCTATGGCACAGGATAAAAAAATCGACCCAGCCAAAGATCCTAAAACTACAGAAGTATGGGAACCTATTCCGAAAACTGTAACTCCTGGGAATTTCCCTCAGGATGCACCTTCTGATGCAATCGTTTTATTTAACGGTAGAAACTTAGATGCATGGCATTCGGTAAAAGATGCAACCAAACCCGCTGCATGGACAATCGACGATGGTTTTTTTACTGTTAAAAAAGGGACAGGAAATATAGAAACCAACAAAAAATTTACTGATTACCAGTTACACATGGAATGGAAAATTCCTACTAATATTTCAGGAGAAGGGCAAGCACGTGGAAACAGTGGTGTGTTTTTAGCCTCAACTGGTAGTGGTGATGATGGTTATGAAATCCAAATTATGGATGCATACAATAACAAAACTTACGTAAACGGACAAACCGGAAGCGTTTACAAACAAGCAATTCCATTGGCTAATGCAAATAAAAAACCAGGCGAATGGCAGTATTACGATATCATTTGGAACGCTCCCCGCTTTAATGAAGATGGTAGCCTGTTAAAACCCGCAAGTGTTACATTATTTTTAAACGGTGTACTACTTCAAAATGGATATATTTTAAAAGGCGAAACAAGATACATTGGCGCACCAGAGTATAAAAAACATGGTCCAGCAGCAATTAAATTGCAAGATCATGGCGACCCCAGCCCGGCAATAAGCTTTAGAAATATTTGGGTTAGAGAACTTTAACCTTAATTACAATATAAAAACCCTGCAATATTTAAAATTGCAGGGTTTTTATGTTTTAGAGGTTAATGAGTATTTTTAATAATTTCCATATAAATATCTCTACTTATCATTTCAGCACCTAAACTCATTAAATGCTCGTTCGGCAATTGACAGTCAATTAAATCTATATCCGTTTTACTTAAATAAATCAGCGCAGCTTTAGATGCATTACTTACATGGCTAAACATACTTTCTCCGCAAAAAACACGGTTAATTTTTAATCCGTACAAACCTCCAACAAGTGTATCATTATGCCAAACTTCTACACTGTGAGCAAAGCCATTTTTATGCAAATTAACATATGCATTCTGCATCTCGTTTGTAATCCATGTTCCGTTTTGACCTTCCCTTGGCGTTGATGCACAGTTTTTTATCACTTCAGTAAAAGCTTTATTAACCGTAACTGTAAAAACTTTTGTGTCAATTATTTTTTTCATGCTTTTGCTTATTTTAATCCTTTTCGGATAGATTACGCACCGAAGATGCGGCGAATACCAAAGAATTGGCTCTCCATCATTAAACCAAGGAAATATTCCGTTTGAATAGGCTAAAAGCAATCTTTCTAAACTCAAATCGCCGCCAATTGCAAGCAAACCATCCTCTTCTGCCAAGGCAGGATTTGGGAAACTGAAGTCATTATCAAGCAATTGAAAAAACATATGTAAAAGTAATAAATCAAATAAATATTAAACCACTGCGTTTTAAATAAGTCATACTATTAAAACAGTCATTATGAGCCCGAAAGATAATTTCTATAAAGTAAAACATCTTTACAACCGTGCTGGCTTTGGTATTTCTTACACCGATTTACATAAACTGAGCAGAAAAAACATCACTAAAGTTATTGATGGTTTACTCAAAGAACAGAAAGAAACCGATGATATTACATTAATTGATTCAGTTGCCTCAAAACAACAACTTTTAATGCAGGCAGGTTTATATTCCAAAAAGGATTTAACCGACGATGAAAAGAAACAACGCCAGGAAATTGTTCGCATGCAGAACGAAAAAAGCCGTGATTTAAATGTTGCTTGGGTTGAGAAAATGATTAATACACCAAATCCGCTTCGCGAGAAGATGACACTTTTTTGGCATGGTCATTTTGCATGTAGAAGCAACAACCCAATGTTTGCACAACAGCTAAATAATATCCAACGAGCTAATGGATTGGGGAGTTTTAAAACTTTGTTGGTAGAGGTATCGCAATCCCCGGCAATGCTTCAGTATTTAAATAACCAGCAAAATAGAAAAGGAAAACCGAACGAAAATTTCGCCCGGGAACTAATGGAATTATTCACTTTAGGCAGAGGAAATTACACTGAACAAGACATAAAAGAATCAGCCCGTTCGTTTACCGGATGGATGTACGATAAAGATGGCTCATTTATTTTTCGACCAAATTTGCATGATGCAGGAACAAAAACCTTCTTTGGAAAAACCGGCAATTTTGATGGCGAAAACATTATCGATATCATTTTGGATAAGCCTGAAACTGCAGAATTTATATCGCGAAAGGTGTATAAATTTTTTGTAAATGATAATCCGAATGAAGCACACGTTAAAGAATTAGCAACACATTTTTTTAACTCGAAGTACAATATAGCTGAGTTAATGAAAAAAATGTTTACATCCGATTGGTTTTATAACCCCGAAAATGTGGGTTCAAAAATTAAATCGCCTGTCGAGTTTTTGGTCGGTTTAAGCAGAGAATTTTATGTCACTTATAATAAGCCTCAAGTATTAATTCAACTGCAAAGTAGTTTAGGGCAATATTTATTTAATCCGCCAAATGTAGCAGGCTGGCCGGGCGGACAAAGCTGGATTGATAGTTCTTCATTGATGTTAAGAATGCGTATTCCATCTTTGGTTTTGAATGATGGCGAGATTGATTTTAGCGGAAAAGCAGACCCTGAAGATGAAGCTGTTATTGCACAAAGCAGAACGGCTACCATTAATGCAAATACCAAAATCAAACCAAAATCTTATGTAGATGCAAAAGCAGACTGGCCTAAATTTTTAAGCACACTACCAAAGGGAATTAAGCCCGTAGAACTTGCCGAATTTTTGCTTCAGCCAAAGCTAAATGAAAAAATAAAAGGGATGGTTGGTGATAACAAAGGTTTAAAAAGCACATCAGTTGAGTTAACCAGCATGCCCGAATATCAACTTTGTTAGTTAATTGTTAGTATACCATTAGAAGGATAATTGATTTTTAGAATAAATGCCCCTTCAATCAAATACATAAAAAAATGGATAGAAGAAGTTTTTTAAGAAATACAGGTTTTGTTGCAGCAGGTTCATTGTTTGTTCCTGCGTTTATGAAACCGCTCGAAGCAATGGCGCTTGATGAATTAAGTTTGTATAAAAATTTAGTGGTTGTACAGCTTTCTGGTGGTAATGATGGTTTAAATACTGTTATCCCTTATGGTAATGATATTTATTATCAAAAAAGAAAAAGCATCGCCATTAAGCCTGAGCAAATTATTAAGCTTAATGATATGCAAGGCCTAAATCCAAATATGGCAGCTTTACAAGAAATTCATGACCAAGGATGGATGACGATTATTAACGATGTTGGCTATCCAAATCCCGATCGCTCCCATTTCCGTTCGATGGATATTTGGCAAACAGGTAGCGAAAGCAATCAGTTTTTATCTACAGGATGGATTGGCCGATATTTAGATAGCAACTGTCAAACGTGCAAGTTTCCATACACAGCAATTGAGGTAGATGATTCGCTATCGCTTGCAATGAAAGGACAAACAAAAAAAGGAATCGCACTGAAAGATCCCGCAGCTTTATTTCGCAACACAAACGACCCATTTTTTAAAGCAATGCTGCAAAATGATAAGGAACATTTAGATGAAGATAATTTAGGTTATTTGTATAAAACAATGATCGAAACTTCATCGTCGGCAAGCTATATCCAAAATACTTCCAAGGTTTATCAGAGTAAAGCTACATATCCTCAATCGGGTTTCGCCAATCAATTAAAAACTGTTTCTAAATTCATTTCATCAGGTTTAAAAACAAGAGTTTACTATGTTTCGCTAAGTGGTTTTGATACGCATGTTAATCAAATTCAACAACAAGGAAATTTGCTTAAACAATATAGCGAAGGCATGGCGGCTTTCTTAAAAGACTTAAAAACCAACAATAAACTGGAGGATACACTTGTGGTTACATTTTCTGAATTTGGTCGCCGTGTTGAGCAAAATGCCAGTAATGGAACAGACCACGGTACTGCAAATAACATGTTCATTTTCGGCGGACGATTAAAAAAACAAGGCATCTTTAATGATGCACCAAACTTAGGCGATTTAGATACCGGCGACTTAAAATACCAACTGGATTTTAGGCAGGTTTATGGAACCATTTTAGATAAATGGCTTGATGTAAACAATGCAGATATATTGAATAAGAAGTTTAACACGCTCGATTTTATTTAGGCTTGTAGTTGTTCCCGCAGATTTTCGTAAATAAAAACGCAGATTTTTGCAGAAAGAATTCGGCGAGAATAGATTATTTCAACGTATCTGCGGGAAATGAGTAATCTTGCTATTTTCTTTTTAGCAGGTATTTTGTATAGCTAGAATCCTTTCCATTTTGAACTTCTCTTGCCTGAAAAATTTCATATCCATAATTTTTCATTTTATTTGCACAATCTAGTAAAGAATTAAATTCAAGCTTTTTCCCTTTGTCATCCCTAATTAACGCATCATCTTCATATTCGATTTTCTGCCCATATTCTAAAATTATTCCTGTTTTTCGGCTAAAATATTGTCGGTCAGCAGAAATTTCTATGTATGGAGTATTAATTTCAGTTAACTTAACTTTATTAACATTTTGAGCTTTTGCGCTGGAAAAAGCAATGCAAGCGACCGCAGTCGTTACGAGAAGAAATTTTTTCATTATAAGGTTTTCTTTTGTGTGTACCTAAATTATAAAATAATATCCTTTGCTTATTGTGTCGAAATGTAACAAAATCAACTTCACTCAATCTTAACCTAAAAGCATAATGAATTTTTTAGGCAACATCATTTGGATTATTTTCGGAGGCATTTTTATTTTTTTCGAATATATTATAGGCGGTTTAATCCTTTGTCTTACTATAATCGGTATTCCTTTTGGCATTCAGTGTTTCAAATTTGCAATAGTTGGCCTTGCTCCATTTGGTGTTAAAATAACAGATACTTCATCCAATACCGGTTGCCTTTCTACAATAATGAATATTATATGGATTTGCTGCGGAGGTTTTTGGATAGCTTTAACGCATTTCTTTTTTGGAATTTTACTTTGCATAACCATTGTAGGCATACCTTTTGGCCGGCAGCATTTTAAATTGATGAACCTGGCTTTTACGCCTTTTGGCAAATCAATATCATAAGCAAATTATATTACAAAGGCAGCCATTATTCATTAAAGATAATCGCTACTTTTCTTGTAAAAATTCATTCTAACTTCTAGAGAAATACATTTAACCACAAAGTTTGTAGCCATTACACTCAAAGTGTAGAGAAATTCCCCAGTTTCTTTTTTATGGCACAAAGATAAGCTACTGTAAAACAATTGTTTAATATTAAATATCGCTTTGGCATCATTATGAAACTTAAGCAAATATTATTACACATTAAAATTTTTTAAAAATCATACCATGAAAAAGTTCATTTTATCAGCTACATTTTTAGCATTCGCAGGATTCTCAGCAGTACAAGCAAGTGAAGTAAAAGATTTAAAAAATACTGCAGTTGTTGCGGTTCAAGATAGTGCAGTAAAAACACCAGTTAAACTAGAAGAATTACCAGAGGCAGTTTCAACCGCGTTAAAATCTGATGCATATAAAGGTTGGTCAGCTACAGAGGCTTGGTCTGTAAAAGAAGGAGCAAAAGAATACTACCTAATCAATATTAAAAAAGAAGCAGAAACTGGTTCAGTAAAAATTGATAAAGATGGTAAACCTGTTCAATAATTAATAATCTTTATAAGACATAATCTGGGCTTTAGAGTCCAGTATAAATTAAATAGAACCATGAAAATACCATTGGTAATTTCATAACATTAAATAAAAACAACCATGAAAAAGTTAATTTTATCAGCTGCGTTCTTAGCATTTGCAGGATTCTCAGCAGTACAAGCGAGTGAAGTAAACCCAATGAAAAATGCTGCAATTGTTGCAGTTCAAGATAGTGCAGTAAAAACTCCTGTAAAATTGGAAGAACTTCCTGAGCCAGTTACAACCGCATTAAAATCTGATGCATATAAAGGTTGGTCAGCTACAGAAGCTTGGTCTGTAAAAGAAGGAGCTAAAGAATATTACTTAATCAATGTTAAAAAAGAAGCAGAAACTGGTTCTGTAAAAATTGATAAAGACGGTAAACCTGTTCAATAAATCCCAATATTACATCTACCTTAAAAGAATGGCCAGACTTTGTCTGGCTTTTCTTATTTTTGTTGTATGGCAAAAATCCTGATTTTAGAAGACGATACAACATTTGCTCAGTTACTTGAAGGTTTTTTAACTAAAAACAGCCATGAGATTACACTCGTAACTCATGTAAAGCAATCATTTAAATTAATCGAAAATCAAAAATTCGATTTACTTTTAATTGATTATCGCCTGCCCGATGGAATAGGTTTTGAAATAATTACGCATTCCCGAAATCTTAGTCTTTCTACGCCAATCATCATCATGACCAGCTTTAACGACGTTAGAACAGCTGTAAAATCGATACAAATGGGAGCTTTCGATTACATTACGAAGCCTGTTAACCCCGATGAACTTTTAATGGTGATTAAGAATTCGCTTAATAAAAAAGATGCTAAAGACATTAAAACTGAAGCTATCGATTCTGATTTTATAAAAGGTAAAAGTACTACGGCTGATAAATTATATGAACATATTGCATTAGTTTCACCAACGGATATGTCGGTAATTATCCAAGGCGAAAGCGGAACAGGTAAGGAGTTTGCAGCAAGAACATTGCATCAGCAGAGTAAGCGGGCATTGAAACCTTTTGTTGCAATAGATTGCGGCGCACTATCTAAAGATTTAGCTGCAAGTGAGTTATTTGGGCATGTTAAAGGTGCTTTCACAGGTGCTTTAAATGATAAAAAAGGTCAGTTTGAAGCCGCTGATGGTGGAACTTTATTTCTGGATGAGGTTGGGAATCTGAGTTATGAAGTCCAAATAAAATTACTTAGGGCTTTACAGGAAAGAGTTATTCAACCTTTAGGAAGCACCAAACAAATTCCGGTAGATGTTAGAATTATTACAGCTACAAATGATGACTTGCTAAATAGTATTGCGGAAGGGGAATTTAGGGAGGATTTATACCATCGCTTAAACGAATTCAAAATTCAATTACCTGCCCTGAGAGAAAGAGGCGGAGATTTAGAATTATTTATCAATCATTTTATTGGTTTATCAAATCGTGATTTAGACAGAAATGTTAAAAGCATTTCTGCTGAAGCAAAATCGCTTTTATTAAATTACGACTGGCCGGGGAACTTACGTGAGTTAAGCAATGTGATAAAAAGAATGGTTCTGCTAACACCAGGTGATGTTGCTCAGGTTAGTGCATTACCCGATGAAATGATGATTTCAGTAAATCAGCAAACGCTACCTGGAAATTCATCAGATTTAAAAGCGGTAAATGAGCAAAATGAAAAAGCCATTATCACAGAAACGCTAATTAAGGCGAAGCACAACAAATCTAAAGCTGCAAAAATGTTAAATATAGACAGGAAAACGCTATATGCCAAAATGGAAAGATATGGGATTGAGTAAAAAGTAACTGCCTCTCCCTATTAAAGAAAGTGATTAGTAACGGGTTATTAAGCCCTATCCTAAAAAAAGTAAAATTATAGGCTGTGGTTTGAATTCAAATGTAAAACCTTAAATATAATTCTTAACCAACCGGTTTTGCAAGTTGGTTAAAAGCAGTCATTTTTGTTTCTTTATCCACTTGGGGAGGAGTTTCGATGAAATAACAGCTAGCTTAGGCTTATACAGGGAGAGGTTCCATAACTGATATCAAAGCATCTAATTTTTTTAACTGCATTAAAACTTCAGTTTCAACATTTCCATCCAACCCTTTTTGGGCAATTTCAATTTCCAATAATCTAAATGCCGTAGCCAAAGTTTTTGCACCCATTTGCGCAGTTCTGCCCGCAAGGCGATGAACAATTAATCTGCATTTATCCTGATTATTTTCTTCGAGATATAATTTCAACTCCTTTGCATCGTCAACGCAATCTTGTTTAAACCTATTTAGTATTTTTTCCAATACTTCTTTATCGCCAAAAGTCATTTTTTCGATAGAAGAAAAATCATATTCAGGTTGTTCGGTTAAGATTTCAGTTTTATCGAAAATAGATAGTAAATCTTCAGCACGAAAAGGCTTCATTATCAGTCCGTCGAAACCTTCGCTTAAAACTATTTCGCGTTCCTCTGGTAAAACCTGGGCGGTAATGGCATAAAATTTAATATTTTCGGGTAGTTTTTTCTTTAAAATATGGCATAGTTCTAAACCTGTCATTTCAGGTAAACGCATATCAACCAAAACATATTTAAGGTTGGCAGTTGTTTCTTCTTGCAAAATATCAGCAACCTGACTAAAGCTTTTATATGGAATTTTATTCTTCTCGAAAATCAAACCACATAAGTTTAGAATTAATTTGTCATCATCAATTATCCAAACTGTACCCGGATTAATAATTGCATAATGCTCTAAATCCAAAGCATCATTTATACGTTCTGATGTTTCTAGATAGGTTAAATAAATATTAAATGTTGTACCAACACCAGGTTTGCTTTTAACATGAATTCTTCCACCTTGCCCCTCTATAAGCGATTTAACAATGGGCAAACCTAATCCAGTTCCGGTTTGGTTAAGCACATATCTTTCTGAAGATTCAATTTGCTCAAACTCATTGAATATTTTGGAAACGTCTTTTTCTTCGAAACCAATTCCCGTATCTTTTATCTTGAAATTGAAATGCAAATTGTCTGCTTGTTTCTTACAAGAAACTTTCAATGAAATTTCGCCCTTTAAAGTAAATTTCACAGCATTTCCCAATAAATTAAACAAAATTTGTTTTAATCTGAAAGCATCACCTTTTATGAATTCAGTACCAGGTAAATCTAAATCTACAATTAATTTAAGCGATTTTTGCTCTGCAAGAGGCCGCATTACCGAAATTACTTCATCCAACACTTTCTTTACATCAAAAACCTGATTGTTAAAACTGAATTCTCCTGAAATAATTCGGTTATAATCCAACACCTCATTAACAATTTGAAGCAAGTGAATGGAAGATTGATAGATTGCATCAACATCTTTCTTCTTTGGATTATCTTGCTGCGAAATTAATTCTGCATAGCCTAAAATAGATTGTAATGGCGTTCGTATTTCATGGCTCATATTCGATAAAAATCGCTGTTTCGCCTTACCATGATATTCCGCCTCGTCTTTTGCCAATTCAAGTTGCCTACGATATTTATTACTCCTGGTAATATCTGTCAAAATCAAATAAAGTAATATAACAGTTATTAAAAAGAAAGTTATAATTATAGCTGTAATTTGGGTTATACCATCATTTACAACTTCTTTAGCCTGAATGCCATTCAAATCAACCTGTGCCACCGCCTGTCCCTCAACTTCTCTCAAAATTTGCAGCATTTGATTGGTTAAAGCATTACTGGCATTGGATAAATCGGCCTCGCGTTTTAAAAATTTCTGGCTTTTCTGGCGTTGTTCTATTTCTATATTCTTCAAAGAGCCAGTCATACTTTTCATAACACTATCTTCTGCCTTGGCATTCAGTGTATCACGTTTAACCTTAAATTCTTCGTTAATAATTTTATAAACATCAGCCTTTTTTTTTCCGAAAAGTTTACTCAAAAATCCTCTTGATTTTTCGTCTTCTTCAGGTGCAACTGTTGTGGTAGAGGTAGTTGTTTCGGTAGTTAAAACAGCACTATCAGTTTTTCTGCCACGAGTAGCTACCAATTCGTTCAACTTTTTAACTTCATCAGAAAAAGACTTTGTGTTAACCAAAGTTTCTCGGACCTGCAAATAGGAAACAAACTGCTTATCTCTTTCTACAAGCAAACTTTTAATAGATTTTATCCGGACAAGCTGTAAAGAATCGCCGGTATAAAGTTTTCGCAGGGTATCTAAACTTAACCTCAACTTTCGAGATTCTTTTAAAAAACTATAATTCCCTTGTTTATTAAAAGCCTCATCTCGCTGCAACTGATCAAGCCGTGCAATTTTGTGCGATAAATCATTTACAATTCTAAGTCTGTCATTTGGTGCAGAAATTTCTTCAACTGTATTCAGCATTCGCGTAAAGGCAAACTTACTTATACCCCAGGCTAAAAGCAGCGCAAAACAGGCAAATAAAAATCCTATTATCACTTTACTTTTTATCGCCCTGAAGAAACGTTTCTGAATTACGGCCGCCATTAATTGTAGATTTTGTCTGCTTATTTAACGAACTTTTCGCTAAAAAGACATAATATGGCTAATAGAACAAATAACATACCAAGCATAGTATTTAATTATAACCACACAAACCCTTTCAATTATTATTCCAATGCCCCACTGTGCAAAACTCTAAATTGAAAACCAATGAAAATTCTATAATTTTAACAAAACCAACAAACATGAATCGCATCGATCGCCTTTTCGGGATTTTGACCTTGCTGCAATCAAGAAAATACATCACGGCAGATAAAATTTCTGATCGATTTAACATCAGCGTGCGTACGGTTTATCGCGATATTAAAGCTTTGCAAGAACAAGGAATTCCTGTTAGCTTCGATCAACCAAAAGGTTACTTTCTGGTTCAGGGATATTTTTTGCCTCCCATTTCATTTAATATGGATGAAGCAAATGCATTACTTTTGGTAGAGAGTTTGGTTAACGGTTTTGCTGATAATTCAATCCGAACCCATTACACTGCTGCCCTTACAAAAGTAAAGGCAGTTTTAAAAACCAGCCAGAAAGAAAAGCTGGAAAATATGAACCAGCACATTAGATTACAGATTCCTGAACGCTTAAGATTCAATTACGAGTATCTTTCGCTTATTCAAAATGCCATAACAGAGAAGAATATAATAGAACTGGAATATAAAAATGCCAAGGAGGAAACCAGTAAAAGAGAGGTTGAACCAATTGGATTAATATTCTATGCCTTCAGCTGGCATTTGATTGCTTGGTGCCATTATCGAAATCAATACCGCGATTTTAACTTAACAAGAATTGTTTGTCTAAAGAACCACCAAAAGCCCTTTTTAAAAACCGAACATATGCCTCTTAGCAATTACATGAGCATGTTACCCGTAAATTTTTAAATTGTAGTATCAATCAAGGTTGAAATTCTATATCGATACCAAAATTTAAATAATTGCTGCTTCTATTTTCACACTGCCATAGGGTTGTCAGTCTGCTGTATTTTCTTTGTTGAAACAAAATCCAAAACCATGATTATAACCGACCTACTATTAATGGAAATCAATACAATGGAAAAATCTAAACAACAAAACATGGACATTATCAAAGCATTATTAAAAGAATTCGAAGCAGAATTTAACACTACAAAAAAATTTATCGCACTTGTTCCTGCCGATAAGTTTGATTGGGCGCCTCATGAAAAAAGCATGAAAATGAAATCATTGGCAAGCCACATTGCAGAGTTACCAGAGTGGGTAAGTATGGCTTTCACAGCCGATGGCTTGGATTTCGCAACTGCTCCTTATGAAGAGAAACACATTGAAAACAGTGATGATTTAATCAGGCTTCTGGAAACCAGTTATCAAAGTGGAAAAGCTGAACTGGAAAAAGCGCAACCCAACACCTTTGATGAACAATGGATTTTAAGAAATGGAGATCAGATTTTAGGTGATTTAACCCGATACGAAATGATGCGAATAGCTTTTAGCCAGACTATTCACCATAGAGCACAGTTAGGCGTTTATTTGAGGCTATTGAACATCCCAATTCCAGGCAGCTATGGGCCAAGTGCAGACGACCAAAGTTTTTAATTATTTTTACCTACAAAGAAAACTTAGAATATAGGTTTCTAAATTTGCCACAGAAACACAGAGGTTTCAGAAGAAAAAAGAATAAATTTCTGTGTTCATCTGTGCTTCCGTGGCAATATATTTTAAATCCATTTAACCACACGTCTTTGGTTAATTAAGCAATTATTTCCGTAAAATTGCAGCATGAATAATAACTCTGCAACTCGTTTAAATAAATTTATCAGCGAAAGCGGATTATGCTCCCGTCGCGAGGCAGATAGATTTATCGAGAAAGGTACAGTTTTTATAAACGGTAAGCGAGCCAAAATTGGCGATCAGGTTTTTCCAAAAGATAAAGTGATGGTTAACGGCCACAACATCGAACCAAAGGAAGAATCGAATTTCATTCTATTGGCTTTTAATAAACCTGTTGGCATAACCAGTACCACAGAATCAAATATTAAAGATAACATTGTTGATTATGTAAACCATAGCGAACGTATTTTTCCTATCGGGCGTTTGGATAAAGATTCTTCTGGCTTGATATTCTTAACCAACAATGGCGATATTGTAAACAAAATTTTAAGAGCAGGTAACAAACACGAAAAAGAATATTTGGTTACCGTTAACAAACCAATTACCGAAGATTTTATTTTCGAAATGAGTAACGGCGTACCCATTTTAGGTGTAAATACACGCAAATGTAAGGTTCGGCAAATTGGCCCATTTGTATTCAATATTATTTTAATTCAAGGTTTAAATAGGCAAATCCGTAGAATGTGTGAACATTTTGGCTATGAAGTGACCAAGCTGGAACGTACCCGGATTATGAATATCAATCTGAAAGGCATCCCGACTGGAGAATTTAGGGAACTTACAGAAGAAGAAATGAATGGCATTATGAAAAGTGTCGAAAAATCATCTTCTGAAGCTGCTTCAAAACCAAAAAACACTAAGAAAAAAACAAACTCATGGGAAGAAATTCCGGAAACAAAGAATGAACACCCAAAAAAGCCGTTTAAACCAGCTCAAAAATCAGCAGGAAAAAAAACGACTGGTCATTCTTCTACCAAGCCAGCCAGTAAAAGTGGTTCATCAGGTAGAAATACACGACCTCCAAAAGGTAAATCAGTAGCAAAATCTAGTAGCAGGCAAAGAGGAAGATAAACCAATAAATTGTAAATTTCTGAATTTCAATCGGTTGCTTTAAGCTAATATCTTTCAGCTTAAAAGCTTTTTAGTACCTTTGTATAAATTGTTTGGCAGCGAATAACGATAAATATGGAAGCATTAATTATATACCCCGAAACTAAAGAGCAAATGGCTGCTTTAAAAGCCGTTGCTAAAGCTTTGAAGGTAGCTTTTAAAAAACAACCTAAAGCTGAATTAACCGAGCGTGAGAAAACCATCAATCTTTACGGAATTGAAATGGTTGAGATGATTGAAAAAGCCGAAGAATCTATAAAAAAAGGCAATGTTAAAACTTTGGATCCATCAAAATCCTTATGGGAGAATATTCAATAGTTTTAGAAAAAATAGCCGAAAAACAGATTAAACTCCATTTCAAATCGGGAGACAAAGCATCTATAAAAAGAATAAATCAAATATTTGAAGAACTTAAATCAAATCCATATTCTGGAATTGGAAACCCTGAAACTTTAAAATATGGCCTATCGAATTTTGGTCTAGAAGAATAAACCAAAAAGACAGATTGATTTATAGAGTTGATGAAGACATTGTTACAGTTTTCATTATTGCAGCTATGGGTCATTATAGTGATAAATAAAATGTTAGAGAAAACAGCAAAAAAAACCGATATCCGCTCATTAGATTTGCAACAGTTGCAACAGCAATTGACTGCAATGAAGCAACCTGCTTTCAGAAGCAAGCAAATCTATCAATGGTTATGGGAAAAATCGGCAACCAGTTTTGATGAAATGAGCAATCTTTCTAAAGATTTACGCAAATCATTAGATGAAAATTTTGCCATTAATGCTGTTCAGGTAAATAATTCTCAATTTAGTAACGATCATACCATTAAAAACACTTTCCGCCTTGCAGATGGAAATATTGTTGAAGGTGTTTTAATTCCTTTGGAAGACCGAATGACGGCCTGCGTAAGTTCGCAAGTTGGCTGTAGTTTAACATGCAAATTTTGCGCAACAGGTTATATGGATCGTAAGCGCAACTTAAATGCCGATGAAATTTATGATCAGGTTGTTTTAATTGATAAACAAGCGAAACAGAATTATAATAACCCATTAACCAATATCGTGTATATGGGCATGGGTGAGCCGCTTCTAAACTATGCAAATGTTATGAAATCTATCGAGCGCATCACTGCTCCAGATGGTTTAAACATGAGTTATAAACGAATTACAGTTTCTACTGCAGGTATTGCAAAAATGATTAAAAAATTGGGTGATGATGGTGCCAAATTCAATCTTGCACTATCGCTTCACGCAGCAGATGATAAAAAGCGTAATGAAATTATGCCCATTAACGAAGCAAATACTTTAAAAGCTTTGGCTGATGCGCTTAAATACTATTTTGCCAAAACCAAAAACCCGGTTACTTACGAATACATTGTTTTCAATCATTTCAATGATGAAATTTCTGATGCAATGGATTTAGCAAAATTCTGCAAACACATTCCTTGTAAGGTTAATCTTATTGAATACAACCCAATTTCTTTTGCAGATTTTACCAATGCAGAAGGCGATAAAATCGATGCGTTCTCCAACTATCTTAAATCTCAGGGTATAAACACAAACATTCGCCGTAGCCGCGGTAAAGATATTGATGCCGCTTGTGGACAATTAGCCGTTAAAGAAAAAGCTAAAGCCTAGTTTTTAATCTGCCTGGCAAATACAAAATCTTCATCCCAAAAAGCTTAAATTTTGAAAATCCTGATAAAGACACTATATTTATTTAGATAAATTTTCAGCATGGCCATTAATTCAAAACCTCTGGCCGAAAGTTATTATTCGATATATTTAATACTTTATCATCATGGAAATCCTCAAATCCAAAAAATCCTGGCTACAGCAATGGGCTTCTGATTTAATCGGATTATTATTTCCAAACCTTTGCAATGCATGCGGAACGCCCATATTTCAAAACGAAAATTTAATCTGTACAAAATGCCAGTATGATTTACCTTTTACTGATTATCATGTTCATGATGAAAATCGGGTTGCAAAACAGTTTTGGGGCCGATTGCCTTTAAATGCTGCAATGGCAATGTTGTATTTCAGAAAAGGAGCCAAAGTTCAAAATCTGATACACAGTTTAAAGTATAATAACAAAACAGATGTTGGTGTAATGCTTGGACACATGCTTGGCGAAAGATTAAAAAATAGTCCACTTTACCAAAATATAGATTTAATTATGCCAGTTCCTTTGCACCAAAAAAAACTACGCTTAAGAGGTTATAATCAAAGTACATTTATAGTTGAAGGTGTTTCTAAAAAAATGGAAATAGATTTTTATGATAATATTTTAATCAGACCTGTTCCTACAGAAAGCCAAACAAAAAAGAGCAGGTACAATCGTTATGAAAACATGAAATCAGTTTTCAAAATACAGAATCCAGAAAAAATTGCAGGTAAGCATATTTTGCTCATAGACGATGTAATTACAACAGGTGCCACACTCGAAGCTTGTGCAAATGTTTTACTCGAAAACGGAGCATCAAAAGTTAGCATTGCAGCTTTGGCTTTCGCAGAATAATTTTCTCATATTTGATTTATGCGCCACTTATTAATCTTTCAGATTATTCTATTTGCTTTTTTCTGCTCAGCTTGCCGAAAAGATGAGCGCATTACAACTGATGCCAATACAAAACTTAGCTTCTCAAAAGACAGTATTTTATTTGATACCATTTTTACCTCTGTTGGTTCTGCAACAAGGAAGATTAAGGTTTTAAATAACAATAATGTTGCATTGAATATATCTGAAATTAAACTTTCAGGAGGAGATTCGTCTCCATTTGGCATTAACATTAACGGGCAAAATTTATCTGTTAAAAACAATCTGGTTTTAAATGGTCAGGATTCTTTAAATATTTTTATTAAAGTAACCATCAATCCTGATGCTAAAAACACTCCTTTTTTAGTCCAAGATTCTATAATTATTACATCAAATGGAAATAGAAAAGCGATTCTGCTTTCAGCTTATGGCCAGAATGCTATTTTCATAAATAATCAGAACATAGCTTCAAACACAACATGGACAAAGAATTTTCCATACATTATTAACGGATTCGTTAACATAAAAAATAGCGCTACACTGTCTATTCAGCCGGGTACAAAAGTTTATTTTCATAAAGATGCAGTTATGAATGTGGAAGGAATTTTAAATGCTTACGGCACACTTACAGCACCTATCCAATTTTGCAGCGACAGACTGGAAACTATTTACAGCGATGAACCTGGCCAGTGGAAGGGGATTTATATAAAAAAAACAGGCAATGGAATTATAAAAAACGCCATTATTAAAAATGCTTCCGTTGCAATAACTTCTGATTCTTTGTCTGTTAATGCAAATCCAAAGCTTATTCTTAGCAATACTGTAATTAAAAACATGCAGGTTGCGGCCTATATTGGCTATCACTCTGAATTGATAGCCTTTAATAACTTGATGTATAATTGTGGTAATTACATCATTTATGCAATTGGAGGTGGCAACTACAACCTAAAACAGAATACTTTTGCCGGCTTCAATCCAAACTTGCCTCGTAAAACTGCAGCATTAACTTTTTCCGATTATTTAGCCGCAAACGTTTATAACAAACTTCAACTCGATTTAACAAACAACATAATCTGGGGGAGCTTGATGAATGAAATAGATATCCAAAAGAAAACTAACGCAGTGGTTCAGCTTAACTTTTTTAGCAATTTAATCAAAACAACAAGTACAGCTTATAACACCAACGGAAACATCATTAATTCCGATCCGATATTTGCTTCTCCCAATTCGGGTAACTTTTTTATACTAAGTACAAGTCCTGCGCTTAAAAAAGGGATTAACTTAACTACAGACGCATATTTTAGTGTTTATTTAAATGAAGACATAACAGGCAAAACAAGAATTTTTCCCTCATCCTTAGGTTGTTATGAAAATTATTAACTTTTTTTTATTTCCGTAAAACATTTCTTAAATGATTGCGTTTATATAATCGAGAGCGTTAATTTAGATGGTAAGGGTCGGTATTTCTTCAAAAGAATATCGGCCCTTTACTTTTTGAACAGGATTTTTAGGATTTAGGGATTTTAAGATGATAGTTTAAGAAAGCGCAAAGATGCTGGAAGTAAAAATCCTAATGCAATAAGCTATAAAACAAAAAGCGCCTTACAAATAATTGCAAGGCGCTCTGTAATTGTTAAAAATTAGAATTATTTGTATAACGGAAATGCACTTACCAGATTAATAACTTCTGCTTTAACAGCATTTAAATTTGCTTCATCTTCTGGGTTAGTTAAAACCTTATCAATTAAATCAACAATTTTAGCCATTTCAGCTTCTTTTAAGCCGCGTGTTGTAATTGCAGCGGTACCAACCCTAATTCCTGAAGTTACAAATGGAGATTTATCATCAAACGGAACCATATTTTTGTTCACTGTAATTTCTGCTTTCTCTAATGCATTTTCGGCAACCTTACCAGTAATGTTTTTATTGCGCAAATCAATCAGCATTAAGTGATTATCTGTTCCGCCTGAAATAATGCCATAACCTTTGGCCATAAAAGCTTTTGCCATTGCTTGTGCATTTGCGGCAACTTGTTTAATGTAAACACCATACTCATCACTTAACGCCTCACCAAAGGCGATTGCTTTAGCTGCAATAATATGTTCAAGTGGGCCGCCCTGAGTACCAGGAAAAACTGCCATGTCCAACAAGTTGCTCATCATCCTAGGTTCTCCTTTTGGGGTTTTTAATCCCCACGGATTTTCAAAATCTTTCCCCATCATAATCATACCACCACGCGGACCACGTAAAGTTTTATGTGTTGTGGTAGTTACAATATGACAATGCGGAAGCGGGTTTGCCAATAATCCTTTTGCAATCAAACCTGCCGGGTGAGAAATATCAGCCAAAACCAATGCACCAATTTTATTAGCTACTGAACGGATAAACGCATAATCCCATTCACGCGAGTAAGCAGATGCACCGCAAATAATTAATTTTGGTTTCTCTGCAAGTGCAACTTCTTCTAGTTTTTTATAATCAATTAAACCTGTCTCTCTATCAACACCGTAAAAGAATGGCTGATACAATTTACCTGAAAAGTTTACTGGAGAACCATGCGTTAAATGCCCGCCATGAGATAGGTCGAAACCTAAAATTTTATCGCCAGGCTGGATAACAGCAAGCATAACTGCAGCATTTGCTTGTGCACCTGAGTGAGGTTGTACATTTACCCATGCTGCACCAAATAATTGTTTAGCCCTATCAATCGCAATTTGCTCCACTACATCTACCACCTGGCAGCCACCGTAATAGCGTTTACCAGGCAAGCCTTCAGCATATTTATTGGTTAATACCGAGCCTGCAGCTTCCATAACCTGCTTGCTTACAAAGTTTTCTGATGCAATAAGCTCTAAACCATGCTCTTGGCGGTCTAATTCCTTATCAATAAGTTCAAAAATTTGGTTATCGCGTTTCATCCTTATATAGGTTTGTTATTTTTTGTGGCAAAAGTAAGAAAATTGAAGCTAATTAAGGCCCTATTAAGCCATTGCTTTTACATTAAAGTTATTAAAGCCGCTTCCAATGGTTATCTCCACAATTTGTTGTTGAAGCATTTCTAAAATCGCCAAAAAATTGTAAACGAAATGGACTTTATTTTCGGAGTTTTTCATCACCAAACCAAAATCAATCTGCTCATTAATGTTTAACAAATTGGCAATAAAATGCTTCTGCTGTTCGATGGTGTAAGGATATTGAATAACCGTATGCTTTACTTCCTGAGTACGGATTTCGTATTTCTGTATGGTTTTTTGATAAACCATCAATAGCTTATATAAATCCAGCGATAACAATTCATCCTGATGGGTAGAAGATTCTGCGGCTAAAGATAAATCATATTCAATATTCCCTCTTCGCTCTTGCTGCATTCTCAACTCTTCAAAAAACTTAAGTTCTTCGGCAACAGATTTAAATTGTTTGTAGGCAAGCAATCGGGCAATTAAATCTTGTTCAGGATTTACTTCATTCCCTGCCTCATCCACCTCTATCCTTGGCAAAAGCATTTTCGATTTAATGCGCATTAAGGTAGCTGCAACCAAAATAAACTCGCTTGCAACCTCTACATTTAAGGCCAATAGCTGATGTATGTACGCCAGAAAATCATTTGTAATCTTGGAGATTTCAATGTCCTGAATATTCAATTCATCACGCTCAATAAAAAATAGCAACAAATCGAACGGACCTTCAAAAACCGGGAGTTTGATTTCAAAATTTTCTTCTTGCATCGCTACAGCAAACATAATAAAAAATGAATATCTGTTTTTGCAAATATGATTAAAAGCTTAAAATCATTTAGAAAATTAACGTTTTTAGCTTTTGGCGGTCTGTAGCCCTGCTTTACGTTTCAAGTCCGCACTCGTACCTCGCTTGCGGGCTTTACACTGTAATCAGGTTTACTAACATAGGCTTTTGCATCATGCAAACCATTAAAATGGAACACATCTTTTGCAATATAGCCCCGGTTGAAGCGAACACGTAGCAACAGCCATTTCGGCTGTTAGCGATTAAAGCGTAAAACGGGAGCAAATTTAGTTTCTTGCACCATCCTTGCGCTTCTGAATAAAATATCACCATCGTTTAAGATGACTAGCGATTTGAAAATGCTATTTGAAGGTTGTTGTTATTACAGGTTTACTAACAAAGGTTTTGTGCACCATGCAAACCATTAAAATGGAACACATCTTTTGCAATATAGCCCCGGTTGAAGCGAACACGTAGCAACAGCCATTTCGGCTGTTAGCGATTAAAGCGTAAAACGAAAACAAATTTAGTTTCCTGCACTAACCTTGCGCTTCTGAATAAAAATATAACATTCAGTTAAGATAACCGACGATTTCAAAATGCTATTTAGAGATTGTTGTTATTCAATGTTTTTTTCTTAAATATTAGCACAAAATTACCTTTCTTTGTATCTTGTTTCTTTTCCAAAATACCGAATGCAAGTAAAAGCTGGCCCCCTATTATCAAAAATAAACTATCCTGCTGATTTAAAGCAATATAGTGAAGCTGACCTAGAGCAAATAAGCCAGGAATTGCGTCAATACATTATCGATGTTGTGAGTGTTAATGGTGGTCACTTCGGCGCCAGCTTAGGCGTTGTTGAATTAACTGTGGCTTTACATTATGCCCTTAACACACCTTACGATAAATTGGTTTGGGATGTTGGTCATCAAGCTTACGGTCATAAAATTTTAACTGGCCGCCGCGAACTTTTCCATACAAACCGTATTTATAAAGGTATAAGTGGCTTCCCAAAGATTAGCGAGAGTGAATATGATACCTTCGGTGTTGGCCATTCATCTACATCTATTTCGGCAGCATTAGGAATGGCGGTAGCTTCTCAGATTAAAGGCGAAACAGACAGACAACATGTTGCTGTAATTGGCGATGGCGCAATGACTGCGGGTTTAGCTTTTGAAGGCTTAAATCATGCGGGAATCGAAAACAGTAATGTTCTAGTTATTTTGAACGATAACTGCATGTCTATCGACCCAAATGTTGGTGCTTTAAAAGAGTATTTAACAAACATTACAACTTCAAAATCTTATAATCGCTTTCGCGATGATATTTCTAATGTACTTGCCGGTCTTTCAAAACTTGGTCCTAACGCACACAAGTATGTTAAAAAGATTGAGAAAAGTATAAAGGGAACATTGCTTAAACAGAGTAATCTGTTCGAATCTTTAAATTTCAGGTATTTCGGTCCTGTTGATGGTCATGATGTGAAGCGTTTGGCAGCAATAATTAAAGATTTAAAAGATATTCCCGGTCCAAAATTATTGCATTGTGTTACCGTAAAAGGTAAAGGCTTTGCGCTGGCCGAAAAAGACCAAACCAAATGGCATGCACCAGGTTTGTTTGATAAAATAACCGGAGAAATTAAAAAAAGTGTTCAGGATAAACCGCAGGCACCAAAATACCAGGATGTTTTTGGACACACTATGGTTGAACTTGCTGAGGCCAATGATAAAATTGTAGGTATAACACCAGCAATGCCATCAGGTTCATCATTAAATATTATGATGAAAGCAATGCCAACCCGTGCTTTTGATGTGGGCATTGCAGAGCAACATGCTGTAACGTTTTCTGCCGGATTAGCCGCACAAGGTTTAGTGCCATTTTGCAACATCTACTCTAGCTTTATGCAAAGGGCTTATGATCAGGTGATTCATGATGTTGCCATCCAAAAATTAAACGTTGTTTTTTGTTTAGATAGGGCAGGTTTAGCTGGTGCTGATGGCGCAACGCATCACGGTGCTTATGATATTGCTTTTATGCGGTGCATTCCGAATTTAGTGGTTTCATCACCAATGAATGAAGAAGAACTCCGAAACCTCATGTTTACGGCTCAACAAGAAAACGTAGGACCTTTTGTTATTCGTTACCCTCGTGGAAACGGTGTTATGCCCGATTGGAAAAGACCATTTAAAGCTTTAGAAATAGGAAAAGGCCGCAAAATTTGCGATGGCGAGGAGGTTGCGCTATTAACCATTGGTCATGTTGGTAATTTCGCTGTAGAAGCCAGAGCCGAATTAAATAGCGAAGGCATTTACCCAGCGCATTACGATTTACGTTTTGTTAAACCTTTGGATGAGCAAATGCTTCACGAGGTTTGCTCAAAGTATAAGCACATTGTTACCGTTGAAGATGGTACTTTACAAGGTGGTGTGGGCTCGGCAATTTTAGAATTTATGGCCGATAATGGCTACCATGCAAACGTAATTCGCCTGGGCATTCCCGATCAGTTTATTGATCATGGAGAACAAGCAGAGCTTTGGGCAGAATGCGGTTATGATAAAGCTTCGATAATTGAAGCCGTAAGAAAAGTAGCGGTAAAGCGTACGACCAATACAATGGTGGGCTAAGAAAAATATTTTTGCTTCCGGAAATGTAGGCTTTCAGTCTGAACCTGTCGAAAGCTCCCTATAATAATAACCAACTCAATAAATGTTGCTCCGACTCAGAAACTTAATTCCCCTCTTTTAGAGGGGTGCCCGCAGGGCGGGGTGTTACTTTTCTTTTCCTGTAAGCGTAATTATTCAACAATAAAAATGGGTAAGTGTTGTTTAACATTTACCCATTTTTATTAATATGTTATGTTTTAATGCTTATCTATTTACCCTTACCAGCTACCATAACCTTAACTGTATCAAAAATAACAGAAACGTCGGTTCTGAGCTTTAACTTACCTAAATAAACCAAATCGTGTGACATGCGCTCAACCATTTGATCAACATTTTCAGCATAACCATATTTAACTTGTCCTATTGAGGTGATTCCTGGTTTAATAGAGAGTAAATTACTATACTGAGGCGCACGTTCTATTATCTGTTCAATAAAGTGCTGACGTTCAGGTCTCGGGCCAACAACAGACATATCGCCTCTAAATACGTTATAAAATTGAGGCAATTCGTCTAATCTGGTTTTGCGCATAATCCTACCCCATTTCGTTATCCTCGGATCATTATCTTTAGAAAGCTGTGGCCCCATTTTTTCAGCATCTATATACATGCTTCTGAATTTGTAAATATAAAAAGGCTTCCCGTTTCTACCTATCCTTTGTTGTTTATAAAAGATAGGCCCTTTCGATGTGCATTTAGTAATCGCTACAATAAGCATAAAAACAGGCATACCGCAAAACATTACTGAACTTGCAAAACCTAAATCGAAACCCCTTTTTAATAATCTAATCTTTAAGCTTTGAACCGCATGGGGCAGTAACCTGAAAACAGGCAACTCATTATAATTCAAATATTCAGCTTTTTGAACATCAAACTGCATATCAGAAACAACTTTGATTATAGTCTTATTTTGAAGAAAAAAATCCATTATACCATTTGTATCTGATGACAAATCCAAATTACATACATAAAGCTCATCTACCCGTCTGTTAACCACTGCAGTATTTAATTGTGCTGCCGTAAAATTCTTTAAACTTTCATCAGATATGTAGCCAACAATATCATAACCATATTCCGGATGGCGCTTAAATGACTGTTTTAATCGGATTGCAATATTTTTTTTACCGATAATCAAAACACGGCGATGGTTGTATCCTTTTTTTCTGATATAGTCCAGTAAAAAGAACATTGATGATCGCTGAATGATAATAAGAGCAAAGAAAATTACTAAGTGTGAAAGGAGAACAAACTTAGATATGTCAAAAATTTCGGATATATATAGTAAACAAAAAACTAATGCTATATGATAAACAAGTGTTAAAGTAAAGTTATTTATGTTATTGGATAGAACCAAAGGCCTGTGAACTACAAAGTTTTTACGAAAAAAAGAAAGAAATCCCCAGCTTATATTTGATACCAATAAAAGAAAAACAGACTCTTTATTTGACCAAAATGAATCACCTAGATAAAAATGGCTAACTAAAACTATCGATAAATTCAATACAATTAAATCCGTTAGGTAGACAATTAGAGAAAGATGTTTAGAGTAGCGGTGTGACATAGGCGTTTGTTTACCAGAGAGAGATAAAATATTTTATTACAATTAAGCAAAAGTAATGCCTAATGGTTAAGTTGCAATTATTTTCTTGTAAAACTATGAAAAAAAATATGGAAATCAGAAAGTATAATTAAGCTAAATAAAAATGGAATACAAAATCGCTATAAATAAAAAGAATTTCTGAATCTTAAATATTAAACTACGGAATTCTAGTCACTTTACATAATTCTAAATTAACTATTTCTATTTGTTCACAAATTTGACTTCTATAATAACTACACCTTAGGTAAAAAAAGAAATCTACTTACCCGAAAAATCAGCTTTAGTGTTTAGTTGGTTAATAAGCCAAATTCCGTAAACAGTTAGAATAGAATTTATTATCATTAGTCACAATCATTGCCTTTCCAATTACCTTGGCTGTAAGGTATAGACTGCAAGGCATAATTTTTCACATAATTCTAAATACAAAATTTCATACTGTTGTGATAAGCTGTCCTGAGCATTCAAATCTGATTTAGTTTAGCTTTGCTTTAAGCGTAACAAGGGGTAGAAAATATCTATTCCAGAGCATCATTACTGGAACTAGGGTCAATATTGTCACGCCAGCAACGAAAATATTAAAGTATAAGTTCGTTTCATAGATTGACATTGGATATTTAAGTATATAGTAGGTAAAAGCCTTAATAAAAGTAAATCCAAAAGCATGAAATGCAAGTATTATAATAGTATTCTTGGCAAGATATTCTATAACAAAGAGTTTCCCAAACGCTTCGCTTAATAAATACGATACTAATAAAAAAAGTATCACACCCACTAGTGCATTCAATATAAATAACGAATAATTATTGTATGCCAATGCCAACATATCCACTCTACCATTTATAGTCGACATGTATATAAATATTGAAAAAAGAATTAGTGTTAAGATAGCCAAGCTAAGTTTTGGCATATTTAGTAAGTTAATAATATTTGTTTTAAATAAATTAGCTAATCCGTAAAAAAAAATTCCAGTTAGAGCAGTATCTATACCCCATGGCAAATTAATTCTTATCAGCTTATAATCCAGAAAGCCTGCAAATAGGAAACAACAAAGCATTAATACAGATAGGGTTTTTGTCTTATTTCTGAAGAGAATAAAATAAAGAATCTCTACTATAAAAAGGCAAGGTAAAAACCATAATACAGTATCGTGAATTAAAAATTTGTTATTACCATTACCGTAAAAAATACCTATTATAGGCTTATAAAGTTTTATGTCTTCCGCAGAATCAACACCAAACTTTCGACCTACAAATAGCCAAAATATGTAGGTGATGACATTGAATATCAGGTAAGGAACGATAAGTTGCTTACATCTTTTGGTGATAAACTCCTTTGCTGATATATCTTTTTTAAAGGAAAACAAGTAACCAGATATTGCAAAAAAGAGGGGCATATGGAACGAATATATAGAATTTTTAATTTCTGCCGGCAATTCTAAATGTCCATATACCATTAGAAAGATCCCAATAAATTTCGCATAATCTAAAAAATATACTCTTTGTCTACTCATGGTGGAAACCATTATATTTGATGTTATTACTTAAAAATGTTTATGCCACCACTAAGATTCGTAAAAACTGCAAGCCATCACATACATTTAGGTGAACGGTTATTTGAGTGCAAAAATTGGCCAGTGTAATCAATATAAATTGTTTACCTTTTATCAAAGTCCATTACTTAAATGAATAGGGCTCAACCTCGATCACTAATTTATATAACAGGTCAACAAATATAATAATTTGGAAACTGTCAATTTAAATTTATAAGCCAGTATTATTCAATTCATAAATTAAATAATTTTCTCCTACCCCTGCTTTTTTTCCTGCTTCTATATCGGTATTACTATCTCCAATTAAAACAGAGTTTGGAAGAGCCAAGTCAAACTCAGCCTGT
The DNA here is from genome assembly GCF_014635725.1 of Pedobacter mendelii. Classification (GTDB taxonomy): domain Bacteria; phylum Bacteroidota; class Bacteroidia; order Sphingobacteriales; family Sphingobacteriaceae; genus Pedobacter; species Pedobacter mendelii. The sequence continues at coordinate 157,598 of NZ_BMDJ01000010.1, read as the reverse complement.
GCACTCAAAATCATACCAGGCATTGGCTTTCGACAACTACAATCTCCATCAAAATCAGGATGGTGAGGACAATGATAAACTTTCGTAATTTCAATACCTTGATCAAGAAATTTTTTTATCATCCATTGAGTCAATTGGTTAAAATCAGATTCTGTATAATAGCCTCGTGCAATACCAGACTGGTTAGTAACCACAATGATCAAAAAACCCTGATCATGGTAATGTTTTGCAATTTTAAATATCTTTTCTGTGAAAAAAAAGTCTTCAATTTTATATACATAGCCATGATCAATGTTTATAACTCCATCTCTATCTAAAAAAAGTGCCTTATTCATTCTTTGCATTTATTCTTGCAATCAATTTCGTTGAGCTATAGCCATCAACAAATTCGATTGTCTGCACCTTACCACCATCTGCAAGAACTTCATTACTGCCAACAATCGCAGCAATTGAGTAATCTGCCCCCTTAACGAGAATATTAGGCTTAACTCGTTTTATAAGTTCTAAAGGTGTTTCCTCGCTAAAGACTACTACACCACTAACATAAAACAAGGAAGCTAACATTAGTAATCGACTATATTCTGCATTGACAGGTCTGCTTTCTCCTTTAAGTTTCTTAACTGAAGCATCAGAGTTAACACCAATAATTAATTTGGTGCCTAACGAAGCTGCTTTCATTAAATAACTTAGATGGCCAATATGCAATAAATCAAAAACACCATTGGTAAATACAATTTTTTGCCCTTCAGATTTCCAGACCTTTGCTTTTGTCCCAATTTCATCAAATGAAAATACCTTCTCTTTTGCTAATAACTCCAGTGTATCTATCATTAGTTAATCAAAATTATTATCAACAGCAGTGCAAATCATATGGCCAATTAAAATGTGAACTTCCTGAACTCTTGCCGTTACATCAGAGGGAACTACAATATTTAAATCTGAAAGATCATTCATTGCACCGCCGTCTCTGCCTGATAAACCAATAATATGACATCCTTTTTTTCTGCCTGTTTCGAATGCTTTTAAAACGTTAACGCTATTTCCGCTAGTGGATATACCAATTAGCACATCACCATCACTCGCTAAGCCCTCTACTTGACGCTCGAAAACCCGATCATAACCATAGTCATTCCCTATAGCTGTAAGTGCCGAAGTATCCGTTGTTAGAGCTATTGCTGGTAATGACTGTCGTTCTTTTAAAAACCTACCTGTAAATTCTGCCGCAATATGTTGGGCATCACCTGCACTTCCACCATTACCAAAAAGCAGTATCTTGTTACCTTTCTTAATTTGATTAATTATTAGTTCACTCGCTTGTTGTATTTTTTCCGTCAATTCTGCCGCAGAACGGTCAATAACATCCTTGTGTTCTGCAAATATTGATTTAATAATCTCTTCCATTAGTAATAAATATCATTAATTAAATAATTTTTAACGTAATCGTAAACGCCACTTTCGAGGGTATAAAAATCCTCGTTATAGCCTGCAGAATGTAGCTTGTTCATATTAGCTTCAGTAAAATATTGATATTTATCTCGTATATCAATTGGCATATCGATAAATTCAATTTTCGGTTCAATCTCAAGCCCTTTAAATGTAGCTTTAACCAAATCTTCAAATGATCTGGCTTTACCAGTTCCTAAGTTATAAAGTCCGTTATTGTCAATAGACCAATTTTCAGCTAACATTTCGTTGGTCATCCATAGAATAACTTTGAGCAAATCTTTAACATAAACGAAATCTCTTAATTGCTCTCCATCTGCATATCCTTCTTTATGACTTTTGAATAGTTTAACGAGTCCGGAATCATTTATCTGATTAAAAGAATGCCAGATAACACTTGCCATTCTCCCTTTATGATACTCATTAGGCCCATATATATTAAAAAACTTTAAACCTGTCCAAAAAGTGGGGCTCGAAGGCTGCTTTAGTGCCCACTTATCAAATTCATTCTTACTAATTCCATATGGATTAAGCGGTTTTAACTCTTCTACCACTTCATGATCATCATTATATCCAAGTTCACCATCGCCGTATGTGGCTGCTGAAGATGCGTAAATCAAAGGAATTTGTTTTTCAGCGCAAAAATTCCAAATAAACTTCGAGTAATCTACATTTAATTCCTGATGAATACTGTAGTCAAACTCCGTAGTGTCCGTTCTTGCACCTAAATGGATAATTAAGTCTACACTCAATGTTGCTTGTGCTAGAAAATCTTTGAGTTCTTTACGATCAATGCAGGCTACCCTTTCTTTATTTTCCCAATTCTTACGCTTACTTTCATGCCCAAAATCATCTACCAAAATAAGATTTTTATATCCATTGTCATTCAGATGTTGTGCCATACAAGAGCCAATGAAACCAGCTGCTCCTGTAAGTATAATTGTATTGTCTTCCTTCATTTTTATGATTTTAAGGTAGTTTCTTTATTCATAATTTCTTCCAAAGTGGCCGTTGCGCTACCAACTTTATTGACAACAACAGCCGCTGCATGATTTGCGAATACACAAGCGTCGTGCAACGAATTATTGTTTGCTAATGCAATACCTAAAGATGCTAATACTGTATCACCGGCTCCTGTAACATCTACAACATCAATAGCAACAGTTGGGATTATATTGAGAATATCATGTGAAAAATAAGCAATTCCTTCCTCTGAAAGCGTAATAATCACATGATCACAGTCGGTAATTTCTTGTAACTTTTGACATGCAAGTTTTAAGCTTTCTTGATCTTTTATATTGATGCCGGTAGCCATGATCGCCTCTTTCTTATTCGGCTTTATGATGCTTACCCCTCTATATTTAGAAAAATCTAATCCTTTCGGATCTAATATAGTAACCTTACCATGTTTTTTGCACTTTTCAAAAATCTGACTTAACAAGTCTTTTGTCAACAATCCTTTATTGTAATCGGATATTAAGACGATATCAAAAAGCGGAATTTTACTATCCAAAAGTGGAAGAAATTTTTCAACTTCGGCAGATGATATCAGTTCAGTGTTTTCTTTATCTAACCTAATTAACTGATGCTTAGCAGCTAGGACTCTCGATTTTATTGTCGTACATCTTGCCTTACTCCTTACTAGGCCATTTCCCAATAAACCATTATTAACCAGTTCACTTTGAATAAAATCAGCTTCCTGATCATCGCCAACGATCGAAACTATATCTGCGTAACAGCCCATAGCCTGCAAATTCTGTAATACGTTTCCCGCACCCCCTAACGTCTGCTCTTCCCTTTGCACTTCAACCACTGGTACTGGTGCTTCAGGAGAGATTCTATTGCAATCTCCGTAGATATAATGGTCGATCATTAAATCACCAATCACTAAAACTTTTTTATTATTAATTTCCATGTTTTTATTCAAAGAACTCATTTACCCAATTATTAACGTAATATTTTTCAAAAGCTGCAGATTTACCTCTTATTGATTCAACATCTTGTACCGCTTTTTCTGAAATTCCAGTAATAGATTTTTCATCTGTTAAATCTTGTAGAATAAGAATGTTATCAGCATTGTAGAAGTCGGCTTGTTCAATACAAGGGTTAGTTGTTATCAAAACAGCACCTGACGCGAGCACTTCGAAAGTACGCATCGTTAGTCCGGTTTGACCAAAACGTTGTATATCCAAAACACTTCTTGAGGCTTTAAAAATCGTTGCCACCTCAGCCCTGCTAATCTTATTGAAACTTACATCTGATATTGATATAGGCTTAAATTCCTTCTTAGTAAGTTTTTCTAAATAGAAAAACCACCTAGCCGGCATATAATAAAATACGAAAGTTTTTTTGAAATAACTGAAAAGCTTTTTCATTACAGAAAACCTGTTTGAATGCAAGGTACCCACAAATGAGACATCATATTTCTTTTGTGGGATTTCGCCTTCGATCAAAAATTCATCGGTAAAAAAAAGGTGCTTCTGCTTCAGAATAGGAAACTTCTTCACATCTTCAAAATCAAAACTAAAGCACTTATCGAAATGTTGGAGTATAAAAATCGAATTTTTGTTATTATTATTAATAGAGTCGTAGGTATAATAAATTAGTTTCGCATTTGGGTTTTTCTCCTTAAAATTTTCGATAAAACTAATAGGCACAACTTCGCCCTTTATGATGAAAAGATAGTCATACTTTTTGTGAGCTAACTTCTCTTCCACCGATTTATAATAACTACTGATCTGCTTATTTAAAAGATCTTTCTTTATTCGAAAAATAGCTTTCGAAAATGAATTATTAGATGGTCGTTCATCGATATAATCCACCGAATAGCCATTAAACTCTAAAGCTTTAGTAATTGCAATTTCATATCCAAAAAACGCTGGACAAATAAATAAAACAGAACCTTTAAACATATTATTTGAATAGCCCTTTTTCTTTCATCTCTGTAATTGAGTTCTCATATTTATCAGCATTTACTTCCTGTGTGTTTACCCACATTGCAAAGTTCTTTATGCCATCCTTAAAAGATACCTTCGGCTCAAAACCCAAAGTATTTTTTATCTTAGTTAAATCTGCAAAATTATGTCGTATATCACCGAGACGATAATTTCCAGAAATTTTAACTGATACTTCTTTTCCGTAGTTTGCTAATAACTCAGAGACAACAGTATTCACTTCTGTTGGAACACCAGTCCCAACATTAAAAACATGGCCATTTGCAGCATCATTTTCTATTCCTAGAATAGTCGCATCAACTACGTCATCGATATATACAAAATCACGGGTTTCTTTACCATCCTCAAAAACATTTATCGCCTTATTATTTTTTATCAGCGTAGAAAATATAGATAAAATACCGGTATATGGATTAGATAAGGACTGGCCAGGACCGTACACATTTTGATATCTAAACGCCACAGGTGCGATGCCTATTGTTGGACACACGGTCATAATCATCTGTTCTTGATTTTGTTTGGTAATACCGTAAACAGATGATGGATGTATTTTCGAATCTTCATCCGTAGCAACGAGTTTCAAAGGCTGCGAAACACCTGGGTATCTAACTTCGAAATCGCCGCTCTTCATATCCGAATCTTCACGGTGTTTAGGATAAACATCTCCAAATTCTTCCGAATAATATTTTCCTTCGCCATATATTGATCTCGATGAAGCGATTACAATCTTTTTAACGTTATTGTCTTTGTTTGCAAGTAAATCTAACAATATCGCGGTACCCCCAATATTTACGTTAGCGTATTGTTCAATCTGATACATAGACTGGCCTGTTCCTGTTTCGGCAGCATAATGAACAATAACATCTTGGCCGATAATTGCCGCTTCGACATCTGCCCTAGAGGTAACTGTTCCTTCGATAAATTTAACCTTTCCAATTATGCTTTGATATAGCGGACTGGTATGAATTGGATCCTCGCCATGTATCTGTTTAGATAAGTTATCCAAAATAGTTATATTATAACCTTTATCAATTAATTTAAGTGCTAAGTTAGAGCCTATAAAGCCAGCACCACCTGTTATTAAAATATTTTTCATTTTATATTTTTTGATTTTATTCTTTATAATTTAAAAATTGTCCGTCACTATCTGTTCTTTGCCATAATTTAGAATCGTGATTATATCTTTTTACTATTCTTGCAGGTGAACCTACTATAACGCAATAATCTGGAAAAACTCCTCTAACAACAGCATTAGAGCCAACAATGCAATGTTTACCTAAAATAGTACCTGCCTGTATTACAACCCCGTAACCCAAAAATGAATTTTCACCTATTTTAGTGGTTTTAACTAAATACTTCTGTTTAAGTATATGTATATTTAATTCTGAATACTCATGATCCACATTTGTAACGAATACATTAGCGGAAAAAGTTGTGTTCTTTCCAATTACGAGCTTTTCATGTGAACTAACAATGTGAAGATTTTGTCCAATTGAAATATTGTCTTCAAAAATTATTTCACCTTTAAAATGAGTTTCCAATCTTGCTTGAGGAAAAATTCTTACTCTATTTCCAATAAAAATTCTTTTTGCGCCAAATAAAAATACAGGGTCACTAAAATAGCTAAGTATCCCTATCTTTCCGACAATCAATCGCCAAAACATAGTCTTAATAAACCATATTATTTTAAATCCCATACCTTATAATTTCCACCCGATTAAATCCATTGAAGTATTATAAACTTCATCTACCTGTATTTTTTTTATGCAGTCTCGATGTCCATATTTACAAAAACTTTGAAAGCAAGGTTTACATATTAATTTATGTGAAATTACTCTTATATGTAATGCCTCTTTTGAAATGATATATTTAGGATCAACATTCCCAAATATAACTACAGTTGGAACTCCAAATGCCCCAGCAATATGAGCCGCTCCACTATCATTACAAACAACCAAATTACATAAACTCAAAATATCTATATATTCAATGAGATTTTTCTTTACAATAAGAAAATCTACATTTTTATCCTTTAGATCGGCAATAACCTTTCCTACAGTTTCATTTTCATCTGGTCCTTCGAATATAAAAAATTTTATATTGTTTGTTTTTGCTAATCTTAAAACAAGCTCAGCATATTTACATTCCTCCCACTTTTTCACTTCTTGACTCGATCCCGGATGTATGCCAACAACAAATTTCCCTTCTGAATTAAATTCTGAGCTTATACTTTGTAAATATGTTGATGATTTTGAAGAGAGTTGAAGCTTGGGAACACGATCATTAATCTCAACATTCATCCCAAGCTGTTCTAGTAGGTATAATGATTCTTCAGTAAAGTTATCTATTCCATCAATAGGTTTGACTACGTCGGTAAGCATATACTCTCCGCCGGTAAAATTAAAACTTGCTTTTCGTTTTGAATTAATAAAATTTAGATAAAAGATATTCCGCCAATCTCCTCTAAAATCTATTGCAAGATCATATTCAACGCCATTAATTATATGTAATGTGGATTTAAATTTTAAAAGATTTTGAAGAGAATAGTTTGTCTTAACAATCCAAGGGCAATCGATAATTACAAAATTATCTACTAATTTTTGATCTTTTAATATAATTTCCGTTACTTTTTCACAAACAATTGTAATTCCTGCATTTGGAAAATTTTTTCGGATTGTTTTAAAAGCAGGAATATACATAATCGTATCTCCAATCAAAAGAAATGCTAATACAACAATTTCTTTTACCTCTATATCCGATAACAAAGGATATATTTTATTATTCTTTGGCTTAAGGTAAATCTTTCTAAAAACAGAATCAATTTTACTAAGTTTATCTGTTTTCTCTTTGTTAAAAGTAGGCATATTAATTTCCTTTGCATTTAATTTTTAAAAATAATGTTTTTCATCTAGTTAAAGGAAGTCTTTTAGGGTTAGTCTTTTTTATAAAGTAATTAACCATAGCATAAAAAACAAATCCTGGGAGAAAATATATACTTAGCGTATAAAATGATGTAAAGACAATCCCAATATTTAAATATAAAAATACAAGCCAATAAAATATTAAATAACCATTTGCGTCTGCTGGTAACTTATTAACAATAGATTTTATTTTTTTTGTAATATAGCCTATTAAAAAAGCTGAAAAGAAAGGAACCACAATTACACCAAGCCAACCAAAACTAACATACCCCCACAAAGAAACTGGAAGTCTTAAACCTCCAGATGCAATTTCAGAAATATCATCGGTATCGTTTACGACCAAAAGGGTCCAAACAGAAGGATTCCATTTAAAGTTAAACGGAATTAGGCCGCCAACAAAGGTTAGTCCATAAGTAAAATCAATATGATTTGAATTAAATGCCTCAAGAAAACTAAGTTGGTCTGGGATATCAGGAGCGCCCGAAGCTATGGCATAGCCAATACTTAAGTTATCAATTTCATGGACATAACCTGCTTTAGGAAAATAAACTGATGCAATAATCCAAAAACTACTCCCTAATGAATATACAAAAATTAAAGATAATAGATAATATATAAATACCTTTTTGCTCTTCTTTAATGCAATTATTATTGAAAAAATTAGAATTAAGCCAGTAACCGCTTCAGACCGGCTTAGTGAAACAGCAATTAATATTACCCCAATAACAATTAATAATAAGATATTCTTGCTTTTTTTATCAAAAAAGCTTATTATTAAGAAAGGCATTAACAATTGAATGAGTTGCTTTGATGTTCGATAAAAGAATGCAACATCGTGGTATCGAATATTGTAAATCCCTTTAAACTGCTTTGCAGAATAAGGGTCTGCAGCAAACATTGGCAAAAATCCCATATATAAAAAACATAGCGCCATAATGACCAGGCAAATCGTATAAATCACCTTCGAAGCTTTTACGACCCTTATCCCAAACTTTGGATTTACAATACCATCTGTTGCAGTAGAAAACTTCATAACGGTATCTACTAAAATCAGGCTTTTCCACCGAACTCCAATTAAAAGCCCCACAATAAAAGTTAGCGCTCCAAGAATATTTATTATGGCGTATTGATTTATAGTGTTGTCTGTTGCAAAATCTTTTAAATCAAAAACGAAGAGCGGTATTATGTAGGCTACAAAACACAAACCTATGCCTAAATGATTTAATACATTTTTTCTATCAAACCATATAAAATACGTGCCTATCGTAAAAACGCACATTGAAAAACAAATTAAAATCTTGGTAAAAAGCATATCAATAATTATATATTTTTCATATTAAAGCCGTCTTTAATTGCTTTAACCAATTGATTGCGCTCTGGCAATTTATATTTTAGTAGTCGTATAGCTCTTGTAGCTAATGTATAAAATAATGAAATTTGCCTAGCTGGGAATTTAAGATTTTTTAAAATGAAGAAAATACGGTTTCTATTCAGGTAGTAAATGGAAAATAATGTTTCCCCACCTCCAGTACTGCTACTAACTTTGTGGAAAACTTCTAGCTTAGGTAAGTAGTATACTTTATATCCTTTCTTGTGTGCACGAAATAGGAAGTCTGTGTCATCATAATAAACAAAATAATCCTCATCCATTAACCCTACAGCATCAAATATAGTGCGGTTAATTAGCATAAAACAGGTTGGCGCATAGTTAAAATACAAACTTTGATCATACTGACCTATATCGATCTCATCAACACCGACGTGACTGCTTATAGCTTTAAATTCTGATATGGAGCCACCAGCCATCCATATGGTTCGGCTATCGTAGTAGAATATTTTAGGTATTATAATGTCCTGATCCTCTAAAACTGCACATGAATACATATCTCCGAAGAGGTTTTCTTGTGGGAATTCAATATCATTATTTAACAACAAGATATAATCACAACCATCTTCAAGTGCCAATTTAATTCCTTGATTATTGCCTTTAGCAACTCCATTATTATTTTCATTCCTAATATGAGAAACCCCACATATTGGAAATTTAGAGATCAACTCTACCAGCAAACTGTCAGTAGTTTCTGACGATGAGTTATCTATTATATATAAATGATAATCAGAGAATATCTGTTTCGAAAGACTTTCAAAAAAACCATAAAGAACCTCATCACTTTTATACAACACGGTTACTAAGCCAAGTTTTGCCATCTAATTGTTTTTGTTAACTTTTTCCCAAATTCCCATTTCGGTATTAAATCTCTTGATCACTTTTGCTGGGCTTCCCACCGCTACGCAAAAGTCTGGAATATCTTTAGTTACAACTGAATTTGCTCCAATTACGCAATTTTTTCCAACGTTTGCACCGATTATACAAACGTTTTCGCCAATCCATGAGCCATCCCCAATTAGAACATTTTTTAATTGTTTAACCGACTGATCCAATATGGCTATGTTGACATCTTCATATCTATGTAAATTATCACTGATATAAACCTTATCAGCTATTAAAACATTTTCGCCAATTGTTATTTTTCCTACACAATATATATGTGCAAAATTACCGATATAAGTTCTATTACCAATTATTAAGTTACAATCCGTTTGACCAGTCAAAGGGTTAGCTGCCAACCAGCTATTAACTCCAATATTAACATCATCGCCTATAAATATATGCTCAGGACATTCCAATCGGAGAAGTTTTTGAATTCTTGTATTCTTTCCAATCTTTGCAAATACTAAAATATAGTACCAATGCAAACTTAAATAGTACCATAAAACCTTAAACTTACTAATATATTTATGCATAGCCTTACTTAATAACCTTTTTTTTAATTGGCAATATCCATTTGCCTGCTTTTTTTAAGTAGCTAAAAATTAAATAAGTGTAATATAAAGTAAAAAACCGAAATAATAACAGATACCGCGGGTTGTAAAATTTTATTATGCGAGAAAATGGTGAGTTGCTTTTAAATCGGTATTTATCAGGATCAACTGCCGCCATTACCAAATATTTGCGCAGAAAAATCAACAATAACTTTGAGGTCAATTTTTTGTAGGTAGTAGTTGAAATTTGATTTTTCTCCACATACTCATTTAAAATAAAGCTATGATTATCTAGAAAAATGGTGATTAAATCATAGCCCCCTTTATGTTTAATTTTTGAATCTTGAGATAGAAAAATCATTTCATTATTTACATAAATTCTTCCTTTATTAGAAATTAACCTATATAATACGTCCGTTTGTGTTAGTAATAGCTTTGCATATCTGCTAAACTCTTTCATCTTATCAAAATCTTCTTTCCAGATGCCGAATGAGCCAATCCAACCCCCAAAGTACGCTGCCTTGTTTATAAACTCATCTAAATTATTGCACAATATCGATTTAGATTTATCTAAGCCCTGATTTAAATAAAATAGTTCATTTCTTGACTCAATATTTGCATATACGTCTTGCAAAATACAATTTAGCGTATTGGATGTGTGAGTTAATGTGTCGTTATTCAACTTTAAATACAAACCTCTACCTCTTGAAAGCACGAGTTCAAAGTTTTTATCAGCCAGATTCTCCTCATTCTTAAAATAAACTATCTTATTGCCAAAATCCTTTATATATTTCCTCGCAATCTCTTCAGTGTGATCTGAAGAACAGTTGTCTGAGATAACTATTTCTATGTCGTTTGATTTAGTAAATACTGATTGACAGGTAATGGTTTCAAGTGTTAAATCTAAATATTCTGCCCTATTGTATGTGGGAATACAAATTGATAATTTAATATTTTCCATTTTTTAAATTGCCTTTTTGAACCTTATCATCAACGGGAGATGTATTAATGAAGTCTTTAAGTATTTCAATGCGATGCAAATTGTTTTTCTTGTCAATAGTTTCGTCAGTTATTTGATGCTGACTTTCGTAAATTTTGATATTTTTTACAATATCATAAAATATAGTTAACTCAGCTAAGGACAATGCTGCAAATCCTGTTTTATAGCCTTTCTCAAAGAAATAATTTTTTACTAAGTTTTTAATTATTAAATAGAAAAAATAGAAAATTGAGGTTTTTGATTTTAAGTTACTATGTACTAGTTGTTCACTATCTGTATATCTATTTATTTTCGAAAGATGAGAGTCAAGCGTGCAATCAATGAAATGATGAATAAAGTATTGAGGTGGTAGATTATAAATTCTATCATCACTAACAGTTTGCTTTCCCATCCCATGGATATAGTTATCTGTGAAATCGTAAGCCCAAGTCTTAAACAGTCGGTTATTTGAAGATTTGTATGAATCATTACAAAAATCACCGTAGAAATAGTTTTTACGATAAATTTTAATTGCATCAAATTTGTTATTTATAACAACATCTATAAGTTTTTCTAATGTTACTTTATTCATGTGTTCATCCGCATAGCCGAGAAACACCCACTCAGTTGTAAGTATTTTATATAAAGCATCCATCACAGTCCCATTTTCTACGAAGGCATGGCTTGTTTCGGGCCTGATAAAAACTTCACAATCATTATTTCTAGCAATTTCGTGAGTTTTATCAGTACTACCGCCATCAGCCAATAAAACTTTACCATATTGCTGATAATTACGAATTACATTTTCAATTCTTCTTTCCTCATTGTATGTGAAAATCACAAAAGTTATCATAAAATAAGTTTTTTATTTTCTGTATAAATAATATAAGCTAAATACCCTGTGATTACTAATTGAGTCAAAATTATAGGAATACCTATTGTGAAAACATTAACATTACCAGTAGCATAAAGTGCTGCAAAAGATATTAAAAAAACAAATAGACCAGTTAAAGTAGATTTCATTGTTGCATAAGTTAAGTTTTTAATTGTGAGATATACTGTTAAACCACCGATCAAAAAATTGCCAGCTTCGGATACAACTCCAAACAAAATAATTGCTGAATACTTAACAAATTTTTGACTTGTGAGTATTGAAACAATCAAATCTGACAAAAAATAGCTTACCACTAATACTCCAAAAATTGAAAGCAGAGCATATAAAATATATGTTTTAAGGTATTTTCCTTGAGTTTTGTATAAATTAGGTATAAATAATTGTGAATATATGGTTGAAAAAGCATTCATTCCATTAGTGCCCACATTAGAAACAGTACCATATATACCAACAACTTCCACTAGCCCAAAAGGAACTAAAATCATTCTATAACCTTGTAACTGAATCCAGTTTACCACAGCACTTAATGAAATTGGATAAGAGAACTTTAAAATCTCAGATCTACTAAAACTTTGAACCTTCCTATTTTTAAAATCTTCCAATCGTGATATTAGATAATAAAGTAATGCAAACGAAATTAATGAAGATGATAGTATTGAACAAAGAATAACTTTTGAAGATGATTTAAAAAAATACATATAAAGATAATAGAAGCCAACTTTTAGTATACTTTCAAAAAGTAACGAATAAATTGCTACCCTTCTATTTTCAAGGTTATTGATAAGACCACGTGTTAAATTTACCAAATACGTACTTGTGGCTAATAAAACGATTACAATTAATGTGGTAATATACTCAATATTTAACAGCAATAATATAACAACACCAATGCAGAGTATTAAAAATATTAGCTTTAAGACCCAAATATTTACACCAATAAAAGATCTTAAAGAGTTACCATTTTCCTTGAGTGTATATATTTTCGATTGTTGAAAATAATCAAGAGGTACTAATACAAAAGCATTTAATGAATACGAAAGAGTAAACAAAAAGTAATATACTCCAAGTTCATATAAGGTGGTATTATTACTATATGCTTTTAAAAAGAACAATTGTAATATTACCACCAAAATTCGAACAATCCCAACTTCAAATATTATGGATTTTTTCAATTATAAATGTCGTTAAAGGACTATATATTATGAATTTATATATTCTCTAATTACATCAGCGATATAATCATAATGGCTCTCATTCAACCCTGGCCAAACGCCTAACCAAAAAGATTGATTCATGATGATATCTGTATTCGTTAAATCACCAACTACACGATGTTCAACATTGGCATAAGCAGGCTGTCTTAATAAATTACCCGCAAATAATAACCTTGTTCCAATTTTTTTCTCTTCTAAATGCTGTACCAACATGTGTCGATCACTAGAATCTCCATCTCTCAGGGTCATTAAAAAACCAAACCAAGACGGATCTGACTCTGGAGTAGCTTCCGGCAAAATGAAAATTTCTTCAAATTCTTTCATTCTAGCATACAGCGAGGCAAAGTTTTCGCGACGACGTTGTATAAAATGATCTAACTTTTTCAATTGCCCAATACCAAATGCTGCTTGCATATCAGTAACTTTCAAATTAAAACCAATATGAGAATAAGTATATTTATGATCATAACCATAAGGTAATGAACCTAATTGCTGGCCAAAGCGGCAACCACAAGTATCATCTTTTCCTGGTAAACAATAACAATCTCTTCCCCAATCCCTGAAACTCTCCGCCGATTTTGCTAATTCAGGATTGTTAATGAGCACCGCGCCCCCTTCACCCATAGTAATATGGTGTGCGGGATAAAATGAAAAGGTAGAAATATCTCCAAATGTACCCGTCTTTTTGCCCTTATAGGTTGCGCCCAATGAGTCGCAGTCATCTTCCACTACCCAAAGGTTATATTTTTTTGCAACTCTCATTACTTCATCCAAATCAAATGGATTACCTAAAGAATGGGCAATCATGATGGCTTTGGTTTTAGGTGAAACGGCCGCTTCAATCATTTCCGCTTTCACATTATGAGTGGCAACATCTACATCAATGAATACAGGTATCGCACCAAACTGCACAATAGGGTTTACTGTGGTCGGGAAGCCAGCAGCAACTGTAATCACTTCATCCCCAGGCTTAATAGCCCTATCACCCAGCTTCGGAGAAGTTAAGGAATAGAAAGCTACTAGATTGGCAGATGATCCTGAATTGACCAACAATGCTTTTGTTGCTCCAAAATATTGTGCAAATTCATGTTCAAACTGACTTGCAAATCTACCGGCAGTTAACCAGCCATCTAAGGTGGCATCAACACCTAACATGATATCATCCTCATCTAAAACTTTTCCAGTAACAGGAATGTAGTTTTGACCTGGAATGATGGTCTGAGTTGTTTTCTGCTTTGCGATTACACGTAATGCAGCTTCTAAATTTGAGTCTGTAATATTTTTTAACATAATGTTCTGATAAAATCTTAATTATCTATTTCTAAGTTCCTTCCATTTCTATAGGTTTTGAAAATGGTTCCATTTCGGTAATGGGTTTTCCAAAAGCTATTTTTGGGTAAGTATTTGTATGTGGATCAACCATTACTTGAAGTAACTGTGGTTTATCTTTATTTTCGTCGTTCCATAGCCAAGATACTCCATCTTGCAGGTCTGCTGGATCTTCAATAGTTATGGCATCAATTCCATAGGCTATGGCTACTTTAGTAAAATCAGGTGCACTATAACCCCAATAGGTTGATTGATACCTAGATTCAAAATAGCTATCTTGAAATTGTCTAATCATTCCTAAAGTTCTATTATTCATGACAATAATTTTAACCTTGAGTTTATTTCTAACAATAGTCTGTAATTCTTGAATATTGATTTGCATACATCCGTCGCCTATTAACACCACAACTGGCTGATTGTTTAACGCAATGCAAGCGCCGATACCTGCGGGAAGTGAAAAACCCATTGCTCCCATTCCTCCGGAAGTAAGGAAGTGTTGCCCTTTATGGATTTCCAATGATTGTGCCGACCACATTTGATGACTTCCTACATCAGCCAGGTATACTTTTGCATCTGTACTACCTTGCGAAAGCGCATGCATAAATTTATTCGGATTGATACCTATTGGATCAAGTTCATTTGTATCAGGCCATAAGCTTTTTAACTCATTTACATGTAAAAGCCAATCCGTTGGAGTGATAAATTGCTCATCAATTGTTTGTTGCTCGAATTGCAAGAAAAAATCTTTTAGATCTGCAACAATAGGTATACATCCCATTACTCGATTATTGATTTCCCCATTTTCACAATCGATATGGTAAATGGTACGATTTTCGATAAACTTGGTATCTGCACCTGTCTGACGAATATCAAGCCTACTTCCCAGTACGATCAATAAGTCGCATTCTCCAAAGGCTATATTTGCCCAACGGTTACCGTAACTGCCAATGAACCCAACTCTCAACTCATCATCGAAAGCAATGGTATCAAGGCCTAACAAGGTAGTTATCACTGGCACTTGGGTATGCGCAACAAATTGATCAAATTGTACTTGTGCATTGGCGGCTTTAATTCCTCGTCCAGCCAAAATCAATGGACGTTTAGCTTTTTGAATATCTACTTTTAAAGCAGCTAATTTATCAGATGAAATTTGTGCGGGCTGAGGTGTAAAGCTAAAATCTTCACTAATTTCAATTTGAGCACGCTGAACATTCATTGGAATATCAATAAGCACTGGTCCTGGCCTGCCTTCGCATGCTAGGGCGAAAGCTTGTTCAAAAACAGATTCAAGCTCATTTGGATCATTTACTAAAAAGCAGGCCTTTGTAATTGGCTTTGCCATGGCTACAATATCCGTTTCTTGAAAACCTAATTGTCTGATGTCTCTTTTGCCTTTTTGCTCGTGTGTATTCACCTGTCCGGTGATAAATATAGCTGGGGTCGAATCAAAATAACAACTTCCTATCCCTGTTAAGAGATTGGTTGCTCCTGGCCCGCTGGTTGCCATTGCAACCCCAGGTAATCCAGTAACTCTACCATAGCCTTCGGCCGCAAATGCAGCGGCCTGCTCGTGGTGCATGGTAATAATTTTAATGTCGGTAGTTTGATTTAGAGAATCAAGAATATGAGTGATCATTCCACCCGAAAGCTCAAAAACACTTTCAATACCTTTTTTACTCAAAAATTGGGCAATAAAATCTGATGCTTTCATTTGATATTAATTAGAGGTGTAATATTTTAATGTATTAGACAAAGCTACATTAAAATCAGTAAATTTAATCGGGCCAATTTCATTAATAAGTTTGCTGATATCGCCTTCCATGTGCATAGATTGATTATTCCGATAAGGAATTGCTCCAAAATTTAGCTTGAAATTAGGATTAACTTTATTTCTAATGGTTTCAATCAACCACTTCAAATCTTTTACTTCATTTGATGAGATATTGTATATGCCTGGATTCATTTTTTTCTGCAGGAGTGTGACGAGGATTTGAGCGAAATCCTTTGTGTATAAGTAAGCATATTTTTGTTTTCCTTCAGTAAAATCCATTTCTGTTTTTTGTTGCATAGATTTAATCATAGAAGGAATTAGCCATGATTCGTTTTCTCTTTCGCCAAATACGGAGAAAATTCGCAACCAAAGCCACTCGATGTGATGTTGGGTGGCATAGGTTCTTAAAATTTCAAAGCAAGCGAGTTTGATACTTGCATAAGCATTGGTGGGATGAACTTCAGAAAGCTCATTTATTTTACCTTCGAAAGCTCCATACTCGGCTTGCGAACCTAAAAAAACAAACTTTTCGATGGATAGGGAATTACTCAAGTCGAGCAGATCGATCAATAATTGAATATTTTTAGCTTGTTCTGTCCAATTGTCTCTGTCTTTAGCTTCTACTCCGATCCACGCAGTGTGAATTATACAGGTAGGGGCTTTTTGAACCAGCTCTTTTTTCCAGTCGTTTACACCATCAATATCTAGCCACTCAATTTTATTTTCAAAATCCTTACACCTCCAAGTATCTGAAGTTGCTCTTTTAAGTCCAATTACGGATATGCCTTGTAGGCAGAGCGCTTCAGCAATATGTGAGCCCAAGAACCCAGTTATCCCTGTGATTAAAACTTTATGCATCCAAATAACTTAATATTTGCGCTTGTGTAAAAGAATCTATTGAAGATTCATCCTGCGCAAAAGATTTGTACCAGTCTATTGTCATTTGTACAGCAATCTGTGCGTTAAATTTTGGATGCCAACCGAGTTCTTTAATGGCCTTACTTATATCTAACTTTAAAAGCCCTGCTTCATGAGGTTGGTCTGAAATTTTCTCGATTCGATAGGTTCCACCACCCCAACTTTTAAGCGCTAAATTGAGCATTTCCACAACTGGAAGTGCGTCTGTCGCATATGGACCAAAATTGTAAGCTTGATTGTATTTTAAGGGGTCTTTTTTTAGGTAAGTTCCTAATAACAAATACGCTACAACAGGTTCAAGTACATGTTGCCAAGGTCTAACAGATCCTGGATTTCTGATAATGATTTCTTCATCTTTAGAAAGCGCTTTCGCAATATCTGGTATTAATCTATCTTTAGACCAATCTCCACCTCCAATTACATTTCCGGCTCTACCTACTGCAATTCCCTTTTTATGTTTTTCGAAAGCTTTAGTATTAAAAAAAGAATTTCGGTAAGAATCGATTACCAACTCGGTACAGGCTTTGCTTGCACTGTAAGGATCATATCCTCCTAATTTATCGTTTTCTCTGTACGGATATTCCCATTCATTGTTGTGATATACCTTATCTGTTGTGATTAATACAACTGAACAAGGTTTCTCTAGTAATCTAACTCCATCAAGCAAATTAGCCGTACCGATGGCATTTACTTCGAAAGTTTCTGAAGGAATTTCATAAGATAACCTGACTAAAGGTTGTGCTGCTAAATGAAAGATAAAATCTGGTTGAAAATCTATAACAGCTTTTTTCAAGGCCTCCCGATCCCTTAAATCTGCAATTACTGAATCACAAATCTGATCTCCATTAATTAAGTAATAAAGATCGCTTTCGGTCTGAGGAGCTAATGCATAGCCTTTTACCTCTGCGCCTAAAAGCTGAAGTGTTTTGAGCATCCATGATCCTTTGAAACCTGTATGTCCAGTTAAGAAAACTTTCCTACCTGCGTATGTCCTTTCTAGTGCCTCTAACATATTACCAGATTTTCCATTTTGCCTGACCTGTTGACCAAAGCTGCTCTAATTCAATACGATCGCGGAGAGCGTCCATCGGCTTCCAGAACCCTGAATGCTTAAATGCTGCCAATTGCCCATCATTAGCAATCTCTTTCAATGGTACATTTTCCCATTGAACATCATCCATTTCGCCTTCAAGATACTTAAATATCCCTGGTTCAAGCACAAAGAAACCGCCGTTTATCCACATGCCGTCTCCTTGCGGTTTTTCCACAAAATGATTAACGGTTCCATCTTCTTCCATCTCTATGTTACCAAAACGACCAGGTGTCTGAATACTTGTCAGAGTAGCGAGTTTTCCACTGCTTTTATGAAAAGCGACAAGATCAGTAATATTTATATCCGCTACACCATCGCCATAGGTTAACATAAAAGTTTCATCTTTAACATACTTTTGAATTTTTTTGATTCGTCCAGCAGTATTTGTCGTCAAACCAGTGTCTACTAAGGTCACTTTGAATGATTCGGAATTAGAAAAATGAACATCTACCTTATTCTTCTCAATATCTATAGAGACATCAGAATTATAAAGATAATAGTTTAAAAAATACTCTTTGATGCTTTGGGCTTTATAGCCTAAGCATAGTACAAAATCATTATAGCCATATACCTCATAAATTTTCATTATGTGCCAAAGTATTGGCTTACCTCCGATTTCAACCATCGGTTTTGGTCTTGCTTCAGTTTCCTCCATTAACCTCGTCCCTAGACCACCTGCTAATATTACTACTTTCATGCTTTAAACTATAATTCTATGTAAACGTTTTCTGTTAGTGGATGTGAACAGCACAGTAAAAATTCTCCTTCGCTTAAGTCATTGCGTTCTTTACTTAAACCAATCATTTTTACTTCGCCAGCCAAAACTTTTGCTTTGCAAGTACTACAATTACCTGTTTGGCAAGAATAGGGCAGCTCAATGTTACTTTCCAACGCAGCTTCTAAAATACTTCTACCCTTAGCAACCTCTAAGTCAAAATGCATGCCATTAAAACTTATAGCTAAATTTTGTGTTTTAATATCTTTAAAATCTTCAGGATTTTTCACCAATTCGAAATCTTCAGAATAAAAATTTTCTAGCTCAACTCCTTTTGCGATTAGAGCATTCTTAACAGACTCCTTTAAGCCTGCAGGCCCGCAAACATAATGAGCGGAATTCTGAATATCTTCATCTTCAGATAGAATACGTGATGCTTTTTGAAAATCTATTCTTCCTTGGATAACAGAAGGATTTGTCCTGTCAATTACAAATTTGGTATGAAAATGTCGAACTGTTAATTTAGTAGGGTAATTAATTTGAAAATCAGAAATCAAATCAGCAAATATTGTACTTTCATGGCTTCTGTTCCCATAAATTAAATTAACAACTATACTGTTACTAGTTGTTAAAATAAATTTCATGATGGATATTAATGGGGTTATACCACTACCAACACCCCATAAATATATATTCTTTGAATCACCTGATTCATAAATAAAATCTCCCATTGGTGGCAAAACCTCAATACTATCCCCTTCTTTAACAGCATCGTTAATATGATTTGAAACGACACCATTTAACATGCGTTTGACTGTTATCTCTAAAAATTCATCAACTCCTGGACAAGAAGAGAAAGAGTAAGGCCTAATATACCGCCTACCATTTATTCGGAATATAAGGGTTAGATATTGTCCGGGAAGATACTTTATTTTTTTTAAACCTGGTTGCTTGAAACACAGCGTAATCGTGTCGCTGGTTTCCTTCTTTACTTTGACAACTTTTAATGTGTAATTCATAACCAATCTAACCGCGCATATTCTTTATAATTCTTTTCCACAGATTATTTGGAGCTTCTTCACCATAGTTTCCATACCCATACCCATAACCATAATGTTTGCTAACGATATCATTAACGACAATACCCAAATTTTTGATTTTACCTGTTCGATACAAATCATTTACAATGGATAATTGCGCTCTTTCAGTTACACCCTGTCTCACCAAATATAAGGTAACATCTGCATATTCAACCAAAACTTGAGCATCGGCAATTATACCAACAGGAGGTGAATCCATAATAATATAATCAAATTGAGTTCTTAACTCATTTATCAAGCCAGGCATATGTTCAGACATTAAAGTTTCAGCTGGGTTTGGGGGAAGTGGCCCAGAAGAAATAATAAACATGTTTTTATTTATAGGTAATTCCTTGATGATATCTGCTGCTTTTATTTTAGGACTTATAGTGTAATTGCTAAAGCCAATTTTATTATCGATTCCTAATTTTAAAGACAAACCTGGTTTTCGTAAATCCAATTCCATTAAAAGAACTTTTTTACCTGATAAGGCTAAAATATTTGCAAGGTTGATAGCAGTGAATGATTTTCCTTCGCCTGACATACTGGAGGTCAGCAGGATAATTTTATCTTTTTCTGTTTTTAAGTAAAAAGAAAGATTTGTTCTTAATGCCCTGAATTGTTCTGATATCGCAGAACGTCCTTGATTAGCAACAATAAGATTGTCTACAGTAAGGTTATGACTAATTTCACCAATAACAGGAACAACAGTATTAGTTGTGATATCCTCTTTAGTTAATATTGTTGTATTGAAAAAATTAGAAGCTAAGATATACACAAGAGGTAAAAGTAGTCCAATCAACAACCCTATAATATAAATAACATTTCTTTTAGGACTTATTGGTGCAACTTGTGATTTCGGTGGATCTATTACTTTTGCTACAGAGATATTTGAGGTTTTAGAAATAGCCGTTTCTTCAGCTTTCTGCATAAGAAATATATATAATTCTTGCTTAATATCCTTGTTTCTCGCAAGCTTAAGATAATTTTTTTCAATTTCAGGAACATCTTTTATTTGTCCTTCAGCTTGACCTAACTGACTTCTAAGTTTATTTCTGGTTATAACATATGAATTTTTGCTATTCTGAATACTGGAAAGAATACCTCTCCTTAAACCGGCAATTTGCTCATCAATATTTTTAACAAATGGACTTTCTTCGGTAAGACTCAGCAATTGCTGATCTCTCTCAATCAACAAAGCATTATATTGAGTCATTAATCCGGAAAATACCATATCTTGCGGTAGTAAGGATGAAGGAAAAACCCGTTTATTTTTACTCTCATCTTTTAAGTAATTCTCCAAATCTGTCAGTATCGAAACTTGAGTTTCGACTTTTGCCAGTTCCATAGAAAATTCACCTGTATTTTGTACTAACAACTTACCTTGCTCACTCATATCAGTCAATTTATTTTGCTGCTTGTAGCTAGTTGCTTTATCCTCTACCTGACCTAATTCATCGGAAATTACAGCCAGGCGTTCTCTTATAAATTTACCAGTGCTGTCTGCAATTGCATTTTTATCACTTAAATTTCCTTCTATATACTTTTTAATTAATACGTTCAGAATATCCTCTCCCTTTTTCGGAATAGCATAAGACAAAGACAAATCAACAACTGTAACCTGCTTATTGGCTGCTCCAACTATAAGTTGACTCATAAGATTTGCAACCCTTTCATCTATTGAAGTTACGGAAATAAAATAGTCGTGACTCGAGATCAAATTACCTGCTCCAGGAACAAGCTGTAGTATTCCCAAGCCCTTTATCTCGAAACGTTGATTCCAACTTACATCTTTTTCAAAATCTTTGGAACTTACTCTTAGTTTATCACTTGCAAGCTTTTTTACTTGAATAAGAGTTGGACTGATTGTATCAACAGAAGATAAGATATTCAATTTAAATGGTGCTTCATATAGTTCTCTGTTTACAAGATTTGCTTTATGATAATAAACAATATTAAGCTGCATTTGCCGTACAACTTGCTCCATCAGAAACCTAGTCCTCAGAATCTCTATTTCATTTTCAACTGAATTCTGACCTCCCATTATTCCACCTAAATCCATTAAGGCGCCCGCTTGTTTATTCAGCCCCCCTCCCTTTTGATCATCATTAACCAAGACTTTAGCGGCGATACGGTAAACTGGCGGGGTGTATCTGGAATAAAGGAAAGCAATAATCAAACAAACTACAGCACTTATCAAAAACCAATGCCACTTAAGCAGTAAATTTCCAAATATTTTTTTAATATCAATCCCTTCTTCTTCTTCACTAAGAGATTGCACGTTTAACTCAGGCATGTATATATAAGATAAATTATTTGAAACTTGAAATTGCGAGAACTATAACCGATATTACTGATGCGATAACGCCAATAGTTTGAATTTGAGCGGAGTTAGATGCAGAAACCTTTCTTTTATTGGGTTCTACGTATACTACATCATTTTGTTTTAAGTAATAAAACGGACTGTTGAAAATGTCTGAGGAATTTAGATTCAACCTTGCAAATTCTTTTTTACCATTATTATCCCTAACAACCAAAACATTTTCTCTTTTACCATAAATTGTTAAATCACCGGCTAAACTTAATGCGTCTAGAATGGAAACCTTTTCATTGGGTAAGGTGTAAGCGCTTGGTGCATTTACTTCTCCTAAAACACTTACCTTAAAGTTTACGAAGCGTAACTGAACATTAGGAACTTTGTAAACATCACTTGCCTTTTCCCTTATGAGCTCTCTGGCCTCAAAAGTGGTAAGTCCGGCAACTTTAACTTTACCGATGAGCGAAAGTTCAACTTCTCCGTTCCTATCTACCAAAAAACCTGTAACTTGTTGTGCCGCAACAGCAGTGGTAGCGCCTCCTCCTAATACCGTATTGGATGCTGCTTGATTGATTATCGCTCCACTTTCTCGATTTAGTGTAAAAATATTAATGCTTAAAATATCATCCGGCTGTATAACAGGCTCAGTAAAGGTTGCTGCGTTTTCAAGTTTTGCTTGATTTACAGTTTGAATGTCCTGGAAATAAGCAATATTCTTATTACTTACACAAGAGGAGAAACCCAATACAAACAACAGTAAAGTAATACCATTGATGCTCGTAAATTTAATTTTATTCATAGATATATAAACTATATCGCAGTTACTAAAGGAAATTTTAATTCTCAAAATTTTCGTAATGATAAAAAATAGAAAATCATTAACACCTTATTAAGCAAATGTCGATAAGAACGCAAACTTAATCATTTAATCGCAATTTAAAAAAATGAAATAAGTGTATTGATTAACAGAAAAAACTCAGACAAATAATTTAATTATTATTTGAAATTATATAAAACACCTACTTTTGCGTGGAGATTATTCACGTCTATCTTGTTCCAATTCCAATAATCACCAGGAGGGGTACTATCCTGCCATTGATATTGGTAATTGAGTGATCGAATATAAGTAAGCTGGGCATTTAATGAAAATTGCTTATAAGTCCATGAAAAATTTTCCCCAAACGCTAAATCTACCCAGTGCCTGTTAATGTATTGTCGTCGGTCTGCAGAAGCGTATGCAAAATTATAAAACAGATCATTATTGTTTACGGTACGTTCAAATTGAAAACCGATTCGCTTTAATCCCTTTACCCAGCTCACATTTAAAGATTGCATATTGCTTCCCGGCCCGATGCCAGCACCCAATACCTGGCCTTTATTGGTGTAGCCATCTAAAACCTGACCATGAACATACCAGGTTGGATAATCTCTGGTTTCTGCTGTTGTACTTCTCTGCAGTTGCGTAAACTCAACACCCAATTGAATAAATTCATCTGGTTTTGTGAGTTGTATCAACTTTCTGAACCCAACAATGTAGGCCCTGGTATGCTCAGGCTCCACCAATGCATCTCTTAAATCATATGAATGGTCATTTCTTCCATACTCAAAATAAATTTCTGCTTTACTTTCTGGTAAAACGTACCTGGTGAAAAATGCGATATACTGGTCTCGTTCTGCAGCATCTTCACTATATATTCCCTCAGAAGTAACATAGCCCACTTTTTCTACTTTTGAGAAAATCGGAAAATAATCGCCAAAACTATTACCCATCTTTGAGCGGTTTACGATAAAAGTCCTGTCAAAACCCAAGTATAAATCGGGCACCCATTTAGGCTGATAAGTCAATACCATCCCTGAAATATAACGCCACTCATAAGGCTTCTGAACAAGTTCATTTCTTATGGCTAAAGGAACGGTTAAATCTTCGTTTAAATTGACGCCCGATTGCTCTAAACGCCCGCCAATAATTTGCGTTTCAAATGAACCGATATAGGTTTTAATTGGTCTGGTGGTGTTTAATGTTAAATGGCGAAAACCAGAAGCATTATTACTCATCAACAAAGAATTTCGCACGCCGGGACCCCACCATAAATTTTCATTGGAAAAGCCCGCAGACACAGGGCCAAAATTCAATCGAACACTGCTCTGGCCTAAACTTAATTTACTATATGATGTATTGCCAATTCTATCAGGAAGATCAATTCGGTTAATAAAACTACCTGTAACCGGGCTATTCCAGTAAACCCCATTTGGTGCATCAACTAGTCTTTGAAAACCTTTGTTTTCTGCATATACATATTCCGGTCTCAATTGAATACTTAGAGGGCCTATTTTAGCATAGATCCCAGCAGAAATTTGTGTCTGATAACCTTTGGCCTGTACCATCGAACCATCATTCATTCCATAAGGGTGATGCGAATTAAACTGTTGTTGCCAAACAACCGGCAAAGCATAGATTTCGGTTTTTAACTTAGGGTTTGAATACAGCAATTTCCTAAAACTGTTTACTGAAAAAGCAGAATCCAACTGTAAATTATTCTTGTCCGACATAAACATTGGCCGAATCATGTAAGAACTATTCGAACTATCTTTACCCAAGAGCTGTTGCCTTCTATAGGCATCTTCCACATTTTCCAGCAAACCTACAGGCAGGGTTTGCGCAAAAGAACTTTTACTGAAAACCAGAAGGATTAAAAAAATATAAAGATTCCTCATAGAATAGATTAATGTTTGATGATTAACGTTAAAATGTGTGCAAAGGTATATAAAGTTTTTAAAGGGATGAAGCTTTTCCTGATTATAGGAAACAGATTTATGCCTAATATACGTTAATCCATAGAAACCAGGGTTTTTATGAGCAAGTTATTCAAACAAATTTGGTTTAACAGTTCAATAAAAAATAAGAAAATAGTATTGGTTATTTTCCTTGATAAAAAAACATCCGAATTCGAGGTTTTAAACGATATATTATGTTTATTTGGCATTTAATAGATAAAGGTTAGATTGACTCCGAAGAAATTGAATATTCCAATTGTAATGTTACACCATGTAGCTAATCAGCCTCATCCGAGTTTGAAAAAATGGTGCATTAGTCATAATAAATTTCTTGAACTTTTAGATGGCATCGAACAAAATGGCTTAGCAACCACAACTTTTCAGGAGATTTGGGAATCGAATTTTAATGAAATACAATTAAAAAATAAAGTGATCATTACTTTCGATGATTGTGCGGCAGCTTTGTTTGACTTTGCCATTCCCGAATTGTTGCGAAGAAAAATGAAGGCAGTATTTTACATGCCTTCCGAGCATATTGATGGTTTAAACATTTGGGACATTGAAGAACACTCCATGATTAGCGTGAAATTGATGAATGCAGTTCAATTGCAGCATTTGGTTTCACTGGGTATGGAGATTGGAAGCCACGGCGAGAAACACATTAAGTTGGATACCGTAAGCAAAAACCTGGCCTATACTGACATGCTAAATTCAAAGAAAACTTTAGAGGGATTGTTGAACACTAAAGTATACTCTTTCGCTTTTCCTTATGGTAAAATTCCTGTTCAGCATCAACAAATGTTAATTAAGGCTGGTTATAAGTTTGGTTTATCCATTTATAGCCCTTATGAAAAAAATTATGCCTTGCGCCGATTTGCCATTAACGAAACGGATGATAAACAAACCATAAACATGAAGCTGAATAGCAGATATCGTTTGATGCGTATCTTTTATGACCCGATACTTTTATTAAAAAACAAGCTTTTTAAGGCTTAAATATACATATTCTCCATTTTTGGCCTTTTTCATTGGTCACTTCCTCCCAATCTAAAAAATTATATTTTTCTGAAAATCTTTTCCAAAGCTGGGCATGCTCTGCATAATAAAACATGGAAATAATTACATAGCCATCAGTTTTCAACGTTTTATCCAGGTAAGCACTAAGTTGCTCAACAGGCTTTTTGAAATAATACACACACTCGTTGAAAATAACAAAATCGAATTTTTCATTCGGTGTATCAGCATTGAAATCCATTTGCTCAAACCGATATGGCGGAAAAGTTTGTCTTGCCTGTTCTACAGCATTTTCTGAAATATCAAAACCCAGGTAATCAGCAGGACTGTTAATATCCGCTTTTAGGTAATGGAATAATACCCCTTGTCCGCAGCCCGCATCCAACACGCTACCACCTCCATATTGTTTGTAAAACTTTACGATACTTTTGTAATGTAAAGATTCCGTTTCTGAATAAAGATAATCCCAGGCTCCATTTTTAAATTGCTCTTCCCATACATTTTTACCAACCGGGCTTCCAATTCCAAATCGATACAAAAACTTTCTGATGAACTTTTGTCTGATATAGTAATAAATTTTTTCTGCGGTAACCATATTTGTTTAAATAATTGATTGGATTAAAAACGGTTTAAAATAGACGCTGATTTAAAAATCCTGATATAAATTCCTGAAAGTACTACGGATACCAATGGTAACCAACGCTGTATTTTGGATGGCAGCAGCAGAAGATTCTCTTCTGTAAACACCGCCCAACTCGGCACGCAAATTATATTTTGGATTAATTAGATAAGAAACTTTTGCTTCAGTAAAGAATAAGTTCGTCTTTATGCCCTGACCAATGAAGTTTCCGTAATCCTGAACCCTCGTTTCATAACTAAGGAAAATATTTTTACCATAATTCAATCCGGCTGGGTCTGCGCCATAATTGGCATAAATCATTTGTCCCTGTAAATCGAAGCGCTTGTAACTATAATTAAGCAAGCCCACAAATTCTCTAAAATTAGCCCCAAAAGGATGAGCCAGCGGTTGGTTCATTGCACCATAATTAGAAACCCGGTCGAAATGTGCATAAGTATAAGGTTTTGCCGTATTAAATTCGGCAAGGTAATTCAGGTTTTGAACCTTGAATAAATCCGAACCCCTGAATCCAATTTGCATAGCAAACTTATTAGCCCAGTAACCCCTGTTTGAAAAAACCTCTTTGGCCGTAAATTCATCAAACATGAACTGTCCGTAAAGCGTGGTTTTATCTAAAACTTCGTATTTTAAGTTAAACCCTAACCGCATTTTATCAGGAGAAGTGGTATTTGCACCTTCAACAGAGCGTAGAAAAATGAAAGGATGTACATAATTAAAATCAAAGCCTCTCTTGCCCTCAACTTCTGCATCAGCCCAGGTAACGGCCTGGAAAAAACCGGCAGAGAACCGTTTGGTAATATTCCAATCCAGATAGTGTGCAGCCATCCATTTACCCCTGTCACCTAAACGCCTGTCGGTGGTTAATTTTTCAGCCCCCGGATCAAGCATATAAGCAAAAATAGTTTGGTATTGAACATTACCTAGTGTCGCCCTCATGCGTAAAAAAGAATAGTTGGCAGCTACATCTGATAACAGCATCGATCGGTAACCATCACCGATAAAATTTTTATCGTATCCTAAGGCAAGATTTAAATGTTTATTTGGAGTGAAAGATAGCAAAGCTGTTGCATACGACCAATCTTTAGTAACCTCCCCCAATTTACCAGTCATTTCACTGGGTACAACCTGGTTGGTATTTATAAAATTTGTTAGGTAATTTGCAAAAACGCCTTGATTCTCATAAGCATTTGCATAAAAAGAGAACTTTTCACCCACATTGCCACCAACCTGAAAACCTCTGGTGTTTTTCCAGGTGGTTTTACTTTCATCAAATTCACGGCCTATCTGAAAATCGGGCAAAAAGTCGGCATAAACCACAAAATCATCTCCGGTAAAGTTAATTAAATGTTCATCGGTTAGCTTACGTCTAACCCAGCTTCTTTTATTTAAGGTATCAACACCGAGCTGCATTAAGCTTTTGAACTGGTTGTTTAACGTACTATCATCACCATAATAGCCTTTTATAGAGCTATGAAAGCGTGAATTCACATCATAAACAGACTTGTTTAGCTTTTGGTAAAATTGAAAGGAGTACGGAATATTTTGATTTGGAGTTTGTGCCTGCGTTAAATGCGAGCTTAAAATAACAAAAAGGGCCAGGGAGAAAACAAATTTAACGGCAGGTTTAATTTGTTTCATCGGCATGGTCGAGTTCTTCATAAATAGAATTATTGCTTTTATATTCCTGTACCAGTTCTTTCATCATCACCACAACTTGTCGGTTTTCATTTAACCTGGCACAATCAATTAATTTGTATATGTGTTTTTCAACATCGTTAAATACATATTCACGCACTTTACCAATCATAATTTTATGGTGATGCGTTGGCATAGTATTTTCATTATCATTAAGCAGTTCCTCAAACAGTTTTTCACCAGGCCTCAATCCGGTATATTGTATTTTGATATCCTGGTTAGGAATTAATCCGGCTAACCGAATCATTTTTTTGGCTAATTCTACAATTTTTACAGATTTACCCATATCAAAAATAAAAATCTCACCACCGGCACCCATGTTTCCGGCTTCCAGTACCAGGCGGCAGGCTTCGGGTATGGTCATAAAATACCGTGTAATTTCAGGATGGGTAACCGTAAGCGGACCACCTTTCTCAATTTGCTGTTTAAACCTGGGTATCACGGAGCCGCTGGAGCCCAGAACATTTCCAAAACGTGTGGTAATAAATTTGGTAATTGGCTTTACTTCAAGCCCATTAATATAGCTTAAACCATTACTAAAAATATGACTATGATTGCTAAGAGTATTATTTAGGGATTGAACATAGATTTCAGCGATGCGCTTGGAGGCACCCATAATATTAGTTGGATTAACTGCTTTATCCGTAGAAATCATTACAAATTTGCGAACACCATACTTGATTGATAGGTCAGCTACAATCTTAGTACCCGATACATTTGTTTTTATGGCCTCACATGGATTATCTTCCATTAATGGGACATGTTTGTAGGCCGCAGCATGGTATACATATTGTGGCTTGAAAGTTTTAAAAAGATGCTCCATCCGTTTCGTATCCCTTACATCGCCTACAAAAGCATGAAAGTTATAATTATGGTTATACTCTTCCAACTCCAGGTAAAGTTCGTGTAAAGCAGTTTCCGATTGATCGTTCAGGATAATCAAACTAGGCTCAAATTTGAGTAATTGGCGCACAATTTCACTACCGATGGAACCTGCAGCGCCGGTAATCAAAACCCGCTTATTCTTTAATTGACTTTTTATACCTTCAACGTCGATTTCAATGCTTTTACGGTTTAAAAGATCTTCAATATTAATATTTTGTATCTGAGAGGTCTGTAATTTACCATCAATCCAAACATTAGAAGGCGGAATATTAAGAACGGTTACATCATTTTCCAAACAAGCATCTACAATTTCATTTTTACGATCAACCGGAATGCTGTACGAAGCAAAAATTACTTCATCAACTTCATGCTCTGCAATTAGTTTTTCGAGGTTTTTAGCTTCCAAAATTCGAATTCCATCTATAGTTTTACCCACTTTCCGCTCATCATCATCAACAAAAGCAACAATATTTTTATTTACGCGATTATCATGATCAAAGGTACGTTTGGTAGCAACCCCGGCCTCTCCTGCGCCATATATAATAACCCTTAGCTTATCCAGATGGAGATTTTTGATGTAAATAAAAAAGTATTTGGCTAAAATTCGATAAGTGATGAGCAATACAAAACTAACAAGCCCATTCACCACAATAATAATATTGGAAATAAGTGGCTGTGGCAAAAAAGCATTCATCAGCAAATTAGCCCCAAAAAGGACAAAATTACTTATCAATACTGCAAAAAGAATTCGAAAGGTATCCTGCGCACTCGTATAACGTATTATGCCGGAGTAAGATTTAACATTAAGAAATACACCGATATTAATAATAACGGTAATTAAAACATTCCTGCCAAAAGCGGCTAATTCAAGTCCTGATAAATCGAAATTATATTTAATAAAGTAAGCTATTCCTAATGAAATCAGACATATTACCAAATCGATGATAAATATGAGCCAGCGGGGTACGATATTGATTTTGCTAAACAAAATATTCCTTTAATTGTTATTCGACATCAGCATTTTTGATTAACCTTTGGAAACCTTCAAAAACAAACCGCAATATAACAATAAACATGCCCATTATAAACAAAATAACTAGGAGACTTGTTAAAGAGCTGATCGGGAACGCTATTAAACAAAAATTTACTGCAATTTGAGCAAGACCGTAGACGGCCGCGACCATTAAATGAGGCATTTTTTTCTCATTAGCTAAAAATTGGTAAAAATGCGTTCGGTGTGCCTCAAAAATATTTTCCTTCCTGATTAACCTGAAGAATATCGTACTTACTACATCTAAGCCGTATACCAGCAGCAAAAGAATATAGTTTATATTCTGAGTTTTAATTAATAGCTGAAGCAGAAAAAAAACCAAAATAAAAGCTAAACTAACGCTGCCAACATCGCCTGCAAAGCATTTGGCCTTTGTCCTGAAATTAAAAAAATTGAATATAAGTAGTCCAATGATTACAGTCAGGATTATATTAGAATCGATAAAGTTTACGGTAGAATTTATGTACAACAATGAAATCAAGGTTATTAATCCGTAACTTCCGGTTATACCATTAATACCATCCATAAAATTTATGGCGTTGATGGTTCCTATTACAAAGAAAAAGGCTAATGCGATTAAATACCATGGAGATTCAAATAACTGAAGCTGGTAAAATAGCATGGCGACAGCTAGCAAATGAATAAATAATCTAATGCTATTGCTCACAGGCTTTACATCATCAATAAAACTAATTAAACTTATCAGCAATAAACCTGCAACAAACCAAGAATAATTAAATCCAAATACCGGAAATTGCAACAGAATAGTGATTGGAAAAATGATACCACCCCCACGAATAATAGGAGCTGTATGAGAACTTCTTAAATTTGGCTTATCAATAATATTAAACTGTGCTGCTAACCTGAGGTAAATTAACATCAGAAAAAATAATACTGCAAGAAAAATTAAAGCAATAAGGTAATTCATATTTTAAAACAGGTAATAACAGATGTTGGGTTCCAGCCTAAAATTTTTCTTGCCCGTTCATCTGAGAAGGTAAGATCTTTGGTAATCTTAATCAGCTTTTTACTATTTATTGGTGCTTTCGAACCAATTAAGTCACCTGCAAATGCAATTAATTTTGCTAGCCAAAATGGAATATTTAAAGGCTTCGATTTGTTTAGCTGATTTGCTATGGAACCTGATAACTGCGCAAAAGATGGGTGATAGCCATCGGTAAGGTTATAAATCCCTCCTTGCTCTGCCGATTTTAACAGCACTGCAGCCACATCTTCACGCATAACCATACTCTTTTTTGCTTTGCCGCCCGAAACATTAAAATAGTAGCCTTTTTTGATACCCTTTATCATTGCACCAAGATTTCCTGGCGGATTTGAGCCTGCCAATAAAGGTAAACGTAAAACAGCACAATTAATATGATGCGCCCTGCACCAGTCAATTATTAATTGCTCAGCCTCAATTTTACTTTTCCCATAAGCATCTTTTGCAGATAGGGCTGTATTTTCGTCAATCAAAAGCCCTTCTTCTGCACCATAAACAGCAACGGAACTTATAAAAACAAAAGCTTTTGGCAATTCTGCAGATTGCTCCAAGGCCTTAAGTAAATTTTTAGTTCCCTGAACATTAACCGTAAAAAATTCTTCTTCCTCAAATTTATTTTTAGGTACAACATGTGCCTTACCCGCCGCGTGGATAACTAAATCAGCTAGGGGCAATGCAGGTATAGCCTTTTCGAGGTGAGCAATGATGTTACAATAATTTCGGCCAATGGTAATTAACTGTTCTTTAGCAAATTGCTTACGAATTGCTGTACCCAAAAAGCCCGTACCGCCGGTTAAAATAATCCTCATTTAATAAACTGCGTTAACCGTTTATAAATTCTTTTTGGCATAAGCAAAAGTGGTGCTTTTAACTTATTGATTTGCCAGGCGCTAAGAATTTCTCTATTGCCATTTATTATATTTTTTAAACTGCCGTTTGTTGCACCACCAAGTCTCATCTTAACAAATAACCTGTTTATATATTTACTTTTGAAAGTATGCAATTTAAACAGGCGAAGCATAAATTCATAATCTGCCGCTAACCGCATGGTCTGATTAAACCTTCCAACCTGATCATAAACCTTTTTCCTGATAAATAAAGATGGATGTGGCGGCACATGTCCATCCTCAAAAAAATTATCATAATAATTTTCTGATTTCCAGACGCGAACAATTTGATTTAAGTCGTTGTTTTTTACATATACTAAATCTCCGTAAACCATATCGACAGATTGTTCATGAAATTCTTTCATAACATCACTCAGAACATTTTCATCAGCATAAACATCATCAGAATTTAATATCCCAATCACTTCTCCCGTTGCCAATTCAATGCCCTTGTTCATGGCATCATAAATACCAGCATCAGGTTCTGAAATAATTTTAGCTATGAATGATGAATATTTAGTGATGATTTGCAGCGTTCCATCAGTTGACTTCCCATCAATAACAATATACTCAATGTCCTTGTAAGTTTGGCTTAATACCGAATCGATAGCCGTAGATATAGTGGCTTCATTATTAAACACAACTGTTACAATCGATATCTTCATTACCCTAAACTTTGATAAACAGCTTTTGTTTCAAGATAACATTTTTCCCAGGAAAATTTTTCTGCCTGCAAAAAGCCTTTTTTTATCAATTCTGTTCTGTTTCGTTCCACCTCATTAATAGCATACGAAAACTGATGAATATCCAGCTCATCCACTAAAACCCCGGCATTACCTGCAACTTCTGGAATAGATGACTTATTTAAAGCAATAAATGGAACACCAGCCTTCATTGCTTCAAGTAAAGGTATTCCAAATCCTTCATAAGATGATGGATACAACAAAGAGAAGGCATTGTTGTAAAGCTCATTAAGCTTTATGTTATCTATCCCTGAAAACAACTTCCATTGACCAGGCAATTTTTTGTTTAATTCTATTATTTCCTTTTTTGTTAATGTACTACCAACAATATACAAGTCGAATTCTTTATGTTTCCGAACTACATCAATGGCAAGATTAAAGTTTTTATAATATGCTCGCGAACCAATAAATAGTAAATATGGCTTCTCTATTTCATTTTTGGCAAGCGGATAAAAATCACTTGATACGCCATTATAAATTACGGACACATCGTTTTCAGATAAATAGGGATGATAATTTAAAAGATCTTTTTTTGTGTTTTCTGATACCGTTATAATTCTTGAGGAAGCTTTTATTGATTTATTCTTTTGATGCAGGTGTAAATACCTTCGAATTCCACTATAAAATTTTTCATGCACAAAATCATGAATAGTTATAACCTGTTTAGCAAATGGATTATTGGTAACGCGATTATAACTGGAGTGAAAAATAAATGGTGCTTTAAAAGGTAAAGAAAGGCGTTCAAAACGACTGATTACAGTTTGCTTGTTTTTAGGATGAGAAATACTGACATCAAGAATAGGAAGCGTAACTCTGGCTAAATTTTGATTTACAGATTCCGTAAATGTAATATCCTCATTATCTCTTAGCAACCTCCAGGTTAATTCAGACCAATATGTAGAAATTCCTCCTGCATGCTGCAAGCTATAAATTAGGTTATCGTAATGTATCTTCATTTTCCTGAAGAATTATAAATAGCATCGGCAACTTTTTTGCGATAAAGATATAAGGTATAAATGTAGAATACATTTTTTCCGAAACCAATTTTAAATATCCCAAATTTAATAAGGATTTTTAGCAATTTGAAGAAACCGGCTTTGTATCCGGTTAAAAAACTGAATACCAATTGCTTATTTTTATCTACTAGTTTATCAGAATAACGTTCATAGAATGATTTAACAAGTGCATAATTTTGAGTTAGTGGTTTCAACATAACCGATGAATTTGCAAAATAGCGTTTAAACCTGCTGGAAAAACTCATATTATCTACATTCCCGCTAACATTATTTTGGTGTTGGCGATATAGAACCAAATCTTGATTGATCAAGGATATTTTACCAAAAGCACTCACTACTAATGCAATATAATAATCGTGATTCACAGATTCTGGCGGAATATTTTTTATCAGGTTTATAGCAGTATGATTCAAAATCATAGTACATCCCCATGCGTAATTTTCAGTCAATAAAACTTGCAAAGTTAATTTCGAGGGCAACTTTAGTCGTTTATCAATAACCTTACCAGCTTCATCTATAAATTTAAAATTACTGTATTTAGCTAAAGGTATATCGAATCCATAATGTTTTTCTTCCTTTTCAATTTCTATTATAGACTGCTCAATTTTATTTGGCAACCAGACATCATCCTGATCTGCAAAAAGAACATATTGTTTCTGCTCCTGATAGGCCCAATCGAATAATTGTGAAAAGTTACGGCATGCCGTGCCATGTAAATCACCAAATTGTAATTGCTGTATTCGCTTATCTTTACTTAAATATTCGGTAATAATTTTTTGAGTAGTATCTGTAGAATTATCATCTCTTATTATCAATTCCCAATTTTGATAGCTTTGAGCCAAAATACTTTCCAATTGAGCAATAAGATATTTATCACCATTATATGTTGCCATTAAAATTGTTAACAATGGTGGCTCATTCATATTATTTTATTGCAATACGATTTACGATGAAGAAAAAAGCCACAAAGAACATGTGAAAGAAATTGGTAAAGGCACACATAAAAATACAGAAAATAAACAGCGACCATTCCACAATATAATATTCACCGTTTTTCGACAGATAATTCTTAAAAGAGTTCATGGAGAATAACCCATAAAGAAAGTTTAACCCAATTACGCCAAACCACCTGAAATCCAAATAAGGATCAATCATATAGGTTCCTATTTTTGTATAAGAACTATACAACAGCGGGTAAACTGCGTTTTTGTCTACCGGCAAAAATGTTATTACAGGCCTTGCAGCGTAGGCACCATAGCTTACATAATCATCACGAATTGCATCATGAACAATAGCATCTCCAGCCGAAAAATTAACGCCGCCATATAGCGAAAGGTAGGTTTCGAGTATATTAGTTGGCTTTGTAATGTCTCCATAATCTCTGAGAAAATCATTAACTGATATTGAATTAGCATTTTCATCAGAACTACTTCTAAGTTGCCCTAAAACGATAAATAACACCACACAAACCGCACCAATTGAAAACAATTTTAAAATTGGAATTCGCTTATAATAACTGTATGCCATTAATAATGAGAAGAAGAATAGAACAATGATTTGTCTGCTGAAAAAATTCAGAATTATAAATCCGCAAACGAATGTTAGCAACAGAAACTGCCAGAAACGTATGGTTCCCTTTTTATAAGTTATATAGAACATTGCCGGCAATACCGAGTTCAAAACGATGAAATTGTGTAATGGTGTAACTTCATTCTCATTAATATCTTCATAAACTGCTGCATTTGCAAGGTTAAATACCGGCAAATAACCCAATTGGCCAACCTCTAAAATAAACACACCAATTCCGGCGACAAATAAGAACAACAAAAAGAATAAGCTAATCCTTTGACTTAACGGCGGTAATATGCTTTCAAAATTGAATGCAAAAACCTTCATAGCAACCAAACTTCCGATAATAAAAGAAGCGATGCTGAGCGTAATGATTAAGATGAAATTTAAATCGTAGCCAACCTGCCTGTCAGATATCACAAGGAATGAAAAGCCAGCTATGTAAATAAAGAAACTGTATATAGTAAAAGGATTAATAAACTGCTTAAACTTAACTACAGAGAAAACGGCCAAAAATTCAGCAAGTAATAAGAAAAAAGCATACGGTATGAGTTCTTCCAGTGTACAACCCCATGATGCATACCTGCTTATAAGTAAAACATCGACCGCTAAAAGAATGCCGATTATAAGGATTAATACACCAGGCTTATTTCCCATTAAGATATTACACTTTTATAAACTCTTACACCTAATTTAAATAGTGCCTTTGTAAATAATTTGAATTCACCAGAAGGATTTTTCACAAAACTACTTAAAATATATTTCATGCCTGCTGAAACATTTGAAGAACGAATCTGGTGCAGGGCAAGCAGATCTAAATTAAGCTTCGCTAATGCTATTTTGTCTTTCGCTAAATTATTTTCTTCAAGTATTTGGTTTATGATATTTCGCACAATTACTTCGCCCTGAAACATTTTAGCTTTATTATTAACTGCGCTAACATCATGGAGCCTAATGTATGTAACAGAATGTTCATTATGGTCAAAAACAAATTTCTCAAGTTTTAAAGCCGCGTTGAACCAAAAAAGCCAATCTTCATTGTTTCTTAAGGATACTACAAAATGATTTTGTTTGATAAACTCGGCCGATACTAAGGGAGAACTAATTGTCAGGATATTATTAGTGATAATTTTTTTCATGAGTTGATAGCCTTCTATGCTTTCTTCAATCAAGAACCCTTTTGGCCATTTTTGAAATGGCAACCTTAAACTATCATTTGAATTAAAATAAACACTTTTACTAAAAACCAAAGAACAATTTATATCCAATAATAATTTAACTTGTATCGCTAATTTTTCAGGACTGATCAAATCATCTGCATCTAAAAATTGAATGTATTTCCCGGCAGCTAATGATATTCCTGTATTTTTTGCAACCGATGTTCCTTCATTAACCTTTTTGATGTAGATGAAAGAGTAAGTTGAATGATGTTTAATAAAATCCTCAATTACCTCTTCTGTATTATCTGTCGACCCGTCATCAATAACTATACATTCCCAATTATCATAAGTTTGATTTAAAACGCTTTCAAGGGTTTCGGTTATTAGATGGGCGTAATTGTATGTTGGAATGATAATACTAACCAATGGTTTAATCATAAAACCTCCTCAATTTTCAATTTCATGATTTCCCATCTGTTTTGCCATTGGTGATTGGCTAAAACTTGTTCATAATTTTTTTCGATAAGTGGTAAATAACCTTCATAATTTTCTAAAATATCCAGAAGTTGTTGACTTTGGTTTTCCATATCAATTTCAACAATTGGATTATACCCAAATATTTCTTCCATATCTGACGGCAATAAACCCACAACTAAACACTTCGAAGCCATTGCCTGCAAATACCTTAAAGTCATAGATGAAATAAATTCAGAACGCTCGGGGTTGGTTATATTTGATGGTACGCAAATCACTATTTTTGATGACGCCAATGCCATGGTAAAAGCTTGCTTATCTGCAAAAAGAAAATATTTATCAGGTGTTCTAAACACATGTTTTTTTTTATGCAAAGCTAAAGGTTCTTTTATCAATTCATGATATTCATCATACATTCTACCGAACTCCAAAACATCAATATTCCTATCATGATAATCTTTATAACTGTAATCTCCCGAGGTAAGCGCCTCCGGAATCCATTGTGCTTTACATTTTATATGAATGTATTTCTGATTATATATTTCTAAAACCTGTTTAGAAGAAAAAAATACATATTTGACTCCGAAAAAATCAAGTAGCGGAAATATCCAGGCATGAAATCTTGGCCAAACATCATACATGTAAATAAAATTCATTGATGATGAAAATGCATACGGTATTAGTAATCTAAAATCGCCACTAATCATGGATGCAAAATTTACAACTCTTTGGTTTTTTATTTGTGGACGAAACTTAAATAATACGGGAAAAAGAATAAGTTTTCGAATCAGGAAAGATTTAAAGCGGGAATGCTTGATAAGAATACGCTCGCTATCGAATTCAGTTTTATCGTCCTCTATCGTACGATAAAGCTCATCAATACAATCAAGAAAATATTCATCATCGTTAGATTGCAACAAGCGCATTTTTATTCCCATAGATTACAAATGTGCAATTTTTATAAACTTTAATCAACCTTTATATTATACCCAAACTTATTTATGTATGGAATCCAAAATGCAAGGTTATATTTCCACCAGGCATGGCATCCAAATGGAAGTTCATGATGATTCATTTCAAACAAAACATCCGGATTAACCTCAAAACTAAACTTCATGGCATCTTTAACTGTTGGTACCTTAAAATCATGGAAATTAGACGGAATAACTTCTGCCCAGAATAAATCTTCATTAATAATAGGTTGAAACGGATAACCGGAATAGATATAAATAAGCTGATGCTTAATGTAGCGATAAAAGTTAATATGAAAAGGCCGATTGGAATCTTCAAATGTTCTTTTGAACTTTAACTTTTTAAACTGCTTTACTATATCATAGCAATGGCGAACATTTCTTAAACAAAAGCCCCCGTTACCTTGCCCAACTATCGGACTATTTGATTTCGCATCAATAAGCCCTTCAAATAATGGAGCACCAATGGTATCATTGCCTTTATCACACCAATAATGGAGTTCATCCTTAAATACAAATGCATCGAGTTGATGAATAAGCATAAATCCATAATCAAGAAAAGCCTTATAAAAACCTGTAAATTTTAACAGGCGGTTATATGCCATAATATCAACAAAAAAATCATCATCAAATGTTTTATAATTGGCCTTGCCTTCTCTTATATATTCATGAGATTTAATGGAAGTTTCTAGCCTTTTAGGAATAACAAAGTATATTGGATAGTTACCTAATACTTTGAAACACTGATGCATCGATATCTGTTCAAATTCGCTGATGTCGAGTCGATATATAGGAATAACTATGCACACCTTATAATCATCAATCATATCTGCTGAAGAAATTTTAACGGGCCAAAACCTGATAGCATATCCAATACATTTTTATTTCTCCAGATAAATAACTGTGCAGATAGGTAAAAAATTGCAGACAGTACAACGGTAAATACAATAACCAGGATTGGTACTATTGTCAACTTTAAAATTAAAAACTTTATTAAAAAAAATACTGCACAGGTAAATATTGATTGAATAGCCTGTAACAGTGGGAATTTAAATTTAAAAAGTTTAAATGCATAAATAAACAAAACTATAGTTACACAGAACTCGGTTGCAAGCGAACTTATTGCTGCACCATCTTGTTTTAATAAAGGGATCAAAGTAAAATTTAAGGTTAAACTTACTACAACACCGAACAAAGAAGCATAGAGTATTTTCTTTTCCTGATGTAGAGGAAGCAATATTTGGTGACTGAATATTTGAGCTATACCTACAAAAATTACAATGAAGCATAATATTTGTAAGGAACTTATTGCAGGAAGGTAATTGCTACCGGCAAAAAGCACAATGATCTCTTCTGATAAACAATATGTTCCTAGCGCTATAGGTACACTCAGGAATATTACAAAATTCATGGATTTACTAAGCAATGATTTAGCTTCTGCTAAATCATTGTTCTGGAATGCAATTGTTAAACGGGGTAATAAAACTGCAGAAAGAACACCAATTATCGCTAACGAAAGCTTACTGATTCGCATGGAAGCAGAATAATAACCAACATTTTCATCTTTGGTTAAAAATCCTAAAATTATTGTGTCAAAAACTAGATAAATAGTAGTAACGATACTGTTAGAAAATATGATAAAAAGTGGTTTAAGGTGCTTTTTTAAGGCGAGGTTTATAAAGGAAATTTTAACCATCTTACTTACTGCATACATATTCATAATTGCTGCCAAAATTGTAGCGAGAAGATTTAATGCGTAATAGGTATTTCTGTCTTCAACGGAGTGAACCAGTATAAATAACAATACAACGGTTATCATTCGAATAGCAACAGTTCTCAAAGCGATGTATTTAAACTTTTCAATTCCTTGAAAAAACCACTCAGCTATAAAAACATTCCCTAAAAGAACAGCCATACCAATTTGATATAATTCAAAATTAGTTCTTAGCTTATTTGTAAAATAACTAATTATAAATAAGATTACAATTGCTACAATAGAAGTGAGTAGGTGAATGAAGATCAGTTCAGAAAATACTTTTCCTAAAATAGCTCTGTCATTTTTTACTTTCGCAATTTCTCGGATTCCATACAGTGGAATACCTAAAGCTGAAAAAATTAAGAAGTAGGTTGTGAAATTATCAGCAAAGCTAACAGCCCCTATTGCTGTTGGTCCTAAAATCCTTGATGCGTAAGGAAATGTAATTAAAGGAAAAAGAATTTGGGAAATCGATAATAAAGTGTTAAACGCGATATTCCTTTTTAAAATCGACATAGCTTTTAGCTAATTATAGACTTTAAACCTCTTCTGGTAATTAAAAATCCTGCCATTAAAAAAATAAAAATAAACCCGCCAATAACCATACCTTTTATTTTTGTAGTTACCACTTTTTGCAATGGAAGTATGGGTGCATCAATCATTTGTATCAAAGGCATTTCTTTACGCTGTGAAACTTTAGACATTTCGAGATTTTTTACCAACTCCGTTAAAATGGCTGTATTTGCCTGTGCATCAACCTGCCTCTTTTGCGATGGAACACGTAATACGAGCCGCGATGGGTTTGGATTCGGATTTACATCCGTTAATGCTGCAACGCTGGATAGAGCGCCATTCAATGCCCTCTTTACAGAATCGGTTTGATGCTGTAAAATGGAAACATTCTGAACTGATTTTTTTGTTTTGGTACTTACATAAAATTCATTCACATTTTTAACAATTTGATCGTTAAAAGCTTTGGAAAATAACTCATCCTTAGACGTTACCTGTACTTTAAGTATACTAAGTTTTTTATCAGGCTTAGTTACAACTAAATTGTTTTTACCAACCTCTTTTACAACCTCACCTAAAATACTATCCTGTGCTCTTGAAAGTTTAGGATCATTTGTGGGTTCAAAATTTAGATTTTTTAAAATTGGGTTGTTAGACCATTGTGCTTTCAGATTATTAAATTCTACGTATCTGTTAATCAACGATTGTTTTTTTCCATTGAATATATTTTCAGCAAGCAAAGCTTCCTGAATCATTTTTCTCGATTTATAAAGTTCGATTAAGTTATCACCCTGAAAAACACCTCCATTTCCACCTCCACCAAGCTCTACCCCAATCATTGAGGCAAGGCCTGCATACTGACCTAGCGCACCACCCCCATTAGAATCTTCTAATGCAAATGTACTTACCGCTACATAAGTAGGTTTTTTATATGCAGAATAAAAATACCCTAGAACAACACCAACAATGCCTGCGAGTATCAAAAGCAACCATTTAGATCTTAAATATACGAACCATTCGTGCACTTTAAGCACCAACTCTCTTACGGTTATTTCTTTGCTATTATTTTCAGTCATGGTGTTAGCGTAATAAAGAAACAATGATTGCTGCAATTGAAGCTACAGCCGTAGAAATACCGACTAAGCCAGCAATACCAATTTTTTCTCGCTCTGCTCTTTTAGGTACAAAAATTTCCGAACCAGGCTTAACCTGCGGAAAATTATTAAAGAATAAAAACTTCCTGTTAGCTGCAACCGAACCATTCGAATACACAATAAATGCTCCTTTTTTATAAGCATTATAACTGAAGCCCCCAGAACCGCTGATGTAGCCCTGAAAGCTTTTCCCTTGCGTATAAACAATACTATTTGGCTTTAAAACTTCACCGGTAACCCTAACTGTTTGCAATTCTTTAGGCACCCTAATAACATCTCCATCTTCAACAATTAAATCATATCTTGATGATGGTTTAAACATAATCTTTTTTAAATCAATACCTACCAAATCACTCCTTAAAATTTGCAGATCTTTATCTAAACTTGTTGTATCTCGTGCACCCGATTGTTTTAAACGCTGTAAATTTAAAAGTTTTTCTCTCTCTTCTCTTTGAATTTCAACCGCATCCATCGATTTAGAATCAGTTCCACCTTTTCTCCTTAAAGATGCACCTTCTACATAAGCAAGCGGACTTAATCCTCCGGCTCGCTTAATAATATCAGACACCCTTTCATCCTTTTTTGTAATCGTGTAAACACCTGGATAAAGAACCTCACCTTCTATTTTTATCTGGCGCTGTATATGATAGCTTTCCGAGCTACGAATAGAAACAATATCGAAAGGTTTTAGCGTAAAACCCTGATCTTGTATTTTCAAATCAGGATCTACATTAACCGTAAAAACCTCAGCAGTTTGTGCTGATGCCGAAGTTGCATCACTATTTTTTATTCTTCTTGAGATTTCGATTCTGTTTGGAGTGCCTCCTTCTTTAAATCCTCCAGACATCTGTATTAGTGATTCTAAACTCATATTATCAGCATAAACAAATGTTCCTGGGTCTCTAACTTCGCCTTGAATAGTTACCTTATATTCTTCGCGTAAATCAAAAATTGAATTAATAGTTACCCTATCTTCCCTTTGTAGTTTGATATCAGAACTAGAACCATCCAAAAGTTTTGCTACATCGAAGGATAAAAGACTTTGACTGTTATCAGCATTTAACCTCGAAATATAAGCCCGGTTTAAAAACGCATCTTCTTTAACACCATCTGCTTTTTTAATCAAAGATTTTAAAGTTAAACCATTTTCAAGCTCGTACTGCCCCGGACGAAAAACAGCTCCGTTAATTTCAACACGATTCTCAAAACGATCTAAAATTTTTTCAACAACATAAGTATCACCATTTTTAGGCTTGTAGGTTGAAAATGATAATTCTGCTACATCAATAATTTTCCTTTCCTTGCTTGTATTTTGTAAAACCTTAATTTGCGCGGTATATGCCTTGTTAGAAAAGCCGCCAGCAAAACGAATTGCATCAGCAAGTGTTTCGTTAGGCATCATCTCATATAATGCAGGTCTTTTAATTTCACCAGACATTTCTACCCTTGTATTATATACTGGGATATTAATCACATCCTGATCCTGAAGACGCACATTTCCTTTTTGAGTGCCATTAATCAACAAATCATAAACATCAATCGTTGAAATAACTTTGTTATTTCTGATAACTTGAATATTACGAAATGAGCCATTAATGTTTGGACCGCCAGATTGATATAATACATTAAAAACAGGTGATAATGAAGAAATTGTATAAGTGCCAGACTTTACCACTTCACCGGTAACGGTTACCTGTATACTGCGGATATTACCTAAATTAACAGCAACACTTGTTCTACCGCTTTTAATTCCTGGATAAGTACCTCCTAACTTTGTACGGATTTTGGAAATAGCTTGTTCAATTGAAAGCCCACCAACTGCAACTAAGCCTGCGTATTGAATCCTAATTGTACCATCAGGGCTTACTTTTAGTTTATAATTTGCTTCATTATCTCCGGTTATATCAATTAGCAATTCATCATCAGGTCCAATAATATAATTTTTCGGCGTTGCAATTCTCAAATTTGGTTCAAATGTTTGGTTTACATTGAAAAATAAATCTGACCCGAAAATTTTAGTACTCTCGCCTCCAAAAGACTCTTTAAGCTTTTGCCTTTCCTGCTGTAACAACGAATTACCATCTTGATTGGAAACTTTCTTTAGGCTATCAAGTAAAGTTTTTTGAGTAGAAGTGCGACTTCTATTCATATCTGATGCAGTTTTTGAATTACCATCCGTACCGTTCGTCGTACTACTTACACCATCTGCTTTTCTTATCTTTTCAACTCTTGTTCTTAATTTCTCAATCTCAGTAGACGGCATACCTTGTGCTGCTGCAAGCTGTTCTAACTGCGCATCACTGTAACCTATGGATTCTGCTCGCTGCATTAATTCCCTAATCTTCGCATCAGATAACTCATCTACTTTTACATCTGCATAATTAGTTTGAGAAAATGCACTTTGAGAAATGATTATAGCACAAAAAAACAGTAATGCTGTGAGTATTTTTTTAAACTTCATGTGTAGGTTGGTTATGAATTATACGGCTCAAAATAAAAAAAATTATCGAACCAGAATGCTTCATTTCATTTTATGCTCAAAATTATTGTCCGCAAAAGTACAAAATTATTTCATTTGATATTATAGGACATGGCAAGAGACATTAGAAATTAAACCTAATAACATTCAAACCAAGAGGTACCAGAAATTACATCGCAATATTAAAACTTTGACTGAAAAGCTCTTTATTCT
Source organism: Pedobacter mendelii (assembly GCF_014635725.1). Lineage (GTDB taxonomy): Bacteria > Bacteroidota > Bacteroidia > Sphingobacteriales > Sphingobacteriaceae > Pedobacter > Pedobacter mendelii. The sequence goes on along the minus strand of NZ_BMDJ01000010.1, from coordinate 113,152 downwards.
TAAATTCGTAATGGCCAAGAATATCATACAGCTTTCCTGATTGAACGGCATCGGTTAAAATACTAAGGTGTTTGTCATGATGAAGATCTGTACCTGCTAAATCATATAACTTTTCAGCAAGCAACATTTCAGCCAGATGTTTAACATCTTTACCATAATATCCTAATACAGATAATAAGTTCAATTGAAGTAAACAGCCTTTTTCTTTAAATCTTTTTAACCGGCTTTTATCTTTAAAATAAAAGGTATACCGTTCTGGATGTGCAAGTATTGGCTGAAAGCCTTTAATTTCTAAATCAAATATAGTTTGACTAATATTAGGGCTTTCAGAAAGGTATGACATTTCTATCAATAAGTGTTTTTCATTTAGAGAGCAAAGCGGTTGTGAAATATTAAAATCTTGATTGACCATATATTCTGCGCCAGCATCAAGCCTTATAGAAATATTATTTGTTTTCATTTCTGCCAATAATAATTTTTTGGCGTTTGAAATAGTTTCTATATCGTTAGGATATAGTTCCTTATATATATGTGGTGTACAAATAATATGCTCATAACCCAAATTTTGAAATGCCTTAACAAATCGTAATGAGGTTTCAACATCAGGAGAACCATCATCTATACCTGGCAAGATATGAGAGTGCATATCTACCCCTAACCAGGATATATCAGTAACTTTCTTTTTTTTATTAAAAAAACTCAACATAAGATTTAGAATTACCGAGGGACGAGTTAGATTAACAATTAAACTATTGCAAAAACAATGAATATTCCTTATTCAATTATTTTCGTTTCTTTAAAGTGCAAAAATTCTATTCGAGATGCGTTTTTTTTGCTTAAAATAATTATGTAGCAATAATATTTAACTAATATACCAGATTACATGTGTTTTTAAAAAAAAACGCAAAAAAAAACTTATTTTTTTTTAGAAAACATACTCTAAAGCAAACAAATAAAATTATTTGCTAATTATTCAAAATAATTTAATGTTTTAAAACCGCCTTGTTTTAGGTATTCGTCTTTCTTCATTAGGTTTAGGTCGGAAATTATCATTTCTTTAACCAAACCAGGCAAATCATATTTAGGCTGCCAACCCAATTGCGTTTTCGATTTTGTTGGGTCACCCAATAACAAATCTACTTCTGTTGGGCGGAAATACCTTGGATCTACCCTAACAATGGTTTGACCAGGTTTTAATTTATCCAGATTCAAACCCAATGCACGAGCGGTGTCTTCATCCACATTTATAATAACGCCCTTTTCATTTTCATCTCGGCCAGAGAATTCTACCTCAATACCCATCTCCGCAAAACTCATTCTAACAAAATCCCGAACGGTAGTGGTAACACCTGTTGCAATAACGTAATCTTCGGCTTTTTCTTGTTGAAGAATTAACCACATCGCTTCAATATAATCTTTGGCATGGCCCCAATCGCGTTGGGCAGAAAGATTACCAAGGTATAGGCAATTTTGAAGGCCTAAGGCAATTTTGGTTGCTGCTCTGGTAATTTTACGGGTTACAAAGGTTTCTCCTCTAAGCGGGCTTTCGTGATTAAATAAAATACCATTACAGGCAAACATACCATAAGCTTCGCGATAGTTTACGGTAATCCAATAACCATAGATTTTAGCTACAGCGTATGGAGACCGTGGATAAAATGGAGTCGTTTCACTCTGTGGCACAGCCTGAACCAAACCATAAAGTTCTGAGGTTGAAGCCTGATAAATTTTTGTTTTTTTTGTTAAGCCTAAAATTCTTACAGCTTCTAAAAGCCTCAAAGTTCCAATGCCATCAGCATTTGCAGTGTACTCAGGCATCTCAAAACTTACCTGAACATGGCTCATTGCAGCCAGATTATAAATTTCATCAGGTTGTGTTTCCTGAATGATGCGGATTAAATTTGTAGAATCAGTTAAATCACCATAGTGCAGTTTGAAATGAACATCTTTCTCGTGCTGATCTTGATACAGGTGATCAATTCTATCTGTATTAAAAAGGGAACTTCTTCTCTTTATACCGTGAACAAAATAACCTTTCTTTAAAAGAAATTCTGCTAAATAAGCACCATCTTGGCCTGTAACACCAGTGATAAGAGCAACCTTCATAAATTTTTCATAGTTTTTAAGCCTGTAAACATACACATAAATTTTTGCGTAGGGAAAATTTGAAATGCTTGCGACTAAAAAAAATACTGTAAAAACAAGAGGTGCACATTGTCAGTTTGAGCGTAGTCGATGTGCACATCTAATGTTCCTACACAATCTGCAATACCGCTAACATGCGCAAAACCCACCGTTTTTATTGTCATGCTGAGCCTGTCGAAGCAATTCATCTCCTCCCCAAACCCGTCACAGAGAAGATGATTCTTCATCAGACTGGGCAATCTTTTTCAATCCTTCATCCTGAGCGTAGTCGATGTGCACATCTAATGTTCCTACACCATCTGCAATACCGCTAATATGCGCAAAATCTATCGTTTCTATTGTCATGCTGAGCCTGTCGAAGCAATTCATCTCCTCCCAAAACCCGTCACTGTGAGGATGATTCTTCATCAAAGGTGGCAATCTTTTTTCAATCCTTCATCCTGAGCGTAGTCAATGTGCACATCTAATGTTCCTACACCATCTGCAATACCGCTAACATGCGCAAAACTCACCGTTTCTATTGTCATGCTAAGCCTGTCGAAGCAATTCATCTCCTCCCCAAACCCGTCACAGCGAGGATGATTCTTCATCAAAGGTGGCAATCTTTTTTCAATCTGCCCTTTAGATTTGTCTCGGTCTATTATCAAGATTTTTAACTATAGGATGTATAATCTGCTACCGTTTTTTCCCTTTGTTACCAGATAACAACTAAGGCATAACCCATTATTAAGGACTTGGGTCGATGAGGTAAAGTTAGGTAATGGTAAAAACATAAAAAATAATAAGATGATGGTCACAAGAATTGTGTTGGCTATCCAATTGCAAGGAGTAACTGCTAAACCGAAAACTGAATGTAAATTACTAACAAGTTGGTATTGTAATTAAAAATTCGTTATCGTATCTTGAAAAGATTAACAGATCTATTTTTATGCCTTCAAGCACAGATAAAACCAAAACAATATCAATTTGGAAAGCAGAAAACCTTCCATTTTTTTTAACAGTATTTATTGGTTTAATGGGCTTTCAATTAAATCAGCTATCTGAGAATTTTTTAAAATCACCGGCTATATCTTACAGTTTCAAAGTAATTGATGAAGAAAAGACAGGTATTCAGGTTAAACGGGATCTCACTTGTTCAATTAAAAATATTTCCTCCGAAACTTCTTTCAAAGATTTGAAAATCAATTTTTGGTTTCAAAAACACGAAATTCTAATTTCTAAACCCAGTATAACCTTAGGTACATTAGCCTCAAGACACGACATTATTGAAAACGAACTGGAAAATAGGCTGATTGAGTTTAACATTGGCCATTTTCAGCCTGAGTTTGAATACCACCTCAATTTTCAAACTATTTCTAATATCAATGATGAGCAGTTCCCCTCCTTGTCTTTTACGTCAGATCAAACTGTAAGATTTGTTCCAAGCTCTCCAATGACCTGGTTAGCCGAGCATTATTTCTTATTTAATATCATTTGTATTATTACCTGCTTCTTGATTATAATTTTTTATATGATTAACCTAAACAAAAAAACAAAATGAAAATCTGTTTTACGATGCTGTTATCAATTTGGATTAGCAATAGTTTTAGTCAGAACAAAATTCAAATTCGCACAGATGATAATTTTAATGTCTCTTATTACATGAAGTTTGGAAAGGATACCCTTTGGTCATCTGAACAAGGAATAATTAACATTAGCAAAGCGCAGAAAGATAAATATCAGAACTCTTTATTTAAGATATACTTTATTCAAAATATGCTATTTAAAATTTATAAAAAACCACTGATATTGAATCAGGAGCAACAATTATCTCTTCTGCTGGAAAAAAGTCCTTACATACTAAAGCGATACTAGAAACTCAAAACCCTCCTTACTCTAAATAATGTTAAATCGGCATTGGCTCGAACAGATTTTTTTGCAAAAACTGCATAAATTTATACAGGCACGTTTTTTAATTACAAAATATATCGGTTTCCGAATAAATCGTTGCTTAACCTATAAAAATTAACGATGTGTAATGTGGAAAATTTAACCGTATTGGCTTAACTATGTCCTGTACCGCTAAAATTCCCAGTTGATTGGCCAGAAGGATTTTCAATTATTTTTGGTGTAGTTTCATTATAAGATACGGAAACTACTTCGAGATATTCTTTCAATTTAACAATTTTTGCATTTACAACTGCCTGTTCAGCGGTGTTATGTTCTGGTGCGCCATCCATAGATTTAATCGCATCAAGTGCGAAATCCATAAAATCTTTTACATTTTCTGATAAAAGTGGTTTTGCTGTAATCATAATAAATTCTTTTGCTGTAATTATTTAAATCGTTGAATGTGCAACAATAAAAGCGAATGAAAGTTTGAAAAAGCGTATTAGAAATTTAACATTTGAGCATCACCAAATTTTTTTATCGGAATCTTATTGACTTTGATTTGAAATCACTATGATTTTTTTATATACCTCAGCCCATTGCCGAAATAATAAATCTAAACAAAATTGCTAAGCAGGCTGTAAAGTTTTAATAAAAGCCTGTTTAAATTTATATTGTGAAAATGTTTATCGTTTATTTTTTGGAGCGAAACAAGGCAAATGTTGCAGATATAGCCAGCCTACCTCGAAATATTTAACAATGTTGCAACCGAAAAGAAGCATCAACAAATTATTAGATAAATTTTGAACAGGCTCTAAGAACAAATGAAAATTAGGATAGATTTATTTTTATCTTCCTGCGTTTCGTAATGCTGCAATCTTATCAATATAGGCTTGCCTGATATTACTTCCTGTTGTTGGCGTTAAAACATCGTCTATATCTTCCAAAAAACCGACATCTACACCATCTATCATAACCCTGTAGCGCGTAGGACTTGATTTTATTACACCAATAAAAATGATAATGGTCCCTTCCAAATCAATAATCCTGGTGTCCGTATGTGCGAAGATGTGCATAATCAGCTTATTTTGCAGAAATGGACTTCAACAAAAATACAATATGTAAGGCAAACTATATAGGATAACGATTAAATCATTTGGAGTTCTTCGCACTTGGAATTCTTTTGTAACCCTCTATAAAGGTATTCATCAGTTCTTTGAATGATTTTTTTGAAAGCGTCGGCTCGGATTTTACATCCTGGTAATGCCTTAGCCTGTCGAGGAGCTTTTTTTCCGAATTCAGACCTTTATTTTTGAAAAACAGATTGCCCATGGTAATATTCATATCTTAATGTAACGTTACAAGTTGTAAATAGTTTTAAAGAAGCCTTCTTTTTAACAGAAAATTTAAAAGCAATTTACTCTGTATGAGTTATTTAATTATCACACATCAGATTAAAGCCGCATTCTAAGAAAAATCACAGCCTTGCATCAGCCAAATCTCTTCTGATGAAAGATTTAGTATCAAAAATAATTGTACCTGAATTTTTAAAAGATGTATAATCTAAATCCAGAAACTGTTGATGTGCAACAGCCAATATAATTGCATCATAATGCAAGGATGGCTTTTCTACTAACGCCAGCCCATACTCTTTTGCAACTTCTTCAGCATTAGCCCATGGATCATAAACATCTACATCAACAAAGAAGGATTCAAGCTCTTTATAAATATCAATTACCCTGGTATTTCTTACATCAGGACAATTCTCTTTGAAGGCAAAACCTAAAATAAGCACCTTTGAATTTTTGAGGGCTTTATCTTTTGCAACCATCATTTTTAATACTTTATTGGCCACAAACATCCCCATATTATCGTTAACCCGGCGACCAGATAAAATAACTTCGGGCTTATAACCTAACGCTTCTGATTTATGCGCCAGATAATAAGGATCAACACCTATACAATGCCCACCCACCAAACCTGGTTTATAATTTAAAAAGTTCCATTTTGTAGAAGCCGCTTCTAAAACATCGGATGTATCAATATCCATTTTATCGAAAATTAATGCAAGCTCATTAACAAATGAAATATTTACATCACGCTGGGCATTTTCTATCGCTTTGGATGCTTCAGCAACTTTAATACTTGGAGCCAAGTGTGTACCTGCAGTGATGATACTGGAGTAAAGTTCATTAATCTGAATGGCTATTTCGGGTGTAGACCCTGAAGTAACCTTTTTAATTTTTATAAGGGTGTTTACCTTATCGCCCGGATTAATGCGCTCAGGAGAATATCCGCAGAAAAAATCTACATTATATTTTAATCCCGAGATTTTTTCAAGCACAGGAACGCAATCTTCTTCAGTGCAACCGGGATAAACGGTCGATTCATAAATAACCACATCACCTTCTTTTAAAACAATGCCAAGCATTTTTGATGCTGCAAGTAAAGGTTCTAAATCAGGCCGTTTTAAATGGTCTATCGGCGTAGGAACGGTAACGATGTAGGTATTACACAGGCTTATATCAGCCAGATTCGAAGTCAGTTTTAAGCCCGCCGAGCCACCATCCTGCAACACTAATTTAAGGGCATCAACCGCTGCTTCTCTGGTGAGATCAACCCCGGAAATAAGGTCGCGCACCCGTTGCTCATTTGTATCAAAACCAATAACCGGATATTTCCTGGCGAATTCAATTGCAAGCGGCAAGCCGACATAACCCAATCCTATAACTGCAATCCGATTATTATATTCCATTTAAAAATTTATCCGGTAAAGATAAAAAAATAGACGGCAAGGATTGCATTGGAAATGGATGTTGATACAGATCATTACATGAAACACTTAAAGCATGCCTATTCGTAAGTGATGCAGCCAATATAGCTACTCATCAAAATGCTCATGCATTCGTCGGCAATGAACGAGATCCAGCTGTGGTAATCGTTGCCCTTCGTCAGCCTTGTAACAGGAATCGTTTCTTTTCCTATGCTTCTGCGTGAACCACTAAAGAGGCAATCTGGGATGCTGTTTTTTGCGTCATACACCAGAATCATCACCTGATCGCTCTGCCGTTCGTACGGTGATAAGTGCTGCTCCAACCATGTAAAATGCAGACCGGCTTCATCAATAAAATGTTGTGGATGCGCTGCTCCTGGGAGCGAGCCATAGGTTAATACAATTTTCGAATAGTCGATTGTATTATCAGCATTCAGTGTATGGCGCATGTTGTACGATTGGGCAGCGTTGTGGCTGGTCATCATTCTCGCCTTACTTTCTAAATTGAAACCGGTTTTGACGTACTCCGGAATGGTAGAGAGGAAGTTTTGCATCACGGTAAACCGCTGCCGGCAGGCATTCTACTGCTCACTTCCAATTTGTTTTTTTTTTTGCTGGCCTTCGGTAATCCTTTGATTACCCATTTGCCATTAAGCTGATAGCCGATAACGCTCCCAACTTTATCAGTGAAACCACCGTTGATTCCATTGTTTAATATTGCCATAATTGTTTAAGATTATGGGATGTTATTCTAAGATAACAAAAACTCATCAAATTGCATAAATTAAACCTGCTCATTCATCTGGTGTTGAATGGGGCTTGGCTCGGCAGGAATTGTCACACGTCCGAACCAACCCCGACGCAAAGGCATCTTAAATCCATTTTAATATACAGGACCGGGTAAGCATTTACGTTCCCGATTGTTGATAAATGGAGTCTTTTGTACACAAGGAGAAAACAAAAGGTTAATTTTTATTCTTCTGGTTGGGGTAGCCCTTCGACAGGCTTTAATTGGATGTTTTAAACCATTAAGGATTTTAAGATAATTAAGTTCGCTCGCCATGGTCTGTGTCCTCACGGACCAGAACCATTTATTTAGTTTCCTTACTTTTAGTTTTGCTCCTCTGCTTGGTATCGCGCTTCGACATACTCAGCATGACAAACTTTAATTGGATGTTTTACCACCTAAGTCACCTGAGAAAACCTAAGCTTAATAGCCTTAATTTCTTAATGGTTAATTTACATTCTCCTTCAAGGAACATTTGCGGGCTGAGGCTTTATAGATTGCTTCGGCCCGCTCAACCCAGCCTCGCAATGACGGAATCTCGATGGACTGGGTGGTATTACAATGACCGGAGTTTCTACACGCCAACAGACACCTCTCCTTTGGAACGGTTGAGGGATTAGGCACTGGGTTTTCCGGCCTAGGAGATGATGGAAGGGAAAAATGTTAAAGCTTTATCAAAAAAGGTCAACCTTACTACTCTCCAAGGCAACGCGTTCTGCCCGATTTTTCATCGGGTACTTGTGTTGCCGCTCTAAAAGCTTTAACGATTTTACCCAACAGCAGATCCAAGCCTTGGGTTTTTGGTCCTTTTGGGCCAAGCCAAAAGGACTAGGCCACCGCCAATGAGGTAAAAGAAAACGAATTGGGACCTGACGAATGACCAGAGTTTCTACACGCCAACAGCCCCCTCTGTTTTGGAGCGGTTGAGGGGTGAGGCACTGGGTTTTCCGGCCTAGGAGATGATGGAAGGGAAAAATGTTAAAGCCTTATCAAAAAAGGTCGACCTACTCCTGTCCAAGGCAACGCGTTCTGCCCGATTTTTCATCGGGTACTTGTGTTGCCGCTCTAAAAGCTTTAACGATTTTACCCAACAGCAGATCCAAGCCTTGATTTATTCATGCGTTGTATATAGTTTTTAAGGCATTCATGAGCTCGCAGAAAAAGCTCGGTTTTACTCCACTTTTTATCAAGAAAAAGTGGAAAGCCATTCGGCGGCCAGCCGAGGAAAGCCTGATGCTTGGGCTACTGAAAAGATTGCTTCGGCCCACTCAACCCAGCCTCCCACTGACGGAAATCTCGATGGGCTGTAGCAAGGAACGCTGGGTTTTCAGGCCTAGGAGATTTTGGAAGCAGAAAGCGGGGGTGGGAACCCCTACTTTATCTGCTTCAACAAATAACTACCATACCCACTCTTCACCAACGGCGTAGCAATAGCTTTAAGCTGTTCTGAATCGATAAATCCCATACGGTAAGCAATCTCTTCAATACACCCGATTTTTAATCCCTGGCGCTCTTCTATAATTTGAACAAACTGTCCGGCTTGCATTAAGGAAGTAAAAGTTCCGGTGTCTAACCAGGCTGTTCCCCTACTTAAAACACCAACTTTTAATGTTCCTCTTTCTAAATAAACCTTGTTAATATCGGTAATTTCATATTCGCCACGTGGAGATGGCTTAATATTTTTAGCGATTTCAACAACTTCATTATCATAGAAATACAAACCTGGCACAGCATAATCAGACTTTGGTTGTTCAGGCTTTTCTTCAATTGAAATCGCTTTCTTGTTGGCATCAAATTCTACCACACCATAACGCTCAGGGTCTGAAACTTGGTAAGCAAAAACAACACCACCTTCAGGATTTGAACTGGCTTGTAATAATTTTGCCATACCATCTCCATGGAAGATATTATCACCCAAAACCAAAGCTACTTTATCTTTTCCAATGAACTCTTCACCGATTACGAAAGCCTGGGCTAATCCATTTGGTTCTGCCTGCACAGCATAACTAAATTTACAACCCAACGAAGCACCATCACCCAATAATTTTTCAAAATTTGGTAAATCATGCGGTGTAGAAATGATTAAAATTTCTTTAATACCCGCAAGCATTAAGGTAGATAACGGATAATAAATCATCGGTTTATCATAAACCGGCATCATTTGCTTACTGCAAGCTAAGGTTAATGGATGTAAACGGGTTCCGCTGCCACCAGCTAAAATTATACCTTTCATATATAATTATTGGTTATTAGTTATTGTTAATTTTCGAGATGCACTCAACCAAACTATCTCTCCAATAAGGAATATTTAGATCGAATTCATTTTTAATTTTTGATTTATCCATTACAGAAAATGCTGGTCTTTTAGCTTTTGTTGGATAAGCAGACCCAGGAATTGGATTTACCTTCACCGCTGTTTCGCTAATATCAAATATAGCTTTAGCGAAATCAAACCACGATGTTACCCCTTCATTACTGTAGTGGTAAACACCATAACTTTTTTTGCCTGATACAATAATATCAAAAATCGCATTTGCTAAATCTATTGCATAAGTTGGCGTTCCAACCTGATCGGCTATAATCCCCAATTCGTCTCTTTCCGCACCTAGTTTTAACATGGTTTTAACAAAGTTATTTGCATACTCAGAATACAACCAGCTTGTACGTAAGATAAAATATGCATCTAAAATAGATGTAACGGCTTGCTCACCATTTAATTTGGTAACGCCGTAAACATTTATCGGATTTGCAACATCATCTTCTTTCAAAAGCTTTACTTCATTTCCTTCGAAAACGAAATCTGTAGAAACATGAACTAAGGTTGATTGATTCGATTTACAAGCTGTTGCCAAATAGGCCGCTCCGGTTTCATTAATGGCTTTTGATAACTCGACTTCATCTTCTGCCTTATCAACAGCGGTGTAGGCCGCACAATTAATTACAAAAGCAGGTTTTTCTTTTTCAAGTAGGGCATTCAACAAATCTGCATCTAAGATGTTTCCCTCCTTTTCTGTTGGAAAAACGATATCTGAAATACCCCTTCGCTCTGCCACAGTTTTAAGGCATTGCCCTAACTGACCGCCGGCACCAATCACTAATATTTTGCCCATGTTATGTTAAAGAAGAAAAGGAATTTAGAATTAAATCTTTATCAGATACAGCGGCTTTATCTGCCGGAATCATCCAGTCAATAACTAAATCTGCATCATTATATATTACCCCAACTTCCGAAGCTTTGTTGTAAAAATTATCGCATTTATAAAAGAATTCTGCCGTTTCACTTAGAACTGAAAACCCATGCAAAAAGCCTCTTGGTACATATAGCTGTAATCTATTCTCTGCACTTAATTTAACTGAAATGTGCTTGCCATAGGTTGGAGAACCTGGACGGATGTCAACAGCAACATCTAATACTTCGCCTTTTAATACACGTACCAATTTAGCCTGGGCAAATGCTCCTGATTGAGCATGTAAACCTCTGATTACGCCATAAGATGAAAAGGATTGGTTATCCTGAACAAAATTACCAGACAAACCAGTTTTCTCTTCAAAGGTATTTTTATTAAAGCTTTCAAAAAAATATCCTCTGGGGTCTTCGAAAACTCTGGGTTTAATAATAACGCAATCCTTTAGGCCTGTTTCCTGAATGTCCATTATTTATTGTTGTATTGTTGATTGTAATAAGATTGATAATTGCCTGAAGTGACATTGTTTAACCAGTCCTCATTTTGAAGATACCAGTCAACCGTTTTAGCCAAACCTTCTTCAAATTGTAAGCTCGGTACCCAATCCAATTGATTCTGCAACTTGCTCGAATCAATTGCATAACGCAAATCATGTCCTGCTCTATCGGTAACGTAAGTTATGAGTTTAGCAGATTCCCCGGCTTCGCGACCTAATTTTTGATCCATGATGGTACAAAGAAGATTTATCAAATCGATATTTTTCCACTCATTATGTCCACCAATATTATAGGTATCGCCGGTTTTAGAATTGTGAAAAATTACATCTATCGCACGGGCATGGTCTTCAACCCATAACCAATCGCGAACATTTTCACCTTTTCCATAAACAGGAACAGGTTTATTGTTTTTTATATTATTTATAGCAAGCGGAATCAATTTCTCCGGAAAGTGATGCGAACCATAATTATTTGAGCAATTTGAAATTACACAATCCATTCCGTATGTATCATGATAAGCCCGAACAAAGTGATCAGAGCTGGCCTTTGAAGCAGAATACGGACTGTGTGGATCATAAGCCGTAGTTTCCGTAAACATGCCTTCTTCGCCTAAAGCTCCATAAACTTCATCGGTACTTACATGGTAGAAACGTTTTTTATCATAATCGCCTTTCCAGAATTCACGGGCAGCATTTAATAAATTTACCGTACCAATTACGTTCGTAATGACAAATGCTGTTGGATCGGTTATAGACCTATCTACATGGCTTTCTGCTGCTAAATGAATTACGGCATCAAAGTTTTCTGCTTTGAACAATTCAAACATCGCGGTAGCATCTGTAATATCCTCCTTAACAAATCTGTAATTCGGTTTATTTTCGATATCCGTTAAATTCGCAAGGTTGCCTGCATAAGTTAACTTATCAAGATTTACAATTTCATATTGAGGATAGTTTGTTACAAAACGGCGTACTACATGAGAGCCAATGAAACCGGCACCACCGGTGATTAGGATTTTTTTCACTTTATAGATTTATAATCAAAGATAAATGATTTTCAATCCGCTAAAATAAGATAGTTATTACAAAGAAACAATTTAAGTCTATGCTTATTAATTATTTAAATTTTGAAGTGGATCAAATTACCCAATTCCTATGGATAGATGAAGCGTAGATCAAGCGCAGATGAAGCGCAGATGCGTCGCTGTTAAGGGCTTGTAAAGACTTGTCGAAAATTTTAGATTAGAACTACATTGCAGCAACTGATTCTTCAAGTTCTTTATACCAGGCCTCACCGTATTTTCGAATAAGCGGACCTTTTAAAAAACTATAAACGGGAACTTTTAGTTCACGCCCAAAAGTACAGGCATCATGGCAAATGTGCCACCTATCGTAATTTAAAACTTCAAACTCCGGATATTTGGTAATTCTGATTGGATATAAATGACATGAAATTGGTTTCTGCCAATCTACTATTCCTTGTTCGTAAGCTTTTTCTATTGCGCATTTGGTAATGCCACCTTCAAAAAGAACATAAGCACATTCCTTATTTTTATCTACACATGGTGTGGTTAAATCGCCGTCTTCATCTACAACATAAACGCCTTGTTCTTCTATAGCTTTAATACCCTTTTCATTTAAAAGGTGCTTTATTTTAGGATAAATTTCTTCGAGAACAGCTTTTTCATCATTATCCAATGGTGCGCCTGAATCGCCTTCAACACAACAAATTCCCTTGCATTTACTTAAGTTACATACAAAGTTTTCTTTCAAAACATCTTCGTGCACCAGCACCTGTTCCACTTCTATCATCATTAGTCTTTTGCTAAAGCATATTTTAAACCTACTGCCGATGTCAGTTCCATAGTTACTGCACCAACTAATATTTCTACCTGTGCCTTCACCGGAACACGGTTACCATCATCAGTAACCCAAAGATACAACCTGCTATCCTTTTTAAAAATTCGGCCTGGTTTTATAGAAGGGCTAAATTTAAGGCACCGTATATTTCCTAATTTGTTTTTTACAGTTTCTTTACCTGTATACTCAATTTCCAATGCCGAAATCTCATCGCCTAAAAAATAGTTTAGCTTAAATTTATCTCCAATTTTGAGTTTTGAGACATCCAGGCTCCTGGCAAAATAGTAAGCAGAAACTAAATCAAAAGTTTGTGTGGTTGGTGTGGTAAATGTTCCCCTGTTTGAAACTACTTTTTTAGCATCCTGGCTAAAGCGGGCTTTATCTTGCCGCTTATAACTTGCCTCCCGAATGTTCTCCTGGTAAAAATAAGGCAACAAGTCTGTTTTATCGATATATGAATCGTAATGATCCCTGATTTTATAAAACACATCAAATGTACCTGAGGTCTGGGCATCTACAGTTAACTTATAAGTTGGTCTGTTATCAAATTTTAAGTCAGAATTTTGAACCTTAATGGTAGCTTCAGCAGCTGTGATAAATCCATATCGGAGTTTGTAGCTAAGCACCTCTCCTTCCTGAAAAACCGCCTCTTTCTTTAACGGCAATTCCTGCGCAGAAATAAATTGCGCATAAAATATACTTGAGATGATTAAAAATAACCTTTTCATTTGCTTGTGTGTGTTTCAATGGTGTGAATATCTGCATTATAAACGATTTATTTGCAAGCTATCCTAACATGATGTGCAAAAAGCAAACCAAAAATTAATCTTTTCTTTTAAATACCGGAACAGTTGAACAGGGTTCGCCAAACATGATGCTTTTAACAACTGGCGTTAGCAGGTTGGTAATTTCTACATAAGCAGAAACAGGAATATCAATATCTCCGCAGCCTTTTACAACTACACGTTCATTTGCGAATGATTGAGGATTTATTTTTGATAATGCTTTCGCAAACATAACAGCCTCTAAAGTATCTAACCCACCAAAAACAACTTCATTTGCATAAGGCTTTAGTTTGTTCGCCAAAAGCATGTATGCCCAAGTTGGAACAATTGCATCTGCCGAGCAAATTATGGCAACATTCTTATTTTGATATTGATTCCATTCATGGTTCTTAATAAACTCACGGAAATCCTTTTCTCTGAGCATTAAACCGTGGAAAAGATTCTCCTTGATGTCATATATAACCCGCTCTCCCGGATGATAATAATCTTCTAAATTGAGCGTAACTAAACCGCTATTGGCTACTTTATTAACGAAGTTTTCCTGAATTTCCATGATATGTGAATAAAAAAACCGTCACGACTTAACATCATGACGGTTGTAAAATTACGCAATTTCTAATTAATAGAATTTCACGCGATTGTCTTTTATCTTCGCATTATCCTGTAAAGCCTGGAAAGCTGCGCCTAAAGAACGCTGACCTAAACTCAACAACATAGTTTCTTTTTGTTTAAACATGTTGGCGATTGGAGCAGGATTTGAAAATCCATCTACAGAGAATACATATACGCCACGTTCCCCATCTACAGGTACTGAAATTTTACCTGGTTGAGAACCGAAAACAGAACCTATCAGTTTATTTTCCTGCGCCACTCCAGGAATAATTGGGTTAGCAAAAACAATATTTTGAACCGGAAGAACTGAACGGCCAACTTTAGCTGCAATTTGAGCTAAACCAGCTTTACCTGCACCATCAAACTTTGATTTTAATAACTTTGCTTTAGCTGCATTAAGCACCATTGGCTGAATTTCTTTTTTAACAGCATCTAAAGATAAAGCACCTTTAGGCTTAACATCCGTTAGATGTGCGACAACATAACCATCACCCATGGTATAAATCTCAGGTAGAACGTCACCTTTATCAGCTGCATAAGCATCCTGAATTAATTTACGAGGATTGTCTAAACCCGGTGCAAAACCTTGAGTTGCCGTGATTTTATCTGCAACAGCAGTTTTTAAGTTTTTAGTTTGAGCAAATTTGGCGAAATCATTTCCCTTAACATCGTTTAAGAAATTGCTTGCTGCTTTATATGCAGATGCCTGAGTTTTGCTGCTCGCTGCCAATGATTTTTCTACATAAGCGAGTTTTGCCACTTTGGATGAACCGATTTGCTTTTCGATTTTCATAATGTGAATACCGAACTGAGATTTAACTGTTTTCAAATCACCTACACTTCCATCAAATGCTGCATTTTCAAATTCTGGTACCATAGCACCACGAGCAAAGGCGGGCATAGAACCTCCCTGGTCTTTTGAACCATCAACACTGTAAGTTTTTGCCAATTCGGCAAAATTACCTCCTTTTGAAATGATTCCTTTTAATGAATCGGCTAATTTAACGGCTTTATCTTCACCACCAACTTTAGCAGGGTCAATTAAAATGTGACTTACCTTTACAGAATCAGGAGAAGTACGCGTTGAAATAACTTTAACAATTTTATAAGAGTTACCTGTTAATGCCGGTCCATAATAGCTGCCGGCAGGCAATGAAAATACTGCCGAATCTACAGCAGGATCTAATTTACCCTTAGTAATATACGTGAAAGGTACTTTAACGTCCGAATTAATTGCGGCGAAAAGTGAATCGTTTTTAGCTACTTTAAAATCTGCTGCGATTTTTTCTACTTGTGCTTTTACAGCAACAGAATCAGCTTTAGTAGGTTTAATACTAAAAATAACATATTCAAAAGAGCGTGTTTCTTGTGGGTTATTGAAACGGGCTTTATTTGCATCGTAATATTCCGAGTAATCAGCATCAGTTAATTTCACTGAAGCATCAGGAATAGAAGTATAATCAAGGCTTACGTATTTAAAGTTGGCCAGTTTATTACGGTTCGTATATTCATCCGTAGCTTCTAAAGAAGTTACATAAACCGAGTTACGGATTAAATTAGAATATTTCTGCTGTAAAGTTTGATTCTTAACCTCTGTTTGTAATAATGCAGATTGGCTTTGTGCCTGAGGCTCTTTAGACTTTAAAAAGCTGTTTAATTGCATCCGGTCTAACTGTCCGGTTTGAGGGTTTGTAAAATACTGTTTAATTAAAGGACTTGGATTTTGACCAACCAATAAATCGACCAGTTCATCTTCTGAAACCGTTAAACCTAATCTATCATATTCTTTATTCAACAAAACACTTGCTAATTCTGCATTCCAAGCCTGATCTACGGCCATTGATTGCATTTGTGCATTTGCACTACCGCCGTATTGCTGTTTAAACTGATTTAAATTTTGCTCTACCTTTGGCCCGAAATCATCGATACTGATATCGTTTCCATCAACCGAACCAACTGTTTTTTGGTTTGCGGCCCAAAAAGGCTTACCCACGTTAATTGCATCACCTACTAAAAATGCAACAATTGCAAAACCAATTGCAAAGACCAGTATATAGCCTGCACGGTTACGCAAAAATGTCATTAATCCCATATTGTACTTTATATTATTTAGTTTTTTTTAAGAGGGCGCAAGATACAAATTTGCCTCAAAAAAGAAAACACAAAATTTTATTTATCAACTGTTTAATTTTTAAGCAAATAGAGAAGGGAAATTTTGGTTTTTCTATGGTGCAATTGCATCTTTTAATACAGCCTGCCCACTTGCTGTATTAATCTTATACGTGCTAAAATCCTGAGGTGCTTCAAAATCTATGCCCTCAATAACATTACCATCCGTTGTTTGTATCGTAACTCTTTGTGTAGAATAAAAAAGCTTTTTTGCTTCATCCCAAATTAATTCTTCAGATGAAAAGGTATCGCCTTTGGCATTTTTAACAACTACATTTTTTCTGAAAAATGTTTTTTGCTCCTGATCTCTCCTAATCGAATAGTCACAAATTAATGTGCCATCAATTACTCCTGGCTGGTTTACATTAAAAAAATCAATTTTTACACCCTTAATCATTTCCTGGTAAGTACTGCCATTATCAGCCGTAACTTTATCCATAATTGGTGCATTTCCTTTTGCTTTCACCCTTGCAGAATCACTGTAAATAATTTCGACACCAAGTGTTCTATCTCGGTTAAGAATTATTTTTTGATTACTAACCGGGTTGGCTTTTTTTAGGTCGTCATCTCCACAGGAAACCATAAACAATGGCAACCCAAGAATTACAACATACAAAAATGCCTTGCGCATAATTAGTCTACTCTATACTTGCGGAACCAGGTATCGTTCAATGTAAAACCTAAATGGAAGTTGATGAATTTCTCCTTTACCAGATTATTGGTTAATGTACCACGCTGACCAATTTCTGTTGTAAAGTTTATTTTATAAAAAGATAAGCCATTTGCTGATGGAAGCGGGAAACCAAATCCTAAAGAAGCACCCATTTGTTTAATATCCTGATTACCGATTTGAATGTATGTTTTGTCGTAGTTAAAACCTAAACGATAATCAACTCTTTTGAAATAGTTGTTATAAGATGTAATATCAGGTGTAAATTGTCCGCCTAATGATGCACCATAACTGTTTTGTAAACCTTGATTAATATTATTGATACTTACGTTAGACCACTTGCTCATTCTAACATCCGCACCAATTAACCATTTATCAGTTTGTTGTATTGCAATACCAAAGTTATGCGTTAAAGGCAATGTTAAATTCGATTTTGCACTTACTACAGAACTTAAAGTATCTAAAGCAGTATTTTCATTTCCATTAGCATCTCTGTTGTAAACGGTAGCAAAATACGATTGACTCGAATTAATTTTACCCGAACTGCTACCCGAATAACCTAAGGTAACTACTGTTTTTGGGGCAATGTTAAAGTTATATTGAATACCATAAGAATAGTTTATGCCACCAACACTATTTTTATTTTGTAATTTTGAGTTCAATGCACCAACATCCGAATACTCTGTTGCACGGGTGGTTAGTAAATTACCAAATATATATTCAACATTAGCGCCGATGCTTAAATGATCTCCAAAACGGTAACCATAACCTAAATATGCTTTAGATAAGCCACCCTCGCCTTCGTAAAGCTGATCAACAGACATGGTGTCTACTTTAGTTGTGTTTTTGTAACTGTATCCCAAATCAGAATATGGCAATATACCAAAACTAAATGCCGAGCGACGAGTAACTGGAATAGCAAATGCAAGATGGCTAAAAGTAGAATTAAAAGTTGTTTCGCTTAAATCATTCCTTGATAAATTGTTCAAACTTGCGCTCATACCAATATCAATAGTTGTTAAAGTTACACCAGAATAAGATGCAGGGTTTTGCATATTGATGTAGTTAAACCCATTTACTTTATTTACGGCCGTAGAAATACCGCCCATCGCCCTCAATTGAGGAAGCAAAGAACCTTTAATATTTCCAAGCCCATATCTTGAATATGGCGATGAAGTGGTAACCTGTGCCTGAACACCCAAACCACAAACTAAAACGAGTATGGCTGCAATATAATTTATTCTTTTGTACATTCTAATCTGCAATAGCTTCATTTAATCCTTTTAATACCAAGTAAGGATCTTTTATTATTTGAGGCGCAAAGATGCTGTTTTGTAATTGCTTAAACAAAAAATCAGCATCACCACCTGTAATAATAACCTTTAAGGCACTTTCTTTTATATTATTAAGGGCTATAAACCCTTCAATTTCATTTTTTACACCCTGTAAAACACCATTTTTTATCGCCGAAACTGTATCAATTCCATTAGGTATATTATTTTCAGCATCCCAATTCACTAAAGGCAGCCTACCCGTAAACTCGTGTACAGCTTTAAACCGCATGGTTATTCCGGGGCTTATGCTGCCGCCGAAATATTCGCTCTTTGCGTTAAGCAAATCGTAGGTTATACAGGTTCCGGCATCAATAACTAAACATGCCTTTGTCCTAAATATTGCGTTTGCACCCAATATGCCAGCCCATCTGTCTAACCCTAAAGTTGATGGAGTTTTATATTTATTTTGTACACCGTTTGAAAGCAAAGCTGAAAAACGTACATAAGTTGTTTTGCTTTTTAATAAGTTTTCCAGAGATATTATTTCCTCATCAACTGTACTAATTATCGATTTTTTGATGCTAAATTTTTCTATCAGATCGATTAAATCATTATCCGTTATTTTGCTAAGGCGTTGATAATGTACAATTTCCTTTCCTTCAAAAATGGCAACCTTCGTTGATGTATTTCCAATATCAATACTTAAATTATGCATTTATCTAAATAAGAATCAATTACCTCATCATCACAACCTGTATTGAAAAGTTTAAAACTTAACAATTGTGCCACAAAGCTATTAATCTTTAACAAGTTTCGAGGCATCATTTTGTTAAAAAAGGTTAAACAAAGAGAAAGTACTGTACCGAGATAATGAAGAGCAGAAATAAGGTTTCGTAAAACCATCGCTTTTTAGCATTGCTGAAATAATAGGCCAATAATACAGAGCCTGGTGTCACAACAAGCAAAAAATGCCAGGTTCTAAAATCAGGTTTAAGATAAAAACTTGCAGCTGATACCAGAAACATAAAAAACAGCATTTGAAAACCTTTTCTGGTACTAATAAAACTTCTGAAAAAGTTTTCACGAAGCTGTAATGATGCTAAAATGATTATAACGGCAACAGGAATTAAAACCAGGTAATCATTATAATTTATTTTAAAAACTGATGGGAATTTATTCCCCAAAGGCTTCCAGATTTGATAAAACGAACTCAGATTATCTTTCCAAAAATAAAATACAGCCAGGAAAAAAAATACAGTTAAAAAACCAACTAACCCTGCAACCCATTCTCGCCAGTTAAATGAACGAAAAAGCATGAGGGATAGAAAAATCATGACCAACATGGCCATAAACGGAAAGTAAATCAATGTTCCTATTGCTATAATCATCCCGATGTCAAAAACTGTAGTTATAGAATTCAGGCTTTTATTTAGCTTCAGAAATTTATCAATTAACCATATTAATAAGAAGTTACACAGTAATGCCGGACTTAAAACCATGAATGGTAAAAACAAGCTGGCTCCTGTTATATACATTAAAGCTGGTAAAAAGCTTGGTTTGGCTAAAAGGTTATGGTTGTTAATTATCCTGTTAAAAATTAAAGCCTGTGTAAATACTAAAATACCCGCAAAAAATATATTGGCCGAAGAAGAGAATACATTCTCCAAATTAACATTAATAAGTAATCTGGCAAAGGGTTCAAGAAAATCGAAATTTAGCTGAGCTGGCATCTCATAAAACATAAAAATACGCATGAAAAATGTATACGC
Source organism: Pedobacter mendelii (assembly GCF_014635725.1). GTDB lineage: Bacteria > Bacteroidota > Bacteroidia > Sphingobacteriales > Sphingobacteriaceae > Pedobacter > Pedobacter mendelii. The sequence goes on along the minus strand of NZ_BMDJ01000010.1, from coordinate 92,758 downwards.
CAGCAATAAAATAAGGTTAATGGGATTTAATTTTTTGAACTGATTAATCATACCATGCTAAAGAATGGGCAAAGTAAACAAATTATTTTAAGAGAAAAGCAAAAAAAGGTAGAGGGTAAGACGGTGGAAGGTTTATGTGTAAAGCATGATGCAGAAACAACTTCTGAGCCCTAAATGGCTTACTGGCTAAACTCTTGCGTACTTTTTAACCATATCATCAATAATTTTCGCAGTTTCATCAGGAAAATTGAATTGATGCCGTTGAGGTTTTGCAACCCAATCTTTAATTATTGGCAGCCAGTTTTTTACACTTCCCCAAATTACAGGTAATCCAAACTGCTTTAAAGCATAGGCATTACATTGTTGTTCAAACTGAAAACGCATTGGTGCAACCAAAAGTTTTTTACCCAAAAATAAAGCTTCTGCAGGTCCTTCAAAGCCACCTCCGGTAAATAAACCTTCACAAGTTGCCAGGCTTTTATTAAATTTTTCGTTATTAACAGGCGCAACATAAACATTTTGCTCCTGATAAGCCTCTTTATTATGTTTCGAAAAAACCTGCCAGATAACATTTGGTATTTGAACGAGTAACTTCACTATCCGCTTATCATCAACTGCCGGTAAATAGACCGTATAATGACCAAGGTTTTTACTTTCCAATGCCCTGATTTCTGAACGAATAACGGGTGTATAAATAAAATCGTCGTACCTATCAAAGTGAAATCCTATATGATATTTCGTTGGCGCATAATGGCTAAGAATAACTTTCCCCCAATCGATAGTTCTTGGTCTTGGAACCTTTTTAGATTTAAAAGCAGCCTGATGACTTAATGAGACACATTCTATGCCCTGTAACTTACAAGCCCATGCGCTAACGGGTTCAAAATCATTAACAATAAGGTTGTAATCTTTTAGCTGAAGCTGGCTCATATCCTTTCTGAAACGGAAAAGATTCATACTTAGCCAGGTTCTGAAATGATCTACGCCCCCCTTTTTTCCAAAAATGAAACTGAAACCATGTAATTGATATTTAACAGGCTGGCTTAATTTTACGTCGGCTTGGGTACCACTAACTAAAATATCCAGCTCACCATATTTTTGAAGCAAGGGAATAATTTCTCTTGCCCTGCTAATGTGTCCATTTCCGGTGCCTTGTATTGCGTAAAGTATTTTCATTTGTTAAAAACCGAATATCTAAAATTATCGGGCAATTTCATACTTTATATTTTGCAAAAGTAAATTAATATCCAATTTGCTCTTTAAATCTTCTGCGTCAGAAAGGATTCCTTCATCAATTTCATCCTTAACAAAATCTTTATATTCGTATTTAAAAATGCTCCAGCTTTGGTCATTATATTCTAAGGCAGTTAAACTTTCAACCCAATCGCCACTATTTAGATACGTCACTTTCCCACTGTCTGTAACAATTTCTCTCTTTTCAGCCTGATGAATATGACCGCAAACCACATATTCGTACCCCTTTTCTATCGCTAGTTCTGCAGCCACCTGCTCAAAACTATTGATAAACTTTACCGCATCCTTAAACCTGGCTTTTATCTTTTTAGAAAAGCTCATTTTTTCCCGGCCAAATGCATTGAGTATCCAGTTTACAAAACTGTTTATCAAAATTAGGGTATCGTAGCCTACTGCCCCCATCTTTGCCAACCACTTAGAATGTTGCATGGTTACATCAAAAACATCTCCATGAAAAAACCAGGCCTTCTTACCGTCGATTTCCATGATGAGTTTATTTCCTAAATGAAATGAACCCATTTCCATACCATCAAATTTTCTTAACATTTCATCGTGGTTTCCGGTTAAATAATGAACTTCTACGCCTTCAGAAACAAACTTCATTAACTTACGGATTACCTTCATGTGAGATTCTGGCCAATAGCTTTTGCTAAATTGCCAGATATCAATAATATCACCATTTAAAATAAGTGTTTTAGGCTTAATGGTTTTTAAGTATTTCAAAAGTTCTTTTGCGTGGCAACCATAGGTGCCCAAATGTACATCGGATATTACGACTACATCGACATTTCTTTTATCCATAAATGAGAATTTTAGGGGGAGGAAATTTTAATACCGCTTTAAAAAAGCAGTTTGAATATATAGAAGCTATTTTACCATTCCTCTTCCTCATCGAGTTTTACCTCAAAAGGGCTAAAGAAATAAAGTACAACGACTAAAAGACAAATCGCAAAGAATGATTCTAACATTACATCTGATTTTATATACAAATGTAAGACACTGTATATCAAACAAATGTTATGATATTGTTAAATTTAATCATTTGATTAATAATTATATTGAAATGACATCAGACAAAAATACCCATAAGCAAATATGCCCATGGGTATTTTATAAAATTTATTCGTTTAAAAGCTTGTTTTTACGCTTTAACTGGTTTCTTTTTCTTGTTTTCTGAATAGAAGCCAAATCCTAAACCAATTACCAACAAAATAGAACCTGCTAATGAAATCTTCTCGCCTGTATAATATGATGTAGGGTGAAAGATGAATTCAAGTTTATGGTTCCCAGCTTCTAATTGAGCAGCACGTAATACATAATCAGCTCTAAAATAAGGTTTTTCAACACCATCGATATACATTTTCCAGCCTTTGTTGTAGTAAATTTCAGAGAAAACTGCAACTACATCTTTAGCTGTAGAGTATTCGTAGGTTAAATGATCGGGGTTGTAGTTTGTCAATTTGATGAAGCCTTCTTCTCCTGTGCCTAAAATTTTGCTGTTCATTAAGCCTTTGTAACTTTCATCAACAATAGCTTCTTTTTTTGCATCGAAACTGCTGATGGCTTTCATCTCCTCATCAGAATTTTTTACATATTGAACACTACCAACAAACCAGGCATTGCCCGCAGCAGTTGGGTTACGCTGCATTTTATATGAGCCTGTTTTTTGATCCTGACTGATGATGTATTTAGTATTCAACATATCTAAAACATCTTGATTGATGCTTTTTGTGAATTGATTTTGAATGAGCTCATCATAACGTTTCAATTTAGCCGCATGGTAACCACCAACTGTTTTATGGAAAGCAGAAGTACTTGCATCCTGAAATGTTGAAATTGACATATCAAAAACCCTGAAATCAGGATCTTTATCTGCAGCAATAAAGTTATCTACATCACGAGGTTGAAAGTAATTTTCTAAAGTAGATTTCGTTTCAAAGTTTTTATTATTTAAATATCTTCTATCAACCTGCCACATATCTATTAAAATTGCAAGGCTTAATAAGCCAAACGCAAACTGCATATTCATTTTCTTAGTGATAAATGCCCAAACAATTCCGAAGCCAATGACCACAAAAAGGAAAGAACGAAACGCATCAGCACGAGCAATAGAAATTCTATCCTCCACTAACCCATTCGCAATTTTTTGTGCAATGGCTGCATTATTTTGCAAACTTTGAGTTAGTGCTTGCACAATCTCAGCATGATTGGAAGTTTTAAAGCCAAAGAACAACGTTGGAATTAAAGCTACAATAAGGGCAAAACCGCCAACTATTCCCGCAGACCACATTAATTTTTTCACTAAAACTTTTTGATCGATACTTCCCTCTTGTGCTTCTTTTATGGCCAGGAATGCTAATACAGGAACTAATAAACCAACAACAGCCAAAATAGATTCTACTGCTCTAAACTTGTTGTACAATGGAAAATAATCGAAAAACAGATCGCTTACAAGCGGGAAGTTCTTACCAAGAGAAAGTAAAATAAATAATATTGTTGTCGATAATATCCACCACTTTAACCGGCTGCGAACAATAAATAATCCAAACACAAAAAGGAAACAAATTATAGCTCCAAAGTAATAACCGCCTGAGGTACTTGGTTTCTCACCCCAGTACTCTTGCATGTTTAATTGTTGACCTAATGATTGAATTGCTTGTATAGTTTGTCCCTGATCTCCACCCGTAACTTCGGCAACAGCCTTATACATATTACTTTCTGGTTTCACCAGTTCATCAATACTGGTTTTACCTCCATATAAATTTGGAATAAGAAAACTAAAGGTTTCTCCAACACCCTGGCTCCAACCGTAAGCATATTCTTTAGACATACCTGCTCCCTTTTCTGCATTTGCTGAAGTTAAGTTAGATTTGCCCCGATTAGTTTCTTTAGCATATTCTGAAGTTGTCCATAATAAACTTGCATTTACCATAACTGAAATTAAAACTGCAACGCTCAGAAATCCGAGAGCTTTTCCTAAAGCAGGAAGCATTTTAGCTTTATATGATTGATATACCTCAATTCCAACAAAAATTAATATTGCAAGGAAAAGATAATATGTCATTTGCACGTGATTGGATCTGATTTCCAATGCTAAAAACAATGCAGTTAAACTTGCGCCGTACCAGTATCTCCCTCTAAAGGTTAATATAATTCCTGCTAAAATTGGAGCAAAGAAACCAATTGCTAAAGCTTTATTGCTGTGGCCTGTAGCAATGAGCACAAAATTATATGAGGTAAATGCAAAGGCGATTGCACCCGCAGCAGCCAACCAGGGATTTATCCTTAACACAATAAATAGAAAATAAGCACCAAGCAGAAATAGCATTACAGTTCCAACCGGATTTGGCAATGCTTTCGTAATTAAAGCAATACCATAGGTTGCACCGTTATACGCATATTGTACCCATATTTGATAAGCAGGCATTCCACCAAACATCTGGTTAGTCCAAAGTGGGCCATTACCATCCTTAGTCCTGAAATCCATAATTTCCTTTTGCATGGCTTTGGATTGGATAACATCGCTTTGTGCAGGCGCTTTCCCCTGCAAAACAGGACTGAAGTAGGCAAAACAAATGACTACAAAAATTGCAATAATGGCTAGGTGGGTGCCATTGTTTTTAAACCAGTTATTCATTAAGGATTGTTTATGTTTAAACGAACGTCAAAAATAAAAATTTGAACGGTATATTAAAGGAATAAATTGAAAGCCTTCACATTAAAAATTTAGATTTGTTTAAACATCAACTCTCATCAGAAATAATTATCATGAAAACTATAGCAATTACTCTACTTTTTTCACTTTCGATAAGCGTCTCTTTTGCACAATTAGTGAGTTTAAATGCTACAGAAATTACTGCACTAAAACAGCAAATTAAAAAAGATGGACGTGCTAAAAAACTTTACGCTAACTTTAAAATATTGGCTGATGCCTATCTGGACGAAGTGCCAAATCCTGTCGATACGATTCGTACAGAAGGTTTATTGAAAGGTAATCCTAAAAAAGAGAGAACGGCCCTTGCGCTTAAAGATATGAATAAGATGTTCATTTTAGCATTAGAATTTAAAATAACTGGTGAAAGAAAGTATCTTAATAAGTCTAATGAATTTCTTATTGCATGGGCAAAATTAAATCAGCCAAATGGAGACCCAATTGATGATACTAATTTGGATAATGCCATAGAAGCTTATGATTTAATTAAAGAAAATATTCCTGCAAGCGATAAAATTATTATTACCGATTGGCTAAAAAGAACTGCTCTCGCAGAGATTAATAGTAAGCGGATGAACAGAAACCGAGGTACAGGCATTAACAATTGGAATGCTCATCGCTTAAAAATAGTTGGTGAGATAGGTTACGCTCTAAACAATAAAGAATTTATCGACTGGACAATTGACAGATTTAAAAAACACATCGAAGTTAATTTAAATGAAGATGGCACCAGCTTAGATTTTAAAGACCGTGATGCCATGCACTATCACATTTACGATTTAGAACCAATGCTTAAACTTGCATTGTTGATAAAAAGAGCGGGGGGTGAAGATTTCTACAACTATCAATCGCCAAAGCTTTCATCAATTAAAAAATCTGTTGAGTGGTTAATACCGTACATAAAAGGAGAAAAACAGCATGAGGAATACGTAAATACAACCGTAAAGTTCGATAGAGACAGGGCAAAAAATAATGAACCAGGCTTCGCTCCTGGCACAATGTTTAAACCTTCATTAGCTTTGCCAGTTTTAAAACTATCAGTTTATTTCGATTTAAATCAAACTAATTTGCTTTCTTCTTTAAACGAAAAAGGTAAAGATTGGCAAATGCTGATGGACGAGATTAGGTATAAAGTAAAATCAAACAATTAAAGTTTCAATAATTTTTGAAACTTTAATAAAAATAATTATATTTGTTCATGGAATTAGCAGCAGGAAAATTAAAATTTATCGAGGCCTGGGGTAAATTAGGCTCCGAATGGGGAATAAACCGTACCATGGCGCAGGTACATGCTTTACTATTAATTTCTCCTGAAGCAATTACCACCGAAGATATTATGGAACAGTTGAGCATATCTAGGGGAAATACGAACATGACCGTTCGCGATTTAATTGGTTGGGGACTGGTTGAAAAGCAGCACAAAGCAGGAGAGCGCAAAGAATATTTTTTTGCAGATAAAGATGTTTGGAATATTGCCCGCCAGGTTGCTAAAGAACGCAAGAAACGTGAATTAGAACCAGTTTTAAAAATTCTGAGTGAATTGTCTTCCGTAACCGGCGAGGAGAAAGATCCTGAGTTTAAAACTTTTCAAAAGTCTGTATCAGATATTAACAAATTAGCGAAGAGTGTAGATAAAACTATGGAAGCCATGCTCAAAGCAGACCAAAACTGGTTTTTAAATTCTATATTAAAAGTCTTCAAACCTTAGTATTAAGGTAAAATTTAGCTTGAATATGCTAATGACAACCCAAAGCCATATTGGCTTTATTTTTTAATTATAACTTTCATTATTTACTGAAAATTTAAAAACATAAATATTATGAAAACACTAGCAAACCATGTAATCCTTTTCGATGAAGAGTGCCCTATGTGCCACGCTTACACCAAAGCATTTACAAAATTAAATATGCTTCCTAAAAACGGACGGGAAGCTTATCAAAATACACCAGACTACATTTGCCCGCTTATTGATAAGAAAAGAGCAGCTAATGAAATCGCCCTAGTTGATACAGAGAATGGTGAAGTAACGTATGGAATAAAAAGTTTGTTTAAAATTATTGGAAATGCAATGCCTTTATTTAAACCATTATTTGCCTTCAATCCCTTTATCTGGTTAATGCAGAAAATTTACGCCTTTATATCTTACAACAGAAAAGTTATCATTCCTGCAGAAATAAAACCAAATATAGTTCAACCTGATTTTAAAATTCAATACCGAATTGCCTATCTATTGTTTACCTGGTTTGTTACCGCTTATCTTTTAACAGATTATGCTCATTTACTAACTGATTTTGTTCCTTTAGGAGTTATGTATAGGGAATATTTAATCTGCGGCGGACAACTATTTTTTCAAGGAATAATCATTTTTATCTACAGAAAAGAAAAGCTGTGGGAGTATTTGGGTAACATGATGACAATTTCTTTCGCCGGGGCTTTGCTACTTATTATCCCTTTACAAGTGGTAAAATGGATTGACATTCCCCAACTGTTTTTCATAGCTTATTTTTTGATGATTGCAGGCTTGATGCTTTTTGAGCATATACGTCGAAGTAAAATATTAAAGCTAAGTTTATTGATGAGCTTTAGCTGGGTAATATATCGTTTAATTGTTTTAGGTTTAATCTTCATCATATAATTATGAAATACAATAAAATCATATTAGCAGGTGGTAGTGGATATTTAGGTGGTGTTTTAGCGAAACACTTTAGTATCATGGCCAATGAAATTATAATCTTAGCCAGAAAACCAAAAACTGAGAATAGAAATATAAAAACATTGGTTTGGGATAGAAAAACTGAAAGCAGCTGGACTAAAGAACTTAATGATGCAGATTTATTAATTAACCTATGTGGAAAAAATGTGAACTGCAGGTACACAGATAAAAATCGGGAAGAAATAATAAATTCAAGAATTTTCCCAACGCAATTGCTAAACCAGGTTTTAAACAAATTATCAAATCCACCAAAACTCTGGATTAATGTAACCTCTGCGACAATTTATCGCCACGCAGAAGATAAGCCTCAGGATGATTTAACCGGCGAAATCGGTTATGGATTTTCTATTGATGTCTGCAGAACCTGGGAGGAAATATTTTTCGAGCCAACAAATCCAAAAACACGAAAAATTGCACTTAGAATGGGAATTGTAATGGGCAGAAAAGATGGTGCATTTCCAAGACTTTTAAATTTAGTTAAAGTTGGAATGGGTGGCAAGCAAGGTGCTGGCGAACAATATGTTAGTTGGATTCATGAGCAAGATGTGGCACGAAGTGTAGAGTGGTTAATTGAACATGTAGAAATTGAGGGAGCTGTAAATTGTACTGCACCAAATGCAGTTAAAAATACAGAAATGATGAAAACCTTAAGAATGGCTTATGGAATGCCTTTCGGTTTGCCGGCACCCGCTTGGTTATTGGAAATCGGCGCAAAATTTATAGGCACAGAAACCGAGTTGATTTTAAAAAGCAGATGGGTTAACCCAGCAATTCTTATAAATTCAGGATTTAAGTTTCAATATGGAGATATTAATGATGCCTTTAATGATATTTTGAGTTTAAGGGTTTAGGAAGGTAAAAGCTAAATTAAAATGAAAACGATAATAAACGCACCTATTGACAAATGTTTTGATTTATCGAGAAACATTGATCTCCACCTTCAATCGATGTCGAACTCAAAGGAAAAAGCAATAGCAGGAAAAACCAATGGATTAATCGATTTGGGTGAATCAGTAACTTGGGAAGCCGAGCATTTTGGTCTTAAACTTAGGCTAGCAACGAAAATTACAAAAATGGAAAAACCATTAAACTTTACCGATGAAATGAAAAGAGGACCATTTAAGTTTATGAAACACCTGCATCGTTTTGATAAAATTGGCGATAAAACTGAAATGATAGATGTATTCGAATTTGGAATGCCTTTTGGTTTTATGGGTTGGCTGGTGGAAGAACTTTTATTAAAAATTTATATGAAAAAACTATTAACTAAAAGAAATATGGTAATTAAGCAATTTGCAGAAAACAAAAAAACCTGAATTAAACAGGACTTAAATTTTATTTAACTTCTTCATAATCTACAAAATCACCAAGTTTATCCGTTTTCCCCTGATCGGGTTTTGGCGGCATATAATCGATTGAAATGGATCCTTCAGGTTTTTTTTTAGGTTGCTGTTGTTGCCCAGTGGCTTGTTGTTGCATTTTGCTTGCAAGATTACCAAAAAGCATTGGTAGAAGAAGACGAATCAATATTCTGATTATCCAAAGTATTAATACGGTTATAAAAAGGAATTTAATTAATGGCATTCTTTTAAACTATTTGTACAAATATAGACGTAGCAACGCTTGTTTTGTTACTTTTTGATGGATTAATTGCAATTGAATTACAAATTATCAATCCTCAACGATTTCACAAACCCTTCCAACTTGTCCGTCATCAAGTCTTACCTTTATACCTCTGGAATGGAATAAAGATGAAGTTAATAAATCTTTAACAATCCCGTAGGTAACATTTCCACTGCGTTGGTCTTTTTTAAGAATTATTCCAACTTCCAAACCCGGGTAAATATCTTTTCTATTTTGTCCGTCCATATTATTTTAAGGCACAATTTTTTCTATTTCCCAAACTTCTCATTAAACATTTTTTCCAAAGCAAACATTTCATCCCGCAGTTTTGCAGCTTGTAAAAAATCCATATCTTTTGCAGCCTTTTGCATTTCTTTTTTGGTATTATCAATTGCTTTCTGCAATTCACTTTTCCCCATATATTGAACAATTGGGTCTGCAGCGATGCTAATTTCTGCATTTTCTATATAGGCTCTTGCTTTATTATCGCTTGCTTTTTGTGAGAAATCTAAAACAGAAGTTTGCTCTAAAATTGCTTCGCGAGATTTCCCAACAGTCATTGGTGTTATTCCATGCTCCAAATTATAAGCTATTTGGATATCCCGACGGCGATTGGTTTCAGAGATTGTTTTCTCCATACTATCTGTTATGCCATCAGCATACATAATTACACGGCCTTTATCGTTTCTTGCCGCACGGCCTATGGTTTGAATTAATGATTTTTCTGAACGAAGAAACCCTTCTTTGTCGGCATCCAAAATGGCAACCAAAGTTACTTCAGGTAAATCCAAACCTTCACGCAACAAGTTAATTCCAATAAGCACATCAAATTCACCTAAACGCAATCCACGAAGAATCTCAACCCGCTCTAGAGTTTTGATTTCGGAGTGAATATACCGCGTTTTAATGTTTAACCTATCCATGTATTTGGTTAACTCTTCAGCCATTCTTTTGGTTAATGTTGTTACTAAAATACGTCCGCCTTGTTTTATAGTAATGTCTATTTCATCCAACAAATCATCAACCTGATTAATTGCCGGCCTTATTTCAATTACAGGATCTAACAATCCGGTAGGGCGAATAACCTGTTCTACAACTACACCATCCGATTTTTCCAATTCATAATCGGCAGGTGTTGCACTTACGTAAATGGTTTGAGGAGCCAAAGCTTCAAATTCTGTAAAATTTAAAGGGCGATTATCCAAAGCAGCAGGCAAACGGAAACCATACTCTACTAACGACAGCTTCCGAGATCTGTCGCCACCATACATTGCCCTGATTTGAGGCACTGTAACATGACTTTCATCGATAACCATTAAGTAATCATCAGGAAAATAATCCAGTAAACAGAAAGGACGCATACCTGGCGAACGTCCATCAAAAAAACGTGAATAGTTTTCGATACCAGAACAGTAACCCAATTCTTTCATCATTTCGATATCGAAATTAGTTCTTTCTTCCAAACGCTTCGCTTCTAATAAATGCCTGTCGGCAATAAGCTGATTTTTACGGATTTCTAATTCTTCTTGAATTCCCCATATAGATTGGTTGAATCTATCTTTAGGCGTTACGAAGAGGTTAGCAGGATAAATCGCCATATCTTCTAGCTTTTCTATGGTTTTACCAGAAACCGGGTCGATTGCAGAAAGCTCTTCAATATCATCGCCAAAGAAAGAAACCCGATAAGCATGATCTAAATATGCAGGGTAAATATCAACTGTATCACCTTTAACCCTAAAAGTTCCGCGTTTGAATTCGGTCGTTGTTCTGGCGTACATAATTTCTACAAGACTATGCAAAAAAGAATTTCTTGAAATCCGCAACCCAACTCCAAAACGGAAAACCATTCTTGAAAAATCTTCAGGATTCCCCATACCATAAATACAGGAGATGGAAGAAACTACAATAACATCTCTCCTACCGCTCATTAAAGCAGAAGTTGTACGTAGGCGAAGTTTCTCTATTTCTTCGTTGATGCTTAAATCTTTTTCTATATAAGTATTGCTTGATGCAATGAAAGCTTCAGGCTGATAATAATCGTAATACGAAACAAAATAATTTACCGAATTATCGGGGAAAAAATTTTTAAACTCTCCATAAAGCTGAGCGGCTAAAGTTTTGTTATGACTTAAAATAAGTGTTGGCTTTTGAGTCTGCTCTATAACGTTGGCCACTGTAAAAGTTTTTCCAGAGCCGGTAACACCCAATAAAGTCTGATAGTTTTCGTTCGAATTTACACCATCTACAAGTTGTTTTATGGCTCCGGGTTGATCTCCGGTTGGTTGATATGCGGATGTGATTTTAAATTTCATAGACTGTATCAAATATACGATTTAGAGCGTAAAGACTAAACAGCCGAAAGTCAGGAAAGTTCATTACTATTTAGGTTTTAATTGAGGAGAACAATACATTAGTGAACGAAATTAATTATACAAATTCAAAACAAAAGCTATGTAAATTCAAAATAAAACACCAAAAAGCAAAGCCCCGCTGATTTTCAACGAGGCTTTGTCATATAGATAAACAATAAAATCTGTTATTTACCCGCAGCCTTTTGCATTGGGTTTACCCCAACAGATTGGCCGCGAACTGAAGATGCCGCTTTAGCTTTGAAAACCTTAAACTTACTTTCTTTTGCCTTACCGCCCCAAGTATTGTTAGAGGTATCGATATCAGCTGTTTCTCTTAATGGGTCAATTAAAATAGATTCTACTTCTTTATCCTTTACATAAAATTTTGAAGTTTTTAATTCATCATGTCTCCATACTTGTGCAGGGATTCTATCGATGTCTTTTGAACCATCTTTATAGGTAAATTCAACAATAATCGGCATAACTAAACCACCTTTATTGCTGAAATCCAATTCGTAGAAGAATTTATTTTCATATTTCTGCTGTTCAGCTGTCGGAACGGCTTCAAAAGGCATTGAGCCTTGGGTTTTAATCGCGATTGCAGTATCTACAGAAACTAAGCCCCTATCGTATTTGTAATAAAAATCTTGTGCTGCAGGGGTTTTATCGGCATAGAAACTAATCTTTTTATCGTCACGGTTTCTGATTTTTGAAATATCCTGAAATGCATTTACCGCAGGTTTATCAACTTTTATCATTCTTGCTCTTGCTTCAGGAATTGTAGTTGGGAAATCTGCTTTTGCAAACTTTACCGTGTCCAGTGCGATGTCGCATGGCTCAGTTCCGTAAAACCAGCCTCTCCAAAACCAATCTAAATCTTCACCACTTGCATCTTCCATGGTTCGAAAAAGGTCTGCAGGTTGAGGATGTTTAAAAGCCCATCTTCTCGAATATTCTTTAAAAGCATAATCAAAAAGTTCTCTGCCCATAATGGTTTCACGAAGAATATTTAAACCAGTTGCTGGTTTTGAATATGCATTCGGACCAAAGCGAGCGATGTTTTCAGAGTTAGTCATAATTGGCTCCAACTCATCTTTAGGTAGTTTCATGTAATCAACAATTGTATAAGCCGGTCCTTTTTTACTTGGAAAAGTATTATCCCAAAGCTCTTCAGTTAAATATTCAACGAAAGAGTTTAAGCCTTCATCCATCCAGGTCCACTGGCGCTCATCACTATTTACAATCATTGGGAAAAAATTGTGTCCAACCTCGTGTATAATTACGCCTAACATACCGTTTTTAGTGCTTTCGCTATAAGTTCCGTCAGCATCTGTACGTCCATAATTAAAACAAATCATTGGGTATTCCATACCATTTGCGGCTTCGATACTTTGTGCTACCGGATAAGGGTAAGGGATTGTAAAATCAGAATAGGTTTTTATGGTATGTGCTACGGCACGTGTAGAAAATTTGCTGTATAAATTATAGGCTTCCTTTCCATAAAAACTCATACACATTACGGTATTATTATTGGCAGCAATTTTTTGAGGCATTGCATCCCAAATAAATTTTCGTGAGGCAGTCCAGGCGAAATCGCGAACATTATTTGCCAGGAAAACCCAGGTTTTAGTTCCGCTTGCCTTTTTACCTTCAGCAGTTTTAGCTTCGGCAAGTGTTTGAATTTCTACCGGGGCAGTTGCCGTTTTAGCAGCATTATATCTGCTTAACTGAGCAGAATTTAAAACAGCACTATAGTTAATACATTCGCCTGTTGAACCAACTAAATGATCTGCAGGAACAGTCATTTGTACTTTGAAATCGCCAAAAGTTAAGGCAAATTCTCCTCTACCAGTAAACTGGTGATTTTGCCAGCCCTGGAAATCACTATAAACACATAAACGAGGATACCACTGTGTCATCGTAAACAAATAGTTCCCATCTGCAGGGAAAAATTCGTAACCACCACGACCACCAACAGACATTCTATCGGTAATTTTGTAATTCCAATCGATATTAAAAATATATTTCTGCCCTGTTTTTAAAGCCACAGGCAAATCAATTCTCATCATCGTTTTATTAACGGTATAGATTAATTTTTTTCCGGTTGCATCCGTTAATTTTAAAACATTAATACCAAAACCATTATTAGCTGTTGAGCTTAATTTTTCGATGCTTTGCGTTGTACCCACCATAGGTAATTTTGTTGCATCCTGATAATTTGAACTCTTATCGGTACTATGCTCGTTTTCATCTAGCTGCAACCAAATATAAGTTAATGGATCGGGCGAATTATTGGTGTAGGTTACGGTTTCGCTTCCGGTTAACAACAGATTTTTTTCATCAAGCGAACATTTAATATTGTAATCTGCTCGCTGCTGCCAGTATTTTACACCCGGTGCACCACTAGCGGTACGCTGTTCATTCGGTGTAGGCAAAATGGTTCCCAACTGTTCAAATTTGTTTCCATGGTTACTACCGGGATTGTTTTGAATGTTTTGAGCCATTGCCAAGCTACCAGCAAAAGCCATTAAACCTGTTAATGTAAATAGTTTATTCATCTTTATATTCTATTAAAATGGGATTCTTTCTAAAGCCATTTTTAAAGCCAGGCTGAATACGGCTGCTGATACAAACAAGACCCAACTCGGACGCCTTATTTTACTATAATTAAAAATTAAAAAATTAACTGCTAAGATAATAATAACCATAAAAATTTGTCCGGCTTCTAAACCAACATTAAAGCCGAAAAGCCCCCAGCCAATTTTTTGATCTTTCGCCAACATAATTCTTATCGAATTTGCGAAGCCCATACCGTGTATCAATCCAAAAACTAAAGCCAGGTAATAATTTATTTTTACAGATTTTAAAGAGAAATCTTTCCTGCGTAAATTACTAACCGCGGTAAAAACAATTGTACACGGAATTAAAAACTCTACCCACTTGCTTTCAAAACGGATAACATCGGTAACACTTAAAAATAAAGTTAACGAATGCCCAATTGTAAAAGCAGTTACCAAAATTAAAACTTGCTTTAAATTATGGTAGCTATAAATGGCTACTAAAGCCAAAATAAACAACTGATGATCTAAAGCATCGGCACTTATGATGTGTTCCCATCCTAATTTAAAATAAAAGATAAAATCTTGTAACGGCATTATAATAAATTAGCTTTGTGAGCGAAGCTTTAGTATTTTTGATTGCATAAAATTAAAGTTTTAATTATAAAAAAGGCAAAATCAGTATAAATGCATTTCTTAAATACCAAATTTGTTACCTTATTTTTAGTTTTTGCACTTATTAGCAATACAAAAGGATTGAAGCATCCGCTACATGTAAGTACAACAGAAGTAAATGTTAATGGCAAAGATAAAACCCTAGAAATTAGTACCCGGGTGTTTAGTGATGATTTTGAATCCGTTTTGGCAAAACTATACAAGCAAAAAACGGATCTTTCCAAACCTGAGCTTAAAACGCAAATGGATAATTTAATTAAGAAATACTTGTTATCGCATCTACAGATTAAGACCAACGGCAAAGTTGTAGCGCTAAATTATATTGGCTTTGAGCAAGATCATGAAGCCACAAATATTTATTTAGAAGTAGAAAAAATTAATGCTCCTAAATCTATCGATGTAAGCAGTACGATTTTATACGACATGTTTGATGATCAAATGAGCATTGTTCATGTAGTAAACGGTGGCGTAAGAAAAAGCACAAAAATTTTATATCCCGATAAAACTTTTACAGCAAGTTTTTAATTACTTATTGTTGGATTAAAAAATTAGCACTAGCCAATAAAAATTTCTGTACGATGGTTAAATATGCAGACTAAATAATTATGATAACATTCGATTTAAGCAAGACTAAATCTATCGCCAATACTTTTATTGCCGAATTGCGTGATGAAACTATCCAAAAAGATTCTATGCGTTTTCGCAAAAACATGGAGCGACTGGGTGAGTTTTTTGCTTTTGAAATCAGTAAATCCCTCAAATTTATCCCCAAAGAAGTAACAACTCCATTAGGAATTTCACAATGTGATATTTTGGAAACACAACCCGTATTGGCTACAATTTTACGTGCTGGTTTACCGCTGCAGCAAGGCTTGCTAAATATTTTTGATAAGGCTGAGTGCTGCTTTATTTCTGCATATAGAAAAGTAAAAAAGAATGGCGATTTTATTATTCAAATGGATTACATCTCAACACCTGATTTAGATGGAAGAGTGCTGATAATGGCCGACCCAATGCTTGCTACAGGGCAAAGTATGGTAATGTGCTGTAAAGAATTAATGAATCGATATAAAGTTGCAGAATTACATATTGTAGCAGCCATTGCCAGCGTAGAAGGTATTGCTCATGTTAAAGCAAACCTGCCAAAAGCTAAACTATGGCTTGGTGCAATTGATGAGGAAATGACTAGCAAAGCTTACATTGTACCGGGTTTAGGTGATGCAGGTGATTTAGCTTACGGTGAAAAAATTTAACGAAGATTATTTAACAGGATTTGCGGAGTTTTAGCAAGACCAGGATTTATTCATCATAATTTAATATCCAACCCAAACATTTCAACGTTTTAACAGTTCAATGTTTTAACAATTCGACAATTTTGAAAAACAAAAAACACATTTTCTTCGATTTAGACCATACCATTTGGGATTTTGACCGTAATGCAGAAGAAACTTTAAATGAACTGTATCAGATTTATAATCTTCACGAATTGGGATTAAAATCTTGTGAAGAATTTATAAGCACCTATACCGAAAATAACCACCAGCTTTGGGCAGATTATCACTTAGGAAAAATTACCAAAGATTTTTTAAGAGCAGAAAGGTTCAATAAAACTTTTCTTCAGTTGGGCGTACGGCCAGATGCCGTTCCTAATCAGTTTGAAGATGATTATGTAAGCATTTCGCCAACTAAAACAAATTTGTTTGATGGAGCAGAAAACGTATTGACTTACTTAAAAGAGAAATATACACTTCACATCATATCCAATGGGTTTAAAGAAACTACATTAACCAAAATGAATCTTTCTGGATTAAACCCTTATTTCAAAAATGTTATCATATCAGAAGATGTTGGTGCTAACAAACCTAACCCGGTTATCTTCGAACATGCTTTAAATAAAGCCAAAGCGGTTAAGGAAGAAAGTATAATGATTGGTGATAGTTTAGAAGCTGACGTTTATGGTGCACTGAACTTTGGCATGGAAGCCATTTTTTTTAATCCAACCAAAAAAGAAAAACCTGCAGATGTTAACAAAGAAATTATTCATTTAAAGGAGTTACTATCTTTATTCTAAGCTTATCTGCTACCTTTATGTATGAATTCGAGCAAAGTTAAAATTTCACTTCACCATATTATTGATGCGTACAAGGCCAAACTTTCTTCGTACTCTGATGATGTTTTTCAAATAACGCCACCTATAAACGGCTGGAGTTACAGCGAAGTTTATGCTCATATCTTCGATGCGAGTTTACTTTCGCTTTTAGCGCTAGAAAATGCTGCACAAGGAAAAGGAGAAAATCAACCAACACATTTTGCCGTAAAACTGATTCTGTTTTTTGGTTCTTTCCCTCCAGCAAAGAAATACAAAGTACCAAAAAGATTGGCCGAAAGGGTAAAGAAAATAAGCAAAGCTGAAGCACTAGATTTTATTTTAGAATTCGAAAAAGCATTGGATTTAACCTATCCATTAATTGCTACAGCAAATTTGCATTCGAAGACAAAGCACCCAAGGTTAGGGTATTTAAATGCAAAACAGTGGTTTCGATTTACTGAAATCCATTTAAAACATCATCTAAAGCAATTGATTCGCATAGAAAAAAGCTTCGGTTTGTAATTTTCAAGAATAAAACTAATATTTCACATTTGGAAAATCTGTTCTGGCTTTATTAAATTGATTTTCCATATCAGTGGTCCAGCCAAAAGCAATTGTTGCCTGTGCTTTTAAATTTACACCCGCCGCACCACTCCAAAAATGCACAAATTCGCCAAAATTCATATCTCTTGAATAGTCTGTTCCATTGGAAGGAAAGTTTTCTGATAACAAAACAAAGAATTTATTTAGCGCAGCTGTACCTCCATTTTTTGAATATATTGGATAAAACCAGTTTTTAAACCACTGTGTATTTGCTTTAGGGAAGTTATCAACAGTAGCCATGCACTTGTTATACCAACGCTCTGCATCACTCGTCATACCCAGATTTTTATACACATCGTACTGATAAATTTCCATCCACTTACTATCGCCCCAAATTTTAAAGGCTGGCGAGTTGTGTTTTCCTTTGGAAGCAAATTCTACAATGTGGCCAACTTCGTGAGTTACAATGTCTTTTTCATTTGCTGTAAATCCCTCCCACGCTTTGGGATCTACTAGCCCAACATCAATCACATTTCTATTATCATGGCTGGCTTCAAAATAATTTGAAGGATGCCCTCCACCATATTTGCCAGTATGAAAAATTGCATATAGTTTTTTATTTGAACCAAAACCACCGTAAACAGTTTTGGTATATTGCCAAACTTTTGTTAAATATTCGTTGGGCCAGGTAACGGATTTATTTACATCCTTATCGTAGAAAACGATTAAATCATCATTAGAAAAAACGCTATTGAGTAATTGATTGTGTTCAAACCAATGTTCCTGCCAGGTTTCGGAAATTTCAGGTTCTTTAACAGCATCACTATCTTTTTTACACGCTGTAAAAATTAATAGAAAGGAGAAAACGCAGGAGATAATTCTGAATTGTTTCATAACCTATTATATTAGTTTAATTATTAACGCTTTAATTGCTATAAATGTTTTCTTTACAATTATATATAGGTTATAAAGCGACAAACAATTTTTTACATCTTTGCGTTAATGAAATTACCCGCCATAAAAGGTTTTGATGAGGAAGCATTTAACAAGTATCTAAAAAATACGGGTTGGTTGATGTTTGGAAAGATTATCAGCCTGATGGTAAATCTTGCTATAACGACGTACTTAGGGCCAATTTTATTTGGAGATTTAAGTTTCGGATTATCTTTGGTGGCCATATTAGCAGCCGTTGGCGGTTTAGGACTTGATACATTTATCGTCCGTGAAGTTATTCAGGAGCCTGACAAAAGAGATGAAATATTAGGCACTTCTTTGTGGTTAAGAATAATTACGAATGGTTTGCTAATTCCCGTTGCCATCGGAATTTATTTAATTAGTCATTCCTTATCGTCAAACCCCGGAGAATCACTTGTATTGTTAATCGCATTACTTTCATTTGCATCTTTTTTCAAGTCGTTTAATGTTATTGATTCTTATTTTCAATCTCAGGTTCAATCCAAATATGTTGTTCAGGTGCAGAACGTTAGTTTAGTAGTTACCTCCATTTTCAAGATTTTAATAATAGCTTTCAGTTTGCCGTTAATTTATATCGTTGTGGCATATATATTGGATGCTGTTGTTTTAGCAATTGGATTAATTACCGCCTATCAAAAACGAGGCTTAAACATATTTAATTGGAGTTTTAATAAAACAAGAGCAAAATTATTATTAAAAAAATCCTCGCCGCTTATACTTTCTGCGGTGATGGTTACGATTTATATGAAGATTGATGTGGTAATGTTGAAGAGCGTTGGAAGCAAAGCAGTAGGAATTTACAGCAGTGCGCAAAACTTAAGTGAGGCCTGGTATTTTATACCAACCGCAATAATAACATCTGTTTTTCCAGCTTTACTTAATGCCCGTAAAACTGATTTAGTAAGGTATCAAAAACGCTTGGGGAATCTTTACGATTTATTAGTGTATATCAATATTCCTATAGCCTTGTTTATTAGTTTTTTTGCCGCTGATATTATTCACATAGCTTACAGTGGAAAATACGACGGTGCCGGAATAATGCTTTCAATCCATATCTGGTCGGGTATTTTTGTCTTTTTAGGAATGGCAAGTTCTCAATATCTTATTGCTGAAGGATATACTAAAATTTCTTTTTATAGAACAGCAGCAGGCGCTATTGTAAACATCCTTTTAAACCTTTGGCTTATTCCCAAATATGCCGGAGTAGGAGCTTCATTAGCTACCCTAATTGCATGTTTTGTTTCCACTTTCTACCTTTTATTAATCCCGAAAACCCGTCAACAAGGTATAATGATGTTAAAATCATTATTTTTGGTCACAGCATTTCAAAAAATATTTAAACATTGAGTACTATAAAAGCATTAACAACATTAATTGCAAAGCCTAACAGGCTTAAAGCATTATTATCATACGGACACAAAGGCTACTTAAACAGCATTGGCTGGTTTACCGCATTTGATAAAAAGCAGGCGGTTGATGGAAAAGGCAATGCGCTTCCGTGGGTAACCTATTCGTTTATCGATTTTATCAACTTTCGAATAGAAAAAACCCATCATATTTTCGAATATGGTTCAGGCAATTCTACATTATTTTATGCAGAACGGGCCGGTACAGTAACCGCTGTAGAGCATGATAAAGGTTGGTTTGATAAAGTTAAAAATAGCAGTCCGGCAAATGCAGAAATGATTTTTTGCCATTTGGAGCGAGATGGTGAATATGCTAAAAAGGCAACTTTACTGAATAAGAAATTCGACATTATTATTGTTGATGGTCGCGATAGAGTAAACTGTTGTAAATATAGTATAGATGCTTTATCAGCAAATGGAGTACTAGTTTTGGATGATAGTGAACGCCGAACATACCACCAAGCAAGAATTTTCCTGCAAGAGAAAGGCTTTAAAGAAATCAGTTTCAGCGGAATTTCGCCAGGCTTGTTTTATGAAAAAGCAACATCGGTTTTTTACAAAGCAGACAACTGTTTAGGCATTTAAACTTCATATTTTGATTTATGATTAGCGAAGAAGTAAAAACTGCCTACGATAATTTTTACACCAATAGCGATGTAGCCTGGCGAATGCTTGGCGCAAAATACAAAGCACAAAACATTGTTGATGTTTGCAAAGCGATTAAGCCAAAAAAGGTTTTAGAAGTTGGTGCTGGTGATGGAAGTATCCTTCATTTCCTAAACGAGTGGAAGTTTGCACCCGAATTATATGCTTTGGAAATTGCACAAAGCGGCGTTGATATTATTAAAGACAGAAAATTATCATTACTAAAGGAAGCGCAAACATTTGATGGATATAAGATTCCTTATGAAGATGATATCTTTGATTTAGTAATTCTTGCACATGTTTTAGAACACGTGGAGCATGAAAGAATTTTACTTCGTGAGCTAAAAAGGGTTGCAAAATACCTGGTTGTAGAAGTGCCGAAAGATTATCGTTTTGGTGTAGATTCTAGAATGAAACATTTTTTAGATTATGGTCATATTAACATGTACACCCCAACTTCACTTCGATTTTTACTGCAGAGCGAAGGCCTGGAAATTTTACAGGATAAGGTTTCAATGACAACCCCAGAAACTGTTAAATTTAATGAGTTTGTTAACAGAAAGGCACCAAAAACTTTTAGCAAAAATTTAAAAATTGAGTTAGAGTATCGTATTAAAAAGGCTTTAGGAAATTTTTTAGGGAGAAAAAAGCAGGAACAATTTGCTAATGCATATACAGTTTTAACGCAAAAATCGGATTCTAATCTGCATATATTTTAAATTCAACATACCATATAAGAAATGTAAGAAAATATAAGCTCATATTTCATTAAGTCTCTATTCATAAAAACATCCATTTTAAGTTTTTTTTTCTAAATAGAATAATATGATATTGACCAGAGACTATTTAAAAAATTTAGTTTACAAAGTAAACGGAGCAGCTATTGAAGTTCATAAGGCCTTGGGTCCAGGTTTGCTAGAGTGTACGTATCATAAATGCATGATTCATGAACTAAAATCGAGAAATGTTAGTTTTAAATCTGAGATGACTATACCCATAAATTATAAAGGATTAGAGCTAGATGCAGAATTACGTTGTGATTTGTTGATTGAAGATACCCTGATTGTCGAGTTCAAGTCTGTGGAGCGAGTTCAGCCTATTCATGTTGCTCAATTATTAACTTACATGAAACTATTGAAACAGCCAATGGGATTAATGATAAATTTTAATTGCTTACACATTTTTAATGAGGGGCAAAAAACTTATGTAAACGAGATCTACGAATCCATTTATTAATATTTTTGCATCCAACTTATATGAATCTTATATTCCTTAAATGGTAAAGATTTAAATTGCAATACCTTACTCATTAGAAAAAAAATATATTAAACTAGAAATTAGCAATTTCTTAAATGGCAAAAAACTAACATGCAAAACCTCGCTCCTATAGCACTATTTGTTTACAATCGTCCAAAACATACCGAACGAACCATTAAGTTTCTGCAGCAGAATAATCTTGCAACAGAAAGTAAATTGTTTATATTTTCTGATGGAGCCAAAACCAAGCAGGATGAGGAGAAAGTTGCAGAAGTTAGGGCTATTATTAATAAAATTGATGGCTTTAAATCGGTAAAAGTTATAGAACGTAAAACAAACTCCGGTTTAGCAAACTCGGTTATTGCTGGCGTTACCCAATTAATAAATGATTATGGAAAAGTAATTGTTTTTGAAGATGACTTAGTTACCTCTCCGCATACCTTAACCTATTTTAACGAAGGTTTAACTCGGTACGCAAATGAAGATAAAGTGATGCATATCGGTGCATATATGTATCCGTTAAAACACGACGAACTTCCAGAAACATTTTTTTATAGAGCAGCAACAAGTTGGGGTTGGGCAACCTGGGCAAGGGCCTGGAAAAATTTTGAACCGGATATTGATAGCTTGATAAAACAATTTGATGGGAAGAAAAAATCAGCCTTTGCTATTGATAATACCATGAATTTTTGGAAACAGATGCAGGAATTCAAAAGTGGCAAAAATAATAGCTGGGCAATTCGTTGGTACGCTTCAATCTTTTTAAAGGGTGGTTTAACGTTAAATCCGTCCCAATCATTAGTTAATAACATTGGACACGACGGAACAGGCGTTCATTCAGGCATTAACGATATTTATAATGTTATCATCAACCCTAAACCAATAACCGAATTTCCTGCTGTAATTGGAGAAAATCCTGCAGCTTATCAAACCATAAAAAACTTCTTGTCAAACCGTAAAGGAAATCTTTGGGAAAGAATAAAGCGATTTGTTAAGGAAAAGATGAATAAAAGTTAAGCGAAGAACGGATCTTGTTTCATACTCAAGTTTATTTAAATAATCCAAAATTCCATTAGCGATAATTGATATTCTTTGTACTTTAGTTGCAAATCCCATCAATATGAAATGGCTAACCATCCTACTTCTTTCATTTACTACACTAACAAATGCTCAAACTGCACCAAAACCTTATGGAGCTTTACCATCAAAAAGGCAGCTTGCATGGCATGATATTGAAGTTTATGGATTGATACATTTCACGCCAACCACTTTCGAAAATAAAGAATGGGGATTCGGTGATGCTGACCCAAAAACATTTAACCCTACAGATTTTAATGCAGAACAAATAATAAAAGCCGCTAAAGCAGGTGGGCTGAAAGGCATTATTTTAGTTGCTAAACATCACGATGGTTTCGCACTTTGGCCAACTAAAACAACTGAATATAATATTTCTAAAAGCCCGTTCAGGAATGGAAAAGGAGATTTGGTTAAAGAAATTGAACAAGCTACCAGGAAAAACGGATTAAGCTTTGGCGTTTATTGCTCTCCTTGGGATAGGAATAATGCAAAATATGGAACCTCAGAATACCTGGCCATTTATCAGGCACAGCTTAAAGAGCTTTATAGTAATTACGGAGATCTTTTTATGAGTTGGCATGATGGCGCAAATGGTGGAGATGGATATTACGGCGGAGCAAAAGAAAAACGCTCGATTGATAATACGACCTACTACGATTGGAATAATACATGGGGCATCACCAGAAAAATGCAGCCTATGGCAAATATTTTCAGTGATATTGGGTTGGATATTCGTTGGGTTGGTAGTGAAGATGGAACCGCTGCAGAGACTAGTTGGGCAACTTTTACACCCCTTCCTCCTGAAGGAAAAAATGTGGCTGTTCCAGGACAAGCAAATTACCCGCAAAGCCCAATGGGTATAAGAAACGGTAAATATTGGATGCCTGCGGAATGCGATGTACCGCTAAGAAAAGGCTGGTTTTACCATCCTTCGGAAAAACCAAAAACACCTGAAACCTTGTTTGATTTATACTTGCAAAGCGTTGGCCATGGCGCTGGTTTAGATTTAGGCTTGGCGCCCGATACTCGTGGACAATTGCATGAAGACGATGTAGCATCTTTAAAAGTATTCGGTGATATGGTTAAACATACCTTTGCAAATAATTTAGCTGTAAAAGCAATTGTAAAAGCTAATAATATTCGAGGTAGCGCTTTTGGCGTTGCTAAACTTTTAGATAACAACAAGCAGACTTACTGGGCAACAGCAGATAATATCCACACGGCAAAACTAGAGTTTGACTTAAGGACTGATAAAACTTTCGACATTATCAGCCTGCAGGAATACATTCCTTTAGGACAAAGAATAGAGGAATTTAATATCGAGGTTTTCGAAAATAATGAGTGGAAGAAAATATACGATGGAACAAGTATTGGCGCTAAGCGATTAATCAAATTGGATAAGCCAGTTACAACTTCAAAAATTAGATTAAACATTACAAAATCGCCGGTTTGTATTACGCTAAGCGAATTCGGGATTTATAAAAAGACACCGTAATTTACTTTCTTGCTTCTAAAATAATATATGGCGACAAGCTTTTGCTTTCAAAAGGAATAATTTTTGTAAAAACTTTTCCGCTAAGCCATATAAGTTTTTTGAATAAGCGAACACCTGTTGATTTTTGAGATTCGTTTTCTAACCAAATGCTAAACTTACCAAAATAACCAGCCTTCACTTCTTTTAAGCCAGCTTTTTCGCAAATTGACTTCAACAGCTCCGGGTTCATGCTATCAATATTGTGTTTGTCGTAATTTTCTTTATCGAAGTTTTTTTGAAACCATCCGTTAACAGCTTTGAAATTTGGCAAGGTAATGAACAAAGTTCCGCCTGGTTTTACGAAAGCAATGTGGCGATTAATTATATCTGCTGTATCATTAAAGTGTTCAATTAAACCACAACTCAACACCAAATCATATTGTTGTTCTGGCACATAATTAAACAAATCCGTTTCGACGATGTGAATGTCTTTTTCGGTTAAACCATTTTTATCAAGCAGCTCATTTACAACTGGCGGATGAACAAAATAATCTAAAAGCGTTACATCAATTTTGAAGTATTTTTTTAAAAAAACAGCATAATATCCAGGGAAACCACCCAATTCAATCGCGTTTTTCACTTTGTTTTTATTGATAATATCTGCCAGCTGGCGATGAAAAACGTAATCGGATGGTAATTCAACAGCAAGTCCTTTTTTACTTTCCCAATAATTTACCCAAAAAGCTCTGTCTGTTAATAAATTTGCCATGTGCTAAAATAATTCAACCCCAAAGAAACGGAAAAGAATAGGAAAATCGAAAGTTAAGATTGATGAATTGTTTTATTGCTGAATTGTTGCCGCTAAATTTGCACAGCATAACAATCCAGCAATTTATCAATACAATTATTTCAAATCCTTCAAAATCTCTGCAACAGCCTTTTCTAATTGAGGGTCTTTATCTGCAAGCCGGTCTTCAAAAGTGTTTTTTACAAAGATATCTGGCTTAACACCTTCCTTTTCGATGTTTTTCCCATCCATTGTATAACAGCCCCACGATGGTAAACGGTAAGAAGAACCATCTACCAAACCTTTTGCAGAAGTGAAAATTATCCAGCGATAGGTTTCTGTCCCAATGATTTTACCCAGTTTTAGTTGCTTAAATCCGGCTGCAGTCATTTCTGCATCACTTAGAGACTGCTCGTTAACCAACAAAACAATAGGTTTTACCGCCGGGCCGAAATTACTTTGGGGTGCCATTTTACCTCCGCGATATTTCCACTTTAAATATGGTTTTTGGGAAAGGAATTTCAGTACGGCATCATGTACATTTCCACCTGTATTGTAGCGTAAATCTAAAATAATAGCATCTTTATTTTCTTCCTGTTCAACCATATCCAATAAGAAACGCTCCAATTCGCCTGAGCCCATATTTTTCATGTAAGAATAGGCAATGCGGTTGTTTCCCCATTTATCTACATTGGTTTTATTTTTAGCAATCCACTCATCATAAAGATTGTTTTTTAAAGTGCCAGAATTTTGAGGGTGGATGTTTACGAAGGTTTCCTTCCCCGCACGAGAGAAGGTTAAAGTCATTTCCTTATCTAAGGATGGCTTACTGAAGTAGAAATCTCTATCCATTTTATCATCTACTTGCGTTCCATTAACAGCAGTTAATACATCTCCAGGCTTAACATTCACTCCACTGTACGATGCATTACTTTTCGCAACTAACCTTTCAACTTTATAAGGATTTTCATTTTCAAACATAATTCCTGTTTGATTGGTAATGTAAGTTAGATTCTTGCGCTCTTCGGCACCAGAACTATTAAAGCCCATATGCGATGAATTTAATTCGCCCAGCATATCATTCAACAAAATCCTTAAGTCGCTTCTGTTATTTACATAAGGCAGATAAGCGGCGTAACGGTTTTTCATTTTTTCCCAATCTACTCCGTGAAAATTTTCATCATAAAAATTTTCATCCAAGCCAACCCAGGTTTCGTAGAACATTTGATTAAACTCTGCATTTAAGTTTCTAACAAATTTGTAGGCATGATCAATTTTATCCTGTTTGTTCCCTTCAATGTTATACTTGTTGATTACACCTCCTGCAAGTGTGAAAAACTTATCGCCCGCCTGAACAATACTGTAATCTTCTCCTTCGCCAACTTTTTCAGTTTTATTCGCTTCGAAAGGCTCTATAGTTGTTCGATAAATTGCATTTTTGCCACCTTCGTGATTTGAAGAATAAAATACATAGGTTTTATCACCCTTAGCAAAAACATCGGTTCCAAACTGACTACCAAATGCAGGACTAACCAATTCTACTCTATCCAAAATATTTTGAGTATTTATAGTAATAATGGCCGCAGGTTTTGGCGTTGGTTTAACATCTGTTTTCTTTTTAGCAGTATCCGTAGTTTTTGCGGTTTTTTTATCTACAACAGCAGGCTTTACATCTTTAGGCTCAGGAGCAGTTTCTTTAAACAAATCATCGAATTTATCTGAACGATAAGGCGCATCGTAATTATTTAGCGCCATGCGATAGACATGAACATTTTCACTCCCTGAAGGGTAAGCCGGCTCAGTTCTCGCACTCGTAAAATAAATATATTTTCCATCAGGCGACCAGGCAGCGTCGGTTTCAGTAACACCTGTATTGGTCAAATTGATTGTTTTATTGCCCTTGATGTTATGAACCAAAATATCCTGCTCGAAATTTCTGTAGGCTGTAAAAAGTACATATTCATCATTCGGCGAAAAGCTTGGTGTAGAACTCTGAATCGCCCAAAACTCATCTGTTACTAGTGTTTTGCTTTCGAAAGTTTTCAAATCCAACAGCTTTAATTCGTTTCTTCCGCTTAAATAAACACCCATCGTTTTGGTTTTATTTAGCGTAATATCTCTATTGTTGGCTTTGTCTTTAGTAATCTGTTTAGGCGTTCCTTTTCCATCGCCTGTTATCGTAAACCAGTTTTGGTAACCATTCCAGGTTTGGCAAAACAAAATGGTTTTGTTATCGGCAAGCCATTTACATTGCATTGCCCGTTCGCCGCCATTGGTAATTTTACGGATAAATTTTCCATCAGCATCACTTACAAAAAGTTCTCCACGAGAAACAAA
Organism: Pedobacter mendelii; assembly: GCF_014635725.1. Taxonomy (GTDB): domain Bacteria; phylum Bacteroidota; class Bacteroidia; order Sphingobacteriales; family Sphingobacteriaceae; genus Pedobacter; species Pedobacter mendelii. The sequence goes on along the minus strand of NZ_BMDJ01000010.1, from coordinate 65,282 downwards.
AGCCATTTTTTTACCATCAGAGGCCACATCAAAAGCTGAAATATTTCCTTTTACATCATATTCCTGTGCCTTCGTTAAAACCTGATTGCGGGAAGTGCTGATGTTTACTTTCTCCGTTTTTTTCGTTGCCACATCGTAGGTATACAGTTGATAATCTTTTTCGAAAACAATGGTTGTTCCATTTGCCGAAACAAAAGGACGTTTTATAGAAGTATCGAAATTAGTAAGAGCCGTTTTTTTTCCGCTCAAAAAAGTATAAAGATTGTATTCTTCATTTCCCTCATCCGAAACAAAAAATACATTTCCTTTCGAATCTACACTCGTCCAGAAATCTTTACCGTTGTAATTCGTATATTGTTTATAAGCTTTTGTTTTAGGATTGTAAGATTGAATATCCGGATTATAAGCACCTTTGTAGTGCTTTCTATTTGCAAAACGGTAGCTTTCCCAGGTATCGCTGAAGAATAATTCCCCGCCCGGAGCTTCTGCAATATGGTGTGTGGTATTAAAATAGTTTTCGAACAATCGAACCGCTGTTCCGCCGCTTATACCAACCTTATAACTCGAAAATGAATTAAATCTTCCAGAAGTAAAATAGATAGTTTTTGAATCCCAACTCCAGTTATCCACTTCATCCGATGCATCGTTAAAAGTTAATTGCTTAATATCACCACCTGCCAACGGCATTAGGTACACATCATAATTTCCATATTGATTAGAAGAAAAAGCCATCCACTTACCATCTGGAGAAATTTTTGGATTAATTTCTTCACCTTGCATGGCCGTAATTCTCGATGCTAAGCCACCTTGAAGAGCAACTTTCCATATATCTCCATCGTAGCTGAATACTATTGTTTGTGCATCGGGCGTTAAAGCATGGTACGCAGAAAAATAGGTTTGACCTTGAGAAAATGCATTAAAAGGCAACAAAAACACCATTGCAGCAAGCGATTTTAGTAGGGTTTTAATCATGATTTTGTTTGTTTGGCTTTGGGAAGTTAAACCCGACTTGATTAAAATAATCATTAATTTTTCTAAATAATTATTTTAATCATCAAAGGCTCCATCCTTCAATTAAAATGCAATAAAATATTAGGATGAAAATACACAACAGTTTTTATATTCGTAAACAATAAAATGTATTTTTGAATTGATTTGAAAATAATACACCTAAATACGTACGATGGAAATGGAGGTGCGGGACGTGCCTGCTTACGCCTAAGCGATGCCCTGAAAGCAAGTGGAATTGATTCGAAAGTTTTGGTGTATTATAAGTTTGGTGAAAATCTAAAGGTTGATACTTTCAGCAAATCACCCATTCAAAAAGCCATAGCCGTTTACAATATTTTATCCGAACGATATTATTCAAAATGGTTAAGCAAATCGGTAAAAACACCTTTTAGCCTACAATGGTTTGGGCGTTCGATAAAAAATCATCCTGAGGTAAAAAGTGCCGATGTAATTCATTTACATTGGGTTAACCATGGTTTTTTAACACCTAAATTTTTAGCAGAACTAGATGAATTGGAAAAGCCCATCGTTTGGACTTTTCACGATAGTAATGCTTTTACAGGCGGTTGCCATGTGCGTTATGGTTGCGAAAATTTTCATCATCAATGCGGCAATTGCCCCATTTTAAAAATTAGTGGCGATAACGATATTTCGCATAAAACCTGGTTACGGAAACAGAAGGCTTATACCAAATTAAACTTTCACATTGTTGCGCCAAGTAAGTGGATGGCAAGTTCGGTAAAATTTAGCAGTTTGCTTGGAACCCGTAAAGCAACTGTAATTCCGAATACCATCGAAACAAATATTTTTAAGCCTTATGTAAAAAGTGAGGCGAAGAAAATCCTAAAAATAAATCCTGATAAGTTTGTTTTAATGAGTGGTTTTATGCCCTCAAAAAACGATAAACATAAAGGAACACCATATTTAATTGAAGCACTAGAAATTTTATCTAAACGAAAAGGAATTGACAAAGAGAAAATAGAACTGGTAATTTTCGGGAACAAAGAAAACGCAGAAATGCCCGAATTTCCCTTCAAAACTACCTTTTTGGGTACTATAAATAAAGATGAACACTTGGCAAAATGTTACTCGGCTGCCGATGCGTTTATAACGCCATCTCTCGAAGATAATTTACCAAACACGGTTATGGAAAGTCTTGCTTGTGCTACACCTGTAATTGCTTTTACTACTGGCGGCATTCCAGATATGGTTAAACATCAAAAAAATGGTTATTTGGCTGAATACCAGAATGCTGCCGATTTAGCAAATGGAATAGAGTGGCTTTATCATCGCCCAAATAAGGAAGAAGTACAAAAAGCAGCAAGGTTAGGGATTTTAACCGATTTTTCGGAAGAAGTTATTGCTGCAGAGCATATTCATTTGTATGAAACACTAATTGATTTGCAACCGAAGTAAAATGGAATTATCCAAAAACTATATCGAAAATATCAAAGCATTAAAATCGGCAATTTTACAAAGTCGCTACAGGGCTGCAACTCTTGTTAACAAAGAACTTTTAACGCTTTACTTTGCAATAGGCAAATTTATCTCCCATAAAATCGAGGAAGAAAAGTGGGGAGCAAAAGTTATCGAAATTCTCTCTGCCGATTTGCAAGTTGAATTACCCGGTTTAAGAGGTTTTTCAGCAACTTACATCAAGCGAATGCGTCTCTTTTTTGAAGCTTGGGAAGAACAAACTCAAATTAGACCAACATTGTCGAACCAATTACAAACAATTGATTTAGAAGAGATTACATTTAGACCAACAGTGTCGGCCAAATTGGAAAAATCATTTTTTGGATTAAGTTTTTCGCATCATTTAGAAATTATACAGGAAACTCAGAAAATAGAGGAAAAGATATTTTATATTCAAAAAACAGCATCAGAATTTTGGAGTTTAAGCACGGCGGATTATCTAATGTTGAAACACTTAAAAAGTTAATGGAATTAATATGCCAAAGCTGTCGGTAATTACAATCGTATATAATAACGTTCGCGACATTGAACGAACGATAAATTCTGTAATCAATCAAACCTTTAAGGATATCGAATACTTGGTTATCGACGGTGCATCTAACGATGGAACTTTAGAGGTTGTTCAAAAATATAAAAATCAGATTTCGAAAATAGTTTCGGAGCCTGATAAAGGAATATACGATGCCATGAACAAAGGGTTGGCTTTAGCCAAAGGCGATTATATTTTGTTTATGAATTCTGGCGATGAAATTTATGACGAACATACTGTTGAAGAGATTTTTGATTCATCACCTGGTGCAGATATTTATTATGGCGAAACAGAAATGTACAACGATAAGTGGGAGAGTTTAGGCAGAAGACGACATGAAGCACCAGAATCTTTCGATTGGAAAAGTTTTAGGTATGGAATGAATGTCAGTCATCAGGCAATTTATATCAAACGAAGCATTATTGTACCTTACGATATAAAATATAAATACAGTTCGGATATCGATTGGATAATCAAAGCAGCTAAAAAATCATCAAATATTGTTAACGTTCATAGGTATGTTGCCAAATATTTAGTTGGCGGAATGAGCAAAAAGAAACATCACGAAAGCCTGAAAGAACGCTTTCAAATTTTTACAAAATATTATGGCTTAGTTCCAAATATTCTGAATCATATCGTAATTGCAGGGAATTTAGCTTTCTATTTTTTGAGGAATAGAAGAACAAATGATTGAAGCTAAAACATTGATTTTAGGCTTTAAGAAGGATTTTTTAGTTCGACATAAATACGATAGCTTTTAACTATCAAGTCTAAACTTCCAAAAACAATAATACCTTAATAATGTATTTAAATATATCACCTATTTAAAAATTAAGAATTATGGGACAATTAAGTAATCGCAACATAGCTGTACTTTCAGAAGATGGATTTGAAGAAATAGAATTAACTGAGCCAGTAAAAAGATTAAAAGAAGAAGGTGCAACAGTACACATCATTTCTTCAAAAAGTGGAAAAATTAAAGCTTGGGATCAAGACCATTGGTCAATCGAGGTTGATGTCGATAAAACCATTGCTGAAGCAAATGCTGATGAATATGATGGTTTATTGCTTCCTGGCGGAGTTATCAATCCTGATAAATTACGTGTTGATGAAGACGCGATCGCATTTGTAAAAGCATTTTTTGAAGCTGGTAAACCGGTAGCGGCAATTTGCCACGGACCACAAACTTTAATAAGTGCTGGTGTTGTTGATGGAAGAAAATTAACATCTGTAAAAAACATTGCACAGGATTTAATTAATGCTGGTGCGAATTGGACGGATGAAGAAGTTGTTGTAGATCAGGGTTTGGTTACCAGTCGTACACCAAAAGATTTACCTGCTTTTAATGATAAAATTGTAGAAGAGTTTGCCGAAGGTGTGCATGATGGTCAGCATGCATAAATGTTTTGAGCGCTCTCCTAAATTACTCAAAGGCGGCTGGTTTATAAATAACCGGCCGTTTTTTTAAAGCTTAACCTGCCTAATAATATTTTTAATATTAAGTTCTATAATATCAGTCATGGTTTTACACCTCAAGTAATTCTGATCGTTAAAATAATCAGACATGGATTGCTTAAGCAAAGCGATATTTTCAGGTGTAGTTAAAGCCTCTTGGTTTGATACATCACGCAAATCAGTTAAACGATGGCGCTCGCTTCTAACCCTATGAACAATTGATGAGCGTTCCTCCTGCTGATATTGCAAAACCGTTTTTTCGGTCAATTGCTCCATACTCATTTTCACATAGGGTAAATTTTCTTTAAAAAATTGAGGTAGATAAACTTTAAGATTTCCTTCATAAAACTGCTGATCGAAATCTATGGCTCGGATGCGAAATTGAATATCATCAAAATCTGGCGTAATCTGAACTACAAAATTGTATGCCCTCATATCGCCCAACAGCATAATTAAACATCGCTCATTAAATTTTACAAATTCTTTTGCAATACGTGTTGGGTTAAATTCTGGCGAGTAAAGTTGTCCTTTGGTAAAAACATCACCTGGAATGCCTGCAATATGCTCTTCAACCAATGTTTCACCATCCACCAAGTAATTTACCTGATTGGGAGATAAAATCTCTTCCATCTCCAAACCGTAAATTCTGGATGCATCAGCTTTTTTAATATAGAAATAATCGTAAACATCATTCAAGCGATTAACAATCCTTATCCTAAAAGGATGAGTGTTTCCGAAAGTACAATATTCAATTTTATCAATATATTTGTGTTCGACGATGCGAAGATTTCCAGAAGCCTTTAAATTGGCGTAAATTTCCTTCAAGCCGTTATGCAAGGTGTTTATCAAATCCTGCGCATATATTGGACCCTCCCAAAGTGAATCTTTACCAAATTTATCCATTAATGGAAAAGCTTCGTTAAACTGCATCAAATCATAGTACGAAATTGGTAATTTTGCTTCGCGTTGATAAAGGCGCAGGTATTTTTGCAAAGCAGGCGTAACCGGAAAAATCGGTTTTTTCTTAAGGATTTTTACATCTTCGTTTTCCATTGATGAACAATGTAGCATTTTAATAATTTAACCGCAAAGATTTTTAAGGGAAGCGCAAAGTTCGCAAAGCCGGATGCAACATTATATTTACTTTGTATTCTTTGCAGTTAAAACTTTTTAATTCCGGATATTTTAAATATTTCTACAGTACAGCTATAACCGGAAAAATCGTTTTTTTGCTTTTGGATTTTTATGTCAAGATAGTATTTTATTCCTTTTACCACAAAGTTTGCTGAGAAACCTAAAAGCGAAATAATATTAAACCCTGCTTAGTTGTTCTTAGATGTCTTAGGTGGTAAAAACAAAAAAGCCCCGATTTACATCGAGGCTTTAGTAATATTATAAAGTCCCCTTCAGGGGATTTAGGTATTAAGCAAATTGCTTTCCTTTAACTTTACGTTCTTGTTCTGTTAAGAAGATTTTACGTAAACGCATGCTTGCAGGTGTAACCTCGATGTATTCATCAGCCTGGATGTACTCCATAGCTTCTTCTAACGAGAATTTAATTGCTGGTGCGATACGAGCATTATCATCAGTACCAGATGCACGCATGTTCGTTAATGCTTTTCCTTTAACAATATTTACGACCAAATCATTATCACGGATGTGCTCACCCATAATCTGACCTTCATAAACATCAACTCCTGGATCAACAAAGAAACGACCTCTATCTTGTAACTTATCAATTGAATAAGCAGTAGTTTGACCTTTTTCCATTGAAACCAATACACCGTTAGAACGACCAGGAATTGTACCTTTCCAAGGCTCGTAAGCTTTGAAACGGTGCGCCATAATCGCCTCACCGGCGGTAGCAGTTAAAACGTTGTTACGTAAACCAATAATACCACGAGATGGGATTTCAAATTCTAAGTGTTGTAAATCGCCTTTTGGCTCCATAATTAACAACTCACCTTTACGTTGAGTTACCAATTCGATTACTTTACCAGAAACTTCACCTGGTACATCAACAATTAAAGTCTCAATTGGCTCACATTTTTTACCGTCAATTTCTTTAACAATAACCTGTGGCTGACCAACCTGAATTTCATAACCTTCGCGACGCATGGTTTCGATTAGTACAGATAAGTGGAGAATACCACGACCATAAACCAACCAAGAATCAGGAGATGCGGTTTCAATAACTTTTAACGCCAGGTTTTTTTCAGTTTCTTTAATTAAACGTTCTTTAATACGTTGCGATGTAACCAATTTACCTTCTTTACCAAAAAATGGAGAGTTGTTAATAGTAAACAACATATTCATCGTTGGCTCATCGATACTGATAACAGGCAATTGCTCTGGTGCGTCAAAATCAGAAATGGTATCGCCAATATCAAAACCATCAATACCTACAACAGCACAAATATCGCCTGAACTAACTTCTGTAGTACGGATTTTTCCTAAACCTTCGAAAGTATAAAGTTCTTTTACTCTTGATTTTACAATTCTACCATCGCGTTTAATTAAAGTAACCGGCTGATTTTCTTTAATTGTACCACGATGAACACGACCAATTGCAATACGACCTACGAAAGACGAATAATCTAACGAAGTAATTTGCATTTGTAAAGTACCATCATTAATTGGTGCAGGTGGAATGTTTGCTACTACGGCATCCAATAAAGCGAAAATATCAGTAGTTGGCACTTTCCAATCTGTACTCATCCATCCTTGTTTCGATGAACCGTAAATAACAGGGAAATCCAATTGCTCTTCAGTTGCTTCAAGGTTAAAGAACAATTCGAAAATTTGTTCGTAAACCTCTTCCGGGCGACAGTTTTCTTTATCTACTTTGTTTACAACCACAATCGGTTTTAAACCAAGTGCCAAAGCTTTTTGCGTTACGAAACGCGTTTGAGGCATTGCACCTTCAAAAGCATCGCAAAGTAAAAGTACACCATCTGCCATTTTCAAAACACGCTCTACTTCACCGCCAAAATCCGCGTGACCAGGAGTGTCAATAATATTAATCTTTACATCTTTATACTGTACCGATACGTTTTTAGATACGATTGTGATACCACGTTCTCGTTCTAAATCGTTATTATCCAATATCAAATCTCCTGTTTGTTCGTTATCACGAAAAATAGAACAAGAATGTAAAATCTTATCAACCAATGTAGTTTTACCGTGGTCAACGTGTGCTATAATAGCTATATTTCTAATCTTTTGCATAAAATGCGCCTCAAATTTGGCGCAAAGATAGTGTTTAGAAATGGATTTTCTACTATATAGCTTGCTATTTAATGCTAAGATAATATTGTAATTATCTCATTTTTAATTAGAAAAGCAGCCAAACGATCTTTTCGGTTTGTATTCGTATTGTTTTCCATTCAAATCTATTTTATAAAAATTTAGACGGCACAAATATTTCAAAGTTGTAGTGAGGCAAAAAACTATAATGAGTGAAAAGCTAAACCGTTTTAAATATGTTGATATTAATCAATATTTTATAACTAAATGAAAAACAACACATTATAATAAAAATATTTTTTAACTTCAATAAACCTTAATTCTAAATTAATTATGAAAAGAACAATTATTTCTAGAGGCGCACTCCTAATTGCGTTATCTGCATTATCATTCCAAAGTTGTAACAGCGAAAAAAAAGCTGAAACAACGGATACAACAACCATTATCTCAACCGATACAACAATTGTAGATAGCACGGCTTCAATGTCAAAAAAAATGACAGACACTACAGACACAGGTGGCAGAGCAGGGCAAGCGCCACCAGCTGTTAAGAAATAAGATTTATAGATAGAGTTTTCAGCTATTTTCTGAATTTAATGCAACGTCTTCAGCCGTTTCTTTTGTCTGCAATTTTTGTTTACTTAAAAAGTGTTGTTCCCTGAATTTAGTTAGTTTGTTAATTAACCAATGCTCTACTCTATGATGCGTTGGCGTTAATAAAGAAGCAATAATCACAAAAACGATAATTTCGATGATTGGAGAATGATGTGATTTTTCGGCTACAAATGGATGAATAAACAAAGTAAGATATTCAAATAACATTAGTAAGGATAAAATACCTGAAAACTCTATTACTTTTTTTGAAACTTTCCTCCGGCTTAAAAATATACTTACAAAAAATAGAATTGGTATAAATATGCCGATGGCGAGTAATTGCAATTTTTGCTTCCTGTCTTCGGCCTCTTTTAATTTTGATTCTTCTATTTCCTTTTGCCGAAATTCTTCTGCAATTGTAATACTCTGAACTTCCTTCGCTCTTTCTTTACTGTCTATTGAATTAGAAAGGTTTACGGCAATTTCCTGATAAGCAAAAGCACTATCGATTTTATTTTCTCCTTTATATAGTTTTACAAGAAATGTACTTGCATCTACAGCTCTTGCGAAGAATTCATTTTTAATTGCTAAATCATAAACCTTTCTGGCATAATAAACCGCTGAATCAATTTTTCCTTCTTCTTTGTAAACCTTCGCCAAGCCCAAATTACATTCTGCCAAAGTGTTTAAATCACTTACTTTTTCTAAAATCGGCATACTCTTCCTGTAATAGTTGAGCGCATTTAAATAATCTTTGCGTTTCAAATAAATGTTGCCAAGGTTGTTTAATGATGTTCCGGTAATAAGATCGTTTTTTTGAAGCAGTGAGAGTTTGTAAGCACTACGTGTATAAATCATTGCTGATGAAAGCTGGTTAGATTTCTCATAAATATCTCCAATATTTAGTTTCGAATAAAGAATTAAACCTGCAAAACTATTCTTCTTGGCAATTTCTTCGGCTTTAAATGCATAAGAAAGTGCTTTTCCATATTCCTCTTCGCTACTATAAACCAGTGCCATACTAATATAAGTGTTGGCCATATTTTCAGGCAGACCTCTCTTTTCATGAATCTTCAGTTCTTCTATGAAATATTCTATAGCCCGGGGATAATTATGCAAAGAATGAAAAGCATTAGCCAAACCGTTTAGTGCCCATGATTCACCTTTTAAAAATTTAATTTTCTTTGCTAATTTATAAGCTTGTTGCGCAAGAATTAATGCAGAATCGGGTTTTGATTTATGATAAGAATAACTCAAATCATACAGTACGCTAACTCTTCCGCTATCTGTTTTTTGAGAAGCTAAATCTTTGTACAAACTATCCAAAACTTGTTTCTGAGAAAAACTTGTAACTGAAACAAATAAAAAAAGACTTAAAAGAGCTATTAATTTCATTTTTAGAGATTTATAAGTTAAATTTAATACATATAAATATGTTTATCCTTATAAAATCTGGATATTTTATAATCATAATCTTTTACTTTCTGCCTAATTTGTAAAAGACAGTACTCTAAAATTAATCTTTCTCGAAAATGAAAACACCCCTGTTTTTATCACTTTTATTTTTCTCCACTATATTGAGCTTTGCTCAAAATAAATATGCAGTTATTGTTGGCATTAATGAATACTACGATAAGCCCGGTGTAAAGAGCAATGAATACAGTTTAAAAGGCTGCGTAAATGATGCTATTAGCATGAAATCACTTTTAGTAAATCGCTTTACTTTTCCTAAAGAAAACGTAAAAACATTATTGAATGCTCAAGCTACACAAAAAACGTTTTTAGCTGCAATGGAAAATATCCTCGAAAAAAGTAAACCCGGAGATGTTGCTGTTTTCTTCTTTTGTGGCCATGGTGTTTATACAATCAATCCGGAAAATAAAGCCGACTCGGTTAAACAAGGTTATAATCAGGCGATTTGTATGAGCGATTTATATTCGCCAAACTATGAATGCCTGGTTAGAGATAATACCTTAAAGATACTTTTCAATCGATTTGTTCAGAAGAAAGTTACCTTAACCAGCATTCTCGACTGCTGTTACAGCGAAAATATCCCCATGGCACCACTACCACCCGTTTACCATAACCCTTACCGAGTGGTAGATGTTAAAACAAACAAAGTTGTTCCAACAGGCGTAATTGATTTAAGGTCATTTAAACTCAACAAAACCCTTACAATCGCCGACAAGACCATAATCGAAAGACCGTCAGAAACCCCTAATTCTCGTTTTGCGAATTTGGCTGCCTGTTCATGGGCAGAAAAGGCCGTAGAAATTTGGGATGAAGGGGGTAGGCCACATGGCGCATTTACCAAAACAATTATAAATATTTTCGAGAAAAGTAAAGTCGATTTACCCCTATCTGAAATTATTGCAAGGATAAAAAATGATATCGATGTGGTTCAGAATTTACAGCAAAGGCCCGGATTTCGCTATGATACACTATCGCGAGACAAATTAAATTTTATCGGCTTACCGGTTCAGTCGACTATTCCTTTACTGCAAACCCGGGTTGTTAGCAGCCTGCCCGGAAAAGTTATTGTAGATGTTGGCGCTAAAGACGACATTATGATTGGAAACATTTTTTCGACAAAAGACAAGGCGATTAGTTTTACGATTTCAAAGGTTTTTCCTGATAGCGCATTAGGTGTAATCGACCCAAAAATTACGATCAAGAAGGACGATGTGTTTTTTATTAGGGATAGATACCGGGTCTCTAATCCGATAATAAAAGTTTATGTTCCAGCATCAACACTTAAATCTGCAGCGTATATGGATATGTTTAATAAGCAGGTTTTGCCATTTACGAAAGAAAAAACATATCAGGATTATTTTAATTTTAACGACAACCAAACCGCAGCAACTTTCTTATTCAATAACCAGGAAAATTCGGGTCTGGAAATTTCAAAAATCATAAAGCAAAACGAGTTTTTTGTACTAATGGCTCTACCTTCAGATATCGCAAGCGCAATCAAATCTACACTCCTGAAAGAACAAAGCCTTAAACTTGTAAACACACCAGGTGAGTCAGATTTCGCCTTATATGTAAATTATGCAGCGATATCAGAGGATAATAAAAGCCCAAAATTCGTTTTCAGTTTCCGCAAGCCTTTGCCCGCCGATGTTAATGTAAAAAAGAATGCTGAAGTAGTTTTTTGGGCTGATAACGTAGCTTTTCCTAGTCTTAACCTAAACAAAACTCAGTTAAACCAGCTTAGTAAAGGCATACGGAAATTAAGTTATGCGGCTATTCGCAGCAGAGGAACTCAGTGGATTAATACATATCCGAGAAGATAGACATTATTTCATGAACCAGCTTTATTTAAGATACTTTAGTTTTGATTGAAGCTGGCAGGAATAATTACAAAATTAATGAGCTTTTAGTTTTCAGACTCAGAATAATACATCGAATTATAAGGATTTGATTTTTTTAGTGTTAACGCTATAGCTAACGTCATAAAAGTCTGATAAATAAGCCCGGCAACGCTAATGCCTCCCTCCTCTATTGTTACAACTGAAAATTTTTGTTGCAGAAAATACGTTAACCATGAAGAAATCAAACCAAGCATTAAAATCATTAAAACTTGAATAAATTTTATAGTTATATCTTTAATAGTTAGTTTAACAACAGTTGTAACCATTAAAAATGTAATTAAACCAACATACATAAAACTTAAATGTTCCAGTCCTAAATCCTCAAAGACCTGATAAAATATTGGACTTCCAACAAGAAAAATAAAAAAGAAAAGTACAAGTATTACAGCACCACTATATTTATATTTAAGATAAGCATGGTTAGTTATAATTAGAGAGGTTGCAAATAGAATTGGAAAAAGAAAAATGGCTGGAGGAAAAAAGAATGCCAATGGTGTATTTACAAAAGTCGTGATCCATAACCACAAAATTGTTTGTTTCTGCCTTTGATTAAGGAAAACATTTATTAACCTTAAATTTTTCAAACCTCAAATGCCCAGTTTAAAAATGCAGGCATTGCATTTTCCCAGGTTGGCACATCGTGTTTACCGCCAACTTTTTCGTAATAAAAAATATTTTCAGGTCGTTTGTAACCTTTCTTCATCAGTGATTTCACCACGTCGATGGTATCATCTATAGAATCAATAATCAAATTTTTATTACGATCTGCCTTTTCATCCTCCGTTCCTGTCATTAACCAGAATTTCATATCTGCTTTGGTAGAAGAGGTATCAATAAGCGAATGCATAATCCGGTCGGCATCGGTATAACCATCAGCCAAATCTTTTTTGCGCCACCAAAAAGCTCCGGAAAAAACACCAATTGAATCAAACACTGATGGATTGTTCCAGGCAATATCAAAAGCAGATAAGCCACCTAAAGAAAAACCACCGAAGGCAACTTTACCAGTTATTGGCATTGCAATTTTCTTTTTGACAAACGGAAGTAGTTCTTTTATAATAAAATCGCTGTAAAGATTGGCTTTCGCTCCGCGACCTTTAAAATCTGGAACACCCGCAACGCCATATTCCATTAATCGCTCTGAAGATGCTTTAATGGCAACTACAATTAACCTATGGTTTCTTTTATTTTGATGTGCTTCTTCTAAAATCCTTGTAAAATCCATTTTCGCTACATCCTGACCATCATTTAATAAAAGAAGTTCTATTTTTTCGTTGCCTAAAATACCTTCGGGCACATAAATATCTATATCAACCTCACGCTTTAAAAAAGCCGAAGGAACTTTAAATGAAATGGAATTAACTTTAACTGATAATATTGTTGTGTACATAATATTCAAACTCACTAAAATTAGGCATAGCCATAATTATTGCAAAGGTACAAATCCTTATAAATTATCAATTAGCAGCCATCAATTTTTACATTAAGCATAATTTTGATGCATTTAGATTCATTTTATTAAATTTAATTTATACCTTAAAACATTAAATTTTATTTATGGTTAAAGAAGAACATAAAAAGTGGTACAGCCCAAATTTAGGTACTGATATCGACATGCTCATCTTTGGTCACGGTGGTATCCCTATTCTACTGTTCCCAACAAGCATGGGTAGATATTTCGAAACTAAAGACTTCAAATTAATTGATTCTGTAGAAGGATTTATAAATGAAGGTCGAATTAAGATTTATTGTCCGGATGGTATTGATAAATTAAGCTGGTATAACAAAGGCGTACATCCCGCAGATAGAGTTAAAAATCATATTTGGTATGATAAGTACCTGCTGGAGGAGGTTGCCCCTTTAGCCAGACATGAAACCGGACATAGCAAAATCATTACTGCGGGTTGCAGTTTTGGAGGTTACCATGCTGCCAATTTTGCATTCAGGCATCCCTGGTTGGTTAGTCACATGTTTAGCATGAGTGGCGCATTTGATATTAGTGGCCAGATGGATGGGTTTTACAATGATGATGTTTATTTTAACAATCCTGTGGATTATTTGTTAAACAACAGCAACCCAGAGTTACATTATTTGAAAATAGTTTTAGGCACATCCGATAGAGATATTTGCCGCCCAGAAAACGAAAGACTGTCGCAAATTTTAGCTCAAAAAGGGATTAATCATTGGTTGGATGTAAGACAAAATGCCGATCATGATTGGCCAATATGGCGAGAAATGTTCCCGAATTATATTGCACAACTTTAAAAAATAAACGTTTTTCGTTGCTCGTTATTCGAAAAACGAATTAAAAAACAATTAAAACTTATGAAAAAAATAGGTATTTTATTTGGCCAGGAACGCTCCTTTCCTGAAGCCGTAGTAGAGAGAATCAATCAAAAAGCAGAAAAAGGCATTACCGCCGAACCTGTTCAAATAGAAAAAATACTTCAAAATTCACCATTAGATTACGCTGTAATTATCGATCGCATTTCTCAAGATGTGCCCTTTTATCGTGCATCATTAAAAAATGCGGCTATTACCGGAACTGCTGTTATCAATAACCCATTTTGGTGGAGTGCCGATGAAAAATTTTTTAATAATGCTTTAGCCGAACAAATCGGTGTGCCGGTACCTAAAACTGCGTTAATTCCATCAAGACAACATCCAACAGGTACAACAGGCGAATCGTTTTCTAATTTAACAATGCCTTTAAACTGGGATGCCATTTTTGAATATACTGGTTTTCCTGCTTATATGAAACCTTATGATGGCGGTGGATGGAGAGATGTTTACAAACTTCATGATAAGGAAGATTTTTTTGATAAACATGCCGGAACCGAGCAGTTAGTAATGCTTTTGCAGGAAGAAATCATTTTTGATGAATATTTTAGGTGTTACTGCATTGGTGGAAAGCATGTGCGCATTATGCAATACGAGCCTCGCAACCCACATCATTTACGTTACGCAGTAGATGGTAAAAGTCCAGACCCAAAATTGCTAAAAACTGTTGAAGAGTATACATTGAAATTGTGCCAATATTTAGGTTATGACTTTAATACAGTAGAATTTGCGGTGAGAGATGGTATTCCAATTGCTATCGATTTCTGCAACCCTGCGCCTGATGCAGATATTAAAAGCGTTGGTCAAGAAAATTTTGATTGGGTAGTAGAAACAACCGCAAACTATGCCATTGAGAGAGCAAAAGCACAAAAACCTGGTCAAGACAACTTAACTTGGGGGGAATACATAAAAGCTTCAGTAGCTGGCAGACCATTAATTGCAAAAGCAGAACCAAAGGTAAAGGCAGAACCAAAAGTAAAAGCAGAGAAAGCGCCTGAAAAGCCAAAAGCTGCACCAGCTAAAAAAGCACCAAAAAAATAAAAGGGATTTTAACCAAATATCACTAAAATGAATGAATTCACGCTTGGTATAGAGGAAGAATACATGGTAATTGATCCCGTTACCAGGGAGCTTACTTCGCATGACCAAAAAATTGTTGAGGCCGCACAAAAAATACATAAAGATCAGGTTAAGGCAGAAATGCATCAAGCTGTTGTAGAAGTTGGAACAGGTATTTGCAGGACAACAGAAGAAGCCCGTAAAGAAATTTCTCAATTACGATACACCGTTTCGCAACTTGCAGGAGAGCAAGGTTTAAGAATTGGCGCTGCAGGCACACACCCTTTTTCACATTGGGAAAAACAGTTAATAACAGAACATCCCCGTTATAACGAAATTGTAAATGAGTTGCAGGAAGCAGCCCGTTCAAATTTAATTTTTGGTTTACATGTTCATGTTGGTTTTCAATCTCGTGAATTGGCTATTCACATTGCAAATCAGGTACGATATTTCTTACCACATGTATTTGCATTGTCAACCAATTCTCCTTTTTGGGAGTCAAGAAACACCGGTTACAAATCGTTCAGAACTAAAATTTTCGATAAGTTTCCACGTACAGGCATTCCTGATATTTTTAACAGTATTGAAGATTACGACAATTACGTAAAACTCCTTATTAAAACCAATTGCATGGATAATGCAAAGAAAATTTGGTGGGATATTCGCGTACATCCATTCTTTGATACGGTAGAATTTCGTATTTGCGATTGCCCGATGTTAATTGATGAAACCATGGCTTTTACAGCTTTATTCCAAGCTTTATGTGCTAAATTGTATAAACTTCGTTTGCAAAACATGGAATTTATAAGTTATTCAAGAGCCTTGATTAATGAAAATAAATGGCGTGCGGCTCGTTACGGAATTGATGGAAATTTAATCGATTTTGGTAAAGAGATGGAAGTGAATTGCCGAAACTTAGTTTTAGAATTATTAGATTTTGTAGATGATGTTGTGGATGATTTGGGATGTAGAAATGACTTAAATTACGTCCATAAAATACTAGAACATGGCACAGGTGCAGATAGGCAGTTGGCGGTTTACGCACAAACTGGTAACTTTGAATCGGTAGTAGATTACATTACTACTCAAACACTTATAGGCGCTAAGTAATTTTACAATGGATAAAAGCAGTTTAAAGGTCGCCGTTATTGACATGAATAACGGCGCTCCAAATCAGGGTATGCGAGGAATTCAGGAAATTTTATCCCGGTTTGGCAAAGATCATAACATTAATCTTTCTTTCGATATTTTTGACTTAAGGCAGAAAGGAGAAATTCCAGGACTTGAGTATGATGCTTACATTTCGAGTGGTGGTCCGGGAAGTCCAATTGCAAGTAAAGGCGAACAATGGGAAAATGAGTTTTTTAATCTTCTTAATGAAATAGAAGCTTTCAATCTTAGTAACGACGATCAGAAAAAATATGCCTTTCTCATCTGCCATTCATTCCAGCTGGCTTGCAGAAAATTTGAGTTGGGAAACGTAACCGAAAGGCGTTCTAATGCTTTTGGAATTTTTCCAATTACATTAACTGATGATGGTGAAAAAGAGCAAATTTTTGAAGGCATTACAAACCCGTTTTTTTCTGTAGATAGCAGAGATTGGCAGGTAATCGAACCCGATTTTGCAGCTTTTGAAGCTAAAGGCGCTAAGCTATTGGCAATAGAAAAAGAACGAAAACATGTTGATTTAGAACGCTGTATGATGTCTATCCGCTTTACTGATGAAATTATAGGTACGCAATTCCATCCAGAAGCAGACCCCATTGGTATGAAAATGTATTTGCTGCAAGATGAAAAGAAGAAAGCAATTATATATTTGCATGGAGAACAAAAATATTTAGACATGTTAAATAGTTTGGATGATCCAACTAGAATTGTACTAACTCAAAGCGTTATTCTTCCTAACTTCTTAAACAAAGCAATAGGAAATTTACAAGAAGCATAAGCCCGAATTCATAACTAAAATTGAACTATTGATGAGCAAGTTAGATTTATTTTAATTTGCTCATTTTTTATAAACCGAATATTATGATACCTGCTCAACGCCAAAAGTACAACCAGCAATTTACTACAGAAAAGTATAAAAACTTCATAAATGAATTAGAAAGCGGCTTTAAAGAAATTCCATTTCGAGTTGCAGAAACACCTGTATTTGTACCTAAAGCTTTAAAAGAAAAACTAATTACAGCGGGTAAGGAAATTATAGAGCTGATAAAACAACCAAATTTTAAGGAATTAACTCAAAAATCTATACCATCAAACTGGAATGTTCCAAATGAAAATAAACAACCACATTTTTTAACTTTTGATTTTGGAATTTGCAAAAACGAAGCTGGTGAATTATCGCCAATGCTGATTGAAATGCAGGGATTTCCATCACTTTATGCTTTTCAAATACATTTAGCGAATACTTTTCGAAAATGTTTTGACATTGATAATTCTACAAACCATTTTTTAAGTGGTTTTGATGAAGAAAAATACATCAAACTTTTTAAAGAAGTTATCATAGGCAAGCATCAACCATATGAAGTTGCAATAATGGATGTTGATGCATTAAACCAAAAAACTGCTATCGATTTCTTTGTAACCCAAAAGATGCTTGGCATTAAAATCCTTGCCTTGGAGGATATTAAAAAAGTTGATAATAAACTATTTTACGAGGAAAATGGAAAACTCATTCAACTGAAGCGAATATACAATCGGTTAATTTTTGATGAAGTTGCTGATAACGAAGATATTTTTAAAAATAGTTTCGACCCGCGTGATAAATTGGAAATAGAATGGGTAACGCATCCAAATTGGTTTTACAGAATTAGCAAATACACCATGCCATTTCTTAAAAGCGAATTTGTACCAGAAACCAGATTTTTAAATGAGATTACAGAGATTCCTGCTGATTTGGAAAATTATGTGCTAAAACCTTTATTTTCATTTGCAGGTATGGGTGTAATTATCGATGTAACGGAAGCAGATATAAATAAAATCTCTGACCCTGAAAATTGGATTTTACAAAGAAAAGTAAATTACGAAGCAGTAGTTCAATCTCCGGATGGTGGTGTAAAAGTAGAAATTAGGATGATGTATTTATGGCCAGATGGTGGTCAGCCACAACTTTGCACCAATTTAGCCCGGTTAAGTAAAGGTAAAATGATTGGTGTAAGATACAATGCCGATTTTAATTGGGTTGGTGGCACCGTTGGTTTTATGGAAGAATAACTTTTCTTTTGACCGCAAAGCACTCAATGCTATAGCGCAGAGTACACAAAGTATCTTAATAGCTTTATTCCTATATATAAATTTGGTAAAAAATATCCATTAAACTTAGCGCTTCTTAGCGAAAACCTTTGTGTATTTTGCGGTTAAATATTGATAGAAATCCAATAATTTACATTCAACTGAACTCAAAAGTGTAAAAGCAACTTATATTTGTTTTATGAACACGCAAACAATTTTAGTCTTTTTGCTTTTTGCAGTTGCATTAATTTATGTTGCCCGTTTGGTTTACAAATCTGTACAGGTTAAAAAGGATGGTTGCGGTGGCAACTGTAAGTGTGGGGTTGATTTTTCTGATATCAAACCCATAAAAAAATAATACCACTACTTATGATCAATCAGTTTAAAAATTATTTTCAATCTAAAATAGAGATAACTGATGAGCAATTTGATAGCATTTCATCTACATTAAAAGTAAAAAAATTCGATAAAAACGAAATTTTGCAATACAAAGGCGATATGCTTAAATATGGCTTTTTTGTAGGAAAAGGCTTGCTTCGTTCTTATTCTATTGATACTAAAGGCAAAGAACACATTCTTCAGTTCGCTCCAGAAAACTGGTTTATTGCCGATAGAAACCAAATGCATGAAGAGCCATCAGATTTTTTTATCGAAGCAATTGAAACTACGGAATGTGTTATATTTCCTGATAATTTTATGAGTGAGGCATCGCGAAAGGTTCCATGCTTATTAGCATTAAATGTAAACATGCTTCATAATTCTATCCGTTTTATGCAAAAAAGAATAAATATGCTTTTGAGTGCAACGGCAGAAGATAGATATCTTGATTTCATAAAGCTTTACCCAAGCCTTACCCTACGCGTTCCGCAATGGATGATTGCATCCTATCTAGGTATAACCCCAGAATCATTAAGCCGAGTTCGAAAAGAATTGGCAAATAAACACTTCAGGCCTTCATAAATTTTGAATGTATGAATTTTGATTGAGTGAGTTATAAGGTTTGATAACATTCAATCTATCATTCTCAAATTCACTCATTTAATTACCATACATCAATTCAATATTCTTATCTGTGCTATACTTTTGTGTTGTTATTTTAAACACCTCAAAAATAAAATTTATGGCAACTACAAAATGGATTTTAGATCCAACCCACAGCGAATTACAATTTAAAGTAAAACACTTAATGATAACTACTGTTACCGGTAGCTTAAAATCTTTCACTGCAGATTTAACTTCAGAAGGTGATGAATTTGAAAACGGAGAAATTGCCTTTAGCGGAGAAATTGCTTCTTTAGATACAGGAAACACCGATAGGGATAATCATTTAAAAAGTGGTGATTTTTTCGATGCAGAAAAATTTTCGACAATAGAATTTAAATCTTCATCAATTGAAAAAGACGGTGTTGATTACCTGGTTACAGGCGATTTGACAATTAAAGGCGAAACAAAATCAGTGAAATTAACTGCTGAGTTTGGTGGTATAGCAACTGACCCATGGGGAAATACTAAAGCAGGCTTCACATTAAGCGGCAAAATTAATCGTTCTGATTTTGGCTTAACCTGGAATGCTGCCTTAGAAACTGGCGGAGTAATGGTTAGCGAAGAAGTACGCATTTTAGGCGAATTACAGTTCGTTAAACAAGCATAGAGTTTCGGGCATAGCTCTATATGCCCAAAACCCCTTGCCTTAATTATAAAAGGTAATGGAAACTAAACAAATCTCAAAAATACTAAAAGCACCGGCGCCACACATGGTTGGCGATGATTTTAGGGTACATAATTTTTTTCCCAAGGGATATAAAATTGATATGAATCCGTTTTTTTTAATGGATTATGGCTCTAAAATAGAATTTTCTGCAAGGAAAGAGCCTCGTGGAGTAGGAGTACATCCGCATCGTGGTTTTGAAACTGTTACCATTGCTTATCATGGGGCAGTTGCTCATCATGATAGTGCCGGAAACAGCGGTGTTATTTATTCTGGGGATGTACAGTGGATGACAGCAGCAAGTGGCATTTTGCATAAAGAATATCACGAAGAAGCTTATAGTTTAGCTGGTGGTCCTTTTCAAATGATACAGCTTTGGGTTAATTTACCAGCTAAAGATAAAATGAGTAAGCCAAAATATCAGGCAATAAAACAGGCTGATATGGCC
Source organism: Pedobacter mendelii (assembly GCF_014635725.1). Classification (GTDB taxonomy): domain Bacteria; phylum Bacteroidota; class Bacteroidia; order Sphingobacteriales; family Sphingobacteriaceae; genus Pedobacter; species Pedobacter mendelii. The sequence continues at coordinate 44,808 of NZ_BMDJ01000010.1, read as the reverse complement.
AGCTTTAACTTACCAGAAAATGGTGGAAAGATTGAAATTATTGCTGGTAACTACCAAAACATTCAAGGTAATGCAAGCACTTTTACTCCTATTGAATTGTATAATGCAAGGTTAAATAAAGGCGGAAAAGCTGATTTTAACTTTTCGGCAAACTTTAATACCGGCTTCATAGTAATTGAGGGTAACATACAAATAAATAATACCGAAATCGTTTCTGCTGATAATTTCATCTACTTCAAAAACGAAGGAACCGAAATTAGTATCAAAGCTTTGGAAAATTCCGTTGTATTAATTTTAAGCGGTGAACCAATTAATGAGCCTATTACTCAATATGGTCCATTTTTAATGAATACGGAAGAAGAAATAAACGAAGCAATTTCAGATTATAACCAGGGGAAATTTGGTTATTTAGAAGAGTAAAATAGGTTTATAATTTATTTTTTTTGAGCCGGCATCTTTTTTATAATTTGTCGGCTTTATTGTATTTTCTTAAGTTTTGATGCTTAACTACTCAATATCTAAAATTACATTCTATTTTCATACAATCTTCATTTAGCATCATCATATTTGTTACATAAATCAGAACGGAAAAATGTCTGGAAAACAAGTATTTCAAACTGAGACTAAAAGACGCTGGCATGCTTTTACATGGGTTAGCAGATCATTTTTCTTGGTTTTTTTAGGTGCCATAATTTGTGTTGCCTTAACTTTATCATCAGTTCAATACCCTAATTTACCTTTTATAAATACAAATAGGACATTAACTGAAAAGCAATTAGAAAAGTTAAAAAAATCTCAGCAATACAAAGACTTCACTATCGAGAAATCGAAGTTGCAGAAAATCAAAAAGGACAGGGCGCAAAGAATTTTAACCAAGCATGGTGATAAAAAACGCATCAACATGGCATTTTATGTTAGTTGGGCAGGAACTGTTAACAAATCATTACCTGATCTTAAAAGGAATATCGGTCATTTAGATATGGTTGCAACAGAATCTTTCTTTCTAAATGGCGATTCGATTGTAGATAAAGCTGATACCGCAGCATTAAGAGTAATTCATGAAGGTAAAAAAACAGCCATTGCGGTAGTTTCTAACTTCAATAAAGATCACTGGGATGGTGAAGCAGTTAGAAGATTATTGGTTGATATGCCTGCACAGCAAAAACTAATTTATAATCTGATAAGCATTACGAAAAAGTATGGGTATAAAGGCATAAATATAGATTTTGAAGAATTAAACCTCGAAAATCGTGATGGTTTTAATAATTTTATGAAAAACCTTTACGCACAATTTCATGCCGAAAAATTAATTGTTTCTCAGGATATTTCTCCTGAAAATGATGATTATAGTCCTGAAATATTACAAAACTACAACGATTATATTGTGCTAATGGCCTACGATCAGCATACTGAAAGTAGTAATGCCGGCGACATTTCACATCAGGAATGGGTTGAAGAAAAGCTGGATGATATTTGTAGTAAAATGGATGCCAGCAAAGTGATTTTAGCTTTGGCTTGTTACGGTTATGATTGGCCGGATAAAAGCATGGGTACATCAGTTACTTACGAAACAGCAATGACACTAGCTGTTAATTACAAAAGCAAAGTAAACTATAATACCGCTTCTGCTAACTTAAATTTTAGCTATAAAGATGGTAGTGGTATAAACCATAAAGTTTATTTTACTGATGCAGCAACTAACTTTAACTTAATTCGAAAAGCGGATGATTGGGATATTGCTGGTATTGCTTTGTGGCGATTAGGATCTGAAGATAAACGTCTATGGCAATTTATTTCTAATGATTTGAGCTTAAAATCTTTAAAGAAAAAACCTATAGATTTTAGAAAAATATCACCACTAACCATGGGTGGAATTGCATATATCGGTGATGGTGAAATTCTTGATTTAATTTCAACACCTAATCCTGGTACTGTTAGATTTACACTTAATAAAGATGATTTTACAATCGCTAATCAACAATACATGCGTTTGCCAACACAATACGTAATTAAAAGGTTTGGCGAAGCAGATAAAAAAATTGTTTTAACATTCGATGATGGACCAGATCCGGTTTACACACCACAGGTATTAAGCATTCTTAAAAAAGAAAATGTACCAGGCTGTTTCTTTGTAGTTGGAATTATGGCCGAGAAAAACATGGAATTATTAAGGCAAGAATATGATGATGGTTATGAAATCGGAAACCATACATTTTTCCATCCTGATATGTCTTCCATCGGACCAAGGAGAGTAAAATTTGAGTTAAATGCCACTCGCCGCTTAATTGAGGCCGTTACAGGTCATAGTACCATTTTGTTTCGGGCGCCATTTAATGCCGATGCCGAACCTCAAAATACCTCAGAGATTTTGCCAGTGGCACAAAGCAGAAAAGAAAATTACATCAACATTGGAGAGTTGATTGATCCAGAAGATTGGGAACCAGGCAAAACCGCAGACCAAATTTTTAATGACGTTGTTAAACAAAAAGACAATGGCAACATCCTTTTATTACATGATGCAGGCGGAAATCGCGAAGCTACTGTTGCTGCTTTGCCAAGAATTATAAAATACTTTAAGCAAAATGGTTACACTTTTACTACTGTTGGCGATTTAATGGGTAAGAAGAGATCTGAATTGATGCCTGCTGTAAAATCAAGCGCAAATAGTGGTTTTCTTAGTTCTGGAGATTATTTTTTTATTAATTTCTTTTACTACGGAAATATGATTTTAAATATCATATTTAGTGTTGCCATCGTTTTAGCAATTCTAAGAACGATTTTTATTACCTATTTAGCAATCAGGCAGCGAGAAATATCTAAACGAAATGCTTACAAACTCATTAAAAATCCATCAGAGAAAGTAAGTATCATTATTCCAGCTTATAATGAAGAGATAACGGCTTTACAAACCATTAATAGTTTATTAAAGACAACGTATCCCAATTTTGAATTAATATTTGTAGATGATGGCTCCAAGGATAAAACCTTTGAAATTATTAATGAACATTTTGGCCATCATCCACTAGTTAAGGTTTACCGAAAAGAAAATGGTGGTAAAGCTTCTGCTTTAAATTATGGCATAACAAAAGCAAGTGCAGAGTTTATAATCTGTATTGATGCAGATACGCAACTAAAAACAGATGCTGTAAATGAACTAATGCGCTATTTTTATAGTCCAAAAATTGCTGCCGTTGCAGGAACCGTAAAAGTAGGTAATGCGCACAACATCATTACAAAATGGCAGTCTATCGAATACATAACCGCTCAAAACATGGATCGCCGTGCTTTCGATTTATTAAATACAATTACTGTTGTTCCTGGTGCAATTGGCGCTTTCCGTAAAGATGTAGTTTTAGAAGTTGGTGCATTCACAGTAGATACGCTAGCTGAAGACTGTGATCTTACAATGCGCATTTTAAGAGCAGGTTATAAAGTTAAAAATTGTGATGTTGCAATTGCCTACACAGAAGCGCCTGAAACAGTAAACATGCTTTTAAAACAACGGTTTCGTTGGAGCTTTGGTGTAATGCAGAGCTTTTGGAAAAACAGAAAAACGCTGTTGAACAAAAAATACGGTTACTTCGGTATGGTTGGAATGCCAAACATCCTGATTTATCAAATCATTTTACCACTGTTTTCGCCACTGGCAGATTTGTTTATGCTGATATCTTTAATCAGCGGATTCTTTTCTTTAAGTGCGATAAATAACTTAACACTTACAGGTTTCTCTGGAATTTTAAGCCTGCATAATGGTTTTGGCCAGGTATTATTCTATTATCTAATTTTCATTTTTGTAGATATGATCTTCGCTGCAATTGCCTTTAAAATGGAAAATGAGAAATTCAAAAACCTGTTGTACATTTTCCCTCAACGTTTTTTCTGGAGGCAGTTAATGTATCTGGTTTTATTCCGTTCTTTCCGCAAAGCGATAAAAGGAGAGTTAGAAACCTGGGGAACACTTAAAAGAACCGGGAACGTTAAGGAAGCAACAACTTAGTAAGCTGTGTATAAATTTTTGTCACATGAGCTTGTCGAATGCATCAGAAGGTACTTTTTGTAAGACCTTCGACAGGAGGATGACATTTCGTATTTATGATAAAGCCTCTTTTGATTTTTTTATCAAAAACTATATTTTTTCAATCAAACAAACAGCATAGGCAACAACACCTTCTTCTCTACCGACAAAGCCCATCAACTCATTTGTAGTTGCTTTAATTGATATCTCTTCGGTAGAAATACCAATGGCAGCCGCAATATTTTCTTGCATTGCAGGTATATGAGGATTAATTTTTGGTGCTTCTAAACACAGCATTGCGTCAATGTTACCAACTTGCCAGCCTTTTTCGGTTAATAATTCAACAGTTTCTTTTAACAAAACTATACTACTAATGCCTTTCCAGCGGTCATCAGTGTTTTTAAAATGAAATCCAATATCTCGTAAATTCGCTGCGCCTAAAAGGGCATCGCAAATAGCATGTAATAAAACATCAGCATCCGAATGGCCAAAAGCGCCCTTATGATGTTCGAGTGTAACACCCCCAACCACAAAAGGATGTTGATCTTTTAACTGATGGACATCAAATCCAAAGCCTACTCTGATTTTCATAAAAATGATTTTTAAAAATTATTGCCACGAAATTGACTAAATAAATCTGAATTGAGTTTTATTTTAATCCTTTTTTATCACCGAAATTAAACAAAAGGCTAAAACGCAATGTATTCGCCAGCGGACTTGTTTGTGCGTTTGCAATTAGGTAAGCGAAATCAATATTAAAAACATTGTATTTTAAGCCTGCGCCTAATGTAAAGTAGCGACTATCACCTTTCTGTGGACTCTGATAATTATAACCTCCCCGAATAGCGAACTGTTGATTGTACCAATATTCAAAACCTGTAGAAATTCCAACTTCTTTTAATTCTTCACTAAAACCTCCTGGTGCATCAGAAAACGACCCAAATATACCTGCAGGAACTGAACGATTTGGATCTTTACCGCTTACGATATTATTATTCGAATCGTAAATCGGTTGGGTTGGAACCAAAAGCTTGTTAAAATCTAAAGCCAGCGTAAAAGTATTAAAGTCATCGATAGCAATCGTTCCTGCGCCTCCTAATTTAAAATTAGTTGGCAGAAAATAATTTTCTCCACCGTCAGAATAATTCATTTTAGTGCCAATATTTGAAATGTTTGCACCTGCAGAAAGAATTGTATTCTTATCGAATAAAGTTGTGGAAGTCTTATACAAACCAGCAATATCAATCGATACGGCATTTCCGCCGCGAACTTGACCTGTTGAAGAGAACTGACCAGAAGCTAAATTAGAATAGATGTATCTTAACGAGCTTCCTAATGAAAACTCCTTACCAAAAGAACGGGCAAAGGTAAAATCTAATGCTAACTCATTAGGGTTTGATATTCCTAAATCTTGTTGATTAATATCAGTTAACTGAATTTGACCTAAAGAAAAATATCTTAGAGATGCTCCAATAGTATTTCTGTCGTCTAATTTATAAAAACCAGAAACATATGCTAGGTTAATATCAGGAACCAGGCTTTTTAACCATGGGCTATAAGAAAGTGCAAAACCGTATGGCTTATCTAAAAAGGCAAGTTTTGCGGGATTTATACTTGCAGAATTTACATCCCCTGTAACAGCAACACCTGCATCTCCCATCGCCCCTGCCCTCGCATCTGGTGTAATTAATAAAAATGGAACTGCAGTAACAATATTATTAGATTCACTACCATTGGTTTGGGTACCTGAAATAGTTGCCTGGGCATTTGCCTTACCAAATACTAGAGCAACAGATAATACAGAAAAAGCAAGTTTACCGATGTACTTGAAATTCATCCTTAAAGGTACGTGATTTAAGATTTTTGGTAAGTTAATATTTTTGTAGAATATATTTATCAAACGTAGTAACTGTAGTTATATTTTACAGTAAACTTACTATTTTTCGCAATTCTACTAACTAAATCTACGCCTTTTCTTTTGAATTTTTTATACCATTTATCAATCTTTGATTTTATTACTGCTATAACATTTTTTAGTTCTTCTTTTTAAAAAAATTATTAAGCTTATCATTAATTGCATCTTTAACTTTTTCTGTAGCATCTGCTTTTACTGTATCTATTTTCGCCTGTACCCTGGTTTGCATCTCGGCCTTCTTATCTGCGATTGTACTATTAATTACATCTTTTACTAAAGTTTTGGTATCGCCTGCGCCATATTTTAAATTAATTGTTGGTTTTAAGAATGTTCCGGCTAATACTGCATTCACCTTTATAGTTTCACTTATTGAAACATTTGTACCTACTTTATTATTTAACTTCGCAATCATTGCATTAGCCGTTTCATTTGCTTTAGCACCAAGCATTGCACGTGGTAAATTCAAGCCTAAGTTATAATCCATAGTTTGATCTAAGCCGTTCGAACCCTGAACATTCATCACGATTCCATCCTTTTTTACATCAAAAGGCGAAACATTTAATCTTCCATCTTTAATTTTAAATTTAGTGATTACGTTATTTAGCTCTAATCTTTTGAATTTATCAGAGCCCAAAGAAGAAGCCAATCTATTTAAGGGTTCGAAACCATTTACTACCGCTTGTACAATATTTGTTAAACCTTCAGCATTAATGCTAGAATAAACAGGCATCATATGTTCATCCAAATCAGAATCGAATTTAAGGTTTGTGGAAAATTTTCCCTTCGTATATTTTGCTACAGGAGCAAGTAATTTAACCGTATTAAAGGAAGTAAAGGCTTTCTGAATATCCATTTTTTCGATATCAAAATTTACATCAACCTTCGGTTTTTTAAGATCTAAAGTTGTATAAGAACCATTCATTTTCAACGCCCCATCGAGCATATTCATACCCATATCTTTAAAAGTGATGGTTTTATTTTTTACTAGCAAAGCACCTTGCGCATTGGTAATATCATAAGTGTCGTACAAAACTCTGCCTGCTTTTGCCGTAACCGTAAAATCGATATTTCCTGGCACTTCAAAAATAGAAAGTTTTGTATCTGATTTAGATTTATTGGCAGCTTGATCAACTGTTGATTTCGAACCCATTAATTCATTAACATCAATCAAATTTGAAGACATATTAAAGTTGCCCCGTAAAGACTGATTTTTTTTGAAAAAATAGCTTAAATAATTGTTGAGTGATCCGCTTGCCGCAAAGTCACTTTTTCCAACTTTTGCAACTAAATTACTAAGCGTAATATTTTTCGGACTAAAAATCATTTTTGCGGTTGGTACACTCACTGGCATTGGAACATTTTTACCTGCGTAATTAAAATTACTCGCTAGCATTTGTCCTGATGCTTTAAAATCTTCATACTTGCCTTTATCAATCGAAGATTTTCTACCTACTGCCTGAACATCAGCGTCTAAAATCCCACTCAACGTCATATCTTTCATTGGAAAAATAGTTGTCAGTTGTTTTAAGTCAAGCTTTCCTTTTAAAGCCATATCTATGAACGGATCAGAAGTTGGATTCTTCAGTAATAGCCGGCCATCGACTGGAGCGTTTCCAAATTCAAGATGAAAAGCTGGCACATTTACAACGGTATGATCAATAATACCATCAGAATTAATTATCTGCGATTTAACCTGAATATTATTAATAGCTGAAGGCAGTGTACGATATTTGATCGTACCGTTTTCGATAGCTAAATTCACATTAAAAGCAGGTAATGATTTATCATTGTAGGTTCCCTTTGCCGTTCCATTTATAGCAAATTTACCCGTTGCTTGCATATCTTTAAAATTGTACGTATAAATTGCAGGTATAAGTGAGAGAAAATTTTTAAGTTCAGATTGTTTTGCATCAAACTTAAAATCCATTACCATATCTTTCGAATTTGGCATTGCCAGATATCCTACAGCCGATAAAATCAATTCGTTTAACTTAATCTTATTCTCTGCAAAAGTAAATTTCATGTTTTTCATATCAATATTGATAGGTAGATCTGCATCTAATTTTACCCTATTTAAATATGGAATTCCGCCATATTTAACGGTAAGTTTTTGTATATCCGATTGAGTTTTTAGTGTAAATAGATCTTGTGTAAAATCACCACTCCCTACATGATTTAAACTATCTAGTTCCATGAAAAAACCAAGTGATGCATCGTCGTAAACTATTTTACCATTTTCAATTTCATATTTTTGCAGTGCTACTTTAAAAGCAGTTTTTGATGTATCAGTTGTTTTAGATACAGAATCAGGCTTCATTATGTCCCAATTTGCTTTTCCACTTTTTAAAACATGAGCAAAAATACTTGGCTCATCTAATTTTATAGATTTGATTTCATAAGTATCTCCTTTAAAAACGCTCAATAAATTAACATTTAATTGAAATTGTTTAACATTTGCCAATGTATCTTTAGCAAAAAGATCCATCCCAATTATGGTTAAATTGTTGATTTTTATACCCAAGCTGGGGAATGAAGTGATTAAGCTTAAATCCATACCTTTAAAATCTACTTTTGCATTAACACTATTATTTATCGAAGATTTAATTTTAGACTCGATTTTCTTTTTGAAAAATATTGGAACGGCAGTTGCAGCAGCGATAAGGATAATAAATAGGGCAACGATAGTAAAGGCAATTTTCTTTAGCATGATTTAATCATTTAAAATTAAAATGTTTGGAACTATACGTAACGCAATAAACACACCAAAACTTGAGTAAAACCCACATTAATATTGCCTAAAGAAGTATTTTAACGTTTGCACAATACATTAAATATTAATTCGTTTTGCTTAAAAAAACATATTCAAAACATTTATTAACTCAAATTTTACTAAATCATATAAATTTCCGTAAATTTATCTGTTGAATAAGCCCTAATTCACGTTATAAAGCATTTATGAAAAAACTATTACTATATTCTTTTTCTTGTTTTGCACTTGCAACTATCCTTTCTTCGTGTGGAGGAAATAAGGGTGGTGCATCAAGTAAAACCGGGATTCCGTATGCTGATAAGAACAATAAAACTTACGGCAGTTTCGCTGTAGCCAGCAATTATAAGCGTGCACCTGGTCCAGGGTTAATTCCTATAGAGGGTGGTGTACTGGTTGTTGGTGGAAGCGCAATTGAAGTTCCAGGTGTTGAGCCAAATATTTACAACTATAAAAGACAAGTTACCGTTCCTTCATTTTATATGGATGAAACTGAAGTTTCTAATACAGATTGGTTAGAATATTTGCACTGGATTAGAACGAGCTACCCTGAAGATCGTGAATTTTATTACAATGAACTTCCTGATACTTTAGTTTGGCGCAGAGCTTTGTCATATAACGAACCTTATGTAGATAACTATCTACGTCACCCTGCTTACAGAGATTACCCTGTAGTTGGCGTGAGTTGGGAACAGGCTTCTCGTTTCTGCGAATGGAGAACTTCGCAGGCAAACGAATACATTTTACGCCAAAAAGGTATTTTAACGGATTACAAAACTTTAGCTAGTAATAATAAAGCAGGTGGTGGAAACACAACAACAGGAGCTACGACTGCAGCCAGACCAGATAAACCATTTAATACTGATGCATATTTAAACGGACAATACGACGATAAAGGTAAAAATGCACCTAAAGATTATAATGCAAAAGCAGGTGCATCTATCGGGGCCGCAGGCGGAAGAGGTGGAAACGCAGTTCCAACAAGAAATGCAACCTTAGAAGATGGTGTAATTATGCAACCTTATCGTTTACCAACAGAAGCAGAGTGGGAATATGCTGCCTTAGGTTTAATTGGTAATACTGAATACGAAAACATTAATCAAAATAAAATTTATCCATGGAATGGTTTAGGTGTTAGTTCAGCAAGTAAAAAAACCAGAGGTTTAATACAAGCCAATTTTAAAAGAGCACAAGGAGATTACATGGGTGTTGGCGGCTCATTAAATGATAAAGGTGATTTAACAGTACCGGTTATATCATACAATCCAAATGATTTTGGTTTATATAACATGGCTGGAAATGTTAATGAATGGGTAAATGATGTTTATCGTACAGGAACATTTACTGATGCGGAAGCTTTTAATCCATATCGCGGTAATCAGTTTCAGGATAAGCAACTTGCTGATGCTGCTAATGGCAAAATTGCATTAGATAAATATGGTAAACCGATTAAAGAAAATGCTTACTCTGGCAAGAAACTAACCTGGGCAGAAAAACAAGCTTTAGCTAAAAGATCAGATTCGATTTCAAAATCCCCTGATCCAAAAACTATGGTAACAACCTATCAAGCTGACGAAAGAGGTTATCGTGACAGACAGAATAAATTATTAAATGAAGAAGGTGTTTCTTTAGTTAACGATAAATCCAGAGTTTACAAAGGTGGCTCATGGAATGATATGCCATACTGGTTAAACCCGGCAACACGCAGATTTTTGCAACAAGACGATGCTTCAGCTGAAGTAGGTTTTCGTTGTGCCATGACCATGCTCGGTGCTCCGGAAATCAGTACTGCTGGTAAGAGAAATTTTAAACAGGCAAAAGCTAAACCTTTTAATCCAAAAAGATAAAAAACCAAAAAAATCCCGATGCAAATCGGGATTTTTTTTGAAAAGCTATTTATATTATTTGAATTGAATCAGTATCTGATTCTTTTCCACCTTTTCCCCTTTCTTTATCAGCACTTTTTTTACAATGCCATCAGTTGATGATTTTAGAATATTTTCCATTTTCATGGCTTCTAATACCAACAAATTATCACCTTTTTTTATTTCAAAACCTTCCTCAACCATTACGTTTAAAACCAAACCTGGCATTGGTGCTTTTATTTCAGCTACTTTATTTGCTGCTAAATTATCAAAGCCTAGTTGCTTTAATAATTGATCGAACTGATCTGCTACTGAAACCTGATAAATATTTCCATTAACTTTAATAAGACAAATCTTATCAGCTCTATTAAGTTCAACAATTTCTGTATTGAATGATTTATTTTCATAAATAACATTCGCTAAATTATTTCCTAAATCACTAATATCAATTTTTATTACCTCACCATTAATTAATATATCAGACCCTTTTTTATCAACATCAAATTGAAATTTATCATTAACTTTTACCTTATACATTTTTATTGAGTTAAAGCATACTGAACTAAATTAGCGCCCATTTTTAGCGCTTTTGTCCTCGTTTCCTGTGTATCTTCAGGATAAGTCCCGAAATCTTCCCATCCATTACCTAAATCGCATTCGAAAGTGTAATAACAAACTACTCTTCCTTTATAAATTAACGCAAAACCCTGTGGCCTTTTATTATCATGTTCATGAATTTTTGGTAACCCATTAGGGAATTTAAATTTCTGATTGTATAAAACGTGATTAGCAGGTAATTCTACAAATTCTAATTCAGGAAATACTTTTTTCATCTGTGGTCTGATAAATTTATCAAGCCCATAATTATCATCTATATGCAAAAAGCCACCTCCTGTTAAATACTGCCTCAAATTTTTAATTTCTTGGTCGTTAAAAACAACATTACCATGGCCTGTCATGTAAATAAATGGGTAATTAAATATTTCTTTACTGCCAGCTTCAACAATACTTTCTTCTGCGTAAAAATTAGTTTTAAGGTTTGCATTGCAAAATGCAATAAGATTTGGAAGTGCCGTTCTGTCCGCATACCAATCTCCACCACCACTATATTTTAGTTTTGCCATACGGTAAGAAGGAACAGAGCTGAAAGACAAAAGACCAAAGACTAAAGCCAAAAGACTAAAGCCTAATAGCACCCTTAATTTAGAAAACTGAATATTACGAATGGAAAATCTCAAAAGTTTAGCGATTAAGGTGATTAATTTCGAAACAAACAGATAATGCGGCGGTTTCGGTTCTCAATCTGTTATCACCTAAAGTTAGGGCTTTAAAGCCTTTATTCAAAGCAATATTAACTTCATCGGATGTAAAATCTCCTTCGGGACCAATTAAGATTAAGTATTTACCATTTGGTTTAACCAAATTTGATATGTAATCTTTTCCTTCATTATCATTACAATGTGCGATTAATTTATCTCCTTCGACAGGAATTTTCATAAATGCATCATAAGAAATTGCATCATTTAGTTTAGGATGATAAGCTTTTATTGATTGTTTAACAGCTGAGGTAATCACTTTATTTAGCCTATCTTCCTTTACAATTCTACGTTCTGATCTATCAGAAATAATGAGCGTAATCTCATCAATGCCAAGTTCAGTTGCTTTCTCTAAAAACCATTCGATGCGGTCGATATTTTTTGTAGGCGCAACAGCTATATGTAAATAGTGATTTCTTTTTTGGAATTCAGTTTCTACCTTTAAAATAGATAGACTTACTTTTTTAGGATTATCAGATGTGATTTGAGCCGTATAAAAACTGCCTTTACCATCTACAAGATTTACTAACGAACCAACAGGCAAACGCAAAACCCTTACGCAATGTTTACTTTCTTCTTCGTTAAGGGTGTAGGTATTTTGGGTTATGTCAGGAGTATAAAAAATATGCATTGTTGAAATTAGTGATTATCAACCATATCTGATTTATTAATAACCAATTCTAACTTAATTGTTTCGATATTTTGTTCTGTTTTTTTAAGAATGGTAAACAAATAACCATAAGACTCATTACTTTCTCCAACTTCAGGAATGCGCTCGAATACGTGAGAAACTAAACCACCAATCGTATCAAAATCCTCGTCTTCAGGCAAATCGTGAGGTAAATGCTCATTTACATCATAAACTGTTGCAAAGGCATTTACGATAAATTCGTTATCAGATATTTTTTCTACTAAAGGTTTCTCCTCATCGTATTCATCTTGAATCTCCCCAACAAGTTCCTCAACAATATCTTCAAGTGTTACCATACCAGCAGTACCGCCAAATTCATCCAAAACGATTGCAATCTGAATGCGATTGCTTTGCAATTCACTCATTAAATCGTTAATCTTTTTTGTTTCAGTAACGAAATATGGTTTACGAATGATATCGTTCAATGTCCAATGTTGATTACCAGCAGCAACTAAAGGCAGAATATCTTTTGCATGAATAATACCAACAATTTTATCCATGATTTCATCATATACAGGCAAGCGGGAATATCCTTCTTTAATAATTGTATCAATAACTTGTTCTTTTTGGGAAGTTAACTCTACACCAGAAATTTTGGTTCTTGGCACCATGATATTTTTAACAACTCTTTCATTAAAATCGAATACGTTTTTAATTAATTCGTGTTCATTATTATCCAAAGCACCACTTTCTTTTCCCTGATCTAACAAATATTGTAACTCCTCGCTACTATGCAAAGATTCGTGTCCTGCTGAGGTATCAATACCAAATGGTTTTAGAATAATGGCAGCCAAGTTATTTAATGTCCAAATAAATGGTTTAAAAACAACGTAAAATATTTGAAGTGGAATAGCTATAAACAGCGTTGTTGCAACAGGCCTTTGTATTGCAAATGATTTAGGTGCTAATTCACCAAAAACGATGTGCATAATGGTAATAACAGAAAAGGCTACCACGGTTGATGCCGAATGAATAAACGCATCGCTAAAGCCCCAATGTAAACTATCAAAAAGGTTTTTAAATATTGTATGCATAACGCCTTCACCTACCCAGCCCAAGCCAAGTGATGCAAGCGTTATACCAAGTTGTGTTGCGGCGAGGTATCCATCTAAATTATGGATAATACCTTTTGCCATTTTACCAACGCGACTGCCAGACTTTGCTTTAATTTCTATTTGAGATGCCCTGACTTTAACAATTGCAAACTCTGCAGCAACAAAAAATCCATTTAGTAAAACTAAAAATAATGCGAAGAATAGTCTCCATCCAACTGAAGCGGTATCAGGCTCCTGTAAAGCAACCAAAACTACATTTGTTGGCAGAATTGCACTTAGCTCTAAATTTAAAAACAAACAGACCGTGGGTAAATCCATTAAGCTAATTCTCTAAATGTTGTGTTATAAAGTTCTATGCTTTCTTTAATTACTTTATGTGCATAACGAACACCAAGTAAATGTTCGATGGTAACGTTTTTCTCTTCTAAGGCTTTATAATCTTGAAAGAAACGAACTATTTCTTTCATTTGGTGTGGTGGCAATTCATCTAAATCATTAATATAATTTACTGACATGTCGTGAGCAGCAACAGCAATAATTTTATCATCCTGTTCGCCATTATCCACCATGTGCATTACACCTACAACTTTAGCTTCAATTAATGTCATTGGGAAAACATCAACTGAACAAAGTACTAAAATATCTAATGGATCTTTATCATCGCAATAGGTTTGTGGGATAAAGCCATAATTTGCAGGATACATCACTGATGAAAAAAGAACCCTGTCCAACTTAATTAAACCCGATTCTTTATCTATTTCATATTTGGCTTTTGAGCCTTTTGGAATTTCAATGATTGCATTTACAACTTCCGGAACGTTTTTACCCGGAGATACACTATGCCATGCGTGGTGATCGTCTTTTGCCATTTTTAATTTAAATCTGTCTTTTCCTCTTCAGAACTATTAACTTTACTTTTCACAAAGGTAATCAATAAAGGGATAGTTGTTATAATGATGAAGCCAATAATAATATATAATAAGTAATTGTTTATTTCTTCTTTAAATTTTATTCCTAAAAAATACCCCAATAAGGTTAATGAACATGCCCATAAAATACCTCCAACGATGTTGTAAAATGCGAACTTTTTAAAATCCAACCTAACAACCCCAGCAAAAATCGGTGCAAAAGTTCTAACTATAGGAACAAACCTACCCATGATAAGCGCAAAAGCGCCTTGTTTATTATAATAAGCCTCTGCAGACTTCAAATATTTTTTCTTAAAAAAGAAACTGTCTTTGCGATGGTATAATGTTGGCCCAGCTTTGTGTCCAAACCAATAGCCAATAAAATTACCCAATATTGCAGCGATACTTAAGGATATAATCAGAGTAATTATGTTAACATCAAGTTGTTTATTAGCAACAAACATGCCTGCCAGGAATAATAAATAATCACCAGGAAGAAAAAAGCCGAAAGCTAAACCTGTTTCTGCAAAAATTACAAACACAACAAGATAAAAGCCACCTTCTCTCAATAAAGTTTTGGGGTCAATTAAATGCTGTAGGCTATTCCAGAAATCCTGCATATTTCGATTATTCGTAAAACTACAAATAATTTTTAAAGAAAAATGAGTGGGCGTTATTATTATAGGCAAAGATTATAATTTGAAACTTTTTAAGTAGATATAAAACACCATTTCATCATCCTGATTCTAAATTTATCTACCTTAATTAGGGTGTTATGATAATTATATAATAATTAAACTAGGTTTTAATAGTGATAACAAATTTATAGTGTATACCTGTAATGACGATTCATTTTTTACACAATACTTAAAAATTAGTTATTGAAAAAAAAATTGTACAAAGTATGTACAGACAACACTAATAAGAAACTCTTAGAATATTTTTATTCACACTAAAGAAAAATCAATAACTACACTTCAAAAAATTTCTGATATTGAAATAAAATTAAAAGACAGTTCTTATTTCATCAGAATTCACAAATCTTTTATAATATCTATAAAACACATAGAAAAACTTAAATCAGATTTTATCTATCTCAAAAATGGAACACAATTATCTATAGGCGTTAGCTATAGAGTGCATATTAATGAATATTTAAACTTGATATAGTTCTTATATCAGGTTTAAAATAATAGCAGGATAAATACCTAAAATTAACGTAATCGCTACCGACACCAATAATACTACTTTATATTGAGCCGGTGTAGAAAGTTCGATTTCTGCTCCATCTTTAAACCACATGGCCACTATAACCTTGAAATAATAGTAGAAACCTATTAATGCATTTAAGATTGCAAAAGCAACTAATATCATATGATAATCGCCCATTACATTTAGGAACATTAAATACTTACCGATGAAGCCTGCGGTTAGTGGAATACCTGCTAATGATAACATGGCAATAGTTAACGATATAGCTATTAAAGGATTTTTCTTTCCTAAGCCATTAAAACTTTCAAAGCTATCGCTACCTGTTTTTTGTTTAACCAAAATTAAAACTGCGAATGCAATAATTGAAGCAAAAGTATAAGCCGCAGCGTAAACCAAGACGTTGTTTTCAGAGTTTTTAGTTAAAACGATTAAAGAGAATAACATGTAACCTGCATGAGAGATACTCGAATAAGCTAACATGCGCTTAAAGTTTTTCTGGAACAAGGCTGTAACGTTTCCTATGAATAGGGTTAAGCAAACAATAACCATTAAAGGAACAGCATAAAAATCATGAAGTGGTGCAAAAGCGCCAGCAAATAATCTTAAAAATGCAGCAAAACCAGCAGTTTTAACCACGGTACTCATGAAGGTCGTAATCAATGTTGGCGAACCCTCATAAACATCTGGAGTCCAGAAATGGAAAGGTGCGGCACCAACCTTAAAGCATAAGCCTATCATCATCAATATTACACCCGGATAGAAGATTGGCGAGATTGATTTGCTATCGATTAAATAATCTTGAATTTTATCTAAATCGAATGAACCTGTCGCACCATAAATTAAAGTGATACCGAACAACAAGAAACCTGTTGAAAAGGCTCCCATCAGGAAATACTTCAATGAGGCCTCATTTGATGCAAAATCCCTTTTACGAATACCCGCAAGAATATATAAACTTACCGACATAATTTCTAACCCTACAAATAACATCGCCATGTTTTTATACGATACCATCATGATCATCCCAGCAAGGGCAAAAAGAATTAAGGTATAGTATTCGGCTATGTTATCACTTTTTGCGTGGAAATAGTTTTGGGTTAATAAGAAAATCAATAATGTTCCAATGATGCAAACACCTGAAAATGCCAAAGCAAAATTATCAGTTTGCATCATTCCGAAATGAACAGCATTGCCATTCCACGCAGCAAGAGTAAATCCTAACGCAGTAAGTAAGCCAACAACGGTAAGCGGTAATAGTGCTTTATTTGCTTTAAACAAACCTGCATAAAGCACAATAAAAGCTGTTATACTAATGGTTATTATAATATTCATTGCTTATTTTACTGATGTTAATTTTTGATTTATCTGTTCTAATAAATGTTGTACAGATGCCTCTGTTAAATGCAATAATGGTTTTGGATAAACACCTAAAATGATAATTAATGCACAAATGATATAAAGAACCAATTTTTCAGTTCCCTTAATGTCGGTGAAAGTAATGGTTAACTCGTTTGTCTTGCCAAGCATTACGTTCTGATACATACGCAACATATAAACTGCTCCGAAAATGATGGTTAATCCGGCGATTGCTGCTGCCCAGATGCCGTAATTATAAACACCCATCAATAATAAAAATTCACCAATGAAACCATTCGTTCCTGGTAAAGCTACAGTTCCTAAAACGATGATAAGGAATGAAATCGCCAGCTGAGGTGCAACTTTAGCAATACCGCCTAGTTCTTCAATTTTGTAGGTTTTCAATCGAGAGAAGATAATATCTAAAACGAAAAATAAACCTACAACATTAATACCGTGACTTAACATCTGAATCATTGCCCCTTGCATACCTTGTTGATTCAATGCGAAAATACCAGCAGAGATTAATCCTACGTGAGCAATAGAAGAGTAAGCAACCAAACGTTTCGCATCTTTTTGAGTGAAAGCAATTAGTGATGCGTAAACGATACCTATTATTGAAAGTATCATCGCTAAACAAGACCAATCCTGAACACCTGTTGGCACAATCGGCAATAACCATCTGATAACACCATAAATACCCATTTTCAACATGATACCTGACAACAACATCGTTCCTTGAGTTGGCGCAGCTGTATAGGTATCAGGCTGCCACGTATGGAAAGGGAAGATCGGCATCTTAATTGCAAAGGCAATAAAGAAAGCCCAGAAAATCCATCCTTGTTGTGCGCTATCTAAGTTTAAAGCATAAAACGCTTGAATATCGAAATTTTGAGCAGGGTTTTGTAGGTACAAATAAATTATCCCCATCAACATAAACAAAGAACCTGCAATCGTGTAAACGAAAAACTTCATGTTGATGCGAACTCTATCTTTTCCACCCCAGAATGCACAGATGAAATAAATTGGTATTAATGCAGCCTCCCATCCAATGTAGAATAAGAAAGCATCCATTGCCGTAAATACCAATAATAAGCCTGCTTGCATGAATAAAATTAATGCATAAAAAGCAGCAGGATTTTTATAATCGTGTCTGTAACTCGAAAGAATAATAATTGGCACCAATAAGTTAGTAAGCAATACTACCAACATGCTAATACCATCAATGCCTGCATGAAAGCGAATGCCTAAATCTGGAATCCATGGTAAATTTGCCTCGAATTGTGTACTTGAATTTGGTATAAAATTACAAGCGATAAACAGAGCCAGCCCTAAGGAAACAACCGAAACTACGGTTGAAACTATTTTAGCAGTCTTACCCGAAAATGCTGTAATTAGAGCACCAACAAGCGGAAGAAATATAAGTAGTAAAAGTTGTTCCATTATTTATTTTTGAACCCTTTTTATATGTAATAAAATGTATAAGCAAGCAATGCGATGATACCAAATACCATCATAAATATATAGAAACCAACGTTTCCACTTTGTAATAAACGAACACCTTTACTGGCCTCATTTGTACTCCATCCTAATCCGTTCACAATTCCATCGATGAATTTTGTATCGATAATTCTGTAGAAAAATCTTGAAAAAGCATCCAAAGGTTTTGTGATGATAAAATCGTAAATCTCATCCAAGTAAAATTTATTGTACGATAATTTCGCAAGCACCGAACGTGGCGCTTCATCAGCAACTGGAACGCGAGCGCCTTTTACGTATCTGGTATAAGCGTAAAACAAAGCGATTATTGCCACTAAAACCGATACGGCCATTAAGGTAAATTCTGTTGAATGACTTAAATCTAATTCATGTTGCGCAACTACGGGTGATAACCAATGTGCCAACCACTCGTTTCCACCGAAAACGTGAGGGATGTTAATTGCTCCACCAATCGCAGCTAAAATTGCCAAAATGATTAATGGAACGGTCATCGCTTTTGGCGACTCATGAACGTGACTTTCTGCGTGATGTGTTCCTCTGTATTTTCCAGAGAAAGTAAGGAACATCATTCTGAACATATAGAAAGAAGTTAAGAATGCTGTTAGCACGCCAACTCCCCAAAGAATTGGGCTGTATTGGTAAGCATTTGCTAAAATTTCATCTTTCGAGAAGAAACCTGAAAATGGTGGTAAACCTGCAATTGCAATCGTACCAATCATCATGGTTAAGAAAGTAATCGGAAGTTTCTTCCTCAATCCACCCATGTGGCGCATATCTTGTTCGTGGTGCATGGCATGAATAACCGAACCTGCACCCAGAAATAATAATGCTTTAAAAAATGCGTGGGTTAATACATGGAAGAATGAACCAGTATAAGCACCAACGCCTAAGCCTAAAAACATATATCCTAATTGAGATACAGTTGAATAAGCCAGTACTTTTTTGATATCTGTTTGTGTTAATGCGATAATTGCTGCTACTAATGCTGTGGCAATACCTACGATGGCAATGATATGCTGTGTAAGTGGAGCAAGGTCAAATAATACACTCGACCGGGCAATCATATAAATACCCGCCGTTACCATTGTTGCTGCGTGAATTAAAGCAGAAACCGGTGTTGGTCCGGCCATAGCATCAGGTAGCCATGTAAATAATGGCAACTGTGCTGACTTACCGCAAGCGCCAATAAATAATAAAATCGTAATTAAAACTAATGTATTGTTTCCTGGCAACATGTTTGCAGCCTGAGGAAAGATTTTAGAAAATTCAACGCTTCCGAAGAAATTAAACATTAAGAAAACACCTAGCAAAAAGCCTAAATCGCCAATACGGTTCATTACAAAAGCTTTCTTGGCTGCCGATGCGTAAGCAGTGTTTGTATACCAGAAACCGATTAGTAGGTAAGAGCATAAACCTACGCCCTCCCATCCGATAAACATAACGATGTAGTTTGAACCCAATACCAATAATAGCATGAAGAAAACAAACAAGTTTAGATAAGAGAAAAACTTACCTAATCCCTCATCATCGTGCATATAGCTGGTAGAATATAAATGGATTAAAAAACCTATTCCTGTGATAATCAAAAGCATGATTGAACTCAGCGGGTCAACCAAAAATGATAGAGGAATATGTAAGGTTCCTGCGCTGATCCAATCGAATAAAAATACTTCGTGAGATTTTTGTGTATCGCCTTGTAAACTAAAGAAAATAACTATGCTGATGATGAAGGAAGCTAAGATTACGCCACTCCCAATGATACCAACAAGTCCTTTAGATAAAGAGTTTCTGCCCAGTCCGTTAATTACAAATCCTAAAAAAGGGAGTAATGGAACTAACCAAATCAATTGTTCTATTGTCATTCTTAATATATATTTACCACTTAAGGCGATTTAAAACATTAATATCTATCGATTTCGTATTTCTATAAACCATTACAATAATCGCCAAACCAACTGCAACTTCTGCAGCTGCGAGCGCCATAATAAAGAACACGAAAACCTGTCCGGACGGGTCATTGCTGTGAACTGAAAAAGCTGTTAAAAGCAAGTTTACGGCATTCAACATTAACTCAACCGACATAAAAATCACGATTGCATTTCTGCGGGTTAGCACGCCAATTACACCTATTGTGAAAATAATAGCACATAAATAGATATAGTGGTTTAATGGAACGCCTGCCATTTGTGTAGTTAAATTTTCCATTATGCCTCTACCTCATCTCTTTTAGATAATAAAACTGCTCCAACCATTGCTGCCAACAGTAATAGAGATGATAATTCAAACGGTAATAAGAATGGCCCGAAAAGCTCTTTACCCAAATTTTCTACCAATCCTAATCCTTGGTTTTTTAAAATTAAAGGACTATTAATGCTGGCTGCTTTAAAAGAACCAACTAAGGTTACTATTAAACAACATCCTGCAACTACGCCTACGATTTTAATCAATGGAGATTTTGATGGCTCGGTTTCCTTATTCAGGTTGAGTAACATCAGTACGAATAAGAATAATACCATAATGGCACCCATGTAAACGATAAAGTTTACAACGGCCAAAAATTGAGCATTCAACAGTACGTAATGTACCGTAAATGTGAAAAAGGTAAGGATTAAGTAAAGTACGCTATGGATTGGATTTTTTGCAAAAATCACCATAAGCGAAAAGATGATACTTAATGTGGCTACGAAATAGAATACCTGTGTACTCATTAATTTATTATTTTAAAACTCCTCGTCATTGCGAGGTACGAAGCAATCTTATTAGTTTAACGTCTATCGCATTAGGATTGCTTCGTTCCTCGCAATGACGGCAAAATTAAATTATTTTTTCATCTCCAATGGAGCCTCTACCAATTTATCTTTTCCGTATATGAAATCCTTACGTAAATAATCAGCTGGCACAATTGGTCCATCTAAGTAAATTGCCTCTTTAGGACAAGCTTCTTCACATAATCCACAGAAAATGCAACGCAACATGTTGATTTCATAAGTTGCGGCATATTTTTCTTCACGGTATAAATCTTTCTCTTCAGGCTTGCGTTCTGCAGCAATCATAGTAATTGCTTCGGCAGGGCAAGATAATGCACATAAACCGCAAGCTGTACAACGCTCTTTTCCGTTCTCATCACGTTTCAGAGAGTGCATACCTCTAAAGTTTGCAGAGAATTCACGCTCTACTTCTGGATATCTTATTGTAGCCTCTTTTTTGAATAAGTGGCTGATGGTAATGCCCATACCTTTCGCAATTGCAGGTAAGTACATTCGTTCCATAAAGCTCAAAGGCTTTTGCTCCAGTACTTTTTTCTTGTTACTTAATGATTCCATAACCCCAAATCCCCAAAAGGGCTTTTAAATGCATGTGTAAATCTATGTATAAACCTTAATGGTTTTTAAACTTTGTTTTTCCGCTTTGCCCTACCCCTTTAGGAAGTTGGAGGCTAGAACTTCTCAATAATCGCAATCACAACTCCAGTTATAATAATATTGGCAATAGCCAAAGGTATCAAACCTTTCCAACCCAAATTCATCAATTGGTCATAACGGAAACGAGGGATTGTCCAACGTACCCACATGAAGAAAAATATAAAGAAGAATATTTTAGCGAATAAAATAGCTGTTCCGAATAGTGGTGCCCAGGTTGGCCCCAACAAAGTTGCCATGTAATCCATTCCCGGATAGTTGTAACCACCGAAATATAATGTTGCCATTACTGCCGATGAAACAAACATATTAATGTATTCAGAGAAAAGGTAAAAACCTAGTTTCATCGAAGAATACTCTGTGTGATAACCACCAATTAACTCTGTTTCACATTCAGGTAAATCGAATGGCGCACGATTGGTTTCGGCGAAAGAACAAACCATAAAGATTAAAAATCCTAACGGCTGATATAGAACATTCCAATGCCAGCCATGTTGCTGCTCAACAATAGTTTTTAAGCTTAAAGTATTCGTCATTAAAAGCAAAGCGATAATTGATAACCCCATTGCTATCTCATAACTGATATTTTGTGATGCAGCACGAATGGCACTCAATAATGAATATTTGTTATTGGATGCCCAACCACCAATCATTACTCCATAAACACCCAATGATACTACTCCGAAAATATATAAAACACCTACGTTAATATCAGAAACTTGCAAAGGGACAACTTTACCACCAATTAACATCGGGCTTCCCCATGGAATTACTGCTGTACCTATACAAGCACAAAGTAATGCCAAACCCGGACCAGCGATGAATAACCATTTGTTTGATGTTGTAGGAATAATTTCCTCTTTCATAAACATCTTTAATCCATCGGCTAAAGGCTGCAAAATACCAAAAGGACCAGCTCTATCCGGCCCCAAACGGTCTTGAAGATAAGCCGCAACCTTACGCTCAGCATAAGTAGAATACATGGCAATTACCAAGCTGATACCGAAGATTACCGCTACCAGAATAAATTTTTCTATGATAAAACCTGTATCCATTAGTATTTAACTGTTTTATGTAGTTCAATTTCATTTGCAGCTTGCAAAGCCAAATTTGGCTGAATTACATGCAAAGGTTTTAATGTTTCGTAGTGGTTTGATGCTATTACAGAAGTATCATCAATGTGTGTAGGATGTTCGATTGTCCAATCTGAGGTCGCTTTTTTATCAAAACGACAAGTATTACAGATGAATTCTTCTACTTCACCAAATTGATCTTTACGAGCCGTAACACGTAAAACGTCTTCTCCTTTATACCAAAGTGTTACCTTACCGTTGCATTTTTCATGATCGCAATTGCGATGTGCATCAACTGGTTTGGTAAACCAAACACGGTTTTTAAAACGGAAAGTTTTGTCTGTTAAAGCACCTACAGGACAAACATCGATTACATTTCCAGAGAAATCATTATCAACAGCTTGTTGGATATAAGTAGAAATTTCTGAGTGGTCGCCACGATTTAAAATACCATGAACCCGTTTATTTGTAATTTGGTCAGCAGTAAAAACACAACGATAACACAGAATGCAACGATTCATGTGCAACTGGATTTTATCACCAATATCAATACGGTCAAAAGTACGACGCTCAAACTCATAACGAGTTTTTTGCAAACCGTGCTCGTAACCTAAATTTTGCAAATCACATTCACCTGCCTGGTCGCAAACAGGGCAATCTAACGGATGGTTAATCAATAAAATCTCTACCACACCTGCACGTGCCTCTAAAACTTCTGGAGAAGTAATATTTAACACTTCCATACCATCCATTACTGTTGTACGGCAAGATGCAACCAATTTTGGCATTGGCCGAGGGTCTTTTTCCGAACCTTTTGTTACCTTAACAATACAGGTACGGCATTTACCACCACTGCCCTCTAACTTAGAATAATAGCACATCGCTGGCGGAACAATATCACCTCCAATCTGCCTCGCAGCATTTAGGATAGTGGTTCCGTTATCAACCTCTAATGTTATCCCGTCTATCGTAACCTTAACTTTTTCACTCATGGTTAATGATAATCTTTATTTTTTTATTTCTCCTCGGTCTTTGTCCCCACAGACCGAAAAGTTTTATCTAATGGTCTGTGAGGACACAGACCATGGCTAATTATTTTTCTTCCGTTACCGGCGCTTTTTCAATCGGAGCCGCATAATTTGCGATGCCATAGTTTTGCGTCTGGCTTTTAATTGGTTCTTTAATGTGCCACTCAAATTCATCTCTGAAATGACGAATTGCACTCGCCACCGGCCAAGCTGCTGCATCACCTAATGGACAAATCGTATTTCCCTCTATTTTGCGTTGAATATCCCAGAGCAAATCTACATCTTCCATTTTACCATGGCCATGCTCGATTTTGTGCAATACCTTTTCCATCCATCCCGTACCTTCACGGCATGGCGAGCATTGTCCGCAACTTTCGTGATGATAAAAACGAGAAAAATTCCAAGTATTTCTAACAATACACTGGTCTTCATCAAAAGCGATAAAACCTCCCGAACCCAACATGGTTCCAGTAGCAAATCCACCTTCTGATAACGACTCGTAGCTCATTAAGCGAGGCTCGCCATTAGCTAACTTCAAAGTTAAATTTGCCGGCAAAACCGGAACTGATGAACCACCAGCAACTGTAGCTTTCAATTTTTTACCATTAGCAATACCACCGCAATACTCGTCAGAATATATGAATTCTTCAACTGGTAAACCTAATTCTATTTCATAAACACCTGGTTTAACTAAGTTACCAGATGCTGATATTAATTTTGTACCCGTACTTCTACCGATACCAATTTTTGCATATTCTTCACCACCATCGTTGATAATTGGAACAACTGCAGCAATTGACTCTACGTTATTTACAACTGTAGGGCAACCATATAAACCTGCAATGGCCGGGAATGGTGGCTTAATTCTTGGATTGCCTCTTTTACCTTCAAGTGATTCTAACAATGCGGTTTCTTCTCCACAAATGTAAGCTCCACCGCCTGGCTGAACATATAATTCTAAATCGTATCCTGTTCCTAGTATATTTTTACCCAACCATCCGGCAGCTTTTGCTTCGGCAATTGCTTTTTCCAAGATGCGAATTTGAGGCATCATTTCTCCGCGAACGTAGATGTAGGAAACCTTTGCGCCCAAGGCAAAACTAGCAACAATCATCCCCTCAATTAAAGCATGAGGAATGTGAGTCATTAAATAGCGGTCTTTGAACGTTCCCGGTTCAGATTCATCAGCGTTGCATACCAAATAACGTGCAACACCTTCTGGTTTTGCCAAAAAACTCCATTTCATCCCTGTTGGGAAACCCGCACCACCACGACCGCGTAAGCCCGATTTTTTCACTTCTTCAACAATCTCTTCAGGTGTTAAAGTTTTAAGGGCTTTTTCCACAGCACGATACCCTCCTTTTTGGCGATAGACCTCAAGTGTATTGATGCCTGGTACGTTAATATGCTCAAGTAATAGTTTGCGACTCATTTTATCTACCCCTAAATCCCCTAAAAGGGCTTTTCTCCCTCGTTTTTAAACTCCCCCTTCAGGGAGCCGGGGTTATTTATTTTTTAAATCTTCAATCAATTTATCTACACTAGCCACAGTAAGGTTTTCGTAGAAAGTGTATTCCGGACTAATTTGTAATACCGGACCGAAACCACAGGCTGCTAAACATTCAACTCCTCTAAAGCTGAATAAACCATCGTCAGTAACTTCACCTTCTTTTACCCCCAATTTATGTTCTAAGTGGTCTAATATTTTTTCAGCACCAACTAAGCAGCATGGGCCTGTGCGACAAACTTCCAAAGCATATTTACCTTGGGGTTTTAAAAAGTACATGCTATAAAAGGTAGCTACTTCGTAAACTTCAATAGGCTGGATTTTTAAATATTCAGCAACTTTATCCATTGCGGAAGTACTTACCCAAAGAAATTCTGCCTGCACCAAGTGTAATAGCGGCAGCAAAGCTGATTTACTCTTATCTTCCGGATAGCGCGTTATCACATCATCAAACTTGGCTAACAATTCTGATGAAAACACTACAGGTTTTTGTTCTTCTATTTTAAGCATCTAATTCTCCTGCAATAATATTCATACTACTCATGTTTATAATGGCATCAGATAATAACATACCCTCACTCATTGATGCAAACATTTGGTAATTTACAAAACTTGGTCTGCGGAAGTGCAAGCGATAAGGTGTACGCCCTCCATCATTTATTAAATAAAAACCCAATTCACCATTTCCACCTTCTACAGCATGATAAACTTCAGCTTTTGGAGCATCAATTTCACCCATCACAATTTTAAAGTGATAGATTAGTGCTTCCATATTATTATAAACTTCTTGTTTTGGTGGAAGATAAAATTCAGGAACGTCTGCATGAAAAATACCTTTAGGTTCTGATTTTATTTTTTCTAAAGCCTGTTCGATAATGCGAACACTTTGCCACATTTCTTCATTACGCACCAAATACCTATCATAGATATCGCCACTTGTACCAACCGGAACTTCAAAATCGAAATCTTGATAAGAAGAGTATGGATCGCTCACACGAACATCATAATCTACTCCGGTCGCACGTAATAGCGGGCCGGTCCAACTATATTCCAAAGCAGTTTCTTTAGTTACTTCTGCAACACCTGCTGTTCTGTCTATAAAAATACGATTACGGCTCAAAAGGTTTTCAAACTCTCTTAAAGCCACAGGGAATTCTTTTAAAAATTTATTAATTTTTGCGAAAGCGATTTCGTTAAAATCTCTTTCAAAACCACCAATACGACCAATATTTGTTGTTAAACGAGCGCCACAAACTTCTTCAAAGATTTCGTAAATATGCTCGCGGAACTGGAAAAGGTAAAGAAAAGTCGTTGTTGCTCCAGTATCCTGACCTATAATTGTATTACAGATAATATGATCTGAAATGCGTGAAAGCTCCATGATAATTACCCGAAGATAATCTACACGTTTTGGTAATTTAATATTCAATAACTTCTCAACCGTCATATGCCAGCCCATGTTATTAATGGGCGAAGAACAATAGTTTAAACGATCGGTAAGTGGTGTAATTTGATAGAATGGGCGATGCTCGGCAATCTTTTCGAAAGCACGGTGGATATACCCAATTGTAGAAACGCCGCTTACAATCCGCTCGCCATCTAATTGCAAAACGTTTTGAAAAACGCCGTGTGTTGCAGGGTGGGTTGGACCTAAATTTAAGGTTACCAGCTCACTTTGCGGGTCGTTATCTATAAATACCGGATGGTTATGATTCATATGTTACCTTCCAAAAAATTCGTCTTTTTTATCTACTCTATTTGGGTCTTCCAAAGGATACTGTTTCAACATCGGATGAACACCTAAATCATCCATATTTAAAATACGGCGTAAATCAGGATGGTCTTCAAATTTAACCCCAAAAAAATCGTACGTTTCTCGCTCCATCCAATTTGCTCCTTTCCAAACCGTTGTTGCAGTTGGAATAGTTGGATTTTGCTCAGAAGTGAAAACCTTAATTCTAATTCTAATTTTCTCTACCATATTATGTAGATGATAAACAACGGCAATACCATGATCTTTTTCAGGATAATGAACCGCAGTAATATCAGTAAGGAAATTAAATTTCAATTCTTCTTTAAGATATGAAAGCACATTGATGATAACATCTTTATAAGTTACAAAAGTTAATAAACCATAAGGCTCAGAAACTGCAGTCACCTTTTCGCCAAACTTCTCAGTCAGCTTAACGTGGATGTTGTTATTTAGTGTCGTTTCTTCCATTATTTAATACCATATTGACCTAAAAGTTCTTTATAATAATCAGAGTTTCTTCTTCTTCCTGATTCATTTCTAACTAAATCCTGAATACGTTGAAAACCGTCTAAAATAGCTTCTGGCCTTGGTGGACAACCCGGAACGTAAACATCCACAGGAATAACTTCATCAATACCTTGTAAAACAGAATAAGTATCGAATATACCCCCACTACTTGCACAAGCACCAACAGCCATTACCCATCGTGGTTCTGCCATTTGGATATAAACTTGTTTCAACACAGGTGCCATTTTCTTAGCAATAGTACCCATAACCATTAAAACATCTGCCTGGCGAGGAGAAAAACTCAAACGCTCTGCACCAAAACGACCCAAATCGTAGTGAGAACCCATGGTTGCCATAAACTCAATTCCACAACAAGAAGTTGCAAAAGGCAATGGCCATAATGAATTCGAACGAGCCAAACCAATCACTTTGTCCATCGAAGTGGCAAAGAAACCTGATCCTTCAATTCCAGGAGGCGCATCAACTATATTAATTTCACTCATGTCTATAAACAAAAAATGCTCATTCCTTTGCAGAATGAGCAACAAATTTACAATATTTTAAAGGCAAATTAAGTAGTATAACTTGATTTAGAACCTTTCTAAATAAATTGAAAGTTCTGGAGTAAGTGTAGTTGATACACTTCAATTTTCAGTACACAGTTTTCGGTTTTCAATAGCCTATAAATTATCAATTGAAAACTGGTAACCGCCAGCTGATTAGTTCCAGTCTAAAACTTTCTTCTTAATTACATAAACAAAACCTAATAATAATGTTCCCATGAAGATAAACATCTCTATCATCCCATCCATTTTTAAAGCTCTAAAATTTACTGCCCAAGGGTACATGAAGATTACCTCAATATCAAAAAGCACGAATAATATAGCTACCACAAAATATTTAATGGAGAAAGGTTGACGAGCATTACCAATAGACTTAACACCTGCCTCAAAAGTTTCTAGTTTATCGCTTGTTTTCCGTTTTGGCCCCAAAAAGTGTGTTGCAACTAATGTAGTTACAACAAAACCTAATGCAACAATTACTTGAAATATAATTGGTAAAAAATCTATTGATGTACTTTGCGCTTGCATAATCTTTATTTTTCTGATGCAAAAGTAAAAGAAAAAGGCAGAGTAAACAAACTCTGCCTTTTCTAAATTATTTAACTGTTGTAATTATTTACCTTTTCCTTTTGGAGCCGGTGCTGCTAATTCTTTCAATTTAGCCGCTGCAAACGTTCCGGTTGGATATACAGCTACACTTTTGTCGAAATATTCTTTTGCTTTTGCTTTGTCAGTATTGAAATAGTAACCGCCAAGGTTATCATAAGCTTCAGATAATTTCTTTGCATTAGCTGTAACCAATTCTGGTTTCTCAGTTACTTTTTGAACAAAAGTTTCAAAGAATGGAACTGCTAATCCCTTAGGAGCTTTTTCATCATCTAATAGATTATTAATACGTGCTCTGTATAAATAAGCATCAGTGGTTTCAGGTGCAAGTTGTGCAACTTTCGCAATAGAAGAATCAGCTTTTACAAGAAGATCTTTTGATGGGTTTTTCTTTGCAGAATACTGAGATGCATATTCAAAGTAATAAGCTAACCCGTCATAGAAATAACTATATAAAACACCTTTAGAATTAGGTCCTGCAGCAATTACTTTATCATAAATTTGAGCAGCTTTAGCATATTTTTTAGCATCGAAGAATGTCTTAGCAACTTCAGCTAACGCATCGGTATTTGCGGAGTCCTTTTGAACGGCTTTAGTAATATTTATCAAAGCTAAGCTATCCTGACCAGCTTTTAATTGAGCTTTACCTAAATAAAGATAATCAAAACCTAAAAGCTGCGTAGTATCTTTCTGTTTTGCAAAATATTCAGTCATATTCGTTAATGCCTGCGGATAGTTTTTATTTTCGTAAGCAGACCATCCTTTTAAACGAGAAACAATAGGTGCTTTTTGATTATTTGCAGGAACCTGAATTGAAGACGCAACTTGTTCTAATGCCGGGAAATCCTTCGCATAGAATAAGAATTGCATGTAACGCAACTGGGATTCTAATGATTTATCAGTTAAATCAAGGTATTTCTTGTAAAACTCAACACCTTTAGCTGCTTTCTCTTTATCTGTACCAAAACTACTCCACTGTAAATATAATTCACCTAGTTCACGGTAAGCAGGGCCGTAATTAGCGTCTGCTGCAATTACTTCTTGAAGTTCCTTCTCACCTTCGGCAAATGCACGAGATTCTTTATACATTTTACCTACCTGAGTTTTTGCTCTTCTATTAGTTGGGTCGATACTTCCAACTGTAAAGTATGGTGTTAAAGCTTCAGAGTTTTTCTTTTGTAACGCATAAGCATCACCTATTGCAATAAACACTTCAGCATCTTTATCCTTTGAATCTAATTCATCAGCTTTAGTAAGATTTGCAATTGCATTTGCGAAATCAGGTTTAGAAGTAACATCACCTGGTTTATCTTGGGCTAAATACGCTTTACCAATTGATAAATAAGTTTTATAATCTTTAGGAGCCACGGATAGCGCTTTATCAAAATTAGTTTTAGCAGATGATGGGTTATTAGATAGTAAGTCTGCTTCG
Source organism: Pedobacter mendelii (assembly GCF_014635725.1). Taxonomy (GTDB): domain Bacteria; phylum Bacteroidota; class Bacteroidia; order Sphingobacteriales; family Sphingobacteriaceae; genus Pedobacter; species Pedobacter mendelii. The sequence goes on along the minus strand of NZ_BMDJ01000010.1, from coordinate 14,320 downwards.
CCCAATCCGGCATAATTTGATGCGTTTTTAGCATCAGCTGCTACGCCCTTATTAAAAACTACTCTTGCCGAATCAATATATCCGGTTTTTAAATAAACCAGTCCTAGGTTATAAAAATTATCACCATTAGATGCCTGGGATGTTGTTAGTGATTTAAGCATTGATGATGCTTTTTGGTATTGTTCAGCATCAATTGCTTTTTTCGCATCGCTTAAACTTTGAGCAAAAACTGCAGAACCCATCAACACCAAACCTACATTTAAGGTTATTGCTTTCTTTGAAATTTTCATAGTTCTTTAATATGTTTTTTTAATGGTTGTAAAGTTTACATAAGCCATGTAACCTTCATCTGATATTCTATTTATTAATTTTTGATTGCTTTTAACAATCATGGTTCTATTTATTGCCTTTCGTTATATTTAATGTTCTTGGCATAAGCTTATGTGGCGCTAAGGCTGATTTAAGCACAATTAACTGCCCCCTCTGACTTCGTAACCATACAGCAAACCCCGTGCCTAAACCATCTCTACCTTCACAATCAATTATATTTATGTTTCTCAAAAACGGATAATCGCCATTAATTAAGTTTATTTGAGTTGGTTGGTAGTATTTGTCGGCTCCAGGTTTCCCTTTGGAATTTTTTACGCCTAATGTTTTTATTTTATCTTGATACTTCAAAAATTCAGGATTTCTGTCAGAAACCCAGTTAACGCCTAAAATACCAATAAAATTTTTATCTTCCGCAATTAGCTTAATCACCTCATTACTTGAGTTTTTTGAATAAACACCACTAGCAGGAAACTGGCTTATATTGGCCAGTTGCATGAAATATTGAAATGTGCTGGAATAAGCGTTATCAAATATTAATTTTCTTCCCGAACCCTTACCCTGTAATATATCAACAACATCTTTAACGTTAATTGTACTGTCAATATTGTTTTTATTTGTAATTAATGCTATCCCATCAACTGCAAACCTGGATGTATTGATTTTAATACTTCTTTGGTTATAGTATTTTTCTTCCGCTTTTGTTAGCATCCTTGGCAAAACAATTACCCTTGCCGTATCGTTTAAAAAAGCTGGTAATAGCTTTAATTCAGGCTTAAAAATTGTAATAAATGTTGCCTGTGGATAATCCATTTTAAATACATCGATTTCTTGCTGAACAATTGGCCCAACACTTTCATCAACAAGTATTTTTAAGCTTCCACTTGTACGGGTTTCTTCAACTTTAACTTTTTTCTCTTTACGATTGCAAGAAAAAAGGGTTAGTACAACAAATAATAAAAGAATGTTTCTCATTAATAACTAGTCTCGCCTTCCAAGGCTTAATAATCTTACAAAAGCATAAATTATTAAAAATATTCCAATACCTATTTTATACGGCCTTCCGATGTTTAAAGGTAAATTTGCCCAGAAAATACATGCCAAGCCGATACCTAAGTAAAACACAAACATGATAAGCCCTAAAATGAGCAAAAACCGCTGTTTAGGCGATTTTTGCTTAAAAATATCAAAATTTAACATTTACTAATTAAGCGTAAAATTAATATTGATGTTGTATTTTACACGTACAGGTTTACCATTCTGGATTCCCGGAACCCAACGAATACTATTTTTTAGTACACGTTTTGCTTCCTCATCAGTTCCGCTACCTAAACCGCGGGTAACCTGAATATCTGTAAGTTCACCATTACGCTCAACAACAAAAGATAAATAAACTTTACCCTGAACATTGTTTTCCTGAGCCATTGGAGGGTATTTAATTGCTTTACCTAAATATTCATAAAACTTTTTCATACCTCCTGGATAATCCGGTTGTTTCTCAATGCTAACAAAATCATAAATTTTATTATCATCAACAGCAACTGCAGCCTCACGTTTAGGACCTTCACCAACTGGCTCGGCAATAACGATGTCAGCAGTCGGGTCACCTTTAATATCTTTCTGACCTGGATCTGCCTCTTTCAATTTTTCAACTGTAGGAGGTTCCTCATTTACTTCGATATCCGGTTTTACAATCGGAGGTGGCATTTTCACCTGATCCACTTTTGGTGGTGGTGGCTCTACCGGTGGTGGTGGCGGTGTTTCTGGGTTAACCGGTGGTGGTGGAGCTAAAACCACTTCTTGTGCTTTCAACTGCTCTTCTTCCGGAATTGCCCCTTTAATTAAACTGTAGATTTTTGGAGCGAAAAACATCACCAAGAATACAACTGAACCCCACAACAGGGCTTTCGCTGTATTACTAGCACTACCTTTTCTTAATTGGTAAGCGCCATAAGCTTTGTTTTTATCAGCAAAAACGACTTCCAGCCATTCTTTTCTAAATATATCTAACTTTGACATAATTCCTGATTTTATTAATTATAAAATTCCCTGCTCTTTCATGAAGGCCTTTTCACTATCTAAGATATTATCATCATCAATCTGACGAGATTTAACCTTAAGAATTTCCAATTCATCCATCATATCAACGAAATTTTTAAAGTTTGAGCCAGATGTAGGCTTTACCAAAACGGTAAATTCTCCTGCAACACCCGAAGCGTTTGCTTTAGTTCTATTTTCGTTAATTGATTTTTCAATTTGAGAAAAGGATTCGATTGTTGGAGCACTTTTTCCAGCTTCCCCCATATACCAGGCTACTTTATCGTTTTTACCCAATAAAACAGTCATGGTTTTGGTTGCTTTTAGTGCCAATCTGTTCTCTGGCAAATCATCTTCCTTATCTGGCTTGGTAATATCCATTGCTTGCGGCGTAGATATCGATGTAGTTAAGATAAAGAAAGTAACCAAAAGAAACATTAAATCCACCATCGGAGTCATGTCGATCCTTGGTGTGGCTTTCTTCCCGCCTGTGTTTAATTCTGCCATTTCTTAATTCGTCTTTTTAGCCTCTGCGTTTGTAACTAACAGAAACTTGTTAACCTTTTGTTTTTGCAAGATATCAACAACCTTCTTCACTGTAGGATACTCCTCTTTGGAGTCTCCTTTAATACTGATTCTCATATCAATATTGTTCAGTTCTTTAGTCGCTTTACGGGCATTTAAAACCCAAGCGTTTAATTGATTGTCTGTAGAATCTGTAGGGATACCTGTTTGTACACCTGGCTTCATGCGCTCATCGCCTGCCATTGCGATAAACTGTTTTAAGCTAGATACAGGAACGCCAAATGATGAGATTGAAGAAAATCTTTTAATCTCATCTGGTGTGAAAGTAACTTTATACTGTTCACCCATTAATTCTAAAGTTCTTGCCCTTACTTTATTTCCTGCTACTTCAAAGAAAACCTTTTTTTGGCCAATTGTTAATATGGCATTATTTTCTGCTGGCACCTTAAATTCATACGTTGATGAAGGAGTAGATACCGCCAGTGGTTCTGGTTGCCTTGCTGTAGCAGTTAAAATGAAGAAGGTAAGTAACAGCGCAGCAACATCACACATGGCGGTCATATCTGTTACGGTACTTGTTCTTTTAACTTTAATTCTAGGCATAATTTTTTTACTAGTTTTTAATAATGATGATCTTTTTTCCGGTTTTCCATAAAACCGGTAAAAATTATTTCAAAATTCTTACTTATGTGAACTAGCGTATGTTTGAACGATGCTAAATCCTGCTTCGTCAATTGCATAAGTTAATTTATCAATTTTAGAAGTTAAGATGTTGTACATAATAATTGCTAAAGTAGATACAGCGATACCCGTCATTGTATTAATTAACGCCTCAGAGATACCTACCGCTAATGCTGATTGATCTGGAGCACCGGAGTTTGCTAAACCAGCGAATGCACGAATCATACCAGTTACAGTACCTAATAATCCGATTAATGTACCAATTGATACTAAAGTTGCAATAATTGTTAAGTTTTGCTCTAACATTGGCATTTCTAAAGCTGTAGCTTCTTCAACTTCTTTTTGGATAGCAACGATTGATTGCTCAACATCCATATTTGTATCAGCTTCAACTTCACTATATTTTTTCAAGCCAGATTTAATCACCGCAGCAACTGAACCTTCTTGTTTATCGCATTCTGCTTTAGCAGCTTCGATATTACCCGAGTTTAGTAATCCTTTTACTTTAATGATAAAAGTATCTAAACTAGTTTTACCGCTTGCTTTACCGATTACAATTAAACGCTCGATAGAGAAAACAATTACAGTTAATAATAAACCGATTAGAACGGCTACGATTGGACCACCTTTATAAGCTGTACCCGGATAGTTATTAGGTAATGGTAAATTGTTGTGGTCTCCTCCGATAAAGTTGCTAGAAGCTCCTAATACGAAATTCCAGATCACAAATCCAATAACGATACAAATTGGAATTACAAGTGTTGCAAATACATTTGAAGCGCTTGACGAGCTTTCTTTTTTAACAGTTGTTGGTTTTGGTGCGTTTGCCATTTTTTTTTAATTTTTAGTTTTAGTTCTTGTTTTTAATTTTTAGCTTTTTTTACTTTTGTAATAAGCACAACGTAAGTTTACTTGGTTTTGTTGCGAAAACAAATTTATAAATTGATTTTAAATTACAAATTAATAAATCAATAAACAATTAAATCGTTACTTAACTTTTTAGTTTACGGTCGATACTTGGGCATATAACAAAAAAATTGCCTCAGCCGGAGGCAATTCTTTCACAATAAAAACTAAAAAAAAATCGAATTGCAAATTTTTTGGCTAAAAAATGCATTTAAAACTGCATTTAACACATTTTTAACGCTTCTTGTATGAATTTTGGTTCATTTGCCTCTTCAAACTGTTTAAAATTCTTTGTAAAAGCATCTGCAAGTTCATAGGCTTTCAAAAAGTATTCTTCTTGATTATTCCATGTTTTGGACGGGTCTAATATTTCATCAGGAACGTTAGGGCAATGTAAAGGCATCATTAATTTAAATACATGGTGCTGTTTATAATTGTTGTGATTAAGTTCTCCGTTTAAAGCGGCAGTAATCATTGCTCTTGTATAACTTAATTTCATGCGTTTACCAACCCCATAAGCTCCACCACTCCAGCCTGTATTAACAAGCCAAACATTTACGTTTTGCTCTTCGATTTTTTTGCCTAATAATTCAGCATATTTTGTAGGATGTAAAGGCAGAAATGCTTTACCAAAACAAGCAGAAAAAGTTAATTGAGGCTCCGTTATACCTGTTTCTGTACCTGCAACTTTTGCTGTGTAGCCACTTAGGAAGTGAAACATTGCCTGTTCTGTATTTAATTTCGATATTGGTGGCAATACTCCAAATGCATCAGCAGTTAAAAAAAAGATGTTTTTTGGTGCTGAAGCAACTGAAGGTAAAACAGCGTTATCAATATAACCAATTGGATAAGCAACTCTGGTATTTTCCGTTTTTTCGATATTTGAAAAATCAACCTCATTACGCTCTGGATAAAAATTAACATTTTCAAGTAAAGAACCAAATTTTATGGCTTTATAAATTTGAGGCTCTTTTTCTAAAGTAAGATCAACGCATTTTGCATAACAACCTCCTTCAAAATTGAAAATAGAATCTGTACCCCATCCATGTTCGTCATCTCCTATCAATGCTCTTTTCGGGTCGGCAGATAAAGTGGTTTTACCAGTTCCGGAAAGGCCGAAAAAAATTGCAGAGTCTCCTTGCTCGCCAACATTTGCCGAACAATGCATAGAAAGCGTATTTTTATACACCGGCAATAAAAAATTTAAAACTGAGAAAATTCCTTTTTTAATTTCGCCTGTGTAGCCTGTTCCGCCAACTAAAATCATTTTCCTTGTAAAATTGATGATTGAAAAGTTTTCTTGTCTGGTTCCATCTACAGCGGGATTAGCAAGAAAGCCAGGTGCCGCAATAATTGTCCACTCGGGCCTTATGCCTAAATCTTTTTCTTCAGGTCGAATAAAAAGATTTTTAGCAAAAAGGTTTTGGTACGCCGTTTCGGTTATAACTCTTATTGAAATGGAATAATCCGGATTGGCACATGCAGATGAATCCCTTACAAAAATTGTTTTTTGATTTAAGTAATCTGTCATTTTCATTAACAGACCATCAAAATTTTCAGGACTAAATTTGATGTTAACATCGCCCCACCAAACAACATCATCGGTAATATCATCGCAAACAATGAATCTATCCTTAGGCGATCGGCCAGTAAATTTTCCGGTATCAACCGCCAAAGCACCTGATGATGCTAAAGTACCTTCATTATTTTGCAGGGCTTCCTTTACTAATTCGGCAGCTGACAATTGATATTTTACACTCAAACCCGACTTCAGATTTAAATAGCTTAAATCTGGTGCTTGTAGTTCCATTTTGCTCATAACAATAAGTTAGTTAGTGGGAGCAAATGTATATAGATATTTTATAAAAAAACTAATTTTTAAAAGGCTATTTTTACATATTGTAGCTTATACACTATGACATAAAACACTGTAAACAAACGGTTTAAATACCAAAAAAAGCTATCTAAAATATTAAAAAAATACACTAAGCAATGAAATTATCCACCAGCTTTTTTTACTTTATATCCTTCTTTTTGTAGAACAAGCATAACCTTATCTCTTACATCTCCCTGAATAAGAACTTCTCCTTCTTTAACTGAGCCACCAACACCACATTTATTCTTGAGCATTTTACCCAAAACTTCTAAATCTTCGGCTTTTCCTTTAAAGCCTGTAATTAGCGTTACAGCTTTGCCTCCGCGATTTTTCTTATCGAGCATTATCCTTAAATCTTGTTGTTGATTTGGACTTGTTACAGTATCATCAACCTCTTCTTGGTATTCAAATTCAGGATTTGTTGAATACATAATTCCTCCTAAATCACTTAAACTATTTTTTTTTGGTTTCATAATTTTTTTAGAAGCCGGTTATGGAACAATTACCTCTAACGATAGCGGATTTACTGCAATTTCTATTTCTTTACCCATTTTTAAAGGTTCTCCATCAACATGAACCGGACCATCTTTTTGACGTGTAATTCTGATATTTTTTCCTTTGATAATTTCTATCATATCTGACTTTTCTGCAGTTCCCTTTAACATAACGTAACTTAAAATGGGTAATTTTATTATGGAGAAAGGTTTTATTATACAAACATCAAGTAAGCCATCTTTTACTGAAGCATTTGGTGAAATATAAACATCATTACCATATTGAGAGGAGTTTGCAATGGTTACAGCAAAAGCTTTTCTTACGTATTCTACTCCATCAATATTTAAATTATAAATTTCGTCATTATAACTAAAAACCTCTTTCAAACTTAGCTTTACATAGCCTGCCAAACCACGTTTTTTATCTTTAGAAAAGGCTGAGCTCAAATGTGCATCAAATCCCAAACCTGCCAGGTTAAAAAAAGATTTATTATTAAAAGTAGCAGAATCAATTTTATCTGTTTTTAAATTATTAATTACTAAAATTGCTTCTTTTAAATTCCGCTGTGGAATATTTAAAAACCTGGACAAACCATTTCCGGAGCCAAGTGGAATAATTCCCATAATTTTTTTGTGTTCGAGTACCTTAGTCGCAACCTCATTGATTGTTCCATCACCTCCTGCTGCCACAATTATGTCAAAATTTTTATTTATTGCTTCTTCTACAATTTCGGTTGCATGGCCAATGTATTCGGTCAGTCGGAAGTTTGCATTGAACTTTTCCTTATCCAAATACCTGTCTATAAGTGTTGGAATAGTAGATTTTGCCTTCCCACCGGAGATAGGATTAATAACGAATAAAATGTTGATTTTAACTTGCAAAGCTTAAGATTGAGGTTACAAAATAATCTATAATTTTTGAAATAAAGAAAATATGCTAATTTTGTATTAATTAAAGTGGACTGATTTGCGATGTTTCTATAACTGGAACGGGATTGCTACCACTCAAAAAAAAGTGCTAATACCTACCTATATACAAGCAAACCTGTTTACAGGGAACATTAGCGCTTATTAAATTGTTTAATTTCATCTTAATTTATTTAATAAATGTCGTATTTATTTACTTCAGAATCTGTATCTGAAGGTCACCCTGATAAAATTGCCGATCAAATTTCGGATGCTTTAATTGATAACTTTTTAGCTTTTGATGCTGAATCGAAGGTTGCTTGCGAAACTTTAGTAACAACCGGGCAGGTTATTTTAGCAGGTGAAGTAAAATCAAAAACTTATTTGGATGTGCAGCAAATTGCTCGTGATGTAATCAAGAAAATTGGTTACACTAAAAGTGAATATATGTTTGAGGCTAATTCTTGCGGTATTTTATCCGCAATTCATGAGCAATCTCAAGATATTAATCAAGGGGTAGACAGAACGAATAAAGAAGAGCAAGGTGCTGGAGACCAGGGTATGATGTTTGGTTACGCAACTAACGAAACTGAAAATTATATGCCACTGGCTCTGGATTTATCTCATGCCTTATTAATAGAATTAGCTAATTTGAGAAGAGAAAATGCTGAAATTAATTATTTGCGTCCGGATGCAAAATCTCAAGTAACCCTAGAGTATTCTGATGACAATAAGCCCCAACGAATTGACGCTATCGTAATCTCAACCCAACATGATGATTTTGTTAAGCCTAAATCTAATTCAAAAGAAGATAAAGATGCTGCAAATGAGGAAATGCTGGTAAAAATTAAAAGTGATTTAATTTCAGTTTTAATTCCCCGAATTAAAGCAAAATATCCACAATATGCCCATTTATTTAATGATGAAATCACTTATCATATCAATCCGACAGGTGTTTTTGTTATCGGCGGACCTCATGGCGATACCGGTTTAACAGGAAGAAAAATTATTGTTGATACCTATGGTGGAAAAGGTGCTCACGGTGGTGGTGCATTTTCGGGTAAAGACCCCAGTAAGGTTGATAGAAGCGCAGCTTATGCAACTCGCCACATTGCAAAAAACTTAGTTGCCGCTGGTTTAGCCGATGAAGTTTTGGTGCAGGTAAGTTATGCGATTGGCGTTGCAAAACCTACATCAATAAATGTTGTTACTTATGGCACTTCTAAAGTGAATTTAACTGACGGAGAAATAAGTAAAAAAGTAGAATCTATTTTTGATATGCGGCCTTACTTTATTGAGCAACGCTTAAAATTAAGAAACCCTATTTACAGCGAAACTGCTGCTTATGGCCACATGGGTAGAAAGCCTGAAACAGTTACAAAAACTTTCAGAACACCAAATGGTGAAGAAAAAACGGTTACTGTGGAGTTATTTACCTGGGAAAAATTAGATTTCGTAGATAAGATTAAAGCTTCATTCAGTATTTAAATAACCATATTTCATACAAAAGCCCCGGTGTAAGTCGGGGCTTTTTTTTACAAGCCGTTTGTTTTCATAAAAAAGGCAATCAAGTTTCTCCAATCACCTAAATAAGTTATTACGAACAATTACTTTACTGATTCAATAACACCGCAACCAATTCTTGGCCCTGAATTACCTGTTGGTTGGGTAGTGTAATCATCAGTTCCACCATGAACAATAATGCCACGACCAATAATACTTTTTAAGTCGCCATCTTTCACATTCCATCTATCAGTAGTTACAGATACTGTTCCATGCCCTTTAGAATCTAATTTAATATTGCCGATATCGCCAGAGTGATAGGCTGCAGAACCCCATTTACCATGATTCTCTTTAGTAGGATTCCAATGACCATGCGTATTCATACCCATATCACCACAGTCACCATGCTCGTGGAAGTGTACGGCTACGTTACTATCGGCCTTTGATGTAAAATTTATTTCTAAATCCATTTTTATTTCTCCGTTGCTTAATTCGTAAAATTTAGCATTACCAATGGTTTTGGTATTATCAGCAGTTTCCGTTAGTGTAGCGGCTGCAATTTCTTTTTCTGTTTTAGTACATGCGCTTAAAAAAGCCATGCTCGCAACAGCAAATATTAAAAGATATCTTTTCATAATATATAATTTAGTTTGATGATTAACAGATTGACAATCATTTAGTTTTCAATATAAATAAAATAGCAAAACCATTTACGTTACCGCTTGTTTGATTAATACTAAAATCTTATAACTATGGAACAGCCAACTGTAATGAATACTTTGAGTCAAATTTTAGAGAAATTGAGGCTGAAAGGAAAAGATAACGAATTAAAAATGACTGATCATGGCAAAATGCAAAGCCAGGCTGGTAAAATTTATAAACCCGAAGATTTAACAATAGTAAAAACTTATAGATTTGAGGGGGATTCAGATCCGGCAGATAATTCAGTTCTTTATTTATTAATGGATAAGGATATGCAAATCGGTTACATTATTGATGCTTACGGCATATATTCGGATAATGATGGGCCAGGTTTTGACGATTTCTTAAAGAAAATCCCAACCGAAAACAGGGATGAGCAGGAATTATTTAATTAAATAAAACCTACATATAATTTTAGAGGCGCATACATATCTGTGCCTCTTTTTTGTTTACAGATTTTTATACCAATTAACTTCATTTTACAAAACAACTAAATAACTTTGATTTTAAAATAAACAATTCGTTTTATAAAGTTTTACATCAGAATATTAACTTTATGCTCTTATCAATTCATCCTTGAAAATATTTAATTTAGTTTTTTGTATTCTATTTTTAGTTTCGGCAGCGCTTCAATACAATGATCCTGATCCGTACATTTGGGCACCAATTTATCTTTACGGCGCATGGTTATGTTATCAAGCCTTTATAGGAAAATACAATTTAAAAGCTTATCTATTTGGCATTGGTATTTATGTAGTTTATGCATTGTATCTGTTATTTGATAAAACTGGAGTGCTAAATTGGTATGAGGAGCATGATGCGGAAAGCATAGTACAAAGTATGAAAGCAATAAAGCCTTGGATAGAAGAAACTCGTGAATTTGGTGGGCTTATAATTCTTATTGTAGTTTTATCAATTAATTACTTCTTTTATCGGAAAAGCCGGTTAATTGGTTAACGAATTTCATTTCGCCATCATTTGATGCTCTAAAGATTGAAGCCAAGTGCTTTTACGCTCAACTATATCAAATGCATAAGTTATTAAAACGAATACGACTAATGCAATAAGAAAAGACACCATCATTTTGTTACTCGATTCAAGTTGATGAGGTGTTCTACCTTGACCCATAATTCTGTTTTAGAGGAGTAAGAATTAAAAAAAATCTATTTTTATTCAGATTTAGCGACGACAATAATATGTATTTGTTTGCACGTAAATCAGGTATTTTCGAAAAAATCGATAAATCGCAGCTAATGGTAGATGAAATCATTTGTTTAATAGAAAACCAATTTAATTCTTTGTATTTGCAAGTTTAAAATGCTGATAGTTCAAAACTTTTTACAATAAAAAAGGTTAATCAAAAACTAATTTTAAAATCTTTGAAAAATTTCAAAACCATAGCCATATTAGGTGGAGGACCGAGTGGCCTATTCATGTTAAAAAGAATTGTAGAATCGGGTTACACCGCCATTAGTATAGATATTTTCGAAAAAAACGCTCAGCTTGGCGCCGGAATGCCTTATAGCAACATGGGTGCAAATGATGAACATATTACAAATGTATCAGGAAATGAAATACCTGAGTTAGTAACATCAGTTTCAGAATGGGTTACCAAATTACCGCAAGAAACTTTAAACCGTTTTAACATAAACCCTGAAAAGTTTAATGATTACAAAGTAATGCCACGATTACTTTTCGGGCAATACCTTTCAGCACAGTTTGATTTATTGAAACAAAAAGGAAAAGAGCTTGGGATAGCTATTGATATTCAACTAAATACTGAAGTTACCGACATAATCGATCATCCTGAAGAGGATACGGTATCGGTAGAATTTAAGGATAAGCCAAGCAGAAAATATGATAATATTATTATTTGTACGGGACATAACTGGCCTAAAAAGAACGAAGGGAAAATACCAAATTATTATGATTCCCCATATCCACCAGCAAAATTAAAGTTTAAAGTAAATCATCCGGTAGCCATAAAGGGCTCATCACTTACCGCAATTGATGCAATAAGAACTTTAGCCAGACATAACGGTGATTTTGTCTTAGACGGTTCTGGCAAATTAAAATACAACGTTTCAGAAGATAGTAAGGATTTTAAACTGGTTATGCATTCTCGCAGCGGTATGTTGCCAGCAATAAGATTTCATCTTGAAGATTCTCACCTTTTAAAGGATTCTATTTTACCAAAAGAGGAAGTATTAGCGAACCAAGCACAAAATGATGGTTTTTTATCTCTAGATTTTGTATTTGAAAGAAATTTTAAACAAATGTTTATTGAAAAGGAGCCAGAATTTTATGCCAAGATTAAGGATATGAGCATAGAAGACTTTGTGGCTTCTATGATGGCTTTAAGAGAAAACCTGGAACCATTCCAACTTTTAAAGGCTGAGTATATCGAAGCTGAAAAATCAATAAAACGCAAGGAGTCTGTTTACTGGAAAGAAATGTTGGCAGTACTAAGCTTTGCTATGAATTACCCTGCAAAACATTTTTCGGCCGAAGATATGTTAAGACTTCAAAAAACACTAATGCCATTAATTTCAATCGTAATTGCTTTTGTTCCTCAAAGTTCGGTTGAAGAAATGATAGCATTGCATGATGCAGGAGTTTTAGAACTGATATCTGTAGGTGATGACAGTAAAGAAGAACCAAACCATGCGGAAGGTGGCGCAATTTATCATTATACTACTGATGAAAATCAAAAACAATCTGTAAACTTTAAAACTTTTGTTGATTGCGTTGGTCAGCCACACCTTCCCTTTAAAGATTTTCCTTATAAAAGTTTGTTGGGTAACGAAACCATAAGCAAAGCAAAACTCAAATTTAGATACGCAGACAAAGCACAAAAAGCTTTTGGCGAACAACAGGAGAATGTAGAAAGGTATAACCACGAGGATTATTATTTAATTGTTCCTGGCATTACTATTAACGATAATTTCCAAGTAATGGACAAATATGATGCTTTAAACGAGCGGATTTATATTATGGCTGTTCCTTACATCGGTGGATATAACCCAGATTATTCTGGCCTGGATTTTTGTGAAGCTGCTTCAGCAACAATTGTTAAAAGTTTGCTCAAACCTGAATAGCAGTTAAGTGTTACCTTTATTCTTTCACATAATTTAATTAAGATGAATACTGAGCATTTTCCTGTACCCAAACTATATATGCTATTACTAGGTTCTAAAGCACCTAAAAGAAATGTAGAACAACATGATTATTTTTTCGGTATTGCTACATCCTTAAAAGAACTTGTGCCACAGATTAAAGCATTTTGGCCAGAAGCTGGCACAAGCATACACGTAGACGGCTGGCGGGAAGTAAATCATGTTGAAGGCTATTCTGTTAAAATTATTCCAAGGGGTAAAACTTCCCTTCCATCGGTTAATAAATTATTTTTCATTAACCTTGGTGGTTATCAATCTAATATTTTAGAAGAACAGCATTATGTTGTGTTAAGCGTAAACTCCGATCGGGCACATGCTGTTAAAGAAGCTAAGAAAACTGTTTTTTTTAAAACCAATACCATTAAAGGTGCAAATTCTCATATTGACGAAAAGTATGGAATTGATGTTGATGATATTTACAGAATCGAGGATATTCTGGATGTAAAACAGAAGGAAGAATACCACATTCAGATTGAACCGGAAAGCAACTTACCCGAAGATGAAATACATTTAGGGTATTTTAAGCTGGATAAGCTATAAATGGATACTTAGAAAACAAAAAACCTTTAATCTTGAAGGTTTCTGGTGATCCCGCTGGGATGTGAAATTCATTCAATTTTCAGCGTTAATCTGATTTTCTCCGAAATACTTCCCTAATAACTAATTTTCAATCAAAAGTTGATCATAAATGTTTTCTAACTTTTTTAGGTGCATTTAAGGGTGACCATGTAACGATCTGCTTAAATTTTGGAATCAACAGTGATTACATTAAAAAAGAATTGCAGCAAATAATTGCTAATTTTCTTGAAGTGAATAAATCCGTAAATAAAATAAAAACAAATGAAAATCAATTAATTTTTCTTTATTATCCAAACAATTCATATATCACCCACAAAGTATCATTACCCCAAACAGATATACATTATCAAAAAAATTGAGATGAGCCTAAGAGTGGCAATATCAGAATGCATGTTAGAGGAGTTAAGTTCAATAGATGCCTCAAATATAATTTATACTCTTATTTTATATCTTCATATATGTTTAACTAAAATTGCTTTTCCCAATTGTAATCAGTAAGTTAATCTGCACAAAAATCGGCAATTAAGAATACACCAAAAACGGCAACAAGAGTGCGCAAAAAAACGGCAGGATAATTAAACCCCACCGTTTAATACGACCTTCATCGG
>NZ_BMDJ01000009.1 GCF_014635725.1 Pedobacter mendelii | reverse complement strand
AATAGGAAAACAATATTTGCAAGTTAGAACCAGAAGATTAGCTTTGTAAAGCTGTGCACTCTTGTTGCCGTTTTCTGTGCACTCTTAATTGCCAATTCTTGTGCAGTGTTATTTCCCGATTACACAGATATCTACTAAATATAATATGTGATGAAACGCACAACTATTAGGTGAGATAAATCACATTATGGAGTAAGCCTGCTGAGCGTTTCACGAGAAACTCCAAGGTAAGCGGCCAGAAGCCCTTTCGGAACTCGCTGAATTAGAGAAGGATATTGTACAAGCAATTGTTCATAACGCTCTTTAGAATTAGATGTCATCGAGGAGATAATGCGGTGTTGTGAAGCGAGGAAGCCATGGTTTGCTTTGAAGAGAAAGAATCTTTCCATCTTCTGCAGGCCCTCGCACAACTTTTTATAGTCTTCGAACAACAGACAAAGAACCTCTGTATCCTCAAGGCATTCCAGTGACAGTGTTGCGTTGGTTCCTGCGAAGTAGGCATTGAAATCACTCTCCCACCAGTCTTCCATAGCGAAAGAAACGATGTGCTGTTTCCCTGAATTATCAGTATGGACAAGTTTTAATAATCCAGAAACTACAAAATAAGAGAACTTTACAGGATTACCTTCCTGAATAAGAAGTTGATGTTTTTTAAACATTCTGCTAGTAAAATGAGTGCAAACAAATTCGAATTCATCATCATTAAGTTGTACAATCTTTTCAATATGCTCCCTTAGTTTATTATGCATCTGGAATTATTTATAAGCAATACCAAAGCTAAGTTATTAATCACAGTTTTTCCGGTAGGAAATTGTTCCGGCAGATTTAATAAAGTATTCGCTTAACCATTCATAGCCTAAGGACAGAATTAAAGTGTTTAACCAATGTATTTATACCACATAGTCCTTTAAATGGTTTAAATACGAAGAAGTAGAATGAAGCCGAAAATTTAATGTCCGATTTTCTAATTTCAAATGACTATTTTTCAGAGAGATAGAGGCTAAAAGTTAATTAAATGATCTGCGAAATTCTACTGGAGAGGAGCTGGTTTTCTGCTTAAAAAACTTGCTAAAAGATTGTGGGTGTTCAAATCCCAGCTGAAAGGCAATTTCTCCTATTGTCAAACTGCTAATGGACAATTTTTCTTTTGCTTTTTCTATCAATTTGTTGTGGATATGCTGCTGGGCATTCTGGCCTGTAAGTGACCTCAACATATCGCTTAAGTAGCCCGGAGACATATTTACCTTTCCTGAAAGGTATTGTACAGTGGGGATTCCGGGAATCAGTAAATCTGATTTTTCGAAGCACTGTTCCAAGGTATCCTCTATCACTTGCAAAAAATTGTTATTGAATGCCCTTCGAGTAATAAATTGCCGTTTATAGAAACGATTGGCATAATTCAAAAGTAATTCTATCTGGGAAATAATAACATCTTGGCTGAAATCATCAATCCTGCCCTGTAATTCTTCATCAATATTTCTAAATACTGAAATTATGGTATCTCTTTCTTTATCTGAAAGGTGTAATGCTTCATTGACTGAGTATGAAAAAAAACCATATTGTTTTATTTTTTTTGCTAACGGATAGGTCAGAAAAAAATCTGGGTGGACCAATAGGGTATAACCTGAATGATCGCCAGTAACATCATCATCTGAAATCACTTGGTTGGGAGAACAAAAAAAAAGCCCGCCTTCATCAAAATCGTAAAAATGCTGACCATATCTAAACTTTCCCTGATGATTGGATTTATAGGACATTTTATAGTAATTGAGAATATGAGGTCTGCCCAATGCTTCGTGCGACAAGCTGTTATCCATATTTTCAATCAAACTAAGTAATGGATGTAGAGGTTTTGGCAGCCCCAACATCCTATGCAATTCGCTTAATGAGCTAATTTTCTGAAAGTCTTTGTCAATAGTCATTTTATATTCTAATTATTTATTACCATGGAATAAAATCAGTCTATGGATTTCTTTTCACTTATAAATTTCCTTTTGGTTCATCTCCACCCATCGAGGCGTAAATTACTATCTCAAAAGCATACTAAATATTGCTGGTTCCCTTATGGTTAATAAAATTGGTTCTATTAAAACCATGCTCTATGAAATTTGTGTTGAGCAGGATGTTCTTAAAATCAAACGCGAGTTCAATTATATATATTAATGCGAGTTTTTATGATAGGTAAAGTGCTTCCTCCTGGTTATGATATTTCCAACCTGGATCATTATTTACATTATAGTTACTCCCAATGTAGCTACATTTAAAATGAATGGCTTTCGCGAACTTTTCAGCACCTAAAAAAATTATCACCCCCAATGAATTACCACAGGGTAAAAGTTTAATCAAAAATGTGTTATTGCGTTATAGATGCTTGAGGTGAAGATTTTGGCATAGCTCCATTGCTTCAATAATTATCTGTAAGTAAATCCAATAACTTGTTCTATTTCCACTCTCCTCTAGGACGGCATCTACTAATTGCTGGTCGGTCAAATCTAATTGTATCGCTGTACATGAACTAAAAGACACTCAGCAAACAAATTTAAGACCGCTTTCTGCCATTGATCATGCTTCTCGTTCTCAAATATACAAAATCTCTCTCTTAATAATTAGCGGGCGGTCTGTAAATCTATGGTCTTATTTGTCTAAGCAGTTTAATTATTTTCAGCGTTTTAACTTTAGTTGTATTTTAATCCTTAGCAAATTGTATAGCGAAATCTTTGAATTTGGGCTCTTCAATATAGTCGCGTTGACTTAGTCAAGGACATCTACTTGAGATAAAAAAATGTTTTTTAGTCCAGCCTTCCAATCAAATATGATATATCTCCACCAGTTAAGTCCGACCTGAAAAATTGACATTATGCATTTTACTGATAACAACAATAGCCCCAAAGCGCATCAATAGCTGCTTGCCATTAATGCGTTGGGGGCTTAATATGGTGACTGAACGTTCTTATGCATAAGTTTCTTGCGTCAGAGATTTACTAAGTTTTCTAAAGAACCTTTAATAAAAGCATTCTAATTATATTTAGATAAAGTTTGTATTTTAATATCCTTTCAATTCGATTATGGCCTTCGGTTCATCCTCCGATTGTAATTGGTCTTGGATATTTTCCCAACTAGAATCTTCCGGATATAGTGCTGTACGAATATAGGCCAGGGTAGCCTGTTGGACCAACGCAACTCGTTCAGGACTTTCATCGGTTGTTTCGGCTGCATCATATCCGGAAATTCCACCCAGAATATGTTCTCCACCCAGTATGGTAAGCAGGCACTTGGGACCATTGCTTAAATGGTATGCATCGCTACGCCAATCGGCACGTTCTGAGAACATGGGATTATTATCATTATCCCCGGTTACTATCAGACATGGCAAGGTCATCTCAGTGAAATCTGAGGTTCCAAATATTGGATAATGTTCTGCTGCGAAAGGTGCAAGTCCCGCTGGGCTTCCAGGTCCGGCAATGATTACAGCAGCCTTTATACGTGGTTCATTTAAAATTACTTCTTTTTTATCTTTGGGATCGGTAAGGCGCATGCCTGCCAAAATGGACACGGTATGCCCACCCAGTGAGTGCCCTACCGCGACTACCTGGTTTTTATCCAGGCGACCTGCTAATCCCGGAACTATCTCTTCTATCTGATCAAGGTAGTCAAGTATAACATGCATATCCGTAGCACGAGACTTCCAGAATAATGGCCCTTCGGGACCATCCGGATCCAAATTCAGTGTTTTCGAGTCCAGGTGAGTTGGCTGTATTACCACGAAGCCTTGACTTGCATAAAAATCAGCAAGTGGTCCGTAACCACGCAATGAAGAAAGGAAGTTTGACATCCCATGGCCATGTGACAGCAGTATAATAGGAAGGTTATTCCCGATGGCAGGTGCTGAAACCTTGATTTGCAATTCTACCTGGCGACCAGGGACCGATAGTACTATCGGGCTTGAAGAGGTGAAAGTACCTTGGCTTAAACTTACGGCATTTTGATTTTCCATTTTCTTATGATTTAATTAACGATAGTAAAGGTCTGTATCATTATCAACTTAGAAGTAACCATATAGAGGATTCTGGTAGCCAGAATGAGAAAAATTTAGTTCTGATCCTATGATGTTCCCCTTACCAATGGCTGGTCCTTGCACCTTAACTTTCGCGGCTTTGTACTTCTAGGGCCTCATAAGTTATCATTACTCATGGACAAAGAAAAATTTCACGAGAGGCCCTATTTATCAGGGCCTATGAAACGAATCAAATAAATAGAATGGCTTAGAATAGTCTTAAATTTGAAATGGCTATCTAATTATATAATCAATACTATCAGTTTCAGATAACCGAAAATACCCTAATGCATTGTCGCCAGGAATATCCCTGTTAATAATATTTCCTCTTGCATTGGCTGCAATAGCCTGAAAGGGATTTGCACCCGCTGCGTTTTGAAGAGATAACCTCAGGTAGTTAAAATAAGATTTTGAAATACCCTCCAGTCTAATCTCCAATATATCATCTTTCTTGAGTTTCTTTTCGGTAATGCTGGCAGACATTTGAACACCTTGATAAAACTTATCCTCATATACAGATAGCTGGGGTAACTGGTTATAAGGTGACCTAAATATGGTCATATATTGATTATCGACATTTTGGACATCAGTATAAAGCATTGTCACTTCCATTTCGCCTCCACCAAATCCACCATCTTCATTTTGAATAACCTTCGAAATATTTGGGCATTCAATGAGCTGTTCAGATGCTGAATATTTCTTTCCCTCGTAGGTTATATTTAATTCATATTTCTCGCCAAGTTGGGCTAAAAAATCCTGGCATACGTATTCACCTGGAACTTTATTTGGAACGAAATTAAAAACCAGACCCTTGCTGTTACTCACCGTGACACTTTGAGCATTTTCAACTGGTGATCTTTGATTAGCATAATATGGGGTTGATAAAGATAACTTAATCTTCTGGTAATTCCCTGAGGTACCTTTGAGCAAATTAATATCAGCTTCTACGACTAACTTCGGCGAAGCGGTCTCTAATTCTAAGACAACAGACTTCTCACAGGAGTAAAATAGTATCAGGTTAAAAAAACACAATATGACAATAGCGGATTTTAGTTTCATTTAAATTTAAAGTTATAGGTAATGGCTGGTACAATGCCGAATATGGATAGTCTAATTGATTCGCTTTGGTAGGTATCTCCATTTTGCCCAAAGTTTACCGAGGATGTATTCTTTCTATTATATAGGTTATATATACTTAGTACCCATTCACCCCTAATTCTTTTAATGGATTTTGGATTTGGAATATAGGATAAGGAAAGGTCTAAATGATGGAAGTCAGGGAGTCTATAGGCATTCCTCGCACCATATATAGGAATCTGTATTCCTGCATAGTCAAACTTACCAACTGGATAGCTTGTCGGCCTGCCTGTCTGATAGGTAAACGTTGCTCCAATTGAAAGTTTATCGTTAAGCTTATAAAATGAGGTTAATGATAGATTATGTGGTTTATCAAAATTGGTAAGATACCAGTTACCATTGTTAATTCCTGGCTCATCAGAATTTGCACCTCTTGTTTGCTGCTCGGTTCTGCTTAAGGTATAGGATAACCAACCAGTAAGCTTTCCATAATTTTTCCTGAATAATACTTCCAGACCATAGGCTCTGGATTTTCCACTTAAAATCACTTGCTCAAGGGCATCGTTCCCCACTAGATTTGCACCATCAATATAATCCAATCTGTTCTGTACTTTTTTAAAATAGGTTTCCACCTCCAGTGAATATTGATTGTTATCCAGGTTGCGGAAATATCCTAAACCTAGCTGATCTGCAATCTGGGGCTTGAAATATCGGTCGCTAGGCGTCCATACATCTACAGGTGTCGGTGAATTCGTATTTGAGATCAGATGTAGGTATTGAACAATCCTATGATAGCTAAGTTTGATACTTTCCCGCTCGTTCAACTGCACCGATAGGGCGAGTCTTGGTTCAGGATATATGAATTTATCCACTATTTTGTTCTTAGCAAAGCGCTGTACTGCATTAGGCTGAGCCGAGTTATAAATACCGAGCTGCTTATCATATACAACCGGAGCGGATTCATATAAATTGAGATCGCGTCCACCCATCCTCAAAAATGAACTAATTCGCACGCCATAGCTTAGATTCAAGCCTGGACTCAGTTCTTGCTCAGCCTGGATATATGCTGAAGTTTCAAAAGAATTCTTGTCTATAAGTTTTAAGGCATTGACAGGTGATCTATCACCAAATGGAACTATCTCCCCTGGCTTGATCTGGTAATATACACTACTCAACCCATAGCTAAGCTTAAGTCTTTGGGATGCTTGTTGCACAATATCATACTGAAATTTCGTACTGTTTATTCCGGCAGTCCAATCCAGTCCAATCGGATTAATCCTTAACCTGAAGTCATAGCCTGAATATAATAGCGTAAGTGTGCTGATGAGTTTTTTGGAAAATTTATGTTCCCAATTTCCATTAATGAATGTATTGCCGTAATCATTAATAAAGTTGTCGCTTATACCAAGGGCATCACTTCCAAGATAAGCAGAGAGTGACACCCGGTTATTTTCACCAAAGCTATAATTTACTTTTGCATTCAGGTCATAGAAATAGGCTATATTTTCATTACCCGTAGCTTTTAGGAATAAATGGGCATATGAGCTTCTACCGGATAAAAGGATTGCACCCTTATCTTTACTAAATGGAACAATGGTCGTTAGCCTGCTGGTTATTAAACCTATTCCACCGTTTAATTCAAATTTAGGCGCTGTCATAATTCTGGTTTTTACATCTAGAACCGAGGAAACCCTGCCGCCATAACGGGCAGGAATGCCCCCCTTGTAGAGCGTAAGATTCTCGATTATATCAGGGTTGAAAACCGAAAACAAACCAAGCAAATGGGATGAGGTAAAAATGGGAGCTTCATCAAGTAGTACAAGATTTTGATCAGAGCTACCTCCACGGACATTAAAACCGGATGATCCCTCGCCAGCATTGGTAACTCCAGGAAGTTGAAGAATTGCTTTAAGTGGGTCAACCTCACCAAATATGGCCGGAATCTTAGAAATCTCATTTATGGTTAGCCGGTTTTGGCTCATTTGGGGGCTACTAATATCAGTGGCTTTTGTGCTACCAACCACACTAACTTCCATTAATTGGTTTAAGTTCTGCTGCAATTGAATATTTCTTACATCAGCACCCTGGACGTCAATCTCAATGGTCTGGGAAGCATAACCGACATAAGCAATTCGGATGAAATGAGTTCCTTTTGCAAGGTCAAGCAAATATTCACCTTGGTCATTGGCAATCGTATTCTGGCCCCTACCTATTTCCACGAGGCTAACTTTAGGGAGGGGAATTCCTGAATCTCTATCGACAACAGTTCCCTTGATAGGGTATATTTGCTGGGCGCTAAGTTGAAAGGAATTTAGAAAAAACAGTAAAATGAAATATACTGGTAATATAAAATAAGAGGATCGGGGATTAAACATTAAATGGAACAGTTAGTTCTTAGGATTATTTGTGTACGATATTTTTAACGGGAAATCTCAATAAAGGCCTACCCTTTATGGCCTGTAGGAATGTAAATGATGCGAGTAGCGCGTAAGCAAATGCAAGGGCGAGCGTTCCTTTTGTGCTTTTTAAAATGTACCAGGAAAAAATAGGAATGATTTGAAGGGCGTGCATTCCAATAAAATGGGCTACACGAAGGTCACCTATTCGCGTATTCCACTTGACAAGCGGTAAGCCCATATCATTTCCAACCCGGCCGACGCTATGGCTTAGCCTGGCACCCATGAGACCGCCCTCAAGAGCGAAAATCACAAAAAGAATGATACTTGTCCGTATTGCCCATAAGTAATAGTTTGGAAGAGGCTTCACGTCATTAGTAAAAAATAAAACCCCTATGTATAGTGTCCATAGCGTTACAATTAGGGCCATTATACCCATCATCAAAGTCATGGTAGCATAAAAACTAGAGCTGGTATTGAAATGTGACAACTGTCCCCGTGCACCCTGAATCGATATATAAATGATTTCGAAACCCAAGGTTATGATTACAACCCAGCTGTATGCTGTCACAGTTCCCTGGCCTTTCAGCTCAAAGGCATACCAGGCCATGGTCCATGAAAAAATTGCTATAGATACGGCAAACTTAAAGGGTTTTAGCCACGTATTGCTTCCAGCAACCACAGCATCCGTCGACAGTAAAAAGATAAGGAAAGCGATGGCTGCAATCATGTTCAATAGACCGAAGCAGAAAAGCAAGCTGTTTCTTTCTGCTAATATTTTTAAGCTGTTTATCATTTTAATTATTTTTTTTAGGTAATGACCACCGGAAGGTTATTACTTTTCCCTACTGTGATATTATTTGTTCTAGCACTTTTGTTTTAATCATTTGTTTGCAAAAAGGTTGCTAACCCTGAAGAAATGAATAAAAAATTTTTAACAAGATTCTCCGTTATCGCTCAGGGCTATTTTTACTTACACCATTTATAAGCCATGACCATTTTTGTTTTCGTTAATCCTTTTGTTAAAATTCAAAAGCAATAACATGCGCTGATATAACCTTCCACAAAAGTACCTGCGGAAACATTCATTAAATAGCTATATTCGTGATAAAAATAGTCCTATCCGGTTAAATATGATTTTAGAAATTAATTGTAAGAGTCCAGAAGAATTGGTCAACGCGATTGCAAAAGCTGTTGATACCGAAGTAATAGATGGAACAATGCAAATTCCTGCAATATACGGTAAAGGATACATTAAAGGAATATCAATTCTCAATGGCCCTACGATTATGATCAGGCAATATGAATTGTTGGAAGAATTGAATATAAAGACAAATGCAACTGGAGCAAACGGCATTGTTCTAACTTTTCATAATATATATCAGGACCAGGATACAAGAAAAAACCATAAATTGTTCAGGCCCTTTGCCCAAATCGAATCGGCAGGAATAGATTACCAGGAGCTTTTCCCTTCGAAAACACGGTTCAATACAATTATCATCATGATAGATGTAGAACAGCTTAAGGCACTTATCAATCCGAGAGGAGACCGCAGGATTATGCATGATATCCTCTGTAATGATAAGCCATTTATCTATGAAGAGCTCATCTCGCCTGACATGCATGGAGTAGCCAATCAGATTTTATCTAAAGTAATGCCAGGCCATTTACAGGATTTTTTCTACAGAGTTAAGGCAGAGGAATTAATCCTTTTACTTTTCACAGAACTTGAGCGGCGAGATATCCGGTCGCAATACGCACTGAATGATGAAGATATAAAAAAAATATATCTAATAAAAGATAATATAGTTGAGGATTTAAGCATCAATCCAAGTCTAGTGAAACTTGCTAGTAGCTATGGTATGAGTGAGAGTAAAATTACCAGATTATTTAGGCAAATTTTTGGCAATAGTATTTACAGCTACTACCAATCCTTTAGAATGGATTATGCTGGTTATCTTATCAAAGAGAATAATTTATCTATAGCGGAAATAGGCTACCAATTAGGTTTTTCGAACCTAAGTCATTTTGCCAGACTTTTTGAACGATACAATGGTTTGACGCCTAAAAAATATGCAAAATTTATATCTATAGATACAGCTTAGTCTACTGCATATTAGATTAGAGCTCAACATTGGCCAACGTCCGCAAAAATTAATTAATAAACAATTACTGATATTTAGTTCAATCTCAGAAAAGGCATTTAGCCCTTTAATTATGGCACTATCTGGCCATCCCGAAGCAAACTGGAAAGAAGCTCAATCAAACTATGTTAGTGCTTTTTTAGAAGCACTTATCTACCTGTCATCTTTTCGCCAGCTTGTGTGTATCGCTCACCGTATACGACAATGTGAGTAGCTGTTTCATTAATCTGTTGTAATTCTTCGGCAGTAATTTCAACATTTGATGAACCTAAGTTTTCTTCTAAACGGTTGAATTTCGTTGTGCCAGGAATGGGCACAATCCAAGGTTTCTGGATTAGGAGCCAAGCCAATGCAATTTGGGCGGGTGTTGCGTTTTTTTGTTTTGCAATATTGCTGAGTAAGTCTACCATCGCTTGATTGGCTTTCCTGTTTTCCTCGTGAAAGCGAGGCAGCGTATTTCGAAAATCTGCTTTGTCAAATTGCGTGTTTTCATCTATTTTTCCAGTCAGAAAACCTTTGCCCAAAGGACTGAACGGCACAAAGCCGATGCCCAATTCTTCTAATGTTGGTATGATTTCCGTTTCCGGTTTTCTGTGCCATAAAGAATACTCGCTTTGTAGCGCTGCAACCGGCTGTATGGCATGAGCTTTCCGGATGGTTTCGGCTCCAGCTTCCGACAGACCGAAATGTTTTACCTTTCCTTCCTGAATTAAATCTTTAACGGCTCCCGCAACCTCTTCAATAGGTACATTGAGGTCTACCCGATGTTGATAGAACAAATCAATGACATCAGTCTTTAACCGTTTTAAGCTTTGTTCTGCCACTTTCCTGATGTTTTCAGGGCGACTGTCGAGGTCGGTCCACGTTCCGTTGGCAGCAGCTTTAAAACCAAATTTCGTTGCAATAACCACCTCATTTCTGAAAGGCGCTAACGCTTCTCCTACCAATTCTTCGTTAGTAAACGGTCCATAAACTTCAGCCGTATCAAAGAAAGTAATACCTTGCTCAAAGGCTTTTCGGATTAAGCTTATCATTTCGTTTTTATCAGGAGTTGGCTTGTACCCGTGACTCATCCCCATACAACCCAATCCAAGTTCGGAAACTTCAAGTCCCCCATTCCCTAATTTACGTTTTTTCATTTTGATTTTTTTTGATGAACTAAAAAGTTAAAACCTGATTTTTAAAGCTCCTGCGCTGTCGGGCGGAAGATGACTTCATTAATATCCACATCCTCCGGTTGGCTGATGGCAAAAGCTACCACACGGGCGAAACTATCGGGACTAATTCCTACTTCTCCCACATAATCTTTATTAGCCTGTTGGATATCTGCCTCAGAAATATGTTCCAGCAATTCTGTTTTAACTGCTCCAGGGCAAACAATGGTGGTACGGATGTTATAAGGTTTCACTTCCATCCGTAAACCTTCCGTTAATGCACGAACGGCATATTTTGTTGCAGAATAAACTGCAGAGCCGTTAAACACCTTGTGACCAGCCACAGAAGAAGTGTTAATAATCTGACCAAATTTTTGTTCTTTCATATAGGGTAAAACGGCAGCAATACCGTTAAGTACACCTTTGATATTCACATCAATCATTGTGTCCCATTCCTCAACATTAAGTCTGTCAATAGGAGAAAGCGGCATAACACCTGCATTGTTTAAAATTACATCAATTTTTCCAAATTGTTTTACCGTTTCAACGGCTAATTTTTTTACCTCTTCTCGTTTGGTAACATCAACTTCAACTGCAAGCGCTTTCCCGCCATTCTCCTGAATATCTTTTGCCAGTTTTTCAATTTTATCGGCTCTTCTTGCCCCAAGAACCACAGTTGCGCCAAGTGACGCCAGATGTTTCGCTGCTGCTTCACCCATACCACTGCTTGCTCCTGTAATAATTACTACTTTATCTTTGATATTGTTTTCCATTCTTTAATTTTTTAATTTGTATCGTTCGTCTGTTACGGTTCAAGCCATCAGATAGCTTTTATTTGAAATGCTTATCGAACCACTCCAACATCACTTTTGGATGTTGCCCGAAATAGTTGTACCCCTGAAAACGCTGATCTGTTCCTTCAATCCAAAAAAGCTTTTTGTCTTTTGCTGAAATGTTATTGTAGATTTCTTCCACATAATGAAACGGCATCGAAAAATCAGCTTTTACCTGAGCCACTAGCGTAGGGATATAGTCGGCCTGAGATTGTTCGGCAGGTCTGAAATCATCCAATACATAACCGGTTTTCTTTTTAAAAGCTTCATCAAACAGTTCATATCCGTCAGGTATTTTTGCATTATCCATTGCCGTTTTCACAAAGGCACGTGGTGGTGAAGGTTGCAATGCTAACATTGCCACGATATTTTTGAATTCTTCAGGATGTTTATTCATCGCTACAAATGTAGAATTTGCACCCACACATCGGCTATATAGCGCTATTTGCATATCTTTTGTATCTGGCCTCGACCTTGCATATCGCAATGAGCCAATTACGTCACGATATTCCACGATACCGTGTGCTACAATACCGCCATTACCTGTACCACTTCGTCCGTGATTACGAAAATCGTAAGCAATAATATTGTAACCGGCATCGTGCAGAATTTTATATTCCGGTAAAAAATTCACTTCAAAGCCTCCAAACATTTTCCAGGGCTCCAAATGCCCTGGAAAACCATAGCGGTTGGCGGGCATCGGATGATTGCAGATAATTAGCTTTTTTGAATTTTTTGCGGGGATAAACCAACCTTCCAAAGGCACACCATCTATTGCAGGGAAAAATATGTCTTCGTATGGCATTCCATATTGATCGGGCGTACGCAAGATTGGTGTACGGAGAGAATGTGCCATTATCTCTGCCAATCCATCGATAAATTCAGCGTTTTTTACAGCTGCTGTTTTATTGTTTTGTGCTGAAGAATCTATTGAGATAAGCGCAAAGCAAACTGCAATGAAAGTTTGATAATTTGTTTCATTTTGACTTTATTTAATAATTTGTTTTTAAAATTAAAAGTTACGAATTTTCGTTTTTTTATAATGATGAGTTCGTTGGCGATGTATTATACTCCTCATCCGTTACTGCTTCTTCCCAGTTTACAATTCCTTTTTCGGTGTTGGGAACAATGTACAATTGCTGTAAACCTACATCAGCACTTGCTCCGTGCCAATGGCGAACATTTGGCGGACATTTTACAACGCTTCCTTTTTTGATGATTTCGACAGGCTGACCTTCAATTTGATGATAACCTACACCGTCTGTAATAATTAAAATCTGACCTGCAGGATGGCTGTGCCAATTGCTTCTGGCACCAGGTTCGAAATATACATTCCCAACGGCTGTGGTATAAGTACTATCCGCATCTACCAAGCCAATATTGTAAGCGTTTCCAGTAAATGTTTCGCCTGATCCTTTTTTACCTTTGGGAAAAATTTTGTTCAATTCACTTTTGTTAGTATTCATTTTTTCCTGATTTTTATTGTTGTTGCAGGCCGTTGCCAATACGCAAAGCATAACAGTCAACGCCATTTTTAAATGATTTTTCATCTTTATTGATTTAATTATTTTCAAATTTCACCACTACATTTCCAGTCCCCAAAGCGGCAGCAAGGCCGGTAGGATTATCAACATAGCCCAATCTGGTATAGCTGTATGAAGTGTTGAAGCTTTTATAAAATAGAACCAGCGTATTGTCTCCGTAAAGTGTTAAATCACCCACTTTAATGTCGCCACCAACGGATGCATTGGTTGGCAAACTTTTTGAAAAGTCGTAATATTTTTCGTTGTTATTGAGTTCGGTCATGTTAAGCGTAAGCGGAAACCTTGCTTTGAAGGCATTTGCACTTGGGTTGTCGTGTAAGGTTGCTGTAAAAACAGCTGTGCCTATGGTAATTTTCATTTTGGTTGTTGATGGGTTCTTATTTTCACTCCCATTATTTTGACTAGTTGTTTTTTCTTCATCTTTACTGCAACTTGCCGTGCAAAAAGAAAAAGTAAAGAGAATTGCGAAAAGGGTTACCAAGTGTTTCATAACATTCATTTTTAAAATTTAAAATGTAGATGCATCAATTACATATCGGTATCTCGCTTCTTTGTTCACTACTTTGTCCCAGGAATCATTTATTTCTGAAGCTTTAATGATTTCTATTTGTGGATAGATTTTGTTTTCGGCACAATAATCCATTACTTCCTGGGTTTCGGGAATGCCACCAATTAGCGAACCGTTGAAATTTACCCGATTGAAAATCATATTGAAATTATTGATGGTCAATTCACCATTAATAGGCTGTCCGACTTGGGTAAAATATCCGTACTTTTTCACACAATCAATGTAAGGCGACATTTCATAAGCATATGGAACGGTCGAAATCATAAAGTCGAGTTTGCCTTTATAAGGTTTTAAATCTTCAGCCGATTTCACCACGATAACTTCCTTTGCACCAAAACTTTTGATATCATCTACTTTTGCAGGCGAAGTGGTAAATGCATACACTTCTGCTCCTTTTGATACTGCCAATTTCACGGCCATGTGTCCCAAACCACCAATGCCAATCACGCCAATCTTGTCGCCTTTTTTAAATTTAATCCTCATCATTGGCGAATAGGTGGTAATTCCCGCACAAAGCAATGGCGCTGCGTATTTCAGCTCCATACTTTCAGGTATTTTTATTGCGAAATGCTCGGTAACCACGATGTTATTGGCGTAACCGCCTTGTGTAATGCCCGTAGGTGATGATTTTTCGGGAGTACCATAAGTTCCTGTCATTCCAACTTCGCAGTGGTGTTCTTCGCCACTTTTACAACTGTCGCATTGCATACAGCTATTTACCATACAGCCCACGCCTGCCTGGTCGCCCACTTTAAATTTGGTCACATTTTTTCCCACCGCAATTACGATCCCAGCAATTTCGTGTCCTGGAACCTGCGGATATTGTTGTTTGCCCCAATGTCCTTTTATGGTATGGATATCTGAATGGCAAATGCCCGAATATTTTATTTCGATTAAAATGTCGTTATCGCCCACAGGCCTTCTCTCAAAGTTCCAGGGAACCATTTTTCCTGCTACATCTTTTCCGGCATAACCTTTGGTTTTTATGTTGTTACCAATAAATGTTTCGTTGTTAGTTTCTGCAAAAGTTTTTAAAGGTCCGGCAAGCACTAAACCAGCGCTTGCAATTCCTGCCTGTTGAATAAATTTTCTTCTCGAATTATATGTATTGAATGACATCTTAGTTATGATTTAGGATTTGATTTCTTTTATAATTTTTGCAGGAATTCCACCAACAATGGTATTGTCGGGAACATCTTTTGAAACAACTGCTCCGGAAGCAACCACCGAATTTTCTCCAATGGTTACACCTTGCAAAATGGTAGCTCCTGCACCAATCCATGCATTCCTTTTGATATGGATGGGCTTTGGAACAAGTGCGTGTCTGTTTTCAATTTCTAAGGGATGGCCTTCAGTTAGTAAACTCACCCTCGGTGCAATCAGCACATTGTCTTCTAGAGTGATACCGCCTAGATCCAAGAAAATACAATCGAAATTGATAAGAACATTTTTGCCAATTTTGGTGTGCTTTCCGTAATTGATATGCAATGGTGTAAATACCGTAACAGTTTTGTCGATTTCTGTACCCGTTATTTGGCTCAGCAAATGCCGAATTTCGCTCGGCTCTGCCTCGTTGTTCATCTGAACCAATACTTTTTTTGTATGATAAGATGCCTCCAGCATTTTGTGTGCTTCAGGGTCGTTTGGCGAAATCGTTTCGCCATTTTTTAATCGTTGGAAAATATCAGGTATTTGCATTCAAAATTTTCTTGGTGATTTGATACTTCAAAATTCACCATAAATGGGCACCAAAGCTTTATACACATTACGGTTCTTTTTACCACTTTTACAGATTTGGGATTTGTATTAGTGAAGGTGCGACAGCATTTAGTAAGTTTGTACTCTCAAAATCAAAACAATGGAAAAGGTTGACAGAATAGATACGGTAAAAAATTACAATGAAAAAGTGGGTATAGATACGCTTCACCCCTTAGTGAGTGTAATTAATTTCAACGAAATACCATCCATTCAAAATTTCAGGATGTATCTTGGTGTTTATGCCATTTTCTTGAAAAATATAAAATGCGGTGATATGAAGTATGGCTGCCAACATTATGACTACGATGACGGTACAATGGTTTTTATTTCGCCGGGCCAGGTTTATGGCATCGACAGCAAGGACGTTGTGACCAAACCTGCGGGATATGGACTGGTTTTTCATCCCGATTTATTGAAAGGCACTTCGCTGGATAAAACCATCAAAGACTACTCCTTCTTTTCGTATGAAGTGACCGAAGCATTGCATCTATCCAAAAAAGAACGCCAAACCATTGTCGATTGCCTCAAAAAAATTGAAGAAGAAATTAACCTGAATATTGATAAGCACAGCAAAACATTAATTGTATCGAATATTGAATTGTTTTTAAACTATTGCCAACGCTTTTACGACCGCCAGTTCATTACACGAAACCATGCTAACAAAGATATTTTAAGCCGTTTTGAAAACTTGCTGAACGACTATTTTAAATCGGATAAAGGCTTAAGATTGGGTTTGCCAACGGTGGCTTATTGCGCTGATGAACTGCATTTATCATCCAATTATTTTGGTGATTTAATTAAAAAAGAAACAGGAAATACGGCATTGGATTATATTCAAAACAAACTGATAGACGAAGCCAAAACTAAAATATTCGACCATACCAAAACCATTAACAATGTGGCCTCTGATTTAGGCTTTAAATACCAGCAACATTTTACTCGATTGTTTAAGCAAAAAACAGGCGTTACGCCAAATGAGTACCGAGGCTTGAATTAATGCCATCCCAACAAAACTCTTTATCCTATCAATTTTAACAGCATCGAACCAAAAAAACCAGAGAATATAAACTATAATCTATTCGCTAAGAAGGTGTTATTGAAGCAAGTTTGAGTTTTTTAGGAGGTTTGCACAGAGTCTGGTCAGAGATACCGGTTTTGAACCTGAAACTGGCCTATATTTACGCTAAGCAATGATTTGAAAATCACCTAAAAACAAAAATGCCCTTCACGATATCGTGAAGGGCATTGGCTCCCTCTGCTGGGCTCGAACCAGCGACCCTCTGATTAACAGTCAGATGCTCTAACCAGCTGAGCTAAGAAGGAATTTTTTTCTGGTTATTCTATAAATTTTACCAAAATCATCTGGCATTTCTTTCATAAAAAATCCCCACATTACTGTGAGGATTTTGCTCCCTCTGCTGGGCTCGAACCAGCGACCCTCTGATTAACAGTCAGATGCTCTAACCAGCTGAGCTAAGAAGGAGTACTGGTTATTTCCTAAAACGAGGTTATTTGTACTTTGCGGCACATATACCCTTGTTCGTTTTGGGAATGCAATATTAGGGCTTTTAAATTATTTATGCAATATTTGCAGTAAAATTTTTCAAAAAAAAACAAACATTATATATATGAGCCTGATAATCATAGGTACTGTAGCTTTTGATGCTATTGAAACTCCCTTCGGAAAAACAGATAAAATTGTTGGTGGCGCAGCTACTTATGCCAGTTTAGCGGCATCTTATTTCTATAACAAGTGCAAAATCGTTGCAGTTGTAGGCGATGATTTCAAAAAAGAAGATATTGATGGCTTAAATAAACACGGTATTGATACGGAAGGCTTGCAAATTAAAGCAGGCGAAAAATCATTTTTTTGGTCGGGAAAGTACCATAACGACATGAACAGTCGCGATACTTTAATTACCGAATTAAATGTATTGGAAAACTTTGATCCAATTATCCCTGAAAGCTATCAGGATTGCGACTATTTAATGTTGGGCAACCTTACCCCACAAATACAGCAAACGGTAATTAAACGCCTTAAAAACCGTCCGAAATTAATTGTAATGGATACGATGAACTTCTGGATGGACATTATGATGGACGATTTATTAGAAACCATTAAAATGGTTGATGTATTAACCATTAACGATGCCGAGGCTCGTCAACTATCTGGAGAGTACTCTTTGGTAAAAGCGGCTAAAAAAATTCTAAACATGGGCCCTAAATACCTTATCATTAAAAAAGGTGAGCATGGCGCATTGTTATTTCACGAAGATCAGATTTTCTCTGCCCCCGCATTGCCTTTGGCTGAAGTTTTTGATCCAACGGGCGCTGGCGATACTTTTGCAGGTGGCTTTATCGGCTACATGGCTAAGGTTGGCACAGTAAATTTCAATAATATGAAAAATGCGATTATTTATGGTTCTGCATTAGCATCTTTCTGCGTAGAGAAATTTGGTACAGAGAAATTATTAAACTTAACAGACAAGGAAGTTGCAGCAAGAATCCAGGAATTTGTAAGCTTAAGCTCTTTTACTATAGAACTTTAAATCTTTAATTATTGCTGTTATAAACTAACTACAATAGCCAATAAAAACTTAGCCGCAGATTTACAGATTAATTAAAATCTGCGAATCTGCGGCTATTTTATTTTTCCAATCGGCGTAAATTTTTCGAAAACCGCTTCGGTATGTGGTGCATCTGGCAATTCATCAGTCAAATCCTGACCCGCCCAATGTTCATAATGTTTACCATTTCGCCATAACCGGCTTTCAGTCATATCATAGATAAAACCTTTGTAAGCCACCCAAATTTGTGGCTTATCCTGTCCGTTTCGTAAAGCAAGCTGTTGTTTGGTGTAAACCGGTAAATCCATTTAAGTAAATATTTTATGCCAATTTTGGAAGCGCAATGCTTTTGCAAAACAATTAATTTATTCCTTTTCCAGTTGCTCTACTCTTAAAAAATTCGTACAAATAAATATTCATTAAAAGTAATCCCATTAAATAAAAATGATCTTCGAATGGAATAGTCCCAACTCTAAAACCCAGGTTTTGCTTGTCATTGTAAATCACCACAGGAATGGAGGTCAAAAATCCATTTACAATGTAAAATGGAATTAACGACACCAGATAAGCCCTGTAAAACTTATACATAAACCTGAATTTCACGTTAAAGTATTCTACATAAGCCAAAACAATAAAAAGGAAACCGAAATTAATAACAGTATACCACCTATTGTAACCTAAAAAAAGCATAGCAATGCAAAGACCCAAAAACAAATTACTTAATGAAAAACTATACTTCTGCAAGCTATCTTTTGGGAAATAAGCATTAAGGCATTCGTAAATAAAAACACATGCGTATGGAACTGTTAAGAAGAAAAGGATTTCTTCGAGTGGCAAACCAAAAAACTGGATGCCAACAATGTAATCAGGATTAAAAGACCACACATTCAGCTTTACAAAAAGCAAATCCCAAATTAAAAAAACTACACCAGTTAACAGGATGGCTGGTAAAACGAATTTCCATTTGCTAAAAAAATGCACCTTCTTATCGAAAGATAAAACCATGGGAAAGAAAATTACCGCAATATTGATGAGCAGATAGATGTAATTCATTTTAACTAAACTTCTTTAAAATTTTAATTTCACCGGCAGTACAACGCTTACTATCAATCATAAATTTGGCTACGTTTTTAATCAATTCTTTATCGGCAACCCCAAAGTTATTGTTTTGGTAATGTTTTACAATTTCTTTTCTATCAATCGTCAAATCTTTACTTAAGCCCAAAAAGCCTGGCGTGTAGTGTTCTATGGAAAAACGCATGAAACGGATCTCCATATTTTCTTTATCCATATTAATTGCCTTTTGCATGGTTGCCAAAGAAACCTTTACGTATTTAATTTTGTTATAAGGATTCCACGAATGTTTTGCCTTTAAGGCTTCTAAAGTACCGCTGTAGGCTGTAATTAATGCGGTTTTGTTCGGTAGCTTAGTTAAGTTATCGTATAAAGAATCGGTAAGTTTTGAGCTTTCTACAGCTCTAATCAAATCGGTTTTTAAAACGGAAATCTCTTTCGGTGATAATTGAGCTTTACAGATTTGGATTGAACCAAAGAGCAGCAGAAATAATAATGGTATTTTAATCATGTGTTATGGCAAAGGTAATAAAAGCTATTTAAATTTATTAAAGTGAATGGGCGGCGATGAATTTCAACACAACCAAAAAAAGCGATAAGTAAATAAGAGGATGCACCAAAAAATCAAAGGTTTTTCATACCTCAAAATGACAAATTGCACTCAACAAAATCCCGAAAAATCGCTTTCTTTACACAATGGATAAAAAACCTAAAGTAACCATTATTGGTGCTGGTTTTGCAGGCTTATCTGCTGCAGCATTATTAGCCAAAGATGGTTTCGACGTTACAGTTCTCGAAAAAAATGAAATGGCTGGTGGTAGAGCCAGAACATGGGAGAAAGATGGCTTCATTTTCGATATGGGTCCAAGCTGGTATTGGATGCCTGATGTTTTTGAAAACTATTATAACCTATTTGGAAAAACTGCATCCGATTTTTATGAACTGAAAAGATTAAGTCCATCCTATAGAATATATTTTGGCAAAAACGATATTTTAGATATTCCTGCAACTTTAGAAGCTTTATATAAGCTGTTCGAAGAGCTAGAACCAAACAGCAGTAACAACCTTGATTCCTTTTTATCGCAGGCAAAATATAAATATGATGTTGGAATGAATGAGTATGTTTTCAAACCTTCGCATAGTGTTATGGAGTATTTCGACCCAAGGCTTGCCATCAGCGGAATTAAATTGCAATTGCTCGGAAATATGCGAAAGCACGTACATAAACTTTTCAAAAACGAAAAACTAAGAAAACTATTGGAATTCCCGGTTTTGTTTTTGGGTGCCACACCACAGAATACCCCAGCTTTATATAGTTTAATGAACTATGCCGACTTGATTTTAGGCACCTGGTACCCAATGGGTGGCATGCATAAAATAGTTTCGGCCATGCAAAATATTGCCGAAACACAAGGTGTAAAGTTTATTTTTAATACCGAGGTTACAAAAATTGAAGTTAAGAATAACATTGCCGAAGAAATAATTACCAATAAAGGAAGTTTCAAAACCGATTTTGTAGTTGGCAACGCCGATTATAACCATATTGAACAACATCTTTTGGATAAGGTTAATCGAAAGTACGATGAAAAATATTGGGACAGCAGAACTATGGCACCATCTTGTTTACTTTTTTACATCGGCTTAAATAAAAAACTTCAAAACGTTCTTCATCATAATTTATTTTTTGATGAGAACTTTGATGAACATGCTGAAGAAATTTACACCGAACCAAAATGGCCATCTAAGCCTTTGTTTTATGCTTGTTGCCCATCCGTTACTGATTTAAGCGTTGCACCTGAGGGATGCGAAAATCTTTTCTTTTTAGTTCCGGTTGCACCAGGCTTGAAAGATAGTGAAACCAAAAGAGAAGAATACTTTAATTTATTGGTTAAACGCTTTAAAGATTTAACTGGAAATGATATAAGCGATAGCATTTTGTTTAAAAGAAGTTATGCCATGAACGATTTTATGGAAGACTACCATGCCTTTAAGGGAAATGCTTATGGATTAGCAAACACTTTGAAACAGACAGCTTTCCTTAAACCAAGTATGAAGAGTAAAGTAAAAAATTTATTATACACAGGACAATTAACAGTTCCCGGGCCTGGCGTACCCCCTGCAATCATCTCAGGACAAGTGGTAGCAAAAGAAATAAAAAAAAAGTTAAAAAAAGCTTGACAAATATAAAATTTCCCTTATCTTTATAACCACAAAACAAAAACATTGCAAAACAACCTTAAAACACATAATTATTAAAGGTTTGCATTTGTTTCGAAATTAGAGAGAAGGATTATTATTGAAATAAAACATAAGAATCAACTAACCAAATATATGATAAGTGAAAAGGCCAGGAATTTTTCCAGGCCTTTTGCTTTTTAACCTACTTTGGTTTTTACGAACCAATGTACAAGCTCAATTCCTTGCCTGTAGTGCTTTCGTGGTAAATTTTTGTATATGGCTACACGGAGCAATGTTTAAGTCCAATTCCGTGCATTCTGTAGCAAATAAATCTCAGTTAGATAATTTCGTGGTACCAAAAACAAAAAAGGCCTGAATAAATTCAGGCCTCCAGTTTTTCAATTGATGTAATTTATGCCAATTCTGCTATGGCAATATCTTTTGAATATGTTTTTAAATATTTTTTCAAAATACCACGAGCTACGTGAATTCGTGTTTTTACGGTTCCAATTGGAATATTTAACATATCAGCAATTTCATGATATTTAAAGCCTTCAAAATAACGGATAAATGGAACGTAGTATTCTTCTGGCAATTGCGCCAATGCTTTATCAATATCACCTAACACAAATTTACTTTCAGCCTGATTTTTAGTTGCACTAAATGATAAATTTGCTGAAGAAATATCTTCGCTTTGTATTATTAATGTATTCGTTTTAACTAAACGACGATAATTGTTAATGAATGTGTTTTTCATGATGGTAAATAACCAGCCCTTTAAGTTAGTACCTTCTTTAAACTTATTATAGTAGGTTATTGCTTTAAGCATTGTATCCTGAACAAGATCATTTGCATCTTCAGCATCTTTTGTAAAGTTTAAAGCGTAAGATCTAAGAGATACAGAGTGGTGGTTAACTAGATGATTGAATTCAAATTTGGTCATGATGTTTTAGCTTTAGGGTAAGATTAAAAAAACAAATGAATTGTGTTCTATTCTGCATTTACTCAAACAAACTTAGTACCAAAAATTTTTGGCACGGTGCCAAAAGCATAAAATTACATAGAGAGCAGTATTCGTCACAATATATTTACTTCACGCTCTAAAGTGACTCCAAAAGTAGACTTCACACTGTCTATAATTTGTTCGGAGAAATTGTAAATTTCTTTACCTGAAGCATTTCCATGGTTAACTAAAACCAACGCCTGATTTTTCCAGGTACCTGTTTGTCCGTGTATTTTACCCTTCCAGCCACATTGCTCAATTAGCCAACCAGCTGCAAGTTTTATTTTATCATCTGTTGTTGGATAATGAACCAAATCTGGGTATTTTGCAACGATATCTGCAAATTCGTACTTTTCTATAACCGGATTTTTAAAAAAACTGCCTGCGTTTCCAATAGTTGATGGATCGGGCAATTTGCTTACCCGAATGTGCGAAACTGCAGCAGAAACATCTGCTATACCAGGATTTTCGATTCCCCTTTTTTGTAATTCGGCTTCTATCACACCGTATGATGTATTTATTTTGGATTCAGTTTTTAAGTTGAAGGTGACAGACGTAATAATGTATTTACCTTTTAATTCTCCTTTAAAAATACTTTCACGGTAACCAAAATGGCAATCAGCATAAGCAAAGGTTTTTATTTCTCCTGTTTTTATTTCAAATGCTGTACAACTTTCAAAAATAGTTGCTAGCTCCACACCATAAGCTCCTATATTTTGTACAGGTGATGCACCAACTGTACCCGGAATTAAACTCAAATTTTCAACTCCCGCCAAATTGTGTTCAACACAATAGTTTACAAAATCGTTCCAAACAACCCCTGCTCCTGCTCTAACTTTTACAATATCACTATCGACAAAAGATTCAATACCCATAATGCTCATTTTGATAACGAGACCATCATAATTTTTTGTAAATAAAACATTGCTTCCTCCGCCAATTATTAAAATACTTTGTGTTTTTGTTAAATCGCTTTCAAATAAAGTTTTTAAATCGGCCTCGCTAAATATTTCAGCAAAAAATGCAGCTTTTACGTCGATACCAAAAGTATTATATGGTTTAAGAGAAATATTTTTTTGAATTTGCAGCATGGTGATTTTGTGTTGTGCACAAAAGTAAAATAAAAATTAATTAAGGCGTTATTTTGCCAATGGCCTTATCAAAATTAAAGCTTAAGGTTTCTGCTTTTTCACCTCTAATTTTAACACCCACCAATTTCCAGCCTACAAATTTTGGTTTTGTTTTTTCCAAATCCAATAAACGATATCTTTCTTTTGTTAAAGAAGCACTAATTTTTCCTACACTATCAGATTCTTTCTGTTCTAAATGCTCTATCTCACCTTCCAAAACTGAAAGAACAGAATCCAAATCATTGCCTTTCTTTAAACTATCAGAGTATGCTTTAGGCGAAATATTGTAAATACTATCTAAAGTAGAATCATCGAAATCTAGTTTTTGAGTGCTACTTTCATACTTCGATTCCACTAAATCTATTGCTCTGTCTTTGTCGGTTTTCTTCGAGCAAGAAACTGCAAAAACCGTAATTAAGAGAATTGGAATATATTTATTTTTCATAAGATTTTGGTTCTAAATTACTGGTATACTGAACTCGATTTCTTCTGCAGGACGGCATTCTTTTGTATTACAAACTGTGAACTCCAGCTTACCTTTAACTTTAACCTGCGTTAGCCTTAATTTGATTTTCTGATGAAAAACAACAGACTTTTCAAAATAACTAACATCTGTTTTTAACACCTTCTCAAACTTAACTAAAGGTTTAGGCTCTAATGTTTTGCCAATGATTAAATAATCTTTTCCTCTGTAGAAAACAAAACTAGTCTGTAAAGTCTTTGTTCCACCGCTTTGTGCATAAATATGCCAACCATTACCAATCGTAGCTTTTAGATATACAATTGCTCCGCCATTTTTTGCTTTTGTAGCTGCATAGCTCCACTTAACCGGAGATGTAATTTTGAATTGAGCTTTTAGATATTTTGAATTTAGTAAGAAGAAGATTATAATTATCGCAAGTTTTCTCATGTTTTAAAAATAATCAATTCGTTACCTTCTTCCTAACAAACAACAATCCAAACGCTTTGCCGTTTTTCTTACCCATATTTTTATGATGAATTTTATGTGCTTTTCGAACAGCCCGTAAATAAGAATTATTGCTTTTAAAGGCTTTGAATCGCCTATGAACAAACCAATCGTGAACAACAAAATAAATCATTCCATATAAAGAAATTCCAAGACCAACAGAAAATTTTACACCTAAATTTTCTTTATCAATATACATCAGGAAAAGCGAAATTCCTGCAAATATAAAAGCAAACAAATCATTCCATTCGAAAAAAGATTTCGATTGCTCATGATGACTTTTATGCATAAACCATAGCGGCCCATGGAATAAATATTTATGGATAAACCAGGAGAAACACTCCATTAAAATAATGGTCAATAAAACTACAAATACGTTTATCAAAGCCTGCACATCTAAAAATTTGATTTGTAAATATATATAAACCAATGGAAACCGCTTTAAATGTCATTAAAATGTAACGATTTTACATTTTTTCAATCGATTGATTAGCAATTAAAATTTTAGATCTATTTTTGACTAAAATATTAAAAAAGTCAGAAAGTAGAAAAGTAAAATGATTGTAGCAGATAAGAAGAGAGAGCAAATTATTATAGGAGCAATTAAACGATTCACTCATTTTGGAATTAACAAAACCACGATGAATGATATCGCAGAAGATTTAGCTGTTTCCAAGCCTTCTTTATATTATTATTTTCCGGATAAAAAGCATTTGATTTTAGGTGTAATTGAGAAAGTATTTACTGACTTCTATGAAGTTTTAAAGAAAAAATACAATCCCGATCAATCATTAGAAGAAATCTTATTTAACTCCATTGATGTTCGAAATACATTTTTTCAAAAATATTACATGCTCAGAATTGCCGAAGGGATTCCAGATCTTTTAAATGATGATATCATTAAAACCAAGCTCAATTCTATGAAAGATTTGGAAAAGGATTTTTTTACAATTGTTTTTACCCAGGCGAAGGAGAAAGGCGAAATAGACCATATAAATATGAAACATGTTTCGGAACTATACCTGGAAAGTTTGATGGGCCTTACCACCATGTGTGTAATGCAAACAGGTAAAGACATTTTGCCCGATAAAAAAATCTTAAACAAAATGACACAAAAGCAAAAAGATCTCTCTTCAATTTTCACTAAAGGATTGATGTGTTGAAAAAGAATATAGAGCAAAGCAAAAACAATAAAAACTAAAGTAGAAAGACTAGAGAAGAAACCGCAAAGCTTAATAATAACGAAAAGCAAGTTTAGCAAGTTACTAATCTTGATACTCGCTTCTTTACACTAAATAAGAACCTAAAAACAAAAATCAATACATTATGCTTAGAGTAAAAATGGTAAAATTAATGCTTATCCTGATAACTGGCATGGCTTTACCACAGCTGGTATCCGCTCAGCAGCAGATTACCTTAAAAGATGCGTTAACTTATGCGCTCCAAAACAACACTAACGTTCGTAAATCGAAATTAGATATTGAAGGTGGAAGATATAAAGTTCAGGAAGTTAGGGCGCAAGCTTTGCCTCAAATTTCTGGTAATGCAGGATTAACATACAACCCTATTATTGGTCAATTGGTTGCAAATTTTGGCGGTCAAACTCAGGCAATTAAACTCGGTCAGAACTGGAATTCATCTGCTGGTATTCAGCTTTCTCAACAGTTGTTTAACCAACAGGTTTTTACAGGTTTGCAAGCCGCAAGATCGAGCGAAGAGTATTATAACCTAACTTCTCAACTTACAGAAGAGCAGATTATAGAATTGGTTGCCAATAACTACTATCAGGTTTTAGTAAATAGAGAGCAGTTAAATGTAATTGATACTAATATTAAAAATGTAA
The DNA here is from genome assembly GCF_014635725.1 of Pedobacter mendelii. GTDB lineage: Bacteria > Bacteroidota > Bacteroidia > Sphingobacteriales > Sphingobacteriaceae > Pedobacter > Pedobacter mendelii. Next base: position 188,129 of record NZ_BMDJ01000009.1, on the reverse strand, counting down.
GAGTGGTAGAAAAAATTGTTTCTAATCAATACAAAAATGGTTTAGCCAGAAAAATTGATGTAGACAGGATTAGTGTAAACATTACAAACTTAACTACACAACGCGAACAAACGCTTAATGCGATTACTCAACTGGAAAATCAATTAAAGTTTTCGATGGGAATGCCTGTAACAACAGATGTTCTATTACCAAAAACAGAATTAACTGAAGTTAGCAAACTGCCGCAATTTTCAGAAGCTATTGATTTTACAAACCGGACAGAAGTTAAACTATTGAATACTCAGGATAAGCTTCTGTCGCTTCAGCGAAAAGCTTATGTGGCCGAATATTACCCTAGTTTAGCATTAACCGGAAACTATACTTATTCCAGTCAGAGTGATGGCTTTGATTTTCTATCATCAAATGCTGCTGCAATTGGTTATGGCGCATCGGCAATTGGCTTAACGCTAAAAGTGCCAATTTTTAACGGCTTTTTAACCCGTTCAAAAGTTCGCCAGGCAGATGTGGATATCAAAAAAGCAAAAGAAGACAGAAAGGAATCTGTAAACTCGCTTAACTTAGCTTACGAGAATGCTAAAATTCAGCTTCGAAACAATTTAAATACTATAACTTCTCAACGTAAAAACGCAGAGTTGGCGCAGGAGATTTACAAAAGCACACAAAACAACTATAACAACGGCTTAGCCTCTTTAACAGATTTATTGGATACCGAAAACTCGTTAACCCAAGCACAAAACAGTTACACCCAGGCCTTATTAAATTACAAAATAGCCGAAATACAATTAATAAAATCAAACGGAAATATTAAATCGCTAGTACAATAAAAATGAAAAGAATAATTACCATAATAATCGTAATTGTTGTTGCCTTGGGCGCAATAGCTTATGTTTTAAGCAACAATAAAAAGAAGAACGAAGCGAAAACCGCATTCATAGCTGAAGGTGGCGGAGCCGTTGCTGTTCGTGTTGCTACTGTAGAGAAAAAAGTTGTTGATTTGGATTTTGTTGCAAACGGAAACTTTGTTCCTAAACAAGAATTAAACTTCTTATCTGAAAATGCTGGTCGTGTAAAAGCAATTTATGTTGATGAAGGTGCTCGCGTAAGTAAAGGACAACTTTTAGCTCGTATTGATGCTGAAATTATAAATACCGACAGAGAAACTGCTGAAGCTTCTTATCAAAATGCTAAAAGAGATGAGGCGAGATACCAAAGCTCTTACGAAACAGGTGGCGTTACACAACAACAGCTAGACCAAGCAAAATTGGCAACGCAAAATGCAAAGCTTCGTTTACAAGCTTCACAAAGAAAGTTAAGCGATGCTAATATAAAATCGCCAATAAATGGGATAGTAAATAAACGCTACATTGAAGTTGGTGCTTTTGTTACTGCTCAAGGAACACAGTTATTCGAAATTGTTGATGTTTCTAAACTAAAGCTTAAAGTTAATGTCAATGAATCGCAGGTTGCAAGTTTAAAAATTGGCGACAAAATTGACATTAAATCATCCATTTTTCCCGACGAAAAATTCTCAGGAAAAGTTACTTTCATTGCAGCAAAAGCTGATGCAACATTAAACTTCCCAATTGAAATTGAAGTATCTAACAATACAAAAAACAGCTTAAGAGCCGGTATGTATGGAACGGCTGTATTTAATTTCCCTAAACAAGCGCCAAGCATCCTTGTACCACGTACCTCTTTTGTTGGTAGTGTAAGTAGTAACCAACTTTTTATCTATGATAAATCGAACAACACTTCTAAAATAAGAAAAGTTGTTACAGGTAGAATTTTAGGCGATAACGTAGAAGTTATTAATGGATTGACTGAAGGTGAAACTGTAATTACCAGCGGACAAATCAACCTGGCTGAGGGCACTGCTGTTAGTATCGTAAAATAATTCTGTTTATAATACTCAGTTTGCAGATTGTCATCCTGAGCCTGTCGAAGGACAATTTTACTTCAATCGCAATAAAAAATTAAAATGAAGATAACAGACATATCTATAAAAAGACCCTCGCTGGTAATTGTGGTTTTTACCGCACTTACGCTACTTGGGCTGTTAAGTTACTTTTCGTTGGGTTATGAATTACTTCCTAAATTCTCGAACAACGTAGTATCTATATCAACCATTTATCCTGGTGCATCGCCGGCAGAGGTTGAAAACACGGTAACCAAAAAAATTGAAGACGCCGTATCATCGATGGAAAATATCAAGAAACTAAATGCTGTTTCTTATGAGAGTTTATCTGTTGTAACAATTACTTTAACAGATGCAGCAAACATCGATATTTCATTGAACGATGCGCAACGTAAAGTTAATGCCATCCTTTCTGATTTGCCTGATGATGTAAAAACACCCTCACTTAGTAAGTTCTCGCTGGATGATTTGCCGGTTATAACCATGACGGCTTCGGCAAACATGGATGACGTTAGTTTCTATGATTTAATCGACCAAAGAATCGCTCCGGTAATTTCGAGGGTAAGTGGTATTGCACAAGTAAACTTAGTTGGTGGTTCTGAGCGTGAAATTCAGGTTGCATTAGATGCAGCTAAATTACAAGGCTATAATCTTTCTGTTCCTCAAGTACAGCAAATGATTTTGAGCTCTAACTTAGATTTCCCTACCGGAAGTGTTAAAACTCAGAATCAAGACGTTTTAATCCGTTTATCAGGTAAGTATAGAAGCATTGATGAATTAAGAAATTTAGTAATAACAACATCTAAAGACGGTGCTCAAATTCGTTTAGGCGATGTAGGCGACGTTCAGGATTCGAAAAAAGAAACCGAGAAACTCGCTCGTATTAATCGTCAGTCATCAATTGCCATTCAAATAATTAAACAGAGTGATGCGAATGCAGTAAAAGTGAGTGAAGGCGTTCACGCCATCATTGCTAAGCTTAAAACAGAGTATGCAGGCAATAAGCTTGATATTAAAATTGTTAACGATAGTTCGATTTTTACATTAGAATCGGCAGATGCGGTAATACACGATTTAATTCTTGCGGTTATTTTGGTTGCATTTGTAATGCTGTTTTTCTTGCACAGTTTGCGTAATGCGTTAATTGTAATGGTATCTATCCCGGCATCTTTAATTGCAACTTTTATTGGTATTAGTTTGTTTGGTTATACCTTAAACTTAATGTCTTTATTAGGCTTATCTCTCGTGGTAGGTATTCTGGTGGATGATGCGATTGTGGTACTGGAAAATATCCAGCGACACATGGAGATGGGTAAAAATAAGGTTAGAGCAGCTTCTGATGCAACTAGAGAAATTGGGTTCACCGTTATATCGATTACGATGGTTATTGTGGTGGTATTCTTCCCAATTGCAATCAGTTCGGGATTGGTTTCTAACATTTTACGTCAATTCTGTGTGGTTGTAATTATAGCAACCTTACTTTCATTGGTGGCTTCATTTACAATTGTACCTTTACTTTTTTCAAGATTTGGAAAGTTAGAACATATTGAAGGCAAAAACATATTTGGTCGTTTCATTTTATGGTTCGAAAAACAGCTTAAAAAATTCACCGTTTGGATTACAAGTATTTTAACCTGGTCGTTAAACCATAAAAGACGTACCATTTTAGCAGTTGTTGTATTATTCGTGGCGGCAATGTGGTTAGCTGGAGCTGGTTTCATCGGTTCAGAGTTTTTCCCTAAATCGGATAAGGGAGAGTTCTTAGTACAGATTGAATTACCTAAGGATGCACCTTTAGAGCAAACGAATTTCTACACACAAAAGGCTGAAGCTTTCTTAGATAAACAACCTGAAATTACACAATTAATTACAACAGTTGGCCAGGCCAGTGGTGACTTTGGCGGAACTCAGGCAACAGCATATAAATCAGAGATTAACGTAAAGTTAGTTGATCGGGATAAACGCGAAGGTATGTCATCTGATGTATTCGCTACAAAAATGAGTCGTGCTTTAGCTAAAGTATTGGTTGGAGCAAAAGTTAAAACCGTACCGATTAGTATTTTGGGTATCGCTGAGAATGCGCCTATTAGTTTAGTAGTAATGGGCTCTAATTTAGATAGTGCTTTAAAATATGCAGAAGGTGCTAAGAAAGTTTTGGCATCAATTCCAGGAGCAACAGAGATAAAACTTTCTGTAGAAAAAGGAACTCCTGAAATTAATGTTCAGGTAGATCGTGATAAAATGTCAGCTGTTGGCCTAACCCTTTCAACTGTAGGTTCTACTATGCAAACTGCTTTCGCAGGTAATACTGATGGTAAATATAGAAAAGGCGAATACGAATACGACATTAACATCCAGTATCAGGATTTCAACAGAAAAGATATTGATGATGTACGTAATCTGATTTTTGTAAATGATAAAGGTGCGCAGATTAAGTTATCTCAATTTGCAAACATTACCGAAGGTTCAGGCCCAAGTCAGTTAGAACGTTTTAACAAATCGACTTCTGTATCTGTTCAGGCACAATCTATTGGTCGCCCTACAGGAACAATTGTTGGCGATTTCAAAGCTAAATTAATAGAACTACAAAAGAATGGCAAATTGAAAGCGCCTGTTGGGGTAAGTTATACTTGGGGTGGAGATGAAGAAAACCAGGCTGAAGGTTTTGGTACTTTAGGCATTGCATTGCTGGCAGCCTTAATTTTGGTTTACCTAATTATGGTAGCTCTATATGATAGTTTTGTATATCCATTTGTGGTGATGTTCTCATTGCCTCTGGCATTAATTGGAGCTTTCTTAGCATTGGCCTTAACAAACAACTCAATCGGTATTTTCACCATATTAGGTTTTATTATGTTAATGGGTTTGGTGGCAAAGAATGCGATTATTCTTGTCGATTTTACAAACAACATGAAAGCTGAAGGAAAATCGACTATTGAAGCATTAATTTTAGCTAACCATGCTCGTTTACGTCCAATTCTAATGACAACCATTGCCATGATTTTTGGTATGCTTCCAATTGCATTGGCGAGTGGTGCAGGTGCAGAATGGAAAAACGGTTTGGCATGGGTAATTGTTGGTGGTTTAACAAGTTCGTTATTCTTAACTTTAATTGTTGTACCGGTGGTATATCTAATTTTTGATATGATGTTAGAGAAACTAGGTTTCAACAAAAAAGGTAAAACAATAGATGAATTACTGGAAGAACCCTATGACCATAAAGACGTTTTAGAATACGATATAGACGCAACACACTAATACAACATTTCAGGATTAACAATCAAATTAAGCTGCCTTTACCCAAGGGCAGCTTTTTTATTTTAGTCAATTTTTAAAATAAATATTTAGAATAAAAATCCACAGTCGAAACAAATAATAGCCAATTCTTGTATATTAGAGCATATGTTTAAAATTATCCCTCAAATAATTCTGGCACTTATCGTTTTAGTTACTCATGCTCAGCATCCACCCATTTTCGATGCCATGAAAAGTGATTCTTCTTTTATAAAAATTTACGATTTAGACATTACCCTGGTTAAATATAGTTACAAGCCAAATGGTATTCGTTTTCTAGTGGTTCACGATAATGAAGATACTGGAGTTAAAGCAGGTTTTGATTATATTCGTTGGAATGGTGGAGAAATTATTGATAGCCAATATGGCGGCGTTCGCGATTATAATTTCAGTTATATGGATGATATTTACCGCATCGACCCAAATGCAATTTACACCGAAAGAGGCATCAACACGAGATTAAAAAAAGACGAATTCAGCTCAGGCGAAGTCGAAAAAGCTTTAAACGCTGCCGGAAAACAGATTATAGACTTCTATGACCCAAAATCTTTAGGTTACATTTTAACTTTACACAATAATGGCGATGGTGGTTTTGGAATTTCATCTTACCTGCCTGGTTACGATTTATCAAGCGCTGCTGATTCTGTTTATATTAATTTTGAAATGGATGGCGACGACATGCTTTACGTAACTGATTTAAAGCTTTTTAACAGCTTGAAAAAGGCAAATGTAAACGTGATGCTTCAATCTAAATTTGTAGAAAATGATGGTTCTTTATCTGTTTATGCCATGCAAAATGATCTTCCATATATAAATGTAGAAGTGCAACATGGCCATTTAGAAGAAAACTTAAGGTTAATAGAGCTTGCGATAGCCGCACTAAAAGAGCATAATCTTATTAAAAAACCTGAATGATTATGCAATTGCTTTTATTTTGGTAACCAAAAAGCTTACAAAAAGCCCAAAGCAACCTATTACCGCATAAGAATATTGCAAACTCGATAAGGCCGAAATGTAGCCGATTATGGGTGGCCCCATTAAAAAGCCAAGATAACTTACACTTGAAACCATAGCAATCGCCATACCAGGAGCTATTTTTCCATTTTTACCTGCCACGCTGTAAACAGTTGGTACAATACTCGAAACGCCTAACCCCACAAGCATAAAACCAAGAGTTGCCGTAACAACAAAAGGAAAAAACACAGAAATAAACATTCCAGTTGAAATAATAATTCCGCTAAATTGGATGGTGCGTTTCCGCCCTAGCCTGGCAATGATTGTATCGCCAACAAAACGTCCTGTTGCCATCATTACCATAAAAGAAGCATAGCCTAAAATTACTAAAGATGATGGCGCTTTTACGATCTCCTTAAAGTAAACCCCACTCCAATCGAACATTGCTCCTTCAGTAGCCATGCTACAAAAACCTATAATTCCCAACTGCAATAAAACACCCTCAGGTTTAATAAAGAGCTTTGGTTTTCTTTCTGTTTGCGCACCCTTCCCCGGCACAAGGTGTTTATAATTAAAGAAAACATTTATCCATATTAAGGCAACAATAATCCAAAAATGATAATATGGAATGACATGAAGATTAACCATGAGCAGTCCAACCAAAGCCCCTGAAAAACCAGCAATACTCCATGCCCCGTGAAAAGAAGTCATTATTGGTTTAGTAAATAATTTTTCGGCTTCTACACCTTGCGTGTTTACGGCTATATTGCACATATTCCCTATTACACCGAAAAGAAATAGAAAAGCAGCCAAATGCCATGGAGCTGTGGCCAAACCCAAATTGCTTAGTGCCAAAACATATAATGGAGCGGTAATGGTAAGAATTATTTTACTTCCATACTTAGTAACTAATCTACCGGAAATTGGCATCGTAATCAATTGACCAAGTGGTAATGCAAGTAAAATACTACCCAATGCACCATCAGATAAATTCAATGTGTGCTTAATATCAGGAATACGGCTTGCCCAGGAAGCAAATGCAATTCCTTGCCCGAAATAAAATAAGGATACTGCCAGGCGAGTTCTATTTGGACTGCTTTGCGCTATTACAGGTTTATCTACTGCTTGATTTATTATTTCCCGATTTGCTTTAAAGTCTTCCAAAATACGATATTAATATGAACGAGGTTGTTCTGCAAAGGTCTTTAAATCTATTGAAAATAGAAAGACAAAAATATCATTTGTAAATAATTATTAAAGCAAAAAGAGGCACCTATGAATAAAATAGGAGCCTCTTTAAATATTATTTATCAATTTTAAGCTTTATCTGGCTGATAAAACCTAACCGTTCCATCATCTTCGCTTGAAACAATAAGCAAACTGCGTCCGTTAGGACTATCTTTAGGTTTAACAAACATTAAACCTTCAGGTGCATCTCCGGTGGAAAACAACTGAACAAACTTTGGAGATTCGGGTATGCTTACATCATAAACAGCAACCATATCTACCCTTTCCATTCCTATAAAAGCTAAGGTTTTTCCATTCACTTGCGCAACTGTAACACCTTCAACTTCAACACCTTTATTGTCTGAACGGGTATCATCATATTTGCCAGCATCAATTACCCTTTGCTCTAAATCTTTACCAACATTGGCAATTAATTGCCCGGTATTTGCATTAATAATGCTCATGCTACGTCCGCCTGTTGAATACAATTCATCGTAATCACCATCACCATCGGTATCACCAAAAGCCTTTGTTACGGTTAATCTACCAAGGTTAGCATCTAATTTAAGCGTTGAAGCAGTTGGAAACCTGGTTGGATCTAAATTTAAACTCTTAACTCTTCCTTCTTCATCATAACCTTTCCAGGCACGGGTATCACCTTCATTGGCCAAGGCTAAATAATTGGAACCATTAGCAGAAAAATAAGAAATTGCATCTGGCAAGTAAAAAGCTTTAATTGGCCAAACACCAAGTTGTATTTTTCCATCCAAATCACTTACATCAAAAGCATTATCTGCAAGACTAATATCTCTTATCCCTAAAGGCATAATTTTGGTTAATGTACCTGCAACAACATCAAGTTCGGCAACTGCATTATTTTCTTGCAGGGTAATGTAAGCCTTTTTAGAATCTGTTGAAACAGCTACATATTCAGGTTCTATATCTTGTGCAAAAGTTGCTTTTGGTCCGTAAATTCTTAAACCCGCAGCAACAAGTGAAGTTTTTGAACTTTCAAATCCAGAGAAATCTAAAGTTTTAACTGTATAATTAGACTTAACATTGATAACAGAAACAGAACCTACTGGATCGATTGTATATTCATCGTTAGGTTCTCCTTCATTTGCGCTTATAATGTAATTGCCATCCGGACTAAAAGTTACCATATCTGGCATTGCGCCAACGCTAATTTTTTTCACTTCTTCTAAAGTGGTTGTTTTAAGAACAACGATATCGCCGTTAGATTGCTTGGTTACTCCATCCAATGCAATAGCCAATAATCCATTACTAACTGCAACACTATTTATGCCTGCATTTGTAGGAAAAGTAAGTGTTCTAGATTTGGTAAGTGTTGGATAAGCACTTAAATCTATCACTTCTACTTTTGTACCGCCATCATTGCTAACAACAAAAAGTTTTTTGGTTGAAGGATCGTAAGCAGATATTTCTGCTGAAGTTACTCCACCCAAATCTATCATAGCAATTTCTTTAAAACTAGAAATGTTTTCTGGGATGATGGTTTCTGAAGGGTCTTCAATTGGATTATCTGATTTTTTGCAAGCTGTAAATGCAACAGAAGCGATTAACAAAGCGCTAAACAATTTTTTAGGGTTCATGGTTTTTTGTAATATCTGAATCGCAAAAATATAATTCAGCAACGCTGATTTTTATCCATTTACTGTTATCTTTTTGTTAAGGAATTAAGAAATAGAGATTAAGCTGAAAGGAACGGCTGAAAAAATGTTTCGATTTTTTTTGTTCTTGGCTTTTGCATGAGGGATAGCAGTGAAAATCCTTTTTGATTTTTCTTCAAAAAAGATTGTAACGGATAGCCCGACCCTTGCGCAGCTTGGGGCATGCCCAAAAAACTTTAGTAAGAAAGAGACTGTCTCATCCATACGAACTGTCATCCTGATCCTGTCTAAGGACTTATAAAACATTATTTTAAGCGTTCCGACAGGCTCAGCATGACAATATTCAAAGAGTAATTTGATTTATAAAACAGCCTATTCTTATTGAGAGAAGTTCTGAAACAAGTTCAGCATGACGTTTTTGTTTATTAAATATGTATAGCCCTATTATCAGTAGCAGCTAATGCAGCCTCTTTGAAAGCTTCTGTAAAGGTTGGGTGCGCATGGCTTGTACGGGCAATATCTTCCGCAGATGCACGGAACTCCATAGCAAGAACAGCTTCTGCAATCATATCCGCAGCACGTGGACCAATCATGTGTACACCTAAAACTTCATCTGTAGCTGCATCAGCTAATACTTTAATGAAACCATCAGTATCCATGCTTGCTTTAGCTCTTCCACTGGCTTTGAAAGGAAATGAACCCGATTTGTATTTTGTGCCTTTTTCTTTCAATTGCTCTTCTGTTAAGCCAACAGATGCAACTTCAGGCCAGGTATAAACTACTCCTGGGATTAAATTATAATTGATGTGTGGTTTTTGTCCGGCGATGGTTTCGGCAACATAAGTTCCTTCATCTTCAGCCTTGTGGGCCAACATGGCACCGGTAATTACATCGCCAATTGCATAAACCCCAGGAACCGAAGTTTCTAAATGTTCATTTACCGGGATTTTTTTACCTCTTTCTTCAATGGTAATTCCGATTTTATCTAAACCCAAATCTTCGCTGTAAGCTGTACGACCAACGGCCACGATACAATAATCTGCATCGAAATTTATGGCTTCGCCTTTTGCGTTTTCTGCAGTTACGGTTACGATTTTACCTTTTGCAGTAGCACCGGTTACTTTGTGGTTCATGTAAAACTCCATACCTAAGTTTTTCTTCAAAACGCGTTGAAGTTCTTTACCCAAACTGGCATCCATTGTTGCGATGATGGAAGGCAAAAATTCGATTACAGAAACTTTTGTACCCAGGCGGGCGTAAACGGATCCTAACTCCAAACCAATAACACCACCACCAATAACAACCATTGATTTTGGAACTTCTTTAATATTTAAAGCTTCTGTTGAAGTGATAATTCGTTTTTTATCGATTGGCAAAAATGGCAGTGTTGTTGGTTTTGAACCAGTAGCTATGATAACGTTTTTAGCTGTTAGTGTTTCTGTAGAACCATCTGTTTTGGTAACTAGAATGGTATTCTTATCTACAAAAGAACCAAGACCTTCGTAAGAATCGATTTTATTTTTCTTAAATAAATAAGTAATACCAGCAGTATTTTGAGCAACAACGTCGTCTTTACGAGCAATCATTTGCGGCATGTTTACTTTAAGGTTTTTTAAATCGATACCATGAGTAGCAAACGTATGAGCCGCGTTATGGAAATGTTCTGATGAATCTAATAAAGCTTTTGATGGAATACAGCCAACATTTAAGCAAGTACCTCCAAAAGTTTTATATTTTTCTATAACTGCGGTTTTTAATCCTAACTGAGCACAACGGATTGCGCCAACATAACCGCCCGGCCCTGAACCGATAACAACGACATCGTATTGCATAATTTCTTATTGATTTTGATTGGCCAAAGGTAGGGAAAAAAGGTTGAAGGTGAAAGGTGCAAGGTTGAAGATGAAAGACATGATGCAGTAAAATTTCAGCAATCTGAACAGAACTAAGAACTGCAAACGCTGTACTACAAACTGAAAATTGTCAACTGCAAACTGATTTACGGCATTACCTCAAAAAGAAAAAACTGCTGTACTTGCATTTTAGAGAAATTATTATCTACACAGAAAATTAAGGTCTTATGGCCATTAGGTAAATTGGGACCAAAAGTTATACCTTCAAAATTATCGATATGGATATTTAATACATCAAAATCAAAAAGCAACTTCTTTTTTAATGGTTTTGGAGGATCTTGTATAAACGATGGGTTATTTATTTCATTTTCTGCTCCATTTAAATCTACAAGATAGAGTTTTATAAAAGTATGATCGTTATGCCCTTTTGCCCAAGCCCGCTCCATAATTAGAAGCCTATGGTTATTAATTGCCAAAATCTCTGAAATGCCATTTAAATTCCAATCGCTTGCTGAAGTTGGATTTACTGGCAACTCACCCAAATTATAAGCGTATTGCGCTATATTTCTTTTACTATCAACATCAAATTTAGAAATCCGGGTTACGGCTCCAGCGAAGCCGAATGCAGCTTGCTTTCCATCTTGATAAAGTGGCTCTTCTAAACTTGCATACAGCGATTTATAATTATCCGCATAACTTAAGCCTTCAAAAAAGGCATTTTTACGCACACCATAATCCTTTTTAGTAATTTCAAATCCTTTAGGCAGCGGAACCGTATCTAAAAATTTTCCTTGAGGAGATATAAAAGTTAAAGCTGGCTGTACAATTGTTGTATCCGCTGACCTGCATAATCTTTCGCCTTCATTACTCCATACTAATTGGTTTCGTGTTGGGTCGAAACGTACTGATTCTCCATCAGCTTTAGAGTTTTTGCCATATTGGTACTTTGGATATTGCTGTCCGTTTTTCTGCAAAATTGATGTAACGCCAGTAAATTTAACCGTATCAATTTTATGCTCTTTAATATCAATTTTTGCTGTATAAACTCTCGCCGGACTATATTGTGATGGGTCATCGCTAATTAAAAAGTATTGGTCGTTCTTTACATCATAATCAATTCCAGATAAACCACCAACCAATGTATTTTGAAAAGTAACATTTTGAGACAAAATATATTCATCCAAAAACTTGATAGATGAAACTGATGTTTCTGCTTGCTTTGATATATTTCGTGTTGACGAACAAGAAGCCAACAATAAAATAAAGCATAAATAGATAAAAGAAATTTTATGTGATGCTCTTTTCAAATTGAAATAGTTTTTTGGTAAAAGTATTTAAAATGTTGAAGGAAATAATGAATGAATAATTTTAATTCTGCGGAGATCCGTGAGATTAGCGGGAATTCTTTAGCCAAACAATAATTTTGTAAAATTTGCCAATCTATTTGGGCTATTTAAAATATTGTCCCGCAGATAACGCAGAATAGATTTTTGAAAACGACTAGCAACTTATGAAAACAAAAAAGCCGCTTTAATAAAAATCAAAGCGGCTTCATCTATTTTAAAAAAATACTAATATAATTTACCAATAACACGGTAACTTGTAGTGTTTCCACTTATAACCTCTTCATAATAAACATCATCAGGGGAAACAAAATATTTCTCATTTTTAATGGTAACTTCCCTGCATCCTTCTGGCAATACATTGATAATATCACCAATTTGGTGTGTATCAATCGGACCATCAGTTGTATTTAAAACCCCATCTTTACCAGCAACAATATAAACTGTTTTACCATCCTTATCAGTTCCTTGCGTGTAATAAATGCCTTTATACTCGTAATAATCTACACCATCAATCGTAACCAATTCTGCTTCAGATGGTAAATTTGGCACTTCGGCACCCACAGGCGGAACAACAACTTGATAATTGTTTTCATACTGACGGTAAAACAGCCCGCCTGAATAATAAAACTGGTCTTGCCCATAATAAAATGGATAATAACCAAATGGCAAAACATTTAAGCGAAAGCCAATGAATGGTCTATAATAATTATAGTAACCGTAATATGCTCTATTTCTAAATCCTGAACGATAACCAAAACCCGGACGATAAGCATACCCAGGTCTGTTGTATCCAACACCTGGTCTGTAGCCATTATTAGGACGATATCCTGGACGTTCGGGTCTTCCAGAACTGTAACGACCACCCTGCGAATTATTAAAGCCACTACGATTTGGTGCTTGAGAAATCCTATTGTTTGATGAAGGCGCTTGAGCAGATGGTTGCCTAAAGCCGCCACCTCTTGAGGGTGATACAGAGCTAGAACGACCTCCTCCTCCACCAATGCTACCACCACCGCCGCCTCTGCTTGGTCTTTGAGCTGAAGCACTGTCAACAGCTAATGTTGCCATCACAGCTGCTGCCGCAAAAACAACTAATGTTTTATTTAATAACCTTTTCATTTTTTTGTGTTTAAAACAATTATATATAAGACGAGAAAAATCTATAAAAGATTATCTAACAATTTTAATTTAACTAAATTTTGATAATGGAATGACTATCAATGTATTTTACATCTTAACAAACCTTTTACCAGATGTTTTTTCTATTCAATTCTGATAAACCCTATATTTAAATTTTATTCCTAAAAATCAACCTCAAAAATGAACCCTTGTAAAATTTTAGGCCTATTAATTTGTCTGTTTGTATCCAGCAGTTTAATGGCTCAGCAATCCGATTCGGCTTACGTAAGAGAAAATTACACAAAAATAGAACGTAAAATACCAATGCGGGATGGCGTTAAACTTTTCACTTCAATTTATATACCCAAAAATCAATCCAAAAAATACCCCTTCTTAATTAATAGAACACCTTATACCGTAGCACCTTACGGCGAGGATAAGTACAAACTCAGTTTAGGAAATTTCCCTGCGATGATGCGCGAAGGCTTTATTTTTGTTTATCAGGATGTTCGCGGAAGATGGATGAGCGAGGGAACATTTGAGGATATTCGCCCGCAGACTTTGAAAAAAGGCAAAAAAGACATTGATGAAAGCACCGATACTTATGATACAATTGACTGGCTGATCAAAAACGTTAAAAACAATAATGGTAACGCTGGTATTTATGGCATTTCATATCCGGGTTTTTACTCTACCACATCGTTACCAAATTCGCACCCGGCTTTAAAAGCAGTTTCGCCTCAAGCTCCAGTAACTGATTGGTTTATTGGCGATGATTTTCATCACGGAGGCTCATTGTTTTTAATGGATGCTTTCAGTTTTATGAGTGGGTTCGGTGTTCCAAGACCAAAGCCAATTACACCAGATAAAGGTCCTAAAGGCTTTAAATTTCCTATTCAGGATAATTACCGATTTTACTTAGAAGCTGGTTCAGTTAAAAATTTAAAAGATAAATATTTTGCAGACAGCATTAAATTCTGGAATGATTTAACTAAACACCCTAATTTAGATACTTTCTGGAAAGCACGATTCATACTTCCACATTTAACAAATGTAAAACCTGCTGTTATGGTTGTTGGTGGTTTTTTCGATGCTGAAGATGCTTACGGAACTTTTGCAACTTACAAGGCCATAGAAAAACAAAATCCCAGTGCAAACAATATTTTAGTTGCCGGGCCTTGGTTTCACGGCGGCTGGGTTCGTAGCGACGGCTCATCTTTTGGAGATATTAATTTCGGTAAAACCACAAGCATCGATTACCAACAGCAATTCGAACTGCCATTTTTTAAACATTATTTAAAAGGCGAAGGCGATTTTAATGCTGCAGAAGCAAATATTTTTGTAACAGGAAGCAACGAATGGAAAAAGTTTAGCGCGTGGCCGCCTAAAGATGTAGAAACAAAAAATCTGTATTTACAACCTAACGGAAAACTAGCTTTTGAGAAAGTTGGCAGAACCGATAGCTGGGATGAATATGTTAGCGACCCCAATAATCCGGTGCCTTACCAAGATGGCGTACAAACGAGGCGTACCCGAGAATATATGATAGACGATCAGCGCTTTGCTGCCCGCAGGCCAGATGTAAAAACCTATCAAACCGATGCACTAAATGAAGACATTACTTTAACAGGCCCTGTTTTAGCAAATCTTGTGGTTTCTACAACAGGAACAGATGCCGATTATGTGGTTAAATTGATAGACGTTTATCCAGAAGATGCTCCAAATCCTATCCCTAATCCAAATAATATAATAATGGGAGGTTATGAAATGCTGGTTCGTGGTGAAATACTTCGCGGAAAATATCGAAATAGCTTCGAAAAACCCGAGCCTTTTGTATCAGCGGCAATAACAAAAGTTAATTATGCTTTACCTGATGTTGCACACACTTTTAAAAAAGGGCACAAAATTATGGTTCAAATTCAAAATTCATGGTTTCCACTAGCCGATAGAAATCCGCAAAAATTCATGGATATTTACCAGGCAGAACCGGGTGATTTCCAAAAAGCAACGCATAAAATTTACCACGATACATCAAACAGTTCTTACATCATCCTATCTGTTTTAAAATAAATCAATATGAAATACTTCAAAGTTATATTATCAGTATTCCTTTTATCTGCTACGGCGAGCTTTGCCCAAACCAATAGCAGTTACACGAAAGAAAATTTCACTAAAAAAGAAATCTACATTACCATGCGAGATGGGGTGAAACTGTTTACAGCCATTTACACGCCAAAAGATGCTGCGAAAGACAAAAAATATCCGATGATTATGCAGAGGACTTGTTATAGCATTGCACCTTATGGCGAAGATAAATTTCCTTCAAAGTTAGGCCCATCTGATTTGATGATGAAAGAAGGTTATATCGTAGTGATGCAGGATGTTCGTGGCCGTTATAAGAGTGAAGGTACCTTTACAAACATGACACCGGTTATTGATAACAAAAAAGCAAAAACTGATGTTGATGAAGGTTCTGATACTTACGATACGATTGATTGGCTGGTAAAAAATGTTGCCAATAATAACGGGAAGGTTGGTCAATGGGGAATTTCTTACCCAGGTTTTTACACCGCAGCAGGTATTTTAAGTAACCATCCTGCTTTAAAAGCTTCGTCGCCACAAGCTCCAATTTCCGATTTTTTCTTTGATGATTTCCATCACAACGGATCATTTCTTCAAAGCTATTTCTTTACTTTTCCTGTGTTTGGGGTTCAAAAAACACAGCCAGAAACTACAGCATGGTATGGTAAGCAAACCATTAAACCAAACACTAAAGATGGTTATCAGTTTGCATTGGATTTAGGTCCGCTAACAAATGCTGATAAATATTATAAGGATAATTTTTTCTGGCAAGAAACAGTGAACCACCCAAACTATGATGAATTTTGGCAAAAACGCGGTCTGTTAAAACATTATAATACTGTTAAACCAGCAGTAATGGTAGTTGGTGGTTGGTATGATGCAGAAGATTTATCAGGACCATTAAACATTTATAAATCAATTGAAAAGAAAAACCCGAACGCATATAATACAATTGTGATGGGACCTTTTGGGCATGGAAGATGGAGCCGAGAAACCGGACACACTATGCACAGTAACGTTTATTTTGGAGATAGTATTGCAACATTCTATCAAAAAAACATCGAAGCAAAATTCTTTAACCATTTCTTAAAAGGTAATGGCGATAAAAATTCTGGCTTGCCCGAAGCCTATATGTATGATACAGGCAAAAAAGATTGGGAAACTTTTGATAAATGGCCGACGGAAAAAGCGACTAAACAAAAACTTTATTTAAGTGCAGATGGAAAGTTAAGCATGACTGCTCCCGCATCAGCAGGCTCTGTAACTTACATCAGCGACCCATTAAAACCTGTTCCTTATACTGAAGACTTAACCACAACGCTGGGTTTTACACCGCATAATTATATGAGCGAAGATCAGCGCTTTGCAGGTCGCAGACCAGATGTTTTAGTTTACCAAACCGACATTTTAGATAATGACATTACTTTGGGTGGCGAAATTATGTCGCACCTTAAAGTTGCAACTACAGGAACTGATGCAGATTTTATTGTAAAACTGATTGATGTTTATCCTGCCGATGAACCGAACAATGCTTACATGCCCAATAAGAACATTACTTTAAGTAATTATTGGCAAATGGTACGCTCAGAAGTTATGCCTGCCCGTTTCCGTAACAGTTTCGAAAAACCCGAAGCTTTGGTAGCAAACCAGAAAACTGATGTTAATTTTAGATTACAGGATGTTTTACACACCTTTAAAAAAGGACATAGAATTATGATTCAGGTGCAGAGTACTGCTTTCCCTTTATTTGCCCGTAACCCACAAAAATTTGTAGAAAACCCATATAAAGCTACCGAAGCCGATTACATTAAAGCCACTCAAACCATATTTAACGACAGCTTTATTGAAGTTGATGTAATTAAGTAATAAACCATCTAATGAAAAAAATATTATTACTCCTTGTCATATCATTAAGTGGATCAACTTTATACGCTCAAATGCTTGGCAAAAACCAGGTAAATTCAAGAGCCGATAGCCTTAGGGGAAGCCTGACACCTTTACGAACTTGTTACGACATTAACTATTACCATTTAGATGTTAAAATAGACCTCGAACAAAAATCAGTAAGCGGAAGTAATGAGTTTGTATTTACAGCAACGCAAGATTTTACCAAGCTTCAATTCGATTTGTTTTCAAATTTAAAGATTGAAAAAGTAATTTATAAAGGTAATGAATTACCTTTCACCAGAGAATACAATGCTGTTTTTACAAGCTTCCCGAAAACAATTAAAAAAGGAACTAAAGATAAATTTACAGTTTTTTACTCGGGCAATCCGACTGTAGCACGTAATCCACCTTGGGATGGTGGATTTATTTTCAAGAAAGATTCTGCCGAAAATCCTTTCGTATCTGTTGCATGCCAGGGTTTAGGTGCAAGCGTTTGGTGGCCAAATAAAGATCATCAAAGCGATGAAGTTGACAGCATGTTAATCAGCATAAGCGTACCGAAGGATTTGCAGGAAATATCGAACGGAAGATTAAGAAACACAGTTGATAAACCTGATGGCTACAAACAATATAACTGGTTTGTAAGCAACCCGATTAACAATTACGATGTTACTTTTTATATCGGCAAATATGCTCATTGGACAGATAGTTATGATGGTGAAGCAGGAAAATTAAGCCTTGATTTTTGGGCTTTAAAAGTTGATAGTGCAAAAGCACGTCCGCATTGGGATGCTGATGTAAAACCCATGATTAAATGTTTCGAATACTGGTTTGGTCATTATCCATGGTATAAAGATGGCTATAAATTAGTTGAGGCTCCCCATTTAGGCATGGAACATCAAAGTGCCGTTGCTTATGGAAATCAATTTAAAAAAGGCTATTTGGGCAGAGATTTAAGTGGTACAGGCCACGGCTTAAAATGGGATTATATAACCGTTCATGAAAGCGGGCACGAATGGTTTGGCAACAGCATTACCACTAAAGATATTGCAGATATGTGGGTACATGAAGGTTTTACAGATTACTCTGAAACACTTTTTACAGAATGCAGCGAAAATAAACAAGCTGCTGATGAATATGTAATTGGCATTAGAAAAAGCATAGGTAACCGAACACCAATTATTGGCCCCTATGGTGTAAATAAAGAAGGCTCAGGCGATATGTATTATAAAGGAGCAAATTTAATTCATACCATCCGCCAGTTAGTTAATAACGATGAAAAATTTAGACAGGTTCTTCGTGGTATAAGTGAAACTTTTTATCATAAAACAGTAACAACCGCCGAAGTAGAAAATTATATCGCGAGTAAAAGTGGTTTAAAATTAGATAAGGTTTTCGACCAATATTTACGCTACAGCAAAATTCCTGTTTTAGAGTATAAAATTAACAACAGTATGCTTTCTTATCGTTGGGTTACGGATGTTAAGGGTTTCGATATGCCTGTCAAAGTTTCGCTGAAAACTGGAAATTATAGTTTAATTAAACCTACCAACTATTGGAAAACCATAAAGGTTGATGCAAGCATTAACGCAGATAATTTTAAAAACGACCCATTATTTTACATTGCAACAAAAAAGGTAGTGGATTAAATACATTGGCTTTCAAACATGGAGCTAAAAATTTGTTAAGATCTAAAGAGACGCAATCAATGATGTTTTTTTCAACGTCCAAAATATTTGAATAATAATTTAAACTCCATGCAACTTTTAAAAAAAACCGTCGTCTTATTAAAAAACCATAATCAAATTCGCTTTAATGTTTTAAACAAAAAAGCATAATTTTTAATACCATGAAAAAAATATTCTCAATTTTATGCGCTGCGCTATTAATTACAGCAAGTTATAATTCATTTGCTAATACAAGCCTACCATCAAACAATTCGATAAAAGCAGAAGACGATAGGGACGTTAGAAATTTTAATGGAGTTGCCGCAGGCGGTCCGATAAATGTTATAATTACTTTAGGCAACACCGAAAGTTGCAGATTTGAAGGTGATGCCAATGCCATTGCAACTTTAATTACTGAGGTTAAAGGCAACGTATTAATTATTCGCCCTGAAAACAGCTGGACAAGTTGGGAACATAAATACGAAAACAAAAAAATAACAGCTTACGTAACTGCTAAAAATATTAAAAGTTTAACAATGAGCGGTTCTGGCGTTATGAGTGTTAAAGGAAATGTATCAGCAAAAACACTTTCTGTAACGGTAAGCGGCTCTGGAACGGTGAATACTACTGCAGATGTTGATGATTTAAATAGCGTTATTAGTGGCTCTGGTAAGTTAAATATTAACGGCTCTGCTGATGAAGCAACGATTGTAATTAGTGGTTCTGGCAATTTTTCTGGAAAAGATTTATCTGTAAATGATTTATCGACAACTATGAGTGGTTCTGGCACAGTAAATATAAAAGCTGAACAAAGCATTAAAGCAGTTATTAGCGGTTCGGGTAACATTAATTATTCTGGCAATGCAACTGTAGAAAAAACTGTAATTGGTTCTGGTAGGATAAGAAAAATATAATTTGCAAACACACAAATGTTAATTTGAGCGCCTCGGATAAATTCTGGGCGCTTTTTTTTATAAATAGGATTTCAAATGCGTTTTATATTTACTAAGTTTATTTAAATCTAGCTACGAATGTTCGCAGAAATACTTAATTCAATTTTAACCTTAACATGCTCGAATTTGAAATTCAATCAAAAACCTGGTTGATTGATTTATATTTCCAACAAATAGAAAATCAAATAAAAATGATACCAGATTAACTTCGCTTAAACCAAAAAAAATATTTACACGTAAAAATACAACGGAAATGAAAAAAGTAACAGGTATTGGTGGCATATTTTTCAAATGCAAAGACCCAAAAAAAATGACCGAATGGTATCAAAAACATTTGGGCTTAGAAACAAATCCTTATGGTGCAACTTTTGATTGGTATGAAGGAGCTGACAACACAAAAAAAGCACAAACACAATGGACGCCATTTGCAGAAACAACAAAATATTTTGAACCATCTGCAAAGGATTTTATGGTAAACTATCGAGTTGAAAACTTGGAAACCCTAGTTGAGGAATTGAAAAAAGAAGGTGTAACAATTGTAGATACGATTGAAACCTATGATTATGGAAAATTTGTGCACATCCTTGACGCAGAAGGAAACAAAATCCAACTATGGGAGCCAAAAGATTAAAAAAAAAGCAAATAATTAGCTTAATCAACAAGAAAAAAATCATTACATCCTTCTAGTTGCTTTTTGCCAAATGACAAATCCTCAAAAAATAATTTTTACTAATTTTAAGGGATGAAAGAATTTGCAGAATACTTATTGCGTTTTGGCAATTTAAATCAACAACAGATAGCTTTAATTTCAAGTAAAGCAACTGAATTAAACTTCAGGAAGAATGAGTATTTTCAGAAGCAGGGAAAATTGCAAAACAAGTAGAATTTATTCTAGATGGTATCATCAGAGTGTGCTATTACAATAATAAAGGAGAAGAAATTACTAAATATTTTTATTGAAGAAAACAATCTTATTGTAGATTTAAATAGTTTCGATAATGAAATTCCTTCATCATCTTATGTAGAGGCAATTACAGATTGCAAGATTATCGTTTTCTCAAAAAAAGATTGGACAGAACTTTCTATTACCATAATCAACTGGGATGATATTGTACGTAAAATTATTTCAAAAGCATTCTTGCAGAAAGTAGAAAGAATCAGCCAATTATTATCTCAGGATGCCAAAACAAGATATTTAAAATTTCTTGAAATATATCCAAATATTACTAACCGTATACCGCTTGCCTATATTGCTTCTTATTTAGGCATTACACAATCCCCATTAAGCAGAGTTAGAAAAAGTATTTACTAAATTGCTTTTTGCCAAATGGCAAATGATTTCAATTTTAAAAAAACAATTTGCACTATAATTTAATTACAATAAATATGAAATCAGTATTAATTACAGGAGCCAACAGAAGCATTGGTTTGGAAACAGCTAAACAACTTTCGAAACAAAGATTATTTGTATATTTAGGTAGCCGCAACCTGGAAAAAGGAAAATCGGTAGTGCAAGAACTAATTGAAAATGGATTTCAAAATATTAAAGCTATTGAAATTGATGTAACCAACACTGATTCAATTTTGGAGGCAAAAAGCATTGTCGAAAAAGAGCAAGGCAAATTAGATATTTTAATCAACAACGCAGGGATAAGTGGACCATTCCCACAAAATGCTTCAGATACACCGCTAAAGAATATCCAGGAAGTGTTTGACACAAATTTCTTTGGTGTGATTAACGTAACTCAGATATTTTTAGAATTACTTAAAAAGTCAGATAGTCCTAGAATAAGCAATATTACTTCAGGGCTAGGTTCTTTAACGCTTCATAGTGATCCTAACTGGAAATACTACGATGTAAAAAGCGCAGGCTATGGAACTTCGAAGGCCGCTTTAAACGCTTATACAATTGTATTAGCTTATGAACTCAAAGATTTGCCATTCAAAGTAAATGCAATAGACCCAGGCTATACGGCCACAGATTTTAACCATCACAATGGCCCCGGAACTGTTGAAAGTGCAGTAAAATTTATTATTAAACATACCTTAATAGATGATAAAGCCCCAACTGGAAAATTTTACAGTAACGATATTGAAGATGAAACTGAAGTAAGCCCCTGGTAAAAATTAGTTTATTTATGCCTTGATAAAACTTTTACTTACCCTATTACGAGAAAGTTAAAGCGCATTCAAATAAAAAATGCCTTCTTTTATGAAAATGAAGAAGGCATTTTTATTAACAAGCATTTTTAAAACGAAAGCAAAAGATAAAATATTTTTTCATAAAATTCTCCATAACAGAAACTATATCGTAATATTGCAATATTAAAATTAATTGAAAATGGGTGCAACAAAAACAGAACACTTTACAGATAAGCAAAACCAAATAGCGACAATTGCAAAAGCACTGGGTCATCCGGCAAGAGTAGCCATTATAGATTATTTATTAAAAGTAAATGAGTGTATTTGTGGTGATATAGTAAACGAACTACCCCTTGCGCAACCAACCATTTCTCAGCATTTGAAGGAGCTAAAAAATGCCGGACTAATTAAAGGAAATATTGAAGGAACCACGATTTGCTACTGTATCAATGAAAAAACCTTTGATATTTTAAAGACATATTTCTCCAATATCATTGCTAACGATAGGGAGCAAAACTGCTGCTAACATTTTTTAAATAATAATACTGCATTAAAACTTGATTATGAAACTATTAGAGATTAAAAAATATTTAGAAACAGCCGAAGCTGTAAATTTCAAATTACCATCAGGAGAATTTGTTCCGGAACATTTTCATGTAACAGAAGTTGGCTTAGTTACCAAACATTTTATTGACTGTGGCGGCGTAGAACGCTTGGAGAAAGTTATAAACTTTCAACTTTGGGATGCAAATGATTTCGAGCATCGCTTAAAACCCGAAAAGCTATTGCACATTATAAATCTTTCTGAAGAAAAGCTGGGTATTGGAAATTTAGAAATCGAAGTCGAATATCAATCAGATACTATTGGAAAGTACGATTTGGCTTTTGATGGAAAAGATTTTGAACTTGTTTCAAAAAATACAGCCTGCCTGGCATCAGATAGTTGCGGTATTCCGCCATCAAAACAAAAAATCCAGCTACCGCAACTTAAATCTCAATCTGCTAATTGCAAACCAGGTGGAGGTTGCTGTTAAATTAAATAACGTTATCAAAAAACAATAAAATAAATATAGCATTATGTTGAACTTTGGTTTAAAAAAATGATATCCAAACGAAGTTAGTACTAAAACTGAACTCCAATTACCCACATATTTTCAAGATAATTAATTTTCTGACTTGCTTTATCATATTCGTCCCAGCCAGTAGTATGAATTGTTTTCAAATTCGTTGTACCTACTTTGGTTGTATTTTGAAGATAAATATTTTTCCAAACATAAAATTTCAGCCCGACTTTGGCAGAAATACCATAACCTGCAACGTTCCAATGGTTGTTTCTTCCAAGTCCAAATAAACGGACATCAGAACGAGGAACAACCATACCTCCACCTAATCCGGTTTCTAGAGTTAAAGAGGTGTTACCACCCGGAGCCACCCATATATCATCATAACGCTCCACTTCAACATTAGCATAATTAAAGCCATCAGTATGTTCAAAAGTTAACATACTTTCCTTAACGTTAATCATTTGCCCGTTATAATTACCCGCCATAGATCCTGTTGATACGCCTTCCTTCGAAATATTTGACCCTATAAATCCTGTAATTGCAACTGTTTGCGGAATATCCATTACATATTTCATATGATCCCAGCCAACTGAAATGCTATAATTATCTTTAATAAAATAACCAACCCGAATATTGTATTGAGGAACTGTAATTAATCCCGGATTCAAATAATCCCAACTTAATTTAGATTGCCTATCATGAGCAACTACATCTTTTAATGTAAAATCGTAATTTGGTCCTTGAAATCTAATATCACTTTTTCCATACCAAGAATGGTTATAACCCCAATGGAAATAAAAATCGCCTTTACGCGAATCTTTTCTTGTGTGTTCAGGGTTAAATAAACTTTTAGAAGTTGGCGCAATATCTGTTGATGAAGTTTTAATTTCCTGAGCCTGCATCCGCCTGCCGAACAATAATGCTAAAAATAGTATTGAAAATCTTTTCACGCGGCAAATTGAGCAAAAAGCGTTATCAATTACAACACCTTTAACATTTTGTAATAGTCCTGATACAAAAAATGACTTAAAGATTTTAAAACCTCGTATAAAGTGCTAGTTGAACAATATTATTATTGGTATGGCTGCTTGTATTTTTTACGGCCTGGTTCATATAACCTACTTCCATATCAAACTTTTTAGAGAACCGATAACCGCCTGCCAGGTATATACGGTTTTGATCGAATATGCTATTATTTATTTTTGCCTTATTTTGAAAGTTTAAGAAAACCTCATTTTGCAGCGCAATAAAAGCCCCTTTGGTAAACGTAGGCTGCGCTTTTTGCAAAGGCTTAATTAACCTGATAAAATACCTAAAACGCTGTGCAAATATATCCTCAGTTGCCCTTTCTATAAAACGTTGCTCTACCCTTACCCTATGACTTGCAAAAACTGTTTTAATTTTGTGGGTATAAATGTATTGTTCAAAAATTCGATGTTCATCAAAATGAGTATTTGCAATTCCGTCTATTTGATTTTGAGTTGTTTGCCACAAATAACCAAGTGCAACATTATGTTTATCGTTTATAAAATATTGTACCGCCGGCCTAACTAATGTATTTCTAACATATTTCCAATTATCCGCAGAACGCACTTGAACATCAAACTGCAATCCCCATTTTTTATTAATCTTAGTGTTGTTAAGCAAAAAAAGCCAGCCTGTATTTTGATATTGAGTTTGTGCAGAAAGCTTGGCAAAAGCAACAATACATAATAAGAATAGAAATATTAATTTTTTCATAAGGAAATTAAGGCAATGTTAACTGATTCCGCTAATTTAATAGAAAATTAATAAAGCAGACAACTTAACACTTAATTAATACACAGGACGATTTAATTTGTTAATTAAAAAACCATTTATTTAAATTTCGTTTAGCGTTAAGCAATTAAAAATTTATCTTCGTTAAAGATTTGGGGATTAAGGTAATTTTTCATTCCCCGAAACTGCAATAATTTTGAATATTACAAAACGTAAAAAAGAACAAAATGATTATTGAACCGAGAATGAGGGGCTTTATTTGCTTAACATCACATCCTGATGGTTGTGCGCAAAACGTAAAGAACCAAATTGAATATGTAAAATCTAAAGGTAATATTAACGGACCTAAAAAAGTATTGGTAATTGGTGCATCAACAGGCTTTGGTCTTGCATCAAGAATTACCGCAGCCTTTGGTTCAGATGCATCAACAATAGGAGTATTTTTCGAAAAAGCACCTTCTACGGGTAAAACGGCATCTCCAGGTTGGTACAATAGCGCAGCTTTTGAAAAAGAAGCACATGCTGCTGGTTTATATGCAAAAAGCATAAATGGTGATGCCTTTTCAAAAGAAATTAAAGAGAAAACTTTAGCAACTATTAAAGCTGATTTGAGCCAGGTAGATTTAGTAATTTACAGCCTGGCCTCTCCTGTAAGAAAACACCCTGATACAGAAGTTTTACATCGTTCTACACTAAAACCAATTGGCGGAGCATATACCAATAAGACTGTAGATTTCCATACCGGAAATGTTAGCGAAATTTCTATCGAACCAGCAACAGAAGAAGATATTGCAAATACGGTAGCCGTAATGGGTGGAGAAGATTGGGCGATGTGGATTGACGCCCTTAAAGCAGAAAACCTATTGGCTGAAGGTGCAACAACTGTTGCTTACTCTTATATTGGTCCATCGTTAACCGAGGCGGTTTACCGTAAAGGAACAATTGGCCGTGCGAAAGATGACCTGGAAGCAACAGCCTTTACAATTGCCAACAAATTGAAAGATATTAACGGTAAGGCTTATGTTTCTGTTAACAAGGCTTTGGTTACACAAGCGAGTTCGGCTATTCCGGTAATTCCATTATATATTTCATTGCTTTACAAAATAATGAAAGAAGAAGGTATTCACGAAGGTACCATAGAACAAATACAGCGATTATACGCAGAGCGGTTATATACCGGCAGTCCTGTTCCTGTTGATGAGCAAGGGAGAATTAGAATTGACGATTGGGAAATGCGTGAAGATGTACAAGCTAAAGTTGCAGAACTTTGGACAGAAGCTACAACTGAAACTTTACCTTCAATTGGCGATTTAGCAGGCTATCGCTCAGATTTCTTAAGCTTGTTTGGTTTCGAAATCGATAATGTAGATTATCAAAAGGAGGCAAACGAATTAGTAGAAATCGAGGGCCTGGTTGAATAGCTGTCACATTGAGCCTGTCGAAATGGTCAAAAGTTCTTTACAAGTTCAGAATAACATCTGGATAAACCTGCGCTTGTTTATAACGAGTGTATAAACAGCAAAATATTACATCGTTAATAACATTACGGCCGGCTTTTGCCGGCCTTTTTTTAATACAAGACAAAATGCATTTCGATTTACAACCGACCTTAGAATGTGATTTAATTAAACTTGCACCGCTAAAGGCAGAAGATTTTGAAAATCTTTATGCTGTAGCTTCCGATCCTTTAATTTGGGAACAACACCCAAATAAAAACCGTTATAAAAAAGAAGTATTTGAAAACTTTTTTAAAGGGGCAATAGAATCAAAAGGCGCATTTATTGTTTACGATAAGGCAACAAAACATGCGGTTGGCAGCTCAAGATATTATGAATTTGATGATAAACATAAATCAATTTCTGTAGGCTATACATTTATTGGAAGAGATTTTTGGGGTAAGGGGCATAATGCTGCCTTAAAAAAACTAATGTTAGATTATGCCTTTCAATTTGTAGATAAGGTAATTTTACACATTGGTGCAACAAATTACCGCTCTCAAAAGGCAACAGAGAAATTGGGCGCAATAAAAGTTAACGAGATAGAAATAGCTTATTATGGCGAATCTGTAAAATGGAATTTCGTTTATCAAATTGAAAAGGATAAATGGAAAAATGGATGATATAATTACTGCTAATTCGCAGATTAAAATAAATAATTGCGCAGAAATGAATCAGCGAATCTGTGGCTAAAACAAAAATATTGAGTTTTGCACTATAGAGTACTGACGGAATAAAATCGTATTTCTGCTTTAGTATTATTATATTTGCATTAATCTGTATTCCACTCACTTCACAAAAAACAAAACAAATAAATAAATATGGCTAAATCTCAGGCAACATACAGTAAAAAAGAGAACGAAAAAAAACGACTAAAAAAGCAAAAAGACAAACAAGAGAAAAAAGAAGAACGTCAGTCTAATGCAAAAAAGGGCTTAGCTCTTGAAGAAATGTTTGCATACGTTGATGAAAATGGTAATATCTCCTCTACCCCACCAGATCCGAAAAAGAAAAAGGTATTTAACATCGAAGATGTTCAAATTGGTATAACAAGACAAGAAGATATTATTGACGAAAACCCTGTGAAAAAAGGAACTGTTACATTCTTCAACGATAGTAAAGGTTATGGTTTCATTAAAAACACAGAAACTCAGGATAGTATTTTTGTTCACGCAAATGGTTTGGTTACACAAATTAAAGAAGGCGATAAAGTTACGTTTGAAGTAGAAATGGGACAAAAAGGACCAACTGCTGTTAAAGTTTCAAAGGTATAAATACCTAAAATTAGTATTCCAATTTGTAGTTTACTCCAACTGCAACACGATTAAAATTCTGCAGAATATTCTGCTGCGCCAGGTTTTATAAACATTTATATTTCCGTCTATTTAAGCATAAAACCTTGCGCATAATTTTTTTTAATTTCTAGTATTTTTATTTAGAAAATCACGGTTCTGTAATGCTTCGGCAATAGCAGTCCCACCATCGCTTATAGTTCTCATTTTCGCTTCGCTACCATTCCGGGCTATACGCTCTGTCGGGTTTAAGTAGCAAAAACTACAGTTCTTTTTAAAATTACCATGCAATTCAATGGAATATTATTTGAAAAAGACAGGTATTTAAACGGTATTTCACAGTCCATATTTGCTTATCTACTTTGTGTTATCATAGTGGTACAACCCTTTGTTTTTAAACCCGATAGGAGTAAAAAGCCCACAGCGTAGCGAGGACTTGTAACGAATAGCGGGGCAGGTTTTGCCATTGATTACTTACGCTCATTTTCTATAAATTTAAAAAAAAATTAATCTCGGTGTGGAATTTGTATTAAAACAACATCATTACAGCACACACAAAAGAAAAATAAATATGAAAAAGTTAATAGCAATTGCACTCGTTGCATTTTTTGGTTTATCTACAGCGATGGCTCAACAAACAGATTTACGCCGCAAAATTAATGTTAGTGGTAGCGCAGAAACAGAAGTTACACCAGATATTATTTACATTAGTATTTCGCTGAAAGAATATTTAAATGGAAAGAAAAAAGTAGAAATTACCGATTTGGAAAAACAACTTTATGCAGCGGTTCAAAAGGCTGGAATTGCTAAAGAAAATTTAACCATAAGTAACTTAAGTAGCTGGAATTATGCTACAGAAAAAAAGAAAAATCCTGATTTTTTAGCGAGTAAACAATATCGTTTAAAAGTTAGCGATTTAAATAAATTTGATGGGATATTAGAAGCAATTGACCCTAAAGGAATTGCCAGTACAAATATTGAAAGCTACGATTATTCGAAAATTGAAAGCTTAAAAAAGGAACTTAAAATTAAAGCATTACTAGCTGCAAAAGAAAAAGCTGCTTACATGGTAGAAGCACTTGGCGATAAATTAGGTGGTGTAATTGAAATACAGGATGGTGGCGACAATGTTATACAACCAGTTTATAGAAACTACATGGTTAAATCGGCAATGGCTGATGCAGAAGCTGCACCAGAAATAGATTTTAAGAAAATTAAGCTAAATTTTACTGTAAACGCCATTTTTGAAATTAAATAACCTATTTAACATTTAGTTTAATGCTTTTTAAAACCTACCGGAACATTTTGGTAGGTTTTTTGTTAAACAGAGATTAAACACTAAAAAAATTAAATATTATGAAAAAATTTATTTACACTTTAGCTCTTATTTTTAGTTTAGGAGTTAGTTTTAACACAGTACAAGCTGCTGAAAAAGCTAAAAACCCAACAGAATTAACTACTGAACAATCTTTAAAGTTAGAAAAGATTAAAACTCGTGTTGAAGAAATCAGAGACATGGATAAATCTAACTTAACTAAAGCAGAACGTAAAGCTTTACGTAGCGAATTAAGAGAATTAAAAGGTCAGGCTCGTGCAGTTTCTGGTGGTGTTTATCTTTCTGTAGGTGCAATTATCATTATCATTTTATTATTAATTTTGATTTTGTAATCGACAAAGTATTCAAAATACACCTATCTATAAAAATGAAAAGCTTTGCATCGCTGCAAAGCTTTTTTTGTGTTGATATTGGTCTAAACCCACTATCTTTCGTTTCCCTCTCTTTAAGGAAAAGAATGCACTAACTTAAAATAATTTCTGGCTTTTAAAGGCTGAGGTCTAATCAATCATATCAAAACCAGTATATTTTACCAAAACCTCAGGAATTTTAATTCCATTTTCTGTTTGATAGTTTTCCAAAATAGAAGCTACAATACGCGGCAAAGCTAATGCACTTCCATTTAATGTGTGAGCCAGTTGGGCTTTACCTTCTTTACCTTTAAAACGAAGTTTCAATCGATTTGCCTGATAGGTTTCGAAATTAGATACAGAAGATACTTCCAACCAGCGTTCCTGTGCTGCACTCCATACTTCCATATCATAGGTCATGGCTGAAGTAAAGCCCATATCACCACCACATAAACGCAAAACGCGGTAATGCAAACCAAGTTCCTGCAATAAAGATTGAACGTATTTGCTCATCTCTTCAAGCGTTTCGTATGATTTATCAGGATGCGTAATTTGAACAACTTCAACTTTATCAAATTGATGTAAACGGTTTAAACCACGAACATGAGCACCGTAAGAACCGGCTTCTCTACGAAAACAAGGTGTATAAGCTGTATTTTTTATTGGCAGGTCTTCTTCTTTCACAATTACATCGCGATACAGATTAGTTACGGGTACTTCTGCAGTTGGGATTAAATACAAATCATCAACTGTTGAGTGGTACATTTGCCCTTCTTTATCTGGCAACTGGCCTGTACCAAAACCTGATGCTGCATTTACCAAATGTGGAACCTGCATTTCTTTATAACCCGCAGCAGTTGCATGATCTAAAAAGAAATTTATTAAAGCACGTTGCAGCCTTGCTCCTTTTCCTTTATACACCGGGAAACCCGCACCTGTTATTTTAACACCCAATTCAAAATCGATAATATCATACTTTGCTGCTAATTCCCAGTGCGGCAAGGCCTTAGTTGGTAATTCTGCTGGCTTGCCATGTAAATAAACAACTTCGTTTTCTTCGGCGGTAGAACCTTTAGGCACTAAATTGTATGGTAAATTTGGCAACTGAACCACCAAATTAAACTGAGTATTTTCTAGTTCACTTAGCTTTTCGGTAAGGTTTTTTATGTTTTCCTTGTAAGTGGTAGTTCTTGCTTTAATGGCTTCAGCTTCTTCTTTTTTTCCAGCCCGCATTAAATCGCCAACTTGCTTAGCGGCTGCATTTGCTTCTGCAGAAATACTATCAAGCGAAGTTTGAGTTGAGCGGCGTTCTTCATCAATCTTGATGATTTCATCAACCAACTCTGGTTGTTTAAAGTTACGTACACTTAAACGTTCTAAAACTTTCTCTCTATTTTCGCGGATATAGTTAACTTGCAGCATTATTTATTTTTTTCACAAAGATAGAAAGAGTTTTCAGTTTTCAGTTTGCAGTTTTCAATCATGCATATCTTGATACTTGATACTTGTTACTTGATACTTGATACTTGATACTATGGATGGAAAACTATTTCTCGTGCCAACCCCGATAGGCAATTTAGAAGATATGACCTTTAGGGCCATACGCATTTTAAAGGAGTGTGATTTAATTTTAGCCGAAGATACTCGAACAAGTGCACCAATGCTTAAACATTTTGGTATCGATAAAAAGGTGTTTTCACATCATCAACATAATGAACACAAGGCAACTTCGGAGATTATTAAATTCTTAAATGAAGGACAAAAAATTGCCTTAATTTCTGATGCAGGCACTCCGGCAATTTCCGACCCAGGTTTTTTCCTGGTACGTGAAGCGATAAAAAATGAAATTCCGGTAGAGTGTTTGCCAGGTGCAACAGCATTTGTTCCGGCACTTGTAAATTCTGGTTTACCAGCCGATGCTTTTTGCTTTGAAGGATTTCTACCGGTTAAAAAAGGGCGACAAACAAAATTTAAAAAGCTTGCTGAAGAAGATCGTACCATTATACTTTATGAGAGTCCGCATCGTTTACTGAAAACCTTAGAAGAATTTGCACAATACTTAGGTGAAGACAGGCAAGCATCAGTAAGTAGGGAGTTAACCAAAATGTTTGAAGAAACTGTACGCGGAACTTTGGTGGAAATAAAATCACATTTTGAACACAATACTTTAAAAGGAGAATTTGTAATTTGCATTGCAGGTAAAGAGATGAGCAAGGATAAAAGAGTAAAGAACAAAGATAAATATGAAAGCCCTGAAGATTAACATCAATCAATTAACAACAATCAATTTTAAACAACATTATGATTAGCATAGATAGATTTTTAAGTGACGAACAAGACCCAAAAGCGGTTGAAAAAGTTATTGGAAAATTAAATGACCTTTTAACCACTGGAGAAGAAATTTTATACCTTGGTGTACAAAAAAAACCTGCCGTAAACTTGTTACCTGATAGCATTGCCATTACAAACAAGAGAATTTTTTATTGTGAACCCGGCAACCTAGGTTTAACTATGAATTTTAAAGACATTTCATGGAAAAGTGTTAAGGAAATTTCATTTAAGGAAGAATTATTTGGTTCTAAATTTATTTGCGTTCCGCAGCATGGAGAAAATATTGTAACCGAATTTATTCCTAAAGTGCAGGCAAGAAAATTGCATCAGGCAGCTAACCAACAGTTAGAAGCGTATAAGGAATTATTGCATCAACAAAAACTGGAAGAAAACCGGGCGATGGCTTCAACAACAAATACTGCTCCACAAGCTTTTGTTGATGTTATTCCAACAGAGGCCACTAAGGCTGAAGAACCTGAACCATTTCAAATAGCAGAAGTTATAGAGGAACCTGAAGATGAAACAACATTAAAGCTACGTAAACTAAAAACATTGTACGATAAACATTTAATTACGCAAGAAGAATATGAAGCCAAAAAAGCGAATATTTTAGATAGCTTTTAATATTCGATTGTCATGTTGAGCTTGTCGAAACGCTTAGTGTTCTTCGGCAAGCTCAAAATGACAAATCTCCTTAAAAATGAAATCGAAAAAAACTTACTCCCTCGCCTTATTAAGCGCATTTCTACTTTGGCTAGCATGGCCGCCAATGCCGTTTACAACGCCATTGTTATTAGTTGCATTAGTTCCGTTATTTATAGCCCTTGAAAATATTTCGAGTAGCGAAAATAAAAAATCAGGTAAACGTATTTTCTTAACTGCAGGTTTAACATTCCTTATTTGGAACACAGCATCAACATATTGGGTTTATAATGCAATAAGTTCTTATAACGGAACATTTGTCGCTATACCTGTTTCGTTAATCCCTTATGGGTTAGGCGCTTCTTTAATGACTTTCGCCTTTTGGTTATTTTATCGACTAAATAAACACACAAACAAAACTACTGCATACTTAGGGTTAATTTCTTTTTACATTGCTTTAGAATATTTGCAACAAACTTGGGATCTAGCCTTTCCCTGGATGACATTAGGGAACGGCTTAGCAGGAATGCATCAGTTGGCACAATGGTACGATTATACAGGCGTTTATGGCGGCTCGCTTTGGATATTAATAAGTAATATTTTGGCTTTCGAAGCTTATAAAAAACTTAAATTACAAACGGGTTATTTAAAATTCAAAGCATTAGGAATTTGGGGCTTATTTGTACTGATTCCCATTGGAATTTCATTGACGAAATATTTTAATGCCACAGAACAAGGAACACCAAGTAATGTAGTTGTTGTACAACCCAATATAGATCCTTATTTAAAACTGGAGGCAATCCCAGCCGCAGAACAAATAAAAATTTTAACCCATCTATCGGATTCTATCGGCCAAACCAACACCGAATATTTCATTTGGCCGGAAACCGCAATTCCAAATTATGCAGATGAAGATAGAATCCGCAGCAATCCAGACTTTTTGACTCTTCAGGATTTTCTTAGCAAATACAAAAACGGAACTTTAATTACGGGTATAGAAAGTGTAAAAACATATCCCGATAAAAGAACTATTTCAGCAAAATTCCGACCCGATCTTGGATTCTATTATGATAATTTCAACTCTGCTATGCAAGTCGAAAATTCTGCAAACGTTCAGTTTTATCATAAATCAAAATTAGTTCCCGGAGCAGAAAAGATGCCTTTCCCTGCAGTATTTTCTTTTATGGATGGCGTATTTTCTGAGCTTGGCGGAAGTGTTGGCGGTTGGGGTTGGCAGGATAAACCAAGTGTTTTGTATGCGCAAAGTGGAATCGGAGCTGCCCCTGTAGTTTGTTATGAAAGTTTGTGGGGCGATTGGATTGGTAAACAAGTTAAAGATGGCGCACAATTTATAGCCATTATTACCAACGACGGTTGGTGGGGAAATACATCTGGTAAAGATCAACACGAAATGTATGCAAAGTTAAGGGCGATAGAAACGCATCGCGATATAGCACGTTCTGCAAATACGGGTATTTCATGTTTCATAAATCAACGTGGCGATGTAACGCAAAAAACAAAATGGTGGACAAGAACCGCTATCAAAGCTGATATTAACTTAAATGATGAGATAACTTTTTATGTTAAAGCTGGTGATGTAATTGCCAAAGTTTTAAGTGTATTAGCTATATTATTGGCGTTGATAATTCCTTACAAAAAATGGGTAAAAAATGATAGATCTACTCGCCCAACAATATAATTTAGTCTTATCATCCAGAAAAAAAATTCTGGACTATATTAAAACTATAGCAGAAGAAGATTTTTTAAAAGAGAATAGCACTTTTGGCAGAGGTTCAGTTCGTAATTTACTTGTTCATATTTGCGATACATATTCATCCTGGATTGGAGAAAGGGCATTAAAAAAGAGTATAAATTATAAGCCATTTGAAGATTATAAAAACCTCAACGATTGTATAATCTATTTTGATTTGGTTAATTTATATTTAAACGAATTCTTTGAATCCTTTGGAAATGACTATCAAATTGAATTAGAAATTAACAGAAACGGACAGCTAATCGGCTTAAGTCCGTTAAAATTATTTACGCATGTAATTACACATGAATTTCATCACAAAGGGCAAATTATGTCTTTAAGCAGGCACTTAGGTTATACACCTGTTGATGCTGATATTTTACGTTAAGTTAATATGAATTCCAAACACTCCTTCAGGATAATTTTCCTTATCTTCTTTTTACTGCTAAATATTGGCTGCGACCAGGTATCTAAAAATATTGTTCGTAATAAAATTAGTGAATATGAGCACATCAGTATCGTAAAAGACAGATTTACATTAACAAAAGTAGAAAATAGCGGTGCTTTTTTAAGTCTTGGCGATCAAATGCCATATATACTCCGATTGATTTTTTTAATGGGTTTGCCAATATTATTTTTAGGCTACGGATTGTACTTTCTTTTTTCCAAACCAAATTTACCTCAAAGCATGCAAATTGCTTTGTGTTTTCTGATTGGTGGTGGAATCGGAAATCTTTACGATAGAATTGTTCATGGCTCAGTAACAGATTTTATGCACATAGATTTTTATGTTTTCGAAACAGGTGTTTTCAATTTTGCTGATATTTCCATAATGATTGGAGTAGGCATTTTATTGGTTCAATCTATAAAAAGCAAGTTTAATCAACGCAAAATTATTGAACCAGAAATTGAATAAATTTTCCAACACATCACAAATTCTTAATATTATAGTTGCAGTTAATAAACAAACATATAATTATCTTTATTTGTTAGAAATCTAAAATAACTCAAAATAAAATTCAAATGAAAAGAAATGCAACAGCCGTATGGCAAGGATCAGGTAAAGAAGGTAAAGGAAATTTAACTACCCAAAGTACAACATTAAATAACACTCAATACTCATTCGGTTCACGCTTTGCTGAGGGCGTAGGTACAAATCCGGAGGAGTTAGTTGCTGCTGCACATGCTGGTTGTTTTACCATGGCGCTATCTTTTAAAATTGATGAAGCAGGTTTCACAGCTGAAAACTTAGAAACTAAATGTGTAATTAACTTAGATCCGGCACAAGGTAAAATCACCGAATCACATTTAACTTTAACAGCCACAGTTCCAGGTTTATCAAAAGAAAAATTTGATGAATTGGTTGCTGATGCAGAAAAAAATTGCCCAATCTCTAAATTATTAGATACAACAATTTCTGTTGATGCTACTTTAGTATAAATTTTTCATCCTGAGCTTGTCGAAGAATTTTAGAAGAGTTCCGACAGGCTCTATATGATATCTATATTGTTACTCCCGATTTTATTAAATCAAATCGAAAGCTCTAGCGTATTTAGATATTTCGAAAGACGATTTTGTGCCAAGTTTATACCTAACATTTCTTCTGTGTGTATCTACAGTTGTTGGAGAAATATGTAATTCGGCCGCTATTTCTATTGAGCTTTTTCCTAAAGCAATTTCCTTTAAAATTGTTTTTTCACGTTTGCTCAATTTTAAAAAATTATTATAATTATTTCTTAGAAAATTATTTTCTTCTAAAAGCCTGTCGGCCTTTACTGCCATGTGGTGCATTGCATCTATAGGTATGGAAACTGTAATCGATAAGACAGGTATATTAGCCTTATCACGAAAAAATATTTTAGTGCTCGACAAATGCCATCTCCAGTTATCCATCCCAGGGAATTTTAACTGTTGGTAGTAACTAAGCGTATCTTCCTTATTATTTGCATGCAAAAAAGCACCAATCTTAGGAACATAATCTTTAGCATCTTCGGTATTAAAAAATCTTGAATAATATTCGGCATTGGTTAAATTGCAAACTTCTTCTAAAGAAATGCCAAGTTGATTTAAGCCTCTCTCACTCATATAAACAACAGTCCAATTTAAAGTTTCATGAATAATTACAACACCAGGAATTTTACTAAAGCTTTGGGCATGCATATCTATTAGCGAACGCATTTCAACCGTAAGAATGGATTTATAAAAATTAACCATTTAGAGCGTTAGGCTTAATAATTTAAGGTAAAGTACTTAAAATAAACTATATAGAAATAATATTAATGCTTTTGATGATTTATGTCAAGTATTTTCCAACAATTGGCATCCTTCTACCCATACCAAAAGCTTTTGGCGAAACACGCAAAATTGGAGGCGTTTGGTAGCGCTTGAACTCTGCAACATTTACCATTTTCAAAATTCTTTTCACCAATGTCTCATCAAAACCTTTTGCAATTAGTGCTGCCGAACCCTGTTTTAATTCAATATGCTGATATAAAATTTTATCAAGAATATCGTATTCTGGCAATGAGTCGGAATCTTTCTGATCTGGTCTTAATTCTGCAGATGGGGGCTTAACAATTGTATTAATCGGAATAATTTCTCTTTCTTTATTGATGTATTTAGCCAATTGAAAAACCTGCGTTTTATATACATCGCCAATTACACCAATTGCGCCACACATATCGCCATATAAAGTTCCGTAACCAACAGCGCATTCGCTTTTGTTAGAAGTGTTGAGTAAAATATAGCCGAATTTATTACTCATTGCCATAACTATTGTTCCACGTATTCTGGCTTGAATGTTTTCTTCGGTTAAGTTAAATGGCAAGCCTTTAAATGCAGGTGCCAACATATTATCAAAAGCTTCTGCAGCATCTTTTATCGGGATAATTTCGTGCATACAACCAATATTAGTAACCAAATCCAATGCATCCTGCACAGAATGATCGGAGGAAAATTTAGAAGGCATTAAAACGGCCATTACATTTTCTGCCCCTAAAGCTGAACAAGCCAAAGCACAAACTACGGCAGAATCTATTCCTCCGGATAAACCCAAAACAGCTTTGCTGAATCCCGATTTTCTAAAATAATCCTGAACACCTAAAATCAAAGCATCGTGAATTTGTTCGATATCGGTTAACCTTTCTGGCTGGGGATATTTGTTGCGAACATTTTCTACTTCTGTTAAATCGAAAACCTGCAAATCTTCTTCAAAATATTTCATTTCTGCTTTCATTGCTCCATCCGTATCGAAAACTAGGCTACCGCCATCAAAAATAATTTCGGTTTGCGCACCAACTTGGTTTACATAAAAAACAGGTAAATGATACTTTTTGGCATTATCAGAAAGTACCTTTATACGCTCATCATCATGCGTATATGAAAAAGGCGATGCTGCAATATTTATCATAACATCAGGTTGTTCTTTAATCAACTCATCCATCGGATTGGAAACATAAAGCGGGTTATCGTTAATGTTCCAGAGGTCTTCACAAATGGTTAAAGCA
Source organism: Pedobacter mendelii (assembly GCF_014635725.1). Taxonomy (GTDB): domain Bacteria; phylum Bacteroidota; class Bacteroidia; order Sphingobacteriales; family Sphingobacteriaceae; genus Pedobacter; species Pedobacter mendelii. The sequence goes on along the minus strand of NZ_BMDJ01000009.1, from coordinate 150,531 downwards.
ATTTTTTTTCCTTTAAAATCTATGCACTTAAATATTGTGGCGGGCTCGAAATAGCGATACTCATCAAAAACATCATAAGTTGGTAGTAAAGCTTTTTTGGTTATAGATTTTACTTTTCCATCCTCAATAAAATATGCCGCATTAAATAAATCTTTACCTTGTAAAACATCGTTCCTAATTGGTAATCCAACTATGCAAGCAATATCTGTACAATGTTTAGCGATTTCCTGTGCCGAACTTTCGCAAAGCGAGATAAACTCATCAAATTCTAAAAAATCTCTTGGAGGATAGCCACAAATCGCCAGTTCGGCAAATACAACCAAATCGGCTCCTTTACTTTTAGCCAATTGAATATTGCTGATTATTTTTTGAGTATTGGATTCGAAATTGCCAATATGATAGTTGAGTTGCGCCAGCGCTATTTTCATTTTTGTAGTATCAATTAGAAAGTATATTTATCACGACTAAAAGAATAAGCCGAAGTTAAGCGCCAGATAATGGTTTTTAACTTTCCTGCTTCCATCTTTCACAATATTTGTAAAACCATTGTTAAGAGTTAATCCAGCCAGAATGCTCGTACTTCCAGAAATATCAAATTCGCCACCACCGCCAATAATTAAGCCTGCACGGTAAAATCTGCTATAATCTGAAATGTTTTGGTTATCTCCAACTTGAGAGCCATTTCTTTCCGCATCCTGTTTAGCACTAATATTAACCGAATTTGATAATCCAAACTGCCCATAAAAGCGTTTACCATCAGTTTTTAAGGTTTTCAATTTAATGGTTAGCGGAAGTTCAATGTATTGCATTTTATATTTTAAATCGTAACCAACAGGATTAGTTGTACTACTTGTAGAATGGTAGGGCATAACGTTTATCTCTGTACTTTTTCCATTAATTGTGGTGATGGTTAAAGCTGTGGAGAAGCTATAATTCGGTGCAAAATTAAAATCACCTATTAGGCCATAAGAAAAGCCTAAACCAACACCTTCAGTTTTACCTTGCTCTGGTTTAATCCATCCGATAGTTGGTGTGGCTGTTAAACCCAACCGAAAACCATAATTCGAACCATTAAAATTTTGCGCCCAAACGGCTATACTTAAAAATGATAAAATTAAAATCGCCGATATTCTTTTCATAGTTATGTTTTATATATTTCCTCTTTTCATTTATTAATTCAAAGGTTGATAAGAGATCGATAAAATTGTCACTCAATCACCTTTTCTTACATCACAATTTTCTCTAAGTTTGTTACTAATGAAGTATAACGTAAAACACAAGCAAATTTATCTATTTTTTCTGTTTGCAATTGCATTTATTTCTTGCAAGCAAAGTAACAGACCCGAAGTAAGCGATATAAAAGTTGAGATTAAGATAGAGAGATTCGATAAAGACCTTCTTTCAGGAAAGAACAAAAATATAGATCAAACCAATATTTCTTTAGAAAAAAAATATGGTTTTTTCTATGATGATTACATCCATAAAATGGTTGGAACGCCCGAATATGCAGGTTCGGAAATTATACGTACGCTTTATAATGACCCTGCATATAATGACTTAATGAAGGAAGTGGGTAGTGTTTATCCAAATCTAAAACTACAAGAAGAAGGGTTATCAGAAACCTTTAAGTACATTAAATATTATTATCCGAAGGTTAAAATTCCTCGCTTAATTTCTTTTGTTTCGGGATTTTCTTATCCAACGCCAATTGGTGATGGTTATTTAGGTATTGGATTAGATACCTTTTTAGGTAAAGACAGTAAATTTTATCGTGGAATTATAGAAAGTGTTCCGCTGTACATGTCCAGAAGATTTACGCCCGATAATATTGTACCTAGAGTTGCTGAAACTTTCGCTCATGAAGAACTTTTTCCTGAACCAGATGCAAACAGAACATTATTATCAAAAATGGTTTTTCAAGGTAAAATTCTATACTTCCTTGATCAGGTTTTACCTGAAAGCATTACTGATTCTACTAAAATAGGTTATAGTACCAATCAACTTAATTGGGCACAAAATTTCGAACAGGATATTTGGGCATATTTTTTAGAGAATAATTCGCTATATGAAACAGATTATCAAAAAATTCAGGTTTATTTATCTGATGGACCATTTACACCAGGTTTTGGTGAAAACAGAGAATCGGCACCAAAATTAGGCGTTTGGATGGGCTGGCAAATTGTAAGAAAGTACATGAAACAAAACCCAAAAGTTACTTTACAGCAGTTGATGACAGATAATGATGCGCAGAAGATTTTAAATCAATCGAAGTATAAACCGAAGAAAAAGTAAGTTTTTAGTTCATTGCAATTAGCGAATAATTTATAGAATATCAAATATTTCGTAACAAATAAGCGTTATTAAATCTAATAAAAGGATTACATCTACATACATGAAAGTTGGAATTGTATTATCAGGCGGCGGAATAAGAGGAATTGCACACCTTGGTGTGTTAAAGGCTTTTAGCAATTTAGGTATCACTTTTAGTCACATTAGTGGTACAAGTGCGGGTGCAATTGCGGGTGCATTCTTTGCAGCAGGCATTGATCCTGAAGAAGGACTAAGTATTTTTTTAAAGACAAAGTTGTGGAGATTTATACGCCCTGCTGTTGGTTCTTTAGGCTTAATTAACATTGAAAATACCTCACAAATTCTAAAAGAATATTTTCCTGAAGATTCTATTGAAAAACTAAAAATTCCGCTAACTATTGCTGCTGTAAATTTTAGTGAAGGCAGACTGGTTTATTTTACCAAAGGGCCCTTAATTCGTTCTATTCATGCTTCAAGTTGTATTCCAGGCATTTTTAAGCCAATAATGATAGATGGGCAAATGTATGTTGATGGAGGGATTTTAAATAATTTTCCGGTAGAACCTTTGATGGGAGAATGTGATTTTATTATTGGATCATCATGTAATCACCTTAAGCCTGTTGATAAAATTACAGGTATTACTAATTTAATGGGCCGTGCCGGTGTTATGTCAATCAACCATGATATGGAACGAAAAGCAAAATTTTGTAATGTGGTAATAGAGCCAAAAGGTTTGGGCGCAATAAGCACTTTTGATATGAAAAGAGCTGAAGACATTTATTGGTTAGCACACGAAGAAGCTTTAATAACCATCAAAAATAGCCCAACGATTTCGGAGCTTATAAACCCCTATCATCTGAAGGAGGCTTTGCCTATCAAAAGGTAAATCTAAGAGCCTGTTTAAAATTTATCTAATAATTTCGATATTAATACCCCCTTTAGAGAGTTTTGAGGTTTAAGGAAACTAACCTTTCACCTTCAAGCACTGGAATTGCTTTGCAAACATTTAATTGAAGACAGAACACTACATCTTCTTCTATATTCAATTCTGCAAGTCGGTGGCTGTGCGAAGATTTATGTAAATATTTCCTTAAATCATCTTTCGCTAATGAATATAAATCTTCGGAGGCAACGCTAGAATCATCAAAATGTTCGAAATTTTTGCGCAATTTATTTACAACTGCACCTGCAAATAAAGTATCTTCTAAATTAAACTGATCTTTCCAGCCGGCACAAAGCAATAGCACGTTTTTATTTTGATTTTTTAGATAGTCACAAAGTGAATCTAAATTTAAAAACGACCCGATAACAACCTGAAATGCTCTTTTATTTGCTAAATGTAATGCCTTAGTACCATTAGTGGTTGTTAAAACAATTGTTTTACCATTAACTTTTTCTTTAGTATAAGAAAATGGTGAGTTCCCAAAATCGTAACCAGCTACTACTTCACCGTTTCGCTCGGCTGCAAGCAAATAACCTTTATCCACAAAAGTTAAACAGTCTTCGACATTGGCAACAGGAATTATTGCTTCTGCTCCATTATCTATTCCATAAGTTATAGATGATGTTGCTCTTAAAATATCAATTACAACAACAATACTCTGCTCAATATCATATAAATCAATCAATGCAGGTGTTAAACAAACTTCTATTTTTTTTGACATACTTGGAGTATCGAGTAAAAAGTATCAAGTATCAAGACAGTCCATCTTGATACTTGATACTTAAACTTTTATCTATTTATAAAAAGGGAACTTAACTATTTTAGCTTTAATAGGTGTATTACGAATGTTGATAAAAATTTCAGTTCCTTCTTTAGCAAAATCTTTAGCTACATAGCCCATACCAATTGCTTTTTGAAGTGATGGTGCTTGCGTACCAGAAGTTACTTTACCGATAATATTTCCTTCAGCATCAGCAATTTCATAATCATGACGTGGAATACCTCTGTCAATCATTTCGAAACCAACCAACTTCTTTTGTATACCAGCTTCTTTCTGTGCCAATAAGGCTCCAGAATTGGTAAATTCCTTTGTAAACTTTGTAATCCATCCTAAGCCTGCTTCAATTGGAGAGGTGCTGTCATCTATATCATTCCCATATAAACAGAAGCCCATTTCTAAACGCAAAGTATCACGAGCGCCCAAACCAATTGGTTTAATATTGTAAGCCTTACCTGCTTCGAAAATTGCATCCCAAATTTTATCGGCATGTTCATTATCAAAATAAATTTCGAAGCCGCCAGCACCAGTGTAGCCTGTAGCAGAAATTATAACATTATTTACCCCAGCAAAAGTACCCTTAACAAAGGTGTAATATTCCATTGATGCTAAATCCACATCGGTTAAAGTTTGTAAGGCATCAGTCGCCTTCGGACCTTGAATTGCCAACAATGATGTTTTATCCGAAATGTTGTGCATCTCAACATCTTTATCATTAAACTGTTTAATCCAGTTCCAATCCTTTTCTATATTAGATGCATTTACCACCAACATATAGCTTTTCTCATCTATACGGTATACTAAAAGGTCATCAACAATACCACCATCTTTATTCGGCAAACAAGAATATTGAACCTTACCATCAAATAATTTTGAAGCATCGTTACTTGTTACCCTTTGAATTAAGTCTAATGCATTATCACCTTTCAAAATAAACTCGCCCATGTGGCTAACATCGAAAACACCAACACCAGTACGAACTGTGGCATGTTCTGCATTTATACCTTCGTAAGTTACAGGCATGTTATAACCTGCAAATGGAACAATTTTAGCTCCTAAAGCAATATGTTTATCTGTTAATGCGGTGTTTTTCATTCGTTACTTGATTTTTTCTTTGGTACTAAAGCGATCCCATTATCTCCATGCGATAAGTATAGCGCAGCAAATAATCATATTTTTAGTTTTCTAATGCTTGCGGCAAAACTACTAAGAAATTGGCAATGTTTTGACTCAAAATTTAAAAGGTATTTATTTTGTTTATGGTGGATTTAAAATAATAAGTTAGTGTAGAATAAAAGATAATTCAGAAGATTTTTTATTATCATTTCTCTCTTTAGCTTCTAATTAACTCTTCATAAATCTTGTGCATTTTCGATGAGATAAGATGAATACCATGGTCATTTTCTACTGTTTTACGGGCATTCTCTCCTATTTCCATCCAGCGTTTCGGGTTAATAATGCATTGTAAAATTGAACGGTAAAATTCATCAGCCGAATCGGCAATTAAAATATCATATCCGTGTTTGCAGTTTATGCCTTCGGCAGCGGTTGTTGTGGCGATAATACATTTTTTCATTGCCATTCCTTCTATAATTTTAACCCGCATACCTGTTCCAGAAATTAAGGGCACAATCATAATCGCTTTCGAATTCATAAATTCTACTGCATCAAAAACCTCACCTTCTACAATTAGGTTATCCGAATCGTAATCGAAAAAATGCTTTTGCATATTTTTACCTGCAATGTAAAATCTGAGATCTTTATTTAGCTTTTCTATATCGGGCCAAATATCATCTAAAAACCACTCCAACCCTTCCTGATTTGGTCGCCAATCCATCGCACCCAAATGAAACAAAGTAGGAAAACTGGTTTTCGTTTTATCAACTTTATATTTCTCTAAATCGATGGCAACCGGAAAAACAGACATTGGCACTTCACAACCGAAACGCAAAATGCTTTGTCTATCTGGTTCGCTTATGGCAAATATTTGATGGAAACGGTTAATTTGCTCCATTTCATATGCTTTAAGCCTGTGCGAAAGAAAGGCAAGATATTTACGCCTGATTATAAAATTTTCTGAAAGAGAACGTCGTTCCCACATGGTAAACTCGATATTATGCGCTCGGTAAATCAATTTGGCATTGCTGTTTGCCTTAACAACATCCAGGTAAGGCACAACGAAAAGTCCTTCAAATTGAATAATATCAAAACTATTTTCGCGAAGTAAACTTTCCAATTGTCGAGCAGCTTCTTCAGTATAATACCTGGAAACATTGTAAGATTCGTTTGTGAAAATATTAAAAAATGCCGACCACATCGTTACCTCTGTATCTAAATCGTATGTGTGTGTTTTTACCGAATCGAAAACCGGATCGGAAATATCTTCTAAATCTAATCTGGCATTTGCAGGGTTTAAGCTGAACAAAGTGATATCTGCACCAAGCTGTAGCAAGCCTTTCATGGTGTTATAAACCACAATCGGATAACCACTATTTGGCGGAAAGGGAATCCGCTTAGTAATTAACAGAATTTTCACAATGTGGTGAAAATACGAAATTTAGACTGCTTTTGAAAACAAATTAAGTTGTGGGTCACTTACATTAAATGTTTTACGATGATATGGCGATAAACCAATTTCTATAACTGCTTTACGATGTGAAATTGTAGGATATCCTTTATTTTGTTGCCAGTTGTAATGGGGATAATCTAAATGAAGATTGGTCATATATTCATCTCGGTGCGTTTTCGCTAAAATAGATGCCGCCGCGATGTTTAAATATTTCCCATCGCCCTTTACAATGCAACTATGCGGAATTTGAGGATAAGCTTTAAAACGATTACCATCGATTACTAAATATTGGGGTTGACATTGTAGTTTTTCAATTGCCCGGTGCATGGCAAGAAACGATGCATTAAGAATATTTATTTTATCAATTTCTTCATGATCGCATGATGCAACTGCCCAAGCTAGTGCCTCTTTTTCTATAATTGGTCTCAACAAATCTCTTTGTGTATGAGAAAGTTGTTTGGAATCATTTAAACCTTCCAGGATGAAACCTTCAGGCAAAATTACAGCTGCTGCAAAAACAGGCCCTGCTAAACAGCCTCTTCCAGCTTCATCGCAACCAGCTTCTAAAAATTCTTCCTGAAAACACCTTAGTAACATTGATACAAATTTAATTATTAACGGTTAAATTTTGTCAAACGGATATGGAATGTTTAAATTAGTTTTAAACAATTTACTATGCCTTTTGACGAATTTCTTGCTAACCATATCCGTAAAAAACTAAAATACTTACCAGATGTTGAAGAAAAAATTATGTTTAGCGGGTTAGTTTTTATGGTTAATGGCAAAATGTGTATCGGGGTAATGAAGGATAAGATAATGCTAAGAATTAATTCTGAAATCTTAAATACTTTGGTAAATAAAGATAGGTGGGCGCAAATGAAAATGGTTGGAAAAATGATGAAAGGCTATATTTTAGTTTCAGAAGATGTGATTAACCAGAATATAGAATTAGATTTCTGGATAAATTTAGCACTCGAATTTAATCCTTTAGCTAAAGCATCAAAGAAGAAAAAAATCTAAAAAATAAACCGTGCAAGTAATTACTACATATTTTCCCTTAATTTTTGGGCTGCTTTTTTTATTAACTGAAATTCATCGCAACTATAAACTCCGGAATAAATCTGAGCGAAAAAGTGGTGGAGCGGACAAAAACAGTCTTACCATTTTATGGATAACAATTATGATAAGCATGTTTCTCGGCGGTTTTTTATCACAATTTAAAGACTTTAGCATTATTATTTTTCAGCCATACATTCTTCATGCAGGCATGCTAATTGCCATTCTTGGTTTCATATTACGGTTCGTTGCAATACAACAATTGGGCAAAGCCTTCACAGTTGATGTTCAGATAGCAAAAAATCAAACTTTGAAACAAGACGGATTGTATTCAATTATTCGCCATCCATCATATACAGGTGTACTTATGTCATTTTTAGGGCTGGCCATTACCTTTTCAAATGGGTTGAGTTTATTGGTAATCTGTATTCCAATTTTTGTAGCTTTTATTTATAGAATTTCAGTTGAAGAAATTGCATTAAAAAATGAGTTTGGTACTGCCTATTTAGAATACATAAAAAACACAAAGCGTTTAATTCCTTTTATATATTAATGATTAAACCGTTACATTCTGTCCTTTAACATCGAAAGCATCGCGTAAGCCAATAGCCAAAACATTAAAAGCATAAACCGTAAGCATAATAGCAAGGCCAGGCAGCATAGCCAAATAAGCTGCATCCATTATGATATAACCAAAATGCTCTTTTATCATACTGCCCCAACTTGGCATTGGTGGTTGAGCGCCAAAACCTAAAAAGCTTAAGCCTGTTTCTAAAAGAATAGCGGAAGCAAAATTTGCCGAGGCTACAACTAAAATAGGTCCTGCTATGTTTGGTAAAATGTGCTTAATAATTGTTCTGGCAGTACTAAAACCTAACGCCCTTGCGGCCTCAACAAACTCTACTTCTTTGAGTGCCATAACCTGCCCTCGAACTAATCTTGCAACGTCTACCCAGGTTGATAAACCAACCGCAATAAAAATTTGCCAGAAACCTTTCCCTAAAGCAAAAGAAATTGCAATAACCAGTAACAGCGATGGTAATGACCAAATCACATTCATAAACCAACTAATTGCTGCATCGGCCTTTCCACCGAAATAACCTGCTAGTGCACCTAAAGTTACACCAATAAATAAAGAAATCAGCACGGCCATTAAACCTACCGAAAGCGATACTCTAATGCCTAAAATTAAGCGGCTCAATAAATCTCGACCATAAATATCAGTTCCTAAAAGAAATGTTTTAGTGTATATATTATTACTTTGCAACAGCTGAAGAGGGTTTCCTAACTTAGATGGAAGTGTACAAGTATTGCATAATTCTTTTAAGTTAAATCTTGTTTCCTCAGCCTTTTCATCATCGCCAATATACTCTCGAACAAAAACACTATCTTTAATAATCCTGTATGCTGTAATCGGAATACTCTTAAAATTAGATTCCTGGCCGTAAAGCATTCGCTCAAAAAAACTAACCTTCTTCACATTTGGATTTTTACTAATAATTAAAAACTGAAAGCTTCTTCCTGGCTTTTTATTGGTTAATTGTAAATGCATTACATTCGCATTTGGTGAATCATCGGGCATAATTAAATAGCCTAAAATACCCATTAACATTAACAACAAAATAAAAACCAAGCCGCTTAAAGCAAGTTTATTTCGCCTGAGTTTTAACCAAACCTTTTTCGATGGGCTGTTATCCATTATCTAACCATTCTGCCTTTCCAATTATATTTACCGCTGTTTCCGGCAATGCCGATATAGATAATGTAGAGAATATGCAAAACATTTAAAACAGGGATTAAAACCATCAGGCTGCGTCTTTTTGCAAAGCCTGTAACGTTCCATAAAAATACACTTTCCAAAATCATTTTAACCAATAATTGATAAAATGTGATGATAAGAAAACCAGGAAGAAATAATCCAGTAATAAAATTAACTAAAATACTCAAATTGAATATCCATACAAATACACCAAGAACAATAATCGCTTTATTTTTATAACGCGTGCTTTTAGATGCCCAACGTTTTCTTTGCTGAATAAAAGAATTTAGATTTTCTTTTGCATGGGTATATACAATCGCTTCTCTGTTTTTCAAGAAACCAATCCTTTCTGGATATTTTGCTGCAATTTTGTGCAGTAATAATTCATCATCACCAGATGCTAAATCATCAATACCCTGAAAGCCGCCAACTTCGTAGAAAGTAGATTTTTGGTAGGCTAAATTTGCACCATTACAAGTTGAAGGTGCTTTGTTACCAATAGTTGATGCACCCAAACCTATCAGATATAAAAACTCTAAAGATTGCAATCTTTCGAACAAGTTTTTCTCTTGAAAATATGCCACTGGAGATGAAATCATTTTCAAATCTTTTGTTTCATAAAATTCTACAATGGTAGCCAACCAATTTTTGCCCATTCGGCAATCTGCATCTGTGGTGATTATTAAATCGCCAGAACATGTACCAATGGCCGTTTGAATCGCTTTTTTTTTGTAAGAATTTAATGCTCTATCTTCATTAAGTTTTATCAATTTAACGCTTCTATCAGAATACTCTAAAACAATCTCGGCAGTTTTATCGCTAGAATGATCATCGATAATAATAATTTCTGTGAGGTTTTTAGGATAGTTTTGCGCAATTAAATCATCAATGGTTTTACCGATGTTTTGTTCTTCATCGCGGGCAGCAACAATAATAGAAACTTTTGTTTTAAGTATTTTTTTTTGAGGAGTAAAATAAGTTAGTTTATGCCATCCTCGGATAAAACTGAAAACTAATAAACCATAAACCAAGGTTAACGCAGCTGATAATAGACTAATTAGATTTAGGAGTTCCAAAAAAGTTGAGTTTAAAAACGAAATATGTGCCTAATATAGCAGGAATAATAATATTTACGAGCCAAATACTTGCCGTACATGCAATAACAGCTATATCGTGATTGGTAATATAGCCGAAAAAGTATGATGCTGTTACACTTCTGATGCCTACATCAAACAAATCTAAAGATGGCAATGTAGATTGGACAAAAAATAAAATACTTATCATCATTACAATATCTACGTAATGCAATCCAGGTATCAGCCAAATAAAAAGTATAAAATATTGTGAACTGAAAACCACATATCGGGCTAAACAAAATAGTAGAATTTTGAATAATTCAGCCTTTCTGTACCGCCCTAAAATGCTGTAAAACTTTTTATATTTTCGAGTAAATTTGAACGATAAAAGAATGCCATTAAGCCATTGAATATTGAAATAGAAAACAATAAAAAACAAACAGAATACCACGACTAAAATTTGAATGGCGAAGAACAAACGATAATCTAAATCTATAAATCGGTAAATAAATGCACTTAGTGCAATTGCTCCAAAAACATTTGTTAAAACCAGCTGACCAATATTACCAACAGCCATAGCAACAACGCCAACAATTCTTCTCTTTGGTGATAAGAAGAAAACCCTTCCACCATATTCACCCAAACGATTTGGTGTAAAAATGGCTAAAGTTAAGCCACAGAAAACAGATTCGATGGCCCGGTAAAAGCTTATACTTTCAATCCGGCTCATTAAATGTTTCCACTTAGCAGCTTCTAAAAACCAGTTTACAAACATCAGCAGAAATACTAATCCGATTATACTTACAATTTCTGCTGTAGGCAGACCCGTTAAAAGTGATTCGAAATTTTGAAGATTTTTATTGGCAACAATTTTATGGTAGATAAACCAAAAAGCAAATACAACGATTGCCGCTTTAATTATGAACGAAAATATTTTTTTGTTACCTACCGTCAAGTTTATCTTTTTAGTTTGCAAATATGCTTAATATTGCTGTAATGTTGAACGAAAAAAAGGAACGTGTAATTATGGGTATCGACCCAGGTACTGCGGTGATGGGTTATGGCGTAATTTTAGAGAAGGGAAATAAAACAGAATTAATTAGTTTAGGCGTAGTAAAGATGACTCACCTTGATGATCCTTTTTTAAAACTGCAACGAATTTTCGAAAAAACAGTTGTACTTATCGATGAGTATAAACCAGATGTTTTAGCTATTGAGGCACCATTTTACGGTAAAAATATTCAAGTACTTTTAAAGCTAGGCAGGGCACAAGGGATTGCAATTGCAGCAGCACTTTCGAGAAATATTGCGGTAACAGAATACGCTCCACGAAAAATAAAACAGTCTATCACAGGCAACGGAAACGCAACTAAAGAACAAGTGGCTGCCATGTTACAGCGTCTGCTAAACTTTAAAGAAACTCCTGAATTTTTAGATGCAACAGATGGTTTAGCTGTAGCGGTTTGCCATTCTTTTCAAAAAATAACTTCGGGCGGAAAATCAAAAACCTATTCTGGTTGGGAATCTTTTGTTAGCGATAACAAAACTAAGGTTAAGGGATTAACTGTAAAGGTTAAAAAATAACCTTTGGTGTTACGAAGTACGAATAATATCTAAAGGATAAATTAATTCGTACCTCGTTAATGAATATGATGGCTATAGGCGTTGATTAACCACGTTTTTTGTAGCTAACTCCATTGCAGATTTATTCTTTCTTACAAAATATCTAATTGTAAAAAACATCCCAATTCCTAGTACAAAAAGCATCCAAAGGTTAGTCAAGGCAAGAATAATTTCCTTAAAAATTGTCCAGCCATTTGTTATGCTAAGCCAAAGTCTGTTTGCAAAAGCCGGACGATAGTCGTAAAGGTTATCGTTAGCAACTACCATCGTTTTTACCGTGTTATCCTGATAAAAATTTAAAGTAATGGTACTAAATTTAACTTTTGAATCGATGCTCATGTTGTCAATTTTTTTGTCTACATAATCGTCGTTCAAAGCTATTGAGGTTTCAACATTTTCTACTTTTTTGGATGGAATTTCACCAATTTGTTTAGATGCTACTACCCTGTTATGTGCCTTCATTTTATTGGCTAAATAGACAATGCTTTGATCATCCATCTTCATTGAAGAGCTATTTACAAAAACAGCCATTTTTGATATGGTGTTGGTAAATTCATCTAATTTCTCGGATGGAACTTTGGCAACTAAATATCCTTCCGTTCGGTATGAAGTAATTTCTTTTAACGAATCGGTAGATTGTTTAATTTTATCGGTTTCTTGGATGTTGCTTTGAATAGAAAATTCTGCAACTGTTCCACCTTGCGCTTTAATGGTTTCGCTTAACCGTTCTTTAGTATGCTGCACGTCTTTAACCCTGAAACGCATATCAGCAGTTTTGATAATTTTTGATGTAGCTGTATCAATACCTTCTTTATTTAATTCATCGATGCTCATCGCATCAGCACTTTCAGCCTTTCTTTCGGCATTTTGGCAGCCAAACATGGTTACAATTATGGCAATAGCAATTATATTCCTTTTCATGATTTTGTGGTTCTAAAAAATTAATCATTTTAAAATATTGCTTCAAATGGCCATTAGAAGTTGGGCGTTTCGGTTAGATTTACTGCCCTATTTTTCCTTTATACAAAAAAGTGTTTTAGGTAACCCATAATTGTTTCTGGCAAGAACTCAGCTTTAATATATTCTAGGCGTAGAACCGCTTTTGGATGATATAATGCTGCAAATATTTTTCTAAAAAAAACCTTAATACCAAAAAAGCCAATTACTTAAGAATCGTAATTGGCTTTTATATTTAGAAAGAAAATATTTTATGCGTCTAAAATTTTGAATACACCCTTAATGCAAATAAATGCACCAATAAATAAAATTATCCATGATACTAATGATAACATCCAAGAATCGAAAGCGAAACGAGCATAAGTACCTACCATGCAAACCAGTACGCCAAAAATCATTAATTTATATATTCCGGGCTGGTTAGCCGTTTTCATACTTTCTGTATTGTGCTTTAATTCGTTGTTCTCCATAATGTTTATTTTTATGATGCAGCAAAAGTAATACTTATTGCTGAATATTTACACATACTTAGTAACTTTTTAATCGTTCTAAACGCTGCTTAGATTTATCTTTATCACTAAGCTTTTCCCCTTGATACAAAGGCTTTTCCCAATCGCCGTACATTGGGTTTGGTAACAAGATATATTTTGTACCAAATAAGGTTTGATTTGAATTTACTTGCGCAGCAGTATTTTTATTTTCACGATAAAACACATTCGAAAAATCGCTTAAGTTATCGCCACAAAGCAAAAGGATATTGTGTGTTTCTGCAATTTTCTGGCGACGAGGTTCTTTGTTAGAAGTTCCTTTAGAAACCAACAAATGCGCATCATCTGCGAATGGAAATCCGAACTTTTGTAAATTCTTTAACGTTGCTGAATAGTCTTTTTCATCACGATTGCTGAGGTAAAAAGTTTCTATATTCTTTGATGCTGCAAATTTTAAAAAAGCAAAAGCACCAGGAACGGTATCTGCTAGAGCTAAATTTGTCCAAGCAGTCCAATCTGTAGGATTATAACTCAAACCCTTCTTAATTTCGTGTCCCTGGAATGGCGAATTATCTAGAACTGTTTCATCTATATCAACGATAACACAATTTGGTTTTCGACTTGTATCTGCCCATAGTGATTCTTTTAAGGATAACCGAGCAAAGTTATAAGCCTGAAAACACAAAGCCTTGTATTCTCCAGATGTTTGCTGCCAAAGCACTGCGTTGGTATAATCTCTGGCAGGAGATTGTGCTTTAACAAAAAAAGGAGCGACTGCGATAATAATAAAAATGTACTTCTTCATGATTTAAATTCTGATACAAAGATATTAAACTACCTATGAATGTAAGTCGAATTTTAATTGAATTAATTATCAGGATGTTACCTACAAGTTACAAATAACTATGCAACTATTAATTTCTTAGTTGTAGAATTTTATTACTTTTAAGCACACACAAATAAATCACTGCTATGAAATTTAAAAATTTACTCGGGCTTGGCATAGCCATAATGTGCCTTGCTGCATGCAAAAAAGAAAGTCCAATCATTGAACCACCTGCAATTGAAAAAACTGATCCATTGGAACTATTAAAAGATTCAATTTCGTACATCATTGATGGAAAGCAAATGGTACAAAAAAAATCAAAAAGTAGGAGTAACTCATTAAGAAATGCTGTAGCTAATGTCAAGCTTGATTCGTTAGTAAAGCAGAAAGAGTATACCTCGGGGGATAAAGATTCAGTGATGTTTGGAGTAGGGTTCCTTTTTGAAGATGAGGATAGAAATGGAATTGAGATATCTTTACTAAAAAAATACAACAAAAATCAAGCTCAGCCACAAACCAACCAAACCATATTTTTTGTACCTAAAAACAAATTAGATTTATTTTCTGTGGGCGAACGTAAATTCGCCATGGATTTTAATAGAAATAATTCACAAAACGGCGTTGTTTTTGAATTATTTGGGGATAATTATGGTCTGCAAACAAATGGATACTCTAGTCTTGCATATCATGCGCTGTTAAAGCCTGAATTACAAAGCCAATCTAAATTTGAAGTCACAAACTTGCAGAAACTAAAATCAGGAAAATATTTGTTAGAAGCAAAATTCAATGCATCAGTCTATCGGGGCGATGGCACAAATATTAAAAAAATTGAGAGTGGATATTTACGGTTGATAATTAATCCAGAGAACATTTATTTTTAAACAAATAAAGCCCATTTCAATTAAGAAATGGGTTTTTCTGCATTACAAACTAGAAACTTCGCCATTCAAAAAACTTCCTCTATCTTCTTTAGATATTATTAAGGTTTCTGCATTTGGATAAGCTTTAGTAAAAGTTACAGGAATTTTATCTTTAGCTTTTTCATTCCACTTAAACTCAACAGCCAATAATTTATCACCTCTTTTTTCAATATAATCTATTTCCTGTTGTTGGGTGGTTCGCCAAAAAAACAATTCAGCTTCAATTTGATTTTGTTGCAGGTATTTCATACGCTCGCTAATCATATAATTCTCCCAAAGCGCACCAACATCATTGCGATTGTTTAACGCATTAAAATTTCTAGTTACTGCGTTTATCAGACCTGTATCGTAAAAAAATACCTTTTTATTTTTCTTAATCTCGTTACGAACATTGCCTGAAAATGCTGGTAAAACAAAAATAACGAAAGCCTTTTCCAATAAATCAATATATTTCTCTACGGTTTTTTGGTCGGCTTTTACGAGTTGAGCCATTTCAGAAAAGTTTACTTCACTTCCAACCTGCAATGCCAAAGCTTTCACAATTTTTTCAAATAGCAAAGGTTTCTTCACCTCTTCTAATGCGAATAAATCTTTGTACAGGTAACTATCGATTAATAACTTTAAGTGTTCTTCTGCATGGTTTGGCTGATTGATTACTTCAGGATATGAGCCATAAATTAAACGTTGCGCTAAAGAGCGTTCTTCGGTAATAAAATCAGTTTTTTGCACCAATTCAGCATACGAAAAAGGCAAAAGCATCATTTCATATTTTCTACCGGTTAATGGTTCATTAATTTTTCCTGATAATTCAAAAGCCGAAGAACCTGTTGCTATAACCTGAATTTGCTTAAATCTATCTACTATTATTTTTATAAATAACCCTACATCAGAGATTCGCTGGGCTTCATCAATAAAAAGAATTTCATAATCACCAAGTAATTGTGCTATTTTTGTAGCATTGGGTTTCGCCAAATTTTCGCGAACATCAGCATCATCACCATTAAGGTATAAAGTTTTTTTTTCAACTTTAGCTAGTAATTGCTCCACAAATGTTGTTTTACCCGATTGCCTCGGGCCAAATACAATAAATGCTTTGCCTTTAAATAGCCTAGCCAAGGCATAATCCATTTGTTTTCTTACTATCATGCTAAGTAATTGTAAAACAAAAATATAATAATTTTGGATTACAATCCAATAAAAACATAATAATTCTGGATTTCATTCCAAAATAAAAATAATAATTTTGGATTCTAAAATAAAAATGCTTTAAAAGTATATTGAAATACGAGTAATTTTAATTAACCACAGAAGAGACAAAGGTCTTTACTAAGACCAAAATAAAGACCAAACTTTGGTTTTCTTTTGTTCCTCTTGTGGTCACCTTTAAACACTGGGCATAAAAAAACCCATCTCAATTAAGAATGGGTTTGTATTTTTACGATGCTTTGAATTGCTAACTCAAAACTGAGAGCTGCAAACTGTCTTTATCCGTTCAATGCTGCTGCACCACTTACAATCTCAGTTAACTCCGTTGTAATTGCTGCCTGACGAGCTTGGTTATATGAAAGTTTTAATGCTTTTAATAACTCACCAGCGTTTTCAGTTGCTTTATCCATTGATGTCATACGTGCGCCATGTTCTGATGCATGAGAATCTAGCACTGCTTTATACAACTGAATTTTAACCGATTTAGGAATCAATTGCTCTACAATTTCTTCTTGAGATGGCTCTAAAATATAATCGACATTGGCTGATTTAGTTTCAACCATTGTTTCTTCTGCTTTTGGCAAAGGCAACAATTGCTCTGAAGTAATAATTTGAACCGCTGCATTTTTAAATCGATTGTAAACCAATTCTACTTTATCAAAGTCGCCTTTAATAAAACCAGCCATAATAGCATCGGTAATTTTAGTTACGTTTTCGAAAGTTAACGCATTATAAACCTCATTGTTGTTACCGATAACGTTGTAATTACGTTTCTCGTAAAAATCCTGCGTTTTCTTACCAATAGAAATAATGCTCACGTTACCGTTTTTCAACTGTTCGCTATATTTCTCAGCAATTAAATTATTGGCCGCTTTAATTACGTTCATGTTAAAGGCACCAGCCAAACCACGGTTTGATGATACCGTTACAATTAACACCTTATTAGGCTCACGCTCTTGGATAAAAGGCGATGAAGAACCCTCTAAACTTGCCGATAGATTAGCTAAAATCTCTTTCAGTTTAGTTGCATAAGGACGTAAAGCGATAATTGCATTTGTTGCACGTTTCAACTTCGCTGCCGAAACCATTTTCATAGCTTTGGTAATCTGCTGGGTTGATTGTACCGACGCAATTCGGTTTCTTACTTCTTTTAAATTAGCCATTCTTTATAATATCGAGTATTAAGTATCAAGTATCAAGTTAAGACATATTGCCTCTGTTGATAGATGATCCAAGCTACTTGTGTCTAATTAATCTATTTATTTCATCAGTAGCAAGTAGCAAGATTAGGTGTCAAACTTTGTCTTGATATTTGATACCAACTACTTGATACTTATTAGTATTTACTTGAAATCTCTTTTGCTACTGTATCTAAAACACCTGTAATGGTATCATCAAACTTACCAGCTTTTAACGCTGCTAAAGTTTCTGGATGGCGCATTTCCAATTGTGTTAAATATTCAGTTTCGAATTCTTTTACTTTATCAACTGGTACGCTACGCATTAAGTTTTTAGTACCTGCATAAACAATTGCAACTTGTTTCTCAACCGTAAAGGGAGTAAACTGTGCTTGTTTTAGCATTTGTACATTACGTGCACCTTTATCTAAAACCGATTTCGTTGCAGCATCTAAATCAGAACCGAATTTAGAGAAAGCCTCTAATTCACGGTATTGAGCCTGATCTAACTTTAAAGTACCAGCTACTTTTTTCATCGATTTAATTTGAGCATTACCACCCACACGTGATACCGAGATACCTACGTTAATAGCCGGACGGATACCTGCGTTGAATAAGTTCGACTCTAAGAAAATCTGACCATCAGTAATCGAGATTACGTTGGTTGGGATATATGCAGAAACATCACCCGCTTGAGTTTCGATAATTGGAAGTGCTGTTAATGAACCGCCACCCTTAACAATATGTCGTATAGATTCAGGCAAATCATTCATCGCTTGTGCAATATCATCATTTGCGTTGATTTTTGCTGCTCTTTCTAACAAACGACTGTGTAAGTAGAAAACGTCACCTGGATAAGCCTCACGGCCAGGTGGACGACGAAGTAATAAAGATACTTCACGGTAAGCAACAGCTTGTTTAGATAAATCATCATAAACAATTAAAGCTGGTCTACCTGTATCACGGAAAAACTCACCAATTGCAGCACCTGCAAACGGAGCATAAAACTGCATTGGAGCAGGATCAGCAGCCGAAGCAGCAACAACAACTGTATATGGTAAAGCGCCATTTTCCTCAAGTGTACGTACAATGTTTGCAACGGTAGAATTTTTCTGACCGATAGCTACATAAATACAGAACACAGGCTGGCCTGCTTCATAAAATTCTTTTTGGTTGATAATGGTATCAATACAAACTGCAGTTTTACCAATCTGACGATCGCCAATAACCAACTCACGTTGACCACGACCGATTGGAATCATTGCATCGATTGCCTTAATACCAGTTTGTAAAGGCTCATTTACCGGCTGACGATAAATTACACCTGGTGCTTTACGCTCTAAAGGCATCTCGTAAGTTTCACCTAAAATTGGGCCTTTACCATCTAAAGGTAAACCCAAGGTGTTTACTACGCGGCCAAGCATACCTTCACCAACTTTAATAGAGGCAATTTTTTTGGTACGTTTAATTGTATCGCCTTCTTTAATCTCGTCAGAAGCACCCAAAAGTACAACACCAACGTTATCTTCTTCAAGGTTTAATACAATGCCTTGCAGGCCGTTTGCAAATTCAACCAACTCACCCGATTGAACTTTAGTTAAACCGTAAACACGGGCAATACCGTCGCCCACTTGCAACACGGTACCAACTTCTTCCAGTTCGGTTTCTGATTTAAAGCCCGCCAATTGCTGTCTGATAATTGCCGATACTTCGTCTGGTCTTACCTCTACCATAATTTTAATTTATATCTTTTGTAAATGTAAATCTTGTAATTCTTTTGTTATTCCAGTCCCGCTTTCTGCTTTAGTCTTTTTGCTTTCAGCTTCAAAGCCTATCGCTGCCAATCGGGTTTATATATTTTAGCGCTGTAGTTCTTCGGTTATTTCAGCACCCCTCAAATCTCATCTCAACCCAATCTTGATACTTGATACTTGATACTAACTAATTGATACTTTCTAAAGCGCAAATTCCTTTTTCAGTTTACTTAAACCACTTGCAATACTTGCATCAAATTGTTTATCGCCAACTTTTAATATAAAGCCACCAATTAGTTTCTCATTAATTTTCTCTTTAACAATAACTTCATTAGCACCTAATTCTCTTTTTACAATTGCAACAATCTGCTCTTTAGCTTCAGTACTTAAAGCTGTTGCTGAAGTTACATCGGCGGTAACAATGCCTTTTATTTGATTGTATTGTTGTATAAACTGTTTCGCTGTAGCAAATAAAATTGCCGAGCGACCTTTGTTTACCACAATTTTGAAAAAGGCAATGGTTAACTTACCAACTTTATCAGCAAAAATTCCATTTAATATACCAGTCTTTTTATCTAAAGGTACAATTGGGTTTTTTAATATTGCTTCCAGTTCAGGGGTTTCATCAACCACTCTCTCAAACAAAACCATATCATTATAAGAGTCGGCTAAACCGTTGTTTTCAACAACTAAGTCGATTAATGATTTGGCGTATCTGCTTGCAACTTTAATTTCTGACATATTCTTGGAGTCGTAAGTTGTAAGTTATAAGTTGTAAGTTGTAGTTCGATAAACCATCGCTACACTAACCCACAACTTAAAACTTAAAACGTAATACTTATAACTTATTTAGTTTAATTCAACGTCTTTTAACAAGTTGGCAACTAAAGCTTCTTGCTTGGTTTTATCATCTAACTGAGTACGTAAAACACGTTCAGCAATTTCTAATGATAATGAAGAAACCTGATCTTTAACTTCAGCTAAAGCGGCTTTCTTTTGGTTCTCGATTTCAATCTTAGCTTTTTCAATTAATTTAGCACCTTCTACTTGAGCCTGTTTTTTAGCTTCGTTTAAGATACCGTCTTTCAAGGTTTTAGCTTCCTTTAAAATTTCATCGCGTTCAGCACGAGCCTGTTGCATCAAATCTTGATTTTGGCTGGTTAAACGAGCCATTTCTTGTTTTGCCAACTCAGCTTTATTTAATGCTTCATCAATGCTTTGCTCACGTTCGTGAATAGCACCTAAAATAGGTTTCCATGCAAATTTCCTAAGTAATATCAATAAGCAAATAAACGATATTGTGGTCCAAAAAACCAATCCTATGCTTGGGGTTACTAATTCCATTTTATCTAATTTTTTTTATCTTAATCGTAGTTAATAAGGCGGGTAAATAACCAATCGTTAATACCCAACCTAATTTTTTCAGTATTGATTATTTAGGATTATTACCTAATAATGCAACTACCACACCGAATAAAGCAGCACCCTCAATAAGGGCAGCAGCGATAATCATTGCAGTCTGAATTTTTGATGCAGCCTCTGGTTGACGAGCAATACCTTCCATTGCTTTACCACCTACTTGACCGATACCGATACCTGCACCGATTACTGCTAAACCGGCACCAATTGCCGCGATTGAACCTACCATAACTAATTTAATTTATATTAATTGTAAAAAATAGTTTTCTGTTAATGATGTTCTTCTACTGCCATACCAATAAATAAAGCAGTAAGTAATGTAAAAATAAAGGCTTGTAAAAATGCTACTAACAATTCCAATACATCCATAAACAATACGAATGCAACTGAAACCGGAGCAATAGCCAATGTTTCGAAAATAAAGATTAAGGAAATTAAACTTAATACAATAATGTGACCGGCGGTAATGTTCGCAAACAAACGAATCATTAAAGCAAATGGCTTAGAAATAATACCAATTAATTCCACAGGAATCATAATTGGATATAACCAAAGTGGTACATCAGGTTTAAAAATGTGCTTCCAATAATATTTGTTACCATTAATGTTTACAATTATCATTGTTCCTAAAGCCATTACAAACGTTAAAGCAATATTACCTGTAACGTTAGCCCCACCTGGGAAAATTGGTATTAAACCAAAAATGTTATTGAAAAGTATAAAGAAAAACGTGGTTAATAAATAAGGCATGAATTTCGCATATTTATGCCCGATGTTTGGCTTAGCAATATCATCTCTCACAAAAATCACGATTGGTTCTATAAAAGATTGCAAACCTTTGGGTGCTTTACCAACACGCTTTTTGTAAGCGCCAGCAACCGAAATAAATACGATTAAGATAACTAATATAGCAACGAACATTGCCGCAACGTTTTTAGTAATAGAGAAATCTAAAACAGATGCTTCTTCGTCAATTTTACCATCCGCACCAACTACTTTTACATGGTCTTCTTCTAAACGGTAAGTATTGTATTTACCAGTATAGTCATGCTCGCCATGATGAAAGTTACCCGAAGATAAAACTTCTAAACCGCCATTTGTATATAAAATTACCGGAAGAGGCAATGAGGTATGTCCCCAAAGATGCCACATGTGCGAATCTGCAATGTGTTCCATAATCACTTCGGTAGGCTCGAATTTTTTCTCATCATGCTCAACAGCACCATGTTCGCCAGAAACAGCTTCAGCAGTTTTAGCAACAGCACTATCAACAGGAACAACAGCACTATCAGCTTGAGCGAAAGTATCAATCTTGATAGATAAAAACGCGATTAAAAGCGTAAAAACAACAATTACCTTCTTAACTTTAGATACTAAAACTTGGTTACAATCCATTTATTGGCAGATTTTTACTTTAAATTTTGGTGGCGCAAGTTACGTAACAGACAGTATATTTCAAAGACTGAAAACAATAAATATAAAGAAAAAAAATTTAGGAGAAATAGAACCCCAATTCCCTTGCCTTTTATACTGTAAATCAATACAAAAGCCATACAAAAAATCATCTTCACGGCAATTGATCCCATAATTGCCATAATCCCTACTTCAGGATCTCTTTTTATTCCAATGTCAACAAGTAAATAAGCGATAAAAGTTATGCCTGCCAGAAAACCAAACATCAACCAGAAGTTGGGTACAAATAAATTCGAACCTGGAAAAATAGAAGGCAAAATAGCTACCAATCCGATTAAAACACCGATAAAAATAAAATAGAAACTGGTAAATTTGGCTAGAGTCAATGGAATAAATTCTTTGCAAATAAAAACTTTGGCAAAGATAGGATTTTAGCATCAAGTATCAAGGTTTAAGTGCTAAGTATCAAGATTTGAGTATCAAGTATTAAGACTGGGTTTTAAAACAGATAACCGATAATTCGTAACTGGCAACTGAAAACCGATAATTGCCAACCGGCAACTAAAACTAATCTCTTGTAGCTTGTCTAATCACCTGGTATAATGCAATTCCAACACCTACCAAAGCAAAAGCAGCCGTTATTAAATTGCTTTTACTATTTCGATGTTCATCAATTTTATAACCTATAAAAGTTAACAAACCAATTGTTGCAATCATTTGGAAACCGATTGCAGAGTATTTTGCAGCCGCATTCACTTTCTTTGTTGGTATTTCATCTTTAGGTTTTTCCATTATTTAATACAATAATTATTTAACTTTGAATAATAAATTTGTTGCCAAATAAAATAATTTTGCTTACATTTTGTTAATTGTATATCCACTAAAGCGATTTCTTATACTTGAAAAAATACACCGACAAAACTTTATCTCCCTTCCTATTTATTTTCAGCCTGTTTTTAATTTATGGCTGTGTAGCTAATAAAGATACTACCGTTGACCGTAAGATGCAAAACTTAACGGCAAGGTATAACTATATCTATAACTCAAACGTTATATTAACAGAGTATAACGAAGGTTTGCTACAAACTTATTCTGACAACTATGAGAGAATTCTTCCGGTTTATTTAGATCCTGAACCACAGGTTATTTTAACCTTAACACCAAGTGCTGCTAACAAACCACTTGACGAAGTTATTTTTAAAGGTCAAACGATTATTAACGACAAAAGTTTTAGCAATTATATAGATGATGCATATATGCTTTTAGGTAGGGCGAATTATTTAAAAGGTAATTATTTCATCGCATCTGAGTATTTTGATTATACAGCCAAAACCTACAACAGCGATTTAAAAACCTTCATTATGGCGATGAACTGGAAAGCCAGAAGCCAAATGGAATTAAATAACATGGTATATGCTGATAAGATTTTAGATACCATGCTAAGATCGGCTGATGAACTTAAAAAAGATTTAGCCATGCCTCTGGCAACAACGGCTCAGATGCGGATTTATCAGAAAAGATACAAAGAAGCTATTTTATTATTAGAAACTGCCATTAGAAATGCCGACGAAAAACAATTAAGAATTCGCTGGCAATATATTTTGGCTCAGTTACAGGAAAAAGAAAATGATCTTCAAAATGCATTCATTAACTATACGAAGGTTGAAAACAGTAACGCACCTTTTGAAATGTACTTCCATTCAAATTTGCAAAGGATTAAATTAAAGGCGTTAATAAGCGGCTACAAAATAAATGAAGATAAAGCTTTACTAACTTTATTAAAAGATGATAAGAATTTTGATTATACTGACCAGATTTATTATCAGGTTGGAGAACTTTTTTCAAAAGAAGGCAATTATATAAAAGCGGAAGACAATTATCAAAAGTCAGTTCAAAGGAACACAAAGAACCAAAATCAAAAAGCTTTATCTTATTTGAAAATTGCAGATTTAAATTTCAAAGTGTTTAGGAATTACATCAAGGCCAAAGTGTATTACGATAGTACTGTAATGATTCTGCCGAAGAATTTTCCTGATTACGATAATATTGTAAAAAAGGCCAATAACCTTCAATACTTGTCTGATAGGTACACAATCATTTCCAGTGAAGACACTTTACAAGCAATTTCAAAACTTCCTATAAATGAACAGGAAGCAAAAGTGAAGGCTTATTTAAGACCAAAGGTTGAGGTTTCTAATATTTTAAATTCTACAGGCAACCAATCTCTTAACGATGCTTCTTTCCCCAATCAAACTTTAAACGCAAATCCAGCTTCAGGAGTCGGTAATACATTTTATTTTAACAACAATGCAGCGATTAGCAATGGCTTTGCAGATTTTAAAAAGCGTTGGGGAAATAGACAACTGGAAGATAACTGGCGTCAAAGTATCCGTTCATCTGCACAAGAGAATAATCAAATTTTAGCAGGCGGTAATGTTGCGAACGGGTTTGGTAATGTTAATAATACTGATTCGGCTACTGCGCTTGACCAAACGTCATTAGAAAAGCGATTTATAGCAAACCTACCTGTAACGACTGATTTACTGGCAATATCGAATCAGAAAATTGTTGATGCCTATTTTGAAATTGCAAGTTTTTATCAGCAAGAGTTAAATGATAAAGATGAAGCAAATAAAGTTTACCTCGAATTGCTTAGGCGTTTTCCTGAAAACAATCACCTAGTGGCAATTTATTATAGCTTGTATTTGAATTATAAAGGCATCGAAGAAGGTAAATCTAATGAATATCGCCAATTGGTGTTAACAAAGTTTCCTGAATCGAATTTTGCAAAAACCATTCTCGATCCTTCATATTCAGCTAAACAAGATGAGCTTGAAAACGTGATAAATGCAAATTACAACCGCACTTTTGATGCTTATGCTAAAAAAGACTATGGAGATGTTGTTAAACAGGCAGATGAAAACATTAAGACTTATCCGGCAAATGATTTAGCACCACAATATGCCTATTTGAAAGCAATTGCAGTAGGAAGAACATCAAAAATTGATGCGCTTTTAACAGAATTCAATTTGATTACAACGCTTTATCCAAATGATTTGATTATAGTGCCTCTAGTTAAAGATCACCTTAAATATATACAAGCAAATCTTGAGGAATTTAAGCAGAGACCAATTGCCCTAATTGATTTTGATTCTAATGAGCCTCGTTTTGTTAATCAGGCAAAACCTGAAGATGTAAAACCAAAACCAATTGAAAATATAAATGCTGCTGACGTTAATAAATCAGCCGAAGCAATTATAAAGCAAGTCGAAAAACCTAAAGACAATAAGATAGAAACAGAAAAACCGGCAAGCATATTCAGCACCGCTACATCAAATACTTACTATTATGTTATAGATGTTGCCGATGCTTCCTTAACTTTGAGCTCTTCGAGATTTGGAATTGGTCAGTTTAATCGTGGAAATTATCCCGATAATGATTTGGCCCATAAATTGGTAGAGTTAGATGATGACCAACTGATTTACGTAACCAGCTTTGTTGATTTGGAAGATGCAAAAATTTATGAAGAAAGCATAAAAGGGCAGTTAAAAAACATAATGAAAGTGCCTGTTACAAAGTACAAAAGCTTTATCATCAGTAAAGAAAATTTCGAAAAACTATCAGATAGGAATCGTATAAGCGAGTATCTGGAGTTTTACAAAAACAATTATTAAAATGAACAAATCCCTTTCTGCAGCCGACGTTAAAAGATATAACCTACGAATCTGGAAAATTGTAATCGGTGGTATTGCAATATTTGCCATATTTATTTCCATGATGGGATTCGGTCTTTTCGGTAGCTTACCATCTTTCAGAGATATTGAACACCCTAAAAGTAATCAGGCATCAGAAATAATTGCCGAAGATGGTAGAACACTTGGAACCTACTTTGTTCAAAACAGATCAAATGTTACTTACAAAGAAATTTCTCCAAACGTAATAAATGGTTTAATCGCCACGGAAGATACCCGTTTTAAAGAACATTCAGGAATTGATTTTCAGCGTACTTTTACCATTATCGGATATAATTTAATAGGCAAAAAACAAGGTGGAAGTACCATTACCCAGCAATTGGCTTTAAATTTATTTTCGGAAGAAGGCAGACAAAGGAATTTCTTTAAACGAGTAATGCAAAAGTTTAAAGAATGGGTTGTTGCCGTTAAACTGGAAAGAAACTATACGAAAGAAGAAATCATTACCATGTATTTAAACACGGTTGATTTCGGTAATCAGGCTTACGGCATTAAATCGGCTGCAAGAGTTTATTTCAACACCACACCAGATAAATTAACGGTTCCACAAGCTGCAACTTTGGTTGGAATGCAGAAAGGAATTACCATGTACTCACCAACACGTAATCCCGAGCGTTCCAAAGCAAGAAGAAATACGGTAATGGCCATGATGGTAAAATCTGATTTTTTAACCCAACAACAGTTTGATGAAGAAAAGGAAACATCACTTAACCTTCATTTTAACGCGGCAACCGTGAATGATGGGATTGCCCCTTACTTCAGATCAGTTCTGAAAAATGATATTAAAGCTGTCTTAGCTGATCCAAGTAGATTTAAGCCTGATGGAACTCCATATGATTTAGATCGCGATGGATTGAAGATTTATACCACACTGAATTACGACATGCAGGTTTATGCCGAGGAAGCGCAAAAGGAATATATGCGTATTTTACAAGCTCAGTTTATTAATAGTTGGAAAGGTAGAAATCCTTTTAAGGATAAAGCTTTACAAATTGAACAAGGTATTAAAAGATCGGATCGCTACAAAGCTGCAAAGCTTGAAGGGAAAAGTGATGAGGAGATTAAAGATGACTTCAACACTAAGACTGAAATGAGCATTTTTAGCTGGAAAGGAAATCTCGATACAATCATGAAACCGATCGATTCGGTTCGCTATTATAAAATGCTTTTGCGAAACGCCATGATGACGATGGACCCGACAAATGGTTATGTTAAAGCCTGGGTTGGTGGCATTAACTATGAGCATTTTAAATACGATCAAGTAAAAATGGGCACCCGGCAGGTAGGTTCTACGGCAAAACCATTTACTTATGCAGTTGCGGTAGAGAATGGCTTTTCTCCATGCTTAACTGTTCCAAATGTACCCGTAACGATTGAGGGTTATGGCGATCCTTACACACCAAAATCATCTGGAAAACCACTTGAGGGTGCGATTACTTTACAAAAAGCTTTAGCTTATTCTCAGAATTATGTTACCGCTTACCTGATGAAACAAGTTGGTCCGGTAGCCGTGGCCAATTTAGCAACCAAAATGGGCATACCAAATGTACCTGCTTATCCATCAATTTGTCTTGGCTCTTTTGATGCTTCAGTTTACAATATGGTTGGTGCTTACAGTGCTTTTGCGAATAAAGGAATTTACACTCAACCAGTTTATTTATTAAGAGTCGAAGATAAAAATGGTGTTGTTTTATTCTCTCAAAAGCCAATACCAAAACCGATAATGAGCGAAGAAGTTGCTTACGTGATGACAAGAATGCTCAAAGGTGTGGTTACAGGTGGAACGGGTGCGAGACTAAATTATAAATATAAGGTTAATGCCCCTATTGGTGGCAAAACGGGTACCACACAGAATAATTCCGATGGTTGGTTTATGGCGATTACCCCTCAGTTGGTAACCGGTATATGGACAGGTTGCGAGGACAGGGCATTTCACTTTTTAAGTACTAGTCAAGGTGAAGGTGCCAATACTGCGCTGCCTATTTTCGCAGGCTTTATAAAAAGGGTTTATGCTAATCCGGGTTTAAAAATAAGCCATGCTGATTTCGATGCACCAAAATCTGGTGTTTCTATTGTATTTGATTGTAATCAATATCAGAAACAAGAGGAAGGGACAACAGAACTTGATGAGAAATTAGGTTTTTAATACGAAGGGTTTTGCGTGAAGGATAGAAATGGAAAGACCGGAGAACCGTTTTTTTCGGTTTGAGGACTTGCAATGGATAGCCTGACCCTTTGCGTAGCTTAGGGACACGCCCAAATTCTTTGAACAATAATCATATCTCTGAGAGATTTCCCTTTTTGAATTCTATTTTTGTAATTAAATGAGCAGTTTCGACCATAAAACAGCATTAACCGCAATACCACATAAACCGGGTGTGTACCAATATTGGGATGCCGACGGAAAGTTAATGTATATCGGAAAAGCAAAAGATTTACGCAACCGTGTTGGCTCTTATTTCAATAGTGATAAAAATCAATTCAATGGTAAAACGAGGGTTTTGGTTTCTAAAATAAGAAAGATAACTTTTACTATAGTTGATACAGAAATTGATGCCTGGTTACTCGAAAATAGCTTAATTAAAAAACATCAACCTAAGTTTAACATCAATTTAAAAGATGATAAAACTTATCCCTGGATTATTGTTAAAAATGAAAACTACCCACGAATTTACTGGACCAGAAAAGTAATTAAAGATGGTTCTACCTATTTTGGTCCCTATGGTTCGATAGGCATGATGCACACCATTCTGGATTTAATTAAGGAAACCTATACTTTGCGAACCTGTAGTTTGCCTTTAAATGATAAAAACATTGCTGAAGGGAAATTTAAGGTTTGCCTGGAATATCAAATCGGTAATTGCAAAGGACCATGCCAGGCTTACCAAACGGAAAGCGATTACGACAAAAACATTGGTGAGATAAAAGAAATTCTAAACGGTAAAATTGGCAATGTTATACGTGATGTAAAAGGCATTATTAAAAATGCATCTGAAGAATTAAATTTTGAATTGGCGCATCAGTACTCAAGACGATTACAAGTTTTAGAAAAGTATCAAAGCAAATCGACTGTTGTAAACAGTGCAATTACTAATGTTGATGTGGTAAGTATTGCATCTGATGAAAGGTATGCATTTGTAAATTACCTGAAAGTAATGAATGGAACCATCATTCAAACGCAAACCATTGAGGTTAAAAAACAATTGGATGAAAGTGACGATGAAATTTTAACGCTTGCGCTTTTAGACTTCAGAACAAAATTTAATAGTACATCAAGAGAAATTATTGTACCCTTTGAACCGGCATTAGAAGATGAAAGTTTACGTTTTACCGTACCAAAACTTGGCGAGAAAAAGAAACTTTTAGAGCTATCGCAAAAAAACGTTCTATTTTTTAAAAAAGAAAAACTGAATCAATACGAAAAATTAAATCCTGATTTGCGCACAGATAGAATTTTGGCAACAATGCAAAAGGATTTACGCCTAACCCAACTCCCACAGCACATAGAATGTTTTGATAACTCGAACTTTCAGGGCAAGTATCCAGTTTCAGCTATTGTTGTTTTTAAAGATGCTAAACCATCTAAAAAAGATTATAGACACTTTAATGTAAAAACGGTTGAAGGTCCAAATGATTTTGCAACCATGGAAGAAGCTGTTTTCCGACGCTACAGGCGTATGCTCGACGAAGATCAGTCTTTGCCTCAACTTATTATTATAGATGGCGGTAAAGGCCAGCTTTCTTCTGCCGTGAAGAGCTTAAAACTTTTAGGTATAGAAAATAAAGTAACAATAATTGGTATTGCCAAGAGGTTAGAAGAATTATTTTATCCCGGGGATTCTTATCCGCTTTATCTTGATAAAAAATCAGAAACGCTAAAAGTAATTCAACAATTACGTGATGAAGCCCACCGTTTTGGCATTACTTTTCACCGAAAAAAACGTGACCAAGGAACTTTAAAAACAGAACTTGAACAGATTGATGGCATTGGCAAAACCACTGCAGATAAATTATTAACGCATTTCAAATCCGTTAAAAAAATAAAAGAAGCAACGGAAAAAGAATTAAGTGAAGTACTTAATAAAAAACAGGTTGCTACTTTGCTTGAATATTTTACTCCTCAAGTGCCAGAAGTACAAGCTGAAAACCCAAATCACTAGGAGCCATTAAGACTTTGTAAACAGTTTTTGACCAAAAAAAAAGGAGCAGATTTCAATTTGCTCCTTCTTATATCGATTCATCATTTGATGGGTTAATTAACTTAATTATATTAATATTCCCAAAGTCCTTGTTCGTAATCAAGAACCGATTTTTTAATTCTTTCCGATTCCATCAATCTTTCTCTTGGGTCAGAAATAATATCTCTAAGTTTATTATCACCAGGATTAGATTCTTTTACAATATAACTGCTAAACAACCGACGAAGAAAGAAATCATCAAAACTTAGAGAAGATGCATCATTATTTGTATTTACTAATCTCTTATGCGCAATAATTGGTCTTAACTCATCATAACTTACCCAAAATACCGGCTGCCAAACTTTAGAGATCTCATTGTATTTCAATGGTGCAATACCTACAATACGCGGTTCAAAAATAGAACGCTTTGTATCGAAAATCCAATCTTCTTTAATTCGAAATTTCAAGAAAGCTTCTGGATTAAAATCATTAACAACGGTAGTAACTGTTCCTGTTTTATTGTTTGAAATTTCCGATGTTCCTAAAGCACCTTTTGCTGCAGAATCTGCACTTAGCGGCATTTGAAAAGTATCATCTTCATTCAACATACTATCAATTGGTGCATAAGCAGTTAATTCTTCTGATTTTATTGATGAAATTAAAACATCAATCAACCTGGATTTCGGCGATTTTAAAACAGAATTAACAGTATCGCGTAAGTCAATTTCACGCCAAATGCGCTTTGCATAAAATACATCTTCTTCACGCACATCTGCAAGAGGAACCATTTCAGTACTATCTATATCCTTACGGGCATAAAAACCATCCTTTGGAGGTACTTTTAATTTTTTCTTTACCGTTACCTTTTTAGTGCTATCTATTGGTACAACTATATTTCCTGCCACTGCTTTTGTTGAAGTTGTAGTGGTTTTCTTTTTAAGCGGCGTTTGCGCAAATACAAACCCAGTAGATAAAACTAAAACAGCAATGCTTAAAATCCTTTTCATCTTTCTTTTATTTAACATTAAATGAAACAGAAGGCAAAATTCTTTGACGACCATCTGGACCTTGAGAAACGATATCATCAAAGAACACTTTAGAACCAGGTGTAATTGCATTCATTGCACTTCTAACAGCACCACCGAAATTCCCACCGCTACCAGCAATGGTAACTGCTTCAGAACGCGGTTTTATTACTGTTATTTTATATCTTAATATTTTAAAGCTTACATCAAAAGGAAAGTCATCTAAATCTGCTTCTATCTCTGTTTCACTTTTCAATTGTACTGATGAAACATCACCACCAATTCTACCACCCACTTTTGCAATAGGTGCAGGAATTGCCTTTACTCTAAATTTTTGTACACCCAAGTTAACCGTTTTGCCTGCATTGCTTGCACTAACATTTATTGAAACCTCAGAACCAACTTGTCCACCAGAAACGTTTACCATATAGTTTCCATTTCCTCCAGACATGCTGCCTCCAGAAATTGAAGCCTTTACACTTTCTAAAGGGAAGCCTGCTGCCGAAACAGAAAATGGGTTTGGAATACCTGCATAAATAACATTCATTTTTGTTGATGAAACCGTAGCTGATGGTTTTGCAACTTGATAGGTTTGCTCTGGCGTTCTGTATTCTTTTATCTGCCCGTCGGTTTGTTTAATACGAACCGTACCAACCCATTTAAAAACACCTACACTACCTGTACTTCCTGTATAAGTTCCTTTACCATCTCTAACATTTAATTTACCACCTCCTACAATAATTTCAGGATTTGATTTTGAATCACTTGCAGTTAAAAATACTTCAGCAGTATAAGGCTGACCTTGAATAACATAAGATGTTGGTGCCACAGCAACCGCAGCAAATTTATCTATGTTAACTACAGCTTTATCCATATTTCCGAATAATTTTTTAACTACTTCAGCTTCAGCATTTTTTGTATCGGTTTGAAGCTTGGTTAAAATTGTCATTGCAGCAGTTAAAGGAGTTCCTTCTCCAAACAATGTTTCTTGCCAATTTCCTTTTCTTTTTCTAGCCGGATCTTTGGCTTCCAATGAAAATGTAATGCCTTCTCTATCTTTCGGATCAAGAAGCGAAATTAATTTTTCGCGGGTTGCGTTAATTTTGGCTTTCAACTTTTCACCTTCCTTTTGGTTAATCATTAAATTAGGAGCAATATCCTGATTATCACGATTAGTCAAGTCTCCAGTTTCTGGGTTAATACCATCGCCAGCTGCAGTAAATTGCTTTTTAATGCCTTCAATATAGTTATTCAACTCATCAGCCGCTGCTTTTGCCTGTTTAGCTTTATCATAAATTGGTTGAGCACGAGCTGGTTCTTCTTTAAGTTTTGAATTTTCGAAAGAAGAAAAAAGCTGATCTATACCTGTATTAACGTTGGTTTTTGATGTATCCAAACTATCATTGATATTTTTGAATGCGTCTAATATTGTATCTGATACGTTTAAGGCCAGCATGGCTAACAATACCAAATACATGATATTGATCATCCGCTGCCTTGTTGTTTCTTTTCCGCCTGCCATTGTTTATTTAGCTTTCTATTTTAAAATTAAAAACTATATAAATTATACACGAGGGCTGTTCATAGCCGATAGCATATTACCATAAATCGCATTAAGGGATGATAGGTTTTTAGCTAACTTATTCACTTCTTCTTTGAACTGTTTAGAATCTTCCATCGATTCGTTAAAGTTTTGCATGGTAAGTGAAAGGTTAGAATAGAATTTATTCATCGATTTTAAGTGTGCGCTAGAATCCTGCAATTCTAATTCATATACAGCGTTTAAAGCCGATAAGTTTTTAGATAAATTATTTACCTGATCGTGATAAGCCTGAGAATCTACATTGCTCTCTCCCATCGCTTTTAAGTTAGCAGTTGCTTTTTCGAAAGATGCACTTAGGTTATCAAAGCTGGCAGATGCAGTTTTTACTTTACCTGTAAATTCGGTAGTTGCTAAAGATGCATCAGCTACGTTAGAAATAGAAGCTACTTTATCTCCGAATGTACGAAGACCTGTACCTAAACTTTCAATTAACTCTGGCCCAATTTTAGCTTCTGATAACATTTTATCTAAAGCTGCTGTATTTGGAGAGGATACTGCAGCAACTGGTCTTGTTGTTGCTACTGGCAACTCACCTTTAAAATCTTCTCTTAATTCAGGATAAACTCTTTCCCAAGCAGGTTCAGGCTCAGGTGGGAAGAAACCAGTCAAAAAGAATAGGATAGATTCAACGCCTAATCCAATACCTATCATGTAGTTACCTAATATTCCGCCAATGTGCAAAATCTTAAATAATGCCCCGATAATTACAATACTTGCTCCCCATGAAATCGCTACGTGTAACCAACCTGGTTGTTTCTTTGCTGCCATAAAATTTTAATGTTTTTCTTTTAGTTTTAGTTTTTGTTGGTTTGATTTTTTTAGTTTCTTAAGTCGGTTCCTGGATAAGCAGAAACGCATCTAAAACCGATGTAAGATCTTTGTTGGTCTTGATATTCGTAAGTAGACACTGCATTTTGAAGGAAATAGCCTGTATCTTTCCATGATCCACCTTTAACTACTTTTCGCTTTAAATATTTACTATCGTCTTTACCGGCAACGTAGGTAAAGTTCGGGTTTAAATCATGTAATAAAGGACTTGCAGATTTATTGTAGGCGGTTTTTGTCCATTCTGCAACATTACCAGACATGTTGTACAAGCCGTAATCATTAGGGAAATATGATCTTACACCAACCGTATAAATACCACCATCGCTTGAATAATCGCCACGGCCAGGTTTAAAATTTGCTTGTAAACAACCTTTAGTATTTCTGATGTATGGGCCGCCCCAAGGGTACTTAGTTTTAGTGTTACCTCCCCTTGATGCATATTCGAATTGGGTTTCTGAAGGTAAATCATAATCCATTCTGGCATTTAAAGGCATTTTTCTTGCTGATGCTACACCTTGATAAAGTTGTGTACGCCAATGTGAAAATGCTTGTGTTTGTTCCCAGCTTACACCCACTACAGGATAATCATCATAAGAAGGATGATTAAAATAGCCTCTAACCATCGGATCATTTTGAGAATAAGAATAATCTGTTTTCCAAACCATCGTATCAGGATAAACTGCAATCGTATATCTGTCTATATAGTCCTGACGTTTGCTGTTTGGATCTTTATGACCTATAGCTGCTTTATCTAAATTTAAAATACCATAAGAATATTCTAATTTACGAACATCAATCTCTTTTCTGCCTGGCAAAGCATCTAAACCAGAATAATACATATTATCTAATTGACTTGCATTGGCTGCATTGGCTCCTTTGCTTTTACCGCTCCAGATTGCTGAGCCATTACCAACTTTTTTCCAATCAATATATTTTTCACCACCCAAGGCACTGGCTGCAGCACCCTTTTGAGTCATCATGAATTGTTGAGGATTGCCCATCATTACTATTGCTATTGAATCACGAACCCACTTAGTAAATTGACGGTACTCTGCATTTGAAATCTCGGTTTGATCCATAAAGAATGCACTTATAGTTGTCATTCTGCTTGGCCCTGATTGAGAAAATGTAATGTCTTCATCAGATCCACCCATTGGTGTATGACCTGGTGGAATATACACCATACCCAGAGGAATACGTTGATTTTTAAATTTGCGATTGTAAGCGCCAACTAACTCACCCTGCCCACCATGACCACAGCTTGAAAGTAATACAGTTACAGCCATTATAGCCAAAAAGTAGATTTTCTTCATATATTAATTATAGTGTACAAAACACAATTAGCAATTGTATCAAAAATCATTTAAATAAACAACAAATGCAAAAATTTTACACGAAAGTATCTTTATTAGAACATAAGAATGCTTTTACAACACTTTTATTCTAATATTTCTGTTACAGAAATGCACCATCATTCTGCTATAACTTATAAAGTTGCAGTTTATTGTTGCTTAAAGAAATAAATTAGAGGGAATCTTTATTTATTAGATACTTTGATATAATTCTCAATAGCCATAGTCATTGAAGGCACACCCGGTAATGGAGCTGCGATATCAACAATAAGGCCTAGGTCTGTTACTGCTTTACTTGTATTTACTCCAAACGCTGCAATCCTAGTATTATTTTGTTTGAAGTCAGGAAAATTTTTAAATAACGACTGAATACTTGATGGACTGAAGAACGCAATAACGTCATAAAAAACCTCGGCTAAATCAGAAAGATCACTTACAACTGTTTTAAACAGAACTGCAGGCGTAAAATCATAACCGCTCTTTTCTAAAAATTTCATTGTATCTTCGGTTGCCATATCAGAACATGGATACAAAAATTTTTCGTTAGCATGTTTTTTTAATACTTCAGCTAAATCTGAAGCCGTTTGTTTTCCAAAGAAAATTTTACGTTTCCGATACTGAATGTATTTCTGAAGATACAAAGCAATTGTCTCAGACAGGCAGAAATATTTTAATTCAGCAGGTACATCATAACGCATTTCTTCGCAAATTCTAAAGAAATGATCTGCAGCATTACGACTGGTAAAAATTACTGCTGTAAAATCACCAAGGCTAATTTTATCCTTTCTAAAATCCCTCGCAGGCACACCTTCCACGTGAATAAATGATCTAAAATCTACTTTAAGGTTATGCTTTTTAGCTAAATCGTAATAGGGAGATTTTTCTGTTTCAGGTTTCGGCAAAGTAACTAAAATACTTTTTACTTTACGGATTCTAGAGTCGTTCTTTTCTTGCATTTTCCTTTTTCTGCTACAATCCTATCGTTTTAATTAGTATTAAAACGGGACATATTTCGAGGGCGCAAAAGTACAAAAATAAATGCATTTTGGAAAACTTATTATTAGAAAGTATTGTAATTCCGGCACGCAGCAATTGAAAGGCAAATATAACTACTAAAAGTAAGATGGCTAATCCTATATATATTACACCATATTTTAAAGGCGATAATGCAAATGCAATAACCAATGGTATAAATAGCAATGATGCATTGAAATAACTTAAATACAATATTGAAATATACTCATTTACAGGCTTTTGAATGTTAAAAAGAAAGCCTAAAAATCTTAAAATAATTAGTTTCAAAGCATAAAATACAATGATAATAATCGAAATGCTAAAGAAAAATTTAAAGCCATCTTTAGCCTGGTACATATCATAATATTGTGCTACAAGAAAGAAAAACATTCCTAAAATGAATCCGAATTGTATAAATAATAGTAAAAATGGCCAAGAACTAAATAAATTATCTTCTTTATTAATATTATTTAAAATTCGATTACTAAAAAAAGATTCTACAATTGCTGAAAGCTGTTTAGAAAACGCATTCTTTAAAATTGCAAACACAACAAGCATAATAAATATAAAACCTAAAAGCCATACATTTCCTTTAGGTATAGAACGACCTAACTGATAAGGGTTTTCTTTCTTTTTATAGTCTTTATATTTCTTCTGCCAGCCGAGCAAATCCAAGGTTGGAAACATATACTCTTTCTCAACACTATCCAATAATGCATTTTTGTTAATTAGGCTATCTGGCAAAACCCAGGTTTGCGTTATAATGGAATCAGTTACAAAAACTTGTCTGGCAAGTGTTGCCGAATCGGGCCGAAATCTTTTGTATTGATATTTAATCACCGAATTTGAATCAACCTTAGCCGGAATTTGTTGTGCTTCAAGAAAATGTGCAGACAATAAAAACGCGAGTAGAATTAAAATGTATTTCGGCATGCTGTCAATCAGAAATAAGATTGCAAAAGTAGTCGATTAATCACTGTTTACCTAAAGAAAATAATTGAAATAATAATATGCTGTATCTTTACGGCGATGTCCGGTATATATATTCATATTCCTTTTTGCAAAAAAGCTTGTCACTATTGCGATTTTCATTTTAGCACTTCTTTAAAATATGCTGATGAAATGGTTGAAGCCATTTGCAAAGAAATTAAAATGAAAAAGGATAGAATTTCTGGGCAGGTAGGCAGTATATATTTCGGTGGAGGTACACCTTCTATCCTATCTCAATCTTCTTTGCAAAAAATTTTTGATGCCATAAACAGCACTTTTTCAGTTGATACAAATGCAGAAATTACTATCGAAACCAATCCAGATGATTTAACCTCACAGAAAATAAAAGAGTTGAGGCAACTTCCTGTTAACCGGTTCAGCGTTGGTATTCAATCTTTTTTTAATGAAGATTTGGTTTGGATGAACAGGGTGCACAACGCCAGTGAAGCCGAAAATTGTATTAGGAGAAGTCAGGATGCTGGTTTTGAAAACCTGACTTTGGACTTGATTTACGGCTATCCACTTTTAACTGATACCAAATGGCTTAGCAACATTGAAAAAGCTGTAGAACTACAAGTGCCGCATGTTTCTGCATATGCACTTACCGTTGAACCAAGAACTGCACTTGCACATGCCATTAAAAACAAACAACAAAATCCTATTAGTGATAATCAGAGCGCCGGGCAATTTGTTATTTTGATGGATAAACTGTTAGAAGCCGGTTTTGAACAGTATGAAATCTCAAATTTTGCCAAGCCTAATCGCTATGCCATTCACAATACCAATTATTGGAAAGGCGTTAATTATATTGGTATTGGTCCATCAGCGCATGGATTTGACGGACAGAATCGATACATGAATCCGGCAAGTAATTCGCTATATATGGAGCAATTAGAACGAAACAAATTACCAGAGCTAATTGAAGAATTAAGTTTGAACGATAGATTTAACGAGTATATCATGACTTCGTTAAGAACCATGTGGGGAACTGATTTACAAAAAATAACTGATGAATTCGGCAAAGATTTCTTAGAAGAAACCAAACATAATCTGCGTGGTTTTGAAGATAAAGATTGGCTTATACTAGGTGAAGAAAAAATTAAATTGAGCCAAAGCGGGAAATTTTTTGCCGATCATATTGCTTCAGAGTTGTTTATTATAAATAGCAGTGAATGAAAGAATTTCTAGATGATATTCAATCATTCTGTCATTCAATAACTCAGTTACTTAAATAATTAAATAGTATGTCTAAAATTGTATGGATTACAGGCGCTTCTTCGGGCATTGGAGAAGCCTTGGTTTACGAATATTTCAAAGCCGGAGGTAAGTTAATCATCTCAGGCCGTAACCGTGATGAACTATTTCGTGTTAAAGGCAATTGCCAGAATTCATTTAACATACATGTTTTGCCCTTCGATTTAAGCGAAACAGATACACTTCAATATAAAGCTATAGATGCAATTAAGATTTTTGGTAAGATTGATTTGCTAATTAACTGCGGCGGAATTAGTCAACGAGGATTGGCTTTAGAAACTGATTTAAAAACAGAGCAAAAAATTATGGACACCAATTTTTGGGGAACCGTGGTTTTAAGTAAAGCTGTTTTGCCTTTAATGATAAAAAACGGTGGTGGACATATTGTTTTGATTAGCAGTTTAGTTGGAAAATTTGGGACGAAATTACGCTCAGCTTATTCCGCATCTAAACATGCACTTCACGGTTATTTCGATTCTTTACGTTCTGAAACGTATGATAAAAATATTGATATTTCAATTGTTTGTCCTGGTTTTATAAAAACAAAAGTTTCTGTAAATGCTTTAACGGCTAACGGTAATAGTCAAGGAGTAATGGATGATGCCCAGGCTAATGGCATGAGTGCCGAAGAATGCGCAAAGCAAATTGTTGCAGCAGTAAAAGCCAAAAAAGAAGAGGTTTACATTGGTGGGAAAGAAACTAAAGCGATATTCTTAAAACGATTTTTCCCAGCTTATTTCTCGAAAAAAGTGAGAGCTGCCAATGTTACTTAAATAATGCACAAACTTTTTATATGCAGCTGATATCGAAAGTTAGTGTTTTGAACAAGCTTATTTATTTAAACCGTATTGCAGCGATATACTTTTTTGGTGCATAAACGTGCCTTAATAGTAGTGCATTGCCAAAAAAGATTTAGCGAAAAGACGGACTAGTTTATCCGAAGAATTACCACAGTATCTTTTCAAAAAATTTTAAGAGCCTCATTATTAATTAATTATAAATTTTTATTCTTTGTAAAAATCCAAGTAGCTGTTACTCGTCGTAAATGAGTGCAAATAACAGAACTTAAAAATTAGAAATAATGAAAAAATTAATCTTATCAGCAATTGCCGTTGTTACTATGGCATTTACAAGTCAAGTTTACGCTCAAAAAAACCCAATGGTTGGTGGTGCAGAAATGTATGCAACTAAAGACATTGTTGACAATGCAGTAAATTCAAAAGACCACACTACACTAGTTGCAGCAGTTAAAGCAGCAGAATTGGTAGAAACTTTAAAAAGTGCTGGTCCGTTCACAGTATTCGCACCTACAAACGAAGCTTTTGCAAAATTACCTGCAGGAACTGTTGAAACATTAGTAAAACCAGAAAATAAAGCAACTTTAACAAAAATTTTAACTTATCACGTTGTTGCTGGTAAAATGGATAGCAAAGCAATTGCTAAAGCAATTAAAGCTGGAGGTGGTAAAGCAGAACTTACAACTGTAGAAGGTGAAAAACTTACTGCTCAAATGATGGGTAAAAAATTAATGTTAACTGATGCAAAAGGTGGAATGAGTACAGTAACCATTGCAGATGTTAATCAAAAAAATGGTGTTATCCATGTAGTGGATACTGTTTTAATGCCAAAATAATATTCACATCCCAATTTACATAAAAACGTTTCTGCTCTGCAGAAGCGTTTTTTTTATTGTCAATAATTAATCAGTTGAATATTTATTTGTCAGCTGTTTTTCAGGTTTTAGATTTTGTAGTAATTGGTGCTAATAACTAATTAATTTTGGCAAGAGAAACAGAATGAGAGTAATAACTTCCTTTAATTCAATAAATAAAACTTAATAACTAGGATAAGATGCATCCCAAAATTATAAAAATTCAAGAAAATATTGAGCCATTAAGGCAGCAGATTATTAACCATAAAGTATATGCAGAAATTAGTGAATTGGAGGATTTGCAAATTTTCATGGAACACCATATTTATGCTGTGTGGGATTTTATGTCGCTACTAAAATCGCTCCAGATAAATTTAACCTGTACAACCTTGCCTTGGTTTCCTGTTGGCGATGCTGTAACCAGACAATTAATTAACGAAATTGTAGCCGGAGAAGAAAGTGATTTTGATGCGAAAGGAGATATTAAAAGTCATTTCGAATTATATTTAGATGCAATGCAACAATGTGGAGCTAATATTGCACCAATTAATAATTTTTTAGTTTCTATAAATAATGGCAGAGATTTCGACATGGCTTTTGAATTGGCTTTGGTGCCAGAAGCAGCAAGAAATTTCGTTCGTTCAACTTTTGAGACTATTAATAGTAGAAAAAGCCATCTCCAGGCAGCTAGTTTTACATTTGGCCGAGAGGATTTAATTCCGAACATGTTCTTTAGTATGGTTAATGATTTAAATAGTACTCAACCAGAAAAGGTTTCCATTTTTAAATATTATTTAGAACGCCACATTGAAGTAGACGGCGATCATCATAGTCATTTGGCTTTATCAATGACAGAAAAGCTTTGCCAAAAAGATGAAACCTTTTGGGCAGAGGCTGAAGAAACAACAAAAAATGCCTTACAAAAACGCATCGATTTATGGGATGCAGCTTATACTGAAATTGTTGGAAGAAAAGTTTTAGCTGAAGGTTAATTATTGAAATTTATAATTGTAGAAGCGATTAAATTGCTGGTTTATTAATAACCAACAAACTAATGATAATTACAAACTAAAAACTTTTAATTGTTAACTTAATAAAAATTCAGAATTAAATAATTTGCGTCACATTTCTTTAAAGCTATCCAATTTGTAAAATAAAATTTACACATTTGCTTTTCGGCAACAAATAACCAATTTTAAAAGCATGAGTTTCATTTTAAAACCTGTAGACATCGTCGAGAATATCACTCCAGAAGATTTCAAGAAAAAATACCTGAAAACTAAAAAACCATTAGTTATTCGGGGCTTAACAAAAGATTGGCCTGCTAGAGAAAAATGGACAACGGGATATTTAAAGGAAATTGGTGGCGATTTAGAAGTTCCACTATACGATAACTCTAAAGCAGACCCATCAAAACCAATAAATGCTGCTACGGCACATATGAAGTTTGGTGATTACCTTGATTTAATTAAACGCGAACCTACTGAATTGAGGATTTTCTTCTTCAATTTATTTAAAAAAGTGCCAAGTTTAATTAACGATATTAAGATACCGAAAGATTTAATGGGCGGCTTTATAGAAAGCATGCCAGCAATGTTTTTTGGCGGCTCTAATTCGGTAACATTTTTACATTACGATATCGACTTACCTCATATTTTCCATACTCATTTTGGCGGCAGAAAACACATTGTTCTATTTGACAATAAATGGAAAGATAGGCTTTATTGCTTACCCAATGCAACTTATGCTTTAGAAGATTATGATGTTGCCAATCCTGATTTTAAAAAATTCCCTGCCCTTAATGGTATTGAAGGTTACGAAGTTTTCTTAGAACAT
The DNA here is from genome assembly GCF_014635725.1 of Pedobacter mendelii. Classification (GTDB taxonomy): domain Bacteria; phylum Bacteroidota; class Bacteroidia; order Sphingobacteriales; family Sphingobacteriaceae; genus Pedobacter; species Pedobacter mendelii. The sequence continues at coordinate 108,773 of NZ_BMDJ01000009.1, read as the reverse complement.
GGCGATACTTTATTTATGCCAACAGGAATGTGGCATTGGATGAAATATTTAGACGGCTCATTTTCATTAAGCTTACGTGCCTGGGATCAGTCAATTTCCAGAAAAGTTGCTAGCGTATGGAGTTTATTTACCCACGGCGCCATTGATAGTTTAATCAAAATGACTTTCAAAGAGAAATATGCCAATTGGAGAGAAAAAAAAGCAGTTAAAATTGCTGAAAACGCATTAGCAAAGGGAAGACCGTAATCTATTTTTACATATAATAAAAACGGGGCATCGATAACGGTAGCCCCGTTTTTGTTTTTAGCTGATGGTTGATTCGCCATTATGAAATAACCTTTAAAATAATAGATAGAGTTTCATAATCTTTTATAAATTCGGTAATTATTAACGCATTATATGGAACCTATTATACTTACAGAAAAGCAAAAAATGCTTGCGGGAAAAGCTTATCAAGCTGGCGATGCAGAACTATCAAAAGAGCGATTAAAAGCCCGTGAGGTAATTTTTGAATTTAATAATCTGGCTCCAAAATTTATTAAACAGCGAAAAGAATTATTAAAAAGATTATTCGGGAAAACCGAAAAGATGTTTTATATAGAACCTCCATTTCGTTGCGATTACGGGTATAACATTGAGATAGGAGATAATTTTTACGCCAACTTTAATCTGGTTATTTTAGATTGCGCTAAAGTCAGCATTGGCAATAGTGTGTTTATTGCACCTAATGTGGCAATCTACACCGCTGGTCACCCAATACACGCACACCTTCGCGACCAGGAACACGAGTGGGCACAAGAAATTACCATCGGCAATAGTGTTTGGATTGGTGGGAATGTAGTTATCAATCCAGGCGTAAAAATTGGTTCAAATGTGGTTATTGGCTCGGGAAGTGTAGTAACAAGAGATGTTCCGGATAATGTTTTTGCAGCCGGAAACCCTTGCCGAATAATTCGCACGATTACTGATGAGGATAAAGATTTTTACTATAAGGATTTTAAGTTGGGAGAGTAGCTACCGGATAGTCATCTTTGAGTTTTTTTAACGGCTAACATAGTATTCGAATAAGCCCTTTATATTTATCTCAATAGTTAGTGTTCACTGGAACAAAGATTGATTCCCGAAGAGGAACCTCAGCTGCACAGATGTTGTAAACATATAGATTAATATTCTTCCCTCACACATTTCCCGCCTTACATTCACATCTATTTTAGCTCGAATGGTCTACGAAAATCTTCCACTCGCCTTTAATCTTTTTAAAAAGCAAAGTAAAATAACCTTGAGGCTCATCTTTCTCACGCTTTAGATGCCAGCTTCCTAAAACGAATGCCACATCTTTATTAAAAAAATCAACTTTTTTAATTCCAAAAGTTAATGTACCCATCCCTGCTTTACCAGGATAACTTTTTTTATAATTATCTAAAGTTTTCTGCCAGCCATAGGTTGGACCACTTTTACCCACAAAAAGCAAGCTATCACTTTTTACATAACCTTGCATAAAAGCTTCTAAATCACCATTATTCCAGTTTTGGCGTTGTTTCTCCAACACATTCAAAATGGCTTGCTTGTTATTAGCAGTTTGTGCAAACGTTCCTAATGAAACTAACATGATAGCAGCAATTAAAATTCTTTTCATAATTTTTTGGTCTTATTGTAAAGATATAAAACAAATTATTCCGTTGCACAGTTTAAAATTGTTTCTTTACAGTTCTAATATTACTTATGCAAAATAAAGTTATCACAATTGGGGAAATACTATGGGATGTATTTCCAGAAGGTAAAAAAGCAGGCGGTTCAAGTATGAATGTTGCATTAAATCTTCATAAACAAAACATAGAAAGCAATTTCATTAGTGCTGTCGGAAATGATGATAATGGCAAAGAACTATTAAATTTTCTTGCTGCAAGCCATTTTCCTACGAATCTAATTCAGGTAAATAACGAATTACCAACCAGCACAGTTGTGGTGCAATTGGATGAAAAGCATCAGGCAACCTATACCATAAAACAACCTGTTGCCTGGGATGATACTAAAGTAACTGATGAAAATTTAGAAGCGGTAAAGCAAGCTGATGCTTTTGTTTATTGCAGTTTAACTTGTAGAGATGAAAAATCTAGAAAAACCATCTTTTCCCTTTTAGAGAATGCTAAAATTAAAATATTTGACATCAATCTTAGAGCACCATTTTACGAAAAAGAGTTAATTTATTCACTTTTAAAACAAGCCGATATTTTAAAAATTAATGAAGATGAAATTGTTTGGGTAAGGGAATCATTTGGTTTAACAGGTAATACCGATGAACAGATTTTAAAACAACTTTCTACTCAATTTAACATCGAAATTATTTGCTTAACACTTGGCGATAAAGGTGCTTGTGTTTTAAAAGATGGTAAGTTTTTTAAACATTCTGGCTATCAAGTTCAGGTTGTAGATACTGTTGGTGCCGGCGATGCTTTCTTAGCTACTTTTATTGCTTGTTATTTGCAGGGCTATACCATGGAAACCATTTTAGATAATGCTTGCAAGGTTGGTGCTTTTGTAGCATCTCAAGCTGGAGCAAATCCTGAATATAACAAGAAGATTTATCATATGGCGTTGAGCTAACTTCAAATTCATAGATTACTTTTTTTGGAAACACGGATTGACAAGCAAATTTAGCTCATCTTAATTGCGAGGCACGAAACAATCCTACAACTATCGCTGCCAACCAAAAGTATTAAAGTTGCTTCATGCCTCGCAATGAAGACCATATTATTTCACGTGCTTTTTTGGCATCCACCTTATTACTGTGGGGCTTCCGTTAAGGATTGTAAGGGTTCAGTACCAATTTTTCATTGGTACCGTAGCACAGCGAAGCCCTGAAAAGCCCGACCCTTGCGTAGCTTGGAGAACGCCCAAATGAGTTTTCAGTTGGGCGTTTTCCATTCTAAGCTGTTGGCCTGGGGTTTAACTTCGATATTTCAGCTTTAGTCTTTTTGCTGATAACCCAAATATGACACACCGCTTAAATTAATGCAAATCGAAACTTTTATCTTCGATAATTCGTTAATACAAGCACATGAGAGGTTTTCGTTTTTCTGATTATAAGCCTGGCGATACGCCAAAGGGTGGGTTCGATGAGTTACTAAAATTATTTAGCGAACTGCTAAATTATACTTCGGGCGATGCAGCTGAAGCGCTAAGCTGGCTGAATGAACTCGATAAACAATACAAGCTGACTAATAACGATTACGGCATTGGGAATTTTATTGACGACCTGAAAGATAAAGGCTACCTGACCGAGGATAATCAATCGGGTGAGTTTAAAATTACGGCCAAAACTGAGCAAACGATTCGTAAATCGGCGTTAGATGAAATTTTCGGAAAGCTAAAAAAATCGGGTAGAGGGAACCATAACAGTAACCAATCGGGCATTGGCGAAGAGAAAAATGCGGATAGACGCGAATATAGTTTTGGCGATAGTTTAGACCAAATCGACATGACGGCCTCTATTCAAAATGCACAGATTAACCATGGTATTGGCGATTTCACCTTAACTGACAGAGATTTAGAAGTAGAGGAAAAGGATTTTAAAACTTTGACTTCTACGGTTTTGATGATTGATATTTCACATTCCATGATTTTATATGGCGAAGATAGAATTACACCTGCCAAAAAGGTTGCAATGGCTTTAGCCGAATTAATTAAAACAAAATATCCGAAAGATACTTTGGATATTGTTGTTTTCGGCAATGACGCTTGGCCTATTAGTGTTAAGGATTTGCCTTATTTACAGGTTGGCCCATACCATACAAATACTTACGCGGGTTTAGAGTTGGCAGCAGATTTACTTCGCCGCCGTAAAACGCACAATAAACAGATTTTTATGATTACAGATGGGAAACCAACCTGTTTGAAAGAAAATGGCAAGTATTATAAAAATAGTATGGGTTTGGATAGAAAGGTAATCAACAAGACCTTAAATATGGCAGCTCAATGCAAGCGATTGAAAATACCAATTACAACATTTATGATTGCTAAGGATCCTTATTTACAACAATTCGTCCGCCAGTTTACTGAAATTAATGGAGGCAGAGCTTTTTATAGCTCGCTAAACGGATTGGGAGAATATATTTTTGAGGATTACATTAAGAATAGAAGAAAAACAGTAAAATAAGTTAAAAGTTATGGGTTGCTTGTTTAAGTGCAAATATCTTTTTATGCTCTTAAATAAACCCTGCTGACACGTAACTTACAACACGTAACAAATCAATATGCAAAATACTACATTAGGCGAATTAAAAACAACAGGATATAAATCAAGGTCTGTTAAAGAAGAACTTAGAGAAAATCTGATTAAACAACTTAAGGGTAATAAGGCAGAGTTTGAAGGTATTATTGGTTATGATGAAACGGTAATTCCAGAGTTGCAAACTGCAATTTTATCTCGTCATAACATTTTACTTTTAGGTTTACGGGGACAAGCCAAAACACGTATCGCTCGTTTAATGGTTAATTTATTGGATGAATATGTCCCTTATGTTGCTGGCAGCGAAATTTTTGATGATCCATTGAATCCGATTTCCTGGTATGCTAAAAATGAAATTGCCACTAATGGAGATGCGACAGAAATTGCCTGGCTGCACCGCAGCGAGCGTTATACCGAAAAACTGGCTACGCCAGATGTTACCGTAGCCGATTTAATTGGCGATGTTGATCCGATTAAGGCCGCCACTTTAAAATTAACTTATAATGATGAGCGTGTAATCCACTTTGGTTTAATCCCCAGAGCACACCGAAGCATCTTCGTAATTAACGAATTGCCTGATTTGCAAGCTAGAATTCAGGTTGCTTTGTTTAACATGTTGCAAGAAAAAGATATCCAAATCCGAGGTTTCAAATTGCGATTACCTCTTGATATTCAGTTTGTATTTACTGCAAATCCAGAAGATTACACCAATCGTGGCAGTATCGTAACGCCGCTGAAAGATAGAATTGAAAGTCAGATTTTAACCCACTATCCAAAAAGCATCGAAATATCCCGTAAAATTACATTTCAGGAGGCAAAACTTACTGCAGAGCAAAAAGCAAATATTGAAGCAGATGGTTTGGTAAAAGACTTAATTGAACAAATTGCATTCGAGGCTCGTAAAAGTGAATACATCGACCAAAAATCGGGTGTATCGGCAAGGCTAACCATTTCAGCATACGAAAATTTAATCAGTACTGCCGAACGTAGAATGTTAATTTCTGGAGAGAAGAATACTGTAGTTCGTTTAGCGGATTTGGCTGGCATTATTCCTGCTATAACAGGAAAAATAGAATTGGTTTATGAGGGAGAACTGGAAGGACCAGCCCACGTAGCTACAACCTTAATTGGCAAAGCAGTTAAAACCTTATTCGCTCGTTATTTCCCAGACCCTGAGAAAGCGAAGAAATCGAAAACGGCTAATCCTTATACTGAAATTACCGAATGGTTTACAGAGGGGAATAATTTAGATGTTACCGATACCTTGACAAATTCGCAATATAAAAAAGCGTTGATGTCTGTTCCTAGTCTTTATGAATTGGTTAAGAAATTCCACCCAAAATTAAGCGAAAACCAAACTTTGCTGTTAATGGAATTCGTTTTACATGGCCTGGCTGAATATTCTCAACTGAGTAAAAACTTCTTAAATGGCGGTTTCGGATTTACTGATATGTTCGGCAGTTTATTTAACGCTGAATTTGATGAGGAAGAAGATGAAGACGATTTTAGATAGAACTGAATGAAAAAATTAGTGAATCAGGGATTAAATTAGAATGGAGTTTAAAGGATATCTTTTATCTTTGAGATTGAATCAGGAGAACCTTCCTGATAGATATCCATTTAACATTCCTTGTTTAAAATCATTTAAGGAACTGGCATTTCATCCAAATGTCACTTTCTTTACAGGCGAAAACGGCGTTGGAAAATCCACATTGATAGAAGCTCTTGCAGTAAGTTTGGGTTTCAATGCCGAGGGCGGAAGTAAAAATTTCAATTTTTCCAGTAAGGCGACACACTCAGAGTTACATAACTATTTAACCATTAGCAAAAGTTTCAGAAAACCTAAAGATGGTTTTTTCTTAAGGGGTGAAAGTTTTTATAATGTTGCAAGTGAGATTGATAAACTTGATAAAGAACCTGGCGGACAAATAAAAATTATAGAATCATACGGCGGTGTTTCCTTACACGCACAATCTCACGGGCAATCATTTTGGGCGTTATTTATGAATCGATTTAGTGGAAATGGGATTTACATTTTAGATGAACCTGAATCGGCACTTTCAGCTACAAGGCAAATTGCCATGTTGTCAAAAATTAATAACTTGGTTGATAAAAATGCGCAATTCATCATTACAACGCATTCCCCTATTCTCTTAGCTTATCCAAATGCGTCTATTTACGAAATGGCTGATGCTAAAATTACTAAAGTAAAATATGAGGAATCTGAAATTTACAGGGTTTACAAATCTTTTTTAGATAACCCTAAACGAATTTTAGATAATTTATTTACTTCAAATACTTAATTTAGGCGAGTTATAAAAACCTGCTTTATTTTTTTAATTTAACTCGAATAACCCGATTTTATGGGAAGATTACCATTCATTATTGCCGCCTGCATATTCATTATTGCCTTTGATATTTATTGCTTCAAGGCAATTATCGCTGTATTTAAAAACTGGAAACCTAAAACTAAAAAAATCTTTGGTGTTTTATATTGGTTATTTAGTATTCTATTAATCATTGGGGTTTTTGCGGGAATTTATTTAAATCTTTTTCTCACTTTAAGAGCCATTATATTAGTCGCATTCTTTTTAACTGTTGCCTGTAAAATGGCGATGCTACCTTTCCTAATTTTAGATGATTTGCGAAGATTGTTGATCAAAATTTTCAGAAAAAAACAAGTTATAAAAGACCAACCAGTTAGAGAAGCTGAGCCAATTTCTCGATCAGAATTTTTAGTTAAGGCAGGTTTGGTTGCTGCGGCTGTCCCCTTAACTTCTTTAAGTTGGGGTATAATTTCTGGTGCTTACGATTACCAGATTAGAAGAGTTAATCTAATTCTTCCTAATCTTCCAAAAGCCTTTGATGGAATAACAATGGGTCAAATTTCTGATATACATTCTGGTAGTTTTTATAATAAAACTGCGGTAAAAGGTGGTGTTGATATGCTTTTAGCGGAAAAACCTGACTTTGTTTTCTTCACTGGCGATTTAGTTAACAATTTAACAAATGAGGTAAGGGAATATCAGGATATTTTCGCAAAAGTTAAAGCTCCGCTTGGTGTTTATTCTACTTTAGGAAATCATGATTATGGTGATTATTACTTTGGAAAAGATTCATCTCCAGCCAAAATAAAAAACCTTCAGGATATTATCGATGTACATAAGGTTATGGGTTACGATTTATTAATGAACCAAAACCGAAGATTAAAGGTTGATGGTGAGGAAATAGGGATTTTAGGCATCGAAAACTGGGGAATGGGTCGTTTTCCAAAATACGGAAAAATGGAGCTGGCTGTTCAAAATACAGATGATTTACCGGTTAAGCTTTTGTTGAGTCACGACCCGTCTCATTGGCGTGGCGAAGTTTTACAGAAATATCCCCAAATTGATGCCATGTTCAGCGGGCATACACATGGAATGCAGTTTGGTGTTCGTTTAAAAGAAAACCAATGGAGTCCAGTACAATATATTTACAAAGAATGGGCAGGATTATACCGTGAGCAGAAACAGCAACTTTATGTTAATGTAGGATATGGTTTCTTAGGTTACCCTGGGAGGGTTGGTGTTTTACCAGAGATAACGATTTTTACCCTTAAAAGCACTTAATTAGACATCAAAGAACTTTGAATGAGTGAATTTTTGACCTTTTAACATAAATTCTCTCATTCAATCATTCTCTCATTCAATCAATCTCTCATTCAATCAATATTTATCCTGCGTTGAAGCGATATCCAACACCACGAACAGTTTGCAACAATTGTGGGTTATCCGGATTTAATTCAATTTTTTTACGTAAGCGCACGATGTGCATATCTAGTGTACGTGTATTTACATCAGAGTTGTAGCCCCAAACCACAAGCATTAATTCATCTCTATTAATTACTTTACCAGGATTACGCAAGAAATAAAGTAGAATACGGTTCTCTAATATTGTAAGCTCAATTTTTTTACCATCTCTAAATAAAGTATGGATATTTGGATGGTGTTCCATATTACCGAAACGATGAATTTCAGCCATATCTTTATTTACAATGAACTTCACTTTACTTTCAAGCATGGCCACCAAAACATCCATATTAAATGGCTTTGTGATATAGTCAGATGCACCGAAATTGTAAGCATCAATTTTATCTACATCCTGTGCCTTCGCAGTCATCATGATAATTAAATTCTCGAAACCCTGTTTGCGAACACTCTCACATACTTCGGCACCTTGTTTTTCCGGCATCATCCAATCCAATAAAACAATATCAGGTTGGTCGGCCAAAATCATTCTTTCGCCCGCTTCCCCATCGTTAGCTTCAAGCACATTATAGCCTTCAGCTTTTAAACGATGTGCTACCAAAAAGCGAAGATTTTCATCATCCTCAACAATTAATATTTTTACTTCTTTAGACATTTGTGTGTTGTTAGGTTATAAAGTTAAAAGGTTGCAGAGTTTTACCATTGAAAAGCAACATTTCAATTTTTTAAATATTTCAATTTTTAATATTATAAGGCAGTACAACCTTAAACTCTGTACCCATTCCTATTTTGCTTTTTACAGTAATTTCGCCCTGCATAAAGTTAACCAGTTCTTTGCAGAATGCCAAACCCAAGCCCACACTTCCCATTTGATTATATTCATTCTGTATTCTAAAAAACTTTTTAAATATATTATTTAATTCTGAAGAAGGAATGCCAATTCCTTTATCTGCAAAGCGAAAAACCAAAACACCTTTTATCAGCTTAGCGCTTACATTTAATTTCTTATTTCCCGGGTTCGAATACTTGTAGGCATTCTCAGCAAGATTATCAAATAAACTACCCAATAAAACCGGGTCGGTTATAAAAGTTTTAAAGCCAACAACTTCATAAGTCATTATAAAATCTGGGTGTTTAAGCGTATGCGATTCAATTGTGCTTTCAATAAAATCTTCGATATTAACCTCTTCCTGATTAAGTATGATTGCTTTATTTTCAATTTGGGTAAAAGCAAGTAATTTGTTCATCAATCCGTTTAATTTATCAGCCTCTTCATCCAATATTTTGCCGTAAAGTTGCTGCTCTTTTTGAGTTAATGCTGTTGCACTTTTAATGTTGTTTCCGGCGATTTTTATTACGCTTACAGGCGTTTTAAATTCATGAGTTAAATTATTAACGAAATCATACTGGAGCTTAAACATTTTACTGTTTATGTTTAAGTTACGATAAATTAAAAACGCAACCAGTAAAAGTACTCCATAGACTAATAAAAGTACTAAAGCAATCGGCATGAAATAAATAAATATCTCTTTCTTTATATAAGATTTTGAAGATGTAAAATAAAGTTTAAAGTCTGAAAATGCACCAGGTAGCGCAATTTCGGTCGTAATATTTTCATCAGATGTATCAATCGGATCGTAAGTTAAAGGTTCAACGCGTATAATTTGATACAGCAGTGGCCGTGTATTGATTATTTTTATTTTTTTCGGGTCGAGATCAAAGACAAGTATATCCTGCTGATAAACCGGAGCAGGATTTAGTTTACTTTGCAGCATCTCTTTATAAACTTTTAAATCTTCTCGCCTTGGAATATTTAGATAGGTAATTTTGTTAGAAAGAACTACAGAAAAATTGGTAAATAACTCTTCTTGAGTAGGCACGGAGGCTGTATCGATTTGATCAATAAAACGTACTAACTTAAGCGCCATACTGTTAAAATCATCATCAATTCTAAATGACCGACTATATTGTTCGGAAAATAATTTCACAGAATCGGGATTAACTTTTTTACCGAATTGAAATATTGATTTTGGACCGATGGAAAGATGACCGACATTAACGCCATCTCTAACAGGAACGTTTTTAACTTCCGAATCGTAGAACATCACTTTATCTACGAATGGAAACTTATGCACAACCGTATCGACAAACTTTGATGCCGTTGCCGAATCTAAAAACCCATTGTAGTAAGATACCTCGGGCATTTTATTTTGAAAAAATTCATTATACGGCTTTATACTTTCTTCTAAAACATTAACCTTTTCTGATACAAACTCATTTTCTATTGACTTTTTACTATAATTAAATGCCAGAAATAAAGAAAGTATAAATAATATAGAAATGAGTGCAATAAACGTAACACTCAAAGAAAAATTTTTTCGATAGCCACTCTTTTTATCCAGAGCCATAACCTACCTTTGTTTAAGATTTTCTTGCAGAAAACCTTCAAGTGCTTTGTACAGAGCTGTTCGTCCTTGCTGGCGCAGCACAGGGTTAGAACCTTCCTCTTTTTCGATATAAGTTACAGGCACATTCCGCTTTTTAAGTTCTTTTACAAACTGAACACCCTGCGCAACATTTACACGAGGATCTTTTGGATTTTGTGCTATAAAAACTGGTGCTTTAAATCTATCTGCATGAAAAACTGGCGATGCAAAACGGGTATAATCTGTATCAGTTTCCGGATTTCCAAAAATCTCATAATACATCTGTAAATTCGATTTTAGAAATGGAGGTATTGTTGTAAGATAACTAAACAAGCTAATTACGCCTGAATTAGATCCGCCACAAGCATAAATATCGGGATTTTTATATAAACAATTCAATGCTACAAAGCCACCTAAACCATTACCATAAATCGCAATTTTTTTAGGATTAGCAATTTTTTCTTTAATTAACCATTTAACGCCGTCGTTAACATCTTCCTGTATTTTATCGCTCCATTGTTTAAAGCCTGCGGCATAAAAAGATTTACCATAACCTGTTGAACCACGATAATTTACTTGCAAAACAGCATAACCCCTATTGGCAAAAAATTGCACATCGGCATTATAACCCCAGATATTACGCCCACCCGGACCGCTATGAGGCAGAACAACTAGAGGTAGATTTGTTGCGTTTTTACCCTTCGGTAATGTCAAATACCCATTAATCGTTAACCCATCGCTACTTTTATAGCTAATGGGTTTCATTTCGCTCATATCCTTTTCATTAATAGAAGGATTTATGTCTGCAAGTTTTTTTAGTTTATTCTGTCCGGCAATATATAAATAATAAGAACCAGGATTTCTATCAGTATATGTTCTAACAACAAATGTATTGTCGCCCTTGTCTTTATCCATAATACGCCATTCAGTACCAGGTAAGAGTTTATCTATTTGAGCATACTTTACCTTTGTACTATCATCAAGATAGAATTTTTCTTTCTTCCAGGTTTCGCAGGTTACAAAAATCATCTTCTTTTTAGCCTTCGAATATTTAGCATCTACAACATTTAAAGTATCGTTACCAAAAAGTACTTTCTTCTCTCTGCCGGTTTTTAAATCTAAAGCAACCAATGCATTTTTATCACGATTTACATTAGATATAGCAAAAAGCACATCTTTTTCATTTTCTGCAAATGCAACCGGCTGAAGCGTTGTTTCAAAATTATTGGTAATAACCGGTTTAAAAGGTAAAGTTTCATTCTCCCGGTATAGTAAAGTTTCATTAACTCCATCGCTTGCCACCGCAATTTTCAAAATACCCTTGTTATCAGTAACCCATTCTGTAACGTTACCAGGGTTTTTTGCAGCAATATCCATTTTACCTGTACGAACATTTAGGCGATAAACATCAAAAACTGTAGAATCACGTTTGTTAGAAGCTAAAATTATGTATTTGTCATCAATCAGCTGGTCTTCAATAACCCTAACTTTTGTTTTTTCGTTAGAGCTCAACTGCTTTCGCCTGCTCCCATCTTTACTTACAACGAATAAATCCGATTTCCGCTCTTTTGATTCATCTTCAGTATAATAAATCAATTCATTATTACTTGTCCAAAAGTAAAAGCTGATACTTTTTTCATCCAAATGAGTAAGCTGCTTTACGCTACCAGTTTCAATATCTTCAATAAATAAATCTAGTTTTTTATCTTGTAACTTTAGGTAAGAAAGACTCTTCCCATCTGGAGATACATGATAATACGCCTTATCCTGCGTTCTAAAAAAATTATCTACTGGTATAATTTTCTCCTCCTTGGTACCTTTGCAAGCCCAAATAAAAGCAACTAAAGCCAATAAAATAATATTCTTTAACATATATAATTTCCTTACTGGACAACAAAAATATAATAACATAGCAGCTTAAATGCGAAATACAGTAACAATGTTACTTACCTTATCAAATATAGGTTGGTTCCAATTTAGTATTTAAAATAAACACATAAAATACAAGTAACATTTAAAATACGTTTTATACATTTAAAGGATTTAAATAAAGATGTATTAAAATGTTAAATTTAAATCTTATAATTTAGGATTATGAAACGTGTTATTTTCATCATCATTTTATTTTTCTGTTACTCGGCAAAGGCTCAAAATTTTCGCCAGAACAGGCAGGTTGTACCTGATGAAAGTTCTTTAGCCATACAATATTATCAGGAAGGCGATTACGATAAAGCGGCAGTTATTTTCGAGAAACTATTTTCGAGCCCTAATAACGAAGGCTATTTCGATATTTATTTCAATACACTACTAAAATTAAAGAAGTATGATGTTGCTGAAAAAATTGTAAGAAAACAAATCAGGCAATCTCCTCAATCGGAAATATATTCTATTGCTTTAGGTAAACTTTATCAAGAAAAAGGAGATCCAAACGCCGCAAATAAAATCTTTACAGACGTTATTAGCAAGCTTCCCAAAGATGAATTTAAAATCAGGATGCTTGCCAATAGTTTTTATCGTTTTGAAAATTATGAATATGCGATTCAAACTTTTAAACAGGGTCGTAAATTAATGAATGATGATAAAGCGTTTACTTTCGAATTGCTGAATATTTATAAGTTTAAAAAAGACAAACTTATGCTAATGCAGGAATATCTTGATATTCTGCCAAGCACTCCACAATTACTACCACAAGCAGAAGCTGTGCTTGCAATACTTTTTGAAGATAAGACAGATTATCAAGCCTTTCAGGCAGGTATTTTAAAAAAAATTCAAAAAGAACCTGATGTTGAAATCTATATACAACTTTTAACATGGAATTACATTCAGCAACAGGATTACGATATGGCCCTGCGACAATTAATTGCATTTGACAAAAGAACCAAAGCAGATGGCGGCACATTATTTAATGCCATATATACATTTGTTGATAACAGTGCGTACGAAACAGCGATAAAGGCTTACGAATATCTGTTAACTAAGGGAAAAGAAAATCAATATTACTTGCCTTCAAAAATTGAGATGCTTAATACAAAGTATAGCATCCAAACCAAAGGAAAATATAATATACATGATCTGGAATTATTGGCAAAAGATTATCAAACTTTGATTGATGAAAGTGGTAAAAACAAAAACACGCTATTTGCAATAAAAAAATTAGCAACGCTTCAGTCATATTATTTAAATGAACCTGCCAAAGCCGAAATAGCATTGGAAGATGCCATTAAAATTCCTGGAATAAATGCATTGGAAATTGGTCAGCTAAAATTGGATTTAGGTGATATTTACATACTAACAAATCAACCTTGGGAAGCATTTTTAGTTTACGAACAGGTTAGCAAGCAATTTGAAGGACAGGCAATAGGCAATGAAGCTCGGTACAGGAGTGCAAAACTATCTTTTTATCAGGGTAACTTTGATTACAGTAATGGCCAGTGTTTGGTTTTAAAAGCAGCAACCTCGCAGCTTATTGCAAATGATGCCTTGAATTTAAGCCTATTAATTTCTGATAACATTCAAACACCAACAGACAGCAGCGCATTGAAAATATATGCCGATGCGGAAATGCTTGTTTTCATGAATTTGACAGCTCAGGCTGTAAAAAAACTAGATAGCATATCACTAAAATATCCGCAAAACAGTTTAGCAGATGCAATTTTAATGAGCAAAGCCAGGATTTTAATAAAATCTGAAGATTTTGAACAAGCTGCTGTGATATTAAAAAAATTAACAGATGATTTTAAAGATGGCATTTGGACAGATGATGCTTTATTTACCCTTGCCGATTTATATGAGAAAAAACTTAACAATATTGCCGAAGCAAAAATATATTTCCAAAGATTGATTACTGATTATCCAGGCAGTATGTTTAGTGCTGAGGCAAGAAAAAGGTTTAGAAATTTACGTGGAGATGGTGTTTAACTCTCAGTTTCTTTTTTCTTTTTATTTTGTCGGTAAGTAGTTTCAGTGGACAGACCAAGCTCTACTAGAAATGCGTAAAAAGCCGAATTAAATACAAGCCCGAAAAAGTACAACCAAAGGTGCGCTCCTAAAAAATTAAATAGAAATGTATGAGTAGGAAATTGGAAAAAGGAATACAAATCTGCAAGTGTTCGCAGGAATAAATTGCTTGCAAAAACATGTCTGTCTTCTGATGCAAATGCAAAAAAACATACCATTGTTAAAAAAGCAATAATAATAAAGGCCTTAAAAAATCTATAGATACGAAAATGTTTCATTGAGGGGTAAAAAGATAAATACTGCTTAAACCCCTAAGTTCGAAAAATTTATGATTATCTAAACAATAAAAAGCTTTTTAGACACGATTTATTTTTTACTATCCAAATATACTATGCTCCGTTCTAATTAAGCTTTATCTTTTGTTATGCAAATTTCGGTAAAGCTTATTTTTTTGTGTGCGTTATTGTTTTAAACCCATATTACCTTATTTATTATCTTTACAGCATGTTATTATATAATGTTACTTTAATTTTAGAAGATGCGGTTGCCGAAGAGTGGTTGCAATGGATGCAGGAAGTTCATATTCCTGAAGTAATGGCAACGGGCATGTTTGTATCACACAGATTATTAAAAGTTTTGGATTCGCCTAATGAGGGTGTTACATATTGTGCACAATATGTTGCAGAAACGTTAGAAAGTTACAATCAATATCAAGAAGTTTATGCACCAGCTTTACAGCAAAATTTGAATGATAAATTTAATAACCGCTTTGTAGCATACCGAACATTAATGGAGTTTGTGGGTTAGGCAACTGGTAACTTCTTGCTGAAAGCTATTTTAATTTCTCATTATTTTTATGCCTGTCTGCATCGCGGATGGTTTTCTTATGCAGATTCTTTTCTAAAGCATCAGTTAAATTAATGCCTGTTTGATTGGCTAAACAGATTAAAACAAATAGTACATCAGCCATTTCATCGGCTAGATTTACATCTTCATCACTTTTTTTAAAAGATTGCTCACCGTATTTTCTTGCCATAATTCTAGCAACCTCCCCAACTTCTTCCATTAGTATGGCAGTATTGGTTAATTCATTAAAATACCTTATTCCGGTGGTTTTAATCCATTTATCTACAGTTTCCTGCGCTTCGTTAATGGTCATGTTTTTCTTCTTCTATTTCTGATTTTAATCTACTGTTAATATCTATTTTAGCACCTTCTAACAAGAAAACCGTTGCACCTTTTTCTCTGGCATAAGGGTTTTTCAATTCACCAATCTTAGTAATTTTATCAAAAAATGGCTGTTCTTTTTTTCGCTCAGGATCTTTCTCGTTGGCTCCTCTAATCAAAATCAAATCTTTAATTGGCTTTTCAATTTTAAACCAATACAGGTAATCGGCATTGTAAGCAACTGCATTAATGTTCTTATATTTCGAGTAATAGTTAATTGCCCCAGCCTGACCGTAATTATCTGCCCGAACAATTAAAGCAGATTTATCTTTAACTTTTACATAAGCAGAATCGACAATTGCTGATAATTCCTTCCAACCTTGCATATCGGCATAATCCTGTGGTAAATCATGATCTTTTCCGTCTTCCCAGCGTAATGCACCAACGCGTTCGTATCTTTTATGGTTTGCTATAATACCTTCAGGTGCATAAACAGGCATCATGATCGGAACGATGTAAGCAAAAGAGCCAATAATAAAAATCATTAACAAGGAAGGAACCAAATACTTTTTACCCATAACCTGGCTGATATAAACGCTTCCAAAAGCTAGTAAAACAGGATATAAACCTAAAGCATAATACGATTTAGCTTTAAAATAGCTAAAAATAAATAAGGTAAAAATGAAAGTTAATATAACCCAAAGATGTTTTCTAAAGGGTTTGTAAATAGCGAAACCTAAAAAGGCTGCCAGAAGTAAAAAAACATCATTAATAAAAAAAAGAATTTGTTCTTTAAAAAAATCAGCTCGCTTTACATTTACCAACTGCGTTTCGGCAAGTTTTTTCATGTGGCTTATTACAGGGAAATTATGCGTGATTTGCCAGATAACATTTGGGGCAATAATTAACAAAGCAAGTACTGTTGCAAAATAAAAATGTTTGTTGATAAAAACGTTTCTTTTAGGCGTAAGCAAAATCGCGGGTAAGAACCCCATTACAAGAAACAGCACATTGTATTTATTTAGAAACCCAAAGGCTGTCCAAATAGCAAAATAATAAAGAAAGTGGGATTTATTATTTTCGAAATACCTTAACAGATAGTAAAACATGGCCGTCCAGGATAAAACATCAAAAGAATTTGGTTGGTAGAGAATATTAAGTCTGATGTAAACCGAACAGATAAAAGCAACAGCAACCAAACATTTTGCGTAAAAACTACCCTTTAGCCTATCTACAATTAGCCAGGCAAATACCATAGTTGCAGCGCCAAAAAAGGCAGGAAAAAACTTCACCCAGAAAATACCATTTCCAAGAAATTTGATAATTAATGAAAATAGCGATGTTAAAGGCGGAACAGAGGTAAAACCTGCTGCAAGGTGATTTGCCTGATCAAGATGTAAAAATTCATCCCTATGAAGTTCGTAAATATTGTTAACCAAAACATAGCTTAGGACAAATTTAATCAGAATAAATCCGGCTAGGGATATTAGCTCAATTAAATCAAAATTCCTGTTTTTCATTTATTCCTTATTTTTTGTGTCGATTAAAATAGTTACCGGCCCGTCGTTTAACAAACTTATTTTCATGTCAGCGCCAAAAATCCCAGTTTCAATTTTTTTCCCGAGTAGCGCCGATAATTTTTCAATCATTTTCTCATAAATTGGAATGGCAATACCTGGCCTTGCAGCTCTTGTAAAACCCGGCCGGTTTCCTTTTTTAGTTGCAGCAAATAATGTAAACTGACTGATTAAAAGAATGCTTCCTCCTACATCTGCTAAAGCTTTATTCATCAAATCATTTTCATCAGCAAATACACGCATACCTATAATTTTTTGTGCAAGCCAATCTAAATCTTCGGCTGTATCGGCATCTTCAATTCCTAAAAGAACCAAAAATCCTATTTCGATTTGTCCCGTTATATTTTTATCGACAACACAACTTGCTTGTGTAACTCTTTGTAAAACTGCACGCATTTTATACTACTTTTGAGAATCTTATAAATATGCGCAAGATAAGTATTTTAGTAATTATTGCACTTCTGTTTACCGCTTGTAAACCGAAATCTACTGTGCACACTACTTTCTATTTCTGGAAAACAGTTTATAAAAATCAAAAACCAGAAACAGCAGCTTTGGCAAGTCTAAAATCGAATTTTTTATACGTTCGCATTATGGACGTGGATATAAATCCCAATATTCAAGAACCCGTTCCTATTTCGCCGATAAGTTTTAATGATGTGCTGCCGAAACAAATTGATATTATCCCGGTAGTGTATTTAGTTAACCATATTTTTAATAATCTAACTGAGTCCCAAAGCTTGCTGTTGGCAAATCGCGTTTCGAAATTTGTAGCTGCAAAGGTTAAACAAGCTGGAAAGCTAAGCTTTAAAGAACTACAAATAGATTGCGACTGGACCAGAAGTACACGTGACAAATACTTTAATTTTTTAAACCAACTTAAAACAAATCCCTTGTTAAAAGGTAAAGAGATCTCCGTTACATTAAGGCTGCATCAAGTTAAAAACTTGGTTTCAAGCGGTATTCCGCCTGTACGAAAAGTTATGCTGATGTGTTACAATATGGGTAATCTTCGAAAATACGGGAAACAAAATTCTATTTTAGACATGCAGGAGATGGAAACTTATCTCAAAAATAAGTTAGAAACTTATCCACTAAAAATGGATATTGCCTTACCCCTCTTTAGCTGGGCTGTTGTGTTCAGAAAAGAAAAATATGCAGGCATTTCAAAGCGATTAAGCAAAGAAAAACTCAATGATAAGAAACTTTTCAAAAGAAGAGGAAATTCTATTCTATACGATTTGCAGACAGATTATCCGCAAGCAGGATTAAGAAAAAGTGATGTAATACGATGGGAAGAAATTTCTTTGAAAGATTTGCTTGCAACATCCAAATTTTTATCCCGATATTTAAACCCGGAAGATCGAAATCTCGTCTTCTATCATCTCGACACCGACCTTTTAAAAACGTTTAAACATGACAACCTTCAGAAAGTTATCGATAATTTTTAGCGCATTTTTTTTAGCCTATTTTGGCGAAATTGCTGTAAACATTGCTTGTGGTGGCGAAGTAGATCCGTACGATTATTACGTTTCTTATTTCCATAATAACACACAAGGTGATGAATATTCTTCTTTCGCTTTTACCGAAATGGCTTATCTATATAGCGAAGACAATGTTGAAAATGAAGCAGATATAAATAGCAAGGAATGGGCAAAATTCCTTGATGCAAAGGAAGCTGATGTTTACAAAGTAATGTATAATGTTGATAGTGCAACAAGCATTAAACTATCTGGATATAGCGGAAAATCGATTACTGAATTACCTGACAGTTTGCACAAAAATTCTTTTTTACTTGCATTAACGAAAAACAAAGCGGCTTTAAATTATTATTCTTTTGCAAAAAGCTGTGAACCACTGGCAAATTCTACCTGGAATGAATGGAACCCAGAACCAAGAGACTCTACAGCTATGGAAGTTAAAGCCAAAGAGGCTTTGACATTAACAACAGCTGAAAAAAATGATTTTTTGAAGTTGCGTTACGCCTATCAATCAGCAAGAATGTTTCACTATTCGGGTAATTATACAGATTGCAAAATGGTTTATGAAAAATTTATAAAACCTACAAAAAGTACAAGCGCTGTTAAAGGTTGGGGCGAGGCGCTGTATGCAGGTTCTGTACGAAAATTGGGTAACCCTGAAGAAGCAGCTTACATTTTTTCTAAAGTTTTTGCTAGTAATCCTGAACGCAGGGTACAAGCCTACAAGAATTATTATTATACAAGTTCTCCTGCAAATGGAGCCTTAAAATACGCCAAAAATAATAGTGAAAAAACAAATATCTGGGCAATAAATGGATTCGGAAATTCAGAATCGGACATGGAGAGTTTGCAAAAGGTATATCAATATAATCCAGAAAGTTTATTAACTGGGGCCTTGTTAGTTCGGGAGGTAAACAAGCTTGAAAAAGACCTTATTAAAGATAACGATATTGCTAAAATTAGCTATAGTTATTATTTCTCAGGAAGTGAAAACAGTAAGCGATACCGAGATAGCATACAAAACCTAAACCTGAAACACCTCAACCAAATCAGAGATTTTTCTATAAAACTGGCAACCGAAAAAAAATATCCTCAACCCGAATTAGGCAACTTAACTGCAGCCTATTTATCGTGGATGGAAAATAAAGATGCTCTTGCATCCAGTTATCTAAAGCGTTTAAATCCCGAAAAGCTAACGGAAAGATTACGCGATCAATATCGAATTGTAGATTTATTAATCAAATCTAAAAACATACAAAAAGGAAATCCTTTTAACGAAAACGATTTGTTGCCAACGCTAAAGTGGCTGGATGAAAAACGCTTTGAAGAAAATAAAGAGCAACTTAAAAACCAAAACTATTATTACAATTGGGCAGGAAGTGCAAATAGTCGTTTTACTTTAACCACTAGAAATTTTTATCAGCAAATTTTAGCGCCGGCTTACATGAAAATGGGTGATACCGCAAAAGCAGCACTCGCAATGGTTAAAGGAGATTTGAAATATAAAACATTAAATGAAAACTCATTATTTAAAAATATAAGTTATGAAACCACATCATTTTGGCAAAAATATTTGAGTCCGAAAAGCATGCAGAACCTTGCAGGTTTAAAAAATGCAAACCCGGCTGATAATGTTAGCGGCTTACTTTCTAAAGCACTAAATCAATTGAAAGATGATGATTTCTATGAGCTTTACGGAACTACCTATTTACGTACGCATCAGTATGACAAAGCCGTTCAAATGTTCAATAAAGTTTCTCCAAAATATAATTATTTTAGTCCTGAGAATTGGTATGCCAGCGAGGGTGAAACCAAGCTTTATGCCAACCCTTTCATAGAAACTATTAATGATTTTCCAAAAAAATATGTCTCAGCAAAAACATCGATTACTAAAAAAACATTTGCTGCAGAAATGCTTCGTTTGCAAAAATTAATAGTAAGCGATAAGAAAAATGTATCATTATACTATTATAAAATGGCAAATGCTGCTTACCAAACAGGTTATTATGGGAATAGTTGGTTTTTAATCAGCTACGACTGGTCTTCTTACGATAACAGCAGTTCCCCAAAATTTGGTTACGATGTTGATTATAAAAAAGCGCAAACTGCTAAAGCCTGGTATTTAAAAGCAAGGGCTTTATCCACCAATACAAATTTCAAAGCAAAATGTACTTTTATGCTGGCAAAATGTGCGCAAAAGCAAATTATTATGAATTATAATACGGTTTCTTTCAGTTACTATGATACAAAGGATGTGAAATATCAGAATTTTTTAACGGCAAATTACCATAATCCTTATTTTAAGGAGTTAAAACTTAAGTATGCTAAAACGCCGTTTTACACAACAGTCTCTGGTGAATGTAGTTATATGAGAGATTTTATTACCACAAAGTAAAAAGACTAAAGCTGAAAGACCAAAGAATTAGAAACTAAAAACCAAGTCGACCGTGCTGTTATAAACATCGTCATTTTCGCTTTAGTCTTTGGTCTTTAAGCTTAATGCCTTGTATCGTTATTATGATAAATACTCAGGTAACTTTCGTATCTCGAAACGGCAATATCGCCTTCGTTTACGGCTTCAATCACTGCACAGCCAGGTTCATTTATATGGCGACAATTATTAAACCGACAATTATGCGAAGTTTTAAAAATTTCCCTAAAAAAATGACCGAGTTCTTCTTTTTCAATATCAATAACCCCTAATTCTCTAATTCCTGGTGTATCTACAATAAAACCACCTTGAGGCAGCTCAAACATTTCGGCAAAAGTGGTAGTATGCTGGCCTTTATCGCTCCAATCAGAAACCTCGCCAGTTCGTAAATCTCTATCAGGTAATAAAGCATTAATTAAACTCGATTTTCCAACTCCTGAATGACCTGAAATTAATGTAATTTTATTTGTAATTAACTCCTGAATAATTGGAATATTAATACCTTTTAAGGCCGAAACCTCATAACAAGGATAGCCGATGGATTGATAAATTTCCTTAAAATCTTGCAGAATTTCTAAACCTTCCTTACTAAATAAATCAAGTTTATTAAACACCAAAACTGCAGGCACATCATAAGCCTCGGCCGTAACCAAAAACCTATCTATAAACCCTAAAGAAGTTCTAGGCGATGCAAGCGTTACAACCAAAATGGCCATATCCAGATTAGCAGCCAGAATTTGAGCTTGCTTACTTAAGTTAATCGACTTACGGATGATATAGTTTTTCCGGGGTAGCATTTCGTTAATCAAACCCTGATTACTATCTTTCTCCAAATCGAATTTCACACGGTCGCCAACCGCAATTGGGTTTGTTGTTTTAATCCCTTTAATCCTAAATTTGCCCACAATACGGCAATTGTAACGTTCGCCATTATCGGCCAAAACGTTGTACCAACTCCCTGTAGATTTAATAACTAAGCCCTGCATATTTGTAACAAAGGTATGAAAAGGATGGAAGATGTTGGAGGTAAAAATGGAAGATGAAATTGAAATTGATTTGGAAAGCAAAACCTGTTTTTCATTTTAGTGTTAATCCCGCTGTGCGCTTTATTCCGATGAAAAATCGGGGATGCTCGCTCCCATCGGGTTTAAAGACAAAAGAAACTGCAATAAAATTTGAGTTTTGGCTAAAGCCCCTTTCTACTAATTTAATTTCATCAGCTAAAGCAGATGGCAATGAAGAATGAACAGATTTATTAAATGCCATCTTTTTTGATTTAGAAATAGTGCCCAATATGTTAGTTTCGCAAATTCATTGCCGGTTTCAACCAACGGATATATTATAAAGATTCAGTTGGCTTTAGCCAAAATATTTAAAACAGCGTTGTGGAAAACATAAACTCAAAATGCCTTTTACAAGCAATATCTTCGTTTAAAATCTAAACCATGGAAAATTTTAAAATTATCGGCATTTCGGTAGTAACCACCAATCAAAATAATCAGGCGGCAACAGATTTAGGCCTACTTTGGGGCAGGTTTTACAATGAACAAATCTTTAATAAAATACCAAATAAAGAAAGCGAAGATGTTTATGCCATTTATACTGATTATGAAAGTGATTACACCGAAAAATATACAACCATTATCGGGCAACGAGTAAGCTCTTTAGATAATATCCCCGATGGTTTAGTGGGCAGAGAGATTAACAACGAAAGGATTTTAAGATATTTTGCAAAAGGTGAAATGCCAAATGCCGTTGTAGAAACGTGGCAGGAAATATGGGCTAATGACGTTACTTTAAAAAGAACTTATGTTGCAGATTTTGAGGTTTATGGCGCAAAATCTCAGCAAGGTGCAGAATCGGAAGTAGAGATTTATATTGGGATTAGGAGTTAGCGTTACATTTTCATTTAGCTTACGGGAAACCGTAAGCTAAATTAATTGATTAATTTAAATTTACCAATAGTTTTTTATTGCTATTCATTTTCATATATAACAATTTTAATATGTTTTTCCTTAAAGCTTTTTTCCAGAAATCCGAGGTTGTTCTAAATATAAAAATTATTATAGAAAGGCAATCTGAATTTGAAATACTTAGCAGAACAGATAAGTCAAATGATAAGGATTTAATACTTTTTTCTTTACTATTTTATGCCAGAATTTTAAGAGTCTCATCATCTAAAAAAGAAAAGGAGGAGTTAATTAAAAATTTTAATATTTGGTATTTAGCCTTTGAGGAGAAAAATTTTGATGAAACATTCATTAATTTAATGTTAAACACTTATGGAAAAGCAATAATTTATCCAGAACGTATTTTTACAAAATCTCGTGAAATTAGAATGAGAAAGGTTAAAAATGGCAATTTTTATCTTGACATGAAACCTGTAATTGTTGACCCAATTTCTTCAATTGTTTATCATGTATTCAAATTTGCATGGGAAGCTGTATCTTCTCAAAATAAGAGAAATATAATTGAAGCTTACTCTTTATTGAGTACTGGCTATTTAGCCAATGGCCTTTCAATTAAATCTGCAGTAGATTCTCCCAATCAAATTATAAATGATTTGATTAAATTATAAGCTTAGCTAATTACCAAATTAAATCTCTCACTCATGAAATTATTAAAAATTTATCTACCCTATATTGGAATGTTACTACTATTATGTTTTAGTACATCCCAAATGATTCAAGTTAAAAAACTTAAAAAGGAGTTAATTTTTGCAAAAGATAATTTAGCAGATTCAGAATCTAAACTTGAGGTTCTCGACGATAAATTAGAAAATATACAATCGAGAGTTTCAGATTTACAGAGCTCAATACAGATTTGTATGAAAACAGGTCATCAGAAAGCATCGAAGATGCTGAAAGTGAAGCAGATGATTTGAGTTCAGATATCGATGATGTTGAAAACGATTTAAATGATTAATTACCTAAACTTATTATATAACGCTTATGTGTCGTCTAATTATTATTTCACTATTTTTTATTGGCATATTCTTCAACTCAAAGACTAAATCGGACAAATATGATATTGAGGAATTTTACTCTGGAAAAGAGGTTGAAGCAACATCTATATTTTTAAATTCATCAGATGATATTGCAGACGATATAAAAACAGAACTTCAAGAATTTGACCTAAGATTAGGTAAATATTCAATATCAGTATCTAAAATTGATGATAATTTATATAAGGTGGATGGAAAAGACATTTATATAAAAACAAAGTATTGCCATGAATATGCGACAAGAGATGATGTAATTCTCTTAGTTACTTCTAATAGTGGTTATACAAAAGGAGAAATAATTTTTAATCTTGAGTAACTTTGATTTTTGATGTAACCTAAAAATTTTTTGAACAATAACCAACCCACCCTGCGGGCACCCCTCAAGAGGGGAATTTAAAATTTCCTAACCCACCATATCGGCACCAAACTCAAATAGTACCTCAACCTGAATTTCAATAAACCTGACAGCCACGAAAATACTTTTTACTGCACTACACTAATAAATAGATTGCCGCGTCGTTCCTCCTCGCAACGACGCTTATGGATGGCACTGCAGAAATCAAAAAGATTGTAGTAAATGGCAGGGCTGCTGCAACCGAAATGTACAGAACCTTGCTTTTCTAATTATTTTTTGTTCTATTCTCAATCGAAATATCATCCTGAGCTTCCCGAAAAATACGGACAAGTTGACGAACGACAATTTCAAGCTATAAAATAAAAAGTCTTCGACAAGCTCAGACTGACAAATAATTAATAAAACCCAAATTGGTTTCGAGTTCAAAAAATGCAGTTATTTCATCTGATTAAACGTTTTATTAAAAAGTCTGAAAGAAAATTCAAAAAATAGTTGCATTTTAAAAAAATTATCTTCTACTTTACGGTGTACAAAGTACACAAAGCAACATGAATTTTAACACATCAATTATTACAACGATTATTATTACCACCGGAGAAAAACTGGGAGGCTAAGTTGTTGTAAATTAAAAACATAAAAAACACAGAAAGCGTCCCGACCCAAGTCGGGACGCTTTTTTTTTAAACCAAAACAATTGAAAACTGCACAAAAAGATAATTGACAAGCAAGTGTGCATGATTCATTAAAACCCAGAAAAATGAAAGTATTAAAATTCGGCGGCACATCCGTAGGTTCGGCCGAGAACATTAAAACGCTGCTAAGCATAGTGGCCAAAGAAAAATTACAGAGCAATCCGGTAGTTGTATTATCGGCAATGAGTGGCGTAACCAATTTGCTAACCGATATGGCCGAAAGCGCCGAACGGGGCGAAGATTACGATACTTCTTTAAAAGAAATTGAAGCAAAACATTTCGCAGTTATTCGCTCGCTTTTGCCAGCAGCGGCACAAAACCCGGTGTTTACGCGTTTAAAAATCTTCTTTAACGAACTGGAAGATTTATTGCAAGCCGTAACCAATCTTCGAGAATTGAGTTTGCAAACCAAAGACCAGATTTTAAGTTATGGCGAACGCTGCTCATCTTTCATGATTGCACACATCGCATCGCAACAATTTGAGGAAGCACTTTATGTTAATGGTTCAGAACTCATTAAAACCGATAGCAATTTCGGACAGGCAAGGGTTGATACCGAACTTACTGAAATCTTGATTAATGATTTCTACCAGGCAAATAAAGGTAAAGTTTTGTTTGTTACGGGTTTCATCGCCAGCAATGCGGCAGGTAGAGTGACAACATTAGGTCGCGGTGGTTCTGATTATACCGCCGCAGTTTGGGGATCAGCTTTAAATGCAGAAGAAATCGAAATTTGGACGGATGTAAACGGCATGATGACTGCTGACCCACGCATCGTAAAAAAGGCTTTCTCGTTGCCTGAATTGAGTTATACCGAGGCAATGGAATTAAGTTATTTCGGGGCGAAAGTGATTTATCCTCCAACGATGATTCCGGCTTTTATGAAGAAAATTCCAATTGTTATTAAAAATACTTTTGAGCCTGATTTTGCCGGAACTTATATAAAAAGTGATGTAAAAGCATCGAGATTACCAATAAAAGGCATTTCTTCTATCGACCATATCAGCATCATTAACTTAACCGGAAGTGGCATGGTGGGTAAGGCTGGTTTCAGCGGTAGATTATTCTCTTTACTTTCTCGCGAACAGATTAACGTGGTGTTGATTACGCAATCTTCATCAGAGCACAGCATCACTTTCGCAGTAAAACCAACCGATGCCGGACAGGCAATTGCCTTAATAAAGAAGGAATTTGAACTGGAACTAGATGCCAATAAACTGGCTTTACCGGAAGTTGAAAATAACTTAGCCGTTCTAGCCATTGTTGGCGAGAACATGAAACGTACCCCGGGCATGAGCGGAAGATTGTTCAACGCTTTGGGTAGAAACGGCATTAATGTTAGAGCGATTGCTCAAGGTTCATCGGAGTATAACATTTCGGTAATTATTAGCGCAGCAGATTTATCGAAAGCAGTAAATGCCGTTCACGATGCATTCTTTACCGATTTGAAACGTACACTAAATATTTTCTGTTTAGGCACCGGAAATATCGGCAAAACCTTGTTTAAACAACTCAGAGAACAAATGCCTTTCCTATCTGCCAATAACGATTTACAAGTTAAAGTTGCGGGCATCAGCAACACCAGAAAAATGATTTTTAGTGCCGAGGGTTTATCGCTTGAAGATTGGGAAAGCAATTTAAATACCAACGGCGAACAGGCTGATTTAGCTGGTTTTGTGGAACGTATGAAAGCGCTAAACCTACCAAACTGTGTTTTTGTAGATAATACCGCAGCAGAAACACCTATCGAATTTTATCAGGGAATTTTTGAGAGTAGTATTTCGGTAGTTACCTGTAATAAAAAAGGGAACTCTGCAGATTTCGCTCAATACAAATCTTTCAAAGATACTGCCCGTAAGTTCGGTGTCGATTTTTATTACGAAACCAATGTTGGTGCCGGTTTGCCTATCATCCGTACATTAAGAGAGTTGATGATGAGTGGCGATAAGGTTGCTTGCATCGAGGCGATTTTATCTGGAACAATTTCTTACATCTTCAATAATTTTAAAGGCGATGCTGGTTTTTACGAAACCGTAAAAGAAGCACAGGAATTGGGTTACACAGAACCAGACCCACGTGATGATTTGAATGGAAAAGATTTTATGCGTAAAATGCTAATTCTTGCTCGTGATGCAGGTTACCCTTTAGAGGCAATTGATGTAAAAATTGATAATATTTTACCTGAGGCTTGTTTAAATGCAACTTCTGTTGAAGATTTCTACTCAGAATTACAGAAAAACGCTGCGTATTTTGAAGATTTAAAAACCAGAGCGGCTAATGATAAAAAAGTTCTCCGCTATATTGGTAAACTGGAAAATGGGAATGTAGAAATCAGCTTGCAAATGGTTGATGATAGTCATCCGTTCTATATGCTTTCGGGAAGTGATAACATCATCTCATTTACAACGGATAGGTATCATGCTCGTCCGTTAGTAGTAAAAGGTCCGGGTGCTGGTGCAGAGGTTACAGCCGCTGGGGTTTTTGCAGATATTATTAATGTGGGTTCTTTAAGCTAAAAGTAGAAAGACTAAGCAATAACCCAATTAAATAATTAATAGGATAGCCTAAGGTTTCAACCCCTGGCAACAAAAAAATAAATAGATAATGTCGAATAACAATTTAAGCTCCACCGAAACATTAGATATAACCGATGGAAAGGCAAGTTCCCCATTAGTGGGCCGGGGGGTTAGAGTTTTCGCCCCTGCGACCGTTGCTAACGTAGTTTGCGGTTTCGATGTACTTGGTTTCGCTGTAAACGAACCTGGAGATGAGGTTGAGATGCGCTTAACCGATACGCCTGGTGTAATCATAAAAAGAATTACTGGTGATGATGGTAAGTTACCATTAGATGCTGCAAAGAATACGGTTAGCGCAAGTGTTCAGCATTATTTGCAACACATTAATCGGTTAGATGTTGGTGTTGAGATTGAACTGCATAAAAAAATGCCAATCGGTAGCGGATTAGGCTCGAGTTCTGCCAGTACTGTTGCGGGCTTATTTGCCATAAACAAATTGATGGGCGATTTATTAACCGCAAAAGAATTGGTTCCATTCGCCATGAAAGGTGAAGAACTGGCTTGCGGTTATGGGCATGCCGACAATGTTGCTCCTGCCATTATGGGTGGCTTTGTTTTGGTTAGAAGTTACGAGCCGCTAGATGTGATTTCTCTTCCAACTCCTGCAGGTATGTTCGCTGCGATTGTGTATCCACAGGTTGATGTACCAACAAAAGATGCCCGACAGATGATTCGTAGCAAGGTTTTTTTAAAGGACGCTGTAACCCAATGGGGAAATGTTGCCGGCTTGGTGAGTGGTTTATTCATGAATGATTTCGATTTAATCGGCAGAAGTATGAAAGATGTTCTGGTAGAACCAACCCGCTCCATTTTAATTCCGGGTTTTGAAGAAATGAGGAACCTGGCCACGGAAAACGGTGCTATTGGTTTCGGAATTTCTGGCTCTGGCCCATCTGTTTTTGCCTTAACCAAAGATGAAGAAACAGCTAAAAAAATTACTAAAGCACAACAACAACATTTACATAAACTAAATATTAACAGCAAAGCTTTTGTTTCTTCGGTTAACGCTGAAGGACCGAGAGTAATGTAAGAAAGGCAGGAGGTTTAAGGTTAAAGGCGTAAAGGTTAAAGCGCCCAAACCCTAAACCTTAAACCCTAAACCTTAAACCACCAATGAAACTATATTCAACCAATAATAAAAACTTACGTATTTCCTTTAAAGAAGCTGTTTTTAACAGCATGCCGCAAGATAAAGGTTTATACATGCCTGTAGAAATTCCACAATTGGACCCTGATTTCATCAAGAACATTGAGCAGTATTCTTTACCTGAAATTGCTTATAAAGTAGCCTCTGCATTATTAAGGGATGAAATTCCGGATGAAGATTTAAAAGCTTTAATTGAAGATGCCATAAACTTTGAAGCACCTGCTTTAAAGCTTGATGAGGATACCTACGTGCTGGAACTCTTCCACGGACCATCATTAGCTTTTAAAGATTTTGGCGCTCGCTTCATGAGCCGTGTGATGGCTTATTTCTTAAAAGATGGCGAACAACTACTTGATGTTTTAGTAGCCACCTCTGGTGATACTGGCGGTGCGGTTGCACTAGGTTTTCTAGGTGTTCCGAATACAAGGGTTACCATTCTATATCCAGAAGGAAAGGTTAGTCCGATACAGGAATTACAGTTAACCACCAACGGACAAAACATTAGGGCTATTGAAGTTAAAGGTACTTTTGATGATTGCCAGGCTTTGGTTAAACAAGCTTTTGCAGATGAAGAATTAAACGCAAAATTTAGGTTAACTTCTGCTAATTCCATTAATATTTCGAGGTTAATTCCTCAAACATTTTATTACTTTAACACCTTTGCCCAGTTGAAAAAACAGGGGTTTGATGAAGTGATTTTTTCTGTTCCAAGTGGAAATTTCGGAAACATTGGTGCGGGTTTATTGGCTTATAAATTAGGCTTACCAGTTAAAAAATTTATCGCTGCAACAAACATCAACGATACCGTTCCACGTTTTCTTGAAAGTGGCATTTATGAAACGAAACCATCAACCCAAACTTACTCCAATGCAATGGATGTGGGTGCGCCAAGCAACTGGATTCGCATAATGGATTTGTTTAATCAGGATGTAGAAGCTTTAAAAAAAGTAGTTACTTCTTATCGTTTTAATGATGAAGAAACACTCGCTGGCATTATAGATATTGATGTTAAATTTGATTATGTTGCTTGTCCGCATACTGCAATTGCATATTTGGCAATAGAAAAATATAGAAAAGAAAAACCTGAAGATAAAAGCGCTGCAGTATTTTTATCAACAGCACATGCTTGTAAGTTTCCAGATATTTTTCCATCAGATATTGCTGCTAAAATTGAAATTCCAGAACAAGTAAAAGCTTTAGAAAGCAAATCACACCATGCTGACAAGTTAGGTGTAGATTTTGAAGGCTTTAAAAACTATTTGTTAAGTAGGGTCAATTAACAATCATCCCATTAATTTCAGCAAAGGATTAGGTTCAGTTGAGTTGTTTATCTTTAAAATCAAAAAAGCCTGAAATAAAAGCAGTTTTGAAATTGCTCATATCCTTCAAATTAAAAGCAGGCATCCTTTTTACTTGATAAAAACAATGCCTGCTTTATTTATTTTAGTGAATAATAATTGTTGCTAAATAAAACTTGCAGCGACTATTTTTTATACTTCTCTGTTCGTGCATCTTTAATAATGCCTTTCCAGCTTAAGCCATAGCCAAAATCGTAGCTGTTACCCTCAGTATCTTTATGTGTAATTAAATCAAAAGGAACATCTTCTTTCTGCTCTTCTACAGTTTTCATGTTCGCCGGCATTTGCAATGGCAGCAAGCCAGATGGTTCTGTTCTGCCCGAAATTACATCTAAAACTGCCTGAGTAGAAACACCAAAATTTAAAACTATACCGTTAACGTTTTTCTCAAATTCATTAAAAACCATTGGTTTTGATGCCGTAACTGAAACAATTACTGGTTTGCCATTCATCATTTCTTTAGTATCTAAAATGGTTCTCAAATCCATTGTGTTTGATACCGTAACCGTTTTGCCTTTATATCCTCTATCTTTTATCGTTGGGTCGATTACCGGGTCGCCAGCTGCAATACTTTTCGCTCTGGCATATTCAGCTGTATAAGTTCCATACTGCAAAGAAATTGGCACATAACCATTACTTCCCGCTGTTCTGTCGTTGATATCGTAACCACCTTCTGCACTCTGCGGACTTGAAACAAAAACGATTGCAAAATCTGCCTTTTCTGGGGCATCCGTAACGTTATAATATTTTTTAACCAAATCGATATTTACCGGATAATCTAACTTTGCAGCGGTATAAAAACCCCACCAATCCTTTGTAGGTGCAGAATATATTTTGGGTATATAAACGGTTTGCTTTTCTTTCAGCGGAAGAACATTTGCTTTGTTTTTTAATAACACTATCGATTTTAACTGTGCATCATACCCCGCTTTCATAAACTCGGCATTACCAACAACAGCTTTGGTTTCTTCAACATCTAAGTAAGGATTTTCGAAAAGACCAACACGGAAAATATTTTTAAGTAAACGAACGGCCGAACGCTCGAAACGATCACGCATGAACTTTTCTCCATATTCTTTTACGCCCATCTGGTAGGCTTCCAAAACAGGTTTTTTATCATTATTTCCACCAAATTGATCCACTCCTGCCATTAAAACTTTGTAGTGTCTCTCGGCAATAGTTAAAGCCTCGGCTCCCCACGGCTTACCTGCAAACAGGTTTGGTGTTTTACCTTCATCTCCAGTAACAGACCAATCGGTACAAACCACACCATCGTAACCATATTTATCGCGAAGTAAATCGGTAATAATGTATTTACTATAGCCATTGGCCACATTTTCCTTATACTTTTTATCTTGGTCGAACGTAATGGTATAATAAGGCATTACCGCTGAGGCTTTGCTAGTTTTGCCCTTCAATTTGAAAGCACCATTCACAAACGGGTCGATGTGCTGTTGTAAATTATTGCCAGGATAAACAGTAAATTTCCCAAAAGCCCAATGCCCATCTCTCCCACCTTCTTCTGCGCCGCCACTTGGCCAATGTTTTACCATTGCATTTACACTTTTATAACCCCAACCATCTTTAATTTCATCTTTCCCGTATGATGTTTGAAAACCATCAATGTAAGCTCTGGCCATATCCGTGGTTAACAGCGGGCTTTCGCCAAATGTCATCGAAATACGATACCAACGCGGCTCGCTACCTAAATCTATTTGAGGCGATAAAGCCGTTGAAATACCTAATGCTCTATATTCTTTTGCAGCAATTTGCCCAAACTGCTCAACAATTTTCGGGTCGAATGTTGCGGCCATTCCTAAACCATCTGGCCACATCGAAATTTTACCACCTGCACCTGCATTAAATTCGCTGGTTGCAATGGCCGTATGACGTGGGTCGGTACTGTTATTTGCCGGAATGCCTAAGCCAATACCTTCTACAAAAGCTTGCGCATTGTTATTCCAAATGGCTGCAATTTCTGGCGTTTGTACACTTGTTAATAAAACATGTCGAAGGTTATCATCTTTAAAAAAGTCTTTTTGCTGATCGCTTAAATCAGATGCTTTTGCCTTACTTTCAGGAAAAACCTTTCCATCATATGTGCCCATATTGTAACCAAAAAGACCTGCAGGCAAAGCCTGATGTCTGCTATAAAGCATTAATCCTGCAATTTGCTCAACTGTCATTTTCGAAGCTAAATCTTTAGCTCTTTCATCAGGCGTTAAACGCCAATCCTCATATTTATCAAGCTTGCCGTTTTTGTTTAAATCTTTAAATTTTAAACCGCCAACTGTTAAAATTTTTACGCCAGAGGCTGATGAATAGCCAAGCGTTGCACCGTTGTTATTTTTTACCGTAGTGAATTGCTGTGCACTAAGGCTTAAACCGCCTAGGAGGCTAATGATTAATGTTGATGTAATTTTTTGCATTTGGTTAGAATTTAGTAAAGTCTCAGCCATAATGGGAGATTTTTAATTGTCGAAGCATAAAAGCTTTTTAACAAGATAATTGATTAGAAATATCTGGCTAAATTTCATTGCTTCATAAAGAAGCAATGTATTAACTTTAGTTTAAAAAAACAAATCATTAATTTAGAAGTCTTTAAACTTTACCTTTTGTAAATGATCGTTCCTGATATATTAGATGCAAGTGCAGAATTTTGGAAAAAATCATTACCACATATTTCGATAGATTGTGTGGTTTTTGGTTTTCATGCCAACAGCTTAAATGTTTTAATGCTAAAACTTAAAAGCGCAGATAACTGGATGTTACCCGGTGGTTACGTAAACAAGAATGAAGCAATAAATGATGCTGCAAAAAGAGTTTTATTTGAACGTAGTGGAGCAGATAAAATTTTCTTAAATGTTTTTGGCGTTTTTGGTACGCTAAATCGTTCTGAGGATTTTTTTAAAAATTATCCTGATGATTTATGGCACAAGCAACGTTTTGTAACTGTGGGTTATTATGCGCTTGTAGATCATACACAGGTAACGCCTGTTACCGATTCGTATTCTGATAAATGTGAATGGATGCCGATTGATAATTTACCAACGATGGTGATGGACCATCAAGAAATACTAAATAAAGCACTTGCAACCTTAAGAGAGCAATTAAGCTATAAACCAATTGGTTACAATTTGCTTCCAGAAACTTTTACAATGCCGGAACTGCAAAGTTTGTACGAAACAATTTTAGGTCAGAAATTAAATAGAGGCAACTTTTACCGTAAAATAATGCGCTATAATATTTTGGTAAAACTTGATGAACCAAGAAAAGGTGGCGCACACAAAGCACCAAATTTATATCGTTTTGATGAAGAAAATTACAAAAAAGCCCTAAACGATTTTAATTGGTAGAACTTCTATCATCAATATTTATAATTTCTACAGCACTTTCATTACCAGTTCTATCTATAGCCGTTACCGAAATGCTTTGCAAACGTTGTTGAATCAATTTTGCTGCATCAGCATAGCTAACTTTAGGCACTAACAAAAACCTACTTTTATAATTTAGAATGGTGTAAGACCACTTACCGCCATAATTAGTATAAACGATGTATTTGAAATCATCATGCTTATCGGCTGGTTTCCAATCGATGTAAACATCTGTATTTCTATCTGCTAGAGTTACTTTAGGTTTTAGTGGTTTTTCATCATCCAACCAAGGCGATGCAGGAACCAAAGCTTCCGTTTTATAAGGACCCTTGAGTAAATCATTACGAAGCATTTCATTTTTGGTTAAAGCAGCAATGCTCCAATGAGCAACACCTGGAGATTTTGGCAACATACCCCGGCTTATCATAATTTGATTTATGATTTCATCGCTATTTTTTTCTCCACCACCAATACCGCTATTCAAACCCGGCCATAAATGCCGCTGTTTAGTATTTTCAGATTGCCACCAACCTAATAAAACAGGGAAACTTTGTGGTATATTATTAATCTGCCAGTACAATTGAGGCATAAAATAATCTATCCAACCTTCGTTTAACCATAGTTTCGCATCGGCATAAAGCTTATCATATTGATCAAAGCCTTTAATAGATTCGGGAAAGCCTGGTCTCCATATACCAAACGGACTGATACCAAATTTGACATATTTCTTTTCCTCTTTTATAATCTTGTAAACCCTCTGAATAAAAACATTTACTTGTTCCCGTCGCCAATCGCCACGAGCAAGTTGACCTCCATTTTTCTGGTACTCGGCATAGCTTTCCGCATCAGGAAAATCTTCCCCGCCGTTATATTCGGCATATGGATAAAAATAATCATCGAAATGAACTCCATCGATATCATATCTTTTTACAATGTCTTTAACCACTTCAGCGGATAAATCTTGAGTTCCCTTTTTTGATGGATCTAGCCACCAATAGCCTTGTTTTAATTTATAAACCAACTCTGGATGTTTTTTAACGACTGAAGATTCAGAAGGTTGACCGCCAGAAATATGATGTGCCCGGTAAGGATTTAACCAAACATGCAGTTCTAAGCCTCGGTCATGTGCTGCTTCAATCCAGAATTCTAACGGATCGTAATATGGCTTTGGGGCCTCACCTTGAACTCCAGTTAAAAAATACGACCATGGTTCTAAGTTACTTTTATACAAAGCGTCAGCCTGCGGACGAACCTGAAAAATTACTGCATTAAAATTATTTTTCTTTAACATATCTAATAAAGCAATTGCTTCATCTTGTTGTTGTTGAGTAGATAAACCGGGCTTGCTTGGCCAGTTAATGTTTGCCACCGTTGCAATCCAGGCTGCCCTAAATTCGCGTTGTGGTTTTGGTAATTCAGCTAAATTTGTTTGCTGAGCATTAACATTAAAGGCAACCCAAAAAAGTAAAATTAAGACAGTTAATTTATTTCTCATAATATTGAATGAATTATAAACATAAGCCATTTAAGCTGCAACCAAGCTAATATTTTAAAATTTTTACACATTTAGAAATAAAAAAAGCCGAGGTAATAAAACCCCAGGCCAAACCACATATTAAAATTAAAAATCTACTTTGTATTTTTTGATTTTAAGGAATCAACCTCGGCTCGTAATTGCTCAATTTGTTGTTGCTGCTCTTTAATACTACCAACTAAAAGCGGTATTAAGCTTTCATAATCTACCGTAGAAACCGTTGCTGTTTTAAAAGCATTTTTACCTGAAAGATAATCTTTAGCTTGCTTTTTAACTAAAAAGGGTAGAATTTTCTGAACATCGCTAGCTACAAATCCAATTTGAGATTTACCTGATAACTTTAATTTCTCTGCCCATTTTGAATCATAATTGAAGCTAACCGGCTGCAGTTGAGAAACAATAGAAACAGAATTATTTAATGGTTGAATATTGGTTTGCCCAATTTCTTGTGCACTAATTTTTAAAGATGCTGATATTAAAAATACAGCAAAAGATAATGAAATTGCTCGTTTCATAAGTTTATATAAATTATTGAAATGTGAATAGAAATACCTATCGGGATAATTCTCCGATATAGAAATCTTTTTGAGTAGATTGCTAGGAAATGCGAGATGGTGGAGGTGTTAAAACCTCTGGGAAATAAGATAATAGATCATTATTGGTTTGAAAAGCCTCTTTATCTTTTAATACAACAGGTATTTTGATATGCTGAACAGAAAACGATTGGTTATCGAAATATTCGGGTTCAATTTTCTTCTCCTCTTTCTCTCCGCTATCCTGATTAGCGATATTGTATTCCGTATTTTTAATAGAGACAATAAAAGCAGATACTATGCCAGTTATTTTAAGCAGCAGCATTGCTACAAAAAAACATATTAAAACATATTTAAAATCTGATTTCATTCCAACAAATATAACATCAACTTCCTGTAAGCAAAAAAAAATTCGTTAAAGTTGTGTCAGGTTTTTATGCAAAATAGTTTGCTCATTTGAAACTAATAAACATGGATTAATTAATTTTCAAATCTCTTCATACTCAACTCCAAATTCCTTCTCCTTTAACTTGGCAACATAAAATTTAACATTGTCATAGCCATCAATTTTTCTAACAAGTTGTTGAACTTTATGTCGGTCAGGTTCAGAACTATTATACCCAAATTTTATTGAAACGAGCGCCTTTCTTTTAAAATTTACCTTTCCTCTCCAAGGAAATACTAAATTTTCCCTTACTAGTCTGATTTCCGATTCATATTCCCATTCTTTAGACTTTGTTGCTACCAACAATCTGAATAATTGAAATTTACCTTTATCATTCGGCCAATTATAAATTGGGTATCTATTTGGATACTCTACTTTATACAAGAGTCTTGAAAATAAATCGGGATCTTTTGTTATATCAAAAGATAGACAAATTCCAGTATGTTTAGATCCGTAATGAGACCACATTAATAATGAGTCAGCACGTTCAGAAAAGCAACATATTCCAATTTTTGATACTGTATTTTTATCCGTTTCCTTTAATAACGCTAATCTCTTTAGTGGATTTTCGAAAAGTTCTTGTGATCTATTGGCTATAAAAGCAATACTTTTATTCCAATTATTTGATATATTTTCAGAAATTAGATACCTGAATAAATCAATAAATGAACAATCGCTTTGTAAACCTAAATTACAATCATATGGATCATTAAAATCTAGAGGATTGGAGAACCATAAATAATTATTACTTAAACTATCTAATAAATGTTCATCTATTCGAGAGTACCTACTTAAATTTCTATTTATAATAACACTATTTCCATCATCTGATATTATCGTAATTTCATCTCGTTCCATAATTAGCTAGAATATAGCTTTTGCAATTTGTTTGGTTTGTTCTGGTCGGCCCATAGTGTAAAAATGCAGCACCGGAACGCCAAAATCCATAAGTTCTTTACATTGCTTTATCATGGCTTCGGTACCGATTTCTTTAGCTTCGCTATTGTTTTTTGCATGAGATAATGCATCACATAATGGCTCAGGTAAATCGATATGGAAAATTTTTGGCAATACATTTAATTGAGAAAGTGTACTTATGGGTTTCAAACCTGGTATAATAGGCACATTGATATCATTCTCCCTACATTTTTTTACAAAATCGAAATATTTCTGATTATCAAAAAACATTTGCGTTACAATAAATTCGGCACCCATTTCAACCTTTTTCTTCAAGAACTTGAAGTCTGTGTTTAGGTTTGGTGCTTCAAAATGTTTTTCGGGATATCCGGCAACGCCGATACAGAAATCGCTTTTAAAGGTTTCTATATCTTCATGCAGAAACTTACCTTCATTATGGTTTTTTATATGTTCAATTAAATCGGTAGCATAACAATGACCGCCTTTAGTTGGCACAAAAGAATTGTCGGCAGCACGTGCATCTCCACGCAAAGCCAAAACGTTATCAATGCCTAGAAACTGCAAATCGATTAAAGCATTTTCGGTTTCTTCTTTAGTAAATCCACCACAAATTAAATGCGGTACGGCGTCGATTTTGTATTTATGAATAATTGCGGCGCAAATGGCAATGGTTCCAGGGCGTTTTCGGTAAGAAACTTTTTGCAGTAAGCCATTTTCCTGTTCTTTATAAATGTAATCTTCTCTTAATGATGTTACATCAATAAATGGTGGTTCAAATTCCAAAAGCGGATCAATAGCATCATATATCCATTGAATGCTTTGGCCTTTTATTGGTGGTAATAACTCGAAAGAGAATAAGGTTTTACCCTTTGCGTTTTTTATATGTTCGGTGATTTTCATTCTGTTGTGGGTTGCCAGTTTTTAGTTGCCTGTCAGGATGCTTAGTTACACTGTTATGGATTTTTATTTCTTTTATAGATGCTAATAAAAAAATTATTTAGCAAGATTTTGATAATATTTGATGAAGCCACTCAATAATTTTCTTGTGATTTCTACTTTCGATAGCAAAGCTTTCCCCAATGTTTCATTTATATAATTCTGGTCAGATGGGATATAAATCTGAGTTTCCAATTCATATAAAGAGCCTCTGGAAACAAAAAAGAATTGAATGCTATCTTTAGAATGGTTTCTTCCGCAGCCCTCTGCAATATTCGACGCGATGGATACAGCACATCTTCTCATTTGACTTATTAAGCCGAACATTTCTTCTTTAGGAAATAATTTCGTGGCATTATAAACTTCATTGGCAAAAACTCTCGCTTCTTTCCAAACGTCTAAATCTGTATATGCCTTCTTTTCTTTTTCCATTATTTTAATTTCACAGCATCTAACTATGTTTTGGTCGTTTATGTAGTCTTAAAAATTCACCAATCACAGGCAACAAATTAATACGATTTGCTAAACTTCCAAACCGGTAACTGACAACAGAAAACCGACAACAAACTAATACACCTTCCTAAACTTCCAAACCAGTAACTGACAACAGAAAACCGACAACAAACTAATACGCCAAATTCGGACTAAGCCATCTTTCCGCTTCTTCTATTGTCATTCCTTTTCTGGTTGCATAGTCATCAATCTGGTCTTTTGTGATTTTTCCTAAACCAAAATATCTTGATTCGGGATGGGCAAAATAAAACCCGCTAACCGCAGCTGTTGGATACATGGCGTAACTTTCGGTTAAGCGTAAGCCAATTTGATTTTCGGCATCAAGCAAATTAAACAAAGTACCTTTCTCAGTATGTTCAGGACAAGCCGGATAGCCTGGTGCCGGACGAATACCTGCGTATTCTTCTTTAATTAATTCGGTATTGGATAGGTTTTCATCTTTTGCATAACCCCAATATTCTTTACGCACCCGCTCATGCATACGCTCTGCAAATGCCTCTGCCAACCTATCGGCAAGTGCTTTAGCCATAATGCTGTTATAATCATCGTAGTTGCTTTCAAATTCTTCAACGAGTGCATCTATTCCAATCCCTGTAGTTACAGCAAATCCACCAAAATAATCCTGAATACCACTTTCTTTCGGGGCGATAAAATCAGATAATGCATAATATGGCTGACCATCTACTTTTTCTGCTTGCTGGCGAAGGGTATGAATGGTGATGGAAGATGGAAGATGTGAAATGGATAATGGGTTTTCAATTCCATTTTCCATTTTACCTCTTACATCCAAAACTTTAGCATCGGATAATGGATTTTCAAGTCCACTTCCCATTTTACCTTTTACGTCCAAAACTTGTGAATTGGATAATGGGTTTTCAGTTCCATCTTCCATCTTCCCTTTTCCATCAACAACATCTGAAACATCCAAAACAATATCATCTCCAACTGCATTTGCTGGCCAAAAACCGATTACACCTCTGGCTGTTAATAATTTTTCA
The DNA here is from genome assembly GCF_014635725.1 of Pedobacter mendelii. Lineage (GTDB taxonomy): Bacteria > Bacteroidota > Bacteroidia > Sphingobacteriales > Sphingobacteriaceae > Pedobacter > Pedobacter mendelii. Next base: position 69,377 of record NZ_BMDJ01000009.1, on the reverse strand, counting down.
TCCAGAATACGTTTCAACAATGTTTGCGCATCATTGAAAAGTTTTTTAGCCTCATCGCCTACATTTTTGTCATCAAATATTTTAGGATAACTTCCACGAAGTTCCCAGGTATGAAAAAATGGTGTCCAATCAATATAAGGAACCAATTCTTCCAAAGGATAATTATTAAAAACCCTTGTTCCAGTAAATTCAGGAACGGGAAGGTTTTGCTGAAAATCTATTTTAAATTTATTTTCCCGCGCTTCGCCAATTGTTTTAAAACGCTTATCAGAACGTTTGTTTAAATGTGCTTCACGGGCTTTATCATATTCGGCTCGAATGCCTGCAACATAATCACCCTTCGTTTCAGGATTCATTAAAGTGCTGCAAACGGTAACACTACGGGAAGCATCCAAAACATGAATTGCTGGCCCTGAATAGTTTGGCGCAACCTTAACAGCGGCATGAATGCGAGAAGTTGTTGCACCGCCGATAATTAATGGAATGGTAAAACCTTCACGTTCCATTTCTTTGGCAAAGTGAACCATTTCATCTAATGAAGGCGTAATTAATCCGCTTAAACCAATAATGTCTGCATTAATTTCTTTGGCTTTTTTGATGATTTCCTGAGCAGGAACCATCACGCCCATATCTACAATTTCGAAATTATTACAAGCCAAAACTACACCGACAATATTTTTCCCAATATCGTGTACATCGCCTTTTACAGTTGCCATTAAAACCCGCCCTGCCGATGAACTTTGATTTTGGTCTGGATTATCTAATTTTTCCTGCTCGATGAAAGGCAATAAATAGGCTACAGCCTTTTTCATAACCCTTGCCGATTTTACAACCTGCGGAAGAAACATTTTTCCGGCACCAAATAAATCACCAACAATGTTCATTCCATCCATCAACGGACCTTCGATAACCTGAATTGGACGGGCATATTTCTGTCGGGCTTCTTCAACATCATCATCCAAATATTCTACAATTCCCTTCACTAGGGAGTGAGATAGCCTTTCCTCAACAGTTCCTTTTCTCCACTCTTCATCCCGAACAATTTCTTTGCCTTTACTTTTTATGGTATCAGCATATTCTACCAAACGTTCGGTAGCATCATCTCTTCGGTTAAGCAAAACGTCTTCAACCCTCTCCAAAAGCTCAGGTGGAATTTCCTGATAAACCTCCAACATGCCGGCGTTTACAATGCCCATATCTAACCCTGCCTGAATGGCATGGTACAAAAATGCAGAGTGCATGGCCTCACGTACGGTATTATTTCCTCTAAAAGAGAATGATATGTTTGAAACACCACCACTTACTTTTGCGTAAGGAAGGTTTTCTTTTATCCACCTTGTGGCATTTATAAAATCTACTGCGTAGTTATTATGCTCTTCTAATCCCGTTGCAACGGTTAAAATGTTCGGGTCGAAAATGATATCTTCTGCCGGGAAGCCAATTTCATTTACTAAAATATCATAACTTCTTTTACAAATTTCTTTTCTACGCTCGAAATTATCCGCTTGTCCCTGCTCATCAAAAGCCATTACGACAACCGCAGCGCCGTATTGCATAATTTTACGTGCACTTTCTCTAAATTTATCTTCGCCTTCTTTAAGAGAAATTGAGTTTACAATTCCTTTCCCCTGCAAACATTTCAAACCATTTTCTATCACCGACCATTTAGATGAATCGACCATGATTGGGAGTTTTGCAATATCAGGTTCTGAAGCAATAAGATTCAAAAATTTGGTCATGGCTGCCTCAGAATCAAGCATACCTTCATCCATATTTACATCGATTACTTGTGCGCCACCTTCTACCTGCTGCAAAGCAACAGCTAAAGCGGCTTCGTAATCGCCACCTAAAATTAATTTAGAAAATTTAGGCGAGCCCGTAATATTTGTTCTTTCACCAATATTTACAAAAATGCTTTCAGGCGTAATGGTAACAGGCTCTAATCCGCTTAAGCGCATAAATGGCTCAATTTTAGGGATTTTTCTTGGCGATGTTTTTCTAGCGTTTTTAGCGATACAGCTAATGTGTTCTGGTGTGGTACCGCAGCAACCACCTACTATATTCACAAAACCAGATTCAAGAAAATCATCTACTAAGTGTGCAGTTTCATGCGGTTGTTCATCATAAGCACCAAACTCATTTGGCAAACCCGCATTTGGATAAGCCGATACATAACAACCCGCTTTTGCAGCCAATTCTTCGATATGCGGGCGCATTTCTTTAGCACCTAAAGCGCAGTTAAAACCAATACTTAATGGCTTAGCATGCATAACAGAATTTAAAAAAGCTTCAGCGGTTTGTCCGGATAATGTTCTTCCCGAAGCATCGGTTATGGTGCCAGAAATCATAATTTCTAACTTCCGCCCGATTACTTCTTCATATTTTTTTATGGCTACAATGGCAACCTTAGCATTTAGCGTATCGAAAATTGTTTCGATTAAAAGTACATCCGAGCCTCCATCTACCAAGCCACGAACCTGTTCGTAATAAGCCGCTTCCAGTTCATCAAAATAAACCGCCCGATAACCAGGGTCGTTTACATTTGGCGACATAGATAAGGTACGATTTGTGGGACCAATTGCACCTGCAACAAAGCATTTTCTATCCGGATTTGCAACCATAAATTCGGTTACAGCTTCTTTGGCAACACGGGCACCTTCAAAACTCATCTCATACGAAAGATCTTCCATCTGGTAATCGGCCATGGAAATTCTTTGTGTACTGAAGGTATTGGTTTCAATAATATCTGCTCCAGAAGTAAGATATTCAAGGTGTATGGCTTTTATAATATCAGGACGAGTAATGTTTAGCAAATCGTTGTTGCCTTTAACATCGCAGGGATGGTCCTTAAATCTTTCCCCTCTAAAATCTTCTTCCGTTAATGTATAACGCTGAATCATGGTACCCATCGCACCATCAATCACTAAAATACGTTTTTCTAATTCTTCTCTTATGCTCATTTGTTTGTAGTAGCAAGTGGTCAGTATCAAGATTTTCCCTTAAACGACCTAACTGTAGGTGATTAGCAAAAAATATAAGACAAATCTGTCTCGATATATTATACTTTATACCTGATTCTTAAAAGCTTATTAAAAAGTTGGAAAATGATTGTAATCCTAAACTTATCTTTTCCCGATAAATCGGGATAGAATTTAGCACCTTGTTGGCACAGGTTGCTAAGACATCGTTGGGTCTAATCCCTCCGTCTTTCTTTATAAGCGATACAAAAATGCAACAAAGCATTATCAATTCCAAAATTTATCGCTTTGCTACCAAATAAAATTACAAAGGCCACGCAATAATGCATGGCCTTAAGAATATTGTTCTGTTTTGTTCGATTATTTTCTACTTCCGAATATACGAAGTAAGAAAAGAAAGATGTTTAAGAAATCCAGGTATAAAGATAATGCTGCGACAATAGCCATTTTTTTAGATTCTACAGCTAAAACTTGCTCGCCACTTGCTTCAATACCTTCGCCAATGCGTTTAATTTTTTGTACATCATAAGCAGTTAATGCAGTAAAAATTGCAATACCAATGTATGCCATAAATAAACTAAAACCTTCACTTTGGATGAACATGTTGATTATAGTTGCAATAACTAAACCAATTACACCAACCATTAAAATTGGTCCAAATTTACTTAAATCGACATTTGTGGTATAACCCATAACGGCCATAATTCCAAATATACCGGCGGCACCAGCAAAACAGCTTACTACCGAACCGGAAGTATATGCTAAAAGAATAAAGCTCAAACTTATTCCAGTTAATACTGAATAGAGTACAAAAACACCAATTAATGCAGGTAGCGATAATTTGCTAAGACCAAATCCCATTAGCAAAACTAAGCCAAGTGGTGCAAACATCGCTATGTAACCAAATATCGACATACCAACTTTACCTGTATTTGGATTGATTGTCATTAAGTATTGCATTAATTGTTCATTTGTTCCAAATAAGTATGCTGCAATAGTTGATAAACTTAATGCCACAAACATCCATAAGAAAACATTTGCGAAGAACTTTTTAGAAACAGAGCCTTCTTGTACAAAAACACTATTTGTTTGATAATTATAATTTTGTTGTTCCATTTTATTTTTGTGTATTTAATAATCTAATTTTTTCGTATGGTTGATAATAGATATATTTTCTTCTATCAAAAATTGTGCAAGATTAATAAGTTTCATTTCAAATACGTTATTCCTGCCAATGTTATATTAACATCTCAATATTTGATTTTCCAACTGCATTTTTGACATGAATATTAATCGATTGTGATTTAAACAATAATTACCAGAAATCAAGTCTACTTCTTTAAATCTAATTATTTAATTTAATCTTTTTGTCAACTGCTCTTCAACTTTTTTAAAGAATTGTAGTGGTTTTAGCGTTCTCCAAGGCATGTTATCAAAAGCACCTCCAAAGTTAATGTAATAATCGATACTGTTATCTTTAAATTCTCTGATAACATGTTCCTGAAAATTAACGCCGACTATCCAGCCATCTTCAACTTCCTGAAACCATTCTTCGTAATAACTATCGTCGGATGCATGGAAGTTTAATACATTTTCACCTATTAAGATGAATTTATTCAAGCCTTCATTCATCATTAGTTCCAAAATATCTCGCTTCATAAGCATAATATCATTGTTTATGGCATCATTCCATTCGCCAATAAATTCTATAATTGCATAACTTCTGTCGTAATCGGCATAAAGCACTTTCATATAAAGCGTATTCGAGCCAAATTCATCCCACTGAGGATGTAACAGAAAGTTATAAATCTGCTTATCAAAATATATTTCTGAATATTCGGTATTGTAAAAAGGAGAACGCTCATCTTCTGCCGAAATATAATCATCTCTCCACTGGTAATAAGGCTCTATTTCGTGCATGTAACTTTAATTTTGAATGAATGATTTTTGAATGAGTGAATGTTTTCGAGCGATTGCGCCATTCTAAATTCTCTAATTCAATCAAGCTATAATTTAAAATGATGAATGATTGAATTCTGAATTAATAATTGTCTAAACCTATCGCCACAGTCTCACTTTCTATAATTCCTCTATTCAATCATTTTTTCTAATGAATTTGCTTTGCCTCTACGGCTCTACGTACACTTCCATGAGTTGTCAAAAGTTCTGCAGCTTCATCGTACCCAATATTCAATTCGTCGGCCACCATTTGTATTCCTCTATCAACCAATTTATTATTGGTTAATTGCATATCAACCATTTTATTTCCAACAACACGTCCTAACTGAACCATTACGGTCGTGCTAAGCATATTTAAAACAAGTTTTTGTGCTGTTCCTGATTTCATTCTTGTAGAACCAGTAATAAATTCTGGCCCAACAACCACTTCAACAGGAAAATCAGATTCAGCCGCAATTGGCCCGCCCGTATTACAAACAATACATCCTGTTAAAACACCAATTTTCCTTGCTGTATTTAATCCACCAATTACATAAGGTGTAGTTCCAGAAGCGGCTAAACCAACCAGGCAATCTTTTTCGTTGATATTAAACTCTAGCAAATCTTTCCAGGCTTGTTCAGCATCATCTTCGGCAAATTCTACAGCTTTTCTTATCGCCGTATCGCCACCTGCAATTATTCCAACAACCCAATCAAAGGGTACACCATAAGTTGGTGGGCATTCAGATGCATCTACAACACCCAAACGGCCACTGGTTCCTGCGCCAATATAAAAAAGACGCCCGCCTTTTTTCATTCTTTCCGTAACAGCTGAAGTTAATTTTTCTATCTGAGGCAAAGATTTTTCAACTGCATAAGCAACAGTTTTATCTTCATTATTAATGCCCTGCAAAACTTCCAAAACCGACATTTTTTCAATGTGGTTGTAATTGGATTCATGCTCGGTAACTCTATCCATAAATTTAATTTTGATAAAATTCGGTAATTTCTTTTTAAAAACTGCGCTAAAATCCCAAAAATATATGTCCTAAATTCTAATATCCTTTTTTAGATAGTAATTATTGTTAAATATTAGAAACAAAAGACTATATAACGAACTTAAAAATTTAATCAACGCGCTAATTTTCATAAATTTGCACAACGTCCATGAAAAAGAATACCCGTAATAATGCCCTGATTGCTTTGAGCTATTCTGTAATTTTAATAGTCGGGATGTTTTTGGGTATAAAATTTATTAAAGATCAGGGTTATGGCATTCAAAAGCCAACAAGATTGGCCGAAAATTCCGATAAACTCGATGAAATTCTACACATCATTAATGGAAATTACGTAGACGACATCAATACAGATTCTTTACAAAATTTACCAATAGATAGTGTTTTGCATCAATTAGATCCTCACAGCGTTTACCTACCTCCATTAAATGCGCAAGACATGCAGGATGATTTAGAAGGAAATTTCGAAGGAGTTGGCATAGAATATTATATGCTTAATGATACCATGATGGTTACCGGTGTAATAAAAGACGGACCAGCATACCAAGCTGGAATTAAGCTTGGTGATAAAATTTTAAGCATAGATACAACAATAGTAAGTGGAAGAAATTTACCTAAAGACCAATTAAGTGGTCGTTTTAGGGGTAAAGCCGGAAGCGGAGTAAATGTACTTTTGATGCACAATGGTGGTCAGCTACCCAACCGTGTTATGGTAACCAGAGGTAAGGTTAACATCAGCAGCATTGATGCCGCTTACATGATAAATCCTGAAACAGGTTATGTTCGAATTAGTAAGTTTGGTGCCAATACCGATGATGATTTTACTAAAGCTGCAGGTAACCTAAAATTGAAAGGAATGAAAAAACTGATTTTAGACTTACGTGATAACGGAGGTGGTTATTTTAGTGCAGCAACGGGATTAGCAGATCAGTTTTTACCCGAAAATAAATTAATTGTTTACACACAAGGTAAGCATGAACCACGAACAGATTATTTTTCTACAGGAACCGGAACCTTTCAACAGGGTAAACTTGCCATTTTAATCAATGAAAATACGGCATCGGCCAGTGAAATTGTGGCAGGCGCAATCCAGGATTTAGGCAGGGGAATTATTATTGGCCGCCGTTCTTTTGGTAAAGGGTTGGTACAGGAACAATTTTCTTTTAATGATGGCTCTGCCTTAAATTTAACTATTGCCAGATACTACACACCTTCGGGAAAAAGTATTCAAAAATCGTATAAAAAGGGTTATGATGCTTACAAGCATGAATTGGATGAACGCATGAGTGATGGTGAATTAACAGGCGATTTAACTTCTTTTAAAGACTCTATCGATAAAAATGATGGTGTAAATTTATCTCAGATTAAAAAACCAAAAACTAGTGGAGGCATACAACCCGATATTTTTGTAAAATTAGATACTATAGGTTATAACAAATTTTATAGCGGATTGGTAAGCAAAAAGATATTATCCGATTACGTCTTTAATGTACTTACTAATAAATACAGTTCTGGTTACATTGAACAGAATATAAATGTATTCAATTTAAACGACCTGGATTTTAAGGATTTCATTGGCTTTTTGCAACGCAAAAATGTACAAATAGATAGGTTCCAATTATATAATTCTAAAACAGTTATTCTTAACGATTTGAAGGCTTTACTTTGCCGATATTATCTCGGTGATATTGGCTATTACAAAGCTGCGAATCAAAATGACAATGCAGTTAAACAGGCATTGAATAACCTACAATAAAAATATTTATTTTATGAAAATCGTCATAATTGGCGCTACAGGAACTTTAGGCAAAAAAGTTTCGTTCGCTTTTTCTCAAAAACATGAAATTATTCGCGTTGGTAAATCAAGTGGTGATATTCAGGCAGATATTACAGACGAAGCATCCATTAAACAAATGTTTGATAAAATTGGAAGTTTTGATGCTTTGATTAGTACCGCGGGGCAAGGTCCTTTCGCACCTTTAAATAAGATGACAGGAGAAAATTTCAAAAATGGCTTACTGGACAAGCTTTTAGGACAAATCAACCTGGTTCTCATTGGTCAGCATTATATTAATAAAAATGGTTCATTTACCTTAACCTCTGGCATTCTTTCCGATCATCCTGTAGCTGCTGGATCTGCTTTAAGCACAATAAATGGAGGCCTAAATTCTTTTATTTATGCAGCATCGGCTGAGTTTTCTAATGGCATCCGGATCAATGCAGTAAGCCCAAATGTTGTAGAGGATTCTCCATCTTATTTTGATTCTTTTCCAGGTGAAATTCCCGTATCGATGGATAAGGTAGTTAAAGCTTTTGAAAAAAGCGTATTGGGAATTATTACAGGCCAGGTAATTAAAGTTTTTTAATTTCTCTAATATTTCCCAGTTTTTAAATAAAGAAATTAGAAGTAATTTGTAGAAAAGTATCGAAAGCAAATGTAAATTAAATGAAAGCTTAAAAAACTTAGTAAGCAAACAATAATTTGCTAAAATGGAAAAAATAATATGTCAGCATATCAAATATTTGAGTAAATAAAAATTTTATTCTGTAAAATTTGTATATACATTAAAGATTTTATAAATTTATTGCTCCGAGACAGGAGAGAAAACATAAAACCCCGGCAATTTGTCGGGGCTTTGTGTTTTCTGTAATTATGTTATTTTAGGACTGTTTAAAGTTTATGTTAATATTATATTTTACCCTAACAGGTTTACCTTTAACAATTCCCGCATTCCATTTAGGAGATTGAGTTAATACCCTCAAGGCCTCCGCGTTTGTTTCTTTTGTCAATCCTCTTGTTACAGAAATGTCTGTTAATTTTCCTGTATTTTCAACAATAAACGAAAGCCAAACCTTTCCTTGCACATTTTCTTTCTTAGCTCTCTCTGGAAATTTAATGTTCTTTCCTAAATATTCATAGAAAGCTTTCATCCCACCAGGATATTCAGGTACTTTATCAACAGAAACAAAATCATAAATCTTCTGTGCTCTACTTTCTAAGTTGCATATTGTCATGACGATAAGCATGACAGGCAAAATCAATAATCTTTTCATTTTTTTAATTTTGTTAAATTACCTATGTTAATTTCTAAATTTTTGGCAAAAACATTTTCAGCTTCGAATTTTAACGAAGTCAATTTTGATAAAACAATAAATATATTAGGTAGATTGTTGTGATTAGTATTTATCCAAAGCCTTTTCTGTAGCTTTCAATATAAGTTTGGGCTTTGTTGTAATTAGAATTACACCATTACTTGCCAACGGACCATAAAGTTCAATTGCAGTTTTATCTTTTATTATGGATACGGCTTGTATATTTTTATTATCAAGAGCATCCATTTCTTTTTTTTCTATCCTATTTCCATTCAGGATATATAAAACTTCATTAGCTGCTAATGGGCGATTCAAACTTCGAAATACTAAACTTAAATCTTTATTTGACTTTATTGTATCTTCAACTTTATCAATTTTAGGCGTATAAGCGAGATTACTCAATTTGCTTACATTATTTAAAAGAGCAATTTTGCTTTCAAGTAATTTATTCGCTACATTTCCTTTGCCCGAAATTGTGCTTATAACTACAGCACCAAAAGTAGCTTCTGGTCCAAATAGAATAACTGCGTTTTCACCTTTCAATATAATAACTTCTGCAATTGTTTCGGGATTTAAGCTTGCAATTGAGAAATCTGTATTTGGATTTTGCACTATTCCATTAACAGCATAAATTGGCTTTTTAGTAGCGTTTGAATTTACTGTTTTTGTTGTTTCAGAAGCTTGCTGAGCAAAATTATTGCTGACCATCACCAATATTAAGGCGACTGTAATAAATATATTTTTCATACCTAAAACTTTAATTTTAATTCATTTTGTGAAGTCTTATCAACTAACAACTCATGAGCATTTAAATTTCTAAAAATTTGACCTCCAGCAGCCTTAGTGGTTACAATCAACACACCATTTTTGCCTTTAGCTCCATAAGAAGTTATAGCAGCACGATCTTTTAATACAGAAATTGAAGCTATAGACTCTGACTTAATATTTGTTATCACATCACTACCTTGAATAACACCATCCAACACAATTAGCGGGTTTTTTGTGCCATTCAAATTACCAATACCACTATAAGTTAATTTGGTGGTAACCTTTCCCTGACTACTCGAGGCATTGTCGATAGCTTTAGTAGGCTCCGTTAAATCATTTAATGTAAAATTGATGTTGATGTTGTATTTAACACGAACAGGTTTGCCATTTTGGATACCTGGTTGCCATTTTGGTGAGCTTTCAAGCACACGTTTTGCTTCTTCATCGGTGCCGCTACCTAAGCCTCTAGTAATTTGAATATCAGTAAGCGCGCCATCTTTTCTACTGTAAATGATAAGTAAACTTTACCTTGTATATTGTTTTCTTGTGCTAATGCCGGATACTTAATTGTTTTCCCCAAGTATTCGTAAAACTTCTTCATTCCGCCTTCAAATTCGGGTTGCTTTTCTATAGATACAAAATCATAAATTTTCTTATCATCTGTATTTGAAGGAGCTAAACTTTGACCAGTAATATTTAATTGAGATAATTCTTTGTAACCTTTTGCAATTGGGATGTTTTGATTGTTGATTGTGGTTTCTAATTGTGGCAAGCGGAAACCTACTTTTATTGCATATTTTCCATTATCCACATTTTTAAAGCCATTATAAGAAACAATTGCTTTCATTACTTCCTCATCGCAGCCGCCACCTAAATCAATATTGTTAATTAAATTGTTTACACGCCCGTTTTTGATGGTAAATTTAATCTGACTATTACCTTGTAAGCCATTTTCCTGTGCTTCTTTAGGATATTTAATTTCTTTACTGATGAATTCGTAAAATGCTTTCCAGTCCTTTTCTACCGGAATGTTTTTAGCAATTTCCTTTATTTCAGGTTTTGCATTATTCTCAACCTCAAGTGGTTTAGTTACAATTTCCTGAACCAAATCAATTGGTTTTTCTAATGGAATTTGTTCTGAAATGGATAGCAATTTTTCATTCTTACGTATCGTTGCCGAAGAGAAAACAATTAACAGTGCAAATAGCGGGATAAAAATTCCATACTTCATTACTGCAATCTTCTTAGAACGCTCTTTATGAAGCATGTAAATCCTTTTCTTTACTAATGATTTTTCAAAGAAATTACTGGTAAGTGCATTCGGGCTTATGCCAAACGACTTACTCAAAATTAACATTGCATATTCAGTTTTATCACCTTGATACGCTGCAGCATGCTCATCAGCCAAAAATTCATGAATATTTTTTATGGCCTTCTTATAAAAATAAATTACCGGATTAAGCCATGTTATGATGCCAATGATTTCGAAAAAAAGGATGTCCAAAGTGTGCCATTGCTTAATGTGCGCCTCTTCATGAACATCGATTATATTGCTTTGAGGTAATTCTGCATCGATTATTTTCTTACCAAAAAAAGAAAAAGCCGAGCCATCTTTTGCATTTTTAATCAATTTATTTACGGCCAATAAATTAAATATTAGCCTGCAGGTAAAGAACAAAATACCGCTACAGTAAATGTAAACCAATAAATTTGCCCAATTAATCCCTTCTTGCGTTTCAGTTACAATAGTAGCCTGTTGCAACACCGCATCCCACTTAACAGTTGTATAAACTTGTTGTGCAGCCTTCTGTTCCATTAACCATTCCAAACGGATAAAAGGTATGCACAGCGATAAAAAGCCAGCGGAAACCAGGTAAAAACGGTTTAAAGTAAAATAGGTTTCCTTATCTAAAAGCAATTTATAGAAGCCATAAAAAACAATCAGATATAAGTTTACCTGTAGAAGGTAATGGGCAAAACTCATCTTGGTCTGTGTTTAATTTTGTTAATCATTTTTAAAATCTCATCCACATCACTTAAATCTAACTTTTCTTCTTTCACGAAAAAAGAAAACATACTTTCTACTGAGTTTTCAAAATAATTACCCAATAATTTTTCTGTAGCATGGCGCTTATACTCTTCTTTGCTAACTAATGGGTAATACTGGTGGGCTTTTCCAAAAGCATTGTGACCAATAAAGCCTTTTGTTTCTAAAATTCTGATGATTGTTGAAACCGTATTATAAGCTGGTTTCGGAAGCGGCAATTCGTCGATTACTTCTTTAACAAATGCTTTTTCCAATTGCCATAAAACTTGCATTATTTGCTCTTCGGCTTTGGTTAAATCTTTAATATTCATTTTATTTATTGATTATAGGAATGGAACTAATACGTCCTTAACTTTAAAGTTAAAACTAATTAATTAGTTACGCAAGTTTTTCCTGAAATAATTTTATTATTATTTTTATAGCTTAAATTTTAATAAGATTATGCTTAATTCCATAAACTACAAGACCAGTCCTGGTTTTGATATTAAGCTTTGCAAATAACGATTCTCGATAATTATCAACCGTACGCGGACTGATATTCATTAAATCTGCAATTTCTTTATAAGTAAATTCGGTACTGCAATGTTGTAAAAATGTATGCTCCTTTTCGGTTATAAGCGGTTTTGGATCACCTTGCTTTAATGAGAATAGTAACCGGCCTGAAACCATTTCGTTAATGTAAAAACCTTTTTCAACTACCGCTTTAATGGCTACAACCAAATCATGAGGAGTAGATTCTTTTAGCATATAACCACCAGCACCTGCTTTCAACATTCCAATTATGGCCTTTTCTTCTTCAAACATACTTAAGGCCAATACATTCACTTCAGGATATTCTTTTTTAATGTATTGGGTTGCCGCATAACCATCCATTAAAGGCATATTGATATCCATGAGAATTAGTTTCACATCAGGATAAAGTTTTATCTGCTTTTGCATATCTATTCCATTTGTAGCCTGAAATACGACATTAATTTCTTCAAATTCAGATAATAAATTAGCCAAACCCGAACGAAAAAGTGTATGATCATCAACAATAGCGATTGATATAGATTGTGTTTGCATAACTTAAGGATATGGAATTTCTATAAAAATGGATGTGCCCTTTTCAAGTGTTGAATTTACATCAATTTTCCCTTTTATCATCTCAATTCTTTTGTGAATAGAAGCTAAACCAATTCCTACTTTTTTAATTTTAGCTTCTTCATAGTTAAAACCAATGCCATTTTCTTTTACCGTTAATAAAAGAATTTCATTTTTTATAAATGCATCTATTTGAATGGAAGTAGCTTGTGCATGTTTAATTATGTTGTTAATGATTTCTTGCAAAAGCCTCAAAATGATTAAATCTTTATCTGGCGATGAAACTTTTAAATCAAGTAAATCATTATTTATTTGAAGTTCGTAACCGCCTACTCTTTTCAGCCAATTAATTTCTTGGTCAATTGCATTGCCAATACCGGATTCTACAATCTGTTCGCCGTGTAATATCTTGGCTAGTCCTCTAATTTCTTTTATCGATTTGTTTAGCAGCGAAAGCGAGTTGCCAATCTTTTCGGATACCTTTTCATTTTCAGGAATATGAATTGAATTTAATGTTAGTGTTGTTAAACTTAATATTTGACCAATGTTATCGTGTAATTCGGTAGCAATAGTCTGCATAGTTTGTTCCTGAACTTCGATATGCGTTTTTAAAATTTCTGCTTCAAATTTCTGACGCATATTTTCTTTCTCTACAAAATGATTTTTTTTATGGCGGTTGTAGGATCTGACATACAGTAGTAAGAATATTGGCATGAGTAGAAAAACTAGCGAGGCCAATAAAATTATTGACATATTTTCCGCTGACGAGCTCTGCATATAAAAGAGTAAATCCAAAAACAGTGTAAGATAAGGTTGAGTGTGTTGTATATAATCATTCTGGTAATATACTTTCCTAAGAATTTTTGTTGTATGATATTGTCGAAAAAATTGGCAATTGTTCCGCCAAAATAATAAATTATAACACCGCCAACCCACCAAAAGGCAGCATGATATTTTAAATCAACATAATTCTCATCTTTTAAGAGAACGAAGAAGTATAACAAGCCATATACCACAAACACTACCGACATAATGCTTACAGTAAATGCATTGTAGCTATTTATTCCGTAAATAAAAAAATATCCCAAATAGATGATTAAGGTAGCTATATAGATTACAAGTATCCATAGTTTTATATTGACATAGTCTTTTAGAAAGTTGTAGAATCCATATGTAATAAAACTTAATTCAATAAAAATAAATATGTTATAAATTGCAAGATTGGTGTGGTAAATTCTTCCCCAATATTTCCCTAATACTTCTGTTCCGGCTGATAAAAAAATATAAAGTATTAAAATTCTCCAGAAAGAAGATTTATCTCTAATCAGAAATATAATTCCAAATAACAGACTTGTTAATTCTGTAATTGTAACCCAGTTTAAAAAGTATGACATTCAGGTATGGTGTTGATTATCTTAATTGATTTAAAGATTCATTAAATCACTTTCATTATCGCACATTGTGGGGCATAAACTTCCTCTATTATCAGGGTCTGTTGGCAATGGTGGGTCGCAAATAGGATGTTTTCCTTTTTTATGGTGGTGCCCATGGCCTACATTATCTGTAAAATAATCTGTTTTTGGTACGCCATTAATAACTTTTGTAACTACGAATAATATAGTATTCATTTCTACATAATTATCGGGTATCTTATCGCCATAATCTAACTTGTTAATTGCATCAATTATTTCTTGTGTATACCTTGCGAAATACACCCGAACACCATCTCCACCTAATTTATTAACTTTTTCGGCAAGCTGAGTGATTTGCTTAGTTGGAAACCATGCTGCTTCCGTGTAACTTCCTTTATCAGCTTTTTGACTTTCTCTAAACGCGGCCGTCATTTTTTTTGCAATATCTATTGGAATGGTATTGTCTATACCATCTCCTTTAAGTAGGTTTCTTATCATAATTTGCTTGGGGGAATTTATTTCTTTAAAATTGGCGATAAATACGCAAACAATCAACCGTTAAATTGCCTTACATAATACCGTAAAAACACCCTGCAAAAAAAGGGTAATTCAAGCCTTAAACCTATTATTATTTCCTTCTAAATTTGAATTAAGAAAAAATTAAAATGATATCGGTGTGGAGGATAGTTTAAATTTTAATGAGATAATCATTTAAACAAACTGGAAAAAATCGAACATCCCAATGTTAAGTTTCAAACAAATAAACTCTGGCACTCTCAAAGATGAAATTTCGAAACTGCAAAAATCGGTTTGGAAAAAAAGTTATTTGTATCTATTTCAACGCTTATTGAATTATTTTTTATTTCACAATAGTTATTACAAACATTTATTTGTACCCCTTAATAAAATATTGCTGCCTCAGCACGCCTCTCAAAACAACTTAATTATTAACTCTCTAAATAACGTTGGTGCTTGGATAACAACGGGCTCGACCTCTAAAACTTTTTAGATGTAGTTAGGATTATTAAACAATCCCGAAAAAAGGCCTACCGTTGTAAATACGGAGGCCTTTTTTGATTTTATATTAATTTTAAATTTAGTTACGGGCAGGTGCCGTAGTTCCGGCTGCAGCAGCTGCGGGAACAGTTGGCAATTCTTTTCTCGGAATTTGTGTATCACGCTGAGAGGTATTGTAAACAAAAGAAGCAACAATCGTAGCTGCTTGTTTTAAATCATCTTCAACCAGTCTATCGTAGGTATCCATATTGCTATGATGTGTACGTGTGTTGTAATCCATAGGATCTTGAATAAACTGGAAGCCAGGAATACCTACCGCATCAAAGGCCTGATGGTCGGTTCCGCCTGTATTACTTGCAGTAATTGTTGTAGCACCCAAATCTGCAAATGGGATTAGCCAACTTTGAAAAATTGGGCCGGCTGCAACGTTTCCTTGTAAATAAACGCCACGAATTTTACCTGTTCCGTTATCTAAATTGTAATAAGCAGATATTTTTTTCTGATCAGGTGTTAAAACCATAGTTTTCGGGTCGCCGAAGTGTTTTGCAACATAACCTCTTGAACCGAATAAACCTTGCTCTTCCGAACTCCAGAGAGCGATACGGATGGTCCGTTTTGGTTTAAAATCTAATGTTTTTAAAATGCGCATAGCTTCCATCATCACGGCAGAACCTGCGGCATTATCTGTTGCACCTGTGCCTGCATGCCATGAATCGAAGTGACCACCGATCATCACCAATTCATCTTTAAGCTTTTTATCCGTACCAGGAATTTCTGCAATTACGTTATATCCTTGAGGATCTTGATCATAGAATGAAGTTTTCACCTCGGCTTCAATTTCTACGGGCTTACCTGCACGCAGCAAACGCAAAATATGTAAATAATCTTCCGCAGCAACTTCTAATTCAGGGGATACAGGCTTTGCATCTATTGCGTAAGAAGCACCATTGCTTGTAAAGAAAGTACCTTGTCCGCCACGGGCATAAGTCAAAATTAAGCCAACTTTTTCTTCAACAAGCATTGCACCCATAGCTGCACGAACTTCACGCATCTTCACCATTTGTGCCATCGCGTTATTTGCTCCACCCGGGCGTGGCCCTCTAGGTCCAGCTGCTGCAGGTTTTGCTTCTGCCATTTTGGATAAAGTACTATCAGCATAACGTATAAAATCTGGTTTAATACCACTCGCTAGCGGCGCACCAGCATCCATCATTACAATTTTACCTGCTAGTTTACCCTTATATTTAGCCAAATCTGCAACACTATCTGCTTTAATTAAAACCACATTTGATTTTATTGGCCCGTTGGTACCTGGTGTCCATGCCTTTGGCGATGCGATAATTGCATGATAATACGGCAGTGTTGTGGCGGCATAATATTTATCTACCTGCCAACCTTTACCAAAATTGCCCCAGGCTTCGAGGTGCGCATTTTTTAAACCCCATTCTGTTAATTGTTTCATTGCCCATTCCTGAGCTCTTTTTAAACCCGGAGAGTTTGATAGACGAGGGCCATTAGCATCGGTAAGGTTAAATGAAATATCCATTACTTTTGAGTTTTCAAGTCCTTCTTTTCTAATCTTTGATACAATTGCTGCGTCTGGGACTTCCTGAGCAAAAGCGTACATACATAAGCCCAGAGCAAATGCGGTGGTAGTAAATCTTTTTATCATTTCTTTTTAGTTAGGTTTGATTATTAGAATTTAAAAATACACTTTATACCGCTTTTAATGACTTTACAATGAGATTTTTACACAACAACAAAGTTGAATTTTGAGCGGTAGGAATTAAGTATTTACCAATATACCTGTGTAACCTAAACCTTATTGAAACGAAAAGCCCGCAATCCCGATTTTTCATCGGGAGCGGACTTGTAGTGTAAAGAAGGACTAACCTTAATTGAAAAAATGAAATTGCTTTCCAAAAAAATCTATTCCTTATTTATTTTATGCTTTTTTTAGATACAATGAAATAGCCTATTATGAAAAGTACAATAGCATAAATCAAACTGGTAATTATTTCTTGTGTGAAAATAGGAAAATCGCTAATGTTTACTGATTTTTTTGATGAAGTACTGCTGTTTAAAACAATTGAAGGATGGCTGTAAGGAATTAGATACGCATATTTCCAGCCAACATTTCCAGCTATAATGCCCATAATTGTACCAATAAAGCCGATACCCATAGGTTTTAAAAAATCAGACCAGATAAGACTTAATATGAATTGTATAGAGAGAATACCAAGCGAAGCTAAAAACAGTTTAAAATAAAATTTAACCAATAGCATGGATGGATCGTAGCCTGAAAAGTTATAGTCTGGAACCAGAATTTGTAGTAAATGACCAAAAAGGAAAGTGAAAAGTGCAAATAACAGCAAGCAGATAAAGATTAGTACAACTGCATAAATATATTTAGCTGCATAAATAGAAAGTTTGTTGAGCGGCTGAGCGAAAAGCATTTTCCAGGTATCGTTTTTATGTTCTATGTTATTTACTGAAAAAGCCATAAAAATTACGTAGAAAGGCATAATTAAAACACCCATAACACCTAATGCAGCCCCAATGTACCGCATCCACAATATTAGCGCTGGATAATGCATTTTTAATATCTTATCTGAGCCACTGTAAAAGCCAAAAGAAATTAAGCCGCAAATTACAAGTGGCAATAAAATGGCTGCCCAAAAAGCAAGTGTTTTTCTCGATTTATAAAATTCGGAGACTAAAGAAATATATAACGAGCGCATGATTAGTTGTTTTTAGTGATATCAAGAAACAGATTTTCTAAGTCTTTTCTTTTTTGATGAAGGCTGGAAACTGTAAAACCGTTTTGAACTAATAATGTATTTATTTGGCCGCTTTCTTTTGCGTTTTTAAACGGGATGATAATTTTAGTATTGATTTGTTCTGCAATTTCATAACCCGATTGTAGCAGAAAGGCAGATGCTTGTTCAACATTATTTACATCAATTTCTAACATGGGTTTGCTTAATTGATGAAGCTCGTCTATTGTACCTTGAAATAACAATTGCCCTTTATTAATGATGCCAACATGGGTTGCTGTTCGCTCTATCTCGGCTAACAAATGACTTGAAACCAGTATGGTTTTATTGTGCTTAGTTGCAAGTTCTATCATCAAATTTCGAACTTCAATAATTCCATTTGGGTCTAAACCATTTGTTGGTTCATCTAACAATAACAATTCAGGGTCTGAAACCAACGCTAAGGCAATACCCAATCTTTGCTTCATTCCTAATGAATATTTGCTCGATTTTTTATTAGCAGCCTCTGTTAAACCTACCAAAGCTAGCATTTCATCAGCTTTACTTTTTTTAATACCTAATAAAATGCAACGATTTATCAGGTTTTCTCTGCCACTTAAATGACCATATATAGCAGGTTGCTCTACCAAAGCACCAACACGTTTTAAAGTTGCAATGCGATTTCGGTTAATTTCTTTACCAAAAACAAAAACCTGATCGGCAGGTGACTGAAGCAGGTTTAGTAAGATTTTTATTGTAGTGGTTTTACCGGCGCCATTCGGACCTAAAAATCCATAAATACTTCCGTAAGGCACTTGTAAAGATAAATTTTTTACTACGGTTTGATTACCGAAATTATAATTTAACCCTACAGTTTCGATTGCAAAATTGCTCATCCTATTTAAAAATAGCAGTTGCTTGTTTTACAATTGAAGTCGAAGCTTTGGCAGGTTTAACTACCATCTCATCGTTTTTATTTTGGTTTGTATTTACGGTAAGCGTTAATACAATCATCATAAATACAGGTAATAATAAAAGTAAAAATGGCGAAGTGTTTGCTAATTTTTTCATGATTGGTTGAGTTAGGTTAATTGCTATAGAGCTTTCAACAGTAAGTGAAAAATTATTATTTGATGTATTTACTGCTGAAGTGTTCATATCGTTTTGTTTTGATAGTTCAAAGAAACACAAGAAAACAATCCTGCTAAAATCTATTATACCAAGTGTTAAAGATTATAGATAAACGGGCATTTTAGGCGTTTGTCGATAAATTTTGCCCGATGAGCCGTTCGTAGAAAAAAAATGCCCGTTGGTAGATTGTATAGTTAAATACAAGTTTCTTTATTTATTTTGGTTGCATCATTTGTTGTAGAGTAAAAACCTACATTCCTATAGTTGTAAATATGAAAAAAAGTAAAGGGCCTCTAATATTACATACCATTTTTTGGTTTTTAGTTTTGTTGATTATTGGTATGGTAGTATTCTTCGATGCAGAGCCACATTCATTGAAAGATTATTTTTTATCCTTTGGAGTTATAGGAGTAATTAATGTTTCTATTTTTTATATTAATTACATCATTCTGATACCAGAATTTATAAAGAAAAATAAAAAATATTGGTTGTTCTTAATGTCATTCATATTATTGATAGCAGCTGCTACATTAATTAAAACAGTTATAGCAGTACTTAATCCTGAAGAACTATTAAAGTATAAAATGGATGGTAAAGTTGGTGAATTCTCTGTTAATAGGTATGCAATAAATACTGTTTTTTCAAACGGATTTTTCTTGGTCAGCAGTTCTATTATTAGCTTTGTTATTGACTGGTTCGCCACAGAACGCATTCAGCGTAACCTGGAAAGTGAACGCCGGGAAATGGAACTTCAATTTCTTAAATCGCAATTAAACCCTCATTTTTTATTCAATTCGTTGAACAATATTTATTCCTTAGCATATCAAAAATCTGATAAAACTGCCGATGCAATAATGAAACTTTCTGAAATTATGCGTTACATGATTTATGAAAGCAATACACCAACGGTATCATTAAGCAAAGAAGTGGATTATTTGAAAAGCTATATTGAACTGCAAAAAATCAGGTTTAAAGATGGCGCATACGTTGAAATGACTTTAAGCGGCGAGATTGATGACCAGAAAATTGTGCCTTTAATGTTAATCTCTTTCGTAGAAAATGCTTTTAAACATGGCGTAGTTACAGACCCTGCTGAGCCTGTTAAAATTGATATTATTGCCAATCAGAAAATTCTGCATTTTAGTGTAATAAACAAAAAAAATACCCAAAATAAAGATGCACAAGGTGGCGTTGGCTTACCTAATGTTGAACGACGTTTGCAACTCGTATATCCTGACAGATATAAATTAAATGTTGTAAATTCGGCTACTCATTATACTTGCGAGTTAATGATTGATATATAAACTGCGTTAAATTTAAACCGATTTATTTATCATATTGAATTAAAATTATAGATACCTAAAATGAATTTAAACTGTATTGTTGTTGATGATGAGCCATTAGCGCTTGATATTTTGGAAGATTATATATCTAAAGTACCCTTTTTAACAATGGTTAAAAGATGCGAAAACCCTATCGAAGCTTTACAAATTGTTCAGGTCGGTGGTATTGATTTGGTTTTTTTAGATATTCAGATGCCGGAACTTACGGGCATACAGTTTTTAAAAATTGCAGGTAATAAATGCCACTATATTTTAACTACAGCTTATCCGCAATATGCATTAGAAAGTTATGATTTAAATGTGTCTGATTATCTGCTAAAACCCATTGCTTTCGATCGTTTTTACAAGGCTGTAGAAAAAGTGCACAATCAAAGCAAACCAGCTGATGTACCTCCTCCACAAATTCAACCGATAATAACAGCCGCACCTTTTTCGGGTTCGCCAAATCCTGTTCAGGATTTTATTTTTGTTAAAACGGAACATAAAATCCAAAAAATCTATTTACATGATGTTTTGTACATCGAAGGATTGAAAGATTACATCTCCATTTTTACTAAGGACGAGCGAATCATTACTTTGCAGAGCATGAAAAAAATGGAAGAAGCTTTGCCTCAAAGTCAGTTTATCAGGGTACACAAATCTTACATTGTTGCTGTTGATAAAATTGAAAGCATAGAGCGTAGCCGAATTACTATAAACAAAAAAATTATTCCTGTGGGAGATACTTACCGGGATGAATTTTTCAAAGTTATTGGAAATAAGAACATTTAAAAAATCCAATCTATACGATTGAAGGGTAATTTATGGGTTGCTTCAAAACCTTTCTAATCTCTGTTTCAATTTCTAAAGTAATTTCTTCTGGTGCTTTTCCAGCAGGCTCGATGGGTTTTAATACCGTCCATTTTAAAGCGTGGCCTGTTGTTAAAGGAAACATACCATATTGAACAATTTTCCATGAATTTTCTATAGCCACAGGAACAACCAATGCATTTGGGACAACTTTTAACAAGGTTGCCACACCACCAAACTGAAAGGTTTTTAACTGCCCGTCTTTGGCTCGCGTACCTTCAGGAAAAATTACGGTGCTCCAGTTATTATCTTTCATTCTACGCCCAAGCTTTATGATTTCTGAAATTGCCTGTTTATTATCTTTTCTGTTAATATTGGCACCGCCACCTAAACGCAAATTTATTGAAATGGATGGAATACCTTTAGTTAGCTCAATTTTTGAAATAAATTTTGCATGATGCTTGCGTAAAAACCAAATCAAAGAAGGAATATCATACATACTTTGATGGTTTGAAGCAAAAATAATTGGCCTATCTGTTGGTAAATCAAAATCGTTTTTAAAATTAATTGAGTTTACCAAAAAGATTTGGCAAGAGGTTAAGAAGAAGTTTAGCGCATCTACCGAAATTTTATGAGCTTTATAACCGAAAAACTTAAAACAAACCCATTGAATGGGATGGAAAATGCAAAGCATTAAACCGAAGAAAAAATAAAATACTGGCGTTAAAATGTACCCGAAAAATTTACTCATTTGATTATTTTAATTGTACAAAGATAGAAATTTGACTGTTTGATAAATGCATCTGTTAAATCTTTGCTATGAATGGTCTTTTTCATTTTAAGCGTGCAGTTTTATTAAATCATTTTTTAATCATCTTTTTTATGTCAATTAATTTCAGAAACTAACGGAGCTTCTAAGTTCGTACTATATTTGTAAGGTAAACTTATAAGTTCTACTTACAATAATGAGCATAGAAAATAGTAATTCAATCGCTTCGGCACTTCGTCCAGTTTTAGCAAGACTAAACCGTAAAATGCGCAAGCTTTCTCCATCAAATACGGTTCTATCTCAAACGGAACGTTCCATTCTGGTTTTATTGGAGCAGCATGATTATTTGCTTTCTGCAGAATTAGCTGTGCTTGAAAAAATTACGCCTCAATCAATGGGGCAACTGCTAAATCACCTTTCAGATTTAAATTTAATCTCTAAAACTGCATCTAAAACAGATAAAAGGAAAATTCATATTTCGCTTTCATCAGCAGGAAAAGAAATGCTGGAGCAGGTTAGACATGAGCGAGATGAATGGTTAAGTAAAGCTATTGCAGAAGTTTGCACGGAACAAGAACAATTAATTTTAAAAGAAGCTATAGGTCCTTTAACAAAGCTGGTTAATTTCTAATCAGATGGCCTTGAATTATGAACATCAGTACATTTAATGCATTTAAAAGCCGTAATTACCGCCTCTACTTTGGCGGCCAGTCCATTTCCCTAATCGGAACCTGGATGCAAAAAACAGCCGTAAGCTGGGTAGTTTACGAGCAAACACATTCTAACTTTATGCTCGGATTAACGCTTTTCGCAAGTCTTTTTCCTTCTTTCATTTTTTCATTTATTGGCGGGGTTGCATCCGATAGATATGATAGGTACAAGCTATTGTTATTTACGCAAATCGCCTCGATGGTTCAAGCCATACTAATGACGGTTTTGATTTTTACAAAGCATTATGATATATGGCAAATTATAGCCTTAAGTGCTTTATTAGGCTTAATTAATGCTTTCGATGTACCAGCCAGACAATCATTGGTTTATGAAATGGTTGATGATAAAGCAGATTTACCAAACGCTTTGGCATTAAATTCTTCGATGGTAAATCTTTCGAGGTTAATTGGGCCTGGTTTGGCAGGTTTAGCTTTAGAAAAATTGGGAGATGATATTTGTTTTGGCTTAAACGCAGTAAGTTTTATAGCCGTTATTGGCTCACTACTAATGATGAAGTTGCCAAAGTATGTTTCTAAACCGCATACAAAAAACATAGTTGGTGAGTTGAAAGAAGGTTTTGCCTACATAAAAGCTACACCATCTATTGCATCTGTTTTAATTATGCTGGCGTTGATAAGTTTATTTGTTTTGCCTTTTAGTACATTAATTCCGGTTTATGCTAAAGACATTTTTAAAGGAACGGCTTCAACTTTTGGCGTTATTGATAGCGTGATAGGCTTAGGTGCTTTTTCGGGAGCTATGTTTTTGGCATCCTTAAAACCTGGTAAAAACCTCCGGAAAATTTTGGCAATAAATACTTTAGTTTTTGGTGCCGGATTGGCTTTATTTTCTCATACCACCTATTATCCTATTGCATTGGTTTTTGCAACAATTTCTGGCTTTGGGATGATGTCGCAAATTACAATTAGCAACACCTTAATTCAAACCACAGTTGATCCAAATATGAGAGGAAGAGTTATCAGCTTTTATGCCATGGCTTTCTTTGGTATGCAACCACTGGGCGGTTTATTAATCGGCAGTATTTCGCAACTTGTTGGTACACCAAACACAGTTTTATTCCAGGGAGCGATTGCGGTATTAATCGGCTGTTTCTCTTACAGAAAGCTGCACCAAAGCGAAATTAAAAGCAATAAATCTGCTACACCAATGGAAGGACTTACGTTAGAAAAAATTTAAATTATTTATGCTTATTTATCTTTTTGAAAAATTGTTGTTTGTGAAAAAAGTTGATTATACTACAAAAAACGATGAGAGCAAACTGGTAAAAAGTTTACATGCGCTATTTACATGATTATCGGTTATCTTTGTGCAAAATTAAAACGATGGCGGTATTACATAAAAAGGAAGAAAAAATTCAGGCAGTGCTGGGCAGGCTGTCTAAAAAATATACAGATGAACAATTCGTAGAGATGTTTATCAAATTATACTCAAAAGATTGGGGCAAAATTAAATCAGCATATATTAAACAATCTCAGGATAAAGAACCAGGAACGGTAATTAACATGCCAAAACCCGAAATTTATTTGAAACAAGTTTTAGCAAATTACTTAAATCAGGTTGATGCCCCTAAAGCTAAAGAAGAGCTTGCTATTGAAGCCCCAGTAGTAATCGAACCAAAAAAGGCTAAAGCATCAGCGAAGAAAAAGGTTGATGTTGAAGAAGAAGTTGTAGTTGAGCCAAAAAAAGCTAAAGCACCGGCAAAGAAAAAAGTTGAGGTTGAAGAAGAAGTTGTAGCGGAGCCAAAAAAAGCTAAAGCATCGGCAAAGAAAAAAGTTGAAGTTAAAGCAGCAGCTGTAGCAGAACCCAAAAAAGTTAAAGCACCAGCAAAGAAAAAAACTGAAGCAACAGAAGATTTAACATTGGTAGAGAAGAAGCCAAAAGCAGTTGCTAAAAAGCCAGCTGTAAAAAAATAAAAAAAAATTCAGCTCGAGATAATAAATAACAATTTTTGGTGTTTATATATACGAGAGCGTTAATTTAGATGACGGGGATAGGTCGGTATGATTTATCCCCGTTCTTTTTTTGCATAAATTTCGATATGCTACACTCATCCGCTTCTAACTAAATCTAGCCTTAATTTACATATTATTGTCAACTTGCTAAATAATATTGGTATATCGGGAAAAGTCGATATATATTTGCTGCATGAATCAAGTAGAAATTTTTAAAGCTCTTGCTAATAAAACCCGTCTACAAATTTTGAACTGGCTCAAAGAACCTGCAGAAAATTTTCCGGATCAAGCAAATGCCGATTTCGAAAATATTGGCGTTTGTGTTGGGCAAATTCAAATCAAAGCAGGTTTATCTCAAAGTACAATTTCTGAATACCTTTCTATTTTACAGCGTGCGGATTTAGTTTCGGCAACCCGAGTTGGCCAGTGGACTTATTACAAACGCAATAAAGAAGGTATAGAAAAATTAAGTAAAATCATTAATTCCGAATTATAAAATTTAAAACAATATGAACACAGATAGTTTATTCAGACCATTTAATCTGAAAACATTAAATATTAAAAATAGAATTGTAATGGCACCAATGACGCGTTCGTTTTCTCCCCATGGTGTACCTACTACGAATGTTGCAGAATATTACGCAAAAAGAGCCGCGGGCGAAGTTGGATTAATCTTATCAGAAGGCACGGTAATAAATAGGCCATCATCATCTGCCGATCCAAACATTCCGCATTTCTATGGCGAAAAAGCATTAGCCGGCTGGCAAAAAGTAATTAATGATGTTCACGCAAAAGGCAGTCAAATGGGGCCACAAATCTGGCACCAGGGTATATCTGCAAATCATGCTTCAGGATGGTTGCCAAGCACACCTTTTGAAGGTCCATCTAGTTTTAACAGTCCGGGTTTTGAAAATGGTGTTGCCATGACTGATGCAGCGATTGCTGATACAATTGCGGCATTTGGACAAGCAGCTGCCGACGCGAAAGCTTTAGGTTTCGATACAGTTGAAATTCATGGCGCTCATCAATACTTGATTGACCAGTTTTTTTGGGATGCGACTAATAATCGTACTGATATTTGGGGTGGTAAAACTTTGGCTGAGCGTACCCGCTTTGTGGTTGAAGTAATTAAAGAAGTGCGTAAAAGAGTTGGCGAAGATTTTGCTTTAATCATTCGTTTATCGCAATTTAAACCAGCTGCATACGATTTTAAATTGGCTAAAAACGAACATGAAATGGAACAATGGTTAACGCCAATGGCTGATGCTGGTATCGATATTTTCCACTGTTCTCAACGTCGGTTTTGGGAGCCAGAATTTGAAGGCTCTGATTTGAATTTTGCAGGCTGGGCTAAAAAAATCACTGGTAAAGCAACCATTTCTGTTGGTTCAGTAGGTCTAGATGGCGATTTCTTTGGCGCTTTTGCCGGACAAAGTTCTCAACCAAGTTCTTTAGATGAGTTGGTACGCAGAATGGACAGAGGCGATTTTGATTTAATTGCTGTTGGTCGTGTACTTTTATCTGATCCACAATGGGTAGAAAAAATTAAAAATAACCACCTTGACCAATTAAAAGGCTTTAGCAAAGAGGCTTTAGCAGAATTGGTTTAGAAATCACATAATTGTAAAAGGCATTTCGAAAGAGATGCCTTTTTTTTTGATTATCAACTTGATAAGTTTTTCCTTAAATTCACTTTGTTAAAAAGTAAATCCCATGTCGAATATTTCGCTTATTATAGATGAACGCCCAGCCAATATTGGCAACTTTATGGTTGGTAGATTATTGCCTTTTAGAGAAAAGCGAATGGTTGGGCCATTTTCTTTTATCGACCACATGGGTCCGGCGGCAATGAGCGACCACGAAAACCTGGATGTTCCACCGCACCCACATATTGGTTTATCAACTTTAACATTCTTATTTGAAGGAGAAATAACACATAAAGATAGCTTGGGCAATAATGTTGTTATCAAACCCGGGCAAGTCAATTGGATGACTTCAGGTAGTGGAATTGTACATTCCGAACGTACTCCAGATTATTTAAGAACCACAGATAAGATGCTTCATGGTTTGCAAATTTGGGTTGCTTTACCAAAGCATTTAGAGCAAATGAAACCTGAGTTCTTCCATGTCGAAGAACAAGAAATTCCTCATTGGGAAGAAAATGGATTGAAGTTTAAATTAATAGCAGGTGAAGCATTTGGGAAAAAATCTCCGGTACCGGTTTATAGTCCGCTTTATTTTATCGAGATAAAAAGTTCATCTAGGCAAAAATTAAATATTGGGGATGATTTGTTTGGAGAAAGCGCACTTTATATTTTAGATGGCGCTGTTGAAAGCGAGGGCAATATTTTTGAGCCGAAACACATTTTAATTGCCAACAATGCCAAGCTTTGTGAATTTGAAATGCATGAAAACACAACAGTTTATATTTTTGGTGGAGAACCATTCCCTGAAGAACGTTTCATTTATTGGAACTTTGTTGCCACCGATAAAGCACTAATAGAAGAAGCAAAAACCAAATGGTTAAACCAAAGCTATAAACCTGTTCCAGGCGAAACAGATTTTGTACCCCTGCCCGACCAAAATCTTCGTAAACACTAATTTACTTTCTTAAACAAATTCATATTTACTGAAACGGCAACCCCTGTAGAAGATAATTTCATATTGCCATAACCAATATCGGTTAAAGGCAGTTTCATAAACGGGCGAGCGCTTATACTAAACTTATTGTTTATTTTGTGTTGAAACTCTACACCGATATTTGCGATTCCTAAATAATGCTTATTTTGATTTTTGACCTCATATTCCTTTCTTCCCTGTGCATTTTCTGCATAGGTGTAACTATACTTTTCCTTAAGCATCAAATAACTCGATAAACCTGTGCTTAACGTTAGCGAATTTTTGCGTTTCTCGAAAATTTTATAATTCACATTTAATGGAATATCTATTACATCGCAATTGGCGTGGATATTTATTGGCTGATTTTTAAACACATATGTTGAATTAGGATTATACAAACTAAATTCAGAATTGTAAATCTTTTTAGCATAAGCAGCCCCAGTTGTAACGCTTAATCTTTTAGTCAGGAAAACTGTTAATTCAGCGCCAAAACTTCCACTTACACTACTTTTCCCCGAATATTGAACAGATGTTAAATCAGGCGCAGCCAAAATACTCAAAACCATTCTTGGTTTATTACTAAAATTTTTAATTTCAATTTTGTTATCGGGCTTGCCAACCTTAGGCTTATAGTTTGTGCCAGGGCTAAACATAGCCAAATCGCTGTAATTTGGTGATTCAATTAAACTGCCTCCATATAAGTTATTACTCAACAGGGCCGTATTCGATAAACCTAAAATACTGTTACCCTCAACCATATTTCCAGCTTTAATATTTGTTAATAAATTCGTTTTTGAATGACTTGAATTCGTAGTTGCCTCGAAATTATTAAAGTATATCGATTTATTGTTTCCAAGTTCTTCAGTTATTGACTTATCCTTTAAATTATCTTTTACACCGTTTTTGTCAGATAAATTTTTATTTAATTTTTTAATTTTTAGCAGCTTTGTTTTTGCTAAATCATCAGATTTTTCTGCAGCAGGTTTCATCACAAAAAACACAATTAAAAGCATTGCCGCTAATCCGCTTAATGCAGAAAACCATATGATAGGCGCAATTCTGCGTTTGGGTTTTGGATGTAAGCGCTTCTCCATCGCCTGCCAATCGGCATCGTTGAAGGGAATATCGGGATGCTCCAATCCGTTTTTAAATAAATTATCTATATCGTTCCCTTTTTTCATTTTGTATTCGTATTAAAATTCACCTGCATGGTTTCCGACTGTACCGGCACCATTTTTCGCTCGTAAACGGTTACAGGAGTTTTTAGCATATCCTGAAGTTTTTGCCTTGCTTTAAATAAATTAGATTTAGAAGTCCCTACAGAAATAGAAAGCATTTCTGAAATTTCCTCATGCGAATAGCCATCTATTGCAAAAAGGTTAAAAACGGTTCTGTAGGCAGGCGATAGTTTCTGAACCAATGCTAATAAATCTTCGTATGCCAGCTTTGCATACACAGATTGATCATTGGCAACTTCATCATGCTCAGAAATATCGGTATGATCTGCAAATTTTAAATTCGCACGATAATGATCTATAGCTGTATTGGTAATTATTCGTCCAATCCAGGCTTTAAATGGCTTATCAGACTCATATTTCTCAATATTTTTAAAAACTTTAAAAAACCCGTCGTTTAGTATTCCCGCAGCATCCAATCTATTATTAGCATAACGCAAACAAATGCCCATAGCAAAGCCATAGAAATGTTTATAGAGTGCTTGCTGGCCTTCTCTTTCATTTCTAATACATCCGTTAATGTAATTTTCTAAAGCATGTTCATTGTCGCGATTAGGAATCACTAATTCTCCTTTCTAAAACACTATACGGTTAAAAAAGTAAAAGGTTGCCCCGACAGAATATTTTTTATCCTTAATGAACAATTTTTTTTGAAGCAATAGATATTAGAATATAAGATTAATTAAAGCAACCTTTTAAAGCTAGTGAACGTAATAGGCATAACTAAACATTAAATAAAATTGTTATGCTAATCTACTTAAAAAAAAACCTATTAGTGATGCTATGTGTTGCTTTGCTATTTACCGTTGCTTGTAAGAAAAGTAACACAGATGAAATCATTTCTAAAAAAGGCATCCAACTAGCCGTAGATGTTAAATTCGGCACCATAATTACCGATAATTCAGGCAAAACACTTTATATATTCTCTAATGATGTTGCCGGAACACCAACCTGTATTGGTGGATGCGAAACCGTTTGGCCGCTTTATTATTCTGTAGATATTAGTACGGATATGAACATTAATCCTGCGGATGTTGGTGAAATTACCAGAGCCGATGGCCGCAAACAAAGTACTTTTAAAGGCTACCCATTGTATTACTACCAAAGTGATGCAGCTGTTGGCGAAACCAAAGGTGATGGCATTGGAGGAATCTGGTTTGTTGCAAAACCCGATTATTCGCTAATGCTGGCCAACACACAAATGACGGGTTTAAACGGAAAATTGTATACAAGTACTTACGCTGAAGGAACAGGCTTAACAAAATACTTTACGGATGCTAGTGGAAGAGCGCTTTATTCCTTTTCTCCTGATAAAAACAATAAAAATACTTTTACCAAGGCTGATTTAACCAACAATACCATTTGGCCAGTTTATGAGGCTGAACTAAAGAGTTTGCCATCTATTATCTCAAAAGATATGATTTCAATAATAGATGTTTTCGGTAAAAAACAAATGACTTATAAAGGATGGCCGTTATATTATTTCGGACAAGATACAAAACGTGGCGACAATAAAGGATCTAGCGTTGGTCCTGCACCAGGTTTTTGGCCAATGTTGAATGCAACATCAATAGTTGCACCTGCACCATAAAGACACGATGGGTTGATCGACAGGGTAGACGGGCCGACTGATTTTAAGATAGTCGGCTTTTTTTTATTCTTCCGACAAAGCCTGCCTAATTTTTTCAGCAGCTTCTGCAAGTTCTTCCTGAGTTGGCTTTAATTTTTCTTTGCTGAAATTCATATCGCTAACATTATTCATCGGGATTAAGTGAATATGCGCATGAGGAACTTCAAGTCCAATTACCGAAACACCAACTTTCTTACAAGGGAAAGCTGTTTTAAGGCCTTTTGCAACAATCTTTGCGAACATCCAAAGGCCTACATATAGATCTTCTTCCATATCGAAAATGTAATCTCTTTCAACTTTGGGGATTACTAAAACGTGGCCGGCAGTTAAAGGCTGAACATCTAAAAAAGCTAAATATTCTACAGTTTCAGCTACAACGTGTGCGCTAATTTCTCCAGCAACAATTTTCGAAAAGATAGTCATAAAGATGGAAGGTTAAAAGGTTAAGGGTATTGGGTTTGAGAGTGGAAAGTTAGCCTTACGCCATCTACCTTCCAACCTCTACCTTATCTGGAGATTTCTAAAACTTCGAATTGCATTTTACCTGCCGGCACTTCAATTTCGGCAAATTCGCCGACCGATTTACCAAGCAAGCCTTGAGCAATTGGCGATTTAACAGAAATTTTTCCGGTTTTTAAATCGGCTTCAGTCTCTGCAACCAACTGGTATGTCATTGTAGCGCCGTTTTTAACATTTTTAATTTTAACTATCGATAAAGCTAAAACTTTTGATAAATCCATTTTTGATTCATCAATTAAACGGGCATTTGCCAAAGTATTTTTTAGTTTAGATATTTTGGCTTCATGCAAACCCTGCGCTTCTTTCGCAGCATCATATTCTGCATTTTCCGATAAATCACCTTTATCCCTAGCCTCAGCAATTGCTTTAGATATTAGCTGACGCCCCGTTGTTGTTAGATAATGAACTTCCTCTTTTAATTTATCTAACCCCTCTTGTGTATAGTACGTTACATCTGTCATTGCTCTATTAATTTTATTCAAACACTATAAAAAACAAACAAGACTATATAGTTGGTTTGCTACATAGTCTTGCTTCAATTATAACGAAGATAAATTGTGGAAATTACAAAAGCAAATAAATAAGCAGGATTTTTATGATTTAAGGGTTTACAGGAATTTAAGGCGTATCAACCTCAAACAGATTTTGCTTATTATGGCTGGATCTAATGCGAATTACATCAACCATTTAATAAAACCAGCCTTCCACTTCACCTAAAATTCATCCATTATTTTTAGATTAGTAAAATTATTAAGAAAAATGAAAAAGTTATTATCAATAGCCATCTTGACTTGTTTAGGAACTTATGCCACATCAGCACAAGAACTTTATATGCCCAGAAACATTAAAGCAGCTTATGCAAAAGGTACGCGTACCATGAACGGCAAGCCTGGCCCAAATTATTGGCAGAACCATGGCAAATACACTATGGAAATTAAAGTTGATGCCAATACAAAAGTTGTGAGCGGAACTGAAGATATTGTGTACAGCAACAACAGTACAGACACTTTAAGAACGCTTACCATTCGTTTTGTAAACAATTTACATAAACCTACCGCACCCAGAGGTGGCAGTGTTAGTCAGGATTTTTTAAGTGCAGGCTTAAACATTTCGGCTTTTTCTGTTGATGGAAAAACCATTGCAGTAAATACGAAAGATTGGGGTACGGTTGGTAACGTAAGGTTGAAAAAACCATTGGCTCCAAAATCTAAAACTACCGTTAAAATAGATTGGGATTATCCATTATCAAAAGAAAGCGGCAGAGAAGGACAAATTGACCCGACTACGTTTTATGTGGCATACAGCTATCCAAGAATTTCAGTTTATGACGATTACAACGGTTGGGACAGAATTCCACATACCGACCGGGCAGAATTTTATAACGATTTTAATGACTATACCTTTTCGGTTAAAGCACCAAAAAATTATATAGTTTACGCCACAGGCGATTTATTAAATCCCGATGAAGTTTTGCAACCCGAAATTGCTTCGAGATTGAAAAAATCTTATTTAAAAGATGAGATTCAGCATATTGCTAATGAACAGGAATTGAAAGATGGAAAAGTTACTTTGCAAAAGGACTGGAATACCTGGAAGTTTACTGCCAACCACATTACCGATGTTTGCTTTGGTTTAAGCAGCACCTATTTGTGGGATGCAGCAAGTGTTGTTGTTGATGCAAAAGCCAATAGAAGGGTGAGCACTCAGGCAGCTTATAATGTAAAATCGAAAGATTTCCCAAACTCAGTGAAAAACAATTTATATGCACTTAACTGGTTTTCAAATAACTGGCCTGGCGTTCCTTATCCCTTTTCAAAAATGACCGCTTTTCAGGGTTTTGCGGATATGGAGTATCCAATGATGGTTAACGATTCTGATAGCGGTGACCCGGTTTTTGCTCAATTGGTTCAAGACCATGAGGTAGCACACACCTACTTCCCTTTTTACATGGGCATTAACGAAACCCGTTACGCATATATGGATGAAGGTTGGGCAACAACTTTAGAATATTTAATCGGCATTGCCGAACATGGTAAAGAAGCAGCCGATAAATTTTATAAAACCTTTAGGGTTCAGCGTTACATTAACGATAAATCTGCCGAAGAAGATCAACCGATAATTTCGATGTCTGACCAAGTTTCGGGTGCCGGTTATGGAAACAACTCTTACGGAAAAGCTTCACTTTCTTACATCGCTTTGAAAGATATGCTGGGTGATGATTTATTTAAAAAGTCGCTTCATCACTATATGGATAACTGGAATGGCAAACACCCTATTCCTTGGGACTATTTTAACTCGATGAATACAGGTTCTGGTCAGAATTTAAACTGGTTTTTCCAGAACTGGTTTTTTACCAATAATTACATCGATTTAGTGCTAACAAAGCCTCAAATTTCTAACGGTAAAGCAACTTTTGTAATTAAAAATGAAGGCGGTTTTGCAATTCCATTTGATATTTTGGTAACCGATACAGAAGGTAAAACCGAAACCATTCACAAAACGCCAGCGGTTTGGAAAGTGAATCAAAAGGAAATGACCATGACGATTAATACCAACCATAAAATAAAATCAATTAAACTGGATGGAGGCATCTTCATGGATGCTACACCAACAGATAATGTTTACGAAGTAAAGTAGTTGGATTTTCAGTTGGCGGTTTTCAGTAGTAAGAACCGTCAACTGAAAACTGCCAAATATTACCCATTCTCTGCCTTACAGCTTGCTTCGTGCTTAACAGGAAAATTAAGCGAATTTGCGATGAAACACATTTTGTTAGCCTCTTTATGCAAGGTTTCTGCCAATTCAAAATGTGCCTTATCAGCTATTAAAACCTGCGGATGCAAAGTTACTTCTCTAAATTTACCACTTCCATCTGCCGATTCTTCCATTGTACCAACGGCCTCATCTTTATAATCGATTACCACAATTTCGTTTTTCGAACACAAATGTAAATACCAAAGCATGTGGCAACTCGAAATAGACGACAATAATAAATCTTCTGGATTGTATTTAGATTTATCGCCTAAAAAAGCAGAATCTGATGAACCTGAAACATCGGCTTTACCTTTTACAGAAATTAAATAATCGCGATCGTATGAGCGGTAATCCATTGTACCCGAGCCTTTATTGCCCGTCCAGGTTACAGTGGTTTTGTATAGGTGATCTTTCGGCATGATATAATTAGTTAGAATTGTATTGCCAATTTAAGAAATTAAGATTGATTTGAGGCAGGTTTTTTGAGGAAAGGTTGGGGAGAAATTAACTGATGTTGTAAATAAATGTTAATAAGGTTTAAATTTTTTAGAGAATATGATTAATCAAAATAGAAACTCAAGAGGGTTTCTTTGATATACTTTACAACATCCTTAAAGACTGCCATAATTTGACTAAGAAAGTTCATCTTTCAATGTAACCCTATCTAGTATTTCTTTACCTTTATAAAATGTTTTACAGAAGAAAAATTATTTTAGCATTGATGCAAGCATTTGCTGGCAATCTACCAAAAATTTCCTTGCAAAAATTGCTTTTTTTGTTTACTAAAAGACAATTAAAACCTGATTATGATTTTGTTCCCTATAAATATGGCTGCTACTCGTTTTCGGCCAATGCTGACCTTAAAGCAATGGTTAAACATGATCAATTATCAGAAGACAAATCGAGTTTTACAAAAATTGGTTCTGTTGACTACATAAAAGTGCTTGATGAGAAGGACAAAAAAATCTTAATCGATATTAAAAATACTTATGGTAAGTTATCAACAACTTCTTTAATGAAGTTGACTTACTTGAATTATCATTATTACGCAATCAATAGTATTATGGCAAAGGAAATTTTAAATGATGAGCAATATGATAAAGTTTTAAATTCAAAACCAATAAATAATAATACGATCCTTTATACAATTGGTTATGAAGGAATTTCTTTGGAAGTGTACTTAAATCGGTTGATTAAAAATGATGTGAAGGTTTTAGTGGATGTTAGAAACAATGCTTTAAGTATGAAGTTTGGTTTTTCAAAAAATCAATTGAAAACATTTTGCGCCAGCTTGAACATTGAATATTTACATATTCCAGAAGTTGGTATTCAATCGAAGCAAAGAAAGGAACTAAAAACACAGAAAGATTACGACAATCTTTTTGATATTTATAAAAAGCAAAACTTAAAGAAAACAGCAAGCCAGCAAGAACAAATCTTGAATCTATTAATAAATAGAAAAAGAATTGCATTAACTTGTTTTGAAGCGAATATTTGCCAATGCCATAGAAAACACCTTGCAGAAGCAATTATAGCACTACCTAAATGGAATTATGAATTAAAACATATTTAAATGGCGTTGACCAAAGTTCTAATTGCTGTTAAAACATATCCTACGCTTTCAAGCAAGTATGACGAACTTGTATGTACAGCAGGATTTCTTGAAGATGGAAGTTGGATAAGAATTTACCCAATACCATTTCGCAAACTTGAATACGATAAGCAATACAGCAAATATGATTGGATTGAAGTTGACCTTGAAAAGAATAGTTCAGACTTTCGTTTAGAAAGCCATAAACCAAAATCAATTGAAAATAATTTTAAAAAAATTGATGAAATAAAGGCTGATGGTGGTTCATGGGATAATAGAAGAAAAGTTGTTCTTAAAAATGTTCACACCAATATGACCGAACTTATTTCTCAGGCAAAGGATACAACAAAATATACTTCCCTTTCGGTTTTTAAGCCAAAAGAAATTTTAGATTTCAAAATAGAAAAGGTTGATAGAGAATGGGACAAGAAAAAACTTGATGCACTCAAAGCTAGAGCCCAACAAACTAACCTTTTCCAAAATTCAGAAAACCCATTTGAAGTTGTTCCAAAACTTCCTTATAAGTTTTCTTATAAGTTTACAAGTGATGACGGTATCGAAAGAACAATGATGATAGAAGATTGGGAAATTGGTCAACTGTATTGGAATTGTTTAAAAAGACAAAAGGGTATTGAAGCTAGAGCGTGCGAAGATGTTAAAAAGAAATACTTTGACGATTTTGCTAAAATGAAAGACCTTTATTTGTTTTTGGGAACAACTAGGGAGTTTCACCTAATTGCGCCAAATCCTTTTGTAATCATTGGAACATTTCACCCTAAAAAAATTATTCAGACATCTTTATTCTGAAATGTATCCAAGGAGCCATTCCAATACAACAAATTACACAAGTCTCAATGTATTAGCATTGTGTCTCAAAATTATTGCTCAATGCTCCACACTCCCTCCCTCACGCCCACCGAAAAAACACAAATCTCCGCCATCTGGAATAATGAATATCCAAAATCATTAAACTTTTCTGATACAAAAGGTTTTGACGATTACCTGGCAACTTTAGCACAACCGATCCATTATTTACTCGAAAATGAAAACGGCGAAATATTGGCTTGGGCTTGCAAATTTATCAGAGATAACGAAAAATGGTTTGCCAGATTTTTTGGATGAAAAAATCCACGGAATGGGGAAAGGAACAGCGCTATTAAGTGCACTAAAAGAAAATGAAACCGTTTTAAATGCCTGGGTTATCGATAAAGAAGAAGCCATAAAGCAAAACGGCGAAATCTATAAATCGCCCTTAAACTTTTACTTAAAAAATGGCTTCATGGTTTACCCTGAAATGAGGTTGGAAAACGAAAAAATGTCGGCTGTAAAAATTATCTGGAAAGAAGGCCGCCGTATCTGAAAGTTTAAAACTATTTACAGCAATTTCAAAACTACTTACTGAAAGTTTAATATTGCCTACTGCAAATTAAAAACTACTTACTGAAAGTTCAAAACTACTTACTGAAAGTTTAAAACTAATAACTGCAAGTATCAAACCGTTCACTGCAAACTTAAAAATGTCAACTGCAAGTATAGAACTATTAACTGCAAATTCAAAACTGCTTACTGCAAGTTCAGAATTACGAACTGAAAGTATAAAATCGTCAACTGAAAGTTTAAAACTGCTAACTGCAACATTTATACAGCGCATTTAGCGCCGTATTTTATTCAGGTAAGTTGCCCAACTTACCTGCCAACACCTCCGATATTTTGCGGTAAGAATCAAATGTCCAGCCGCCAACATGCGGTGTCAAGATAACCTTATCATTTGTTATCAAATCATTATACCAGGTTTGTTCACTTAAAGCAGGGAATTTTTCAGTTTCCAGAACATCTAAGCCTGCGCCTAAAATTTTGCCCGATTTTAAATTGTTCAGCACTGCCTTTGTATTCACAATTTCGCCCCTGGCGGTGTTAATAAAGAATATTGGTTTTTTAAAGTGAAAGAAATATTCATCATCAATCATTTGCCTGGTTTCTGTAGTTAAAGGAATATGTAAACTTAAAACATCGCTATGTTTAACTATTTCTTCCATGCTCACCTCGCGTGCAAAGGCATCACTAAAACCGGTTTTATATTTATCATAAGCCATTACATCAACCTCAAAACCTGCCAGTTTTTTGGCGAAACTTTGTCCCATAAAACCGTAACCAACAATACCAACTTTTTTACCTTTTAATTCGTAACCACGGCTGCCTTCTCTATCCCAAATACCATTTCTAATTTCCATATCCGCACTGCGGAAATTATTCATCAACGACAAAAGCAAACCCATTGCATGTTCACCAACGGCATCGCAATTGCCTTCTGGCGCATTTATCAGTAGAATATTTCGCTCAAAAGCAATTTTTTCGTCGATATTATCCAAACCTGCACCTGCACGGGCAACAAACTTTAAATTTGGTGCAGCGTCGAAAATTTCGGCATCAATCCTGAATTTAGTTCTAACGGCAATACCTTCATAATCTGCAATTCTGCTTAAAGTTTCCTGACGGGTAATTTTCGGCTCATCGTCTACTTCGTAACCTAGTTTAGTGGCTTCTTCTTTAAAGGCAGGATGCAAATCATCAACAATTAATATTCTTTTACTCATGGTAAAGCAAAAGTAACATTTTCATAATTTATCAATTGTAATAATGTTTGATTGTGGCGCAAAAATCATTAATCTAAAGCAACTAAAAATGATGGGGAATACCAACAAAAATATTACTGTAAAACGGCTGTAATAAA
Organism: Pedobacter mendelii; assembly: GCF_014635725.1. GTDB lineage: Bacteria > Bacteroidota > Bacteroidia > Sphingobacteriales > Sphingobacteriaceae > Pedobacter > Pedobacter mendelii. Next base: position 31,474 of record NZ_BMDJ01000009.1, on the reverse strand, counting down.
ATAGTTACGGCACTTATTTTAAACTTCCGTGCCGTTTCTTTGTCACTCTTTACGAAAACTAATAAAACTTTTAAAATTTAATGAGACTTTTACAATCAAAAACAATAAAAATCACTACGTTCTTACTTTTCCTATCCTTTAGTTTATTTGCTCAAACTGGTGGTAAAGCCAAAATCACAGGTGTATTAAAAGATGCCAAAACGCAGGAAACAATACCATTTGCAACAGCTGTTTTAATTAATAAGGAAACAAAGGCAAATGTTAAAGTGGCACAAACAGATATTAATGGCGCTTTTGTTATGGCCGATTTACCTGCAGGAACATTCACATTTAAAATAAGTTTTGTTGGTTACCAAACCATGGTTAGAGATAACGTAACTATAACTGCCACAACAGGCACATTAAGCTTTGGTGAAATTAAAATGAATACCGCAGCAGGAAATGTACTTAAAGATGTTACCATAACTGCACAAAAAGCGGCGATACAAATGGGTATCGATAAAAAAGTTTTTTCTGTAGATCAAAGTTTAGTTAGTGAAGGCGGCTCTGCCGGAGATTTATTGCAAAACGTTCCTTCAGTATCAACTGATATAGATGGAAACGTGAGTTTGCGTGGTTCAACTGGTGTAAAAGTTTTAATTGATGGTAAACCGTCATTAATTGCCGGTGGAAATGTTGCTCAAATTCTGCAATCAATTCCTGCAAGTTCAATTGAAAGTGTTGAGGTAATTACCAATCCATCTGCTAAATATGATGCAGAAGGACAGTCGGGTATTATAAACATTGTGTTAAAGAAAAACACAAAGCTAGGCTTTAACGGTTCTGCAGCTGTAACCGCTGGTAATCGCGACAATTATAATGCTAATACTAATTTAAGTTTCCAAAATAGCAAGGTAAATGTTTATGGAAATTACAGCTACCGTTATGGTAATCGTATAGGTGGTGGTTTCCAAGATATTACCTACAAAAACTCAACAAGTTCTACATTCTTTGCAAATCAAAACACGGCTTCTAGTTCTCTAGATAAAGGCCACAATGCTAAAGCCGGTATAGATTATTACTTAGCGCCTAAAAGCATAATTAGTTTATCGGGAGGTTTTAATGCCAGGGAAAACGATCGTAATGAAGTTATCAGTATCAGACAATTGGGTGCTTCTTTAAATCCGGTTTTAACGAGCAATAGAAATAATGCAACAACCGGTACTGGAAACAGCTATGATTTGAACCTTGATTATAACCAGAAGTTTAAAAAACCGAAAGAGGAATTAACGTTTAATTTTGGTTATTCTTACGGAACAAATGATAACGACCAAACTTATAATACGACCATTACTAACCTAAATGGATCGGCGGTAAACTTAAACCCAAGCTTGCAGCGTACATTTAACAGGGGTGACAATACAAATTATAATATACAGGCAGACTACAGCCTGCCCGTTGGAAAAGCAGGAAAAATTGAAGCCGGTTATCGTAGTCAGATTCGTTTAGGCGATAATGGCCAATACGCAGATTCAATTTTAACCGCAACAGATGTTTATATTCAAAATAACAAACTGATTAATAATTTTGATAGTAAAGATCAGGTTCATGCCATTTATTTAAATTACCAAAATCAGATTAAAGATTTTGGCTACCAGTTGGGCTTGAGAGCTGAAGACGCACGCTTAGATACTCATTTAGACGGCTACACGAATAATGTATTAACTTCTAGTGCAGGAAATATTCATTACAAAAGATTATATCCAAGTGTGTTTTTAACACAGAAACTTAGTGGTGATAATACCGTTCAGTTAAGCTATACACGTCGTGTTAATCGTCCAAGACCATGGGATACAAATCCATTCTTAGATGTTTCAGATCCTTTAAACTACCGAGGTGGTAACCCTAATTTATTACCCGAAGATGTACATTCATTTGAATTGGGTTATAGCAAATATTTTAAAAAGGTAACTTTAACCTCTAGTTTATACTACCGTCAAACTAATGATGTGATTCAAAGGATAAGAAGCACACCTGTTAACGGAATCATTACCTCAACACCACAAAATTTATCACGTCAAATTAACAGTGGTTTAGAATTAATTGGCCGTTTTGATTTGATTAAAGCATTAAATTTTACAACAAATGTAAACTTATACCAAAGTAAGTTTTTTGGTGACGATCGTTTTAATATTGCCACTACGAGTGGATTTAGCTGGAATGCAAATTTAACAGGAAACCTAACAGTAGTTAAAAATTTATCGGTACAGGTACGTGGCGATTACCGTGCGGCTGAAGTAATGGCTCAAGGAAAACGGAATGCGATGTACGGAATAGATGGTGGTGCGAAATACGATTTCCCTAACAAAAAAGCTTCACTTAGTTTCAATGTTAGAGATGTATTTAATACCCGAAGATGGAGCATGACAACTGAAGACGCATCTACAATTGTTGATTTCGAACGCAGAATGCAAGGCACAATGGGGAATTTAACGTTCTCATATCGTTTTGGAAAAACTTTATTTAACAATACTAAAAAACCTAAGAAAGAGGATCAGCAGGAAAACAGACCTGATGAAGGCTCGTTCTAAAATAAAACTATAAAGGCATTTTGAATATTTTCAAAATGCCTTTTTTTTAAAAAATCTAAGCCTTTGAAAAAACATTTACTAATCTTTTTAATAACTTCTTTTTTTGTGCTAAATGCCTTAAACGTTTTAGCTGTAGATAAAGGAAATATTAGCGGTAAGGTTGTGGAAGAGGTTGGTGGGCTTTCTATTCCTTCTGCCATTGTTTCAGTTTACCTCGATACTTCTGAGCAAGCCATCAGCACATCGGCTACAGATGAAAATGGTTTCTTTATCATCAAAAATTTAAAGGCGGGCAATTACAAAATTAAGATTAGCTATGTAGGTTACGCTGCCCTAATTGTAAATGGAATCGTGATTACGGAAAAAGATTTCGATAAAAATCTTGGCTCATTAAAATTGAGTTCTGAACAAAATGCTTTACAAGAGGTAACTATTACCGTTAAAAAACCAGCAATAGAGTTTGGTGCAGATGGCGTAACTTTTAATGTGGGTTCTTCACTTTTAGCAGAAGGTAGCACGGCAAATGACATATTAAAAAATGTTCCAATGGTTCAGGTAGATATTGACGGAAACGCAACTATTGCTGGTAAAAAAAGTACCCGAATATTTATCGATGGAAAACCATCTGATTACATGTCATCGAATATCGCAGATTTGTTAAACGTGCTTCCATCAGATGCAATTGATAAAATAGAAGTGCTTACCAATCCACCTGCAAAATACAGCGGAGATGGCGAAGGTATTATCAATATTGTTTTAAAAAAAGGTTTTAAAATTGGATTTAACGGAAATGCAGGTATTTCTGCAGGCTTGCAAGGCAACGTAAATACGAATGCCAATGCATCATACAAAGCAAAAACCTATTCACTAAATGCAAGCGGTTCTTACCGTTATAACATCAACAAAGGAGAAAGTCATAACTATCGCGAAAACTTTTTCCCTGATACTACTTTTTATTACGACCAATTCGGAAACTATAAGAACAAAAATAACGGAGGCAATTATAGAGCAGGTTTGGATTGGGATATTACGCCTAAACAACAACTTCGCCTTTCGGCAAATTACAACAATAACCTCAGCGATAATTATTCAGTAAATGAATTACATTACCTGGGAGAAGATTTGCTTGAAAGCAGATTAAGAAACCAACTAAATACCGGAAATGGAAAAAGCAGAAATTTTGTAATTAATGCCGATTACAATTTACAAACTGATACAAGTGGTGGAAAGCTATCTGTAGGATTAACCTTTAACACCAATAAAAGCTATGATGAACGGGCTTATAACACAACTTATATGCCTGTTACTTCATCGCCACAAACCCTGCAAAAAAACAATAACAATAATGGTAACGAGGGTATAAATTTTAACCTGGATTACGATAAACCTGTTTTCAAAAAACGCGATCGAGTAGAACTTGGTTTGGCTTTTAATTTCCGCAAAAATGATAACGACCAAATGGTTCAGAATTACGATTTTTCGACGCTGCAATATCTCTTAAATAGTAAGCTCACCAATCAATTTTATTACAACGAAAATATTTTTGCAGGTTATGCATCATACAATTATCGAAATAATGGCTGGGGAATAAGAACAGGTTTAAGAACTGAAATTACCGATGTAAAATTCGATCTTTCTAATGGTGGCAACTATGATTTAAAACCCTATTGGAGTTTATTCCCGAATATTTCAGTTAACAAGTTTTTCAGGAAACGATACAATTTTGGAGCGAGCTACAGCATTAGGGTTAACAGACCAAGGGAAAACAACTTAAATCCACAAATTAATAATGTAGATACACTTAATATTTCTTACGGTAATCCAAACTTATTGCCATCATACACACATCAAATAGATATTAGCTTTGGTGCTTTTGGCCAGCAATGGTCTTTTACGCCTAGGTTATCTTATTCAACAAGTCAAGGTGTTATAGAGCGTTACCGAACCGTAACTTTAATCCCTGGAACGAATAATGCAAGATCTGAAAGTACATTTGATAATATTGGCACGAATAATTCATTAGCTTTTATGCTGATTGGAAATTACAGACCAACAGATAAAATATCAACGAATGGAAACTTTAGTGTAATTCAAAATAAATACACTTCTAATTTGAATAGTTCGCTAAACCGGGATGGTTTAAGTTTCAGAGCTAATTTTGGTTTCTCCATGCAATTGCCATTTAAAACAGCTGTAGAATCGAACTTAAATTATGCCAACAATGCGAATGCACAAGGAAGAAGTAAGGGCAATATTACATCAAATCTTTCAGCCAGAAAAACCTTCCTCAATAATAAACTTAATTTAAGACTTAGTATTAATGATGTTTTGGGCAACAGAAACAATACATTTTATAGCGAAGGCGAAAACTTTCGTTCAAATAATTTTTCAACCAACAATACCCAGAACTTTATTTTAAGCCTCAATTATCGCTTTACAAAAGTAGCTAGAAACAATATTCCGCCACCACCGAAAAAATAATGCCTGCAGTTATTTTATAAATTGATTTTCTATCTTGCAGCATGGAAGAAAACAACCCATGGCAAACGCTCGAAAGTGAAGTAAAATACGATAACAATTGGATTCGATTAACCGAACATCAGGTTATAAATCCATCAGGTGGGAGTGGAATTTATGGTGAGGTTCATTTTAAAAACTTTGCAATTGGGATTTTACCATTAGATGAAGATTATAACACATGGCTGGTTGGTCAGTATCGTTATCCTTTAAAAGCTTATAGCTGGGAAATTCCTGAAGGTGGTGGCTCTTTAAACAAAGAGCCTATTGAAAGTGCCAGAAGAGAGTTATTGGAAGAAACAGGCATGAGCGCCAAGAACTGGAAAGAGATTCAACGCATGCATTTATCCAACTCAGTTAGTGATGAACTGAGCATTGTTTATATTGCCTCAGGCTTAATTCAGGGCATTTCCATGCCAGAAGAAACAGAGCAACTTATCGTAAAAAAACTCCCTTTCGAAGAGGCTTATCAAATGGTTTTAAAAGGAGAAATTACCGATTCGATGAGCGTTGCAGCTATTTTAAAAGCAAAGCTGATGATAATAGAAGGGTTAATTTAATCATCATACTATTTTTTCCATCCACTTTGCATTTTCTTATAAGCCTTTTTGCTGATTTTGGATTTCTTTTTTGATCTCGATTTCCCTTTCTTTTTGCGGGCATTGATATTGTTTACAAGTGAGTTTTTAACACCAAGCTTATTTTTCTTAGCCCCTTTCTTTTTACCTTTTTTATTTTTGCCCTTTTTCTTATTCTTTTCCATAAATGTATAATTATCTATGTCTAACATTGCAAAATCAAAATAGTTCGATAAATAACTTGAGCTTTTAAACAAAACAATTTGAGCCTTTTAGCAAAACGCTAGCTTTGGTATAACCATAACTTTGACCTAAACAAAAATTAAGAAAATGGAAAAAGTTTGGTTTATTACAGGAAGTTCCCGAGGATTGGGAAGAAGCATTGCTGAAGCTGTTTTAGCAAAAGGAGATAAACTGGCCGCCACAGCCAGAAACACCGATGCATTAAAAAATTTAGTAGAAAAATACCCTAAACAGGTTTTACCAATAAAGTTAGATGTAACAAATTACGAGCAGATTTATTTAGCAGTTAAATCTGCCACAGAACATTTCGGAAAAATTGATGTGTTGGTAAATAATGCAGGTTTTGGAATTGTTGGTGCCGCCGAAGCTTTTACTGATGAGCAAGTTCGCAGTCAGCTGGAAACAAATTTATATGCTCCGATAGAAATTACGAGAGCAGTTTTACCTTACATGCGCAAACAAGGATCAGGTCGGATTTTGCAAATTTCATCAGTTGGTGGTCGCGTTGGGAATGCAGGTGTAAGCATATATCAGGCAGCAAAATTTGGGCTTAGTGGATTTAGCGAGTCTTTAGCAAAAGAAGTTTCTGCTCTAGGAATTTTAGTTACAAGTGTAGAACCTGGTGGCTTTCGTGCCGATTGGGCTGGAAATTCAATGACTTATGCACCAAAAATAAAAGGTTATGAACTAGTAGATCAAAGAAGTGATTTTTTTCAAAGCGGCAATTTCATCCCAACGGGAGACCCCGAAAAAGCTGCCAAAGTAATTTTAGATTTAGTAGAAAACCCGGAGCCACCAATACATTTAGTGTTAGGGAGCGAGGCAATCGGAATGTTAAAGTTTGCCGATGCTACAAGAACTGAAGAAATGGAAAAATGGATGGAGGTTAGTTTATCAACCGACCATATAGAAGCTACCAATTTTCTTGATACCGAATTAGGAAAATCTTTTACTAAACGTTAAAAGGGAATTCAAAATCTCAATGAAAATTGTCAGGCTGAGCTTGTCGAAGCTCTATAAAACATAGCGTAAAAATTTCGGCAAGCCCAACTTGACAATCCATAAAACTTGTTTTTCTTAAAATTATCAGGCACACAAGTAAAATTTATACACTAATTTTAAAGTATGGCAAATCATACAGAACAAAAGGGCATTCTTTTTTCTTTCTACCATAGAAAGAGCAGTGAAGGTGAGCACTTTATTCCCAATCATACGTTTGGATATGTAATTTCAGGATCATCAGAAATATTTATCGGCGGTAAAAAATATGTTTTTAACGATGGTGATTTTAGGTTTTTCAGAAGAAATCAATTGGCAAAATACACGAAATTTCCTCCTCCAGGTGGTGAATATAAATCGATTTCAATAATTTTAGATCAGGATACTTTGAAAGCAGTTAGCGGTGAGTATGATTTACACATGCAGAAACCAAACAACAAAATTTTTGGATTAGAACTCGAACCGAAAAGGTTATTAATCAATTATATGGAATCGGTTAAACCTTATCTGGATAATAATGGTGAGTTGAATAGAGTGCTCACAACTTTAAAAGTAAAGGAAGCTATTTTAATTTTATTACAAACAAATCCCGAACTAAAAGATATTTTATTTGATTTCACAGAACCAGGCAAAATAGATTTAGAAGCATATATGAATGAGCATTATAAATTTAATGTAGATATTAACCGTTTTGCTTACCTCACAGGAAGAAGTTTGGCAACATTTAAAAGAGATTTTGAGAAGATTTATGGAACTTCTCCTAATCGCTGGATACAGCAAAAAAGATTGGAAGATGCACATTACCTTCTAAAAGAAAAAGGATGGAAATCATCAGATGTATATATTGAAGTTGGCTTTAAAGATTTATCGCATTTTTCTTTCGCCTTTAAAAAAGCTTACGGCATTACACCTTCTAAGCTGAGCGCATAAAAAAGCACCAATCATTTCTGACTCTGTTCGATAAAAACCACTATAAAATTCTTATTTAATTTATGTCTTTATGGATAGTTAGGGCATAATTTTACAAATAGAAACCACTCGATTATAGCTTATCATTATATTTGAAAAAAAATTAAATTCATGATAGCACACCACGTTTTATTCTGGCTAAAAACCGATACCACTGAAGAACACAAAACTGCTTTCCGCAAAGGCTTGGAAAGCCTCGAAAATATAGAAGTTGTTAAAACCCTTCACATCGGTATGCCTGCTCCAATAGAAAGAGCAGTTGTAGACACGACTTATACTTTTAGCTTGGTTTTATTTTTTGAAGATTTAGCTGCCCACGATGTTTATCAGGTTCACCAAATCCATAAAGCGTTCCTGGATGAATTCAGAGGTTTGTTTGAAAAGGTAATTATTTACGATGCTGAATAAATTATGTAATTGGTAAAATTTAGACTGTCGAAGTTCTTCATAATAGTATTTCGACAGACTAAGAATTACAGCATTTTAAACTTTCTTCGGAGGAAGATCGAAAGCTATTGCTTCATGTTCAAAATGGCCATTGTGTGCACCATCGCAAAAAGGTTTGTTTTTAGATAATCCGCATCTGCAAATCGAAAGAACTGTTCTGCCTTGCAAACCATATTCGTTACCACTTCTATCTACGATTTCAAAATCGCCCTCTATTTTAACTGATCCGTTATTATTAATTGTAAGTTTTGTCTTGGACATATTATGTTTTGTTTACTACAAAATTAAAAAATTGGCCATTGAGAACACAATTTCATTTTAATTTAGAAACGTTCTCTTTGCATGTTCAAAAAAGATATTTTTATGATGTAAAACATTAATAATCAGTATATTTAAAATTAACTAATCACGCTGTAAACCTTAAACAAAAAAACATTATGGCACTTAACGCATATTTAACGCTTAAAGGCAAAAGAAACGGAGAAATAAAAGGATCGGTAGTTCAAAAAGGTAGAGAAGGTAAAATTTTAGTCATAGCAGCTTCTCATCAATTGAGTACACCTTCAAATCCGTCAACTGCAATGGCTGTTGGCCGAAAAATTCATTCACCCTTCATCATCACTAAAGAGCTCGATAAATCATCACCTTTATTATACAATATTTTAGCAAGCAACGACAGCATAACTGAATGGAAACTTGAATTTTGGGGAACACAAATAAAGACAGCAATTGGTAGCGGAGCCGAAACACAAAAATATACTGTAAAACTTACAAATGCCCGTATTATCAATATCAAATTTGTTATGCCTAACGTGAAAGACCCAGATTTGGCAAAATATGTAGAGTATGAAGAGGTATCTTTCGCATACGAAACTATAGAATGGACTTGGGTTGATGGAGGAATTACAGCTACGGATAACATAAAGGATATTTGATTTGAAATTATTGGGCATAAAAAAGCATCAACCATTTCTGATTGATGCTTTAATTTTTAAATTAATTTCTTACTTCCAGTCATCTATAAAATCCATTCCACCCATACCAATTGGTGCACCCGGGGGCATTACCTGTGCAGGTTCAGGCTGGAATTTTGAAGGCGATTCTTCGAATTCTTTTATTTGAGATAAGCCATATAAAATATTTGCTTTTTGTTTTGGAGCAGCGCCACTCAATTTCCCAATCATCCACGATTTTAATTCAGAAATCTCAAGTAAAGCCTCGCCTCTAACATTTTCTCCTGAACGAGAATTTGCCGCAAGTTGCAATAAATATTTTAAAGTAAGGTTATTTACCATTACCTGCAATTGCCCTTTATAACCTAATACAGATTCTGCTTTCCAGGTTTTTGCAAGCAGTTTTTCTATTACCGCCATTAAACCAGGCTGCTCCGAATCGCGTGAATTATATTCTACCAAACGCGAGGCACGTTCAGGATTTAGCAAGGAAGAAATGGTTTCGTTCGCAGCAGCTTCGGCAGTTGCAATTGGGTCGAAAGTTGGCCCGGTGTAACCACTAAACGTTTCTGCTGAGGCAGGATAACCTGATGGACGAGGTGGTATTTTTTGAATTAAACTTTCGGGTAAAGCTAAAGCTTCAGGACTCACTGTTGCCATTAAAGCATCAAACGCAGCCCATTGTTGTGCAGGCTCAACCATTTTAGTTGGCTTCTGACCATCATTTTTAACGGCATGGGTGAAATATAGTCCGCCGATATTTTTGGCCACAGCTTCAATCTCATAGCGATGCAGCAAATAAATCGGCACCAAAACTTCTTCGATAGTCGCCATTGGCGCATCTTTAACGATTGCTTTTTCCGAGAAATTATCCAAAACCTGCCTGCGGATTTTCATCAACCGATTCAGTTCTGTTATCGTATTTTCACCATCTTCCCACTGATTTGCATTTGGATGCGTATAGCCGCCGATATCAGGAATGTATTGAAAACCTTGCTTTAAAGTTTCATTCATGATCTTATCCAATTCGGCATTTTCATCAGCCCCTTTCGGGAAATCGCTGTAACCCCACATAATGGCTCTTTTATCCCAGCTACCTATACCTTTTGCATAAGCATCAGAAAGATCTATGCTGCCATCAGCTTTCTGCTTAATTCGTGGAAATGGATAATCCATTACAGAAGCACGTTCTTTCGGACTTGCCGCAAAGTTATGGTTTAAGCCTAATGTATGGCCAATTTCATGAGCTGATAGTTGTCTTATCCGAGAAATAGCCATTTCCTCCATCACTTTACTAATAGGTTTTCCATCTGTATAAGGCTGCAATAAACCTTCGGCAATTAAATAATCCTGGCGATGGCGATCGGAACCTAAGGTTACTACGCCTTTAATAATTTCGCCAGTTCTTGGGTCGCTATAAGATGAGCCATAAGAAAATGCCCGCGGACTTCCCGCACGGGTAATCCAGTTAACAACATTATAGCGAATATCCATTGGATCGGCACCTTCAGGCAATTCTTTTACCTGAAAAGCATTTTTATAACCCGCAGCTTCGAAAGCTTCATTCCAAAATGCACCACCTTCTATTAATGCCTTCTTAATTGGAGCAGGCGCACCCCTATCAATGTAATAAACAATAGGTTTAACCGCTTCGCCAATTTTGGCATTTGGATCTTTTTTTTCTAATCGATGCCTGCGTGTAAAGCGCTTAACCAAAGGTTCAGACATTGGCGCAGAAAAATCGGTATAACTAAATAACTGATAGCTTGAACGAGGATCGAATTTGCGCTGTTTGAAATTATCATCGGGCAATTCAACAAAAGACTGATGCATCCTAACGGTAACCGCATTGGCATCTGGCGCTATATTGCCCCGACCACTTGGCGCACCGCCAGTAAAAGTAAGCATGGCTTCAAACTCCGTGTTTTTCGGGAAGTTTTTAGTATTTTGCAAATAAACTGCAGAACGGCTTTCATCTACACGATAAGTTCCTCCTCCTGTTGCTGCCCCTCTTCCGCCTGCGCCTCCAGATGACGCGGGAGCGCCAATTGTTGCACCAATATTCTGGCTATCGCGAATAATAAACGGCGTAAGATCTATTAAAGCCTTGCCACCTTCTATCGCTACTGGCGCAAAACCCCAAATTATAGATTTTGCAAAGGAGCCTTCAACAGTTTTAACTTCATCAGGATTACCATTGCCCGCACGATAGGCAAAATTTGGTTCCATTAAAAAGACTTTCGGCCCAACTTTTATAAAACGGGCAACATTTGCAGCAGCACCACCACGTTCTGCATTTCTACCTGCGCCATCTGTTAGCGAACTGAAATACAGAAAATCTTTATCAAACTGAGAAATTTCTAAAAAGACTTTTCCTGTTTTTTCATCGTAATAAAAATTAAAATAACCCTCCTGCTTCTTAAAGTCTTTTGTAAAAGCAGAAATACTGGTTGCGGGAACTGTCGACTGCGTTCGTCCGCCTGCAGGTGCAGTTTGTGCATGCAGTGGTTCGCAGGCAAATAAGGGCACAAGCACGGCTAAAGCGTAAAATTTTTTAATCATGTGGAATAGTTTTAGTTTGGTTCTAAGAAGCGCATTCAGTAATGTGGAGGACACAATTCTGTTGCTTAGCAAATATAATTTTAAAGCATGACTAACAATTACCTGACTGCGTAACTTTTTAATAACGAAGAAATTTAATTTCGACAGAATTACTTTAATAAATAACTAATTTTAGAGTAGCGTTTTTAAATGTGGCATCGTTTAACATTTATAAACCACCTAACAATTATATTATGCGCTATCTCCCTTTGTTATTGCTGATGATATTATCTTTCGGATGCAAAAAAGATTCTGAAAATGGACAAGTTATAGAATTATTCGTTGATCATTATGCTGATTCAGGCGGACAAATGATTTACACATTGCCCAAAAAAACACTTATTACAACTTATTTAGAGGGATTCGATGAAAGGGAATTAGGAAATACTTATAAAGTAAAAGCTGAAGTTTATATACCCGAAGTACCTCCTCAGGATGGCCCCAGTAGATGGTATAAATTTGTAAAAGTTATCAGTAAAGCAGTTTACACAGGAACCGAGTCCTTTAACATTTCACTAAAAACCAGTAGCATCTTCTCTACAACAATTGCTGTTCGATTAGAAAATCAGATTTTTTATTATGGTAGTTATATTCTGAGACCAGAGAACGATGCTGTTAAAAAGCAACTGGAAGATGTTTTGGCTTTACGTTCAAAGTTTCAAACAGATTCCCAGTATGCAGCCCAGGTTTTAATAGATGCAACCGTAATACACGATCCCAATAACCGAAGCAATGGCTATTTAGTAAAATTGGTTAAAATTCAATAATAATAATGTCCCGGAATTAGTAAAAGGCATCGTTCGATTCGAATTGATGCCTTTATCTTTTTGAGAATTCTCAGTTATTCCTTTAAAAACTCTTTAATTAATATGGATGTTGCTTCAGGCATTTTGCTTCCTTTAACGGCCGTACAAACTTCGCCGATGCATGAGCCATGAATTCCCGGTAGAACGGTTAATTGTGCATTTGGAATTAATTGCGACATCTTTACGGTATGCTCAACTGTGATAACATCTTTATTAGCAACAATAAATAAAGTTTTAGCTTTGATTGATTTGATGCTTTCGTTTGAATAATCCTTGAAATTAATCATCCGGTTTTTATCTTTCTCGAACATAGTTTTCAAACCATTTTGATTTGGATTAACCTTCAAGTAAGCTTTTTTTAAGGGCTCAGGCATATTATCCAGCGATGCATGTTGCATCTCTTCGAAGAAACCAGAAATCAAACCATCTCTTTTGTAAGCTGCAGAAATTGCCACAATTTTATTAACGATCTCGGGATGTCTTATTGCAATTCGCAGGGTGGTTGTGCCCCCATTACTAAATCCTAAAATATTCGCTTTTTCTATTTTGAGGTATTTAATTAATGCTGCAACATCATCTGCATCTTGTTCAAAAGTTTCAGGGGCATCTCTATCGCTTGTTCTTCCGTGTGCCTGAAGTTCCACTGCTATTATTTTCCCGTAATCCGCAAGTAAGGGTATCAAATTCCCGAAAGACGTTTCGATAGTCGAACCACCGCCGTGAATTAAAATTAGAGGAATTTCACCATCACCATAAACCTCATAAAACATTTTAATTCCATTTATAGGTGCATAAGCTGCTATTTTATGTGTTTCCATATCATTATATTGCTGGGCATTTGCCGGTGTAGACCATATAAATAAAAGCGATTCTACTAACATAAAAATAGTTATTTGGTGAAATAATTTGTTCATTATAAAAGCATTTAATTGTTAAAGCTGATAAACAAATATAATTGATACCACTTAATTAATATCGGTTAGGTTAGGACAAAGTATGGGATGGAATGAGACAATATTCATATATTGTTGTAACAAATTGTTCATTTTTAGTATCTTAACAACAAATATAGTTATGATAGATTTGGCTTTAGAATTCTTATTTGGATTAACCTCTGTATTTGGTGGCAAGAAAAGCAAAACGATGATAAAACCTGCGTATGTTGCTTGCCTAGTTGCGTGGCTAGGTTTGGTGCTATCAATAACCTTGATTTTTGGGTAGAAACAATCCTTTTGAACCTTCATTTTTTTATCTGTTAATACATATCTTTAAAACAAAATTTGAAGATAGAATGTCGCAAAAGTTAGAAGTTTGGCAACGAGGTCCACTACCTGAATTTATTGCTGTTTTGCAGCCAATAGCACACGCACTATCACAGGCTCGTGAGGAAATTAATGAATATATGTTTGAATTCCCCATAGAACTACTTTGGTTACGCCCCGCTGGAATGGCTTCAACCGGTTTTCATCTTCAACACTTGAGTGGTGTTTTAGATCGTGTATTTACTTATGCCAAAGCCGAAAAACTATCTGATTTTCAGTTTGAACAACTAGCTGAAGAAGGCAAAGATTCCGCAAGTGGATATAAAGCTGAAGATTTGGTAAACCGTTTCAGTGAACAGGTAGATTTGGCACTGCAACAACTTAAAGTAACTGATGAATCTACCTTATCAGATTTTAGAGGCGTTGGTCGTGCAGGTCTTCCATCTACAGTTATTGGATTACTTTTCCATGCCGCTGAACATACCATGCGCCATGTTGGGCAATTGATGGTAACAGTAGCGGTGGTAAAAAATAGAGGGATTTAAAAAGCCCAAAAAATTATCTTCCTTTTTTATTTGATACTTTATGTAACCATCTCTAAATATTCTTAGCTCCACATTTTCTTAAAATTATTTTTTTGCACAAAACAATAAATCTTGTACCTGAAAACAGGTATAAAAAAATGGTGCTTTATGGGCATTGTTAAGCAAAACATTCTTGTGTTTATTTGTAATTCTATTTATAAAATCTAATTATGAAAAACATTAAAATTAAAACAATTGTAGTTTCTTTTTTCGCATTAATGCTTTTTGCTGGCTTAATGTCGTGCAAAAAAGATGAAGGCGAAACATCATCAAAAACTTCGCACAAGGTAATATTTAAGCTTGAAGCATCTGCTGGTAGCAGCATCAGTGCCGTTGTTTATGGCTACGACTCGCAAATTACAACGGCAACAAATATTAGCGGCACCACTTGGAGCAGCCAAGAAATTACCGTTCCGGCAGGTACAGCTTCTTTAAATGTAGCAGCCAGTGCAACAGGTGCCAATGCTAACTCTACCTTAAAAGCACAGATTTTTGTAGATGGGGAATTAAAAGGAGAAGGCACTTCCAGTGGAAGCATTTTAAGTGCATCGGCATCATTTGGGTTGTAACTAATGCAGTAAAATCTAAGCAAGTAATAATTATTTAATAGCTTATAGCAAGAATAATATTTTTCGCTATAAGCTATTATAATTTCCAAGTATTGTTAACGAATACTTAGCAATATAAATTTTTAAAGATTTAATACTACTGTACTTTAATCCGTTTAAATATTTCCTACACTTTGCTTTTATGTTGCTAATACCAAAGGCGTTTAAACACCCTTGTGTTTAACAATTATCTTTTTAAACGTTGCTGTCTTATAAATCTTAATTAATCCAGAAGTGTCCAGCTTTTACGTGCCTGCACCTGTTGCACAATCTGTTGTTCAGCTACTACAATGTTTTCTTTACGTTGTCCAATGTATTCTAAACCGCTCAATTTATTCCATAAAGCAACCATAACACTCATAAATTCGTTTGCAGTAACCATGCTATTGTTTATCTGCCTGTGTTCATAAACCAGCTCAATTGTTTTTGCAAGAAGCTCTTCGAAGTTGCCAGGTGTTACATCTTTCCACTCGTAAAAATACTTTAAAAGTTCCTCTCGTTCGCGGGTATCTACGAGTTTTATAGCAGTAAAAAATACATGTGCTAAGCTAGAAAAATAACCGGCCAGTACTACAGGCGATTCGCGGTGGGCAATATTTCGATATTCATAAAAAATACCCGCAATAAAATCAACGATTTTTTCCGAAATAAGGCGTATATTCTTACCCAGGGGTGTAATGTTATCACGACCGCCAGTTTTATCGATAATTTTAAAACAAGCAAGTTGCATATCGTTTAACAATAGGCTAAATGATTCGTAATATCTAATTAAAGCCGGATGGCTGGTTACTGTAGCACTCGGTGGAATGTAATCCCTATTTACCGTAAGCCTGCCGTTTTCATAGTATACCTGTCCTATTGTTAAAAAATAACTATCTGGTGCTTGCGTACTCATTTCGCTCTCCGGCAATACGGCGATAGAATAAGATTTAGTAAGTTCAGGGTATCTAATTGGATTTTCTTCAGGGTCCGGCGTTCCGGATGGAACACGGTTAAATGGGCTTACCACAAGCAGAATCACATAATTTCGAGGTTCACTCTGACCAAAATAATGGTTATGTATTAGCGAATCCATATTATCACTTTGCGGAATATCGATATGGCAACCCTCAGGCGTAACTGCATTACAATACTTAATACGAATTTCAAGATGATTGGTTGCCTTTTCTACGATCTCTATGTCGTGTGAACTTTTATAACCAACAAATGGAGGTAAAAATCCGTAGTTGCTATTGTTTAGATTAATAGATACTGCATCACGTACGAAATCTTGAATATACAGATCGCTTAGGGTGAAATGATCACTGGAAAGCTTCATTCCATTGATCCAGTTTATAGATTTATATCTTAAAGGCTTGATCATTAGACTATTTTTTTAGTGTAGATTTAGATAAAGATAGCACTTTCGCCCACTTCATGTGGACGGTTAACATTTTCGGATACGCGTTTGGCATAAATCGTCATCTTTTCAGAAATTCCATTTTCGATTATATCCAGGTCAGGATCAATAAAAATATTACGTTTAAAAAATGAGGTTTTTATAAAGAAAATCCATTTATACCCTTCTTGATCATTGGCACGAAAGGCTACAGGACTGTTGGCAAACTTAAGGTTATAGTCATCTATAAACTTATGAAACCATAATCCGAAATTCATGTTTTCTACCGCCTTTACTTTTACTTTCAGGGGTTCCGGGTCTGTACTTTTTTTATAAAGTTCTAACTCTAATACTAATAATCGGTTGAAATCAACATGATCCATATTGATGTCTAGCGGAGTATCTGGATATTGCCAAATTTTATAAATTTCTGAAGGGATACTTAACAAAGCAACATAGGCCCACCAAAATATGAGTGGCACAAAGAACCAGGCAATACTGCCGGCACCCAGCCAGCCAAAATTGATATTACTTAACCAGTTAAAGGCCAGTTGATATAAATAAACTGATAAAATCGATGATATCAAAGTGGCAAAGAAGATAAAAACCTTACGCTCAAGCAAGGCTTCTGCATGGTATTTCGTAAGTAAATAGACGAAGATAATACCCATAGATACGTAGAAGATACAGCAAATGATATAGCCCCAAGGCATAAAATTGAAATCTAGAAAACCAAGAAAACCCGGAATTGCCAAAATGATACCAACTATTAGAACACTTACGATAAGTTTTTTGTTATTGAGGAACTGGTTCTTTTTATTAACAATTGAAAGTATTGCCGCGGAGACCAAAAAAACCAGCGGGAATAAAAGAAAACGAATAAAAAATGATTGAACGTCCATGCAAAAAAAAATCGGTATGATGTATTACAAATATAGTATCTTTATTATTTGATTATGACCATTATTTTTTCAAAAATAACATTTAATCTTCAACAAATAAACGTGCTTAAAGTTTAATGGAAAAAAGAAAATTGATAAATAACGAGTTGTTTACTGACTATAAAGCAATTGCTTATGCAGCCGATCTTATCGAACGCAAAATAACAGAAGCAGACCAGATAGAAATTATTCCTATTGGAGCAGAAAAAAGAGCATTCGCTAAAGATATTGAAAGTACTACAACTTATTATTCCGAACGAAGAAGGCAGAACCGAATTCTGATAAACACCAATAGAGAAGGTTTGTATGATATTTTACCTGAAGGCCTTTTCCATAAACCACCAAGAGGTAGTTCAGGAATGAATGAAGAAGGGATGATTAAAGACATCCGCGAACGTAGAGAAGAAGAAAAACAAGCAAGGCTTTTTTTTAGTCCTTTTGATGTAGAACTGAACCATGTTCGCATCATGACAGAGTTATATGAAAATAGACTCGATAAAAAAACTACCTATACCGAATTCAATCAGATTTTTGAAATGGGTTGGGATGAATTTAGCCTGCTTAATAAAGAACAAAGCATCATCTGGATGCATCTATTACCCGAGATTCAGCAAAAAAGGAGAGACATTGTATTCGTATCAAAAGTACTTACAGCATTATTTAACCTACCCATAACAGTAGTAGATAATGCCGCAGCTTTGAAACCACTTCCTATAGCGAACGAGCTGCAAATGCAACTGGGCAAAAGTGCCCTAGGAATTGATACCATTATTGGCGATCGGTTTTTACCCGAACAGGAAATGTTTAACATTAACATAGGCCCGGTAACCCCTCAGGATTTGATTAAATTTATTCCTGGGCAGCAAAATAGAATTATACTGGATATGGCGATAAGTTACTTAATGCCCTTTGATGCTGAAATTGAAGTGGAATTGATTACAGCAAAAGATTATCAGGAAAGTATATTGAGCCCAGATGGAGAAAGTGCATTTCTCGGATATACCGTATATTTGTAAAACCAATTTCATGATATTGAGTTTTTGAGTCGATAAAAAAGAACAAATATTAAAATCGAACTTTTCTGTTAAATACGAACTTGATTTGAAGATTTCAAAAATATTCTATAATGTACATTCATTTTACTCCGCAATTTTAGCTTAGATAGCGTTAAATCAAGTAACTCATCCCAATCCTGCTTGTTTAATTTAAGTCGGTCTGCAGGTTCTATCATAATATCAGTTGTACGTATAAAGCCTGAATTCGGTTTATGATCCATTATAATTCCATTGGTTAGTATAATACCCTGCACCTTGTCCCCTAGTTCGTATCGGCAGAAATTAATTATATCAGCTTTAGTGATAATCCTATCGGCTGTGGTTAGGCCGTATTTATAGGCCTGAACTCGATTAGTGGCATTTAGTTTAGAACGGCCTCCCTTGCTCTGACTCAAAAGAAATACACTTTCAGCCTGGATACGGCTATTATCGTATAATATTAGTTTACTGCCGGCATGAATGTTATTGGCCTCCTCTGCTTGAGTTACCCAAATATCAAGAAAAACAATATCTGCGTCATCAATTGGTTTAACTACAATATAACTTGGTAATTCTTTAACCGCTTTCAAAGCAGAACGACTTTTTTGTTCAATTAAAGCAATATTCTGTTCAAGGTTTTTAAGTGCTGTATTTAAAAAATCAGGCCCATACGCAGAAAAAGCGGCTTTTTCATCACGTAAAAGTTCAAAAAGATAATCAACCAGTTCTTTAGCGTTACGCGTATCAAACCTTTCTGTTCCTCCATATCGTATAGAGAAAGATCCGTCTCCCTTTTCGTTCTCATTGGTATAGGGTATTTCATTATAACTCTTTCCTTTATTATCATTCAGGCTCTCAACAGCTAATATCTGCTCAAGCGTTTCAGTTTTAATTGGCACTACATTACTCATGGTTTTCAGCCGATGCTTTACCTGATTAAGTTTTTTGTTAACCACCGGAAAAGCATTGATATAAACCTGTAACTCAAGCAACATTTCCGCGGTGATGGCTGCAGGAAAAACAACTTTTAACCACTTTACTTTAGCATCAATCTGATTTAAACTGCCTGGAGGAAATATGCTTTTAAAATCTTCAGGTAATTGTTCATTTTCTGAAATGGTAAAGTCATTCAAATCGCCAAGTGTAATAAAACGATTGCTGTAATATTGCATTACATCTTCGCGTATTAAGTTGAGTAACTGTTTGTGGTAAAAAGGTGCCTGGTCTTTCCCGGTAACAGGCTCTTCCATAAAACGTTCTGTATATGCAGTAATTTCATTATTTTGATAAAACCACTTGCCAAGCGAAAGCAGATCATAAGCATTTTCAGGTACAGCAAAATTTTTCCAGTCGAAAAAAATATTTAGTCTATTGAAATCCATCCAGTTTTCCAAACCAGAGAAGCCAATGTAAAAAACGTTTTTTTCGAAAGAATGACCTGGTGATGTATTGAGCAGAGGCTGCCGGCGAAGATCCTCAATGAGGAATAGGCTGTGACCAGTTGCAATATACTTGATCTTTGTTTTTTGTAATTTTACATGATGCAGCGGACTAAAAATAATGTCTGTTTTTTTTGCCTTTTCTTTTTCATTAATTTGCTGAATCTCTTTCTTAAAAGCAAACTGGGTAAATGGCGAAATAATATCCTGATGCTCAACCGGCCGTGCATGCATAATGGCATGGGCAGGTAGCGCTGATGTCAAATGCTCAGGAGCAAGGATGCGGCTAATTTTATCAAAGATTCTGTTTTCGAGGTTTTTAACATCGTTAGTTACATTAAACAGTTCGTTGCTTAATGCCTCAATAATCAGTTTTACCAAAGGATCGAAATCTTGGTTATCTTTTATATTCCAAAAATCTTCTGCATTCTTTAAAATTCTGTTACGGATCTCTTCTTTAGACGAATAAAAAACTGGCTTCATGTGTAGAATATTTTGGTCATTATATTTTTAAGTAGACAATGGACTTAGGAATAGAGCAATATTAAAAAAATATTTTTCTCCTGTTGTTTTAATAATTCCTCGTACGCTGATGTCTACCTTTTTTTTTATTTCAGTAATCCTTCTGAGGGGGTAAACATTTTCTACTTCTGTAATGTGTATTTCTACGTCTACTCTATCTATCCTAGACTCATAGGCACTGATAGATTTAAGTAGCGAGCGGCGGAATTTTTCTTCCCATAAGCTTTCACTCACGATTAATTCAAAATCAAGCTCCCAAATTTCGCATCCAAAGTTACTGTTATGCCTATGTTCGCCATATCGAGTAAAAATAATCAGTTCGATATGATTAGAAATGGAGTTGCCCAAGTCAGTTGCCTGAAGACCAGCACCTGAAAAAACCGAACCAAAACGAAAAGGTTTTTGTAAAAAATTATCAGACATAAGTACTTTGGCTTAAAGTTTGTTAAATATAGTATTAATTCGATTTATAAATCAAACAACAAATAAAACGAATTGTTATAGAACAGGATTAATTTGAAAAGGTTTAGGTGATTTTAGAGGGTTTGAAATATTCAAATTAATTATAAGTTCTTAAAAAATAACCAAAACCAACTATGAAACCGATTAATGCCCTCGAGATTAGAAAATCTTATACCCGTTTTATTCTCAGCTTTGTTTTTTTAACGCTGTTCTCTATCTCCTGTATTTATTTGTTTTTTGTAGCGTCTGATTATGAGTACGCATTGTTGGACAAAAAAGTAAAAGAAACAGAAAAATTATCCTTTTTAAGGAAAGAGATTAACACCAATTTCGACCTCGTATTATTGCGATTTAAAGAATTGTCGAAGTATCGCAGCTATAATTCTGATGAATTAAGCAAACAAGGTATTTTGCTTGAAGATATTCAATCAGCCAATTATAAGATAAAAGATCTTATTGACAAAAAACCCAAAGCTAGTCTCAGCTTTGATCTTTATGAGAAACTAAACAACAACATAGGCGCAATGGCTAATCTTCAGGATTCGCTTTTTACTTCCAGATACAGTATAGAAAGTTACCGCGACCAATTAAATGATTGTTTGAGGGTGAACCGATCTGCAGTAAAAAAGATTCGTGGAGGGCGTTATTAAACTTAAAAACTTAAACCATGATAAAACTAAGCATAAAGGAAAGGCGTGAGCAGTTTCTTTTTTTTACAGCCCTATTTATTTTCACATTGGGCTTATTAAGTTTCGGCATTTTTTACAGTTCTACTTCTCGCTATGAAATTTCAAAACAAGCACTAGAATTAAAGATTGCACAAGATGAAGCCTATGAAGATATGGTTAAAGAAACCATGCCAACAATAGATACAACCTATAAACAAATTGTACGATTCGACCCAAATGTTCAAGCTGTTTTCTTAAAAAGCGACATCCTTAACTCTTTGGGATCCATTAAGGCCGCATACGATAGAAAAGCTTCAGATTCAAGGTATAAAACATTTGTTCAAACAGCACAGCTCTACAACATTTTATTTTACGATAAGCAAGAGTTAAAGGGTAACCTAAGAGATGTAGACCAGCTCAAAAAATCTTTAGACGACTGCGTTATTAGCAGGCGACAATTACAGCAAACTTTATCATCAAAATAAAAAAACCTTAAAAAAAACCTTTTAAAAACGCTACCTATGTCTGATAACAATACAAAACAAGTCAGTTCAAATTCGCAGGGCTACGTTATCTTATACATCCTCTTGGCTGTACTGCTTTTAACGGGCCTTATTTTTCTCTTTAAAAGTTCTCTTTTTGAAAAAAGAGCTATCGCGGCACGAATCCTTAAAGATGAAATATACCTCAACGAAGATTTGGTTTACACTGATAACACGCCAAAATCATCAAAATGGATATGGGAATTTGGAAATGGCGAAAAAGCCAGTACACAAAATGGATCCTATCACTATAACAAACCGGGCGCATATATTGTACGCCTTACTGTTGATGGCGAACTGCGTGAGCAGTTTCCGGTAAATGTAAGAGATACAGTACGTAACATTGTAGACAGTGTTCTTACCATAAGCGGACCAACGGCCGGGGTGGTTAACGAGGAGGTAAGACTCGAAGGCGACGGTAACGGCAAAGACTTTGAGTGGTCGTTTGGTGAAACCGGACGTGTAGATGTAAAAGGAAAAACAGCTTTGTACACATATAGGGCTCCTGGAAAATATATCGTGAGGCTTCGTACAGATAAAAGTCGCAGACCAGTTTACCATACTATTTTTGTAACCGACCCAAATTCAGAAATTGTTGAGGATCTTGTTGCACCAGGCGATGGCGAACGAAAAACCATTGATGATATCCGAGCACGTTTGCAGGCGATTGCCAATGGAGCCGATTTTAATTCCAATTATTATTACCTGATAAATAAATATATGTGCAACAACGAAAAGGTTAGTGTAAATGTAGAAATGAATGGTAAGAAAAAGCAAACCGACATTTATTCCTATTGCATGGGACTAACTTTTGGCGGTGAAATTGCGATAGATGAAGCCCAGCTCACCATCAAACCGAATTCATCGTGTGCCAGTTTATTAAATATTAAACAACATTCAGGTGCTGCTCAGCCTGCAACCGAAGCTGCTGCAAAAACTCAATAATCTGTTAAAGCTCATACATATTCTTATGAAAAAATATTATTTCCTCTCTATTTTAATACTGGTTAGCGCTTTTGTCCAAGCACAATCACCAGCATCTTTTGGCAAAAAAGTAAAATATATGCCCAAAGCATATGCTCGCCCTGCCGAAAGCATTAATGTAAATGAATCAACTAGCGGCAGCAGTTTGCCGTGGATCGTGTTTTCAGATCGTAGCGACAATTATACAACTACAGCACCCGGCGGAAGTCTGATTATGAAAAAACTCAATTTCATGGAGCCATTTTACATATCAAAAGAAGAAAATGGTTACCTGAAGCTTATCAAATATCGAGCTGGTATGATAAGGGGAAGAAAGATTACAGATAAAAAAAGTGCAATAAGTTACGGCTGGATTGCTAAGTCTAAATTATTACTTTGGCAAAGATCATTTTCCAATCAAAAAAACGGTTATGCAGAAAAAGCGATTGGTATAATCAATGGAAAAAACCCTTTGACCGAACCAAAGTTTTATTTTGATACGACAGATTCTATCTTAGTATACAATACACCCGAGCTGAAAGATCGTCGTTCAAAAATACGATTGAATGAAATTGCTTACATCTATAAAAAATCCGAGGATGGTAAAAAATACCTTGTCGGTTCTGATGATCAGCTGGTAGCGGACACTGCTTTAAAAAGCATTTACGGGTGGGTTTCTGCTGATGCAATTCACAGTTGGGGCGATAGATTGTACATTACCGCTGCAAAGCCAGGCAACTATGATGTTGACGATTCTACTACTGTAGCAGTTGGAACTGGAATAAGTACAGGTTCAACTTTCGTTGTAGATCCACTGTTGCAGCGCGATAATATCATTCTGCGTAGCCTACCTGTGGTAGCCGAAAATGATGGCAATTATTCAGTTGGATTAGCAAAAGATGTTTATAATAAAAAAGACAATAAGCTTTTAACAATAAATGGTTCAGCACTTTCTTATCAGGATTATATTCAACTAAGAAAAAATAAAAACAAAATCAATGTAGTTTTTGTGGTAGATGGCGGAAGTGCTATGACCAAATATTTTTCCGGAATGACAAATACCATCTCGTCGTTCGAAAACATTATGAACGATTTTGGCAAAGGCACTAAAGTAAGTTATGGAGGCATCGTTTACCGTGGAAATACGGGATGCTCCGTACCTGGTCTTTTCGCCAGCCCAATACAGGATGATTATCGTAAACTGATGACTTTTCTCTCCAACCAAGCAAAAAATACTGAAAAATGTAATGGAGAGATTTCAGATCAGCCAGTTTTTGAAGCACTCAAATCTGGATTAAATCTTTTTAAAGGGAAAAAGTACGAAACCAACTTAATTATTTTAGTAGGCAGTACTGGGAATATAGATGGTATGGAAAATAGCCTGGTTAATGCTCTTAGTGAGCAGGTTGCCTTAACAGATTCGAGGATTTTAGCTTTGCAGGTATATAGCGACTTTAACCAATCATTCAATAACTTTGTTATTCAATCTCGTAAACTGGTTTCCGAATCAGCTATCCGCTCGGCAGAATACAGAAAAAGCACAATGGTGAAAGGAGAAGGTCTTAAAAGTTTCCAGCCATACAACACAAGCCTACAGGATTCTATTTCTTACTATCTTGATTATCCTAAAAACAGTTTAATACAGGGTGGTGTAGTTTTCCCAACAAAAGGAACGGTAAATACTAATCAGAGCATGACAATTGCACTTCGCCGCTTTGTAAAGGAAACGAATACGGATATTATTACCCAAATAAGTTCTTTAGATAGTGCCTTCCGTTTAACAGGTATTTCTAGACAAAATTTATCTGCACAGGTGGAGGCTTTATTACCACAACCTGTTGGCAATGAAGTTGCAGACCACATGCCGCATAATGCTTTTAAATATTATTCTGCGGCTGAGATTAACACAGATTTAGTCAAAAATAATCGTACCAGCCTACAATATGCAATCGTTTTAAATAATATGGAATACAAGCAAATTGTAGATATTTTTTCAATAATGCTGGGTGAAAATCTTCAGGCTGATCAATCTTCATTTAGAAGTAAACTGGTAAAGAATTACACCAGAATGCCTAAGCAGCTGCTGGATATCAAAATCTCTACAAGTGAACTGAAAGCAATGACTTTGGCCAGCTATATCAAACTAGTTACCGGGCTTCCGGTTAATAATGATTTTTTATCGCAATACAAGGTAGAAGATTTGAAAGACAACTCAAAAATGCCACTTGAGCAGTTCGAAACTTATATAAAATTACTTACCCAGTCTGTACAGCAAATTAAACGCTCAACCCAGATTGAGCAACAATTTCTTTCCAACGGCAAAATATATTATTACATCACAGAAAATAATTTTAATCAGGCAGTTCTGCCTAAAACCAATTAGGGTATTATGGCAATTACAAACTTAAGCGAATCGGTAAAAACAGCCCTGCATGTTGCCCAGTCGATTGCAAAAGAATACCGGAACAAAGTATTTTCACCAGCTCATTTGCTAAAAGGCCTCATGCACAAGGAAGTTGGCCTACGGGCTTTTTTAACTTCCATCGGCAAAGATGAAGAATATATTAGCGAATGGGCTGAAGTGCGCATTGATGAGCTTGAAAAAAATTCGGGCTTTAGCGAAACAATAGCAGGTTCGCCAGAAATTGCTGTTGTTTTTGAGGAGGCCGATAATGTCCGCATTAAGCTAGGCCTAGATCTCATTACACCTATATGTGTGTTAACAGCACTTTCAAAACCAGGTATTGGTTTTCAGCCCGATCAGCTAAAGTCATTCCCGATTAAAGAAAGGGAAATCCTTGATCTTTATGTTAAGGATGAGGAGATATCTAGAGCGCTCTCTCCAGAGGCTGCTCCTACCGATCAAACACAAAAAAGTACAGGTAATGCCCTGCATAAATATTGTATAGATAGGCTGCAAATGGTAAGGGAGGGTAAAACAGATGCCATAATTGGCCGAGATAAGGAAACCAGGATGATGATGGAAATTCTCTGCCGCAGAACTAAGCCTAATGTTATTCTTACTGGTGATGCAGGTGTTGGAAAAACAGCCTTAGTTGATGGTTTCGCCATGGATATTGTAGACCAGCATGTACCCGACAGTCTTAAGGCTGTACAGCTTTTCGAACTCGATTTAGGCTCCCTTATTGCAGGTGCCTCGTACAAGGGAGAGATCGAAGATCGCTTGAAAAACATCATCGCAGAAATTAAAAAATTTGATAAGGCTGTGCTTTTTATCGATGAAATCCATACGCTTTTAGATAACAAAGGGCCAATTGGTGCCGGAATAGGCAATTTGCTAAAACCCGAGCTGGCAAGAGGTGAAATTACCGTTATCGGTGCTACTACAATAGATGAGTATAGGAAAATCATCGACCCTGAACAGGCTTTTAGCAGGAGGTTCGAAGTATTGCAGGTTAACGAACCCAACGAAGAGAGTACCATAAAGATGCTTCAGAAACTTTCAGTAAAATACGAAGAGCATCACCTACTGACTATTGAGCCCGATGCACTTGGAGAATGTGTACGTCTGGCCAAACGGTATATGAAAGATCGCAGACTGCCAGATTCTGCTTTCGATTTACTTGACCGTACAATGGCTGCAATGAAAATGATGAATGATACTTCGGATAATGTAATTGAAGGGTTACAGGCAGAGCTTGGTACTTTGCAAACCGCCGATGAAACTAATTCAACTGAACAACTTGCCGATTATAAATGGCTGTTTTCGTTATTGCAAAACAAACTTAGCCCGGTATTGCTTGGGCGTTTAACTGATGAAACTCAGACCGATAGTTTTGAAACAAGCGAGGAATACGATGCTTATATCAAAAAAAGCCTAGAAGAGCTTAAAAATTATGCTTCACAAAAAAGCGATCGCATTACCAAACAGGATATTGCTTCTATAGTAGCTTACAAAACCGGCATCCCCATGGGAAAATTGCAAGCTGGAGAAAAGGAAAAATTGCTCAATATGGAGCAATATTTAAAAAAACGGGTAGTTGGTCAGGATCAGGCTTTAAAGGCTGTTTCAGATGCTATTCTCGAATCGAGAAGCGGACTCAATAAAAAAGGCCAGCCAATTGGCTCCTTTTTCCTTCTAGGACCAACCGGAACAGGAAAAACAGAATTAGCCAAATCTATTGCCGAATTTTTATTCAATGATGAAAGAGCGATGATCCGCTTTGATATGTCTGAGTTTAAGGAAGAGCATAGTGCAGCCCTATTATATGGTGCGCCTCCAGGCTATGTTGGTTATGAAGAAGGTGGCCTGCTGGTAAACAAAATCAGGCAACAGCCATATTCAGTTTTACTTTTTGATGAGATAGAAAAAGCACATCCATCAGTTTTTGACACCTTTCTACAAATTCTGGATGAAGGACATATGCATGATAGACTTGGTAAAGAGGGTGATTTTAGCAATGCACTGATTCTTTTTACTTCTAATATTGGGAGTGAGTGGATTGCAGAACAGATTGGCAAAGGAGTTATTCCGGCATCCAATCAGCTTATGGAAGTAATGGCAGGACATTTCCGCCCAGAGTTTTTGGCTCGTATTTCAGAAATTGTTCCTTTCGCTCCTATTGATGAAAGAAATGTGGTTCGCATATTTGAAATTCAGCTGAAAAGTCTTGTTGATTCTCTTAATCGCTTAGGAATCGAATTCGAAATTGAAGAAGATGCAAAGAAAATGATTGCTCTTGATGGTTTCACCCCAAAATATGGAGCAAGGCAATTGTCTGCCGTGATTCGAAATTTATTGCGCCGACCTATTTCTAAATATATTATCTCTGGTGAACTAAAAAAAGGATCGAAAATTAAAGTAACTAAGCAAGTTGATGCAGAAAAACTGGAATGGACGATCATTCAACCAGAAATTGTTAAATTGGAACAAAAATTGAGTTAAAATGTTAACTATTATAATCTTATATAAATTTTACTATAAACCTAAAACTACATACTATGTTTAATTATGAAATTGGTGGTAACGAAAGGAAGATCGACACATCAGAAGCTTTCGCAGAAATTGCTCACAACAAAACGCTTTTTGTTCAAAAGCTTACAGACAATGATCCCATCAAACCGGAAAAGGTAGAGGGATTGAAAACAGTAGGAGAAGTATTTGAACATTATAAACCAAATGTAAAAGTAGCCTTCGAAAAAGAGGATGGCTCAAATGTGCTAGAAACCTTAAACTTTAAGGATATGGGCGATTTTAGTGTTAAAAACATCATTAATCAGAGCAATTACCTCAGTAATGTTAACATAGAAAGAGAATTATCGCTTAATGTGATTAAACAGCTGAAGTCAAACAAAGCGTTAAAAACTACGCTAGATGACGCTGAAACCAAAGCTGCATTTATAAGCGCATTGAAGAATTTTGTCGATGAGCTTGAGCAAAATAAATAATTACCATCTAATTTTCCTAAAAATATGTCAAGTCCTCAAGAACTAAAATCAGATCAAAATACAAGCCAGCCGGGGTTTAAACCGGCCGATACAAAAACTGTTGAGCAAGTATCGCTAAAAGAAAATTTGGAAAAACTTGCTCGCGTGGGTGGTTTCGACTTGCTTGAAGCTACCGTAGACGGCCTTCAAAATCTAAATCCTGAAAGAAAAGCTCGTAAACAAATCTTTTTAACTGGCGATGAAAAGAAAAAAGAACGTGAAGAACTGAAAAAGAAAATCCAGCTTTGGATAGATGTTCTTCAGTCATCAGATTCTGTATCAGAAATGGTTGAAAAAAGCACCGAAAAACTAAGTGCTGCAGAAGAAAACTTAAAAATGAACATAGGTACTGCCCTTAAAAGCAGCCGCGAACTAGAGCAAGCTTATAGATCTGTACACTTATTCTACAAAAATACGGAATCTGATAAACTTAAAAACGTAGTGCTTTTAAATGCTTCAATGGATCAGATTAAAGATCTGGATAATCCGCGTTTTATTGAATACGTTGATGATGAATTAAAACAAAACTACGATCGTTTAGATCTTCGTAAAAACTATTCTTTAATGGTTGTTCCTGGTTACATGGGTTCTAATAAAGTTTTGGAAAGATGGGGCAAAATAGCCCATAATAATAAAGCGATGCTGGTAACAGATTTTGCTGATCTTGATCAGCCGGATGACGTGCTTGACCTGTTTACCGCCGCAAACTTTACTGGTGGCGATGCATTTAGATCGAACGTAATCATGACCTGTAACTGGTTAGTAGGCCGCGGAAAAGTAGCCGAAGTTGGAGAAGAAGATGATTTAACGGTTCCAGGATCGGCAGCACTTGCCGGTAAAATGTACTACACATTGATGTCGCAAGTTACTGCTGGTAAAAAACACGGTGCTATAAACGAAGTAGATGGGGTAAAATTCGATTTAAAGAAAAGCGAAATATCTCATTTAGAAAAAGTAGGTTTAGTACCTATGGTAAACGAATATGGAAAAGTAATGGCCTTTTCAGCCAAAACGCTATTCAATGGCGATAATATAGGGCTACAAACCTATTCTGTAGTTCGCGTTTTCGATTATATTACCAAAGTATTATTCGATTTCTTAAACAGAAGAGCCTTCGAAAACTGGACATCAAAAACAGAACAAGATCTTAGAGGCCAGATTGTTAAATTTTTGGATGGTATTCAGGGTGCAGACCGCTTAATTGAAAGATTTAAAATTATGCGTTTTGAGAGAGACGAAGTTCAAAAAGACAGAATCCATCTGGATATTCACATTACACCATACTTTCCAGCCAAAAGTTTTGTTGTAAAATTAGACGGGCATAAAGGTGAAGACGAAAATACCACCTGGAATACAGAGTATAATCAGCAATAATTTGATAACTGAAAATAAAAACCCAACCTTAGTGTTGGGTTTTTTTTTGGGATATGCATAACACTTAACAAATTCTTTATAATTTTGTAACGCATCTACCAGATCAGATTAATCAAAAAAATGAAGCAAGTACTTATTCTGAATGGAGATATTGAAAAAACTGCATCTACAAATTTCCTGATTAATGCCTATAAAAAAGGTGCGGAAAGTGCGGGAGCAATAGTTCGGGAGATATCCATAATCGACCTTATCTTCAACTCGAACAAATTATTCAACAACAGGCAAATTGCCGAGTTGGAACCTGATTTGCAAAAAGCCTTAACAATGATTAGGCAGAGTAATCATATTGTGCTTTTTTGCCCTGTGTATGTAGATCATATTCCAGCAAAAATTAAAGGCTTTTTTGATAGGCTTTTTATGCCAGACCAGATTTTTACTACTCAGCAACAAAACGTAAATAATAATTTTAGCGGCAGATCGGCAAGAATAGTATCTATTTTAGATGAAACTACTTTTAAAGAATGGAAGGCAAATAAAAAAACAACCTATCTCTCCATCAAAAAATTAGTTTTCGAGAAATGTCGTGTAAGTCCGGTACTTACCAATACGATTGGCGAATTACATTCTTTAGAAAATCACTACAGTCAAAAGTGGCTGGCAAAAATGGAAAAATTTGGGGCTCAGCTAATTTAGATTTTTAAAAATAATAACCCTTTTTAGGAATGTAGTATAAAAAAGCTACAAATTGTACTTAAAAACTACAGGAAGTTTAACTGTTTTCTAATGGAACAATAGCTTTTTTTCAACAAATTTTTAAAAGAAATTATTTATAATCCTTTGTTTGCAATGTTTTAAACAAGTTTTTAAATTTATTTTTGATATTTCTGCACATTGTTATCTGTTAGTTATGAGCAATATAGACTACAATTGGCTTGATATTTGGTAGTTGTGGTATTGTAGCGAAGGCTACAACTATCCAATTATTAACCTTTAAATTTTAAAACTATGGCTTTCAAAGCTAGATTAAATTTTTCGGGCAAGGAGTACGATGTACTTCATTGCGCCTATGCGTTAAACCGTGATGTAGATGCTAAAGGAAGACCTTCTTCCGGAGTTTACGGCGGTACCATCGACATTGAGATCGAATCAACTGAAGACACTTCAATTATCGAGGCGATGGTGAATAACCAGTACAAACCCATTACAGGAACCCTTCTGATTAAGAAAACAGAAGAAGATGCCAAAATGAAAGAAGTTAATTTCGAGGATGGCTACATTGTTAAATATTCCGAAGGGATAAACATTGTTGGCGACCACCCGATGACGCTTAAATTCCAAATTTCGGCCAGAAAGCTCAAATTAGGAAATGCAGAGCACCTTAACGATTGGCCTAAAGCTTAAGTTTTGGTTCAAAGCGCAGTGCTTTAACTAAACCATAATACTTAGCGCTATGCGCCAATCACAATTATTCATCTTTCAACATTAAAAAAAATTATCATGGCATTTAAAACCCGATTAAATTTAGGCGCAAAAGAATTTGATGTACTTCAGTGCAGCTTTTCATTA
>NZ_BMDJ01000008.1 GCF_014635725.1 Pedobacter mendelii | reverse complement strand
CCTGATAAAATACTTGGAAGAATAAAAGAACACACTTCTAAAGCATTGGTAAAAGCGATAAAAGAAAACAGTCAGGAATTAGAAAGGAATGGATGCTTTGGCTATTTGAGCGGGCAGGACTTAAAATTAGTAATGTAACAAGAAGCCAGTTTTGGCAGCACAATAATAAACCAATTGAATTATGGAGTACAGAAGTGATTGAACAGAAAGCAGATTATCTGCATGATAATCCGGTTGTAGCAGGTTTTGTAAATGAAGCCTGGCATTGGAAATATAGTTTGCTATAGATTATAGTGGCGGTAAAGGGTTAATTGAAATAGAATACTTATAATCTTTTTGGGTTAATGCACACGCGACACGCGTGCGCCAGCAAGGGGAAAGAGGCATTTTTCCTAATGGAGAATTGGACATTTCAATAATAATAAAGAAAAAAGGCTTCGATACCCCCCCATATATTAAATTTTAAAAAGATGAGCACAAAACAAATATATGCCAATCGTTTTGGAAATGAAATTTTTGAAAATCAAGTTAATAAATTAGGTGATTATTTATTGAAACATTATGATGATGAAATCTTAACTAAAATTGAGACGTACTCTAAAGGCGTACTCGTTGTTACATCTTATAATTTGATTTCTCATGACAATGTGCAATCAATTTTAGATTCAGATCCACATGCATCTTTTCAGATTGAGTCACAACAAGGAGACTATAAACTTTTTGAGTGTCTAAGTTATAAGGATAAAATTTTAGTTGATAAACAGATTTACGTAGAGATAATCCCCATCAACGAGACGATTTGCAGGCATTATTTTGATTTACCTTCAAATGCTATCAAACATACAAGTACAATCAAAATTTATTATGATTTAAATGGAAAAGAGCTTTATGAATTTGAATATAACGCAGACGGGACCTGCTTCCATATTAATAATCTTCAAGAGTATCAATCTGATTTTTATGCACACAATATAGGTGTTGACCCAGATTTGGAATTTACTTGGCAGGGATTTGAATATTACCAGTTTTCTGAACCATTAATCCCTACAGGGCCAATTATTTAAAAATAGGGCAAAGAAATTAGATAAAATACTAATTGTAGATATAGAGGCAACCTGCTGGGACGGTGCAAATCCAGAGGGTATGGAAAGTGATATTATAGAAATAGGCATTTGTTTATTGGATTTAAAATCTGGAGAGATCTCGGATAATAAAGGGGTTTTGGTAAAACCAGAGCGTTCGACGATTGGCACATTCTGTACAGAACTTACAACAATAACTCCTGAAATGGTTGCGCAAGATGGTATTTCCTTTATCGAAGCCTGTACGCTATTAAAAAAGCAATATTTATCACAAAGTTATCCTTGGGCAAGTTTTGGTGCTTATGATATGAAACAGTTCCAGAGACAATGTTCTGCAACAGATGTAGGTTATCCTTTTAGTCCATCTCACATCAATGTTAAAACACTATTTGCCTTAAAGAAAAAACTTGATCATGAACATGGGATGGCAGGTGCACTAGAGCTATTAGATTTGCCTTTAGAAGGTACTCACCACAGAGGTGTTGATGATGCAAAAAATATAGCCAAAATTTTAAACTGGATTTTGAACAATTAGATTACAAGCAAATGCCAACCACTAAGCCCGTAACCAAAAGATACTATCCAGCCTTATCAGAAATGATTACAGTAGATGATTTGCCTGAATTTTTGCATTTCGCAGAAGATGGTTTAAATCTGCTTCTGGATAGGATTCATTATAAAAATCTGCAGTACTCCAAAAGTCAAAGGGGAGATGCTGCTTTCTATAGCCTGGATATTGTAACGTCAAATATTGGCCTTGATTTGCCATTTGGTATGCGTTTGGTTTTGAATCCGGATGAACAGGGTGATTCTTCCATTTCGGCTTTCCCAGTTACCTTGCAATATCAATGGGAAATCCTGGCATTTTTACGGGCATTTAAAGTGAATAATTTTGCTTTTAGCCCACAGGCATTTTATGAACTCGGCCTCCAAGTTTTTAAAATTTCTGAAAGCGAAGTCATTGCACATACCTTAAATTATTTCATTGAAAGTGATGAGACCGAAACCAAGTTTCAAAAGTTAATCAATGATATTAATGCTTTATATCCGGATGCATAGTTCATAATCCTTAAACAGTCCAGCTATAATTTTATGAGCATGGCTTTCCGGTTATTTACTATAGGTGTAATGAAAATAGTCGACATCAATATAGCCCTCATCTGACAGGTTATTATAATTGTAAATCGCTATCCGGTCGCCGCGATACGAGCCCCATTCCATTTGATAAAGCTTTCCGAAAGTTATATATTTTTTGCCGTTCATGCTATAATAAAACTGGCTTTTGCCATCCAATCCCCAGGTTGATTTTAGCCAAATTTTTTGACCGTTTAATACAGGACCTTTTGTAATTTTCCCCTTTATATTTAGTTCTAAATGGCTTACTTTACCTTCGCATGCAATTCCTAAAGTAGTATATGCAGTTGCTCCAAAGTGCGAAAGTCCGGCCTTTTGACCATTGGCGATTCCGCTGAAATCTATTTTTATAATAACCTCATTTGCTTTTGTGCGGTATGTACGCTGGGTTAGGGTATTTCCTACTTTCAACAGATTGTTTGCTTCAATGGGTTTGAATGCACGGAGCCTTAACCAACCGGCTCTTTCTTTTAACGACCATTTTTCTGCTCTTGGATGGTAATTCCATTCCCATTGTGGCGGCAAATTAAATTGGTTAAACTCATCACTCGTTTGCGGTTCATAAACTACGCCAGGGTTAATTGGTTTTTTACCAGACCATACCATTGAACCTATCTTGTCCTGGCCAACCTTTCCGATAATTGGCCAGCCATCAATCCAGCTTACCGGTAACAAGCTCATAATTCGCCCAGACCAATCGCCGGTACCATGATGGGTAAGAAAATACCAGTCTCCATTCTGGGTCTGTACCATACCACCCTGGTTGGGTTCATTAAATTGCTTTTCGGCATGGCTCAATTGTTTTTCCTCGGTATAAGGGCCATAAATATTCTTTGACCTTTCCATCATGATAGTTCGGCCTTCGGATTTTACCTCACTAAAAAAATGATAATAAATACCATTAATTTTGTACAATTTATTGGCCTCGCTTCCTTCCGACTGATGAATAACTTTATCAGAGCCTTCAATCAGTTCTTTGCCATCAGCTGTCATTTTAAAAAGGTAGATTTTATAACCATCGCTAAAGTTTGTTCCCACTAAATAACCTTGCCCATCATCATCCCAAAAAGGACTACAATCGTCCCATCCCTTTTTAGCTAATACCTGATGAAGGGGTTGCCAGGGACCTTCGGGTTTTTCGGCAGTCGTCATAAAATAGCCTTCATCGGGTGTGCCGAAATAGATCCAGAATTTTTTATCATGGTAACGTATAGCACCCGCCCATATTCCTTTTCCATACCTGTTCATTTTATCCCAGTTCATTTCCGGAGAAATTGAAGTGATGTCGTTTACTGCATGGCTTATGATTTCCCAATTCACCATATCTTTTGAGTGGAGGATTGCAAATCCTGGCGAATACTGGAATGTGGATGAAACCGCATAATAATCAGTTCCTACGCGGATGCAATCGAGGTCGCTATAATCGGCAGGTAATATGGGGTTGTTGTAAGTGCCATTTCTGTTATCTCCCCAGTTTTCCCATTGACCCCAAATTGGTGCCTGATTATTTATTTGGGCAAATGAATACGTGTTGGCAAAAATAAAAACGATGAAATAGATAAGAATAAGGCGTTGCATAACTTAATTAATAGTGTTTTTTTAATTTTCTATATTTCAGCGAACCGGACTTGTCTTTCAATAATGCTATTAATTACCATACTCGCAACACCTAGAATGCAGGAATCCTGACCCAGCTCTGAAGTGTCAATTCTTGTATTTTCTCTGATTTCAGTCATGCTATAAGTATTAATCGCCTGTATGATTGGAATTGTTATGTATTGCTTTGCCTCCGCCATTTTACCGCCTAAAATAATGAGTTCAGGATTAAAGAGCTGTACCAATGTGGCGATACCTTTACCGAGGTTATTACCAACTACAGACAGGATACTAATTGCATATTGATCACCCCTGTTGGCGGCATCAATCACCAAATGAGGTTCAATTTTTTCAACTTCATAATCTGATAATTCATTCAGCAAGGAATGTTGACCAGATTTAATGCCTTCTTTCGCCATTCTTGCGAGTGCAACACCCGAAGCTACAGTTTCCAAACATCCTTTTTTGCCACAATAACATAATGCGCCTTCATCCATCAATGGAATATGGCCAACTTCTCCGGAAAAGCCTCTGCTACCCTTACGCATTTTACCATCCATGATGATGCCTAATCCAACACCCCAATCCATCAATACCACAAGGGCATCGCTAATTCCTTTTGCCAATCCATATTTACTTTCTGCGATGGCAGCACATTTCACGTCATTTTGCAGAAATACAGGATAGCCGAAGGCCTCTTCCAATACTTGTTGCAATGTTTTTTCTTTACTTTTTGGTCTTAAATAGGTATAATTCACTCCCGCTTCTGTATCAACCAATCCTGGCATTGAGATGCCTATTCCAACCAGCCTGCTCTTATCGATCTTAGCAGAAGATATCAGTTCATTGATAAAAGTATAAAGGTCTGTAAGCGTCGACTCATCTTTGCTGATTCCCTTACCTAAAGTATGAATTGTTGTGATGAAATTATTGTTATTGTCGAGGATAACGGCCCTCGTCCTGAACTTTTCCATATCGATACTGACGATATAAAATGTTGCATCTCTTAATAAATAGATATCTGGCTTTCTACCTCCTACAGATTCCCCTTTACCATTTTTCTCCAAAACATTATCAGCAATCAGTTCATGTAGAAGAATTAAGCATGTAGGGGAACTAATTCCAACAGCGTTGAAGATTTCACTAACCGTTGCAACTCCATTCTGGTAGATATATTTGAGTATTTTAATTTTTTGAAGGTATTTTTTTCTCTCTATGTTACTCAGTTTACGGAGTCTAATTTCATCTACAGAAAAGTAATCAGGCCGAAATGATATATCCATATTGGTTGCGTATTTAAATAGTTGTGAAACAAAAATAGCTTTCTTTTATTAAATTTTATAATAAGTATTATAGTTTTTATAAAAAATATTCAATTATAATTTGTTTTATAAAAAAAATAGGAATATTTTTATTTTATAAACTATTTTTACATAACTTTAAAATAAGAATGATTTTAGGGATTTAAGATGTTAACCTTTTTAAAGTAAGGTGTAATTAACAAAAGGAACCACCAATTATTTGCAATTAGCCAAAACAACTATAAGTATTCAAAACTTAAAAACCAGACAATGAACAAGACCTTCACTTCAGATTCGTAATCGACTTGCATCAAAGTCAGAAAGACTTTATGATTTACAGAAAAAATAAATTTATTTTCATTATGCTGATGTGGTAAATCAGGGCAGATTAAATGCTCTCTATATCGTACAGTATTCAAACAAACTATTTGATGAAACATTTACAAACGATTTTCGCATTTTTACATGCCAGCCGCTCGTTTAATTTCTACCAACCATTTAAGGCAATAATCATATTGTTGTTACTGCTTTCTTTACAGTTCCAAACTGCCTTTGCACAATCGGTAATAAAGGGAAAAGTTACGGATGCAAAAGGAGTTACGCTCCCTGGCGTGAGCGTAAAATTACAAGGCTCTACTATCGGAACAACCACTAACGATAATGGAGAGTTTTCTATTAGCGCTCCCGGAGATGGTATTCTTGAATTTACTTATATCGGTTACCAGAAAACCACTGTTCCTATTGGTGGTAAATCGGTAATTTCGACAATACTATCAGAGAATAATCAAAATCTTAACGAAGTAGTGGTTGTGGGTTACGGTACCACAAAAAAGATAGATGTTACCGGTTCTATTTCCAGTGTTAAAGGTTCGGATATTCAGAACCTGCCGGTTGCTTCAGTTACACAAGCTTTAGATGGTCGTGCCGCAGGGGTTAACATATTACGCAATGATGGTTCGCCAGGTGCTGCCCCAAGTATCAGAATCCGCGGAACAGGAACCATTAACGATGCCAACCCTTTGGTTGTAATCGACGGGGTTCCTTCCAGTAATCCAGATGCTTTAAGTGATGTAAATCCAAACGATATCGCCTCAGTAGAGATTTTAAAAGACGCATCTTCAAGTGCTATTTATGGTACAAGAGCGGCAAATGGCGTGGTGTTGGTAACCACAAAAAAGGGTAGTTATAGTCAGAAATTATCAACATCGGTAAACGCCTACACTGGTTTTTCCAATACTACCCGTTATATTAACCTGTTAACCGCACCAGATTTATATATGCTTAAAAGAGAGCGCTACGCTAATGATGGCGCTACAATAGAAGCCCCATGGGATGATCCCTATTACGCTACACAACGTACCGACTGGCAGAAAGCAATTCTGGGCACAGGTAAGGTGAACAGTGGTGATGTAAATATACAGGGTGGAAATGAAACCTCTACCTATTATTTTGCTGCTTCGATGTACGATGAAAAAGGTGTTGTTGATAAAGCAAGATTTAAACGTTATAGCACCCGGATTAACTCAGAGCATAAAATAAAATCATGGTTAAGAGTAGGGGAGAACATACAGGGCACTTTTACAGAGAGTAATTCATTTAATAATAATGATTCTCAAGCTGGTTTAATTTTCTCAGCCCTACGTTTTAATCCTGCAATTCCGATAATAAATGATGACGGTAGTTTTGGGACTTCCAAAGCTTTTGCCAATCAACTTGGAGACATTAATAACCCTTATGCAACCATACAACAAACAGATGCTTATACCCGAAAATACAGGGTAATTGCGAATGTATTTGCTGAGGTAAATATCATGCAAGATTTGAAATTCCGTGCCAACTACGGCTTTGACGGAACGATTGGCAGAGGTTACAATTTTAACATTCTGGATGTAAACCAGGCAAGACCTACTACCAACTCTAGTTTAACCCAATCGGAATCTGAGGCGTATTCAAATTTACTTGATTTATTTCTTACTTATGATAAAACGATTAATAAAAGCCATATCACAATAACAACTGGCTATTCTAAACAGAACTTTCAGGGAAGCAATTTCAGCGCAGCAAGAATTGGATATGATAATACCAGTTTTGATCAACGTGTTTTAAATCAAGGCAATACTTTATTAACCGCATCTGGCACTGCAGATGATCCTACCGCTTTAGAATCGGTATTTGCACGAGGTTTTTATGATTACGACGGCCGGTTTCTAGCTACGCTGACATTTAGAGCCGATGGTTCATCTCGTTTTGCACCAGGTAAACAATGGGGATATTTCCCTGCCTTTTCTGTGGGATGGAGAATTTCTAACGAAAGTTTCATGAAAGATATAAGCTGGATCAGCAATTTAAAAGTAACAGGTGGATGGGGCGAATTGGGTAATCAAAACGTAACGCCATTTCAATATGTAAGTTCTATTCTGGTTGGAAATACATACGGAACCAATGGATATACTTTTGGCGGTGCAGGATATAATGGAGCAGCAATCACTAAAACAGCTAATCCTAATATTACCTGGGAACGTTCGGCAATGACGAATATGAGTGTTGAAGCCGGATTCCTCAAAAATAAACTGAATACAACCCTAACATATTTTAATAAAGACACCAAAGAAATGCTGATTCCGGCAGTTCAGGTAGGTACCGCCGGTACAACAATCGCATCAGATGTGAATGCCGGAGAGATGAACAACCGTGGTATAGAGGCCGAAATTAACTATAGTGCAGGTGATCAGGTAAAATATTCTGTTGGTGTAAATGGTGCTTTCATCAAAAATAAAATCACCAAACTTTACGGAGAAAGTGCTTATATTTCATCAAAAGTTTACGGCCGTTCAAGCCAGGAAATTTCAAGAACATACGAGGGACAGTCAATTTCTTCTTTCTACGGATGGAAAACAAATGGCTTATATCAAACCCAGGCTGAAATAGATAACGATGCCGCATTAGCAAATGATTCGCGAAAAGGTTCTATCAAACCTGGAGACGTTCGTTTCCTCGATGTAAACGGAGATGGTTTAATTGATGGAAAAGACCGAACTTACCTGGGCAACCCAAACCCTAAAGCCACTATGGGTCTTCAGGGTAGTGTATCTTACAAAAACTTCGATTTAGCAGCTAATTTTACTGGTGTATTCGGTGTAGACTTGTACAATGCCGACCGGATGCAGGGCATAGATCCTACCTATTCGTTTAATTTATATGGTGAAACCATTGGAAGATGGACTGGCCCGGGAACGAGTAATACCATTCCAAGAATGTCGCTCGACCGTTCGAATGATAATTATCGCACATCGGATTTATTCATTGAGAATGGTAGTTATTTCAGTTTAAAAAACATCACACTTGGTTATACTTTCCCATCAACACTGATTAAAAAGACAACCTTCAGCAGCCTGAGGCTATATGTAACCGGACAAAATGTGTTTATGCTTACAAAATACACCGGCTATACCCCAGAATTGGGTTATACAGATGGCAACAGACAAAGAGGTGTTGACGTTGCTCAGTACCCTTCAGTACGTTCATTTACATTTGGTTTAACCCTTAAATTATAATCCTATGAAAACGAAAATAAATATTCTTGTACTAACAGCGATTGTATTTTTAGCTACAGCCTGCAAGAAAAATCTTGATCTTGATCAGAAAGGTGTTTACAATACCGACAATTATTTTAGAAATGAAACCGATGCTGTAAATGCAGTTTCAGGAATATATAGCCTTCTGGAGCAGGAAGACTATATCAGTCATGCCGAAACCACTTTTGATGTAGCTTCTGATGACTATTGGCGCTCGGGCGACCATTCGGAAGATGAAGCGATAGAAAATTTAACCTACGATGCGTCGAACGCACAGGTAAGATTCAGCTGGACATATAAATACGAAACCGTTAACCGTTCGACTAATGCAATTATTAATATCCCTAAAATTGCAACAATGAACGAAGCCGTTCGGAAGAGAAGTATGGGCGAAGCATATTTTATGCGTGCTTTTGGCTACTGGCGCCTGATGTTAATTTATGGAGACGTGCCTATCATTTCTGAATCAGATTTTACAAACAAAACCTTTAATAAACCTAAATCAAGTATTGAGGAAGTAAGGAAACAAATTGAAGCTGATTTATTAAAAGCGGTTGACATGCTGCCTGAATCTTATAGCGCAACGGATAGAGGCCGCGTTAGTAGAGGAACTGCTTTAGGATTGCTTACAAAACTTTATATGTATTGGGAAAAATTACCGGAGGCCATTACCACGGGTCAGCGTTTAATTGATAACCCAAATTATAATTTAGCAGCTACCTATAAGGAAAACTTTACCCGGGCAAACGAAAATAGTACCGAAATTCTTTTTTCTGTGCAAGGCTTACAAAACGTAGTTCAAAACGATTATACCATTTATTACATCCCCAGAGCATGGGGAGGTTATGGCTTTAGCCAACCACTACAAGGTTTAGCCAACGAATTTGAAGCAAATGATTCACGTAAGGCCGCTACACTGCTTAGTGTTGGCGACAAGATTAATATTGGGGATGGTGTAAATGATCAGACTTTTACAAGCAGTTTATCTTCTACAGGATTTGCATTTAGAAAATATGCTGTATTCTATCCATTTGGTTCTGCTGAAGGTAATGGTGTTGATCATAATTATGCAGTTCCGTTGATGCGTTCTGCAGATATTTACCTTTTGGTTGCCGAAGCAAAAATCCGTACCCAGGGTGCAGGTGCCGGAGATGCGCTTATTAACCAGGTTCGCCGAAGGGCTTCAACGCTCTTACCACCTGTAAGTGGTGCCGGAATGACTCAATTGATTCATGAAAGACGTGTAGAACTGGCTGGAGAAGGAGAAAGGCACCAGGATTTAATGCGCTGGGATAAAAAAGGATTGGTTAATATTGCTGCAATCTATAATCTTGTAGTTTCAAAAGCACCTATAGACCAGGGAAAAACAGTTACATTTATTCGTCCTAAACATTATTATTATCCAATACCACAGGTAGAAATCGACAAAGCTGGAGGTGTATTGGTACAAAATCCCAATTTTTAACAATTATGATGCATAGGTATCTGATTTTATTGTTTCTGGCAGTTGCAGCAACAGGTTCAACAGCGATAGCCCAGGTAGACCAGCAAAATACTGCTGCCTTTTTAAAGCGCATCGTATCCAACCGTGCGGAAGCATTTATTGTAGAAGAAATTCCAAAGGAAAATGATAAAGATGTTTTTGAAATTGAGTCCAGAAACAGCAAGATTGTTCTTCGGGGAAACAATGGATTATCTGTTGCTTCTGCATTGAATTATTACTTAAAAAACTATTGTTCCAGTGATATTGGCTGGAATGGCACTAACCTGAATATTCCAGCTGTTTTACCACAATTGCCTGAAAAAATCCATAAGAACACGCCTTACAATTACCGTTATTATTTAAACTATTGCACATTCAATTACAGTATGGCTTGGTGGGATTGGGAACGTTGGCAGAAAGAAATCGATTGGATGGCACTAAATGGTATAAACATGCCGCTTGCCATTACAGGAGAGGAAGCAATATGGAGAGATGTTTACCGCTCAATGGGCTTTACCGATAAAGAACTCGAGGGCTTTTTTAGCGGTCCGGCTTATTTTTCGTGGCTATGGATGGGGAATATTGATGCCTGGGGTGGTCCGTTGCCACAGCACTGGATGGATTCGCATAAAGAATTGCAGAAAAAAATTCTCGAACGCGAAAGATCCTTCGGGATGAAACCTGTTTTATCTGCTTTTACCGGTCATGTGCCGCCAACTTTTAAAGATAAATTTCCTAATGCAAAAGTAAAAAGAACAAACTGGGATGCCGGTTTTCCTGATGTGTTTATTCTTGATCCGCAAGATACCTTGTTCGAGAAAATAGGAAAACAATATATCGAAACACAGACTAAAGAATTTGGAACAGATCACCTGTACTCTTCTGATACATTTAATGAGAACATTCCACCAACCAACGACTCTACTTATCTGAGCGACATGAGTAAAAAGGTTTTCCATTCTATGGCTGCCGCCGACCCTAAAGCGATTTGGGTAATGCAAGGATGGATGTTTCATTACAACAATAAATTCTGGCAGCCACAGCAGGTTAAAGCTTTGCTAAATGCAGTTCCTGATGACCAAATGATTGTACTTGATTTGTATAGCGATGCTCACCCGGTATGGAACCGTACTGATGCCTATTATGGTAAACCATGGATTTGGAATATGCTCCAGAATTTTGGGGGCAACATCAGCCTCTTTGGCAGAATGCGCCATGTGGCAGCCGATCCTTCCATTGCACTGCATGATCCTGAGTCAAAAAAGATGGTCGGTATTGGGCTGGCTCCCGAAGGAATTGAACAAAACCCTGCATTATTTGGCCTGATGCTTGAAAATGTTTGGAGAGATACGCCGATTGATGTGGAGGAATGGCTGAAAGATTACGCAAAGAGAAGGTATGGTAAACAATTACCGCAACTGGATGAGGCATGGAATATTTTGCTGAATACGGTTTACAGCGGAGGATTGACAGAAGGTGGAAATGAATCAATTATTGTGGCCCGCCCAACATTTGAAAAGAAGATTGACAGGGTACTGACGGGATTATCCTACGACCCGCTTAAATTGGTTAAAGTATGGGGTTTGTTTACCGCCAATGCAGATGAACTAAAAACCAGCGATGGTTTCGAATACGATCTGGTAGATGTAACCAGGCAAGTATTGGCCAATTATGCAAGTCCGCTACAACAGAAAATGGCAGCAGCTTACCAGGCCAAAGATCAAATTGCCTTTAAAAAATACAGTAAAGAATTCCTGGAACTATTAGACGATATGGACCTGTTGTTAGCTACCCGAAAAGATTTTCTGCTGGGAAAATGGATTCATGAAGCAAGGGCAAACGGCATTACAGAAAAAGAACGGAATTTATATGAATTTAACGCTCGAG
The DNA here is from genome assembly GCF_014635725.1 of Pedobacter mendelii. Taxonomy (GTDB): domain Bacteria; phylum Bacteroidota; class Bacteroidia; order Sphingobacteriales; family Sphingobacteriaceae; genus Pedobacter; species Pedobacter mendelii. The sequence goes on along the minus strand of NZ_BMDJ01000008.1, from coordinate 205,482 downwards.
ATCTTGTTACCTTATGGGGTGATAAAGAAAGCGGTTTAAGAGAATATTCTAACCGCCAATGGGCAGGGTTAATTAAAGGATATTATAAACCAAGATGGGAAATGTTCTTTAAAACTGTAGAGCAATCGTTTAAAACAGGAACAACAGTTGATTTAAAAGCATTTGATAAAAATGTAAAAAACTGGGAATGGAAATGGGTTAATCTGCATGACAATGCCTATTCTGATAAAATAAAAGGCAATTCGTTTGAAGTAGTTGCAAAACTTTACGCCAAATATAACGATACGATAAAAGCAGCGTATGCGAAATAAAAATTGCGTTAGGCCACTCCGTATTTCTTACACGATGCAATGCGGTAGATCTTTACTTTTGCTGCTGCTTGGCCTTTTTGCTTTTATGTTTACCAATGCGCAGGAAGTAGTAAATGATCATATGTTTCACGGACTTCCTGAAGCAAAGAACTATAGTGATTTTGACAGTAAAGGCTTTCTGATCAATCAGAAAAGAACCTTTATTGTATCGGCTGGGATGGAATATGCTCGGGTGCCACATCAGTTGTGGCGGGAGCGTTTGCTACAACTTAAACGCGGAGGCTTTAATTGTATTGAGATATATACCATCTGGAATTATCATGAACCTTTAGAAGGGAAATTTGAGTTTGATGGCGATCAAAATCTGGATCAGTTTCTTGCTTTAGTCAAAGAATTAGGCCTTTATTCAATTGTGCGAGTTGGTCCTTACTATTGTGCAGAATGGGATCAGGGTGGATACCCTACCTGGCTTCGATTTAAACCTGGTTTGCGGGTGAGAGAAGATAATGCAGAATTTGAAAAATATGTAGATCGTTTCTTTGATCGGCTGCTACCTATTGTAATAAAACACCAGATTACTAAAGGTGGTTCTGTGATTTTGATACAACTGGAAAATGAACATCCAAAAGGCTGGGGAACAGATATGCCCAATGATTACTTTAAACACCTGCAAAGCAAATCGCTGGCCATGGGCATGGAAGTGCCTTACTTTTTTAGCGGCTTACACCATGCCACTGATCCTGCCGGAAATGGAAAACTGGATGATCCTAAAAGACCAAATCCTTGGTTTTCTACAGAATTTTGGAGCGTTTGGTATTCACAGTATGGTGCTAAACCGACAGATGCGCCACTTTACGATCGACGAACATGGAAAATCATTGCCCATGGCGGCAACGGCTATAACTTTTATATGGCCCATGGTGGCTCTAACTTTGGATACACAAATAATGATGAAGATGCAGCCTCATACGATTATGGCGCTGCGGTTGGACAGGCAGGAGATTTGCGTCCGCTTTATTTTACTTTTAAACGTGCTGGCTATTTTGCACGTAGCTTCCAGGAAATTTTGGAAAACAGTACCGATGCATCTGCAGCTTATCAATACTTAAAAAAAGATACTACACTCCAGATTAGCGCAAGGAAGAGCGACGCGGGAACATTGATTTTTCTTGATAATCCGGCTGAAAAACAGTTAATAAAAACGATTACGGTTAAAGGTTTGCCTCCATTTACCATTAACTTATTGCCCGGCGAAATTCATCCAATTGTACATCAGTTTAAATTAAATGATAAAGTAGAATTAAATTGGGGATTATCCAGAATATTCGGTGTTGTTAAACAGCAAAATACAACAACTATTTTGGTAGAAGCAAATGCTGGTGATCCAATCTATCTGAATCTTATTACGACTTTAAAAGCAATTGTAAAATCTACCGTTAACTCTGGCGACTTGAAAGTAAGCGGCAAAAACGTCACTTTAAATACGGTTTTTAAACCATCGGAACAATCTTCTTTTTATCTTTTTAAAGCAGGCGATCAACTAATTCGAATTGTGGTATTGGATAAAGCGGCGACCGATAAAACATGGATCACATCCGAAACAGGAAAAGAGGCGATAATTACAGGTGTTTCCTATCTTGGTGAAACGAAGTTGAGTAGCTTAGGTTTTCAGGCAGCGGCAAGCTATCCATTGGCTGGCGCAAAAGATACCCAGGCAATGCTTTACCTCGAAGATGGATTTAAAAAAATGACTGTTTTACCGATTGAGGATCTTAAAATAGATTCGCTACTTCATTTAACTCCCTGGGAAAACAAGGATGCCGCAATTTTTTCTTCATCCACAATACATAATGGGAAATGGTTAGCTAGTGAAAATCCATTACAGATGGGTATGGATGGAAACCTGACCAATTCTGCCTGGTACCGCACAAAATTTAATGCACCTTTAGCGGGTAAATATACCTTACAGTCTGAAGGTGGCGACCGAGCAACGGTGTTTGTAGATGGAAAACTGGTAACCAATTGGAAGATCAGAAGCGGCGAGCTTACCCTCGTCCTGGAAAAAGGCATGCATAATCTTGCCTTTATTACGGCCCATGATGGCCGTGATAAACTCGCAGCTTACCTTGGCCCCATTACGGAGATAGATAAAAAAGGGCTTTCTGGCGTTACCCGCATTAAAAAAGGAGGGCCATTTATTTCTACGCTTGATAAATGGTATTTCACCGCCGCTGTAGATTCCATGGCCATTAAAAGTGGCCCGCCATTACTTGATACGCTCAAAACAGCCCGATATAAAATTGGAGCAGATGCGTTCGGACTTAAAGAGGGCTATGGCTGGTTTCAAACTATTATTAAAGCCCAACCAGGCCTGCCGAGCCTAATTATAACTTTTAAAAGTACGGATGAAAATGCAACCCTGTTTATTAACGGCAAAAAAGTATTAAGACACGAAGGATGGAATATTCCATTTGAGTATAAAATTACAGATGCAGCTATTTTAGCGCATCCGATTGAACTTTCTGTTTTTATAGAAAATGTAAGTAACGAGGGCGGCATCGATCAACCTGTAAAAATAAATACGATGGCAGGTGGAACTGTTTTAAAAGTTTGGAACATGAAAAATGGTGTAGATCCTGAAGATACTACCGCAAGTTGGAAAATTCTGGCAGGTATTGATTCGCTTAATGGTCCACAATGGTATCGTTCCACTTTCAACCAGCAAAAAATAGCCGATAGGAAATTGGTGTGGAGGGTTCATCCTTTTGGTATGGGGCATGGTTCGGTTTGGATTAACGGGCATAACCTGGGGCGATATCCAGAAAAAATCGGCGATGTAGGCATGTATATTCCGGAACCCTGGTTAAAAGAAGGCTTGAATGAAATCGTTATTTATGATGAAGACGGTAAAATCCCCAGCAAAGTGAAGATAATGATGGAAACCGCATCCAGCAAAATCACTTATAACCTACAAACAGAAGAAATTAAATAACAGCATATTTCCAACAAAATACATCAATAAGACCATTATGGAATTATCAAACAATAGATTTACCACGCTCGATATATTCAGGGGAATGACCATCTGTTTCATGATTATTGTAAATTCTCCTGGGTCTGGTGCGGTGGTATGGTCACCTTTGGATCATGCGGCCTGGTTTGGATTTACACCCACAGATCTCGTTTTTCCATCTTTTCTATTCGCAGTAGGTAATGCATTAAGCTTCTCTAAGAAAAAGATTGAAAGCAATTCTGCTTTTTTAGCCAAGATATTTAAGCGTACGCTCATCATTTTTTTGCTGGGCTATCTGATGTATTGGTTTCCATTTATGCATCGTGATAATGATAGCTGGGTATTCAATGCCTTATCCAATACCCGTATTATGGGTGTGCTGCAACGAATTGCTTTGTGTTATTTTTTTGGTTCCTTAATTGTGCATTATTGCTCAAATAAAACGGCGATTATCATTTCTATAATATTACTGCTGCTCTATTGGGTATTTTTGCTGCTGTTCGGGGCAACAGGAGAAGAGTACAGCATGTTGGGTAATGCAGGCACCAAGCTTGATATTCTCATCCTCGGCGATGCCCATTTATACCACGATCATGGCGGGCCGATAGCTTTCGATCCGGAAGGATTATTGAGTACCATCACTGGTATTGTTAACGTTATTGCCGGCTATCTGGCAGGTGTTTATATTCAACGGAAGGGAAAAAATTTTGAGTGTATAGCCAAACTATTGATGATGGGTGCATTATTGATTGGATTGGCCTTATTCTGGGGACAATTTTTTCCGATTGCTAAAAAACTATGGACCAGTTCTTTTGTGTTACTTACTATCGGGCTGGATTTAGTAATACTTGGTATATTGATTTATGCCATCGAACTCAAAAACATTAAATGGGGAACAAACTTCTTTTTAATTTTTGGGAGAAATTCTTTAGCCATTTATCTTTTATCAGAGTTGCTGCTTGTAATTTTTCAACTGGTTCAAGTTCAGCATGGCCTGAGTTTCTATAACTGGATTAATAAAGTTTTTTACCAAGTGATTTTTCCGGGTGCATTTGGTACCCTTGTATTTGCGGTGAGTTTTATGCTGCTCTGCTGGTTCGTGGGTTACCTAATGGATAAAAGAAAAATTTACATTAAAATCTAAACCCGGATGTTTGCTAAATTTTCCCGTTTATCCTGCACAATACTATCGCTGCTTTTTTTGTCCCTGTCCGTTTATAGCCAAAGGCAATATAATCAGTCAAAAGCAAATACGATTTATGTTGACCCTTTTATTGGCACAACAAAAAGCAATTTATTAACCAGCTGGGGAGGTAATGGCGGCACGTATCCGGGTGCCGTTGCGCCTTCAGGAAATATTCAGTTGACCCCAGAAACGCGGGTTACCGGAGCAAAGGGCTATGATTACAGCGATCAACAGATTTTCTTTTTCAGCTGCTTTAAACACTTCAGCGGTTTCCCGGAAGGATCTTCCGGGCAGGTATTCATCCTCCCTGTGGAGAAAGGTAAAAATTTTGAACCAGGAAAATATAACCGCCCATTTAGTCATACGCAGGAAGAGGCAACACCTGGCTATTATAAAGTGGTATTTACCGATAATAACACCATAGCTGAAGCTGCAGCAAGTACCCGAACCGGGATTTTAAAATTTACTTTTCCTGCAAAGGTAACGCCGCAGATATACATTGGGGAAGCCGGGGATATTAGCTTAAAGAGCAAAAGTGTAGTTCATGGATCTTTGGGGAATACAACGATTAACCTATCATCCAACATCATTGAATCCGATACCGTTAAGGGCGGATATTTATTAAGCTTTGAAAAATCAGATACGGCAGCGCAAATAATCACACTCAAAATCAGTTCTTCTTCTGTTAGTTTTGAAGGTGCACAACAGAACATCGATACAGAAATTGGCCAAATTGACTTTGAGGCTTTCAGGGAAAGAACAGCGAAGGAATGGGATACGCAATTGGCTACAGTAGATATTAAAGATCCTTCAACTGTAAATAAAAAGGTTTTTTATACGGCACTTTACCATTCATTGCTCATTCCATGGGTTATTTCTGATGTAGATGGGAAATACAAGGGAGCCGACGGTAAGACCTACCAAACGAAAGGAAAAAATCAATATGGAGGTTTTTCACCATGGGATACTTTTCGCTCTTTACATCCTCTGCTCACTTTACTTTATCCCGAAAAGCAAAATGATGTAATTCTTTCGATGCTTAACGTATATGAGCAAAGCGGATACTTACCAACAGAAACCATGACTGGAAACCATGCTATCCCAATTATTGTGGATGCCTACTTAAAAGGGATTACAGGCTATGATAAAAACGTTGCTTATAAAGCGATGAAAAATAGCATTGTAGATGGGCCATTCAGCAAAAATGATATGGAGATATACCATCAGCTGGGTTATGTGCCATTTTCCAGGTCAGAATCGGTAACCAGAACCATGGAATATGCTTATGATGACTGGGCACTGTCGCAATTCGCAAAACTGGTCATGAAGAACAAGCCAGATCAGCAACTGCTGGAAACACGCGGCTTAAATTACAGGAACCTTTTCCATTCTTCAGATTTATTTATGTTGCCAAGGCAAGGCAATCAATTTAAGTTAAATCCTGGAATGACAGGCTATAAGGAAGGAAATAAATGGGTATATACCTATTTTGTTCCCCATAACGCGAAAGACCTTATCAATTTACTCGGTGGCCCAGAAGTTTTTTCAAACCGTTTAGATTCTGCGATGGCTAATAACGTTATTCTGTACGATAATGAAACCGTGCTGCATTTGCCTTACCTTTTTAATTCAGCCGGGCGGCCGGCGCTCACACAGCAATGGCTAAGAAACATTATGCTCAGCCGTTTCTCTGCAACGCCAGGCGGCCTGCCAGGAAACGATGACCTTGGATCCATGTCTAGCGCTTATATTTTTAATGCCATCGGCCTCTTTCCGATCAGCCCTGGAAACCCATTGTATGCTATTGGCGCACCCTTATTTGAATCCGTCACGCTACACTTGTTCAATAAAAAAGATTTGCAAATCCATGCGGAAAATCAATCTGCTAAAAACAAATATGTTCATACATTATCTGTGAATAACCACTTGTACAGTCAACTGGATATTTCACATGAAATGCTAACGAAAGGTGGTTTGCTAAACTTTGAGATGAGTCCGGATGCTATCCAGTCCTGGCCAAAAGACAGAGACCCGATTTCGCTTTCAGCAACTAAAATAAATGCCAATATTAAACTTCTACACTCCAGCATCAGCAGTAAACAAGTAAGGCCCGATGAAACATTTCAGATAAAATTCACCTTAAAAAACGAAGGGAGCCTTGGAACCAAACGCATCATTGTTTACGCTGACGGAAAACCCTGGTTATCTAAATTTTGTTTAGTGGCTTCGGGAGCAACCGCAACTGACTCCATAAGCGGGCGATTATACAAACTGGGGAAAGTAAAAATCGGAACGAGTACCTCAACAGCTACGGTGATTAATGTGGTTAACCCTTTAAAACCTGTTGCCCAGTCTTTCCTAATCTCGGGACTGAATGTGAAGCCCATTTTAAAATTGAACACGCAGCAGGAAATCACCTACCGGATAAAAAATATTACGGGAGTTGCCCGAAGCTTTAAACCCAAGGTAATCCTTTCGAAGGCTTCTAATAATAAGGAAGCACTTCTTTATACTGATCAGGTATACCTATTGCCGGGTCAACAAAAAACCATAAATCATCAATTTGCTGTGAATCGAACTGGCCTGCAAACAATCAGAACAGGAAATATGCAAGCAATATTCAAAGTTTACGAAACATCTTCAAAAGCTTTGTTGTTAAATCTGGATTTTGAAAACCTAAAAGACAATTTAGTTACAGATCAATCTGGGTTTAAAAATAATGGATTGCTGATTAGCGGAACAAATGATTCTAAAAAACATATTCCTGAAATAGGGGATAGTACATATCTGGAAATTGCAAATGCGCCTAGTTTAGATCAAATGGGGAATAACCTCAGTATGATGGCTTGGGTTTATCCTACCGGAGATGAAAAAGGGTTGACTGACATCATTTCAAAAGGTGATAGCCATGTCATCCAAACGACTGATAATAGAACTTTAACATTCTTTGCAGGTGGCTGGGGAAGAGGAGATTGTACAGTAAAATTGCCTGCCAACTGGAAAAATAACTGGCATCATATTGCTGGCGTTTGTAATGGCGATTTATTAAGCATTTACCTGGATGGAAAATTGGCAGGAAGTACAAAAGTTGATGGCATCAGCAACCTTTCTAATACCAGCCGATGGCAGATTGGCCGCAATGAAGAATTTCCCTCAGAAAGAATATTTCACGGGCAGATAGACCTAATTAAAATTTACGGAGAGCCATTATTTGCAAAAGAAATTGAAGCTTTGTTTGAAATGGAAAAAGGAAAGTATTAGTATGGAATTTTTAAATTGCATAAATCTTTGGAGACTGCCTCTGTAGCACCAAAAAATAATTAGGCATAAAATATTGTCTGTAATTTAAAGATTTGGTGAGAAGAGGTAAATTATATGGGTTTTTCCACATAAGATTGAGCAAGAATAATTGTTAGATAAAATTTACTTTTACTCTGTATGGTAAATAGAAAATGCTACAATTCTGTTATGAGCTTTTGTTCAAATATCTAGCCAGTCACCTATGTTAAAAAATAGATCCGAACCTCGTTGCTTTGCAACTACAAGTTATAACAAATTTCCAAATTCGCAGAGGCTACTAGACGATGATTGTTGTATCAGAGAGCTTTTGCAAGGAACTTCCTGCCATACCTATCTTGGTTCGCAATACTTATTTCTTGTAAATACAAATAAAAAAAAGCAGATACAATTCAATGTATCTGCTATAATCCCTTTTATCATTTTGTGTGTAAAAGTGATGGTCGTTAAAATTATACTCCTCAAGCTATTTGCTTGGGGAAACCTAAATTATGCATCAGTTAGTTCCAGATGCACATTTAGAGTTACGTGATTAATCGATTAATGGTTTTTCATAAATGCACACCTTAAACGAGTACTCCAAAATTGAGTTTAAGAAAACTATATTTAATGAAAAAAAGAAGATTAATGTTTATCTTATTTATCAATTGTGACTATTGAATATAGCCAGTGCAGTCTTCAAGACTTAAACATAGTTCGAAATAAACGGTACGGTAAAGTCTCGGGGAAATAACGTAACCTTAACCCATTGGTATCATCAGTCAATTGCAAAGCCCGTGTTCTAAAGTTCATGTAATAGTGCTGAAATTCTGGTCTTTTAAATCGCAAAATCTTTTGATTCTATATTACATTTAAGTTAAGTTTTTGCGTACTTAATTATTTTAGAGGTTTAGTTTATAAATTTGATTTTAATAAAAGTAGTATTTTCAATTTTGAAGAAATTATGTAAATAAACAAGGTTTATGTCATCATCAAGAAGAAATTTTATAAAAGGTACAGTTTCCAGTTTGTTATTGGCTGGAATATCAGCATCTGGTACTGAGCTGGTAATTAACAATGGGCAAACCGTGGAGAATTCGGCTGTTAAACTCAGATTTGCAATTGCTTCTGATGGCCATTATGGGCAGCCTGGTACAGCGTATAAAAAGGATCATGAGAATATGATTCGTTGGATTAACGAGGCACATGATAATACGCCTTTTGATTTTGTAATTATCAACGGAGATTTAGTTCACGACAGACCAGAACTTTTAAAAGAAGTAAAGAATAATTATTACGATAAGCTCAAAGTTCCTTTTTATGCTATTCCAGGAAACCACGACCATGCAGATACAGCACATTGGATGTCGGTTTTTGGATACGAGGACAATTATGCTTTCGAGAAAAATGGAATTGGTTTTGTTTTAGCAAACACTTCTAATAGTAAAGGCATATACCTTAGTCCGGATAATAATTTTCTAAGAAAGGAGCTCGATAAGTTCAATAATCTTAAAACGGTATTTGTGATTTTGCATATTCCGCCACATATCTGGGTGCCACAAAATCCCTTTGTTGAATCTCCCGATACGGTTACTTTGCTACATAGCTATGCCAACGTAAAAGCTGTTTTTCATGGTCACGATCATAGTCTTGATGCTGTGTTTTACACCGATAAGTTGCCACATTTCTTCGATTCGCACATTGGTGGAAACTGGGGTACGGCTTATAAAGGATTTCGAATTGTTGAGGTTGATGACCAGGATAAGATATCTACAAAACAGATTAATGCCAGCGGAACACCTGCCTTAAATCAAATGAATTTGTAGGTGTTAAAATCACTTGAATTGTTAATTTATCCTCCCCGTTGCCTCCTCCAAGAGATAGCATGGCGCACATCCCGTCTATGATTTAACTATTTCTTTTAAAATCTGATGGAGTATAATTAAAAGAATTTATCACCTTTGTTAGGTACGGATAAAAAAAATATAATTTTTCTTTAAATTAAATCAACAATGTATAAAACATTGCTCAGGTTCTTTTTCGCTTTAATAATTTTACATGTAGAGGTAGCCACTCATGCGCAAAGCCCAGAAATAAAAGTAGATCTCAATCAAGAAATTGGCCCAATGAAAAATGTATGGGCATGGTTTGGTTATGATGAACCAAATTACACCTACATGAAAGATGGCAAGAAGCTCCTAACAGAGATAGCTGCTTTAAGTCCATCCCCGGTATATGTACGAACGCACAGTTTGCTCGTAACAGGCGATGGTACAGCCGCACTTAAGTGGGGATCTACAAATGCTTATACTGAAGATGCTACCGAAAAGCCTGTTTATAACTGGAAAATTGTAGATAGTATTTTTGATGCTTATGTTTCGCGTGGGATGAAACCACTGGCACAAATCGGTTTTATGCCGGAGGCTTTATCTACACATCCGACACCGTACAGACATTATTGGAAACCTGGTGATCCTTATACAAATATCATTACCGGATGGGCCTATCCACCAAAGGATTACACCAAATGGCGGAACCTGGTATATGAATGGGTAAAGCATTCTGTTGAGCGATATGGGCAAAAAGAAGTGGAAAGCTGGTATTGGGAGGTATGGAACGAACCTAACGGTGCTTATTGGAAAGGTACACAGGAAGAATTTTTTAAACTTTACGATTATGCTGCAGATGGATTAAAAAGTGCTTTGCCTACTGCTAAAATCGGCGGAATTAATATTGCAGGAACTCGTGGGAAAGGTGCAGTTGATTGGACGAATAATTTTATTAAACATTGTATTAGCGGTACTAATTATGCTACGGGTAAAAAAGGCTCTCCGTTAGATGCTATACTTTTTCATGCCAAAGGCTCACCTAAAGTAGTTGATGGTGCGGTAAGAATGGATATGGCTCCCCAGCTTAATGATATCAAAACTGGATTCGAAATTACCGCATCATACCCTGAAACTAAGCACTTGCCCATTATAATTGGCGAGTCTGATCCAGAAGGTTGTGCGGCTTGCGGAATGGCTACCAATCCTGAGAATGCTTACAGAAACGGCACGATGTATTCCAGCTATACAGCAGCAACCTTCGCCCGAAAATACCTATTGGCCGACAAAGCTAAAATCAATTTTCTTGGTGCAGTATCATGGTCTTTTGAATTCGAAAACCAACCCTGGTTTTATGGTTTTCGGGATTTGTCAACCAATGGTGTTAATAAACCTGTACTGAATGTTTTCAGAATGTTTGGCATGATGAGTGGCAAGAGAATATTGGCACTGAGTAACCGAATGTACCCACTACAAGATGTACTAAATAATAGCATTCATGGTTCGCAGTCGGATATAGGAGCACTTGCAACAAAAGACACAAAAAAGGCAGCAATAATGTTGTGGAATTATCATGATGATGACCGGCCAGGACCAACAGAAAATCTGATGGTAAAAATAGATAATATTCCGGCAAAAACAGTTTTACTAAGCATTTACCTTATTGATAAGCAAAATAGCAATTCTTATGAAGTTTGGAAAAAAATGGGTTCACCACAAACGCCAACAAAACAGCAAATTACTACTTTGGAAAAATCGGGTAAACTAAAACGTATCAGCTCTACTAAAATAAAAACAAGTTTAGGTAAGGCTATAGTTCCCTTGAAATTAGAGCGACAGGCAGTAGCACTTGTAAAACTAACCTGGTAATAACAAAAAGCTAAAAGTCTGCAAAAAATATTATGATAACAGAGATGAGTTTAATAACGAACGTTTAAAAATCATTCGATATGGACGTGTTCTGAAAGAATCTCTATCCTTGTTTTTTTATTTTTAAACTTGCCAATTTAATAGCTTAAATTAAATTCTTTTTTCAAAATAGATAATATTATCATCATATTTTCCTTGGTAAGGATTTCCGCAGGCAACAAACCCCTGCGACTTCAAAAAGCGCTGACTTGTTTGTACAGCTGTGGTGGAGAAAACCATACCATGGTGATGGATGATTTTTTCTTGCAGCATTTGCTTTAGCGTACCACTAATACCCAACCTTCGTACATCATCTTCAGTGAAAGAATAGCCAACTTCAAAAATATATTCCTCAATATTTCTCCACACCCCAGCCTTCCTGTGAACTTCTTCAATATAGGATTTTGCTGGTCTTTTTATAGCAGAAATTCCAACGAGTCTATTTTCGAGGTAGCAGAAAGCTAAAAATTCACAATTATGTATTTTTTGAGATAAATCTTTTGTAGAAACTTTGTTCCCTTTTTTTAACAAAAGATAAAAATGAAAGAGCTCTGCAAGTAAACAGTCAGCAGGTTTTTTAATAATATATTTACAGCTAGCCATTACACCTAGCATTATGGGTGTGCTTAGCGTATGTAGGTTATGTTTTTTTGATATTATCATTCAATAAAGTTTTCAAAACCCAAACTTAGAATATTGTAGCTTACCCTTTCTTGTTACATGCGGAGTTAAAGAAGGTAAAGCAAATTTTACTAAAAATAATAATGCCATATTTACTTTAGGTTAGCTTTTTGTTTTTTATTTGTTAAGGCAGGCGGGCAAAATTCTATTCATGTCAAATAAAAGTTTAATTGATAAAAACCCAACATTGTTACGCTTTATTTGGCACCTAACCAATGTTGCATCGTAGCGGATTTTGTGCCTGAATTATCCGTCAAGTTGCTAATCTTTATTGCAACTAAACGATTATATTGATGCCGTATTAAAAAGTTTAATCCCTTAGCTTAACATTAATTTAATATGCTTACTCTTTCTTTGTTAAAATATCTTTTTAGCATGATTAAATACATTAGTTTTTGTTTAATGTTCTTTTTGTTTTCTTTGAATGTTATTGCACAGGATGAAGAATTTAAAACCTTTCTGGATCACAATTCGAAAAAGCCAATAGAATCACTAATTGAGTTAAAAAAAATATATGCACAATCTGTTGAGGATGGTAATGTGCTTTTGGAAGGCCAGTGTTTGCAGCAAATGGGTAAATTGTGTTACCATCAAGGCCATTTCAGACAATCATTAGAATTCTTTTTGAAAGCAGATAAGGTATTTAATAATGCAAACAAACCTTTATCGTTAGCTGCTAACCTAAGTGATATCGGTGTATTGTATTATTATATTAAACAGCCCGAAAAGGCGATGAAAAATTACCTCCTTGCTTTAAAGGTTTATAAAAACCTAAATAATTTAAGCGGACAAGCAACTATTTTTGGGCAAATTGGTCAGCTGTATGAAAAGCGTCAGCAATATGATAGTGCATTTTACTATCAGAAACTAGCCCTTAAAATAAATAATCAGAAAAATGATAAAAACGTTGAGGCCAAAATTTATGAGAATCTGGGTAGTATTTATGAGGATTTAGAAAAGTATGACTTAGCTACTGAAAGTTTCAAAAAATCATTAAGCCTATATCAAAAACAGCATAATGAACTTGGTAGTATTGAGGTAATTAATAATCTGGGCGATATTTTGCGCAAAACCGGCAAATATAATGCAAGTATAACTCAAACTAAAGCAGCAATGACTCTGGCAGGTAGAATGGGTAATATTTATCAACTAGCCTCTTGCTGTAGAGATTTGGGAAAAGCTTACGAGCTGCTAAATAAGATGGATAGTGCTTATCATTACGTTACTCTTGGTTATAAGTATACTATAGATTTATACTCGGAAGATGGCGCAAGGCAGGTAGCTTTTTTACAGGTGCTTTATGATATTAACAAAAAATCTGATGAAATTAATAAGTTGCAGAGTGACAAAAAGATAAACAGGATTATTGCTTTTTCGGGAATTCTGGTGATTATCTTATTAATTGTTTTGGGATTTAGTATTTTTAGCAGGCAACGTTTCAAACTAAGAGACCAGCAATTATTGGCCAAACAGAAAGATATTGAACATGACTTAACAAGTCTCGAACTAAAAAATCTTCAGCTAGAAGAACACAATCTAAAACAGCAACTGGAAGTTAAAAGTCGCGAGCTTTCTACACATACCTTAAACCTTATTAAGCATAATCAGTTTCTGGAAAACCTTAGATGGACTTTGCAGGCTATGGTAAAGGATGATAAGCGAGATCAGAAAAAACAGATGAACCAAATCCTAACGGATATTAATCAGCGGTTTAATAATGAGCGTAACTGGAAAGAATTTACCGCGGCCTTTGAGCAAGTACATCATCAGTTTCTGGAAAACCTTAAAAAATTTAGTAATGAACTTACTTCAGCAGATATGCGATTGATTGCTATGCTTAAAATGAACCTCGACTCAAGTGATATTTCTACCTTATTGGGAATATCCACCGATAGTTTAAGGGTATCACGATATAGGCTTCGGAAAAAACTAAACCTGGCACAAGGTGATAATTTATCTGCTTTTATTCAGAGACTTTAAGCGTTACATTGACTATCTAAAATTATTATTTTTATCACTTTTAATTTACTTAACAATTTGTTAATGTAACGGTAATATAATCATAATGGAGATTAAACTTCGATTCAATTAACTGATAATCAATAATTTAATTATTTGTGTTGCCTTTTAATATATGGTGTATGTAACGGTGTTGCTTTTATGTAACACTATTAATTTTTTTGTCTGGTAATGTGTATACACCTTTGCTATGTCAATAAAATAAAGACATTACCAAGCAAATGAATAAACTTTTACAAATTCTGTTTTTACTTCTCTTTTGTGCCGGCACTGCCAATGCTACAAAAATAAAGGGTCATGTTTACGATAAGCAAACTGGAGAAGCCATTGTGGGTGCTACTGTTGTGCTTGAAAACCCCAGGCGAGTAACCAATACCGGACTCGATGGAACGTTTGAATTTAAAGGCGTTTCAATTGGTTCAGCTAAAATCAGCGTAAGCTATATTACTTATAAAACCATCACTAAAACATTTGTTGTTGTTAAGGAAGACAACGATCACCTAAAATTTTATATGGAAAGTGATTCCAAGAACCTTGATGATATTACTATTAAATCGAACGCGGTAAGTTCTACAGACCAGGGGGCCAGGCGATTAGAAAAGAATTCCACCCAGATTATGAATATTGTATCAGGCAGATCAATTGAAATTTCGCCGGATTTAACAGTAGCTAATGTGATGCAGCGTGTTTCAGGTGTTTCGATTGAACGTAATAGTAATGGTGATGGCCAATACGCCATATTAAGGGGAATGGATAAAAGATACAACTATACTCTGGTTAATGGGGTAAAAATTCCTAGTCCTGATAACAAGTATCGCTATGTCCCTTTAGATCTTTTTCCTTCTGATTTATTAGATAGATTAGAGGTATATAAAACCTTAACACCAAATTTGGAGGGCGATGCTATTGGCGGCGGAATAAATATGGTAATGAAAAATGCACCGGGTCAGTTTCAAGTCAATGCAAACCTTTCTACAGGTTATAGCCAATTATTTCTCGATAGAAAATTTACTAGTTTTAATTCATCAGATATTCAATATAAATCTCCTTATGAATTGAATGGAAAGAGCTATAATGCTACTCAAAGTGATTTTACAAAAGGTACATTGGATTATAAATATAAAAGTCCTGCGCCTAACCTAATTGGAAGTTTATCGCTAAGCCAAAGGTTTTTAAATAATAAGTTAGGTATTGTATTGGCTGGGAGTTATCAGAATACTTATCGCGGCAGCAACAGTAATTTCTATAACACATCGGTAAATGGTACAGATGCTTACGCCGTAATTACCAGCAAAAGTTACAGGGAATTTTCAGAGCAGCAACAACGTACAGGTTTGCATGGAAAGATAGATTATGTATTCAATAAAAATCATCAGTTAAGCCTTTACAACGTTTATGTTAACCTTAAAAATGAGCAGCTTAGAGATGCAGTAACCACAACATACAACGGTGTTTATAATCCTACTTTAGGAAATGCAGAATTGGTTTACGATACCCGTAGCCGTTTAACTGAGCAGCAAATTTACAATAGTACGCTTCACGGTGATCATAAATTTTTTGACGAGAAATTTAAGGTACAATGGTCTGCAGTTTATTCTTCTGCAAAAAACGATGTACCAGAAAATACAAGTATCAGTTTAAATGGAATACAACAAAATTTCCAAAGCAAACGCACCAGTTTGGTTAATACATCACCGGTTAACCGGCGCTGGGAACGTAATACAGACGAGGATTTAGCGGGCTATCTTGATCTAACCTATCGTTTTACAATTGGAAACAATAAGCTGGATGTAATGGCCGGTGGTTTGTATCGTGATAAACAAAGAAGTAGCTTTTTTAATAATTATACACTAGCCCCAAGTGCTGCGGATGCGAATAAACTTTATGGGATAGATTTTCAGAATTATACGGATTTAAATTTAGTCGTGACTAATCCTACGGGAGCGGTTGCAAATCCTTTAACTTATGATGCATCTGAAAAAATTAGTGCTGGTTACGGGATGTTTAAATATACTTCAGCTAAGCTTGAGGTTATCGGTGGTGCCAGGGTAGAGCATACCAATCAAGGTTATAACTTACTTTTTCCGGCAGGTGAGGCTTTTCCAAAAGGTCAGCAAGTTTATACTGATGTTTTACCAAGTTTAACAGCCAAATACTTCTTAACTGAAAAGGCACAATTACATGCCTCTTATTTTAAAGCACTTAATCGTCCGGGATTTTATGAAATTGTACCGGGCAAAGTTGTTAACGAAGAATTTCAGGAACGTGGTAATCCAAATTTGAAACGTGCCTTAGCTGATAACTTTGATTTGCGCTATGAACTTTTTCCAGGTGCATCTGAGCAATTATTGGTAGGCGCTTTTTACAAAAGAATAAAAGACCCTATTGAATATACTTTCCAAGCTGATGCCATTCGTGGACAAGATATTTACTACACGCCAGCAAATTTTGGAACAGCCAATAATTATGGTGCTGAAGTAGATTATATTAAGTATTTCAGTAAAATTGGTATTAAAGCGAATTACACCTATACCCATTCCCGCATTACAACACCTAAAACCATAAGAACGATTAATGCCACAACAGGAGATATTCAGGCACTTTCTGTAGATCAGGAACGTCCGCTTTATGGTCAATCTGAACACATTGGTAATATCTCTTTATTGTTTAAGGATACAAAAAAAGGATGGGATGTTCAGGTTGCAGGCGCTTATACCGGCCCACGCATCAATACCGTTTCTCAATTCTTAAATAACGATTTATGGCAAGAAGGGTTTATTCAAATGGATGCATCAGCCGAGAAACGCTTTAAGGGTGGTATCAGCATTTTCGTAAAAGCAAACAACATTTTGAATACGCCAACAAAACTTTTTATTAAAGGAACCAATCCAGAGAATAACAAAATCAATGAAAACCTGGTAAATGATGGGCGCACATTGGTTCGGAGTGATTACTATGGGCAGAATTATCTTCTTGGTTTTAGGTATAAATTTAATTAATAGAAAATTTAAAAAGAAAAAATATGAAATCAAATCAGATTTTTAGACTATTTATCCTGGTTTTATTAGCCTTATCGGGATGTGAAAAAGCCAATATCGATGTAGATACTACAGCTGTTAATGGTTCGGCAATTGGAGAGGTTTCTGGTGTTTGGGCGAAAGGTAGTACCCAGATAATTAAGGGTGATATTATTATTCCTGAAGGAAAATCTTTAACCATTGAGGAAGGTGTAACCGTTCTGATGGATACTATTGCAAAACCAGAAATTATTGTAAAAGGAAATTTGTATGCTTTAGGAACAGCAACTAACCCAATCAAATTTACGGTAAATGAATTTTACAAAACAGCGCAAAAGAAATTTGGTAAACTATGGGGCGGGATATTAGCAGGCCCTACTTGCGAGGAATTAGTACTCGATTACACAATTATAGAATATGGAGGTTCTACAACTTCTGATGCATCTACATCTGTAAAAATGGGGCTTTACAAAGCCGTTGCCGGAGAAAATCTTCCAGCGCTTTGGTTCTCGAATGCTAAAGGAAAATTAGTTGTGCAAAATAGCGTGTTCAGGAATCTTCAGGAAGATTGTACCTACATAGAGGGTGGGAAAATTATTTTCGCCAATAATGTTTTCTATACCACTGGTGTAACAGGTGGCGAGGCTATGAATTTTAAATCGGGTTGTTTAGCAGATATAGCCTATAACTTGGTTTACAGTACAAATACAAACGCACTAAAGTTATCAAACACGGGTGATAAAACACCGCAGGCTTATATTATAGCTTACAATAATACTTTATTAAATACCGGATGGAGAAGACCAACTGCTAAAGGCGGATCGGTTTGGATGGAAAGTACAGTACGTGCAGATTTATATAATAATCTTTTCGCTAATACTCGCTTTGGTGTAAAGAGAGATCCGAAAAAGCCAGAAGATGCCCGTTCTACATATAGTAACAATTGGTATTATGGTTACGATCAGCTTACTGTAAATCAGTTTCAACCAACTGGCGATATTATTGGTGGTAAAAATGATGTTATTAGCAAGGTTGCTGGTGAAAACGATCCAAAGTTTGTGAATTATCCCGTAAATACATCAGTTAACAATGCAGATTTTAATACTACTTGGGATTTTCATTTACAAGGAAATTCACCAGCTTTGGGTAAGGGAATTACAAACTTTACCCGCCACCACCAAGTGGGAATCGTAATGAAAAATGGTATCACATATATATCACCAGCACCATCTACATTTGTAGGTGCTTATGGTACTAAAATTTAAAATGAAAAATAACAACATCATACATTTTGCAATAAGCGTAATTTTAAGCTTAACCATTGCTTGTAATGGAGCTTCACAAAAAGTAGATATTACAGCCGTTAAGCCACTATATGTATCAGAACCTGTAGATTTTGATACTGATGATCCGGCGATTTGGGTAAATCCAAATGATCCTACAAAATCGTTAGTAATTGGTACAGATAAGGATATTAACGGAGGCTTATACGTTTATGATCTCAAGGGTAAGATTATCAAATCGAAAACAGTAAAAGGACTTAAGAGACCAGATAATGTTGATATTGCTTATGGCCTATTACTTGCCGGAAAAAAAACAGATATTGCAGTTACTACAGAAAGGTATACGCATAAGCTTAGAATTTATTCGCTTCCGGATATGAAACCAATAGATAATGGCGGCATATCAGTATTTGTTGGCGAAACTGGAGAAGCATATCGTGATTTAATGGGCATTTCCATGTATACTGCTCCAAATGGTAAAATTTATGCAATCGCTGGGCGCAAAACCGGACCAAAAAATGGAACTTATCTATGGCAGTATTTATTAACTGATGATGGAAAAGGAAATGTAAAAGCAGATTTAGTTCGAAAATTTGGAAAATATAGTGGTAAAAAGGAAATTGAAGCAATAGCGGTTGATAACGAATTGGGTTTCGTATATTATTGTGATGAACAGGTTGGTGTGCGTAAGTACTATGCAGATCCGGCTAAGGGAAATAATGAACTGTCGTTATTTGGCCAAGGCGATTTCTCCGTTGATAATGAAGGTATTGCTATTTATAAATCCGCTGGAAATAAAGGTTATATACTTGTATCCGATCAAGGTTCAAGGCAGTTAAAAGTGTATAGTAGAATCGGAACCAATAAATCAGCTAATCAGCATGTACTATTAACCACCATTAAATATTCCGCCAATCAAACAGATGGCATAGATGTTGTATCTACTCCTTTGAATTCAGATTTTAAACATGGTTTGCTGGTTGCGATGAGTGATGACCGAACTTTTCACTTTTACAGATGGGAAGATATTGCTGGACAAAAACTCGATGTAAATCCATGAAAAACAAACAGTGTTCAATAAAATTAAGAAAGTCATTATAAATCAGAGTTCCCCAAATCTCATTAAAATATTAAAATTATCTTGATTTTGGAATTATAATCAGTAGAGCTTAAATAAATTGATTAATATCAATATGAAATTTGCAAAAAGGGTAATTTTACTGTATTATTAATTAGCAAAAATTATAAATTTGCTTAATGGAAAATCTAAACAGAAAATCTGATTTAAGCACTTTCTTGCAAAGAGTTAAGCAATTAAGAGGCTTTGGTGATATGAATTCTTATATCCTGGTTACTGAATTTAAAGATATCGGAAATATTCCTGAGCATAAAATACAAAACATAATTGAAGATATGTCTTCACCTCAAACGTGGAATAATGGCAAATCGATTTTTATTGAGACCGTTTTAGAAAAAATTTTAGAAAATTAACTAACTTTTATATATTATAAGGCCTTCATTATTAAATAGTGAAGGCTTTTTTAATGCACTATATTTAATATCCCAAAAAACCTTTATCTTCAAATAAAACTAAATCATCATGAAAAAAATTATCACTATTTGTTTTTGTGTAGCCTTTGCAATTAATGTAAATGCTCAAAAAACTGTTCCTGAAATTAAAACTGGAACGGTAATGTATGCAAGTGCTTTTGTTCAAGGCCAAGAATTTCCATTATTGTTAACGGTTAAAAGCATTACTGCTCCGGTTAGTATTGGCTGGTCTGTAGAGGGTTATGGCGAGGGTGCATTTGAAATGAGTGCAAAATCGGTAGAAAGTGGCACTCAGTTTCTGGCTGTTTCGCAACCTGCACTGGGTATAACTAAATTAGGAGATAATGAAACATTTGGTGTAATATCTAAATCTGCTTTTAAATCCCTGGTTGATACTAAAGCTTTTACTTATGGTGGAGCAAAATTCAAAATTAAAACTCCAGAAACCAGTGCAATCAAAATAAGTGGTAAAGAAGTAGATGTTTTTCATGTAGCAAGTGAAGATGGAAAACAAGAACTTTGGATTTTAAATAGCGCTGCCTTTCCGTATATTGTTCAATCTATTGGGCAAACCACTGATATTACAATAACAGAAATAAAATAGATTTTGATTTATTAAAAAATAAAAAGCCCGAAAGGGCTTTTTTAATTTCAAAGCATTATTTTTACGCCAATTATGGAAAACGACAAAAAAGAAATATTCGATAACGTTGCACAACGTTTAAAAATTGAAGGTTTTAATGTAGTAAACCGCGATGAAACTCGTCCATGGGGTGGTTTCTTTGTAATTGATGAAGCACAGGCACAACAATTTGCAGATACATATTTTGATGGTTTGGATGTAGAGAGTTTAAAAATTGGAGGAAAATTAAGTCCGAAAATTTTAATTGTTGCGCCAAATACGCGCTTATCTTGGCAATATCATTACCGCAGAGCCGAAATTTGGCAAGTAGTAACAGGTACAGTCGGTATAAAAACCAGTGAAAGCGATGAAGAAGGTGAACTTAAAAAATATGCACCAAGAGAACAGATTAAATTACAGCAAGGTGAACGTCATCGTTTAATAGGTTTAGATGATTGGGGTGTTGTTGCAGAAATTTGGCAACATACAGATGCTTCAAATCCATCAGATGAAAGCGATATTGTGAGGGTTCAAGACGATTTTGGTAGATAAATATTTTTTGAATCCTGTTATTCATTTTAGCAGGATTCTCATTTTTAGCGTATTTCCATTTAATTGGTTTATAATACCAAAAAACTAAACGTAGAATATTTACGTTTATAAAGCATACATATTATACATGATTATCTTAATTTTTTTCCTTTGCCACTGGTTTTTATCCTTATTTAGTCAAACCTTTTTCCTGCACCGCTATTCATCGCACAAGATGTTTAAAATGGAAGCCTTTTGGGAAAAGTTTTTCTATTTAATTTTATTGATTTCTCAGGGTTCATCATTTTTAAATCCAAGAGCTTACGCCATTCTTCACCGTATGCATCATGCTTACAGCGATACCGAGAAAGATCCACATTCACCACATTTCTTTAAAGATGTTTTCGGGATGATGATTGCAACAAAAAACATGTATTTAAACTATCTTAAACATAAAATAGAGCCTGAGCCTGCTTTTCAAGGGAATTATCCAGAATGGCCATTAATTGATAGAATTGGTGATTCATGGTTTTGGAGAATTGGATGTGTTTTGTTTTACATTGGGTTTTATGTAATGTTTGCAAATTATTGGTGGATGTTTCTTCTTTTGCCAATACACTTTTTAATGGGGCCATTACATGGTGCAATTGTTAACTGGTGTGGTCATAAATACGGTTATTCTAACCATGATAATGAAGATCATAGCAAAAATTCTCTTCCATGGGATTTCTTGCTGATGGGCGAATTGTTTCAGAATAATCACCATAAAAAACCAAATAGCCCGAATTTTGCTAGCAAATGGTGGGAGTTTGATCCAACCTATCCGGTAATGAAAGCTTTGCATTGGATGAAGATTATTAAAATTAGAAAGGTTTAAAAATACTCTTAAGCAATTAATATATAATTTTAAGGTAATTTAGGTCTGTTCATCCTGAGCTAGTCGAAGGACTTTGGTGAATTTTATCTGTTTGGGCTTCGACAAGTTTAGTCTGACAGGTAGTTTATTTCTTGCATTAATATTATTTCGGGACTTTCATAACCGATATAAACAGAAACTTGATTTTCAAAAAAATTAAATCTCACCCTATGATAAACTTCCTCAAAATCGTTTTCGCTGCACTTTTTGTTTTTATGTGCTATAAAGTAATTACAACTTCTTTAGAAAGTAATCTTTTTGAGCAATGGGATTTCTTAGGTAGTATTCCCTGGATGCGCGCAACGCTATGGGATTTTTATGCTAATATCTTCATTATCGCATTGTGGATGTTCTATAAAGAAAAAAGCATTATTCTTAAAATCTCTATGGCAATTTTGTTCGTATGTTTAGGAAGCATTGCAACATTAGCTTATGTTTTAGTACATTTATTTAAGCTTAAGGATGGCGAAGGAATCGCAGAATTGCTAGTTAAAAGGTAAATGGTTTAAGGTTTAAGGTAATTTAGTGGAATGCATTTACTTAAACCTTTAGCTTTAAATAATTAACCCTACAATGGATTACAAACATTTACTTTTTATTGCATTCATTTCGCTAATTGCCTGTTGCACCATTATGTTTTTGGTTTGGCTCTGGGCAAAGCGAATTAAAAATGCAGGAGTTGTCGATGTTTTTTGGGCATTGAATTTCCCGGTTATCACCACCATTACTTTCTTTTTATCTGATGGTTTTGAAACCAGGAAAATTCTGATTTGTGGAATATTCTTAATTGCCGAATTGAGGTTAGGCATCCACTTATGGCAACGGGTTATTGGTCATATAGGCGAAGAAGAAGGTAGGTACCAACAACTTCGAAAAGAATGGGGCGAACAAGCCAATAGAAATTTCTTTTTCTTCTTTCAATTCCAGGCGATTTCAAACGTTTTATTGGCTATTCCAATTTTTATCATTACCGCAAATCCATCAACAGAAATTTCGATTTTAGAGTATTTAGGTTTGGCCATTTGGGCAATTGCATTTATCGGCGAAATGGTGGCCGACCAGCAATTGGCTGCCTTTAAGAAAGACCCGAAAAATATAGGCAAAGTTTGCGATACCGGCTTATGGTATTACAGCCGCCACCCGAATTATTTTTTCGAATGGTTAAGCTGGATGGCTTATTTTATTTTTGCATTGGCATCGCCATGGGGAATTCTAGCCATTATTAGTCCGGCAATAATTTTATATTTATTAACCAGAGTTACTGGTGTTCCGAATAATGAAGAACAAAATTTAAGGAGCAAACCCGAAGCTTATAAAAAATATCAACAAACAACAAGTGCGTTTTTTCCATGGAGAAAAAAGGATGGATGATGGACGATGTAAGATGGATGCTAAAGGGATGGAAGATGTAAAATGGTTGATGGACCAAATCCATAAATCCTTTTCCATCGTAAATCAACCATATTCCATTTTACATCCTCCATATTCCATAATAAACCCATTTTCCATCTTACATAAATTTCCATCTTACATAAATTCTTACATTTTCCATACTATGTGGTACGATAAACTTTTAGAAAACGATAAACTTCCTGATTCTGCATTGCGTTTAGGAATTAGAAAACTTTGCAAGCAACGTTTAGATGATGAAACTTTAGGCGATGAAGAATTGCAGCAAGAGAAATTTATGGATTTGGTTGCTGAATTAAAGCAGTCGCCAATTGCCGTAAATACCGCTGAAGCAAACGAGCAACATTACGAGTTACCTACGCAGTTTTTTCAATATTGCTTAGGTAAAAATCTAAAATACAGCAGTGGTTATTGGAAACCAGGTGTTAAAGATATTGATACATCAGAAGATGATATGTTGGCTTTAACTTGCAAAAGAGCAGATTTGCAGAATGGGCAAAATGTTTTAGAACTGGGTTGCGGTTGGGGTTCGCTGTCTTTGTATATGGCGGCAAATTTCCCAAACAGCACTTTTACCGTTGTTTCAAACTCTGCAACGCAGAAAATTTTTATCGATGAAACCGCGAACAGAAGAGGTATTCAAAACTTAACGGTTTTAACTGCCGATATGAATAAGTTCACCATTGCCGATACTTTTGATAGAATTGTTTCTGTAGAGATGTTCGAGCATATGCGTAATTATAAATTCTTGCTTAATAAGGTTGCTGGTTTCTTAAAACCCGATGGAAAGTTGTTCGTTCATATTTTTACACATAAAACCCTTGCTTATAAATTCGAGGTAATTGATGAAACCGATTGGATGAGTAAATATTTTTTTACAGGTGGAATAATGCCATCAAACCATTTGTTTTTTTACTTCAATGATGATTTAAAAATCGACAAGCACTGGGTTGTAAATGGTACGAATTACGGCAAAACATCCGAGGCGTGGTTAAGCAATATGGATAAGCACAAAAAAGAAATTATACCTATTTTAGAGAATACTTACGGTAAAGACCAAGCCGTGAAATGGTGGGTGTATTGGCGATTATTTTATATGAGTTGCGCTGAATTGTTTAATTATAATAAGGGCAACGAATGGATGGTTTGTCATTATTTGTTTAGCCCCACCCAACCTCCCCAGAGAGGAGGGGCGCCAGGCAGCCATCAAATTGCTAAACATTAATAACACGTTGATATGGAAGATATGAACTCCTCCCATCTGGGGAGGCCGGGAGGGGCTAAACTCGCCATTATTGGCTCTGGAATAGCAGGAATGGGTTGCGCCCATAAACTGCAACATAAATACGATATTACGGTTTTCGAGGAGGCCGATTACATTGGCGGTCATACAAATACGGTAACACTCGAAGAAGATGGTAAACCCATTTATTTGGACTCTGGCTTTATGGTTTTCAATTACCAAACCTATCCAAACTTGTGCGAACTTTTTAAAGAAATTAATGCGCCTGTTATTAAAACAGACATGTCTTTCAGTGTTCAGTTTTTGCCGAAAAAATTAGAATATAGCGGCTCGAGCTTAAATCACTTATTCGCCCAGCGGAAGAATATTTTTAATGTTTCTTATTTGAAAATGTTGATGCAAATCAATCGTTTCAATAAGCAAAGTGTAGATATTTTAGATAAGCCTGAATATCAAAATCATTCAATCGGTCAATTTTTTAAAGAATTTGGTTATAGTGATGATATGCTTTGGCAATACCTGATTCCGATGAGTGCTGCGGTTTGGAGTGCGCCAATGGAACAGATTTTGGATTTTCCTGCAGTAACATTAATTCGTTTTTTTAAGAATCATGGTTTCCTTGGTTTGGATACACAACACCAATGGTACACGTTGCAAAATGGTAGTCAGGCTTACCGGGAAAAACTAATTGCACCTTTTCGCGACAGAATTAAAATAAATAATAAAATCGTTTCGGTTCGGAGATTGGAAAATGGAAAGGTTGAAGTAGAAAGTTCAAGAGGAGAGAAATTTGAGTTTGATAAGGTAATTATGGCTAGTCATGCCGACCAAACGTACAAAATTGTAAAAGATAAAACGGATTTAGAAACCGAGTTGATTTCAAAATTTAAATATCAATTGAATAAAGCAGTTGTGCATACCGATGAGGCGCAAATGCCAAAGGCTAAATTGGCTTGGAGCAGCTGGAATTATCGCGTAGAAAAACAGGGAGAAAAACTTTTGCCAAGTACCATTTATTGGATGAATAATTTACAAGGCGTATCTAAAAAAGCGAATTATTTTGTTTCGATAAATCCGACGGATAGCTTAAATCCTGCTAAAATTATTAAAGAAATCGATTACCATCATCCATTATTTGATGTTCTAGCTATGCAGGCACAAGAGCGATTGCATGAGCTAAATAAAACTGGGCCTGTTTATTATTGTGGAAGTTATTTTAAATATGGTTTCCATGAAGATGCATATAAAAGTGCGGTAGATTTGTGTAAGGGAATGTAAAAGGGGAGATGGAAAAGGGAAAATGGGGGATGGAAAATGGGAGATGGATGATGGGAAATGGAAATTTAAAATGGGAAATGGTATAATCTCCATAAACCATATTCCATATTACATTAATTATACATCATCCATTTTCCATCCCCACATCTTCCATTTATTTTAAGATTTTTTATTAGTTTTAGTAACTCATCCTTAGAGATTTTATGTATTTAATTTATTTAAGATGAATGAAAAAACTGTAATTCTGTTAGAAAGAACATTTCGATTTGGTGTTGATGTTTTAAAATTTTTAGCTACACTTCCTTATCATTTTGTTTATAAAGTGCCAATATTACAACTCAGTCGATGTTCAACATCTATAGGAGCAAACTATGAGGAGGCACAAGGCGCTGTTAGTAAAAGAGATTTTAGCTACAAGATTGGAATTTCTTACCGAGAGGCTAGAGAAAGTGTTTACTGGTTACGAATATTAAGTGAACTTTATATTGATGAAAAATATATACCGGATTTTGATAGATTTAAAGCTGAGGCCCTGGAACTAAAAAAAATATTTACATCCATAAAAATCTCATCAAGTAAATAATCATGATAACTTTTTAACAATAACCATGACCCATTTTCCATATTCTATCTTACAAAATAACTAGAATTGTATTTTAAAACTATGCCTTATCATCCATTATCCATATTCCATCTTCCATAATAACTAGAATTGTATTTTAAAACTATGCCTTATCATCCATTATCCATATTCCATAATAACTAGAATTGTATTTTAAAACATGCCCCATCTTCCATCATCCATATCACATCTTACATCTACCATTTACACCGCCAAAGTAATGCACAATCGTATTGCTCCTAAAAAGCACTCTTTTTGGTATAATGTGTATATGTTTTATATCGATTTAGATGAGATAGATTTATTGGATAAAAAACTTCGTTGGTTCAGTAGGAATAAGTTCAATCTCTTTTCTTTTAGAGATGCAGAGCATTTACAACTTCCAAAAGAAAATCCTGATAAAACGAAAACTACCCGACAACATTTGGAAGATTATTTGAAAGGATATGGAGTAAATGGTGCTAATCTTAAGATTAAATTATTAACTAACCTTAACGTTTTAGGGTATAACTTTAATCCTGTTTCTTTTTATTATTGCTTTAATGAAGCTGGAAATCCAATTTGTTGTGTTGCCGAAATCAGCAATACTTATCGGGAAATGAAACTATTTTTCTTCGGAAAAGATGAATTAAGTGGAAATACATTTAAAAAAGTTATAACAAAATATTTTTATGTTTCACCATTTATAGATCATGATGATTCATTCGATTTTAATTTAACTGTGCCTACAGATAAGCTCAATATTACAATTGATGATATTGATAAACAAGGTAATAAATTCTTTTTTACTACTTTAAAAGGTAATAAAATACCGCTTACAAATGCCAGCCTACTAAAAAATTTCATCTCAATCCCATTAATTCCCTTACAAATAATGGGCATGATACATTGGCAAGCTTTGAAATTATGGTTAAAAAAACTATCTTTTCATCCAAAAGCTGAAAACCCTGAGCTTCAACGTAACGTATATAAACCTTATAAACCACAAACAAAATAGATTAAAGATTATGAATACGCTTGCCGCTGCTAAAACATCAACCGGGTTTTATGAAAGATTGGTGCTGAATGCACTTTCAAAAATGACCTTGGGTAAAATGGAAATCTCTTTGCCAAATGGAGAAACCCTGGTTTTTGGAGACGGAGAAAATAAAATTTCTGCAAGTATTCAGATTAATCATCCCGATTTTTTTAAGTCGATCGCTTTGTATGGCGATATTGGTTTTGGAGAAGCTTATACATCGGGTTTATGGGATACAGCAAACATTACGAACGTAATTAAATGGGTTATATTAAACATAGATAACGCACCATCCATTACAGGAAGTAAAATAAAATCTGTTGCACTTAATTTATTTAAGTTTGTTAATAAGTTAACTCATGTCCGCAGGGCGAATACACTTGCAGGTTCGCAAAAAAATATTTCAGAGCATTATGATTTAAATAATGATTTCTTTTCTACGTTTTTGGATAAGACGATGACTTATTCAAGCGGTTATTTTTTAAATGAAAATGTGAGTTTAGAAGAATCTCAATATGCGAAATATGATAGATTAGCAAAGCAATTAAAAGTTAAACCAACAGACCATGTTCTAGAAATTGGAAGTGGTTGGGGTGGTAATGCAATCTTTTTGGCTAGAAATTATGGATGTAAAGTTACTTCAGTAACGATTTCAAAGGAACAACAAAAACTTGCTATAGAACGTGTAAAAGAAGAAGGCTTAGAAAATAGCGTTTCAATAATCATTCAGGATTATCGTAAAATTGAAGGTACTTTTGATAAAATTGTATCTATAGAAATGTTGGAAGCAGTTGGTCACCAATATTTAAAAACATACTTTGAAAAATGCCAGCAACTTTTAAAACCTGATGGAATTTTTGCATTTCAGGTAATTACTTCGCCCGATTGCAGGTATGAAAAATTAAGAAACGGAGTAGACTGGATTCAAAAACATATTTTTCCTGGTTCATTATTGCCATCTGTAGCTGCAATTAATAAAGCTATAAATGATACAGGAGATTTAACTATGGTAGATTTAAAAGACATGGGCTTAGATTATGCCAAAACGCTTCATCTTTGGTTTATAGAATTTAATAAGCACCTAGATAAGGTTAAAACCTTAGGTTTTGATGAAAAATTTATTCGCAAATGGAATTATTACTTAAATTACTGCGAAGCCGCTTTTGCTATGCGCAACATTAATGTAATGCAATTCGTTTATTCCAGACCAAATAATACTTCGAGATAATTTGAGATATTCGATGTAATATGGTATTACATCGTTCAAAAAAAATAGAAATGGATAATGGGCAAAAGGCCTGTTATCCATTTTTTATTTTCACCCGGTTTCCGTTATTCATAAAACATTTTCCATCATCCATTATTTTTTTTACCGATAAAAGTCGCACCTTTGCCGACTAACTAAACAACGTCGCGTAAAAAGTATTCCATTGTATTGTAACAAATACGACCTTTAGCAGACTAATTACAAAAAACTATTATTAACATGAAAAGAATTTTACTTTTAACTTTCATCCTCGGAATATTTTTAAATGCCCATGCACAATTCGGAATGGGCGGTGCTCAAAAAGCAACTGTTGCAGGTCGTGTTAGCATAACTGTTTTAGATTCAGTTAGTAAAAAACCAATTGATTATGCTACAATATCACTTATTTCTGTTAAAACAACAAAATCGGTAAACGGTGGTGTAACTGATGAAAAGGGTAAGCTGACTTTGCAAAACGTGGCTCCAGATGCATACAAATTGATAATTGGTTTTATGGGTTACAAAACAAAAACTGTTTTAGTTACCACAACCCCTGCAAAACCCGATAATAATTTAGGAAACATCCTTATTTCATCAACAGAAAATAATTTGGCAGATGTTCAGATTACAGGTACAAAGGCGATTATTGAAAACAAAATTGATAGAATGGTTTACAATGCAGAAGCTGATGGCACAAATGCCGGTGGCGATGCTACTGATGTAATGCGTAAAGTACCGATGCTTTCTGTTGATCCTACTGGGAATATTCAACTTCGTGGTGGTGCTGTTCGTGTATTAATTAACGGTAAGCCTTCGGGTACAATGGCAAGTAGTGTTGCTGATGCTTTAAAAATGATTCCTGCAGAGCAAATTAAAACTGTTGAAGTAATTACTAGTCCATCTGCTAAATACGATGCTGAAGGTTCGGGTGGTATTATAAATATCATCACTAAAAAGTCAAACGCTCAGGGTGTAAGTGGTTCTGTAAATGCTGCGGCAGGCACACGTCAGAATAATGGTTCATTTAATTTAACTGCAAAAACTGGCCGCTTAAGTGTAAATACGAGTTTGGGTACCAATTTAGCTTATCCTCAAAAATCACAAACTGAATTTATTACGAATACAACCTATTTAAATGGTACTACAAATAACATTTCTCAAAACGGGTTTTCTAACTGGAGCCGAAATGGATATAATGGGAGTTTAGGTTTAGATTATGATTTTAACGCTTATAATAATATCAGTACAACGGCAAAGTTAAATAGCTTTTCTAATGGGGGTCCAAGTGAAACCAATTATATAATTAATAATTTGGTTGCATCTAACATTGGCGATATGGACATGACTTTTAGAAACCTAGACTGGAATGTTGACTATCGAAAAACGAGTAAAAAAGAAGGAGAAGAATTCTCTGTATCAGCACAACTGTCAACAGGGCGTACACCTACAAGCTTTAGTAATTTTCTTACTTCAGCTGCCTTCCCATCAGGTTTGCGAACCAACAGTAACAACACAGGTAAAAATAATGAATACACCTTTCAAACAGATTATACTTATCCATTTAATAAAAAAACAACTTTAGAGGTTGGCGCAAAAGCAATTTTAAGGGATATACAAAGTCAATTTGATAATACCGCTCAAGATTTTGAATACAACCAAAACGTTGGCGCAGCTTATGGCGTTGTCAGCTTCGATTTAACAAAAAAATTAAAATTTAAAGGTGGTGTTAGGGCTGAGTATACTCGAATAGACTTTAATACACAAAGCAGTGGGATTCAGAAAAATGATTATTTAAACTTGTTTCCAAGCGCAATTATCTCGCAAAATTTAAAAGGGGGTGCCACTTTAAAATTAAGTTATAATCGACGAGTACAAAGGCCTTCACAATCTTATCTAAATCCTTTTCGTAACGAGAGCGACCAGTTTAATGTTATGCAGGGTAATCCTCAGTTAAGTCCTGAGTTAAGCGATAACTTGGAGTTAGGTTATAATACTTATATCAAAGGATCGATAATAAATGCTTCAATATTTTACCGCCGCACGAGCGATGTAATAGAAAATTCGATTTCACCAATTTCAGAAAACGGTGTAAATAAGACATTAACTTCCTATATAAATGTTGGTACTGCGCCAGTTTATGGATTTAATGTTTTTGCATCATACAACCCTAAACCAAAATGGACATTAATGACCAACTTTGCGGGAAATACATATTCGGTAAATAATGATGAAACAAATGTTAATACGGGTACTTTTTTTAACTTCAATTGGTTTGTACGTTCAGCATATGGCTTTGGTAAGGGTTATAATTTTGAGCTGTTTAACGTAATAACATCTAAAAGACGTACTTATCAAGGTGTTACTGATCCTTTTTATATCTATGGTGCATCCCTTAAAAAAGAACTCTTCAAAAAGAAAGGAAGTATTGGTTTAGGTGTGTTGAACCCTTTTACAAAAAATTTGCATATAAAAACTATTAATAATGCTGTTAATCAGACAGGTACTATTTATCAAAGTCAAAATATATACTATCCATTGCGTAACTACACCTTAAGCTTTAGCTATACTTTTGGTAAACTTAAATTCACAGAGAAGAAGAAAATTAAAAACGACGATATTAAGCAAGACCAGCAACAACAAGGTGGTGGAATGGGAGGCGTTCAGCAATAATTGTAAACCTAATACAAATAAAGATATCAAAAAGGCTGTCTCATAACTACGAAATGTAATCGCGAGCCTGTCGAAGGACTTGTAAGAATTGCTTTTTATAGCGTTTCGACAAGCTCAACGTGACAAGCTCTAAATTGTATGAGACAGCCTCTTTTTTATTTCTTTTTAACTCTTTTCAAAATCATTAAACTCAACGGATTCATCGGATAGCCACTGATATTGTTTTGAAGCATCACTACTGATTGATCGTAAAAAACTGGTACTACCGGAGAATAATCCATCACCATTTGATCCATTTCACGGTAAAGTTTAAAACGTTTTTCATTATTAGGTTCGTAATAACTTTCTTCAAATAACTTATCGAAAGCTTTATTGTAAAAGGCAGTATAGTTTGGTCCGTAGGGTACTTTATTTTTAGAATAAAACATCGAAAGATAGTTTTCACCATCAGCGTAATCCGCAATCCAGCTTCCACGGAAAAAGTTTACATTATTTTTCGACATTAAATCTCTTAAGCTGGCACTAGGACTAACATCAATTTTAGTTTTGATACCGATGGCACTTAATTCTCCTTGTATAAATTCGATTAAATCTTTATATGTAGTTGTGGTATTTAAGGTGATTTCCGTTAAACCTTTTCCTTCAGGGTAGCCCGCTTCGACTAATAATTTTGCTGCAAGTTTTGGGTTATAATTATAACCATGAACAGTAGCACTATCAAAACCGGGCATCCCTTTGGGTATAAAACCCGAGGTTGAAGGGATTCCGATTCCATTTCGTAAATATTTAATTAACTTTTCTCTATCAATAGAATAGTTTATAGCCTGTCTTACTTTTTTAAACCGAAGGGGCGAATTTTTAACAATATCCAAAGTAGAGTCAACTAAAATACCAACGTACTCGGTACATAAATATGGCCCTTTTCTTAAAGTAAATTTGCCTTTATATTTTGATGTCATTTTACCGCTTTTAGTTAAAATATCATCGCGGTAGCTGCCATCAACGCTATAATAAAAATCAAGGTCTTTTTTTAAAAAGCTCATAAATCCACTTTGTTTATCGGTAATGAATGAGGCTTTTAATGCATCAATATATGGTAATTGAAAGCCATTGGAGTCTTTTTCCCAATAATGATCATTTTTTAAAAGCACCAAAATTTCACCTTCTTTCCAATATTTAAATTTAAAAGGCCCTGTACCAACAGGATGGCTTCTAAAATCTTTTCCATAGTGTTCAACAACTTCTTTAGGTACAACTGAGCAGTATTGAGAGGTTAACAAACTCATAAATGGAGGAAAAGGACGAACCAGTTTTATCTGAAAAGTAGAATCGTTTAAGGCAATAAAATTCTGTTGGTCTTTTACTTTATCGCTAAAAATCCATCCACCTGATGAAGCAATTTTTGGGTCGATTAAGCGGTAGAAACTATAAGCAAAATCGCTGGCTACAACTTTTCTACCTTTGCCATTTTTAAATATGGGGTCATCTTGAAAATATACGTCATTACGTAGATTGAAAGTATAGGTTAAGGCATCTGCTGAAATTTGCCAGGTTTTAGCTATGCATGGAACAGTTTGTAAGTTAGAATCTATTTGTACCAAACCGTTAAAAATCTGGTTGGTCATCCAAATTGCATTTTGATTACGGGCGAAAGCAGGATCTAAAGATGTTAAACCCTGATCGAGATTTATATTAAAGACTTTTTTGTTTTTGTTATCTGCTGTCTCTTTGCATGAAATGAAAAGAATGCTGCAAAAAATCCAAAATATATATTTAAATGAGCCTCGCATGCGATAAGGAATGTTATTTTTGCACAAATTAATAAATTTAATGCAGATGTCTTTTTTAAACGATTTATTTATTGGCCTTGATGCCGCAAAGCTGGAAGATTTACAAGACCGTTTAGACATAGTTGAGCATAAAATTAAGTTTATGGATAAAATGCCTGTCGCTTTGTTAGATGTTAATAACAACCCGAGTTACTTTTTATCAGAAGAAATTGCGCTAGCCGGAGGAATGATAGAATCTGATGTTTTCAATGCCGCTTTCATCATTTATTATCAACCTGGTAAAACCTTAACTGAATTGATGAGGGAAGTCCCTGGGATGTTAAATCCAGATTGGCAAGCGGTAAAAAACAATAGGATTATTCTTTTGAATGATGATGTTAATAGAAGTGTTACTGCAGATAATGCGGTTTCTTTAATAGAAGATATGGCAGAGATGATACACCCGGGCTCATTTATTTTTGGCTGCGAAGGTGATAAGTGGATTCGGTTTGGGGCGTAAAAGGTTGAAAGTTGCTCGGTGCGAAAAAATACTGGGAAGGGAAAGACTAAAGTATATAATTCTACATTTAGCTTTTTAAAAGCTGGCTGATAGAATTCTCGAAATCTGCGGAATAACAAATTACATCTTATTAAAGGTTACAATTATAGAGGTCTTGGATTAGAATCCTTCAAAATCCAAAATATTAGAAATCTTGCTCTAAAATCCTGGTTTATAAATGAATAAACTTGTCAATCGATTCGTTTATAAACTTAATCCTAAAATCAAAAAATCCGGTAAATCCTAGTTTAAAAATGAATAAACTTATCAATCTGTTAGTTTATAAACTTAATCCTAAAATCAAAAAATCCGGTAAATCCTAGTTTAGAAATGAATAAACTTATCAATCTGTTCGTTTGTAAACTTAATCCTAAAATCAAAAAATCCGGTAAATCCTGGTTTAGAAATGAATAAACTTATCAATCTGTTAGTTTATAAACTTAATCCTAAAATCAAAAAATCCGGTAAATCCTGGTTTAGAAATGAATAAACTTATCAATCTGTTCGTTTGTAAACTTAATGGTATCCTCTTTAATCAGGTTGCCATCTAAATCAAGCTCGGATTTTATATTAGGGATGTGTAAACGTAGCGGTAAAACATTTAAATGAACATAATGGCAAACACCTGTAAAGTGATCTACACCTCGAATGTTTCCGTATTTGCCGGATGAAATGCCAACCAATGCTGCTTTCTTGTCATAAAAACTTTCCGGGAAATTGCATGCATCTATTAAAACTTTTAAAACACCAGGGTAACTTCCATTATATTCAGGCATTATGAAAAGAAATTTTTCAGTAGCAGAAACCAGATCCTGGATTTTTTGAAAAGCTTCTGTACGTTTACCAAACATATCACTGTTAAGCACATCAACAGGTAAATGCTCCAAACTGAGTAGGTTAGCTTGCATACCTTTTAATTCGAGTTGTTGCTTGTAATATTTGGCCACTTTAAGCGTATTGCTATTGGGTCTGTTGGTTCCGGCTATAATTGTAATCATGGATGAATTGTTAATAAGATGTGCAAAACCCGAATGCCCTTCTTGCTAAAATTGCCATATAGTTTGTATCTTAGCTGATTGAGAAAAAGGGCGTAAACAGCACAAAAATAGAACTTTTTGTCCAAATAAATGGCATAAATTATATAGCCCAAGTAAACTTTAAGTAAATTTCGGATACATAGATGAGCAAAATTATTGCGATAGCAAATCAAAAAGGTGGCGTTGGTAAAACAACATCATCTATAAACCTGGCTGCGAGTTTAGCCGTATTAGAATATAAAACTTTATTAGTTGATGCTGATCCACAGGCGAATTCGACTTCGGGTATTGGTTTTGATCCCCGGAATATAAAAGATAGTATTTACGAATGCATCATTAATGATATAGATCCTCTACTGGCAATTCAAAAAACCGAAACTCCAAATTTAGATTTATTACCTGCGCATATTGATTTGGTTGGAGCCGAAATTGAGATGATTAACCTAAATAACCGCGAATATAAAATGAAAGCGGTTTTAGAAAAAATTAAAGATCAATATGATTTTATCATTATAGATTGCTCACCTTCATTAGGTTTGATTACCATTAATGCACTAACCGCCGCAGATTCGGTAATAATTCCTGTACAATGCGAATATTTTGCTTTAGAGGGCTTAGGTAAATTGCTGAATACAATTAAAATTGTGCAAAACCGTTTAAATCCTGAACTGGAAATAGAAGGTATTTTATTAACCATGTATGATGTACGTTTACGCTTATCTAACCAGGTTGTAGAAGAAGTTAGAACGCATTTCCATGAATTGGTATTTGATACGATTATTCAAAGAAATACCCGTTTAAGTGAGGCACCAAGCTATGGTGTTTCGGTAATTATGCATGATGCAAATTGCAAAGGCGCAATTAATTACCTTAACCTTGCCCGAGAAATTGTGAAGAAAAACGGCTTGTTAAAGGAAGAAGAAAATATAGGTACAGCAACTTTATAAATTATAAATGACATCTTTTCAGCGAAAAACAGGTTTAGGAAGAGGGTTAAGTGCGCTTTTAGATGATAGCGAATCTTCTCATCCTCCAAAGCAAAGTGTAAATCATGTTAGCGAAACCGAGCAGATTGGTAATATCAGTCATGTAAGTTTAACTGAAGTTGAAACCAATCCGTTTCAGCCACGTACTGAATTTGACCAGGTTGCACTAAATGAACTTGCCGATTCGATAAAAATTCAAGGATTAATACAACCCATTACGGTTAGAAAAATCGGGGCAAACAAATATCAGCTCATTTCAGGCGAGCGTAGGTTCAGGGCTTCAAAACTAGCGGGCTTATCTCAAATTCCTGCTTACATCCGTAGCGCTAACGACCAGCAGATGTTGGAAATGGCACTAATTGAGAATATTCAAAGGGAAAATTTAAATGCGATTGAGGTTGCTTTGAGTTTTCAAAGGATGATAGATGAGGTTGGTTTGAAACAAGAGCAATTGGGCGAACGTGTTGGTAAAAACCGAACAACAGTTACTAATTATTTGCGTTTATTAAAACTCCCGCCTGCAATACAAGCTTCCATTCGCGATCAAAGGATTTCTATGGGGCATGCCCGGGCGTTAATAAATGTTGATGGTGTGGATAAACAATTATTCATACACCAGGAAATTTTAGATAAAGGCTTGTCGGTTCGTAAAGTAGAAGAATTGGTTCGTAACCTGCAGCATACACCGTTAAAAATCGATGATAAGCCTAAAGAAAAGTCAGTTTCTTTTCAATATCAAAAATTGCAGGATGATTTGGCATCAAAATTTGCAACCCGCGTAAAGTTAAAAGTTAGTCAGAATGGTAAAGGCGCAATTGAAATCCCTTTTGTAAGTGATGATGATTTAAATAGAATTTTAGAATTATTAGATTGGTAATGCCAAAATACAAGTGTTTATTCCTGTTTTCTTTATTTGTATTTTGCTTTATAAATCTGGCTTTAGCACAGGTTAAGGATACGCTATTAAAACCTATTGATACCATAAAGACAACTCCAATACGTGTTGTAAGGATAGATTCACCAAAAAAAACTATTGATACTGCAAAAGCGAAATACGTTAATCCGGGTAAAGTTGCAGCTAGAAAAGCAGTTTTTAAATCGCTGATAATTCCTGGTTGGGGACAACTTTACAACAATCAATTGCTAAATGAGCGCCTGAATGCCAAAGGAGAAAAAACTGGTCATTTTTGGCAAAAAACTTACACCTTGAGTAAGGTTGGAATAATTTATGCCGGCTTTACCCTACTTACCATATCTTATATTGATAGCCGGAATAATTACAAGATTTTTTTAAAGGAAGCTCAAATTAGGGCATTAAATAAGTTGCAGACAGATCCAGCTAAGAAACAACTTGTAAATCCTGATCTTGTCAGATATGGAGATACCAACGTTACCGATGCCCAGGCGATTTACAAAAGAAATAGCCAAATCGTAATTTTCTCTTATTTTGCGGTTTATGCTGTAAATGTTGTAGATGCGTATGTTGCGGCTCGCCTAAATTATTTTAATATAGATGATTCTCTATCAATGAAAATTACGCCATCATTAATGAGTAATCCGAATTCAATGTATGGCTCTAATGCGACACCAGCTTTAAAAGTTTCTTTAAGATTTTAACCAAATTAAACAAAATATCCCGATGAAAATTGCGCTTTTAGGATACGGCAAAATGGGCCAGATTATAGAAAAATTTGCTCTTGAACGCGGTCATGAAATAGTTTTAAAAATATCTATTGATAATCAAGAAGAACTAAACCGTCAAAATTTAAAAGCTGCTGATGTAGCCATCGACTTTAGTACGCCTGATTCTGTATTAAATAACATTTATACCTGTTTCGATGCCAATGTTCCAATTGTAGTGGGTACCACGGGATGGTATGGCAAATTGCAAGAAGTTAAAAACGAATGCAACAACAGTAACAATACTTTACTTTATGGGTCTAATTTTAGTATTGGCGTAAATTTGTTCTTTAAATTAAACCAAACTTTGGCAAAGCTGATGAATAATTATCCTGCTTACGAAGTTCAGGTAGAAGAAATTCATCATACACAAAAGCTAGATGCACCAAGTGGTACAGCAATTACCATTGCAGAAGGAATTGTAGATAATTTAGAAAGAAAAACGGAATGGTTAAATGAGGTTGTTGGTACAAATGTGGAAATATTCCCTAAAGCCGACCAACTACTTATAGAATCGCACCGAATAGAAAATATACCTGGAACACATACCGTAATTTACAGTAGTGAGGTAGATGAAATAGAAATTAAACATACAGCGTACAGTAGAGCCGGTTTTGCTTTAGGAGCAGTTGTGGCTGCGGAGTGGATTGAAAATAAAAAAGGATTTTTCAGTATTACAGATATTTTTGAATAAGACTTTTAGAATAAGGATAAAAGAACAAGGAGTAAAGATTAAATTCTCTAAAAATCGGTGGAATCTATTAATCAGTAGAATCAATCCGAAGGAGAAAAACTCAATACAACCGACAAAACATTAAATAGTAGATTAACAATTACAAAAGAGATATTTTTGCTTTGCGCTCCCTCTTCTATTGAAAGAGAGCAAGTGAGGCTTTAACTAAACATAAAATATGAATTATAAATTCTGGCAGAAGAAAACGGATGCCAATAAAAAGAAAAAAACTAAAACCCGCGAATGGGTTGATGCAATTGTGTTTGCCGTAATCGCCGCAACCATTATTAGGGTGTTTTTTATCGAGGCCTATACAATCCCCTCTGGTTCCATGGAGCGTTCTTTATTAATAGGCGATTTTCTTTTTGTAAGTAAGGTAAATTATGGAGCCCGTATCCCAATGACACCCGTTGCTTTTCCTTTTGCACATCATACTATGCCCTTAACAACATCAACCAAAGCATATTGGGATGGTGTTCAGTGGAAATATCGTCGGTTACCAGGTTTGTCAGATATTAAAAGAAATGATGTAGTTGTATTTAACTTTCCAGAAGGTGATACGGTTGCGGTAGAAAATCAGGTTCCAAGTTACTATGATTTGGTAAGGCAATATGGCAGAGAATCAATCCATAGTCAATTTACAATAATCAGCAGGCCTGTAGACAAACGCGAAAATTTTATTAAGCGATGTATTGGTATTGCTGGTGATGTTATCAGTATGAAAAACGGAATTGCAAATATTAATGGCAAAGATGAGCCTTTAAAAAGCACCGGAATGATGCCTTACCGTATCGAATTTAAAACCATGGATTTTAATTACGGTGTTTTTGATGATTTAGACTTGAAAATGGGCGATATGCAACCAGATGGTCCGAATGCTTACATCGCCGAAATTTCGCCAGAAATGGCTGATGAGATTAAAGCGTTCGATTTTGTTAAATCGGTTAAAATGAATGCAGCACAATCTTCTGTAATCGAATCCGGTGGTTTGTTTCCACACGATCCTAATCGCGTTTGGAACAGAGATAACTTTGGTCCGATAAAAATCCCTGCCAAAGGCTGGACAGTTAAAATTGACAGCAATACCATGCCATTGTACTATAGGGCAATTAGAACTTATGAAGGCAATAAAGTAGAACAAAAAGGGAAAGACTGGTATATCAATGATAAAGTTGCAACTTCTTATACTTTCAAATTAAATTACTATTGGATGATGGGTGATAACCGTCATAATTCTGCAGATTCTCGTTATTGGGGTTTTGTACCAGAAGATCATATTGTTGGAAAGGCTTTATTTATTTGGATGAGCTGGAATAGCGAAGGCTCTTTCTTGCACAAAATACGATGGAGTAGATTATTGAGGGGAATTCACTAAGATTATCTTCGATATATTGAAAACGACTTGCAGACGATGTAAGTCGTTTTTTTTTTAGTTAGTTAATCTTTTTAATTTTTTTAAAAAGATTATAATTGTTTTATTTTTTTTTATTAAGTTTGTTTAACAAACCAAACTAAATGTCGGCTACAGTTAAAAAAAGTGAGCTATTAAAAGCTGATGTTATAAAGCATTTATATTATAAAAATGTATTATCCCTAACTGATTTAAGCAGGCTCACTCAAAAAAGTTTGCCCTTGGTTACCTCTATTGTTAATGGATTAATAAAAGAAGGACAAATTATTGAGCAGGGTTTTGCTCCATCAACAGGTGGTAGAAGAGCAGTAATGTTTCTTATCAATCCGGAATATAAAAAGTATATAGTTGCTGTTGCAATGGATCAATTTATTACACGGCTTACAATTTATGATTTATCCAATAACAAAATTCTGCCTACACAATTAGTTGATTTAAATATGTCTGCCGAAGACAGTGCAGATTTACTAATCGAATTTATTAATAACTGCATTGCAAAATCTAATATTGATAGAGAAAACCTATTAGGTGTTGGCATAGGAATGCCAGGTTTTGTTAATGCAGAAAAGGGCATGAATTATTCTTTTATGCCAATTGAAGATGGTAATAGTCTTCAGGGTTATTTAGTCGAAAAATTAAATCTTCCAATTTTTTTAGATAATGATTCAAGCTTAATTGCTTTAGCCGAGCTTCATTTTGGCGAAGCCGCAGGTTTAAAAGATGTTTTAGTTGTAAATGTAGGCTGGGGCACCGGCTTAGGAATGATTGTAAATGGCAACTTATATCGTGGCAGCAGCGGTTATGCAGGAGAATTTAGTCATATTCCCTTATCCAATTCTGATACATTATGTTCTTGTGGTAAACGAGGCTGTCTCGAAGTTGAAACATCTTTACTGATAATGGTAGAAAAAGCCGAAAAAGCTGTAAATGCTGGCGAGCCAACGATAATGGCAGAACTTTTTGAAGATAAGACCAAGCATCATGCAGATCATTTTCTTGATGCAGTTGTTAAACAGGATTCTGTAGCAATATCTATATTATTTGATGCCGCATTTCAAATTGGTAAGGGCTTGGCGACTTTAATTCACATCATGAATCCTGAAAGAATTGTTTTGAGCGGCCGTGGTGCTAAAGCAGGAAAAATGCTTTTACCGCCGATACAACAAGCTATAAACAAATTTTGTATACCAAGGGTAGCTGAGCAAACGAGTATAGTCCTTTCTAACCTTGCAGAACAGGCAGAACTTCTGGCAGCAGCAAGCCTGGTAGTGGAACATAGTAATTTCGATTAATCAATAAATAATTAACTAAAAAAATATAATTATGGCGAAATAAAAGACCTAAAACTAAAACATTCTAACTCACCAACTCACTAATAGATTAAAAACTAACTACAAAAAGATGAATAAAATGTACTTAAAGTGCTTAAGTACGCTACTGTTTACACTTATAACAATAGCAACTTTTGCACAGAAAACCATTACCGGAACGGTAAGAGAGGTATCTGGACCTCTGCCAGGTGTAAGCGTATCTGTTAAAGGCACATCAAAAGCTACACAAACAGATGGAAATGGAAAGT
Source organism: Pedobacter mendelii (assembly GCF_014635725.1). Taxonomy (GTDB): domain Bacteria; phylum Bacteroidota; class Bacteroidia; order Sphingobacteriales; family Sphingobacteriaceae; genus Pedobacter; species Pedobacter mendelii. The sequence goes on along the minus strand of NZ_BMDJ01000008.1, from coordinate 164,101 downwards.
TTTCAATAGCTGTAAATCCTGATGAAACACTAACATTTTCGGCAATAGGCTACGCCAGGCAAGAAGTTATTGTTGGTTCTCAAACGACGATTTCTATCACTTTAAAAGAGGATTCTAAAGCATTGAATGATGTTGTCGTAACTGCTTTTGGTATTCAAAAACAACAAAAGTCACTTGGCTATTCTACTGCAACAGTTTCAGCAAAAGAACTTACAGAAGCTGGTAATACTAACTTTGCTTCAGCCTTGTATGGTAAAGCATCGGGTGTACAAGTTACCACTGCACCAGGTGGCGCAAGTAGTGCTGTTAACGTTCAGATTCGTGGAGTAAACTCTCTTAATTACAATGCACAACCACTGTATGTAGTAGATGGTGTGGTAATTCGTAGTGAAGGACAATACGGTGCTGCAGGAAGAAACAATGGTGGTTTTTTCGACGATCAACGTGTAAGGGGTAATGGTGTTTTGGATATTAATCCAGAAGATATTGAAAGCCTTTCTGTTTTAAAAGGTGCCAGTGCATCAGCGCTTTATGGTTCTGATGCGGGTGCTGGTGTGATTATTATCACCACTAAAAAAGGTGCAAAAGGTAAAGGGCCAACAGTTGATGTAAACTATTTTGGAACAGTTGAGCAACCAGCTTTTCTTCCAAACTATCAAAATGTTTATGGGCAAGGATATGATAGAGCAACGAATCTGGCAGTAGGTGCTACCGAAGAAGGTTGGATTGTTGATGCTCAATCACCATCCGGTTTCCGCCCAAATTTTAGGTCTTATGCTAATTTTGGTCCCAAAATGGAAGGTCAGCAAGTACGCTGGTGGGATGGTTCTATCCGTTCTTTTTCTCCTCAACCAGATAACTATAAAGATATTTTCAGAAATGGTTTAAGTTCATCAGCAAATATAGCATTGTCTAATCAAACTGATAATTACAGCTATAGAATATCGTACACTCGCCTCGATTATGAGGGGATTCAAAGAGAATCTGGACTTAAAAAGAACTCATTCAGTTTAAATAGCTCGCTAAAATTAAATAAAAAATTAAGCGTGGACGTTGTAGCAAATTATGTGAATACAATCACAAACAATAGAGCGTATCAAACCAACAGGCTTGCACAATCTTTTGATGGCTTCTTCGGACGAAATGAAGATACAAACTTAATAAGAGATAAATTTCAAACCTCTGAGGGGTATGCTTGGGTTCCTTTTAATCAAACTGCCAGAAATCCTGCTGAAGCATTTGTTTTTAATGTTCGACCGAATCTTTATGATTATTTCTGGTCTACATTGAAGAATACAAGTGCTGAAACGGAAAATAGATTATACAGCAGCGCTACCTTAAACTGGGATATTTTAACTAAACTAAAGTTTAGAGGTAGAGTTGGTAACGATTATACTGGTCGCAATACAGAAGATAAAAATTACAGCCAGTTTCCTGTAGCTTTTAATCCGCCTACTTCTAGTACAGGTGCTTATACAACAGGTAACGGTACATATACCACGATTTACAGCGATGCCCTTTTAACTTACAGTGATAATATCAGTAAAGATTTATCTTTTTCTGCCAGTGCGGGATTTACATCCAGAAAAGAAAATTATAAAGATCAATCATCGGGAACACAATTCGGTTTAGTTTCAGAAAATTGGTTTTCTTTAAGTAACTCTTATGGTATTCTTCAAACTTCTGCTAGCAGAAGATCTCTTTTAAAATACGGTGCTTTTGGAATCTTAAATTTGTCGTATAAAGACTATCTTTTTGTAGAGGGAACGATGCGTCAGGAATCTTCATCAAGCTTGCCTCCATTAAACAATACTTACTATTATCCATCTGTAAATGGAAGTTTTGTTTTTACTGATGCTTTTAAGGGTGCTTTACCTGAATTTTTGAGTTATGGTAAGTTACGTGCTTCTTATGGTGTGGTTGCTAATGCATCGCTTCCTTATGAATCAAACGTATCATATGGTCAAAACTCATTACAAACGAACAATGGATCTGTACCACAATTGGTATTGCCGGGTGCTTATGGTAATGAAAACCTACAGCCAGAGAAAAAATACGAACAAGAATACGGTTTAGAAACACGTTTTTTAAATGGTAGATTCGGTATCGATTTAAGTTACTATACAAACCGCATCAAAAATCAAATATTACGCCTTCAAATTTCGCCAAGTAATGGAAGTGGTAGTCAGATTGTTAATGTTGGAGAGATAGGAAGTAAAGGGTGGGAACTTTCATTAAATGCTAAACCAGTTGTATCAACTAATTTTAACTGGCAAACCACGCTAAACTTTTCTCAAAACAAAACGACGGTATATTCTTTAGCGCCTGGTATCCCAGAATTAATTTTTTACAATGCTGAGGATAATGCTATTCGCATAACAGCAAAGCCAGGAGAAGATTTAGGTAATATTTATGTTTATCCAACTAAAACTAATGCAGCCGGACAAAAAATAGTAAATGATGATGGTTTTTACGTAATCGATAAATCGCAATATGTAAAAGCTGGAAATGTTACACCAAGTATAACAGGAGGTTTATCAAACAATTTAAATTACAAAAGCTTCTCTATAAGCTTTTTAGTTGATTATCGTTTTGGAAGTGATGTAGTGTCAACGCCATTAAAATATGCCACCGGTACTGGTGTTTATGAAAACACACTTCAATATCGTGATACGGAGAACGGTGGCTTAACTTATTATGTAAATAGTGCAGGCGCTAATGTTTTATTGCCAAATGCAAATAGTTCTTCTCCTGCTGGTCATAAGGTTTATCATGATGGTGTAATTCTTTCTGGCGTTAAAGCGAATGGACAACCAAATGATGTTATATTGGATGCAGCAAGCTATTACTTCAACTCTTTCGCAGCTGGTAGTTCCGATGCCCTTAATCAGGAAGGTGCGGTTTATAAAAATAATTTTATTAAACTAAGAGAATTAACGCTTGGTTACAGATTGCCCAATAGTCTTGTAAAAAAGGTAGGTATGTCCAATATGAAAATATCGCTAATTGGCAGAAATTTACTATACTTCCACAGAACATTGAAAAATCTGGATCCAGAAACCTTGATCGGAGACAGATGGTATAGTCAGGGTGTTGATAATGGTTCATTACCAGCTACAAGAAGTTTTGGTTTTTCATTAAATGCTAGTTTCTAAGCTTTAACCGATAAAAATTTATTATAATGAAAAAGATATTTATAAATATAAGTTTATTGTTTTCACTAATGTTGTTATTCAACTCGTGCAAAAAACAATTAGATGAATTGTATTATAACCCGGAACGTTCCACAACAACAAACCTTCCCGGGTTTTTTACAGCAATGCTGAATAGTGATCGTGTAAGACCTGCTTATTGGAACCAGCGTACTTTTTTAGCGCCGCATCCAGCTGTGTATTCGCAAACTGCATCTTTTGCTAATGCGAGTGAAGCATACCGCCAAATTGACGGATATATAGGTAATTACTGGTCAGATTTTTATTATCCGGCAGGTAATGGTAGTGGTCCACTAGGTGTTTACAGAGCAATGGAAGTAACATATGCTGGTTTACCTGCTGCAGAACAAGCTAATCAAGAAGTTTATATGCAGGCCGCAAAAATCTTTCTTTACGATCAAACTTCAAAGATGGTTGATTTATTCGGAGATGTTCCTTTTACTGAAGCGGGCAGCCTCGAAACTACATCTTCTATTAAAGACCCTAAATTTGATGATGCAAAAGCACTCTATGCAACTTTAATTAAAGGACTTGATGAAGCTGCCACTTACTTTGGTAATGCTAAACTTTCTGCTGCGGTTGCGCCTGCATTTAGTAAATCTGATATATTGTTATTTGGAAGCCTTGATAAATGGAGAAGATATGCAAATTCAATTCGACTTAGGTTATTAATGCGCACTTCTTTTGTTGATGAAACAACTGCAAGAACAGCAGTATTGAACATGCTAAATAATAGTGCTAACTATCCATTGGTAGATGGAAATGGCGTTGGAAACTATTCGCCTGCATCAACCGATATACTTTTACAGCCATTAACAACAAATACCAATAGTTTAAGAAGTGCAATAACAGAGATCAATACTTATTTTGCACCAGATTACGCATTAAATAAGATAATGCTCCCGGTTAATGATCCAAGAATTCCTTTTGTTTATGATAAATTCGGACAAACGGTTGGCAGTACTTTTGTTCCAAATAAGAATTATAAAGCAATGCCTGTAACTTACACATCTAATCAGCAAGATACCGCTTTTACAAAATATTCGATATTGGATTCTGCAACTTTCATTAATAATATTAAAGTGCCAGGTGTACTCATAACAGCCTCAGAAGTTAATTTTCTAAAAGCAGAAGCTTATGAAAGATGGGGTTCAACATCCAACGCACTAACTGCATACAATGCAGGTTTAGCACAATCTGTTTCTTTTTATTATTACTTGCATACCATTGGTAGCGGCACAGCTACTGCACCAGCTGCGGCTGATGTAGCTACATTTGTAAATACCAGTGCATCAGCATACACAGGTACTTCTGATGAAAAGCTAGCGAAGATTTGGAATCAAAAGTGGCTTAATTTTGGTTTCCTCCAATCTGATCAGGCATGGTCTGAATATAGAAGAACTAAATATCCTAAACTAACCATTGTTTCACAAACATTGGTTGGATTTGAATTACCTCCAAATAGGTTAACTTATCCAAGTATTGAGTCTGCTAATAATTCAAATTATAATTCTGTTAGATCGAAAGATACGCGTACCATCAAAATTTTCTGGGACGTAAAATAATCTTTATCTTTCTGAAATAATCCACATTACGCCTTGTAAATTTCAAATTTACAAGGCGTTTTTTAATCTTTTTATTTAATGAAAATAAGAATTCTTTTTATAACATTAATTTGTTTCGTAACTCATTCTTTTGCTCAGCAGAATGATATTATGCCTCAATCAACTCATTATGAGGCACCAACCGACCCACTTGTTAAACAAAAATTAGATAACTGGCAGGATAAAAAGTTCGGTATGATTATCCATTGGGGATTATATGCTGTCCCAGGGATTATAGAATCATGGTCTATTTGTTCTGAAGATTGGATAGAAAGAGATACCACAATTTCTTATGACGATTATAAAAAATGGTATTGGGATTTTAGTAAGCAGTTTAACCCAACAAAGTTCAACCCAGAGCAATGGGCAAAAGCAGGTAAAAGTGCCGGGATGAAATATTTGGTTTTTACGACCAAACACCACGATGGTTTTGCCATGTTCGATACTAAAGAGTCTGATTTTAGTATCGCAAAAGGTCCCTTTGCCAATAACGAGAAAGCCGATGTAGCTAAATATGTTTTCGATGCTTTTAGGAAAGAAGGGTTTATGATTGGTGCATATTTTTCTAAACCCGATTGGCATTCGCAATATTATTGGTGGCAAAAATACGCTACTGCAGATCGCAATAACAATTACGACATCAGAAAATATCCATGGAGGTGGAATAAATTCAAAGATTTCACCTACAATCAAATTGGAGAATTGATGCACAACTACGGCAGCGTAGATATTTTATGGTTAGATGGTGGATGGGTTCGTCCATTAGAAACCGTTAATGCCGAGGTTTTATCTTGGGGTGCAAACATTCCAAAATGGAGCCAGGATATTGACATGCCAAAAATTGCAACAATGGCAAGAAAGGCACAGCCCGGATTAATCATTGTGGATAGAACCGTTCATGGTCCATACGAAAATTATCAAACTCCAGAGCAGAAAATCCCTGAAACACAATTGGATTATCCCTGGGAAAGCTGCATGACTTTAGGTGGTGCCTGGGGCTTTGTTCCTAATGATAATTACAAACCCGCTGCTGAAGTGATTCATAAATTAGCAGAAATTGTAGCAAAAGGCGGAAGCTTGCTTTTAGGTGTTGGGCCGAAACCAGATGGTACTTTCCCTGAAGAAGTGATTACTAAATTGAACGATATAGGTAAATGGACTTCTGTTAACGGGAAAGCGATTTACAACACTCGAATCACTAAAAATTACAACAGCAACCAAACCTGGTTTACGCAAAGTAAGGATGGAAAAAAGCTTTATGCCATTTATTGCGTAAAATCTGTTGAAAAATCGCCTAATGCAATCAGCTGGATGGGAAATTCTCCAAAAAAAGGAACTGATGTAATTTTAATTTCAACAGGAGAAAAAGTTAAATGGAAAAATGTTAACGGCAAAACCACATTACAATTAAAAGGCAGTGTTAATCAACCGGCACTGGCATTCGAATTTACGCCTCAAGGTTAATCAGCATAATTTTATCATTCCGAAATGATTTTTAGAAAAATTTTAATTGCCCTTATTTTAGTAATGGCAATAAGCTATAGTCTGCATGCACAAAGCAATAGCGGCAAAAATTCATTACAACCAGCCTATAAAAATGCAAAACTAAATATTGATGATAGGGTAAATGATTTACTATCAAGAATGACACCGGAAGAAAAATTCTGGCAATTATTTATGGTTCCCGGCGATGTGGATGGAATCAATAACGGAAATTATAAAAACGGCATTTTTGGTTTACAAATTAGTGCCCAGTCGGGCGGGGCGGGCGATGCGCAACAGATGCTGAGTTACAATACAACAGAAAATGCATTAACGCTTGCCAAGAAAGTAAATCAGTTACAAAGCTACTTTGTTAACAATACCCGACTTGGGATACCAATGATGGTTTTTGATGAAGCGCTGCATGGTTTGGTGAGGCAAGGTGCAACAGCCTTCCCGCAGTCAATAGGACTTGCGGCAACTTTCGATACCTTAATGCTCGCCCAGATTGGAAAGTCGATAGCCAAAGAAGCAAAAATCAGAGGAATTAGAGATGTATTGGCACCGGTAATTAATATGGCCGATGACGTGCGTTGGGGGAGGGTTGAAGAGACCTATGGTGAAGACCCTTATCTTACTACGGTAATGGGATTGGCTTTTATGAATGCCATCGAAAAAGAAAATATTGTGGTAACGCCGAAACACCTCATTGCTAACGTAGGAGATGGTGGAAGAGACAGTTATCCGATTGAAAAAAATGTTCGCTTTTTAGAAGAAATTCATTTTCCTGCATTTAAAGAAGCGGTAAAAAAAATCGGTATTCGTTCGGTTATGACGTCTTACAATAGTGTAGATGGAACACCTGCGACATCAAATCATTGGCTTTTAACACAGGTTTTAAAAAATGACTGGGGTTTTAAAGGTTTCGTAATATCTGATGCCGGTGCAGTTGGTGGCGCAAATGTTTTGCATTATACAGCTGCTAATTATCATGAATCCACCGTTCAGGCGATGAATGGCGGACTCGATGTGATTTTCCAGGTTAAATACGATCATTACAAACTTTTTAGACCGGCGTTTTTAGATGGCAGTATTCCTCAAGCCAGAATTGATGATGCGGTATCAAGGGTTTTAAGGGCAAAATTTGAATTGGGTTTATTTGAAAATCCATACGTTTCTGAAGCTGAAGCAAAAAAATCATTAACTGATTTTTCAAATAAAAAGTTGGCTAAGAAAGCGGCCTTAGAATCATTCGTACTTCTTAAAAATAAACAGAATACGCTTCCATTAAAGGGTGTAAAAAATATTTTAGTGTTAGGTGAAGATGCAACTGAAGCGCGTTTAGGTGGGTATAGTGGTACAGGTAAAGGAACGGTTAGTATTTTGGAAGGCATTAAAAAAAGAGCTGGTAGTGCTTCAGTGGTTAATTATACAAAAGGTAGCCATCGTACTGATGTAAACTACACTGTTATTGATTCTATATACCTGTCTTCAAAATATGGAGGCGGATTAGCGGCAGATTATTTCAGTACCATAGATTTATCTGGAACTCCTGCGATGAGTAGAGTTGATAAACGATTGGATTTTATGTGGACACTTTATCCGCCAAATGAAAAAATAAAAAATGATAATTACTCCATAAGATGGCAAGGCGAGGTTAAGGCTCCAAAATCTGGTACTTACAAAATTGGCCTGGAAGGTAATGATGGTTATCGCTTATTTATTAATGATAAACTTATTATCGACCAGTGGGAAAAAAGCTCTTACCATACACGTTTGGTTGATTTTAATTTCGAAGCCGATAAAAGTTATCCTGTTAAAGTTGAATTTAAAGAACCTAAAGGCAATGCGCACATCAAACTGATTTGGAATTTTGGCATAGAAAATCGTGCTGCAGAAGAACTGCAAAAAGCAAAAGACTTTGCTAAAACAGCAGATGTGATCGTAATGATTGCAGGCATAAAAGAAGGTGAATTTTTAGACAGAGCGATGCTTAATTTACCAGGAAACCAAGAGCTACTGATAAAGGAAATGGTTAAAACCGGTAAACCTGTAGTCGTTTTATTGGTTGGTGGGAGTGCCATAAACATGCAAAGTTGGGTAGATGATGTTGGTGCCATTTTGAATGTTTGGTATCCCGGTGAGGAGGGTGGTAATGCAGTAGCGGAAATGCTGTTTGGCGATTACAACCCGGCTGGTAGATTACCCATTACCTATCCGGTTCACGAAGCGCAATTGCCATTGGTTTACAATCATAAATCAACAGGGCGAGGCGATGATTACAATAACTTAAGTGATGAACCTTTATTTCCGTTTGGCTATGGTTTGAGTTATACTAAATTCAAGTACTCAGATTTAAAACTGCAAAAAAGTAAAATTAAAATCGGCGAAACAGCTTCCATTAGTTTTAAATTGAAAAACGAAGGAAAGTATGATGGAGATGAAGTTGTACAACTTTATATTCGTGATGTATTGGCCAGCGTTTCACAACCTGTTTTGGCCCTTAAGAATTTTAAGCGTGTTCATTTAAAAGCCGGAGAGGAAAAAGAAGTTGTGTTCGAAATAAAACCCGAAGCTTTCCAAATGCTGAACAAAGAATTGAAATGGGTTATAGAGCCGGGAGATTTCAGAATTATGGTTGGTTCATCAAGTAAAGAACTACAACTTAAAGAAATATTAACTGTTGAAAATTAAGGTCGATAGCAGATTTACGAAGTTTTTATGGTTGCCTGTAATTGGAACTTCGTAAATCTTCTGGTCATTTCAACCCTTCAATTCCTAGCTTTTCAGCCAGTTCATTTAAATCTTTAACCACAACATCGATAATCGGAATACCACTAATTTTTCTTTCCTGTTCAAACTCATGTTCTGGCTCACCCGGAATAATTACTTTTTTATCAGGGTCGATTGTTTCGGCGCTTTTAAATCTTTCAATCCAATTATCTAAATGATTTTTAAAATCATCAGCCGGACGGAAACCATCAACTCGCATAGCACCTAAAAAATGGCCTAAACCTTCTCCCACCGGATTTGCAGAAGGTTCTAAGAAAGCTACAAAAGGTGGAACCCAGGGGCCATAATTTGCACCAGAAAGCACCGCTGATAAAATATCTACTGTTGCGCTCAAGCCATAACCTTTGTGGCTTCCGTGGTCTTTATCACTTCCTAATGGTAAAAGTGAACCGCCACTTTTTAATTCATTCGGTTCGGTAGAATTTTTGCCATTTTTATCCTGAACCCACCCATCAGGAATGCTTTTGTTTGCTCTTTGTGCAATTTCTAATTTTCCATTTGCAGCTGCTGCGGTTGCCATATCTACAATTACCGGAGGATATTTTCCGGCAGGAAATGCATAGCACATTGGATTGGTTCCAAGCAATCTTTCACTTGAATAGGTTGGCGCCACCAGCGGACTTGCATTCGTCATACTGATGCCAATCATATCTTTTTCAACAGCCATTAAGGCATGATAGCCTGCAATACCAAAATGATTGGAATTTTTTACAGAAACCCAGCCGCTGCCATATTTTTCGGCTTTTTCTATTGCAATTTTCATAGCGAAAGGCGCCACAACTAAACCCAGGCCAGCATCACCATCAACCGTTGCTGTGGTTGGCGTTTCATATATAATTTTAATATCTGGCGTGGCATTAATTCTTTTCTTTTCCCAAAGGCGAACATAACCACTTAAGCGGGCAACGCCGTGCGAATCAATTCCACGTAAGTCGGAGCATATTAAAACATCAGTTGCTAATGTAGCATCTTCATTTGAACAGCCCATTTTTTTAAAGACACTATGGGTAAATGTTCTGAGCTTAGCCTCGGTAAAAGTTATAAAGTTCATTTTTAGTATCAAGTATCAAGTATCAAGTATTAAGTAGCAAGTATCAAGACAGTTTTATTGTCTTTTCCACTTTGGTCTTTTAGCTTTCTGCTTTAGTCTTTTTTACGGTAACAATAAAGTAAAATCACCACCCAAAGGTTCAAAATTTTCTATGCACGAAGAAAGAAAATCCTCACCGTAGTTTACGTACATCGGCGCAATGTTTAAAATTCTTTCCTGCAAAGTACCACTTGGGAAAAGCCTTTTTTTTACATTTTCGATTTGAATTAAAGCTGTTTCGTGTTTGCGTTTTTCAGCCCTGAATAATTTCTTTTCCAGATTAGCCAAAAGGTGATTTGTTTTCTGTTTTGCAGTGTCTGTTGAAACGGAAAGTGTTTTATCAATCTTATAGGCATTCAGCTTTATCTGATCGAAAATGCTGTTAATCGCTCTGGTTTCATCTGCCAAAATCAATTGAGCCGTAGAATTACGCCTAACCCAGATGTTTTTTAACTCTTCAACAGGCAGAAAAACATCTTCCAGTGCGAAACCTAAATTGTACAGGTTTTCAGCACTTCGTTTATCAATCAATAAGGCCGAATTACGAAGTAACAAAACAGGGAAATCGACTTTATAATAGTCGAAATTCGCTTTTAACTGCATCCAGTAAGCAACCTCGGCACCGCCACCAATGTAAGCAATGTTTGGTAAAATAACCTCCTGATACATTGGGCGCATCACTACATTCGGGCTAAACCGTTCCGGATGCGCATTAATTTCTGCTTTAAGCTCTTCTTCTGTAAAACTTATTTCGGTATGGTTAACCAGGTATTTTCCGTTTTCAAAAATCAGGCGTTCCCGTAAATTATCTTTCAGGTAAAAGAAGTTTATATCCCTTCCATTAACCTGCGTTTTGTAACCCAACGACTCTAAATTTTTTGAACTTTCCTCAATGTTTTTTGAACTGTTGTGTTGTGTAACATCAGCAGAAATAATATTTTTAAAAAGCTTTTTTAAAGATGCATCATCAGCATTAACGATAACTAATCCATACTTTTCGAAAAGATTATTCACTAAAAACCGGGTTGCATCGGCTAAATTGTCATGTTGTAGATAAGCTTCCTGAACCAATCTTGAAATGCGTTTACCGTTTTTAGATATGCCTAAATAACCTTGGTACGCCAAAACTGCTGCTGCAACGGTTTTAGTACTTAATCTACCTGTTGCACCATTTGTATTCTGAATCCAGCTGATGTTTTTCTCATCAACACTCACATGGTTAATTTCATCAAAATCATGGTCTTCAGTAGCCATCCAATAAATAGGAATGAAGTTTTTATCAGGATGAGCCATTTTTAATTCGATGGCCAAATTTATGGCGGTTACAATTTTATAAATAAAGTAGAGCGGGCCAGTAAAAAGATTTAGTTGATGGCCGGTTGTAACCGTAAAAGTGTTGCTTGAGCCTAAAAGTTCTATGTTTTTGGTAACCGATTTATTGGGCGTTAAATGTTGGTATTGGCTTTTTAAAACCTCCACCAAAGTATTACGATCACCTAAAAAATTACGGTTTTCGATTGCTTTAGCCAAACCATCCATATCAGGGCGATAACTGTAGAAAGCTTTAAGCTCTTCTTTGTTATTAATATAATCTAAAACCAGTTTTGAAAAGGAACTAGTTTCTTGATAGGAGATATATTTTGCCTGCATAATTAGCGAAAGTAGTGCAATTTAGGGATAATCATAAAGGCGAATGACTATTTTACAATTGTTAAATAATTTTTTGCCAAGAAAGCATAGAAATAACGGAATTTGCATGTGCTCGTTATTTAGATTTGTATCAGTATCTATTTGTGGTTTAAAATTATTTTGCCTTTGATTTAAAACTGGTAATTATATTACCTTAAAAATTTCAAACAAAAAAGCCGGCTTCGAATAAACGAAACCGGCTGTAAAATATTTGGTTTAGTGATTTACCATTTCTTTTTACGGTCGCCACCTTCACGGTTTCCGCCTTCACGACTTCCACCTTCTCTACGTGGGCTACCACCAGTGTTTCCACCTTTATCTTCACGACTACGGCCAGAGAAATCTCTAAAACCGCCACCGCTATTTCCGCCTTCACGACTTCCGCCTTCTCTGCGTCCGCTACCGCCAGAACTTCTTCTGTCTCCGCCGCCGCTACCGCCACGGTAACCACCGCCACCGCCGCTTCTGCGTTCTCCGCCAAATCCACCGCTACGTCTTTCACCGCCACCGCGTCTTTCGCCTGCGCCTTCACCACGACCACCATCTCCGCTCTTTTCAATGCGAACCTGGCGACCTTTAAATTCAACAGATTTAAATCCTTCAAATACCGTATCAGCAACTGCGTCTTCAACTTCAAAGAAAGAGAAAACACCTTTTAAATCAATTTTTCCAACGCTTTTGCCAGCTATTTTACCATTGTTACAGATAAAAGACAACATATCGCCACGGGTAAACTCATCTACCGAACCTAAGTTGATAAATAAACGAGTGTAGCCTTCGCTACCACGTCCACGCCCTGCTCTATCGCTACGTTCACCTCTTTCTCCACGGTCATCGCCAACAGCTGCATTTAAATCAGGTGCTTTAGAATAATAATCTAAGAAACGGTTAAATTCTAATGATGCAAAACGTTTAATTACATCCTCTTTAGATAAATCTTTAAATTCATCCATTATACGAGGAATGTATTGATCAATTTGCTCTACATTAACTTCTACATTATGTACTTTATGTACTAATGAGAACAATTGTTTTTCGCAAACATCAAATCCTGTAGGTAATTCTGCTTTGGTAAATTGTTTACCAATAATACGTTCCAACTGACGGATTTTTCCGACTTCTTTAGAGTTGATGATACAAATTGAAATACCTGTTTTACCAGCCCGACCAGTACGACCAGAACGGTGGGTATAACTTTCAATTTCATCGGGTAATGAGTAGTTGATAACGTGAGTAACACCACTAACATCGATGCCACGAGCAGCAACATCTGTAGCAATTAACAATTGCATATTACGCTCACGGAAACGTTGCATTACTTTATCACGTTGTTGTTGCGATAAATCGCCGTGTAAAGCATCTGCATTATAACCATCTTTAATTAAATGCTCGGCAACATCTTGTGTATCCAATTTGGTTTTACAAAATACTACTGCAAAAATTTCAGGGTTAAAATCTACAATACGTTTTAAAGCCGCGTATTTATCACGGGCACGAACAATATAATATTCGTGTTCGATGTTTACGTTACCAGTGTTCTTTGTACCCATAGTTAATTCTACAGGGTTATCCATATAGTTTTTAGCTATACGGCGAACTTCTGCAGGCATTGTGGCCGAGAATAACCAGGTTTTTTTGTCATCAGGAGTAGTCGATAAAATGTCGTTAATGTCATCCTGGAAACCCATATTTAACATTTCGTCAGCTTCATCAAGCACAACATATTTAACAGAAGAGAAATCAATGGCTTTACGGCCAATGATATCCAACATACGGCCGGGCGTGGCCACTACGATTTGTACGCCTTGGCGTATTTCACGTAGTTGTTGCATAATGTTCGCGCCACCGTAAACGGCAACAACGTGGGCATTAGCAACGTTTTTAGAAAAGTTTTTAAGGTCGTTAGTGATTTGTAAGCATAACTCACGTGTAGGACATAAAATTAATGCCTGTGGTTTATTAACTTTAAAATCGATTAGTTCTAACAGCGGCAAACCAAATGCGGCTGTTTTTCCTGTTCCTGTTTGGGCCAAACCAACAAAATCATTAGTGCCTTCTAACAGTACAGGAATACTTTGCTCCTGAATAGGCGTTGGAGTTTCAAATCCAAGGTCCTTTACGGCATTAACGACGTCATCACTTATCCCCAATAATTGAAATGGGTTTGTCATTCGTCTTTTATTTATTTAAGCCGCAAAGGTAAGGTTAATAATCCGTATTTTATTGATGGTTAGGTAAATAGTTTTTTAAGCTAATTATTTGAAAATAAGGTGATAAAGGAAAATGTAAAGTATATGATGGAAATGGGCGATAGGTTTTGCTTAAATTGGGGTCATGATTGCGATAGAGATGTGTGTTTTTTACTTGGAAAGCAGTTGAAGTGGGGCTTAGGTTTCAGCAGTCCGTTTTCCGTTTCAATCTTTTTAAACCTTTCAGCTTTTAAAAAGGATTTTCACTCCAACCGGGTTTAGTTGGCGGGGTAAAAACAACTATTTAAGTTTGTGTTTAAATAGCCATTTGGACAGTTCATCTGTTATAATTGCGATAGAGAAAATATCGTTATGGGCTAGATTGTCCAATTCCCAGAACCTGATTTTGTTGTTGTGGCTTACTTCTTCAAAAAACTGTTTGTCGCTATTGAAAGGGTTTTCGGTGTCTTTATTGCCATGTATTAGCCATATAGGGATGTTCGCCAATACATTTACTTTGTCGAATTGCGGTATGCCCGAAATACTGATTCCGGCCGCGAATACATCTGGTTTTAACGATAAGGCATTAATCACCGAGGAAGCACCCATTGAAAAGCCGATGAGGTAAATCCTTTTTTCATCAATATTTAAAGCGCTTTTTAAGCTGTCGATCAGCTGTAAAGTGGTAGTTAAACAGGGTTGTGGTACTGAAGTCAATACATTTCTGCTTGGATCCAAAACATAATTCGAAGAGCGTGAAGGGAATTGCGGTGCTAAAATAAAGGCGGGGTACTTGGCCTGTATTTCATCTATTGCAAACAGTTTTGCCAAAATGCCCAGCTGGCTGCTATTGTCGTTCCCAACCGCGTTTGAGCCATGAAATACAATAACCAGTGGAAGTTTGTTTTTGGAATTATTCGGTTTTAATAAGCGATATACAATTGGCGTATCGGTAGTGCCTTTAAATATGCCTTTTGTGAAAACATCAGTATCAAAGCCTTTTATTTCGGCTATTCTGCGTTTAAGATAGATCGAGTCAGAGCTTTTAGTGATTTTGGTTTTTCCAAAAGCGTGGATGCTTTTGTTACATGATAAGGTTCCGCAAAGTAAAACCACGGAACAAATATAGTTAACCGCATGATTTATTTTAATCCACATAGATGGAGGTAATTTTCTGTTGAATTAAAAAATTAACGCAATCTTTCAGCAGAGCGGATTAATTTTTCGTCTTTGTTAATGCCGAAAATTGCTAATACACAGAATAAGATCGAAACCGCTGGTAAATATGCTCCAAAATCAAAATGTGCGCCATCAATTCCACCAGGAAGTTTTTGAGCAAAAATACTGCACCAGAAAGCAAACGCACCAATTGCTATAATGGAAAATATAGCAATGCGCTTTTGTAAGGCTCTTTTTTTAAAGTTAAAAATGTTTACAAAACAAAGAAGTGCTACTACGATATTTGTTATTAATAAAGGTGTAAATTGCTCTTTCAATAAACCCGGACCAGGTTTGCCAACTACATCTTGATATAAACCAATAGTATGTATCGAAGTTTCTACGGTACTATTCTCTTTGGTTAAAACCGGTAAAAATAACATCAAAACCAAAACGATTGCCGCTAAAAACAGCCAGATAGATTGTACTCTTTGTATCATGATAATTCAAAATAATAAACAATAATAGGGATTCTATTTCAACCATTAAAGAACATTTTTTTTGTTTACTACAGATTTTGCTAAAACCTCTAAGTTTTAATACATTTGATTGTCCGCCACAAACACAACAGATTAATTACTTTCTCTTTCGTGAAATAGTATCTAAAGTACTATTGAAAATAATGATCGAATTTTAACCGGCTAGACTTAATAAAACGATTTATGTTAAAAAACTTACTTTTTTTAGTTTTCCTCCTTGTTACAACAAATACCTTCGCACAAGATACCCTTAAATTTGAAAAGGCATTAACCGTAGCCAGCGGCAGTCGTTACGGTCGGGAAGCAACTTATACCGATTTGCTTGCCTGGCAAATGGCCAATGGGAAATTGCAGTTACCCAAAGAAAATGGTGAGTTTGCTGTAAATAAGACTGGAGAAAAAATAATTTGGAGGACAATTAAGGCAGATACTACGGGCCGTTTTAGTGCATTTTCGAGAAGGTGTGTTCAGGGTACAAATAATCCTTTTTTAAACCCTGGAGGTGTAGACAGGGGTTCCGATTATATCTATGTTAACTACACTTCTCCTAAAGAACAAACAGCTATTTTAAATGTAATTGGTGGCAATAGTCTGTTTTTTAATGGTATTCCACATATGGGTGATCCTTATGGCTCGGGTTTTATGAATATTCCTGTTCATTTAAAAAAAGGCTTAAATGAACTTTTTGTGCGTGGTGCCAGCATATTGCCGATGATCTTTATAAACGCCAAAAAATTGCTCATCCATACCGATGATATTACCTTGCCAAGCATTGTGCTTAACCAGGTCAATGGCATACTAAAAGGGGCAATAACGATAAGCAATTCCTCTTTACAAGATTGTAGTAGTTTGCGCCTTAAAACCATTTTAAATGGCAAACAGCAGGAGGTCGCCATTTCGCGTATTGGGAAACTAAGCATGCGAAAAGTGATTTTTGAATTAGATGCAAGCGCCATAAACAAACCGGGTAATTACAACCTTGAATTACAATTATCGCAGGGTAAAACGAGTTTGGATGAAAAAACGATTGTAATTGAAGCTTTAGAAAGTTCATCTACCCATAAGCAAACATTTATAAGCAAAATTGATGGTAGTTTACAGTATTTCGCGGTTACCCCACAACTTAACGGTTGGAAACCCAATTCAGCATTATTTTTATCGGTGCACGGTGCGGGTGTAGAAGCTATCGGTCAGGCAAAAGCCTATAAATCTAAAGATTGGGGAACCGTAGTCGCGGCTACCAACCGCAGGCCACGTGGCTTTAATTGGGAAGATTGGGGTAGGCAGGATGCTTTAGAAGTATTAGCGCTGGCAAAAAATCAATTTAAGCCAGATGATAAACAGATTTACCTTACCGGTCATTCAATGGGTGGGCACGGTACCTGGTTTTTAGGTGCCACATATCCCGACAAATGGGCGGCTATTGCTCCTGCTGCAGGTTACGCTTCGCTTAAAGATTACGGTTCTGCCGATGGAAAAATTCCAGATAGCAGTAAGAATATCATAGAAAAGTTGTTGTTACGTGCTGGTAACCAAAGCGATGTCCCGAAATTGGCTACCAATTATACCCCTTTAGGCGTATACATATTGCATGGCGATGCCGATAAGGTGGTACCAGTTACTTATGCCCGGCAAATGAAAAAATTACTTTCTGGTTTTCACGCTGATTTTAGTTATTACGAATATCCGGGCGGCGAGCACTGGTTCGGCGATCAGAGTGTAGACTGGCCGCCTATTTTTAGTTTCTTTAAGTGGCATTTCATTCCGGCCGATTCTACTGTAAACCGCATCGATTTTATGACTTCCAGCCCTGGTATTTCAGCCACTTATCGTTGGGCTACCATATACCAGCAGGCACAACCTTTACAATATAGCCGCATTGTGCTAAAGCGGGATAAAAAGCTATCGACTATTGTTGGTAAAACTGAAAATGTGGCCGTTTTAAAATTGGCTTTAACAGATTTTGATGCAAAAATACCGCTTAAAATAACTTTAGATAGCTTAACATCTATTAATTATACTACCCGAACCCTTAATGATACTGTTTTTTTAGCGAAAAATAATGAGTCATGGAAAATCATCACGAAAATTGACAAAAGAGATAAAAACCCAATAAGATCTGGCACTTTTAAAGAAGCATTTAATCATAAAATGGTTTTTGTGGTGGGAACAAATGGTACTGCCGATGCAAATCAGGCTAATTTAAACAAAGCCAAATACGATTCCGAAAGCTGGTATTATCGGGGTAATGGTGCCGTTGATATCATTACCGATAAAGAATATTCAGAACAAAAATACCAGGGACGTAATATTATTTTATATGGAAATGCTGAAAATAATTCTTCCTGGAAAAAATTGCTTAAAAATTGTCCTATACAGGTAAGCAATTCGCAAATAACAGTAAAGCAGCACAGTTGGAAAGGTGATGATTTAGCCGCATATTACATTTGGCCACAGCAGGATAATAAACTATTGATAGGCGTAGTGGCCAGTACCGGAACAACCGGAATGAAAGCTGCTTATGCTAATCAGTACTTTGCCGGAGGAAGCGGTTTCCCTGATTTTATGATATTCTCATCTGAGTTGGCCAAAGAAGGAAGTGCAGGCATTAAGCTAGCTGGTTTTTACAATAATAAATGGCAGTTTGACGAAAATAACATCGCTAAACCATAATTTGGGGCGCTTGTGAATAAATGTAGCGTGCTCCTTTAAGACCCTGTTTAAAATTTAGCTAAATAATTTGTTTATGCTTTTTTTTGGCTACAACATCGTTAAATATTTCGAGATAGGCTCGCTATCTCTGGAACATTTGTATTGTCTCGCTCAAAAAATAAGTGATAAACATTTCACAATATAAATTTAAACAGGCTCTAAATAAAAGGAAAAAAGTATTTTTGCGTCGCTTTGAGTAAAAAAAGGTATTTCATACAAATCGCTTACGATGGCAGCTTATACCATGGCTGGCAAATTCAACCTAATGCTGTAACCATTCAGGAATTATTGGATAAAGCCATGTCAACTTTTTTCAGACAGCCCATTGCAACTTTAGGCTGTGGTAGAACTGATTCCGGCGTACACGCAACAGAATTTTACGCACATTTCGATGTAGAAAATATTACAGAAGAAAAGGTTTTGGCTGCAGTTGCAGGTATAAATGCCATGTTGCCTTATCAAATTGCAGCCAAAAGAATTATCCCTGTCGCGGATGAAGCCCATGCCAGGTTTGATGCTACTACAAGGGCTTATAAATATTACATTCATTTCGAAAAAGATCCTTTTAAACTAAATCGTTCTTGGTTGGTTAAAGATAAATTGGACATCGGTTTAATGAACCAGGCGGCAAAAGAATTATTAAATTATATCGATTTTTCTTGTTTCAGTAAATCAAATACACAAACTTTTACCAATAATTGTAAAATTGTAAAAGCAGATTTTGAAGAATTAACCGATGGCTTGATTTTCACTATTGAAGCCGACCGTTTTCTAAGAAATATGGTTCGGGCTGTTGTTGGTACTTTGGTTCGGGTAGGCAAAAAAGAAATTGATATTGAAGATTTTAAAAATATAATTGATAGTAAGAATAGAAGCAATGCAGGTCAATCGGTACCCGCCTGCGGCTTATTTTTAGTAAAAGTAGAATATCTATATGTTTAATGAGAGAATGATTGAAGGAGAGAATGATTGAAGGAGAGAATAATTGAAGGATTGAATGAGAGAATGATTGAAGGAGAAAATGGCAACGATCAATAATTCAAAATTTAAATTTATTGATTTGAAAGCAAAATGATTGAATTATTGAATAGCAACATTATTTCATTCAAAACTCAATCATTCAAAATTAAAAAAAAATATGGCAGTAACAGGCGAAGTATATAACACAGGATTACTGAAACGTATTTTTCAATACGTAAAGCCTTATCGTGCTGTTTTTGTTTGGTCGGTTATTTTAACGATTTTGCTTGCAGCAATTTCTCCAGTTCGTCCTTTTTTAATCAAATACACTTTAGATAATTACATCCTTACAGGAAAATATTCTGGTTTGGTAAATATGACCATTCTGATGGTTTTCATGTTGCTGCTCCAAACCCTAATTCAATATAATCATACCCTTTTAACCAATACGTTAGGTCAATCGGTTATACGTGATTTGCGAATAAATGTTTTTAATCACATTACCAAACTTAGGTTAAAGTTTTTCGATAGAACACCAATTGGCCAGTTGATTACCAGAACAGTTTCTGATTTGGAAACCATTGCCGATATCTTTTCTGAAGGTTTAATCTCAATGATTGGCGATACGTTGCAAGTCATCGTAATCATTGGCGTAATGCTTTACACCGACTGGAAATTAAGTTTGGTTGTACTTCTGCCGGTTCCTTTGTTAATTTTGGCTACCCGTAAATTTCAAAAAGCCATTAAAATCGCTTTCCAGGAAATTCGTAATGAAGTTTCTAATCTGAATACCTTTTTGCAGGAACATATTACCGGTGTTTCAATTGTACAATATTTTGCCAGAGAACGCCAGGAGTACAAAAAGTTTTATGCGATAAATAAACGCTATCGCGATGCTAACATCCGTTCTAACTGGTATTATTCTATATTTTTTCCCGTTGTCGAATTAATTTCTGCAATGTCTTTAGGCTTGTTAATCTGGTTTGGTGCAAACAGTATCCTTTCCAATCCTGTTAATGTTACGCCAGGAACCATCACTCAATTTATAATGTATTTGGGGATGGTTTACACGCCAATTCGCCAGCTGGCAGATAAATTTAATACATTACAAATGGGTATGGTTGGTGCCGAACGTGTATTTAAGGTTTTAGATACCGATGAAAAAACACCAGACTTTGGAACGATTGCACCAGGTAAGCTTGACGGAAACATTGAATTCAAAAACGTTTGGTTTGCATATAATGATGAAAATTATGTGCTAAAAGACTTATCATTCGAAGTTAAGGCTGGGGAAACTGTCGCTTTGGTTGGTGCAACAGGGGCAGGCAAATCATCGACAATAAATATTTTGAATCGTTTTTATGAGGTTCAAAAAGGTGAAATCACAGTTGATGGAATCGATATTCATGATTTTCAACTGGATTATCTTCGTAGCCACATTGCTACTGTTCTTCAGGATGTTTTTCTTTTTTCGGATACCATTTTAAATAACATCACGCTAAATAATCCTGAAATTAAAATTGAGGAAGTTGTAGATGCAGCCAAAAAAGTTGGTGCTCATGATTTTATCGAACGTTTGCCGGGTGGTTACCAATATAATGTAATGGAACGTGGGGCAACGCTTTCTGCAGGCCAAGCGCAGTTAATCTCCTTTATTCGTGCCTTGGTTCACAATCCGGCAATTTTAGTTTTAGATGAAGCCACTTCATCGGTTGATACCGAAACAGAATTACTAATTCAAAAAGCCATCGATAATTTGATGCAAGGCCGAACATCTATTGTTATTGCGCACCGGTTATCAACCATTCAAAAGGCCAATCAAATCATCGTTTTGGATAAAGGCGAAATTAAAGAGAAGGGAACGCACCAACAATTGTTAAAGCTAAATGGTTATTACAAAAGGTTATACGATTTACAATTCTCATCAGAAGGGATTGCTAAGGCATAAATCTTTTTAATACGAAGGATTTTCTTAATTTAACATCTTCTTAAATTCAATTCGAAGATGAAATCTATTAAACTATTTGCAATCCTGCTGTTTTCGATACTTGCTTTAAATATTTCTGCACAGCAAAAAAAATATGTTATGGTTATTCATGGCGGTGCCGGAACCATTCTGAAAAAAAGTATGACACCCGAAAAGGAGGCCGCTTATATTGCAGCACTAACCGAAGCTTTAAAAGCAGGATATGCAAAAATTCAGTCTGGTAAAAGTAGTTTAGATGCCGTTGAAGCGACCATTCATATTTTGGAAAACGATCCGCATTTTAATGCTGGTAAAGGAGCTGTTTTTACACATGACGGCCGTAATGAACTCGATGCAGCAATTATGGATGGCAAAACATTAATGGCTGGCTCCGTTGCCGGTGTTACCACAGTTAAAAATCCAATTTCGGCGGCGAGGGCAGTAATGGAAAAATCGGAACATGTAATGTTAGTCGGAGCTGGGGCAGATCAGTTTGCAAAGGATGCAGGGTTGGAAATAGTAAATCCAAAATATTTCTGGACTAAAGAGCGTTGGGATGGTTTGCAACAAGCAATAAAAGAAGATTCTACCAAAGCCGTTTTAGATCATGGAAGTAAAAAATCAGAACTTTTGGGTATTAAAAATCACGATTATAAATTCGGAACGGTTGGATGCGTTGCTTTGGATAAGGCAGGGAATTTAGCTGCTGGAACTTCTACCGGTGGTATGACGAATAAGAAATATGGCCGCGTTGGAGATGCACCGATTATTGGAGCTGGAACGTACTGCAACAATGAAACTGCCGGTATTTCCTGTACCGGCTGGGGTGAGTTTTACATTCGTAATGTTGTGGCAAAAACCATTTCAGATTTAATGGAATATAAAGGTTTATCTGTTACTGAAGCTTCAAAAATAGCATTGGATAAAGTAGGTAAAATGGGTGGTGATGGCGGCTTAATTGCTTTGGATAAAAAAGGAAACATGACCATGCCTTTTAATACCGAAGGTATGTATCGAGGAACAATTACTGCCGATGGTAAAATTGAGATTAGCATCTACAAATAATGAAAAAACTCTTTGCTTTTGCTTCTTTTATTGCTTTTTCCATTGTAGTAAATGCACAAAATAAGGGTAATTTATTCATTATAGGCGGTGGAAACCGATCGGATACTTTAATGAAGGAAATGCTGCGAGCGGCTGATTTGAAATCAGATGATTACATTATTGTTCTACCCATGGCGAGCACAATTCCTGATTCAGGTTTTAAAAGCATTTCGGCGCAATTAAAGAAAATCGATAATCATGTAGTCAAGAATTTCAATTTCAGTAAACATGATGTTAACGATAAAAAATGGATCGATTCGCTATCCTCAGCCAAGCTAATTTACATATTAGGTGGAGACCAAAGTCGTTTTATGAAATCTGTTTTGAATACACCTGTATACACCGCCATTCATAAAGCTTTTAAAAACGGTTCAACCATTGCAGGAACAAGTGCCGGTGCTGCGGTGATGAGCAAATATATGATTACCGGAAACCAACTTTTAGATACCGTTTATAAAGAAACCTTTAATAAACTTTGGGATAAAAATATCGAATTTGAAGAGGGGATGGGCTTGCTTCAAAATACAATAATTGATCAACATTTTTTAAAACGCAACCGCTACAACAGATTAATTTCGGCCTTGGCTGCTCATCCTGATTTAATTTGTGTGGGTATTGATGAAAGTACAGCCATTATCGTTCATGGTAATAAAGCAACTGTAGCAGGCGATAGTCAGGTAATTCGATTGGCGAAACCTAAAGATTTAAAAAAAACAAATAAAGGTTTACTGAAGTTTAACCAAGCCGATTTTGGAATTTTTACAGCAGGAGATGTAATCAATATCTTACCATAATTAATTTTACCAGCAGAAAAAATAGTTCTATATTTCATGCTCTAAATTGATGAAATGACTTCTGTAAAATTTATAAAGCAAGTATTTTCTAATTTAACATTTCAGGTTATTGTAGCGATAATCTTGGGGATATTTATTGGTACATATTTTCCGGGTTTTGCACCAACTGCGAAACTAATTAGTCAGGGTTTTATAAACCTCATAAGTATGTTAATTGCGCCTATTATATTCTTTACCATTGTTTTAGGTATTGCCTACATGGGTGATATGAAAAAAGTTGGACGCGTTGGTGGTAAAGCACTTTTGTACTTTGAAATTGTGAGTACGGTTGCTATTGCAATTGGTTTAGTGGTTGCAAATGTTCTTAAACCTGGCGCCGGCATGGTTGCTAAAGCAGGCGATACCACTAAAATTGCTGGTTATGCAGAACAGGCAAAAGACATGAACTGGGCTGAGTTTCTCCTCCATATTATCCCACACAATGTTATTGCAGCTTTTGCTGAAGGAAATATATTACAGATTTTACTCTTCGCGATTCTTTTTGGCTATGGATTAAATAAGTTGAGCGGCGAAGGCACATCAGTTTTAAATGCTTTTGATAAAATTTCGAAAGTGTTATTTAAAATCATGAAAGTAATTATGCGTTTAGCACCAATTGGTGCTTTCGGCGGAATGGCTTTTAGTATCGGTACGCATGGTTTGCAAAGTATTGTGGGTATGGCAAAACTGATGGGCTCTGTTTACCTGACATGTATTTTGTTCATTTTTGTTGTTTTAAATGGAATTTGCAGGTATTATAATTTTAGCCTTTGGGCTTATCTTAAATTTATCCGTCAGGAGATTTTAATTGTGCTTGGCACTTCATCATCAGAATCGGCTTTGCCAAGTATGATGCAGAAAATGGAAGCCATCGGCTGCGATAAATCTGTTGTCGGTTTAGTTATACCGACAGGTTATTCCTTCAATTTAGATGGAACCGCAATTTACCTGGCAATGGCCGTGATTTTTCTATGCCAGGTTTTTAATGTCGATTTATCTCTCGTACAGCAAATTACTGTTTTAGGCGTTTTAATGGTTACCTCAAAAGGAGCAGCAGGTGTAACCGGAAGTGGCTTTATCGTATTAGTTTCTACTTTAACAGCTTTGAAAATAATGCCGATTGAACATATTTCGATTTTAATTGGCGTAGACCGTTTTATGAGTGAAGCCCGGGCAATTACAAACGTTATCGGTAATGGAGTAGCTACAATTGTTATTGCCAAAAGCGAAAACCAATTCGACCAGGAAATGTATCTAAAAGCAATTCAGCCTGCTATGATTGATAAAAATGAAGAAGTTTAGTTTCCCAGTGTCGTCATGCTGAATTCATTTCAGCATTCAATAAACTTACTAGAGGCTGTATCATCAATGCGAAATGTCATGCCTATCGAAGGATTTTTAAAACTGTTTTATAGAGGGTTTCGACCGGCTAAACATGACAAGATCTAAATATAAATTGATTTATGATATAGCCACCAGACACATAAAACTAAAGACAGATAATTTATTGAATTTTCTTAACTGTGTTTATCATCTATATAAGTGGTTAATTACTCCCAACTCTTTTCTGTACCTTTGCATTAGAAATAAGCACACAGCTTGTTTAATTAATCCAGATCACATTGGCTCAAAAAGAAAATACTCGCTCAGAGAAAAGTGAGTTACACCCACGCAACAAACATCGTTCACGTTATAATTTTAAACAACTTACAGCATCATCAAAAGAATTAAAACGTTTCGTTTTTAAAAACGATCACGACGATGATTCTATAGATTTTGCAGATCAAAATGCTGTAAAAGCATTAAACAAAGCATTATTAAAGCATTTTTATAACATACCTCAATGGGATATTCCAAAAGATTATCTTTGTCCGCCGATACCAGGTAGAGCCGATTATATTCATTACGTAGCTGATTTATTAGGTTCAAGCAATAAAGGGAAATTACCAAAGGGAACTAGTATAAAAGTGTTGGATATTGGCGTAGGTGCAAACTGTATTTATCCCATTATTGGTCATCAGGAATATGGATGGAACTTTGTTGGTTCTGAAATTGATCCACTTTCTGTAGAGTCGGCAAAACGTATTATCGATGCAAATAAGCCTTTGCAAGGTGCAGTAGAAATTCGTTTGCAACCGTCAAAAATGGGTATTTTTAGAGGCATTGTTGGCGCTAAAGAAAAATTTGACGTTACCATTTGCAACCCGCCTTTTCATGCATCTTTAAAAGAAGCAGAACAAGGAACTCGGCAGAAATGGCGCAATTTAGGGGGAACAGAAAAAGAAGTAAAGCATGTTTTAAACTTCGGTGGAAATAAAGCAGAACTTTGGTGCCCGGGTGGCGAGCGTGCCTTCGTAGAGCAAATGATTATTCAGAGTGCTCAAATTGCAAATCAGTGTTTATGGTTTACTTCGCTGGTTTCTAAAAGTGCAAACCTAAAGAGTATTTACAGCGCTTTAATTAAAGCAAAGGCTTTCGAGGTTACAACCGTTCAAATGAGTCAGGGTCAAAAAGTTAGTCGTTTTGTAGCCTGGACTTTTCATGATGAAGATGCACAAGCCGAATG
The DNA here is from genome assembly GCF_014635725.1 of Pedobacter mendelii. Taxonomy (GTDB): domain Bacteria; phylum Bacteroidota; class Bacteroidia; order Sphingobacteriales; family Sphingobacteriaceae; genus Pedobacter; species Pedobacter mendelii. The sequence goes on along the minus strand of NZ_BMDJ01000008.1, from coordinate 138,204 downwards.
GGCAAAAGGTTGGAAAACAGAGCCAAAAGCTAAAATTGAAGATAAAGCCGTTCAGGTTTAAAATAAATAAAAGAAGGAGGCAGTTTCATAAATCAAATTACTCTTTGAATATTGTCACGTTGAACCTGTCGAAACGCTTAAAATAAGTTTTTTATAAGTCCTTCGACAGGCAAGATGACATTTCGTATTTATGAGACAGCGGCTTTTTTGTTTAGAATCCCTCAACAAAATGTTAACTTGTTTTTGCGTCGAAAATATAACCTGCTAAAGCCGTTACTACCATTGCAACTGTTCCCCAGAAACAAATTCTAATTATTGCTTTCATCATATCAGAGCCACCAGCTTTTGCTGCGATGGCGGCTGATAAAGCCAGAAAAACAATCGCAAAACCATATTGATAAAATACCATTGATTTAATAGGCGCTAATAAAGCGACTAAAAATGGAAGTATGCCACCGCTAATGAACGAAGCACCTGATGCCATTGCTGCCTGAAGTGGTTTCGGCTGAGTATGTTCATTTATACCCAATTCGTCTCGGGCATGCGCTTCTAAAGCATCTTTCGCCGTAAGTTGAATAGCGACTTGCATGGCTAAATTCTGGTCTAAACCCTGTGCTACATATATTTTTGCAAGTTCTTTTAACTCCACTTCCGGCATAGTTTCGAGTTCTATTTTTTCTCTCGCTAAATCTGCTGTTTCAATATCTGCTTGCGAGCTTACTGAAACATATTCTCCGGCGGCCATCGATAGCGCTCCGGCAACTAAACCTGCCAAGGCAGCCAATATAATCGGACTTCTCGTATCGCTCGCAGCAGCTATGCCAATAACCAAACTTGTTGTAGAAATAATACCGTCGTTCGCACCAAGTACAGTGGCTCTGAGCCAACCGGTTCTCTTGGTGTAGTGCTCTTCTAGTTCCATTTGTTATTTGGTTAAACTGTTTATCCCAAATTTAATTAATTGAAATAAAGTTTATGGTGGTAATGGTAATAAAGAAAGATTCTAATGTTATTTCTTTTCGCTTTAGTTTTTCTGATGGATAAGTAAATAGATATTTTGTCTAGTTATTTCCAAATGCACAAAAACCTTATTAAATAAAGCTGATTGCAACGAAAATACTTTTTAATTACGGCTACTTTGAACGTGCTGTCATCCAGAGGGCTAATTTATTTCATAAAAATCAATATAAATGATGTCCGTCATTTCTCCGTTCCACTACGCTTCAGTCGAAAGGACGATTTAATATGGTATTGCTAAAATGTAAATGGTAGTACAAAGCATTTGCAGCCTATGAAACAGATACTTCGTTCATCAGTAGTACAGGATGTGCTTAAAAATATTGTCGTGCAAAGCAGGGCTGAAGTAGCCATTGGTCAATTCCTTACATTTTCCTGAAAAAATGGGCTAAATAATCTATTTTAGGTTTGACTTTCCAGCCAATAATATTAGCTTTGCACAAAAAATATTGATACATGAGCGTTTTAGTAAATAAAGATTCTAAGGTTATCGTTCAGGGTTTTACCGGAAACGAAGGAACTTACCATGCTGAGCAGATGCTTGCATACGGTACAAACGTAGTTGGTGGTGTAACGCCTGGCAAAGGTGGGCAATTACATTTAGATAAGCCTGTTTTTAATACTGTTGCAGCTGCTGTTGAAGAAACGGGAGCAAATGTATCTATCATTTTCGTGCCGCCTGCTTTTGCTGCTGATGCGATTATGGAAGCTGCCGAAGGTGGTATTAAAGTTATTGTTTGTATTACGGAAGGTATCCCAACTAAGGATATGATTCAGGTTAAAGAATATATTTCCGACCGCGATGTTACGCTTATCGGCCCTAACTGCCCGGGTGTAATTACTGCTGATGAAGCTAAAATCGGTATTATGCCAGGTTTTATCTTTAAAAAAGGTCATGTAGGTGTGGTTTCTAAATCAGGAACTTTAACTTATGAAGCAGTAGATCAGGTTGTTAAAGCAGGCTTAGGTATCACAACAGCTATTGGTATTGGTGGCGACCCAATTATTGGTACACCAACTGTTGAAGCAGTTAAATTATTAATGAACGATCCGGACACTCACGGTATCATCATGATTGGTGAAATTGGTGGTGGAATGGAAGCTGAAGCTGCTCGTTGGATTAAAGAAAACGGTACTAAACCTGTTGTAGGTTTCATCGCCGGTCAAACCGCGCCTCCAGGACGTAGAATGGGCCACGCTGGTGCTATAGTTGGTGGTGCTGATGATACTGCTGCTGCAAAAATGAAAATCATGCGTGAGTGTGGTATTCGCGTAGTAGAAAGCCCTGCTGAAATTGGTGCTGCAATGGCAGAAGAATTAGCAAAATAAGATTTTAAAATTTATATAAATGAAAGCGCTTCGATTATTCGAGGCGCTTTTTTTTGTTGTATTGGAAAATTATTTGCCGCGGAAGCACAGAAATCACGGAAAAGAAAAGGAGAAGTAATTTTTGAATTTTGATTAAATTAGTTTCAAAATTATCGATATGGATTATAAAATAAAACAAGATAATTTCCCCTATAAAATTGAAACTGATTTAATTATTAATGCTGCGATAGATGTTCACAAAGATTTAGGTTGTGGCTTTCTTGAAATTATTTATAAAGATGCACTTTATATTGAGTTAGAAAGCAGAGGCTATCGTTATGAAAGAGAAAAACGCTACCCAGTTTATTATAAAGACATTCTGTTGCCACACAGTTTTTATGCTGATTTTATAATTTTTGATACTGGTATATTAGAAATAAAAGCTAAAAGTGGAATTGCAAATGAGGATTTAGCTCAAAAGATTAATTATTTGAAATGCTCGGATTGTACGGTGGGTTTAATTTTAAATTTCAGCAAGCCAACTTTGGAAATAAGACGTGTTGTTCTATAAAAAATAGATTCTGTGTAATCTGTGCTTCCGTGGCAAAAAGATATTTTAGCAAAACAACTTTGTCAATATGTTCCATACCTTCAATGTTTGCATATCAAAATAGTTCATTTATCATCCCTTTGTAAACACTATGACAAACCCTTAAGCCAATAAACCAAAATCAAATCTATAGCGTATATTGATATATGAAAACGATGTTAAATAAACTATTTTTGATTTCTGCGGTTGTTTTAATTACAAGTCTTTCTGCTTGTGCACAGAAGCAAGAGAAGAAAGAAACAAAACAATCGCAAGGAACAGAAAAAATAACACCAAAGAATAAAATGAACTGGAATCCATTAACCCCCGAAGAAGAAAGAGTAATTGTAAATAAAGGTACAGAATATCCTGGTACAGGTAAGTATGAACTAACAACAGATAAAGGCACTTATACTTGTAAGCGCTGCGATGCTGCGCTATATCGTTCAGAAACTAAATTCGATGCACATTGCGGATGGCCAGCCTTTGATGATGAAATTAAAGGTGCGGTGAAAAAAATTCCTGATGCAGATGGCTCACGTACAGAAATCGTTTGTGCAAATTGCGGCGCACATTTAGGCCACGTATTTTTAGGTGAGGGATTTACCAATAAAGATACTCGTCATTGTGTAAATTCCATCTCTATGAACTTCGTGCCAGATAAAAAATAAGGTGGATATAGTCGGGTTAGGTAGAGGTGTACGACGAAAGTTGTACGCCTTTTTTGTACGTTAGCTACTTATTTTACTTAATCTTTCCTTAAAGACCGGATTCATTTTACACGGCTAATTTGATGGTTTTAGTCATCGCACTTTAGACTTTAGACCTCCAACTTTTCCACAATTTATGATTATAAACTAAATGCTTATATTTGCAGGCTCGATAAATAAATTTTAGCCTATGAAGTATGTTCTGTTATTAAGTTTTTGTTTCTTGTTTTTACAAGGTAAAGCACAAAATTCTGATGCATCAAATGAGCCAGATAGCGTAAAAAAATCAGTTCTGGCAACATACTACCACAGAAAATTCGAAGGTCGCCGAACCACCAGCGGCGCCAAATACAGAGCAAAAAAATTAACAGCAGCACATCGCACTTTACCATTCGGTACCATGATTACGGTAACCAATCCCGATAATGGAAAATCAGTCGAAGTTAAAGTAAATGATAGGGGGCCATTCTCCAAAAAATTGGCTATAGATTTATCAGAAAGTGCTGCTAAACAGATAGGTATCTACAGTAAAGGTATTGCCAGAGTAAAGCTAAGTTATAGCCTGGAGTAATACTTCTTTTAGCTCTATTTTGTTGTTATTATACACCTCAAATTTAAGTTATTAACACTTGTTTCTGTTTCCTAAACCCTTAAAAAGAAATGATTAGCTTTTTTTTCGCCTGAAAATGATATTTAGGTTATGCATTTATCCACTAAAATCGAGGTAGTGTTAACAACTTTGATTCACAAAAAAGGGCTCCCGTATATATATTTGTTATAACAAAGTTCTTTAACTTCTTGCGCTTTAAAACAAATATAAAAGCTTAATTTTTAGGAATTTACAACTACATTTCTCTAGTGTGAATGTGAAATTTAACAAACTAAAAACTAAGTTGTTTGAAGGGCAATGGGGTTAGCACTTTCACTACAGCGTTTTGATAAAAACATTACAATCATCATATTAAATTGATGGATGCGTGGTTTCGTCGGCTCTGTGCAAATTGAAGATTAAAAATATCAGCTTATGGAACAGGAATTACTATTACAAGAAAATAAAGACAGATTTGTGCTTTTGCCAATTAAATATCCGGCAATTTGGGAAATGTATAAGAAAACCGAAGCCAGTTTTTGGACAGCAGAGGAAATCGATCTATCTGACGACCAAAAGCATTGGGATAATTTAAATGATGGCGAAAGACATTTCATCTCTCATATTCTTGCCTTCTTTTCTGCTAGTGATGGTATTGTAAATGAAAACCTTGCGGTAAACTTCATGAGTGAGGTGCAGCTACCAGAGGCTCGTTGTTTCTACGGTTTCCAGATTATGATGGAAAACATTCATGCAGAAACCTATGCTTTATTAATTGATACTTATATTAAAGATCCGGAAGAAAAAGATCGTTTGTTCCATGCTATTGATACAGTTCCGGCTGTAAAAAGAAAAGCAGAATGGGCTTTGCGATGGATTGATAATGGAACTTTTGCTGAGCGTTTAGTAGCTTTTGCTGCGGTAGAAGGTATATTCTTTAGCGGAAGTTTCTGCTCTATCTTTTGGTTAAAGAAACGTGGCTTAATGCCAGGATTAACCTTCAGTAATGAGTTAATCTCAAGAGATGAAGGCTCTCATTGCGAATTTGCTTGTTTATTGTACAGCATGTTAAGCAATAAATTAAGCGAAGAACAAGTTCAGGGCATTATCAGCGATGCGGTAGAAATCGAAAAAGAATTTATTACCGAAGCTTTACCAGTAGCTTTAATTGGTATGAATGCAAAATTAATGAGTCAGTATATTGAATTTGTAGCCGATAGATGGTTACAGGAACTGGGTTACAAAAAAATCTACAATGCAACCAATCCATTCGATTTTATGGAAATGATTTCATTGCAGGGGAAAACTAACTTTTTCGAAAAACGTGTTGGTGATTATCAGAAAAGTGGTGTTTTGACCTCTGCTGATAACAATAAACAAGCGTTTTCTTTAGATGAAGACTTTTAAATAAAGGAATTTTGAATTTAGAAATGATAGTATGAGTGAATGCTCATGCCATCATCAAAAAATAAATAAAATATTACGAGCTAGTTTGAACAGTTGAATGGAATTCGATTATTCAAAACTCACTCATTCACACATTAACAAATTAAATCTCATAAATTATGTTCGTACTAAAAAGAGATGGCCGCAAGGAAGCGGTGCAATTTGACAAAATCACAGCTCGTATTCAAAAGTTGTGCTATAGTTTAAATTCAGACCTTGTAGATCCAATCGATGTTGCCAAAAAGGTAATCGAAGGTTTATATGATGGTGTAACTACATCAGAGTTGGATAACCTTGCGGCAGAAACTGCAGCTTCTCTAACTACAAAGCACCCTGATTATGCTTTGTTGGCATCGCGTATCGCGGTTTCTAACTTGCATAAAAACACTATCAAGTCATTCTCGGGTACGATGAAAATGTTGTACGAATATTTCGATCCGAAAGCGCAAAAAGCGGCACCGCTTATCGCTGATGATGTTTATGAGATTATTGAAAAAAACAGAGATATTTTAGATAGTTCTATCATCTACGACCGCGATTTCGGTTTCGATTATTTCGGTTTCAAAACACTGGAAAAATCATATCTACTGAAAGTTAATGGTCAGATTGTAGAGCGTCCTCAGCATTTATTCATGCGTGTTTCTGTTGGTATCCACAAAGAAGATATCGATAGCGCAATTAAAACGTATAATTTAATGAGTGAGCGTTGGTTTACACACGCAACGCCAACTTTGTTTAATGCTGCTACACCGAAACCTCAAATGTCGTCTTGTTTCTTGTTAACCATGCAAGATGATAGCATCGAAGGAATTTACGATACATTAAAACAAACTGCTAAAATCTCTCAAAGTGCTGGTGGTATTGGCTTAAGCATTCACAACATTCGTGCAACTGGTTCGTATATCGGTGGTACAAATGGTACAAGTAACGGTATTATTCCAATGTTACGTGTATTTAACGATACCGCTCGTTACGTAGACCAAGGCGGAGGTAAACGTAAAGGTGCTTTCGCAATTTATTTAGAACCTTGGCATGCAGATGTTTTCGAATTCTTAGACTTGCGTAAAAACCATGGTAAAGAAGAGATGCGTGCCCGTGATTTATTTTATGCCCTTTGGATAAACGATTTGTTTATGCAACGTGTTAAAGATAATGGCGAATGGACTTTATTCTGTCCGCATGAGGCACCAGGTTTGGCTGATTGTTTTGGCGCAGCGTTCGAAACTTTATACACTAAATATGAAGCAGAAGGTCGCGGTAGAAAAACCATTAAAGCACAAGAATTGTGGTTTGCTATTTTAGATTCGCAGATTGAAACCGGTACACCTTACATGTTGTTTAAAGATGCAGCCAACAGCAAATCTAACCAACAGAATTTAGGTACCATTAAGAGTTCTAACTTGTGTACTGAGATTATCGAATATACTTCTAAAGATGAAGTTGCCGTTTGTAACTTAGCATCATTAGCATTGCCTCGTTTTGTAATTAATGGCGCTTTCGACCATCAAAAATTATATGATGTAACTTATCAGGCTACTTTAAACCTAAATAAAATCATCGACCACAACTATTATCCGGTAATTGAGGCAGAAAATTCAAACATGCGCCACCGTCCGGTAGGGTTGGGTGTGCAAGGTTTGGCTGATGCATTTATTTTATTGCGTTTACCTTTCGAAAGCGATGAGGCAAAACGTTTGAATAAAGATATTTTTGAAACAATTTATTTCGCATCGATGACGGCTTCACACGATTTAGCTGTGAAAAACGGTGCTTATCAAACTTTCAAAGGTTCACCATTATCGAAAGGTAAATTCCAGTTCGATTTGTGGAATGTAACGCCAGATAGCGGTCGTTGGGATTGGAATGCATTGCGTAAAAAAGTTGTTAAAGATGGCGTTTATAACTCGTTATTAGTTGCACCAATGCCAACTGCATCTACTTCTCAAATTTTGGGTAACAACGAATGTTTCGAGCCATATACCTCTAACATTTACACCCGTCGTGTATTAAGTGGCGAGTTTGTAGTAGTAAATAAACACTTGCTGAAAGATTTAGTATCGTTGGGCTTATGGAACAATGATATGAAAAACCAAATCATTTTGGCTAATGGTTCTGTTCAAGGTATCGATGCCATTCCAAATTATATTAAAGAATTGTACAAAACGGTTTGGGAAATTAAGATGCGTAACATCATCGATATGGCTGCAGACCGTGGCGCTTACATCTGCCAATCGCAATCGTTAAACTTGTTTATCAATGCACCAAATACTTCGAAATTAACTTCAATGCACTTTTATGCATGGGAGAAAGGTTTGAAAACCGGTATGTACTACCTACGTACTCAGGCAGCATCGCAAGCTGTTAAATTTACAGTAGAAAACCAAGGCGGTAAAGCAATTGAGGCTGTAATTCCTGCAACTATTCCACAAGACCAAGTTGCTGAAGAAATTGTAGATGGACCAGTTTGTTCTATGGAAGAAGGTTGCATTAGCTGTTCAGGGTAAATTAGTTCAATAGTTCATTAGCCATTGGTTCATTAGTTTTATGCATCAACTACCAATGAACGAATGACCATTGAACCGATGAACATTCTAAAGCAATAAAATACGTAAGGTTTTGGGCAAACGCCCAAAACCTTATTTTTTGTCATTACTTTTGCTTTTAGTTTAATAGTTCATTAGTAACTGGTTCATTAGTTCGTGTGCCAAACACCAATGAACGAATGACCAGTGAATCAATGAACCTCCCTTTAAAACATAGCAAACACGAAATCATTCCCTGCGAAAGATGCGGAACAGCTATTGAATGCAAAGCAAATTCTTACACCAAATGTCAATGCAGCGTGGTGCAACTCAGCATCAATGAAGTACAATATATATCTGAATTGTATGATGGCTGCTTGTGTGCAAAATGTTTATTTGAATTGCAGCAAGAGTATAGAGAAGATATTGGGGTGTAATAATAAACCGGCTAACAAACGGCAATGAATTACAATATGGCTGTTTTTGCTTGGTTGAAATAAAATGGTAATTAATGGAATATCGATTTTTTCACTGGCTGAAATCAGATAGAATTGAATAATAGATATGGCTTTTTACGCTAGGTTATTCATTGCAGGCTGCTTTAGCTGCCTGTATAAATAATAATGTAGATTGGCTTTAGCCAAATTTTGAATTTTGCAACCTCAAATAGAAGCAAAAAATTCCCCGAATTAAACGGGATAGAAGTGGCAGCCTCCGATTTTTCATCGGAGCTAAAACGGATAGCCCGACTATCAATTATCAAAGCTACTGTCATTGCTTTCCAAATCACAACTTAAACAATCTCTCTTCCTTTCTAGCCTCAACCTTTTTACATAACTTTGCAACCTAATTTAGAATGACCGAATTTCGAATGATTGAGTGCCTTGTAAATTCACTAAATCTATCAATCTATCATTCTCTCATTTGAAAAACATGAAGAAAGTTAAAGTTGGCTTGGTGCAGATGAGCTGTACAAAAGATAAGCAGGAAAATTTAGATAAAGCGATTGCTAAAGTAATAGAGGCGGCGGCAAAAGGTGCGCAAATTGTGTGTTTGCAGGAGCTTTTTACTTCTTTGTATTTCTGCGATGTGGAAGATTACGATAATTTTGATTTAGCAGAAGCAATTCCTGGTCCATCGACTGATGCTTTGCAAGTAGTTGCTAAGGAATTGGGCGTGGTAATTATTGCATCGTTATTTGAGAAACGTGCTGAAGGCTTATACCACAACACCACTGCTGTTTTAGATGCTGATGGTTCTTATTTAGGTAAATATCGTAAAATGCATATTCCTGATGACCCGGCTTTCTACGAAAAATTCTACTTCACTCCGGGCGATTTAGGTTACAAAGTTTTTGAAACGAAGTTTGCTAAAATCGGTATTCTAATTTGTTGGGACCAATGGTACCCGGAAGCATCACGAATTACAGCATTGATGGGAGCGGATATCATGTTTTATCCAACGGCAATTGGCTGGGCAACCGACCAGGATGAAGAAACGAATGAAGACCAATATAATGCTTGGCAGACTATTCAACGTTCGCATTCAGTTGCAAATGGTGTTCCTGTGGTAAGTGTAAATCGAGTGGGTTTTGAACAAGATGGTGCAATGAAATTTTGGGGCGGAAGTTTCGCGACAAATGCACAAGGGAAATTGCTTTATCTGGCATCTCATGATAATGAAGAAACAGAAGTTGTTGAACTGGATTTAGACCAAAGCGACTTTATGCGGAAACATTGGCCATTTTTGAGAGATAGAAGAATAGATTCTTACCAACCGATTACAAAAAGATATATTGATGGTGATTAAGCATAAAGGTTAAAGACTAAAGCTTAAAGCGAAAACCATAAGTAGTTGTCATCCTGAGCCTGTCGAAGGACAAAACATTTCGACAAACTCAATGTGACACCTCTAAATTATAAGACCAAACGAAATGTCAAATTTCCCTCCAAGAAAAGAGCTAAATATCAATCAATTCGATTATTCTCCAAAGCAACAAGGTTATGCTTTCCCTGCAGAATGGGTGAAGCATGAAGCAACATGGTTGAGTTGGCCACATAAGGAGGCCAGTTGGCCAGATAAAATTGAAACAATTTACGAACCGTATTGTCAGTTTATTAAAACCGTTGCCGAGGGAGAAAAAGTTCGCATTAATGTGAAAGATGAAGAAATGAAAGCTTTTGCAGTTTCTGAATTAACAAAAATTGATGCAGATTTAAGCCAGATTGAATTTTATTTCAATGAAACCAATGATGCCTGGTGTCGAGACCATGGTCCGGCTTTCTTGCTAAAAGGAAATGAAAAGGCTGTGATAGATTGGGGTTACAATGCCTGGGGTGGAAAATATCCTCCTTTTGATTTGGATGATGTAGTACCCACCAAAATTGCAAAGCATTTTGCTTTACCCTTATTCTTACCTGATATTGTGATGGAAGGTGGTTCGGTAGAATTTAATGGCGCTGGAACAATTTTAACTACAACAGCTTGTTTGTTGAATGAGAATCGTAATCCACATTTAAATAAAGAGCAGATTGAAAAATACTTATTAGAGTATTACGGACAGGAGCAGGTTTTATGGTTAGGTGATGGAATTGTCGGAGATGATACGGATGGCCATATCGATGACATTACACGGTTTGTAAATGAAGATACCGTTTTAACGGTGGTAGAAAGTAATCCATTGGATGAAAACTATATTTTATTGCAAGAGAATTTGGCTTCTTTAAAAGCAATGAAATTGAAAGATGGCCAACCGTTAAAGATTGTGGAATTGCCAATGCCATCACCAGTAATTCATGAAGACACACGTTTGCCGGCATCTTATGCGAATTTTTACATCGCGAATTCTGCGGTGATTGTACCGATTTTTAATGATGTTAACGACCAAAAAGCTTTAGATATTATTCAAAGTTGTTTCCCTGATAGAAAGGTAGTTGGAATTAACTCTGTAGATATTATTTGGGGATTGGGCAGTTTTCATTGTTTGAGCCAGCAAGAACCGGCGGTTTAATTAGGCTTTTTACTTACCACCTGTCATCCTGAGCTTGTCGAAGGACAATTACGAGTGTTTCGACAGGCTCAACATGACAAGGCGTAAATAGGAGTGGTGGAGAAAAGGCTTATCAAAAAGAATTTTTAGTAACTTCACTTTATCTAAATATTTCACATGGCTACAATTCATAATTACTTTGTTTACATCTTAGAATGTATAGATAAAAGTTATTATGTAGGAGTAACTAATGATTTGGATATAAGAATACAACAGCACACTAATGGGGAAAATATATCTTCTTATACATTTACACTAAGGCCTGTCGTATTAAAATATTATAAAAGATTTGGCCAAATTGGACATGCTATAGAATTTGATAAACAAGTTAAAGGCTGGAGTAGAAAGAAAAAAGAAGCCTTGTTTTCGGAAGATTGGGATGAAATTGTTAGATTATCAAATTTGAAAAAAGAAGAATAGATAATATATTTGAAGAAGGTTAATAAAAGTCTTCGACAAGCTCAGACTGACAACAACAATCAGACTGAAAAACAACAAAAATTAAAAATGAAATTACTAGAAGGAAAAACAGCATTAATTACTGGCGCATCGAAAGGTATTGGCCGTAAAATAGCTGAAAAATTTGCTGAGCAAGGTGCTAATGTAGCATTCACATATTTATCATCGGTAGAAAAAGGTGAGGCGTTGGAGCAAGAATTACAAAGTTTCGGTACGAAAGTTAAAGGTTACCGTTCTGATGCATCAAAATTTGCTGAAGCAGAGCAATTAATAAATGACGTAGTTGCTGAGTTCGGAACGATTGATATTGTAGTGAATAATGCTGGCATTACCAAAGATGGTTTGTTAATGCGCATGAGTGAAGAAAACTGGGATGATGTTATAAACATCAACTTAAAATCTGTATTCAACGTAACTAAAGCTGCCTCGAAAGTGATGATGAAAGCCCGTAAAGGTGTTTTTATTAATATGAGCTCGGTAGTTGGTGTTACCGGTAACGCCGGACAAGCAAACTACGCAGCATCAAAAGCTGGTATTATAGGTTTCACAAAGTCGGTTGCTAAAGAATTAGGTTCTAGAAATATTCGTGCTAATGTTGTAGCTCCAGGTTTTATTCGTACCGAAATGACTGAGGTTTTAGACCCTGCAGTTGTTGCTGGATGGGAAAAAGATATTCCACTAAAACGAGCAGGTGAAACAGAAGATATTGCGAATGTTTGTGTGTTCTTGGCATCTGATATGAGTGCTTATGTAACCGGACAAACTTTATCGGTTTGCGGAGGAATGCTGTAATTTTAGCTGAAAGACCAAAGATAAAAGCTTAAAACCTGCTAGCAATATAAACGCTAGCAGGTTTTCTATTTTACAACATATTTTCCTTTTACCTCCTTAATATCAGCTAAGTTTTTATTCTTCTCAAAAGCCAAATATCCAGATTGTAAGGTTTTCCAAAAGCCTAACTGCGCCGGAAATTTTGTTTTATACTTTTTTACATTTTCTTCGGTCATTTTGAATGGATAAATGTTAACAGGGATTTTTTCCTGACCAGAATTCTTAGCCTCGACTGCTAAAACGTAAACTTCCTTTATTTTATCGTCGGTTAAAGGGATGCAACCTACGGTTACGCAATTCCCATGAATGTAAATCTCACCACCTGGTTTTCTATCTATTCCAGTTCTCGCTAAGTCAACTGAATTTGGGTAGTTTACACCTAAAGATAAATGAAAGCTGCTCATCGGATTGAAAACATTAATGAAGTAGAATCCTTCCGGTGTTTGTTTATCGCCTTCGATAACTTTTGGCCCTAATGTGCCAGAATGCGCACAGAAATCGTAAACTCTAAATAACGAATAGTTTTTATCTGCTTTGCTTTTCAACCAAATTTCCAATTTTCCTTCTACTTTGTAAGCATTTATTACCATAGAGATTTCTTTGCCGTAGCCAGCTGATTTTATAAATTTCTGTAAGGTTTCCCATTTTTCCTGATAGGCATTTTCTACTCTTTCGAATTTAATTTGAGATGCTTTGAAGTTGTTTTGGGCATTGGCCATAAGACTTAAAAATAGCAGAAACGTTAAGCAGATTAATTTCATGAAATTTGGTTTAGTTAAAGCTAAATAAATTAACGATTTAACCGCAAAGGTCGCGAAGATTTTCTAATCGTTAAATCGCAGAGAACGCTAAGCTGGTTTTTTAAGAAGAGAGCCCTTATTCTATATCCACTAAACTAGAAACTTAAACTTGGCTTTTCTTTGCGTAAATTCTTTGTGTTCTTTGCGGTTAAATAACTTAACGATTTAACCGCAAAGGTCGAGAAGATTTTCTAAATACTAAGTCGCAAAGAACACTAAGCTGGTTTTTTAAAAAGGGGCATTTATTCTATGTCCACTAAACTAAAAACTTAACTTGGCTTTTCTTTGCGTAAATTCTTTGTGTTCTTTGTGGTTAAATAAAATTATAATTTTTAACTGCGAAGCTCACCAAGTTTTTCTAAATGTTAAATCGCAGAGAACGCTAAGCTGGGTTTTTTAAATTATGCGTTTGACTTTGTGCCTCATGGATAAAAACTTAAACTTCGCTTTTCTTTGCGTAAATTCTCTGTGTTCTTTGCGGTTAAATAACTTAACGATTTAACCGCAAAGGTCGAGAAGATTTTCTAAATACTAAGTCGCAAAGAACGCTAAGCTAGTTTTTTAAAAAGGGGGCATTTATTCTATGTCCACTAAACTAAAAACTTAACTTGGCTTTTCTTTGCGTAAATTCTTTGTGTTCTTTGCGGTTAAATAACTAGAAAAGTTCCTCAAAATTAGCATCTTTATAAAATATGAATGGCTTTTTTGCTGGTACTTCTATTTTGTATTTTCTGGGTTGCCTTACATTGGGCGTATTATATTCATGGTTGCTTTACATCGGCAATAGAAACCTTGATAAGCAGTTACGATATGGATTGGCCGCCATCAGAATGGTTGCTGTTACCACAATAGCATGGCTTTTATTCGCTCCACTAATCAAGACTTTAAATTATACATTAGATAAGCCCGTAATTATTATCGGGCAAGATAACTCTTTATCCGTAGGGCAAGTTAAAGCCACCCGTTTCGACCAGAAACTATATGAACAAAATTTAAAAGCATTAAAAGATAAACTTTCAGATAAATACGAAGTAAAAACCTACAATTTTGGCGATTCTGTAGCTGATGGATTTGATTTCAAAAATCAAGGAAAACTAACAGATGCTTCAGCGTTTTTTCAGAAGATTAAAGACGAATATACCAATAGGAACATTGGTGCAATTGTTCTGGCTACTGATGGTATTTTCAATCATGGCGGCAATCCATTGTACAGCATCAATCAAATAAATGCACCGGTTTATACAATTGCTTTGGGCGATAGCATCCCCAAACGCGATGTTTTAATCTCGAATGTAAATTATAATAACATTGTTTATTTAGATGATGATTTTACTGTTGAAGTGCAGATTCAGGCGTTTCAAAGTGATAGAGAAAATACAAAACTAACGGTCAGCCAGAATGGGGGGAAGGTTGCGCAACAAAATATCGCCATCAATAACAACTCATTTGTTAAAACCATACCTATAAAGTTACATGCAGGCAAAATTGGAGTTCAAGAATATACCGTTCAGCTGGCGAAACTCCCAAATGAAATTACAACAAAAAATAATTCGCAAACGTTTTATATAGAAGTTATTGACGGGAGGCAGAAAGTTTTGCTGGCTGGAGTTTCACCTCATCCAGATTTGGGTGTGCTTAAAGAGGCGATTTCGCTTAATAAGCATTACGAGGTAAAACTTGCTCTTGCTGATGATTTAAGTTCGACAGACCCATCGAAATTTGATTTAATCGTTCTTTACCAATTGCCCGATGCGCAGAATATTTCATCGGCATTTTTGCAAAAAGTAATCGCTTCAAAGAGACCGATTTGGTATATTTTAGGCGCTCAAAGTGGTATAAATGCCTTCAATCAAGTTCAAAATCAGGTTAATTTAAGTTCTGCAAATGGTTCCATTCAAGAAGTTTATCCAGATTTCGCCAATGGATTTACGAGTTTCAACTTATCAGAAGAGGAGAAAAAAACCTTTTCAACTTTCGATCCTCTGCTAACTCCATTTGGTAGATTAACAGTTAATGCCAGTGCTACACCAGTTTTTAATCAGCGTATTGGCAAGATAAGTACGCAGCAACCACTTCTGTTTTTCACTAATGATAATGGTTTAAAAGCTGGTTATTTAATGGGAGAAGGTTTGTGGCGTTGGAAACTATCTGAGGCGGAAAATGAAGTCGAACAATCGAGCTTAAATGATTTGATTTCCAAAACAGTTCAATACCTTTCTGTAAAAGACGATAAAAGAAGATTTAAGGTTTTTACTTCTAAATCTGCTTATGATGAAAATGAATCAATTCAGTTTAATGCTACGTTTTACAATGAAAGTTATCAGGCCGTAAATGAACCGGAAGTGAATTTGCAAGTTAAAAATGAGGCAGGGAAATTATTCAATTATACGTTCTCCAAAACCGAAAGTGCCTATCAACTTGATGCCGGTAATATGGCTTCAGGAAATTATGCTTACACCGCAAATACAACATTAGGTGGGAAAAGATTTACAGCATCTGGTAGTTTTTATGTTAATGCATTAATTGCTGAATACCAGCAAACCACAGCCAACCATCAATTGTTAAATGCCATTTCTAAACAAAGCAATGGTAAACTTTTTATGCCACAAGATTTATTGAAGATTGCCGATGAAATTTTGAAAAATGAAAACATTAAAACCATCAGTTACGAAGACCGTAAATATGATGAACTGATTAACATAAAATGGTTATTCGGGTTAATTTTGGTTTTGCTAAGTGTAGAATGGTTTTTTAGAAAGCGAAATGGAGAACTCTAATTGATGTAATAGGGAAGAAGATGTAAAATGGATAGTGTGAGATGTATGGCGTAAGAGGAAAAATATTAGATTTTTTTAATCTACTCCTAAATCCTGCCTTATCCTAAAATCCTAAAAATACTCCTCCCAAGTTATGTACTAATTCTAACTAGTCTATCTTGTATCTTAAGTAATATGCAAATTGATGTGAGATGAAGAAACGGTGTTTTTGCTCCTAAATCCTGCCTTATCCTAAAATCCTAAAAATCCTGTTCTAAAATCCTCTTCTAGTCTTTCTTTTCTTCACGAATAATCACGAAAACATCTTCATTGTCTTTTTTCATGAAATATTTTTCGCGGGCAAATTTTTCAGCTGTATTTAAATTGGTATTCAGTTCGTTTAAATCCTTTTTAACCTGGGCAGTTTCTTTCTCGAAATATTCCTTTTCTTCTTGTAATTTGTTCGCTTGGCTGCGGTATTCGTATTGCGACATCATATCGTTTTTATCGAAAAACAGCATCCACATGGCAAAAGCGACTGTTGCCAGAAAATATTTATTGCGGAAAAGGTCTATTAAACGTTTCATATATTGATATGAGATTTTAGATGTTAGATTTGAAACCTCCAAACCGATAAACAAATATAGTATTAAAATAAAAACATCCGAAGATTTAAAATCTCCGGATGTTTTGCAAATAAGTTTTTCAACTTGTTAACACTCCAAACCCTTGAAGGGGCTTAGTGGTAGTTCCTTAAGTCCCCTTTAGGGGATTTAGGTGTTTTATTTCTTCGCGTATTTGAAGTTTTTACCAATGAAACGGGCATTTTCGCCTAATTCTTCTTCAATACGCAATAACTGATTGTATTTTGCAATTCTGTCTGAACGAGATGCCGAACCCGTTTTAATCTGTCCGCAGTTTAAAGCAACAGCTAAATCAGCAATCGTAACATCCTCAGTTTCGCCTGAACGGTGACTCATAACTGAAGTATAACCATTTGTTTGTGCTAAAGAAACTGCATTAATTGTTTCCGTTAACGAACCAATTTGATTCACTTTAACCAAAATTGAGTTTGCAATTTCTTCGTCAATACCACGTTGTAAACGCGTAACATTCGTTACAAACAAGTCATCACCAACTAATTGAACTTTGTCGCCAACTTTTTCAGTTAAAGCTTTCCAACCTGCCCAATCGTTTTCATCCATACCATCCTCAATCGAAATAATCGGGTATTTTACAGATAAATCAGCTAAATATTGTGCTTGTTCTTCGCTTGAACGAATGGCACCTTTATCGCCTTCAAATTTAGTGTAATCGTATTTGCCATCTTTGTAAAACTCAGATGATGCACAATCTAAAGCTAAATAAATATCCGAACCTGGTTTGTAACCTGCCTTTTCAATCGCTTTTAAAACCGTTTCAATCGCATCTTCTGTACCATCAAAAGTAGGGGCAAAACCACCTTCGTCACCAACGGTTGTAGTTAACCCTCTATCATGTAAAATACCTTTTAATGTATGAAAAACTTCAGTTCCCCAACGCAATGCTTCAGAAAAAGATGGTGCACCTACTGGCATAATCATAAATTCCTGGAAAGCAATCGGCGCATCAGAGTGAGAACCGCCGTTAATGATGTTCATCATCGGAATTGGCAAAGTATTCGCATTTACACCACCAATGTAGCGGTATAAAGGCTGACCAATTTCATCAGCTGCCGCTTTTGCAGCCGCTAAAGAAACACCCAAAATTGCGTTAGCACCTAAATTACCTTTGTTTTCGGTAGCATCAAGGTCTAACATTAATTTATCAATTGTATTTTGTTCGAAAACATCAATACCTCTTAAAGCATCAGCAATTTTAGTATTTACATTTTCTACAGCTTTTAAAACGCCTTTACCTAAATATGTAGATTTATCTCCATCGCGTAACTCAACCGCTTCGTGTTGACCAGTAGATGCACCACTTGGTACCGCTGCACGCCCGAAAGCGCCTGCTTCTGTTACTACTTCTACTTCTAAAGTTGGGTTGCCTCTCGAATCGAGAATTTGTCTGGCATGGACATTAACAATTATGCTCATTTTATTTAATTTTATTGATTTTTTAACCTGCTTAGTGTATAAAGTACAATTACTAAGCCTAACACCAAAGTTAATATATTTTTTAAATAAATAAAGCGTTTAGGCTGTTAATGTTACCTTAGTTATTCAAGTTTAATCAGTTGTTCATTTTAAATTAATATTGATGTTTTTGGAAAGTGGTTGCAGCAATTTTTCGGTTTAATTGAGTTTGGATAAAAGAAGGTTTTGTCAATTCTTAGGTTAGCAAATCAAGTTTAAATATTATTAATTGATTTTTTTGGAAAGCAATTTCAGTAGTTCTTCGGGTAAAGCAGTCCCGCTTTGCGTTGCAACAAAAGCTGAAAAAGCTTTTGGTTTCCACTCCAATCGGGTTTAAATAACATGGGTTTGATAATCCTTCGGAAAAATTTAAAACTGCCCTAAAAGGTATAAAGTCAAATGATGCGATGGGCTAAATACCTAAACTGATGTTTTAGATTCCGTCAGTTAAAACTGACGGGAATGAATTTTCTGGGCGATTGCATTTTTTGTCATTGACTTAGTAAATTGAATTTTCTGGGAGATTTCAATTTCATTGCCGTTGACTTTTAGTCAACGGAATATAAAGCAATAAATTTATAAAACGGAACAAACTCCCGATGCCAAAACCATCCCGAATGTTTCCCATCTTCCTTCTCAACAAACACAACATTTTTCTTCTTACCGCTTGGATTCAAAATAGTATAGGCTTTCTTCATATCAGGAACCATCTCTGTACTTTCTCTATCGCCTGCAACAAAATACACTCTGCTATCAATCATGCCGGGTAAACCAAGAGCAACATCATCGTAAATTTTCGGTGCCACCCAAAACGCCGGACTAAAAACCCCAGCCGAACCAAAAATCTTTGGATATTTAGCAATGGCATACATTGAAATTAGACCACCCATCGAACTCCCTACAATGGATGTATTTTTCACATCTTTCAATGTTCTATACTTCAAATCTATAAAAGGTTTCAAAGTTTCAACCAAAAAGGATACATATGCAATTCCCTCGCCTTTCCCAAACTCGCTATCATATGGATTATATTCTTTCAGCCGGTCTTTTCCACCATGATCGATAGCCACAATAATCATTTCCTTAGCACCATTTTTAATCAAACTATCCATTACCGAATCAACAGCCCATTCATTTCCTCGTGGAGGATTGGAGTGAAATAAATTCTGACCATCATGCATGTAAATCACCGGATATTTCCTTTTGGAAGTATTATAGTTTTTTGGAAGATAGATAGAAATCCGTCGTTGTTTATTTAGTTTAGGCATCATAAACGCAGAATCTACAACATGAATATTGGCTCCGTAGTGGTAAACTTCTTTTATCGGCTTAAAATTATTCGTCCAGTTTGCTACATTGATATTCATTGAGGTATCAACATTCAAATTTAGGGTTCGGTTTGCAATAGGTTTGCCATCATTTTTAGATTCTGCCTTATCCCAGTTACCACGCGTAATTTTAAACTCAAAGTTTCCTTTAGGTAAGTTTAATTGGATAGCATAAGTTAAACTATCCTTTTGCGATAAGCTGTAGGCTTTGTTTCCTGGATTCCAATCGTTAAAATTTCCTGCAATAAATAAACTATCCGAAGTTTTTTTCGGAATATGAATTGTCAAGTCGATTTTAACCT
The DNA here is from genome assembly GCF_014635725.1 of Pedobacter mendelii. Lineage (GTDB taxonomy): Bacteria > Bacteroidota > Bacteroidia > Sphingobacteriales > Sphingobacteriaceae > Pedobacter > Pedobacter mendelii. Next base: position 118,381 of record NZ_BMDJ01000008.1, on the reverse strand, counting down.
GAGCAGATAAAACCAAAGGAAATAAAATAGATAGAATTAAAATCTGCTTAAACATTTTTATTAAATCAATTGATATTTCAAATTACAAATAATTAATGTTACTGAAATGTTAAATATCAGTTTTGTTCGTTAATAATCTTAATTTTACAATTCCCTATTGAATATCACTTATTGATTGTACAAATTTCATCCAACATTATTTATAGAAATATTTCCTTATGTCTTTAATAGGCCATTTTAAAAGCTGTACCCGTATTTTCGCAATATTAATCCTTACATTTTCATTTCATGAAGTTATTGCCCAGCAAAAAAAGGATTCTACTATAACTAAATCGGTTAAATTGCTCGATGAATCTCAAATTCCATTACTCGTTACAAAAGTTGAAACTTACAATTTTAAAATAGATAGAGATAAATTCCTATTACAGCGCAGCTACGATGTTTCCCGCATTGAAAAAACGTTGCCTGATATTATTAAAAAAATAAAAGTATTTAAATTACGATTTGAAAAAAATGGTAACAATATGAATTTGCGAAGCCTTAACAGCGCCGTAATCATATTGGCTGAGGTTGAGGAGAATTTATCGGGCTACAAAACTACTTTAACAGAATATGTCAGTCAATTAAAAAAAAGCAATGCTGATTTAAATAAAATCCTTAACGATGCTGAACTGAAATGTAATGTTTCAGATTCTACATTGAGAACGCAATTATCTGAAATTCTGAATGATGGCAATAAATTAAATAAGGCTGAAAGACAGATACTAATAAAGATTAACTTATTGAGTAGTCGGATTTCGGTTAACCTTTTACAAACTAAAAACCTGTCATCTGATATGGTTTATCTATCAATATCAAAGAAGATAAAGATGTGGTCTATGGAAGAGGCACCACTATTTAAGGCTAAACCCAGCCAATACGAAACTTCTTTTTTCGAAACCGTTACAAAAGCATTGGAACGCTCGGGAAAAATAATTACCATTTTTCTGGGTGGTAAGCTTTCGGTTGTCGTGTTAAGCATTCTCATTTTTAGTTTACTCACTTCCTGGATGATTTCAAACATGAGGAGGGTTAAAAAAATGGATGATGCAGAAAGTATTCTGGCACAGATTAACTTTTTAAAGCGAGGCGTTTTTATGAGCTCAATTTTTGCTTTTTTCACTTATGTGCCTTTTCTTTTCGCAAATCCCACCATGTCTTTATTGCATGCATTTGAAGTTTTTCGCTTAGGTGCTTTATGCTTTTTAATATTCCCATTTTTAACCAAGCAATCAAAATTAATTTGGTTTGTATTAGTTATATTATGGGTTTTTTATGCTTTGGATGATATTTTATTAGACTCTGCATTTGGAGAACGTTGGGGACTATTTATTGCAGGCATATTGCTGATTGTTATAGGGGTTAAAATTATTCAAACCAGAAACAAATTATTTGTGGGTTTAGATCCATCACCGGCAACAAAAGCGCTGGCTATATTTGCCATTATCCAAGTTTTATTATCCATTATATTTAATCTTACAGGTAGGCTATCACTTGCCAAAATATTTGGTGTTAGTGCTGTAGAGTGTTTAATGCTAGGTATTACACTAAAAGTTTTCTGTACATTGGTTTTGGAAGCTGTTTACTTGCAAACCGAGGCTTATCAATCCAGTCGTTTTTCCGATTTTATCAACTATAAGGAATTGCAATTTCGTCTTCAGCGTTATTTGTGGGTAATTGCCTGTATGGTGTTTTTCGTGTCGTTTATTAGAAATATTACTTTGTACGATGTGCTTACTACCGCTACCTCCAATTTCTTTTATGAAACCAGAAGCTTAGGAAGTTACAAATTTACCTTCGCAAGTATTGCAATATTTATTTGCATTATTTGGCTATCCTCAATCATTTCAAGTTTCATTAGTTTTTTCTTCGGACACGAAAAAGCCGTAACTGGAGGAAAAAGGAGTGGTTTAAATTCCATGATGTTACTGATTCGTTTGGCGATTTGGACGATTGGATTTTTTATAGCGGTAGCGGCTGCAGGTATTCCGATTGATAAATTATCGATAATGCTTGGCGCATTAGGTGTTGGTATTGGATTCGGTTTACAAAACATTGTAAATAACTTAGTTTCGGGTGTTATTATTGCTTTCGAAAGACCAATACAAATTGGTGATCAAATCGAAATTGGAACCAAATCGGGTATAGTTAAAGAAATTGGTGTTCGTTCAAGTAAAATTCATAGTGCAGAAGGCTCTGATATTATTGTTCCAAATGGCGATTTACTGTCTCAACATTTAATTAATTGGACCATGCAGGATAGAAGCAAACGTGTAGAATTTAATATCAGTGTACCTTATGAAACGGATATAGAAAGTACCCGTAAATTAATTGCCGATAAACTGGCGAAAAATGAGCATGTTCTGCCTATACCTAAACCATTAATTATTCTTCAGGATTTCGGGGAATATGCAATAACCATACGAACCTTATTATGGGTAGCAGATTTAACAAATGCTGGCGAAGTTCGTACTGAAGCCATGAACGATGTTAAAACGGTTTTAACTGAGGCTGGAATTAAGCTTCAAGTAAGACCTATGGGTTAAGCAATACTATTTCAACTCGTCCAAAACTTTAAATAACTTTTTATTGATTCCGCTTCCCATGTAGTTATTAATGTTAATTACAATAACATACTTATTTCCTGCCGAATCGGTGTGGTAGCCTGCAAAAGCTGAAACATCATTTATGGTGCCGCTTTTAATTTTCATGCCATTGTATTCTGGTAAAGCTTTATAAAAATCAGCATACCAATTTTCTTTCTGGATTTGGTAAAGGATATTCGCCATGGCAGAAGTCGTAACTCTATCGCCCGGTGAAAGTCCGCTTCCATCAATAATATTTAAAGCAGATTTATCAATGCCTTTCTCCGACCAAAAGTTAATCTCGGTTTGCGCACCGTTTGAGGTTGTAGCTGACTTTCCTGATTTTAGCGCAATAGTTTTTAACAGTGTTTCTCCATAAAGGTTAATGCTTTTCTTCAAAAACCAATACGTAATCTCGCTTAATGTTGGCGAACTGATCGTGCTTATTTTTTGGGTAACAACAGGAATGGATTGATTACTCGATATTAGTAAACGAGTTGTAGTTGCTTGCTGGGTTGCGGTTACACCCAATCTTTTCAAGGTATCTTGCAACCGATAAGCACAATCAAAAGCAGGGTCGGGGAGCGCAACAGAAATTCCTGTCTTGCTGATTCCCATGCCCCAATTGCCTCGCAAATAGGCAACATTACTGTAAGGAGGTAGAAAAGCATAACTTCTATCACCAGTACCAGTTGCTCCGGTTTTTAACTCATTTACAATTTGAATGTATGGTGTTTCAGGAGTTGTTTTTACAATTTTTACTTCATCGCTAATGCCTGTACCCGGGCGTAAATGAATATCGAACTGATTTTCTCTCCAGGCAAGGCCAGAAGTTCCGGCACCGTAATAGTTGCCAATATCTTGCCAAACCCAACCCTCAGGTGTCGTTTGTGTACCAAAAATTCTATCATCGCCAATTATCGAACCCTCAATTTTCTTAATTCCAGCAGTACTAATTGCCGTAACCCATTGTTTTAAAACTGTATTTTCTTTGTTTTGATAACGCCATGAGCCTAATGTTGGGTCGCCACTACCGATAATGATTAAGTTTCCTTTTAAAGTTCCATCTGCAGTGATATTTCCGGTATAAGCTAAAGATGTTTGAAATCGAAAATCTTTACCTAAAATACTGAAAGCTGTTGCTGCTGTTATTGTTTTTAATGTCGATGCTGTTGCTAAACCAATCTGCTCATTTTTAGCAAAAAGCGTTTTTCCTGTATTGGCATCTAATACACAAAGGGATGCAATGGCGTGTTTTGTTTGCTCATCATTTAATAAATTATTAAAAGCTTTTTCAAGGTTTTGGATTCTGTTTTGAGCAAATGATTGAAAAGATAGCGCAATTAAGATTATGGATACTTTAAAAATCTTCATTGTAAATATTTATATTAAAAAGCTTGAATAATTTTTTTTATTAATTACAGATGTAGTGTTAATAAGATAAGCATCTGTAAAAGTGGTTGGAAATTTAACTTTTTTATTTTCGTTCCACTTAATTTCCATTGCATTGATATTTCCATCAACTTCTTCAATTAAATCTATTTCTTGTTGCTGAAAACTTCTCCAGAAATAATATTTGGCAAATCTTCGTTTATTGTTATTCTTCTTTATAAATTCAGCTATAATATAATTTTCAAATAATGCTCCTGTATCCTGTCTTAATGCTAAAGAGCTAAAATTTTGGATTAATGCATTTCGGATTCCGTTATCATAAAAATATATTTTTCTGCTCTTTTTTATTTCGTTTCGAAGATTTTTGCTGAAAGCTGTAAGTTTAAAAATTACAAAGCATTGTTCCAACAAATCGATATACTTTTCTACCGTTTGTTTATCTGCATCGATAATTTGTCCAAGTTCTTGGTAAGAAACTTCATGCCCCATTTGTAAAGCCAACGCTTGAACCAATTTTTCTAATTGTATCGGTTTTCTAATGCTAGTTAAGGATAAAATATCTTTAAATAAATAACTGTTGGTTAAATTAAGTAAAAGCTCTTTTTCCTCGCCAGGATAATTTATGGCATCAGGATAACTGCCATAAATCAATCTCTTTTCTAAAGCCTGTTCTTCAGCTAATAAATTTTTGTCATTTGCCAATTCTGATATCGAAAAAGGGAAGAGATTGTATTCAAATTTTCTGCCAGTTAGTGGTTCTTTTATTCCTGTAGCTAGCTCTAATGATGATGAACCAGTAACGAGAAGCTGTATATCAGCAAAATTATCAACTATAATTTTTAAAGTTAATCCAATTCCATTTACTCTTTGTGCTTCATCAATAAAAATGATTTTATTATTTCCAATTATCGATTTCAGTCTTTCAACGCTTGTGTTTTCTAGAGTATTACGAACTTCAGCTTCATCACAATTTAAAAAAACAAATGGTAGTTCAGTTTCTTTTACGAGCTGTTTTAATAAGGTTGTTTTACCTACTTGCCTTGCGCCAGTTAAAATAATAGCTTTTCCTTTAAAAAACTTTGATTTAATAACTGAATTTAAGTCCCTCTCAATCATAATTTTATCTATCAGTTTACATAAAGGTATATAATATTTAGATTATAATCTCTAATTTATATATAATATTTAGATTATAATCTCTAATTTATATATAAATTAGAGATTAGGATTAGTTTTATCATAAAAAAGCGATGGGTGGTTAACACATCGCTTTTAATAAAAAGATCTACAAGGTTTTCAAAACCTTATAGATCTGGTAATATTTATACTAATTCTTTCTGGATTAAATATTCTGCAATTTGAACTGCATTTGTTGCAGCGCCTTTACGCAGATTATCAGCAACAATCCAAAGGTTTAAAGCTTTAGGTGCCGATTCATCTCTACGAATACGACCTACAAAAACTTCATCTTTTTCATGCGCATCTTTCGGCATTGGGTATTTTAAATTTGCAACATCATCAACAACGATAATGCCAGGTGATTTTTCTAAAATACTGCGAACTTCAGCCAAATCGAAATCATTTTCAAATTCGATATTTACCGATTCTGAGTGACCACCCATTACCGGAATACGAACGGTAGTAGCGGTAACTTTAATGCTGTCATCGCTCATGATTTTATTTGTTTCTTTCACCATTTTCATCTCTTCTTTGGTGTATCCATTTTCCATGAAAACATCAATGTGAGGAAGAACATTTAAATCAATTTCGTAAGGATAAGCTTTCGGACCATCAATGCCTTTACGCTCATTCATCAATTGCTCAACAGCTTTAACGCCTGTTCCGGTTACAGATTGGTACGTAGAAACCACTACACGTTTGATTTTATATTTATCGTGCAAAGGTTTCAAAACCACCACCATTTGTATGGTAGAACAATTCGGGTTTGCAATTATTTTGTTATCGATAGAAAGCTCATGGGCATTAACTTCAGGAACAATTAATTTAACTGTTGGGTCCATTCTCCATGCCGAAGAATTATCAATAACAGTCGTTCCAGCCTCTTTAAAACGTGGCGCATGTTCTAATGAAGTATTTCCACCAGCAGAGAAGAGGGCAATATCTGGTCTCATACCGATTGCAGTATCCATGCTAACGATTGGGAACTTCTTACCCTTAAAAGTAATTTCCTTACCAACACTCTTTTCAGATGCTACAGGAATTAACTCTGTTAAAGGGAAATTTCTTTCCTCCAATACTTTTAACATTACGGTACCAACCAAACCAGTTGCTCCAACTACTGCTACTTTCATTTTAAATTTTAATTATTATATTTATTAAACATTTGATATAAGCCCAAATATGAAGAAAATTCTGCTTATATCCCTATTGTTATTTTCTAAAATTGCATTTTCCCAGGTTATCGATTCGTTTTCTGATGGCGATTTCTCCCAAAATCCGACATGGAAAGGCGATGTTAATTATTTTCAGGTAAACCCGCAGAAGCAACTACAATCTAAAGGACAACAACTCGCATCGCAAGTTATTTCGCTTTCCACGGCAAATCAACAAAGCTTAAACGTTAGCTGGGAATTTTTAGTGCAACTAGATTTCAATCCATCAACAACTAACTTAGTGCGCATTTATTTAACTGCTGATAAGGAAGATTTGAAAGGGAGTTTGAATGGATATTTCATTCAAATTGGCGAAACTAGAGCAGCAGATGGTTTTCATTTATACAAGCAAACTGGGACTACAGTAACTCGTATTATTACCGGACCACAAAAAGTAAGAGCAAATGCAAATCGAGTTTTTGCGAAGGTTAAAGTTACTAGAGATGCTAATGGGAAATGGGATTTATTTACCGATGTTTTAGGGGGTAATAATTTTAATCTTGAGGGAAGCGCTACAGATAAGACGTTTACAACTTCATTATTTACAGGTATTTATTGTAAATATGCAACGGCTTCCAGATACAACCTATATATTTTTGATGATTTTAAAATTGATGACCTTTTACCAGATATAACTCCACCAACTGTTAAAAATATCGAAGTTATAAATGCTTCAACATTGGATGTTGCTTTTTCTGAAGCTTTAGACATAAGTTCTGCATTGGTAAATACCAATTACACTTTATCAAACGGTTATGGCCATCCGGCAAATGTTGCTGTAACTACTTTGCCAAATGTATTTCGGTTTACTTTCTCCAAAGATTTTAATTCTGGAGAATATATATTAAATATAAACGGCGTAAAGGATAAAAAAGGCAATGTTATTGCTGCAAACAGTAATGTAAAATTTAGCTTTATTAAGCCATACATAGCTAAATTTGGTGATGTTGTAATTAACGAAATCTTTGCAAATCCAACGGGCAGTTCTGCTTTGCCGCAAAAAGAATTTGTGGAGATTTGGAATACCACCAAGGAATATATTCTAACTCAAGGATGGAAATTTAACGACCAAACTCCCACATCTACTTTACCTATTGATACAATTAAGCCGAACCAGCATATAATTTTAACCGCAAAAGCTGATGAAGTTTTGTTTAAGTCTTTTGGTAAAGTGATCGGAATTTCGCCATGGCCTAGCTTAAATAATGATAGGGATGTACTTACTCTAAATGATCCAACTGGTAAAATAATTGACAAGGTTGCATATACTGATAGTTGGTACAGAGATGATGCGAAGAAAAAAGGTGGCTATAGTTTAGAATTAATTGACCCGAAAGGCATTTGTAAGGGCAGTCAAAATTGGGCTGCTTCTGTTGATGCTTCTGGAGGAACACCCGGCAAGCAAAATTCAATATACAATACCCAACTGAGCAAAGAAATTCCTAAGCTTGTATCGGCAAATGTTATTGATAGTGTTACCGTCCATGTTGAATTCTCAAAATCAGTAGATAGTTTATCGGTAGCGCAAATCACTAATTATTCTATCAATCATGGTATTGGTCAACCGAAATCAGTAATTGTCAATTCTCCAAATTTTAACACTGCTACGATGGTGTTGTCTAGTCCGTTAGCAAGAGGTATAGAAAATATTTTAACCTTAAACAATATAACGGATTGTGCTGGTAATTTAATAAGTCCTGATGCGAATACAGCTAAATTATTTATTGCCAGGAAAGCAGATAAAAACGATATTTTGATTTCTGAAATACTGTTTAATCCAAAAGTTGGAAGCGTAGATTTTGTTGAAATTTATAATAAAAACGACCAAGTTCTGGATCTGAAAGATTTACAATTGGCCAATCTAGATGCAAATGGGAAGGTTGCAAATATTAAAAATTTATCAGCTAAGAGCTTGTTAATATTTCCAAAAACTTATTGGGTTATCACTACAGATGCCTCAATTATTAAAGCAAATTATTTTTGTGAAAATCCTAATAATTTTATTCAACTAAGTAGCATGCCAGGGTTTAACAATGATAGAGGCACGGTGATAATATTAAGCAACAGTTTGCAGATAGATAGGTTTGATTATAACGAAAAAATGCATGTAGCTTTACTTCAAAACCCTGATGGTGTATCTTTAGAGCGGGTTTCTATGGAGAAAAATGCAAACGAAGTTGGTAATTTTAAATCTGCCGCGGCTTCAGTTGGCTTTGCCACACCAACCTATAAAAACTCTCAAGAATCAAACGGAGATGAAGTTTATGTGAAATTGTTATCTAAAACTTTTTCGCCTGATGGAGATAACTTTGAAGATTTATTGACTTTAGATTATCAGGTAACTGAAAATGCTAGTTTTGCTACCGTAAATATTTATTCGGATAAAGGAAGATTAGTTAGAAAGCTATTGAAAAATCAAACTATTGGAACAAAGGGAAATTTAAGCTGGGATGGTATAAATGATAATGGTCAAAAAGCCGCAATAGGCATTTACGTTATCATTTTTGATGTATTTGATTTGAATGGAAAAACCAAGCAATTTAAAAATACGTGTGTGCTGGCGGCGAAAATAAATTAAATTATAGATTCTATAGTGGATGCTTAGGTATAGATTTTGAATAGGAATTCAGTAGCGCAGGGGAAAAATCTTTTTAATCTGTTAATTGACTAAGTTTTCTCCATTTGGCTATGCTTCGGTTGAGACTACCGTAAAATGCAAATAACAGATTTACTAAGTTTCATCCATACAAGAACAAAACTTAGTAAGTCTAATAATCTATATCAAATTTGCTTTTATATAGTCACAACTGGTTTTAATAGATTCAATGGGAGTTGGGTTATAATTGGTTTCATGCTCTACAAAATAATGCTGCATACCCGAAAGTTTAGCCTCTGCAAAAATTGATTTAAAATCAATTGAACCTTTTCCAACTTCAGTGTTCCATTCTGGCTTTGCCTTGTCCATATCTTTAACATGCCACATGGGGAAACGTCCTGGATATTTTTTAAATAATGCTAGCGGATCATTTCCTGAACGAACAACCCAATATAAATCCAATTCGAAGTTTACGAGATTTTTGTCTGTTTCTGTTAAGTAAACGTCATAGCCAGTTGTGTCGCCTATTTTTTTGAATTCAAAATCATGGTTATGATAAGCAAATTTTAAACCAGAAGCCTTAGCAAGTTCGGCAACTTTATTAAAATCATCAGCAGTTTTTTTGAAACCGTCTACGCCCATCGTCATGTCTACATGAGCACCCGCAATAGTAAAATATTTACCACCAATTGCGGCCGAAGATTCGATATCAGCTTTAAGTTTATCCGTTTTCCCGGTTTTCCTGAAATCATCCATACTGTAGTGTCCACTTGGAGCTTTCAAACCATTATCCTTCAATAGTGTTTTAAATTCTTTTGGTGTTAATCCCCAAAACTTTCCATTAGCAAAACCATAAGTTTCAACTTCTTTGTAACCTGCATCAGCAACTTTAGCAATTACACCTTTAACATCTGCAGGTAATTCTTTTCGTAAGGAGTATAATTGTAAGCCAACATTTTTAGTTACTTTATCAAAAGCAAAAGATGGAATTAGCAATGCAGCACCAGCCGCCATTCCTGCCTGTTTTATAAATGTTCTTCTAGAATTCATGGTGAAGCTTTTATAGGTTATATCAATTCTTTTTTAACGTAGTCACAGCTAATTTTTACCGATTCAATTGGATTTGGCTTGTAATTAGTTTCATGCTCAATAAAGAAATGTTTCATGCCCGAAAGTTTTGCAGCAGCGAAAATTGCTTTAAAATTAATTGAACCCTGACCAACTTCAGTATTCCACTCTTTTTTCGTTTTATCCATATCTTTAACATGCCACATGGTAAATCGCCCTGGATTTTCTTTAAATAATGCTACAGGATCCATACCTGAACGAACAACCCAGTATAAATCCAGTTCAAAATCAACAAGTTTTTTATCCGTGCCTTTGAGTAGAATTTCGTAGCCAGTTGTATCGCCTTGTTTCTCAAATTCGAAATCGTGATTGTGATAGGCTAGTCGTATTCCTGCATCTTTACACATTTGGCCAGCTTTGTTAATCTTGGCTACCAGCTTTTTATAATCATCTGCATTTTTCCTTAAATCTGGACTTAACCAGGGAATTGTTACATATTTACTACCTAAAACTTTTGCAGCAGCAATTGCAGCTTTAAGTTCTTCAGTGTTGTCATCAACTAAATAACTGCCTAAACCATAATGGCCACTAACAGCCTTTAATCCATTGGCATCTAAAATTTTCTTTAATTCAATTGGAGTTAAGCCCCAAAACTGATCTTTAATAGAGAAACCATAAGTTTCTACTTCTTTAAATCCTGATAATGCGACTTTTTCCAAAACGCCTTTTACATCTTTAGGTAAATCTTCACGTAAAGAATATAGTTGTAAACCAACTACTTTTTCGTCCGCTGCGAAAGCAAATGATGGCATTAAATATATTGCAGCTGCTGCCATGCCACTTGTTTTTAGGAAATTTCTTCTTGATACCATAATTATTTAAATATCGCAAATTGATATGGCCTTTTTTAAAGAAGCCAGTTTATCTGCATTTTTTGGAATAAATTCTTGTGCTACGAAACCTTTAAAGCCAGTTTCGACTATGGCTTTCATTATTGCAGGATAGTAAAGTTCTTGCGTATCATCAATTTCATTTCTGCCTGGAACGCCCGCTGTATGGTAATGCGCTATATAATTGTGGCTTGTTTTAATTGTACTAATTACATTACCCTCATCAATTTGCATGTGATAGATGTCATAGAGCAATTTGAAGTTTTCAGAACCCAAACGTTTACATAGTTCTACACCCCAGGGTGTATTGTCACACTGGTAATCTTTATGGTTAACTTTACTGTTTAGCAACTCCATAATCAGTATAACGTTATGTTTTTCTGCTAAAGGAATTAATTTTTTTAATCCTTCAACACAATTATTCCATCCTGTTTCATCATCTATTCCTCTGCGGTTGCCACTAAAACAAATCAGGTTTTTATAACCTGCTTCGGCAACTCGAGGAATCATCTCTGAATAGTTTTTAACCAACTGCTCGTGAAATTTTTTATCATTGAAACCATCTACCAGATTAATTTCAGCTCCATTACACATACTTGATGTTAAACCATGTTTTTTAAGGGTTGGCCAATCTTTAGGCCCAACCAAATCAATGCCGGTTAAACCTAGTTTTTTAGCTTCGGTACACAATGTTTCTACATCAAGCGTACTGAAACACCAACGACAAACCGAATGATTAATATTTCCTTTCAGCTTCCAAGGCTGTTCTTGTAAATCTGTTTTGTTCATTGCAAGCGATGAAAATCCTGAAGAAACACCAATAGCTGCGGTACCTGCTATGATGTTTTTTAAGGCATTTCTTCTATTTAAGTTAGATTTCATGTTTTATATTGCTTTAACTTCGATTTCAGCTTTTGTTTTATCATTAAATAAAACGGCAAAAAGTAAAAATACTACTGCTGCAATTCCTGCCGGGATAATCCAAACCATTTTCCAATCGGTAACATCGCCAGATTTGTACATATCAGTTATGTAACCTGCTACAATAAAACCGATAAGCATACCTACACCATAAGTTGCTAAAGTTATAATTCCTTGAGCTGCACTTTTTACCTTTTCACCAGCTTTAGAATTGGTGTAAATTTGACCAGAAACAAAGAAGAAATCGTAACATACACCGTGTAATGCAATGCCTATAATAAGCATAAAACTTAGATTATCTGCGTTGCCATAAGCGAAAAGAACGTAACGAACTGCCCAAGCTAGCATACCAATCAAAATCGTTTTCTTAAAACCGTATTTAGAAAAGAATACAGGAATTGCAAGTAAAAATAATGCCTCAGAAACCTGACCAATGGCCATTTTACCTGTTGGGTTAGATACTTTAATATCAGCAAGAAATAATCCCGCGTTTTGATAATAAAATGCCAAAGGAATACAAATCAGAATAGAGGAAATAAAGAATATTGCAAAGTTTTTATCTTTAAGTAATTTTAAAGCATCTAGTCCTAAAATGTCTCTAACCTTAATGCTACCTTCAGCAACTTTTGGAGGTGTGACTGGTAAAGTAAAACTAAACAATCCTAAAACTAATGATGCGATTCCTGCCATCAAGAACGTATTCTTCAATAATCCGGATTGAATTCCTTCAGGAGAGTCCCAATGAAATACGAAGCTAATAAGCAAGCCTGCGATAATCCAACCGATGGTTCCGAATACACGGATATTAGCAAATTCTTTTTCAGGATCTTTCATTTGATTAAAAGAAACTGAGTTAACCAAAGCAAGTGTTGGCATAAATAAAATCATGTAACCTAACACATATGGGTAGAAAACACTTACATCGGCGGCAGTGTACATTTGGTACATTAGTACAGCACCTACAATATGTAAAACACCTAGTATTCTTTCAGCGTTAAAATATCTATCTGCAATTAAACCTACAATAAATGGTGCAATTATAGCTCCCCATGATTGAGTTGAAAATACGGCTCCAGTTTCAGAACCTGAGGCTTTTAAGTTGTTACCAAGGAAAGTTCCTAAAGTTACAAACCATGCACCCCAGATAAAAAATTCCAGGAACATCATGGTAGAGAGTTTAAAGCGAGTAGTGCTATTCATTTGTGTTTATATTTGGTTTAAGAGTTAAGGTTAAGATCGAGATTGAGATTAAGACTGAGTTTAAGGTTAATATTGGCTATAGTAAGTAGATATCTTTTCAGTTATAAATCTTAATCTAGCTTCCGATATATTTTTCTTGCTTGATCTTAACCTCAGCCTTAATCTCAACCTTCTCATCCTACAATTCTTTTATCATAATATTTTTGTACCATACTTCATCGCCATGGTCTTGTAATGCAATTTTCCCGGTTTTAAAAGTTCCCCAATCTGTCCAGGTGGCAAATTTACTTCCGGCAACTAGGGTTTTCCAGTTATCATCCCATAACGTTGTTTTCACAACAGTAACTCCATTAAGAATTAGTGTTAATTGGCCTTTTTTACTGACGATTTCTGCAGAATTCCATTCGCCAATAGGTTTTACAGGTTCTGATGAACTTTTAACTAGATCATATAAATCGCCTGCACGGTGTTTCGTAATTCTTCCATCTGGATGACCATCGTTATCCAAAACCTGCATTTCTAATCCCGTTGAATAAGTTGCACTAAATTTTGGATCTTCATGTATATAAAAAATTAAGCCACTATTAGCTTTTGGAGCAACTTTCCACTGATATTTTAAATGGAAATTTCCGTATTCTTTATCAGTAACTAAGTCGCCACCGCCATCTGTACCTTTTTTTGCAGGATCGAGGTGTAGAGCACCATCCAGAACTTGCCAAGCACTTCCAGCCGTACTTTTATTATAAGTATGCCATCCGGAAGTTGTTTTACCATCGAATAATGGTTTAAAACCTTTTTGAGCTTTTGATACTTGAGTTACAGCCAATAAAATACAAGCTGATAGAAGAATTTTTTTCATTTTTTTTATATTAAACCTCACAGGATATTAACTCTGTGAGGTTTGTGTCGATTATAGAGTTAAATTATTCCAGCCTTTACGATATTCGCGTTTTACAAACTGGTTTGCCTCATCAAAATTGGTAACTTTCATATTGTCGTTATCCCAAAGCATTTTAGTATATCTTCCTGGATACGTTACTTTACCGTTTACTGTTTTTTGAATATCAAAACTTCTAATTGCTAAATTGGCCATTAATAAAGCTTCTGTTAGTGGGCCAGCAATTTCAAATGGAGAACTAACTTCTTGCTTACCGTAACCAGCGATTGATGCCTCTACCCATTGTTTGTAATGACCGTTTGCACCATCTGGTACGCGGGCATATTTAGGTGCAACTTTAATATCATTATTCTTGCTAAGCGGTAAAAGCTTCGGATTTGCACTGTAGGTTTCGCTCATCATTTTACCTTTTGTACCAACAAATAAAGTACCGTTACCACCATCGCCAAATGTTTCGTTAGCTTCTAATTCTTCCGGACGTTCAGGTTGAATACCACCGTCCATCCAATGTAGCGTAACATCACCTTTAGTTTTGTTGGTTTTTGGGAATTTTAAGGTTACATGACTAGAAGGAGGGCAACTTTCTGGGAAGTAGCCACGTTTAAATTCATCAACATAAACTGAACCAACGCTTGCTTCAACCTCTTTAGCATATTTTAAATTTAAAACACTAAACGGAGCTTCAATTAAGTGACAACCCATATCGCCTAATGCACCTGTTCCGTAATCCCACCAGCCACGCCAGTTGAATGGAACCAATTTATCAACGAAATCTTTTTCAGGAGCAGTACCTAACCATAAATTCCAATCTAATTCTTTTGGTATTTCTGCTTTTGTTGTAGGCCATGGAATACCTTGTGGCCAAACCGGGCGATTGGTCCATGCGTAAACCGTGTGTACATCGCCAATTAAACCGGCTTCATACCATTCTTTCATTTGGCGTGGACCATCATTTGATGCGCCTTGATTACCCATTTGAGTAACTACTTTATATTTTTTTGCAGCAGCTGTTAAAATTCGAGCTTCGTAAATATCATGGGTTAAAGGTTTTTGAACATAAACATGCTTACCTAATTGCATTGCTGCTAAAGCCTGAATAGCGTGGTTATGATCCGGAGTAGAAACAGAAACAGCATCAAAGTTTTTATGCTCTTTATCCATCATTTCTCTCCAATCTTTATAATATTTAGCTTTTGGAAAAGCTTTTACGCTATTTGCGGCTCTGCGGTCATCAACGTCGCATAAAAAAGCAATATCAGCTTTACCGCTTTTAGCAAACATAGCAATATCACTTTGTCCTTTACCGCCTGCACCAATACCAGCAACAAGCAAGCGATCGCTTGGGGCTAAAAATCCTTTACCACCTAAAACATGGCGAGGAACAATCATAAATGCAGCGGCAGCTATGGCGCTGGTTTTAATAAAATCGCGGCGGTTACTCGCGGTTTTATTTTCTTGCTCTGTTTTCATTATCAATAGGGTTTAATCTGGTTATGATTTTACTTTTTCTTCAATGATAAAATGTATTTTGCCATTAATTTAGCATCATCTTTTTTCAAGCTAGCGTGAGCTGTCATAGGCATTGTTCCCCATACACCTGTACCGCCTTTAATAATTTTATCTGCTAAGTAATTAATGCTTTTTTCGTTGTTTGGATATTTTTTTGCAACCTCAATATATGCAGGGCCAATAATTTTATTGGTTTTATTATGACAGCCTAAACAATCAGATTTATTGATTAATTTTTCTCCAGCAGATACTTGATAAAATGCGTTATTGTTATTTGTAGCAACAGCAGGTACAGCTTTTTCTTTTGCTAAATCTGCTTTTGAGAAGGAGGCCATGAATATTACCACAGCGCCTAAAATTAAAAATGTTTTTTTCATGTGTGTGTTTATTTATTGTGTTTTAACCTGCATAAATCGTTTTATAGATTCATTTAGCAGATTTTCATTTGTGTGTGTTCTTATTAATTTATAAACCTAATATTTTTTTATTAAAATCAGCATCACTTCCTGAAGCTGCAAAATCATCAAAGGCTTTATCAGTTACCTTAATGATGTGGTTTTTTATGAATTCAGCACCTTCTCTAGCTCCATCCTGTTGATTTTTAATGCAACATTCCCACTCCATAACTGCCCAACCTTTAAAATCATATTGAGCCAATTTACTAAAAATGGTTTTAAAATCAACTTGACCATCGCCTGGAGAACGATACCTCCCCGCACGATTTGCCCAACTTTGATATCCACCAAAAGTACCCTGTTTGCCTGTTGGATTAAATTCCGCATCTTTTACATGAAATGCTTTAATTCTTTCATGATAAAAATCGATGTATTGAATGTAATCTAATTGTTGCAACACAAAGTGCGATGGGTCATACAATAAGCATGCCCGAGAATGATTATTTACGGCTGCTAAAAACATTTCGTACGTTTCACCATCAAAAAGATCTTCTCCAGGGTGTATTTCATAACAAACATCAACTCCACAATTATCAAATTCATTCAAAATTGGCATCCAACGTTTGGCTAATTCGGCAAAACCTTCTTCTACTAAACCAGCAGGGCGTTGAGGCCATGGGTGGAAATATTGCCATAATAACGAACCACTAAAAGTTGCGTGAGCATTTAAACCAAGGTTTTGCGATGCTTTTGCCGCATATTTCATTTGTTGAACTGCCCAATCTTGTCTTGCTTTTGCATTGCCATGAACTTCTTTTGGTGCAAAGGCATCAAAAAGTTCATTATAAGCCGGATGAACAGCAACCAACTGACCTTGAAGATGCGTAGATAGTTCGGTAATTTCTAATCCATAAGAAGCGATGGTACCTTTTAGCTCATCTGCATAGGTTTTACTTTCGGCGGCTTTTTGTAAATCTATAAAGCGTGAATCGAGTGTAGGCATTTGAATGCCTTTAAAACCCAAATCTTTAGCCCATTGACAGATATTTTCTAAAGAATTAAATGGTGCTTCATCACTAATAAACTGAGCTAAAAATACTGCAGGTCCTTTTATTGTAGTCATAAATTAAATTTTATAGTCCCACCATTTTTGGTCAGAATTGCTTGAGTTAACCACATTTTCAATAAATGCCATCCCACGAATACCATCTTCTGTGTTTGGAAAATCAAGCATCTCATCGGTAGGTTTTTGGTTATTTAATTTAGCGTCAACTGTTAACGCAAAATTTCTATAAATATTTGCAAAAGCTTCTAAATAACCTTCTGGATGACCTCCAGGTGTACGGGTGTTATGTTTTGCAAAACTGCCCATATAACCGTTTCCTGTTCTGTAAATTTGTGCAGGCTCGTTTAACCATTTAACGGTTAAAGTATTTGGTTCCATCTGATGCCATTCCATACCACCTTTTTCGCCGTAAATTTTAATTTTTAAGGCATTTTCTTCTCCTGCGGCAATTTGAGATGCAATTAAAACACCATTTGAGCCATTATCGAATTTCAATAATACATTGCCATCATCATCAATTGCTCTACCAGGAACAACAATGCTTAGATCAGCACATATTTTATTAATCTTTAATCCTGAAATGTATTCAGCTAAATGGGCGGCGTGTGTACCAATATCGCCCATGCTTCCGCTTTTGCCGGTTTTAGATGGGTCTGTTCTCCAGGCAGCTTGTGCATTTCCTTCTCTTTCAGAAAGTGTGCTTAACCAACCTTGAGGATATTCTACGATAATTTTTCTTACTTTGCCCAAGGTACCTTCGCTAATCATTTGTTTAGCTTGCTTTACCATTGGATAGCCTGAATAAGTATGAGTTAAGCAAAGTGTTAAACCTGTTTCTTTAACCTTCAAATCAAGCTGTTTAGCTTCTTGTAAAGATAATGTCATAGGTTTTTCTATCACAACATTAAAACCTAAATCAAGCGCTAACATAGCAGGAGCAAAGTGAGCGAAATTAGGCGTTACAATCGTTACAAAATCTATTTTTTCATCAGCAGGCAGTTTACTTTCTGCGTGAAGCATTTCTTCATAATTTTTGTAAATTCTATTATCAGGAAGGAAAAGCATTTTGCCAGATTCATATCCAACTTCAGGATTTACACTTAGCGCACCGGCGGTTAATTCTATTAAACCATCCATATTTGCTGCAAGGCGATGCACAGCACCTATAAAGGCGTCTTTTCCACCGCCTATCATGCCCATTCTTAATTTTCTTTGCATAAGGTTAAGATAATGACAAAAGGCTTAAGGTTAATGGACTTATCCAAAAACCTTAAACCTTTCGCATTTAACTTTTTATTAGATGTTATTTTTCTTTAATTCTTTTACTGCATAATCAGCAGCACGTGCTGTTAAAGCCATAAAGGTTAACGATGGATTTTGACATGCAATTGATGGCATACATGCACCATCCGTTACAAATACATTGCTTACTTCGTGCATTTGGTTCCATTTATTAAGTACCGAAGTTTTTGGGTCGTTACCCATTCTTGCAGTTCCCATTTCATGGATAGCCATACCTGGAAAGCAACCATTATCGTAAGTTCTGATGTTTTTCATGCCTGCTTTTTCTAACATTTCTGCAGCATCATTCATCATATCAACACGCATTTTTTTCTCGTTTTCCTTGTATTCGCAATCAATAGCCAAAACAGGTTGTCCCCATTTATCTTTCTTAGTTTTATCGATGTAAACTTTGTTTTCATAGTATGGTAACATTTCACCGAAACCACCTAAGCCCATACTCCATTTACCTGGTTTAGTCATTTTTTCTTTTAAACCAGAACCAAATGATAATTCGGCTACATCATCTTGCCAGTTTACTCTACTTGCACCACCTTGATAACCGAAGCCACGTAAATAATCGCGTTTATCGTTACCAACGTTTTGATATCTAGGTACATAAATACCGTTTGCACGTCGGCCATAAGTGTATTTATCATCAAAACCTTCGGCCTCACCAGATGCTCCGCAACGGAAATGGTGATCCATTAGGTTATGGCCTAATTGTCCGCTGGAATTTCCTAAACCATTTGGATGTGCATCAGAAGTTGAGTTTAACAAAATAAATGTTGAACCTAAAGTTGAACCATTTACGAAAACAATTTTCGCATAAAATTCCATTGTTTTGTTTGTTTCCGCATCAATTACCATTACACCTTTTGCTTTTTTGGTGTCTTTATCGTAAATAATATGATTTACGATAGAGTATGGTCTTACTGTTAAGCGCTTTGTTGCCATTGCAGCAGGAAGCGTTGAAGATTGTGTACTGAAATATGCTCCAAACGGACAGCCACGGCTACATAAGTTACGGTATTGGCAATTACCGCGACCTTTATGAGGTACAGTTAAATTGGCAACACGACCTATCATCATGATACGTTCTCTTTTGTAATGCTCTTCTATACGGGCTTTTACCGATTTTTCTACAATGTTAAGATCCATTGGAGGTAAAAATTCACCATCAGGGCAAGTTGACCAGTTTTCTTTAGAACCACTAATTCCCGCAAATCGCTCTGCATAATCATACCATGGAGAAAGTTCAGCATAACGAACCGGCCAATCGTTTCCATGACCGTCTTTTGCATTATCTTCAAAGTTATGATCGCTTAAACGGTAACTTTGGCGACCCCACATTAATGATTTACCACCAACATGAAAGCCACGATACCAATCGAAACGCTTATCTTCGGTATATGGGCATTCCAAATCGTTTACCCACCATTTTTCATTGGCTTCGCTATACGGATAATCTCTTTTTTGAACTGGGTGAGTACGTTTTTGCTCTTCGGTTAATTTACCTGCATGCTTAAAATCCCATGGATTTTTCATCGCAGTTTCATAGCCTGTTATGTGCTCAATGTTCATTCCTCTTTCGAGCATTAATACTTTCAAGCCTTTTTCTGTAAGCTCTTTTGCAGCCCAGCCGCCACTAATCCCCGATCCTATTACAATAGCATCGTAAGTATTTTCTGCTTTTAAATTTGTATTTAAATTCATGATGTTTTGTTGTTATAGATAGAAATTAACCAGTTGCCCAAGATTTTTGACCTGGTTTTAATGGAGCGCTTCCATCATATCTACCAGGAATAAGAACGTATTCACGAGCCTTGGTGCAGCCAATTTCTGAAGAGTAATAGCCTAATAAAGTTAAATCTCTAGCAGTGGTAAAGAAGTAAACCAAATCTTTATTGTCTTCAGATTTACTTGCTTTTTGAGCAATAGCCATTGCTCTTAAATCAACCATTAATTTGGTTTTTTCAGCAGTTGTTAATGCTAAATAGTTTTTCTTAAAATCGGCCATTGATTTTGCCTGAAGTTCTTTGAAACCGTTAGCAAAAGAAGTTTGCATGGTTGCCGGATAACAGTCTTTCATCATCATCGGAATAAATTTACCTAAGCCTGCTGCTTTGGCTCCGGCTGATGATTTTGTTGTAGGTACAATAATGTCTGCAAATTCTGCTAAAATCTTTTCATCTTCAAGTGAAAATGATACGAAGTTTTTTTCATTTTCGGGGAGCGTAAAACTTTCGAATAAAACGCCCATTGTAGTTGCTGATATGGCTCCTCCCAACAAGAATGCGACGTTTCTTAGTGCTTCTCTTCTGTGCATCGTGTTTGTGTATTTATATATTGGTTATTTATATACTGGTTGGTAATATTAAAAAAAATATGGGATAAATTCAGTTAAAATCTAGTTAAATAAATGGCCTGCAATGGGATTGTTACTGAATAGAATTGTTCTAAATAATATTTTTTATAATGGATTAATGATGTTTAGAGGCTATTTTTTGATGAAAACAGCTTCGTGTAAAATGTACATTAATTTTTAATAAATATTATAGCTGCTACAATAGTAAAACACAGAATAATATTGCTGAAAAATAACTCTTATTATATCGGAATTACATGTAAATATAATGATTAATTTATATCACTCTTAATTGTTAGCGGCTCTAAATACTACCAGATTTAATCTTTCGAATAATGAAACTAAAAGTCACTACTTAGTTTAAAAATTTTATATGCCTTTTATTTCATTTTTTTACCTTTGCTAAATTCTTAAAAAAAATATGCACGAAAATATAGTTGTTTTAGGTTCAAATGGGCAAATTGGTACAGAGTTGGTTAACATGTTGCGTACAATATATGGTGATGATCATGTTGTGGCTTGTGATATCCGCAGGCCGGATTATGACATAAAAAATTCTGCACCGTTCGAGTTTGTTAATGTGCTTGATAAGGAAATGATTAATGGCATTTTTAAGAAGTATAAACCTACCCAGGTTTATCTCCTCGCAGCCTTATTATCTGCTACGGGAGAGCAAAATCCCAAACTTGCCTGGGACTTAAACATGAATGGTTTGCTCAATGTTCTGGATTTAGCGCTGGAATATAAAACTGCAAAAGTTTACTGGCCAAGCTCAATTGCTGTTTTTGGTCCAAATTCTCCTAAATATAATACTCCACAATATTGCACCATGGACCCAAATACGGTTTATGGAATTAGCAAATTGGCGGGTGAACGTTGGTGCGAATATTACCACCAAAAATATGGTTTAGATGTTAGAAGCATTCGTTACCCAGGATTAATTAGCTGGAAAGCGGCACCTGGAGGTGGAACAACAGATTATGCGATTCATATTTTTCATGAAGCATTAAAGAAGGGAAGTTATCAAAGTTTTTTGAATGCTGGTTCTGAACTTCCGATGATGTACATGGATGATGCCATTCGCGGTACAATTGAGCTAATGGATGCACCGGCAAACCAGATTTCGGTTCGTAGCAGCTATAATTTTGGTGGTGTAAGTTTTACTCCTGAAATTTTAGCTGCTGAAATTAAGAAACATATTCCTGAATTTAAATTAACTTACAGCGATAAAGACCCCCGCCAGCAAATTGCAGATAGCTGGCCACGTTCTATTGATGATAGTTTTGCTAATAAGGATTGGGGTTGGAACCCAGAATTTGATTTAGCAAAGCTTACAGCGGATATGTTAATTAATTTAAAGAAGAGCTAAAAGATTAAAGCTGAAAGGCTAAAGCTAAAAGAATAAAGGCTAGAGCTAAAAGACTAAAGCTGAAAGAACAAATTAAAAATATAAAAAAATTGGTTGAAAGGTGTGTGTATAGGTTTTAATCATGATACTAATACTAAATACTAAGCACTCGAAACTAACTACTTGATACTAAAAATGGGAAGAGCATTCGAATTTAGAAAAGAAAGAAAATTTAAACGTTGGTCTAAAATGGCCGTACAATTTACCCGTATTGGTAAAGATATTGTGATGGCTGTGAAAGATTCGGGTCCTAATCCAGAAACTAACTCACGTTTACGTACAGCAATGCAAAATGCTAAAGCTGTAAATATGCCTAAGGATAGAGTTGAAGCTGCAATAAAACGTGCTTCTGATAAATCTATGGCTGGTTATGAAGAAATTGTTTATGAAGGTTATGCCCCTCATGGTGTCGCCGTTTTAATTGAAACAGCAACAGATAATACAAACCGTACGGTAGCGAATGTTCGTAGTTATTTTAATAAAACTGATGGTTCTTTAGGTAAAACAGGTTCATTAGATTTCGTTTTTAATCGTAAATCTATTTTTCGTTTTCTGCCTGCAGAAGGATTGGATTTAGAGGAATTAGAATTTGAATTAATCGATGCAGGTTTAGAAGAATTATACGTAGAAGCAGATGAAGAAGGAAACGATGTTGCGGTAGCTCAAGGTGCTTTCGAAAATTTTGGTTCTTTACAAAAGGCTTTAGAGGAAAAAGGTATTGAGTTAAAGAGTTCTAAATTAGAGCGTATTGCGCTTTCACATCATGAGGTTACTGAAGAACAGGCTTTAGATGTTTTGAAATTAATTGATAAGCTGGAAGAAGACGATGATGTGCAGGCAGTTTACCACAATATGGCAGAGTAAGCTAATCTTATAAATTTTTGAAACCCTGAAAGACATTAACTTTCAGGGTTTTTTATTTAGAATAGAAATTTTATTTCTACAGCCGCCGATATTAGTTATCAAAAAACCTAATTTTTCTTGTGTCCAAATAACCAAGGTAGCAAATCTGGTTCAGCAAAAGCACTATCCCAGCTGTTATGGTTTGCATTTGGGTAAAGCGTAAATTTAACTTCATCACCTACCGTTTTTAATCGTTCTGATATTGCAATTGAAAATGCAGGATCTACAACATCATCCTTACCTCCGTGAAAAATCCAAAGCGGTATTTTTTTATACTTCTCAATGTTGTTTGTATTATCACCTCCGCAAATGGTAATTGCTGCGGCAAAAGTTTTTCTCTGCCTTCTTAGCAACTCAAAAGTCCCCATTCCACCCATCGATAAGCCACCAACATATATTTGCTCTTTATTTACGAAGGGTTTTTTTAGAAAATCTTTAACCATGTTTTTTAAAGCATGCATTGCTTTGGTAGGTTTGCCGCCTTCGATAAAACTAAAACTTCGCTTTCCTTGGTTTTTGGGTATAATATTTACATTTGCCCAATAATCGTTCGCTGGGCATTGTGGAAAAATTATTATCGCCGGAAACTTCTTTCTCACGTCATCCTTCAAGAACAATTTGCCTCCATGAACCAATTGACTTTCATTATTGCTACCACGTTCACCACTACCATGTAAGAAAAACACTACCGGATATTTTTGTGATGGATTGAAATTATCTGGGAAAAGTATGCGATAGTAGATGGAATCTTTGCCTTTAATATAATTTCCAGAAGCATATTGATTAAAATCTTGTGCTTTTAAAACGATTATAAAAGTCATCAAGAAGATGGTTAGAAATATTTTCTTCATTTAACAAAATTAAAAAACCCCAGCTATTATGCAATAGACTGGGGTTTAACCAACCAATATAATTTTATTTTAAGGAGAATGATGCTTCTTTTACATCCCTCGAATTAGAACCGATAAATACTTTAAAATCTCCAGGCTCAGCAATAAATTTTAAATCTGAATTGTAGAACTTTAAATCTTGTTCTGAGATAGAAAAAGTTACATTTTTAGTTTCTCCGGCTTTAAAATATATCTTTTGAAAACCTTTTAATTCTTTTACCGGGCGAGTAATGCTTCCAACCAAATCTCTTATATAAAGTTGTACAACTTCTTTGCCATCAACTTTGCCATTATTAGTAACCGCAATAGTTGCTGTAATACTTTTGCCCTTTGTTAGTGTATTTGAGCTTAACTTGATATCTCCATAACCAAATGTTGTATAGCTTAAACCATAACCAAATGGGTAAAGTGGTTCATTGCTTACATCTAAATAATTGGAACGAAACTTCTCAAACCATTTACCTTCTGCTAAAGGGCGACCAGTATTTTTGTGTGCGTAATAGATAGGAACCTGACCAACATTTTGAGGAAAAGTTGCACTCAATTTTCCAGATGGATTTACATCTCCAAAAAGTACATCGGCGATGGCATTTCCAGCTTCACTTCCAGGGAACCAAACATTTAAAATTGCCGGTACATTTTCGTTTTCCCAGTTTAAGGCTAATGGGCGACCGGTAAACAGAACCAATACCACAGGCTTACCAGTTTTCATTAATTCTTTAATTAATTTCTTTTGCGTTTCAGGCATTTGAATATCCGTTACGCTACTGCTTTCGCCTGTAAATTCCGAACCTTCACCCACTACAGCAACCACAACATCCGATTTTTTGGCAACATTTACTGCTTCTTTAATCAGTTCATCTTCTGTCCTTGAATCGCGGATGTATGTTTTATTGTGAATATTTACATAGCGATTTTCCATAGTAGAATCTGCCAGGAAATTTGAACCTCGGGCGGTCAATATTTTTGCATTTTCACCCAAGGCATTTTTCATTCCTTGTAATACGGTAACCGATTTATCAAATAACGCAGCAACACTCCAGGTGCCATACATATTTGCCGTATTATCTACCAAAGGGCCAATTAAGCCAATTGTTCCTGATTTTTTTAATGGCAAAAGGTTATTCTCATTTTTCAATAGCACAAAGCTTTCTGCAGCAATTTCTCTTGAGGCCTGGCGGTTTTGAGGTGTGAAAACTTCAGTTTCTGCTCTTTTTACATCGCAAAATTTGTATGGGTTTTCAAATAAACCTAATTTATATTTTGCTTGAAGAATTAATCTACATGCTCTGT
Source organism: Pedobacter mendelii (assembly GCF_014635725.1). GTDB lineage: Bacteria > Bacteroidota > Bacteroidia > Sphingobacteriales > Sphingobacteriaceae > Pedobacter > Pedobacter mendelii. The sequence continues at coordinate 93,286 of NZ_BMDJ01000008.1, read as the reverse complement.
TAATTTGTTCAATGCTAACTTTTTTCTCAGCTAATGATTTTTTCAATGTTCCCAAAAATCCTTCGCCAACCATGTCCATATCTACACCAGCATTTAAAGCCAAAGCCGAAACTGTTTGTAAATCGCCCATGCCGTGTGCAATCATTTCAGGAATTCCGGTATAATCTGTTACTACGAAACCTTTAAAACCCCATTGATTACGCAAAACCTCTGTCATAAGCCATTTGCTTCCGGTTGCAGGTATACCATCAACTTCATTGAAAGATGCCATGATGCTTGCTGCACCAGCTTCTACAGCTGCTTTGTAAGGCGGTAAGTACTCATTGTACATCCTCACTTTGCTCATATCTGTCGTGTTATAATCACGACCACCTTCTGCAGCTCCATATAAAGCGTAATGTTTTACACAAGCTAAAATCTGATTATTTGATTTTAAATCGCCTTGATAGCCTTTTACCATTGCTTTTGCAATTGCAGAACCCAAAAATGCATCTTCACCGTTTCCTTCAGAAATACGGCCCCAACGTGGGTCACGAGAGATATCAACCATAGGAGAAAATGTCCAGTTGATTCCACTTGCACTTGCTTCAATCGCTGCAATTCTTGCAGATTTTTCTACCGCATACATATCCCAGGTGGCACTCATACCTAAAGGAATAGGAAAAACAGTATTGTAACCATGAATTACATCCATTCCAAAAAGTAAAGGGATTTTCATTCTACTTTCTTCAACAGCTACCTTTTGTACTGCAGCTATTTTTTCTACACCTTTTATATTAAAAAGTCCACCAACTTCACCGTTTCTTATTTTTTTTCCAATATCGCTGCTGTTTGCTTGTCCGGTTGTGATATCGCCAGAGCTAGGTAAATTCAGCTGACCAATTTTTTCATCAACCGTCATCTTCGACATTAGATTGTTGATGAAGGTATTCATTTTTGCTTCTTCAGCGGGAATTGGCTTCTTGGTTTGAGCTGATGCATTAATCGCCAGCATAAGCATGATACTAAATAGGATGTTCGCTTTTCTCATTATATTCTGTGTGTTTTATTCTTTTAATAATTATTCAACTGTTTTAATAGCAGTTTTTTTAGAGATACCATTCTCATTTATGGCTTCAATAGAGAAGTAATATGTTTTCTTTAAATCCATAGCTTTAAACCAATATTCGTTTAAATCATGAATCATTATGCAATTGTAAAGTTTATCAGGAGCTGTGCCATAGTATAAATTATAAGCAAAGGCATTATCAACCGGCTGCCATTTAATGTAAGCGCTACGTTTATCTTTTTCTGTTCTTAAAACAATTAAATTTTTAACCGAATCTGGTTTTGCTCCGTTGCCATTACCAAAAACCCGTAAACCGCTAATGGCAAACTTGCCTGTTGGCATGTGGATGTTAACCATTTTGATGAACCTTGTTTTTACAGGTTTTTCCAACTCAATGTAATCATGCGGAACATCAGTTTTATTTTTGCTTTTATCTACAAGGGTTGTCCATTTTTTTCCATCTGTTGAGGATAAAATTTTATACTGATGGTAAATATTAGTTTGCTTCCCTAAAAATTCTGCGTCTTGGTCGGCATAATTTATTTGGATTGCGTTTACGGTAGCAAGGCTTCCCAAATCAGTTTGAATCCATTCGTTACCGTTAGAAGTTTTCGCACTCCAATAAGTTTTTATACTTTCATCGACCGCGTTATTTGCATTAAAAGAACCAAGTGTTGATGACACCGTTACCGGTTTTTTATAGTTAATCAACATCCAACCCGGACCAGCAGGACCACCTTCTTTTCGTTCAGCTGGTAAATACAAAGGATAGTCGCCAAATGCAGTGTTTGTCCACATTACATCGTCTTTATCAAAACCTGTCGGCCAGATTCCTATTCGTCTTTCCCAGGTATTTTTTACACAAATGATACTTGTAGAAACATGCCAATAATTTTTGCTGTTATCTTCAAATGTTGCACCATGACCTGCACCCCTGGAAAATCCTCCAGCTTTGAAGCTTAATGGATCGGATTGTGGAGTAAATTGAGTATCGTAAAAAAGTGGTTTGCTACCTACTACAACACCATCGGCATAGCCGCTAAATTCTGTTCCTGGAGCACCATATTGAAAGTAATATTTTCCATTGTGCTTTGTCATCCAGGCGCCCTCAATAAAAGGATCGAGAAAGGTATTATCCATATTTTCGCCGAAACGTTGCCAACCGTAACGCCATGATTCTAAAATATACATTGGCATTCTGGTACCTTTGGGCTTAAAAGTTTTTCTATCTAACTCTACACCATATACAGGGTAGTTGTTGCTACTGCCGTTGTACATGTAAAATCGTCCATCATCATCAGTAAAAAAAGCTGGATCCCAGCCTCCAATTTCTAAAGAATCTACTAAAGGTTTCCATTCGTTGGCTTTCGGATTCGTACTCATCCATAAAGTGAAATTTTTGGTGTAGGTACTTCCGAAAACAACCATGGTATCACCAAGAATACCGACAGCAGGCGCACAAAGTTCATCTTTAGTTTTGTTCCACGGGCGAAGAAATTTACGTTCTTCGAATTTCCAATTTAGCATATCGGGGCTGTGCCAGTAACCCCATTGGTTGGTGCTGAAAAGATAAAAATCTCCTTTGTAGTTTACGATTACCGGATCTGCAGTTGCACGATGTTTACCCCATTCGGTAAAAGATTCGAAAGGAGTATAACCATAATCGATGTTAATCGGATTACAATAAGTTTTTTGTTTCTGAGCAAAAACTGCCAGAGATGAGATGAACAAGAAAATTGTAAGTATGGTTTTTTTCATTATTTGCTTCAGATTCTTTAATTTTCTGCCACAGATTAACAGATTATTTATTTATAATTCTCTTGTATTGTAAAGATTTCTCGTTGAATTAATGATCAATCCCATTTCTAAATTTGCTATACCTAAATAATTAATCACCTGTGCATAGTGTTTCTCAATTATTCCTTCCTTTTATTTTATCTCAACAATAATCTCATCATAGATTAAAAAATCAGCATAAAATCGATGTGGTAAAATTGTTCCTTTATAATTGATTGCATACTATTTTTCTCTTTATAGTGTATTCCCCTTGTAATCAATTCATATTCAACAGCATCTTTATACACGACTTCTAATAATCCTTTTCCAAGTATTCTGTGCACCTCCATTGCAATTCCAATTATCTGATAGGTTTCATCTTGAAGAGAGTAATCATCTTGGTTATAGATTTTAGTCATTTCAATTTATATTTGAAAAGGATATATTAATCGTTTTATATGTTAATCTAAAACTGTGGCTAACCTAAATTTAAAAGTATTATTTACTTATTTAATGCGGGGCTTTCAAAACCTAATTTTTTTAACCCGTTTTTCACTTCCTGATTCTGCATAAATAATTTCCATAGCAACCCAGATCTGTAATTTTCAATCATAACCACCATTGGGCCCTGGTCTATACCTAAATATCTTTTAGGGTACCAATTGTCAGTTTCAGAAAAAGCATCATAAAAACCATATTTACCCCAAACTTTGTCACCTAAATCTTCATATAAATGCCTGATAACTTTTATAGATTCTTTTGGTGTGTAAGGAATTGAAGAAATGGCTGCGGTAGGAGAGATTACACCAAAATCTTCTTGTGGATTGTGTGCTGCATAACCTTTTACTGAATAGCTTGCTGTTAAGCCCCAATTATTTGTTCCGTAACCTTTAAAGCCTTTTGGGTTTGCAACGCAATAATCATGAATGGCTAAAGTGTGGTTTTTATTATTTTCCCAATAGTCTGCATATCTGTCTTTCAATCCTTTTGGGTTTAAACCTAGATAGGAGTAATGTGCCCAAAATAATGGTCCGACGCTATTTTTCTGCCCTTGATAATCTAAAGTAAATGGATGGCCATAAACTTTAAAATTGGTTTTGATGTCACCATTTCTAGCCCATCCTTCATGGTAAACTTCTGCAGGGATGGTATGAGTAGGAGAAGATGCTGCCATAACATACATAATAAGGCATTCGTTATATCCTTTTACGGGGAAATTCATTTCCCAGGCATAGTCTGGCGACCAATGCCAATAAAGCACATTTTTACCACCATTTCTATACCAGCTAAAATCAATTCCTTTAAAAAGTTCATCGGCTTTATTTGATAATGATTTTTCTGCTTCGGTTCCGTTTTTATAATATTCTTTAATGCAAATTAGCGCTTGCGCAACGAAAGAAGTTTCAACTAAATCGCCACCGTTATCCTTCTTGCCAAAAGGCCTAACTTTACCGGTTTCGCCATGTATCCAATGTGGCCATGCGCCATGAAAACGGTCTGCTTTTTCAAGGAAGCTTAAGATTTTATTCAGACGATCCAAACCTTGTTGTTTAGTTACATAACCTCTGTCAATTCCACTCAATATTGCCATCAATCCAAAACCAGTAGCTCCGGTGGCAACAGTACTTTTATCGTTTTCTGGATAAATATTATCGGCATGGTAGCGTTCGCGACCAGCACCAGAATTTGGTTCGGCACCATCCCAAAAGTATTGAAAAGTTTGTTTTTGCACCACATCAAGCAATGCATCATCTGATAAACCCTTTTTTATGGCAGGCGCAGATTGAATTTGTTCAAATGTTTGTGCTTCAGTGCTGCATTGATAGCCTGAGGTGATTAAAATAACGAGAAGGATTCGGAATGTATATTTCATTGATTGTGTAGATTTTAAAGATTCGGACTACTAAAGCCTAAATTTCGCATGCTTGCTTTAACTTCAGGTGCACTCATAAAAAGATTCCAAATTAGGTTAGAGCGATAGTTTTCTATCATTACAATTATGGGGCCTTGGTCTATAGCAAGTGTTGATGATGCAAACCACTGATCTTGCAAAGAAAAGGCATCATAAAAACCATAGTCGCCCCAGGTTTTGTTCCCCAGTTTGTAGTAAAAATATTTTAAAGCCTGCATCGATTCTGTAGGCGTGTATGGGAAAGACGATAACGCAGCTGTCGGTGCAATAACACCAACATCATTACCCGGAGCGCTTGCAGTATATCCATTTTTAATATCGCTTGCAGTTAAACCCCAACAGTTTTCACCATAACCATAAAAGCCCGATGGATTTGCTTTGCAATAATTGTAATTTATAAGCGTATGGGCTTTAGTTTGCGTTTCATAATTGGCATAGGCATCGGTTAAGCCTTTAGGGTTAATTCCCATAAATGAGTAATGAGAAAAGAATAATGGACCGCCATTGGCTGGTCCTAATGGGAGTTGAACACCGTAGTAAGTATTTCCATTTTTCATTGCTCCGTTTTGTGCCCAACCCGAATCGTAAACTGTTTTAGATATGGAGTAAGTAGGAGAGGCAGCTGCCATAACATAAGTAACCAAACATTCGTTCCAGCCTTTAACAGGTAAATTCATATCCCAATTGTAATTTGGGCTCCAATGCCAGTAAAGTGTGCTGCTATTATCTTTACGATACCAACTCCATTCTACGCCATTATAAATTGCGTTTATATCAGCTCGTAAGTTTGCTTCAGAAGCATCAGCGCCGTTAAAATATTGTCTGGCGGTAATTAAGCCAGCCATTAAATAAGATGTTTCTACTAAATCGCCACCATTATCTTTAGTGCTAAATGGGATTACTTTTCCAGTATTTCCATCTAACCAGTGTGGGTAAGCACCATGAAAACGATCTGCTGTTTTTAAAAAGGCTACAATCTTTTGCATTCTTGCTAAACCGTCGGCCCGGCTTATAAAACTGCGACTAATACCCGTAACTAAGGCCATTATCCCAAAGCCCGAACCGCCAGATGTTACGGTATTGCCTGAAGTATTTCTCTCGCGAGCTAAACCACTTGTTGGATGACCAAAATCCCAAAAATATTTAAATGTTTGCTTTTGCACTAAAGTCAACAGTTCATCATCACTGATTCGGGCGAATTTATCGATATCATCTACAGCGGTAATTAAGTTAACCGTTACTGCACTTTGTAATTTTGTGCCGGTTTTAGAAACTAAACCTGTACCAGCAGTTAATGTATATTTTGTAATGGATTGCAATGCTGCGGTAGGCGTTATTACAATCGTATTATCGTTATTCTCTAAGGTTGAAGTATATGCTACTGTTGTTCCCCCTGCATCTGCAAGGGTAATGTTTCCATTTACGGAAGATAAATTTATGGCAGACGAAAATGTGATTTTAACAACAGGGATGTTGTTTAAGCCATAATAGGTAAAACCTGTAAAAGTTCCGTTTACTTTTAAATCGGAAAATGAAAATGATGTTGGTGTAACCGGTGGATCTACCGGAGCAGGCGAATCGCCTTTTTTGCATGATAGTACAAAAAGAAATAGTACTAAATAGTATGGAAATATTTTTGTCATCATAGGAAATTAAAAAGGGCTGCCGTTATTGGCAACCCTTTATTTGTTTGTGCCGTTTATAAGTTATGTGGCTTATTTACCTCTACCTTCTAACTTGGCTAAGTATCCAACTTCTTCGTCAGATAATGCTTTGTTAAAGATTTTAACTTCATCTAACTGACCAGTTAAATAGCTAGCCCAAGGCTCTTTAGAATGGCTTGTTGTTTGGCTAGGTGTAGTCATAAATTGCGTTGTACCAAAAACCAGGTTTCCAGAATTAACAAAGTTTAACGAACCAGTAATACCATCTAACTTGCCAGAACTTACTCTAGAACCATTTACATAAACTTTTACCGTTGAAGTAGTTTCATCGTAGGAAACAGAAAGTGCATTCCATTTACCGAAGAAATTAACCACGTTACTTGCTGTATAGGTTTTATCACCAGTTCCATTATTGATGAATACAATTTTTAACGTTGCATTATCATTTGTACTACCGTTTTCTACGAAGATTTCTAAATTTCCCCAAAACTGAGACTTGTTAGAAAGGCTAAATAAACCAATAATTCCGTTTGATGGAGGTGGTGTATTAACCCATTCTGTAATGGTGAAACTTTTTAAACTTAAAACTTTTGCAGAAGGCGCACTTAAAAAATAACTATCTGTTGCACCTTGTAACGACTTACCTTTGATACCTGTGGCAAAAGTTGTACCTGTATTTACTCCTGCACCGTTTGATACACTATCAATTAAACTACCGTCAAACGCCCAGTACGCCGCTAAATTACTTGGAGCAATTTGTTTTGCGCTATTAAAACCGCCAATGCTTAAAGCAGGGGCATAGCTAGATGGTTCAAATTCTTTCTGGCAAGATGATAACCCTAAGGTTATAACAGACGCCATCAATAAAAAATATTTTGTTTTCATTTCTATTAAAATTTATCGATTAATAACCTGGATTTTGAGTTAATACACCTGCGCTCTTATCAATTTCGGTGGATGGAATTGGCCAAACTTCATTTTTGTTAGCTTTCCATCCTTTAGCGCCAAAAACAGCAGCAGCACGACCTTGACGAACAACATCAAAATAACGATCTGATTCCATTGCTAATTCTACTTGTCTTTCTTTTTGAATCGCAGTACGTAATGCATCTTTATCAGATGTTGTAACATCAGGTAAAACACCAGCAGCACCACCTCTTGCACGAGCACGAACACGGTTTAAAGAAGTTCTTGCCAACGCAGGGTTTCCTTGCTCATTGGCTGCTTCTGCATTCATTAATAATACATCGGCGAAACGGATTACCCTAACATTTTGTTGCGCACCTTCAGGAAATCCGGTTTTGATTAAACTAAACGGAACGTAAGATTTCTGATTGTACATAGGGTTATCACCAGTAGCTGAAATTGCGTCGCCCTGCGGGGTCGTTTCGCCTCTAAAAATAATTGTTGCGTCTCTTCTGGTATCACCTATTTCATAAGCGCTAGCTAAAGTAGCTGTTGGATTATTAAATCCCCAACCACCAACACTACCTCGTACGCCTTGCACTTGGCTAAATTGTGAAGTTGCTGAACCAGCTATAGTTTCTACAATTTCGCATTGAATTTCGAATACAGATTCTACACTATTTTCATTATTTAAACGGAAACTTTGTTCATAGTTTGGAACAAGGTTGTAGCCCATCGTCATAACAGTATTGGTAAAATTAAGCACATCTGCCCATTTTTGCTGGTACATGGCAACTTTAGCGTGTAAAGCTAAGGCTGCACCTTTTGTAGCTCTACCTAAATCAATTGCTGTATAGGTTTGTGGTAGAACTCCCGCAGCATCATCTAAATCTTTTTCTATAGCTGCATAAATTTGTGCTTTTGGTGTTCTTGGTATATTAAATTGAGATGCATCTTTAGGAACAGTTAAACGCAATGGCACATCGCCAAAAGCTCTAACCAGCCTAAAATATGAATAAGCACGGACGAATTTCGCTTCAGCAATGTAGCGAGCTTTTAAATTTGCATCCATACTTATTGCAGGAATGTTATCTAAAACCTGGTTACAAAGGTTGATATTTTGGTATTGTCCAGTCCAAAAGCCCTGTAATTGCCCTTCAGTTGATGTTACTGTGAAGTTATCATAGCTATTTAAATAACTAGCATCATTAGCAGAACTACCTTTTTCAGCATCATCACCAGCTATACTTTCTATAGCGAGTGCAGGGAAGGCTGTGTTTTCCCAGCTTCTTAAGTTACCGTAAATAGAGTTTACTGCTTTTGTAGCGTCATCTTGTGATTTCCAAAAGGTAAGTGCTGGTTGTTGTGCTTGAGGATCTACATCTAAAAAACTTTTTTTACATGCAGGTAATACTAAAAGACCTGAGCATAAAGCAAGTAATCCAATCTTTTGTATGTAATTTTTATAATTTGTTTTCATTGCTTTATTTATTAAAAAGTAACTTGAAGACCTAACCTATAAGTAGCCGATAAAGGATAAACGCTGGCATCAATACCCGCGTTTGTTGGCGTACCACCAATTTCTGGCGTAAAACCTTTGTAGCCGAAAATGTTAATTGCATTTTGAGCATCAACAAAAACCCTTACTCTTTGCATTTTCCACTTACTCATTAACATAGATGGTAATGCATAACCTAACTGGATGTTTCTTACGCGGATGTAAGAGCCATCTTCAACATAAAATGAGTTTGGAGCAGCGTTAGTAGTTGAACCTACATTAGCTGATGGATATGTGGTTGATGTATTCGGACCAGTCCATCTGTTATCGTAAAAATCTTTACTGAAATTCTCGTTACCGAAACGATAGGCGATGTTTGCATTATAAACGTCAACACCCGCAACACCTTGTACATCGATAGATAAATCGAAGTTTTTGTAACCAAATGATGTATTTAAACCGTAACTGTATTTAGGATTTGGATTACCCAAAACCACACGGTCTTTTCCATCAATAATATTATCACCATTTTGGTCAACGTATCTAAAATCACCAGGTTTAGCGCCAGTTTGTGCAGAAGCCGCAACTTCAGCAGCTGTTTGGAAAATCCCGCCAACTTTGTATCCGAAAAATTCGCCAATTGCACCACCTTGAATGGTACGGGTTGCTAAAGCTCCGTTTGCAATACCGGCACCACCAGCATAGATAGGGTTTTGACCCGTTACAACTGATAATACTTTGTTATTGTTAATACCAATATTTCCACTGATGGAGTAGTTGAAACCGCTTTCTGTTTTATCAGCATAAGTTGCTAAAAACTCAAAACCGCGGTTTTGAAAATCTGCCTGATTACCAACTAATGTTCCTGATGAAGTACCGATTGAGCTTAAAATCGGAATTTCGAAGATAGCTTGTTCAGTTTTTTTATTGTAAACACCGGTTTCGATGCTTAAACGGTTATCTAAAAATCTTGCCTCAATACCGATATCTGTACCTGTTGTACGCTCCCAGTTTAAAAATGAAGGAACCAAAGAGTTAACATTTGCGCCAGTATAACCAACACCATTAAAAAACGCTACAAGATTTCCACCTTGTGCTACAGTTAAAGTAGTTGGATTAACCGGTACACCTGCGTTACCTACTTTACCCCAAGAACCTTTAAGCTTTAAATAATTAACCACTTTTTGGTCTTTCATAAAATCTTCATTGGTAACTACCCAACCCGCACCAACTGCCGGAAAATAGCCCCAAAGGTCGCCACCACCAAAAAATTGTGAAGCTGCATCACCACGAAGTGTTGCATTTAACAAATACTTATCCTTAAATGAGTAGTTTACACGACCGAAGTATGAGTTAGATGTTGATAGTGAACCACCATCTACAACAGTACGAGTTGCTGCTGTTCCTAAAGAAAGATATAAGTCGCCATCGCTGGTGTTTGGTACATCAAATGCAGTAGCGTTTACAAAGTAAGATTTTCTTCTCTGCGCTGTTGTACCTGCTAAAACAGTAATACTATGATCACCAAATGTATTTTTGTAAGTTAACGTATTTTCAAGAATCCAGTTTCTGGTTTCTGATCTGTTAATTCTTAAAGTACTTTGCGTAGTTCTTTGCCCTTGAGTAGCAGCATAAAGTGGCGTATAACCCCTAACTTCATTTTGTCCGAAATCTCCACCTGCACTTGTTCTGAACGTAAAGTTTTTTAAGAAAGTTAATTCTGCATAAACGTTACCATTTATACGATAGTTTTTAGATTGCTGGTTGTAAAAATCTAAAGTAACCTGAGGGTTAAAGTTATTTCCTCCACCTAAGCTAAAATCATTCGCATCACCATAGCTGCCATCTGCATAATATACAGGAACGACTGGTCCGGCTGCATATAACTGACGGAAGATACCGCCATCAATATCATTTGAATTAATTGATGTACCTGAAACAGTATAACCAATTTTCAAAGGTTTTAAAACCTGAAAATCATTCGAAAGTTTTGCTGTGTAACGTTTGTAGTTTTGTGTTTTTACAATACCATCTTCATTTGTATAACCTAATGAGAAATTATAAGTTGTTTTCTCTGTACCACCATTTACAGATAATTGATGGTTAGTTTGTAATGCATTTCTTAAAGCTTGGTCGTACCAATTTGTACCAACACCAAAAGATGAAGGATTTGCAAATAATGGACTGGCACCGTTTGAAGCAGATAACTCATTAATAATGGTTGCGTATTCTGTTGCATTCGCCATTTCAACTTGATTGGTTACTGCTTTAAAACCGATAGAACCATTGTAACTGATTACTGGTTCGCCAGTTTTACCTTTTTTAGTAGTAACCAATACAACACCATTTGCAGCACGAATACCGTAAATAGATTGCGAAGACGCATCTTTTAATATACTGATATTTTCGATATCTGCAGGATTTAAGAAACTAATCTCATCATACCATACACCATCTACCACATATAATACACCTGTATTACCATAAATTGTACCAGTACCACGAATGGTAATTTGTGGAGATGAACCTGGCGCACCATTATTTGTTATGGAAACACCAGCCACTTTACCTTGTAAAGCACTAATTGGATTAATTGAGGCTTGTTTAGAAATTTCCTCACCTTTTACCGTTGCTACAGAACCGGTAACATCAATTTTTCTTTGTGTACCGTAACCAACAACAACAACTTGCTCTAGTTGTTGAGAAGATGAAGCCAACTCTACATTTATGGTTGTTCTATTATTAACAGCAACCTCTTGTGTAGTGTAACCCAAATACTGGAAAACTAATGTTGCGTTTGCTGGTGCGCTGATGCTATACGCTCCTGAAGGATCTGTTTGTGTACCTGTTTGTGTACCTTTAACCAACACACTTACACTCGGGATGGTGGATTTATCTCCGCTATCCATAACCCTACCTTTTACAGTAATGTTTTGTGCAAATGCTACGTTAATTGTAAGTAAACAAATTCCGACCAGAACAGAAATTCTTGTAAAAATTCTTTTCATGCTTATTAAATATTTAGTTAATTGTTAGGATAAATGTGAGGTTGTTTTTCTGCCTCTGCAAGGAAATCGACCTCTACATTAATACATCAAATGGAAAAGTGTAGTATCTCACTATGCTATACCAAATGCCCAAACAGGCTGAAAACGCAGTTTTGGCGATTGTAACTGATTAATTACGGATACACAAGTGTACAAAGTACACCAAGTAATTTGAAGGTACATTATTTAGGCTATGAGAGGTAATGATGTAGTGCTTGTTTTGTGGTAATACCCGTTTTTCACGAATAGGGCAGATTTGTGCAAACTTCCTCGATTTGTATTGATTTTGAATTTCTCGTGATTTTACAGCTCCATCAAGAATTCTGTAAGATTTTTATCATGCGGAACGTTAAGCTTTTTACGCAATCTGTACCTTCTAATTTCAACCCCTCTTAGTGTAATATTTAGCAAAGATGACATCTCCTTACTGCTCATATTCATCCTTAAATATGCACAAAGTTTTAAGTCGTTTGGAACCAAGTCCGGATGACCAATTTTAAGTTTTTTGAAGAAACTTTCATGCGCCTCATTAAAGCTATTTTCAAATAAATGCCAATCCCTTTCATCATTCATTCCATCATTAATAACTTTCTGAATTTTGCGTAATTGGTCATCGGCGAGTTTTTTCCCATTTTCGTCCTTAAGCTTCAGGATTTCTTCGCTCAATTTTTGAAGCAATTCATTTTTATAAACCAATGTCATAGCAGAATTGGCAAGTTCTCTGTTTTTAGATGCTAGCTCTGCTTGCAGTTTTTCAGTTTGTAATTTGTTTATTTGTTTCTCATTTGCTTCTGATTCTTGTTTCAGAATTTCATCCTGTTCAGCTTTTAACCGATTGCTTATCTTTAAGCTATCACGTTTAAGCTTTCGTTCATATATTTTTTTTCCGGCAATAAGCGCAACTACAAATGCAAAAGCATAAAATAATATTGCCCAGTTACTTAAATACCATGGTCGTAGAATTCTAAATTCAAATGTTGTAATTTTACTGATGGATGAGTCATCTATTTTAGCCCGAACTTTAAATACATATTTTCCACTGCTAAGATTTGTGAAATCTTTTTGCGTAGCATAACTCCAGTCCGACCAATCGTTAGAATATCCTTCTAAGTAATATTGAAATTTAATTTTAGCTTCACGATAATAGGGCATTGAGAAAGAAATTCGAATGTTATTTCTATTGTTTTTTATGTCGATTTCTGTACCGTTATCCCCATTTTCACTTAGAATAGAATATTTATCCGTAATATCTTCAATACGGCGAATCAGAACACTCTGATGTACTTTGCTTGCTTGGCTAGTCACGTTTTGACCAGCATTGTAAAATACAAAGCCATCATCTACACTAATTAGATAAATGGAATTGCTTATGCGGCTAATGTTTTCATAATACTGAACCATCTTACCATCAAGAATACTGAATCGATTGGAATCGATTGAAATTTTTCCAGCTTCGCTGAAGTTTGCTAAGGCTGTTTTACCATGGTTTATAAACCAATATTTTTTAGCACCCGCATTAATAATTTTATTTGAGGATGAAAATGAACCTAGCGCATTATTAAGCACATTGTATTTTGAAAATTTATCACTCAGGTTATCATAAGTGAAAAAACCAGCGTTACTGGCAAAAACAATTCTTTCTTCAAGGTTAAATAAATTTAAATTGTAGTTGCTAGGCAAACCGCTTTTTTCATCATAGTATTTGTTAGAAATTACGGTACTATAATCACTGCTTAATTTTAATTTGTACAAACCTTTGTAAGCGTGACTAACCCAAATCTCACCCTTATTATCTTGTTCTACATATCTTGCGGGCACATTGAAATTTGCAATTTTTTTATAAAACTGCCATTTGCCTTGAGCGTTTTTGTTAAAAAGAAGTAAACCTGTGTAAGTGCCTTGAATTAAAAAATTTGGATTGCTATTTAGTTTCTTAATCGTCCAGCCGCCGCTGTAGGTTGTGATTTTTTCTATTTTATCACCAATAACATTAAAGGTTCCGTTATTATGACCGCAAAGCAGTTGATTATCAATTATATTTAATTCCCAAACCTGACCTTGCGAATTTGGAATAAGCTTAAAATTTAAGGTAGAAAATTGATTATTATTTTTCCATTCGCTATAAAATAAGCCCTGATTGGTACCGAGGTATATTTTTCCTTTAAAAATAACGCTAGAGTAAACGGTGCCAAAAACGCCGGTTTTATCAAGGTAAAAATACAATGGAGAGTTTAACTCAATTCTATCAATTCCATTATCTAAACCTGCCCAAAGATTTTGCTCATCATCACTATATAAGCTTAAAACAGTATTATTTTGTAATCCGCTTGATTTATTAATACGCTGAATGATGTTCCCATTTTCATCAATCACGATAATTCCGTTTAGAATTGTGCCGTAAGCATAATATTTATCTAAAATTTTGGCACCATTATTTAATTGGAATGTTGATAGAAATGCATTGGCAGGTGTATTAAATGGTGTAAAGGTTTTACCATCAAATAAGAATAAGCCATCTTTACCTGTGCCAATAATCAATGTATTTCCTTTAAAGGGTAGTATGGATAAAACGCCTGTTCTACAAACCAAATCGCTACCCGGAATAAATACCAATTTGTTGCCTTTAAGCTCGTAAAGCCCTTTGTTTTCTACAATAAACCGATTGCCAATTTTGTAAGAAAAGAGAAAATTGCTGGCATTTTTGAGAATAGAAATCTTACCATTCACGTAAATATAAATGGTGCTGAAAGATTGGAAAATTATTTTATTACCGTAAATGTGAATTTTCCAAATCTCATCTTTTAATGGGTCAGACTTTGGAATTAAATGAGTTAAAGAGGTGTATTGAAATTTATTTTTTTTAAATGACCAGTATCCGAAATCGCCGAAACAGCCGCTATAAATTTTACCGTTATCATCGGCAGCTACAGAGCGTACAATTTGATTGTTTGGCATTTTATATTTTTGCCAATATCTTCCATCGAAGGTAAGTAGTCCTTCTGTATTACCGAAGTACATTACACCGTTTTTATCTTTAGCAACGCTCCAATTTTGGTTGCCAGATGCATAAACCGATTTAGAATAATTTTCTATGTATGGAACACCAATACTTTTAATATCAGCGGCATGTATATTTAATGAAATGCAAATTAGAAAGAAAAAAAAGCCGTATAAGGATTTTTGCATGTAAATTTCAGTAAGCCTTTATTGTACAAAGTAATAAAAATAAAGGGAGATATTATTTTGTTTTATTTCTTGATAAAAGCAAAGAAAACAGCAAGTAAAATGAGGCAAAAAGCAACAATGTGATTCCAGGCAATTTTTTCAGTTTTAAAAAATAGTATGGTAAAGATTAAAAATACGGTGATGGAAATTGCTTCCTGCGTAACTTTTAGCTGCATTAAACTAAAAGGACCACCATTCTCTTTAAAACCAAATTTATTTGCAGGAACTTGAAAAATGTATTCAAAAAGTGCAATTCCCCAACTAATTGCAATAATGCTAATTAGGCCAAGACTTTTACTCCATGCCATATCCTTAAATTTTAAATGGCCATACCAGGCCAAAGTCATAAAAGTATTGGATATGATAAGAAAAAAAACTGTTAGCGCTGCTCGCATTGATTAAATTTAAAAGTAAACTGAGAAAACTCAGATTTGTTTTAACGAACTATTTTTTTAGCCAATCGTTTCAACCTTCTTATTTACTGGTTGAGGAACTTTTACATAATATCCTGTTCCATCGTAAGGGCGTTTTCTTGGGTTGGTTGTGCATTGCACAGAACAACAACCTTGTATTTTTTCGCCACAATCATCGCACTGTGTAATGTGCTCATTACATTCCGGATTCGCACAGTTTATCATTTTTGGTGTAGTTTTTCCACAGTTGTAACAAACAGAAACAACCGTTGGGTTTACTACATTTACATTAACTGCAATCCGATTATCAAAAACATAACATTTACCATCAAAATCTTTTCCGCCAGCTTCCTTGCTATACTTAATAATACCACCGTGCAACTGATACACATAGTTAAAGCCATGGTGTAAAAGCAAAGCGGAAGCTTTTTCGCATTTTATGCCGCCTGTGCAATATGTTAAAATTTTCTTATCCTTATATTGCGCAAGTTGATTTATCTGTTCTGGAAAGTCTCTAAAATTTTCTATATCAAGCGTAATTGCATTTTTGAATTTTCCAAGATTATGCTCATAGTTAGACCTAACATCAAGAATTATAACATCTTCATCATCTTTCATTTTCATAAAATCGACTGGTTCTAAATGTTTTCCCGTTTGTTCACTAGGATTTATAATTGATGTGTCTCTTAAGCCAGAATGAACGATTTCTGATTTATAGCGACAATGCATTTTAAGAAATGATGGTTCCTCAACATCATCAATTTTAAATTCAGTTTTAGCAAACCTTTCATCAGCATGAATTGCTTTCATGTAAATTTCACAAGCTTCGGCTGTACCAGAAACTGTTCCATTTAAACCTTCATCGGCTACAATAATCCGCCCCACTAATCCTAAAGATTTACAAAATTTTAAATGGTCTGCGGCAAATTGTTCCGCATCTGCTATGTAACTATAGCAATAGTAAAGAATGGTTTGATATTTTTTCATAACGCTGTTGATACCGTTGCAAACGGCGTTTAAAGCGGTGCAAAGATAATAAAAAAAGGTATAAGGTAAAAAGGTTCAAAGTAGAAGGTTTTTCCTCAGCCTTTCTACGCTATACCTTCTACCTTTTAAAAACCGTAACTAATTCTGAAACCTTGGTTAATTTTTTTAGCAGCATCATAAGCAAAACCATAGCTAACCCTTAAAACTAGGCGCTGCAATCCGAAATAAAACTCTTTATAATTTCTTTTTTCTGGTGATGATAAATAGCCTCCGCCGATAAATTCTTCGAGTTTAGCTTTACGTAATAAAGGAACTTTATTTAAAAAGAAACCTGCAAAGTTATGCTCTAAATGCGCTTCAAAATATTGTTGATTGGTACTAAACTGATAAAAATCTAAGTATTGAAACTTCCTTAAATTAGGGGGAAAGATGGTAGAAACATTACCTGCAAAATGCTTATATTCTGGATAATACATTTTACTGTTGTTGAGAAATTTTCCTGCGCCAACTAAGAATGATGTGTAACCCCATAATCCTAATCCGATTCTATCCTGATAAACTTCAGCTTTAACGAAGTCGTAATCTACATCACTATTTAAGATTCCATTAAAGCCTTTTTTATACAGCAATGTTATTCTTGGAAATCTCGATTCTGTATAAAATTTACCATCTGGCCTAGTAATATATTTTTGGCCAATAGTGTATGTAAGGCTTGCTGACGCACTGAATGAAGTATATGTAGGAAAAAGTGGCGTTTCAGCTGTTGGTGTAAAAGGATTGTTGGATGTAAATTCTCTGGTCTTATTATCGAAAAATTTAAAATCAGAAGTGTTGGTTAGGGTGTGATTTCTGGTGTAATCAACACTAATTGAACCTTGAAGTCCGCTTGCTAATTCTCGGGTAGTGTTGATGTTAACGAAGCTTTTTTCATAAAATTTTGGGAAATTCTTTTCGTAAAGCAGTGAATTTATTGCGTTACCAAGTGATGTCATTGAACCTAAATTATTCAAATCGAAAATTCCTTTTCCAAAAGAAGCACCAACACTGGCTCTTTTTAAAGGGTCGTAGTAGTAATTTCCAGTTAAACTTCCAGTTAGTTTTTGGTTTGCAAAACCATACCTCAACTCTGGTCTGATATTGTATGAACGCCTATCTCCAAATACCTTACGATAATTTACGCCGTATTTTATAGCAAAACCTTCAACCGTATTATACATTAATGCCCGTAATACCGGATCGAAAGAAATGTAAACACTATCATATCTATCATTAATACTATATCCCCTAAGTAGCAATTTGCCGATTCCAAAATTGTTATTTTCTTTTTCAAGCGAATCAAGATAAGTTTTCGATTCTTTACGCTTTGCGATGCTATCTTTAACTATGTAATTGATTTTTTCGTCAGCAGTTAGCGGAATCGGACGATTATTATTCCAATAAATAGAATCTTTTTTATTTACCAATTTGGTAACTTTTAAAATTTCACCATTAAAAAAGTTTTTAGGGAAAACAGGCAATACATCGTAATTGCTGTAAACGCCAACAAAATAACCAGCAAACTTGAAACCTAAAATGTTACCATTAAATTGAAAGTTTATTGCTGTCGGCATATAAACATCTTTAACTTTAGTAAACTGTTGACTAATATTTAAGGTATCGATAAAATTAATACCAGCACTTTTTGTAAGAAATAAATCTGTATTGTAAATCCTCCAGCTTTCATCTATAATGTAAATAATTCCTCTAAAAACAGGGTCGTTAGGCCTGCGAGGAATAACTTCTATTTTATTTACTGTTTCGCCATTTTCTTTTGTTTCACCGAGATATTTGTATTTGTAATAAAATAAGGCATTATCAGCAATGGGCGATATATAGCCTCTGGCACTAAGTTTATTTTCGAGCAAGTAATTGTCATAAAAATTGATTATTAAATCTGAAGCTTTATTAAAGCTGAAAGCATTATTTCTACCCGCAACTTTAGAAGAAATCATTTCTTCATGAACATCATTTGGTCTTCTAAAACTAAATTTACTTTGCGATTCTGAAAGGTAAATAATGCCTTGCCGGTTGGTGTCAAGTTCCATTATTTTTCTAATATCCTGACCCATAAATTTTTTTGGAGCACTTTTTAAACGCTGCACGCCCTTAATGTAAACATCACAATTAAAAGCTTTTACTTCTTCTAAATGGGTTTTACGTTGTTTTATTGCTTTGCGAATAATTGCATAAGCAGGATCTTCAGCATTGGCTTTTATAGTAACATTGTTTAACGTGTAGCTTTCTGAAGTTAATGAAACGTTTAACGTTGTCGAAGTAATTACATTTAAAATATGGTCTTGCTGTTTATATCCAACCGCTCTAAAACTTAAAGTTTGTTCACCATTCTTTAACTTAATCTCATATTTTCCATCAATATTTGCCGAAGTACCCTGTGTTGTGTTTTTTAAATAAACTGATGCAAATGGAACGGGTTGCCCACTATTATCCTTTATCATTCCAGAAATTGTAAATTGTTGCGAAAATGCAAAATTAGCAAAGGAGCAGAAGATTAGGAGTGCGCAGATTTTTATCATATTTTGTTGACCAGTTAAGCTATAAATATCGAATAAGTTTTACACTATACGTATAGTTGTGTATTAAAGTTTTTTAATCCTGAAAAAAAATATAAAATATTTAAACTCTTTTTATAAAAATTTTAATTTAAGATTTTATAATTCAACAGGCATCTTATTCTTTCATTCCTTTACTTTCGGGCTTTTTTATAACTTTGAACACAAATTCAAACAGTAAAAAGCCATGTATAAAACATTACAACCTGTTCTTCAAAAAGAACTCGAAGAAATCGAAAACGCAGGATTATTTAAACGCGAACGCATTATTGTTACTCCTCAGGGTGCTGATATTAAGGTAAAAGGTGGTGCTGAGGTTGTAAACTTTTGTGCTAATAATTATTTAGGTCTTTCATCTCACCCTAGGGTAATAGAAGCTGCTAAAAAAGCGATAGATGATTACGGGTATGGTATGTCTTCAGTTCGTTTTATTTGCGGTACTCAGGATGTACATAAAGAATTGGAAGCTAAAATTTCTAAATTTTTGGGTACGGAAGATACAATTTTGTATGCTGCGGCTTTTGATGCAAATGGTGGTGTTTTTGAGCCTTTGTTTAATGCAGAGGATGCAATTATTTCAGATGAATTAAATCATGCATCAATTATAGATGGTGTTCGTTTGTGTAAAGCACAACGTTTTCGGTATAAAAATACCGATATGGAAGATTTAGAGCAGCAATTAATTGCTGCGGCAGGTTGCAGACATAGAATTATTGTAACTGATGGTGCTTTTTCTATGGATGGGTCGGTTGCACCACTAGATAAAATTGCTGATTTGGCAGATAAATACGAGGCTTTAATTATGATTGATGAATCGCACTGTTCTGGTTTTATTGGCAAAACCGGTCGTGGAACGCATGAGCATTTTAATGTTATGGATCGTATCGACATTATAACAGGAACTTTAGGTAAAGCTTTAGGTGGGGCATCCGGCGGATTTACATCAGGCAAAAAAGAAATTATAGATATGCTTCGCCAGCGGTCTCGTCCATATTTATTCTCTAATACTTTAGCTCCGGCAATTGCAGGTGCATCCATTGCAGTTTTGGATATGTTAAGTCAGACAACTTCGTTAAGAGATAAGTTAGAAAATAATACAAAATATTTTCGTGAAAAAATGACTGAAGCTGGTTTCGATATTAAACCCGGCTTTCACCCAATTGTGCCTGTAATGCTTTATGATGCTAAAATTGCACAAACATTTGCCGCAAGAATGCTTGATGAAGGTATTTACGTAATCGGATTCTTTTATCCTGTGGTAGCACAAGGAAAAGCAAGAATTCGTGTTCAGTTATCTGCAGCGCATGAGCAACATCATTTAGATAAAGCCATTGCCGCTTTTACTAAAGTTGGTAAAGAATTGGGCGTAATTTAATTCCTAAAAATGCTAAGATATTTTTAAAGCTGCAATTCTTGCAGCTTTTTTTGTTTTTGGTTCATTTCCTTGTAATAAATAGCTTTAAGCAGAACTTTTGAACCGAGAGAGCTAAAAAAAATCAGAAAATTTGCTGTATATTTGAAGCCATGTTACAGGATAAAATAACACAATATACTGAGAAAATTAATGCTTTCGTAACAGATAAAGCAGACGAATTAGAGCAGTTTCGCATAAAATATTTAGGCAGCAAAGGTGTAATTAAAGAGATTTTTGAAGATTTTAAATCGGTATCAATCGAAGAAAAAAAATCGTTGGGTAAAGTTTTAAATGAATTTAAACAGCTTGCGGAGGCTAAATATCAAAATTTAAAGGAAGCTAATGAGGCAAATCAATCTCAAGTATTTGAAAATCAGCAAGATTTAACGCTTCCTGGCGAGGGTTTCGAAATTGGATCACGCCATCCATTGGCTTTGGTTCGTCGCGAAATTGTTGAGATTTTTGCTAAGCTTGGTTTTACTGTAGCAGAAGGACCAGAAATTGAAGATGACTGGCATAACTTTTCTGCTTTAAACTTCCCTGAAGAGCATCCTGCTAGAGATATGCAAGATACTTTTTTTATAAAAAAGGGTGGTGAAAAGGGAGACATCGCATTGCGTACGCATACTTCATCTGTTCAGGTGCGTATGATGGAGCAAGGGCAACCTCCTTTCAGAGCCATTATGCCTGGTCGTGTTTATCGTAATGAAGCCATTTCGGCAAGAGCACATTGCTTTTTCCATCAAATAGAAGGTTTATATGTTGATGAAAATGTTTCGTTCGCAGATTTAAAGCAAACTTTATTTTATTTTGTGCAAGAGCTGTATGGCGAAGGTACCAAGGTTCGTTTCCGTCCTTCTTATTTTCCTTTTACTGAACCATCTGCCGAAATGGATATTTCTTGTACCATTTGTAACGGATCTGGTTGCCAGCTTTGTAAACACAGTGGGTGGGTAGAAATTTTAGGTTGCGGAATGGTGGATCCTAATGTACTTGAAAATTGTGGTATCGATTCTAAAAAATATAGCGGCTTTGCATTTGGAATGGGTATTGAGCGCATAGCGAATTTAAAATATGTGATAAAAGATTTACGGTTATTCTCTGAAAATGACGTTCGTTTCTTAAAGCAATATAAATCGGCATTGATATAAAGATGAAGAAAATATTCAGTTCGTTATTAGTGTTTGTATTATTTACAAGTTGTGGAAAGGAAGAAAACTACATTCCGGAAGTTGTTGTTAATTACAGTGTTACTGTAACAGAGTTTAGTTTAAAGGCAACAAACAACGTGCTTTTAGTTGCTAATAATGGAGTTGCAGGCTTAATTATTGTTAAAACCCCATTGGGTGGTTATGTTGTTTTTGATAGGTGTAGCACCGTGAACCCAGAAAAATTATGTAAAATTGTTCCCGATGATAGCGGATTAACGGCAACTGATCCCTGTTCAGGTGCTAAATTTTCTCTATTTGATGGTAGTCCGCAGAAAGCGCCTGCCGAAAAAAGTCTTAAGAGTTACAACATCTCTTTACAAGGCAACAACCTTATAAAAGTAACTAATTAATGGAAGCCGAAAAAATTAAAGAGACTGTAAAAAAGGCAGCGAAAGAACTTTTTAGAAAGTACGGATATCACAAAACAAGTGTAAACGAAATTGCTAAAAAAGCTCGTATTGCAAAGGCAACTATTTACAAATACTTTGAAAGTAAAGAACAGGTTTTGGATAGTATTTTAATGGATTATCTTGATCAGAATTTACACGAAATATTACATAATAAATTAAGCTATGCTTCAGAAGAAGAACATCTAAAAGCTTTGGTTATGAAAACCAGCCGACTCTCTTTTACGGCTTGCAACGAATTTATTGGTTGGGATTTTGTGCGGGAAAACGCAAATTCGCAAGAGTTTTTAAAACATTTATCTGATCAGTTAGAAGCTTTATTACTTGCGGCTTATTTGCAGTTAGATAACTTTAAAAATAATCCTGCAAGGAGAGAAGGCTTAGCATTTTTATTGAAGGCAAGCAAAAGTATTGTTTTTTCTTTTGCTTTTACATCGGTAAGCGATTCTGATGTTCGCAAAAATTTCGTGAGTTTTCAGAAAGAAATATTGCCATTTTTGGTAAGGGCAGCGCTTTAACTGAAATAGATATTTTAAAAAAAGGGATAAAGCCGACTGGCATTATCCCTTTTTTTGATTTAAACGCTGGGTTATTCCCACTTAAATACTTTAACAGCAACTGCGTAAATTCCAATACCCCAAATCACTAAAATCATTATCTGGAATTTTACATCCCATAAATTCAATCCTTCAAAAGCCACTTTACGCATTGCATCATTTAAATAGGTAAGTGGTAAAGCTCTACTAATGGGTTGCAACCACTTCGGAAATGCTTCTATCGAAAAAAATGTGCCTGATAGTAAGAACTGAGGTAGTGTTACGATATTTGATATCGGTGGTACCATACTTTCGTTTTTCGCAATACCTGAAATTATAAAGCCAAAGCCCATAAATACGATTACGCCTAAAGTGGCTAAAACAAGCATATTAACGACTGTTATGGCGCCATGAACTAGCGTAAAACCAAAAAACAGATTACCTAAAACTATAATAAACAATGCACCAATTAATGCGAATCCAATTCGGGCGATCCCTTCTCCAATTACAATGCTCGATCGTTTTACCGGAGTAGCAAAAAAGCGTTTTATAACCAAGGTTTGGCGTAAACTTAAAAACACAAATGCAGTTCCAAACACACCTGTGCTAAGTAAAGAAAATCCTAACTGACCAGGTAAAATAAAATCTATGGTTTTATATTCGCGACCATGAATTGTACTTTCTTTAATTTCAGCAATTGATGGTTTCAGGTTTTTATCATAAAAAAGATTGTTTAAAACAGATTTTAGGATATTACCTTTATCCATGGAGGCTGATGTATAAACCACATTTACAGAATAAGCAACCGAATTAACTTTTCTGTGTACATCAATCATTGCATCTACATTCCCTTTTTCAAGAAGTTTGGCAAAATCCTTTTTCGATTTATCTTTAACCAGTCTTATCATTCCGGTTTTCTCAAGCATAACAATCACCGGATTTTTGAGGTCTGATCCTGGTGAAATGCCTATATCTATATGGGTACCACCGCCACCTAAAAATCCGAAAACCAAAATAAATATAAGCGGAAATGCTAATGTGAAAACCACAGCAGAAGGACTTCTTATGATAGAACGAAAGCTAGCCTTAGCAAGCGCCAATGTTGCTTTTGTGTTACTATAACCGCTAATTCTATTTATATTTTCTTTTTTCATTCCACTATTTAATTCCTCACGATCTGGTTGAGCGTTTATATTATTATCGTTCATATGATATGAATGTTGTTTATATTTTCAGCTGTATAAAACCTCAATAACTAATTATTCTTTGTACTCGTTTAAGTTCACTTTCATAGAGTTAGCGGATTCTACTCCCGCCACTCTTTACCTGTAAGGTTTATAAAAACATCTTCCAGATTGGCCTTTTTAACTTCTTTTTTACGCTCGAAACCAGAGCTAACCAGTTTATCTATTAGGTTATCAGGAGTATCTAAAGCGATAATTTGTCCGCGTTCTACAAAAGCAACTCTATCGCAAAGCTGCTCAGCCTCATCCATATAATGCGTAGTAATGACTACCGTTGTACCATTGCTTCTAATTTCAGTAATTAAATCCCATAAATTACGTCTTGCTTGTGGGTCTAAACCGGTAGTTGGTTCATCAAGAAATATAATTTTGGGTTGATTAATTAACGTTGTTGCTATTGAGAAGCGTTGTTTTTGTCCTCCCGAAAGTGCTTTGTATTTCGCCTTAGCTTTATCTTGAAGGTTCACTTTTTCGAGCATTTCCATTGGCTTAATGTTAGCGCCATACAATCCTGCAAAAAGTTCAATAAGTTCTATAAGATTCAAATTTGGGTAATAACCTGCGGCTTGCAACTGAACACCAATTATCTGCTTAATTTCATGCGCTTGCTTATCAACGGAAAAACCATCAACAATAATTTCACCCGAAGTTTTTGCTCTTAAGGTTTCTATTATTTCTAGTGTAGTCGTTTTACCTGCACCATTTGGGCCAAGTAAGCCAAAGATTTCATTTTCATAAACATCAAAACTTAAATCTTGTACTGCTACAAAATCATCATACTTTTTTACCAGATTTTTGACGCTAATAATGGCTTTTTTTGTTTCCATGATACGAATGTAAGAAGCTTTAAATGAAATGAATATAAATATTGTTTAAAAACCTAAAAATAATTAGAAAGAGCAACTTTTTTACTTGCGAAATGCTATAAAATTAAAAATGCGAATCGTTTAGATTCGCATTTTTAATTTTATCTGGTGTAATGTATAAGTTTAATCCTTAAACTGTGAGCTAAAAAGCTATAACTTACAACTAGTAAACTGTCAACCAAACTACCAAACCAACTCACCTTTCATTACATCAACGAAATCATCGAATAAGTAACGAGAATCATGTGGGCCTGGAGAAGATTCTGGGTGATACTGAACTGAAAATGCTTTTTTACCTTTTACACGAATGCCTTCGATAGATTTATCATTTAAATTTACATGTGTAATTTCAACTTTATCAGATTTTCTAACTTCATCAGGGATAACGCCAAAGCCATGATTTTGAGAAGTAACTTCACAATGATTTTTGATGATATTTTTAACCGGATGATTTAATCCACGGTGACCATTAAACATTTTCATGGTACCAATATCATTAGCTTCAGCCAATAATTGGTGACCTAAACAAATGCCAAATAACGGTTTATCTTCAGCTAGTATTTCTTTTATGGTTTCTACAGCGTAAGGCATTACCGATGGATCGCCTGGGCCATTAGATATAAAATAGCCATCAGGATTGAATTTTTCCATTTCAGCAAATTTTGTTTTTGCCGGGAAAACCTGAACATAAATATCGCGATTTTCAAAACTGCGTAAAATATTTTTCTTTATACCTAAATCCAATGCTGCAACTTTTAAGCTCGCTTCCGGATTACCATAAAAGTAAGATTCTTTTGTGCTTACTTTGGATGATAGTTCTAATCCTTCCATTGATGGCACTTCATCTAATTTCTGTTTTAATTCATCCAAATCTGTAATCTCAGATGAAATAATTGCATTCATTGCGCCTTTATCTCTAATATGACGAACTAAAGCACGCGTGTCAATATCAGAAATTGCTACTAGATTATCATTCTGAAAATAATCCTGAATGGATTCTGTAGCTTGCTTACGGCTATAAACAATGTTGTAGTTTTTACAAACCAAACCTGCAATTTTTATAGAATCAGATTCGATTTCATCTTTTTGGATACCGTAATTCCCAATATGAGAATTGGTAGTAACCATAATTTGTCCGAAATAACTTGGATCGGTAAAAATTTCCTGGTAACCTGTCATCCCGGTATTAAAACAAATTTCGCCAGTAGTGGTGCCAATTTTTCCGGCTGCTTTGCCGTAAAAAACAGTGCCATCGGCCAGTAATAAAATCGCAGGTAACTTGGTGTAGTTAGTCATGGTAATTACAATATGGATTTTGATTTAAAAAAGACTTGAAAAAAGGATGGCTTTCGGCATTAAAGCCGTTTTTGCAGATTGCAAAAAAAGATGAATAAATCCCTTCCATTTCGGGGTACGAAGATAGGCTTTAGGATTGGGAATGTAAAGAAAAATTTGAAATAGGAATTAGTTGAAAGCTAAAAGACTTAAGATTAAAGCGAAATAGTACTTATGAGACAATTATCTATTATCAGTAAATAAATAGCAATAAATGAGAATCAACTATAATAATGAAATTCTTGATTGCCCAGCATTGTTCTTTTAACTTTGTGCTATAGTCTTTAAGCTTAATTTTAAATAAAAAAACAATACTTTTGAAGCAAAAAAACGCAGCCCATGTCGGTACATAAAGAAATAAAACGAATCACCACACATATCTTACAAGAGATGAAGCAGCGTGGCGAAAAAATATCCATGTTAACGGCTTACGATTATTCGATGGCAACAATTTTAGATGATGCCGGATTGGATGTTTTACTTGTAGGTGATTCGGCTTCGAATGTTATGGCTGGTCATGAAACAACATTGCCTATAACGTTAGATCAAATGATTTATCATGCTTCTTCAGTAATCAGAGCCGTAAAAAGAGCTTTCGTTGTTGTCGATTTGCCTTTTGGTTCTTACCAGGGAAATTCTAAAGAAGCCCTGAATTCTGCAATTAGGATTATGAAAGAATCAGGCGCACATGGCGTAAAGTTGGAGGGTGGCGAAGAAATTATTGAATCTGTACAACGCATTATTGCTGCTGGTATTCCGGTTATGGGTCACTTAGGTTTAACTCCTCAATCCATTTACAAGTTCGGAACTTATACCGTTCGTGCGAAAGAAGAGGAGGAGGCTAATAAATTAAAATCTGATGCATTAGCATTGCAAAATGCTGGTTGCTTCGGAATCGTTTTAGAAAAAATACCTGCTTCTTTGGGTAAAGAGGTTTCGGAAAGTATTCAAATACCAACAATTGGCATTGGCGCCGGACCAGATTGCGATGGGCAGGTTTTGGTTGTTAACGATATGATTGGATTAACAAAAGGATTTAAACCACGCTTTTTACGTCAGTATATTAATTTGTACGATGAAATTTTAGGTGCTGCTCAATCTTATATTCGTGATGTTAAGGCAAATGATTTTCCTAACGAGAAAGAACAATATTAAGTTTAGAGTCTGTTTACAAGCATACTAACAAACAAATGAAACAATAATGCCAATAACCGACAAAGACATACTTTTTGAAGATAATCACCTTATTGCAATTAACAAAAGGGCAGGAGATATTGTACAAGTAGATGAAACAGGGGATGAGCCTTTGGATGAGCAAATAAAAAAGTACATTGCCAAAAAATATAGCAAACCAAATGGCGCTTTTTTAGGTGTTGTTCACCGTTTAGATAGGCCAGTTAGTGGCGTTATTCTTTTTGCAAAAACCAGTAAAGCATTAGAGCGGATGAATGCTGTTTTTAAAAATCGGGAGGTTAAGAAAACTTATTGGGCTGTTGTAAAAAATAAGCCTGAAGTAGAATCTGGAACCTTGGTTCATTGGCTGGTAAAAAACCCTCAAAAAAATGTTGTAACTTATTATAAAACTGAAGTTACTGGTAGTCAAAGAGCGGAGTTGTCTTATCGTTTAGTTGCTCAATTGGGCGATTATTTTTTAATTGAAGTTGATCCGCTTACTGGGCGTTCTCATCAAATTAGGGTTCAGCTTTCATCAATGGGCTGTCCAATTGTTGGGGATAATAAGTATGGTTATCCACGAGGAAGCAGGAAGGGAAGTATTTGTTTACATGCCAGAAGATTACAATTCATGCATCCTGTAAGAAAAGAACCTGTTAACATTTTTGCCAAACTTCCTGTAGATGGTTTTTGGGAGCGATTTGAAAATCTTTAACTAAAAGGAAAAATTATAAATAATATAAAATAAGTCCATTTGTTAAAAAAATAGTTTTATTATTTACAATTGGTTTTACTAAGTATTATTGATTTACCAAATGTTAGTTTGTTGATGTTTTTGAATTTAGTATCACCATTAACCTGGTATACATCACCATAGCCTTCTATAAGTTGATCTCCCTTTCTTAACCAAGCAACCTCTCTATGTGAATACATACCTTCTGATTGAAATTTATAATCTACAATAATTGTATCGCCTTTTATAAGTCCATATATAACCCCATTATTTTTATCTTTTCCATCAAACTTATAATTTAGTTCTCCTAAAACCTTATTGTCCCCTGTACCGTACATCCTTAGTGAGGCAGTACTTTTATCTTTAACGTATTCAAAGCATTCATCCGGAGCTGTATATCCCGTTTGTTTTTCACTCATTATAGATGAATCAACAGTTGTATATTTTTTGCTATCACTTTGGCATGAAGTCATTAAAATTGATATTATTGCAATAATTAAGAATAGTTTATTCATTATATAGGGATTAATTTGTAAATCTTTAATTGCTTTGTCAAACTTAAAATTAGCAATTCTTTATTAATTGCAACGATAGTTTTTTAACGAATAAACTTACAACAATTCATTTGTTATGTGTAGTGATTACAGATTCATCTATGG
The DNA here is from genome assembly GCF_014635725.1 of Pedobacter mendelii. Classification (GTDB taxonomy): domain Bacteria; phylum Bacteroidota; class Bacteroidia; order Sphingobacteriales; family Sphingobacteriaceae; genus Pedobacter; species Pedobacter mendelii. Next base: position 64,623 of record NZ_BMDJ01000008.1, on the reverse strand, counting down.
AAAGATTAAACTAATATTAGTTCCTTTTTTTTCTTCAGAATCTATATTAATTTCAATTTTATGAAATTTTGCTATACTCTGCACAATAGCTAGTCCTAATCCAAAACCATTTTCTTCGGTATTGCCTCTTTTAAAACGGTCAAAAGCGTCTTCTAAAAGTTCTTTGGTCATACCATTCCCTGTATCACTAATGATTAAATGATATTTTTGGTTGTTAATCACTCCATTTATATTAATTTCTCCACCATCTTTATTGTATTTTATTGCATTATTTAAAATATTAATCAGTAAGGTATGTATAAGCGCTTTATTGCCTGTGAAATGGAAATCGTTTTTTAAATCAATTTTATAATTTATGTTTCTATCTGCTATCCGGTCTTCAAGGTCATCATAGATATCATTAAGCTCCTCTTTAATATTTATTTTCTCGGTTTTCAAATATTGATTGTTTTCAACCTTAGAAATTAATAGTAAACTATTTATAATAACTTTTAAGCGGTTAAGCGTTTTTAATGATGCGAAAATTTTATTTTCATGTTCTACAGGGATATCAGGTGTATTCAACATATTCTCGAATCTGGTACTCAGAATCGAAATTGGTGTTAATAACTCATGAGATACGTTTGCAATAAATTGTTTTTCTAATGCAAAAAGATTATTTATTTTTCGCATTAAAGAGTTTATGCTATTATCTAAAATTTTAAAATCATCTGTATTTGTATGAATATTTTGATAGTTAAAATGTGCTGGATCATCTACTTTATTAATTTTCTTATCAATAATTAAGTAGAAAGGTTTGAGTAAAAAATTTGTAAATGCAAAATCGGTTAGTAAAGTAACAACCAATGAAGCCACAAGCACAACTAACATATAAAACCTGATGGAGTTTTTAATGGATTGTAAAGAGGTCATACTTTCACCCAGTTCCAATTTATACCAATTTTTGTGGTAAAGAAATTTGTAATTCAAAATTCTGTAAAATTCAACATCACCTTCAATTTCCCGCTTTTCGGTAATTATTTTAGCTGTAGAATCTACCAGGTTATCAGATATATCCGTTAGGATAATAAATTCTTCTTTTAATATATTATAATCGGTAAAAGTTTGTTCGTTGCTTAGTAAACTATCAATTTCTGCATCGTTTAGATTTTTAATAATTTTCCCCTTTTTCTTTATCAGGCGATTATCTAATTGATTATAAGCGATTTTATCAAGTGAGAATAATATAATTGCCCCTAAAACTAAAATAATTGCAATTTTAGTGATGGCATTATATAATGAAAACTTGACTTGTAACTTCATTTTTTATGAAAGATGCAACATTAATTAATTTAGTCTTCGGCAGATGATTATTCCGATTTAAGGATTATGTAGACCCCTAAGCTTCTGACCTCCGACATCGGACTTCCCACTATTTAACAATTTATTCTATATCCAATGCTTCTTACGGTTTCAAACCAATCGGTTGAGTTAACCGCAGCTAATTTTTTTCGAAGATTTTTAACATGAACATCAACAAAGTTAGAATCTGAATTTACTTCCAGAATATCGCCCCATACATGCTCCGTTAAATTCATTCTGGAAACAACACGGTTTTTGTTTAGCACTAAGTAATTAAAAATTTCGAATTCTTTTTTTGTGAGGTTTAATCTTTCATCGGCAAAGGAAACAGTTCTATTTTGAATGTTCAGTAAAAAACCGTGGATGTTTACTTCATTTTTTTCAAGCTTATGTTTTCTACGGATAATGGCATGCATTCTGGCTAAAAGCTCATTTAAAGAAAAAGGTTTTGGCAGGTAATCATCGGCACCTTCATCCAAACCTTTTATACGGTCATCAACCGCACTTCTTGCTGTTAAAATAATAACCGCATCATCTCTGTCTTTTAACGATTTTAATTGTTTTAAAACCTCAAAACCATCTCCGTCTGGCAAACCTAAATCCAATAAAATAAAGTCGTAACTGTTTACAAAAATTTTCTCTTCAGCAGATGATTTTTTCCAGGCATGTTCTACAATGAAACCTTCATTGCTTAAAAATTCATCCATTTCAAGCGCCAGGCTTTTTTCATCTTCAACTATTAAAACGTTCATTTTAGTATCAGGTATTTAGTATCAGGTATTAGGTATCAAGTATCAGGTATCAAGTATTTAGTATCAAGATGAATAGCCAACATTCTAATTGAAAATTCCGGTTTATTTGGTCTTTTGGCTTAATCTTCTAACTCGTAACTAAGTTAATATTTTTAAGTATGATTTGACAAGCTTCTTCTATTTCTGCCTTTGTTATAATTAACGGAGGGGCAATACGCATGGAATTACTACAATGTAAAAACCAATCTGATAAAACACCATCTAAAATACAGGCATCGATAATTTTTTTATTGATTTCGAAGCTTTCGAATTCTACTGCAAGCATTAAACCTTTTCCGCGAATTTCTTTAATTGCTGGATGCACTAAAAGTTGTTTAAAGAGTTGTCCTTTTTCTTCTACTTCATCAACAATTTTGTCTTCTGTAAGAATTTTTAATGTAGCTAAACCTGCCGCACAGCATACCGGGTGACCTCCAAAAGTTGTCATGTGACCAAGAATTGGTGTATGTGAAAGTACCGACATGATCTCAAATGAGCTGATAAATGCACCAATTGGCATACCACCACCTATACCTTTTGCTAAAAGTAATACATCTGGTGCAATATTATAATGTTCAAAGGCGAACATTTTACCACTACGACCAAAGCCCGATTGTATTTCATCAAAAATTAATAGTGTTCCTGTTGAATCGCACTTTGCTCTTAGTGCTTGCATATAAGTCAAATCTGCAACACATATACCCGCTTCACCTTGTATAGGTTCGATAAAAACGGCTGCAATTTCTGATGTAATCTTATCTAAATCAGCAACATTATTATGTGTAATAAACTGAACGTGAGGTAAAAATGGTCCATAACCTGATGAATAGAAATCGCTTTCCATTAAGCTTTCTGCACCATGGGTACTCCCGTGGTAGGCATTTTTACACGCAATAAAACCCTTTCTTCCTGTATAACGTTTCGCCAGTTTCATAGCGCCCTCAACAGCTTCTGTTCCGGAATTAAGGAAATAGGTACAACTAAGGCTTTCTGGTAGAATATCAGCTAAAGCTTTTGCGAAATTTACCTGTGGCGTTTGAATATATTCGCCATAAACCATTAAATGCATGTAAGTTTCTGCTTGCTCTTGTATAGCCTTAACCACTGCAGGGTGGCAATGACCAACATTACTAACACCAATACCTGCAATAAGATCTAAATGTTTTTTATTTGATGAATCGTAAATATAAACGCCTTTTGCTCTTATAAATTCGAGCATTAAAGGTTCTGGAGAAGTTTGTGCATTGTGTTGTAGAAACAACTGGCGTTGTGTTAACATGATGCAAAAATACGGAAATGAGATTGCTTTTAAACAAAAAAGTCTTGCAGGTTTAAATGCAAGACTTTCTATTATTATTTGTCTCTAAAACGATTCAGTAACTCTCGTTTAAATGCTTCTTGAGCCCGGTAGTATTTTCCAATTATTTTTATAGGCAATACCGCTTTAAATTTGTTGTAGTATTTCTTTTCAATATTTAAATCCCGTTGCCTGAAATCGAATTCGCTTGTAATTAAACTTTGAATTTGCGAATCGGTTAAATTATCTATTTCAGTTGTTTTTCTGAATGAGATCATTTTTTGAAAGCGCTCTTTACGAATTGCATTTTGTTCCGCTTGCATATCATTGTAAATAGGCCAGAAAACTTTTGCTTCGTCAGGAGATAAATCAAGCTTTTTGGTAAAAAAAGCAATTTTTAACGATTCAATTTCTTCTCCTTTAGGTCTTTGTGCCCAAAGCATTGATGGTAATACAAACAATAATGTGGCGAAAAATAAATTCTTCATTTTCATTTAATTTTATAATTCCTGGGCTAAATCACTTGATGAATAATTACTCAGGATGTAGTTTTCCACTTCTGTATCTGAGGCAGAAGTTGTTTTTATGATAGATGTATTTTGTGCTTCTAAATGATCGATAATTGTCGTTTCATCGATATCGTAAAGCATTTGATCGTTTGCTACATCTGCACTTTGCATTTGTGGAACATTTACAACATCGGCAGGTTGATTGTTCTGGTAAAAATAAACCCCAAATGATGAAATAAGTATAAAACATGCAGCACTAGCGTATTTAACAAAGCCTTTTCGCCACAAAGGAATAATTTTAGCTTCTTTTTTAACAATTTGTTCAGCTTCAATTTTATCAGTAATTCTACTCTGTAAGGTTTCAAAATAATTTTCAGGAACAGCAAAACTATTGTTTAATTGGGCCGAATTTTCAATTGCAATTCTGGTTTCAATCATTTCTATAAGATCTTCAAAATAATTTTGAGGAACTTCAAAAACATGTTGGTTTGTATTTTGCTTTAAGCTATTCAAGAACACCTCGCTTAATACATCTTGCTCACAATTATCGAAATATCCGTCAGGAACGGAAAAAGGATTGCGTTTATGCATTGCAGCAAGGGTAGGCGCTTCATTTATCCAATCGTTATTTTCTAAATTTTCGTTCATCACAGATATATGATACAATTAATGTCAAAAGGTTTAATAATCTATTTCATCATTTGTAATAAAAGCTTCAATTTTTTTTGCTGCGATGTGAAATGATGCTTTTAAAGCACCTACGGATGTTCCGAGCACAGCAGAAATTTCTTCATATTTCATATCATCAAAATATTTCATATTAAAAATAATCCGTTGTTTTTCAGGTAAAGTAAGAATTGCTTTTTGAAGTTTTAACTCCAGTTTATCACCATTGAAATAAGATGAAGCGACCAGATTTTCTGCAAGTTCTGCAGAGACTTCATCCATTGGGGTATTGTTACGCTGCTTTTGTTTATTTAAAAATGTAATTGATTCGTTGGTTGCAATACGATAAATCCAGGTATAAAGCTGAGAGTCGCTGCGGAATTTATCCAGATTTTTCCAAACTTTAACAAAAACTTCCTGAATTAAATCATCGCAGTCATCGTGATTTAATACAAGGCGGCGAATATGCCAATAAATTTTTTGCTGGTACTTTTTTAATAACAGGTTAAAAGCTTCATTTCGAGTGCGCTCGATGGCAAACATTGCAAGAATTTCTGAATCTTCAACTTGTTTCATTAAGGATTAATTTAATTATTTACCATAAAGGCACCGAGACCACCAAGACGTACTTTGTGTTCTCCGTGCCTTTATAGTTATTTATTTTATGCCTTTTTTCTAGCGATTACTTTTTGCACAGCTTCAACTATGTTTACAGCATCTAAGCCGTATTTAGACATTAATTGATCAGGTGTCCCGCTTTCTCCAAAAGTATCATTTGTTGCAACGAACTCTTGTGGTGTTGGCAATTCTGTTGTTAATAAACGAGCAACACTTTCGCCTAATCCGCCAAATTTGTTATGTTCTTCGCAAGTAACAACACAACCTGTTTTTTTAACTGATTTTAAGATTGCTTCATCATCCAAAGGTTTAATCGTGTGGATATTTATAATTTCAGCATCAATACCTAATTCTGCTAATTTCTCTCCTGCTTCTATGGCTTTCCAAACCATGTGGCCGGTTGCTATAATGGTTACATCAGTACCTTCATTAACCATCCAAGCTTTACCAATTTCAAATTTTTGATCAGGATCTGTAAATACAGGAATAACCGGGCGGCCAAAACGTAAATAAACCGGGCCTTCATATTCTGCAATGGCTAATGTTGCTGCTTTGGTTTGGTTGTAATCGCAAGGATTGATAACCACCATGCCAGGTAACATTTTCATTAAACCTATATCTTCTAAAATTTGGTGCGTTGCACCATCTTCTCCTAAAGTTAAGCCAGCATGTGATGCACAAATTTTAACGTTTTTGTTTGAGTAGGCTACAGATTGGCGAATTTGATCGTAAACACGACCAGTAGAAAAGTTAGCAAAAGTACCTGTAAAAGGGATTTTTCCACCAATAGTCATTCCAGCTGCAATGCCAATCATATTGGCTTCTGCTATACCAACTTGTGTAAATCGTTCTGGAAAATCTTTAATAAAAGCATCCATCTTTAATGAACCAACTAAATCGGCACACAAAGCAACAACGTTTTCGTTTTTCTTACCAGCTTCATGTAAACCAGCACCAAATCCTGAACGTGTATCTTTTTTTTCTGTATATGTGTATTTTTTCATTGTATTTTAGATATGAGATGTGAAATTTTAGATGTGAGATATTAGTCTCCAATCTAAAGCCTCCAATCTGATTTAATAATCCCCTAATGTTTCTGGTAATTGTGCTAATGCGGTGGCCAATTGCTCATCGTTAGGAGCGGTACCGTGCCATTTATGAGAACCCATCATATAATCTACACCAGCACCCATTTGGGTACTCATTAAATTCAAAATCGGTTTCCCTTTTCCGGTTAAAGTTTTCGCATAGTGTAAACCTTCAACAATAGCTTGCATATCATTACCATCGGTATTAATTACATGCCATCCAAAGGCTTCAAATTTAGCCTGTAAGCTATCTAAATTAAGTACTTTTTTAGTCGGACCATCAATTTGCTGGCCATTATAATCTACGGTGCAAATTAAAGTATCTAATTCATGAAAAGGAGCAAACATTGCTGCTTCCCAGTTTTGTCCTTCTTGCAATTCGCCATCGCCGTGCAAAGTAAAAACGTATGATTTATCACCATTTAATCTTTTGGTAAGCGCTGCGCCAATAGCTACAGACATACCTTGACCCAATGAACCAGAAGCTATACGAATACCAGGTAAACCTTCGTGGGTAGTCGGGTGACCTTGTAACCTCGAATCTAATTTACGGAAAGTAGCCAGTTCGCTTTTGTCGAAAAAACCTGAATGCGCTAAAGTACTGTACCAAACAGGGGAGATGTGACCGTTAGACAGGAAGAACAAATCTTCTCCAACGCCATCCATATTGAAATCTTTATTGTAGTTAAGAACTTCGAAATATAGTGCTGTAAAAAAATCTGCACAGCCCAATGAGCCTCCTGGATGGCCTGATTGGCATCCGTGAACCATTCTTACGATATCTCGTCTTACCTGCGAAGCAATATCTTCTAATTCTTTTATTGTATGTTTCATTAAAATAAGAGTTGTTGTTGTATAGCAAAGTTAATATTTTAGCTGCTATATCATAATTAGTTATTGATTAAATCGAGTACTTGCTGAGTTGAGTTTTTAGTATCAACCTTTTTAATAATGTGGGCAATTTTGCCTTCGCCATCTATAATAAATGTAGCACGCACAGTACCCATATATTTTTTACCGTACATGTTTTTTTCTGCCCATACGCCATAATCATTTACAATTTTCTGGTCGGTATCTGCCAGTAAGGTAAATGGTAAGTTGTGTTTGGTCACAAATTTTTGGTGAGATTTTTCATCATCAATACTTACACCTAAAACCGTAATGCCTTTTGCTTGTAAGCCTTGATAATTGTCTCTAAAATCACAGGCTTCTGCTGTGCAACCTGGTGTATCGTCTTTTGGATAAAAATATAGAACTACGGTTTTACCTTTATAATCAGTTAAGGAAACTTCTGCCCCATTTTGGTCTTTTGAGGTAATTGCAGGAGCAATATCACCTTCTTTTAACTCTGCCATATTATATTATTTCTGATTTTTGAATAAATAATTTTTGAATCTTTAATTTAAACAGTTTTACTTGTTAATGTGTTCATCTCTTTTTAAAATATGACAGTTCAAAGTTTTTGCGAATAGATAATGATTAAATATAGGTGCTAATCTCGGACACTTATATCCTAAAATCAAATAATCTTATAAATTCTAATTCTACTTATAAAAACTCACTGTATATTTTCTGGTGTTTTCCTTCATATCAATAACCACTAATTCAAGCGTATGTTTACCAGTTGAAGTTCTTTCATCGAAACTATGCCAAAGCGTTGCTGTTTTAGTGTCAAATTCCATTAAGGCCCATTTACCATCAATATAACCATTAAAACTTTTGATGCCAGATAAGTTATCACTTAACCGGAAAAATATTTTTGACAAGCTCGCCATGCTTTTTCCTGCGGATATGTTAACAGGAATAATCCTCGGTGCAACGGTATCAACAGAAATATAAAAACTTCCAAAATTTTTGGGTGTGGCTTTAACATAACCATTATCAAAACTTCCCCCTTGTGATGAGCCATTTGAATTTACAATGAGCGCTTTGCTTCTTAATTCTTCTGGTAAATTATCAGCGCTAATCCATAAATCGAAACCAATATGCAATGGCGTATAACGATTATGAATCTGATGCAGGGTCGAATAGGCATTGCCTTGTGGTTTAGGCAGTTTTTTATACGTGAAATTTAAATCACTGTAAAGCGTTCCGTTTGGAAAAACAACTTTAATATCTTCCGAATTGAATTCGTTAACTTTATTATAAGGATAAATAATACCCGACGGAATGACTGTGGCCACTACTGGTGCGGAACCAGCATGTACCGAAAAAGAAAGTGTAGAAGCATTCCCCTTTGAATCAGTAATGATATAGCGCAGCTGATGTATTTCACCATCATTAAAGTTTATCCTTCCGTTGTTTACTAAATTGCTGTAAATACTTAATGGATTGCCGGGTTCGACAAAGCTTTTCTGAATACTTCTTTTTGTATTTAGGTAGGTTGGATAATCAATGTGCGAATTTATCGCCTTACTATCTTCAAAAGCAAAACGTTCCAATGCGGAAGTATAAACCATTTTGCCATCTAATTCTAACTGAATAGAATAAACACCATTAGTGCCTGATAAACCGTTATGCCTGTCGGTTGTTACCACACCAAATCCAACCTCTCCAGTTAAACTTATGGGCGCTGTTGCTTTATAATTCCCTCCTGAACCACTAATAGCAATAGCCTGTTTAGGTGTTGATTCGTTAAAAGTCTTTCCATTTAAGCGATAAGCATATAAACTGTAAATAACCGGAGGAATATTATCAGGAATATCAATTCCGAAAAACTGTGGGTTTATTGTTTCTTCAGTTTTTGTGTCTCTGATTTCGAAGTGCAAATGTGGTCCGCCCGAACTACCACGATTCCCAGACCAGGCAATAACTTCGCCTTTGCGCACAGGAATTAAGGTTTCATTTGGGAATTCATCAATCTCAAAAGATTTTTTCTCATACTCTAAGTTTTTTACAATGGTTGCAATTTTCGGTGAGAAACGTTGTAAGTGGCCATAAACTGATGTAAACCCGTTAGGGTGATTAATGTAAAGTGCTTGTCCGAAGCCGCTATTTTGAACTCGAAGCCTTGATATATAACCATCAGCAACGGCATAAACAGGATAGCCTTCACGTTGGTTGGTTCTAAAATCTATACCAGAGTGAAAGTGGTTACCTCTAATTTCGCCAAAAGAACCGGCCAAGGCAGGCGGGCTAATGTCTAAAGGCTGCCTGAAATAGGTAAGCGGATATTTATTAGCACTAAATATTTGTTGAGCATAAGTTGAAGTCGCGGAAAGCCAAAAACAAAAAATGTAAGCGTAATATTTAAAATTAGAACTAGTTTTTTTTTGCATTCTGTTTATTTAACATCAAAACTTAATAACTGTTTGCCTTCTAACCAGGCTTCTAATTTGTCACCCTTATTTACTTTGCCAACACCAGCAGGCGTTCCTGTAAAAATTAAGTCGCCTTTTTTTAAGGTGATGTATTGAGAAACAAAGCTAATAATCTTCTCGAACGAGAATAGCAAATCTTTAGTATTGCCGTTCTGGCAATTTTCTCCATTTACTTTTAACTCAAAGCTTAAATTATAAATGTTTTCAAAATTAGTTTTTGATAAAAAAATGCTAACTGGGGCGGAGTTATCAAAAGCTTTTGCAAGCTCCCATGGCAATCCTTTCTCCTTGTGTTTGGTCTGAATATCTCGGGCAGTAAAATCGATTCCTAATCCAATTTCATCGTAATAATTTGATGCAAATTTTTCTGCGATGTGCTTTCCTTCTTTACAAATTTTTAGTACAACCTCTAATTCGTAATGAACATCATCAGAAAAATCTGGGTGGTAAAACGGCTTATTATCTTTTAATAATGCTGTATCTGGTTTTAAAAAAATTACAGGTGTTGTAGGGACAGGATTATTTAATTCCTTTGCGTGTTCGGCATAATTGCGACCAATAGCGATAATCTTCATTTTCTGTTAGATATGAAATTTGGTAATTTGATCTGAAATTTTCAAATCCTTCCAAAAATAGAAAAGAAAATGATGTTATAAAACTGAGATTCGTTTTACCTGGCTTTCTGAACCTGCCATTACGCGTAAAAAGTATATTCCGGCGTTTAGTCTGCTGGGAATTACAAAGGTTTTCGTTTGTTCGCCTGCGTTTAAACGTTCATTAGATAAGGTTACAACTTCATTGCCTAACAAATCGATAATTTTAATAGTGGTTTGTGTGCCGTCTTTTCCAATTGATAAAATAATATTCAGTTGATCCTCTACAGGATTCGGATAAATTTTAACTATTGTAAGGAGTTTGTCTTTCACTAAAACGCCGGTATTTTTGCTCGTTGCAGAATAGGTATTAAACATACTACCACCATTAACCGACATATACAGCGGTCTGTATGGTTGAATGTTAGCTTTAATTTCTGGAACTTTACTTACTTTTTTCGCTCTTGTTTTAAGGCTTATTCGAATACTATCACTTTGTTGTGCCCAAGAACTTAATCCACACAGAATCGCCATGCATAAAATGCAGGTGATTTTTAGGAGAAGCGTTATTTTTGGGTAGAGTTTCATCAAATTGAATAGACAAATGTATTAATTTAAAACAAAGAAATTAAACATTTTGTTTAATCGATATATTTTAACACAATTTAACAATAAATTTTGTTTTTTAACGTGTTAGGTTATTTTATTTAATCTGAATTGGTAAGGGTATAAATAAATCTTCTGCTCCTCTTAAACGGTCAAACAGTTTCTTAGTGTTGAAAATACACAATAAATTGGTTGTTAAATTGTTATAGTTAGTTTACTTTTGCCGCACTAAAATAAATAACGAAGTGTCAAATCATAAAAATGTAAACGCGTTAACTGCCGGCGGTGTTCTGATAAGTTTAGGAATTGTTTTTGGCGATATCGGTACTTCACCCCTTTATACACTAAACGCAATTTTTACAACAATTTTAGGTGGCAAGCAAGATATAAACCCTGTAAATGTATTGGGTGTTCTTTCCTGTATTATTTGGACATTAACACTCCAAACCACTATTAAGTATGTAATTATAACACTCAGAGCAGATAATAAAGGAGAAGGAGGTATATTCTCACTTTTTTCTTTAGTTAGAAAAAAAGCAAAATGGCTTGTTGTTCCTGCTGTAGTTGGTGGTTGTGCATTACTTGCCGATGGTATTATTACACCAAGTATTACAGTTACATCAGCTATTGAAGGTTTAACAAATAAATTTGATGTTCCTGTAATTCCTATTGTTTTAACCATATTAACTATTCTTTTTATCATTCAGCAATTCGGTACAAATCTGGTCGGTAAATTATTCGGGCCAGTAATGTTTGTTTGGTTTGCTGTTTTGGGTGTATTAGGAATGTTGTTTATAGTTAAAGATTTCAGCATATTAAAATCCTTCAATCCATACTACGCAATTCATTTATTGGTAACCAATAAGCTCGCTTTCTTAATTCTTGGCGGTGTATTTCTGTGTACTACAGGAGCAGAGGCATTATATTCGGATTTAGGCCATTGCGGAAGAAATAATATTCGCATTAGCTGGATCTTTGTTAAGCTTACTTTAATACTGAATTACTTAGGGCAAGGGGTTTGGATTTTGCAGAATAGCGGAAGCTACGTTCCGGGTGCTAAAATGAATCCTTTTTTTCAAATAGTTCCCGATCAGTTTCAGGTGCCAATGGTTATATTAGCTACCATGGCTGCGGTTATTGCAAGTCAGGCTTTAATTAGTGGTTCATTTACACTTATAGCAGAAGCCGTTCGATTAAACCTTTGGCCAAAAATTAGAATTGTTTATCCTTCCGTTTCTAAAGGGCAATTGTATGTTCCCTCTATAAACTGGATGTTGTGGATTGGCTGTTGCGGTATTGTTTTATTGTTTCAAAAGGCAGAAAGGATGGATGCTGCTTATGGTTTATCTATAACGATTGCCATGTTAATGACAACCATCTTATTGAGTTTTTATTTACGCAGCAAGCGTTTACCAAAATATTTAATTGCAACTTTCTTTTTCACGTATGTCATTATCGAAGGAACTTTCTTAATTAGTAATTTAACAAAGTTTTTGCATGGTGGTTGGGTAACGGTATTAATTGGCTCTTTGTTATTTACGATTATGTGGAGTTGGTTTGTGGCCAGAAAAATTAAAAATCGTTTTGTAAAATATGTTGAAATTGAAGATTACTACCAGATTTTAACTGAATTAAGTAGTGATGAATCGGTACCAAAATATTCATCTCAATTAGTCTATTTAACAAGCGCTAATTTTAAAACCGAGATAGAATCTAAAATTATTTATTCTATTATACAGAAGGAACCAAAACGTGCTGATGTTTATTGGCTGGTTCACGTTGATGTTATGGATGAACCATATACCTTAGATTATAAAGTAGAATTTCTAATTCCTGGTAAATTAATACGTATAGATTTTAGGTTAGGTTTTAGGGTAGAGCAGCGGGTAAACTTGCTGTATCGTAAGGTTGTAGAAGAGCTGGTTAAAAACGGTGAGATTGATATTACCAGTCAATATACTTCGTTAAACAAGCATAAAATTGCCGGAGATTTCAGGTTCGTGTTGTTAGAAAAGCACTTATCAAAATTCACAAAACTAAGTTTCTACGAACGCCAGATAATGGATTACTATTTCATTTTAAAGAAACTTAGCTTATCAGAAGAGCGAAGTTTTGGTTTAGATAGCAGTTATGTTGATGTAGAAAAAGTTCCTTTAATTTTTGTAACGCCTGATGATATTGAGTTACACAGATTGCCTGTTTAAATGAGAAAAATTCTATTAGTATTAGCGATTTGCCTTTTTTTGATTGGTCCTGCGGCGAAGGTTTTGCACTGGCCGAATGAAGATAAATATATGATTGCTTCAGTTTTAGGATTAATTTTGATAACTATAATGGCTTTCGTTAAGAAGAAAGTTTAAGCTGAGGGCTGCTTTTAATAAAACTTGTCTTCATCCCATTTTGCAGGATTATTAATAATATAATTTGCAATATTTTCGTAAGCACCTTCATCTCTTATAATATGTTCATAATAATTCCGCTGCCAAAGTTTTCCCATTGATTTACTTTGTGCTTTACAGATTTTTAAGCATTCATTTGATACAATAGATTTGTAGGCGCCGACTATGTCAGCAATGGTCGGGGCAACCCTTGCTGTTGTACTTATAAGACTTTCTTTATCATCTTCTTCATGTAAGGCAACCACAAGGGTTGCCCCGACCGCAGTTTCCTCAACAGCCTGAATAATATCTTTCAATACAATGATTCCATGAAAATGATTAGGCATGATTTGAAACACATCCAATTTGAAATTCGAAAATCTTTCGGATAATTTTATCCATTCGTTGTAAGCTATAACACCAAATGGATTTAAAATCATTTCATGATTAACAACTCTTCCAAATCGATGGATTATATCTTCACAACATATTGTAATAAAATATGCTCCACTTTTAGAATAGTCATACCCTTTTAATCGAATAGAACGCCTATGATGTATAAGTGGATTGTAGGCCAAATTTTGCTAACGCTCTGCTAATCCTAATTTACTATGTTTAAACCCATATGCAAAATATACAACCAAACCAATTACCAGCCAAATACTAAAACCAATCCAGTTGGAAATGCCTAATTCACACATCATATAAAGGCAGCTAATCAAGCCTAAAACCGGAATTAGCGACAAGTTCTTAGTAACACTGAAATAAGTAATAAATACACATATTATCAGGAAAATCCACATTGGGATTTTATGTTTAAACAAGCCCCAACCACTTTCATATTTCTTCTCTACAGGGATTTGAGCGTTGGCTATAAACTGCTCGTATTTATCTGCTGGTAAATTACTTAGGTAAGATTCTGCATCAACTTTATCAGTTAGATTTATTTGAGGTGCAGCATCTTTAATTATTTCCTCCTTAACAATCTTCAGTTCATTGTTATTTAAGGAAGTTACAAATGTTACTGTTTGAATGGTTTTAGGTGTATTAAATAAGAAGGCTTTGGTTTCTGCATTGTATTTTGTTAAAGCAAAAGCAATTACTGCGATAAATACAACCGGAATAATATATTTACTGTTTGCGTATGGAATTTTGAATTTGCCTCGTTGTACATCAGGCCGATTCTGTAAGACTAAAACGCCTGCGCAAACCAATACGAAAGCAAACAAAGTACCAATTGAACACAGATCGGTTACTATGGTTAAATTCATAAACAGCGATGGAATAGCAACTACGAAACCTACGACAATTGTTGCAAAAGATGGTGTTTTATATTTTGGATGTATTTTAGAAAACGATTTCGGTAATAAGCCATCACGACTCATGCTCATCCAGATGCGTGGCTGTCCCATTTGGAAAACCAAAAGTACGCTAGCCATTGCGAATACAGCGCTGACAGCGATAATTCCACTCATCAGTTTTAAATCTATTTGGTCGAACACAAATGCTAATGGATCGCCAACGGCTAATGTATCAGATTTTACAATTCCTGTTAAAACCAAGGCAATTGCAACATAAAGGATGGTACAAATAATAATTGCCCACATCATTCCACGTGGTAAATCTTTTTGAGGATCTTTACATTCTTCGGCCGTAGTAGAAATTGCATCGAAACCAATGTAAGCAAAAAACACTGCCGAAACCCCTTTTAATACACCTGAAACACCATTAGGTGCAAAAGGATTCCAGTTTTTTGTATCGATATAAAAAACACCAACCGCTAAAACCAAAAGAATTACAGCAAGTTTTACAACAACCATTGCATTACTTGCATTTCGACTTTCCTTCATACCGCGATAAACTAAAGCAGTAATAAAAATGATAATTCCGAGAGCAGGTAAATCTGCAACTAAATGGAAACTTCCTATTTGAGGAGCCGTTAACCATGCATTGTTTGCTATTGAAGTTGCGGCATCAAGTCCGCCGATATTTTTGCCAGCAGCTAAAAGTGCTTGTGCATGCGTATGACCGTTAAAGGCTGTTAAATAATCCATTGTTGCCCATGCAGGAATGTTTATTCCATCGATTCCTAAAGCTGGGATTCGAATAGAAGAGAGTAATCCTGTAAAGTAATCAGACCATGAAATGGCTACCGTAATATTGCCAATTGCGTATTCCATGATAAGAGACCAACCGATAATCCATGCAACCAATTCACCAAAAGCTACGTAAGAATACGTGTATGCACTACCGGAAACAGGAACCATTGAGGCAAATTCTGCGTAAGCAAAAGCTGCAAAACTACATGCAACAGCGGTGAAAATGAATAAAAAAATTACCGCAGGCCCGCCATCTGCACTGGCTTTACCAATTGTACTGAAAATCCCAGCGCCAATAATTGCGGCGATACCAAAAGCGGTTAAATCTCGAACACCAAGTGTTTTATTTAAAGAATTTTCATGGTCGCCATAGCCTTTTGCTGCATCTTGTAGTATCTTGGAAATAGATTTCTTTCTGAATAGCTTTTCGAACATCTGTTTTGGTTTGTTGTATTCCTCAAACTTAAAAAAATATCAGTTAAAAACGTTTATAGAGGGGTATAAATTTCATCACACCCAATAATACTGATTTATGCACTAAGAATTAAAACGCATTTGATGCTGATTTATACTCTTTAATGTAAAATTCAACTTTTGTTTGTTTTGCAATACAGATTATGTGATTCTAATAATAAATCTGAATGTTAAAAGATTAATTTTACCCCCCCCCAATTATCAGTTTTTGTAACTAATTATATTTGATTTAAATAAAAAGTAATGCTTAAAAAAGCAATCCATGTTAAATATATAAAGGAAGAAAATCAACGAATTTCTACTTTACTTGCCTTTGCCCTTATTCCATTATCCGGCTTTGCTACAGATATATATATTCCTTCGTTACCAACCATGGCCGGAGCAATGCAGGTAATTAGCGTTCAGGTTCAGCTTACATTAAGCATCTTTTTAATAAGTTATGGAATCTCTCAACTTTTTATAGGCAGCATATTAGATAGCTTCGGCAGATATAAAATTGGATTGGTTTCATTGGTGATTTTTGCTCTTGCGAGTATCGTGATCGCAATTACTCATAATATTTATTTGATTTATCTAATGAGGGTAATTCATGGACTAACAGTTGGGGCAATTGTAGTTGCAAAACGTGCTTATTTTGTCGATTTATTTTCGGGTGATAAATTAAAACATTATTTAAGTTTATTTTCAATCATCTGGTCAACCGGACCAATTATAGCCCCGTTTATTGGTGGTTATCTTCAATCTGCTTTTGGATGGGAATCTAATTTTTACTTTCTAGCGGGTTTTGCACTTATTTTTGCACTTCTAGAGTTTATTTATAGTGGCGAAACCCTCAAAAACTTCAGTAATTTTCAACTCAAAACAATTTTAAAGGTTTACATCAACATGATTAAAACAGCAAGCTTTACACTTGGCATTGTAATGTTGGGTTTGGCTTATTGCATGGTTATGGTTTACAACATGACGGGTCCTTTCATTATTGAGCACGAGTTGCATTTTTCGCCAATTGTAGCGGGTTATAGTTCGCTTGTGTTAGGTTTTGCCTGGATGGTTGGCGGCTTTATTGGGAAAGCAACTATCAATAAACCTTTTTTTAAACGGTTGCTTATAAATTCACTATTGCAGGTGCTATTTGTAATCTTAATGATGATAAGCATTAATTTTATTTCAAACATCTGGTCGCTGATATTTTTTGCATTTTTAATTCATATTGGGGCAGGCTTTACCTTTAACAACTACTTTACGTATTGCCTTAGTAAATTTCCAAATAATGCTGGGATTGCAGGAGGGTTAACTGGAGGAATTACGTATGTAATTGTTTCTTTTTTAAGTTATGGAATTGTGAATTTGTTTCCAGCAAAAGATGATAGAAATTTAAGTTTTAGCTATTTAGTAATGATTATTCTGTCTGTATTGGTGATGTTTTTGATTATGAAAACGAGGAAGAAAGATGAAGTTGGTACTTAGTTATTACCTTGATTATCTACGTTATTAAGCGAAATCTGCGGGAGATATATTTCTATTTCAAGTCTCTAATTTTTTTCTCCCACAGATTTCGAAAATGTTCGTAGAATTTTATATACAGTTATCTATTATTTTATTCTTCCCTCTTCATCAGCAACACTTGTTTTTCGTTCTCTTGTAGCTTTAATAGCGTTGCTGCCGAAACTGTAATTTAAGCTAAGCCTAAAAATTCTACTTTCTTGTTTTTGGGTGAGGTTGTAATTTAAGGTAGATAAAGCACTGCTGATTCTGGCTTTTCTACTGTTTAAAATATCATTTATAGCAAACTTCAGATTTAATTTTTTATCGAGGAACGATTTTTTTACGCCAAAATCAATTCCATAATAAGACTTGATGGCGTAAGTTCCATAAATTTGAGCAGATACAAATTCTCCAGAAAGTTCGGCGGCGGTTGATGGTGTAATCGTGAAGTTATGGCTACTGTTTAACGTGAAATTTACTTTCTTCCTGTCATAATCTATTCCGCCTAAATTTGCCGATTTTATTTGATTATAAGTGCTCGTAACTGTATTGTCCATACTCCAGAATTTGGTTATGGTTGTTGGGTAACCGATTGTTAAATCGTACGAGAATTGTTTATCCAGATTTTGCACAGTTTGATAAAGGGTTTTGTTTAAATCATCAGGTAGCAAAACATCGAGAATGAGATTGTTTGTAATGCTGTATCCCAAGGAAATGTTGAGTTTCTTTTTATAATTATAAGAAAGTTGGAAAGCATTAGTGTATTGTGGATTAAGGAACGGATTTCCTTGACTAAACGTGTGCAAATCAACAAAATAAACGAATGGATTGAGGGATTTGTAGTCTGGTCTATCTATTCGCCTGCTGTATGAAAATCCTAACTGATTATTTTCTGATAAAGTTTGATTAACAGAAAAACTAGGGAAGAAATCGAAGTAGCTTCTTTTAACAACTTTTTGCTCGTTTACAGAATTACCTTTTGAGTTGGTTTGTTCTGTTCTTAAGCCAACTTCAATACTTGTTGATTTGAATTCGTGTTTAAAATTAATGTAAGCTGCATTGATGTTTTCATCATATATAAATCGATTACTTCTTGTTAAATCATTTTGCCACTGCGAAGCAACCAGATTTTCAAATCTAAAATCATTATCGGTACTTACCCAACTACTTTTTAAACCGAAATCGAATTTTGTTTTAGCATTTAATGGTAACGAATAATCAATTTTTGCAGCTTTAATTTTTATTAATGAAGGCGTTAAATTCCTAAAAATTAAAGGTGATTTATATTGATAACCGCTCGCATCCGAAAAATGATTATTGTAAACGGTATATTCTTCACTGCGGTATTGTGCGTAATCCAAATCAACGGAAAACTCCTGACCAAGTGTATCAATAACTGATTTGTAATTAAGGTTATAAGCCTGATTTCGATATTTACTTGTTGATGGATTATCAGCTAAAATGGAAGAATCTATTTTTATAAAGCTTGTGCCGATATCCGTTGTGCCATTCGAACTGTCGTGTCCGTTATTAAAATAGCCCGTCGTTAAAAAACCAATGGTGTTTTTTTCGTTTAGGAAATAATCCAAACCGAATTTATAATTATTATTGTGTGATGAACGAATTTGAGTATTGTACTGGTGGAAATAAGTATCGGCAACACCATCATTAGTAATTCTATTGATGTTTAAATCTTCCTGATACTTATTGTTATTATTCGTATAACTTCCAAAAATATTAAAGTTTTTATTTCTATGATTCATAGAAATCCCTGCGTCACTTTTAGGGTTTTTCCCATAGCCAAAACCCAAATCAATATTTCCATTTGTACCAAATCCAGCGTTCTTCTTTAGTTTAATATTAATTATTCCAGCATTTCCTTCGGCATCGTATTTAGCTGAAGGATTTGTAATCAGTTCAATGGATTTCAGCTCATTACTGTTCAAAGATTTTAGCCTTGTTGCCAATTGTTCATTGGAAAGGAAGGTCGATTTTCCATCTATCAAAACATTAACACCCGATTTTCCCCTGACACTGATAATTCCATCCTGGCTTACTGAAACTCCAGGCATTTTTGCTAGAACTTCAAGTGCCGTATTTCCTGTGGCAACCAGACTATTTTCAACGTTCATCACCGTTTTGTCGCTAAATCTTTCGATTAAAGGTTTTTTTCCTGAGATATTTATACTACCTAAATCATTTGATTCAGGTACCATTTTATAGATTTTATTGATAGAAAATTGATTGGGTGTAATTTCTACTTTTTCATTAATGGTTTTAAAACCAACTGCATTTACAGCAATTGAATAGCTACCAAATGTTAAATCGTTAAAGCTGAATTTTCCTTTGTCATCTGATGAAATTCTTTTTACAAATGTCGTATCGCCTAAATTCTTCACTACTATTGTTGCTGAAATTGGTTTCCCTTTTTCATCAATCAATAAACCTGAAATTTTACCATTTGTAAATTGAGCTTTCGCTTGTGGCAGAAGAAAAAGAGATAGTAATATGAAAAACGTAGAGCTTAGTTTCATGTTAATTTGATAGCCTGATGATTAGTATTTTCCTCGTTTGAAAGGATAATGCTACTAAACTAAATGATTAGGTGTATCAAACGGGACTTTTTAACAATGTTTAACTCAATTAACAAAATTTTACAAAATGCTGTTATTAGAATCTTAATCAGTATCAACGCATTTGAGGTGGATTTTTCTCTGCGTGAATCCGCGAAATCTGCGGGAGATATTTTATTATATGGATCTAATCTTTTTCTCCCGCAGATCACCGCAGATTTTTTATCCTGAGTTTGATTTTTAAACTTAATATTTTGTTGTTTTATTGCCGTATTGCTTATCCCACACGTCTTGCTGAATTTATTTCAGCATCTTTCTTGCGAAAAAGACATTGAAATATTCAGAGTAACGTAAGCTTTTTCTTCCCCAGATTTCGCTTATCTCCGCAGATTTTTTTGAGTAAATCTTTTAATGATTATCAGAAAAAAGCAAAAAAGTCGCAACGTATGCTGCGACTTTTTTAATTTAAAACAAATTAATGTTTATCGAATTGACCCTAAACCCTAAACCCTAAACCCTAAACCCTAAACCCTAAACCCTAAACCCTAAACCCTAATCTATCCCAACTTTTCCAACTCTTCTTTTACAAAATCGGCTAATTCTTTTACATATTCTGCACTAAAATCGAATTTGATTCCTGCAGTTTCGTAAATCTCATTCATTGGTTTAGTGTATCCCAAAGCAAGAGCGGCCAGGTATTGGTCTAAAGCCTTTGCTGGATTTTCTTTGTAATTTTTCCACACGGCGATGGCACCCAATTGCGCAATGGCATATTCGATGTAATAAAATGGAACTTCGAATAAATGCAACTGTTTCTGCCATCCATTGCCAAACTCTTTTTCTAAATCTGTCCAATCGGCAAAACCCGCACCAAAACGATTATAAATTTGTTTAAATGTTTCTTCTCTATCTGCTGCAGTGTGATTAGGATTTGTATAAATCCAGTGTTGAAACTGATCGATAACTGCAACCCAAGGCAACGTTTTTAAAACATCGGCAAGCTGTTCTTTCTTAGCACGGTTTAAATCTTCAGTGTTATCGAAATAAACATCCCAATTATCCATAGAAATTAATTCCATGCTCATAGAAGCCAGTTCAGCAACTTCCGACGGGCAATGTTTAAAATCGTTTAATTCTAAATTTGCTGTTAAGAAAGTATGGATTGCATGACCGCCTTCGTGAACCATAGTGGTTAAATCGCGAAGTGAGTTTGCCGAATTCATGAAAATGAATGGTGCGCCAGTTTCTGCTAAAGGATAATTGTAACCGCCTGGTGCTTTACCTTTTCTACTTTCTACATCGAAAAGATTGTTGGCCTTCATGGTTGCTAATTTCTCACCTAACTTTTCATCAATGGCATTAAAACAAGCAATACTTTTATCAATTAATTCTGCTCCGCTATTAAAAGGCTTTAATGCAGGTTTACCTGTTACACTTACTTCTAAATCCCACGGTTTCAATTCAGGCAACGTTAATAATTCTCGTCGCTTTTCGGCTTGTTCTCTTAATATTGGTACAATTTCTTTTTCAATCGCATTAGCAAAATCATAGCAATCTTGTGGTGTATAATCAAAACGACCTAAAGCCTGGAACATGTAGTCGCGATAATTTTCAAAGCCGGCATTTAATGCGACCTGATTACGTAATTTAATCAACTCATCAAATAAGATATTCAAATCATCTTTATCAACCAATCGGCGTTGTTGAATGGTTTTCCATGCATTTTCTCTTACTTCACGGTTTAAATCTTTAATAAAAACAGAAGCTTGCTCTAATGTATATTCCTGCCCGTTTATTTCTACACTCATGGCACCGGTAATACCTTGATATTTCTGTTGTTTAACTTGCAATTCGGTAAACAGTTGGATATTCTCTTCGCGATAAAGTTCTAATGCTTTCTTAATTGCTCGGCTGTAAACAAAATATTTTTCTTTGTCTAAATCATCCATAAAAGGATTTTCAACAAATTTTTTATTCAGCTCGTTAGATAAAGGAGATATTTTCGGATCGATTTCGGTGGCAAAATATTGAAAGCTTTTAACCAATTCTTCATTAGCCGTATCGCAGCTCATTTTAATGTATCGCCATGCAAAATCTTCTTCTAAAGCTGCTTCCAATTCCGAACGATCTTTAAGCCACTTTTCTAATTCAATAGCACTGGTAATTTCACGATTTTGTAATTCGGTAAATAGCGGTTCTAAGCTTTCCCAGGTAATGCTTAAATCGTTTGGTATGTATATTCTTGGTTTTTTATTTATGATCATAATCTATTAAATTATTCAATTTTGTATGCGTGATTAAGTGAATATTTTAAAGCACAAAGCCAAACATTCTCTCATTCAAAACGCACTCATTCTATCATTTACTAATAATCTATCATTTGTTTCTGATGTAAGCATCAATTAAAAAGCAAACGGCAAATACAACTGAAGCGTATCCATTTAAAGTTTGAAATGCCCTGTTTACTTTACTAATATCGTTTGGTTTTACAAGTAGGTGTTGGTAAATCAGCATTGAACAGAAAAATACGATTCCAACATAATAAACCCAGCTAAATTCTGTAAAAAAAACAGGTATGATAACGCAAGCTGCAGAAAGTATATGCAAAACCACTGATACATTTAAAGCATTTTTAATACCCAAAGCTGATGGAATGGAATGTAAATTTTCTTCACGATCGAAATCTTCATCCTGTAAAGCGTAAATAATATCAAAACCACTAACCCAAAACAATACCGCGAAAGAATAAAGGACTGGGATCAATGCAAAATGCCCGGTTACTGCAATATATGCGCCAATAGGAGCTAGCGATAAACCTAAGCCCAAAACCAAATGGCAAAGTGCTGTAAATCTTTTAGTATAACTGTAAAATAATACAACAAATAGTGCAATTGGCGATAAGTAAAAGCAGAGACTATTAATAAAAAAGGTAGATATGATAAAGAAAACACAATTGGCGATTACAAAAATCAGTGCTTCATTAGCAGAAACTTTTCCTGCGGGGATATCACGCATTTTCGTGCGAGGGTTTTTAGCATCAATATTTCTATCCAAATAACGGTTAAAAGCCATTGCCGAATTACGTGCGAAAACCATGCAGAGTAAAACCAATATTAGTTTTTCCCATCTAAAAGGGCTATCAGTGGTAGTAACGCCAAGAAAAAAACCAATCATAGCGAAAGGCAAAGCAAAAATAGAGTGTGCGAATAATACGAGTGAAAAGTATTTTTTCATTTTAGTATTTACGAAATTTATTTAGCTTCAGACTGATTAAAACTTACTGATAATAGGCTTAACGAAATCTTTATTCACCTCATAGATAAAGTTTAAAACCTCTTCTTTACCCGTATATTTTTCTGCCGATGTTACTATTGTTGTTGGTACTTCTTCAAAAAATTCACCAAGCTTTTTCTTAAATGCAGCAACGTTTTTTAGTGATTCATTCATGCCTTGTTTATCTGCCTTAGTAAAAAGTAAAGCAAATGGGATTTGTATTTCGCCAAGCCAATAGCAAAATTCAATATCTATTTGTTGAGGTGTTAAACGGCTGTCAATCAAAACGAAAACACATTGCAGGCTTTCTCTTTTAGTAATATAGGCACGGATAAATTTCTCCCATTTCTCCCGGCTTGTTTTAGAAACTTTTGCATAACCATAACCAGGTAAATCGACAATGTACCAGGATTCGTTAATTAAGAAATGATTAATTAACTGTGTTTTACCTGGACGCTGTGATGTTTTTGCCAAACCATGGTGGTTAACCAACATATTAATTAATGAAGATTTCCCTACGTTAGAGCGACCAATAAATGCATATTCGGGCATTGTAGGCGCAGGTAAGGCCGAAATTTGGGTGTTGCTGCAAACAAATGTTGCCGTTTTGATAATCATAGTGCAAAGGTAGGGTTTTGAGTCGGAAGTCGGAAGTCCGAAGTCGGTTGCCCAAAAGGAATAATCTCGTTGAAATGTAAACTTTGGATTTTAGAATAGTTTAGCCTTACAGACTTCTGACTACGGACAAAAGACTCACGACTTTTTCCTTATCTTTGCCTCATATCATGAATCAGAACATTACACCATATCCAGTAGAAAATGCAACCAAAAAAGAGCAGGTTGCAACCATGTTTAACAACATTTCGGGTACTTACGATTTTTTAAATCACTTCCTTTCTTTAGGCATAGATGTTTTATGGCGTAAGAAGGCAATAAAGGAATTGGTTTCGCTTCATCCTCGTATAATGCTTGATGTTGCCACCGGAACTGGCGATTTTGCTTTTGAAGCAATTAAGAAACTTCATCCAGAGAAGATTATCGGCGTAGATATTTCTGAAGGTATGCTTGACGTTGCGAAGAAGAAAATTAACGAACGTAGTTTAAATGAAACTTTCTCGGTTCAATTGGGTGATTCAGAAGGTTTGCATTTTGCTGATGATACTTTTGATGCCATTACAGTTGCTTATGGTGTTCGTAATTTCGAGCATTTAGAACAAGGCTTGAGTGATATGTTCAGGGTATTAAAACCTGGCGGAAAACTGGTTGTGTTGGAGTTTTCTAAACCAAAGGTTTTTCCTGTAAAACAATTATATAATTTCTATTTTAAACAGATAACACCCTTTTTTGGTCGGTTATTTTCTAAAGATGCACGAGCTTATACTTATTTGCCGGAATCTGTTGCCGCTTTCCCTGATGGAAAAGATTTTACAACTTTAATGGAAAAAGTAGGTTTTAAAAGTACCAAACAAACAATTTTAACGTTTGGAATTAGTTCGATATATACGGGTTCTAAATGATAAAAAAATTAAGCTTTGTCATCTTCTTTTTTATGGTTAGTACAACTGCTTTTGCTCAAAATTGGGGTGGAGGCGTAGATGATGAAGACTTACATTTTGGATTTAGCTTTCAATATATTTCTGCAGAATACAAAATTTTAAAAGCTGCAAACTGGCGAAATGCTTTTTACGAAACTGTTGATGGCAATGGTGTTACTTACAGCCCAGAAAGCGGAAGGCAAATCACACAACCCATGCGGGCAATATCAAGTCCACCATCAGTTGGCTTTGGCTTAGGTTTTGTTGTTAACAGAAGAATTTCTGAAAACTTTGATTTGCGTGCAACACCATCACTAATTTTTAGCGATAGAGTTGTTCGTTATGAATATGAGCCAGGACCCGAACAGCAAGCTCCTGTAGATGGATTAATCATCTCAAACTTTCAAACTTCTATAGATAAAAAAGTTCAGGCCACCATGTTTGAGTTCCCTTTAGGGTTAAAAATAAAATCAAATAGGTTAAACAATTTCAGGGTTTACTGGCTCGGCGGTGCAAAATATTCGATGGATATTGCTTCTAAAAAGAAGACCTTTGATGAAGGTGAAACTCCAATTAATAAACTGTTAAAAAACAAGAGAAATTATCTTTCTTACGAAACTGGAATTGGTTTCGATTTATATTTCGAATACTTTAAAATGTCGCCAGAGATAAAAGTTTCGTATTCAATGAATGATATTTTACAGCATGACAACACTGTTTTTGCAAATCCTTTGGATAAAACCAAGTTGCGTCATTTTACATTCAGCTTGTTTTTCGAGTAGACTAGCAAACCAAAAAAACTTACCTTTGTTGCCATAATGGATTACATATAAAATGTTTTCCGGTTTATGAATTTATCAAAATGTCTAAAATTGCTTTAATTACAGGTGCAACTTCGGGTATTGGCGAAGCTTGTGCACATATATTTGCTCAAAATGGTTACAACTTAGTTTTGGTAGCCCGAAGAACGGAACTTTTAGCTAAAATTTCTAATCATTTAGAGGATAAGTATGGCATAACAATTAAACAGATTTTGGCAGATGTACGTGAAAAAGAAAATCTAAATAAAGTTTTTGATGCAATCCCGGCTGATTGGAAAAAGGTAGATGTTTTGGTAAATAATGCCGGATTAAGTCAGGGATTAGATCCAATTGAGAAAGGTAATACTGATGATTGGGATACCATGATTGATACCAATGTTAAAGGGTTGCTTTATGTAACCAAAATTGTTTCCAACTGGATGATTCCAAATAAATCAGGACATATCATAAACATTGGTTCCATAGCTGGTCAGGAAGTTTATCCTAATGGAAACGTATATTGTGCTACCAAACATGCAGTTGATGCATTGAGCAAATCAATGAGGATTGACCTTTTGAAGCATGATATTAAAGTGACGGCTATTAACCCTGGAATGGTAGAAACAGAATTTTCTATAGTTCGTTTTAAGGGCGATGCAGAACGTGCAAAAAATGTTTATGCAGGTTTAGAACCATTAATTGCTGATGATATTGCAGATGCAATTTGGTATGTGGTAAGCAGACCAAAGCATGTTAATATTAATGATATGTTAATTATGCCGACTGCACAAGCAACGGCTACGCTTATAAATAGAAATTAGTTGGTTGGTTTTTTAGTCTTATAGCTATTTAGGTTGAAAAGCTTATCAAAAAACTAAAAAACCAATCACCAAAAAACTAAAAACAGATGATACAAATAGATCAGGAAATAAAAAAAGCCATGTTGGCTAAAAATAATGCGCAGTTAAGAGGTTTAAGAGCGATAAAAGCAGCAATTCTTTTAGCTAAAACGGAAAAAGGTGCTATAGAAGAAATTGACGAAGAAACCGAGTTGAAAATTCTTCAAAAATTGATTAAACAACGTCGTGAATCGGCTGATATTTACAAGCAGCAAAATCGCGAAGATTTATATCAGGTTGAAGAAGAAGAGATTGAAGTTATTAACCAATTCTTGCCTAAGCAATTAGATAGAAGTGAGGTTGAGGCAATAATTGCTGATGTAATTAAACAATCAGGCGCAACTTCGGTTAAAGATATGGGTAAAGTGATGGGTATGGCGAATAAGGCGCTTGCGGGTAAAGCAGATGGTAAGCTAATTGCAGAAATTGTTAAAGAAAAACTGGCTTAAGGGTAAAAGACTAAAGCTTAAAGACCAAAAATAGGACTCAGCTTAAGGATGAACGGTTAATGCAAGAATATTAAATCTTTAGCGTATCTTGATATCTACTACTTGTCTTGATACTTGATACTAACTTCTTGATACTAACTACTTGATACTTATTTCTTGATACTCCAGCAATTATTTTTATACCGTATTCTGTTTTATTTCAGAAAAATGGTGCGGAAATGCCAAAAATTAATTTTACTCTACTAACTTAGTAGCAATATACCACCTAATACTATATATGAAATACCAGGTAATAGAAGAAGACGGATTTAAATATATCGAAACCGGCAAGGGAGAAACACTGGTGCTATTACACGGTCTAATGGGCGAATTAAGTAATTGGGAGCTTGTTATTGAGCAATTCAAAGATCGTTATCGTGTTGTTGTTCCTATTTTACCCATATACGATTTACCTATTTTAACTTTAGGTGTAAAAGCTCTGTCGAGGTATGTTCATCGCTTTTTAAAGCACAAAAATTATGGTCAGGTGGTGCTTATTGGTAATTCTTTAGGCGGCCATGTTGGTTTGGTTTTTACGGTTGCGCATCAGGAGTTTGTAAAGGCCTTAGTGCTTACCGGCAGTTCTGGTTTATATGAAAATGCTTTTGGAGGTTCATTTCCTCGCAGAGAAAGTTACGATTATATTAAAGAGAAGGTAGAATTTACTTTCTATGATCCTGCAACGGCTACTCCTGAGCTTGTTGATGAGGTTTTTAAAACCGTAAACGACAGATCAAGGGTAATTCGCATTTTAACCATGGCAAAATCGGCAATTCGCCATAACATGGCTAAAGAAGTATCAAAAATTACCATTCCCGTTTCCTTAATTTGGGGTAAAAATGATAAAGTTACACCGCCGGAAGTTGCCGAAGAATTTCATCAGTTACTACCCAACTCAGAATTAAATTGGGTTGATAAATGCGGGCATGCACCAATGATGGAGCATCCTCAAATATTTAATGCTTACTTAGAGAAATTTTTAGATAGGATATTATTAAAATAATGTTTGCTCAGGAAATCATATCGAATGCTATAACTCCAATAAAAACGGACGACACGGTGCAAAAGGCTTTGGATCGTATGAACGAATTTAAGCTTAAGCATATGCCTGTGGTTAATGATGCCCAGTTTTTAGGTTTACTTGCAGAAGATGATTTGTTAGAAATTCGTGATCACGAGGTTTTAATAAAAGATGTGTCTGTTAACTTACTTAATGCATTTGTTTTTAACAATGCCCACACTTATGATGTTGTTAAGTTACTGAGCACATTAAAATTAACGGCCGTTCCAGTTTTGGATCAACAAAAAAATTATGCAGGTTTAATTTCCATCAATAATATTATAGATTCTGTAGCTGAATTATATGCAGTTAGCGAGCCTGGAGGAATTATCGTATTGGAAATAAGTAATCGCGATAATTCACTGGCTCATATTGCTCAAATAGTTGAAGCTGATAATGCACAAATACTATCATCTTATGTAAATTCTTTCGAAGATTCTACCAGGCTGGAAGTTACCTTAAAAGTTAACAAAACAGAAATTACATCACTTGTAGCATCTTTAGAGCGTTACAATTATCAGGTTAAAGAAGTTTACAATAATACTCAGGTTGATGATGGTTCTCAGGAGCGTTTCGATTCTTTCATGAACTATTTAAACGTTTAATTTCAATATGAGAATTGCAATTTATGGTAGAGACTTTAACGATTCGGTTTTACCCTACGTTCAAGAAGTCTTTGACCATTTAAAAAATCATGGCATCCAGCCGGTTCTGCACCATAAATTTAAAAACTCTTTGCATGGTAAAATAAAAATACCTGCACACACCATCATTTTTCATAACCACGAAGAATTAAAGCAAACTGCCGATGTTTTGTTGAGCTTAGGTGGCGATGGAACATTATTAGATACGCTATCTTTAATCAGAAATTCAGGTATTCCGGTAATTGGGATAAATTTCGGCCGGTTGGGCTTTCTGGCCAGTATTAATAAGGGCGAAATAGAATCAGCTTTAAAAGCGTTGATTCATGGAGATTACACTTTAGATGAACGTTCACTTTTACGTTTAGAATCTGATAATAATTTATTCGGAGAAGAAAATTTTGCTCTAAATGATATTACCATTCACCGCCGTGATAATTCGGCAATGATGATCATTCATGCCTCCATGAATGGCGAGTTTATAAATTCATATTGGGCTGATGGATTAATTATTGCAACACCAACAGGTTCAACAGCTTATTCTTTAAGTTGTGGCGGCCCCATTATTTATCCCGATTCGCAAAGTTTTGTCATTACGCCAATTGCACCACATAATTTAAATGTTAGGCCAGTAATTATTCCTGATGATAATATTTTATCGTTTGAAGTTGAGGCAAGGGAATCAAAATTCCTGGTATCCTGCGATAGCAGAACGGTTACGGTAGAGCGATCGGTAAAAATTAGTATCAAAAAGGCCGATTTTTGCGTAAATCTTATTCGTCTTAACAATGAAACTTACTTAAACACGTTAAGGAATAAATTATTATGGGGCATTGATACCCGTAACTACTGAGTATGACGCTAAACAAACCTACTTTATTCATTCTTTTTTTCTTATCATTTTCTTACCTATGCAAAGCACAATCTGTTCCCGGTACCTGGGAAATTGGCGTTGCGGTAGGTGGCGCAGGTTACATAGGCGATTTAAATCAGAATAACCTGGTGCAAATTAGTGGTTTTAATGCCGGTGCTTTTGTTAAACGTAATTTCACATCGTATCTTGGTTTAAGGTTAAACTATAATTACGGCCAAATTGAGGCCAATGATGCCAATTCCAGTAATCAGCAATTTTTAGATCGTAACTTAAAGTTTAAAACTGCTTTAAATGAAGGGAGTGCTTTATTAGATTTTAATTTTTTCGATTATCAAATTACTGGCGGTAACCGTAGATTTACACCTTATCTATTTGCTGGTGTTGGTTTTGTGAATTTTAAACCAACCGCTAAATATGATGGAACTACCTACAGGTTGGATAGGCTTGCAACCGAAAAGCGAGAAAATCCATATCCAACTACAGTTTTAACCATACCTTACGGTGGTGGTTTACGCTATAATTATAAAGATACCTGGAGCATTTTTTCGGAAATAGGTTATCGAACCGCATTTACCGATTACCTGGATGATGTTAGCGGTGTTTATCCAGAAAATCCGGAAATTGTAGGAACTTCACCAAATCAAATAAACCTATCAAACCCTTCTTTAGTGCCTGGTATTGGTGCTGCAGGAACCCAAAGAGGCGATTTTAGAAAAAGAGACACATATCTATTTGTTAGTATTGGCATATCTTTTACCTTTGTATCCTCAAAATGCTATTCCTTTTAAGCTGATTTTGAAATAATTAATGGGATATAAAGAACAAATAGACTATAGCCGCCTGCCAAAGCACATTGCCGTAATTATGGATGGTAATGGACGTTGGGCACAAGGCCAGGGTAAAATGCGTGTTTTCGGACACGAACATGGTGTGCTTTCTGTAAAAGATATTGTAGAGGGCTGCGTAGAAGTTGGTATAGAATACCTTACGCTATACGCTTTTTCAACTGAGAACTGGAGTCGCCCGAAAGAAGAGGTAGATGCATTGATGCAAATCCTCATTTCTACAATAAACAAAGAAACTGAAACACTGAATAAAAATAATGTTAAGTTAAATGCCATTGGTAATATAGAATCATTACCACAAGAATGTATTGATGATTTGAAAGAGGCAATGGATAAAACGGCCCATAATAAAAAATGTACATTAACACTTGCTTTGAGTTATAGTTCAAAGTGGGAGATTGTTAATGCCGCAAAAAAAATTGCAGTGGCTGTAAAAAATAATACAATTGATATTAATGATATTGATGAAAACCTATTTTCGTCAGAATTAACAACTGTAAATATTCCTGATCCTGAATTGATGATTCGCACCAGTGGCGAGCACCGGATAAGCAATTATTTGCTTTGGCAAATGGCTTATACCGAATTTTATTTTACTGATGTTTTATGGCCCGATTTCAGAAGAGAAAATCTTTTTGAAGCCATTGTTGATTACCAAAAACGCGAACGCCGTTTTGGCAAAATTAGCGAACAATTAAACTAATTTTTCTTTTAACACTTTTTAACAAGCGTTTAAATTAACTTAGCAGCACTTTTATACCATAAATGTAACCACTTCAGAGGTGTGTAAAATAAAGCAATTTTGCTTTGTAAAACATTGCTACCTTCGTGGCCATTACTGAACAAATTATTTTAATGAAAAGAATATTTCAAGTTTTAATCCTATTAGTTTTAGCCGCTCCTGCCTTTGCTCAAATTCGTCCACAAGGCCAGGCACAATCAACCCCATCTTTAAAGGTTGGAGGCTTAGATCTCGATTACTTTAGTCCAAAAGAATTCATCATCGGCGGTACAAAAATTACAGGAACAGAATACCTTGATAAAGAAGTATTAATTACTTTATCTAAATTAACCAAAGGTGATAAAGTTGTTTTACCTGGAGAAGCTACTTCCGATGCAATTAAAACACTTTGGGCGCAGGGTTTGTTTGATGATGTTAAATTAAATATTGAAAAATTTGTTCAAGATACCGTTTACTTCGAAATTGAAGTTGTTGAGCGTCCCCGCTTAAGCTCTATTGATTTAAAAGGTGTTCGTAAATCTGAAAAAACTGCCATTCAGGAAAAATTGAATGATAAGACCGGTAAAATTGTAAACGATAACTTATACAACACTACTTCAGCCATTGTAAAAAAGTACTTGCTTGATAAAGGTTATTTCTTTACCAAGATAAATTATACAACGCGTAAAGATCCGAATTCTGAAAACAGTGTTATTTTAGAAGCAAATATAGATAAGGGCCATCGTGTAAAAGTTCAGCACATTGATTTTACCGGAAACAAAGATTTTAAAGCAGCAAAACTAAGAAAGTATTTAAAAAGCCCTAAGCAGTTTGCATTTTGGAGATTTTGGGGTTCAGGTAAATTCAGTAAAGAAAAATACGAAGAGAATAAAGTTAAAATGATTGCCAAATTACACGAAAAAGGCTATCGTGATGCAGAACTTTTAAAAGACAGTATTTCTCAGTACAACCGTAAAAAAGTAAATATCATGATGGATATTTACGAAGGAAAGAAATACTACTTCGGTAAAATAACATGGGCTGGGAATGCAATTTACAATACTGATGTGTTAAATAAAGTTTTAACCATCGAAAAAGGAGATATCTTTAGTGAGGATAAATTGGATAAGAAAATTAACGGTGGTGGAGAGAATGGTGGTGACATCAACAGTTTATATACCGATAATGGATATTTAACCTTTAATATCGATCCTGTTCAAACTAAAATTTACAATGACACTGTTGATGTAGAGATGCGTATTTATGAAGGGCCGCAATACACCAACAATCGTATTACATTAAAAGGTAACACCATCACAAATGATAAAGTTGTTTTGCGTGAAATTCGTACTAAACCAGGACAGAAATTTAACAAGAGTGATTTAATTCGCACTGTTCGTGAGATCGGCGCATTGGGTAACTTCGATGAACAAAAAACAGTTCCTACGCCTCGCCCTAATCCAGCAGATGGAACGGTTGATATTGAGTATGCTGTGGAAGAAAAACCTTCAGATCAGATTGAGTTATCAGGTGGTTTTGGTGGAGGCCGTATCATTGGTACATTAGGGTTAACTTTTAATAACTTCTCTTTAAGAAATTTATTTAACCTTAAAGCTTATAAACCATTGCCAAAAGGCGACGGGCAAAAACTAAGTTTACGTGGTCAAACGAATGGTAAATATTATCAATCTTACAGTTTCTCTTTCTCTCAGCCTTGGTTTGGTGGCGAGAAACCGGTTAGCTTTGGTGTAAGTGCATTTACTTCATTACAATCAAGTGGAATCGGCGATTCAGGCGATCCTAATTATTACAAAATCCGTTTAAATGGCATAACGGTAAGTTTAGGCAGAAGGTTAAACTGGCCTGATAACTATTTCCAATTAAGTCATTCAGTTAATTTGCAGCAATATATTTTACAGAATTACCCTGGTTATTTATTTAGTACAGGTACTTCTTACAACTTAAACTTATCACAAGAAATTAGTCGCGATTCAAGGGATTCACCAATTTTCCCTACATCAGGTTCATTCCTTCGTTTCACTATCCAGGCAACGCCGCCTTACTCATTGTTTAATGGTGTAAATTATGCAACTGCATCTGATAAAACGAAATATAGATTTACCGAGTACCATAAATGGAAATTTGATTCGCAATGGTACCAAAGAGTTGCTGGTCAGTTTGTAATTAAAGCACAAGCTCAATTCGGATTTTTAGGTCAGTATACTGCTGCAGTTGGCCAATCAGCATTCGAGAGATTCAAACTCGGTGGTGATGGTATGCAGGGATTCGATTTCTTGCAAGGTTCGGAATTAATAGCCATGCGTGGTTATGCAAACAACACTGTTATCCCGGTAGGCTCAAATCCAACAATTGCACAACAATCGGGTAGCCCAATTTATACCAAGTACGTTTTAGAGGCTCGTTACCCGGTTATAAAAAGCCAGCAGGCCACAGCCTTTATATTGGCCTTTGCTGAAGGTGGTAATACCTGGAACAGGTTTAGCGATTTCAATCCATTTAACATTCGCCGTTCAGTTGGTGTTGGTGCACGTATCTTCTTACCAATATTTGGTTTGTTAGGTATTGATTATGGTTATGGTTTTGATGCTATCCCTGGTTTACCAGATGCTAATAAAGGACAGTTTCACTTTAGTATCGCACAACAATTAGGTGGATTTTAATTGTTTATAATTAAAAAATTAATTAATTATGCAATAAAAAATAATAACCGGAGTTTAAAGAAAGCTTAACTTATTGCAACGACTTATAAAACACACAAATGAAATTTTGCTTAAACTAAAAACACATTGGTTTAGGCAGACTGAATATCTAAAAGAAAAAACAAATGAAAAAGTACTTTTTTATAGCATTTTTACTTTGCACAACTTTTGGCGCATTTGCCCAAAAGTTTGCTTACGTAGATACAGAATACATTCTTAAACAAATGCCTGAGTATAAATCGGCATTGAGCCAACTGGAGGTTGCTTCGAAACAATGGCAACAACAAGCTGATCAAAACTTCAGTGAAATTGACAGGATGTACAAAGCTTATCAGGCCGATCAGGTTTTGCTAACTGATGATATGCGCAAACGACGTGAAAACGAAATCATTGAAAAGGAAAAGGCTGCAAAAGAATTTCAACGTCAAAAATTTGGTCCTGATGGCGATCTTTTCCAAAGCAGAGCAAAACTTATCAAGCCCATTCAGGATAAAGTTGCTGATGTAATTAAACAAATTGCTAAAGCAAAGTTTCTTGATTTTATTTTTGACAAAAGCAGTGAAGCCACAATGATGATTTATGCAAGCAGCAGTTACGATGTTAGCAATGATGTAATTGTAAAATTAGGATACAAGCCGGGTGCTGTAAAAAATTAGTATATTCGCCCCTCGAAATAAGGAAAAACAATTAAAAAAAATAAAAGTTAAATAGAAAATGAGAAAGTTAATTAACGTATTCATTGTAGCGGCAGGTTTATTGTTCACAGCGAATATGGCAAATGCACAGCAAAAGATTGGTCATGTAAATTCAGAAGATGTATTTGCAAACTTGCCAGAATCTAAAACAGCACAAACTACTTTAGAAAACTTAAGTAAAACTAAGCAAGCTGAGATAGATGCTATGATTAAAGAATATCAAACACAATTATCATCTGCACAAGCTAAAGAAAAATCGCGTAGCGAGGCAAATAAAGAAACAGTTGATAAAGAGTTGCAAACAGCTGCAACTCAATTACAAGATTTGCAAAAACGTATTAGCGATGCACAAACTAAAGCACAACAAGATTTAGGTACTAAACAAGGTGAATTGTTTCAACCAATTCAAGCAAAAGTAGCAACAGCTATTTCGGCTATTTCAAAAGAAAAAGGGTTAGCTTACGTTTTCGATATTGCAAACGGACAAGGTGGTAACAATTTAGTATTCTGGGAAGGTGGTGATGATATCACTGCAGCAGTTAAAACTAAATTAGGAATTTCTGCAACAGCAGCAAAAGCACCAGCTCCTAAAAAATAATTCAATTATTTAAGGAATTAACCTTTAATAATTTTCATGAAAGCGGATTTAAGTTAAACTTGAATCCGCTTTTTTTTGTTTTTCAATTCGTCATGCTGAATTTATTTCAGCATCTTTAATGCATGCTCTTTTTATTTTTAGATCCTCAAACAAGTTCAAAAAGGCGAATGTTCATATCTACTTTCTAAATTCAATATCTCTACCAAAATGCAACAAACATCACCAATAGGTATTTTCGATTCAGGTTACGGCGGTTTAACCATTTTCCGTTCCATAGCTGAAAGGCTGCCTGATTATAATTATATTTATTTAGGTGATAATGCCCGTTCACCTTATGGCGACCATTCTTTTGATACCATTTATCGATATACATTAGAATGTGTAGAGTGGCTGTTTAGTAAAGGTTGTAAGCTTGTGATTTTAGCTTGCAACACAGCATCAGCAAAGGCGTTGAGAACCATCCAGCAAAAAGATTTACTGTTAAAATATCCAGATAGGAGAGTACTTGGTGTAATTAGGCCAACGGCAGAGGTTATCGGTAATTATACATCGAGTAAGCAAGTAGGGGTAATGGGTACTAGAGGTACCGTTAATTCAAAATCTTATCTATTAGAAATCAATAAGTTCTTTCCTGAAATAAAAGTTCATCAACAAGCATGCCCAATGTGGGTGCCAATAATCGAGAATAACGAACATTTACAAGCAGGTGCCGATTTCTTTGTGAGAGAATATTGCGAGGCTTTAATGGCTCAATCTATGGATATAGATTGTGTTCTTTTAGCTTGTACACATTATCCGTTGCTGTTGCCAAAGCTTAAAGCCATTTTTCCCGATTACATCAATATTTTAACCCAAGGCGAAATTGTTGCATTGAGTTTGGCAGATTATTTGGAAAGGCATCCAGAAATTGAGAAACTGATAGGAAGAACGAAACAAAAATCTTTTTACACCAGCGGCGACCCTGAAGCTTTTGATGAACACGCATCGATATTTTTTGGAGAGGATTTGAAATCAGGCAGAGCTGATATATAATCCTTTACATTTCTACTATAAAAGAAAACACTTTTGTTTAGGTTGTAATTGTTTAAAAAGATAACTTTGCGCCTTCAAACCCACACCATGAGTGATCAGATAAAACACGAATGCGGAATCGCTTTTATTCGCCTGTTAAAACCACTTTCTTACTACCAGCAAAAGTACGGTACAGCACTTTACGGCCTTAATAAACTATACCTTTTAATGGAAAAGCAGCATAACCGGGGTCAGGATGGCGCAGGTATTGCAACCATTAAACTGGATATGAAACCTGGCAGCAGGTATATTAGCCGATATAGGAGTATGGCTTCGAATGCAGTAGCAGATATCTTTGAATATGTTCAAAACAAATTTGTAGATATACAAGAAAACACACCTGAATTAATGCAGGATACAGAGTGGCTCAAAAACAACGTAAGCTTTATTGGCGAGGTGTTAATGGGCCATTTGCGTTATGGTACACATGGTAAAAACAGCATCGAAAATTGTCACCCTTTTTTAAGGCAAAACAACTGGATGACTCGTAATCTTGTTATTGCAGGTAATTTCAACATGACGAATGTTGATGAGCTTTTAGAGCAATTATATGAGTTGGGTCAGCATCCGAAAGAGAAAGCAGATACCGTGACTGTTCTGGAAAAAATTGGTCACTTCTTAGATGATGAAAATCAGGAGCTTTTTGATGAGTATAAAAAAGAAGGACATGATAACGTAGCCATTACTCAAAAAATAGCCGAAAACTTAAATATTGCAAATATTCTTCGTCGTTCTGCGAAAACATGGGATGGTGGTTATTCAATTTGTGGTATGGTTGGTAACGGCGACTCTTTCATTATGAGAGATCCGGCAGGTATCCGTCCGGCATATTATTATTATGATGATGAAATTGTTGTAGCGGCATCAGAGCGTCCTGCATTGCAAACCGCTTTCAATATACAGTTTAAAGATGTTAAGGAAATTGATCCTGGTCATGCTTTAATCATCAAGAAAAATGGTGAGGTTAGCATGGAGCAATTCCGTGAGCCTACAGAAAGATTATCTTGCTCGTTCGAGCGCATTTATTTCTCAAAGGGAAGTGATGTAGAGATTTATCAGGAGCGTAAGCAATTAGGGCGGTTACTTTGCGATCAGGTTCTGAAAGCTGTTAATTATGATTTAAAGAATACGGTATTTTCATTTATACCGAATACTGCAGAAGTTGCATTTTTTGGTATGGTGGATGGTGTAAATCAATACGTGCGTAACCATCAAAAAAACGTATTGCTAAATAATAAGGAACAATTAAGTGATACTGCGCTTGATGAGTTGCTTTCTATGACACCAAGAGTAGAAAAATTAGCTGTTAAAGACGTAAAGCTTCGTACTTTTATTACGCAGGATGCCGATCGCGGTGAAATGGTAGCACATGTTTATGATACAACTTATGGTATCATCAAAAATCATCAGGATACTTTAGTTGCTTTAGATGATTCTATCGTTCGTGGAACAACACTTAAGCAAAGTATAATAAAGATTGTAGATCGTTTACATCCTAAAAAGATCATTATAGTTTCTTCTGCACCTCAAATCAGGTATCCTGATTGTTATGGTATCGATATGAGCAGAATGGGGCAGTTTGTGGCTTTTGATGCAGCGATACAACTGTTAACCGAAAGAGGTATGTGGCAGGTAATTGAAGATGTTTACACAAAATGTAAAGCTTCTTTACTTTTACCTAAGGAGCAAATTGTAAATCATGTTAAAGAAATTTACAAACCATTTACTCCTGAAGAAATTTCTGCAAAGATTGCACAAATTATTACGCCTAAAGGAACGGTTGCAGAGGTTGAAGTTATCTATCAAAGTTTAGAAAATTTACACAGTGCTTGTCCTAAAAATAAAGGCGACTGGTATTTCTCTGGAAATTATCCTACGCCGGGTGGTAATAAAGTGGTTAACAAAGCTTTTGTTAACTGGAAAGAAGGAAACAATCAAAGAGCTTATTAAAGCCTAAATTTTAAGGGAACTTTGAATAACGAATAGCTCACATTTTATGTGGGCTATTTTTTTTTAAGATGGGTTCTACTATTAAGCTTTATTACCGCTTTTGCGATTTGATACTCTTTTTGTTTCAAGTTTAGACTGAAAATTATTAACTTTAACTTATTGTAAAACAGTATTATGTATATGAAAAGATTGTTTTTAGTATTCTTTCTTGCTTTAACTATTTTTAATAATCATGTAAGTGCACAATCATCATCTATTGGAATTGAATTTTTTAAGGGTACTTGGACTGATGTACTTGCCGAATCCAAAAAACAACAGAAATTAATTTTTATCGATTTTTATACTGATTGGTGCCCTCCATGCAAAAGAATGGATGCAGAAATTTTTCCGGATAAAATGGTAGGTGAGGCTTATAACGAACTGTTCATTAATTATAAAGTTAATGCTGAAAAAGGAAATGGAATTGAGTTGGCAAAAAAGTTTGGGGTTAGGGCTTATCCAACATGGGTTTTTGTTGATGAATTAGGTAATATGGTTTTACGGGCAGATGATTATATGTCTGCAGCAAATTTTATTGGTTTAGGAAAACGAGCTGTTTTACAGAGAAATGCTAAGGGAAGTTTGGCGCAGTTTGAGAAACGATTTTTAAATGGCGAAAGGGAATTAGCCTTTCTTAGGGAATATATAGCAAAGCTGACAAGCATGAAAGTAACGAATTCATCTGTTCTCAATACTTATGTAAAATGCTTACCAGCCGATAAGATTAACCATGCAGATGAAATTATGTTTCTAGGCAAAAACATAGGTTTTGTCAAGTCTGATGCAGCTCAGTTAGTTTTATCAAACTTCAATGTTCTAAGCAAAGATCAGCAGCAGGAGATTAATAAACCTATGTTTGCAATGCTAAGAAATGAATTTGCAGAAGCTAGAAAAGATAAGAGGTATAGTGATGAGGAAAAAGCGATAAATGATATAGACTTACTTTTACCTTCGATGAATGAGGCGCAACTTAATACAGTTAACCATTTTAAATTGCTTTTTTACACAGAACGTAAAGATGTAAATAGAATGAAGGTTGTTGGTTACGCTATCGCTTCGAAATTAATACTAATCCCTGACGAAATAATTGATAAGAAAAATCAAGAGTTTTATAATGAAATTATGGCTCCTTTTTTATCTGGCAAAGAAGATAGCACAAAAATACCAGGGTTTGCTGAAGAAAAAAAAATAATAAAGAAAAACTATTCTGCTGATATCGCATCTCGCCTATACATGGTTTCTGAAGCTTATTTCAAAACGCTTCAACCTAATGATCGTGCCTTGCATGATGCACTTCAATGGATAGAGCGTGCTCATGCGCTAACCCCAAATGAAGCCACATTAAAATTAAAGGAAAATATTAAAGCTAAAATTGCTAGTTAAATTACAATTTATGATCATTCACTGAAATTTTTGCATTAAGATTTCCGCCTGCGTGAGAAAGACGGATCGAGAGTTACAGGTGGCATGAAAATCCTTTCCAATTTGATGTGCTTAGGTGTTCTTCAGGTTTCTAAGGTGGTTAAACTGAAAATTTAAGATGGGTGCTATATGACGGTTAATCGAGAGAAGTAAAGGCTGGTATTGTTTTATAACCTTGGATGCTAAAAATCCTCTTTGTAATACGCTAATGTATACTTTGTTAATAAAGAGAAGACAATTAAGCGTAAAATTTGAAGTAGGTTTTTATAACCAGCCAAAAGGCAAAAAGGATAATTACTACGCCTGCTATTTTGTTTAATTTTTTTAAAGAATCTTCCTTTATTCTATAACGAAGTTCGCTCGAATAAAAACTTTTAGCACCATCAATTGCGAGTTGTGTAGCCATGGCAATGAAGAAACAAACGAGTTTTTCATTAAGCATATTATTTAACTTAACTGAAATGATACCGCTTACAATAATCCAAAACATTAATGTTGATGGTGTAAGAATACACATTAAAAATCCTTTTATAACATATCCACGCTTGCTTACTTTTTGAAGGGTTGCGCTATCATAATGGATAGTAATTTTAGAAACCAGATAATATATACCAACGGCAAGTAAAAATAAACCACCAACTAAACCTACATATTTATCGAAATCTGCTTTGTATTCAAAAAACTGGCTTCCAAAAAGAACCAGTGCAATTAGAATAACATCACTTATTATTACACCAACAGCTAAAGAAAAACCTGCTTTAAAGCCTTTCTCTATGCTGGTTTTTATCATTGCAAAAAAAACCGGTCCTGTTAAAAACGATGAAATAATCCCTGCCCCTATACCTAACAATATGGCTTCAAACATGCATTGTGTTATTTATGAATATGCGAATATGCGATTTATAGATAAACATATCAACTTTATTTTTGTTGCACTGGTTGCATAATATTGATGTTTTTAATTTTATTTTATTTAAGTTTAACCCCATAAAAACTTAAAGCATAACAGATATAAAATGTCAAAAGAAACAACAAAAAATTATGGTACAGCGCTATACACGATTATAACTGTATTCTTTTTTTGGGGGTTCGTTGCCGCTTCAAACGGTATCTTCATTCCCTTTTGTAAAACGCATTTCAAATTAACACAATTTGAATCTCAATTAATCGATTTTACCTTTTATGGGGGGTATTTTATTGGGTCACTAATATTATATTTCGCTTCACAGGCCACAAAGGTTGATATTCTAAATAAAATCGGTTACAAAAAGGGTATCATCGTTGGATTAATCATTTCAGCTGCGGGTGCATTATTAATGATTCCTGCAGTTCACTCAGGTTCATTTCTATTTATTTTATTTGCATTTTTTGTTATTGCACTGGGTTTCTCCTTACAGCAAACGGCAGCAAATCCATTTGTTGTTGCATTGGGTGAGCCCGAAAGTGGTGCACATAGATTAAACTTAGCTGGTGGTATTAATAACTTTGGTGGCTTAATGGGCCCCGTAATTGTTAGTGTTGTACTTTTCGGAACTGCAAATGATGCCGTAGCAAAA
Source organism: Pedobacter mendelii (assembly GCF_014635725.1). Lineage (GTDB taxonomy): Bacteria > Bacteroidota > Bacteroidia > Sphingobacteriales > Sphingobacteriaceae > Pedobacter > Pedobacter mendelii. Next base: position 23,598 of record NZ_BMDJ01000008.1, on the reverse strand, counting down.
GTGGTAGAAATCTCATCCATCAACAATTTATATTACATCCTTGCAGGCTTGTTTGTAGCTGTTGCTATATTCTTTGCAGTATCAAAACTACCAGATGTAACAAGCACAGAAAAAATAGAAGCAAGTAGTAAACCAACCGGCCCATTAGTGGTAATGATAATCGGATTTTTAATGGTTGCAGCTGCTGGTCCGCTGGCTAATCTAACCGGAATAAGCGGTTCTATATTTGTTTATTCATCATTTGCAATTATTTTAGGTGCCTTGCTTTATGGATATTTAGCTAAAAAGGAAAATTCAGCAAGTTGGGGAGCAATGCAATATCCTCAATTAGTATTGGGGATGTTGGCCATATTTATGTACGTTGGTACCGAAGTAACGATTCAAAGTAATTTGGGTGCGTTGTTAAAACTTCCTGATTTTGGTGGTTTGGCAGACGCTGAAATTAAACCATATATATCTCTATACTGGGGTAGTATGATGATTGGACGTTGGGCTGGAGCAGTAAGTGCTTTCAACCTTACAAAAATGACTAAAAATGTATTAACGGTTATTGTTCCTTTCGTGGCTTTTGGTATCATTTTAATTGTTAACCATGCAACTGGTACCGATGTTGGTAATTTATATGTTTATGCAGTTTGTATTGCAATAATGGTTGTTGCCGTTTTTATCGGACAAGAAAAGCCTGCTAAAACGCTAGCAATTTTTGGTACTTTAGGTGCAGTAGCAATTACAATCGGGTTATTTACAACTGGTCATGTAGCCATTTTTGCTTTTGTAAGTGGTGGTTTATGTTGTTCAATTATGTGGCCATCTATATTTTCATTAGCCATTACAGGCTTAGGTAAATATACTGCTCAAGGCTCTTCATTCTTAATTATGATGATTTTAGGTGGTTCAATTATTCCTCCAATTCAAGGTGAACTTGCTGATAGTGCAGGAATACATAACTCTTATATTATTCCTGTGATTGGTTTTGCTTACTTAATATTCTTCGCTTGGAAAGTTAGTGGTGAACTAAAAAAACAAGGCATTGATGTAGAAAGTATAGCTGCTGAAGGCGGACACTAAAATCCAATAAACTAACTTTAACGCCACAGAAATTATTTTCTGTGGCTTTTTTAATTAATAAATGACTGATAAACCAAGCTTCGATAGCATTTTTATGAATTTGGCTACAGAATTGGCCACTCGTTCTCATTGTGTACGTGCACATGTTGGTGCCGTTTTAACTAAAGATACCCGAATCATTTCAATAGGTTACAATGGTCCGCCAGCTGGAACCCACAATTGCGATGAAGAGTGGCCCGATACAGGCTGCGCCCGCGATAGTAAAGGAAGTTGCTCTTTAGCGCTGCATGCAGAAGAAAACGCAATACTTTATGCATCAAAGAATGGTGCTAAAATAGAAGGATGCACCTTGTACACCACATTATCACCTTGTATCGCATGTGCAAGATTAATTCTCTCATCGGGAATTAAACTCGTTTACTATTCAAAATCTTATGCTGCCTACAAAGGTTTGCCAAGCGATGAAGGTGTAGATTTTTTAAGAAAGTTTGGTGTTGAAGTGAAGTTGATGGAATCTTAAGGATGATTAGAATTATGCAATAAAACAATTTAACAATTCCCATTCTTTATCTATCTTTGCGGATGCAAGAAAAAATCATTATCGTCGATTTTGGTTCGCAATTTACTCAACTAATAGCCCGTAGGGTTCGCGAACTAAATATTTACTGTGAAATATATCCATTTAATAATCTTCCTGAAATTAATACTGCAGATGTAAAAGGAATTATCTTTTCTGGTAGTCCATATTCAGTTCGTCAGGATGATGCGCCTCAAGTAGATTTAAGTAATTTTCATCTGAAATTTCCATTATTGGCTGTTTGTTATGGTGCTCAATATATCGCACAAAAATCTGGCGGCGAAGTTCAGGCTTCTTCAACCCGCGAATATGGTCGTGCAAACCTTAATTTCGTAAACCAAGAAAATAAATTATTCAAGGGAATTAATATTGATTCTCAGGTTTGGATGAGCCATGGTGATACCATAACTAAAATGCCCGAAGGCGCTGAGTTAATTGCCAGTACCGAGAGTGTAAAAGTTGCTGCCTACCATATTAAAGATTCTGATACTTACGCGATTCAATTCCACCCTGAAGTTACACATAGTATAGATGGAAAAATTCTTTTAGAAAACTTTCTGGTTGATATTTGTGGCTGTAGTCAGGATTGGACATCAGCGGCTTTTATCGATACAACTATTGCTGATTTAAAGCAAACGCTTGGTAATGATAAAGTTGTTTTAGGTTTATCTGGCGGGGTTGACAGTAGTGTGGCTGCAGTTTTGTTGCATAAAGCGATCGGTACAAATTTACATTGTATTTTTGTTGATAATGGCCTGTTACGTAAAGATGAATATGAACAAGTGCTTGAACAATACAAGCACATGGGCTTAAACATTAAAGGTATTGATGCTAAAGATCGCTTTTTAAGTCAGTTGGCTGGATTAAAAGATCCTGAATTGAAGAGAAAAGCAATAGGACGTGTTTTCATAGAAGTATTTGATGATGCAGCACATGAAGTTACCGGCGTAAACTGGTTAGGTCAGGGTACAATTTATCCTGATGTTATAGAATCTATTTCAGTTAATGGGCCATCAGCAACTATAAAATCTCACCATAACGTTGGCGGTTTACCAGATTTTATGAAACTGAAAGTTATTGAGCCGTTAAAAACTTTATTTAAAGATGAAGTTAGAAGAGTTGGTAAGGCTTTAGGTATTGATGATGTTATTCTAGGTCGTCACCCTTTTCCGGGTCCAGGTTTAGCCATTCGTATATTGGGCGATGTAACTGCCGAAAAGGTTGAAATTTTACAACACGCAGACTCTATTTACATTAATGAACTAAAAGCGGCAGGCTTGTATGATAAAGTTTGGCAGGCAGGTGCTATCTTTTTACCAGTTCAATCTGTTGGTGTAATGGGCGATGAGCGTACATACGAAAATGTAATTTGCTTACGTGCTGTAGAATCAGTTGATGGTATGACAGCAGATTGGTGTCATTTGCCTTACCCGGTTTTAGCTAAAATCTCTAACGAAATAATCAATAAGGTTAAGGGTATAAACAGAGTGGTTTACGATATCAGTTCGAAACCACCAGCAACTATTGAATGGGAATAATAAATCGGGTACGCTGATTTAATTTTTTATCACTAATATTATTTATGCTGGCGAAGAATAATAACCTTTGGCAGCATATTTTGTTAATAAGAATGAAATGAGTTTAAAAAGAAAGTATTTTGTTTTGGTATTATTTAGTTTGATTTTGGCTGCCTGTTCTCCTAAGATTGTAACAACTAATAAATCAACTCCAAAGCCAGAGGTTAAAGAAAAGCTAATTGAAAAGAAGGCTGCTAAGCGGTTTTCTCAGGCAAATATTTCGCTTCTAGTTCCTTTTAAACTTAATGAAGCAAATTTAAAATTTATGAGCAAGGCAGATGTTGAAAAATATGCCATGCCGATTGATTTTTACCAGGGATTTAAACTTGGTTTGGATTCTGTTGCAGCGTCTGGTTTAAATTTTAAACTTAATGTTTTTGACACGCAGGATGAAAATTCAAGAATTGGAGATATCTATAATAATGATAGTTTTAGAAAGAGCAATTTAGTTGTAGGCCCTGTGTTTCCAAATGGAATTAAATATATAACCAACTATTCAAAACTGAATAATGTGCCTGTTGTTTCTCCCTTAGCGGCCTCAAGGCCATCAGACTTTAACAACCCAAATCTTATTTCTATTGTAAGTAACATTGATTTGCATGCTAAAAAAATTGCTTCCTATATCGATAAGAATTTTAGTCCTTCAAATACAATCATAGTAATTATTAACCCGAAAAAGACAGATGATGAGCAATTCGCTTCGCCGTTAAGAAACTATTTCCAATCCCAAAGCTCCAATAAATTCATTGTTCAGGAGTATGCATCGGTTTTCACATTTGAAACAAAAATGATAAAAGGTAAGCAGTATATTGTTGTTGTAGCATCATCAGACAGAGCTTTTGTTTCGCCAACAATAGATAAGTTATTTAAGCTTAAAAATTTGCCAACAGGGGGTTATGCTATAAATTTATTTGGACATCCAATTTGGTCTAAACAAAATTATCCTACCGATAAATTGCAGGCATTAAATGCAGTTATAACATCTTCTTATAAAGTTGATTACAAAAATATAAATGTTATCAATTTCATTAAAAAATACAGAAAAAAATACGGCTTTGAACCAGGTGAATACGCTTTTAAAGGTTTTGATGAAGGTTATTATTTTGGTAAACTTCTGGCCACTTATGGTGAGGACTATTTAAGTTACTTAACTAAAGAGCAATACAAAGGGCTTCATAATTCGTTTACATTTATGTTTGATGAGCAACATGGTTACGTTAATACAAGTTTAATGCTTTTACGCTATCGAAATTTTGCTTTAAATGTTATTGAGTAAAATTTATAATTTAACCAAATGAGAGTTGAACATCAGCTTAGAGCATTTGAACAGGCTCTAAAAAGTTACGACGGAAATTTGCCTTTACACAGATTTCTGCCAACATATTTCAAACAAAATAAGCAAATGGGCTCATTCGACAGGAGGTGGGTTACTCGACATTTATACAGTTTTTTTAGATTAGGAAAGGCTTTACCGCAACTTAATAGTGAACAACGATTAAGTGTTGCTGATTTTCTTGCTCATGATACTGTGAGTTTAATTGTAGAAAAGAATTTACCCGATTTTGTAGCTAAAATACATGCTCCATTCGAAGAAAAATTGCAATTCGTTAAATCACAATATCCCGATTTTAATTTGGAAGACGTTTATCCTCCTCATTCATTTCTTTCATCAGATGTAGATAAAACTGCATTCTATAAATCTTTCTTCAGTCAACCGAATTTATTTATCAGGGTATCTGCCGAAGATGTTTCTACAATACTATCAAAGCTGCAAAACGCAAATATAGTTGTCGAACAAATTTCTGAAACAGCTTTATCTTTACCTAACGGAACAAAACTTGAAACGATTTTAGAAGAGGGTTCTTACCAAGTTCAGGATTTATCATCTCAACATACAGGAAGTTATTTTAAGCCTAATAAGTATGATAAATGGTGGGATTGTTGTGCCGCATCTGGTGGAAAAACCTTGTTACTGCATAGTTTAGAGCCAGTTGTAGAATTATTAGTAACGGATTTACGTGAAAGCGTATTGCTAAACTTAGATGAACGTTTTAAGCATGCAGGAATAAGAAAATACCATAAAAAGGAACTCGACTTATTAAAAAATAACGACCAAATTTTACACCATTACGCATTCGATGGAATTATTCTAGATGCACCTTGTACCGGTTCAGGAACTTGGGGAAGAACGCCCGAAATGTTAACATTTTTTGAAGAACGAAAGATTAGTCAATTCGCAACAATACAAAAAGTAATTGTACAAAACCTAGTTAAATATTTAAAACCTGGCAAGCCATTGATATATATTACTTGCTCTGCTTTTTCTGCCGAAAATGAAGATGTTATAAGGCACATTACAGAAACATTACCTTTAACTTTAGAATCTATGGAAGTTATAAAAGGCTATGAAAAAAATGCAGATACCATGTTTGTAGCAAGGTTAATCAAGACCCAAGATTAAAGGATTATTGGATTAAAGTGCAAGAGATTTAAGATTAAAGGATTTCTTGCTTAAAGATATGCATAGAGTGAATGTGGTTTAAATATGCTCAAACCATTGCTTCAAGTTCTTTTTAAGATATTTTGCCGCTTCTATTAAAACAGCAATTGCCCCAATTAACAGGGTATATTGTTCAAAGCTGTTCATTCGCTTTATTATTTAGATAAATATAATGAAAATTGTTAAGGATAACTAATTTCAAACTTCAAAAAAAACGTTTCCTAAAGTCCGGTATTATTTCTGAATAGTTTGATGGCTATCGCCAATAATATTACGCCGAATGCTTTACGAAGTATATTTAGGCCAGATTTTCCAAAAAGTTTTTCGAGCCTGTTTGTATTTTTTAAAACGAAGTACACAAACAATATATTTAATAAAATACCAACAAGAATATTCTGAGTATGGTATTCGGTTTTTAACGAAAGTAATGTAGTCATTGTACCAGCGCCCGCTATTAATGGAAAAGCTAAAGGTACAATTGAAACCGTTTCGGGTGCTTCTTCTTTAAAAATGGTTAAGCCTAAAACCATTTCCATAGCAATAAAGAAAATTACAAATGAACCTGCTATTGCGAAAGATTCTACATCTAAACCAATTACTTTAAGTAAAGATTCACCAAGAAATAAAAATAGAATCATTAAACCTGCGGCAACCAGAGACGCTTTCTCAGACTCTATGTGGCCAGCTTTTCTTCGTAATTCGATTACTACAGGAATTGCACCCAAAATATCGATGATTGCAAATAGAACCATCGTTGTGGAAAGAATCTCACTTAGGTTAAATTTCATAAAATCGAGTTTCATAGGCTTACAATTTTAAGTAAAGGTATAGCAATTTGTTTTAAAACCTTATTAAATTAATTAGAAATAGAATTGGGTTCTTAAAGTGAAAACATTGTCTTTCCTGTCTGAAGTATATTCCGAAATTTGTGTCGATTCATTTTTGATAATATCATAGTACAAAACTGCTTTAAAATGCATATTAAAGTGATGTAAAAAACCAAAACCGAAAGTATCAAATCTAATATCAGCAGGCGATAAACCCGCATTTGATGAGATATCACTTCCTTTGACTTTGTTATTTGGGTCGTACCAATCGTACTTAAAAATTAGTTGATTGCTGGTGCTGTTTAAAGTTTGTACGAATGTGAAATAAGCTCCGTTAAAAGGTCTCGTGTAGTATGGCAATGCTATCGAATTATTATCTACCGGATAAGAACCTGGCGTTGTAGATGTTGTGGATGTTCCGGTTTGTAAACCCGAAATTACTTCTGCTCTTAATTCTGATTTCCAACTTTCGGTATTTGTTGCCAATTGAATGTCTGCTCCGTAATATCTTCTTGGCGCAATTTTATTAATTTTCATAGCCGATGAATCTTTTGCCATGTGCCATAAGTTATTGGTTTTTTCCATTTTATAACTTACTGGTAAACGGTGGTTTAAGCCTCCCTGTAAAGTACTAATTCCACCTGCAATAGAGAATTTTGAAAATTTATATGTTTTATGGCTTAATCTAAGAATAAAATCCTTGCTGTTGTCGAATTCTCCCGGACCGGCTAATCCTTGCCCATTATAAATTCCAAAATCTAATGAGATATTTTTTAATTTCGCATCTTTCCACCTCGGGTTTAAGGTAAATGTTACACCCAAATCGCGTTCGGTTTTCATTAAAATTTGCGACATTCTACCACGTTCAGGAGCTTCCCTTACGGATGAAGAAAGTTGTAACTCGTTTCCGAATGGTCGGCCGGATAAACCTAAAGTAACAGCCAAAATTTTCCATTCATTTTCATAATATCTGCCCCAAAAATCTCTAACAGCAACACCTTGTTCTGTGCCATCAAATTGAAGTACAAAATACGTTGAAGGTGCGCCGTCATCAGTTAGAAGCATATAATCCGCTCTCAATCGACCTCTTCGCAATCTAAAACGGTTATTTGTAAATTCACCAAAATTGCCTCCTTGATATTCTGCCTGTGTACCATTGGTTTGAGCAGCCTGAAATTGTGGTTGTAAATATCCACTAAACGATAATGAACCGTATTTTTTTGAAATAATTAATAAATGGTTTACTGTAGTCGAATCCATTACATCGTTAATTGTTCGCTGGGCAAAAGCTTGTGGTGAGGTAAGTAGCAAAACAATAACAATTGATAAGTAGTTGTGCTTAACAGATATTAATGAAAAATTCATGTATTAGTTTTTCCGCAAAGTTAAATTTTTAGGCATAAAAAAACCCCGATTTTATGTCGGGGCTTTAAAATATTATGAGATAAGTTATTTTGAATCCTTTAAATGAGAGTTCTTTTTGCTATATCCGAAGTAGATTATAAATCCAAGTGCTAACCAGCCAAATAGCCTTAACCAGTTGGTCCAGCCTAAACCGAGAATCATTAATCCGCAGGCAGCTACACCAAGAATAGGTATTAACGGTACCCACGGTGTTCTGAATTGACGTGGAAGATCCGGATCAGTTTTTCTTAGTATAATTACGGCTATACAAACTAGCATAAATGCGAATAAGGTACCAATACTAGTCATATCACCAACCACATCTCCAGGAATAAATGCGGCAAATAAACCTACAATTACCAAAATTACCAGGTTTGCTTTATAAGGTGTTTTAAATTTTGGGTGTAATTCACTAAACATTTTAGGCAATAAACCATCTTTACTCATTGAATAAAATACACGGCTCTGACCTAATAACATTACCAATATTACTGAAGAAAAACCTGCTAAAATTGCAACTGTAACTAATTTAGCTAACCAACTATAGCCGGTCATATATTCACTAATTGCAGCTACAACTGATGCTTCACCACCTTTTGTTCTGAAAAATTCTACAGGAGCAATGCCCGTTAATACGTGTGCAAATAAAATATAAAGAACTGTACACACAGCCAATGATCCTAAAATACCAATAGGCATTGCTGTTTTAGGGTTTTTTGTTTCTTGTGCCGCTGTACTCACCGCATCGAAGCCAATAAAAGCGAAGAATACCGTTCCTGCAGCCCCAATAACACCCCAAAACCCGCCAAAACTATGGCTAATTCCAGCATGATCTACATAGGTTGTTGCTTCAGGAATGTATGGATGATGATTAGCTTCGTGAATAAAGTTCCAACCCAGTACAATGATTAAAATTACAATAGCAACTTTAGTAATAACGATAACGCCATTTACAAAAGCCGATTCAGAAGTACCTTTAATTAAAAGTAAGCTTAATACACCTACAATAAATAATGCAGGTAAATTCATAATACCATTTACGGTTCCATCAGGATGCGATTGGAATGGTGAATGGCACCATTCATACGGTATGGGGGCAATATGTATTACTTCTACTAATAACTTATTTAGGTATTCGCTCCAGGCAATGCCTACAGTTGCAGCACCAACAGCATATTCGAGAACTAAATCCCAACCAATTACCCAAGCCATTAATTCGCCCATAGTTGCATAAGTGTATGTATATGCACTACCGGATATTGGAATAGATGAAGATAATTCAGCATAGCATAAACCTGCCAGAGCACAGCCTATTGCAGCTATTATAAATCCGATGGTAACTGAAGGACCTGCGTTTTGAGCTGCTGCTGCAGCAGTTCGAACAAATAGTCCGGCCCCAATAATTGCTCCTACACCCAGTGCTACTAATGCACCTGCGCTAAGTGTACGCTTTAAGCCTTTGCCTGAATCGCCTGCTTCTTCTAGCAATAGATGCATTGGCTTTTTAGTAAATAAACCCATATTATAGTTTTTGTTTAGATTAATTCAGTTCCAAACGTAATTAAAAATTACGGAAAAATAAAAGGGATTTTGGTTAAAAATCCCTTTTATGTTATTATAACTTAGTTTTTACAACTAACGTGCTAAAGTGTCTGTCTTATTTATTAAAGTATCAGTAATTATGTTTCCTAAACTATCAGTTTTTTGTTCAATTCTTATTTCTTTGCGAACTTCTTGCTTGTAATTACCTTCAACAGCCTTAACTGCTATGTATGGAGCAATAACTAATGAAACAATCGACATTAATTTAATTAAAATATTCATAGATGGGCCTGAAGTATCTTTAAAAGGATCACCAACAGTATCTCCAGTTACAGAAGCCTTGTGCGGTTCAGATTTTTTGTAGAACATTTCGCCATTAATCATTACGCCTTGTTCAAATGATTTTTTAGCATTATCCCATGCGCCACCTGCATTGCTTTGAAAAATTCCCATTAATACACCTGTAACCGTTACACCAGCTAATAATCCACCTAAAACTTCGGGTCCAAAAGTGAAACCGATTATAATTGGGGTAATTAAGGCAATTGCACCAGGCATCATCATCTCGCGGATTGATGCTTTTGTAGAAATGGCTACGCATTTATCGTATTCAGGTTTTGCTTTGTATTCCATGATTCCAGGAATTTCGCGAAACTGGCGACGAACTTCCTGTACCATATCCATCGCGGCTTTACCAACAGCTTGAATACACAATGCAGAAAATATAAAGGGTATCATTCCGCCAACAAATAAACCAGCTAAAACAGGTGCTTTGTAAATATCAATAGCCGTAATACCTGCAATACCAACAAAGGCTGCAAATAAAGCCAAAGAAGTTAATGCTGCCGAAGCAATGGCAAACCCTTTACCAGTTGCAGCGGTTGTGTTACCAACAGCGTCTAAATTATCCGTACGTTCACGAACTTCCGGAGGAAGCTGACTCATTTCTGCGATACCGCCTGCATTATCTGCAATAGGTCCAAAGGCATCAATAGCTAACTGCATTGCCGTAGTTGCCATCATGCCTGCAGCCGCAATTGCTACTCCATATAAACCTGCAAAGTGATAAGAAGCCATAATTCCGCCCGCTAAAACTAAAATTGGAATAACAGTAGATTTCATCCCAACTGATAAACCTGCTATAATATTTGTTGCATGGCCAGTTGAAGATTGTTGTATAATCGAATTAACAGGACCTTTACCCATTGCTGTAAAATATTCGGTTACAATACTCATAATTGTGCCTACAACTAAGCCAACAATAATGGCGTAGAAAACATTTATGCTAGAAAACTCGTAACCGCGTAGGCTTAAATTCTCTGGCAACATCCACTTTACGATAAAAAATGAAGATATGGCCGTAATTAAAATTGAAGACCAGTTTCCTAAATTCAGCGCTGTTTGCACGTTAGATTTTTCATCTTTAATGGTTACAAACCAAGTTCCTACGATAGAGAAGAGGATACCTAAACCACAAATTACCATTGGTAAAAGGATAGGAGACATGCCACCGAACTTGTCCTCAACCTTTATTTCCTGGCCTAAAACCATGGTGGCCAGTATTGTAGCTACGTATGATCCAAATAAATCGGCTCCCATTCCGGCAACATCGCCAACATTGTCGCCAACATTATCGGCAATTGTTGCCGGGTTACGCACATCATCTTCCGGAATGCCGGCTTCAACTTTTCCAACTAAATCGGCACCTACATCGGCAGCTTTAGTGTAAATACCACCACCAACACGAGCAAACAGCGCAATTGATTCAGCGCCCAAAGAAAATCCGGTTAAAACTTCTATAGCCGTTCTCATTTCGATACTGTTGGCACTTGTAACGTGAAATACCTGCAGGAAAACAATAAACAAACCACCTAAGCCTAAAACGGCTAAGCCCGCCACGCCTAATCCCATAACAGTTCCACCTGTAAAAGAAACTTTTAGTGCCTGTTTTAAACTGGTTCTGGCCGCTTGGGTAGTTCTAACATTTGCTTTTGTTGCGGCTTTCATGCCAATGTATCCTGCTGTTGCAGAAAATACAGCTCCAATAATAAAAGCGATAGAAATTATCCAGCTAGAATGCATCGGAACACCATTAATTTCGGTTATTGTACCAGAATAAGCTAATAGGGCTGCTGTGAAAACAGCAAAAATGCTCAATACTCTCCACTCTGCTTTCAAAAAAGCCATTGCGCCATCGGCAATATAGCCGGCGAGTTCCTGCATGTTTGCATCACCTGCATCTTGCTTGCTTATCCAGGCGCTTTTAAATAGCATTACAATAATTCCAATAAGTCCTAAAGCCGGAACAGCATAAATTAAATTGTTTTGTAAAAAATCCATAGTTGATATTTGGTTTTGATTTTTTGAACCAATGTTTGCCAGCTCATAATATTAATAAGTATGGTTAATACTTATTTTGCAAACATTGAATTATTTAGTTTTGGTTATTTATTTAGCAATATAATAATTTTATTTTCAGATGATGAAATAATTAAAAGTATAGAATTAGAGATTTTAGGAATGATAGAAGAAGAGATTGATAGAATGAGTTAATGTTGGTTGGTGTTTAAAAACTATTAAAAACGTCGTCTTCAACGCTTATGCGGGTAACTTAATATTATGATTGCTATATACCTTGAGATTCCCAATCAAGTTGGGAACGACGTTGAACTGCTCTCTCTAATTAAAATAATACAATTTAACTCACCTCTGAATTGGATTTTTTAAATAAATTAGCCGTAACTAAACCTAAAAACCAAACAAAAAAAAATGGAAAAATTTGAAGAAAAGGAACCTGTTAAAAAGAAACTCGGTCTTTTTGATGGCATAATGCTGGTAATGGGTTCAATGATTGGTAGCGGTATTTTTATTGTAAGTGCCGATATTATGAGGAATTTAGGTTCTGGCTATTGGCTAATTGTTGTTTGGTTAATAACCGGAGTAATGACAGTTGCAGCCGCAATTTCTTACGGAGAACTTTCTTCTATGTTTCCAAAAGCGGGTGGGCAATACACTTATCTGAAAGAGATTTTTGGTAAAATGATGGGTTTCCTGTATGGTTGGGGATTATTTACTGTAATCCAAACGGGTACTATTGCCGCTGTAGCTGTTGCCTTTGGGAAATTTACGGCCTATTTAATTCCGGCTCTTAATGATGCGGCACCTATATTTCAAAGTGGCGGCTACAAAATTACCTGGATCCAGATTATGGCTATTGGTGTTATCGTGCTCTTAACTTATATTAATACAAAAGGTGTAGAAAGTGGTAAAGTATTACAGAATGTATTTACAGGTTCTAAAATTATAGCCCTTATTGGTTTAATTATTTTAGGCTTTTTTTTAGTTAAAAGTAGTTTCTGGTCGGAGAATATGGGTTTTGGATGGAGTGCTTTTAATAATCTGAAAACAGATTTAAGCGGTAACTTAACAAAATCTGGATGGGAATCTATATCCGGAATGACCATAATGGGCGGGATTGCAGCTGCAATGGTTGGTTCTGTATTTTCGAGCGTGGCATGGGAAAATGTAACATTCATTTCCGGAGAAATTGAAAACCCTAAAAAGAATGTGGTGCGTTCTATGGTTTTGGGTACTTCGGCAGTAATGATTTTGTATTTATTGGTTAATTTTATTTACCTAAACACCTTAGGAAGAGATGCGATAGCTTTTGCTCCGAATGATAGAGTTGCGGTAGTGGCTTCAGAACAAATATTTGGTAGCGGTATCGGGACTATTGTGATGGCTATTTTGGTGATGGTTTCTACTTTTGGTTGCGTAAACGGATTGGTAATGGCAGGTGCAAGGGTTTTTCAAACCATGGCTAAAGATGGCATGTTTTTTAAAGCTGCCCTTCAGAATAATAAAAATGGCGTTCCAGAAAAATCACTCTGGATGCAAGGCATTTGGGCTTCGGTTTTGTGTTTAAGCGGGCAATATGGTAATCTTTTAGATATGATTTCTTTTGTAATTGTACTGTTTTATATGATTACTGTTTTTGGTGTTATTTATTTAAGGTTAAAAAAGCCAAGTTTAGAAAGACCATACAAAACCTGGCTGTATCCAATTACACCTATAATTTACTTATTAATCGGTGCTGCATTCTGTATTTTGCTGCTTATGTATAAACAACAATACACCTGGCCTGGGCTTATTATTGTTTTGCTGGGTGTTCCGGTTTACTTTTTTATTAATAGGGAAAGTAAAGCTTAAGGATTGTGCTGTTGCAAATCGTAATATTTATTAAAGGTTAAATCAATTATTTTATATCAAAGTTGATAACTGGAAATTTTAATTTATGGGAAAACGGAAGAAAAGAGGTTTTGGTATGGATCAGAGGCTGAACGAATTGGATTAATACAGAACTTAAACGTTTAGGTTGCGCTAAGCAGTTAATTAGCTGTAAGCGTAACAGACCTTCACTTACAGATTGAAATCAATGATAGAAAAGAAAAATATTTTTGTAATTATTGGAAGTGCAAGTAAGAACTCTGCAAACGAAAAACTTGTAAACAATTTAGCCGTTTTGACAAAAGACATTTTTAATTTGACAGTTTTTAATGACTTGAAAACACTTCCCCATTTTGACCCAGAACTTTCGACAGACAATCCGCCAACAGAAATAATAGAATTTAGAAAAAAAATACAACTTTCAGACGGAATAATAATTTGTACACCCGAATATGTTTTTAGTATTCCAAGTGGACTGAAAAACGCAATTGAATGGTGTGTTGTTACGACTGTTTTCTCTGACAAACCAATCGGACTAATAACAGCTTCTGCAAGTGGGCAAAAAGGACATGAAGAATTACAGTTGATTATGAAAACTGTAATGACTAAATTCACAAACGACACAACATTATTAATACAAGGAATTAAAGGTAAAATAAGCGAACAAGGACAAATTACGGACGGCACAGTAAAACAAAACTTTATGAAATTTATAGATGCATTTAAAAACATATTAAACTGAACAAATACGCCTGCAGGTAACAGCAAATTTGTATAAAAATGGCTGACGGTGGTTTACGTTAATTATTTAGTTCAGTGCGCTGCGACAATGTTTCTGCAAGCAATGCCAATGCCATTCCTACAAAAATTTTCAAAAAATTAGTAGTAATTTTAATTGCCGACAATAAAAACCACAAAAAAAATCTTCAAAATCCATTCTGTATTTGTTCCATTATTCGTTAACTTTTTTGGGGGAAAACAAGCAGAGAAATTGTTTTTTATAAAGAATACTTTAACGACTTTTTTGAAACCTTGACTGATAAAGTAAAGGACAAAATTGACGAGGTACTTTTTATGATGACTATTCTTGAACGTGTCCCGAACAAGTTTTTCAAAAGTATTGAAGGTGTAAAAGGACTTTTTGAAATTCGGATTGAATATGAAAGTAATATTTACAGAATATTTTGCTGTTTTGACAAAGGTAATTTAGTTGTATTGTTTAATGGATTTCAGAAGAAAACGCAAAAGACGCCAACCAAAGTTTTGAAAAAGGCAGAGAAAATAATGGAAGAATATTTTTACGAACAAAAAGAGCAGGAAAATGGAAACAAAAAATAAAAATATCGCAACTTTTGCCGAACATCTTGATAAGAGGTACGGAAAAATGGGTACTGAAAGTAGAACTACTTTTGAAATTAAAGCAAAATCTTTTGCTATTGGTGAATTAATTAAAGCGGAAAGAAAATTAGCGCATTTGACACAAGAGCAACTTGCTGATAAAATTGGCGCTAAAAAAAGTTTTATTTCAAGAATAGAAAACGGACATAGTGATATTCAACTTTCTACACTTTACAAATTGATTGAATTTGGACTTGGACGAAAAATAAACTTTACAATTCAATAAAAAACCATCGCTCTGTTTTAGCTAATTTACTTTTTTGCAGGAAACGAAAATTTCCTAAATCCGACATTGCGGATACCGGCCTCGAGCCTAAGGCCTGCAGGCGTATGAGCAAATGGCGGGAATAACGCTTAATTGAAATGCTGAATTTGCTTTTCTAATAATATATAGCGTTTGTAACCTGTATATAAGTCTTTGCGCTCGATGCCCAAATCTTGATAGTATTGTGTATTTTTGCAGCCAATGGGAACACAGGTTGATTTAGGTATAAAAGGATATAAGAATTACGGTACGCATTTGCGTGAAAAATACAATGGGCAAAGGGTTTTTAAAACGATTGTTGATGGTGGCTTTACCTGCCCAAATCGCGATGGGAGTAAAGGTTATGGCGGTTGTACTTATTGTAATGTAGATTCTTTTACGCCAGAAATTTCCCGTAAAATGCCTACCATCCGCGAGCAGCTGGAGAAAGGAATGGAGCGCGGTAAAAATTTTTACAAGGCAGATAAGTTCATTGTTTATTTTCAGCCGAATACCAATACTTATGCGCCGGTGCATTATTTAAAGATGATGTACGATGAAGCGCTTGCTGTTAATCCTGAAGATGTGGTTGGTTTTTCGGTGGGTACGCGGCCAGATTGTATTGATGCCGAGAAGGTTGCTTTGCTTGAAAGTTATACAGATAGATACGATGTGGATTTGGAAATGGGGATGGAGTCTATTTATGATGAAACCTTAAATCAGATTAACAGAGGCTGCAGCCACGGTGAATTTGTAGAAGCTGTTAAGCTTTTAGAAAATAGCAAGTTAGACTTATGTGTGCATACCATTTTTGGTTTCCCCTGGGAAACTAAGGAAATGATGTTGGGTTATATTCATGAGATTAATCGTTTCCCACAAATCAAATTCGTTAAATTTCATCATTTACATATCGTAGAAGGTTCTATAATGGGGGCTAAGTACAAAAAAGAACCATTTAAGCTTTTTACTTTAGAGGAATACACAGATTTACTTTGCGAACTGATTCCATTGTTACGTCCGGATGTTGTAATTCAGAGACTTTTTGGTATTTCGGATTGGGATTTACTAATTGCGCCAAATTGGGGTTTAAATAAATCATCAATTCAAACTTATATAGATAAAGAAATCGAAAAACGAGGGGTGATTCAAGGTTCGTTGTATTTAAGCTAAAAACATAAAAATATTTAATTTTTTTTGAAAAATCCATGAAATTTCATAGATTTTTTATTTTTTGTATCTCTTTTTAAGATAATTTTTTATAAATTATAGATAAAATTGTATAATTCTTAATTAAAACTTAATTTTCTTTTTGATAAAAACACACTTAATTATGGTGTGTTTTTTTTATTAATTATATTTTTTGTATTTTTTTTTGGCATATTTTACAAAAATATATTGATTTTATTAAAATATTTCTATTTAATAGTGTAAAAACTACAATATGTTGTATTTTTATCAAAATAAAATCAGAGAAATCAAACTATTTAATCAACCAAACAAACTAATCTTAAAAACTATGGGTAAATTTTCCTTAAAACAAGTTGCTCCATTTCTGGTGCTGGCAATTGTTGCGATAGCTGCCATTTTTGTTCCCGCTTTACCAAATTATGATGTGGGTAAGTACAATGCTGCTGATGTTGCTTGGGTAATTGTTGCAACAGCGCTAGTATTTTTAATGACACCAGGTCTTGCCTTCTTTTACGGCGGTATGGTACATAGAAAAAATGTACTCTCTACAATGATTAAAAGCGTTGTAGCAGCAGGTGTAGTATCTGTACTATGGGTAGTAGTAGGGTTTAGCCTTGCATTTGGTAAAGATATTGGTGGTTTTATTGGAGATCCTTCTACGTTCTTTTTCTTTAAAGGTGTAAATTCAGGAGAGCCATGGAGCCTTGCGCCTACTATTCCTTTAACCCTATTTGCATTATTTCAATTAATGTTCGCCATTATCACCCCTGGGCTAGTTGTAGGCGCTGTGGCAGAACGTATACGTTTTACATCGTACATTTTATTTACTGTTCTTTTTGGCTTATTGGTTTATGCGCCATTAGCACACATGACCTGGAGTCCTGATGGTTTACTAATGAAAATGGGGGTATTTGATTTTGCTGGTGGTACTGTTGTACACATTTCGGCAGGTATGGCTGCTTTGGCCGGTGCTCTTGTTCTGAAACGTAGAAAAGCACATTTGGATCATAAAGAAATTCCTCCAGCAAACATTCCTTATGTATTAATTGGTACAGGTTTATTATGGTTTGGTTGGTTCGGTTTTAATGCCGGTTCAGCATTAGGAGCAGGTTCTTTAGCTGTTTCAGCATTTGCTACCACAAATGTTGCAGCTGGTGCAGCAGGTTTATCGTGGATGTTTTTTGATGTACTTCGTGGTAAAAAACCTTCGGTATTGGGTTTTTGTATCGGTGCTGTTGTTGGCCTTGTTGCCATAACGCCAGGTGCTGGTTATGTAGCCATTCCTCAAAGTATTTTTATTGGAGCTTTTGCAGCAATTTGTTCGAATCTTGTTGTTTATGGCAAATCTAAAACTACTATTGATGATACTTTAGATGTATTCCCTTGTCACGGTGTTGGTGGTATTGTTGGTATGATTTTAACAGGTGTTTTTGCAACCAAAACGGTAAACTCGGCGGGTGTTGATGGTTTGTTATATGGTAACCCGGCATTCTTTTTTACTCAGTTAAAAGGTGTGTTAATTGTAGTGATTTTCAGTTTTGTTGTCTCATTCATTATTTTCAAATTCATTAATTTAATTCAACCAATTCGTGTATCTGATGAGGAAGAAGAAATGGGTCTTGATGCGTCACAACATAATGAAAAATATAGCCAAGGCACATTGTTAGTTGATGAAAAATCCGAGTACATTGCAAAAAATAATCCTATAACCGAATCCATATCTTAAAGATTTAAATATTATCTAAACCCCAACAAAGCTCAAACATGAAGAAATTTTTAACTGCTATATTTAGTGTAGCAAGCACTACGTGTGCGCTGGCGCAAGAGGCTCCAACATCGCCACTCGAATTTTCGGGTTCGGTTGATACTTATTATAAATATGATTTTGCAAAAAAATCTAATATTCCAACTTCCTTTGCTTCCGATCATAATTCGGTTTCATTAGGGATGCTAGATTTAGTATTGAAGAAAAAGACTGGTAAAGCATCATTCGTAGGTGAGATTTCTTTTGGTCCACGCGGTCAAACTCAATCCATTCCTGATGCAGCTAATGATGGCTCTTCATTCCATATTCAAAATTTATATGTTAATTATGATTTTTCTGATAAGTTTTCAATGACTGCAGGTTATATGGGTACTTTTATAGGTTATGAAGTAATTTCTCCGGTTGGAAATTTTAACTACTCAACTTCTTATTTATTTACCAATGGTCCTTTCCAAAATGCAGGTATTAAGGCAACCTATAAGTTCTCTGATAAAGTTAGTTTAATGGCTGGTTTATTCAACGATTGGAATCTTTATAGCGCAACAAGGGGTGTATCAAGCATTGGCGGACAACTTATGGTTTCTCCGGTGGAAGGATGGACAGCTTATTTAAATGTTTTATCAGGTGCTGATCCGACAGGTTACGGAACAATAGAAGATTTAACAACATCATACCAAATAACTAAAGCATTTAAATTGGGTTTAAATGCGGCTAATTATGATAAGGCTGATGATGCAGGTGGTTACGCTGGCGTTGCTTTGTATCCTCAAGTTGCTGTTGCTGATGCTGTTACTTTAGGCTTAAGAGGTGAATATTTTAAAATTAAAGACGTTGGTACAACTCAAGGCACATCATATACAGGTTTAACATTTACTGCGAATATTAAATCTGGCGGTTTAACTTTCATTCCGGAGGTTAGATTAGACCATAATGGTGATAAACCCTTTGCTAATAAAACGGGAGGTGCTGCACCAAATGCAGGTCAGTTCTCTTTAGCAGCTGTTTATGCTTTTTAATAAATAGTATTTTTTTTTAAATCAGCCTCCGGTTTCTAGCCGGAGGCTTTTTATTATCTTTATGTTTTAATTTTTTGAAGTTTTTGCTTCAATTTTTTTGCCACAGATTCATACATTAAAAAAGTATTTTTGAAAATCTGTGAATCTGTGGCTATTATTGTGCTACTATCTCTGAGGTTTTGCCTCTTAGATATTTTATTATTTACCAATATGAAATACACCTTAATTTTATTACTAGCAATCTCCTCTTTAAAAGTTGCAGCACAGCAAAAGCAATTCTCTTTAGATGATAGCGGTAAGTTTATTTACTATGAAGTTGTAGATGTAAAAACAACCACAAAAGATAGTTTAATTTTAAGGGCAAATTCTTTTCTAAATCTTTACAAAAAGACTGTAATAAAAAAAAGTTCTACTGATACATCAATTATTGCCAGGGGCACGATGATTATCGATAAAACGATTCTTGTTGCAGGTCATCCAAGTGGAGAGGTTAACTACAATTTAATGTTTGAAGCTCGCGACAAGAAATACAGATTCTGGTTTACTGATTTTGAATATATCCCTTACCAGAGAGATCGGTATGGAAATTATGTTGCGACTACGAAAATTGCAACACCTTTAGAAAAAACACCAGGTAAACTTAGTGCGGGCGAATGGAAAGATGTTGTTGAAAGTGCTTATGCGAAAACAACTAAACTTGCAGAAAACTTTAAGAAAATACTTTCAACCAATCTAACTGAAAAGTCAAAGAAAAAGACAGAAACAATTTCTACTAAAAAGTGGTAGTTAAGGATTAAATTTTGCCAAATAATTCTTCTACTTTCTTGTATCTGAAATTAAAAATTCCGTTTATTTTATTATTTACTACAATCGCATTTGCAATAGAACCAATTGGTCCCCAACCAATGGCGTAGTGCAAAATATCATGCATTAACACGCCGCCTTCTACAGCTTCGAAATGATGGTTGTGATGCCAAAATGCAAAAGGACCAAATCGCTGCTCATCGATAAAATATTCTTTATCTTTAACATGCGTTATTTCTGTCATCCAGTTTAATTTAATACCCAGCAAAGGCGAAACTTTGTAAGTAATAATCATCCCCGTGTACATTTTTGTGTCTTTTTGTATCGGCGATGTAACATCAAAAGTCATATCTTTTGGTGTTATTTCAGAAAGGTTAAGTGGTGATGAAAAGAAATCCCAGGCGGTATCTAAAGAAACAGGGATTTTTTGCGAAAATTCTAGTCTGTAAGTTTTCAAGTTATAGTTTTATATTCAAACACCAAACATGTTATTTTGTTATTTTTTGGGATAATTTATTGTCAATCAATTTAACTAGAGATTGAAATTCTTTTTCCTCGTAACCAATTGATTGATAAATAATTTTACCATTTTCATCGATTAAGATGTTTCTTGGTATAGATTGCTTAGCAAATTTGCTAAATACATCTCTTTTTAAATCGGGTAATATTTGGAAAGTAAATCCTTTTTTTGCTTTATAGGGAATCAATTTATCCCAGCCTTCTTCACGACCAAATACAAAAAATGCGAAATTTTTATTGTCTTTATGCTTATCCCAAATATCTTTTTGAACTAATGGCAACTCGATATTGCATGGCGGGCACCAGGTTGCAAATAAGTTAATCAATATAAGCTTGCCTTTGTAATCTGATATATTAACGGACTTTCCTGTTTCTATTTCGAAATTGAATTTAGGCAATTCATCACCAACTTTTGTGTAGGTATCCTTGTCTTCACTTTGTGCGAAAACCGAAACGGAAATTATTAAGACAAAAACAGAAAGGAATATCTTTTTCATAGTATTGAATTATGAATTAAAGATACTCCTATTAAGTTTAATTTCAAACCTAATGCACCATTTTATCGGCACAGGTAGAGCTTGCAAAAGCTTCGGGTTTCGCTTTAAAAATAAAGCCCATGCTTAAAATGTAGCCCATCGCATCGTTTAATGCCTTGTTTGATTTAAATGAAGGATTGGTATTTATATCGGCATGTACCTCTAGCGCAACATCATAAATATCAAGTAAATCGCAAATAGAGTATGCAGTTTCAATAGATTTTTGAACTTCCATTAACATACGTTCCTTTATGCTTACTTGTTGCGATGACTTTTCCTGGTGGATATACATAAAGCCACCATGATGCTCTCTAAGCAAAACTATTACTGTTGCAAAATCGGTGATTAGGCCTTTAACTTGCGAATCTGTACCAATACAAACCTTAAGTTTATAGCCCTTTTCTGTTTCTCTAATAATTGCCAATTCTACTTCTTCTAAAATAGAAGATTGTATTACTTCTCCACTAAATTTTTTCCATGTCATACATTGTTGTTTTTTGAGGTTAACAAATGGTAATCAGGTTTTTATAAAAATAAGCGCTATAAATTAAATTCGTGTTAAGCTGAGGTTGTTTATTTGCTAACAAAAGTTTAGTTATCAACAAGTTAGTTCCTTTTTGTTAGTTATTTTTAATATTTTTTGCAACAAATCTTGTTTATTAAACGTTACATTTATCTATTAGTTAATCAAATCCCTTAAGTTATGAAAGCAGAATTAATACAGGAACTTCAATTGCTGCAACAGAGCAGAGCTAATAAATTTGCCGATGAACTGGCTGATAGAATTATATCATCAGTTGATGCTGTTAATGAGAAAGTTACAAATTCTATGTCGCAAAGAGGCAAAATGCTTTTTTTATTAGAAAAAAAACTTAACTTTTCTGCATTGAAAAGATTAAAGGGTAAATATTTAAAATTCTAATAATTTTTTTACAGAGTTTGCAACAATTTGAAATGCTTACCTTTGGGCGTAATGATAGAAAATGCGCTTAAAAAATTAAATATTACGGCACTTAATGATATGCAAAATGCATCCATTAAGGAAATTAAAGCAGGTAAAGATGTCGTACTGATTGCACCAACAGGTTCGGGTAAAACGCTTGCTTTTTTATTGCCATTATTAACTGGTTTGAAAGTCGATTATAACGGCATACAGGCGTTAATTCTTGTCCCCTCCAGAGAATTGGCCTTGCAAATAGAACAGGTTTTTAAGCAGATGGGTTCGTCTTTTAAAGTAAACTGTTGTTACGGTGGTCATGCTGTACGAATTGAAAAAAACAACCTGGCGCATCCCCCAGCAGTTTTAATCGGTACGCCTGGCCGCATCGCCTATCATTTAGAACGCCACAATTTTGATGAATCCTTTATTGAAACTTTGATTTTAGATGAGTTTGATAAATCCCTTGAATTTGGTTTTGAGCAGGATATGTCCTACATTATCGGCACTTTGTTATCGCTAAAGCAAAGGGTTTTAACCTCAGCAACAAAAATGGAGGGTATTCCACCTTTTGTTAAATTAAAAAATCATGCTGAAATAGATTTCTCAAAAGATTTACAGGTAAAACCAGATTTAAAACTTAAAAAAGTAATTGCACCTGCGGCTGATAAATTGGATGTTTTATTTAAGCTATTAAGTAAAATAGGTGGTGCTAACACCCTGGTTTTTTGTAATCACCGGGAAACAGTAGATAGAATAAGCGACTTACTTTTTGAACATGACTTAGGCCATGATGTTTTTCATGGAGGGATGGAGCAGGCAGACAGAGAAAAATCACTTTTAAAATTTAGGAATGGTAGTCATAAAATATTAATCACAACAGATTTAGCTGCCCGTGGATTGGATATTCCGGAGGTAGAAAATATCGTACATTATCAATTGCCTTACACCGAAGATGCGTACATTCATCGAAACGGAAGAACCGCACGTATGAATGCCAAAGGTACTGCTTATGCAATTTTAACAGAAGAAGAGCATTATAAATATCTGCCCGAAAATATTGAGTTAGAGCAGTTAGGCGATAAATATAAATTACCTGAGGCCAGTGATTGGGTGACTTTATACATCGCAAATGGAAAAAAAGATAAAATTAACAAAATCGATATTGTTGGATTATTTTTGCAAAAAGGTGGTTTACTAAAAGAAGATTTAGGCTTAATTGAAGTTAAAGATACAACTAGTTATGTTGCTGTTAAAAGAAAAGTTGTAGAAAAGCTTTTGAACGCGTTAAGTGGAGAAAAAATAAAAGGGAAAAAATTGAAACTTGAGGTAGCTAGTTAGGCGTTCATTGGTTCATTGGTTCATTGGTTCATTGGTTCATTGGTTCATTGGTTCATTGGTTCATTGGTTCATTGGTTCATTGGTTCATTGGTTCATTGGTTCATTGGTTCATTGGTTCATTGGTTCAT
>NZ_BMDJ01000007.1 GCF_014635725.1 Pedobacter mendelii | reverse complement strand
TAAACAGGACTTAAAAGATCGATTCTAAAAAGCCTTTTTGCACAACAACTTCTGCTTTTTTCAAGCAACAACTCTGGGGGTCAATTTAAAATTGGCGAAAGGGGGTCAAATTTATTGGTATATGCAATAAATGCCTTTCATGGAGATTCCGCAGCCTGCATCTACAAAGATGATGTCATTATCGCCGCGTCTGAAGAAGAACGATTCAGACGTATCAAACACTGGGCAGGTTTTCCTTCAATGTCGATTCAATTTTGCCTGGATGAGGCCAGAATTCGTATTGAGGAAGTAGATCATATTGCCATTTCCAGAGATCCTAAAGCAAACTTTAGTAAAAAAGTTTTCACAGCATTAAAAAACAGACTCAGTATTAAAAACATAGCCGATCGGCTGCGAAATCTTCAAAAAGCAAAAGACATTAATGAAGAATTTATCACTCACTTTGGCTTAAAACCTAATGCATTAAAAGCGAAAATACATAATGTAGAACACCACCGATCGCACTTGGCTAGTGCTTTCTTTGCATCACCATTCGATGATTCGGCAATTTTGAGTATTGACGGTTTTGGAGATTTCTCCAGTACAATGACGGCTGTTGGAAAAGATAATAAAATTACAGTGCTTGATGCTGTTCGTTATCCGCATTCACTTGGATTATTTTATACTGCCTTAACACAATTTTTAGGTTTCCCCCATTATGGAGATGAATATAAAGTGATGGGACTCGCACCTTATGGGAAAGCAATTTATGAAAATGAAATTCAGCAATTAATACAATTAAAATCAAACGGTCTATTCGAACTCGACCTTAAATATTTCAACCATACTAAAAAAGGAGTTCGAATGGTTTGGGCAGGTGGAATACCAGAGATGGAATCTGTATTTTCGGAAGAAGTTATTCGCTTATTGGGGCCTCAAAGAAAAATCGATGAGCCACTTACACAGAAACATAAAGATATTGCAGCAAGCGTGCAAAGCGTAACGGAGAAAGTCATTTTTCATGTGCTTCAGCATCTGCAAAAAACAACCGGCTTAAAAAATATATGTATTGCTGGCGGTGTTGCACAAAATTCTGTAGCTAATGGTAAGATTTTACAAGAAACAAATTTTGAGCGTATTTATATTCCACCTGCCGGACATGATGCCGGAACTTGCATAGGTGCCGCATTATGGGTTTATAACCAAATCTTGCAAAAACCCAGAACTTTGCCCATGTTACATGGCTACTTCGGAAGTCGATTTGATAATCATTACATAGAAAATCTATTAACTGATAAAAAAATAGAATACTTTAAGCTTAATCAGCTTGATTTCTATGAAAAAATAACAAGTTGTTTAACAAATGATGGTGTTATCGGATGGTTTCAAGGCAGAGCTGAATTTGGTCCGAGAGCACTTGGTCATCGGTCAATCCTGGCAGACCCTAGAAATGTAAATGCAAAAGAAATCATTAACGCCAAGATTAAACGCCGGGAATCATTCAGACCTTTTGCACCATCTATTCTCTCTGAATATGTAAATGATTATTTTGAGCAAGTTGATGATGTGCCATTTATGGAAAAAGTTTTCAAAATTAAATTTGAAAAAAGAGCTCTTATTCTGGCAGTAACTCATTTCGATGGTACGGGCAGATTACAAACCGTTCATAAGCAAACTAACGAGCGATATTACGAACTCATCTATTCGTTTTATAAAGCAACATCAATACCAATCCTTCTAAATACCTCATTTAATGAAAACGAACCTATCGTAAACACGCCAGAAGAAGCAATAGATTGTTTTTTACGGACCAAAATGGATATGTTGGTTATGGAAGATATCATCATCATAAAATAAACCGATCGCTAAATCCAATATAAAGCCAATGATTAATCGTTGGCTTTTTCATTTTAATTGAATTTAAGATTAGCGCCTGGTTGAAATAACTTACTGTGGTGGCTAGTATGCCATTCCCAAAAAACTGAAATTCGAAAAATTCTCTAACGGATTAATTCTACAAAATCAAAAAAAACATCATATTTGTCTATCTCCCTATATTAAATTATTTATTAATTATTTAAGGCTCATGAACTATAAATTCAGAGGGGGTGGTTATTCGTTTTTTTTGACTACTATCTTAGCTTACTTAACCAAGCTTATTCATTTGATGTTTAAAACTTGGCTCCCATGGCTAATTTTCACTAAACCCTATGTGAAACTGATATATAATTACCCAAGATGTAATGGCTTACTGCTGACATCCGCTTAAGTTTGTCAATACTCATTTCATCCTTATCAGTTAGCATTATCCCGGAGTAAAGCCATGTCAATTTTAAACTTTTTAGTTAGTATTACCTGCTTTTTTCTTTTTTTATTCTCTGTGCATTTATTTTTTGCCGAAAGCAAAAATAAAATACAGAACAGATTACTGTCGGTATTATTATTTACTCGCTCGGGCCACATTCTAGTATCTCTGTTAATGGGCTCAAATCAGCAAAAGCTTTCATTCATACTTTTTCAAAGCTTTACACCGCTATATTTTGCAGCACCAGCATTTTTCTATCTTTACATTACCGGATTTTTAAGTTACGAAAGACCATTAACAAAAGCGAATTGGCTTCATTTTATACCTGCACTGTTGGCCATCATTCATGTCATACCTTGGCCAGGTATTGGAAATCTCGATTGGCAGTTGCTTATCAGTCAGTTTAATAAATATGGTTATTTGTCTCTGAAAGCAAAAAGCGGGTTATTCCCACCATATTTCCATTATCTTTTCAGACCCTTACTAACCATAATTTATTTGGTGCTATCGTGGAGGGCAGTTATTAAATCTAAAATCTTAAAGCAATCTGACAATGATCATCCAAGAACAAACTGGATGTTATTTATATTGCGGGTTGCAACTTTTTTCCAGCTAATGGGTTTAACGAGAATCATTTTAAGCCTTTTTGATATTCCGCTTTACAATCCCATTTTTATTTTCCTGAATTGTACAGTATTACTTGGCGTTCTGCTTTATGCTTTACATAAGCCTCACATTTTTTACGGTTCTCTCCTGATTGCTATTGATTGGAAAAAAAAAGAATCTCCGACCGCTCAACCTGTAAGAGTGCAGTCTGAATTCCTGGAAAAGGATAAAAATAATCAGGCTGGTAATGTACGAAAAGAATCAAGGATGCTACCAATTCCTTTTAAAAGGATCAAGATTACTGACGGACAGCTCGAAGCCTACATCCTTTTAATGAAAAATGCTATGGAAGTAGAATGCCTATTTTTGAATCCCGATTTACAAATTGTTGATTTGGCCGGTAAAATTAATGTACCTGTACACCACTGCTCCTTTGTAATCAATAACCATTTAGGCAAAAATTTTCGCGACTGGATTAACGGGTATCGAGTTGGTTATTTTCTGAAGCAATACCCTTTGCTAGGCGCTAAAATGACGATTCTTGCGATTGCACAAGAAGCGGGTTTTAAAAATCAGGCTACTTTTTATAATGCCTTCAAAAAGGAAAAAGGAATAATGCCTACCTCCTATATTGCTCAGGAACTTAGTCCATATAGCTAATTACAGCTATAATTTCTCAAACGGTTGAATCGTTAGAGATGATAGGGTGTACAAATTAATTGTTTTTTTCTAGTCCTGAATAACTTTGAAGAGGTTTTTCTGCAATTAAGTGAGGCAATTAAAACTGTAAATCTTCATCTCCCTAATTTTTAATAATTGATGATAAATGTACCCGAAAGTCAACGTTATCTGCAACCGCTCATTAATTACCTTGAGCAACTCTATCCACTTTCACAAGAGTTCATTCAGCATTACGAGAAAGATTGCAGCCTAATTACCATAAAAAAAAATAAGTTTGTTCTTTCGCCTTTTGATACCAACAATTCTATGTTTTTTCTGTTAAAGGGGATTGTCCGTGGTTTTATAAAAGAAGAAAAAAGAGACATCAGCACTTGGTTTGGTTTTGAAAATCAATTTATTGAAGCTGTAAGAAATCCTGAAGAGCAATCAAATTATTCTGTCGAATATATTCAGGCAATTGAAGATTGCGAAATGATTAGGATCCCATACAAACTTACCAATTTTCTTTATACTGTTTATCCTGAGGCAAGCATTATAGCAATAAAGCTTCTTGCGATTCAATATTATGCTTCCACAGAGCGGTCGGCTCTAGCCAGAATTCCAACTGCACTTGGCCGTTATCTAAAATTAGAGCGAAGCGGGATAGACATTAGTAGGATACCACAACGTTACCTAGCAAGTTACCTAGGCATTCGATTTGAAACTTTAAGCAGGCTTAGGAATAGATCTTTGGAAAATAAAGTTCTTAAAACAGCTTAATTTCAGGCTCAAATGTTAAACTTTTCGACATTTGACAAACTCGCTTTATTTTTCCGTATATTGCTTATAACCAATTATAAAGATATGAGCGCGTTAAAAAAAATGCAGAATTGGGGTGATAGAAATCATCCTGTCTGGTTGGATTATTTAAGAATACTTTTAGGCGGTGTTTTAGTCTGGAAAGGCATTGCATTTTACCTTAACATCGGTGCATTCAGTACATTAATGCACCATGCACATCTTGGAACTGCGGTTGGCATCAGTATAATTGCCCACCTTATTATTATCTTACATGTTATCGGAGGTATAGCGATTGTGCTAGGAACCCATACCAGGGTCTTTTGCCTGGTTAATCTACCAATCCTTATCGGTGCGGTTTTCTTTATAAATTTCTCGTCTGGAATTTTCAGGCCTTATGCTGAAATCTGGCTATCAGTTTCCGTACTCATCGGACTAATTTGTTTCATTGTGGAAGGCAACGGAAGGCTTTCTGTTGATAACAATACTGATAACACCAAACTGAGCAAACAACAACACACCGCTTAAATTAAAATCATGGCATAGCAAAACCTCCCGAATATCTGAGTGATATCCGAGAGGTTTTTAATTTTCTTTAAGAGCCAAAAGACAGTTTTTGAACTAGCTGCCTATTTTAAGATTTGCCAAATTCCTATCCGCTAATAAAGAATAGCCTTTCATTTACACTGCTTTCAGTTTCAGATTAAAACATATTATTAAAAGACCTGTAGCGCTTTTCCTTAATTATTCGTTTAGACAAATAACCAATAAACTTAGACATGTTTCGCTTTGATGCTCATTCATTCCTGTCTTTCAGCAATGCTGGGAAACGATCTTTAATAAAACCCCTTTTTGTGATCATTATTTTTCTGGTACTGACCCTTGCCCTGCAGCTGGCAAATGCGCAAACCAGGATCGGCATAAAAGCCGGGGTCAATCTTTCCACGCTTTCCATTAGTAACACAGGTGCTGGCAATGAAGATACTAATTATCTGCTTGGGGCACAGTTTGGTTTAACGCTGAACAAACCGGTATTCGATCACTGGAGCTTACAACTAGGACTAATTTATAGAGAGATGGGCTTTTCTTCTGAACGTGGGGCTAACGGTTTTAATGCACGGGGTTTCAAAGTTCGGGCAGATTATTTTTCTTTGCCCTTTCATTTGCTTTATCATGTTAACTTTAGAAGCGCAAAGTTTTTCATTGGTTTAGGGCCTTATGTGGTCTATGGTGTAGGAGGCCGCTGGCGTTCCGATGATCCGGTTGCGATTGGTGATATCATTGTCGGCAAAACAGGCAGTGTCGGGTTTACAAATGATTCTAGCGAGGGTATTTTTGAATCCTATACTTATGGTCGACCGCTGGATTACGGGTTGACTAGCCTGGTTGGACTAGAAATTAAGGAACGACTATCTCTGCAGTTTAATGGTGATTTTGGCATGGCCAACCTGATGCCTAGATTTGCTAATTATCAGCCTCAGGGAAAACTTAAAAACAGTAGTTTCGGGCTGGCCTTGGGGTTTAAGTTCTAATTGGGCTGAAGGGCGTAGTGAATATTTCGGAGAAACTGGTTCTTACACAATTTTGGCGGCAATTTTCATGAAACACAAAAGTAAAATTTTTTTTCGCGCTGGTCATGACTTTGTCTCAAAAGCATCAGCCGGAATGGTTTTCACATATAGTCTCAAATGAGATAGTAACCCACGAAAAAACGCTCAATTCAAATGTTATTCCAAAAGCTATACATTTTTAAGCCAAATAGCCCTAAATTTATTACATCATATAAAAAGTATCAGATGTCAAGACATTTGGGATTTGTTCTTCTCCCAAAAGCTGCTTAAGGTTTATTTCGATGGTGTTACAAATAGAATTCATTGCAGTATCTGTAGGAAGGTCACTAAAAGGATTTTCCATGTGGCTAGCCGTTTTTTCCAAAAGGAAAAAAGCCGCAGAAATTATTAGTAGCAACGGAATCTCGAAATAACTTTCTATGTCCCTAAGGGAGATGGATAGCGTGATTATGAAAAGGTAGATGGCCAAGTGAAGGAAATATCTGTAAGTAACCGGAAAGACAGTAGACTTGATGCGTTCGGCCATACCCATGGAATTTGAAAAATTAACCATTGTATTATTTAGCTGAACATGACTGAAAACATTAAGTTTATCTTGCTCCTTTAACTCGGCAATATGCCTGGTGTTTAGCTGCAGAATGGCGAGGTGTTTGTTGTTATGTTTTTGAATTCCCAGTATTTCCTGCTCACTTAAATATTCCTCCAGATGTGCCGCGCCGTCTTTTTCACGAAGTGCTCTGCTTAGGCTATGGCACCAGGCAATGTGCCTGAATGAAATCGTCCTGATTTCATCTTCATTACCCGGATAAATAAACGACTGCAGTTGTAGCACAAATGTTCTACTATCGTTTACAATACTTCCCCATATCTTTCTTGCTTCCCACCAGCGGTCATACGACTGGTTGAGCTTAAAGGAAAGAATTACCGATATTGCAGTTCCCAGAAAAGCTGGTATACCCAATGGCATTTCTGGAATAAGGTTTCTGAATACTGAAGTAAGGTAATAAACGGCAAGGCCGATAACGAGTACATATAGCAGCTCAACCCTTACCTTTTTAAAGATGTAACTGAAAGGAATTTTCTTTTTTAATAGCATAAGTAAAATCTCAACAAAGAAATAATTAATTGATTTTTAAAACAAATTAAAATATAAAATTTTAAAATATTATATTCTAATTTTTATTTCAGCATGGTAATACTTTGCCAGAAATAATTCTTAGTATTTTTTTACTTGATCCTGCTACTCAAATTCGTAAATCAAAAATGCGAAAGAATCTTTAAGACCTTTTTGTTAAAGGCAGGAAAAATCTTACTCAAATCTGTTTTTCCTGGCCTTATTAAATCAATTATTAAATTTTAGAATCTTAAATTGAAATTTCTTTACAAATAGTCATGATTCAGATTGAAATTATATTCAAAGTGCCTTTTAAAACACTGAATATAATGAGTTTTAATCAATGGTATTGTTAATTCCATCCACCGCCAAGCGCATGGTATATGTTTACCACAGCATTCAGCTGTTGTTTCTTAGTTTCAATTAGCTCTAGTTTAGATTGCAATGCATCGCGCTGTGTCATCAGGACTTCAAAATAATCGGCTCTTGCTGCTTTAAATAAATCGTTAGAAATATCTATGGATTGGGTAAGCGCCAATACTTGTTTCGATTTTAAATCATAGCTTTTTTGAAGATTAGTAATATTCGACAATTGATTTGCAACCTCGATATAACCATTCAAAACAGTTTTTTCATAATTAAATACGGCTTGCAACTGCTTTGAATTTGCAGTTAAATATTCTGCTTTTATGGCATTCCGATTAATAAGTGGCCCTGCCAAGTCCGCTGCCAATGAATAGGCTAATGATTCAGGCGTTCTTAATAAATACGAGGGGTTAAACGCCTGATAACCGATGGTTGCAGAAATACCTAAAGATGGATAAAATTGTGCTTTCGCTACTTTAACATCTAATTTCGCCGCAGCTAAATCTAATTCGGCCTGTTTAATATCAGGTCGGTTTGCCAATAACTGTGCTGGTAAACCAGCCTGAACCGTTGGTGGAACAAGGTCGGTAAAACTACCTTTATCTCTTGGGATAGCTTGTGGATAACGACCTAATAAGAAATTAATTTTGTTTTCACTTTCGGTAATGTTCTGTTGAATATCGAATTCTAAGCTTTTAGAACTTAAAACCTCAGCCTCAAATTTCCTTACTGCAAGTTCGGTTACCCGTGTTGCTTGTTTTTGAATTTTCATCAATTCCAAAGCATTGCTCTGCAAAGCGATATTCTGCTTTACAATAGCCAGTTGATTATCAAGCGCCAGTAATTCATAGTAAGAATTGGCAACTTCAGCAACAAGATTTGTGATTACGAAATTACGACCTTCAACTGTAGACAGGTAACGGCTTACTGCTGCTTTTTTAGAATTTCTCAACTTATGCCAGATATCAGCTTCCCAATTGGCCTGTAAACCAAAGGCATAATCGGGCAGTACATCGGGCACTTCCTTGCCAGGCGTAATATCTGTTGAGGCGTCGCCCGCACCAGAGCTGGTGTAGCGACCAACTTTCTCTAAGCCTGCACCTACCCTATAACCAACAGAAGGAAGCAGTTCTCCTTTTCTTGCTTTAATTTCGTTTTTAGCAATTTCTATTTCTTGCAGGGTTACGTTCAATTCCTGATTGTTCTTTAATGCAGTATCAATCAATCTAACCAGATTTGGATCAGTAAAAAACTGGCGCCATTGAATTTTGCCCGTATTTAGCGTATCCTGCGAATCATTGAAATTCACAGGCACATTTTTATTTTCATTACGCTGGGCAAACTCTGGCACTTTGCAAGCTGAATATGTAGCACATATTAATGCAATGCCAAAGTATTTATAAATATCTTTTTTAAACATTATCTTCTATTTCTTCAGTTAACGGATGTTCTTCTTCAATTTTAATCAGCTTATGTCTTGCTGCTATTGTTCCAAATACATAATACAATCCAGGGATGATTATTACCCCGAAAATGGTTCCGAAAAGCATACCACCTGCTGCAGCTGAACCAATCGTTCTGTTACCAATTTTCCCAGGGCCGCTGGCAATCATTAGCGGTATTAAACCAGCGATAAAAGCAAATGAAGTCATTAAAATCGGGCGGAAACGTACACTTGCTCCGTCCATTGCAGCTTTAAGTATGGTTGCGCCTTGTGCCTGCCTTTGTGTTGCAAATTCGACAATCAGCACGGCGTTTTTACCAAGTAAACCTATCAGCATTACCATCGCAACCTGTGCATAAATATTATTTTCTAAACCTAAAAGCTTTAAGAAAAGAAAAGCACCAAAAATACCCACAGGTAGTGAAAGAATTACTGATAGTGGAAGGATAAAACTTTCGTATTGTGCAGCAAGTACGAGGTAAACGAAGCCCAAACAGATAAGGAATATATAAATTGCCTCATTGCCCCTTGATACTTCATCTTTAGATATACCTGCCCAATCGATACCAAAACCTCTAGGCAATGTTTTTTTGGCAACCTCACTAATTGCAGCAATGGCTTCTCCTGAACTGTATCCTGTTGCGGATTGACCGCTAATTTCGGCCGCATTATACATATTGTGCCTGGTAATTTCTGAAAGTCCATACACTTTTTCCATCTTCATAAAGGCCGAAAAAGGAACCATTTCATCCTTATCATTTTTAACTGATAACTTTAAAATATCCTCAGGCAAAGCTCTGTATTGTGGCAAGGCCTGAACCATTACTTTGTACTGGCGATCGTATTTGATAAAGCTGGTTTCGTAATTACTCCCGACAAAAGTAGAAAGCGTGTTCATTGCGTTATCAATCGTTACACCTTTTTGCTGTGCAATATCATTGTCTATCTTCAACATATACTGAGGAAAACTAGCACTGTAGAAAGTAAATACAGACGATAACTCTTTACGTTTATTAAGCGCTGCTACAAATTCATTGGCAACGGTTTCCATTTTTTTATAGTCGCCACTACCTGCTTTATCTAATAAACGAAGTTCGAAACCGCCCGCTGCTCCATAACCCGGTACTGCCGGTGGTTGGAAAAATTCTATGGTTGCGCCTGGGATTGACTTTGATTTCTCTTCAAGTTCTTTAATAATTTCCTGAGCAGAATTTTTACGTTCATCCCAATCTTTTAGGTTAATTAAACACGTTCCAGAGTTCGAGCCAGTACCCTCCGTTAAAATTTCATACCCTGCTAATGATGAAACTGATCGAACACCATCAATATCCTCACACATTTTCTGAAGCTTCTCTGCTATCTGGTCGGTTCGCTCTAAGGTAGATCCTGGTGGCGTTTGAATAATGGCATATACCATTCCCTGATCTTCGTTTGGTATGAAACCGGAAGGAACACTTCCACTTAAACCCCAAATGCCCAAACAAAATAAAATTAACACCCCAAAAGTTAATAACTTGCGACTAACAACCTTGGTTAAAACGATTTCATATTTGCCGGAGAGCCTGGCAAAGCCTTTATTAAAAGCATCTAAAAACTTATCAACTATGGTTTTCTTTTTCGCCTGCCCATGATTATTTTTCAACATAATGGCACACAAGGCTGGTGTAAGCGTTAATGCCACTATACCCGATAAGATAATTGCAGTAGCCATGGTGATGGAAAACTGACGGTAGAAAATACCCACCGGACCCGACATAAAGGTTACCGGAATAAATACAGATGCCATTAAAAAGGTAATTGCAATGATTGCTCCGCTAATTTCCTTCATCGCCTCTTGGGTAGCTCTAAGTACTGACATTTTCCTGTCGTGTTCCATTTTAGCGTGCACGGCCTCAATAACTACAATTGCATCATCCACTACTACACCAATGGCCAGTACCAAAGCAAACAATGTAATTAGATTGAGCGTTATACCAAAGAAGGACATAAATACAAAGGTTCCGATGAGGGAAACCGGAACTGCAATAGCTGGAATAACGGTTGAACGCCAATCGCCAAGGAAAAGAAATACAACCAATCCTACCAAAATAAAGGCTTCAACAAGGGTATGAATAACTTTCTCTATCGATGCATCAAGGAATTTTGACACATCATAACTCACCTCATAATCTAAACCTTTCGGAAATGAACTGGTTTTAATCTCAGCCATTTTGGCCTTAACATCTTTAATAACCTGCGTAGCATTACTTCCATAAGATTGTTTTAATACAATCGCTGCTGAAGCTTTTCCGTTTAAGGTAGAATATAAATTATAAGCTGAAGCACTAAAATCTACATCTGCAACATCTTTTAGGCGCAACATTTCGCCATTGGCGTTTGCCCTTAGCACAATATTTTCATAGCCTTCTTTTGTATTAAAGCGACCAGAATATTTCAGCACGTATTCAAAAGCTTGCGATCTTTTACCAGAACTTTCTCCTGTTTTACCTGGAGATGCTTCCAAACTTTGTTCATCAAGCGATTTCATCACTTCATCAACAGAAATTTTATAGGCCTGCATGCGATCGGGCTTAAGCCATATTCGCATGGCATAATCTCTATCGCCCAAAATATCAGCAAAACCAACCCCATCAATTCTTTTTAATTCAGAAAGCAAATTGATATCGGCAAAGTTGTATAAGAAGTTTTGGTTCATTTTAGGATCTTTACTATACAAGTTGATATACATCAACATGTTAGATTCCTCACGTGTGATTTTCACACCCTCACGAACAACAAGTGGCGGAAGTTTATTGGTTACTGCTGCAACCCGGTTTTGAACATTTAAAGAAGCCTGATTAGGGTCAGTACCGAGGTTAAACACAACCTGGATAGATGCTTCACCATCATTACCTGCATCAGATGCAATGTATTTCATTCCCGGCACACCATTCAAGGCTCGTTCGAGCGGAATTACGACAGATTTAATTAATAATTCGTTATTTGCCCCAGGGTATTCTGCTGTTATATTTACTTTAGGCGGGGAAATAGACGGGAATTGGGTTACAGGAAGATAGCTTATTGCCAACACCCCTAAAAACACAATTATAAGAGATATAACTATAGAAAGGACTGGCCTTTGTATGAATTTACTAAACATAAAATAAGTATTAGCGGGATTTAGATTATTCGGTTTTCAGTCTCAATTTTTGAATAACGTCTTGCGGCTTCTGGAATTTATAAGTGATTTTATCATCATCTTTAACTTTCTGCACACCTTCCAGCAATATCTTATCGCCCAATGATAAACCATCACTAATTACGTATAAATCAGGTAATTCACTGGCAATTGTAATCGCCCTCGAATGGACTTTATTCTTACCATCTAAAACAAAAACATAAGTTTTATCCTGAATATCGTAAGTGGCTTTTTGTGGAATTACAATTGCATTTTTTAAAGGCACAAGCATCTGAATTTTACCAGTTTCGCCATTTCTCAATAAGTTATCAGAATTTGTAAATCTTGCCCGGAACGCAATGTTACCGGTTTCATTATTAAACTCACTTTCTATAACTTCAACCCTGCCTTTAGATTTTAACAACTCGTTATTTGCAAGCAATAAGCCAACTTCTTGCTGTCCTTTTACTTTTGCTGCCGATTGATAGTTTAAATATTCAGGCTCCGAAACATTAAAGTAAGCAAATACCTGGCTGTTATCAGATAAACTGGTAAGCAATGCGCCTTCATCAACCATACTTCCCAATTTAAAAGGAATACGATCTATCGTTCCATCAAATGGTGCTTTAATTTCGGTAAAACCTAAATGCATTTTAGCCAGCGATGTTTCTGCATTTGCAGCCTGCAACTTTGCTTTCGCCATTGCCAGTTCATTTTTAGACACCACAT
The DNA here is from genome assembly GCF_014635725.1 of Pedobacter mendelii. Lineage (GTDB taxonomy): Bacteria > Bacteroidota > Bacteroidia > Sphingobacteriales > Sphingobacteriaceae > Pedobacter > Pedobacter mendelii. The sequence continues at coordinate 207,576 of NZ_BMDJ01000007.1, read as the reverse complement.
TTTTATCCGTTAATAATTTTGTGTTTTCTAATTCGATTTCAGCCGATTTTGTTTCGGCCTGCGCTTTTAACAATTCTGCCTGAAGCATTTTTGGCATAATTCTAAACAAGACTTGTCCCGCATGAACATGCTGACCTTCATCAACATAAATATTTTGTAAATAACCTTTTTCTAAGGCTCTGATTTCGATATTTCTGACAGATTTAATCTGCGAAACGTACTCTTTTGTAAAAGAAGTATCAATTTTTAGCGGTGAGGTAACCGCATAAGTAACAACTTCTTCTTTTTCTTCTTTTTTCTCGGTACAACCTGTTACGTAGAGTAAAGCACACAGGCCAAGGAACATGACATTTCTCTTCATCTTTTTTACTGATAGTTTATCTGATTTAATTTTTGGTTAAATTAATTTTCAGATAGATAATCTATAAAGACTTTATCCGTAAAAGCAGATATGATGACTTTAGTGGATTAGGGCTATCTGTTGATTAATTATGGTACGAAATAACTACAGAATTATGAAGTTATAATGAAGTTGAATTCATGGTAGATGGTAGATAAGAATTTCTGAGTTTGTTCCCGTGATTTGTACAACTTTTGTTTTCAGGCTCAAAAAGCTAAATTGCACCCTAAACCTGCATGAATGAAATATATAACCGGCATTGATATTGGAACGGGAAGTACAAAGGCGGTTGCTTTGGATATGCTGTACAAACCCATCGCTTCCGTTCAATCCTTTTATGCTACCGAATCGCCTAAACCCGGCTACAGTGAACAAAATCCAGAAATCATCTGGAAAGCTTTTATCAAATGTATTAATGAATTAAAAGAAAAATTAGGATCAGAATTATTAACTATCGGACTAAGTTCGGCTATGCACAGTTTAATTATGGTTGATGACCAGGGTAATGCCTTAGCACCGATGATAACCTGGGCCGATAATCGCAGCACCGCTATTGCTGAAAAACTAAAAGAATCAGCAGCTGGCATAGAAATTTATAAAGCTACAGGAACACCGATTCATGCCATGTCGCCCCTCTGCAAAATCATTTGGCTTAACCAAAATGAGCCTGAACTTTTTGCAAAAACCTATAAATTTATCTCCATAAAAGAATACATCTGGTTTAAGTTGTTTGGAGAATTTAAAGTTGATTATTCAATTGCTTCTGCTACCGGATTATTTAATATCCATACCTTGAAATGGGACGAGCAGGCGCTTATTTCAGCCGGATTGAAACCCGAACAATTATCAGCGGCTGTACCGACGGATTATCATAAGCATGAATTGCAAGCATCAGCCAAAGTAATTTTCCCAAACCTGAAAACGAACTTTGTAATCGGTGCTTCTGATGGTTGCCTGGCAAATTTAGGCAGCGAAGCAATAACAAACGGTATTGCAGCTGTAACTATTGGTACAAGTGGTGCATTAAGATTAGCGAGTTCGAAGCCTGTTTATAACCCAACCGCAATGCCTTTTAGTTATATATTAGATGCTCAGACTTTTATTTGTGGCGGCCCGATTAATAACGGAGGAATTGCTTTACAATGGCTACTAAAGAACGTTTTTGGCAAAAAAGTTTTAAATGATGAAGATTATAATGCGCTGTTTGAAGCAATTGCCGGTATACCGGCAGGAAGCGAAGGCTTAACTTTCTTGCCCTATTTAGCCGGAGAGCGGGCACCAATATGGGATAGTAAAGCCTGCGGAACCTTTTTCGGCCTTACACTGCAACATGATCAAAACCATTTGGCAAGAGCGGTTATAGAAGGCATTTGCTATGCCCTGAACGATGTTATGAAAGCCGTTGAAGAAGAGACGAATCCAATTAAGCAAATTAATGTAAGCGGCGGTTTCGTACATTCAAAAGTTTGGATGCAAATACTGGCAGATATTACCGGAAAAAAACTCAAACTGGTTTTGCAGGAAGATGCATCGGCTGTTGGAGCCGCCTATTTGGCGGCAAAAGCAACTGGTTTATCAGAAGAGTATCCTTCATCTGCCCCTATTAATCCTAAAATTATCATGCCTGATAAATTAAATCATTTAAAGTATCAAAGAAATTTTCTCATATTTAAACAACTGTATGCAAACCTAAATCTAACCATGCATCAGCTTCATCACCTGAATCAATAATTATGTCGTTACTTATCGTCCTTGCCGGAATTCTCCTACTTTTTATATTGATTATTAAGAAGTTAAATCCGATGATAGCCTTGCTTTTTGTTGCTATTTTAACGGGGCTGTTTTTAGGGATGCCGGCAACAAAAGTGATGGGTTCGGTAAGCAATGGTATTGGTAGCACGCTGGGCAGTATGGTAATGGTGCTTGCTCTTGGCGCAATGATGGGAAAGCTGATTGAAGACAGTGGTTCTGCTAAAAAAATTGTATTCATTCTGATTAAATTATTCGGACAAAAAAATATACAATGGGCAGTTTTATTAACAGGCTTACTGGTAGGTATTCCTTTATTTTATAATGCTGGTTTTGTTGTACTGATTCCCCTGGTTTTTGCTATAGCATCAGCAACAGGCTTATCGAAATTATATATTGGTATACCAATGGCTGCTGCGCTATCCGTCACCCATGGTTTTTTACCTCCGCATCCTGGCCCTGTAGCATTAGCCGCTATATTCCATGCAGATTTAGGTAAAACCTTAATATTTGGTTTAGGCTTAAGCATTCCGATAGCAATTATTGCAGGTATTTATTTTCCGAGGTTAATAATTAAAAATGAGCATTCTGCCGTAACCGGCACTTTTGTTATTGTTGAAGAAGAAAATTTACCTTCGGGCATAAAAAGTTTTAGCACTGCACTGCTACCTGTGTTACTAATTGTCGCAGGCACAATAGGCATTACATTTACAGGTGATTATTTTATTAAACCAGTTTTTACTTTTTTAGCTGACCCAACCTCAGCATTGTTAATAGCGGTTATTATTACCGTTTTAGTGCAGGAAGTAGGTATTTCAAGAGCTATGGAATCTTGTGTGGAAGGTGTAAAAAGTATTGCTATGATTATTTTAATTATTGCTGCAGGTGGTGCTTTTAAACAAATATTAGTAGATAGTGGTGTTGGCGAAACTGTTAAAACACTTACTTCAGGATTAAATCTTTCTCCATTATTTTTAGCCTGGCTAATTACAGCATCGTTACGGATAACTTTAGGTTCTGCAACAGTTGCGGCTTTAACTGCCTCTGGAATTGTGCTACCGTTAATTGGTACAGGAGCATCTCCCGAATTAATGGTTTTAGCTGTAGGTGCAGGTAGCCTGATGTTTTCTCATGTAAATGATACGGGCTTTTGGATGTTCAAGGAATATTTTAACCTTACGCTAAAGCAAACATTTAAAACATGGACAATGATGGAAAGTATTGTTTCCGTATTGGGTTTATTAGGTGTGTTGCTTGTGAATCATTTTTTATAGCCACAAGATTTAAATAATAGTGCCTGTTAATTGAAAAAAGGAGCAAGCTCATTAATATCTCTAAAAGCACCAATATGCCTGGTTTTAAGCGGTTTGCTTACAAAACCCAAAACAATTTCATATTCTTTGGCCCTGCATTTATCTGCTTCATTTATAGAAGAAGTAACCATAATTGCATAAACCCTATTTTTTAAGGCACTTATATTAATCGCATCTAACAAATCCCAACCATTCATAACTGGCATATTAATATCCAGTAAAAGCAAAAAGTGGATATCTGCATCCTGGGTTACTTGCATATAATTCAATGCAGCTTCAGCATTATCGAAATATTCGCAGGCACAGTTAACTTCATCTTCAAGCTTGGCCTCATGTATTAAAAGAATGAGTGGGTCATCATCAATGGCTAATATTTTTCTCTCCATAGTATTATTGTTGTGAAGCGTCTGATTTGATAGTTATCGCTCGTATAATCGTATCGAGTTCTTTAGCTGAATTTTCTATATGCTGTATAATTTCATCTTTCGTTAATTTTTTCTGAATCGATGAGTTGTTAAGCATATCAATGAGTGCCATAATTCTTGCTAAAGGAGCCCTCACAGTATGGGATTGTATCCACGCAATTTCCTTTAACTTTTCGTTTTGTTTTTCTATCGTATTGATATAATCCAATCGCTCTGAAATATCGGTTGCCACAACAAGTTTTGCTTTCCTTCCACTAAAAACAATATGATTGGTTTTAATATCAACATAAATTAAATCACCTTTTTTAGTGCGATGCTTGTATGTACCTTTGTAAACTAAATTATGTTTTACATTATCTTTAAGAGTTTTTTCTAATACACCCAATTCTTCTTCAGGCCTGATATTGCGGATATTCATTTTTAAAAACTCATCACGACTGTAGCCATAATTATTTACTGCCGCACGGTTAACATCTAAAAAGTTTAATGATTCAAAATCGTAAACCCACATGGGCAAAGGGCTGAGGTGAAAAAGTTCATGGTAACGTTTTTCTGATTCTTCTAATTCTTTATTGGCTTCAGCAATATTGGCTTCCGCTACTTTTCTGGAATTAATATCTTGTATGCTGCCATAAGCCCTGATGAATTTCCCATCAATAATTTCTGTTTGACCAATTGATCTTATCCACTTCAATTTCCCACTGAAAGCCTTTATTTGAATTTCTTCATCCCAGTTTTCCAAATCTTCGAGCACAATTTTTCCTTTATTTAAATGATTGTTTTTTGAGCCAAAGAAACGAGAAATTAACAATAAATCAGGCTTAAAACCATCTTTTGCTTCAATAATTTCGCATGCAATTTCCGAACAATATATCTTTTGGGCTTCTGGGTCAATTTCCCAGCTTCCAATAATTGCAAGATTGTTTGATTTGAAAAGCAAGTCCTCAAGATTTTTGCGTTCGGTAATATCTTTTCCAACTATAAAGATCGAACTTTCTTCGGGTACATAGGTTGCGGTCCACGATAGCCAAATAGTTTTTCCGGATTTAGTTAGGCATCTATTTTCAAAATGCGAAATGTCCTCATCCATTGCAATTTTAATTGCCTCTAAAGTTTTTTCGCGATCATCAGGATGTACAAAATGAGTTGTTGGCTCACTAAGTAATTCATTATCCGAATAACCTAAAAGTTCGCAGGCTGCAAGATTTATCTTCCTGAAATAACCTTTAAAATTGAGTACTGCGATAATATCGGGCGCAAAATTGAAAATTTTATCTAGCTCGTTTTCAAGTTGCTTCCTTTTAATTTCAGCCCCTAAAATTCTAGCAAGTTCTTCACCAATTATATCGAAAGAAATGGAATCGGGCAGTACATTACCAATTAAAATTAATACGCCTATAAATGTACCATTATGATTTAGTGGCAATCCAATTGCGGTTTTTAATCCGGCTTTTTGTGCAGCATGCCTACGTGAAAAGTCGCCAAATTCTACAAAATCATCAAGAACTTGTAAATCCATTGTTTCCCATACTTTCCCAGCCAAACTTTCTCCTTTAGGAATTTTTACTATATTTTTAGTGTCATAATGAAATTGAATTGCTTTCTCATTTTCGGCAGTTTTAGCAAAAAGTTTCAGGTTTCGTTTATAGGTATCAGGCAACCAAATTTCAGAAGCATCAAAACCGGTATTCTTATTGATGATTTTCAAAACTAAAGTTAATACATCTCTAAGGCCGCTGTTTGAGTTAAAAACACCGGATATATCGTTAAACAATTTTTTGCGGTTTTCGCTAATCTTTTCCTTAGTTATATCTCGTTGGATGGAAATCCATATGTCAAACTCACCTTTTTCATTTTCTACAGGCGTTACAGAAAAGCTATTCCAAAATTCATCCCCATTTTTTTTGTAGTTTACCATATTGGTATCACAAGAATGACCTTCCAATAAACATCGAATAATTCTGTCAATTTCTAACTGATCAGTTTTTGGCCCTTCTAATATTCGTGGAGATTTACCTACAACATCTTCAGCAGAATAACCGGTCATTAAAGTAAAGGCATTGTTAACGTAGATAATTTTTGAGATCGGTTTGCTGCTGCTAGTATCAATTTGGGTAATAACAACTGAATCGGTAGTATTTAATACAACGGATTCTAAGAGGCGAATTCTTTGTTCCTCCACTTTCTTTGAAGTAACATCATGCATAGCGCCAACCATTCTTAATGCTTTACCTAGTTCATCTCTGATGAGGAAGCCTTTATCATGAACAATTGCATACTCGCCGTTTGCTTTTAAAAATCTATATTCAGCAGACCAAACGGTTTCCTCAGTTAGTATAACCTTATCTAGTTTTCGGCTAAACTGCTCAATATCTTCAGGATGAATTTTCTCTATCCAGGAATGTATATCAGAATTGAGATCTTGCTCATTATAGCCAAACAAGATTCGAAAATTTTCGCCCCAAATTAAGGTGCCTTTCTGAATATCCCAATCCCATATTGCATCACTTGTTGCTTTTACGGCATACTTGTAACGCTCATTACTTATTTCAGCTTTAATTCTATCGTACATACGCTCGGTTATATCGCGAGAATTTGCAACAAGGCCTTGAATATTAGGATCAGTTAATTTATTGCTTATTATAGTTTCCACCCATAAATATTCACCCTTTACATTTTTAAACCTGTAAGGTTTAAGTAACATTTTTTCTACATGTTGTGCTTTAGAAAATTGTTCTTTAATTCTAGGCACATCATCTGGATGGATAAACTCAAAGGCATTTGCAGAAAGAAAATTTTTTTGACTAAATCCTAAAATTCCCTTCACAGATGAACTTACCTTGAGGTAATTACCTTGGACATCAAGTACAGCAATCATTTCCAGTCCTTCCATTACCAAAGTATCCAAAACCTTTTCATGAACTAAACGAGAAGGGGTTAAAGCTATGGAGTGCAGGAAATATCGAATATTATGTTCATCAGCATCAATAAGGCGATGGGTTAGCTTATAATTGAGCCCGGTTTTAGAAGTTAGTTGTAAAGGAATCTGTTCTTCAGGATTCTTAATATCAATACTATCAATAAAGAAATCATCAAAAGATTCGAAATACTTATTGTAGATTTTGTTTAAATCTGAAATACCAAAACCTGAAAATTCTTTTTTTGTTAGGCCAAAAAAAATTAACCATGCATTATTGGCAGCAGCAAATTTAAAATTGCCAGAAGAAAAGCTAACCAAAATGGAAGGCATCTCGATAGCATTTATTAATTGAAGGCAACCGTTTTCGGAAATCATTGTTATTTTAACCTATCTTTTCTATAAAATTTTCAGTTCACTTTTTATGGGTCAGCTGCATTCAAAATTCAATTTATGAAAATAGATTGAATCAAAAAATTTTTAAATTTACGACACCTTCATTTATAGGAGAAATATTATTAAAATAATAAATAAAATTCCAAATATCATCAATTAACAAAGGCTAATATATTAATAGAAGGTATTTTTATCACTTTTATAAATTAAATGGATAAAATGAATATTAATTTTTGTTGCATTCGTTTTATTCGTTTTACAGATGTAAATAAGCTACCTTCCAGTTATTAAACTTTAATTTATTTTAGCAAAAAAGCTTTGATTATATACCTTATGAAAGCGGGATTGTTATTTCAAAGTTTGTTCCCCATCCCTCTTGCGATGTAATTTCCATTTTACCGTTTAAACTATTTACGTTTTCTGTAACCATGGGTAAACCCAAACCATATCCCCGCTCACCACTTGTTCCTTCGCTGGATTCTAATGTGCCGTTCAGAATTTTATCTACTGCTTCCTGACTAAGGCCGTTTCCATTATCAGACACATCAATCTTTAGTGTTTTTTCCTTATCTAAAACGGCTAAATCAAGCTTTACCGTTACTGTTCCATAATCAGAACTAAATTTTATAGCATTAGAAATTAAATTCCCTGCTATGGTTAACAATTTGTATTTAGAGAAATTAACGTTTTGGTTTGCATTTCCAACAATAACTTTAAAGAAAATATTTTTAGCTTTAGCTTGTGGGGCATAAAGTTTTTCCAATCTATCTTTAAATATTATAATGTTAAAATCATCGCTTTTTAATGTTTTTTCTTGATTTAGTATTTCTTCAGTTAGGGCTAAAACACCTTTCGTACTATTTTCAATCATTTTCATGTAATCCAATACATCCGGAATTTGATTATTAATATCACGTTTACGAATTATTTCTATAATCCCTGTTACACCAGATAGCGGACCCCGAATATCATGAGCCGCCTTACGCTGATTTTTTTTGGATTCATCAAGCTCATTTTTTAGGTTTTGCGTAATTTTTAAATTTATGAGCTTATCAACAACCTCTTTTGCAAGCAACTTTAATAAATCTATTTTATCTTTAGTTAGTGTTTTAGCGGTATTATCCATAACGCATAATGCGCCAATATTATAGCCACCAGGTGTTTTTAAAGGCACGCCAAAATAATGACGTAAATTGAGCGGGCTTTTTACATAGAAAAAATCTTTCGAACGTTCATCTGTGGAGAGGTCAGTGATTTCGAGGTACTCATCACCTGCAATTGTGTATTGACAGATGGACTCTTCGCGGGGCATTTGCTCTATAGTTAATCCATAATTAGAAACAGACCATTGTGTAAAAGAATCGATAAGATTAACCAAAGAAATATTACTATCAGAAATTCTTGCAGCAAGCGCTGTAAGGTTCTCAAAGTTACTTTGCAAATCAGTATAATCTGGGTCAAAATCGGCGAGTACTTTTAATCGCTCAACTTCATTTGCTGATATCGGAGGGGTGTTTTCGCTGCTTAATTCCATAGTTTTATTTTAAATTCGAGCGCTGTACAAAGTATGACATTTAAAGCTTATTTTAAAATAAATTTTGCTGAATAAATATAAATTAGCAATTTTTTAAAAACAATTTTTTTTTTAGATTTTACAAAAAATAAATTAAGATAATATGCAACAACTTAATTTTTAAAAGAATAACAGCAAATTAAAACAACTTAATATAAAAAAATCAAAATAAAATAGGTAAATAACTAAAATAAAATATATTATTTTAATGATTTTACAAAATACACTAATAATTTAATCGATAAATCGGTAAATTATTTTAATATTTGCTATAACAACCGGCAAAACAATTGAAATCAATATCGAGAAGAGATTTTTTGAATAAAAGTGGTCTTTTAGCGTCTGCAACATACCCAGCTATGCTTGCACTTGGCTTATTAAAATCAGCTCCGGCACATGCTTTTAATCTTGAAGGCAAAGGAAAGGGAAAAAAAATAATCATACTTGGAGCCGGTTTGGCAGGTATGGCTTCTGCGTATGAATTAACTAAACTAGGCTATGATTGTACCATCCTCGAAGCACGAGAAAGAACAGGTGGCAGATGCTGGAGTATTAAAAATGGTAGCCGGCATAATGAAGTAAATAAGCAGACCGTTACAGCAAATTTTGACGAAGGATTATATTTTAATGCCGGTCCTTCTCGTATTCCCCACAATCACGAACTTACCCTTCATTATTGTAAAGAATTAGGTGTTCCAATTCAGGTTTATAATAACGTAAATGAAAGTACTTATTATTTTGCTGAGGGGAAGGGTTCTTTATCCAACAAAAAAATAAGAGCACGTGAAATCCATAACGATGTTCGTGGCTATATGACGGAAATGCTGGCTAAAACTATGGATAACGGCGAATTAGATAGTCCTTTGACCAAAGAAGACAGTCAAAAAATTGTTGAATATTTAATGGCAGAGGGTGGTTTAGATGCTGATAAATTGTATAAGGCATCTGCCAGACGTGGTTATATAGAAGCGCCGGGTGCAGGCGATAAACCAGGAAAACTTTCAGACCCATTAAAGCTTGCAGAAATTATACAATCGGGTTTGTTAGACCCTGACTTTTATAATGTAGCCGAATATACATACGAATTACAGATGACTATGTTTCAAGCAGTAGGCGGAATGGATAAAATTGCACAAGCATTTGAGAAGAAGCTAACCCCAATGCTGAAATTAAATGCAGAAGTAAGTAACATTCAAAACACTGCTGATGGTGTAAAAATTACTTATAAAGATAAAGTAGGAACCCATGAATTGAGTGGCGATTTCTGTATATGCACCATACCTTTACCGGTTTTAAGCAATATCAAAAATAACTTTTCTTCTAATGTAAGTCGTGCTGTTGATTATATAAATTATAATGAAACAGGAAAAATAGGTCTTCAGTTTAATCGCCGCTTTTGGGAAGAAGATGAACATATTTACGGAGGCATTACCCACACCAACAATGAGCTTACGCAAATATTTTACCCATCTTATGACTACTTAAGTAAGAAAGGAATACTGATTGGGTATTATAATTTTAATGAAAAGGCAAAACAAGTTGGAGAGCTAAGTTATGCCGAACGCGAGCAGCTGGCTTTATATAAAGGAAAACTGATTCATCCTCAATATGATAAAACTTTTGAAAAATCACTTTCCGTTAGCTGGCATAAAACAAAATATAGCATGGGCGGATGGGCAGTTTACACATCCGAAACCCGAAAAAATGCATATCCTGCGTTATTAAAACCCGATGGAAATATTTACTTCGCAGGTGAACACTTAACTTACCTAAATGCCTGGATGGCAGGCGCATTTGAATCTGCAAGAAGTGTGGTTGCCGATTTACATAGCAGAAATACAGAAAGCAGGCAAACTTACCCAACACAAACAACTAAAGGATAAACTTAAAATTTTAACCATGGCCAATCAACTTAATCGCCGCAGCTGGATAAAATCTACTGCATTGCTGGCAGGAGCAGCAACTTTCTTATCCGGAACACTTGAAAAACTGGCAGCAATGCCAAGAAATATTCAGCAGAATTTTATGAGTGATCGAATGGCCGATCAATACAGTATTTTACGGGCAGATGAAGCCAGGCCAGTTATTAAAGCCAGGTTATCTGCAAATGAAAACCCTTTCGGCCCATCTGCAGGTGCTAAAAAGGCGATGAAAAAAGCATTAAAAAGCAGCTATCAATATCCGTTTATGCACATGCGTGAACTAACCGAACAAATTGCGCAACATGAAGGCATTAAACAAAATAACATTATGATGGATGCAGGTTCATCACCAATGTTGCTTGGTGCCGCTTTATTTTATGCAAAGAATGGTGGCGAAATTATTTCTGCCGATCCATCATATAACGATTTGCCATCAGATGCTGAAAGACATGGCGCTAAGTGGACTAAAGTTCCCTTAACATCGGAATATAAAATTGATTTGGATGAAATGGAAGCAAAAATCACAGATAAAACGGCACTTATATACATCTGTAACCCAAATAATCCAACCGCAACAATTCTCGATACTGTAAAGCTTAAAGATTTTTGCGAACGTGTAAGCAAAAAAGTTCCTGTATTTGTTGATGAAGCTTATATAGACTATTTACCTGATCCGCAGGCTGCCAGCATGATTGATTGTGTTAAAAAAGGACAAAATATTATTGTCGCCCGTACTTTTTCTAAACTTTATGGGTTCGCAGGTTTACGGTGCGGTTACATCATTGCTCAACCAGAAACCATAAAAAATCTATCAAAATATTCTACAGGCTCTATGAGCCTTTCAGCACCTACACTTGCCGCAGCAATTGTTGCTTACGGGGAAAAAGATTTTTTAACGGATGCATTAAAGAAAACAATGGCCTCGAAAGAATATTTATATTCGGTTTTAAAAGCAGAAGGTTATGAATACATCCCTTCCTCAGCAAATTTTGTAATGTTTCCGTTAAAGATGGACAGTATGCGTTTTTCTCAGGAGATGAGCAAAAGAGGTGTAAGCATCCGCACCTGGCGTTTCAGCGGAAAAGAATGGTGCAGGGTAAGTATTGGTAGAATGGATGAAATGAAAGCATTTGCAGATGCCTTTAAACAATTATCATAATCAAAAAAATATCATGCGTAAAATTACGATAGTCTTGTTATTAATTGTTGCAACATCTTTTGCAAGAGCGCAACAAAAAGTTGTTAATCCTCGTCCTTTAACCATGGCAGAATACGATAAAGCCCAAGGTTATACTGTTGCAGATTTAGACAAGGATACTTATGTAAAATTCAACAATACCTACATTTTGGATCGTTATGAATCCAGAAAACCATACTTTATAACGGGAGATGATGGACTAAAAAAACGAATCGACCTTTATAAACTTATTGCCAAAGAAGGCATGCAGGAAATTGGCTTGATGGTATTTTACACCAACGAAACCGGTAAGTTATTTAAAGCTTTGGTACCTGATTTTACGGCTGAAGGTAAGGTTTGGGAAAAGTATTTTCAGGATATAGATAACATTAATAAGGAAGAAAAAAACTTTGTACTTAAACTATCTTACATTTTATCTAAAGAATTAGCCTATCAGCAGTATAAAGCACTTAATGCTGGTAAAAACTTATCAGAAGAAGCTGGCACTTACGGTAGTGATATTTGTTTCCCTGGTGATGAAGTTGTAACGATGGCAAACGGTGGAGAAAAACTTTTGAAAGATATTAAACCGGGCGACGAAGTAATTACTATTGATCCGAAAAGCAAATTACGCTCTGCAGTGAAAGTTAAGGAACTGACTATTCATGAAGCGAAAAATTACGCCATTACTTCTGTGGTATTAATTGCCGGTAAAAGCATTAATACTTTTTCAGGAACGGAAATAAGCCTAAGCGCCAAAATATTAAAGGCCACTCCCAACCATCCAATGACTACCGTAAAAGGTAAAATGAAAATTGGTGAGGTAAAAGAAGGCGAAGAGATACTATGCCTAAACGAAAAAACCGGAAAATATGAAACTTATCTGGTGTGGAAAAAAGAAGAGAGCGCCGGTGGCAAGCAAAATGTATATAATATTATAGCTGATGCAGGAAGCACATTTATCATGAATGGTGTGATGGTGATGCAAAAATAACGTCTAAGAGGCTTATCATAAATCAATTATATTTAACCTTGGCACGTTGAGCCTGTCGAAACGCTCTAAAAGGCAGTTTTTAAAAGTCCTTCGACGAGGCTCAGTATTATATTTCGTATTTATGATACGGCCGCTTAATTTCTACTCTATAAATTAATTTCATAAAAATTTCAGCGTTAGGATAATCATAAAACTCCCCGCTTAAACTTACTCTTATTTAAATGGCTTAAAAATTGTTCATTGAGCTGATATTCGATTGATGTTATGCTGAAAACTACTGCAATAATACTGAATATGCTATTAAATATTTAAGTATGTTGTGTTCTTTAAAGTATTTGCTTTTAAAAAAATAGTATTTCTATCAGCACTGATTACCACATTAAAGCGTTTCAGCAAGTCAGAGCCAATAATACTCATTTTTTGTCGCCCTAATGCACCCTGAAAGAAACCCGAAGGAACATTATTTAGTTTGTTTTTGCCAATGATAAAGGAGGTTACTATGGCTTTTTTGGTCTTAAGTAAGTTGCCGAAAGAATCTTTCAAGCTTTTTTCACCAGTTATTTTAAGCTTTTCATTTAGCTGGTTATCTGTGGTGAATTGATCATCAAAAAGTATAGCACCCGAATAACCTGAATGGATAAGGAATTGGTTTTTCAGCAAATCATTTCCAATTTTACATTCGGCTTCAACAAACATCATTTCATCTTTATAAATTAAATTTAATTTATTGTAAGACTTAATATCTGAAGGCAAATTCTGACTAACAGTGATTGTTTTTTTATCAAAATTTAACTCAAGCACTTTGTTATTAAATAATTCCAATCCAAATTTACCGCCACTTCCGGGCCCTGAATTTAGGTTTTCCCAAAGCGGAATGTTCTCCCAATTATGATTGCCTATTTGAAGCATATTGCTTTTACTGTAACGTGAAGAGTTTTCTGCACCGCCCCAGCTTTTAACCGTATCTGTTCTTTCGAATTGAAGGCTATTCATTTTTCCAATCGCATCTTTAGTTAGGGTAAGCGCACTTGCCGCAGTGTGAAACATGAGCGATACAGTATCCTGGTTGTTCAAAGTGGCTTTTATGATGATGTTATTTTGGCTAGTAAGGGTAAAGGGAATTTTATAATCTGACGTTGATTGTGCCAGTAAAAATTGCTGAGCAATCGCTATCATCGAAAAGGTGGCGAGCAGGCTTTTTATTATTTGTCGAACTGATTTCATTTAACCAAGATAGGCGTTTTTTTTTACAGCTAATCCGGAGCGGTTATAAAAAAATCAGGACATAAAAAAAGCGAGTTGCCCCGCTTTGAATGTTTTCACAACGGAATAATCCTTATTGTGATTTGCTTTCGAAAACAAATATAGAATTTAATTTAATATCAAGGATACGGGAAACCGTAATGAATTAAAAATAAATGAATTTAAGTTTGAGTATTCAAGGTAAATATTGAGAATGGTTCTGTGTTGGGTAAGAATTAAAAATTAAATCGGATATTGTTAAATATTTAAATAACTGCTCATGAAAAAAATATTAGGACTTGACTTAGGAACAAATAGTATTGGTTGGGCATTGATAGAAGTTGATGAGCTTAATGGGCCTTTTCAAATTCTTGCAATGGGATCAAGAATAATTCCATTGGATGCAGATGCCAGAGACCAATTTCAAAAAGGGCAAGCTATTTCTAAAAATAAAGATAGAACTACTGCTAGAACCCAAAGAAAAGGCTATGATAGAAAACAGCTAAAAAAATCTGATGATTTCAAATACAGTCTAAAAAAGATTTTGGAAAAACTCAATATCTTCCCAACAGATGAATTATTGAACTTACCAAGTTTAGATTTATGGAAGCTAAGAAGCAATGCCGTTTCTAATAATGAAGAAATATCTCCAAAACAATTGGGAAGAATACTATATCTACTCAATCAAAAAAGAGGATATAAATCGTCAAGAAGTGAAGCTAATGCAGACAAAAAAGATACCGATTATGTTGTCGAAGTAAAAGGAAGATATAAATTATTGAAAGAAAAAAACCAAACTTTAGGGCAATACTTTTATGATGAATTATCTTCAGCAAACCAAAACAATACTTATTTTAGAGTTAAAGAAAAAGTCTATCCTAGGGAGGCTTATATCGAAGAATTTGATGCCATAATTAATACCCAAAAATCTAAACATTCATTTTTAACTGATGATGTTATCCATTCATTAAGAAATGAAATCATCTATTACCAACGTAAGCTAAAATCACAAAAGGGTTTGGTAAGCATCTGTGAATTTGAAGGTTTTGAAACTTCTTATTTTGATAAGAAAACCCAACAAGATAAAACCATATTTACAGGGCCCAAAGTTGCACCTAGAACATCTCCATTATTTCAGCTTTGTAAAATCTGGGAAGTAGTTAACAATATCTCTATAAAAATTAAAAACCCTGAAGGAAGCAAGTACAAATGGGATGATAGAATACCTACTATTGAAGAAAAGCAAACGATAGTAAATCATCTTTTAGAAAATGAAAACCTAAGTTTTGCAGAATTACTTAAAATATTAGAGCTCAAAAAAGAACAGGTTTATGCTAATAAACAAATTTTAAAAGGTATTCAAGGCAATACAACCTATTCAGCTATTCATAAAATTACAGGCAATAGTGAACATGTAAAATTTGATACTCATACAATCCCATCAAAACATTTTGCTGTTCTAATTGATAAAAAAACCGGTGAAATTTTAGACGAACGAGATAGTGTCGAATTAAATTCAGCTTTAGAGCAAGAACCTTTTTATCAATTATGGCATACCATTTATTCTATAAAAGAATTAGATGAATGTAAAAATGCCTTAATGAAACGCTTTAATTTCGAAGAAGAAATTGCAGAAAAACTTTCCAAAATTGATTTTAACAAGCAAGCATTTGGCAATAAATCTAATAAAGCAATGCGAAAAATGTTGCCTTATTTAATGCTAGGTTACAACCAAGCAGATGCTGAAAGCTTTGCAGGTTATAATCGCAGATTAACTAAAGAAGAAAAATCAAAGAATGTTTCAGATGAGCCCTTGCAGTTACTAGCTAAAAATAGCTTGCGACAACCAGTTGTAGAAAAAATTCTCAACCAAATGATAAATGTAGTAAATGCAATTATTGAGAAATATGGAAAACCTGAGGAAATTAGAGTAGAGCTTGCCAGAGAATTAAAACAAAGTAAAGATGAGCGTGAAGATACTGATAAGCAAAATGGATTTAATAAAAAACTTAATGAATTGGTAGTAACTAAACTTAGTGAACTTGGATTACCTACTACCAAACGTTATATTCAAAAGTACAAATTTATTTTCCCTGCCAAAGATAAAAATTGGAAAGAAGCACAAGTTGCAAATCAATGTATTTATTGTGGCGAAACATTTAATCTAACAGAGGCATTAAGTGGTGATAACTTCGATGTTGACCACATAGTACCAAAAGCCTTATTGTTCGATGACTCACAGACTAACAAGGTATTAGTCCATAGAAATTGTAACTCTACTAAAACTAACAATACAGCTTACGATTATATCTCAAAAAAAGGTGGCAACGCCCTAGGCGAATATATATTAAGAGTAGATGAATGGTTTAAAAGAGGAATAATTTCTTACGGGAAAATGCAACGTTTAAAAGTTTCATTTGAAGAATATCAAGAACGTAAAAAAGTTGGCAAAGAAACCGAAGCAGATAAAAGAATATGGGAAAACTTTATTGATAGGCAATTACGTGAAACCGCATACATTGCCAGAAAAGCAAAAGAAATTTTAGGAAAGGTTTGCCATAATGTTACCAGTACTGAAGGAAATGTTACTGCTAAACTCCGTGGACTTTGGGGATGGGATGATGTATTAATGAACTTACAATTGCCTAAATATAAGGAAATAGGACAAACGCAAATAAAAGAGTGGACAAGTGATCACGGAAATCGTAAACACCAAAAAGAAGAAATAGCAAATTGGACTAAACGGGATGACCATCGCCATCATGCAATAGACGCACTCGTAATAGCTTGTACCCAGCAAGGCTTTATTCAGAGAATAAACACATTAAGTTCGAGCGAAACGAAAGATGAAATGCAAAGAGAAATCGATTTCGCGAAGAAAAAATATGGCAACAACTACGATGAAAAAATATTAAATGAAAATAATGAAATAGTTAAGGGGCAAAAAGAAAAAAACAATCAACTAAATTCATATCTGATTTCACAGAGGCCAGAAAATTTCACAACAAAATACATTGAGCAAGAAGCTGATAAAATTTTAGTATCCTTTAAAGCAGGGAAAAAAGTAGCAACTATAAGTAAGTTTAAAGCTACCGGAAAGAATAAAGAAACTGGTGTTATTGTTCCAAGAGGAGCATTACATGAACAGTTTGTTTACGGTAAAATTAAAACTATTGCCAAAGATTTCAAAACAGGGTTATTAATCAAATATCCAATAAAATACTTGTTCGAAAACCCAGATTTAATTGCTGAACCAATAGTTAAAACTAAAGTTGAAGAAAGGTTAAATGATTTTGGGCGAGATATTAAAAAGTGTATTGAATCCTTAAAAAAGTTTCCTATTTATCTTGATCTTGCTAAGTCTATTGTACTTATATCTTCTTATTGCTATAAGGATGAATTTGTGATTAAATATAAAATTACAGATTTAAAAAATGATGATGTTAAGTATATTATTGATGAAAAAGTAATGCACCTGGTTCAAGAGAGGTTAGATGCACACAATGGCAAGGAAAAAGAAGCATTTAAAGACATACTTTGGTTTAATGAAAATAAAAGAATACCCATACTAACTGTTAGGTGTTTCACAGGCCTTTCAGCTGTTCAAGCTATTAAAAAAGATGAGAATGGTAAAGAAATTGGATTTGCAAAAACAGGTAACAATCATCATATAGCTTTATATAAAGATAATACTGGAAAGCATATACAACATTTATGCACCTTTTGGCATGCAGTAGAGCGCAAGAAATTCAAAATCCCTTATATCATCAATAATACAAATACTCTTTGGAATGATTTGATAAATAAAGAGTTACCTCAATCCTTTTTGGATAAACTTCCTACTGATAATTTGGACTTACAACTTAGTATGCAACAAAATGAAATGTTTGTATTAGGATTATCGCAAGAAGAATTTGATGAAGCCATACAACAAAATAATAAGGCATTATTGAGTAAAAATATCTATTTAGTTTGGAGTATTGGGGATAATCAGTATTGGTTTAGACATCATTTAGAGACTAAAAACTCAGAATTGAAAGTAACAATTGGTGCAAAAGAAAGCCGAAGGTTCTACTTATTTAAAAGTATTGGAGCATTTCTATCTAAAAACCCAATTAAAGTACGTTTGAACCATTTAGGAGAAATTACTAAAGTAGGCGAAGGCCACACGAAAGAGCAAAGATACATAAGCTCAGAAGTCAATTTATTATTACTAAATGAACCTACAGCTATTTATCAAACTCAAAACCGTTTAAAAATTTTCAATTCATTTGAAGAAGCCAAACAAGACGAAATAGACTTTATCATTAAACAATCTCCAATTGATAGGATAAAACATACAGTAGATTTAATTTTAAAGGCTTACGGTTTTAATGAGGAAGACTTAAGAATTAGAAAACAAAATAACACAATAAGAATAATCAAAGCAGAATGAACCTATTTATAGAAAAACATCAAGAGCTAATCAATAAACTATTGTTACATAAAGTTGATTTTATAGTGATAGGCGGATATGCTGTTATATTTCATGGCTATGCTAGAACAACCGGAGACATTGACATTTGGTTAAGTCCAACTAATGACAACAAAGTTAAGTTATTAGAAGTATTTAAGACGATGGACTTCTTTGAAGCAGACCTGCAGCCAATTATTGATATGGATTTTACTGGTTATTTCGTTTTTTCTCTATGGGAAGAACCCGAAAAAGTTGATTTTATTACCAAAATTAACCTTGTAGAATTTGAAGAGGCGAGTAAAAGAAAAATAATAGTAGAAGTTGACGGATTAAAAATCCCCTTTCTACACCTAGATGATTTAGTTTTATCCAAATTTAATACAGGACGATTAAAAGACAAAGCAGATATAGAAGAATTACAGCATATTCAAAGAAATAAGAAGTTTTAAATAATATCGCTCTCATGATTAAAAGAACGCTCCACTTCTCTAATCCAGCTTATTTAAGTTTGCAACAAAATCAACTCGCTATTGACTTACCCCATTTAAAATCATTAGGAGAGAAAGAATCTAAGAAAACGATTCCGATAGAAGATATTGGAATTATTATATTGGATAATCAGCAAATCACCATTACCCATGGTTGCATTGCTGCACTATTAGAAAATAATGCGGCCATAATTACCTGCAACCAGAGCCGGCACCCTACAGGCATGATGCTCCCGATTGACGGGCATAATACGCAAAGCGAACGTTTTCGTTATCAAATTGATGCATCGCAACCCCTAAAAAAGCAACTTTGGCAACAAACAGCACAAGCAAAAATTCTAAACCAGGCTGCTGTGCTTTTTAACCGAAATATTCCTTGCGAAAATATGGTTCATTGGGCAAAATCAGTTCGCTCGGGCGACCCGGATAATTACGAAGGAAGAGCTGCCGCTTATTATTGGAAAAATGTTTTCCCTAAAAAAATAGATTTCTTTAGAGGCCGGGAAGGCGACCCCCCAAATAATTTACTCAATTATGGCTATGCGATTTTAAGGGCTATTGTGGCTCGTGGTTTAGTTTGTTCTGGTCTGCTTCCAACATTAGGCATCCATCATCGAAATAAATACAACGCTTATTGTTTAGCGGATGATATTATGGAACCTTATCGCCCCTATGTAGATGAAATTGTGTTGGGGATAATTGACAGAGGTGAAAATTTTTTAGAACTGGGTACTTCCATTAAAACACAACTTTTGGGTATTGCTACTGTTGATGTACAATTTGAAAAAAGTAAAAGCCCGTTAATGGTCGGCTTGCAAAGCACAACATCATCCCTGGCCAAATGTTATGAGGGTACCATAAGAAGAATCAACTACCCAATTATGAAAAATTTTGATGCAAAGAGGCCACCAAAATTTAGCCTGGAAGATGATTTAATTCCGATTACAACCCGTGAAATTCCTGAACCAGATAATGATATGCAAAGAGGCGAGTTACCATTTTAATTAATGCGTTTAAATGAATATCGAATTTTGTGGGTATTAGTTTTTTTCGATTTACCTACTGAAACTAAAAAAGAACGAAGCATTGCTTCAAAATTTCGTAAGGAAATTTTACGGGATGGCTTTGCTATGTTTCAGTTTTCAATTTATTTAAGGCATTGCAGCAGCCGCGAAAATGCCGATGTACATATTAACCGGGTTAAAAGATTATTGCCGGAAAAAGGACATATCGGTATTATGACAGTTACCGATAAACAATTTGGGATGATGGAATTATTTTATGGTAAAAAGGAAAAAGAACTACCAGATACGCCACAACAATTAGAACTGTTTTAGTATTTCTCCGTCTTCTATGTCTACAGATACATTAAGATAATGTCATTCTTAACCTGATTGGGAATCTTAAAGCTAAATAAGAGAATTATAAACTAATATCAGCTGTTCTTTAATCATTACTTTGCAATTACAATTAAATAAACATTAGAATAAAAATCTGGCCGCAAAAGCGACCAGATTTTTTTAATTCTAATTTTTGAGATAAATCAATGATATACAGATAAATAAACCACGGTATGTTGTTGTAAATATCAGTATCTCAAAGAATGAAAGCAAATCACAACCCGAAGCCTGCGGATATGTTACTTAATTTAGTTGTTGTAAATATCAGTATCTCAAAGAATGAAAGCAAATCACAACAGTGCAGAATTAATTTTAATAGTTGATGATGTTGTTGTAAATATCAGTATCTCAAAGAATGAAAGCAAATCACAACTTAAAAACAGACGTAATGAATTAGAAGCTGGTTGTTGTAAATATCAGTATCTCAAAGAATGAAAGCAAATCACAACCCCATCAGCAACCAAGTATTAGTGGCTTTTGTTGTTGTAAATATCAGTATCTCAAAGAATGAAAGCAAATCACAACAGCATAGCACCCATCTACTATAATGATTTGTTGTTGTAAATATCAGTATCTCAAAGAATGAAAGCAAATCACAACAGTGGTGCTGCAACTTTAGCTGGAAATATTGTTGTTGTAAATATCAGTATCTCAAAGAATGAAAGCAAATCACAACAAAGAAGCTGCAAGTAAAGCTAAAGCTGCTGTTGTTGTAAATATCAGTATCTCAAAGAATGAAAGCAAATCACAACAGTATGACCAGTAGCTGAAAATTTTGCATCGTTGTTGTAAATATCAGTATCTCAAAGAATGAAAGCAAATCACAACGGAGTTTTATATACATGTGATGCTGATTGCGTTGTTGTAAATATCAGTATCTCAAAGAATGAAAGCAAATCACAACCTGCGGTTGTGATTTGCTTTCATTCTTTTTTTGCTCCTACGGCAGTTGGAAACTGCATAAGCGTCTACAGCAAGGGCTTCAAAACCACCCAAACATTATCGGCTAAAATTTTATCACCTTCAGCTGTTGGATGAATGCCATCTGGCTGGTTTAGTTTTGGAATGCCTCCAACTCTATCAAGCAAGAATGGGATTAAACTCATATTATTTTTCTTTGCCAATTCAGGAAATATATTTTTAAAATCCGCCGCGTACTTCGTACCCATACTTGGTGGCATTTGCATGCCTGCCATCACCAATTTTACATCAGGATATTTCGTTTTAACCCTATCAATGATATTTTGTAAATTCTTAGTGGTTTCGGCTACAGGTACACCGCGTAAACCATCATTAGAACCAAGTTCCAATACAAAAACATCTACTTTCTGTTTCAAAAGCCAATCTATCCTGCCCTTCCCTCCTGCCGATGTTTCGCCGCTCAAACCTCCATTTATAACCTTATAAGGCATTTTTAGTGAATCAATCCTATTTTGAATTAAGGCAGGGTAAGCCTCCGTTGGGTCAAGACCTAAACCAGCCGTTAAACTTGTTCCGAAAAACAAGATATTTTTAACAGGTTGTGAAACCTCTTTCACCATATTTTTTGCTACATCTGTACCATCAGATTTATCTTTATTCCCTGAATTTGAGCAGGCTTGTAATATTCCTGTCAAAACAATTAGTGCTATTAAGCGTTTTCGTAACATATCTATTTTTTCTGTCTCTTAAAATCAAAAAGCCATTACCTTTAACGGAAAAAGGCGCATTATGTTTTGATGCGTTCCAAACCAAAATTTAAAATTTTCAGCCATTGGAAAGCATATTGAACATCCGAAATGTAAGTAAAATTTATCAAAGCGCAGGGCGTGAACTTACTGTTTTAAACAACATTAATTTTTCAATTGATACAGGTTCTACTGTTGCAATAACAGGGCCTTCGGGAAGTGGAAAAACAACATTACTTGGTCTTTGTGCAGGTTTAGACAGAGCCAGTTCGGGTAGTGTTGAACTGAGCGGTGTGGTTTTAGATAAGCTAACTGAAGATGAAAGAGCAGCAGTTCGCAATCAGTATGTGGGTTTTATATTTCAAAATTTCCAGTTGTTGCCAACCTTAACAGCTTTAGAAAATGTAATGGTTCCACTTGAGTTAAGAGGTGCTAAAAATATAAAATCGCATGCTTTAGAATTACTGGATAAGGTAGGGCTTGCAGATAGAGGTCACCATTATCCCGTACAATTATCAGGCGGTGAACAACAGCGGGTTTCTCTAGCCCGGGCATTTTCAAATAGGCCTGCACTGCTTTTTGCTGATGAACCTACGGGAAATCTTGATGCAGAAACGAGTGAAAAAATTATAAAACTCTTGTTTGATTTGAATAAAGATGCAGGAACCACACTTGTGATTGTAACGCACGACCCTGATTTAGCAGCAAGAACAAACCGAGTGATTAAAATGAAAGGTGGCTTAATTATAGCCGACGAAAACCCGAATTATGTCTAACAACCCAATTCCAAAACAAAACGTTCCAATTTCCTGGTTATTTAAAATGGCCTGGAGGGATAGTCGCAAAAACCGTTCGCGTTTATTTCTCTTTATATCTTCCATAATTTTAGGTATTGCTGCTTTAGTGGCTGTTTATTCTTTTAAAGATAACCTTCAAAATGATATCGACAGGCAGGCAAAAGAATTAACAGGTGCTGATTTAATTGTAGAAAGCCGTAAAGCTGTAAGTAAGCAAACCCAGCAAATGCTTAAAACTATGGGCGATGATCGGGCAGCAGAAAGCACTTTTGCATCGATGGTTTATTTTGTAAAAGGTGGTGGAAGCAGGTTGGTACAAATGAAGGCTTTAGAGGGGAACTATCCTTTCTATGGCTCAATAGAAACTACACCAGCAAGTGCAGCTAAAAGTTTTTTTAGTGGTAGAGATGCTCTTGTTGACAAAACTTTAATGCTCCAGTTTAATGCAAAAACAGGCGATTCGATTAATGTAGGCGATTTGAGTTTTAAAATTGCAGGTGTTTTGGATAAAGCTCCTGGGCAAACAGGTATTTCATCAAGCGTAGCGCCTATCGTTTATATTCCACTTAAATACCTCGATAAAACAGGTCTAGTTAAAACCGGGAGTCGAATTAATTACAAATATTATTACAAATTTAACAGTTCGAATGAACTGACTTCGATAATAAAACAGCTCCAGCCAAAACTAGAGAAAGAAAGCTTAGATTTAGATACCGTTGCCGAAAGAAAAGAGCAAACCGGAAGAAGCTTTGGAGATTTAAATCGCTTTTTAGCATTAACCGGATTTATTGCTTTATTACTTGGATGCGTTGGTGTAGGAAGTGCCATTCATGTATATATTCAGGAAAAATTATCAGCCATTGCAACCTTAAGATGTATGGGCTTAAAAGCCTGGGATGCTTTCTTGATTTATCTCATCCAGGTTTCTTTCATTGGTATCATTGCTGCTATAATCGGATCGGTTCTAGGCACCTTAATACAGTTTTTATTACCCATTGTACTAAAAGATTTTCTTCCTGTAGAAATTACCATGCAGGTTTCCTGGTCGGCAATTGGCCAGGGCTTATTGCTTGGTTTAGTTATTTCTGTTTTATTTGCTTTGCCTTCACTTTTATCCGTAAGAAGAATTTCTCCCCTTAACGCAATTAGGGCAACTTTCGAAAACAGTACATCGAAAAAAAGAGATTTATTAAAGGGTTTTGTTTATTTGTTAATGATGGCCTTCATTGTGGGTTTCACCTATTTGCAAATGAAAACCTGGCTGCAAACCATCGCATTTACTGCGGGAATTTTAATTGCTTTCCTTTTATTAATGGCCTTTTCTGGCATTTTGATGTTTTTGGTGAAGAAACTTTTGCCTGCGTCTTTAAGTTATTTATGGCGACAAGGCTTTGCAAATTTATATCGACCAAACAATCAAACGTTAATGCTCACTATGTCTATCGGATTATCAACAGCCTTTATTTGTACGCTTTATTTCGTACAAGGTATTTTGATAAACAGAGTTACCCTTTCTTCGGGCGCTTCGCAACCTAATATGGTTTTATTCGATATTCAGAACACCCAAAAAATAGCTGTTACTGATTTGGCAAAATCTTACAAATTACCTTTAATGAACCAGGTTCCGGTAATTACCATGAGAATTGAAGAAATTAATGGCAAAAAGGCGGGTGCTGACAGTACAAATAAAAGGGCTTTCAGAAATGAAATCCGTGCCACTTATCAGGATACTTTAACTGCTGCAGAAAAAATTATTGATGGAAAATGGATTGCACAAGTTAATAGCCCAAAAGATGTTGTTTACATTTCTTTGGATCAAAATTTTGCCCGAAGTATTAAAGTCAAACTAAATGATAAAATTGTTTTCAATGTTCAGGGTATGCTATTGCCAACGGTTGTAGGCAGTTTAAGAGAAGTTAACTGGAGCAGGATGCAAACCAATTTTCGTGTTGTATTTCCGTCGGGAGTTTTAGAGCAGGCGCCACAATTTCATGTATTAATGACCAGGGTGCCAAACAGCGAAACATCAGCAAGTTTTCAGGGTGCCGTAGTTCGTAAGTTTCCAAACATCTCTGTGATTGATTTGGGTTTAGTTTTGAAACTGCTGGATGAACTGCTTGGCAAAATAAGTTTTGTTATTCAGTTTATGGCAGGTTTTAGCATGATAACAGGATGGATTGTTTTAATATCAGCTGTGTTAACGAGTAAAAACCAACGCATAAAAGAAAGCATTCTGCTCAGAACCATGGGTGCAAGCAGAAAACAAATTCTTGCTATAAACGCTATAGAATATTTTTTCTTAGGTTTATTTGCCGCAGCCGCAGGATTAATTCTTGCATTAAGTGGCAGCTGGGCATTGGCAAAGTTTAGTTTCGATGCTTCATTTATTCCCCCTTTATTACCAACTTTTTTACTCTTCAGCAGTGTGATTTTACTGGTAGTAATAACGGGTGTATTAAGCAGCAGAAGTATATTAAATAAACCACCGCTGCAAATTTTACGAAATGAAGGAAATTAATGTAATTGTTTATTAGCGATGAACTCTGATTGGATTATAAGCGATAATAAATTCGGAATCTGAATGTTGAGCACCAAAAGTATTAATTGGATCTTTAGCAAAAATAGGTGTTTGATTCAACTCAATTTTAACCAGCTCTGATAACTTTTGCAAAGATTCTGAAGTGATTTGAGTTGAAACTGTAGGATAATATTTTTGCTCAATTTCTAACTTCTCAGCTGCATTCGCTAAATTAAGTTTCCAACCTTCATCTTTTTTAAAACCATATTCTTTTGTAGCGCTGTTTATTGCATAAGCGTACATTTTTGCCTGAAATTCTATTTCTTTATTTTCCATATTTTTAATTAATCACCAGCATTTGTTTGGAGCAGGTGCACTTGTTTAATCCTTATGTTTAAAGAAAATCCGGTATTGAAAAGTGATTATTAACCGCTTTAGCAGATTTTATTTCTCAGTCGGGAGAACCCAACCATCTATTGATTTTTCCAAATTTACTTAAAATAAACGGGAGCAGGATTTTAATTGAGCATTAATAATAAAACTATGTTTTTAGGGCATTCAGAATGAAGGTAATTTTATACCTTGCAACATAAAACCAACCAACCTTTTACCTTGCAGAATACCGCCAAACAAAATACAATTGCTAAACCATTTCTAAAATGGGCAGGTGGTAAAACACAGTTAATTCCTGTAATTGAGCAGTATTTACCTAAAGAAATTGAAAAGATAAATGATTTAACTTATATCGAGCCATTTATTGGTAGTGGTGCTATTTTCTTTTGGTTTATTCAGAAATTTAATATCAAAAAAGCTGTAATAAACGATATCAATACCGATTTGATAAATGTTTACAAAACAATAAAAGCCAAGCCAGAAGAACTAATCACGATTTTGAATGCAATTGAATCAGATTATTATGGCTTAAATTTTGAAGAAGAAAAAAGGAATTTCTTTCTAAACATCAGAACTAAATTTAACTTTAAAACTGATGATATAACTGAAAATTCGGCCTTTTTCATTTTCCTAAACCGAACTTGCTTTAATGGCTTATATCGCGTAAACAGTAAAAATTTATTTAATGTTCCATTTGGAAAATATGCCAGACCGAAAATCTCCGACCCATTAAATATTTTGGCAATCAGTAAGCTTTTGCAAGATATTACTATACTAAACGGCGATTATACTGAAACAGTAAAATACATTGGAAAAAAAAGCTTTTTCTATTTCGATCCACCATACAAACCCATTAGTAAAACTTCTTCCTTTAATGCTTATGCCAAAGGAGAATTTGGTGATGAACAACAAAACAGACTTGCTGATTTTACAGAATTACTAACAAAAAAAAAGCATTTGTGGCTTTTAAGTAATTCTGACCCAAAAAATTTAAATCCTGCAGATTTATTTTTTGATGATCTTTATGATAAACCATCAAATACAATTTTAAGGGTTAAAGCCAAGCGAATGATAAACTCCAATGCGCAGAAAAGAGGTGAAATAAATGAGATTTTGATTATGAATTACCAATTAACATAATTAAAACCCTTGTTCTTTCATAACCATATCCAACTCTTGCCACTTTTTTCCTTTCGAAAAATTTGCTGCATATTCTGGGTTTAAATTTTCAATTAATACCTGATACATACCTAGTCTTTTGATTCTTTTTTTCAAAATTGCGTATTCCTTATTTTCTTCAGCAATCATGCCTGCATAAATTACGGTAAACCAAATATTAATTTCTTCTGTGTGTTCTGCGTAATCTTCTGCAATTAAATCGATAATCTTTAAAACATCGGGGTTGATGGTTTTATCCGTAAACAGATAGACTTTTAAGAAATCGTTATATACTTTTTGATTTGAATATTGTTTGCCTATTTCCTGAATACGCCCAAAATATTCTGTATCCAAAGGTGCGTACCTTTTGAGCCCATTTTTTGTTACATAAACGCACCAATTATCAAAGCTCCCTTTATCAAATTCGATAATAATATGATTATTTATTGTTTTAATACATGTGGACATTCCATTTAAATTGAAGTAAATAAAAAGGGACGTACCATAAATTTAAGGATTTTTTTTGAGATTGATAGTATTATTAACCACCACCACCCCCCGCCCCCTCATAAATTAGGAGCGAAGTAGTTAATGCGATGGCAAAATCTGTTTTAATTTTTGGATTGAATGATTTTAGGCATTTCGCTTAATAAGCTTTATAGTATTGTCCAGCTACCCCCTTTTTTCAGGGAGGGATTAGTTAATGAGTCAACAAAAAAATTGTTGATTTTTTAGAGTAAGTCGATTTGTAAAATTGAACTGTTTTGGGGTGGTTGATATATTACTGCCCTCTGCTAAGGAGGATACAAAGTGCAGATAGCGGGTTTGCAAAGCAAAATGAAATACTAAATACCTCTGGTTGGCGGTAATTTACCTCCCCAATCCTTCCGAAGGATGATATAAAGATAGCAAGGCAGAAACAGTAAAATTATAAATAGAAATACCTTTTTGAGCCATACAATATAGGTCATATATCTCCACTCGCACATGAATTAAAGGTGTGGTGGGCAATAGTACCAATTTCAAGAAGGGCAACTACTCTTCTCCTACCAATAGAGCGTTTAAGAAAAAAAAGAGTTATCGCGAAACTTTGTAATTAATTATATAAAACATTTCTGAAATGATATAAAGTAAGCGTAACATATCATCCTAATTTTACATCATTAAATTGAAATACCCTTTAAATCATGAAGTTAAAACTAACACTATTAAGTATAATTATTTTTGCTGCAACGTATAAATCCAACGCTCAACATGAAATGCATATGCCTGCTAAGAAAAATTCTGTTGTTAAAAGCATGGATTCGACAATGAAGGGTATGAACCACGATATGCATAACATGAACATGACTACACCAATGAGCCATTCCTATTCTTTAAATCTTCCGATGAGCAGAAATGGTTCTGGTACCTCATGGCTACCAGATGCATCACCAATGTATGGGTTGATGATTCACTCAAAGAAATGGATGTATATGTTACACGGAAACATAGCTCTGCGCTACACTAAGCAGGATGTTGGAGATAAAGGAAATCGTGGAGATGATAAATTTGATGCGCCAAACTGGTTTATGGCTATGGGACAACGAAAAATTGGCGAAAAAGGTTTAGTTCATTTTGGCGCAATGTTATCACTTGACAGATTAACAGAAGGCGGCAATGGTTACCCATTATTGTTTCAAACCGGCGAAAGCTGGAAAGGAAATCCTTTGGTAGACCGGCAACACCCGCATGATTTATTTTCTGAATTATCAGTTGCCTATACCTATGCTTTTTCAAAAAAATCAGATCTTAGCTTATACCTGGGTTATCCGGGAGAGCCGGCGCTTGGTTCTGTTGCCTTTATGCATCGCCCGTCGGCATTGTCAAATCCAGATGCACCAATTTCTCACCATTGGAATGACGGTACACACATCACTTTCGGTGTAGCAACAATTGGTTACCGATATGATAAATTTAAAGTTGAAGCATCTTCTTTCACTGGAAGAGAGCCTGATGAAAATCGTTTTGATTTTGATAAACCCAGGTTCGATTCGTATAGTGCCAGACTTTCTTTCAACCCAAATAAAAATTGGGCTTTACAAGTATCTCATGGCTGGATAAAAAGTCCTGAAAGTTTGCATGCTAACGAAGATGTAAACAGAACTATTGCATCAGCCATTTATGCATTGCCATTAGGCGATGAGAAAAGCTTAAATGCTACAGCATTGTGGGGCTTAAACAAAACAAAAGGCCATGAGGGTGAAAATGCAGTATTATTAGAAACAGCTTATCGGGTAAAAAAACTTTCACTTTATAGCAGATACGAATGGGTACAAAAATCAACAGAAGAATTAAACCTTAATGAATCCTTTTATGGAGAAAATCTTTATGGTGTACATGCTTTAAGTGCTGGCATTAATTATGACGTTTTAAATCTGAAAAAATTCAGAGGCGCAATTGGTACACAAATCTCATTTTACAATACAAACAACGCATTGAATAACTTATATGGGAAAAATCCAATCGGCGCACAGGTTTTTATAAGGATCTATCCTGCATTAATGAAAATTTAAATTACTTTAACTATTAGCAGATGTGTAGTTATAATGAGTGTTCCTCAATAGTGACTACCAAATTTCGCTTCAAAGTATACACTGCTATTTAATTTTGGAAGATTAGCTTTCTCTTAAGCCAAAGTAAAATGGTTTTTCAGATTTTTGACACAAAACATCAAATTATTTTTCCTCAATTACCGCTTCCTTACAAGATAATCATTAGTCTACTTAAGTACGACGAGCGCCTTTAATAATTATAATTCTCAAGAATCGATAATTTTTAATCATTTTTCAATTACACTTGAAAATGTATTTCATGAAATATGGAAATGCCTGCCCAATTTAAAATCAGGCAGGCATTTTTTTATTTTACCGCTGCAGCACCAGCCTCGGCAACCGCATGATCATCATCAACCGTACTACCCGAAACGCCAATAGCTCCAATAATTTCTCCAGATGAGTCTTTAAGAATTACACCACCCGGAAAAGTGATTAAACCGCCATTAGAGTGTTCAATATTAAATAATGGTTGTCCCGGACCAACCAAAGGCGTAAGTGATTTCGTATCCATTTGAAACCAGGCCGCAGTTTTGGCTTTTTTAATAGATATATCTACCGAACCAATCCAGCCACCGTCCATGTGTACAAAGGCAATAAGATTACTGCCCGAATCAACAACAGCGATATTCATTTTTGTATTTATTTCTGATGCTTTGTTTTTTGCAGCCGCAATTACAGCTTCTGCCTGCTCTAATTTGATATTCATTTTTTATATGGATTAATTTAAAAGACAACAAGTTAATATATATAAAGTTTACAGATTACTTATTTTATAGCTTTTATAACTGAAATGATATCATCTTCTCCGTATTTCTCTTCTGCTGCTTTAAAGGTTTCAAAAGCTGCATTTGCCAATGGCGAAGATAGTCCTTCTGCTTTAGCTAACCTTAAATCTTTTGCAATGTGTTTTAGTGCAAATGCTGCTTTATAGTTATCTGTAATTATTGCATCACCTTTAATTTTAGTGAAGATATTTCCTATCGCAGCATTGTTAATAAGGTTGAGTAAATCTTCAGTCTTAATCCCTTTTTGATTTGCAAAAACAACTGTTTCCGCTAAGCCTTCTGCATAAAGCGCCAGCAAAGAATTTATAGCAAGTTTTGAATTATTACCCGCTCCGTTATCGCCAATATGCATAACCAGCTTACCTAATTTTTCAAGAACATGCCTAGCGGTATCAAAAGTTTCTGCATCGCCTCCAACCATTATAACTAACGTACCAGTTTCTGCTTGCTTAACACTTCCAGATACTGGAGCATCTAAATATGCATTTCCTTTTGCTTTACATAATGCAGCCATTGATTTGCTAATACCTGGCGAAACTGTGCTCATGTTAATAATTATTTTTCCACTAGAATCATCATGAAGCAAACCATCTTCATTTTTAAAAATCTGCTCTATTGCTTCATCATCAGAAACCATAATAATTACAATATCCGAACTGTTTAATAATTCTTTTGGTGATGATGAAACTGAAACACCCAATTTTTTAAACGCATCTTCTTTATCTTTACTTCTGTTGTAAACCTGTATTGGATATTCTGCTTTTATCAATTGCTCTGCCATAGGGGTACCCATATTACCCAAGCCTATCCATCCTATTTTTTTCTGCTCCATAAAACAAATATCAAACAATAAGATTTAAATGAGAAACATAATCCTTTTAATATAAACAAGCATGTAGGTTATTGCTTTAAGCCCAAATCTAATAAAAACCCGATTTTAATAGCTGACTTTGATAACTACCTGGCGTTATACCTTCTAATTTTTTAAAAACCCTAATGAAATAATTAGCATCACTGAAACCCAGTTCGTAGCTTATAGAAGTAATTTTTACCGAAGGATTTGCCAGTAAATCTTTGGCCTTAATTATCTTTTCTGTCAGAATAAAATCATTCGGACTTATACCCAGCTCCCGTTTAAACAATCTATAAAAAGTTGCACGGCTCATACATGCCCAACTTACTTTAGATGCGATGGAAGGCAGTGCTGCAAGCTTCTTTTTAGAATCTGTGTGGGTTTTATCAATTCGAGATTATTTACTAAAAAAGAACTCAGGAATTTGGAATCTTTAATTCCGCTGGAGAATTAGTTTGCACAAAACTTAACAACTGCTTCATCTAAAAAGGAAATCTGTTTTTCATTAATTAATTTAACAGCTTCATCATATTCAAACCAACCTGCATTATCAATCTCTGGGAAATTTTTCTTAATACCTGAGCGTGGAGGCCATTCTATTTCAAAAGTGTTGCTAATTATTTTCGAAGCATCCAAATCAAATTCAATTGCCCAACAAAGCACTTTTTTTCCACCTTTTTGAACAATAGAATTTAATCCGACAAAATCTCCTGATGGCTTAAAACCAGTTTCTTCTTCAAACTCACGAATTGCAGCAATTAATGGTTCCTCGTTTTTTAAAAGTTCACCTTTTGGAATAGTCCACCAACCTGCATCTTTTTTGGCAAAGAATGGTCCACCTGGATGAACCAGAAAGAACTCTAGGTGATGATTTGTTTTTCGAAAAAGCAATAATCCTGCACTGATTTTCATTATTGCATTTACATTTTAAGATAAACGTTCGGGATTATAAGCACAGAAATATACTGGCGATAGCATGATTTTTTTATTGATGAGCTTTAAATCTGCATCCGACTGTGCTTCCTGATACTTAACTTTAATAAATTCATTAAAATCAAATAAATCATTAGGCATAACCTCTACAAAAACAAAGGGGAAATAATTGTTTGTAATAGTCTTTTTCTCTGTAGCGTTAGCTAAACTAAATCTCCAATCCGTTGCAGCAAAGCCATATTCGTTCGCGGTATTATTCAATTCATACAGGTAGTTTTTCGCCTGCAATTCTAAACTTTTACTTGCCATTTTTAATTTTTTATAAAAAATAAGATCAAAATGAAAGGCGAAATACCTATTAATTACAAGGTATTTTCTTAAAGATAAGCATTAATAACAGCTATAAGAGCCTGTTTGAAATTTATCTAATAATTTGTTTATACTGCTTTTCGGCTGCAACATTGTTAAATATTTCGAGATCGGCTAGCTATCTCTGCAACATTTGCTTTGTTTCGCTCAAAAAATAAGCGATAACATTTTCATAATATAAATTTAAACAGGCTCTAAGATTAAATCATTTTAGATGCAAGCACTACTTAAATTTGTTAACTAACCACGACCATCTTGGAAAGGAAAATGATTTAGAAAAAACTTGGAGAAAGAAATAAAACTGAGTTGCGTTTATGGATACGAAATGTAGCGCTACGGTGATGGCAATAAAAAATTAACGGAGAATAATTACCTCTAAAGTCCTTATTCCCCGTAAGAAATTAAGATTTTTTAAAACTATAACAAGCCATAAAGTCCGTGAGCATATTTTCTTAGAGAAGCAGAAACAGCTTGCATTTTATCTGGAGAGGGTCTCTTTACTTTGTAAGCTTCTGGATGCATTTCTAAATGCAGGTTATTTTCATTTTCTTGTGAAGTTCTGTTGAGGGTGTCATTTTGGATTTCGTCTGTTTTTAAAGGGGCCATGATGTATTGTTTTTATAGAAAAATAACATGACTGTTTGAGAAATGTTTTTTAAAATACGAAGGAAAAATCTATTTGACGGTAAATTAACAATTCTAACGGTCAAGATATAAAATCAACTTTTATTTTATGAATTTTTATAGGCCGTAAAATGCTGTGAGTATTTTGATTTGAAGACTAGATAATTAGAATTACTTAATTATATATTAAAATTAAATCAAGATATGTTTGAGTACAGCATGAAAGTTTGGTCATAAAAAAAGTCCCGAGGGAAAATCGGGACTTTTAGTTTTTCAGATTAATGAAGTTATTTTATAGCTACAGGAACAGAAATTTTATCCCAATCCATTGTAAAACCAGCCTTATTAACTTTATAAACTAATGTTTCCTGAGTTGCTTTTAATGGTTTCACTTTAACATCAACACGTAAAGCATCCTTAGCTTCTTCATATTTATATGCACCCCATTGTTTAGGTTCTTTATTAAAAATTGCTGTCCAGGTGCCACTTTCTTTAGGGATTAAAAAGAAACTGTATTTACCTGCTGGCAAGGCTTTACCCTGAACCATAATATCTTTATCGGTTTCAAAAGTTGTCGCATCATTTGCACCGGCACGCCAAACTTTATCATAAGCCTCTAAACCACCCCAAATTTTGCGCCCTTTTACTGATGGGCTGCTATAAGCAATGGTAATTGTTGCTTCTTTAACTTTACCTGTTGCCGTTGCTGCCGGACTTGCAGGTTTTTTTGCTTCCTGAGCGAATGCACTTACTGAAATTGTTATTGCCGTTAAAAGCAAGGTAACAGATTTAATCATCGTTTTCATAGTATTATTTTTATCTGGGTTGTTGTTTTTATTTTACGAATTTACTGCTTTAGGCTGATAAAACAATAAGCCAAAAGCCGAAAATATGATTACCGCAGCAGCTCCTATAACATTAAGCCAAAGAAATGATACGATGTCGAATTTATAAACGGCAATAACTGCAATTTCTGATAGTATTGCAGAAATAAATACGATTGGTCCATTTATTTTTTTGTAGTAGAAAGCCACCAGGAAAATCCCTAAAATGGGACCATAAAAAAGTGAACCCAAAACATTTACAGCTTCAATTAAAGAACCCATTTGCGTAGCAAACATAGCAACCCCAATAGAAAAAATCCCCCAGGCTAAAGTGTGTAATCTGCTGTATCTTAATTCTGTTTTATCATCCGGCAAATTTTTGTTAAATATTAGGTGAACATCTTTTAGTGAGCAGGCGGCTAATGAATTTAATGCAGCTGAGATAGAACCCCAACTTGCCAGAAAAATCACTGCGAAAAGCAAACCAATCATCCCAACAGGCAATGTATTTTTCACAAAATAAAGGAAGATGTAATTCGTATCGGTTTTCTCGGCGTTATAATTTGAACTATTAATCGCTTCTTCTACCCTGACATGCAAATCTTTAACTTTTGATTGAGTAGTTTTGAAATCTTCAATTGTATTAACCAAAGCAGTAGAGTGGCTTTTTTTCAGCTTTAGAATTTCTTTTGATTCTGCATTAAATTTCTGTTGCAAAGCTTGATGCTCTTTTTCAAAAACTGCAGCTTGTTCGGGTTTTGTTTCTTTTAAATATTGATAAGAACGCTCGTTAAAATATATTGGTGCGGGTTTTAGCGAGAAGAAAGCAAACAACAGAGCGCCAATTAATAATATTGCAAATTGCATAGGGATTTTAACCAATCCGTTTAAAAGTAAACCCATTTTAGCATTCGTATTATCTTTTGCAGTGATGTATCGTCCAACCTGACTTTGATCGGTACCGAAATAAGAAAGTGCAAGGAAAAACCCACCAATTAAACCACTCCAAATGTTATATTTATCTTTCCAATCAAATTCTGTCGTAATTACATTTAACTTGCCTGATTTCCCTGCTAGATAGAGTGCATCTTTAAAACCAATACCATTTGGCATATTTTGAACAAGTAAATAACCAGCAAAAGCCATGGTTCCTAAAATAATCAAGAATTGAAGCTTTTGAGTATGTGCAATCGCTTTTGCACCACCTATGTAGGTGTAAATTAAAAGTATTCCACCGGTTAGTACGTTGGTTAAGTAAATATTCCAGTTTAAAACACTTGAAAGAATTATACTAGGTGCATAAATGCTTATTCCGGTTGATAATCCCCTGGAAAACAGAAAAAGTAAGGAAGTCAAAACTCTTGTTTTTTTATCGAAACGATTTTCAAGATACTCGTAAGCCGTGTAAACATTTAGTCGTTGAAAAATGGGGATGAAAGTAATACAAATCACAATCATCGCTAATGGCAAACCGAAATAATACTGAACGAAGCGCATGCCGTCAGTATAAGCTTGTCCGGGCGCTGAAAGAAAAGTAATTGCACTGGCCTGAGTGGCCATAATACCCAAAAGCACAATGTACCAGGGCATTTTATTATCTGCTTTTAAATAAGACTCGTTACTTTTTTGTCCGCGGCCAATAAAAACACCGTACACCACAACGGCAACAAGCGTAAAAATGAGCACCATCCAATCGATATTACTCATGCCCAGAATTTAGTAAACAAATAATAAAATACGATTTGAAATATTAATGCCAGTGCCAATAATATATACCATGTATTCCAGTTTTTAAGTTGGTTTTTCATTTATTTTGCTGTGCCGACAAGAAGTTAAAAAACAATTTTGCTGCTCCAACATTACCTGCTGGCAACTGCCTGAAAAAAGCTAAAGGCGTATAAATAAAATTCCCTTTACCATATTTTGCGTATAATGTAGATCCTTGCAAAGGTTCCTCATCAGTATCATTCATTTCAAAAAGCGGTTCATATTCTGCGTCCCATTTATCAGGAAAATAGGCACCACGTTCTTGTACCCATCCTTTAAAATCATCTGGTGTGATTTTGTTCGGAAAGTTTAGTAATTTATGATTTGGTTTTAAGAATTTCACTTCCGAATTTTCTTCAGTAACCCTTCTGTTTGCTATGCTGAATGGATATATACCCAATTTATCAACCGTTACATCTTGATTAGTATTGTATTGCATAACCAAGTTACCACCAGCTCTAACATACGACCATAAAAAAGGCATCCATCTACCGAGTTTTTTCTCGGTATTATTTGCTCGAACACCCAGCACAATTGCATCATATTGAGAAAGCTTATTCGAACCACCATTTACACCAGATTCATCAACATATCCATAAAAATCTTCATCTTTTAAAACATCAACCTGAATGCCTGCAATACGTAAAAATTCGGGAATGAAATCGCCTGCACCCTGAATATAACCAACCTTTTTTGCCCTAACCTGAATATCATTTTTAATAATGATTGCCGTTGCAGATGCAAAATATTGTAAGGAAGGTAAATGTGGATACTGAATTAACACTTGTTTTTTATTATAGGTTATTCCATCAATAACATAACTAGCATATAATTGCAATCGGTTCGAATTTATAGCCTCAAGTTTTGCTTTTGGTATAGGATAATCAATGGTGATCTCTTTCACATTTATATTCGTAAAATCTGCACCACCTAAACGCTCTCCATTATACATTAGGTTTATTTTGCCGTTATCAAACTTCTTATTTGTGTTCACTTTAAAGCTTAAACTTACACGCAAATCTTCGTTTTCTTTTATTATATAAATGGGTTGGGTAAATTTTAATTCTAAAGCCGGAACAATGCGCAAAGCCTCTACAACATCGCCGCGTACGGGATCTAATTTTTTATAAGATAAAGGCAGTTTAACCTGAATTTTTTCATCTCCGATCTTTAAAGATAGTAAAACATTTAAAGGCGATTCTGCTTCGGGCAAACCAATTAATGTATCATTGGCAACCGAAAATGTTGCTTCATTTTTTGGCGGTTTGGCCATCCAATAAGGTTCTGTTAAAGCTGCATCGTTTGGGATTTGCAGTTTATGTTCTATCGTGATTAACGAATCTCCTGATAGCTTTCTATTGAAAGTTTCTGACTGATTTAACCATTTCACATTTTCTAAAACAACAGAATTCGTAGCTCTTGAAATTAGGTTTAGCCTAAAATTATAATTATCTCCTGCAACAGCTTCTGCCTGATTGGTTACCATTTCGCCCATAAATCCAGAACAGCTTAAAATGATGTTATCTAATGCAAAAAGCTTATCCTTTTTTAAGTGCTGATCTTTCAAAACCAATACTTTTTTCCTCAAGGCAAGTAGAGCGGTTAAACTTAATTCGGGTTTGTTAAAATTAAATGCTGAAATGATTTTATCTAATGATTGATCAATGTCTGCATTTCCTTTTGCTACCCACGTTTTAGTAATGCCATCAAAGAGTGATGTTTTAGCCTGTTCACCCAACACATGAGTAAAATATTCGTTCCTTATACCTGCAACAGACTGTGTTCCTGCACCCTGACTTTTGTGTAAGCTTCTGCTTAAACCGGCCAGTTCGCCATAACCCATTCCTAGTTGTGCATCATATTGGCCGACTGTAACTTTAAACTGATTTTCTGCCGTTGTATTTACACTGCCAAAGCGGAAGGTATTCCACAATAATCTTGTTGGTTGCCAAACGCTTACATATTTTAACTGATTGGGAAACATATTTTTATCGGCAGCTGCTTTGAAAGCTTTTTCTGCAACTACTGCCGATGCCGCATGCTGACCATGGCCAGCTGCAGACGTTGGTGGAAACCGACAAATAATTACATCAGGACGGAATTTACGGATAACCCATACCACATCTGCAGTAATGCTGTCTGCATCCCATTGTTTAAAAGTATCTTTTGTATTTTTAGAGAAGCCAAAGTCAATCGCTCTTGTAAAAAATTGCTGAGCACCATCGAGCTTTCTGGCTTCTAAAAGTTCATGCGTTCTAATTAAACCTAAAGCAGCACCTTGCTCAGTTCCTAAAAGATTTTGACCGCCATCGCCCCTGGTTAATGATAAATAAGCTGTTTCTACATTCTGATCATTAATTAGCCAAGATAATAAACCCGTATTTTCATCATCAGGATGTGCAGCAAGGTATAAAACTTTTGGAATATGTTTCAGGGTTTTCAGTTCTCGGTAAATTTCTGAAGATTTTGATGGACGAACCTGTTGGGCCGAGCAAAAAATCGCAAAAAAAACTAAAAAAAATGTTATGGTTATTGGCTTAAACATAGAGTTTGCTTTGTGTTGTTTCAAAGATGCTAAAAATGGTTTTATTTTAAAGTGCAGGAAACGAAAAAGGTACAAATTATTATCGAGGCAAATTCCTGTTTTATCCTTAATATTGCCTCATAAATTCAACCTATGAATGGAATTGTCCTCATCATTGATGATGAAAAGAAAATTTGCAGTTTACTTTCTCGTATTATCGAACTTGAAGGCTTTAAAACCCTGCAGGCAGATACAGGAAAGGAAGGCATTAAAATGCTTAAAACAAACGATGTAAATCTCGTTATCAGCGATGTTAAATTGCCTGACGTAAATGGCGTTGCCTTAGTTAAAGATATTAAAGCGATTAAACCTTTCGTAGAAATTATAAACCTTACCGCGTACGGAACTATTGCTGATGGCGTTCTGGCGATTAAAAATGGTGCTTTTGATTACCTGGTTAAAGGTGATGATAATGATAAAATTATTCCTCTGCTTTATAAAGCGATGGAGAAATCAACCCTGCAACAAAGAGTTTTCGAATTAGAAAATAAGATTACCAGAAAGCATAGTTTCAATATAATAATTGGCCAGTCAAAAGCTTTAAAAGAAGCAATAGAATTGGCTAAAAGAGTTAGCCAGACAGATACAACTGTTTTGCTTTTGGGCGAAACAGGCACAGGAAAAGAAGTTTTTGCACAATCAATTCATTATGATAGCCCAAGAGCTTTAAAACCTTTTGTGGCGTTAAACTGCAGCGGTTTTAGCCCTGAATTATTAGAGAGCGAGCTTTTCGGTTATAAAGCAGGCGCATTTACGGGTGCAAATAAAGATAAAAAAGGTTTACTTGAAGAGGCTAATGGTGGCACTTTGTTTTTAGATGAAATCGGCGAGATGAACCTCGATTTACAGGCCAAACTTTTAAGGGTTTTAGAGAACCAAAGTTTTATAAAAGTTGGAGATACACTTACTCAACAAGTAAACGTTCGCATTTTAGCAGCAACCAATAAAGATTTAAAAGCTGATGCAGCCTCGGGCAAGTTTCGTTCTGATTTGTATTACCGACTTTCAGTTTTCAGTATTACTTTGCCTCCGCTTCGAGAACGTAAAGGTGATATTGAAGCACTTGCTGATCATTATCTTAAAGAATTTTCGGGCAAGGTGAATAAGACCGGAATTAAAATGGACGATAAACTTCTATCCATTCTTAGTGAGCATAACTGGAAAGGAAATATCAGAGAATTAAAAAATGTAATTGAAAGACTTGTAATTTTATCTGATGGACAAACTTTAAATACAACCGCCTTACCACCAGAGTTTTTTGAATTTGAACCGATAGAAAATGATTATAATTTACAACACGTAGAAAAACAACACATTCAAAAGGTTTTATTCCACACCAAAGGAAATAAAACCGAAACCTCCAGATTATTAGGAATCGGGCTTACAACGCTTTACCGTAAAATAGAAGAATATCAAATTAAGGAAATTTAAAATCGGTATTGAAAAATATTCACTAAGTTTGTTATGTGTGCATTCATATTTATCAAGCCAGAATGGGCAAGTAACTGCAGTTCAACTCCCTATCGAAGAATGCGAGAAGCTTAAAATCATGTATCTGGATATAGAGATGGTTGATTTTTCTTTACCTGAATATTCCTACTTTTGCACCAAAGTCATAATCTAAATATTCAGTTGTATAGAAATTAATAAATTGCTGATTGATCCAGGATTAAAACTTAAAAACTTTCAAAGAGATTAGCAACAGTATTTCCATTACATCAAAAGCTTTCATTTTTAGTACAATTTATTATCTTTCGAAAAAATTTAACATGCAGAAAACTTTTCTAACGGCTTTATTATCATTTTTTACGCTTACCTTATTTGCTCAGCAAAATTATTTTCAACAAAATTTAAACTACAGTATTGATGTTACTTTAAACGATAAAGAGAAATCTTTAAAAGGTTTTGAAACCATTAGTTACAAAAACAATTCTAATACGGCACTTGATTTTATTTGGTTTCACATCTGGCCAAATGCCTATAAAAACGAATCAACTGCACTTTTCAAACAGATAAACAGTGATACTTCCCGTAAGGAAAAACTAAAAAATGTAACTTACGGAAGTATTTATGGCTTAAACTTCAAAGTAAACGGACAAGTGGCAAAAACCGAAGCTCACCCTAATCCACAATTCATAGATATAATCAAAGTAGTACTTCCATCAACTTTAAAACCTGGCGATTCTATAAACATTACAACTGATTTTAATGTGAAATTACCAAGCTATTTTTCGCGTTCGGGTTATGCTGAAACAGAATTTATGGTAACGCAATGGTACCCGAAACCTGCAGTTTTTGATAAAGATGGCTGGCATGAATTTCCCTATTTAGATATGGGTGAATTTTATAGCGAGTATGCCAATTACAAAGTGAATATCACTTTACCATCTACTTATGTTGTTGGCGCAACAGGTGTAATGCAAAATGCCGATGAACTGGCAGACTATAAACGAATTGGCGCAAAAAATGCATCAACCAGAAATGATAAGCCTGAATT
The DNA here is from genome assembly GCF_014635725.1 of Pedobacter mendelii. Classification (GTDB taxonomy): domain Bacteria; phylum Bacteroidota; class Bacteroidia; order Sphingobacteriales; family Sphingobacteriaceae; genus Pedobacter; species Pedobacter mendelii. The sequence continues at coordinate 166,758 of NZ_BMDJ01000007.1, read as the reverse complement.
ATATAATCCAAAAAGTAAATCTGGCACTAAAACTTTAACTTATTCTGTTAGTAACGTTCCTGATTTTGCTTGGTTTGCCGATAAAGATTTAGTTATTCAATATGATACTGTAAAACTTGCATCTGGAAAAGTTGTTGATGCTTTCAGTTACTACCACAATAAGAAAAATACACTCTGGGTAAATAGTATTGATTACATAAAAGACGCAACAAAACACTACAGTAAATGGATTGGAGAATATGAATATCCCGTTGTACAAGCCATTGAGGGACCAAAAAATAACGCAAGCGGCGGCATGGAATATCCAACAATAACGCTTATAACAAGTCCTGATGCAAAGAAAGAAACCCTTGATGGTGTGATTACGCATGAAGTTGGCCATAACTGGTTTATGAGTATGCTTGGTAGTAACGAGCGAATGCATACCTGGCAGGATGAAGGCTTTAACACCTTTTACCAGTTTAGATATGAAGCAGAAAAATACAAATCGAACTCTATCTTTGGTGATGCTATTCCCGAAAAAATTAAGGAGTTACCAACTGATAAATTTCTTGCAAGTATATATGGTGCATTATCGAATGTACCAATGCAATCGGCCATAGAAACACCTGCAGCCGACTTTAAAACCTCAGAAGAATACGGTCTAATTTCTTACGCTAAAACCGCTCTTTGGCTCTATATTCTGGAATCAGAAATTGGTCAGGAAAAATTTGACAAAGCATTTCAGGCATATTTTTCAGAGTGGAAAAACAAACACCCAACACCTACAGACTTTAAAGCTTCTTTTGAAAAATCGCTTGGTGTAAATTTAGATAAATACTTTAGCTTGCTAAATCAGCAAGGCAAATTTTAGTAAATAACTTTTTTAAAATATAATTAGTCTTAGAACCTGTTTAAATTTATATTGTGAAAATGTTTATCGCTTTTTTTGAGCGAAACAAGGCAAATGTTGCAGAGATAGCCAGCCTATCTCGAAATATTTAATGATGTTGCAGCCGAAAAGAAGCATAAACAAATTATTAGATAAATTTTAAACAGACTCTTAGCCTTTATACAAGAATTTTTTAATTAAGAAATTATAAATTGATTAGGAACTCTTCCTTATCAACGGGATTTTGTAGAATATTATATTATATTTTTCTATATAATCCACGCGACAATTAACATAAATAACAAATAAAATAATAGCTTCTAAATAAAATCCAATTTCATCGCTATTTAGTCGGTTAAATTTCAAACATATTTTATAAAGTTCTTGTTACTATCAAATATTTAAATTTTTGATATTAAGTACATCATTATTTTATGAGTTCAGATTCCCTGTTATTAAGTTCGGAGCAGCTATTAGATATATTTAACATTACGCCAACTGCAACAGCAATTCATATTGGAGAAGATGCGGTAATACAAATGGCTAATGATGCAATGCTAAGAATCTGGGGGAAAAGCAGAAGCGTTATTGGTAAATCATTAGAAAATGCCTTGCCGGAATTAAAAGGTCAGCCTTTTATAGATATGTTCAAAAAAGTCTGGATCGAAGGCCTTGTAATTTCCGGAAAAGATACCGCTGCAGATTTAATTATTAACGGTGAGCTTAAAACATTTTATTTTGATTTCGAATACAGGGCTATTAAAAACGAGAATGGAAAAACACTTTGTGTTTTACACACAGCTGTAGACGTTACAGAAAGGGTAATTAATCATCAGCAACTGAAAATAGCTGCTGAAAAAGAAGTTGCTTTGGAAAGAGAGCAGGCACTAAACGAAGAACTGGCTTCATATAATGAAGAACTAAATGCAACAAACGAAGAATTGCATGAGGCCAGGGAAAATTTAAGCTCATTAAACCGTGAACTCAAAACTCGCGTTGAAGATCGTGTAAAAGATTTATCAGATAGCGAAGAAAGATTACTTCAGGCTATCGATACTGCAAATATGGGTACGTGGAGTATAAATCTCGAAACTTTGGAAGTTACGATGTCTGATTTTGTTAAAAATATATTAGGCATACCGTTTAGCGAAAAACCGGAAATGGAAAATATAATGATGGCTATGCTACCAGAATATCATAACCCGCTATCGATAATATTGAAAAAAGCTATAGATAACCAAGAATCTAATGATACGGAATACCCTATAAAAAACATACAAACCGGCGTAATAAAATGGGTAAAAGCAACGGGAAAAGTATTTAATAAAAAGAATGGGGAGCCAAGTGAATATTTTGGTCTTTTTATGGATATTACAGAAAGAAAGCTTGATGAACTCAGAAAGAATGACTTTATAGGCATGGTTAGTCATGAGTTGAAAACACCATTAACTGCGCTAAATGGTTTTGTACAGGTTCTTCAACTTCGTGCTAAAAAATTAGAAGATAATTTTTTAGCTAATGCACTTGATAAAGCTTACAACCAAATCAAGAAAATGACTGTAATGATAAATGGTTTTTTAAATGTTTCCAGATTAGAATCTGGAAAACTTCAGATTGATAAAAAAACATTTGATTTGGAAGAACTTTTCAGAGAAGTAGTGGATGATGCTGGGATTTTACAAAGCTCTCATAACATCAACCTAGGCATTGATAAATCTATTCAAATTAATGCAGATAGAGACAAGATTGGGAATGTTATTTCGAATCTTATTAGCAATGCTGTTAAATATTCTCCAAGTGGCGGAAATATTGATGTTGACTGCAAATGCAATGACGATTCTATTACCTGCTGTATAAAGGATAGTGGAATTGGAATTAAAGCAGAAGATTTAGAAAAACTTTTTGATAGGTATTATAGAGTAGAAAGCAACCATACCATATCAGGTTTTGGAATTGGTTTATACCTTAGTGCAGAAATTGTACGCAGACACAATGGTAAAATATGGGTAGAAAGTGAACCAGGCAAAGGTTCTTGTTTCTACTTCAGCATACCTATTAACTAAATTTCGCATTAAACAATGTAAGGTTCCATTTCCTTATCAATACTTTTACGCAATTCCATTAACTTAATTGCATAACCATGCATTGCAATTTCCTTTTCCGTTTTTGGAGTAAATGATGGAATTACCTTTGGTTGACCATTATCATCAACAGCCACAAAAACAATAATACAATGTGTGTTTTTAACAAAATCTGCCTGTCCAACTGGTTTTGAAAAAGCATCAACAGCAATATGCATACTAGTTTTTCCTGTGTATATAATTCTTGCCTCCATTTTTACCAAATGACCGATATGAACCGGATGGAAAAATCGTATCCCACCAACATATACGGTTACACAATAGGTTTGGCTCCATTGTAATGCACAAGCAAAAGCCGCCTGGTCAATCCATTTCATCATCATACCGCCATGAACTTTTCCACCGTAATTTACATCAGATGGTTCACTTAAAAATTGAAGTTCGATGTGGTTTTTGATTTTAGCCATGTTGACAGATTTAAAGTATTTAAATTAACCGCAAAGTACACAAAGTGAAACGCAAAGAAAATTAAGTTTTGGTTTTTTCAATATCCTTTTATTGTTAACTTGAAGAGATAAAAAAATAGTTCAGATGGAGATTGCTTCGTGCCTCGAAATGAATAAGCCGCCGATTAAATAATAAAAAAGAGGGTGTTCATCTTTTTTTAAAAATGATACACCCTCTTAATAACAAATACACTTGGTGTACTTTGCAAAAAACTTTGCGCCTTTGCGGTTTAACCTACGCTACTTTGCCATTATGCTTATTGCATAACCACCTCCTGGTGCACAATATTGAGTTAGTTTGGTTTTATTTGTCACTTCCATTTTGCGAATGGTGTAAGCTTTTGGATTGGTTTCATAATTTGCATCCTTAGCATCTGCATAAATGGTTGCTGTATATTTTTTACCTGCATCTAAAAAGCTGAAATCGATTTTCGATGTTCGGGCAACTTCATCATTTGTACGGCCAACAAACCAGTTATTTTTACCTTTGGCTTTACGGGCGAAAGTGATATAATCGCCTGGTTCTGCTTCCAAAACTTTAGTGTCGTCCCAATCAACTGCCACATCTTTAATAAACTGGAAAGCATCCATATATTTATTATAAGTTTCTGGTAAATCTGCAGCCATTTGCAACGGACTATACATGGTTACATATAAAGCCAGCTGACGAGCCAATGTGGTGTGAACGAAAGATTTGTTATCAGGATTGTAGGCACTTACCCGGGTTTCGAAAATGCCTGGCGTGTAATCCATCGGACCACCAATTAAGCGAGTGAAAGGTAGAATTGTAGTGTGATCTGCATTGTTACCGCCAAAAGCTTCGTATTCTGTTCCACGGGCAGATTCGTTTCCGATTAAATTTGGGTAAGTACGAGCCAAACCAGTAGGACGAACAGCCTCATGCGCATTTACCATAATTTTGTATTCGGCAGCTTTTTCAATGGCATACAAATAATGATTGTTTAACCATTGCCCATAATGATGCTCCCCACGAGGAATCATATTGCCTACGTAACCACTTTTTACAGCATCGTAGCCATTGGCTTTCATAAACTTGTAAGCCGTATCGAGGTGCCTTTCATAGTTACGAACCGATGAAGAAGTTTCATGATGCATAATCATTTTAATACCTTTACTTGCTGCATAGCGATGCAATTCTTTCACATCAAAATCTGGGTATGGTGTTACAAAATCAAAAACATAATCTTTCGTTTTACCGAACCAATCTTCCCATCCTTCATTCCATCCCTCAACTAAAACAGCATCTAAACCGTTTGCTGCAGCGAAATCAATATATTCTTTTACATGCGCCGTGTTTGCAGCGTGCTTTCCGTTAGGCTTTGTTTTCGAGTAGTCAGTTACACCTAATTGTACGCTGGTTAAATCGTTGTAAGCCCAGGTACTTTTACCGGTAATCATTTCCCACCAAACGCCAACATATTTAGTTGGTTTAATCCACGATACATCTTTAAATTTTGTTGGCTCGTTAAGGTTATAAGTTAATTTCGAAGTTAAAATATCGCCAGCTTTATCGCTCACAATAATTGTTCTCCATGGTGATAAACAAGGCGCCTGCAAATAACCTTTATCTCCTACTGCATCAGGCGTTAACCAAGATTCTAAAACCATGTTTTTATCATCAAGATTTAACGACATTAAAGAGTAGTTTATTAAAGCTGCCTCATGAATGTTGATGTACAATCCATTTTTACTTTTCATCATCAAAGGCGTTTGTAAACCAGTTGGCGAAAAAGTAGTTTGTGATGCATTCGGGGTAACCGCAGCTTTCATTTTACCACGCACTTCTGATAAGTTTGAAGTTATTGTACTATATTCCTGTGTATCGTAATCTCCTGGCAGCCAAAAAGCTTTATGGTCGCCAGCTAAAGCAAACTGTGTTTTTTCTTCTTTAATTACGAAATAATCAAGATTTTTCTGCTCTGGAAATTCATATCTGAAACCTAAACCATCATTAAATAATCGTAACCTAACAATGATAAAACGATTGGTTTCTTTTTGCGTTAAAGTTATCGCAAGCTCGTTATAATGATTTACAATTTCTTTCACCTCACCCCAAACTGGTTTCCAGGTTTCATTGAAAGCACTCGTTTTAGTATCAGAAATTGTAAAACCGTTCACTAGCGATTTGCCTTCTTTGAGTTCTAAACCCAGTTTGCTGGTTTTAATAACATCTTTACCTTTGTATTTCAGGCTATACGTTGGTACGCCACCATCTGCTAAAGAAAAGTTAGCAACTAAATTAGCATCAGGAGATTTTAATTCCTGAGCAAAAGCCATTATGCCAATAAGCAAAAAGCATAGTGTTGTAAATAATTTAGAGAGATTAAAGAAATTGTAGTTTCGGTTTTTATTCACTGTATATAATTTATTTTAATGTTTGTTTTTATTGCTATTACAATCACCACCTAAGACATCTTAGCATAACTAAGCTTAATGATCTTAGGTGCCTTAGGTAGGCATTTTAAAATTTACTTTTATTGCTATTAAAATCACCACCTAAGACATCTTAGCACACCTAAGCTTACACATTCTTTTGTGCCTTAGGTATTCAAAATCTTATTATGGATAACTCACATTCATAGTCGTTCATTTACTTTTACCATATAAGACATTTAAGGAAATATAAGCTTGAGTTTAATCTGTGTTCACCCTGTTTATCTGTGGTAAAACTATTCTAGTAACAATGTATCATCATCATCTGTTAAGCTCAATTGGATGCTATCACTACCTGCAATGCCCTCAATAGAACCTCGAATATGCGTAGCGTTCAACAATACTTTCTCTAATTGTTTTTCACGGGCTTTCCATAAACGTTCCATGGCATCGCGTTCGCGTTGAATGGATAATTTCATACTCATAAAGCCTTCACGAATGGCTTTCCATTGCTCAGAAAACTCTGCTCCGGTTAAATAATCGTACAACATGTGCATTTTATCTCCTCTGTTCTCTTGAGATTTCATAGCCGATGATAAGCGCAAAATTCCATCACGTAACACATAAGCTACTGCATTCACTTCCTCAAAAGAGCAAATCCAAACGCCATCTTTTTGACCGAAACAATCCATGCCTTTAGGATAACATTGACTCACAATTACGGCAACATCAACGCCCATGCTTCGCATGTCTTTCTTCAGTTTTTCAATCCAGTCTCCGCCAAAATCTTTTGTTCGTTTACTTTCATAAATAATTTTGCCACACTCTTGTCCGAAGTTATTCCGAACTACCTGAACACAATCTGCTCCGCGAACGCCTTTGCCAACTTCCTCAATTAAATCGAAAGGAAAATTGCTGCGTAATAACTCTTCTAAAATTAACTCCTGCACCTCACCTTGTAATTGCATGCTACCCTGCTCGGCTTTGCGCTTCATTTCATCAACAAGCTTTTTTTGATCATCAAGTTGCTTTTCAACTTCTCTCATTCGCATTTGATGCTCGGTATCTTTAATGCTATTTTTTTCGGCTTCCTGCTTACGTATTTGCTCTACCAACTCATTACGCTGCTCTTGCATCTTACGTTGCATAGAAAGTTCCATTTCCTGCTCTTTAAGAAGTAAACCTTCTTCCCGTTTCAAAAATTGAAGTTCTTTTTCACGAGCAAGTCTTAATTTTTCGGCATTATCTTTCGCCGAACCTTCTAGCATTTGAAGTTTGGTTTCGTAATCAGAAGAGATACTTTTACGTAGATTTTCTTCTAAATCGCTTTTAAGTTTATTTTTCTCTTCAACCAATTTAGCATCAAAAGCTTTCTGTTGTTGTTGTTTTTCATTTTCCAGCGAAGTAAGTTTTCGCTGAAATTCTTCGTCTTTTTGCCTGGTAAAGGCAACCATTTTCTCTCGCAGCTCTTTCTTATAATCTTCGGCCATAGCCTCTTCCATCGGAAAAACATGGGCACAGTTGGGGCATTTAATTTCAGTCGCCATAAATATTTTTTCACTTCATACAAACCTGAAGGCATACAAATATATCAAAGCTTTTTAGCAATAAGTAAACGAGTTTTGCACCTTTTGTTTACAACACTTTTGAGCGAACTTCATGCCCTACCGTTAAAATTTTACTTACCGGGCATTTTGAGGCAATATCCTCTAATCTAAATTTTTGCTCTTCAGTTAAATTGCCCGTGCAGGTTATTTCTTCAAAAAATATTGTTTCAGCATTTTCTATATTGATGTTAACTTCAACTTCTATTTTTTTGACTTCCCAACCTTTTCTATCTATATACATTCTTAATGTAATTGCAACGCAAGAAGCTAAAGATGCCATTAATAATCCCTTTGGAGCAAATCCTTTATGTGTTCCACCTAAATCGAAAGGTTCATCTACAATTATATCATGCGACCCATTTGTTACTGAACATGCATAATGTTCCATGTTAATCGTTGCTTTTACCATATATTTTTATTTTTAGAATACTAATTAGAAAAGCTTGTTCTGCCTTTTATCGGTCCTGATAGTCCTGCTTTTCGTTTCAATCTTTTTTGACATCTGTAATGGTTATTTTGTACGCTATTGCATGAAGAAACTACAGGATAATTACATTCATTATGCGCTTCAAAAAAGGATTTCCACTTTAATCAGGTTTATAGAAACCATCTAATTTTACTATTATCGAAAACTCGACTAATTTCCTCATCAAACCTGCATGTTAACCAATTTAAACTTAGCAAGAATTGCGCTGAAGTTACCCTTTTCATATTTCCGAAACATTAAATCAATGCATTTGTTTCTTATACAAATCTTATCATTATGAAATACAGAAAGTTAATCGGAAAATGTTTTGTAAAAAAATCTAATAACAGTGCTCAGGTTGCTTTAGCAATGGTTGCAGGATTAGCTGCTGGTGCAATTATTAGCATATTATTCGCACCAGATAGAGGTGCCAATACTAGAGGAAAAATTGCAGGTGGTGCAAAAAATTTACGTTATGGTTTTCAAGATAAATACAGTTTATTAAAGGAAAAAGTATTCGGCGTGGAGGCAATTGAAGAGGATATTGTAGAACAGGAAATTTCACATTTTAAACATAAGGTTGAAAAAAAACGTAAATCTGATGTGAAAGATATTTTAGATAGCGCACATCAAAATGGTCAAGCTGACGAAGAACAAGCATAATGCTTTGTTAATATTATTTTAACAGTCTTATCTACAATCAGAGTATCTAATTAACAATTGTCTGATTAGATACTCTGATAAATTATAATTTAATTGATTTAGATTATACATTTGAGCTTTAATTTCGCTCCATGGCTTTTATTCTTTCTAAACTGTTAATTTTTATACTACAGCCAATCATTTGGATTTTGATAACGCTGTTATGCGCAGTTTTCGCTAAAAGACAACAAAACAGAAAGAAGCTCTTAATAGTTGCCTTTGCATTATTGTTCATTTTTTCTAATCGTTTTTTGATTGGGAAAGTTTATAACCTTTATGAAGCTAAATATCCTGAACCCGCAAAGTATGAAATTGGGGTTTTGTTAGGTGGTTTTTCAAAATCAACTCAACACAATGATTTAGGTGTAAATGAGCGTGGAGACAGGCTTATACAAACCATCAATTTACTCAAAAAAGGTATCATCAAAAAAATTTTAATCAGCGGTGGCTCTGGTAAGTTGATTGGATCAGAATCTATTGAAGCAGATTTAACTGCAAAATACCTGAAAAATATTGGCATTCCTGATTCAGTAGTTTTAGTAGAGAATGAAAGCAAAAACACCATTGAAAACGCAAAATATACTTTTGAGCTGATAAACAAGACGAAGCCAAATGCATCGATACTTGTGATTACAAGTGCATGGCATATTCCACGTTCAAAAATGATTTTTGACAAAATCTTTAATCGCAAGTTGGATTATTATCCTACTGATTATTTTGGAAAAGAAAACTATGACATTTCTGATTATTATTTACCTGATGCCGGAGCTTTTGCATACTGGCAGTTTATCTTAAAAGAATGGATAGGTTTAATCGTTGATAGAATGAGAACGTAGTTACTAGCTATGTAAAATGAGTTAGCTGTCATTTTAGAATACAAAATTCAATAACAAATTCTTCTGAATTCGGACTTTTTACTTTTAATTTTTGATTTTTACGCCTCAATTGCTTTCCAAAGCATGTCTTTCAATTCTAAAATGTTCTTTTCAGCTACCGAAGAAATAAATATTGATGGAATTTTAGGCAAATCCTGTTTCATTTCAGCCATTAATTCTTCATCCAACATATCAGATTTTGTAATGGCTAAAACATGTGGTTTTTGCATTAATTCAGGATTATAAGATTCCAATTCCCTTTTTAATATTTCATATTCTTCTTTTATCGTTCTGCTCGTATCAGCAGGAACCATAAATAACAATACGGAGTTACGCTCGATGTGGCGTAAGAAACGATAACCTAAACCTTTTCCTTTCGATGCACCCTCAATAATTCCGGGTATATCGGCCATTACAAAAGATTTCCCACCTCTGTAACTTACAATTCCCAAATTAGGAACAATGGTTGTGAAAGGATAATCAGCTATTTCAGGTTTTGCAGCAGAAACTACAGATAGTAAGGTAGATTTACCCGCATTAGGAAAACCAACCAAACCAACATCAGCCAAAACCTTTAATTCAAGAATATTCCAAACTTCTTTGCCTTGCTCGCCGGGTTGTGCAAAACGTGGTGTCTGCTGAACCGAGTTTTTAAAATGTGCATTACCCAAACCTCCGCGACCGCCAGGCGTTAAAATTTTGGTTTCGCCATCTTTGGTAATTTCAAAAAGCACTTCGCCGGTTTCTGCATCTTTAGCAATGGTTCCAAGTGGAACTTCTAAAATTTCATCTTTACCCTGGCGTCCGAATTTATGAGAACTTCCACCTGCTAAACCATCTTCGGCAATAATGTGCTTGCGGTATTTAAGGTGTAATAATGTCCAAATGTTACTGCTGCCAACAACAATGATATGCCCTCCACGACCGCCATCGCCGCCATCAGGGCCGCCCATTGATGTTAAAATATCACGATGCAAATGTGCTGAACCTGCCCCGCCCTTACCAGAACGACAACAAATCTTTACATAATCTACGAAATTTGAACCTTGTGACATATTGATTGAAGATTTTAGATTGACAATTTTAGATGTTAAAATTGCCGATAAAATTACTGCATTTACATTCTCGATTTTTTATATGTAAAAATCGCTAAAAAACAAACATCCGCAAAAAACAACTAATGCTTTTTCTGCGGATGCAATTAATTAAATATTGTACTAAAATTTATCAATAACCGAGCAAAGGTCATTGTAAACTGTTTCTATCTCTCCAATTCCATTTACTTTTTTCAACTTCCCTTGTTCCTCGTAATAAGGCAACACGTGGATAGTTTTATCAAAATATTCTGAAATACGTTTTTTCAACTTTTCAGCATCGTCATCAGCTCGACCGCTAACTTTGTGGCGCTCAGCAATACGTTTTGTTAATTCTTCCTGATCTACATCTAGAGCAATAACACCAGCAATTTTACTGCCTTTACGCTCTAAAAACAAATCAAGCTCAATAGCTTGAGGCACCGTACGTGGAAACCCGTCAAACACAAATCCTTTTGCATCAGGATTTTTATCAACCTCTTCTTCAAGCATGGCAATTGTTATCGCATCTGGCACTAATTCGCCATCTGCCAATAATTGGCTAACTTTTTTCCCTAATTTGGTTTCTCCCTTTACATGTGCTCTAAACAAATCGCCGGTTGAAATATGTAATAATTGATATTTTGATATCAACTTTTCGGATTGGGTACCTTTACCCGCCCCCGGTGGGCCAAAGAGAACTAAATTAAGCATCAACGTGGTTTAGGTTATCTTTAAAATTAAAAAAGCCTTATTCCTATGGCTCGCAAATTAATATTATGAAAATCAGACAAAGTGCTGCCTTTCAAGGCTGCAAATATATAATTATTAATTTACATGCCATTATTATTGATAATTTATTTAAAAAACGGGATAGTTTAAAACCTATCTAAACTATTCTACAACAGAAATTGAAGAATATATTCCTAAATCGAAACTTTTAAGGAATGCTTTAAACAATCTAAGAGAAATATGAGGTTTCTTACAGGTAATATGGTATAAAACAAAAAAAGAGGAATCAAAAATGATTTCCTCTTTATGTGCACTTGTAGGGATTCGAACCCCAAACCTTCTCATCCGTAGTGAGATGCTCTATCCAATTGAGCTACAAATGCGTTACCGTGTGGTTAACGGACTGCAAAAGTAAGATTTGAGATTTAATTTCGCAATTATATTTGAAAAAAAATGATTTAAGATTTTAAAGAATCATTAATTGCTTTAAAATCAGGTAAATCACCAGCACTTTCTAAAACCTCTGCATAAACAATTTTTCCATCTTCATCTATAACGAAAGCTGCTCTTTTAGAAACGCCTTTCAATCCGAATACAAATTCATCATAAAAAGCACCATAGGCTTGCGATGCTTCTTTATTAAAATCGGATAATAATGGAAACTGATAACTCTGTACTTCTTTAAATTTAGCTAAAGAGAATGGAGAATCTACAGAAATACCTAAAACTTGCGCATTAATACCTTCATAAAAGCTGAAATTATCTCTTATGGTACATAACTGTTCGGTACAGGTTCCTGTAAAAGCCATTGGAAAGAAATGAATAATTACTTTTTTGCCTTTAAATTCTGATAAAGAAACTTCAGCTAAATCCGAACTGTATAATTTAAAATCTGGGGCTTGATCGCCAATTTGTAGTGACATATTTTAATTGCTTTATTGTTAAGTGTTTTATTTAGTTAATAGTACAATGCATCCAATCTTGATACCTGATACTACTTGATACCTGATACTATCTACTTGATACTATTCTTCATCTGCTCATCCACAATCTTTAACCCCTCGCTAAAACTATGGGGATTGTAACCTAAATCTCTAATCGTTTTATCGAGTACAAATCCAGTTCTTAATGGGCGCTTCGCAGTTTGATTTAAACTTTCAGAACTTATCTCCGAAATAATTGATTTATCAAATGCCCAATAATCGGCAACTTTTCTCACTAAATCTGCAATACTCATGTAATCTTTGCCAGATATATGGTAAATTCCCTGGGCATTTTTTTCTAAAGCCAATAAACAAGCTTCGGCTAAATCTTCTGCTAGAGTTGGCATCCGCCATTGGTCATTAACTACATTAATTGGTATGCCTTTTTCTAAAGCACCTTTCGCCCAAAGTACTATATTACTTCTGCTCATGTCATTCGTAATTCCGTAAACTAAAATTGTTCTTAAAATTACCCAGTTTGCTTTTGAGTTTTTTAACAATTCTTCTGCTAAAACTTTTGACTCGCCATAATAGCTTAAGGGATTAACGGTATCATCCTCTTTATATGGCCCATCGGCCCCATCAAAAACGAAATCTGTGCTTAAATGTATGAATTGAATATTCTTTTCTTCGCAAAGCGATACTAAAGTTTTCACAGCATCAACATTTAACTGGTAGCAAAGTTCTTTATTTGCCTCTGCAGTATCAACATTAGTCATCGCCGCGGTATGGATAATTGCATCGGGCTTACATTTTTCGATAACGGCTCTAACCTGGGCTGGATTTAGAATATCCATTTCTGCGTATTCATAACCATTTGTAATGGGGTAACGATTTGCACCTTTTGAAGTAGCTTTCAGTTTTACCCTACCCTCAGCTAAAATCTTCTCAGTTATTTTTTGACCTAAAAGGCCATTGCTACCTGTTGTTAAAATTGTTTTCATCAGATGATTTTATGCCTCTAAATTATCTAATAAATCCTTGTTGAAAAAATTTATAATATATATTTAAAATTAGGCAAGAATAACTTAACTTTGCCAACCGAATTGGAGCCCCTACAAACAGCTTTAATTCATTGATTGTAATAAATTTACTCACAACAGATATGCCTAACTTAGGAAAAATAGCACAAATTATCGGCCCAGTGGTTGACGTTAGCTTTGCTGATGATGCCCATCTACCTAAAATTTTTGATGCGTTAGAAATAACGAAAGAAAACGGACAAAAAATTGTTTTAGAAGTTCAACAACACTTAGGTGAAGATCGCGTTCGTGCAATCTCGATGGATTCTACAGATGGTTTAGTTCGTGGAATGAAGGTTCTTGATACTGGTTCAGCAATTAAAATGCCAGTAGGCGACCAAATTAAAGGCCGTTTATTTAACGTGGTTGGTGAAGCCATTGATGGTATTACTGCTGTTGATAAAACAGATGGTCGTCCTATACATGCAACTCCTCCTAAGTTCGAAGATTTATCTACCGAAACTGAAGTACTTTTCACAGGTATTAAAGTAATCGATTTATTAGAGCCTTATGCAAAAGGTGGTAAAATTGGTTTATTCGGTGGTGCTGGTGTAGGTAAAACGGTATTAATCATGGAATTGGTAAATAACATCGCTAAAGCTTATGCTGGTTTATCAGTATTCGCAGGTGTTGGTGAACGTACTCGTGAGGGTAACGACTTACTTCGTGAGTTTATCGAATCAGGCGTAATTAACTATGGTGATGAATTCTTACACTCTATGGAAAAAGGTGGTTGGGATTTAAAATCAGTTGATACTGAAAAATTAAAAGAATCAAAAGCAACGTTAGTTTTCGGTCAAATGAACGAACCTCCTGGTGCACGTGCTCGTGTAGCATTATCAGGATTAACAGTTGCAGAATATTTCCGTGATGGTGATGGTGAAGGCGCTGGAAAAGACATACTTTTCTTCGTTGATAACATCTTCCGTTTCACTCAAGCAGGTTCTGAGGTATCGGCTTTATTAGGTCGTATGCCATCTGCAGTAGGTTACCAACCAACATTGGCAACCGAAATGGGTTTAATGCAAGAGCGTATTACCTCAACAAAACGCGGTTCAATTACATCAGTACAAGCGGTATATGTACCTGCGGATGATTTAACTGATCCTGCACCGGCAACAACATTTGCCCACTTAGATGCAACTACGGTACTTTCTCGTAAAATTGCTGAGTTAGGTATTTACCCTGCGGTTGACCCATTGGATTCAACTTCACGTATCCTTTCTCCTGCCGTTTTAGGTGATGAGCACTATAACACTGCACAACGTGTTAAAGAAACTTTACAGCGTTATAAAGAATTACAAGATATCATTGCAATTTTAGGTATGGACGAATTATCCGAAGAAGATAAATTAGTGGTATCAAGAGCTCGTCGTGTTCAACGTTTCTTATCTCAACCTTTCCACGTAGCTGAGCAATTTACAGGCTTAAAAGGTGTGTTGGTTGATATTAAAGATACCATCAAAGGTTTCAACATGATTATGGATGGTGAAGTTGATGAATATCCTGAAGCTGCATTTAACTTAGTTGGTAGCATTGAAGATGCTATTGAAAAAGGTAAAAAATTATTAGCAGAAGCGAACAACTAGTATCAAGATTTGAGTATTAAGTATCAAGATAACTAAACCCTACTCGATACTTGATACTTGCTACTTAATACTCAATTTTAAAAAGAATGAATTTAGAAATATTAACTCCAGATAAAAAAGTTTTCGAAGGTGAAGTAACAGCAGTTACGGTTCCTGGCACTTTAGGTTCTTTTCAGATTTTAAAAGACCATGCAGCTATCATCTCAACTTTAGAAGATGGAGAAGTTATTATTAAAGCAAACAAAACCGACGAACAACGTTTTTTTATCAAAGGCGGTGTAGTTGAAGCCATTCACAATAAAATTGTTGTATTGGCAGAAGGTATTGCATAATTGAAATTCGTCATGCTGAATTTATTTCAGCATCTCAAAAAAGCCTTTTCGATTAATTTCGAAAAGGCTTTTTTTGTAAATTGGAGAATTGATTTTTATAATGGATTATGATGAGGTAACTTGATAAATTCTAAAGTTACTCTTACAATTTATTCCAATAGAAATCTATTAAATTTTTAAATTTCATTTCCAAAAATGCAATTTTAAGAAGAAAAATGGAAAATTTATGATGCAAGCATAATAAACATACCATATACCGTTTTGATATTTAGTCTAGCTTCGTCGGCATTAAATCACTAAATTCACCACTATAAAGAATAATATTCGGAATTAACTTAATATGTTAGAATTATATTCTTATTTCACTTTTTTCTGATTTCTCTTGCATATTAATGAACCAAAAACTAAATTGGTATTTATAAAGCATCAAGAAATAATGACAATTCAAACCAACCGTTTTTCTAACATCGCACCTGCAATTGCAGCAGGAAATGTTTTGTTATTACCTGTCATTATTGTGAACCTACTACTCCTAAATATTTTACTAGGGAAGAAACCGGGCTGCTTTTAAATAGATGTAAATAACTAAATATACTTAAAGCGTCCCGATACAATCGGGACGCTTTTTTTAAATAACAAAACGCAGTATTATGAAGTACTATAATTCTAATACGATTATATACCTTGATGGAAAGTTTGAAAAGGCTGTAGATAGCAGTACTGATCTTTATGGTCAGTCGCTACATTATGGTTATGCTGCTTTTGAAGGTATTAGAGCCTACAAAACGCACAATGGCAATCGCATTTTTAAAGCAGCTGCCCATTTCGACCGTTTAGAGCGATCATGTCAACTGGCAAATATTCCATTTCCATGGGATAAGGAAGAGTTAGTTAAAGAAACCTATAAATTACTTACGCTAAATAAACTGAAAGACGCTTATATCCGTCCGCTTGTTTTTTGCCACCCAAACATGAAATTGAATGGACCAACTGGTGTTTCCATTTTAATTTGTGCCTGGGATTGGGATGCTTATTCGGGGAATAAATTATTGAAATTAACAATTTCCGATTACGAAAGGCCAAATCCAAAATCAACACCCATGGAGGCGAAATTGAGCGGTAATTATGTAAACTCTATCTTGGCAACAACAGCGGCCAACAATAAAGGCTATGATGAAGCTTTGCTTTTAGATATGCATGGTTTTGTGGCTGAGGCATCTGGCGCTAACATTTTCATCGAAAAAGATGGGAAGCTTTATACACCATCTGCAGGCAATATTTTACCGGGCATTACAAGGGCAACTGTTAAAGAACTTTGCACAGTTTTAGATATTGAATGCATAGAGAAAAAATTAACCGTGGAAGATTTGAAGAATGCAGATGGCGCTTTTTTGTGTGGTACAGCTACTGAAATTGCCGGTATCGCATCGATAGATGATATCGTTTTCCGTACGCTTTGGAGAGAATCTTTGGGTTATACCATACAACGTGCTTATAAAAATCTTGTGCTAGAGAAAGTAAATTACGAAGTGATTATTTAGTAGCGAATAGTAAGTATCAAGTACTGAGTATCAAGTATCAAGATTAGCTGAAAACTTTCAACTTCAAAAATATTACAACATTATAACTATTAAGGACGACATTACATCCATACAAAACATTACAACTTCCAATAACAATGAGTGAATTAAATAAGTACAGTAAAACATTTACACAAGACCCAACGCAACCTGCAGCACAAGCCATGCTTTATGGAATCGGTTTAACTGATGCCGATATGGCAAAAGCACAAGTGGGTATAGCGAGTATGGGTTATGATGGAAATACCTGCAATATGCACCTTAACGACCTTGCAAAAGATGTTAAAGCAGGCGTTTGGAAAAATGATTTAGTTGGCTTAGTTTTTAATACAATTGGCGTAAGTGATGGTATGAGCAACGGTACTGATGGCATGCGTTACTCTTTGGTAAGTCGCGATGTAATTGCAGACAGTATCGAAACCATTTGTGGTGGCCAATATTATGATGGTATTATTTCCATCCCTGGTTGTGATAAAAATATGCCTGGTGCCATTATGGCCATGGCTCGTTTAGACCGCCCATCGATTATGGTTTACGGCGGCACGATTGCTCCGGGTTATTACAAAGGTGAAGAACTAAACATCGTTTCTGCTTTCGAGGCTTTAGGCCAAAAAATATGTGGCAACCTTTCTGAAGAAGATTATCAAGGAATTATCAAACATACTTGCCCAGGTGCAGGCGCATGTGGCGGCATGTACACGGCGAATACAATGGCATCTGCAATTGAGGCTTTAGGAATGAGTTTACCTTATTCTTCTTCAAACCCAGCCATTAGCGAAGAGAAAAAACAAGAGTGTTTAGATGCAGGTAAGTACATCAAAATTTTATTAGAAAAAGACATCAAACCTTCTGATATCATGACGAGAAAAGCATTTGAAAATGCCATTCGTTCGATTATCATTTTAGGTGGAAGTACAAATGCAGTATTACACTTTATTGCAATGGGAAAAGCCATTGGCGTAGAAATTACGCAAGATGACTTCCAAAGAATGAGTGATGTAACACCTGTATTAGCCGATTTTAAACCCAGCGGTAAATATTTAATGCAAGATTTACATCAATATGGTGGTATCCCGGCTGTTTTAAAATACTTATTGGATGAAGATTTATTACATGGCGATTGCTTAACCGTAACCGGAAAAACGGTAGCAGAAAACTTGGCTGATGTTAAATCGATTATGGATTACGACCAGAAAATCATTCAAAAATTAAGCGAGCCTATTAAAGCAACTGGTCACTTACAAATTTTGTACGGAAACTTAGCTGAAAAAGGTTCTGTTGCAAAAATAAGTGGAAAAGAAGGTGAAAAATTCGAAGGTCCGGCACGTGTATTTGATGGCGAACATGATTTAATTGCTGGTATTTCGAGCGGTCGTGTTCAACCTGGTGATGTTATTGTGATTAAAAACTCTGGACCTGTAGGCGCTCCTGGAATGCCTGAAATGCTAAAACCAACTTCTGCAATTATTGGTGCGGGTTTGGGTAAATCGGTTGCATTAATTACTGATGGCCGTTTTTCGGGTGGTACTCATGGATTTGTGGTGGGCCACATTACACCTGAATCTTACAAAGGCGGCTTAATTGGCCTGGTGGAAGATGATGATAGAATTTTAATCGATGCTGTAAATAATATTATCAGCTTACAAGTTAGCGATGAAGTTATCTCAGAGCGAAGACAAAAATATGTTCAGCCCGAATTGAAGGTAACTAAAGGTGTACTTTATAAATATGCTAAAACTGTATCAGACGCAGCAAGTGGCTGCGTAACTGATGAATATTAAATTTGAAGTCATCCCGACAATAAATTAATATTTAAATGAATACCACATGCAAATTATTAAAAGCATTGAAAGCAGAATTTATGTAATTCGGGGTGAAAGAGTAATGTTAGATTTTGATTTAGCATCACTTTATGAGGTAGAAACTAAAGTATTGAACCAAGCGGTTAAGCGAAATTTAATGCGTTTTCCGGAAGATTTTATGTTTCAACTGACGACAAATGAATGGGAAAGTATGCGGTCACAAATTGTAACCGGTTATCAAAAAAACAATGATTTGTCACAACAAATGTTGAAAACATACGACCCCAACTTGAAGTCACAAATTGTGACTTCAAGTTGGGGTGGCACTCGAAAGATGTCATATGCATTTACCGAGCAAGGTGTAGCCATGCTAAGTGGTGTTTTGAAAAGTGAAAAGGCAATAAATATGAACATTGCCATCATGAGGACCTTTGTTGATGTTCGGAAAATTTTGCTAAAGCAAAACAACATCAATGAACAACTTACAGAAATTAAAGAACGGATTGGTGAACATGATGTTCAGCTAAATGAACTTTACGATGCTATGGAAAATTTAATCGATGAGAAAATTGCTCAATTAAAGTGGAACGATAGAGAAAGAATTGGGTTTAAAATTAAAAAATAATAGGACCGCAAAAACATAATTATGGAAACTGCACAAGATATGATACAACAAACTGAGGCTAAAGCAGAAACCTCGAAAACTTTATTTAAGGGAACAGGCTCACAGGTTTTGTTGAATGGATTAATTGAAGAGGGTGTAACCACCATTTTCGGTTATCCGGGCGGCGCAATTATGCCAATTTATGATGCACTTTACGATTACTCAGACAAGTTGGAGCATATTTTGGTTCGACATGAACAAGGTGGTATCCATGCTGCACAAGGTTTTGCCAGAACAAGTGGCAAAGTAGGTGTTTGTTTTGCAACCAGCGGACCAGGTGCAACTAACTTAGTTACAGGTTTAGCTGATGCTCAAATTGATAGTACGCCTTTAGTAGTGATTACAGGACAAGTTTTTGCCCATTTATTAGGTACCGATGCTTTTCAGGAAACTGATGTAATCAACATTACAACGCCAGTTACCAAGTGGAACTATCAGGTTACTGATGCCAACGAAATACAGGAAGTTTTAGCAAAAGCATTCTATATCGCTAAAAGCGGGAGACCGGGGCCAGTTTTAATTGATATTACCAAAAATGCACAAATACAGATTGAGGAATTTCCAGAGTATATAAAATGCAATCACATTCGTTCTTATCGCCCTAAACCAAAAGTAAGGGTAGAATATATTGAGCAAGCTGCTGAGTTAATTAACGCAGCTAAAAAACCATTTGTATTATTCGGCCAAGGTATTGTTTTAGGTAGCGCAGAACAAGAATTTAAAGCTTTTATCGATAAAAGTGGCATTCCAGCGGCATGGACAATTATGGGCGAAGGTGCAATCCCAACTTCTCACCCATTAAACGTGGGTATGTTAGGTATGCATGGAAATTATGGCCCGAATGTTTTAACCAATGAGGCTGATGTTATTATAGCCATCGGGATGCGTTTCGATGACCGGGTAACTGGCCGGTTAGACAAATATGCTAAACAAGCAAAAATTGTTCACTTAGATATCGACCCTGCCGAAATTGATAAAAATGTTAAAGCCGATGTCGGCGTTTGGGGCGATTGTAAGGAAACACTTCCGCTATTAACTAATTTGGTTAATGAAAATAAACACGAAGAATGGTTAGCTATTTTCAGAGATTACAATCAACAGGAAATAGACCAAGTAATTACTCCAGAACTTTATCCAGAGGGAGATGAAATTACAATGGGCGAAGTATTACGCAACATCAACGAAATTTGTGATGGTGAAGCAATTATTGTAACAGATGTTGGTCAACACCAAATGGTTGCATGCCGCTATGCCAAATTTAATAATACCAGAAGTAATATTACATCTGGAGGATTAGGCACAATGGGTTTTGGATTACCAGCGGCGATTGGTGCTAAATATGGTGCGCCCAATAAAACAGTTATCGCAATAATAGGCGATGGTGGTTTCCAAATGACACCACAAGAATTGGGTACGATTATGCAATTCGGTGCTGACGTGAAAATCCTGATTTTGAACAACCGCTTTTTAGGCATGGTTCGCCAATGGCAACAGTTATTTAACGATAAACGCTACTCTTTTGTGAACATTACAAGTCCTGATTTTGTGGCTTTAGCAAAAGCATATTACATAGAAGCGCAAATGGTTAACCAACGCGAAAACTTGAGAACTGCTTTGGAAACCATGATAAACCATAAAGGTTCTTACCTTTTAGAGGTTATGGTTGGAAGAGAAAATAACGTTTTCCCAATGGTTCCGCAAGGAATGAGCGTTAGTGAAATTAGGTTAAAATAATTAAGACAAAAGATAAATGAACAAGGATTTTACATTACTCTTTAATCTTTGCTCTTTCATCCTTAATCCAAGAAACATGACTACTGAAGATAAAATAAAATATACAGAAGATACGCTTGACTTAGATGGAAAGCAGGAATATACGATTACCGTATATGCTGAAAACCGCATCGGGTTATTAAATAGAATTGCAATTATCTTCTCGAAAAGAAAAATCAACATTGAGAGTTTAAACAGTTCGGCATCAGAAATTGATGGTATACACCGTTTTAATATTGTAATCCACGAAGGTTACGAAGTGGTGAGAAAACTTGCCCGTCAGATAGAAAAGCAGATTGAAGTATTGAAAGTTTATTTCAATACTAACGACGAAATTATCTGGCAGGAATTGGCTTTGTACAAGGTTTCTACTGATGAAATTGCTGAAAAAGTAACTGTTGAACGTTTATTAAGACAGTATGGTGCAAGCGCAGTGGTAATTCGTAAAGATTACACTGTTTTCGCTGTAACAGGCCATAGAGAAGAAACGGATGCATTAGTTAAGGCACTTGAGCCTTATGAGCTTATCGAATTTGTTCGTTCGGCAAGAGTGGCGATTATTAAAGATAGTGCCGGTTTCCACGAAAAACTGAAAGAATTTGAAGCAGAAGAACCAGGCGAAGAATTGGTTGAAAACGAATTTTTAGAAAAAGGCGGAAAGATATTTACCATGTAAGAGAAAGGTAGAGGGTAGAAAGGTTTAAGCCGGAAGGTACTAAGCTTGATACTTACTACTTGATACTCGATACTTACTACTTGATACAAAAATAACAATGAAACAAATATTTGAATTTATAATAAACTCGAGAAAAGCATTTATCAAATGGATTGATGGCTTAACCATCGAACAATTGAATAAAATTCCTGATGGCTATAACAATAATATCATTTGGAATTTCGGCCATATTGTAGTGAGCACCCAAACGCTTTGTTATGTACGCACAGGGATTTTAGCGGATGCAAGCTCGGTAAAGTTTAATGAATTCTATAAGAAAGATACTCGCCCGACTTATACGGTAACGGAACAGGAAGTTTTAGAATTGAAAGCATTGGCATTAGAAAGTATTGAAAAGATAAAGGAAGATTATGCGAATGGTGTGTTTGCTACCATCACTCCTTTTCCAACTGCAACTTATGGTGTAAAGATGAAGAGCATTGAAGAAATATTGATTACAACGATTGGGCATGATAACCTGCATTATGGATATGCATTGGCATTGAAGAAAAATTTGTGATGATGGAAGATGTTGAGTTGAAAATGGAAGATGGAAAATGGATTAGGATTTGAAACAGCAAAACTAAGTTTTCTAAACCCGATTGAAGTGGAAATACTTTTTGCTGCAGGTTTTTCGACAGGCTAACACTGACAAACACAAAAAGATTGAAACAGAAAGCGGGACTGAACGAGCCGAAGAGTACTGAAACCACCTTTTCAAAAAATAAATCGGTGAAATCATCTCATCAATATATCATCCAAAAGAATAAAAAAAATATAAACCGATAAAATTAAACATCCTGCTAAGTCCTCCCCTCTGGGGAGGGTTGGGTGGGGCTTAAAACCAATAAAACGATGTCAAATTATTTTAACACATTACCTCTTAGAGAAAAATTGAACCAATTGGGTGTTTGCGATTTCATGGATAGCAGCGAATTTTTAGATGGCGTTAGCGCTTTAAAAGGCAAAAAACTGGTAATTGTAGGTTGTGGCGCTCAAGGCCTAAACCAAGGTTTAAATTTAAGAGATAGTGGTTTAGATGTGAGCTACACGTTGCGTAAAGAGGCAATTGAAGGTAAAAGAGATTCTTGGAAAAATGCAACAGAAAACAACTTTAACGTTGGTACTTACAAAGAATTAATTCCTACTGCTGATGTGGTAATTAACCTTACACCAGATAAACAACATACTGCAGTAGTTAATGCAATAATGCCATTAATGAAAGATGGAGCAACACTATCTTACTCTCATGGTTTCAACATTGTAGAAGAAGGCATGCAAATACGTAAAGATTTAACCGTTATTATGGTGGCACCAAAATGCCCGGGCAGCGAAGTTAGAGCAGAATATGTTCGTGGTTTTGGTGTACCAACTTTGATTGCTGTACACCCAGAAAATGACCCTCAAGGTAAAGGATTAGCACAGGCAAAAGCTTATGCGGTTGGCACAGGTGGCCATAGAGCTGGTGTATTAAAATCATCGTTCGTTGCCGAAGTAAAATCCGATTTAATGGGCGAGCAAACCATTCTTTGTGGCTTGTTGCAAACAGGTTCTATCCTATCTTTTGATAAAATGGTAGAGAAAGGAATCGATGCTGGTTATGCATCTAAATTGGTTCAATATGGTGTTGAGGTAATTACTGAGGCTTTAAAACAAGGTGGTATTACTGCAATGATGGACCGTTTAAGCAATGTAGCTAAAGTTAAAGCTTTCGAAATTTCAGAAGAATTGAAAGACATTATGCGTCCGTTGTTTCAAAAACACCAGGATGATATTATGAGTGGCGAATTTAGCCGTATTATGATGGAAGATTGGGCAAATGGAGATAAAAATTTGTTGGCTTGGAGAGCGGAAACTGGCGAAACTGCTTTCGAAAAAACACCTGCTGGCGATGTGAAAATCGGTGAGCAAGAGTATTTCGATAACTATACATTAATGGTTGCTTTCGTTCGTGCAGGTGTCGAATTGGCTTTCGAAACAATGGTTCAGGCTGGAATTAAGCCAGAATCTGCTTACTACGAATCTTTACACGAAACTCCGCTAATCGCTAATACGATTGCACGTAAGAAGTTGTTCGAAATGAACCGCGTAATTTCTGATACCGCTGAGTATGGTTGTTACCTGTTCGACCAAGCTTGCAAGCCTTTGTTAGCCGATTTTATGAAAAAAGTGGATACCGATTTAGTGGGTAAAAACTTTAACGACGGCAAAGATGGCGCTGTTGATAACAGAAAATTAATTGAGGTAAATGAGGCCATTCGCTCGCACGAGGTAGAACAAATTGGCGCTACTTTACGCAAGGCGATGACTGCTATGAAAGCAATTAAAACAGCATAGTAAAAATCAAACCTTATAGGTTTTTAAAACCTATAAGGTTTACAAAATATAACAAAATGTCAAAAACATTAGTAGAAAAAATTTGGGATGCTCACGTTGTAAAAAGCGAAGAAGGCTTTCCCGATATTTTATACATTGATACACACTTAATACACGAGGTTACTTCTCCGCAGGCTTTTGATGGTTTGCGCAAAAGAGGTTTGCCTGTTTTACGTCCGAAACAAACGGTGGCAACAGCCGACCATAACGTACCAACCCTAAACCAATTAATGCCAATTAAAGAAGAGCTTTCCCGCTATCAAGTAGATATGCTCACAAAAAATTGTGCAGAATTTGGAATCGAACTTTATGGCTTAGGTCATCCCTTTCAGGGCATTGTTCATGTAATTGGTCCTGAATTGGGTATTACTTTACCAGGAAAAACAATGGTTTGCGGTGATAGTCACACCTCTACCCATGGTGCTTTTGGCGCAATTGCTTTCGGTATCGGCACATCGCAGGTAGAGCAGGTTTTTGCAACGCAGTGTTTATTGCAGTCGAAACCTAAAACCATGAAAATTGAAGTGAACGGACAGTTAGGGAAAGGTGTTGGTGCGAAAGACATTATTCTTTACATCATCGCACAGATTTCTGCGGCTGGTGGTACGGGTTATTTTATAGAATACGCAGGTTCGGCAATTGAAGCTTTAAGCATGGAGGCACGAATGACGATTTGCAATATGAGTATTGAAATGGGTGCGAGGGGTGGCTTAATTGCTCCAGACCAAATCACTTTCGATTACATTAAAGGCAGAAAGTTTGCTCCTGCCGGAGAAGAATGGGATAAAGCTTTAGCTTATTGGAAAACTCTATACAGCGATGCTGATGCAACATTCGATAGTGTTTTAACTTTCGATGCAGCCGATATTGCACCAATGATTACCTATGGAACTAACCCTGGTATGGGAATGGGTATCCAGGAAAATATCCCGGCTACCAATGCTCAACCAGAAAAAGAAAAACTTTCTTATCAAAAGGCTTTAGATTATATGGGCTTTGATGATGATGCATCTTTAATTGGTAAACCAGTTGATTATGTTTTCATTGGAAGTTGCACCAACTCTCGCATTGAGGATTTACGTGAAGTTGCAGATTTTGTAAAAGATAAGCGCAAAGCAGATAACGTAACGGTTTGGATTGTTCCAGGCTCAAAACAAGTAGAGCAACAGGCCATAAATGAAGGTTTAGATAAAATTTTCGAGGCGGCTGGTTTCCAGTTACGAGAACCAGGTTGTAGTGCTTGTTTAGGAATGAATGAAGATAAAATCCCGGCAGGTAAATATTGCGTTTCTACTTCGAATAGAAATTTTGAGGGCCGACAAGGACAAAATGCAAGAACGTTATTGGCTAGTCCGCTAACGGCTGCTGCTGCCGCTGTAACAGGTGTAATTACGGATGTGAGAGAATTATTAGAAAAGGTTGAAGGTTAAAAGGTGGACGGTTTAAGGTTTCTGCGATTTGCCTAGCCACTCTTCATTGAGGAAAAGTTAAAAACATGATTTTAGAAGTTGCGACATTGAATATAAAAGCAGGCCTATCAGCTGATTTTGAAAAGGCATTTAGCGAGGCTCAAAAAATCATTGCATCGATGGATGGCTACAATTCCCATCAACTAAAGAAATGCTTAGAAGAGACAGATAAATACATTCTGCTTGTAAACTGGGAAAATCTTGAGTCACATACGGAAGATTTTAGATGTTCAACAGCATATCAGGATTGGAAAAAGTTATTACATCATTTTTATGAGCCTTTTCCGATTGTTGAGCATTATATCGAGGCTGAAAGTTAAAAGATAGAAGGTTTAAGGTTTTGCATGATGTCTTACACATAGAAATATAAAAAATGTACTATAAATAATAAGATTTTGAAAGATTTGATGATTAGCCACTACATTCCACAATAATCTTAAAATCCATAAATCTTAGTAAAAGAATAGAAGTTATGCCAGAAATAGTTTGGGACGCCACATTATACGATAAACAACATCATTTCGTATCCGATTATGGAGCGGATGTTTTGCAATGGCTAGCACCGAAGGCACAAGAACATATTTTAGATATAGGTTGCGGAACGGGTCAGCTGGCGGCACAAATTGCAGAGTTTGGTGCTAATGTTTTAGGAACAGATGCATCTGCAGAAATGGTTGCCAACGCAAAAAAAGCTTATCCAAATTTAAATTTTGAAGTATTAGATGGGACTAAACTTCCTTACCATGAAAACTTCGATGCAATTTTTAGTAACGCTACTTTCCACTGGATTGAAGACCAAAATGCATTGGCCGATGGTTTATACAATAGTTTAAAACCTGGCGGAAGATTGGTAGCCGAATTTGGCGGAAAAGGGAACGTGAAAAGTATAACAGATGCAATTTCAGCTGCTGCTGAGCAATTGGGTTTAGCAGATAAAATTGCCACAAACTTTTGGTTTTTCCCATCAATAAGTACTTACACCACATTACTAGAATCAAAAGGTTTTGAAGTGGAACAAGCTTGGTTATTCGATAGGCCAACGAAATTAATCGGTGATGACGGCATGTACATTTGGATTAATCAATTTGCACAACACGCATTTAAAAACCTGACTAAAGAGCAAACCGAATCAATCAAAAATTTAGCTGTTGAAATGCTAAAACCCAACTACTTTATAAAAGGAGAATGGGTTGCAGACTATAGAAGACTGAGAATTAAAGCCTTTAAGAGAGGTTAAAGCATAACGACTAAAGCGAAACAAGTCTTGATACTTGATACTCACGACTTAATACTATTTAAAATGAAAAAGTTCACAAAATTAACATCGGCCATAGTGCCATTAAATATAGAGAATATTGATACCGACCAGATTATCCCTGCGAGGTTTTTAAAAGCGACTACTCGCGAGGGTTTTGGCGAAAATCTATTCCGCGACTGGCGTTATGAAAATGACAATCAGCCTAAAGCCGACTTCGTTTTAAATGACCCAACTTACAGCGGGCAAATTTTAGTTGCGGGTAAAAATTTTGGTTGCGGCAGCAGTCGAGAGCATGCGGCATGGGCTATCCAAGATGCGGGCTTTGATGTAGTTATCAGCAGTTTTTTTGCTGATATTTTTAAGGAAAATGCTTTAAACAACGGCTTATTGCCTATACAAGTGAGTGAGGAATTTTTGAAGAATATTTTTACCGCAGTTGAAACAGACCCAAAAGTAAAATTAACCGTCGATTTAGAAACCCAAACAGTATCTATCGATGAGCAAGTCCTCCCTTCTGGAGAGGATTTAGGTGGGGCTGAATCTTTTGAGATTAATGCTTACAAAAAATCGTGCTTAATTAATGGTTATGATGATATAGACTTCATTTTAGCGCAAAAAGAGTTGATTGAAGAGTTTGAAAAGAGGTAGAAATACCAAAGCTTAAAGACTAAAGCTAAAAGCGAAAACCCATAACTAAACTTTCATTAGCAATTATGATATGCTAGCCACAAACGGTCGTCATGCTGAATTCATTTCAGCATCTTAATAATATGAAAGACCCTGAAATAAATTCAGGGTGACGAACCGCCCATACTAGTTGCCTAAGTAGGAATAAAAAATAAAATCAGTGTAATCAAATAATCTGTGTAATCAAACCACAGGAAAAAAAAATGAAAGAGAGTATCGTCAGTATCCAGAATTTAAACCTAAAATACCAACAAAAGTTGGTGTTAACGGATTTGAACTGGACAATAAATCGTGGCGAAAATTATGTTTTATTTGGCGAGAGTGGAGGTGGAAAAACTTCTTTGGCAAAAATAATAGCGGGCTTACAAAATGGAATTGGCGAAGTAAAAATTAACTTCGACACCAATAGCCATTTACCTGCCGAAGTTTTATTTGTAGAAAGCTGGTATCAATTTAAAAACTTAGAAGGTGTTGCAAACTTTTATTACCAACAGCGTTATACCAGTCAGCAAGCAAAAGATACTTTAACTGTTCATGCAGAATTGGTGAACTATGGTATAGAAAAAAGTCTTAATTTAGACAAAGTCGAACCTATTTTAGAGGCTTTGAACTTTTCTTCTTTTGCGAGTTCTCAACTGATCGAATTATCGAGTGGAGAAAATAAAAAACTGCAATTGGTTAAAGCTTTATGGTTAAAGCCGCAATTATTAATCATCGACCAGCCTTATACGGGCTTAGATGCTGCATCACGTAAAAATCTGACCATTTTACTAAATGATGTTTCGCAAGACGGCGTTCAGTTGATATTAATTTGTAATGACTCGGAGTTACCTATTTCGATTAATCGCTTTGCGGAGATAAAAGATGGTCAATTTATTCAGCTTGATTCGCTGACTCAATCATCGTCCACTGAAAATCATTCTGGGGAAATACCGTCTTTCCTGAAAGAATCGCCTGTTTATTCTTCAGAGAATATTGTAAGAATGGTGAATGTTAACATCAGTTATGGCGAAAAACAGGTTTTAAAAAATATCAATTGGGAAGTAAAAGCTGGCGAAAAATGGTTACTGCAAGGGCACAATGGTTCCGGTAAATCAACTTTGTTGAGCTTAATTAATGGCGACCATCCGCAGTCTTACGCTAACGAACTTTATCTGTTTGGCAACAGACGCGGAAGTGGAGAAAGTATTTGGGACATCAAACAGCACATAGGTTTAATCTCACCAGAGTTTCATTGGTATTTTGATGCTACTTCAACCGTTTGGCAAAGTATCGCATCGGGTTTTTATGATACGGTAGGTTTGTTTCAACAACTTCCTTATTCTAAAAGCCAGCAGGTTGATGAATTGGTAGAATATTTTGGTTTAATGTCTTCAAAAAATGAACTGTTAGGTTCACTCCCACTGGGAAAACAAAGATTGGTTTTATTGGCAAGAACCATCATCAAAAATCCTGAATTATTAATTTTAGATGAACCATGCCAAGGATTAGACCAACAACAAACACAACATTTTAATCATTTGGTTGATGAATTGTGCAGTAATGGAATGACTTTAATTTATGTTGGTCATTTTGAATCGCAGTTACCAAACTGCCTGGAAAAAAGAATACTATTAGAAAGCGGCGAGGTTAAAGTCGTAGAAAATTTAAATATAGAAGCATAAAAATATTAACCAAGATTTATAGGACAAACGCAACTTAGTAAACATCATCCTAAAATCCTAAAAATCCTGGTCATAAGAGAGAGTTACAATGAAGAAGAACATTTTAGTAATACCTGGAGATGGTATTGGACCCGAAGTTACCACATGGGGAAAAGCAGCATTAGAAAAAATTGCCGAAATTTTCGGACACGAATTTGTTTTTGATGAGGCTTTGATGGGACATGCAGCTATCGAAGTTACTGGCGAACCACTGCCGGATGAAACTTTAGAGAAAGCACGAAAAAGTGATGCCATCCTCTTTGGAGCAATCGGTCATGCGAAATACGATAACGACCCTAGCTTAAAAGTTAGACCAGAACAAGGTTTATTAAAAATCCGCAAGGAGCTCGGCCTGTTTGCTAACCTCCGTCCGATATTACTATTTGATGAGCTTCTTCAGGCATCAAGCATTAAGCCCGAAATTTTAAGAGGAACGGATATTTTGTTCTTCCGTGAGTTAACTGGTGATGTTTATTTCGGAGAGAAAACACGCTCAGAAGATAGGAATACTGCATCAGATTTGATGATTTACCATCGTTATGAAGTTGAACGTATAGCGCACAAAGCTTATCAGGCAGCTCAACAACGTAGCAAAAGGTTATGTTCTGTTGATAAAGCGAATGTTTTGGAAAGTTCTCGCTTATGGCGTGAAACCGTTCAGGAAATTGCTAAACAATACCCTGATGTAGAAACGGAGCACATGTTTATCGATAACGCAGCAATGCAACTGATAAAAAACCCTAAGAAATTCGATGTGGTTTTAACAGCAAATTTATTTGGCGATATCTTAACCGACGAGGCTTCGCAAATTGCAGGTTCAATGGGTATGTTGGCATCGGCATCGGTTGGCGAAAGCACAGGTTTTTTCGAGCCAATCCATGGTTCGGCGCATGATATTACAGGTAAAGATTTGGCTAATCCACTCGCCTCTATCCTATCGGCTGCACTGATGCTCGAAATTGGTTTCGGACTAAAAGAAGAAGCAAAATTATTGGTTGATACCGTTGATGCAGTTTTGAAAGAGGGTTTTAGAACGCATGATATTGCTGACCAAACTACCAACCGATTTAAAGTTTTAGGCACTGCCGAAATGGGCAAATTGGTATTGAAATTTTTATCTCAAAAGTTAACCGCAACAACCAAAGCATAATGATACACGACCCAAATAAAGTATATATTTTTGATACCACCTTACGAGATGGGGAGCAGGTTCCAGGCTGCCAGTTGGATACAAACCAAAAAATTGAAATTGCAAAAGCACTTGAATTGCTTGGCGTAGATGTAATTGAAGCTGGATTTCCCATTTCAAGTCCCGGCGATTTTCAAAGTGTGGTAGAATTATCAAAAGCAATAAAAAACCCTACAATTTGTGCTTTAACACGTGCAATTAAGGGCGATATCGACGTAGCTGCTGAATCTTTACAATACGCTAAATATCCACGGATACATACAGGAATTGGTGCATCTGATATGCACATTCAATATAAATTTAACAGCACCCGCGAAAAGATTTTAGAACGTGCTGTTGATGCGGTAAAGTATGCCAAAAAGTTTGTTGAGGATGTTGAATTTTATGCAGAGGATGCCGGAAGAGCGGATAATGCATTTTTAGCTCAAATGATTGAAGCTGTAATTACAGCTGGCGCAACAGTGGTGAACATCCCAGATACAAACGGTTATTGTCTACCAGACCAATATGGTTCGAAAATTCTTTACCTTAAAGAAAATGTTAAAAATATCGACCAAGCCATTATTTCAGTTCATTGCCATAACGATTTGGGCGTTGCAACGGCAAATAGTATTGCCGGAGTTTTAAACGGGGCTCGCCAAATTGAATGCACTATAAATGGAATTGGTGAAAGAGCGGGAAATACGGCGCTGGAAGAAGTTTCAATGATATTGAAAACGCATTCCTTAGGTTTGCACACTGGTATCAACAGCAAACATTTCACTGAAATTAGTGGAATGGTAAGCCGCATGATGCACATGCCCGTTCAGCCAAACAAAGCTATTATTGGTAAAAATGCTTTTGCGCATAGCTCTGGTATTCACCAAGATGGATTTTTAAAACATCGCGAAAACTACGAAATTATAAATCCTGAAGATGTTGGGTTAAATAGTGCAGATATTATTTTAACGGCGCGAAGCGGTCGCCACGCTTTGAAACACCACTTGGAGCGTTTGGATTACGATATCGAAAAAATTAACATTGACGATGTTTACGAACGTTTCTTGGTTTTAGCTGATGAGAAAAAAGATATTACTGATGATGATTTACTTTTTTTAATGAGTGATGGTGAAACAGAATCGTATAAAAATGGGTACAAATTAAACTTGCTTCAAGTGGTTTGTGGCGACCAGGCTAAACCAACTGCAAACATCAAATTGCAATATAATGGCGAAGTTAAAGAAGCAAAAGCCGAAGGAAATGGACCTGTTGATGCAACTATTAATGCGATTGTAAGCATTATTGATAAAGGTATAACACTTAAAGAATTTACCATCCAGGCAATGCACGGTGGAAGCGATGATGTAAGTAAAGTAAATATGAAAGTTGATTATGAGGGTAAATCTTTTATAGGCTACGGTTTTAGCACTGATATTGTAAAAGCATCTGCTAATGCATATTTAGATGCAATAAATAAGTTTTTGTAAAGGAGAGGAAAGATTAAAGACCAAAAGGTAAAGTCTTAACTACAACATTTATTAAAACTTTGAGGGGTATTCCCTTCAGGAGGGAGTTAGGGGAAGTTCTTATTTGTAAAACAGACTTAATTTACCTAAACCTGATAGCAATGAAAATACTTTTTACCAAATCTTCTCTAGGAGATTTAGGGGTAAAAATATTGCAACGAATAGCAGGACTGAAATAACCGAAAAGCACTGAAACTGCTTTTCAAAAAAAAATAAAGCGATTAGACATCTTGATACTTAATACTAAAATCTTGATAAAAAAATGAATGATACAATAAAAAATACTTTCGATTTTGAAAACGCTTTTAAAACTTTAGAAGGCATTGTAAAACGCACCCCTCTTCAGTTTAATGAAGGGTTATCGTTAAAATATAATGCGGAGATTTATCTCAAAAGAGAAGATTTACAAATTGTACGTTCATATAAACTGCGAGGTGCTTATAATAAAATAAGTGGTTTAAAAGCCGAGGCTTTAGAAAATGGAATTGTATGCGCCAGTGCTGGTAATCATGCTCAGGGTGTTGCTTATTCTTGTAAAAAGCTAAACATTAAAGGCGTAATCTTTATGCCCGAAATAACGCCAAAGCAAAAGATTAGACAGGTAAATATGTTCGGAGGCGACAATATTGAGGTAATTTTAGTTGGCGATACTTTTGACGATTGTTTAAAAGAGGCCTTAATTTATTGTGAAGAAAAATCATCGACATTTATTCCTCCATTTGATGACGACAAAGTAATTGAAGGACAAGCTACCGTTGCGATGGAAATTTTTCAGGATTTACCAGAGCTGGATGCCATAATTGTGCCTGTTGGTGGTGGTGGTTTAGCATCGGGTGTTAGTGCCTACCTGCAAACGGTAAAGCCTTCAGTAAAAATTTTCGGCGTAGAACCAATGGGAGCACCATCATTAAGCGAAGCACTTAAAAATGGAGGGCCTGTAACCGTTGAAAATATTGAACGTTTTGTTGATGGTGCAGCGGTAAAAAGAATGGGTTGGATAACCTATAAATATTGCCAGGAGCTTCTAAGTTCTACATACTTAATTCCTGAAGGCCAAATTTGTACAACCATTTTAAAGCTTTATAACGAAGATGCAATTGTTGTAGAACCCGCAGGTGCATTATCAGTTGCCGCTTTAGAGCAGTTGAAAGACCAAATCGCGGGTAAAACTGTCGTTTGCATTGTTAGTGGTGGCAACAACGACATCGAGCGTATGCAGGAAATAAAGGAGAAATCTTTACTTTTCGAGGGATTGAAACATTACTTCATTGTTCGTTTCCCACAACGACCAGGCGCTTTAAAATTATTTGTGAACGAAGTTTTAGGCCCGCAAGATGATATTACGCGTTTCGAATTTATTAAAAAAACGAATAAAGAAAATGGCCCGGCTTTGGTAGGAATCGAGTTAACGAATAAAGATGATTATGCTAGC
Organism: Pedobacter mendelii; assembly: GCF_014635725.1. GTDB lineage: Bacteria > Bacteroidota > Bacteroidia > Sphingobacteriales > Sphingobacteriaceae > Pedobacter > Pedobacter mendelii. The sequence goes on along the minus strand of NZ_BMDJ01000007.1, from coordinate 133,372 downwards.
TTATTGCAACGCATGAAAGATTTTAAGTTCGAAATTATAGAGTTGAACCAAGACCAGACTTTGTTTGAGTATCTGGTTTAAGGGGTTAACCACAAAGAACACAAAGTTTTTCGCAAAGGTGGCAAAGTAGAAAGTTTAAAAATTCACCATATAAATATAAGAACACCTAAGCTAAATATTCGTACACACCTTGTAGAATTCAAAATAAGATTTAGAAATGAACTTCAAAGATTTAACCAACAAAACTTTAATAACTGATAACGACATAAATTGGGAAAATTTAGGTGCCGGTGTGAGAAGAAAAATAATGGCTTACGATGATAACCTAATGCTGGTAAAAGTAGCTTTCGAAAAAAATGCTGTCGGAACCATTCATAACCATCCACACCTACAATTAAGTTATGTTGCAAAAGGAAGTTTTGAAGTAACCATGGGAGATAATAAAAAAATACTTAAAGAAGGCGATGTTTTCTTTGCACCAACAATGGTATTTCATGGTGTATTATGTTTAGAAAGCGGAATCTTAATTGATGTATTTAATCCGCATCGTGAAGACTTTCTATAAAATCTAACTTCTATCTTGATACTTAAATTTATTCGAAAGTCAATCTTACATTTTTATAACCCAAACCTTCAATTATTGGTTTTAGAACATTCATAGCATTCGTTTTTGTTTGTGCTAAAATATTCGATTTTTTTACCTCGGCAGTTACATGTTTTTCGGCTGCTTTGTAAGCTTCATCAACCAAACCTGCCTCACGGAAGAAAGCCATCTTGGTATCATAAACCCGAGAATTTTTATGGTCGATTTTTACATAACAAATCTCTGGCTGTGGTAAATTTACTACAGCTGTATCAGCATCAAGTTCGATATCGTTTCGTGTAACTTTAGTAAGGTCGATACAACCAACGGCCTCGGCTTTTACAATAAGCAAAACACTAGCCTCGGGCAAAAAATCTGTTTTATTTTTGTGTTCCAACACATCGCTAATTTGGTAACGAACCAACTCTAATTTACCAATTGCTTCTATTTTTTCGACTAAAAGCTGGTGTTTGCTTTCAACAGATGTATTAATGCTAAACTTTTTCGAGATAAAAAAGTATCCTGCTATAAGTAAAATTAACCAGGGTAAAACTCTAAAAATGATTCTCATCGTGAATAAATTAATTCAAATTTCAATTATGTGTGTTCACAAATAAACAAATATTAAACCACATTGTGTTTGTTGAAGTTTTTTGGCAGTGGTTTTGTATTAAGCAAGGTACACACACAAATTAAACACAATTAACATGAAAAAACTTACTATCCTAATGCTTTGCATTGCCACACTAGGTTTGGCATCTTGCAAAAAAGACACAATTATACAACAAAAATCACAAAATAGAACCGTTGTGTTTGACGTAGCGCCAAATAAATGGGTATTCGAAAATGGAAAATATTATCTTGACTTAAACATCCCAGAAATTGACGATATTAATTTCTATGATGAGGGAATATTGGTCTACTCGGCTAATCCAAATTACACCAATTATTATCAACTACCTTACGGTGACATGGATTATGAAGCTCATATCGGGGGGCTTTCAATAAGCAGATCAACATTACCAACAACTCCAATTAGAATAAAAGTTGTTCTGATTTCAGCCGAAAATGTGACGTAAAACAATATAAAATCTACAAAAGCGACTAATATTCAATAGAATTTAGTCGTTTTTTTTTGCGTTTCATTTATCCCACAATAAAAATCACGGATATATACATGCTGTATACCTTGATAAGTATTGCCCTTAAATTGGGTATTGATAATTACGTATTTGGGATAATTCTTGGCTATTTAAGGCAATCGCGAAGTTCTCCGATTACTAAAAATTTATAAGTATACTTATAACTTTTGTTATAAATTAACACAATTATAAATATACTTAAAACTCTAAAAAACGACTAATGTTCAACTGAACGTAGTCGTTTTTTTTATGCTCTCCCCGATTCAATTGCAAGGCTCTAACGGTAACACCATTTCGCTCAAGCAATAATTCATCATAAAAACCTTTGTAGTAAACATCTTTCACTTCAAATCTTCGGCTGCTCCAATTGCTGTTTATTTCTGCCCATTCCGGGTAAAACACAACCGATGCGGCGAAGGTTTTCAGTCCGAGTTTTTCTGCATCGCCTCGAGATAAAACTACTGCATTGCCTAATATTTGTGCGGTGTAAATGTGCTTTGGCTTTTGATAAATATCTACGGGTTTGCCTGTTTGCAAAAGTTCTCCATTTCTGAGAATCAACAATTGGTCGGCCAGAAATAATCCATCTGCCGGGTCGTGAGATACTAAAATTACCGTTACACCGGTTTCTGCGGCAACGCGTTTAATGTCGGCTCGCAACTGGTTTTTTAATAATGCATCAACCTGACTAAAAGGTTCATCTAAGAGTAAAACCTTTGTATCTGTAACCATTGCCTTAGCAATCGCCACGCGTTGTTGCTCACCGCCACTTAATTCAATAATCTTTTTATTTTGTAATGGAAGGATCCGCAAATGCTCCATTATGGCTAAAGTCTTTTCAGCTTTGGTTTTTAAATCCGTGTTTGATAATTGTGAGGCAATATTATCGTAAACCTTGGCATAAATGTTTAATGAAAAATCCTGAGTAACCATTTTCATTTGCTTATGCCCAGGAATCAATTGTTCATCAGGCCCTTTAACTTTTTCCTCTTCGAAAAAAATTTCTCCCTTATCGGTTTTTAATAAGCCATAAATGGATTTCAGCAAAGTTGATTTTCCACTTCCGCTTTCGCCGATGATAGCTACTACATCGCCCCTATTAATATCAAAAGTGATGTTTTTAATTCCACCAGCTTGCTCAGTCTGGTATTGTTTCGTTAAATTTTTTACGCTGATTATGGTATCGCTCACAAAGTAAAGGTAAAGCTTAAAGCGGAAAGACTAAAGCTTAAATCGAAATGATTTTCGCAAAAAAAATCCTGTTCCGCCTAACCGAAACAGGATTTTATTGGTTCATTTGTTTAATCGTTTATTTGTCATCAGACTTCTGACTGCCGACGTATATATTCTACAACTAATTTAATCCAAAAGAGACACCAAAACTCATGTTTCTTAAGCCAGCTTGTGCAGGTGTGGTAAACATATCATTGAAATAATATTTGGTAAATAATCCTAAACCACCGTATCCAAATCTAACTGTACCACCGTAACGAACAGATTGAAAGTGATAGCTATCATACTGTTTCTCTTTTCCGCGTTCTTCGCTAATCTGTTTAACCTTTCCGTTTAGCAAGAAACTAACTTCGGGACCAACAACAAAGTAGAATCTTTTGCCTTTATTGTTCTCTTTGGTGCGAAACTCAAAGTTTAAAGGAATATGCACATAGCTGCTTGAGAAACGATTTTTAGAAAAGTCAATCGGTTCGTTTATATAAGTTAAAGTCGGTTGGTTTTTCTGAATGGTAATATTATCTCTCAAACGAATTAATGTCCAATCGAAACCGCCTGCAACATAAACCTTAAAATTGGAGTTAAAGCGGTAACCAAATTGCAAAACATCAAAAGAAAATGTGCTGGTTTTACCGCCCTTATAATCTAAAAATTCATTGTTTGGCGATAAATTGAAGTCACCATTATCAATTAATCTGGAGAAACCTAAATCTACTCTGGTAAACGTAATCCCTCCAACAAAACGGCCTTTTTTAACATCCTCAGTAGAATCTGTTTTGGTAATTATATTTCCACCGCCAATATTTAAGGTGTATTTTGCTTTTTTCTTCTTAACTACGGTATCCATTGCAACAGTATCTTGTTGCGCAAATGCCCTTGGAGCCATAACACCGGCAAGCCCGCTTACCAAAAGTGTTGTAAAAATTAGATGTTTCATATTTTGTGTGTTTTTTTTTGAATGAGTGAATTATTGAATGAGAGAATGACTGAATCGCTAAATAAAAGAATTATTGAATGAATAAACGCTTTAATCTTAAAATCCTATAATCTTAAAAACCTTGGTCTATTTCTTATTTTTCTTCCCTATTTTAAACGGACCAATATTTATCGATGAAAGTGAAGAGTCATCATCATCGGTACGAAACTGGATAAACTTATCTTTCCTTTTATCCACCTTATTCACGATTAAGTTAACAACGTCGCCTACATTACGGATGCCTTTACTTTCAGCTTGGTTTTCATAATCGATTATATCATCAGGTTTAACATTTGTAGCTGTTGATGCGATTACAGTTTCCTTATTCGTTTGTAAAATGGCCTCATCAATTTTCTTTTTGATAATTTCTTGAGTCGGTATTACTTGTGCAATCACAGTTTCTTGTTTTTGCATTTCCGGGGCGGTAACTATTTTTGGTTTTCCTACAGGTTTATTACTTTCTAAAACCTTAGTTTTCGCTACAGCCTCAACCTTTAACGCAACAGGTAAAACCAATTTTTCTTCCGGTGAGCTTTGTTTTTCTGCAGAATCTTTAACCATTTGAGTTTCTACTACTGGCTTAACCTTAGGTTCAACATTTGCGAATTGCTTTGGTTTAACTTCTTGCTGTTGATAAACCAAAACCCCAACTGTTGCGATTAATAAAACTGCTGCTGCAGATAACCAGTAAACAGGAATAATCCTTTTTTTCTTTGGTTCAATTTCACCTTCAATGCTGCTCCATAAATCTCTCGATGGTGTAATTTCTGCATCTTCGAAAGCATTTTTAAATAGCTTATCAAAATCCTTATCCTGTATAGGTTGCATAACCAAATCCCTCCATTTTTATAATTTCTTCTTTTAAAATTGCTCTTGCTCTCGATAACTGAGATTTACTTGCTCCTTCTGATATGCCAAGCGTTTCGCCTATTTCTTTATGCGAGTAACCTTCTATTACGTACATGTTGAAAACCATTCGATAACCATCTGCCAATTTTTGTATCACTTTCATCAAATCCTGCATACCTAAAGTACCGAAATCAAAACCTGTTGATGGTTGTTCGTAAGCTTCGTCTATCTCAACCACATTTAAGCTGCGTAAATTTTTGCGGTAGCTTTCAATTGCAGTGTTTACCATCACTCTTCTAATCCAGCCCTCAAAAGAACCATCACCCCGGTATTCCTTAATCTTTTGGAAAATTTTGATATAACCCATTTGCAGTACATCTTCTGCCTCCATCCTGTCTTTTGCGTACCGCATACAAACAGCTAACATCTTTGATGCCGTTTGCTTGTAAAGCAGCTCCTGCATCTTCCGGTCGCCAGCTTTGCAGCCCTCCATCAAATCGTTTATCGTATAACTTCGCGTCAATTTCATTGTGTGTTTGTACATAGAAGATGTTGGATTACAAACATTGGTTGCATGGAAGATATAAAAAAGTTAAATAAAAGTTAAAATTGGTTTTGATAGGTTGATTATCAATAAGATAAATCGTAAATATACTTTCAGAAAGATATATATTTTATTTGGAAAGTAATATTAGCTGCTTTGAAATGATAAATGAATTGAAACCTATAAGGTTTTAAAAACCTTATAGATCTAAAAAATCAAAATTCGAAAACTTTTCCTTTTGGTGAAAATTTACAAATTCTTCAATACCGCCAAACCAATCAAAAACAGCATCCCTTTCTAGTTTAGAAAATTTATTTAAAGAAATAATTGAGTTATACGATGAATAATACCACTCTGCGGCTGTTTTACAAAATTGATGGTGTACTGGGTTTTGATGAATGTAATTAATTAATCTTAAAAAATATGTTTCATCCTGTATCTGAGCTCTTTTTGTAAAATCTAAAAAAAGTGCACTCTTTCTGTTATTTTGCTTATTAAATGCTTTAGCATAGCTATTAAGAAAATTGCTTAGCCTTTGCATAATAAATTTGTGGAAGTCGAAATCCTCATCATTATTGTTTGCTAATTCCCTAATAATATTTTCATCTCTAACTTGAATTAAAAAATGAAAATGATTTCGCATTAAGCAATAACTGAACGTTTTTGCAATTGGATAAATATAATGCTCAAATCTGGAAAGAAAAAAGATATAATTTTCATGACTATTGAAAAGGTTTTCGTTTCCAACTGCATGATTAAAAATGTGGTAAAAATTGTCGGGATGAAATTTATCTACATATTTCATGGCAATTTTTTTCCTAAATATAGGGTAAACCTATAAGGTTTTTAAAACCTTATAGGTTTAATCAAAGCAGTTGGTTAGAAAACAGACTTCTATACTAATTCAATTTCCATTTTATTGCCGTTGGCTAAAGTGAGTGTTGCACAACTCACATCTGTTGAAAATCTTTTCGACTACTAATCTTGTTTTTTATTAAATTGTTATCATGCAAGGCAAGAAGATCTATCAGGAGAAATTATTTCTCACTTTTCAGTTGTCGGAACATATTCCTGCGGACAACATTTACCGACGTTTAAACGAACTTATTGATTTTAATTTCCTTTATAAATCTACAGCCAGTTATTATGGACCTGAGGGGCAGAAGAGTATCGATCCTGTGGTATTTATGAAATTAATGTTGGCAGGCTATCTTGAAAACCTTGTTAGTGATCGTCGTATCATCAATGCCTTGCGTTTAAGGCTGGATATTCGATATTTTATTGGATATGATCTAGATGAAGAGCTCCCATGGCACAGCACTCTAAGTAGAACCAGACAGCTATATGGCGAAGAAGTGTTTACCGAGCTTTTTAAAAATATACTCAAACAATGTATCCAGAAAGGAATGGTTTCAGGTAAACGGCAGGCTGTAGATAGCGTATTTATTAAAGCCAATGCCTCTATTGAGCGTATGCTGGAGAAAGAAATCCTGGATGACCTTTCTATTTACAATCAGGAGTTAGCCTCCAATGAGGAGCTTACAGCGGCTAAAATAGATTCAGACGAAAAACAGGGCGCCATGCTTTCAAAGGGCTCAAAGTTTACCAATAATACCCAGTATAGCCCTGTAGACCCGGATTCTCGCTTATCAATAAAACCAGGAAAGGTATCTAATCTGAACTATCTCGGACAAGTTAGTGTGGATACAGCCTCTCATGTCATTACTCATGTACAAGTCTTCCATGCAGATAAACGCGATAGCCAATGCCTACCTGCAATTCTGGTTCGTGTGGCCGATACTTTAAGAGAAAATAATCTGGTCCTGGAGGAAATAATAGCAGATACGAATTATAGCAGTGGCAATTCCCTAAAAGCTCTTTCTGCAATGGATCTTACGGGTTACATTCCCAATACTGGTAGGTTCATCTATGAGAAGAAAGGTTTTACCTACCATCCGCAAGGGGATTATTATGAATGTAGAAATGGAAAATCCTTAACTTTTAAAGGATTCAGCGAAAATGATAAGCGATACATGATTGCCCGAAAGAATTGTATGGACTGCCCTTTTAAAGATACCTGCATTGGTAACAGAAAGTATATGGTAGTTAAATCCACAAAAGATAAACCCTATTATGATCAAATGCATTTAAGGATGCAAACCAAAAAAGCAGCCCGCATGATGAAAAAAAGGCAAAGTACGGTAGAACCGGTAATCGGAACGCTGGTCAACTATCTGGGGATAAAAAAAGTGAGTTCAAGGGGCATAAGTCAGGCAAATAAATGCTTGACAATGGCTGCTGCAGCGTACAACCTTAAAAAACTATTAAAGTGTAAAACAAAATTGGATGAGGGTTTGCAAAGAATGGTTAAAATTGTGGCTTATACAGGCAATAAAGTCCACAAAAAGATCTCTCTGATGATTTCTCGACAAATAAATCCAGCTGTAACCCAATTTCATCATGATCCTAATAGATGCCATTTAATTTTAACTTTGGGCTACCAGTCCTAGTTGTGCAACACTCACTCTAGCTGACGGAAATTTTAATCTTTCCTCTTAACCTTAAACAACTTAAAATCTTGTTTGTAAGTCAAGAAAAACGAATGGTTAAACTGAAGTTGCTTATCCATATTATCTAAATCGATATGTGGTTCGAAACGAACATCAAGATATAAATGTGGAATCAGTTCTTTTTGATAAGCGTACCGTAACGAAACAATGTTTCTGCCACTCTGTTTTAAGCCATTGGTATATAAATTACTCGAAACCGATTCATATAGAGGCATTCCTTTAATAGAAATGAAGTTATTTCCTTTCCAATAAGAAGCCACCAAACTACCCCATTTACTTTCTACGCCGGCGTTTAACCACATACCAAAACCACCTTGATAAGCTCTTCTTTTATCGGGCGAAAAATCCTTATAAACCGCGATATAATTGTCTGTATAAACCTGTTTGATGTTGGTGTTAATAGCTTTGTGTAATTTCAATCCCGCAGCCCCGTTAAAAACGGTACTAATTGGAATTTCCTTTAACACATCAATTTGGCCGCCTTGATGGAAAGCCAAAAACTGTGCAGGAAAACTAAACTTCCAGCCATTATTTTCGGCTATTGTACTTTCTGTAGATAAACCTCCTATGATTTCTTCTTTGGCAGCTTCGCCTGTGTAAATCATTTTCTGCCAGGCAATCCAGGCATCTAGATTGAATTTTTTGCGCTCTACCAGTAGCTGTGTTCCATATTCAATTGGTGTAGTTATCGTTCTTTCAAAATCGTAAAGTGGCTCGATATATTTATGCTGAATGCCGCCTTCTAAACTTCCGAAAATCAAAGTTAAATTGCGCTTATGATATTTTAAACTGAACAAAGGTTTTGCATCGGTGATTCCATTTCTACCAAAATCCTTGCGAATAAAAGCACCGGCGGTTATGGCCAAATTTGGGTGTGCATAATACACAATTTGCGGTTGCAGTTGCGTTCCATACAAAGTATAACCGTCGTGAAAATCGTTGGTGTACTCGTAATTCCGAACGTAATTGAAGTTGTAAAAATTAAAATGAACCTCGTTGGTTAAGCTACTATCCGGACGAATTCTATTCTCAAAAGCCGACTGATTAAACTGTGCTGAGGCAAAATATGAAGTAAAAAGAAAAGTTATAAAGAGTAAGGTTTTTTTCAGACCTGTTATTTTTAACATGAGCTTGGTTTTATGCTGCAAATTTAGGATAGTTTTTTCGTAAAGTATAAAGTAACGACTATCAAGTATTAAGAACTAAATAGAAGTTTACGCAAGGAAAACAAAGAATGCCTGTGTCTTTTTTGCTTTGGTCTTTCTGCTTTACTCTTCTCGCCTATTTCTTCAACCGATAATTCTTATACAACTTAACTGCAATCATAATCGCCAATGCAACGCCCATTATCCCAAGTAAACCGTAAATCCAATTTAATGAATTTTTTAAAATTACGATAAAGACAATTGCTATCATAAAAATAGTTGCCAATTCTCGCCACAATCGAAGTTGAAAACTGGTCATTTTAAATTGATTATTTTTAAGTTGCCTAACAATATTTTGGCAAATGAAATGATAAATTAACAACCCTACTACAAAACCGAGTTTAACCCACATCCAATCGGTTTGGAGCAAGCCTGGGCTTAAACTAAGCATTGATACGCCAGCTAAAACAGAAATAATCATCGCTGGTGTTGCAATTATGTTCCATAAAGTTGCCTCCATTTTTATGAATTGCTTTACAAGAATGCTTTTCTCAGGCTCAGGCTTATCGTTTGCTTCTGTATGGTAAATGAATAAACTTAAAATATAGAATAACCCTGCCATCCAGCTAATTACGAAAACAACATGTACTGCGATGAAGTAGCGATAATATGGCAAAAGGATTTCTATCATGATTTAATTTTTTTCAGAATATATGTGTCAACCCAATTTGGAATATTCAAAAACTCTAGATTCAAAGTTCCATTCTTTATATTTCCCAAATAAATATGCCTAGCACCTGAATTATCCCAAAGATAAGTTTCATCAACCTCTTTTAACATATTTATAAGTAAATCCATTGTAAGAAAATAACGCTTTTCTATTTTATCATCATCAACAGAATGACCACCCTTTTTTACTCTATCCTTTACACGCTCTAAGTTCATCGCAGGCGTTTCTGTTCCAATAAAGTATAGATAAATCTTGTAGTTATTTTGGTGGGCAAATTCAATGAGTTTCAATTTAGACGGGTGTGAGAAAACCGTTTCGAAAGAAAATGATTTTTTAGATTCAATTAATTTGTGGCGAATAAAGTCAGCTATTATTGCAAAGTGATAGGAATTATAATTGCGCAAATCATTTTCACCCTTAACAATGACGTTTTCTTTTATAACTAAATTCCAGCTATCTGCTTTGAAACCAGCTTTAGTAAACAAACCATTTAATAAATAGAATTCTTCGAATTCAGTTTGCGAACAAATAATATCAAATTCTGAAAGATTTAGAAAGTTATTTTTCTTAAAATCTGATTCTAAGTTATCTGCATTTACAAAAAGCCGTGTAGAGAAATAAATAGGTTTTATAGAACTGTATAGAGTGGTTTTACCCGAACCGTTAGGCCCCGCAAAAATTCTTAACTTAGGCTTAGTAGCCATTATTAAAACAGTTTAATCCTCTTATTAGTAACTTTTTTTTTTGCGAAACTTCCTGAAGAAATTTTTATTGTTTCTCCATTGTTGAAAGTTCTGTAAACACCATCAGGTTTTACTTCAGTTCTACCTAAATTCATAGCATCAACTACACGAAGAACATCATCCATCGATTTATTTATGGCATCAATTACCTTTTTAATGGGTAATTTATCTTCGTCTTGTGGCGATTTAACGTTCATGAATCAAAAATAATTTAAGCTAATATACGAAGAAGACTTGTAATTTAATACTTAAACTCTTTTACCACCTCAATCGCATATTTCACATTCTCGAAAGGAATATCAGGCATAATGCCATGACCTAAGTTAAAAATAAAACCTTCAGTTCCACGCATGCGTTCGAACAGTTTATGAATTTGTGCTTTAATTACCGATTGGTCTGCGTATAGAATATGCGGGTCTAAATTCCCTTGAACGGCAATACCAGCAGGCAAAGCATTTTTAATGTTCAGTAAATCTGCATTCCAATCAACCGAAATCACATTAGGTTTAGCCTCTGCCATCATCGGTGCAAAAACCGAACTTCCTTTACAGAAAGAAATTACCGGAATATCTTTTCTGTTTAAATTGGAAATAATCTCCTGAATATAACGGTGTGAAAACTCCTGATAATCATTCCATGATAAAGCAAGCGCCCAGCTATCAAAAATCTGAACAGCATTTACACCAGCCGCAATTTGAAGATTCAAATAATCAGCCGTTACTTTAGCAATTTTCGCTAAAAGCTTATGTGCCAAATCAGGTTGGTTGTGTATAAAAAGCTTGGTTAATTTAAAATCCTTTGATGAACCACCTTCAATTAAGTAACTCATTACCGTAAAAGGCGCACCAGCAAAACCGATTAAAGGAATACTTCCATTTAACCGCTGTTGAATTACTTTAATGGCATCAGCTACGTACTGCAATTCATCCAAACAATCAACATTTAAATTTTCTACATCTTGTGCAGTGCGTACCGGGTTTGCAAACTTCGGACCAACACCTTGAGTAAAGCTCAAATCGCCACCCATTGCCTCGCCGGTTACTAAAATATCACAGAATAAAATCGCTGCATCAATACCCAATAAATCAACAGGTAACATCGTAACATCAGCCGCAATTTCCGGGGTTTTGCACATCTCTAAAAAAGAGTATTTGTTCTTAATCTCCCAGTATTGTGGCATAAAACGACCAGCCTGACGCATCATCCACACAGGTGGACGTTCTGTTTGTTTAGAAAATGCTGCGTCTAAAAATAAATTATTCTTCATGATTTGTTATTGTGTCTTACCATCGTCACCCTGAATTCATTTCAGGGTCTTAATAGCTAGAAAGATGCTGAACTAAATTCAGCATGACGATTGAGAAAATTTTTAATTCCGCAAATGTATAAATAAAAAAAAAACGAAGTACCTTTTTATGCCTAAAGCGGTATTTCGTTTCTCAAAATGACAATACGAGTATTATAATTTACTTATTTCTTTTTCAATCTTAACAATTATATCTTTCGAACGTGTCGATTCTGCAAGTTCCTTCGCTAAACTAACGTAAGCTTCGGCTCTTTCCTTATCCTTTTTTCGCAGAGCGAGATTAGCTAAGTGTATCAAAACGTAGCCCTTTTGGGTTTTGCCACCAACAGGAAAACGACTTGCCAATTGAAAATGATATTCTGCTTTTTCGTAATCCTCTTCTTTCAAGGCCATGTTACCTTGCATAAATTCATAGTAGCCCCGTCGGTTTTTTGATAACCTTTCCGGATTTGGAACTTCTGCAAGCATCAGCTTCACTTTAGAAAATTCATTGTTCTTAAAATATTTAGAGGCCATTAAAACAGAACTATGCCTGAAATGACTCCAAATTACAAAAACAAACAGAAAGCCTGCAACTGCTGCCAACTCGTATTGATTGAAATAAACACAAACCAATGCTGCAAGCACAAAAACGGTCATCAACACATATCTGCCGAGACTGCTATACATTAATGAATATCAGTGAACTTATAGCCCACACCACGAATAGAATGGAAATAAACAGGATTTTTCTGGTCTGGCTCAAAGTATTTACGGAATGTTAAAATGAAGTTATCAATCGTTCTGGTTGATGGATAAACATCATAATTCCAAACAGTTTCTAAAATCTGCTCGCGAGAAACCGCGTCATTTTTACGCTCAATTAACAGTTTCAATAACATCGTTTCCTTTTTGGTTAACGGTGTGATTGTTCCATCATCATGTTTCAATTCGAATGAATTAAAATAGATGGTTTTATCACCGATTTTGTAAGAATTTAATTCTTTTAAATCATCAGATTTTAAACTGCGTTTAACCAAAATACCCACACGAAGAATCAACTCTTCTAAGTTAAATGGTTTAACTAAATAGTCATCAGCTCCTTTTTTCAAGCCTAAAACTCGGTCTTCAGATGTGTTTTTAGCTGTTAAAAACATAATCGGAACTTCTGCATTTTCCAAACGTATGGTTTCACAAACCTGGAAACCATCCATTTCTGGCAACATAACATCTAAAATAATTAGATTGAAGCGTTCTTCTTTGAATATTTTAAGAGCGGTTTTGCCATCTTTAACGGCATGAACTTTATAACCCTCAAGTTCGAGGTTTAATTTGATAGCATCTAACAAGTGATCCTCGTCTTCTACCAATAGAATTCTTAATTTTTGTGACATAATTGAGATTAACTAAATGTTACTTCAAAAATACTTCCTTGAGGCAAATTGTCTTTAACTGTAATATCTGCATCATGATATTGTAAAACCTCTTTCACAATAAACAAGCCTAAACCTGTTCCTTTCGCTTTCCTGACATTCTCATTACCAACGCGGTAAAACTTATCAAATATCAACATTTTTTCGGCATCTGAAATACCAGGCCCCTTATCAATTACACATAATCTTAAATGTCCATCTACTTCATCTAAAAGCACATTTACCTCATCACAAGGACTCGAATACTTAACCGCATTTTCTATCAAATTTGTAACTACTGACGATAAGGCAAATTTGTCACCCATTAACTGCAAATTTGGCTGAATTTGGGCATTAATCAGTTGCTCATTGCCACACGAGTGAACCTGCAACCTATCTGTAATTTTATAAACCAATTCTGAAAAATTAAATTCCTCTTTTGGAAAGGTGTAAGAACGGTTTTCAATCTTGGTTGCCAATAACATATTTTCCACTAAATCATCCAAGCGTTCAATGTCTTTTAAAGAATTATTCAGTAAAGATGTTTGTCGTGCCTTGTCCAAATCTCTTTTAACAATAGTCTGGATGGAAAGTTTTATGGCGGCCAGAGGTGATTTTAACTCATGTGTGATCGACATCAAGAAATTCTGTTGCTGCTCTCTTAATTTATCCTCACGTTTTAACGATTGATGCAGAAAATAACCGCCAATGCACAACAGAAATAAAAATACAGAGCCTTCACCCATAATCATCGTCATGCGGCTGGGTTGCAAACGCACCACTAAAGTACCCCAAGAAACAAGCTGAATTAAGGCGTAAAGTAATAAAGCGTAAAAGATTATGATGGATTTTTTCATCTGTCTTTATCAGGATTTTTATAATTTAAGGATTTTAAAATATTTATTAGCATATTAATACTGAGTATAGTCGAAATTTGAAAAGCAAGTTTCTGTTTTCTTCGGTTATTTCAGTCCCGCTTTTCGTTACAATCTTTTTGCGATTGTCAGTCTGAGCTTGTGAAGACCTGCATCAAAAAGTATTTCCACTTCAATCGGGTTTAGATAACTTGGGTTTGTGCCTAAAATAAGAAACACCCTGCCTTTCTGGCACCTCTCTAAAAAAGGGGAATTCCCCTCAAAGTTTAAAACCTTGTTACAACGACACAATAAGCTTATATTTTCTTATATGTCTTACATGGTTGAAAACTCTTTATTCTCTTTGAAAATCTCCGTTTTCTCTATCGTAAAAACTATCAGCCGCAAGGGCTGATGCTACGACCTAAAAACCAAATCTAATGCCTCAAAAATCGCCCTCTTCGCTTTCTCTAACTCAATCTTCGTATGTGCTGCAGAAACAAAGCCAACTTCATATCCCGATGGACCTAAATAAATTCCGCGATTCAACAACTCTCGATGCATAATTTTGAATTTCTCCATGCTGCTTGCATCAATATCATCAGCCGATTGAATTTTATCTTTATCTGTAAAGGCAAACCAGAAAATAGAACCAACTGTAAAAACCTTAAATTTATAATTTCTAGCAGTAGCAAAACGCTGAATACTGGCAACAAAATCTTGAGTTTTATTGTTCAAATCTTTATAGAAACTCGATTTATTAAGTTCTGTTAAAGTTGCGATGCCTGCAGCCATAGCCACCGGATTACCAGATAAAGTACCTGCCTGATAGACTGCACCGTCTGGAGAAATGTGCGACATAATTTCAGCAGATGCGCCATACATACCAACAGGCAAACCGCCGCCAATAATTTTGCCGTAAGTTACGATATCAGGCTTTACACCGTAATACGCCGCTGCTCCCTCAAAACCAACTCTGAAACCGGTAATTACTTCATCAAATATCAATAATGAATTATTCTTGGTGCAAATTTTACGTAAGAAATGAATATAATCCTCATCCTGAATAATTAATCCGTTATTTGCAGGAATACCCTCGATTATCACCGCAGCAATTTGGTCTTTAAATTGAGCAAAAGCTTGCTCAATCGCAGCCGTATCATTCAAAGGAATTACAATGGTTTCTTCAGCAAACGATTTTGGAACACCGGCAGAAGAAGTTTCACCAAAAGTTACTAAACCCGACCCTGCTTTAACCAAAAGCGAATCTGTATGACCATGGTAACAACCTTCAAATTTTAAAATTTTATCTCTACCCGTAAAACCTCTGGCCAAACGAATCGCCGACATTACAGCCTCTGTTCCTGAACTCGTAAAACGAATTTTCTCTACAAAACGATTGTTTTTTATAATCAATTCTGCCAGTTCATTTTCTAAAGCAGTTGGCGCACCAAAGCTCATTCCGTTTTGCATCACTTCGGTAACCTTCTCCCGGATTTTAGAATTATTATGTCCTAAAATTAAAGGCCCCCAACTTCCACAGAAATCAATAAATTGATTGCCATCAGCATCCCAAATATAGCAACCATCGCCTTTTTCAATAAAAAGTGGCGTACCATAAACAGACTTGAAAGCCCTAACCGGTGAGTTTACTCCTCCAGGGAAATAGGTTTTTGATTTCTCATACAACTCTGCTGATTTTACCCTCGAAATATCAGGTTTACTACCTGTATTTACCGGAACATCGGCCTCGCTGCCTGAAAACATTTTCTTTAATGAATCTAACATCTTTATTAAGGTATAAGGTAAAAGGCGTAAGGTTTAAGGTAAAAGCATTAAGCCTAAAAACCTAAACATCATAATACCTATATTTATTTATTGATGGAATTGTTATCGAATTGGTCAAAACCTTAAGCCCTAAACCCTTAACCCTCCACCTTTTTAAATCCAATCGTTATTTAAAATATCTTTAATGTGGTAAGTAGTAATAATACTTGCTCCAGCTCTTGCAAAGGCATGCATTGTTTCCATTACTACTTTTTGTTCGTCAATCCAGCCACGTTCTGCAGCAGCTTTAACCATTGAATATTCGCCCGAAACATTATAAACTGCGATTGGCAAGTTTGTATCTTGCTTTAACCGCTGAATGATATCCAGATATGCCAGTCCCGGTTTAACCATCAAAACATCTGCGCCTTCTTGTTCATCTAGTTGCGCTTCTCGCAAGGCTTCCAAAGGGTTTCTAAAATCCATTTGATAAGCTTTTCTATCGCCTTTACTTGGTGCACAATCTGCTGCTTCTCTAAAAGGACCATAATAAGCAGATGCAAACTTTGTAGCATGACTCATAATGGCTGCATTTACAAAACCGTTTTCATCCAGCAAATTTCGCATCGCTTCGATTCGCCCGTCCATCATATCAGATGGTGCAAACATATCTGCACCGGCTTGCGCATGTGTTAAAGCCATTTTAGCAATTACCTCAACTGTTTTATCGTTTTGAACATAATCGTTTTCCAAAATACCACAATGACCATGAGTAGTATAAGAACAAACGCAAACATCTGTAATTACATATAAATCTTCCCCGAATTGCTTTTTTAATTCACGCACTGCTGTAGGTACTAACGAATGGTCGTGATAAGCAGATTTTGCTTCCGCCGATTTTTCATCGCCAACTCCAAAAAGCATGATTTTATTCAAGCCTTTCTTCATTCCTGCTTCAACATCCTTAACTAGGGTATCAACCGAATAATGGTTTACACCAGGCATTGCATCAATTGCATGGGTTACTTTCGTACCTGGCACCACAAAATAAGGGTACACAAACATATCTTTCGATAGTCGAGTTTCGGCTACCATCTCTCTAATCAACGGGTTTTTCCTTAATCTCCTCGGACGATGTAACATTTTATTAGTATCAAGTATTTAGAATTATTAGTATCAAGTATTTAGTATCAAGTATCAAGACTTGAAATGTATTAATTTTTAGAACGCTGTATTTTGTGTCTTAACGAAACATTTTGTCATATTGAGCATACTCATAATATGGAAAGCATTTTCAGTATTTCTTCGATTGCTATAGTCCCGCTTTTCGTTGCAAGCTTTTTTAACTTCTGAAAAAAAAGGCTTTCCACTTCAATCGGGTTTAGAGAATCCTGCTTAGTATATCAAAAAAATAGTTTTCGGCTTGTCTGTCTCTTCGCTTTGGTCTTTCAACTTTAATCTTTAAGCTTTTTATACTCCCAAACCCTCTACCTTAAACCTTTCTACTTTATTTCTATTCCAAAAACAGCTTCCGCCAAACCAATTTCATCTGGTGAATACGGCAAAGCATAACTCACGCCCATTTCATTAAATTTCTTCCCTGTTGAGTTACCAATAGCAATTACTTGTTGTCCTGGCTCTAATAAATTATCGGCAAAGTAAGCGTCAACATTTGATGGACTGGTAAAAATCAAAACGTCTGCATAACTCTGGTCGATATTTTCTTCTATTACGGTTTCGTAAATCGGTAAATCGATAATTTTAGCATCTGCTGGTAAAGATTTTTGAATTGATTGCAAAGAATCCTGGGCCCTTGGAAACAATACATTTTTGGCAGAAACCAATTTTGCAAAATCTTCTGCTACTTCAGTAATATCACCACTTGCACCAACAAAATCTGCAAAGTGACCGAATTTACGCAAGGCATCTTCCGAGCCTCTTCCTACAACACCAAATTTAGTTTTTTTAGGCAATTGCGGTTTTAGGTTGAAGAAATATTCTACGCAATTTCTACTACTAAAGAAAATCCAGTCGATGTTTTTTAGTATGAATTGGTCTAAAATGGTAACTATTGGAAAAGTACGAATCAACGAACGTCCCTCAATTTCTATATTATTATTTTCTAGTGCTCTGCGGAAATAACTATGCTCACCAATTTCTCGTGAGATGAAAACTTTTGCTGGTTTTTTTCTTTCCGTACTAAATTTTGCAACAATTTTTTCGGCTAGACCTTCCGTGGTATCAGCACGCAAAAATAAACGCTCCGGAAAATCATCTGCTGTTTCGGCTTTAGATGTCCAAACTTCGAACTTGCCATTCTCCTTTCTACAATAACACCCCAAAGGCATGTGGCAGCCACCCTCAAAAATATTCAAAACCTTACGTTCTACACCTACTTCCTCTGCTGTTTCCTCATGATGTAATTTTTGAAGCGCATTAAAAAGCTCACTATCGTTTTCTCTAATCTGAATTGCTAAAGCACCTTGAGCTGGCGCAGAAACAAATTCAGTAGTTTCTAATTCTTCTACGTGCAAATCGCTAACATCTAGGTCAAGACGTTTTACGCCGGCTTTAGCAATCAGAATCGCATCATAATCTTCATCTCTAAGTTTTTGAATGCGAGTTGGAACATTTCCGCGTAAATCTATCACTTCTAAGTCGGGGCGTAAACCCAATAGTTGAGCTTTACGGCGATTGGATGAAGTACCAACCATTGCTCCCTTTTTTAATGACAGTTTTTGAGAAACATCTACACAATCTTTTAAAATTAAAAGATATTCAGATGCTTCTTCACGAGGTGGAATTGCAGCAATCATTAAACCATCTGGATGATTAGTTGGTAAATCTTTAAGGCAATGTACGGCCAAATCGATTGTTCCTTCCAAAAGTTCTTCCTCCAGTTCTTTGGTAAAAAAACCTTTTCCCTCTAATTTATCTAACCTTAAATTCAGGATTTTATCGCCCTGCGTTTTAATGATTTTTATTTCAGCTTCTATTCCTATAGCAGACAATTCATTTTTAATATGATTTGCTTGCCATAAAGCCAGATCGCTACCGCGTGTTCCGATGGTTAATTTCTTCACTGTTTTTGTTAAATGATTTACAAATCTAACTAAATACGGCTTTATCTTGTAAAATGTTTAAAAATGAGACAGTGAGGTTACAGAATTTTTAGGTTTATGGGTTTTAATTGACATAAATATTTCCGCTAACCGCGAGGCTTATTACTTTTTTCTTGATAAAAAAGTAATCAAAAAATCAAGGCTTGTAAATGATGTCGTAAAAATTCGTCAAACCGTTTTTGAAAATTATTTAAGGCCTTTGCTTTGCTCTTTCCTCTGCACAGGCTGAAAATAATTTAGCCAATGGTGGCATGAAATATTTATGCAAACGGTTTCAATGTTTTTTACTTCCCTCATTTAGTAGGCCAATCCTCGTTCTTTGGAAAGGCGGTGATAAATTGTAAGTTTGTTTAGCAATTTTCAGGATAGGCGTTTTGCAACTCATCTCCCATTTTACGGCTGTTTTTTTAACTTAAAAGCACAGTTTCAAAATCTTTAAACCCGATTGAAGTGTAAATACTTTTTGGTGCAGGTCTTCGACAGGCTCACACTGACAACCGTAAAAAGATTGTAACAAAAAGCGGGATTGAATTAACTGAACCGCACAGAACCCTGTTTTTTAAATTATCTTGATTTTTAAGAATATATGGAAATATAAGATTTACTTTGGAGTTCTCTGCGACAAAAACTTTGCGAACTTTGCTGTTAAATTAAGATTGATTAACCAAAATTTCTTTGGCCATAATCATTGGAACACTAATACATTTTTTCTCCATGTAGTTCATAACGCGTTCTAAAACTTCGCGAGATGCATCGTCCATTTGACTAATTTCATTTGCAAACACACCATTAATTGCTGTATTTTTAATTTCTTTAATCTTTCTTGGCACATCCTGCATGGCCAATTCAATTCGGCGTTGTTTTAATACGGTAAAAAATTCAGTAATATTTGCGCTGATAATATCTTCCGCATGCACCAATTCGTTATAACGTTCTTGGATATTTTTACGCGCAACCTCTTTTAAAGATTCTACCTCGATGTAATGAATTGGATTATTGTGAACAACTGCAGGAGCAACATCGTTCGGGATGGCTAAATCTACAATTACCTTTTTGCCTGTATCGCCATTAAGCAATTTAGCATATAGTTCTTCGGTAATAATCGCTTCAGTAGAACCCGTACAAGTAATGATAACATCAAAACCATCAGTAAAATTCTCTAGAGCCTCTAAATGAAAAGCTTTACCATTTAACTCTTCGGCTAAGGTTTCGGCTTTGGAAAGCGTACGATTAAAAATTGAGAAATTTGAATATTTATGCTTGTTAAGGTATTTTGCAATATTTTGGTTGGTTTCGCCTGCACCAATAATTAAAATGCGGGAATTGCCGCACATGTTTAATTCTTTTAATTTGCGGTAAGCTAATGAAACAACAGAAACGGGATTTTTTGAAATATTGGTGTGGGTATAAACTTCTTTCGCAGTTTTTACTACCCTATCCATAATCATACGCATGTAATCGCCAGTAAAACCGGCATCACGGCAACTTTCGTAAGCTTTACGGATTTGTGCTAAAATTTCTTTTTCTCCAACCACTAAACTTTCTAAAGAACAAGAAGTTCTTAAAAGGTGATTAAACGCTTCTTCATTTTCGTAAACTGAAACATTATCAAGAAAACGCTCCATAAATTCTGGAGGGAAGCCCATATCCAAAACAGTAAGGAATTTAGTTACAAATTCTTTATCGGTTTTTTCTTTGGTTAGGAATACAAACTCTACACGATTACAAGTTCCAATGTAGAAAATCTCGCTAACAGGAAGTTCAGTTTGAATATTCTTTAACCTACTGTCCAAACTTTCGCCACAAATAACTAACTTTCCTAAAGATTTTAGGTCGATGTGATGATGCGTAAAAGCTATTACTTTTAAATATTCCAAGTGCTTACTTTGTTAACTATTATCGGGACACAAAAGTAACATGGCTAAGGCATGTGACTGTCATTAACCTGTAATATACATCAATTTAGAACGGTTTTAAATAAATACAAAATAACTACAAACTTTTATGCTTTATAGAATTTTACTTTGGATTTATGCCGTTTTCTATATCCTAGCAGGATGTAATCACTTTATCTCCACTGATGGCTATTACGCTATAATGCCAAAATGGTTGCCAGAACATGGATTTTTAATTTACCTATCTGGCGTGGTTGAAATTATTTTGGGTATTTTATTATTTTTTAAAAATACTAGAAAGCTTGCTTCGCTTCTAATTATTTTAATGCTCATATCATTTATGCCTGCTCATATTTATATGATTCAGATAGCGCCTTTTATGCTCGGAAAAATTTTGGTCACACCATTTATAGCATGGATAAGGTTACCTTTTCAATTGTTTTTTGTTGGTTGGGCTTGGTATTATTTCAGAAATTCTGATAAGTAATTTTTCTTATCATTAGAAAAGCAGGGTTCTATTTTTCATTTTTAGGTTAGCCCCGCTTTACCTGCAAGCACAATGAAAAATTGTGGCTTTCCGTTCAATCGGGTTTAGAGAACTTGGGTATGTACTAAGAACTTAAAACCTCCCCCTGGCCCATACAAAGAAAAACCCCTCAAAGTTTTTTAAAATATTTCTAAACCTTAGAAGAAAACATAATAACAAAATCAAATTTAGTAGGTTTATAATTTGAATCAATTTATAAAATATGATTACACAAAACGAATTCAGCCTAAGTGGAGCCGATGGAAAATTAATTATCGGCGACATCACTTTCGATAGTAAAAATCAAAATACGCCTATTATACTTTTTGTTCATGGCTTTAAAGGCTTTAAAGATTGGGGTGCGCATAATTTAGTTGCTAGATATTTCGCAAGCAATGGCTACAAATACATTAAATTTAATTTATCGCACAGCGGCGTCTCTGTCGATAACCCGAAAGACGTTACCGACATGGAAACTTTCGCCAGCAACACTGTTTCAAAAGAACTTTTTGATGTAAATGCGGTACTAGATTTTATTGAAAAAGCTTATGGCAAAGATACTCAAGTAAATTTAATTGGACATAGTCGCGGTGGTGGCTTAGCTATTATTGAGGCTGCTAACGATTTAAGAATTAACAAATTAATTACCTGGAGTGCCATTTCTAGTTTTAATAGTTTGTGGAAAAAAGAGCAAGAAACAGAATGGAAAAAGAACGGAAAAATCTTTGTAGCCAATGCAAGAACGAAAGAGCAAATGCCATTAAATGTAACATTACTCGAAGATTTTGAAGAAAATGCAAAGACTTTCGATATTCTCAATGCCTCAAAACGGATTAATATTCCATGGATAATTGTGCAGGGTGATGATGATGTAAATGTTCCTTTTGAACACGCACAGAAACTGGCTGATAAAAATCCGAATAGCAGATTGTTGAAAATTGAGGGTGCAAATCATGTTTATGGAGCAACTCAACCTTTTGAAGGTGAGACTTTACCGCCGCTTTTATTTAAGGTTTGCGAAAAGTGTTTGATGTTTTTAGGAGAGGAATAAGCATGTTGTCATTCTGAGTTTGCAAAGAATCTGAAACCCTCAAGAAGCAATCTTATTGCAAAATTGGCTTAAATTCTGGTTGGTGAGTAAACTAACTTTTGAGTTCAGGCGGTCTTCACCCTGAATTCTTTTCAGGGTCTATTTAGCAGGAAGGATGCTAAAATAAATTCAATATGACGATAGGTTCAGTTAAGCTGTTTAAAAAAGATTGATTAAACACCATAATCATTCCCTCTACCAACAAAACCACGCATATCACTTCCGCTTGGGCTTTGAAAAATTTCTAAATCAAAATATGGAACCGCAGCCAGTAGATGATCGAAAATATCTGCGGCAACTTCTTCAAATTTTTTAAGTGCTTTTTCTTTTGAGAAAACATAAATTTCAATCGGAAGTCCGTTTTCGGTAGCCTGCAATTGCCTAACCATAAAGGTTAAATCGGTATTGATGTGTGGGTTGCTTTCCAAATATTTTTCCGCATAAACCCTAAAAGTACCGATGTTAGTCATATGTTTTCCATTAACCAAATTATTTGGATTTACTGCGTTTTCTGCATTAAACTTAGCAATTTGTAATTGCGTTTCCTTTAAATAGTCTTTCAGAAAGTCGATGCTTTGCAAACGGGTAATCAATTCTTCATCACAAAATTTAATACTTGAAATTTTAATATTAATGTGGCGTTTTATTCGTCTGCCCTCGCTTTCTTCCATTGCCCGCCAGTTTTTAAAAGACTCACTAACAATGGCATAACTTGGCACAATAGTTATTGTTTTATCCCAGTTACGAACTTTAATGGTGGTTAAATTAATCTCTGTTACTTCGCCATCGGCACCATATTTTTCGACAGTAATCCAATCGCCAACACGAACTAAATCTATGGCACTCATTTGTACAGATGCTACAAAACCTAAAATCGGGTCGCGAAACACTAAGATAAATACCGCTGTTACCGCTCCAAATCCACCGAAAATATATAAAGGAGATTCGTTTAAGATAATTGAAAGAATCATTACAAAACCAACAATATAAAATACAATTTTAGCTACCTGTTTATAACTTCTGATGGGTTTATCCGCATATTTCCTGGATGCTTCCATAATAGAAACCAATGCGTTTAAAAATGCATTTATAGCAAACATTACAGCCAAAACAATATATATCTTTGCAAAGATTAAAGCATAATAAAGCCAGTTTTTAAAATCTATAAAAACAAACGGAACGGCATTGTAGATAATGTAAGCGCCAAAAATTAAAGCAAATGCTCTGAAAACCCTAAACTCGAATAAGGCAGTTTGCCAGTTGGATTTCGTTTTCGCCCCTTTTACGGCTCCAATAAAAACCTGCCTGGTTATAAAAATAGTAATGAATAGGAATAACGTTACACCAGCAAGTCCGATAAAGAAGTAGGAATAAATTAGTTCATTATCTGCAAGGCCTTTACCAAGAAGCCAGTTTCTAAGTTCATTAAATATAGATTGGAACTCTGGGATTTTCATTAAGGCAATTTAGCGTTTATTGGTTAAAAATTATAAAGTGCTTCAGAAGGGGCAATATACATCTTGTAATGTTGGGCTTGTAGAACATTATCAATATCTAAGGTTCTTCGCCAAGCTGAATGACAAATCAAAAACATTACTAAGCTTTTTCAACCCAATTTCCATCACCTTTTATAATATCAATCAACTCATCTAAAGCAAAAGCTGTATTTACATTCTTTTTTACAACTTCCTGTCCGCGATATAAAGTTATTTTATCTGGTCCAGTACCAACATAACCGTAATCTGCATCTGCCATTTCACCCGGACCATTTACTATGCAGCCCATAATTCCAATTTTAAGTCCTTTTAAATGGTCTGTTCGAGAGCGAATAAGCTGTGTGGTTTCTTGCAAATCGAAAAGTGTTCTACCACAACTCGGACAAGAAATATATTCTGTTTTACTGATTCTGGTTCTCGTTGCCTGCAAAATACCAAAACTGGTTGAATTGATTAATGCTAAATTTTGACCTTGTGCATCAATCCAAATCCCATCTCCGAAACCATCTGTAAATAATGCACCAATATCTGTTGCCGAATAAAGCATTAAATTATCAGCGTCTAAATCTTTATAAGTTCGTTTGATGATAACTGGGATTTGAACATTTTTTTCTTGCAAAGCAACGAAGAAAGCCCTTTGCTCTGCCATTCCATGATTAGCAGATGTTTCTAAAATCAAAACAACATTGTTAAATTGTTGGATTGTTAGAATGTTGAATTGATTAGCATCAACCTTAACGAAGTTTAAAAATTCATCTTTAACATTTGTTTTGCTAAATTCTTCAAAAGAAAACAGCGGATGGCAGTTATTTTTATCTCTTAAATTTAACCAGGTATTGTAATTATACACCTGCTTTAAATTTCCAGGAAAAGAAAACGATGGCAAATTATCGCCCAAATAAGCTAAATCGCAAGCCTGGTCGGCTAGGTTATATTTATCAAAACCAGCGCTATAATTATAACCAACAGAACTTAAAAAATATGGATCTTTAAGGTTTTCTTTGGAAACATCAATCATAACTACAGGATGATGATGCCCGCCAATATGCTGAACAGGAGCTGTAACTCGGCGAGAATAGGAATATGGATTGTAAGTTGATGGTTGTCCTTCGACAAGCTCAGGATGAGAAGCGATATAAGTACTTTCGACTTTTAACTTTTCACTTTCCACTCTTTTTAGGTATCTATCAGCCAAAGCTTTCGCAACGGGCGCTTCAAATTCAGGGTCTTCAGTTAAAGAAACACGAATGGTATCTCCTAATCCATCTTCTAATAAAGTACCGATGCCAACCGCTGATTTTATGCGACCATCTTCGCCATCGCCTGCTTCGGTAACACCTAAGTGCAGCGGGTAATTCATTCCCTCTTTCACCATCGTTTCTACCAGCAAACGATAAGCCTGAACCATAACCTGGGTATTACTGGCTTTCATAGAAATTACCAGATTGAAGTAATTTTGGTCCTCGCACATGCGGATAAATTCCATTGCAGACTCAACCATTCCTCTGGGTGTATCGCCGTAATGGCTCATAATCCTATCCGATAGTGAACCATGATTGGTACCAATTCGCATGGCTGTACCGTATTCTTTACAAATTTTTACCAAGGGAATAAATTTCTTATAAATCCGGGAAAGCTCAGCATTGTATGCGTCTTGGGTATATTCTATATTTTCAAACTTCTTTTTATCAGCATAGTTACCTGGATTTACACGAACCTTTTCAACAATTCGAGCTGCCATTTCAGCAGCATTCGGTGTAAAGTGAATATCGGCAATTAGAGGAACATTGTAACCTTGAGAGCGAAGTTCTTTTTTTATGTTGGCAAGATTTTCTGCCTCTTTAATACTTGGAGCGGTAATACGAACATATTCACTACCCGATTCTACCATGCGGATGGTTTGCTCAACAGTAGCTAAGGTGTTCATGGTGTCGGTGGTCGTCATCGATTGGATACGAATTGGATTATGACCGCCGAGGGCAATATCACCAATGTTTACCTCGCGAGTTAAAAACCTCGAATATTGCGTTAAACTGTTGCAATATCCACCACCTAATTCTGGCTTTACCAATAAATTTTCCATGCTGTTACAAAGATATAGATAGAATTTTGAATGAGCGCATTTTGAACTAGAGAATGACTTAAAATCTATATCAAACGTTCTTTTATCACCAAGGTATCTGCGGCTATATCATGCCAGCATTGATTTTTCTTATTTAAGAAACTATAGAAATAACCAAAAAAAGCTGGGATTACAGAAATTACTTTTGAAAAGTTGCGGATGAATGATCTGCCCAATGATATCGGGCTTCCTTCCATATCTGTTACTTTAATATTAACCAAACGCTTGCCAATTGTTGCCTGTCGCTTTGAAGATTCAGCAAAACTGCCGTAAATTAACTTTATTATAAAAATTGCAGGAAATGGAATTAAAAAAGCCATCATGCGTTGGTCTTTACCTTCGATTGCGATGAAACTTGATAGAATAACAATACAGTAAACTACAAAAATCAGAAAGTGATCTATCACGGAAGCCAACAACCGTAAATCGAAAGCGGCGAAATATTGTGGGGCAGTTTTCTGAAAACTAAAACCAAGAAGCTCACGCAATTCTAAAATTGCATGAGCTTCTTTATAATCATCCATTCCAGGTTTACGAATAAACGTGTTTGGCTTTATGTTCAAATGAGCTAACTCAACCAAATTATATGGACCTTGAGGCTTACCATTTATAACAACTGTGTACTGATCAGTGTTCATCGGATTTGATATTTAAAGGTACTGCCGCTTTAGCCTTTAAGCTTTTACCTTTGCGCTTCTAATACCTTGACACCTCAAAGTTACTCAATCCACCATCCAAATTGATAAAGATTTTTTTTGTTGATGTTTTATAGTTTGAAGTTTCGTAAACCCCATCACTTAGCTTTTCAAATCCTTCGAAATCTTTTGCCGATAAACCCGTTTTGGTCTTAATCCTACACCCTGAATTTGTGGGGATTTTAATTTTAACATCAGCAACACCCGATTTTACAATTACATCAGCAATTGGCAACAAATCTCCCATTTTAATATCTAATGAAGCAGCACCACCATCGAAACGGAAAGTACGAACTTTGTAATCCTCAAAATCAAAATCAGCTTCACCAGCACCCAGCTTCATAATAACATCCCAAAGAGGTGCCTTATTCAATTTAAAATCTACGTCATTACCACCATCACCAAAATTCCATTTGTTCTTTTTATCGCCCATTTTAAAGTTAAGAACAGTTGTGCTATCAGTGGTTTGTTTTGTTAATGAGAAATCGCCATGTCTTTTCTTTACATCAGCTTTAATTAAATCTGTTGTTTCTCCATCTAAATTGAAAGAAACTCCACCGCCTGAAATATTCAAAACTGTTTTCTTATCACTATCTATTGATGCAAATGGCTCTGACAAGTTTAACTGATTAAATGCTGTATCACGGTCTTCATCATCGTTGCCGTCGCTATCACTATCATCCATATTTATATCGACATCTTTTTTGAAGTTATGACCCCACCACGAACTTCTATCAGGTTCTTGTTGCCCTTTAAAGAAAAGAAACCCTAAAGTTACCACCAAAACGGCGAGGGAAACCATACTACCTGTTTGCGAATTATTTCTGTTGAACAAAATATTTACACCTGCAATAATTAAAAATACCGGCCAAAAGTGCCATACATTACGCCAATAAAATTCGATTACGCCAAAATTTTCTAGTAAGAGTACACCGCCAATAAAAAGCAGTAAAATACCCCAAATTAATCTATCCAGTTTCATAATATTTATATTTGTGGGTTAGTAGCTGTTGAGCTATTTTCGTTTTTCGTTTCTTCAACAATTAATTATTGCATCAGTAACGGTTTCTGTCTTTGGTTCTTCTGCTGCTTGCTGTTGATTTTGAAATGCAGCCCATTCATTTTTTCTTTTAGATTTAGCGATGATGCTGATACCTAAAACAATGAATATTACCGGCCAAAAGTTTCTAAACCTAAACCAATCGGGAATAAAATCAAACTCACGCATTAAAAAGAAACATCCAACTACCAGTAAAAGTAATCCGGCTATTGTTCGGCCTGTATCATTAGGTTTATTGAATTTATTAAAATCTGCCTGAGTTTCAAACGGTGTTTTCTGAGCATCATTAACGGGTTGTGTCCAGTTTGGATTTCCTGAACCTACAGGGCCTACGAATGGATCTGCTTGTCCGAATGGCATACTATTCGGATTATTTTTATTAAAGTAATCATTAAATTTCGAGAATTTTGCAGCCGGATCATTATTAACCGGCACAATTATCCACATAATTATGTAGGCTACCAAACCTCCTCCGGCCATAAAAATGGTCGATAATGCAAACAATAATCTAACTATAGTTACCTCTACCTGCATATACTCTGCAAGACCTGAAGCTACACCGGCAATCATCTTATCGTGTTCGTTCCTAAAAAGCTTCTTTTCCATAACGCTGTTCATTTTGTGTTTAAAAATCGAGCGGAGTAATTAGCACTTCATCAACATTTACCCCTTTACTTAAGTTTAAAATGGTAAACAAAGTTTCTGCAATATCTTCGGGCTGTACAAATTTTTCATTAGGAATTGTTGTTCCTTCCCATGATGCTGTTTTGGTCGAACCCGGCAAAAAAGCAGTTACTTTAACATTGTGTGGTGCTAACTCTTGCCGCAATACATGATTAAGACTTAACATCGCTGCTTTTGTTACACTATAACTTCCACCATTTTTTACTGGTGCTATACTTGCAACAGAACAAATATTAAATATATGTCCACGCTTCTCCGAACGCATTTTTTTACCGTAAAATTTGCTGATGTAATAGCCAGCATTAACATTAATACGTTGTTGATTTTCAAAAGCTTCATCATCTTCATCAAGCATGCTTCCAGGTAAAAAAGCACCAACGTTGTTTACCAAAACATCAATAAAATCAAATTCTTTTTCTGCTGCATTTAAAAATTTTTGAACTTCTTCTTTAACGCCACAATCAACAGCATAAATTAAAACCGTTCTTCCTTCCAAAAATAATTCTTCACGAAGCTTTTCCAATTCATGTACATTTCTGGCAACAAGCGCTAAATCGAAACCATTTTTCCATAGTTTAATCGCGATTGCTCTACCAATTCCTTTCGTTGCTCCAGTTATTACAGCTTTCATAATTTATGGTTTAATTTTTGTAAGCAAAAAACCATATTTATATTTGAAACCACGAATATTTTTGTAATTAATCAAGGCCTACAACTTTTTTATCGTTTCTTTGTAGTATTATATATTAAACATTTAAATTAAGCAACACATACGGAATGAATTTTACTAATTTCGGCAGGTACGTACTGCTACTCAAATCTGTATTCAGAAAGCCGGAAAAACTGAAGATATATCTTAAAGAGATAGCAAAGCAGATGGACTATGTGGGTGTCGGTTCTGTTGGGCTAATAGCGATTATTTCTACATTCATTGGCGCAGTAATGACATTACAAATTGCTTTCCAGCTGGTTAGTGATTTTATTCCGAAAACAATTATCGGTTCTGTAAACAGAGATTCAAGTATTCTGGAGTTAAGCCCTACCATAAGCGCAATTGTTTTGGCTGGTAAAATTGGTTCGGCAATTTCATCTGAAATAGGCTCCATGCGGGTTACAGAACAAATCGATGCATTGGAAATTATGGGTATAAATGCTCCAGGCTATTTAATTCTGCCTAAAATTATTTCTGGCATAACGATGGTACCAATGTTGGTTATCATTTCTATGTTTTTAAGTATTACAGGTGGTTATATAGGTGGTTCGATATCTGGAGCGGTAACACCAGCAGAATATCTTCAAGGAATAACTACTGATTTTAATCCTTACACAATTGTTGTGGCATTGGTTAAAGCTTTTGTATTTGGCTTTATCATCACTTCAGTTCCTGCCTACGAAGGGTTTTATGTTCGTGGTGGTGCTTTAGAGGTTTCTATGGCAAGTACAAGAGCGGTTGTAATCAGCTGTATTTCAATTCTGGTTTGCGATTATTTAGTTACTCAATTGTTATTATAATGATAGAGATTAAAGATATTTATAAATCCTTCTCGGGAAATGATGTTTTACAAGGCATATCAGGGAAGTTTGAGGAAGGGGTAACGAATCTTATTATAGGCGGCTCAGGCTCTGGTAAAACAACATTGCTTAAATGCATGGTTGGTTTACATCAACCAGATTCGGGTTCGGTTTTGTATGATGGAAGGGATTTTACACCAATGACTTATGAACAGCGAATCGAAATTCGTAAAGAAATTGGGATGCTTTTTCAAGGTTCGGCACTTTTTGATAGTATGACTGTTGAAGAAAACATTATGTTTCCTTTAAATATGTTTACTGAACAAACCAGAAGTGAGAAAATAGATCGCATAAATTTTTGCCTTGAACGTGTTAATCTTGCAGGCAAGAACAAATTATTTCCTGCCGAGTTATCTGGCGGTATGAAAAAGCGTGTGGGTATTGCAAGAGCC
The DNA here is from genome assembly GCF_014635725.1 of Pedobacter mendelii. GTDB lineage: Bacteria > Bacteroidota > Bacteroidia > Sphingobacteriales > Sphingobacteriaceae > Pedobacter > Pedobacter mendelii. The sequence goes on along the minus strand of NZ_BMDJ01000007.1, from coordinate 102,888 downwards.
ATTTCCATGAATCCAAAATATTTATTTTGTGATGAGCCAAACTCTGGTTTAGACCCCAAAACGTCCATCGTAATTGATGAATTAATTAAGGAATTGACTGAAGAATATAAAACAACTACCATTGTAGTAACCCACGATATGAACTCTGTTATGGGTATCGGAGATTATATTTTATTCTTACACGAAGGCAAAAAATTCTGGGAAGGCAGTAATAAAGAAATTGCTCATACTGATATAAAAGAACTAAACGATTTTGTGTTTGCCAGCCGTTTTATGAAGGCTGCAAAAGATAAATTTTAATTTAATTATTATATTTGGTTATGACTACGGCAACTAAAAATATCATCGATAAGTTGGAAACCTTACCAGAAAATATGGTGAATGAGGTAAAAGATTTTATTGATTTTTTAAGTGCTAAGCATTCCAAACATGCTGCGATTTTAGATAATTCAAGCGATAAAACTGATAAGCCAAAAAGCTTATATGGTGCAGCGAAAGGTCTTTTTATTATACCTGAAGACTTTAATAAGCCATTAGATGAATTTAAAGATTATATGTGATGCAATTTCTTATTGATACACATATTTTTATTTCTTTAATAAACGAAGACGGCAATCTTGACAAAAGAATAATTGAAATATTGGATAAAACGGAGAATCAAAAATCAAAAATCAATAAGCATAGTTAGCATTTGGGAAATTGTGATCAAAATAAATATTGGAAAATTAACCATCATAAGGAACTTGCAAGAAATGTTCGATTTGATTGAAAATTTGGAATTTCTGTACTAAATATCCAAAAGAATCACCTTGATACTTACTTATCGTTGCTGCTAATACATAAAGATCCATTCGATAGAATGATTATTTCTCAAACAATTGCAGAAGATTTAACGATTATTACTGATGACCAATACATTAGAAATTATCCGAATTTAAAGTTAATTTAACAAATGATACAATTACTTGCCCCAACCCATTGGAAAGATTATGAACTAATAGATTGTGGGGATTTCGAAAAATTAGAACGCTTTGGGAATGTTACCCTAATAAGACCTGAACCTCAGGCGGTTTGGAAAAAAACCCTATCAGAGCAGGAATGGAAAAAAATAGCAAACATTACTTTTCGAGGTCGTTCAGCTACATCGGGTGAGTGGGTAAAAAAGAATCCAGCTACACCAGACCGCTGGCATGTTGAATATAAAAACAATGAAGTTGCCATTAAACTTCGTTTAGGGTTAACATCTTTTAAACATGTTGGTGTTTTCCCTGAACAGGCTGTAAATTGGGATTTCATTTCCTCATCAATCAAAAAATTTAAAACACCTCAACCTAAGGTTTTAAACTTATTTGCATACACTGGTGCAGCATCACTTATTGCTAATGCTGCTGGTGCAGAAACTACACATGTCGATTCTATTAAACAGGTTGTAACCTGGGCAAATGAAAATCAAGAACTTTCGGGCTTAAAAAATACCCGCTGGATGGTTGAAGATGCTTTAAAATTCGTTAAAAAAGAGCTTAAAAGAGGTAAAAAATACAATGGCATCATCTTAGATCCACCGGCTTATGGTCATGGACCAAATGGTGAAAAGTGGAAACTCGAAGACCATATCCAGGAAATGATGCAAGATGTTGTGCAGCTGTTAGACGAAAAAGAACATTTTTTAATCTTAAATACTTACTCTTTAGGATTTTCTTCCGTAATTGTAGAAAATTTAATTCGCACATCTTTCCCTAATGTTAAAAATTTAGAAACCGGAGAATTGTATCTACAAGCCACTGCAGGCATTAAACTTCCACTTGGCGTTTTTGGTAAATTCTGCAATGTGTAATATGTTGATTACTTTATTTTGAAGTACCGGTTTTGCATCCTACTTTCATGTATAAACAGATTTGGAAAAACTGTCTAAACATTAAAAATCTATAAATAACTCTATGAAATTTCCTCAAGTAGCGGGCACCTTAGTTCTTGGTTTTGCCGCAATCAGTTTATTTGCCAACTGTAATTCGGACGGTAAAGGCGGTGGCGTTGGTAAAATATTTTCTTCTGATACCAGCAAAAAGAAAACCGATTCTACGATAAATGTGATGAAACCTGTTGACCCAAAATTATATGATTCTTTGGTTCGCAAATTATCCAATGGTGATACTACTGGAAAATGGCCTGTTAAAAATCAGCCAACTCCTTTAGCGGGTGCTATTCTTCCATTTAAACGGATTGTAGTTTATTATGGCAATTTACACTCAAAAAAAATGGGCGCTCTTGGCGAATATGCTCCAAAAGAAATGTGGCAGCGCCTAAATACAGAAGTTAAGGGTTGGGAAAAAGCAGACCCCACAACTCCGGTACAACCAGGTTTACATTACATTGCGGCTGTTGCAAGTGGCACACCAGGTAAAGATGGAAAATACATTAACAGGATGGGAAATAAGCAGATAGATTCTGTGCTATCGATAGCTAAAATGCAGCCTAACACAATTGTATTTCTAGATTTGCAAGTTGCGTTGAGTACAATCAAAGCCGAACTCCCTCATATAGAAAAGTATTTACAATTACCTTATGTGCACTTAGGCATCGACCCAGAATTTTCTATGAAAGACGGTTCCTTACCTGGAAAAAAAATCGGGACCTATGATGCAGCAGATATCAATTATGTAACAGGTTATCTTGCAGACCTAGTTAAGAAATACAATTTGCCTCCAAAGGTTTTCGTTTTACACCGTTTTACTAAGAAAATGGTAACCAATTCTGCCAACATAAAATTACGGCCAGAAGTGCAAGTAGTTATGCACATGGATGGTTGGGGAGAGCCTGAATTGAAAAAAGGCACTTACCGTCATTTCATTTTTGGAGAACCTGTACAATTTACCGGCTTTAAATTGTTCTACAAAAATGATTTGAAAAAGGATCCAAAACGTTTAATGACACCAGAAGAATTGTTGAAATTAACACCTAAGCCGATATATATTCAATACCAATAATTTATAAATTATTTTAGATGCCTTTTAGCTAAATCTAAGAGGCATTTTTTTATATATTAAAAACCTTTGTAGTGCTATTTTCGTTTATGGAAATATGCAGACAGCAATATTTGGTGGAGGATGCTTTTGGTGTACAGAAGCTGTTTTTCAATCTTTACAAGGTGTAAAAAAAGTGGTATCAGGTTACATGGGTGGAGAATTAAAACACCCCACGTACATGGAAATTTCTAATGGCGACACTGGTCATGCCGAAGTTATTCAAATTGATTTTGATGAAACTCAGATTTCTTTTACTGAGTTGTTATTGATTTTCTTTAAAACACACAATCCTACCTTATTGAACAGACAAGATAGCGATAGAGGAATACAATATCGGTCTGTAGTTTTTTACGATACCCAAGAACAAAAGCGTGAAACCGAAAAAATGATAACTGATTTAACAAGAGATAATATTTTTGATAAGCCAATTATTACTGAATTAAGCCCTGTTTCCGAATTTTATGATGCCGAGGATTATCATCAAAATTACTTTAGCAAAAATCATGAAAAACCTTATTGCTCTTTCGTAATTCAACCCAAGCTTGATAAGTTTGTACAAGAGTTTAAGGATAAAATTAAACCTGAGCTGCTTGGTGATTAAAACGAAAATGTAAGTAAAGCATGTTGGCTAGCAGTATGAATATCTCTCCAAACCCGATTAATTTCTGATTCCTTTTTTGCAGCTTCCAATCCACAATAAGGAAAAAGTATATCCGAGGTTTTTCTGCAAGCATGAGCCAACTTTCTGCTTACCAAACTTACTTCCTCTAATTTAGTCTCATTAACAGTTCCTTGCTTTATTAACTGTTCCCACGATTCGTCAAATGTTCCGTAAAATTGAGCCTTCAAAAATTGCACTTCGTTTTTGCAACGTTCAAGTTCATCATTAAAAAAATCAATTTGTTTTTCATTGTAGCGTTTCAAACCCGAACGGGTAAAAAAAGACTCTTCAACTAACCTAATGAAATGACTTGCCATACCTAAACTGTTTACTGCTAATGTAGTTTCCGCGAGCTGTAGAAATGGATAATCAAAGCCTTTATCTGCTATTTGAATTGTGCTGTTTATCTTAAACGTTCTGTTCTCCGGCACAATTAAATCTCTCACTTCAAAAGCATGACTACCGGTAGCAATTAAGCCAAAGTATGACCAGCCAGAAAGAATTTCAACCTCATCTTTTTTGAGTATAAACGATAGCACTTTCGGATTTCCAGCCTCATCTAAAACATCTGTTCCATCACTATTTTTAAGGTAACAATTGGCAGTAAAAATCGTGGCATGCAACGCACCACTTGCATATTTCCAATGCCCGTTAACGAGGTAACCATTTTCAGTTTTTACAGCAATTCCACCAATTGCGCCACTGCCAGCAAAACAAACTTCTTTATCTGCAAAAACTTCTTTTGCCAAATCTGGGTTTAAAAACCCGGCAAACCATGCTGCTCCGGCACATAAAGTGATTGTCCAGCCTAAACTTCCATCAGCTTCAGCAAGCTCTTCTTCTAATCTTAAAATTTCAGGAAGTTTTTTTCCGGGTCCGCCGTAAACTTCAGGCACAAAAAGTTTAAACCAGTTTTTCTGGTAAGCGAGTTCCAAAACTTCAGGATGTAACGCTCCCATTTCTTCAGATTTTGCCGCGAATTCATTTACTTTTTCTTGCCAGGTTGGTGTTAGCATATGGTTCATGTTTTTTTTTGCCGCAGATTCGCCGATTGACTTTTAATAATCTACAAATCTTTAGCCAACTTAAATTGTTCTAAGCTTTCTCTTCCCAATAATTTTCTTCCAATCTATAAAACCAAAAATGGCTACAACAAAAAGGAAAGTAGTTAGGCAAGCCATTAATGGCAGTTTTTTATGGAATAGCAATGGAATGGCAACAATATTTGAAACATTTAGGAAGATCCAGTTTTCAATTTTACGTTTAGCCAAAAGCCACATTCCTGCCCAAGCAGTTGAAGACACGAATGCATCAAGAAGTGGCACATCAGAATCGGTATGGTTTCTCAATACAAAGTAGAAAACAAAAAAGCCTACTACCGAAATTAAAACAGCAATTGTAAGCTCATTATTTGTACTCCACGATACCTGATTTTCGCCTTCAATTTTTCGTTTTTTCCAAATTACCCACCCATAAACGCTCATTATCAAGTAATAAATACTCAAAAGCATTTCAGCATAAAGTTTTACATTTAGCAAAAGAAACATCGATAAAAGAATAGAAATTATTCCTGTAGGATATAACCAAATGCTATTCTTTCTGGCCAATAAAACTTCAGAAACACCAAAACCAACAGCAAACCATTCAACTAATGAAGTATTTAAAATTTGCTCGTAAAAAAGCTTATACCAATCTTGAAAATTCATTTACAATATTTTCGCCTATTTGGCTAATAAAAAATAATTGAAAGCTACTTTCGGGGCGAAACAGCATTGTAAATTTAACCTCTTCCCTACGCCGGCATTATCCGAATCAGGTGCATTAAAAGGTAAAAGGTTTTGAGGTGTAAGGCATAAGGTGAAAACCCTAAACCTTAAGCCTTTTGCCTTAAACCTCTTAAATGGGTGTAATCTCAGCCTTTTAATGGAAAAAGAAATTTCCGATTTAAAAAGCACCCCTTTGAGTAAGACAAATATAGTTTTTAAAATGAAAGATGAAGAGTTTTAATTTATCATTCAAAATGTTTAGCATTTTTAAAAAAATACATAAATCAGGATGCCAGTTATTTATATGTGGCATTGTATAAGTGCAATGGGATGTGCGGTCGTTATGCTGAATTTATTTCAGCATATTTCCTGCTAAGCCACCTTGCTGTTAAGACCCTGAAATGAATTTAGGGTGACGACCGTTCATAGCAATTTTTAAGTCTGCCGATGCCTCGCAATGACGAAATCACTATAACTAAAATAAGCCCAATTGCCCTTTATCATCAATATCGATATCATCAGGATTGGTAATTTCAAAATCGACTTTTTTAACCGGTTTTTCCTCTTTTGGCGTTTCAGCTGGTTTTGGCTCCTCTTTTTTAATAGGCACTGGTTTAGGTATTTCAACTGGTTTTTCACTAACCGGTTTGTCTTCCACAGCTGGTATCTCCTCGGCTACGGACTCAGCTTTATGCTGAAAATTCGGTTTTTGTTTTTCTTCAGCTGATTTATCTTCTGTCATTTCAGGCTCCAAGCCTTCTACAGGTGTAGCCTCAGCATTTTCATCCATCTCCAAATCTTCATCTTCGACTGAAGTTTCATTACCTCCATTATCATCACTAACTTCAACTTCTTCTACTTCAATTTCTGGCTCTTCTAATACAACTTTCTGCACATCATGTGGCGATAAGCGATTACCATTCGCCTTCAAACCTTTTACATCAATTGCTTCAGATAATACCAAATCCAATGTTTCAGGTATTTGAGTTTTACCTTTCAAAACATCGACAATAATTTTTGCGGCAGGGTTTGCCGTTAAATACAATAACTTCGATTTTTGTTCTTCACTAATGAAAATGGTTTTTCGCCCAACAGACTGCAATTCAAAAACAAAGCGTTTGATAAAATAATTTTGTGCCTTGCCATCGAAATGAACGGCAGCAAAAACTTTTTCAGGGTCAAATTTTTCAATTAAAACTAATCCATCATCAAAGTGATTGCTTAATTCAAACGAACTTAATTCGTAGTAACCATCCTTATGAACCAGCAGTATTCTATCATCTCCATCAAATTCACCAAGATATTTACCTCTACTATCAACATTTAAGCGTTTAAGCAAACTATCGTACCAAATTTTAAGTCCAGATAATGTTGAAACCCCTTTGCTTTTCAGAATAATTTTTTTAACAGGATATTTTGAAATAATATTTCCTTGAGAGCCGCGACCTTTAATCGCTACTTCTGCAAAATCCTGGTCGAATTGAAGTTTACGCAGTTTAGAATGCGGTTTCAAACCAACATTTACAATCTCAGCTTCGCCATTTGGGTTTGCAGTGAAATATAAAACTTTAGACCCTTTAGAACCCTTGGTTAAATCATATTCTTTATCGCGGGTTACGCCAACAACAGCGAAACGTTTAATGTATGCTGTTCCCGTCGAACCATCTTTATAAATCATATTATAAATGGTTCGCTCATCGTTTTTCTTAAAAACTTGTGCATGGATAATGCCTTTCCCAACGAAAGTTTTATCAGCAACTTTTGTAATCATACATTTTCCATCCTCACGGAAAACGATAACCTCATCAATGTCCGAACAGTCAGCAATAAATTCATCTTTACGCAATCCCGTACCAATAAAACCATCTTCACGGTTCATATATAGTTTTACGTTTGCTAAAGCAACTTTCGATGCCTCAACCCTGTCGAATAACCGAATTTCCGTTTTACGCGCTCTTCCTTTACTGTATTTATCTTTCAGTTTTTGAAACCAGGCAATTGCGTAATCCGTTAAATGTTTCAGGTGATTTTTAACAATTTTGATTTCATCTTCCAGATTTTTCATCTGCTCATCGGCCTTTTTCACATCAAAACGGGTAATGCTACTCATCGGCTTATCGATTAGCTTTTTAAAATCTTCAGGTAAAATTTCGCGGTAAAGCGATGCTTTAAAAGGCTCGAATAATCGGTGTAAAACCTCTACAACGGTATCAAAATTCGTAGCGTTTTCATATTCAGGATTTTTATACATCCCTTCCTGAATAAATATTTTAAGTAATGAACTGAAGAAAATCCGCTCCTGCAACTCGTGCAGTCGAATTTCCAATTCTTTCTTTAATAATCTTTTAGTGTGTTTTGTGTTTTCAATCAGGATGTCGTTCACACTTAAAAAATGTGGTTTATCATCCTGAATGATACAGGTATTTGGTGAAATAGAAACCTCGCAGGCTGTGAATGCGTAAAGCGCATCAATGGTAACATCAGGAGAAATACCTGGTGCCAAATGCACAATAATTTCTACATGGGCAGCGGTACTATCTTCAATTTTTTTAATTTTGATTTTGCCCTTATCATTCGCAGCCAAAATACTATCTATTACCGAACTCGTTGTGGTGCTGTAAGGAACTTCGGTAATTACCAAAGTCTTTTTATCTTTCTCGGTTATCTTTGCACGAACGCGAATTTTACCACCACGCTGTCCTTCATTGTAGTTGGAGAAATCGGCCATTCCTCCTGTAAAGAAATCGGGTAAAATATTCGGCCGAACACCTTTTAGCGATTCGATTGAAGCATCTAGTAACTCAATAAAATTATGAGGCATCACCTTTGTCGCCAAACCAACTGCAATACCTTCTGCCCCTTGCGCCAATAACAAAGGAAATTTAACAGGCAAGGTAACGGGTTCATTGTTACGCCCATCATAACTTAGCTGCCATTCGGTGGTGTCTGCATTGAAAACTACTTCGTTTGCAAATTTAGATAAGCGGGCCTCAATATAACGAGGCGCTGCAGCGCTATCGCCGGTAATCGGGTCGCCCCAGTTGCCTTGCATATCAATAAGCAAATCTTTCTGACCGATTTGTACCATTGCATCGCCAATAGAGGCATCTCCATGTGGGTGGTACTTCATCGTATTACCAATAACGTTTGCTGCTTTATTGAAACGTCCATCATCCATTTCCTTTAGCGAATGCATGATGCGTCTTTGAACGGGTTTTAACCCATCATGAATGTGCGGGACAGCACGATCCAGGATTACATAGGATGCGTAATCTAAAAACCAGTTTTCATATAAACCGTTAATTGGAGTTATGGTATGTTTGTGCTCTTCGTTTGGATTTAAGTTTTGGTTTGATTCTTCACTCATTTATTTACAGAAATTGGCAGCCGTAAATATAATAAAAATGATTTTACAGAATGAAGCGAGGTTATTCACATTTAGCCGTTGAAAATTTCATTAAAATAATTTGAAAAAACAGGATTAGCAGTTTTTTTAAAGATGAATTAAACTTATTTCTACTCCATAAAAGTAGGCACCTCATATCCCCCGATGGCGGGGGAATTAAAGGGGGTGGTTTTTACTTTCCCATTCAAATGCTTCAACATAAAAACATATAGCCCGATTGACGTTCTCAATATCCGTCAAAATTTCATCATCATTAAATCTAAGAACAGAAAATCCAATATCCGCTAAAAGTTTATCCCTTGTAATATCGTTTTCAGCAACATTTTCCCAACTGTGCGTTAAGCCATCAACCTCAATAACGAGCATTAATTCCTTACACATAAAATCAACTATAAAATTTAATATTGGTCTTTGTCTTCGAAATTGATAACCCATCATTTGTTTGCCACTCAACACGAATTTCCACAGACAAGCCTCGGCTTTTGTCATGTCTTTTCGATTAGAATTTGCAAATTTTTTAAGCCCTGTATTGTAGTGCCAAAGATTGTTTTTATCAGCCTCATCCATAATTCAAGATAAGAATTAATTTATTTTTTCTAACAGACAAATTGAAAGATAGCGAATGTTATAACTTTTAGATCCTCCCCCTGCCCCCTCCAAAGGGGGATACAAGGTGCAGATAGCATGATGGAATATCAAATTGGTATTGTAGGTTGTTAATATTTTTTTATCATTCTTCTGATCTATTGTAAATCTCTCAAAGGCCTCAGCTCAATTACTCCGTACCCAATGAAACACCCGAAACATTCCAGGCACTAGAGCTAGAACCCTGTGGAGGCCCCATTGGGATGGTAACTTTTATCGTATGCCTTCCGGCTTTTAAGTCACCTAAAGGAATTATATTTGGATTAGTAACTGTTCCCGGACACCAGTTAGAGCGACTTAAATCAGATGAGGATAGACCTGTTTCAAAATTACCGGAAGCCGGATTGGATAAACGGTAAGAACCACAATCCTGTCTCCAGGGAATAAATGCAAAAGTTTCTTTCCCATCCAGCCAAATCGTGTTTTTCTTTGGCACAAATTCATCTCCACCGCCCCAGCCGCCATGGCCTGTTGTAATGTAACGTAGTTTGGCATCCTTAACATCTTTATCCAAAGTAAATGTAACCTCCAAACCTTTATCGCTACTAAACATGGTTGCATACTCTTGCCCCGCCATTTCTAGTACATTTGTGGAGTTGAACAAGGGCATAATTACAGCCTTATCTGCTTTTTCCCTTCCGCCATTATGAAGTGTGATATTTAAAGAAACTTTGTGTCCGCCTTTATCATAATTACCTATAAAAACAGCTACCCAAACTTCCTTTCCATTTACTAAAGGAAATAATTCTGAAATGTCTTGCCTGTAATAAACCTTATCCGCCCAGTTTTTATCCTTCAGTTTTAAATTATTGTATTTACCAACGCCGAAAGGTGTAAAAAACCGCATCAATTCGATAACAGGGTTATAAGTTGAGGTAGCGATTACGCCCTGGTATTTTTTACCATTTCCGTTTTCATAAACTGGTAAATTCTTTACCGAATTTTTAAGTGCATCCATCAAACTTATATTTTTATCTGTCGGTATAATAAATACAGAACCTGTTCTATCGTAAGCATCACCATTAGATTGCTCCGTTAAATCGACAAAAACATTTGGGTTGGCTAGCATTTCAGGAAACTTTACTTTCCTTACGATAACTGTTCCACCAGAAAACCTGAAGATTGAATCGTTTGATTGTGGCTTATCCAAAAAATTTAGGGTTTCATCTTTGAATATGTTTAGCGTGGTAAACCTGCTTTTCCAAAGCAAATCTTTATAAGTTAAGCCGTCGGTTAATTTTAATGCACTTAAATCAATCTGTTTATTATTATTAACCTCTTCAATCTTTGTTGCCGTGATATAGCTATTTCCGTTGCGCACCTGCTCCAATACCAAACCAAGGCTCTGGCTTAAAACCGTTGGCGCAGCTTTAATGCCCGCCTCGGTCGTGTACCACAACTCAATGGTATTCGAATTTACAACGGTTTTAGCTTTTTTGCAGATGTAACCTAAAATCACTTTCGTTTCGTTGCTAAACTCAAAAATTTGTTTAGAAATTGTAGCACTATCAGCCGTTGAAATTTGATTGGCTTTATCTAAATCGGCAACCTGAAACAAAATATTTTCTGGTTTGGCAATTATACTTTGCTCGAAAGGATATTTAGCTTTATTCGCCAATATGCTTTCCATACTCAATACGTTTTGTTTTGCGCCGGCAATAATTACTGTTGCATTCCTATCTTCTTTAGGTTTGCCATCTGCAGAGCGCCAATACGTAATTTTATAGGTAAATGTGGGTTTAAGCTTTTGCTGAGACCAAGCCGTAGAAGCAAAAAATAGGGAGAAGAGGAATAAGGAAAACTGTTTCATGGATTTTGAAAAATCAAATATAAATAAGATAATTCAGTATCTCTTGATTAGGAAGAGGGTAACCCAATGAATAACCGCCTAGTTGGCTACCAAGGAGCGCAAACTGATAATTATAAACCCGACAACAGCGGCAGCACCGAATATTTCATGAGGGCTATAGCGAATGGCGGGACTGCTGTTCCGGAAGAATTACCGAACCTTTCATTTCCAAAAAATCTTAATAATTATCTAACTCATCAGTAGCTTTTACAAAAAGCTTATTTCTCCAGCCTATCCTCAACAAAAGCAAAAGGCAATAAACTTTTTACACTTGGCACCTTTAAAATTTCGCCATTTAAACAATAAAAAATCACTTCAATTGGCGCATTTTGCTTACGCTCAAACTCAGCCATAACTTGCAAACAACCACCACAAGAAGTTACCGGTTTTAAAATTTCGAAGTTATCAGTTTGAGCGGTGATGGCCATACTTTCGATTACCGCATTTGGATAGGCAGATCCGATTGAAAAAAGTGCTACACGCTCGGCACACAGGCCAGAAGGATAAGCCAGGTTTTCCTGATTGCTGCCTAAAATTATTTCGCCTGATTTTAAGCGGATTGCAGTACCAACCCTGAATTTTGAATAAGGTGAGTAAGAACTTTCTAATGCTTGTTCTGATAATTCACAAAGCAACCTATCTTTTTCGTTCAATTCCTCAATGCCTTCGTATTGTTCAAAGCTTATATTTAAATTTATTGAATTCATTTTAACAAATTATAAAACTGCCAACATTAAATTTTTCAGCAGGGCGAACAATTTAAGTTATTTTTTGTATTATTTACATAATCTGCCATCAAATTAATTTCATGGCATGCTTTTAGCATTTGAAAAATCACCAAACATAATCAGTTTTGAATAAATACGTACGTAAAAGTCTTAAAGTTTTACTCTGGGTTATCGCCACAATCATCATCCTTGTTGTTGGCTTGGCTTTATCACTTAATATCCCTGCGGTGCAGAATTTTGTTAAAGGCAAAGCCATAAATTACCTTAAAACTAAAACCAAAACAGAAGTTAGCCTTGAAAGCATAAAAATTGCGCTTCCGAAAGACGTTGTTTTAAATAAGTTTTACATCGAAGATAAAAAAGGTGATACCTTATTATATGCAGAGAAATTAGCCATTGATATTAGCTTATTTAAGCTGTTGAAAAATACAGTCGAGATAAATAATATCGAACTAAAAAACATACGTGCAAATGTTAAGCGAATTAGCCCTGATACAACTTTCAATTTTTCTTTCCTGGTAGATGCTTTTGCAAGTGACCAAAAAAAACCTCAGGATAAAGTTGATAAAGACACCACATCAACGCTTAAATTTTCTATTGATAAAGTCTCATTCGAAGATATTGGTATAAATTATCGTGATGATGTTGCAGGAAACGATGTTAAATTATACCTGGGTGCCTTCAAAACAAAAATCAAAGATTTTGATTTGGCCAATCAGCATTATGTAATCAAAGAACTAAGTTTAACTAATACTTCCTTAAAATACTTACAGCAAAAACCATTAGTACAACTCGCACAGCACCTAACAAATAGTGTAGACAGCAGTCAAAAAGAAACTGGCAAACTTCCTTTAATTGAAGTTGAAAACTTTGCTTTTCATAATGTTAAAGTAAATTACGAAGACCAGATTTCGACGACCAAAGCAATTGCTGATGTAAACGAATTGGGTTTGGTAAATTTAAAAGTAGATTTAACTAACAGCAAATACACGGTTGATGATGCCAAGCTGAATAAATCTAATATTCTTTTTGCTTTTAAACCAGCACCTTCAAACGATTTAAAAAAGGTAAAAGATACTGTAGTTCCCGAAAAATCTCCTTTAGGGTTAATGATTAAAAACATCAGCCTGGCAGATAACAATGTTCAGTTTGATAACCTTGGTGCAAAAGCAACGGCAAAAGGAATGGATTTTAATCACCTTAAAATTTCTGGGTTAAGTTTTGGTGCCGGCGATGTAAGTTATAGTGCTGCTGGCATTAAAGCCAATGTTAAAAATTGTTCGTTAAAAGAGAAAAGTGGCTTTGCTTTAAATGAACTGAAAGGAAATGCAGTTTATAACGATAAGCAAATTAAGTTGAGCAACTTCGTTTTAAAAACACCAAACACAAACATCGAAAATGCAACAGAACTGAATTTTACATCGATGGATGATTTAACAAAACATCCTGAAAGAGTAAAACTTGCTTTAAGTTTCAAAAATACAACGATTGGCTTAAAAGATGCCGGATTTTTCAGCGAAGCAATTCCTGCCAATTATCGTAATGAAAAAATTAAGTTAAATGCAGATGTAAATGGCTATTTAAATAACCTAAATATTCCCCGTTTACAAATCAGCGGACTTAAAAATACTCAAATTGATATTAGTGGAACTGCCAAAGGATTACCCGATATTAAAAAAACTTATCTCGATTTAAACATCAAAAAACTGTATTTAACTAAAGGCGATATTTTAGTTGTTGTTCCTAAAAAATCGTTACCCCCAAGCATAGAATTGCCTAATGTTATAAATGCGAAAGGTAAATTTATAGGCTCTATGACAGACTTCAACACCAACATGAATATCCAAACGGATATGGGTAGTGCAGTTTTAACAGCAGCCATGAAAGGGCCAAAAGGCAGGGAAAGTTATAAAGCAAATGTCAACCTGAATAACTTTAACGTTGGCAGGTTACTAAAAATGCAACCAAAATTAGGCAGAGTTTCTGTTAAGGCAGATGTAGTAGGAACAGGTTTAGACCCTAAAAAAATCAATGCTAAATTTAATGCTAAGGTGCTTAATGCTTATTACAACAAATACACTTATCGTAATTTAAGCCTTGCCGGAAACTACAGCAATCAAAATATTAATATTAAAAGCAGCATGCCTGATAGTAATGCAAATTTCGCTTTAGATGCTAAAGTTAACATGGCGGGCAAATATCCGGCAGTTAAAGCCAATCTGAATTTAAAACAAGTTAACCTTCAGGCCTTAAATTTCAGTCCTACGGTTTTAAGTGCAGCAGGCCTAGTAAAAGTAGATTTGACAACTGCTGATGCTGATTATTTAAATGGTTCGGTTGATATTACCAGTTTACAGGTTGTAAAAGACGCTCAAAAAATCAATATCGATACCATTTCTGTTCGTGCAAAAACTACTGAAACGGCTAACGAACTAACATTAAAATCTGAAATTCTTTCTGCAAAAATTGATGGTAAATATCAGTTAACGAAAGTGAGCAATGCCATCATTAACGAAATAAATAAATATTATGCATTTGGTGAGGTTACAAAAATTCCTGATCAGCGTTTGAGATTTTTTGTTCAGGTTTACGATTCTAAATTATTAAAACAGTTTGTACCTGAATTAACGGTTTTTAAACAGTCGCAATTTTATGGCTTAATTGATACACAAAAAGATAGTCTGCAAATTAAAGGGAATTTCCCGCAGGTCGTTTATGGAGATTTCAAAGTAGATACAACGGTTTTAAACATCAATAACGATAATAATAAACTTGCTTATGCTTTAACAGTAAAAGCTCTGCAAAGTCCATCAGTCTCTCTTTTTAACACCGAAATAAGTGGAGATGCAGCGAATAACAACTTGGGTGTAAATATTTTTCTTCGAGATAGACAACTTAAAAATAAATATGTAATTGGTGGAACATTCCAATCTATAAATAAAGATTATAAATTTACTTTAGACCCACAGAAACTTTTGCTGGATTACCAAAAATGGGTTGTTTCTCAAGAAAACTACATACAATTTGGTGCATCAGGCATTTTAGTAAATCAATTTCAAATCAGTAATAGCGGCCAATCCTTATCCATAAATAGTAATCCAACTCAGCCAAATGCACCGTTAGCTATACAATTCAAAGATTTCCAATTAGAAACCTTAACCAAATTTGCCGAAACAGATACGACGCTAGTTGGAGGAAGATTGAATGGAACAGCGAACGTTAAAGACTTGGCTTCGACGCCAAAATTTGAAGCAAATTTAACAATCGACCAATTGCGTTACCAAAAAGACCAGTTGGGTACGTTACGATTAGCGATAAACAATAATACAGCAAATGCTTTTGAAGTAAATGTGGCGCTTACAGGTGTTCATGAAATGAGGGTAAATGGTTTCTATTATACAGCTCCTCAAAGCGCATTGGATTTAACCGTTAACATCGATAAAATTGAGATGAAAAATATCGAAAGTTTATCACAAGGTCAGTTAAAAAACGGAACAGGAACACTTACAGGAGCACTTTCTGTAAAAGGGGCTTTAACAGCGCCTAAAATTCTTGGCGATTTAACTTTCAACAATGCAGGTATTAATGTGGCCTATGTAAATTCTTATTTCCGTATGCCTAACGAAAAAATTTCATTTACTAATGAAGGCATCAGCTTTAATAATTTCACTTTAATTGATTCACTAAATCAAAAAGCTACCATTAACGGTAAAATTCTCACAACGGATTATAAAAATTATCGCTTCGGATTGGACATTAGAATGAATAATTTCAGAGCGATTAATTCTACGGCAGCCAATAACGAATTGATTTACGGAACGGTTTTCTTAACCAGTAATATCAAAGTTCGGGGAGATTTAAATCAACCCGATGTAAACATGACAGTCAAAGTAAATAAGGGAACTAAGTTCTTTTTTGCATTACCTTCAAGTGATCCGTCAGTCATCGATCAGGATGGAATAGTACAATTTATTGATGCCGATGCGCCACCATTTAACGGTCAAAAAGCCTTAAAAGTTGATAGCATCAGTAAATCGCCTGTTAAGGGAATAAATTTAGTTGCCAATGTATCAATAGATCCAGAAGCTGAACTTAATGTAGTTGTAGATCCATCAAACGGAGATGCACTTAAAGTTCGTGGTGAAGCCAATTTAAATGCTACAATGGACCCAAGTGGTAAAATCAGTTTAACAGGTAGGTATGAAATTAATGATGGTTCATATAACTTATCTGTTGGCCCATTGGGTAAGAAAGAATTTAAATTGGTTAAAGGTAGTACCATCATTTGGACTGGTGAACCAACAACAGCAAATGTTAACTTAAGCGCCTTATATGAAGTTAATGCTGCGCCAATTGATTTAATTAATGATCCATCAAACATTCAGGCGAAAACGAAATTGCCATTTCAGGTATATTTAATGATGAAAGGAGAATTACTAAAACCAATTATATCTTTCAAACTTGATTTGCCAGAAAATGAACGTGGAGCACTTGGTGGTATTGTTTACACAAAATTATTAAATGTAAATCGTGATGAAAGTGAGTTAAATAAACAAGTTTTCGCTTTGCTCGCGTTAAACAGGTTTATAGCAAATAACCCTTTCCAAAGTTTAGCAGGTGGTGGCGGCGGTGTTTCTACTCTTGCCCGCTCAAGTGTGAGTAAATTACTTACCGAGCAGCTTAACAATTTAACTTCTGATTTAATTCAGGGTGTAGATTTAAATTTCGGTGTAAACTCATCCGAAGATTACTCTTCAGGCTCAATGCAGCAAAAAACCGACTTAGAAATTGGCTTATCTAAAAAGCTGCTGAATGATAGATTAACCGTAACGGTTGGTAGTTCATTTGCATTAGAAGGTCCGCAAGCACCAGGAGAAAAATCGACAAATATTGCAGGAAACGTGAATGTAGAATATGCATTATCTGCCGATGGAAGGTATAGATTAAGAGCTTACAGACGTAACCAAAACGATGTTATTGTTCAAGGACAAATTATTGAAACCGGATTAGGTTTTACACTTGTAGTTGATTACAATAAATTTAAAGAGATATTTCAAAAGAAGAGAATTAGAAGAATAAGAAACGTTGAAGAGAAAGCACAAAATGAGACCACTAACTAGACCCTTTTTATTTATAATGGCCTGTTTAGTTTGGGCAGGTTGCAGCAGTACAAAATCGTTAAAGCCGGGTCAGGTTTTATACACAGGCGCCGAAGTTATCATAAATCCAGATTCATCAAAAAAAATTGATGATCAGAAACAAATTAAAACCGATTTGGAATCGAAAACCAGACCACGACCAAATAAATCAATTTTAGGGATAAAATATAAACTTGGTATTTACAATCTTGCCGGCGAGCCAAAAAAACCAAAAGGATTTAAAAACTGGTTAAGAAAGCAAGGCGAACCACCTGTTTTATTAAGCGAAGTAAAGTTAAAATACAACAATGATGTTTTATCGAGCTATTTAATAAGTGAAGGTTATTTACAAGCTGAGGTTACGGGTGATACCGTTGTAAAAGACAAAAAAGGTAAGGCAATTTACACGGCTAATACTGGAGATAGATATAAAATTAATAAAATAAACTTTCCGGCCGATACTGGAGTTTTAACCAAAATTATAAACGAAAATAAAGGCAAGAGCTTATTAAAAGTTGGTGATTTTTATGATTTAGACGTTTATAAAAATGAACGAATTAGAATCGATAATGATTTAAAGGAACGTGGCTACTTCTACTTCAGTCCTGATTATTTAATTATGCAGGTTGACAGTACGATTGGAAAAAATTTAGTAAATGTTTCTGTTGCAGTAAAAAACATCGCTCCTGATGCCGGTTTGAAACCTTATACCATCAAAAATATAAATATTTACCCCAACTATTCATTAAGAAGAGATAGCATATTAAGAAAGCTAAAACCGATTGAGTACAATGACTTTTATATTTATGATGATAAAAATACGTTCAAACCAAGGCTATTTGATAGGCTAGTATTTTTCCAAAAAGGCGAACTATATAATAGGAAAGATCACAATCAATCGTTAAACAGAATGGTTAATGTTGGTGCTTTTCAAGATGTTAGAGCAGAATTTTTGCCGTTGGATAGTTTCAAGAACGACCAAATGGATTTAAACATCTACTTAACCCCACTCAAAAAAAATTCGTTAACCTTTTCTGTAACTGGAACAAGTAAATCAAACAATTTTGTTGGGTCTGAAGTGAAGGTAACGCAAACTACTAGAAATCTATTTCGTGGTGCAGAGCAATTAGATGTTAGTTTAAGTGGAGGCTTTGAAACCCAAACAAGAGGAACATCTTTAGGGAGAAACCAAATTTCTTTAACTGCCGAAGGTAAATTAACTTTCCCAAGACTAATCGTCCCTTTTTACAAACCAAATTCCACTACTGCTTTTATCCCAAAAACGATAACATCGCTATCGTACCAAATGCTTAATCGTGGTTCTGAATATACTTTGCATGCGCTAAAAGGTGAATTTGGTTACAATTTTAAAGAGAATATTTACAAGGAACACAATTTAAATCCGATATCTCTAAGCTATATTTCTACAAGTTTCCCATCAGATAATGTTAGAGATAGTTTATTTGATACTAACCCATTGCTAAAAGCAACACTAGAAAATCAATTCATCATTGGTAGTAGTTATAACTTTACCTATACAAATCAAATGGAAGATAGCAGAAGAAATAATTCCTATTTCTTTGGTGGGATTGAAACTGGTGGAAACGTTTGGGGTTTGTTTGCGCCAAAAAATGATCAAAATCAAAAATCAATTTTTAATATTCCATTAACCCAGTTTGTTAGGTTAGAAGCAGATTTTAGAAATTATTATAAAATTAATAAAAGCTTAATTTGGGCAAACCGTTTGAATCTGGGTTATGGTTATGCCTACGGAAACAGTACTTCGTTGCCTTTTGTGCGGCAGTTTTTTGCAGGTGGTGGTAATGATTTAAGAGCTTTTCCTGCCAGAGCATTAGGTCCGGGTACATTTAAAGTTGCAGATTCTGCTGTATTTGCCGACCAGGGTGGAGACATTAAGTTAATGCTCAATTCGGAACTTAGGTTTAAAATAGTTAGTGTTTTATATGGAGCATTATTTGCCGATGCAGGAAATGTATGGTTGAGAAAAGAAGATCCGCTAAGACCAGGTTCTGAATTTAAGGCTAAAAATGCACTAAATGAACTTGCAGTTGGTACTGGAGCAGGCGTAAGGGTTGACGCTACAATTTTTGTAATTCGTTTGGATGTAGCTTTTCCGGTTCGTAAACCTTATTTACCAGAAGGACAACGATGGGTATTTGATAGTATCGCTTTTGGAAATAAAGATTGGCGAAGAGAAAATTTAATTTTTAATATAGGTATAGGTTATCCTTTTTAATTTTTCGATGAAAGTAATCCATAAGGTAAAACATTTCTTTATTGCACTATATCATCTGCTAGTAGCTGCCGGAAAAGGTTTTGCAGAAGATAGAATAATGAAGTTAAGTGCGGCTCTTGCATATTATACCATCTTTTCACTTACGCCATTAATAATAATTGTACTTTCTGCCGCAACATTGTTTTTTGGTGAGCGAATGAAAACCAGAGATAAGTTTTTTACAGAAATAACTGAATTAGTTGGGAAAGATGCCGCTACCCAAATTCAGGGATTTGTAGAACATGCTAACAAATCGGGCCAATCAACTATTGGTTTAATAATAGGTATTAGCACTTTAATTATAGGTGCTACCGCAATTTTTATTGAGATTCAGGATAGTATTAATCTGATTTGGAAAGTAAAACCCATTCCTAAAAAAGGCTGGTTAAAAATGCTAACCAATAGATTATTGTCTTTTTCGTTAATCGTTTCAATGGGATTTTTACTTCTGGTTTCGCTTGTTGTTAACAGTGTAGTTGTGGGATTGGGTGATAAACTCGTATCGCTAATTTCTGAAACCAAAATCGATGATGTTATACCTGTGGCCAATGAAACAATGGCATTACTTATTATAGTTTTAAATAATGTTATTACCATTGCTGCCGTTACATCAGTATTCACCATAATTTTTAAAGTATTACCTGATGTAGAAATTAGATGGAAATCTGCAATTATTGGTGCGCTTTTTACGGCGGTATTATTTAGTTTAGGAAAATATCTTATTGGAATTTATATCGAAAAAGGCAGTACGGTTTCGGCTTTTGGCGCAGCAGGTTCTATCATTATTATTTTACTTTGGATTTACTACACTTCGGTTATACTTTATTTCGGTGCAGAATTTACTCAAGCTTACGCAGAAAAATATGATGGTGGCATTTCGCCAAGCAAATATGCGGTGTTTACAAAAATTACTATTGTAGAAAAAAAGGTTGATGTTTTACCACCACAGCATCCTGAAGATACCGTTAATTCGCCTAAGGATTAATTTGTAAATTAAACTTTTACCTTAAAACAGTGGAGCATCTTTTCTATCAATTCCTTTTCTAAAAATGGCTTTAAAACCAATTCGTTCATTCCCGATTCAAGATATTTTTTTCTATCTTCCTGCATTACGTTTGCAGTTACACCTAAAATAGGAATATTTCTTTTCAATTCATCTTTGCTACTCCTTATCTTTCTTGTCAATTCTATCCCGCCCATTTCCGGCATTTGAATATCGGTTAGAATTAAATCATAAGTATTTTCGTTAAACAATTCGTAAGCCTCCATTCCATTATAAGCGGCATCAAAATTAACTTTATATTTTTTAAGAATTGTACTTGCAAGCAGAATATTAAGCATGTTATCATCAGCTAAAAGCACGCGTTTGGTTTTTAAAAGTTCTACATCTTCAATTCCAATTGAGGAATTAATGCTTTCAAGTTTAACTTTATCTGTAATTTCAAATGGTAATTCAAAATAGAAAACAGAACCTTTTTTTTCTTCACTAATCACCCCAATTGTACCACCTTGAAACTCAACTATTTTTTTACAAATTGCTAATCCTAAACCTGTACCCTGTTGCTTTTCTTTTGTAGATGAATAATAAACCTGAGCAAATTCATCAAAAATAACTTTTTGATCTATTTGATTAATACCCATTCCAGTATCGGAAACTCTAACTTTTAATTGAGCATTTTTCCCTGCAGTATTTATTAATTCTGCATTTAAAGTTACTTCTCCATGTGTGGTAAACTTAATCGCATTGCTCAACAAATTCATAACAACTTGTTTCAAACGTAAAGGATCGCCAAGTATAAAAATGTCTCTTTCAATTGGCATATTTAAAACAAAGCCAATCTTCTTTTTGTCAGCCTGAATTTTCATACTTTCGAAAACATCATAAATGGCAATATATGGTGAAAAAGTAATTTGCTCTAAAGTAACCTTACCCGTTTCATATTTAGAAAAATCCAGAATATCGTTCACAACATCAAGCAACATTACGGAAGAATTTCTAATTGCATTAATTTGCTCCTGATGCTCCTTATCAAGATTTACATTTGTTAACTGCTCCGAAAATCCGACAATAGAATTGAGCGGTGTTCTGATTTCATGACTCATGTTTGCCAAAAAACGACTTTTTGAAAGGGCATATAGTGAAGCTTTATTACTATATTCTATCAATGCCTTTTCATTTTTGTATAAGCTATAAATCGTGTAAAACACAATAATTAAGAGTCCTGAGGCCAAAATAAGCAATAGCAATGTGAACTTATCGAGATTTTCTACTGTGCTGAAAGCAGTTGAGCTAACCAATTGCTGAACTGAAGAATAATATTTTTTTTCCGTCGATTTATATTCCTTTAATCCATTAACAATTGTTAATATTAGCTTATGGTTAACCTCCAACAATCCCCTTTCCTTATCTTTCAGCTTTTTATTAATTCTATATAAATTTAAATAATAATCGTTTATAGCTCTAAGCTGCTTTTTGTTATAAGCTTGGCTTATTGATGTTGTATCAGCAGAAATAGTTGTTCTTATTATCGTTGATTTTGAACTATCAATACCTTTATCTTCTTTAGCGTTTAAAGCTGCTAAAATGCGACCAAAAAATTTCTTTTTTGGTTGCGCCACTACCTTTGATTTTAAAGTATCTATTTTGATTATATTTTTAAACCGTCTTGACGTGAATAATCTACTTTCGGGATTAATTTTTTCTACATTTTTATCAACCTGTATAGAAAAATTGATTAGACTATCTGATAATCTTTTTAAAAGTATGAACTGAACAGTTCTAAGTTTCTTCTGAATTATTAATTTATCAAATGATTCTTTTGATAATGCTTTTTCATTTTGGTTTTGCTGTTTAATCTTATCCATGATTAAAGAAATCTCTTTAATCTCACTTACAAACTGATTATAATAACTGCGTTCACCACTAACCACATACATTCTGCAGCTATTTTCTGCATTATAGAGTTTAAAAATACAACTATCGAGTTTTGTAAAATCATTCTGAACCTGAACAATTTTATTTACTGATTTTAGGAGTGGTATTTTAGAAAAATTAATGAATAATCCTGCTGTTATTCCAAAAATTACTAAAATTAAAAATACAACTATCAGGTACTTTCCTGCTGAACTTTTAGTGGGTTTCAAATGCGTTGATTTAATTTCGCGACAATCAACGTCGAATTTTATGCTACTTCATCAATTATTTTAGGTTCTTCCTGTACCTCGTCTTTTTCTACACGCAGATTTCTGATGATGTGCTGCTGCCTATCAGGAGTATTTTTACCCATATAATATTCCAGCAAACTTTTAATAGTTTGGTCTTTTAAAATAACAGGATCTAATCTGATATCCTTACCAATGAACAAACCAAATTCATCAGGAGAAATCTCTCCTAATCCCTTAAAACGAGTAATTTCAGGTTTATTCCCTAATTTTTCAATAGCATTTCGGCGCTCTTCATCACTGTAACAATAAATAGTTTCTTTTTTATTCCGAACCCTAAATAATGGGGTTTGTAAAATGTAGACATGTCCTGCTTTTACTAAATCAGGAAAAAACTGAAGAAAGAAAGTCATCATTAACAACCTGATGTGCATGCCATCTACATCGGCATCAGTTGCGATAACAATGTTATTGTAATGCAATCCTTCTAAACCATCTTCTATGTTTAAAGCATGTTGCAATAAGTTAAATTCTTCATTTTCGTAAACCACTTTTTTAGTTAATTCATAACAATTAAGTGGCTTGCCTTTCAGGCTGAAAACAGCTTGACAATCAACATCACGAGATTTTGTAATGGAACCTGAGGCAGAATCTCCTTCGGTTATAAATAGCGTAGTTTCGTAGCGCTTTTCGTGAGTAGTGTTGAAATGAACCTTACAATCGCGAAGTTTTTTGTTATGCAACGATGCTTTTTTAGCCCTGTCGTTTGCCAATTTTTTAATACCGGCAATATCTTTACGCTCACGTTCAGATTGATTAATACGTTTTAAAAGCGCATCTGCAACATCAGCATTTTTGTGCAGGTAATCATCTAATTCCTTTTTAACAAAATCGTTAATAAAAGTAGCAACTGATGGCCCATCCGGGCCCATATTCTGAGAGCCTAACTTAGTTTTAGTTTGCGATTCGAAAACCGGTTCCTGTACGCGAACTGAAATTGCAGCAATTATAGATGAACGAACATCAGCCGGCTCAAATTCTTTCTTAAAAAACTCACGGACCGTTTTTACTACTGCCGCCCTGAAAGCAGCCTGATGTGTTCCGCCTTGTGTTGTATGTTGTCCGTTAACAAACGAATGATAGTCTTCGCCGTATTGCTGACCATGCGTCATAGCAATTTCAATATCGTTACCAATCATGTGGATAATTGGGTAGCGAATTTCTTCAGGCTTATTAAATTTAGAAAGCAAATCGTAAAGACCTCTTTCCGAGAAATATTTTTGATTGTTAAAATTTACTGTTAATCCTGTGTTCAAAAACACATAGTTCCAAACCATGCTTTCTACAAAATCAGGAATGTAGTGGTAGTTTCTAAAAATGCTTTCATCAGGATAAAAAGTAATCGATGTACCATTTCTTTGTGTGGTATCTATTACCGCTTGCTCGTTTACAATTTCTCCTTTCGAAAACTCAACCTTTTTGGTTTTACCATCGCGATAAGATTGTACAACAAAATTTGTTGACAACGCATTTACGGCCTTTGTACCAACTCCATTTAAACCTACCGATTTTTGGAATGCGTTACTATCATACTTACCACCCGTGTTTATCTTGCTTACACAATCTATAACTTTACCCAATGGAATACCCCTACCATAATCTCGTATGTTTACCTTTTGCTCAGAAACTGTTATTTCGATGGTTTTTCCACTTCCCATCACAAACTCATCAATAGAATTATCTACAATTTCCTTTAACAAAACATAAATTCCATCATCTTGCGCAGAGCCATCACCAAGCTTACCGATGTACATACCGGGGCGTAGTCTGATGTGTTCTTTCCAATCTAATGAGCGAATACTGTCGTCGTTATAAATTACTTCTGCCATAAATTTTGTTATTTTTATCAGATTGATTGAACTTTGCTTTAACACAAAGCAGCCATACCGAGGGATGTTCGGAGCAAGCTTTAACTTTCAACATGACAAGTGTTTAGGAATGATTTGATATTGAGAATTCGAAAAATATTAATATTGTCTTTTTACAAATCTCAATTAGCAAAAATTATTATACAATAATAGATTTATTCTTTGAGGGTAGCAAAATAAAATTTCAACAAAAAGGCGATGGGAAAAAATGGAAGATGTAAAGGGTAAGATGGATAATGGAAGGATGGCGGTGTATTATCCATTTATCATATATGAAATAAAGGTATGCCACCCAAAAAGGCCATATAACCCCATCTCCGTTCTACTTAATCCGGCCTAAAAAATTTTTCGGATAGCTTAGCAAAGCCAAACCACAAACTTTAGTAGAAAATTTTCAACTGGTATTTTTTTTGACATCAAAAGAAAAGCCTGTCCGCCCAGACTAAAATTATATTCAGTTTCCATCATCCATCCTGCATCTTCCATAATTTCCCTATCTTCATCCTTTAATTTATTATTCATTTAAATGCAACAAAAAAAGCAACTTTCGCTCTTCGATTTATCCATGATTGTGGTCAGCCTGGTTATCGGAATGGGTATTTTCCGCACGCCTGTAAATGTGGCTGCAAAAGCTCAAATTCCCGAACTTTTCTATCTGGCTTGGGTTATTGGTGGTTTTGTAGCTTTTTGTGGTGCATTAACTTATGCAGAAATCGGTTCCCGTTATCCGGTAACAGGTGGTTATTATAAAATTTTCTCAAAAGCTTATCATCCATCAATCGCTTTTGCAATTAACTGTATTGTATTAATTTCAAGCGCTGCATCAGTAGCTGCAATCTCAATAATTGGTGCAGAATATTTAAGTAAAATAGTTTTACCTGCAAATATGCAGACTGACTTTTATCGGGTAACAATTGCCATCACAACTATTTTGGTTTTCTATCTAATTAACCTACTAGGATTAAAAGCAAGTTCTAAAACTCAAAATGCATTAACCGTAATTAAAATCGGATTAATTTTAATTTTAATTTGTGCTATATTTTTTGGCGGCCAAACCCAAACCATAAGCCCTATTTTTAAAACAACCAGTGGTGCATTACCAACCTGGTCTGATTATGGAAAAGCATTAGGTTTATGTTTAATTGCCGTTTCTTTTTCTTATGCAGGTTATGCACAAACCATCAACTTTGGTGGAGAAGTTAAAGAAGCTAAAAAAGTAATTCCACGTTCGATAATTATTGGCTTAACAATTATTGTGTCACTTTATTTAATCTTAAATTACGTTTATGTAAAAGTTATTGGTTTTGAAGAATTAAAATCGGCAGAAAGTATTGCGGCAATATTAGCCTCAAAAATATTTGGACCTGCTGGTTTTAAAATGCTTTCTGTAATCATTTTTATTTCTGTAATGGGCTATGTAAACGTAAATCTACTCAGCAACCCAAGGGCAATGTTCGCCATGGGCGAAGAGGGAGCGTTACCAAAAATCTTTAGTAAAATAAATAAAAAAACAGAGGTAATAACCATAAGCTTAACTGTGTTTACGCTTGTTGCTGTTGTAATTATTTTCTACGCTAAAACCTTCGATAAGATTTTAAACTATACAATTTTCTTAGAAAGTATTAGTATGGCTAGCTCGGCTGCAACAATTTTCATTTTAAGAAAACGAACCGCAAATATTGACAAAAAAACCATTTATACTGTCCCATTATATCCTATATTGCCTGCAATATTTATTGCTGCTTACACTTTTGTTGCCTTTAGCATTTATGCCGACGATCCGAGCGCAGCATTAAATGGTTTATATATTTTTATTGGTTTTCTTGTAATTTATTTTATTTCGAGATGGTTTAATAAAAAGTAATTTTTAAAACATTTGAAAAGCAATTGTGGTACTAATAGGTTTCGATAGCCCCGCCATACGCTGTAGCCCTCATTAAAAAAATTCGGGGCTGTCGCTTTTGTCGGGTTTAATTGGCAACACCAGTTTTTCTTTTGGAGCTAAATTTAATGTAGAGATGTTTAATAGTCGCTTTTCAAAAAAAGACTTCTACATTTCAATTGAAATAACAGAATTTGACTTAACGATATCTTTAAAAAAAGAATAAAAACTTAATTTTAATTTAGTTAATGAATAAAACACTCTCATTAAAGCAAGAAATAGCTTATGCAGCAGGCATGATTGGCTGGAGTACGATGACGAATATTATCATCGTAATGCTGCCGTATTTTTACCTCCCACCAAGCAATGCTGGCTTACCGCCACTGGTGCCACAACTTGTTTTTTTAGGTGCTTTTAACATTCTATCTATTATTGCAGCCTCGGGAAGATTGGTTGATGCCATTTTCGATCCTTTTATCGCCTCAAGAAGTGATGCAAGTAAAAACCCGAAGGGGCGCAGAATGCCATTTATGAAATGGGCAATTATCCCATCCATGATTTTTTGCGGATTAGTCTTCTACCCTATTCAGAAAGGAGAAAGTTTACACAATGCATGGTGGTTAACCATCACCCTTTGCTTTTTTTTCATTTCAGTAACTACTTATATTATTCCTTACAATGCCTTACTGGCCGAGGTAACAAATACACCCAGGCAGAAAGTAAAACTATCCAGCTACCAGCAGGTTGGTTTTGTAATCGGCATTATTTTATCGGCTTGCACCAATAACTTTGCCGACTTGGTTCAAAATAATTTTGTAGTAGGAAATCGAAGTGAGGCTGTTCAAATCGCCATTTGGGGTTTATGTATTTTATCCGGTTTAGTTATGTTAATGCCCATCTTCTTTATTAACGAGAAAGAATTTTCAGTTGCCAAGCCAACACATATTCCCCTATGGCCTGCAATAAAAAACACTTTCAAAAACAGCAACTTTAAATATTACCTGATTTCTGATTTCGCTTTTTACACCGCATTAAGTATTATTTCAAGCGGATTATTGTTCTTCTGCACTGTACTTTTAGGTTTACCTGAATCGGAAGGAGGCAAATTTATGGGCGCTATGGTATTGGCATCATTATTTTTTTACCCCATTGTTAATTTTGGATCTGCAAGATTTGGAAAAAAACCTTTTGTTTTGCTTGCTTTTTTTGTGCTATGCTTAA
The DNA here is from genome assembly GCF_014635725.1 of Pedobacter mendelii. Classification (GTDB taxonomy): domain Bacteria; phylum Bacteroidota; class Bacteroidia; order Sphingobacteriales; family Sphingobacteriaceae; genus Pedobacter; species Pedobacter mendelii. Next base: position 75,183 of record NZ_BMDJ01000007.1, on the reverse strand, counting down.
TCTTCATAACCATCTTCTTTTTGGGTAAAATGCCTTTCGGGCCTTACACTCAGATTTATATGTTGGTTTTATCAGCATCATTTCCATTAGCTGCTTTAGGAATTTTACCTACCGCAATTCTGGCTGATATAGCCCAGAAAGACACATTGGAAACAGGCGAAAACCACGAAGGTATGTTTTTTGCCGTAAAATATCTTTTTGTAAAACTTGGTCAAACTTTAGGTATTGCCATATTTGCCATGCTTACTATTTATGGCAAAGACCCAGGTAATGATTTTGGTTTACGCCTCAACGGAATTGTAGGTTTTGGCCTTTGTTTATTGGCCCTTCTTTTTTTTAGCCGCTTTAAAGAAACCAAGTAAGTATTTTAAAATCCTTAACCGCAAAGTTTTCTAGGTTTTTTCGCGAAGTACAACAAAGCTAATTTACCAGTAAGGTATTTAAGAAAGAACGAGCCAGATGTATTATATGTTTCAAATCAAGCAAACAAAACCTTCTAGGATGAACCAACGTGTGTTAGGTAGTTAATCATATTTTAATTAACTCAGTTTAGCAGAATTTCTTAACCACAAAAAAAATACATGAATAAAGTGGTGATAAAAACCACAACCTTACTCATGTATTATAATTTTACTTTTTTAATAACCAGGGCTTTGTTTAAGTGTGCCCTTGCTTCTGTCGATTTGATCTTGTGGCAATGGAAAATACTCATCTCTTGCCTCAACACTTATACCTTTCAAATAATCAAAGTAACCACCTTCAAAAGAAAAATAGCTTTCGAGTGTTTGCTTTACTATACCCCAGCGAACAAGATCAAAAAACCTATGACCTTCCATAGCCAATTCTAATCTTCTTTCAAATCTTACTGCGTTTCTGGCATAATTAACATCTGGAAACGAAGCATATTGACTCACTTTATAAGCCGCTGCAGCTGTTCCGTTTATTTGTTGCGGGGTTATTTTTGCTGCACGCTGCCTAACCGCATTTACTAGCACTAAAGCCCGGGCTAAATCGCCTTTTTCTACGGCACATTCTGCAGCCATTAAGTAAACATCTCCTAATCTAATCAGGTTTACATTAAGGCCAGTAACATTAGTAGTTCCTGGCGCACTGCCACTTCCAATTTGAGCAGATTCTATTGTGTTTTTAACCGCAACAAATGGACCTCCATTACTTGCGTCACGAATCCATGTATCGCCAGCCATAATTCCCCAGTCGCGGTAAGGAACTCCGCGTCTACCAATAGTTGCTTCTATTCTTGGATCTAAAGGAAGAGTTTTATCAACAACATAATTATCTTTAGCAGTACCAGTTAATCCAAAATCTGATTTATATGCGTTGGTTCTATAACTTCCATCAAGCAATGGTAAGCCATTTGCATCAACTTTAAAAGCATTAGCCAAATCAATAGATGGCTGGAAGAAACCGCAGCAATTAATTGGTGTATTTCCGTAAGGAAAATTTAAAATATCGCCAACATTTCCATTGTCGCCGCCAGTACCGTCCGTTCCAACCGAGTGCTGAACAGACATAATTGTTTCCGGACCGTCTTCCTTGGTAATATCAAAATTATCTGTGTAAGGAAGTGTAGTTAAATCTGGCTTTGCTAAAATTACAGCATTCAATAAATCATAAGCTTCAGTATATTTTTTCTGATATAAGAAAACTTTACCAAGATAAGCCTGTGCAGCATATTTATCAACCCGTCCTTTTTGATTTTTTGGTTTAGTTGTACCTAGATTAGCTACGGCAAAGGTAAGATCATCAACTATATTCGGATAAATATCTTTATCGTTTGGAACAAAAGTACCAGATGTAGCTTCGGTAACATAAGGAACAGATTTAAAAACCCTTATTAAAAAGAAATAATAATGAGCACGCAGCAAACGTGCTTCGCCTTGTATCTCTTTAGCACGTGCATCGCCAAATTTAACAGTACCCTGACCAGCCTGCAAATTAGCTAATATTTTAAGGGTATTGTTGCAGCGCTGAATTCCTTCAAAACACCTATCCCAAAGGTTTGACAAGTTATCGTTAGTACTAGTCGGTGCATGTCTTTCTATTGCATTCATATTAGGTTGATCTCCAACACTACTACCTTTGTGTGCATTATCAGAAGCAACTTCGCCAAATAACCATTGGCTTGGTGCAGCTCCATAATTCCCATAAGTACCATTAACATTGCCATTTAGTAAGCCATAAGCACCTATTAATAGTCCTTCAACCCCATCTTGTGTGGTTAATTGAGACTCTGTGAGTTCTCCCTGAGGCTGAACAGTTAAAAATTCCTTTTTGCAGGAAAACGTACTGCAAATTAATAGGGAAAGGAGAATATATTTTATATGTTTCATCTTTATATTTTTTAATTAAAATCCAACATTAATACCGATTAAAAACTGACGAGGAGTTGGATAAACACCTTGATCTACCCCAGGTGCTGAAAAAGTATCTGTAATTTGACTTACTTCTGGATCCATGCCTGTATATTTAGTTATGGTAAATAAGTTTGTTGCACTAACATAAACCCTTAGTCTATTAATTGCAACCTTTGAACCAAAGGCTTTAGCCGTAGGGATTGAGTAGCCAATTTGTAAGTTTTTCAACCTTACAAAACTTCCATTTTGAATATAGTAGCTAGATGAAGCAAACTCTAAATCTGAAGCTCCGGCATAGGCAGAAGGTATAACACTTGTTGGATTTGATGTACTCCAGGCATCTAACAACCTAGTGCTTTTGGCTCCATCAAAAGAAGGGAAATCTGTAAAGTAACGAGTGGCTTGAAAAATATCATTTCCCTGAACGCCATATATAAATGCGGCAACATCAAAGTTTTTATATGATATATTAAGATTTAAACCATAAGTAAAATCAGGATTTGGATCACCAATTATTGTACGGTCTTTAGGATCAATTACGCCATCCCCATTAATATCCTGATAACGCAGGCCACCAACCCTTGCGCCTGAATAAGATGGAGTATTTTGTATATCGGATGCGCTTTGATAAATTCCGTTTGTTTTATAACCAAAAAATGAGCCGAATGGTGCGCCTTCTTGCAGCACACTAGTTTGTAAACTCCGGTAATTACCATAAATCTGGTTAAAAATTCCAGGAGCAAGTCTTTCAATTTTATTGTTGTTTTTAGAGAAATTCAATCCGATGTCAAATTTAAGAGGACTTTCTACAGTTCTGCCATAATGATAAGCAACATTAAACTCAATACCCTTATTGCTCATATCGCCGATATTTACAAATGGCGAACTACCTAAACCTACTACACTTGATGGAAGCGGAAGGTTATAAAGCATATCTGAGGTTTTCTTATTGTAAAGATCAAGAGATCCATCCAAAGCACCACCTAGTAAAGTAAAATCAATACCAACGTTTAATGCTTTTAAAGATTCCCATTTTACATCAGCATTCTGATAAGCATTTTGCCAAACACCGGTAGTTAATCCATTTGCACCACCAACGGCATAAGCAGAGTTTATAATAGAGCTTTGGAAACGATTAATGTACTGATAAGGAGGAATTCGCTGGTTACCTGTTTGTCCGTATCCTACACGAATTTTTAAATCGCTTACCCATTTAACGCTTTTCATAAATTCTTCTTCGGATAATCTCCAGGCGGCACTTGCTGCAGGATAAAAACCATATTTATTTGCATCTCCGAAGTTAGAAGAACCGTCTCTTCGAAGTGTAACACTAGCCAAGTAACGATCGTTATAAGAATAATCTATTTTTCCAAATAAAGAGAAAAGTGAACCTATGGAACCGAAACTGTTATTGCTAATATTAGAAGAGCCTGTGCTTAGATAATAATAATCCTGATTTCCTAAAATGAAGAAATCATTTCTGCCCGCATTTAACTGTCTTGATCGCGATCGGATTGCCTCTGTACCAACCAGTACATTCACTCTGTGTTTTTCATTAAATACTTTATTATAATTTAAAGTGTTACTCCATGTCCACTCTGTGTTATAACCTTGATACTCATTTAAATTATTTGAATTGTTTCCCTCAGAGAATTCCAGATTGGGATAACGCATTGATAAACCGTTAAAATTTTCATAACGTAAACCAAAATTAGTTTTCAGCACAAGGCCTGGAAGTATATCCCCTTCCGCGTATGCATTTCCGAAAAAGAAATTACTTTTATTTTTATTGTCTTTTGCACGGTAAAGAAATGCAAGTGGATTTTCGGCATTACCGAGTTGACTTCCGCGGCTACCCGCAAAATTTCCATTAATATCGTAAACCGGAATAATTGTAGGAATACGATAAGCCCAGCCTAAAGCACTGCCCTGATCCTGATAACTGCCAGGCGTATTCGGATTAACGCCAAAGCCATAACCTTCAGAATAGCTATACTGGGCATTTTCGCCAAAACGCACATGCTTGTTAAAAGCAGATATGTTTGTATTCGACCTGAAATTATATCGTTTAAACCCGGTATACTTTATCGTTCCTTTTTGATCGAGGTAACCCCCAGAAAAAGTATATGTTGCACTTTCTCCACCACCAGTAGCGCTAAGTTGATAGTTTTGAACAGGAGCAGCATCCGTAATCTCATCAAACCAATTGGTTCCTTGTTTGTTTGCTCTGGTAATCTGATAAAAAAGATTCGGATCGCGACTGTAATTATACTTTGAAGGATCAGCATCGGCGGCGGTAACATCCTGACCCAATACAGAACCAGCTACAAGATATTCGGGCAATACAGGCGTTGTCCCTGAACCATAATTTTTACCTGCTGCAATAGCTTTCCCTGCATTTTTGTATCCGTCAAAAACATATTGTGCATATTGCTGAGGATTCATCATTTCCGGAAAACTACTTTTTCTAGGCGATTGCGTACCATAATAAGAATCGAGTGTAATTTTCGGTGCACCAGGCATACCCTTTTTTGTTGTGATAATTACAACACCATTATTAGCCCTGGAACCATAAATTGAAGCAGAGGATGCATCTTTTAGAACCTGCATACTTTCGATATCGTTCTGGTTAAGCCATGATAATTTACCTTCAAACGGAACACCATCAATAACATAAAGTGGCTCGTTATTATTAATTGTACTTGTACCACGAATACGGATTTGAGGTGTAGAACCGGGTGCTCCATCATTTATAATCTGCACCCCTGTAGCTTTACCTTGTAAAGCTTCGACAGCACTGGCTGCTGGCTGCGATTTTAACAAATCCATGCTTACTACAGCCACAGCACCTGTTAAATCTTTCTTTCGTTGTGAAGAGTAACCAGTTACAACTACCTCTGTTAAGTTGTTGTTTTCGGCTTGTATTACAACAGAAATGTTAGTTTGGTTCCCTACCGTAACTTCTTTTGATACGTAACCTACAAAAGAAAAGACTAATACATCAGTAGGATTTACAGCAATGGAGAATGCACCATTTGCGTCAGTAGTTGTTCCTGTGGTTGCACCTTTGACCTTAATAGTTGCACCAATTACAGGGAGTTTATCATCACTGGAAGTTACTTTCCCGGTAATTTTAGTTTGGGCATTTGCCGTAATTGCAAATAATATACCCAAGCACAAGAGAAGAAAACTCCTCTTGATAAAAGATAGATTTTGTTTCATATATTAATGGTTAGTAAATGATTCTTTAATCAGACTGTAATCCATCAAGTTCATTGGATTTGATGAAAAATAGTAGCAGTGCAGGGCTAAATTTTCAGCAAATACACGCTTGTTCTTTTTTAAATATTGTGGAATAGAGAGGAGAAATAAATTCTCTTAAATAGAGTAATAGAGTTTTCATAAAGGATTTTGGTTAGAAGTTTAATATAAAATTACAATAATGTACCAAAATAATTACGGATAAATAATTATATCAAGTACATATTTTGAGAATAAATATACAAATAAATAATTACGGTAATACAAAAATATTTATTTTGTAAATTAAAGGTCAATTTGTAATGCAATGGTGATGTTGTGATTTACTATTCAGCTGTCTATTCAGTAAACATTCCTTCAAAACGTAACACGTTATGTATATTTTAAATTAATTTGTATCTTTACAGCGAAGCAGGAATAAGGGCTTGCCATTCTTTATGGCATATTCTCTCCGCAAGTTAGTCCTTCAACAAATGATTGTTCTAGCTTCTTCGATAAATATTACAAAAAAAGATAAATGTTATTCAAAGAATTAAACCTCATTGAGCCAATTTTAAAGGCTCTTGAGACAGAAGGTTATACACAACCAACGCCTATACAGGAGCAATCCATCCCAACCATATTAAAAGGAAAAGATTTATTAGGTTGCGCACAAACCGGAACGGGTAAAACTGCAGCCTTTGCCATCCCTATGTTGCAATTGTTGCATGAGAAACACATCAACATTAAGGCTACAAAAAATATTAAAGCGTTAATTTTAACGCCTACACGTGAGCTTGCCATTCAAATTGAAGAAAGTTTTAAAGCCTACGGACGTAATTTAAACCTACGCCATTTGGTAATTTTTGGAGGGGTTAATCAACACTCTCAGGTAGAAACACTTAAAAAAGGAGTTGATATTTTAGTAGCAACACCCGGCCGTTTATTGGATTTAATGAACCAGGGTTTCATTAACTTAAATACAATTGAGCTTTTTGTATTAGATGAGGCCGACCGTATGTTGGACATGGGCTTTATCCATGATGTAAAAAAAGTAGTTGCTAAATTACCATCGAAACGTCAGACTTTGTTTTTCTCGGCCACCATGCCAGATGAGATTCAAAAATTGGCGAACACGATTTTATCAAATCCTACAAAAGTAGAGGTTACGCCTATATCATCAACTGCTGAAACTATTGTCCAATCGGTTTATTTTGTTGATAAACCCGATAAAAAGAAGTTGTTAATTCATCTTTTAGAAGATGAAAAGATTGAAACCGCATTGGTTTTTTCGCGTACTAAACATGGTGCAGATAGAATTGTAAAAGATTTAGCGCATGCCGGAATTAAGGCAGCAGCCATTCACGGAAATAAATCCCAAAACGCTCGTCAACGTGCTTTAACTGATTTTAAAGATAGAAAAATACGTGTTTTAGTGGCAACAGATATTGCCGCCCGTGGCATCGATATCGACCAGTTATCTCACGTTTTCAATTTTGAATTACCTAATATTCCGGAATCTTATGTACACAGAATCGGTCGTACCGGTCGTGCGGGTGCAAATGGTATTGCAATTTCTTTCTGCGATGCCGAAGAAAATGAATACTTATTAGATATTCAGAAACTGATAAAAATTACACTCCCGGTTGTTGATGATCATCCTTATCCATTAAGCTGGGAAAGTATGTTGGCTAAAAATCAAATAAAACGTAAACCACAGGCTCAATCGAAAGGTGGCGGTGGAAGAGGCGGTGATGGGAATATGAGCGGCAAACCTCGTAACGCAAGCAATAATAGAAAGTTTAGCGGAAATAGAAGAAAAGCAAAGGCGTAGTTTAAGCAGAAAGACCAATGCTAAAAAATAGGTAAAAGAGCAGAACAGAAAGACTAAAGCTTTCCTACTGTAATTATAAAAACCCGAGTTGTAAAATTACAGCTCGGGTTTCTTTTTATAAAACTATCGATTGGTGTCCCACCTATCGATAGTTAATTTAAAGGCTTTTTCAGCCGATCAATCAATATTATAAATGTAATGACCATAATGCTTGTCTAAGAACCGCCGTCTTTCCCGCGCAGGCGGGAATCCTAATGCAATTAGCTTTAAGATTCACAATAAAATTGAGAATGACGATTGTTCTAAAAAAGCAAACCCCGAATTGATTGCTCAACTCGGTTTTTTTTATTTGTTTCCGTAGACTGAAGTCAGACAGCAATAAAGTGGCGAATTGCTTTAACACGCTTCCATGAACAGTTATCATTGCGAAATGGCTTTTTCAGCCAATGAAGTAATCTTATAAATGTAATTACCATAATGCTTGTCTAAGAACGGCCGTCTTTCCCGCGCAGGCGGGAATCCTAATGCAATTAGCTTTAAGATTCAGAATAAAATTGAGAATAACGATTGTTCTAAAAAAGCAAACCCCGAATTGATTGCTCAACTCGGGGTTTCTCTTTATAAAATTGTAAGAAAAGCTTTCAGCTTAAACCACAACATTAATAATTTTTCCTTTTACAAAAATTACTTTCTTAGGTACTTTCCCATCCAAATATTTAGTGAACTGTTCATCAGCCATTAAAATAGCTTCTGCTTCTGCTTGAGCCAAGGTTAAACTTAAATTCAAATTCATTTTCATTTTACCATTGATGGAAACCGGATAAGCAAACTCATCTTCTACCAAATGTTCTGGATTGAAGGTTGGAAATTTCGTGTACGATAAACTTCCTGCTTCGTTGCCCAATTGTGCCCAAAGTTCTTCACAAATGTGCGGTGCATATGGTGAAAGCAAAATCACCATTTCTTGCAAAATACTACGTTTATTCGATTTTAAATCTGTCAATTCATTAACGGCTATCATGAAACTCGAAACTGAAGTATTGAAAGAAAAACGCTCAATATCATCCTGAACTTTTTTGATGATTTTGTGCAACGATTTCAATTCAGCTTTGGTCGGTTCGGAATCAGAAACTGTAAATTCCCAGGCCTCATTGTGGAATAACCTCCAAAACTTACGCAAGAATTTAAATACACCTTCAATACCATTGGTATTCCATGGTTTACTTTGCTCCAACGGACCTAAAAACATTTCGTACATACGTAAAGTGTCTGCTCCGTAACGCTCAATCAAATCGTCGGGATTAACCACGTTATAGTAACTTTTTGACATTTTTTCTACCTCGAAACCGCAAATGTATTTACCGCCCTCACATATGAACTTTGCATCCTTAAATTCTGGCCTCCATTCTTTAAATTTCTCTATATCTAAAACATCATTTTGTACAATATTCACATCAACACGTGTGCTTTGAAATATTGAATTTGTCTCTTCATTAAGATGCCTTTTGTATATTTCATATATTTCTGCATCAAATTCAAGTCCGAAATCATTTAACAAAGCTCGATAAGCTTCTTCCGTATTAGCTTTGACAGCAAAAGTATCAACATATTTATCTTTAATATTTTTAGAAACTAATTTATTACAGCCAATAAATCGATAAATAAAATTACTTCTCCCCTGAATCATTCCCTGGTTAATCAATTTTTTGAAAGGCTCTTCTTCTTTGGTATAACCTAAATCTTTCAAAAACTTGTTCCAGAAACGGCTGTATAATAAGTGTCCGGTAGCATGTTCAGAACCACCGATGTATAAATCGACAGCTTGCCAGTATTCAATGGCTTCTTTTGATGCGAAATCATTATCATTATTGGCATCCATATAACGGTACCAATACCAGCTACTTCCTGCCCAACCTGGCATGGTGCTTAATTCGTAATGTCCGCCTTCTTTTGGAACCCAGTTTTCAGCCCTCGCCAAAGGAGGTTCTCCAGTTTCGGTTGGTAAATATTTATCAATTTCTGGCAAAATTAAAGGTAATTCTTCTTCTTTCAATAAATATGGCAAACCGTCTTTAAAGTAAACGGGAATTGGCTCACCCCAATAACGCTGGCGACCGAAAATCGCATCTCGCTGACGGAAATTTACTTTTGCTTTTCCAACTTTCTCTTCTTCTAACCAATTGTTTAAAAACGGAACAGATTCCTTGTAAGTTAATCCGTTAATGAAACCTGAATTAATATATTTTCCTTCTTTTGTTGGGTCGGCTTGAGTATCAATGTCTTTCTGACCGTCCAAAATCTGGATAATCGGTAAATTGAAATGTGCTGCAAACAACCAATCGCGTTGGTCGCCGCTTGGCACACCCATAACCGCACCTGTTCCGTAACCCGCAAGCACGTAATCTGCAATCCACAATTGAACATGTTCCCCATTCACTGGGTTAATTACATAACTCCCTGTAAAAGCCCCTGAAACCGTTTTTGTATCCGCCATGCGGTCTAACTCCGATTTCTTTTTAGTTTGAGAAATGTAATTCTCTATATCTTGTTTTTGTTCTGGCTTGGTTAACTCTGCAACCCATTCGTGCTCTGGTGCCAATACCAAATACGAAACACCGAAAATCGTATCAACACGAGTAGTAAAAACTTCAATTTGTTTATCATTACCTTCAACCTGGAATTTTACCGATGCACCAACACTTTTACCAATCCAGTTGCGTTGCATTTCTTTTATTGGTTCAGGCCAGTCGATGGTATCCAATCCTTGCAAAAGCCGATCAGAGTAAGCAGTGATTCTCATGCTCCACTGCATCATTTTCTTTTGCTCAACAGGAAAACCACCACGCTCAGAAAAACCGTCTTTTACTTCATCATTAGCTAGTACAGTTCCCAAAGCTGGGCACCAGTTAACTGTACTTTCTCGTAAATAAGTTAACCTATATTTTAATAATTCTTGTTGTTTCTCTTCTTCAGTAAAAGTTGCCCAATCGCTCGGTAAAAACGATTTTACATCGTCATCGCAAACCGCTTTTACATCGGTTGTTCCAGCGGTATTAAATTTTTCAATTAAAGTAGAAATGTCTTCTGCTTTATCATTTTCGATGTTATACCAAGAATTGAACAACTGCATAAAAATCCATTGCGTCCATTTATAATAAGATGGTTCGCTGGTTCGTACTTCGCGGCTCCAATCAAAAGAGAACCCAATTTGATCTAACTGGCGACGATAAGTTGCAATATTTGCTTCTGTGGTTATTGCCGGATGCTGACCAGTTTGTATGGCATATTGCTCAGCAGGTAATCCGAATGAATCATAGCCCATGGGGTGCAATACGTTAAAACCTTTAAGGCGTTTGTATCTCGAAAAAATATCTGAAGCAATGTAACCTAGTGGATGACCAACGTGTAAACCTGCTCCCGATGGATAAGGAAACATATCTAACACATAATATTTTGGTTTATCAGAATTGCTTTCGGCTTTAAATGTTTGATTATCGGCCCAAAATTTCTGCCACTTTTGTTCTATTTCTTTAAATTGGTAATCCATTGCAAGTTCTAAATTTTTAAAGGGGCGAAATTACGGAAATTAAGGGGTTTAGTGAAACATAATTTTAGCAGGAGCATACATGTTTTAAGGCTTCAGTTAAATAAATATTGATAAAAAAAAGTTTTTATACTTAACCTCACCCTATGAAAGTCGCTGGTTATTGTTTAGACAATGTATCCCTCTAATGAAGGAAAGGGAAAGGTAAGATTATACGTTGAACCATTGGGTTTCACTCATCGCAGCGTTAAATCCCTCTCTTCAAGGAAAGGGACAACAAAATATGAGCAAAACCAAAAACTTTAATAGGGTGAAGTAAATAGGACACGAAACTTCAGTTTAAAATTTACACTTGTGATAATAACTTTAGCAAAAATTTGACTTTCTCGATTCTATCTCGTTAAATAAAAAACTTTACTAACGTTAGTTTTATCCATTTTTGCAGTAAATTGAAGCTGCGACCCACTCAGAGTAGCTACCGTACAATAATATGTTCCTTCAGGAAATACCAATTGAAACTCAGTACCTAATGATATAATATATGAACCAATTGTACGCTGGTTATTCAAACCTAACTCAACCTGATCATCATTATTTGCTTTGAAATCCATATAATCATTAATGGTGTAATTGAAAGTTCCATTTAAACTTTCATTAGAATTGCCGCTAACTTCGATTTTATTCACAGTCCATTTTCCGGTAATTCTTGCTTTTACAGATGTATTATCTTTCTTGCAAGAAAATAGAATTATAGTCGAAATAAGGATTAGGCAAAGTGTTGCAATTTGTCTTTTCATTTTAGGGTAGATTTTAGTTTTAAGTCAGTTTATAAACGCAGCTTCTTTAAGTTTGGTACCAAATAATAAAGTGCCGATGCTTTATTTGCAATTTAAATACCGAACTAAATGCACTTTCAGGGCGTTATTATTCTTTACAAAAGCTTTATATTGGTGTTTATCAGGTATAATTTATATTTTCGCAGAAACAAAATTGAAATACATGGAAGAATTCGAAGTAAGTGATGCATCTAAGAAAACCAAAACCGTATATATCTCTACTATATTTAGTATTGCATTGGTTTTATTAATGCTAGGGCTGCTTGGGTTGGTACTTGTACATGCCAAAAACCTGTCTAATTATGTTAAAGAAAACATCGTTTTAAATATTATTGTTGATGAAGGTGCAAAGGAAGCAGATATTTTGGCATTCCAAAAAGAACTGAATGCTAATCCTGCAGTTAAGCAAACTCAATATGTAAATAAAGAACTTGCCGCCAGAAACTTAACTCAAGATTTAGGCGAGGATTTTGTTAACTTTTTAGGTTACAACCCATTAACTTCTACTTTTGATGTATACCTAAAGGCAGAATACGCCAACAATAAAGGCATAGATACTTTAAAAGCGAATATATCTAAAAACCCTGTTGTAAAAGAAGTGGTCTATCAAAGTTCACTTATTGATATGGTAAATAAAAATATAAGTACAATTGGCTTAATTATTTTAGCTTTTGCTGTTGTGCTTTTAGTTATTTCTATCGCGCTGATAAACAACACAATACGACTAGCCATTTACTCTCAACGCTTTTTAATTAAAAGTATGCAGTTGGTTGGTGCAACGAAAAATTTTATCAGACGTCCTTTCTTATTATTTGCAGCCTTACACGGGTTAATTGCTGCTTTTATTGCAATAATTATTTTGTTGGCTACTTTAATTTATGCTAGAAAAGAAGTTCCTGAAATTATTATCCTTAATAATTACAAAGAGTTTGGATTTGTATTTGTTAGTTTATTAATTATTGGAATTTTTATTACAGGCATAAGTACATGGTTTGCAGTGAGCAGATATTTACGTTTAAAATCTTATCATCTTTACAGATAATGGCAGAAAAAAAAACAGGTCCGATTGTTAAGGACGTAAAAAGTGAATTGGTTTTTACCAAAAAGAATTACCAATTGCTATTAATTAGCATTGCTATAGTTGTTGTTGGGTTCATTTTAATGATGGGCACAACCGGAGACATTTACGATTTTAGAAGAACTTTATTGGCACCGCTGGTTGTGTTGGCAGGTTTTGCATTTGGCATTTATGCTATTTTAAAGAAATAATCTTTTGTGATAACTATTCTTTTTTTTTATTTTTATAGTATGACAACAACTAATTTGCAAATAGAAATTAATTCTTTGCCTATGAATCTTAGGCAAGAGGTTGCAGATTTTGTCGAATTTATCAAAACAAAACATAAAAATAAACCGGAAATAAAATCGCGTGAATTTGGATTTGCCAAGGGCAAAATTAAATTGGCAGATGATTTCGATGAGCCATTAGATATGTTTGCAGATTATATTTGATGGCCTTTCTCTTAGATACACATACATTTCTATGGTTCGTAGCCGGCGATAATCAATTACCAGCCACGTTAAAAACAAAAATTTCTGACATTAACGAATCTTGTTTTATAAGCATTGCTTCTTTATGGGAAATTGCCATAAAAATGCAAATTGGAAAACTTACAATAAATCTTGGGTTTAATGATTTATATCGTTTTGCGGAACGTAATCAAACAGAAATCATAGCAATCAATGAAACTCATTTAACAACGTTATTAAATCTTGAATTTTTCAATAATGACCCTTTCGATAGAATAGTATCCCAAGCAATTGCCGAAGACCTAACCTTGATATAGAAGGATGAAAAATTAAAAAAATATAAAACAAAATTACTTTGGCAATAGCCAATTAACAAATTCTTATGAATTCTTTTGAAGCCATTATCCTAGCAGTTATCGAAGGATTAACCGAGTTTTTGCCAGTATCAAGTACCGGTCACATGATTATCGCATCATCCTTCATGGGCATAGCGACAGATCCTTTCGTTAAACTCTTTACCATTGCAATACAATTGGGCGCCATTCTTTCGGTAGTTGTACTCTACTTTAAAAGGTTTTTTAAATCTATTAATTTTTACATCAAACTTTTGGTTGCTTTTATTCCAGCTGCTGTTTTTGGTCTTTTATTAAGCAAGAAAATAGATGAGCTATTAGAAAGTCCGATGGCTGTTGGTATATCTCTTTTAGTTGGCGGTATAATTTTATTATTTGTTGATAAATGGTTTAATAAACCGACCATAAATGAAGAAGAAAACATCACTTATTTAACAGCTTTAAAAATAGGTTTTTTTCAATGTATTGCTATGATTCCTGGCGTATCACGTTCTGGAGCAACAATTGTGGGTGGTATGACACAAAAATTAAGCAGAAAAGTAGCAGCAGAATTTTCATTCTTTTTAGCTGTGCCAACCATGTTTGCAGCAACAGCAAAAAAGCTGTTCGATTTTTATAAAGAAGGAAATACCATTACGCACGAGCAAACTAACTTGTTAATTATTGGTAATGTTGTAGCTTTTATTGTTGCACTTTTAGCTATTAAAAGTTTCATCGGATATTTAAACAAACACGGTTTCAAGGTGTTTGGTTATTATAGAATTGCAGCAGGCTTAATCATCATCATTCTGTTATTATCTGGCCATAACCTACAAATTATATAATCTGTATCTTTGCGCAAAAAAGATTTGTGAGTACAGAAAATTCAAAATTTAAAGATTTCAATTTCGCAGAAGGTGAACTGCTATTAATTAACAAACCATACAAATGGACATCTTTTGATGTGGTGGGCAAAATTCGTAATTCTTTAAAACCATTAAAACTCAAAGTTGGCCACGCAGGCACTTTAGATCCGTTAGCAACAGGATTGCTTATAATTTGCACAGGGAAATTAACCAAACAAATAGATACTTTCCAGGCAGAAGAAAAGGAGTATACAGGCACCTTGATTTTAGGCGCTACAACGCCTTCTTTCGATATGGAAACCGAAGTTGATAAAACTTTCGACATCAGTAAAATTACTAAAGACGAAATTTATGCCGCCACTAAACCTTTTATTGGCGATATAGAACAATATCCCCCAGCACATTCTGCGGTAAAAGTTAACGGAGAACGTTTATACGTAAAAGCACGTTTAGGTGAAGAAGTAGAGCTTAGGAAACGCTTTGTTAACGTACCCGAATTTGAAATTACCAGAATAGAATTACCTGAAATTGATTTCAAAATTGTTTGCAGTAAAGGCACATATATTCGTTCTTTAATTTCTGATTTTGGTAAAAATTTAAACAACGGAGCGTACCTTTCAAAATTGACCAGAACCCGCAGCGGAAATTTTTTGCTTGAGAATTCATTTGAGGTTTTAGAACTGGTTAATTATATTCGTAACAAGAAAGAAGAAGCCAAAGCGCAAGAAGAAGCATGAACAACATAAAAAACAAGAACACCAGATTTATAAAAGAAATTCTTTTAATTGCTGCAGGTGTTACATCAGCTTGTTTTGGTTTAAAAAGTTTTTTAATGCCCAGCCACTTTATTGATGGAGGTGTTACAGGAATTTCCTTATTGTTAAGTACTTTAACCGGGTGGAATTTATCTTACTTAATCGTAATTATTAATATTCCATTTATTTTTTTAGGTTATAAACAAATTGGAAAAGGCTTTGCTTTTAAAACCGCTATAGCCATTACAGCCCTTTCAATTGCTTTAATTGTATTGCCATTTCAACCAATAACACACGATAAATTACTAATCGCATTTTTTGGTGGTTTATTTCTTGGCGGCGGCATCGGGCTTGCCATGCGGGGAGGTTGCGTGATTGACGGAACCGAAGTATTAGCACTTTACATTAGTAAAAATAGCATACTAACGGTAGGAAATATTATACTTATCCTAAACATTATAATTTTTGCCTTTGCCGCGTATTTTTTAAATATCGAAACAGCTTTATATGCAATTTTAACGTATTTATCGGCGTCCAGCACAATCGATTTTATAGTAAATGGTATCGAGCAATATACAGGTGTAACCATAATATCCGAACATCAGGAAGCCATTAAAGCTTACATAATCACCGATATGAAACGTGGTGTAACCATTTACAAGGGTGAAGGCGGTTACGGCGAGAAAAAAGATATTGATATTATTTTCACGGTGGTAACCAAACTGGAAATGAGCAAATTACAAACAGCCATAAGACAAATTGATGCCGATGCATTTATAATACAACAACAAATTGCCGATTTAAAAGGTGGTGTGGTAAAACGACATGCACTACATTAAACTAAATAGAAAATAATTTCGGCATGCCCCCAAGCTACGCAAGGGGTCGGGCTGTACGCTAAAAATCCCCGATGAAACCTGTGAAACAAGCAAGCATGCCGCAAAATAATAAACAACAATGCTTAAATCGGGGGATACCGCTTCCATCCCTCATGCAAAACCTAATTAAATAAAAAAATACCCTTGAAAATATACCATAACCTTAGCGATTTTAATAAATTAAACAATGCCATTGTAACTATCGGTACTTTTGACGGCGTACATTTTGGTCATCAAAAAATTATAAAACAACTGGTAGAAAAAGCAAAAGCTGATGGAGGTGAAAGCGTTATTTTAACATTTTTCCCACATCCACGAATGATTATTGACCCGGAAAATCAGGATTTGAAAATGATTAGTACAATTAACGAAAAAGCCGAAATTTTAAAAAGCCTTGGCGTTGATCATCTTATAATTACGCCTTTTACAAGAGATTTTTCCAATCAGATACCTGAAGATTATATTAAAAACACGTTAGTAAATAACATCGGCACCAAACACATAATTATCGGCTACGACCATCGCTTTGGTAAAGACCGTTCAGGAAATTTATCTGATTTAAAGGCTGCTGGATTGCATTTTGATTTCACCGTTGAAGAAATTATGGAACAGGATATTCATGATGTTGCGGTAAGTTCATCTAAAATTCGTCAGGCACTTTTGGCTGGTGATGTTAGTTTAGCCGCAGATTATTTAGGTTATCCTTTTTCCATTTATGGACGGGTAATAAAGGGCGATAAAATTGGAAGAACCATAGGTTTCCCAACCGCTAATATTTTTGTAGAGGAAACCTACAAACTGATTCCAGGCGATGGAATTTATGCCGTTACTGTAACGATGAGCCTTGAACCTGCACAAACAAATCTTGCTATAGATGAACGTTCAAGAAATAGCACTTCGGTTTTAGATTCTCAATACTCAACATTTAAAGGTATGGCTTATATTGGCCAGCGACCTACAATAAACGGTATGACCAGAAATATTGAGGTTAATATTTTTGATTTTAATCAGGAAATTTATGGTCAGGATATTAAGATGAACTTTTTAAAATTTCTTCGCCATGATGTAAAATTTACCGGCTTGGATGCGTTGAAACTACAACTGCAGAAAGACAAAGAAAATACGCTTGGCTACTTCAAATCGTTGGAATCAGAGTAAATCCTTTTTAGGTAATTCTTGTTGCAAAATGATTTAAGATAAAACCTGTTTTTAAATTTGGTGTGATAAATTTGCTTAAATCTGAAAACATCTAGTCTGGTAAAATTTAAGTATTATTTATTGAGGTGTAACGAATCTATCTCATAAAAAATCTATGGCTCAACTATAGTTTTGTATATTACTACCTCAGTACCAAATTTTACTACATGCACCTACCCGATTTAATTGCCGATTTAGGTTTAATACTTGCCGCAGCAGGGATAACCACATTAATATTTAAAAGCATTAAACAGCCTTTAGTTTTAGGATACATTTTAGCTGGCCTTTTGGTTGGTTCACATTTAAGCTTTTTTCCAACAGTAACCGATACAAAAAGTATTAATATTTGGGGTGAAATTGGCGTAATCTTTCTTCTTTTTAGTTTAGGTTTAGAGTTTAGTTTCAAAAAACTGGTTAAGGTTGGCGGTTCGGCATCTATCACAGCTATCGTTAAGGTGTTATTTATAATTTTGGCAGGCTATCTAGCTGGTAAAGCGATGGGCTGGAAAGATATGGATAGCTTATTTTTCGGTGGAATTCTCTCCATATCATCAACAATGATAGCCATAAAAGCTTTTGAAGAACTTGGTTTAAAGCATAAAAAATTTGCAGGCTTAGTTTTTGGAGTTTTAATTGTTGAAGATTTAGTAGCCATTTTGCTATTGGTACTATTTTCAACTTTAGCGGTAAGTCAGCAATCTGCCGGAACGGAAATGCTTTTCTCTATTTTAAAGCTTGCATTTTTCCTGGTATTATGGTTTTTGGGTGGCATATTTCTTATCCCATCATTTTTAAAAGCAACTAAAAAGCTAATGAACGATGAAACCATGTTGGTTGTATCATTAGCCTTATGTTTAGTTATGGTTTTACTAGCCGATAAAGTTGGTTTCTCTCCTGCCCTTGGTGCATTTATCATGGGTTCTATCTTGGCAGAAACTACACAAGCCGAAAGGATAGAACATTTAACCAAATCTGTAAAAGACTTATTTGCAGCGGTATTTTTTGTTTCCGTTGGGATGCTTATCGACCCGGCAATGTTGGTTAAATATGCGGTTCCCATATTGGTATCAACAGCCGTAATTATTTTTGGCAAAATCCTTTTTACCATTCTAGGTGCATTATTGTCGGGACAACCTTTAAAAACTTCGGTTCAATCGGGTATGAGCTTGGCACAAATTGGGGAGTTTTCATTTATTATCGCTTCATTGGGCTTAACGTTAAAAGTAACAAGTGATTTTCTTTACCCTATTGCCGTTGCTGCTGCAGCCATAACAACATTTACTTCGCCTTACCTCATCAAACTTTCTGAGCCTTTTTACGAATTTCTGAAACGTGTTTTACCACAAAAATGGCTTGATGGGATAGATAGATATAGTTCTAGTACTGAAGGTATCACAACATTAAGCGATTGGAGAATATTGCTGCGTTCATACATTTTCAATACCATCATTCATTCGGTTATTATTATCGCGATTATCTTTCTTACTTATCGTTATGTTCAGCCTTTTATCGTTAAAAATATTGCTAACAGCCTAACTTCAATCATCATAAGTATTGTAGTATCTTTTATTTTAATGGCACCTTTTCTTTGGGCATTGTCTATCCGAAGGATTCAAAAAACAGCTTATTCGCATCTTTGGCTAAATAAAAAATACACCAGAGGACCATTAATTGCTATTGAATTTTTCAGAATTGCACTAGGAATTTTCTTTGTTGGATTTTTAATGTATGAATTTTTCGATACCTGGGTTGCGGCGGGAATTGCTTTAGGTTTAATTGTTATAGGGATGATTATTTTTTCTCGAAGATTACAATCTTTCTATGATAAATTAGAGAAACGTTTCATGTTGAATCTGAATGCTCGTGAAAACCAAAAACCAGCAATTTTACCATGGGATACACATTTGGCCGAATTAACGGTTTCACCAGAGTCGGAAGTTGTGGGTAAAACTTTATCAGCACTAATGATTCGTGAAAAATATGGTGTTAATATTGCCATGATTGAACGTGGAAGAAATTCTATTCCAACCCCAGGAAGAGAGGAAAGACTTTACCCAAATGATAAATTACTTTTAATTGGAGCCGACGACCAACTAGCTGCCGTAAAATCAATTTTAGAGATAGACATGCCAGAAAATGAGCAGGAGAAAAGTTTCCCTGATAATGAAATGACTTTGCAGAAAGTGGTGATAAATACGGAATCGCCAGTTTATGGAATGAGCATTAGAAATGCAGGCATTCGTGAAAAAGCGCAAGCATTAATTGTTGGTATTGAACGTGGCGCTGATAGAATCTTAAATCCCTCATCAGATTTTATTTTCGATAATGGTGATGTGATTTGGATTGTTGGAAACAATAAGAAAATTAAAAAAGTGATTTAACTATCAGTTGTGCGCCTCAATACTATATACTCACATCTTAATACTTGATACTCACATATTGATACTTAATACTCACACCTTGATACTTAATACCCGCATCTTGATACTAGATACTCACATCTTGATACTTAACATTCACATATTGATACTAATTTATATCTTCGCGTACAACCCAACCTATGAAAGTTGACAGAGAAAAGAGTGAGTTTCTTGATGATATGATTGAGCAATGGCAAAGTGATGGATTCATAAACGAAGAAACAAGTAATAAACTACGTAAAAGCTACGAAGCTAAAAATTTCGATTGGTTGAGATTAGCACAATATGCATTTTGGGTTGCCTTGGCCTGCGGATTTATTGCACTCGGCTCGCTATTAATCGATAACACCATACTCAATTATTTAAAACGCGTTTACAATACACCTAATATAGTTATCGCAATTGTATCAGGTGGTTTAGCAGCTTGGTTATATATTTTGGGTTTCAGAAGAAAGAAGAAACTGGCACATTTAAAATTTAGCAACGAAGCTATTGTATTTTCAGCAATTCTATTAACAGCCAACGCCATTGCTTATTTTGGTAAAGCCATTGATAACGGTTCGGGTAATTTTTCTATTCTTATATTGATTTCAGTTTTCATTTATGGCACTTTAGGATACATTTTTACCTCAAGATTAATCTGGATTTTTGCTTTAATATCTCTTGGTGCCTGGTTTGGAACAGAAACAGGTTATTTAAGCCGTTGGAATTATTATTTCCTCGGAATGAATTATCCATTACGTTTTGTAGTATTTGGTGCAGTGTTAACCGCAGCATCTTTCATAATGAAAGCGATACCGAAAACGCAGCATTTCTTTCAGGTAACCTACATAGCAGGGATGGTTTATCTTTTCATTTCTTTATGGGCATTATCTGTATTCGGCAACTTTGCCAGTTTAGAAGAATGGTATACCGTAAGGCAATTAAACCTATTTTATTGGGCTTTAATTTCTGCAGGAGTTTGTGTAGCTAGCACCGTTTTCGGATTAAAATACCATGATGATATTGCCAGAGAATTTGGGATTACTTTTCTCTTCATCAATCTTTATACCCGTTATTTCGAATATTTTTGGGATAGCTGGCATAAAGCTTTATTCTTTTCGGTATTAGCTGCATCTTTTTGGTTAATTGGTAGAAAAGCTGAGAAGATTTGGAATGTAGAGTTTTTGAAGTGAACACCAACTGATAAATTTTTCCTTACAATTATTAGTATAAAAATTAACTGTATTAAAATGAAAAGTAAATAACTTCGATACAGCTTAAAGATGGTCTATTAAAATAAAGCCATTCGTATTATTCTTGGTCAGGATAAAAGTGCATAAGTAGTAAAATATACCAAGCCAGGAAACAAGTAAGCAAATTTTTACTAGTATTATACCTCATTGTTAATGAACTAAAACCAAAGTATTAAATAAACGAGATTTTTTAAAAAAGGAAATCAATTTATTTCATTTCATTAACCACAAAATCAACAAAACCAAATTACTGATTCTTATTTTGGTTAATCGCCTAATGCAAGTTCTTTTAAAAAATGTCGTTATAGCTGTAATTATAAACAACTTGTTTGAATTAAATAAGCTGTTAAACCTAAATCAGTATAAAATGAATTTGACAAAAAATCTTCTGTTTACAGTGCTCATCGGATTATCTTCACTAACCATGTATTCTTGCAAAGCAAAAAAATTAGTGGTTAAACCTACTTCTGCACCCATAGAAAAAACTGCTACACCAGTTGAAGAAAAAAAACCAGAACCTGCACCTCAGAAGGAGCCTGAAAGATCTGCTCCAATTGAAAAACCTGATTTTAACTTAGATAATATTCAGTTTGAATTTAACTCATTCGTTTTAAAAACCTCTTCTTTCCCAATATTGGATAAAGCAGTAATGGAAATGAAAAAGTCGCCCGATACAAAATTTGTGCTTAATGGCCATTCATCGGCTGAAGGTACACCTGAACATAATATGTCATTATCGGTTGATAGGGCGAATGCGGTAAAATCTTATTTTGTAAATGCAGGTCTTAGTGCTTCTAATTTTACAATTGTTGGTCATGGCGAAAAAGAACCAATCAGCAGTAATAATACTGAAGAAGGAAGAATGGTAAACAGAAGGACTGATATTAAAGTTCAAAATTAATATATAGATATAAGGCATAAACTTATAAATTATAAGGATACTGTCTCATAAATCAATTTATCTTCGCAGCTTGTCACGTTGAGCTTGTCGAAATGCCTTAAAAGGCAGTTTTGTAAGTCCTTCGATAGGCTCCGGAAATATTTCGTATCTATGAGACAGCCTCTTTACAGTTAAATAAAATACGAAATTTTATTAAAATATAATTATTGACTGCTTCACGATCAAATAAGCTGCAAGAACAAACAAGAAAATAGCGATTGATTTATTAATAATTAGGCTGCTTAGTGCAAATTTCTCCTGAATATAGGTTGCGAAATGTGCATAAAAGTAAAGTGCTAGTGCTGACCCAAATCCCGAACCAACACTAAAAACTATCAGCGAAAGATAGTCTGTCTTAATCCATTCGTGAAGGATAACGTAGTTACCAAAAAACAACCAGAAAGGTATTTGAACAGGATTTAATACACCAAGTATTAAACCGTAAAGTACACTACCACTTCTTTTATCTTCTTTTTTTTTACTTGTTTTCGGAGCTTTTTTACGATTTACCCAGGTTATGGTTCCCATTACAATGAACATGAGAATCATAAAGCAATCTACCAAAGTTCCAAGTCTAACTTCACTTACTGCCGAATTAGGATTGATATCGCTCATCGCCCAACGGGCAAATCGCATCATACCAAATGTAAAACAGATTTCTATGCAAGAAAATGAAAGAATAAAATACCAAACCTGCCGCATACCCTTGTTTATAGCAAGCTGAGCTACAGTAAGATTAATATTACCAGGGGGGATATAACCCATGGCATTGAGCATGATGCCTAAGAAAAACGTTATAAAAAGCATTACCGAAATTATGGATTTAAATTTAAATGCGATGCTAAATATTTTCCGGTATAAGAATTTTTAGTTTTAGCCAATTCTTCAGGAACGCCTTCAAAAACCAACTTACCTCCGCCATCTCCCCCTTCAGGGCCAATATCAATCACCCAATCGGCACATTTTATCATATCCATATTATGCTCGATAACCAAAATGGTGTTGCCCTGTTCGATTAATGTATTTAGTGCTTTCAATAACTTTTTAATATCGTGAAAGTGTAAGCCAGTAGTCGGTTCATCAAAAATGAATAAGGTTTTATTTGCATTATTCCCTTTAATTAAAAACGATGCAAGTTTAATCCGTTGCGCTTCTCCGCCTGATAACGTATTTGATGATTGACCCAAATGGACATAACCTAAGCCAACATCAACCAGTGGATTTAATTTATTAAGGATTTTTTGTTCATCCTTGAAAAAATCGACAGCCTCGTCAATCGTCATTTCTAAAATTTCGGATACATTTTTTTCTTTGTAGGTAATATCCAAAACCTGCTGTTTAAATCGTTTACCGCTACAGGCTTCGCAAGGCAGATAAATATCGGCCATAAACTGCATCTCGATTTTAACTTCACCTTCGCCCTGGCAAACATCGCAACGACCACCCTCTACATTAAAAGAAAATGCGGCGGGCTTTAATCCTGCTGCTTTTGCTGCCGCCAAACCTGAAAACAATGCGCGAATATCATCCCAGGCTTTAACATAGGTAACCGGGTTTGATCGACTCGAACGGCCAATCGGATTCTGGTCTACCATTTCAACCTGGCTGATTAAATCTGTATTGCCAAAAATTCCGTCATAACTGCCCGTTTGTTCTCCAGCATAATTTCCGATTGCTTTCTGCAAGGCGGGATATAGAATCTTCTTCACTAAACTGGTTTTTCCTGAACCTGAAACACCACTTACAGCTGTAAAAACACCAAGAGGAAATTTTACATCGATATTTTGAAGGTTGTTTTCTCTTGCACCTTTAATTAAAATATGGTCTTTCCACTTGCGCCTTTTTTCAGGAATGGCAATTTTCTCCAATCCTGCCAAATACCTACCGGTTAAGCTTTTTTTATCTTTTAAAATTTCTTCGTAATCACCACTAAACACTAAGTTCCCTCCGTGGGTTCCAGCTTCTGGTCCGATATCAATAATGTAATCGGCAGCTCGCATCATTTCCTCCTCATGTTCTACAACGATTACCGTATTACCAACATTTTTAAGCGAAATCAAAACCTCAATTAATTTATTGGTATCTCGTGGATGTAAACCTATACTCGGTTCATCCAAAACGTAGATAGAACCAACCAAGCTACTTCCTAATGAAGTGGCTAGATTAATTCTTTGCGATTCACCACCGGACAAAGTATTTGATAATCGATTTAATGTCAAATAACCTAATCCAACATTATTTAAGTAAAGAAAACGGTTATCTATTTCTGCCAATAAACGTTTGGCTATTTTTGTATCATTAGCATTTAGTTTTAAATCGTTAAAGAAAATTAAAGCTTTTGATAACGGCATTAATACCACATCGATGATAGATTTTTCAGCAATTTTTACATAAGATGCATCTTTGCGTAACCGAGAGCCTTTACAATCCGGACATATCGTTTTTCCGCGATAGCGAGATAGCATTACGCGGTATTGAATTTTATACGTTTGCTCTTCTAACTCTTTAAAAAAAGCATCTAAACCTGCGAAGTGCTTGTTACCGCTCCACAATAATTGTTGTTCTTTTTCTGTTAATCCGCTGTATGAGCGATGTATCGGGAAATCAAATTTTGGTGCAGCTTTAATAAAATTTTGCACCCAAACATTCATTTTTTCTCCCCGCCATGGCGCAATTGCATTATCGTAAACACTTTTGCTTTTATCCGGAATAACCAAATCTTCATCAATACCAATTACATTTCCGTAGCCTTCGCAACGCTTACAAGCACCATAAGGATTATTAAAAGAGAAAAAATTGGGTGTTGGTTCTTCAAAACGTATTCCATCGAGCTCAAATCTATCGCTAAAATGCTTGGTTTTACCTTCTGCTTCAACATAACTATCACCTTTACCTTCAAAAAATGCGGTCTGCACTGAATCTGCCAAACGGCTAAGGGTTTCTTCTTCGTTATCGGTTACAATCCTATCGATTAATATCTGTACAGTTTTATCATCCGTTAATTCAACATCTTTAAAATTAGCATCATCTAAAACAGATTCTATTTTTTCAATTTTATTATCAATCAAAACCCTTAAAAAACCCTTTTGCAATAAAATGGCGAGTTCCTCTTTAATTGTACGGTTATTATGCGGATATAGCGGGCAAAAAATAGTAACTGTTGTATCTTCAGGTAAAGCACTTACATAATCTACAACTGTGCTTACCGAATCCTTTTTAACTTCCTTGCCAGAAATTGGAGAAATCGTTTTTCCAATACGGGAAAAAAGTAATTTTAAATAATCATATATTTCTGTTGATGTCCCTACCGTAGAGCGTGGATTGGAAGTGATTACCTTTTGTTCAATAGCAATTGCAGGCGCAATACCTTTAATATAATCTACATCAGGTTTGTTCATTCTACCCATAAATTGACGGGCGTAAGATGATAAACTTTCTACATAACGGCGCTGACCTTCAGCGTAAAGCGTATCGAAAGCGAGTGATGATTTGCCAGAACCTGACATACCTGTTATTACCACCAATTTATTTTTCGGAATGGCAACATCTATATTTTTAAGATTGTGCACACGCGCACCTTTAATGATTATATTTTTATGCGGATCTTTTTCGGCTTCTTTTTTGCTCATGTATTATAACAGATGTAAAATATAACCCTTTTTGGCATAATTGGGTTTTATAAATAATATACAAAAATAGGGTACTGAGGCCGTTAATTTATTTTTTAACATTTTATTTTTTGTTTTTTGATAAAAAAAACACTTTCTTTG
Source organism: Pedobacter mendelii (assembly GCF_014635725.1). Taxonomy (GTDB): domain Bacteria; phylum Bacteroidota; class Bacteroidia; order Sphingobacteriales; family Sphingobacteriaceae; genus Pedobacter; species Pedobacter mendelii. The sequence goes on along the minus strand of NZ_BMDJ01000007.1, from coordinate 49,431 downwards.
AATATTAACAACCTCAAAACCAAACTAACACATTCAAAAAACATAGGAGAGCAGCTATAGAAATTAAACTTTTACAAATTAATTTTTAGCAAATAGTACGGGATTTAGTGTAGGTAAACCTATGAATTTACAATCATATAATGATCAAGACCTGGTAAAGTTATACGTTACTGGGAATGAGAACGGATTGCAGGAACTTTTACGAAGACATAAAAGCAAAATTTATACTTCTATCTATTTATTGGTTAAAGACCAATATCTGGCGGAAGATATTTTTCAAGACACTTTTATCAAAGTAATAAATACACTGCGGTCAGGACGATATAACGAGGAAGGTAAGTTCTTACCTTGGGTAATGCGTATTGCGCACAATCTGGTCATCGATTATTTCAGAAAAGAGAAGCGCACGCCTATCATCACGAGTTCAGATGGTATGGATGTATTCAATATGCTACACTTTTATGATGAAAGTGCAGAAGAAAAAATGCTCCGCGACCAAACACATAAAGATTTAAAAGCGATGATTCATTTATTACCAGATGAACAGAAAGAAGTTCTTTTAATGCGTCACTATGCTGATTTGAGTTTCAAAGAAATTGCCGATTTAACCGATGTAAGTATTAATACTGCCTTAGGCCGGATGAGATATGCATTAAGCAATTTGCGCAAGATGCTTAAAACTAAAGAGATGACATATAAAGGGTAACGGATATATTACATAAAATGTTTTAGGGTTTAAAATAAAGCATAATAACTATCGTTAAGTTTATAAAACAATAACATTTAGTTGCTTATGACAAAAACCTCTACATCAAAAACAAATGTAAATTTACCTACCCAAAACATGTTTCAGTCAACAATTGATAATGAATCTGATGCGGAAATCGACTTATTTTACGAACAAATAAAAAGTAAGTTAGATGGATTAATTAAAAATCCTTCCGATGAATCGATAGGCAGAATATTAGCCTACAGCAAAAAGAAGTAATTTACACGAGCTAAAAAGCTGCATCACAAAGTGAAGCAGCTTTTTTTATGCCTTTCATTTACACTTTTATTACAAATTCTTCTTTCAAAAGCTATACCTTTGCTTAGTGTAATTTTAACACTAAGTATCGCTATGAACAAGAACTTACTTCCACTCACTTTAGGCGGTTTAGGCATAGGCATAACAGAATTTGTTATGATGGGCCTACTACCCGATATTGCAAAAGATTTAAATGTAACCATTCCAAAGGCTGGGCATTTAATTTCTGCGTATGCATTAGGTGTTGTAATTGGTGCACCATTGCTAATCATGATTGCAGGAAAATATCCACCGAAAAAGATTTTAATTGCTTTAATGGTTATGTTCACCGTGTTTAATGCATTTTCGGCCTTTGCTCCTACTTTTAATACACTATTTGTTGCTCGCTTCTTATCAGGATTGCCGCATGGTGCCTTTTTTGGTGTAGGTTCTGTAGTTGCTAGTCGCATAGCCGAAAAAGGAAAAACCGCACAGGCAGTATCTTTAATGTTTATGGGTTTAACCATTGCTAACATTGTTGGTGTGCCGTTGGGTACATTTATTGGTCATAATTTTTCTTGGCGAATTTCTTTTGCCGTTGTTGTTTTTGTTGGACTTGTTACTTTATTGAGCCTGAAACTTTGGTTACCTGCATTGGCAGCTACAAAAAACAGAGATTTAAAAGCGGAACTAAGTTTTTTTAAAAAACGAGAGGCATGGATAATCATCTTTATGATATCTATAGGTACCGGCGGCCTATTCACCTGGTATAGTTACATCGCACCTTTAATGACAGAAGTAGCCGGATTTTCACCAAATGCAGTAACCTATATTTTAATGCTAGCTGGTTTCGGTATGATGGTTGGAAATTATATTGGAGGCATACTTGCCGATAAGTTTTCGCCGGCAAAGGCATCGGCTGCACTATTAATAACAATGGCCGTAACGCTTACAATTGTTCATTTTATATCTGCAAGCCAGCCATTGGCATTAATAATGACTTTTGTTACTGGTGCTGTTTCATTTGCCTTAGCTGCCCCAATTCAAATGTTAATGATTCAAAGCGCAAAAGGTTCAGAAATGCTGGCCGCATCTGCTAGTCAGGCCAGTTTTAACATTGGTAATGCTTTAGGCGCATTTTTTGGTGGCCTTCCTCTTGTTTACGGTTTTGACTATACATCACCTGCTTATGTGGGTGCTGCAATGGCTTTGGTTGGTTCTTTCTTTGCATTTTGGCTAATAAAAAGTACCCAAACCACAACTGATGAGGTTAAGATGCCGGTAACTTCATTTCATTAATTTTTGAAAACGAAGGTTACTGCAATAAAAAATTGTTACTCCTGCTGTTCGCTGTAGCCTCGCAAAAAAGCTCGGGCTGCCGCTACCATCAGGTTTAAAAACAAAAGATTGTGCACCCAGCAAACCGTTAAAATGGAACACTACATTTGCAAATATAGCCCCGATTGAAGCGAGCACGTAGCAACAGCCATTTCGGCTGTTAGCGAAGTAAAGCGTAAAACGGGAACAAATTTAGTTTCTTATACAAGCCTTGCGCTACTAAATTATAAACCGCAGGATATATTTAAACCAGTTTGAAATTATTTTGGAAATGAAAAGGCAGTACTTATGGAGATCTTCAGCCCTGCTGTTCGCTGTAGCCTCGCAAGAAAGCTCGGCTGCCGCTGCCATCATGTTTAAAATTAATGGTAATTAACGTTGATTCAAATTTACAACCTTGATAGCGGCGAAGGTTTTCAGAACCATTTTGAGTTTATTAATTCTGATTATAACAATATAGTTTTTATTGCAGCCACCGTAAATATCAAAACCAAAGCATACGATAGAAAAAATTTTTGTGCCGAATATTTTAAAGATTTAAAAAAAAGATACAGCGACAAGCAGGATGAAAGCACCAAGTCACAAATTTGATTTTTCTAATAATTACTAAGCTTTATAAATCTGCTTGTTATATTTGCCGATGCTTAAAAAAGAACGTTATAAACTTTTTGTAGAACATTTTTCGGCGAAGCAGCCCGATGCAGAAACGGAGTTACATTACAATAATCCCTATCAACTATTAGTGGCAGTAATTCTTTCTGCTCAATGCACCGATAAGCGAATTAACATGGTTACTCCTGCATTGTTTCAACGTTTCCCAAATGCTAAAGCACTTGCCGAGGTTACTCCAGATATCGTTTTTGATTACATAAAAAGTATAAGTTACCCTAACAACAAAGCCAAACATTTGGTTGGAATGGCAAATATTCTGGTAAATCAATTTAACGAAGTTGTACCATCTGATGTTGATGAGTTGCAGAAAATGCCAGGGGTTGGGCGTAAAACAGCGAATGTAATTGCATCTGTTATTTATAATGCTCCGGCAATGGCGGTAGATACGCATGTGTTTAGGGTGGCCAACCGACTTGGCTTAACCAATGGAAAAACCCCTCTAGCCGTAGAAAAAGATTTAGTTAAAAACCTTCCTGAACATGATATTCACATTGCCCACCATTGGCTTATTTTACATGGCAGATATGTTTGTGTTGCCAGAAATCCTAAATGTGCTGTATGTGAGATTACTTATATGTGCCGCTATTTTGAAAGATTAATGGCACAAAACGAACGGGATAAATTGAAGGGCTGAGGATTGAGTTAAGATCGAGGCTGAGGGTAAGATTGAGATTAAGGCTGAGGCTGAGGTTAAGGCTGAGGTTGAGATTGAACTAATTTAATACAACACATAACCCACAGTCTGTAACTCATAACTTAAAAAAAAATAAAAAATACTATTGATATTAGCTAAAAAACAATTAACTTAGCTAAATATTTTAGTAACATAAATTATTTAACATACGACCACTTTAGCCGATAATCAATTATATTTACGCAATCAAAAAATGAAAAAAGATATGAGTACTGCGAATCCTGACAAACTAAAAGCCCTACAATTAACTTTAGATAAATTAGAGAAATCTTATGGTAAAGGAACGATAATGAAACTTGGCGATACAGCCATAGAGCCTATAGACTTTATTTCTACCGGTTCAATTAGTTTAGATATTGCTTTAGGTATTGGTGGCGTTCCCAAAGGTAGAGTAATAGAAATTTATGGGCCAGAATCATCAGGTAAAACTACCTTAGCTACCCATATAATCGCAGAAGCACAAAAAAAAGGTGGCATTGCAGCATTTATTGATGCAGAGCATGCTTTTGACCAGTTTTACGCTAAGAAACTTGGTGTTGATACAGACAATTTATTAATCTCTCAACCCGATAATGGAGAGCAGGCACTAGAAATTGCAGATAATTTAATTCGCTCTGGCGCTATTGATGTTATCGTTATTGACTCGGTTGCTGCCCTGGTACCAAAAAGTGAGATTGAAGGCGAAATGGGCGACAGTAAAATGGGGTTACATGCCCGTTTAATGAGTCAGGCCTTACGTAAATTAACAGGAACGATTTCAAAAACCGGATGTTGCTGTATTTTTATTAACCAGTTACGTGATAAAATAGGCGTAATGTTTGGTAACCCTGAAACGACTACAGGTGGTAATGCATTAAAATTTTATGCTTCAGTTCGTTTAGATATTCGTCGTATTTCTCAAATTAAAGATTCTGACGAAGTTTCTGGTAACCGAGTAAAAGTTAAAATCGTTAAAAATAAAGTTGCTCCACCTTTCCGTATCGCAGAATTTGATGTGATGTTTGGTGAAGGTATTTCTAAAAACGGCGAGATTGTAGATTTAGGTGTAGATTTTGGAATTATTAAAAAAGCAGGTTCATGGTATTCATACGGAGATACTAAATTAGGTCAGGGTAGAGATGCAGTTAAACAACTTTTAAGTGATAATCCAGAATTGGCTGATGAATTAGAAGTTAAAATTAAAGCCGAAGTAACAGGCGATAAACTTGAAGAAAAATAATCTTCAAAATTTTAAAAAAGCGGCTGTCTCATAAATACTAAATGTTATCCTGAGCCTGTAGAAGGACCTGTAAAACTGCCTTTTAAGGCGTTTCGACAAGCTCAACTTGACAAGGTGCAAAGATAAATTGATTTATGAGACAGGCTCTTTTTTTAACTATAAGTTAGCTATTATCCTGACTAAAAATAGCGTTAAAATCTTTCGTTATGTAAACGATTACCAAAATTGCTGCTATTAACAAAGCACCTAAAATGATAACTCCCCAGCTCCCTTTTAATTTATTTTTGTCTTTCCTAATCAGATAGTATAAAATTCCCATCAAAGGAATTGCGCAAACTATCCAAAATACTAATGATGCTCCTGTCATATAATTCAATTTTCAGTTGGCAATTTTCAAACCAACAATAAACAATTTAGCAATAAAATAATTATCCAGTTTACAGTTCTCAATTATAAGTTAACCTGCTAACCAATCTCAACAATTATTCAGTTTTCCACTTTGAGATCAATAATTCAGCGATAAAACAATTAATAAATTTACCGTTCTCAATTACAAGTTTCATTTAACCAACTTATAAACAATTAACCTTACTTAAAACTCCATTCTTGCCATTGGAGAAACTTCCTGTCCTACAAAATCTTGTTTTAAAAATTTGTGGTAACCTGCAATTGCAATCATTCCTGCATTATCTGTACAATATTGAAACGCAGGAATATAAACTTTCCATCCCAATTCAACAGCGGTTTCTTGTAATGTGTTCCTTAAACCAGAGTTAGCAGAAACACCACCAGCAATGGCAATTTCTGTAATTCCAAATTGCTTTGCTGCTTTTTTCAATTTATTCATCAAAATCTGAATAATGCTAAACTGAACTGAGGCACAAATATCATTTAAATTTTCTACGATAAAATTAGCGTTTTCCTGTTCTTGTTTCCGGATAAAATAAAGTATAGAAGTTTTAAAACCACTAAAACTAAAATTTAAATTGTCAATTCTTGGTTCGGCAAACTTATATGCTGCGGCGTTTCCCAATTGTGCATGCTTGTCAATTAATGGTCCGCCAGGATAAGGAAGTTGCAAAATTTTAGCTGTTTTATCAAAAGCTTCTCCTGCTGCATCATCTAAAGTTTCGCCTACAATTTCCATATCAAAATAATCTTTCACCAGCACAATTTGAGTATGGCCACCAGAAACCGTTAAGCACAAAAAAGGAAAGCTAGGTTTAGGATCATCAATAAAATGAGCTAATATGTGTGCATGCATGTGATTGACAGAAATTAGCGGTATATTTAAAGCCAACGCAAAAGATTTGGCAAAAGAAACACCCACTAAAAGCGAACCCAATAAACCCGGACCACGTGTAAAAGCTACAGCATTTATGTCTTGTTTTGTAACCTTTGCATTTATCAACGCCTGATGAACTGCCGGAACGATATTCTGTTGATGTACCCTTGAAGCCAATTCAGGGATTACACCACCATAATTTTCATGAATTGTTTGGTTTGCAATAACATTGGCCGTAATTTTGCCGTTGTTACAAATAGCGACAGATGTATCATCGCAAGAGGACTCGATAGCAAGTATAACAGACAAATTATTTTTATTTAAGCTGCAAAATTATTAAAAAACTATTTAAAATACTCCTTTGGGTAATTGCATCAATAATTTTGTTGCTAGCGCTACTAATCTTTTCGTTGCAATTTAAATCTGTTCAAACTTATTTTGCACAAAGAGCAGCGGCATATTTATCAAAAGAGCTTAATACTACTGTTTCAATTAAGAGCCTTTACATAAAGCCATTCAAATCTATTGTTTTTGAAGAGTTATTAGTTTTAGATCTTCAAAAAGATACTTTATTAAATGCTCCTAATTTCATGGTTGATCTCAATAATCTTTCTATAGAAAAGAAAATAATTGATATCAATACCGTCCAAATTAATAATGGGACGTTCTTTTTTAAAGAATTCAAAGATAATTCATCCAATCTTGATTTCATCATTAATTATTTTGATTCTGGTAAGCCGAGTGTAAAAGATCCGAAAAAGAAGCCTTACAAAATAGATTTCGGCAGAATTATCATCAACAAACTAAATTTTAAATACAAAAACTTTAAAGCAAAAAATTTAACTCAAGGGAAAAGTGTAAATTTTGATAATGTAGATGTTAAAGAGCTAAGTGTAATTTTAGAGGGATTAGACACAAAAAATCATCTGTTTAAAACCAACATTAAAAACCTGACGCTGAAAGAAAAGAGCGGTTTCTATTTAAAAAATTTAAGCGCAGAAACTACCGTAGATTCTAATGCCATTGAGCTAAAAAATCTTTTGCTGGTTACCAATCAAAGTCGGTTAACTAATTATTATCAAATGAAGTTTAACACCTTCAAGGATTTTAATAAATACATTGATAATGTTAGGATGAAAGCTGTTTTTAAAGATAGTCACATTACATGTAAAGACATTGCATTTTTTGCTCCTGAAATGAATTCTATGAAACTCGACATAGATGTTGATGGGCAAATTACAGGCTTAGTTAATAATTTAAAAGCAAAGAAACTATCTATTAAAGCGGGTAAGGCAACTTACATAAAAGGTGATTTTATTATAAAAGGTTTACCCAAGTGGAAAGAAACTTTTATGGATTTGAACATCGAAATGGCCGGAACTAATAAAACGGACCTCGACGAGGTACTTGCAGGAATAACTGGAAACAATAAAAAACTGGTTCCAATTATTGTAAACAAATTCGGAAACATTAATTTTAATGGCAGTTTTACGGGCTTTCAAAACGATTTTATAGCCTACGGAGAGTTTAAAACTAAAATAGGAAGAATCGTTTCTGATGTGAATATGAAAATCGATAAGAATAATATTCCATCGTACACAGGAAATGTAAAAACTTACGATTTTAATTTAGGCAATTTAATTGATGAAAAAAGTTTAGGTAAAATAACTTCCTCACTTTATGTAAAAGGTAGAGGTACAGAATTAAACCATTTAACAGAAAAACTAAATGGTGATATCACCTACATCGATTTTAACAATTACCGCTACAGAAACGTAAAAGTTGATGGTACTTTTGAAAATAAATATTTTGATGGAAAACTGAGCATCAATGATAAAAACATAAAATTGCTTTTCGATGGAGGTGTAAACTTAAATCCGAAATTACCAGTTTTTAATTTTAACGCGACAATTACCGGAGCAAAACTGAAGGCACTGAATCTGATGAAAGATTCGTTAAGGGTTGATGCAAAATTTACTACCAATTTCTCGGGTACAAACCTTAATAACATTGAAGGAAGATTGCTTATACAGGAAATTACTTTAAAAAACCCTAAAGGAACGTATAGCATTGATTCAGTTGAGTTAACAGCAAATGGTACTGGTGTAGCAAGAAACTTAACCATTAAATCTGATATTCTAGATGCCAGTATTAATGGAAAATATGATCTAAATTCTATTGGCTCTTACTACAAAGCCATCGCGAAAACATATGTACCATCTTTTCAAACAAAAATCATCAAATTTAACGAACAGATTTTTCAATTCAATTTAAAGATTAAGAAATTTGAACCACTTGCTCAATTGATCTCTCCTGGTTTAGAAATGGAGGAAGGTGCTAATTTTATTGGAAACTTCGATTCAAGAAATAATACTGCAACGCTGAATGGTTTTGTAAAGAATTTAAAATATCAAGGCATTGTTGTAAATAATATCATTGTGGATGAAAATACAACTCCACAACAATTACAGCTAAATATAACTTCGGATAAAGTTCAGATAAACGATAGTTTGTTTATAAAAGATGTGAATATTTCTAACATTCTCCGTAACGATAGTCTGGCTTTTAACTTAAAAATGTCAAGTGCTCAGGAAGAAAATCAATTGGATTTAAACGGCTTGGTAGAATTTACTAAAAACCAGGATACTACTGCACGGTTAAGCGTTTTACCATCTATTTTAAAAATAAACAAAGAAGAATGGCTTATTCAGGAAAAGGTTCGAATTATATTAAATAATGGTAAAACGGAAATTAAAAACTTTGATTTAACAAATGGAAACCAGAAACTTACCGTAGATGGCTTAATATCTGAAGATCCGAAGGATTTGCTAAAAGTTGGCTTTAAAGATTTTAGTTTAAAAACAATTAATCCATTTTCTAAAGGCTTTGGTGTAAAACTAGCAGGGAACGTAAACGGAGAAACGAATTTATATGGAATTTTGAAAGCGCCAAAAATTAATGATAATATTAAAATAGACTCCTTAAATTTCAATGATATTTACATTGGCACGCTAACAGATACCTCTTCATTTAGTAGTGAAGAGAAGAAAATTAATGTTTTTACCAATGTAATGGCCGATGGTTCTGAAACCTTTAAGTTAACCGGAAACCTAGATTTAAAAGAAAAAGATATTGATTTAAGTGTTAAAATGGACGATAGCAAACTAACCATTTTTGAACCTTTTGTTAAAAAACTCGTTTCTAAACTTAAAGGAAACGTATCATCTGATTTAACTGTAAAAGGTAAATTGGATAACCCCAAAATTAACGGAACACTTTCTTTAGATAAGGGCGAACTTATGGTTAATTACCTGAAAACAACATATGTTATTTCTGATGAGGTGAATGTTGTAAATAGTGTAATTGAACTTGATGACTTTAAACTTTCTGACATAGAAGGAAATGAGGGTGTTGCAAATGGCTCTGTTGATTTAAACAATATTGACGACCCTACTCTGAGTGTAACTGTAGATGCCAACAATTTTATGGCACTAAACACCACTGCAAAAGATAATTCTGTTTACTACGGAAAGGCTTACGGAACTGGGAAGTTCAAGTTTACAGGACCAACCAGTAAAATGAGAATTGATATAAAAGCAAAAACTGAGAAGGGTACCGTTTTTAATTTACCACTAAACAGTTCGGAAACGGTTTCTGATAAAGATTTTATAAATTTCGTGAGTAGAGATTCTGCCAAAGTTGTTAAAAAAACAACCACTTTTGATGGATTAACCTTAACATTTAAATTAACAATTGATCCGAACACTACGGCCAATATTTTTACAACCCTTGGAAATTTAAGCGGAAAAGGAAATGCTGAATTAAACCTCAACATTAATAGTTTGGGCGATTTCGAAATGTCTGGCGATTATATTATTGAAACTGGTAGCTTTGATTTTACGGCTCAAGAAGTAATTAATAAAAAATTTGAGATAAGACAAGGAGGAACCATCAGGTGGACGGGAAATCCAACAGCTGCACAAATAAACCTTAAAGCCGTTTATGCTTTGAGAGCAAGTTTAAATGAATTATTTAAAGCTGCAAACAGAGATGCAAGTGCAAATGCCAATCAAAGGGTTAATACTGAAGTTGAGATGGGATTAACAGGCTTACTCTTGCAACCAGATATTAAATTAGACATTAACTTTCCATCTAACCCGGCAATTAAAGAAGAGTTACAAACTTATTTTAGCGATCAAAACAACTTAAACCTTCAGGCATTCAGCTTAATTATCAGGAGAAGCTTCGCCCCTGGTAATGGAGGTGAATCTATTGGCAAACAATTAGGTTCAAGTGTTTCAAGCACAGCTACCGAACTGGTATTCAACCAGTTCAATAATGTACTTTCCTCTTTAAATTTAAACTTTGTCGATTTAAACGTAAAATCTTTAAGTGAGGCGAATGCGTCATTCAAATTCTTTAATGATAGGCTGATTATTAATGCAGGCATTGTTGATAGGAACAGTTTAAGTGATTTTACCGTTATCGATTTTTCGAAAAATAACGTGGGTAGTGAGGTTGAAGCCTTATTCCTGATTAAGAAGGATGGAAGTTTGACGGGTAAATTGGCCAATAAACCTCCAACTCAACAAAGCATTTTCTTAAACAGTGGAATCAGTGCCACGGCAAATGTAACCTCAATAGGATTAGTTTATACGCAGCAATTTGATACTTTTAAAGAATTTTTGCAGAAATTAACTGGTGCTTACAGAAAAAATTTGAGAAAGAAACAAGATGAACAGCCTGTTAAGAAAACGCTTAATAAAGAAGCAATTATAAATGAAACTAAAAATAATCCACGCCGTTAAAGCGGAGATTATTTTTAACTTTTATGCTGTTAACCTGAGAGTTCGATTCTTAAACTTAATACTTTGCTATTTTATCGCCGTATTGCTTGTACGATACGTCTTGCTGAATTTACTTCAGCATCTTTCCTGCAAAAAAGACACTCAAATAAATTCATGGTGACGTAAACTAAAAAAAAGCAGCTTATTAATAATGAGAAGGAAATTAATAATCGAACTCTTCAGGTTATTAAACTTTAAGCAATTCAAAGCACTGACTAGAAATTTCGTATTCTTCGTTTGTTGGAATAACTAAAATTTTAACCTGCGAATCAAGCTCATTTACCGCTAAAATTTCTCCTTTATATTTCAGATTTTTATCATCATCCATACTTATACCTAAATAATTTAAATTTTTACAAACGGCTTGCCGCATTGCAGAGTCGTTTTCCCCTACCCCTGCAGTAAAAATAATTGCATCTATTCCATTTAATACCGCTGCATAAGTGCCTATAAATTTTTTAATTCTGTAGGCATATAAATCTAAAGCTAGTTTAGCAGCATCATCATCTTCACCAAGCAATTTTCTAATATCACGCATGTCGCTTGAACCTCCAACACCTAATAAACCCGATTGCTTGTTAAGTAGAGTACTCAGTTGATCCAAAGTGTAACCAGCGTGTTCCATTAAATGAAAAACTACAGAAGGATCGATATCGCCAGATCTGGTTCCCATCATCAATCCGCTTAAAGGCCCGAAGCCCATACTGGTATCAATACATTTACCATTTTTAATTGCAGAAATGCTACATCCATTGCCTAAATGAATACTGATTATTTTCGATTCCTGCTTTTTTAAATAAGTTATAGCCTGCTCACTAACATATTTATGACTTGTGCCATGGAAACCATAAACTCTTATTCCATGTTCTTTGTAATACCATTCAGGGATTGCATATCGATATGCTTCCTCTGGCAATGATTGATGAAAAGCAGTATCGAAAACTGCAATTTGCTTAGCACCTGGAAAGGTTTCTTCGGCTACTTCAATACACTTATAATTTATCGGATTATGTAAAGGCGCTAATGAAAACAGTTTTTTTATCTGCTGTTTAACGTCATCGGTAATTATGGTAGCACCAGAAAAATTTTCTCCGCCATGAACTACCCTGTGCCCAACGGCTGCAACATCTTCAGGCGAAGTAATAACCGCAAATTCACCTTGTGTAAGAAGCTTTAAAATCTGTTTTAAACCTTCTCCATGATTGGAAATAAAAGAAGTTTGCTCTATGATATGCTTATCTTCTTTATTGTATACAGTGTGTTTTATAAAAGAGCCATCAATACCAATGCGTTCTGCCAAACCACTACAAACCGGGCTTTTTGATGGCATTTTAAATAGTTGATATTTAAGGGAACTGCTTCCAGAGTTTATAACTAAAATATTCATAAATTAATTTAAAATGTCCTGACACTGAATGGCTGTAATTACAACGGTATTAAATATATCATCCACTGTACAACCACGACTTAAATCATTAATTGGTTTGTTTAAACCTTGCAACATTGGTCCGATGGCTAATGCTCCGGTTTCACGTTGAACGGCTTTGTACGTATTATTGCCGGTATTTAAATCAGGGAAAATTAGCACGCTTGCTCGTCCTGCTACTTCTGAGCCTGGTAATTTTTGTTGCCCCACCAGCGGGTCTACCGCAGCATCATATTGTATTGGCCCTTCAATTTTCAATTCCGGATGCCTCATTTTAACAATGGCCGTTGCTTCACGAACACGCTCTACATCCTCTCCTTCTCCTGATGTACCTGATGAATACGAAAGCATTGCAATTCTTGGCTCGATGCCAAACTTAGCACTACTTTCTGCAGATGATATGGCAATTTCCGCCAGCTGTTGCGCTGTAGGATTTGGATTAACGGCACAATCGCCAAAAATGGCTACCCGCTCCGGTAGACACATAAAAAATATGGATGAAACTACAGAAACGCCTGGCTTTGTTTTAACAAACTGAAGTGCTGGCCTAATAGTATGTTGCGTGGTATGCACTGCACCTGAAACCATTCCGTCGGCATCTCCTTTGTACACCATCATGGTTCCGAAATATGAAACATCTGTCATCATATCTCTAGCCATTTCCATATTTACATTCTTTGCTTTACGCAAATCATATAAAGTTTCTACATAATTATCATAATGTGCCGAATGAGCAGGATTATGGATATGAATCAAATTTAAATCTAAATTTAAACCTAACCTTTTTATTGATGTTGAGATTTCAACCGGATCGCCTAAAAGCGTTATATCAACAATATCTTGAGCAATAAGCTTTTCTACTGCTTTCAAAATTCTTTCATCGTTCCCTTCTGGCAAAACAATATGCTTCTTTTTACTTTTGGCCCATTTAACCAACTGATATTGAAACATGTGTGGCGTAATGCCTTCATAATTAAAGGTTATAATTTTATCGTCTAATGCTTTAATATCAACATATCTTTCGAAGAGTTCTATCGCCAGTGCAATCTTCTTTTTATTATCAATGGTGATTTTAGAATGTATTGCACCAATAGCGGTTGTGGTTTCAAATGTGCCTTTTTGAACGGCAATAATTGGGATAATTGTTTGTAAACCTTCAATTAATTTAATCATGGGTTCATCAGGCAATGTTCCTGCGGTTAAAACGATTCCTGCTACTTTAGGATAGTTGGCCGATAAATTTGCCTGCAAAGAACCAATAATGATATCGCCTCTATCACCAGGCGTAACAATCAATAAATTATCTTTAATATGCCTTAAAAAATTAGGCAGCATCATTGCACCGGTAACAAAATTATCAACCTGATTATCCATTAAGTCTGCACCGAATAGAATTTCAGCACCTAAGGCTTCCGTAATCTCTTTCATTGTCGGGCTTTGTAAACCATTTTCTATCGGAATTACCGCTATCAACAGCTCTGCAGGCAATTGATTTGTTAAGGCTTGCTTAATACGTTCGGCCTCATCAGGATTAACCATATTTGCCACAACACCCAAAACCTGTACATCGCGAAGCAAAAAATTACGGTAAATATTTATTGCCGTTTTAAATAGTTGGCTTGCTGTTTTATTTTTTCCAGAAACAACAATCAAAACCGGTGCACCAAGATTTTTGGCCATCAAAGCATTCGATTCGAATTCAAAAGCAATTCCCTCACCTAAAAAATCGCTTCCTTCGATAACTGTAAAGTCATAATTATCTTCGAGTTTTTTGTATTTACTGATGATGGTGTTGATGATCTCTCCACTATTTTCAGATTGATGGAGCATGTCTTGCCTGGTAAACGCAAACGCATCCTCATATTTTATTGGCAGGGAAAAATAATCGAGCATTGCCTCTACATGAAGATCCTTTTTCGAGGCATCATCTTGTGCAATAATAGGCTTAAAATACCCAACTTTTTGAGTTTTTGCCAGTAGCATATTAATCATTCCAAAAGCAATTACTGATTTACCTGTGTAAGGTTCGGCTGATGCTATGAAGATATTTTTAGTCATAAAATGGGCATAATTTATTTAATAAATCAATCGCTTTAAATATAGTTGGAAAAATTTATAAGCCGTTTAAATAATGGTATAGAATTTTTACCCATAAAGCACAGCTCATAAAATATCAAAACGATTTAAGAATTCTATTGTTGCAACGGCCGAATTTCTATATTAGTTTTGTTGATGTTTAAATTTTTAAGATTTTCAATCTTCACCACACTCATATTTCTGGTATTTGTATCAAATGCACAAAATAAGCAAGGAATTTATGTTGATAGCAAAGGTGTAATCCGCTGGGAAAAAGATAATAAAGAAGCTGCTTTTTTTGGCGTAAATTATACTGCTCCGTTTGCTTATGGCAACAGGGCCATTAAAAGAATGGGGGTTGAGCCCGAACAAGCTATTAAAGATGATGTTTATCATTTATCCAGATTAGGTTTAGATGCCTTTCGTGTGCATGTTTGGGATACAGAGATTTCTGATGCTCAAGGTAATTTAATTGATAATGAACATTTGCGCCTTTTTGATTTTTTAGTCGCAGAGCTTAAGAAAAGAAAAATCAAGATATTAATTACGCCTATTGCTTTCTGGGGCAATGGCTATCCTGAAAAGGATGAAAACACAGGAAGTTTTTCTAGCAAATATGGAAAACAAAAAGCATTGGTAAATGAGGATGCTTTTAAGGCTCAGGAGAATTACCTTAAACAATTTTTCAAACATAAAAATCCATATACCGGCCTTACCTACCAGCAAGATGTAGATGTTTTGGCGACAGAAGTAAATAACGAGCCACAACATAGCGGACCAAAAGAGCGAACCACAGAATACGTTAACCGAATGGTTGCAGTTATAAAAAGCAGTGGTTGGACTAAGCCCATTTTTTATAACATCAGCGAATCTCCAAAATATGCAGATGCAGTTGTAAAAGCTAACGTTCAAGGCCATAGCTTTCAATGGTACCCCACTGGTTTGGTAGCCGGCCATACTTTACAAGGGAATTACCTACCGAATGTATCCAAATATGAAATTCCTTTTGATAGCATTCCCGAATTTAAAAACAGGGCAAAAGTGGTTTACGAATTTGATGCCGGAGATGTTATGGCACCAATTATGTATCCTGCAATGGCTAGAAGTTTTAGAGCAGCTGGTTTTCAATGGGCAACACAATTTGCTTACGACCCAATGGCTACTGCTTATGCCAATACAGAATATCAAACGCATTACCTAAATCTTGCTTATACACCATCTAAAGCCATCAGCCTGCTAATTGCTTCGAAGGTTTTTCACAATACTAAGCTTTTAGATGCTATCAACAATGGAAACACCTTCGGATTTTTTAACATTGATTATGAAAATTCGCTTAGTGAAATGAATACTGAGCAAGAATTTTATTATACAAACAACACACTGTCAAAACCTTTAAGCAGTAAGAAATTAATACATTTAGCTGGTGTTGGTAGCTCTAAAATTGTTGCTTATGAAGGAAAAGGCGCATATTTTTTAGATAAAATATCTGCAGGCGTTTGGCGACTTGAAGTGATGCCCGATGCCATTCAAATCAGAGATCCTTTTGCAAAAGCATCACCAGAGAAAGAAGTTACCAGAATAAATTGGGCCGATTTACCGATGGATATCAATCTACCAGATTTAGGTAGTAATTTCACCGTTAAAGGATTAAATCAAGAGAATAAATACAGCGCTAAAGCAAATAGCGGCAATTTTAATATCTCTCCAGGCACTTATCTATTGGTTAAGCAAAATCAAAAAACAAATCTTGTTGCTCATTATAAATTTGGAAATATTTTATTAGGAGAATATGTTGCACCAAAATCATCAGCTGAAGATGTATTTGTTAAGCATCAGGCTTATGAAACTGTATCACAAGGTGTTGCTTTTAAAGTAAATACCGAAATTGTTGGTTTACAGGCAAAAGATTCTGCCTTTGTGCAGTTAAGTAATTCTTATAATCGATGGAAAACCGTTCCATTAATTAAAACAAAGGAATATAATTATGTTGCTGAAATACCTGCAAATTTAGTAGAGGCAGGTTTAGTTAAATATCAGGTTATCGTTAAAAAAGCAAATGGCGATTATGTTACCTTTCCAGCCAACAAAAAAGGAAATCCCTATGCCTGGGATAGT
The DNA here is from genome assembly GCF_014635725.1 of Pedobacter mendelii. Classification (GTDB taxonomy): domain Bacteria; phylum Bacteroidota; class Bacteroidia; order Sphingobacteriales; family Sphingobacteriaceae; genus Pedobacter; species Pedobacter mendelii. Next base: position 32,753 of record NZ_BMDJ01000007.1, on the reverse strand, counting down.
TTAGAATCACCGTATTATCAAACTTATGTTGCGAAAAAAGGTTCGATTTTAGAAATCTTCAATCCTTATACTCATGGCAAAAAAATCGATGTTTATAACCCAAATTGGGAAAATAATCGCATAGATTATACATCAGATGAAAACCCAAAGGCTTTAAACATCAAGCTCAGTATGAATTCGCTAAATAATAACTCTATGGGTTTTCAGCACTTTTTTAGGGAAGAAATATCAGGCAGAGCTTCTGAGATGAATTCTTTTAAAACCTTAGTAATTAAAGTAAAATCAAATTTAGAAAACGCGAAGATGAAAATAGGTTTGATAGATACCGATGCAAACTTCTTTTCAACCGATATATTGATTGGTAAAGATTTTAAGTTGATAGAAATTCCTTTAAACAGTTTAAAAGCAGATGCACAACTTATACTGCCAAGACCATATCCAGGTTTTTTACCTTTGTATTATCAATCATTAAAGCAATCATCATTTCAACTTAACAAAGCGGAAAAACTTGAAGTTAGGGTAAGCAAAAACGAAACAGACAAACCAATTAGCATTGAGATAGCTTCAATTTATTTAATTAATTGATTAAATTTTAAAGGAGAACGATTAATTAATTCATAAAAAAACTGTATCAAAACTTCAAAAGTGAAGAATTGATACAGTTTAAATAAGTGTTTTCTTTTAACGTTAATTTGTTGCGGCAAATTCCTCTGCACTTAGGATGGTAGTGGTTAATGCAACATCAACATTGCCATTAACCGCGTTAGAATAAGGGCAAACCTGATGTGCTTTTTCAACTAGTGAATTTGCCGTTTCCTGATCAACATTTGGAATATTTACTGCTAAAGTAACTACTAAGGCGAAGCCACCTGCGTTGTTTGAGCCTATGCCAACGTGTGCTCTTACGGCAGTTGTTCCGGTTTCGGTTTTTGTATTTTTGATTACCAAATTAAGTGCACTATCAAAACAAGCCGAATAACCTGCTGCAAATAATTGCTCAGGGTTTGTATACGCACCACCAGCACCCCCCAATTCTTTCGGCATTCTAACCTCAAGGTTTAAAACGTTATCTGATGATGAAACATTTCCGTTTCTACCGCCTGTTGCAGTTGCTACTGCTGTGTACATTGTTTTTACTGACATGATAATATTTATTTATTTTTTAGTTTTATCTAATATGGTATTTATGTTTTTCCGTAATAATGTAATTTCATCAGTAGTTAAACCCAAACTACATTTGAAAGCTTCGGGTATAGAACTAGCTTTATCCTTCAATTGCAAGCCATTATTAGTTAAACTTACATTTACAATTCTTTCATCAGTTTTACTTCGCTCACGTAAAATCATTTTTTTTGCTTCCAGCTTCTTTAACAATGGCGTTAAAGTTCCAGAGTCAAGCAATAACTTTTCTCCAATTTCTTTAACTGATAATTGATTATGCTCCCACAAAACCATCATAACTAAGTATTGAGGATAAGTGAGTTCAACTTCATCCAAAATGGGCTTGTAATGAGCCGTTAATACTCTTGATAAAGCATATATTGGAAAGCAGGCCTGGTTTTCAAGTTTTAAATAATCCATTGAAATCTATTTAACATAACAAATATATATTTTATAAAATTAAATTGTACACAATTTAATTTATTTGACAATTCTGCTGCAGAGTTGAAAATTGGAGGTTTTTGAAGAAAATTGAAAACCCTAAAATTCTTACGATTTTTAAATTTTTTACTAATTGACTTGATCGTTCCGAAAAGGATGTTCAAATTCGCCATTGAATATCAAACCCTTGAACCATAATGACTATTGAAACAAAAAGACTAATAGCCTCTCCCCTTGCCAGAATTGTATTTTTCACTTTTTTGTTACTCTGCTTCGGTCGCATTGCATCTGCCCAGAGTGCAGCTGTTAAGGTCATTCCTGCTGAGCTCAGCGAGATATCCGGCTTATTTATCTCCAAAGACAACCTATTTTTCGTACATAATGATAGTGGTGACACCTCGCGGTTCTTTACCATCGATGCTAAAGGCAAATTAATATCTACATTATATTTTAAGGGTGACCCTTCAAAAAAGCATTTTGGAGTAACTGATTGCGAAGATATAGCTGGTGGCCCCGGGCCTGTAAAGAATAAAAGTTACATCTACCTCGGCGATATTGGAGACAACGGTGGTAATCGCCCTTATGTTACAGTATATCGTTTCGCTGAGCCTAGCAAGTTCTCAAGTAATATGCAGATCGAAAGTGAGGCAGTCCACCTCAAATATCCAAATGGTCAGCAAGATGCCGAGACTTTAATGGTTGATCCTATTTTGAAAGAACTGATTATCATTTCCAAACGACAAGATACCGTTGGAATATATTCAACTGCTCTTTTCTTCAAAAACAAAGATACCCTTACCATGAAAAAGCAGGGAAGCCTCTTCCTAGCAGGCAAAGGTTTGGCAAAGTATGTTGTTTCTGGCGACATATCTCGTGATGGACGACAGATTATATTAAAGACTTACACTAACGTTTATTATTGGCAGAGAAATGGTAAAGAATCAATTTCCCAAACCTTAAAGCGGATGCCAATAAAACTTCCATACATCCTAGAGCGACAAGGAGAGGCTATTGGTTTCAGCCCAGATGGAAAAACATATTACTGCATCAGCGAAGGAAAAAATGCAGTAATCTATCGTTATAATCTTCCCAACACGGCCTCAAAGCAGGTGTTGCCTTCGAGGGTTCGTCCATCTGGCAAGCTATAAATGAAGAAGGTTGTCCCAGTTGAAAGCCGGCGTGGAGTTAATAATAGAATTTCAAAGGCTTGGGCTAAAATGTTGAATGATTTAATCCTTGATTTTGAATGTAGAAAAATCAAATCTTAATGTGAGAACAACATGCTGATCTTAGACAATAATATACATTGAACTGTTAGGATGAACAAGGTTGTACGCATTTTAGGTACTTTAAAGGCAACCTTTTAGGCAAAAAAAAAATGGGCAAACCAAATAAAAGTTTGACTTGCCCACTATGGCAGCCATTACTGGACAGATTTCGAATTTTTTCTTGCCTGATTTGCAGGAATTGGCGAAGGTTGCTAATTATCTTAAACATTAAATAAGGCTTTTTTTTGTGAGGCACTTTCTTTCATTGTAGTAATTGGAAGTAAACTTACAGGTGAAAGAAAAATATACAGTAAGAGATGAATACTTTGATTATTTAAGACATTCTTGTTGAACAGAAAAATAAATAATTGATTACCTTCCTGAAGAACAAGCTCAATATTCCGGCTATCAATAGCATGTTTGAAAATATTCCTATCTTATTCAAAGTCGACTTCAATAATTGACAAGATATTCCCCGCTGGATCGGTAAACCATGCTATACTAGGCCCCCCATTTCCTCTACATATATCATTTTCATCTGTTTTTAAATCTTTTTCATCATAGCGATTAAACTTTGCACCATAAGCCTTTAATTGAGCAACAGTTTTCACTATGTCATCTACAGGAAAGTTTAAAACGGTATAGGTAGAAGGGATATGGTTAGTCTTTGGATAAATTAATACCGAAATGCCTTCTTTTATCTTGATGGTAAGTACTCCCCCCATATCATTATCCTGAATTACTTTTAGACCTAATATCTGGCTATAGAAGTGCTTAGCTTTTTCTGCATCGTCAACAGAATAACTAGCAAATGCTTTTGAATTTTCTAACATAGAATTTGTTTAATGGTTAGCTTTTCCATTTCTTTTATTAAAGCTAACACTTTATATTTTAAAAGCTGTATTCGTTTTGCTTGGTATATGCTGATAATTTTACAGCAAAAAGAATTAGAGGTTGGTGACCTTCCTTATTTGGGATGATTTAAATAAGAAAAATTTTTTGCCCAATGAAAAATCAGAGTTGATTGGATAGTCAATTGCATATTAGTCTCATTTACACAAATCCATCTTTCGCCACATTTTTCAGCCTTTCCGTCACATTTTTGCAAAAGATATATTCTTTGGATCTAATTTTATCTTCATAACCTTTATCAAAAGTGGAATGAGAAAATTTTTTATTGCCTTACTATTAGTGTGTATCTACGGAACATTATCGGCCCAGCAGATTAAGCTTGATAATAAAAATAAATTTACTATATATTCAAAATCTGAAAATTTAGAGCGCACAATCTATATTCAATTACCTAAAGATTATGGAAGAGTGAATAAACATTATCCCCTAATAATTTTATTTGATGCACAGAATCAAACCCTTTATAACTATACTTCCTCCACAATCGATAGGCTGACATGGACTAATGATATTCCTGAAGCAATTTTCATTGGTATAGTTCAGGACGACAGAAGTAAAGAACTGAATTTTGAAATAAATGAGACAACGTCTTTGCAATTTTTGGATTTTATCAAAAATGATCTGATTAATTATTTAAGTGAAAAATACCTATTGAATGGATTCTATACACTCATAGGTCATTCTTTAGGTGGGCAATTTGTCACCAATGCTATGTTAACCTATCCAGAAACATTCAAATCGGTAATTAGTATTAGCGGTGCATTGAATTATCCGAATAAAGATAACGTGGTTAAGTCAAAAATAATTGGCAAAATAAACTATTATATAGCCAATACGCCAGATAGTAAGTTTTCTCGACAAAAGTATTATTTTTCGACAGGAGACGATGGGTTTCAGGACAGTGGCTTTAAGTTAGGTGCATTAAAAGTAGATAGTATGCTTAAGGCGAACAAACCAAATTCCAAAAACTGGCGTTTCGACTTCTTTAAGGGATTAAACCATATGACTACTCCACTAACAAGTCTTCCATCAGGTTTAATATTCATATTCAACGACTGGCATTTTTCGGATAGTTTAGCGATGGATGTATTAATGTATCATAATAATGATCCATTGAAAGTTTTAAAGTCAAAAACAAAAGATATAATCAAATCTTTTGGTACTGATATCGCACTTCCGTATAATGCATATTACCAATTTACAGACTATTATTTAACCAATGGAAAAACTATTGAGGCTGAAGAGTTGACCAGACAGCTTCTTAATCTGTATCCTGATGATGATGGCGCTTACAGCTTAATGGCAGAAGTACTAACTAAGAAAGGGGATATAAAAAATGCAATTAAATATTTAGAAAAGGCCCAGTCTAAATCTTCAGTAGATAAATACACTGAAAAAATTAGAAAGCTAAAAAACCTATAAATTTTGGAGCAAAAAAAATTAAACAACCTTAATCCTTCTGGCTGAATGGCAGGTTGAATTTATCTTTATTTATTCGTTTTTTGAGACGGATTAATACAGGTAACTGGATAAACCAGTCATAGTTATTATACTTTTAGATCTAAATTTCTTATTTTAAGAAAATCAAGATCTCTTTTAGATTTGATATTCACACTGTGTAGTTTATCCGCCAATGAAAACCTTTACCTAATGCTATTTTTTCATAAAATTACTGCAAAATATTATTAGTTAACCAGTCGAAAAATATTCTAAGCACTCTATTAGAGATATTAAGTTATATAGTTGAATTTACGCTGCAGATTGTCCATTAATATAAATAAGTCTATCTCCCTGCCCATCAAGATTTAATATCATTAACTCCAAGTAAACTTCAAAATCTACAAACAACATCATTTTTGGAAATAAGTGTTTCAAAAACTCTTTGGGGTTTTCTTCATCTTGAAGATATATAAATGCTAATGAATCGGTTTTAAGGTTGTAATGATCGATAAAATTCGGCCATTCCAATTGCAATTTGTTAAGGAAGCTATTGACTTTCTGTTTTTCAATTATCTCTTTCATAGTTATTAATTACGAAATGAAAGTTTCAGCAGATTTAGTTTATAGCTTTATGGAGTTTGTTAACTAGAGCTACTACGACGCATGTTCAAATTTCAGATGATTAATATCTTTATTTATAAAGTTCAAGAGAGGCATAGATGCCTCTCTTGAATGATAGATTAATCACCGATTTTTTTCAAACCAATTTCTACCCTTCTGTTCTTTTGTCTGCCTTCTGGAGTCGCATTCGAAGCGATAGGAACTGTGCTGCCGAAAGGTGTTGTAATCACTCTGCTTTCTTTAACTCCTTTGCTAATTAAGTATTTTTTCACCGTTACAGCTCTTTTATCTGATAAAACCCAGTTGTATTTATAAGCCCCGATAGCATCAGCATGCCCTTTAAGAGAAACGGCATAATTATCATCAATTACTGCTTTTGCTAATTCATCGAGCTTCTTGTAATAAGCATCCCGAACAGCAGGCTTATCAAAATCATACTCTAAATTTTTTGTTAAATCTGCAAGAGCTATTGCACTTACACTTGTAGTTTTTGCTTTAATTTCTTTAGCACTTTTAGTGGCTTTAGTTGCGTTTACAGATAAGAATAAAATCACAACTGCTGACAAGGCAATAATTTGAGTCTTCATACATTTGATTTTTATAGTTAATATTGAAAATTAAATCAATAACAAGCTGACTGTCAAAATGTTCTAACGTAAACGTATAGGTTGTACTTATTTGTGATGAAGATAACACATCAAAAACTGAAAACGTACTTTCTACTCATAAATACCCATATTTGTATTATTTATTGCACGAAATTATTATCTAGGAGTTTAGGGTTTACGAAGCCATTTAAGTCTACAATCCCGCCCGAAACAAAATTATTATATAGCTGAAGACCGTTTGGTTTAGCGCCGAAAGCGGTAATTGCATTAACAGGGATGTTATTAGAATTTTTACTGAAATGCGCATTAATTCGGATTTTTTCTAAGCGTGTATTGTCAGTTCTTATTACCACGCCAAAATCCACGCCTTTTCCAGCTGCAGACGATGGTAAAAAGTTAATTGTGTCTGTATTCATTATCAATTGTTGATGTGCATTTCCAGGTTCAAATTTTGTGTAACTGAACAAAGCAAATCTATCTTGAGTATTTGGAACCGAAAAACTAAAATTATTGTTTTTAGAAGTAATGAGGAAATTCTTAGCGCCCGATTCTATGCTGATACTCTTACTTGCATTATTGATAAACGAATTTTTATTTATCGTGACTTTTGCTTCATAGTCTCCAAAAATGTGTAACCCGATAAATGCATCCGTAATTTTATTATTATCTACAATGGCCTGCGGTAGGTTAGCCTCAGGCGGTAAAAAGGTAAAGTTTAATATAATTCCGGTAGTATTACTTGCAGTATAAATTTGGTTACCGGTTACGTTCACTCCGTAATTACCTCTTACTTCAATGCCGTATATTTTACCATCGGTAATTATATTATTGGAAACTGTTGTATTTTTTCCAACAGCCGATAAAGCGATTCCATCCATCGCCTGTTTTGGATCTTTTCCTGTGCCGGAAATGGAGTTACCTCTAATAATCGTACCCTCTGTATTTCCCCAATCTTCTATACCCATTCTGCCGGCATTTAAAACCTTATTATTTAAAACTTTACATCCCGAAATAAAATCAGATATATGATTACCTGTTGATGTTAGCGCATTAGAGTAGGATTTATTTATAACATTACTTTCAACAGTTGTGGAATCGGCGCCATCTTCTGCATAGCGAATGCTTAAAGTATTTATTTCATTAGCTTTTATTATGTTGTTTTTGGATGCTATACCTGAAATCCAAACGGCTTCCATGCCAAGTGATTGATAACTTAAATGAAAATTGAAAATGCAATTCTGCACGGTAAAATTTCTTGTATTTAAAACAAAAATGCAAGAATTGGCCCACTCCTTAAATTTATAAAGATTTTCAGACTGGCTAAATGTAATGTTTCTAATCAGGGAATTGTCTGATTTTTCTACAAGGATATAACGACCATGTTCCAACAAGTCACCCTTCATTTCTTTGCCTGCTTTAATAACTGTGCCGTTTTCGCCGTAAATTTTTGTACTTGCCTTAAATCTAAGTGTTTGGTTAATAATATAAACACCAGCCTTTAGATAAATATTAGTTGAATCTAAGATAAGTTTCTGCAAACCTCCAGTGTCATCAGACATTCCATCGCCTTTAAGATTGTATAAGTAAAAAGGATGATTTATTAGTTCATCCTCATTAACTGGAGATTTTTTGTTAGGTATCGAAGAAGATTTCGTGCAAGAAAGCAAGATAATTAATGAACAGGCAATGACCGATAACTTCTTCATAACTTGTTTGATGAATTAGATAAAACTGATATTATTAATTTTAAAAAAAATATACAAATTATTTCCGTGTTGTATTAAAACTAAGACGTTAAAAAAAACGTATACAATATTAGGAAGTCGTGTTATATCATGAAAAGTAGTTTAATTTTTTAAATATAAAAAAAATATAACTATCTGATTATAAATTAATTAAAAAATATATTATGCATAAAATTTTTAAGGGTTTTGTTAACAGTTCGCAGCCATTTTTCATTTTTTTGTTTCTATGCTCAGTAATTATAAGTTCCTGCTCAAGTACCAAGAATACAGTTTATTTTAATAACCAGCAAGATGCAGTTTTAAAAGCAAGTAATTTATCTTCTAAAAATGTGATTCAACCTAACGATATTTTGAGCATTGCTGTAACAAGTTTAAACCCTGTTGCTACCGAAATATTTAATAAGCCTAATAACTCTTATGTTAGCACAAGTAGTGTTACAGGTGCCAATCTACAATCGCCAGGTTATTTGGTAAGTAACGAAGGAAATATACAGTTTCCTGTTTTGGGTACTATGAAAATTACCGGATTAACAACAAATGAACTTCGTGAGAAAATTACTACTGAACTGTTGAATAAAAAATTACTTGTTGATCCTATCGTTATTGTTAGACAGTTAAATTTTAAAGTTTCTGTTTTAGGCGAAGTAGGCCGACCATCTGTAGTCAATGTACCAAGTGAAAAAATATCATTACTAGAAGCGTTAGGCTTAGCTGGTGATATCACTATTTATGGTAAAAAGGATAATGTTATGATTATTAGAGAAGAGGATGGTGTGAAAAAAATCAAGAGAGTTAACTTAAACACTAGCGAAATATTTACTTCAGATTATTACTACCTCAAATCAAACGATATTGTTTACGTTGAAGCTAATAAGGCAAAAGTTGCCAGTTCAACAAGAAGTTCAACGCTTATTCCAATTTTATTAAGCGCACTTTCTTTTGGTGCGATAATTATTGATCGTATTGCGAAATAAATTATGAATATTACAAGAAAACTTTCGGAACCAAGAGCGCCCGGCGAATCAAAAGGCCACATTATTTTTAGGCTTTTGCCTTATTGGCCTTTATTTGTAGGATTATTTATTATCGCAATAATTGGAAGCTTAATTTATCTCAAAATTACTCCTCCAATTTATGAGGCCAATGCCAGAATTTTAATTAATGAGCGAAAAGTTGATGATGCTTTAAAATCTAGCGACCCGATGGCTTCGACACTTAATACAAAACAAACTGTAGATAATGAGCGAGAAGTTATAATATCAAACCCAATAGTTTACAAAGTTGTTGAAGATTTAGGGTTATACTCATCGGTTTTTAAAAAAGAAAGATTATCTGATGTTGTAATGTATAAAGCTGCACCTTTAAAAATTATTGTACAAAATCCAAATTCTTTAATTCCATTAAAGAATACAACTTTTACAATAGAAAAAGATAATGTGGTAATTGATGGAAAAAAATATCCGTTCGATAGATGGCTAAAAATGCCATACGCAATTTTAATGTTTAGGTTAAATCCGGCTTACAAAACCGTTGATGGCGACAAGTTTAGCTTTACGCTTACATCACCAAAAAAAGTTGTTGCCTCAATTGTTCAAAATATTAAGGTTACTGAAGCGAATAAACTTTCCACGATACTAAATGTTTCGCTTTTAGATCAGGATAAGTATAGGGCAGAAGATATTCTTAACGACATTTTGCATGTGTACAGCTCATCGGCTATTGAGGAACATAACTTATTGGCTGCAAATACCCAAGAATTTATAAATAAAAGGCTAATGTCTGTAGAGAAAGAACTTCTAGACATTGAAAGCAAACTTCAAAACTACAGGTCTAAAACCGGAGCCATTGATTTAGGCACACAGGGGAAATTATATTTGGAAAATGTAAGTGTTAATGATCAAAAAGTCGGAGAAATAAATATGCAACTATCTGTTCTTAATCAGGTAGAAAGTTATGTAAAATCAAGAGATTTGACTGGCGGTATCGTTCCATCAACAGCTGGAATTAATGATCCGGGCTTATCCCAAATGGTTAAAGATATATATGAATTACAGCTTACTGCAGAAAGTTTGCGTAAAACCACTGGAGAAAATAACCCAATGGTTGTTGCTTATACTGATCAGATAAACAAGATTAAACCACAAATTTTACAAAATCTGAAAAATCAACGAAATAGCCTCTCCGCAAGTAGAAACAATTTATCTGGTACCACAAATAATTATTCTTCTGTTCTGCAATCTATGCCAGAAACTGAACGGAATTTAGTAGACATTAATAGGCAGCAACAAATAAAAAGCGGAATATATACCTTTTTACTTCAAAAGAAAGAAGAAACAGCATTATCTTACATTACTAATGGATCTGATAGTAAAGTTATTAGCAAAGCTGAATCATCTGAGTTTCCGGTAAGTCCAAAGCGAAAAATGGTTTTATTAGCCTCTATCTTTGGTGCAGGAATTTTAGGTATTGCTTTCGTATCTGTTAAAGAAGGTATGCGAAGAAATGTGATGTTTCAAAGTGAAATTAAGTCGCTTACATCTTTGTCGGTCATCGCCGAAATTAGTGCAAACTCATCAAAAAATTATATTGTAATAGGTAGCCAGCAGAGAACCCTTATTGCAGAACAATTCCGAAGCTTGAGAACAACTTTGCATTTTTTGGGTATCGGGAAAAAAAATAAGAGAGTGATGGTTACATCGGCCATAGCGGGTGAGGGTAAAAGTTTTGTGGCATCAAATTTAGCAGTCACCCTGGCCATGACAGGTAAGAAAGTTGCTTTACTAGATTTCGATTTAAACCACCCGACTTTACATCATAAGTTTAATTTGAAACAAACCATTGGTATCTCCGAATATCTGGAAGGTAAAGCTACTGAAGCAGATATTATTCAGCCATCTTTAATAAATGAAAACTTATCAGTACTCTTAACCGGTAAATTACCTGCAGATCCAGCAGAATTAATTCTAAACGGAAAAGCTGAACAGTTACTAAATTATTTAGAAGTAGATTTTGATTTTATTATTGTAGATGTACCTCCTGTAGGTCCCGTTTCTGATGCTTATATATTAGCGCCAATTTGTGATGCAACCTTATTTGTGGTGAGACATGCATACACACCAAAGGTTTTTGTAGAAAGAATTGATGAAAATATAAGGCTCAACAATCTTCCAAACCCTGCAATAGTATTTAATGCTGTTGCACAACGTGGGTTTGGTAAAAACAACTACGGTTACGGCTACGGTTCAGGTATGGTTTATGGTGGAACTTATGACCAAAAATTAATTGAATAATAAAATTTTTAATGGATAGAAACATATTAAAATGGAATTTTATTTTTCAGTATGGATATGTGATAACTAATATCTTTAACGCCTTAATTCTATTACCCATTTATCTGCATAAAATTGATGCATCTACTTTAGGCGTTTGGTTGGCTACTGGAAATATTCTTGCATGGATGACTTTGGCAGATCCTGGAGTTGGAGACGTTTTACAGCAGAAAATTGCACAATTAAGAGGACAAAATCAACCTGAAGAAATAAATTTAACCATAGGGTCTGGTATAGTAACCTCTCTTTTTATTTTGTTACTGGCAATTGTTGCTGGCATTGCGTTTTTCTTTTTAATTGGTGCAATAATTAATAAAGATGTTTCGCAATACGAAGGTTTACAGGTTGCGCTTTTAATATCAATAATTGCAACTGGAATGTCTTTAGTTTCGTTTAGTTTATCAGGGATAAATCAAGGGCTTCAAAACTCAGCACAAGTGGCAATTGGTTCGCTATCAGGTAATTTCATTTTTTTGATATCAAATGTCGTTTTGCTTTACTTAGGCTACGGCGTAATATCAATTGCTTTTGCAAACCTTTGTCGTGCATTTTACATCAATATTTATAATTATTCGGCACTTAAGAAACAGCTAAAACGCGAGCACCTTAAAATAATATTCCAACTGGAGCATCTTAAAAAGTTTGTTAAAATATTTTCATTTACATCCTTTTCTCGGATTATTGGTGGGTTTTCGGCAAGCTTGGATATGATTGTATTGGCAAGATTTGTTGCTCCTTCAATGATTACAATTTTCGAAATTAATAAGCGACCTATTCAAATGACACAGTCTCTTATTGGTCGTCATTCTGTTGCTTTAATGCCCTTAATTTCTCACGCCAATGGAAAAGGAAACGTTGCAGAGATTAAAACATTAATTTACACCCAGTTTAAATACTACTCTTACGCCGCAATATTTATTGGCTTTTGCTTTATAACCAACTACGAAAATCTGATTACAATTTGGACTGGAGTTGGTAAATACGCTGGAAATTCTGTTGTGTTCTTATTGGTAGGAAGTTTCTTTTTTACGCTTATAGGTTACTTTATGTCTAATATGGGCTATGCCTTAGGTGATATTAAGATGAATAGTTTCATAACCATTATTAAAGGAATCGTCTCAGGCCTATTATATTATATCGCTAGTAAGCATTTTGGCTTAATTGGTTTACTGGTAGTAATGCTTTTTGTTAGCATAACTGTAGACTTTTTATTATTCAGTTATCGCCTGAATAAACTTGGCTTTTTAAATTCAAAATTTATTGGTGATATATTAAAGAAATGGCTTTTAATCATTCCGCTTTCAGCACTTTTCAGTTTGGGAATAACCTATGGTTTTAATTTAATTATTCCGGGAGGTATGAGAATTGTTAGCCTTCTTTTAAATGGGATAAGTTTTACAGTAGTTTTTATAATCCTGCTATTAATATTCGATAAAGATTTAAAATACACAATACAGAATAAGTTTTCGAGTATTTTTTCGAAACGATTCGATAAACAAGAACTTTCAAATAATCCTTAATAAAATATGCCAAAATTCGTTATCATGTTGCGTGTTAAAGATGGTGTTTTCTTCGCTGAAGAATGGTTAAACTGTTTTGAAAAGCTGGCAGATGAAATTGTTGTGCTAGATAATGGCTCAACTGATGGGACGCTTGAAATTTTAAAAAAGCACCCTAAAGTTGTTGATATAATACAAACAGAGGGCTATAATGAAGGGCGAGATAAAAATCTTTTATATCAGCATGTTCGCTTAAGAAACCCAGATTGGTGTTTGTGGATTGATATTGATGAAATTTTTGAGCCGCAATTAACCAGAGCACATTTTGATGAATTAATGAAAAACAGGTTTGTCAATAAATTTGCATTCCGTCGTTTTCATTTTATGGATAGAACACATTTTGCAGGTTCATGGTACCGCTTAAATTATTCTGCCGGCCATGATAGATTAATGTGGAGAGAAAATAAATCTGGATATTTTCAAGATTTAATTATTGATTCGCCCAATGTGAAAGGTATAAAAGGGTTAAAAAGTAACACGAACTTTAGAATCAAACATCTTGGGTACATCAATAAAGAACTTGTAGATAAGAAGGCTGAAATTTACAGGGCAATTATTCCAGAAAAGGAAGATATTTTTCAAAGTATGTACTTAAAAGGCGAGCGCCCAATCAAATGGGAAGATAATCGGAAATGTGTAAAAACAATTATGTTGAATCAATTATTAAATGCACTTCAACTTACCCATATTTTCCCTAAAGTGATAAGAAGAGCAAGAAGTATATTTCAATGAACTATGTAATTAGAATATCGAAGTATGAATTTGAGGTAAAAGAAATTTTATTACTTTTTTTTACCTTTTTCCTTATGGAAAATATATTCTCATGGTTGATTATGCCAATCTCGAACATTGTACTGATGTATGAGAAAATTTTAAGTCTTGTTATTTTTGGATTCGTGCTTTATAAATTTAATAAATTAAAGTTTAGTGAAAAGATTTACATTGGTTTATTGAGCATTATAATTGTAAAGATGATTTTCGAATCTATGTTAGATTATGGAACAATCTTTCAGCAACTTACTTTATTTACCATACTTTTCCCTATCGCCTTCACAATTTTCATCAAATACATCTGTCGCACCTATAATTTCGATATTTTAGAATTGATTGCTCAATTTTATATTGTGCTATATATCGTTTTCATGCTCATCTATGGGAGAACATTTTCATTTAGTTTAGAGCAAGTAGAAATGGTCGATTATGGTCCATTTTCTGGTGATAGCAGAATTATACACGCCCGTTCTATATTTATGATGATTGTTCCCCTATTGTGGTATTTCAATCAATTTTTAAAACACGGTAAAATCACAAATCTTTTACTTTTCTTATTTTGCATAACGGTTATTGTAATTCATCAACATAGGTCTGTTTGGGCAAGTGGTATTTTTTCCATGTGTGTTTATTTCTTTATGAGTTTAAGAAATAACCTCACTCCAATATCAAGGGTTGTAAAAACTTTTTTAAGTGGATTAATACTTATTGCCTTAGTTGCATTTGTGGTTTCTCAGGCATTTCCTGGAACTTTAGAATTTTTCTCTGACAGATTTAGTGAAATTTTAGATCCTGCCAAGGAAGATGGAACAGGCAAATTTCGTGCAGACCAGCGTCAGGTTTATTTTCCGATGGTTTTAGAACGGCCATTTTTCGGTTGGACATTTGAAGGCTTTGAAATGAAGAACCCACTGGTAGATTGGTGGCCCGAAAAAACCGGGCAACACTTTCACGAGGGTTTTATGGAAATGCTTTTCTATCATGGTTTTTTTGGTTTGATATTAAAATATTTTTATCTGGTTTATCTAGCTTATAAATCTTTTAGTAAAAATTTAGATCAAAAATCTATTATTCTTATCGCTTTCTCACTTGCTGGGCTAATATTTTCATTCAGCTATGTACTCCCACTAATTTTTTGGGGCATGGTTGGCCTATGCTTTTATTATCTCGAAGCAAGACCAGAAAATGAAGAATTTGAAAAACCAGAACATATAATTATAACCCAAACAACATCTGCAGAGCAGATAAAGCTAAACTAACTATGGATTATATATGCACCTGGATATGTACTGATGCAGTTGGGGAAGAAAGTATTTATCCCCAAACCGGAGAGAAATCTTCGAGCCAGAAACACCAAAATATTTACTGGCGGTGTATTTTATTGTTTTTTGCCACAAGTAAGCGGTTTAATAAAAAGCAAAAACATATACTTTTTAGTAATAATAAAACACTGCCTAGTTTAGATGGAAGAAGTGTAGAGGACAGTCTCAAAGATTTAGAAGTTGAAGTTATATTTACCGATTTTAATTACAAAACACCAAAAGGTTATTTTAATTTATTTCAAAATCAGTTTTACGAATTTTCTATACTTGAATATATTTCTCAAAATAATCTGAATCATGATGACCAATATCTTATTCTTGATTCAGATTGTATCTTTACTCAGCCTGTAGAATCGCTTTTTAGAAATGCTACACCAAAAGGTTTTACTTCTTTCGAAGATGATTGCAGCACCGATTTGGTTATCCATGGCTTGAGTAGAAAAGACATGAAACTACTTTACGAGGATTTATTGGATTCTGATATTGACATAGTTCCCGGATACCATTTAGGTGAGTTTTTTCTAGCCAGCGTTAAAAACATAAATATTATATATAATGATTTTATAGTGCTTTGGCCGAAGCTTATAGAAAGATACCATAAAGGTCAGCCGAAATTTAACGAAGAAGCACAAACTTTAAGTTTTATCTATTTTAAAAATAATTTCCAAGCAAGTAAAAGCAAAGTTTTTTTGAAGCGAATATGGACTAATCCGGTATTTTACAGAAATGTTGAACCTACCGATGTTAATGTTGCTATTTGGCATCTGCCCGCCGAAAAGACTTACGGTTTATATGAACTCTATAATGAGCTAATAAAGAAACTACCAAATTATGGACAAAATATCTCTCATCAGAAATATATGGATGCTGTAAAAAAACTTTTAGGCATTCCTAATTTAAATCTAAAAGGGTATTTTAAATATTACGTTTTAAGTTATTTCAGAGCGATAAGTAAACGGGTTAAGAAAATTTTATCAAAAAGTTAAATATGGAAATAGCAGTGCTTTTAGCAACATTTAATAGAAAAGATAAAACACTTTCGTGCCTAAAAAGTCTTTTCGAACAAGAGACTAATTCGGATGTAAAATTTAATGTTTTCCTCACTGACGATAATTCTACAGATGGAACAGCAATGGTGTTGAAGGCTCAATTCCCTTCTGTAAATATCTTTAAGGGAACAGGTAACTTATTCTGGGCTGGTGGTATGAGAAATTCTTGGAAAAAAGCGATTAAAAGTAAGCCAGATTTTTACTTGCTTTTAAATGATGACACCCTGCTTGTTAAAAATTGCATCACCCGATTATTAACCTATTTCTCCATCAAAAATGAAGATGCCATTTTAATAGGCAGTACGATGGATAATCTCAAGAATAAAATTACCTATGGTGGGCATAAATTATATACTGCCGGTAAAGTTCAGTGTTATAACGTTTTTAGCGAAACAGAGTATTTGGTATGCGATATGGCAAATGCTAATATAATGCTTGTTCCTGCATCAGTAGTAAATAAAATTGGAATTCTTTCTGCTAATTTCACTCATAGCATAGCTGATTTTGATTACACTTTAAGAGCAGGAAAAGAGGGCATCAAAACGGTTGTTGTTCCTGGAGTTTTAGGTTTTTGTGTAGATGACAATCTTGACGATGAATTCAAAATCAAGCGCAATTTAAAGCAACGTATTGCTCACCTAAAAAGCCCTAAAGGTTTGGCTTACAAAGAATACATGGGTTTCATTTCCACTCATTTTCCTGGTCATCGTTTAGAGGTTAGTATAAAAATTTGGCTTAAAACACTCTTCCCTTTTATTTGGCGTAAATTTAAACCCAGTAATTCATGAAAAACTCTATAATCATTGGCGTATTTTGTTACAACAGGGTTAGTAAATTAAAAAGGTGCATAGATGCACTATTAAAAAACCCAGAATGCAAAAATATGGATATCGTTTTCTTTAGCGATGGCCCGAAAATAGGTTCCGATGATACACCTGTAAAAGAAGTTCGCCAATATATCGATAATCTTGATGGATTTAGAAATATCATTAAGCATTACCGTGAACATAATTTAAGTACCGGGCCAAACTTTAGAAAAGGTTTAACTTTTTTGAGCGAAAATTATGAACGATTCATCATCGTTGAAGACGACCTTATTGTTAGCTCAAATTACTTAAAATTTCTTACAGATGCGTTGGAGTTTTATAAAGACGAACAAAGTGTATTTTGTGTAACTGCTTATGTTTTTCCAATTAAAGCACCAAATTATATTTACGACACAATTGTATATAAAAGATTTTGCTCTTATGGTTGGGGTGGTTGGGGCAATCGTTTTACAAATATTATTTGGGATGAAAACGATCTGAATAACTTGATGCATAATTCACCCGGGTTTAAAAAACGGCTTAATGCTGAAGGTTTTGATTTGGTAAGGATGCTGAAAAAACAAATTAAAGGAACAATTTCTACCTGGGATATTCAAATGCAAACTCATGTTGCTGAAAATAGATTAAAGGTCATCTATCCAAAATTATCTAAAGTTAGCAATATTGGGTTTGATGAGGAATCGACAAATACATCGGGGGTAAATTATTTAATTACTCCAATTGATAATGGCATACAAAGAACTTTTAAATTTACGCCGGCTACAAACATAGTTGCAGAATTGCAATTACAGATTAAAGCGCCATACGCTTATCATACCTTGGTTATCAGAAAACTAAAAAATGAGTTTATAAAACTTACAAATACCGTTAAAAGCGCCAATTAATGAGAATTTTAATAATTCATACCTTCTACAAACTTCAGGGTGGTGAAGATATTGTTGTAGAAAATGAAATGAAACTTCTGCATGAAAATGGGCATGAAGTGGAATTATTGAAATTTGATAATAGCAATTCTAGCTTCATCAAACTTATTTTAATGCCTTTTAATTTATTCGCCTATTTTAAAACTAAAAAGTTTATTCGGCATTTCAAACCAGATATTATTCATATACATAATCTCCATTTCGGAGCTTCACTATCGGTTTTATATGCAGCGAAAAATCTTAAAATACCAATAGTTATGACACTGCATAATTATAGGTTTCTATGTCCATCTGGTAGTCTATATTTTAACGGAAAATTATTTATTGATTCATTACAACCTGGTTTTCCTTGGTTAGCAGTTAAAAAAGGAGTTTATAAAAACTCAAGAGTTTTAACTTTTTGGCTTGCATTATCTAACTATTTTCATCAAAAAATAAACACGCTTAATATAGTTGATAAGTTTATACTTTTAGGTAACCACTCTTTGCATTTATTTTCGGAAAGCCATTTTAAAGCGTTTAAAGATAAATTGGTTGTAAAACCAAATTTTACTTATTTAAAAACATTAGAAAAAAAAATAACTGGTAAATATTTTATTTTTATCGGGCGATTAACTGAAGAAAAAGGCATTAATACCTTGCTTAAAGCTTTTCTAGATCAATCAATAAACTTAAAAATTATTGGCTCCGGACCTTTAGAAAATGCTGTTTTAGATACTTGTCAAAAAAGTATAAACATAGAGTTTTTGGGGCAAAAGTCATCAACTGATGTATCAAAACTACTGGAAAATGCTGAAGCTTTGATTTTTCCATCAGAGTGGTTTGAGACTTTTGGAATGGTGCTTTCAGAATCTTTTTCGAAAGGAGTTCCGGTAATTGCCTCTGAACTTGGAGATATAAAAAATATAGTATTAAATAACCAGAACGGTTTAACTTTCGAGCCAGGTAATTTTCTTGATTTGAGAGAGAAAATAAATTACTTTGATAATCTATCATTAGCAAAAAAAAACAGTTTAAAAAAGTTAGCTCTGGAAACTTACAATGATAAATTCAGTCCCAAAGCCAACTACCAAGAACTTCATTCAATTTATAAGAAAGTTATTAGTACGCATTTTTATCGCCAATAACCATCTTCTGAATAGTTAGCCAAATAATCTTTAAATCGAGCCAGGTATCCCAGTTTTCGATATACCAAATGTCATGCTCTATTCGCTTTGTTAATTGAAATGTTTCTTTAATTTCTCCTCTTAATCCATTTATTTGTGCCCATCCTGTTACACCAGGTTTTGATAACATACGTATTATATACCTGTTTTCTAAACCGGCAAATCTAACGTCGTGTTGAAGCATGTGTGGTCTGGCACCCACAACAGACATGTTTCCCATTAAAACATTAAAGAATTGTGGTAGTTCATCTAAATTCGTTTTTCTTAAAAAACTACCCACCTTGGTTAATCTGCTGTCGCCCTGCTTAACTTGTACCGTAGCATCTGATGAAATTACGTGAGAAAGAGTGCGTAACTTAATGCATGAAAAACCTTTATTGTTTTTGCCACCTCTTTGTTGCCTAAAAAATACAGGACCTTGCGAATCTAACTTAATTATAATTGCCAATAATGGAAGCAACCATGATAGTATGAAAAGTATGACCAAAGTGCTAATCACAATATCAAAGATTCGCTTTTTAATCTGGGCAGTTGCGTAATTCATTGGTTCAGATCTTAAAGAAAACACTGGTATTTCGTCAACAAAATCTAAATGTGCCTTTCTGTTTAGAAATTCATATATATTAGGAACAAACCTAAATCTTATAAATTGTTTCTCAGCAGTTTCTGCAAGTTCGTACAGATATGGGGATTTTTCTGGTGATAGTGTGCAATAAATTTCAGCAATTTTATTTTCCACTGCAAAATCAAGACTTTCATCAATTCTGCCCAAATATTGAAAATTTGTAGTATTTGCATCCAGCTCAATATCATCAAAACAGCCAAGACATCGCAAATTACTTTGTGTGGATGAGAAAGAATTAATGAGATTGTTTGCTGTTTCGTTGTACCCGATTATAATTATTTTTTGAAAAAATTTACTGTTTGATCTGGTGTAAAGAACATAACAGATAAGGGTTAACCTTGTAATGAGCAAGATAAGGCCAAAGCCAAAAACTATTGTTAAAATTAAGTAGTTTGCTTTTGAAAAATTAGCTAAATAAACAAAAATGGATACAAGACTCCCAAAAATTGCAAAGGATATTAAAGTCCTGCGGGCTAAAATCCGCAAGTTAACTTGTTTATAAATTACATAAGCTGCTAAAAGATATGAACTTAATAGCCAAATTATATTTGAAACAAGATTCAGGATTATTAAATCTTTTAGATCAGACTCAGGATTTTTCTCGAATAAAAAAAGCGGCAATATAAAGAGTATATTAAGGGTTACAAGGTCCATAATTAGGAAGAAAACCCGGTGGATATTTGTGTATCTCTGTGTCATAGTCTGGCGTGTTTTTAGATTTAAGCAGAGTTTCTAAAAGGAATAAAAAAGCGAAGTTTTAAAATCTGAAAAACATAAATTGGTCCGTAGTATAAATATCTTCTCCACATCCTTGATGGATTGCTTACCAAACGGCCCATCCATTCCAATTTATTATCTACCATGAATTTGCTTGGTCTTTTAACGGTTTCAGCATAAAAATCGAATACTGCCCCTATTGAGCAGATAAATTTCGCATTTATTTGATTTTTGAATTGTTGTGACCATTTTTCTTGCTTCGGCGCTGTAAGTCCAATAAACAATGCATCAGGATTAAAATCATTAATTGCTGCTATCATTTTTTCATTGTCTTCACTAGAAAATGTTGCCGTAAATGGTGGTGAATAAAAGCCAACTTTGAGGTTAGGATATTCATTAAGTAGCTTGTCTTTGATTTTCACAAGTGTTTCCTCACAGGAACCTAAATAAAAACAACTTCCTGCTTGAGCATTTAATGTAGAAAGTAAATAAAGATGAAGATCTGTTCCCGAAATCTTTTTTATTTTTTTCCCAGTTAAAAAACGCTCAGCTAATACTACGCCTTCGCCATCTGGTAATAAAATATCCGATGAGGTTAAAGCACTCCTAAATTCAGCATCTTCACGAGCTATACAATAAGAATATTGGTTAATAGTGTTGATAACTATTTTAGACTCAAGAGAAATTTCGTTCAAATTTCCATGGTACAAATTGTAGTTAATGCCTTTGCTGTTTAAATTAAGCTGATTTTCCATAAAACGTACTAATTAATGATACAATTGTGATTGTTTCTGTGGGAGTATTATACGGGTTTTTTAAAGTTTTGGTTTTAAATTGTTAATATAAATTTGTAAGTTTATCTATTGTTAATCAATTAGTTACAACTAAATGGAGTACTCCTTTTTAGTTAGAGCTTAGGGTTTTACAGCATGCTTTTTTGAACCAAAAAATAAGTTTTATTTTTTTAAAATATATATTGAAAATATGAGCCAGAAAATGAAAAATTAAAATTAAAAATCCTTTAAAATCTCTACTTATGCTTCTGAAATCCTATCAGGAAAAAATTCCTACTAAAGGCAATTTTTTGGATAGTGCTAAACAATTGTCGGATCTGACTAGTCTCTCCGATGACTTGGTTTTAAATAATCTTTACCGAAATCACTCGGCAGAACTGTTAACAACTATTTTGAAAATAATTCCTCAAACTGAAACTGCAGAAGACATTTTGCAGGATACTTTCGTGAAGGTTAAACGATGTATCCATTCCTATAATGCAGAACGATCCCAACTGCTAACCTGGAGTAAGGCAATTGCAAAAAATATGGCACTGGATCATCTGAGACTAAAAAGTAGTCGAAATAGCCGATTGAATCAATCAATAGATTTTTCTCAAGCTGAATTGGCATCAAAACATTTCTGTAGTTTTAATATTGACAGAATAGGATTAAAACAATTATTTTCTGTTTTAAGTTCCGAACAATTGTCAATCCTGCAGCTATTTTATTATGAAGGTTACACTCATGAAGAAATTTCTGAGGCATTAGATATTCCTCTCGGTACGATAAAAACAAGAATTCGAATGTCGATTGTGACATTGAGAAGATTTTTTAACTAAATTTTCTGCTAATAACTCAGTTACTTATATTAAAATCATTATGAAAACAGCTCTAATAACGGGAATTACCGGTCAGGATGGTGCATACCTGGCAGAATTATTATTAACTAAAGGGTATTCTGTTCATGGAATAAAAAGACGTAGCTCATCATTTAATACTGATAGAATCGACCATCTCTATCAGGATCCTCATGAACCTGAAGTACGTTTTAAACTTCATTATGGAGACCTAAGTGACTCAACAAATTTAATTAGAATTATTCAAGAGGTACAGCCAGATGAAATATACAATCTCGGTGCCATGAGCCACGTAAAAGTTAGTTTTGATACCCCAGAATATACTGCTAATGCAGATGGGATAGGAACATTACGCTTATTGGAGGCTTTGCGAATATTAAAGTTAGAAGGCAAAACGAAAATATATCAAGCATCAACGTCAGAATTGTATGGATTAGTTCAAGCAGTTCCACAAAGCGAAACAACGCCTTTTTATCCAAGATCCCCCTATGCCGTCGCCAAATTGTATGCTTACTGGATTACCGTAAATTATAGGGAAGCTTATAATATTTTTGCTTGCAATGGAATATTATTTAATCATGAAAGTCCTTTGAGAGGAGAAACTTTTGTTACTCGAAAAATTACAAGAGGAACTGCCAAAATAGCACTCGGGCTTCAGGATAAAATATATTTGGGCAACTTGGATGCTAGACGGGATTGGGGGCATGCAAAAGATTATGTCGAAGCTATGTGGCTAATTCTCCAGCAGGATAAACCTGACGATTATGTTATAGCTACTGGGGTAACTACATCGGTGAGAGATTTTATAATTTTAGCGTTTGGTATTTTAGGTATCAGTCTTGAATTTAAAGGCGATGGTTTAAATGAGAAGGGTTATGTAAAGAATTGCTCGAACTCACAATATAACTTGGAAATAGGTAAGGAAGTCATCGCTGTAGACCCTGCGTACTTTCGTCCAACAGAGGTAGATTTACTTATAGGAGACCCAACAAAAGCGAAAACCAAATTAAATTGGACACCAAAGTATGATTTGAAAGGTCTTGTCAAGGAGATGATTATTTCAGATGTTGAAATTTTTGAAAAGGAAATTTTACTAAAATCTGCTGGCTATTATGTTAAAAATCAATTTGAATAGAAACTTGAAATTAATTGGATAACTACAAACATCCAATATCTGATGGATTGGTAATGTTTTAAATTTTGATGAGTAATTTACTTACTATTGGTAGTTGGGTTTAATTCAAAAATGGCGGACTGGGGTTAAAGATGTGGCTTTTGGCCATTTTATAGGCTAAGAATGGTTAGGCTTACTTAAGTATTGAATGTTACATGAGACGTATGTTATGTTTGAAACAGGTTTATTAAGCTTTTTCAAGTTAAGATAACGTAGAATTGGCTAATGTAAAAAAACAGTTGGAAGAGTTTAATAATAGGATTTCAAAGGCCATGGATAAAATTCTCAATAACGTAATCCTTGGTTTTTAGTACAGACAGATCAAATCCGACTGTGAGAAAAACATCCTTATTCTTGAAAACAGACTCATCGATTTATCCCGGGGAAAAGGGAATATTACTGATTTGATTAGCAAAGCTATTGGATTACTTAAAAACCTCAATGAAACGTATACAGAGCCAGATTCGGAGGGAAAAAGACGACTAATCAGTTCGGTCTATCCCCAAAAACTCACTTTTAACGGCACGCAACACCAAACTACTCGGGTTAATGAGGCTATGCGTGTTCTAGGTACTTTAAAAAAGGTTTTTGAGGGCAAAAAAAAAGGGCAAACCAAACAAAATTTGATTTGCCCACTATGGTAGCGGGGAGCAGGATCGAACTGCCGACCTCAGGGTTATGAATCCTGCGCTCTAACCATCTGAGCTACCCCGCCAGGTTCAAATATTTATGTTATATTACAAATATTTGCTTGGTTATTTTTTGGAGTTGCAAATATAGAATAAATTACCTTTCTTTAGAAAAATAAAATAAAAAAAGTAATCCGGAATTTTCATCCGGTAATGAATTAACATGGCAGATAAGAAAAAATTTACGCTCGAGTATGAGGTTAAATCCTCGCCACGAATACTGTATAGTTTTATAAGTGAGCCTAATGGCCTATCACAATGGTTTGCCGATGATGTTAATTTTCGAGATCAGATTTATACTTTTACCTGGGATGATGAGGAACAAAAAGCTAAACTTGTTTCTATAAAAGAAAACAAACTTGTTAAGTTTAAATGGCTTGATGATGAACCTCAATGCTACTTTGAAATGGAAATCGTTCAGGATGAATTAACTAACGATGTTGCGCTTGCCATCACCGATTTTTCTACTGATGAGTTAATGGCAGAAAAAAGATTAATTTGGGATAACCAGATTGATTACCTCATTAGCGTTTTAGGTGCGTAATATTTATTATGCTTTGTTTACCTTTGTTAGGTGAAAAAAATACATCTTTTAGTAATTAAAACATTCATAAGGCCATTTATTGCTACATTCTTCGTAGTAATGTTTATCCTTTTAATGTTTTTTCTTTTTAAATATGTAGATGATCTTATTGGCAAAGGCTTCGAATGGTACACAATTTTAGAATTAATGTACTACCAATCGATGGTTCAAATTTCTATGGCACTACCCCTTTCGGTTTTGCTTTCTTCCATCATGACTTTTGGAACGCTTGGTGAAAACTACGAGCTTGTCGCTATAAAATCTGCAGGTATTTCTCTCCAAAAGGCAATGAGACCACTTATGGTTTTAATTCTTTTGCTCACAGTTTCTTCATTTTTGTTTTCAAACTTCATTTTACCTAAAGCCAATCTAAAATTTTATTCGTTAATGTACGATATGAGGAATAAAAAATTAGCATTCCTTATTAAACCTGGTGTTTTTAACAATAGTATACCTGATTATTCTATACGTGTTGATAGGAAAGATGAAAGTGGTAAAATGAATGGAATAATGATTTATGATCATAAAGGGACTAATGGTATTCCGAAGGTAATTATGGCTAAAGAAGGTGAAATGGTTAAATCATCTGATGGAAAATTTTTGGTATTTAATTTAAAAAATGGGGTAACTTACGAAGAACAAGCCAGCAGCACCGGAATCTACAACCCGAGACAAGTAATGTTAAGAAGCCGATTTAAAGAAACTAAGCCTAAATTTGATATGAAATCTTTTGATTTGAGTAAAACCGATCAAAATGCTTTCGGTAACAGTACAGTAATGCTAAATTTAAAAGGTATTGTAAAAAAACGTGATTCATTACAAAAGCAAATGGATACGTTAAACCGCAATATGGCGAGGACATTGAGCAATAACTTTAAGCAAAGTAATATAGCCCTAGGGTATACTAAAGTTAAAGTGCCAAGAAAAGCTATAGGTAATAATATTTTAAAGGGCATACCCAACGGCTTCAGGTTACAAAGCATTCAAAACGCTGCAAACACGGTTTCTGTTATTACTCAGAGCCTAACAAATGGAGTACCCAGACAAGAAGATTTATCGGGCGAAATCATCTTTACCAGTGTAGAATATCAACGTAAATTTACATTGGCTGCCTCATGTATTTTGCTGTTTTTTATAGGTGCCCCGCTTGGAGCGATTATAAGAAAAGGTGGTATGGGCTTGCCTGTAGTTATAGCAATTGTATTTTTTTTAGTTTACCATATTATAACCACTGTAGCAGAAAAATCAGCACGCGAAGGTTCCATCAATCCAATATTCGGGATGTGGATAGCCTTTATTCTATTAACACCACTCGCTGTTTTTTTAACCTATAAAGCAACAGTAGATTCTGCCCTCTTCGATGTCAATTATTACAAACAGTTTTTTATTAAACTTCTACGAATTAAACAGCGTTAATTACGCCTTTTCCTTTACTTCTAAATGATATATTCTTAAGCATATTGCTTAAGAAGGTTGTACCTTTGCATTAATTAATGACTAAAGCTTGCAGCAATTGGTAAGTATTAGGCCATATTGTAACTACGTAAAATGCAAACAAAACTAAATACCATACAAGAAGCTATTGATGATATCAAGGCCGGTAAAGTTATTATCGTTGTCGATGATGAAGACAGAGAGAATGAGGGAGATTTTTTAACTGCTGCGGAAAATGCAACACCCGAGGTAATTAATTTTATGGCAACATATGGGCGTGGTTTAATTTGTGCTGCTTTAACTGAAAATCGCTGTGATGAACTGAACCTCAACTTGATGGTTGGGAAAAATACTGCTGCACATGAAACTAATTTTACGGTTTCTGTTGATTTGGTCGGTCATGGTTGTACAACAGGTATTTCAGCAAGCGATCGTTCAAAAACAATAATGGCATTAGTTAATCCTGATACAAATCCTGATGAGTTAGGTAGACCAGGTCATATTTTCCCTCTAAGGGCTAAAGATGGTGGTGTAATAAGAAGAGCAGGCCATACAGAAGCATCTGTTGATTTGGCAAGGCTCGCTGGAATGAAACCAGCTGGCGTTCTTGTAGAAATTTTGAAAGAAGATGGTGAAATGGCACGTTTACCTGATTTATTTAAAATCGCAGAACAACATCAGCTTAAAATAATTTCGATTGAAGATTTAATTACTTACCGTTTAGGCATTGATAGCTTGGTAAAGCAAGAAGTTACCATCGATTTACCTACAGAATGGGGCAATTTTAAAATGACTGCATATACCCAATTAGATAATAATGCAACACATCTAGCCATTTTTAAAGGCGAGTGGAATGCTGATGAACCGATTCTAGCCCGTGTTCATAGTTCTTGTGTTACAGGTGATATTTTTGGCTCTTGCCGTTGCGATTGTGGCCCGCAACTACATAAAGCCTTGGAAATGATTGAAAAAGAAGGTAAGGGTGTTGTAGTTTATATGAATCAGGAAGGACGTGGTATTGGACTAATTAATAAACTTCGTTCTTACAATTTACAGGATGCAGGTTTTGATACTGTTGAAGCGAATATTAAATTAGGCTTTAAAGGTGATGAACGCGATTATGGAGTTGGTGCCCAAATCCTAAGATCGCAAGGCGTAACTAAAATGCGCCTTATGAGCAATAATCCAACTAAACGAGCGGGTTTAATAGGTTATGGATTGGAAGTTATAGAAAATATCCCAATTGAGATAGAAAGCAATATACACAATGAACGTTATTTGAAAACCAAAAGGGATAAAATGGGTCATTCCATTATGAAGGGATAACGCGGTTGATGGTAGCCAGCCTTAAGATAAAATTTTAAAACATTATCTCTAAAACTCATAAATTAATCAGATTTTTAGCAATGGAATTTAAATTCTTATATTTACGGCGCTAATCATAATGAACCCGTTTAAGAAATTTAATTTCAATGAAATTACTGCGTTCTTGCTAAAAAAACAATCTGTAATTGTTGTTTATATTTTACTAGCAATTATTACAGGAGGAAAGCAATACGTTCATCATAGTTATAATAACTATTCAATATTTAAATATGTTTATTGGCATACTGTACAATTTCAAAATTTATACAATAACTACACTGAATATTTAGACAGCAACCATTACGGGCCATTATTTTCTATCTTTATTGCCCCATTTGCTTTACTACCAGACGGTTTAGGAATCATATTATGGAATATTACAAACGTTTCAGTTTTGCTTTGGGGAATTTACAGCCTACCTATATCATTAAATAAACGTTCAGTAATTGCATGGATTTGTGCTCATGAAACGCTAACTGCATTATTTAGTTTACAGTTTAATATCGCATTAACAGGAATAATAATCCTTAGTTTTTCTTACTTGCTGAAGAAACAAGCGCTTCAATCAGCATTTTTCATTGCACTTGGAACGCTTATAAAACTATATGGAATTGTAGGATTAGCCTTTTTCTTTTTCGCAGAACACAAATTGAAATTTATTATATCAAGCTTGGCCGCCTTTACTCTTCTTTTTGCCCTGCCAATGGTACTTTCCTCTCCTGCCTTTGTTATTCAATCTTATCAGGATTGGTATAACTCCTTAGTTTATAAAAATGATATTAATGCTTCCTTAACATCCTTTCAGGATATTTCAGTAATGGGAATTGCAAGAAGAATTTCGGGGAATGTAAATTTACCAAACTTACCTTTTTTAACTATAGGTATTTTACTTTTTGGATTACCTTACTTAAGAATTAAACAATACAAAAATTTAGCTTTCAGGTTGATGCTATTGGCGTCAACGTTAATTTTTACTGTAATTTTTAGCAGCAGTTCAGAATCACCAACTTATATTATTGCTTTCGCGGGCGTTGCAATCTGGTTCATAATACAGCCTGAACCAAAAAAAATATGGATAATTTCACTATTAGTTTTTGCTTTTTTACTAACTAGCTTATCGCCAACGGATATTTTCCCTAAAACTGCCAAAGAATTTATTCGTCTATATTCGCTCAAAGCCCTACCTTGTATCATCATTTGGCTAACTATAATTTATCAAATGATGAAAGAAGATTTTAAATCTTATTCTTTTGCAGATAAATGAAAAAATTAGTTTCAATAGTTATTCCTGCCTATAATGAAGTTGATAATGTTTTTGTGATTGCAGAAAGCATTAAAAAGGTTTTTTCTATTATCAATTACGATTACGAAATCATTTTAGTAGATGATGGTAGTACAGACCAAACCCTTCAAACAATTAAAGAGTATGCTGCCTCCTCGGAAAACATATTTTTTCTCGAATTTTCTAAAAATTTCGGCCACCAACTAGCGGTTAAAGCCGGAATGGATAATGCCTATGGTGATTGTGTTATTTCTATGGATTGTGACATGCAGCACCCACCAGAACTTATTCCTGATATGTTAAAAAAATGGGAAGAAGGTTTTGAAGTTGTTTACACCATCAGAGAAGAAGATAAAAACTTATCAAAAAGAAAGCGAGGCTCATCTGGATTATTCTACAAGGTATTAAACTGGCTTTCTGATATTGAATTAGAACCAGGAGCTGCAGATTTTCGTTTACTAGACCAGAAAGTTGTTAATGTTTTCAGAAACTTTCATGAAAATGAACCATTTTTAAGAGGCTTGGTTAAGTGGTTGGGATTTAAACAGTTTGCAATAAGGTATAATCCAGCAGCACGTTTTTCGGGTAAAAGCAAATATACTTTTAAAAAAATGTTCCAACTTGCGCTGCATGGTGTAACATCTTTCAGTATAAAACCTCTTTATACGGCTGTTTATTTAGGTTTTATTCTTTCTTTTGCATCAATACTTTATATTCCTTATATCATTTATGCATTTGTAAATAATGTTGAGGTATCTGGTTGGGCATCAGTAATTATGACCATCGTTTTCTTCGGAGGTTTACAATTAATCATTTTAGGCATAATTGGCATTTATGTAGGTAAAATGTTTATGCAAACTAAAAATAGACCAAGTTACATCATACGTTCAACCAACATACCTATTAAATAATGGTTCTTTTAAGTTTTGATATCGAAGAGTTTGATATGCCTTTTGAGTATGGAAAAGAAATTTCATTCTCCGATCAGATCGCAATTTCAAGGACAGGTACTATTGCAATTCTTGATATTTTAGATAAATACAAAGTAAAAGCAACTTTTTTTTGTACAGTTACTTTTGCTGAAAATGCCCACGATTTAATAACAAGAATTATCAATAGCGGCCATGAACTGGCATCTCACGGTTATTATCATTCTGATTTCAAGCCTGAGCATTTATTGCAATCAAAATTAAAACTCCAGGAAATTTCGGGTAAAGAAATTACTGGATATA
Organism: Pedobacter mendelii; assembly: GCF_014635725.1. Taxonomy (GTDB): domain Bacteria; phylum Bacteroidota; class Bacteroidia; order Sphingobacteriales; family Sphingobacteriaceae; genus Pedobacter; species Pedobacter mendelii. Next base: position 2,877 of record NZ_BMDJ01000007.1, on the reverse strand, counting down.
GAATGGCAAGGATGATGCCTGTTGATGAAAAGGAAATAGAAAAAGCAGGCTATGTTTATAATACATCTATAAATCCAACTTATCTCCCTGGCAGATATAACAACCTTAACATTTCAAGAACATTTTTTATTAAAGATAATGTGTTACAAATTCCTGCTTCGGTTAGCCCCTTAATAAGATTTCCATTATTCTGGTTATCATTTCATAACCTGCCATTAGGCATTTATAAATCATTGGCAAGCTGGACTTATAAAAAGGATAAATACCTAAACGTATATTTTCATCCCTGGGAATTTACTGATTTGGATAATTTTGATCGCTTTGGCTTTCCTGGCTATGTAAGAAAAAATACAGGCACAAAAATGATTGAACGGATGGAAAATTTAATTTCCTGGATGAGAAATGAAAAATATTCATTTGGTACCTTTCAAGATTTTATCAAAATGATAAAGAAATAGTACTGCCTCGTATGAATCAGACACAGCTTGTTGCTAATTACTTATAAGTTTCTGCAAGTTTCAATGCATTATAAGCATTCACGATTCCTCCACTTACGCAAATATCACTAAAAGGAACACGAATATTTTCACCTTTCTCGTTTTTATATTTTACTTTATGATCAACTTTAACAACAGACTTCATTATAATTTCTCTAAGCTGAGCAGGTTTTAAATCAGGATAATAACTTAAAATTAAAGCTGCTAAGCCCGAAACAACCGGTGATGCCATACTTGTTCCATCTAAATCTTCATATTTGTTATCAGGCACCGTTGAGTTTATCAAAAATCCAGGTGCAAAAACATCAACATTATACTTTCCATAATTAGAAAAATTAGCCTTTAAATTATCATCATCTTTATATGAACTGGCACCAACTTCAATCCAATTAGACGCATGAGGGAGTTGGTATTTTGTAGAATCTAAAGGAATTGGTTTAGTAAATGAGGTTCTACCAATTGATGGTCTCATTCCCATTCCATTATTCTGTTGCAAAGGCTTGGGTGGCGTAAAATCTGCCAATGTAGGTTTTTTATGTATTAATTTATATGCTTCGGCTTCAGGACTATCGTAATATTTATTAGGATAATTTTCCTCAATATCGTTATTCTGGTTATCATTTCCTGCCGCGTGAACCAGCAAAACACTTTTGCTTTCAGCATATTTTACAGCTTCATCTACTATTTTCTTATCCCATTTATACGATTTTCCAAAGCTCATATTTATTACTTTAGCGCCATTATCAACAGCATAACGAATACCATTGGCAACGTCTTTATCTCGTTCATCACCTGTTGGTACAACTCTAATAGCCATAATACTTACGTTATCAGCAACACCTAAAATCCCTAAAGTATTTTTCCTGTTGGCACCTATAATGCCCGAAACATGGGTGCCATGTAGAGGATCAGGTCCTTTTACATCAATATTTCCATAGTTTTTCTGACTCGAATTTAAATAATCATCACCAACAAATTCCGCTCTCAAATCATATTTCGGATTCAAATTATACTTCAACATGGCATCATATTGTTTGTAACCATCTTTAACATTTTTATAGAATTTCTCAAAACTTCCATCATCCTTTGAACCCTTTCTTATAATAGTTTTAACTTGTTCTTCTATCTCATCATCGGCCCTATATTTCTCAATATCCTCGTAAGTTGGAATTTCTTTTTTACTTGTTTTTGCTACAGAATCTAATACTTTATTAATGGCAAGAAGAACAGAAAAAGTGTTACTTGCATCTTCATACTTTTTACCAAAATCGCCCACCATTTTCTTATACAATCTAAACTCCTCTTTTTGCATACTATCTAAACGGGTTAAATTCGTTGTAGATTGATACTTAGGTGTATAAATTCTTAATAATCGAATAAGTTCAAGATTATCAAATTCAAGATTTCCCTTTTTTGAGCCAATGAAGTTCCAGCCATGAATATCATCAATATAGCCATTTCCGTCATCATCAATTCCATTACCAGGAATCTCTTTCTTATTCGTCCATAAAACATCCTTTAAATCCTCATGATTAACATCTACACCTCCATCAATCACAGCTACAATAATATTTTGTTTTACCTTTTTATCCTTAAGAATATCTCGATAAGCTTTCTCCGTACTAATACCAAAAAAACCACTCTCTGTTAAATCCAGATTAAACCAATTAGCCGGTAATTGCACATTTTTATTTTGTGCAAAACCGATTGTATTTAAGCACATTAAAAAAGAAAGAAAAAGTAATTTTTTCAAATTAATATTCGTCATAATCCAACTTACGTAATATTACAATAATACGGTTTTATTGCATTTGGGATGAAAATTTTAGCATATTTTAACAAAAAGATCTCGTAATTTTCTACAAGCCTATGTTAGCATTCAGTAGATTCTTCCATCCTGTCCTAACTTCAACCTTTTTGATTGTTTTTTTAGGGAAAAGAAATGCATGTGACAACCAGAAAGACTTTCTGCTGATGTTTCGTTATTCATTTTTGGTTTTAATTCTTTTGTTTTTGATATTTTATTTTCAATAAACGAAGAAACCCCTGCAGTTGTTACTGCAAGGGTTCTTGTTAAGAGCCTGTTTTGAGGCTTTTAAGATTTGGCACCGACCTACTCTCCCACGTGTTACCGCAGTACCATCGGCTCTGGTGGGCTTAACTTCTCTGTTCGGAATGGGAAGAGGTGGACACCACCGATATAGGCACCTAAATATTTTATAAAGGTAGAAGGTAGAGGGTTGTAAGGTGGAGGGTAAACCCTAAACCTTAAGCCTTTCGCCTTAAACCTTAAACATGATTGAAAGAAGTTAGTTTGAAGAACAAACAACAGTCTGTTTGCTTTGAAAGCTTCGGATGATTAGTATTACTCGACTGTGAT
>NZ_BMDJ01000006.1 GCF_014635725.1 Pedobacter mendelii | reverse complement strand
TAAACAGGACTTAAAAGATCGATTCTAAAAAGCCTTTTTGCACAACAACTTCTGCTTTTTTCAAGCAACAACTCTGGGGGTCAATTTAAAATTGGCGAAAGGGGGTCAAATTTATTGGTATATGCAGTATACCCTTTTTCGAGACTTAATCTGCTCTGAATGGTTTTAAACCTATCTTGGAAGTGGACAAATGATGTCTTAACAGGCGCAAAGATTGATTTCTCAGTTCTGGCTTTAGGGTTTCTAATGGCATGACCTAGGAAATAATCGGCTTGATTGTACTTACCAACCATCATACCTTGCAATTCTGCAACAAGGTCTCCATTAAGATATGTTACTTGTGTCCTGTCTGTTTTAATCTTTTCTCTGCTGAAAGTGACGCTACCAGTTGTAAAGTCGAAGTCCCTTAGTTGCAGTTTAAGTAACTCATCTGGTCGCCTTAGAGTTATAATAAGCAATCGAAGTAATAAATGAAAGTGGGGATCAAGCCGTTTCGCTTCATCCATGACTTTTTGCTGAAGTTCGGGGGAGTATGCTTTGTTTGTCTGTGTATCTTCGTTATTGATATTCTTAAGCGTCTTAATCGGACTCTTTGATATTATCTCTAAATGATCAATGCAATAATTAAAGAATCCCTTAAGATATCTTAAATAGTGATCTCGTTGCGCTTTTGAAGATTTACCTTGAATCTTGGCTAATACTTTCTCCACTATAGAACGGTCGACCTCATTCAACGAAGCATCTTGGAGACCTAATTCACTAAGTACAGCTTCAATGCGATTATTATATGATTTGTAAATAACTTTAGTGCTATCTCTTCTAACCTTATTAGGCGAATAATTTAGATAGTCAGCAAGCAAAGACACAAAGGATTGATCCGATTTATCAAGTGATTCAAACTCCTTTGTAATTGGATTGAAGTACATTGAATTCAAACGAGCAACTTCCTGTTTAATAAGTTCGGCAGCATAGAGAAGCCTGTCAGATTTGTTAATTGCTTTGTTAGCTCCTTTATCTTTCTTCAAGAAATCTGCACCATTTAAACCATAATCTTTCTTTCTGGTCTTGGTTTCGCCATCTACCTTATAATAGAAACGAATGCTCCAACGGAGTTTGTCCTTCAATAATTTGGGCTGACTACAGTGCGGATTTAATATACTTCTTTGTTCCATAATTGCTATAAACAAAGATAATAATTTGGGACTGTATTTGGGACTTTCAGGGACTAAATTGTATGATTTATATTGATTTTTATGCTTTTAAAGCTAGGTAAAGGCTGTCAATTAAAACAAGTAATTTATGGGGTTTGTATTTTGCTCCGTTAAACGGATTGCAAAGTTAGTAAATTTTTTCTGAATAATTTCAACCAATAAATTTGAGGTAAATTGTTCAGTTTCAAAGTGTCCTATGTCGGCAATGATTAATTTTTCCTCTGCATCAAAAAACTCGTGATATTTAAAATCTGCCGTAATAAAAGCATCTGCTCCGGCAGCAATTGCTTCCTTTAAAAGAAAGCTTCCCGACCCGCCGCAAACTGCAACTTTTTTTATCCTCTTAGTTAAAACAGAAGTATAGCGTACAACTTTTGCCTGCATTCTGTCTTTTACCATGTGCAGAAAATCATAGGCCTCCATATCATATTCTAACCAGCCAACCATTCCTGAACCAACCTGCTGATGCTTATTTTCAAGGTTATACAAATCGTAAGCAACTTCTTCATAAGGATGGTTTTCGAAAAGGGCAAGCAATATCTTTCTTTCTGATTGAATAGGATAAATAACTTCTATTCTAACTTCAGGCTCATGATGACGAATGCCTTTTTCACCAACGAAGGGATCGGCATTTTCATTTGCTTTGAATGTTCCAAAACCATCTGCATTAAAACTTGCTTCGCTGTAATTGCCAATGTTTCCTCCTCCTGCATAAAAAAGAGCTGAGCGTAATTGCTCGGCCTGCGCCTGCGGACAAAATGTAACCAACTTTTTTAATAACCCTGATTTTGGGGAAAGTACCTTTATCCCTGTTAACCCAAGCTTTTCACAAATTCTTGCATTAACACCGGTATGCACAGCATCGAGGTTGGTGTGAATGGCATATAATGCAACGTTGTTTTTAATCGCCTTTAAAACAACTCTTTCAACATAGTTTTTGCCATTTAACTTTTTTAATCCTTTAAAAACAATAGGATGATGAGTAATTATCAAATTACAGCCTGTAGAAATCGCTTCATCAACAATTTTTTCTACACAATCTAACGCAACCAATGCCGCGCTGATTTCCATATTTGGGTCGCCTACAATTAAGCCTGAATTATCGTAATCTTCCTGATAATTCAATGGCGCAATACTTTCAAGATAATTTGTTATTTCTGATAACCTCATGGTATAAAGATAGAAATTTGGGCAAACTTACGAAGTTTAAAAGGCAGGGCAAGCGAAAAACTCCGTAAGTTTTGGAGAAACCGATTTCAATAAATCAGACAGAAACAAAAAGCCCGCAAACCCGATTTTTCATCGGGTGCGGACTTGTAGTATATGGCGGGACTAACTTTAAAAATTGTTCTGTCTTTGCTTTTCTAAAAATTTTACATTTTACTGAAACCCACCCATTCTAACCATTTGCAAACTTTCAAAAACCATTTTTTGGTTGTGTTCAAAAGAAAGAGTTTTGTGGTTTATAATATCTACAATTGAGCCGATAAAACATAAACCTAATGTAAAAAAATACAAAATTCCCATGCCTACTTGTCCAATTATAAACCTTTGCAGTCCCGGCACAATTAACAATCCAATAATACAGAAAATTAACATGTCTGATGGGTTTTTTCTTTTACTGCTGTAAACCATCAGAAAGTTACGCAATTGTTGCTCGGTTAAGCCTGTTGTTGCTTGTTGTAAGTACGAATATTCCTCTGGTGTTATACCTGGTAACGACATTAGAGGTGATTGATATATATCCATGATTTCTATGTGTTTATTATTAAATATTTTTTATTTGTTATTAACGTTATTATTCTATATGCTATAATTATTAATGCCGGGAAACCAAACCAATGCTCTGAAAAGCTTTCGGTAAATTCGCCGTGTAAAATATGGCTTATCGACCTTCCTATCCCGCATCCCGGACACCAATCTGCAAAGCCTAAATTTGCCAGCGGACAAAGTGTGAAATGATGCTCATGCGAGTTTGCTGTTGCCAACAAAACCAATGCGGTTGCCCAGAAAAAAAGTTCTAAAGGGAAGCTTTTAAAGTGTCTCATCTCTTTAATATTTCTTTTTAATTGTGATGAAGCTGTCATGATTTTCTTGTTTATTATCCTCCTAGGTAAATCAATGATGGTCTCATGTTTCGCTTTTTATATAGTTTAGAAGTAAAGGAAAAAGTTTTGTTACAGGAAGAAGCATTAATTCGACCAACCGTAAAAAATAAACGACCAAGTGCTTTACAGGTTCGAAGAAATATTTTGAATATAACAAAAATAAAGCTGCAAACTTAAAAAAACCTTTACATAAGTTTTGCAGTTAAATATAAAAGATAAACTTATTTTTGTGCCTTGAACATTCGCGATTTAATAAACAGATACAAAACCGACGACAGGGTAACCCAATTTACCAAGGCGTTGAATATTTCGAAAAACCCGAAAATACAATTAAAGGGATTGGTAGGCTCTGCTGATGCTATAGTTGCACTCTCATCATACTTTTTACTACACAAACCTTTGCTTTTTATTCTTCCAGATAGGGAAGAGGCGGCATATTTCCTTTCTGATTTGGAAAGTGCTTTGGATAAACAAGTTCTGTTGTTTCCATCCTCCTACCGTAAATCTTTTGATTTTACGCAGGTAGATACTGCAAATGTTTTAGCCCGTGCCGAAGTTTTAAACGAACTTAACCACGATTCTGAATATGGAAAGATTGTGGTTTCTTATCCCGAAGCCATCGCCGAAAAGGTTATTGACCGCTCTGCTTTAGAAAAAAATACTTTAGAAATTAGCCTTGGAGCAAAGCTGGGCATCGATTTTATAAATGAGTTTTTGATTGATTACGATTTCGACAGACGGGATTTTGTTTACGAACCGGGGCAATTTTCTATTCGTGGCGGCATTGTAGATATTTTTTCTTTTTCTTCTGATTTACCTTACCGAATAGAGTTTTTTGGCGATGAAGTAGAAAGTATCAGAAGTTTTGAAATCGAAAGTCAGCTCTCAGTGGCCGATGTTAAATCGCTTACGATTGTACCAAATGTGCAAGCAAAATTTTTAACAGAAAGCAACATTAGCATACTGGATTATATTGATAAAGATACCCAACTCTGGTTTAAAGATGTCGAATTTACACTGGATATAGTTAAGGCAGGTTATAAAAAAGCCGTTGAACTTTGGAAAGCTTTATCATTAGCAGAGAAAACTCAAAACCCTGATTGGATTGACCCAAAGTTTGCGTTTACGGATGAGAAATTGCTTGGCGATCATCTTCAGGATTTTCCGATTATAGAGTTTGGTAAACAGTTTTTTTATCAAACAGAAAATCGTTTTGAATTTGAAACCCGACCACAGCCTTCGTTTAATAAAGATTTTAACCTGCTTATTCATAACCTGAAAGAGAATGAAAAAGCAGGTATCGTAAACTTTATTTTTACCGATTCGCCAAAGCAAATTGAACGTTTATATGCCATTTTAGAGGATATTGATAAAACAGCAAAGTTTACACCAATTAACAGCATGTTGCGTGAAGGTTTTGTTGATGGACAAATACAAACTGCTTTTTATACCGATCACCAAATTTTTGATCGTTATTATAAATACAAGCTTAAAAAAGGCTATCAGAAAAGTCAGGCGATTACACTTAAGGATTTACGTGAGTTAAAATCAGGTGATTACGTTACACATATCGATCATGGCATTGGAAAATATGCCGGGCTTGAAAAGGTAGAAGTTAACGGCAAAACACAGGAAATGATTCGCCTTATTTATGCTGATAATGATTTGCTTTACGTAAACATTAACTCTCTAAATCGCATTGCGAAATATAGCGGCAAAGAAAGCGGTGTGCCAAAAATGAATAAGCTTGGTACCGATGCCTGGGATAAGCTGAAGAAAACTACAAAAAAAAAAGTTAAAGATATTGCCCGCGACCTAATTAAGCTTTATGCTATACGAAAAACGCAGGCCGGAACAGCTTTCTCTCCCGATGGTTACCTACAAACTGAACTCGAAGCTTCTTTCATTTATGAAGACACGCCCGACCAGTTAAAGGCCACGCAAGATGTTAAAAAAGATATGGAATCTCCATATCCAATGGACAGATTGGTTTGTGGTGATGTTGGTTTTGGCAAAACCGAAATCGCTGTTCGTGCGGCTTTCAAGGCAGTTGCAGAAGGAAAACAAGCAGCCATTTTGGTTCCAACTACCATTTTGGCTTTACAGCATTTTAAAACTTTCTCTTCACGATTAAAAGATTTCCCGGTTACAGTAGATTACATTAATCGTTTTAAAACCAGCAAACAAATTAAAGATACTTTAGCCGAAGCCGCAGCAGGAAAAGTTGATATTTTAATCGGCACACACCGCTTGTTAAGTAAAGATGTTAAGTTTAAAGACCTCGGCATCATGATTATTGATGAAGAGCAAAAATTTGGCGTTACTGCCAAAGAAAGGTTAAAAGCTGTACGTGTAAATGTTGATACCTTAACGCTTACCGCTACGCCGATTCCCAGAACATTACACTTTTCTTTAATGGGCGCTCGCGATTTATCCATAATTAGCACACCTCCACCAAACCGCCAACCGGTTAGTACCGAATTACATGTTTTTAATGACAAACTGATTCAAGAGGCTATTCAGTTTGAATTGGATAGAGGCGGGCAGGCTTTCTTTATTCATAATCGTGTCAACGATTTAATGCAACTCGGTGGGTTAATTCAAAAATTAGTTCCAAAAGCCAGAATCGGCATTGCTCATGGTCAGCTAGATGGCGACGCATTGGAAGATGTAATGCTTGATTTTATTAACGGCGAAAAAGATGTTCTAGTTGCGACAACAATTATTGAAGCCGGATTAGATATCCCGAATGCTAATACAATTATCATTAACCACGCTCACATGTTTGGCTTAAGCGATTTGCATCAAATGCGTGGTCGCGTTGGGCGAAGCAATAAAAAAGCTTTTTGTTATTTGCTTTCTCCGCCATTATCAACTTTAACATCCGAAGCTAGAAAACGATTAAGTGCTATTGAAGAGTTTTCTGATTTAGGTAGTGGATTTAATGTGGCCATGCGTGATTTAGATATCCGAGGAAGTGGAAACTTATTAGGTGCAGAACAAAGTGGTTTCATCGCTGAAATTGGCTTTGAAATGTACCATAAAATTTTAGATGAGGCGATTCAGGAATTGAAAGAAGCTGAGTTTAAAGGTTTGTTTGAGAACGAACCTGCTCGTGCGTATGTGGGCTTTACGCAGGTTGATACCGATTTAGAACTTTACATTCCTGACGCGTATATTACCAATATTACAGAACGCTACAACTTATATACCGAACTTTCTAAACTGGATAACGAAATAGAACTCGCTGTTTTTGAGAAACATTTAGCAGACAGATTTGGGCCGGTTCCGCCACAGGTAAAAACCATGTTAAGTGTTGTTCGTTTACAGTGGTTAGGCAAAAAGTTAGGTTTCGAGAAAATTAGTTTTAAAAAGAACAGTTTACGCGGTTACTTTCTTAGTGATAAACAATCGAGGTATTTTGATTCAGAAACTTTTACTAAAATTTTAACTTTCGCACAAAATCACCCGCGAATGTGTAATTTGAAAGAGGTAAAAAATACTTTAAGAATCGCCTTTGATAATGTTGTTACTATTGAAGAAGCTATACAAACTTTAGAACTCATTGATTAAAAACATTAATTCAGCCAATCTGCTGACTGAATTAACATTAATTGAGTCAGCCTGCTGACTGAATTAATGTTTTTTAGTTATATTTGACTATGAAAAGTCAGATTTCAAGATATTTAAAATCTACAATCCTTACCAAAATAGGGAGGAACAAGGTTATTTTACTATTTGGAACCAGGCGAGTTGGTAAAACATGGCTAATTGAACAAATTACTAATGAGGCTAGCATTGAGCATCTTTTTTTAAATGGAGAGGATCAGGATGTTCAAACCCTGCTTGCCACAAGAACTATGGCTAATTATAAACGAATTTTAGGCAACGCCAAATTATTGGTTATTGATGAAGCACAGGTTATTCCGGAAATTGGCAAAATTTTAAAATTACTTATTGATAGCTTTAAAGATTTAACTATTATAGCCAGTGGCTCATCGGCATTCGATCTTTCAAATCAAACTGGTGAACCTTTAACAGGCCGAAGTTTAACCTACCATTTATATCCGATTGCGCAACTAGAATTGACGAAATATGAAAATGGATTACAAACCGCTCAAAACCTGGAAGAAAGGTTGATTTTTGGCACTTATCCAGAGTTATTTCAACTGGAAACACTGGCAGAAAAATCTCAATATTTAACGGAATTAGTAAAATCATATTTGCTTAAAGATATTTTGATGTATGAAAACATTCAGAATAGTAGTAAATTATTAGAATTGTTAAAGTTAATTGCATTTCAGGTTGGCTCAGAAGTATCTATTGATGAGCTTTCCCGTTCTTTAGGGATTAGTAAAAACACGGTAGACCGGTATCTTGATTTACTTTCAAAAGTATTTATAATTTATAAAGTTGGTGGCTACAGTAATAATTTGCGTAAAGAGGTAACCAAATCTTCTAAATGGTATTTTTATGATAATGGGATTAGAAATGCCATTATAAATGATTTTAGATTACTGGCGCTCCGTAATGATCAGGGAATTTTATGGGAAAATTATGGTTTTAGCGAGCGCATTAAAAAAATGTCGTATCAGCAGGAAAATGTTCAACATTACTTTTGGCGCACATATGATCAACAAGAAATTGATTTAATTGAAACCAAAAACGGACAAATCAATGCATTTGATTTTAAGTGGGGAAATCAGAAGAAGAAAATACCTGGTTTTTTTGCTAAAAACTACTCGAATGCTTCATTTTCAATCATTAACAAAGAAAACTACTTAGATTTTATACTTTAATGGATCCTACTCTATTACTCGATTTAGTCAAAATGCAAATGCCTTATGGAAAATACAAAGGTTACCTGATCTGCAATATTCCTGAAAGTTATTTGCTTTGGTATAAGGATAAGGGTTTCCCGAAGGGAAAATTAGGCGATTTAATGGCTACCATGTTCGAAATTAGAGTTAATGGCTTAGAATATTTGTTAACGCCATTGAAGGGGAGATAATTTTGTTTTGATTCATCTAGACCTAAAATGATTTTTTTAGCCACAGAAGCTCAGAATTATCGAAATACTTTTTCATGTGATGGTGATTTCTCAACATGCAAAATCTGCGTAATTAGCGTAATCTTCGGCGAAAAAATCTATATCTCACAGCCATTTTCATCGCAAATCGCATTATCATTTTTATTCAACGAGGTTAGGTTTGTTTTCGGCTGAGATGATTTCCACTCTGTAAAACTTTGCGTTAATACATCGGTAAAAGTCTGAATGGGTTGTGCTCCTGAAACAGCATATTTTCTATCCATTACAAAATACGGAACACCCCGAATACCTAAATTCTGACTTTCATATACATCATAGCGAGCGGCTTCAGCGAATTTATCGCTCTTCAAAACATCTTCTGCTTCCATTTTATCCAAACCTATTTCTTCTGCCAGTTGCAATAAAATGGCATCTTCTCCAATATTTAAGCTTCGTACAAAATGGGCTTCGAAAAGTTTTTCCTCTGCTAAATCCTGAAGATTATGTTTAGCTGCCAAATGAATTAAACGATGTGCATTAAAAGTATTTGCAGGGATGTTTTTATCAAAATCCATTTTTAACCCCGCATTAGTAGCCATCTCCACAACCTGTTTAGTCATTTGTTTGGCTTGTTCAATTGGCATGCCTTTGCTTCTCGACAAATAATCATAAACATTTTCGTTGTTTGTATTATGGTATTCAGGATTTAGCTGATAGCTTTTCCACTCCACTTCAATCTCATTTTTAAAGGGTAAAGCTTCTAAAGCTTTTTCAAAATGACGTTTCCCTATATAGCAAAACGGACACATTACATCCGACCAGATTTCAACTTTCATAATTCAAAAATACCTGATTAATAAATGGTGAGGGTAATTCAAAAGTCAAAAGCAATTGTGAGAAATATGTAAAATTTTATATGTTTGATTAAACAAATTTATAATGATGAAAAAATTCTTATTAACGCTCTTAGTCGTTGGCGCATCTTTTGGTGCATTTGCACAATTTGAAGGATCCAAACAAATTTTTGAAAGTCCAAAGTTAAATGCTGAAAAAGCAAAGCACAAGGTAGTGGCAATTTTACCTTTTGCTACAAAAATTTCTTACAAAAAAATGCCTAAAAATTTTAACGCAGAGGCAAACAGAGATCAGGAAAAAACAATGTCGAAATCCATCCAATCAAGCATGTATACTTTCCTGCTTCGAAAAGCGAGCGACTACACAGTTGAATTTCAAGATGTAGACAGGACGAATATTTTATTAAAAAAAGCAGGTATAGCCGATAAGCTTGAAGAAACGACTAAAGATGAAATAGCAAAAATTTTAGGTGTTGATGCCGTTTTAGGGGGAAGTTTTGAAACGGAGCAAACCAAAAGCGAAGCTGGCGCTATTGCATCTGCAGTATTGTTTGGTGGTTTTGGTGGCAAAACCGGAACAGGCACGCTAACCTTAACGCTAAACAATGGTTCAACCGGAGATTTACTTTGGCGTTTCTTTAAAACAATGAACGATAGCATAACAACATCAACAGATGATTTGGTTGAACACATGATGAGGAAAGTTTCGCGAAATTTCCCTTACTCAAAATAGAGAAAAGATAATATCAAAAGCAAGAAAGGCCACCAATTGGAGGCCTTTCTGTTTACGAACTATTTATATAACTGATTAAAAATCAGTTTAAATGTTCCATGTGTTTGAGCTCTGAAAGCAATCTCCGGACCAAATGCATAAAGTTTTCCTTTTCCAACATTGGCTTCGAAAGCGGTTACACCATCTTGCAAATAAGCTTGCCCCCAAGCCCATCCGCTACGCAGTGGCGTTGCAGAATTAAACCACATTAAAGGTTTTATTTTTCCTGATGTAATTGCATCACCTGTTAATTTGAACACCGGGCTATTGTCAAAATAAACATCGGCTTCGTGTTCCATTCCCCAGTTTGCCTGCTGTTTGTTATCAACTTTTACGTTAAGCACGCTACCAGGTACATAGTATTTTTCATCAGGCAATCTTTTTTCCGTTCCGTTTACAATTTCAACCATCGCATTACGAACAGGTAATTGTAAGTGGTAAGCTAGGTTTGTACTGGAGCCAATGGTTACAATTTTACCTCCATCCTCAAGGAATTTTTTTAATTGAGGAATTGATTTTTCTGCAGTAATTCTACCAGTTTGTTTCTTAAATTCATCAGGAACATCCTGTGAACTTGATGCACCAAAACCTCCTCCACCTCTACCTGTTGCGCCAGCATTTGGTAAAGCCGGAATTGCACCACCAACAAAAATAATTACATCATATTTCGACTTTAAATCTCCGGCATCAATATCTTGCGGATAAATTACTGTTGCGTTGTAATGGTACTGCTCCATCATCCAGCGCACCCAGCCAGAAGCCATTGAACCGCCATAAGTGTCCCAGAGTGCGATTCTGCCTGCTGTAATTTTAGTTTTGTTTTTTGGCGCAGAAGCCGCTTTCAGTTTTATGTTAGCTTTTTCTAAAATGCTCTTTGCATTTCCTGAAGAAGAAACGTAGAAATCGCCACTTTCTGTAGAACGATAGACATCTACTTTACCTTTTAAAAGGTCGTTTACTGCTGTATAAGAATCGTTTTGAGCAGCACTCAACACATAACTCGATCCAGAAACCAACTTGTTCTCTGGCTTTAATAATTGCCCGAAAGGAACTCTTTCAAAAGGGCCAGAAAAATCGTCAAGTAGCCTGTCGAATTTAACATCCATCATATAAGCTAATGTCCAGCCAGCGGCATCATAAGGTGGGGTTGGAGCGCTTCCTTCATACTTGAAATCATTTGGATGATCTTGTGGTTCAAACATGTCCAAAACATGCGGTCTAAAAGCTTGATCGGTTTTAACCACATAACTTCCTGTCGGATAACTTTTGCCTGCAACTGTAAATGGAGCGCTTGCTTTTTGAACTAAAATTCCCGTTCTAATTAAGGCATTCAAAAATTTAATCGCCGAATTAAAGTCAGGTTGATCTGCCGATAAAATATAACCTCTTGCGTCGCGATTTAATGGCGCCTTCATTACCGTATCAAAAGCTTTAATGCTCATTCCTCTTCCTCTGCCAAATTCTCCTGGCGCAGTTGCTGATGCCGATGTTTTACCCGCAGCATTTATCGCATCTATCTTTTTAGGTGAGAAAGACCAGTTATCTTTTTTACCCCTATCAATAGAGTTTTTTCCCATTTGATAAATGTTGTACAGCAATTCATCGTGATAACGTTGTGCATAACCTAAAACAGCGTAGTTTAAAGAAACTGAATAATCAATGGAGTTTTTGAAATACCATTTTCTAGGTGTAATTGGGTTTGGCGAATCGCCATTTGGCAACAACCTTGCCGGAACCAAAGGAATTTCTGAAGGAGTTGGGCTGCCAATAATTTCGGTCAACAAACCAATCATATTATGAAAATATGTTGTTGTTCTTAAGCCGCCATTGTACCAGGTAGAATAAACTGAACCACCTCTTTGCGTGTAACCTGGCTTATTTTCTACGTTCATTCTATTGTGCATTGCGGCACCAACAGCATCCAAACTGGTTAAAACGGTTGGATCGAAAACATAATTGAATGGATCGCGGTAGGGTGGACCAGCAACAACTGTTCCGGCCGGACCAGCCTGATGATGATTATACATAATCTGAGGCAACCATTCTACAAAAAGCTGGCGCCCCATATTTTGCGTTTCCTTTAAATTGAGCATAAAAAAATCGCGGTTATTATCATGCCCGGCATATTTTTCGTACAATCTTGGTAAGCCAGATATCGTTCTTTTCTTCTGATCTTTTTCCTTCATATACCAGTTACTTACCAGTTCTTGTCCATCAGGATTAGCATGAGTGAAAAGAATGATAACATTATCTAATATTTTCAGCGTTTCTGGATCTGTTTTCGATGCAAATTCATAAGCTGTTTGAATAAGCTGATGAGCACCAACAACTTCGTTAGCATGTAAACCTCCGTCAATCCAAACTACAGCTTTACCTTCTTGAGCTAAGGTTTTAGCCTGTTCGGGTGTTATTTCTGCATGAGCCAGCTGCTGCGAAATTTCTTTGTATTGATCTAATTTTTTTAAATTTTCGGGCGAGGTTATAATTAACATATATTGCGATCTGCCTTCTTCGGTTTTACCAATATCTACAAGCTTAACACGCTTTGATGTTTCTGCAAGTTTTTTAAAGTAAGCTTCTGTTTGTGTATAGTTAGCGAGTTGGTAATCGTCGCCAATATCAAATCCAAAATGTGATTTTGGTGTTGGTACATCTTGTGCAAAAACAGTTGCACAACTCAACACCAAAAAGGCAATACAGAACCTTTTGAAGTAGTTTTTTATCATAGTCGGGAAAATTTGGTTGGTTAATACCAAATATATAACAGAAAAGCATCTCTAACATCCATGCTGTAAATTTGTTACAGTTTAGTTGGCTAATTTGTATAAAAACTAAATTGATTAACAATTCTTATCCATATTGCATACATTTGCCATTGATGTAAGTTCTTAACTTTATTTTTTCATCAACCGATATCGGTTTTACTTAGCTGTAGATTAAAAGGGAATCGTGTGTAAATCACGAACTGTCGCGCAACTGTAAGTTCTGTCTTTGTATAAATAGAGACAACAAATTATCAAAAATGCCACTGTACTTTCGGGTATGGGAAGGCGATAATTTGGGGATAAGTCAGGAGACCTGCCAAATATCGAATTGACGATGCTTTCGCGTTAAAAAGCAATTGGTCAGGTCTGATTTGTACAATAAAATTACCGTTTTATTAGGTGCTAACTTTAAGCTTTATTGCTGCGAAGATGGATTGCTGTGCATTAACCTTACCTTTTAAATTTTATCTCGAAACATTTAAAATACTGTTTCAAGGACTTTTAAACGATTTATTTACTTAATCTTTAAAAGAAATGCTAACGCAAAATCTGGGTTACCCGCGTATTGGTAGCCAACGAGAACTAAAGAAAATCTGCGAAAATTATTGGGCAGGTAAAACCGGGTACAAAAATGTGCTTCAGGTTGGAAAAAACATTCGCCATGAGAACTGGCTGATGCAAAAAGAATCGGGAATAGATGTAATCCCATCAAACGATTTTTCTCTTTATGATCATGTACTTGATCACTCCTTAACTTTTGGTGCGATTCCGAAAAGGTACAATGAAGTTATCCTTAAAAAAGGAAACTCCGAACTAGATTTGTACTTCGCCATGGCTAGGGGTTATCAAAAAGATGGATTAGATGTAGTTGCGATGGAAATGACAAAATGGTTCGATACCAATTATCATTACATCGTTCCGGAGTTTTACAAAAATCAACCATTCAAGCTTTTCTCAACCAAAATTATTGATGAATTTTATGAGGCTAAACAGTTGGGTATTCTTACAAAACCTGTTTTAATTGGCCCTGTTTCTTATTTATTACTGGGGAAAGAGAAAGAGGTAGGCTTCGAAAAAATCGACTTAATTAAAAACCTACTTCCGGTATATATAGATATTTTAACCCGTTTAGATGCTCTAGATGTAGGATATGTTCAGTTCGATGAACCCTTCTTAACTCTCGATCTATCTGAAAAAGAACAAAAAGCATATCAATATGTTTATAAAGAAATCAGAAAGGCTTTCCCTCGATTAAAAATTGTTTTAGCAACTTACTTTGAGGGATTAGGTAATAATCTTTCTTTAATTTCTTCACTTTCGATTGATATTTTGCATGTAGATTTAGTAAGATCGCCGCAACAATTAGAAAATGTTATATCAGTCTTAAATGATAAAACTATTCTTTCTTTAGGTTTGGTTGATGGTAGAAACATCTGGAAAAATGATTTTAAACTTTCTCTTGAAACAATAAATAAAGCAACCGAAAAACTAGGCCGGGAGCGCGTCTGGATTTCACCATCTTGCTCTTTAATTCATTCGCCTGTCGACTTAACTAACGAAACAAATGAGGAGAACCTCTCTTCAGAAATAAAACAATGGCTTGCCTTTGCGAAACAAAAGGTAGCCGAAGTTGTAACGCTGAAAGAACTTGCATCAAATGAAGACCCTGCATCTACCCTGCAAAAACTCAAAGCAAATAAATTGGCGATCGCGAATCGAAAAAATTCAACCTTAATTCATAATAATGAAGTTAAACAAAGGGTTCAATCATTAAAAAGTGAAGATTCAAAACGCTTGAGTTCTTTTTCATCAAGAAAAACAAAACAGAAAGGCCTTAATTTACCGCAATTTGCAACGACAACAATTGGATCTTTTCCGCAAACGGCAGAAGTTAGAAGTTGGCGTGCAAAGCTGAAAAACGGAACCTACTCAATGGAAGAATATAACACCTTAATTGCTGAAGAAACCGCAAAAGCGGTGAAATGGCAGGAGGAAATCGATCTGGATGTTTTGGTTCATGGCGAATTTGAGCGTAACGATATGGTTGAATATTTTGGCGAACAACTTTCGGGCTTTGCATTTTCAAAAAATGGATGGGTACAGAGTTATGGCTCCCGCTGCGTAAAACCGCCAATAATTTTTGGCGATGTTTCTCGTCCGAAGGCGATGACCGTAAAATGGACTGCCTATGCGCAATCATTGACAACCAAGCATATGAAGGGCATGCTCACGGGTCCAGTTACTATTTTGCAGTGGTCTTTTGTGCGTAATGACCAACCGCGTTCTGTAACCTGTACGCAAATTGCTTTGGCCATTCGAGATGAGGTATGCGACCTGGAAAAAGCCGGAATTAAGATTATCCAGATTGATGAACCAGCGATTAGAGAAGGTTTACCTTTGCGCAAGGCCGAATGGCAAAGTTACCTTAATTGGGCGGTTAAAGCTTTCCGGATTTCGGCAAGTGGTGTTCAGGATGAAACTCAAATCCATACGCACATGTGCTATTCTGAATTTAACGATATTATTCAAAATATTGCAGATATGGATGCCGACGTAATTACAATTGAAACATCACGTTCGCAAATGGAATTATTGGATATTTTTGCTGATTTTAAATACCCGAATGATATTGGTCCTGGAGTTTACGACATTCACTCGCCAAGAGTACCCAAAAGGGAAGAAATGATAGCTTTGCTCGAAAAAGCAAAAGCCGTTATTCCGTCTGGCCAACTTTGGGTAAATCCCGATTGCGGATTAAAAACCCGTGGCTGGGATGAAACGAAAAAGGCTTTAATTGAAATGGTTGAAGCCGCAAAAGAAATGCGTAAAGCAGAGCGTGTTTTAATGGCCGAGCCACAGATAAACTAATCTTTTGCCACGGAGACCCGGAAGCTATGAAAGAAATTAAAATTCCATGCCTTCTGTATTTCCGTGGCTAATTTATACAAAAACTAATATGACCTTAGACGAAAGGATCAGCGCATCAAAAACCAGCGTTTTCAAAGCTGTATTTCCAAACACAACCAATCACTATGATACACTCTTCGGAGGAACTGCAATGCACATGATGGATGAAGTTGCTTTTATTGCGGCAACTCGGTTTAGCAGGCAAATTATGGTTACGGTAAGTAGCGACAGAATTGATTTCAAAAAATCTATCCCGGCCGGAACGATAGTTGAATTAATTGGACAAGTTACTAAAGTTGGAAATACTAGCTTAAAAGTTAATGTAGAAATCTATATCGAACAAATGTATGCCGAAGGGCGAGAACTTGCCGTTCATGGAGATTTTACTTTCGTCGCAATTGATGAAAATAAGAAGCCGGTACAGGTGATAAAATAAAAACAAATATGTGATAAAAATGTGTCAAGTGTATTGCCCTAAATCCTAACAGATAAAATGATGTTGACCATATTAGAAACGTAAGTTAGTCAAAATAAGAATAATCAGGAAAAAAGATGCTCTTACATTTTTTAAAATGTCTTATAAATTTAAAATTAGCCCCCAGCTTTGTGTTGCTTTGTGCATCTCTCAGCGACCTCTGCGGTAAAAACTATGTTTAAATAAATTAAATAGTAAATTGCCTAATTTCGAATCATTTATATTAAAATTTTTGGAAAACAAAGGAAAGAAGCCTTTCGGAAACTGTAGTCCCGCTAACCGCTGTAGCCCTCCTAAAAAAAAGTCGGGGCTGCCGCTCATATCGGGTTTAGGAACAAAGGATAGGTAATCTATGGTTAATTTAGAGGCAAGCTTATATGTTCTTAAATGTATTATATGGTAAAGAATTATCTGCCTACCTTTGTGTTCTCTGTGAACTTCTTCGCGACCTCTGCGGTAAAATTCATTTAGGGAGATTGACCTTTAAATAACTTATATTTATATGATTAATTATGAAAACTGCCCCCAACTTTGTGTTGCGCTGTGCATTTCTCACCGACCTCTGCGGTAAATAATTCTAACTCAAATTAATTTTTTTTCAAGAATTGTATTTTCCTTCTATCCAATCTTCAAAGCCTGCATACTTTAAAGTAAGCAAACGATTCTATATTTTCTTAAATAACTTATATGGTTAAATTCTAACCACATACAAATATTTATTCCTCGATGAATTTTTTCGAAATAAAATTTCTAGTACAAAATTAAATATAGATACGCGTAAACAACAGGAGCGGCAAGCAATAAACCATCGAAACGATCGAGTAAACCGCCATGACCAGGAAGCAATCCTCCGCTATCTTTTGTATCCAGGCTCCGCTTAAGCATCGATTCTACCAAATCGCCTAATGTACCAAAACTTGCTATTAAAATAGCCATACCTACCCAAACAACAGGTGTTGTTTCTTTAAACAGAAATGACAAGCCATAGGCAACCAATGCGCTTGTAAACATGCCGCCAAAAAACCCTTCCCAGCTTTTCTTTGGCGAATGGCGCTCAAATAATTTCCGCTTGCCGTATTTTACACCAAACATATACGCACCAGTATCATTTGCCCAAAGCATTAACAGAAAAGCCAAAGGAAAGTGAAAGTTATATTCATTCCAGTTGCTTAGAAACCCTAACGCGTGGAAAAAGCAAAAAGGAAAAGTTATGTAAGCAAAGCCAACAAATGTGTATGAAATATTTGCAAAAGGAATTTTATTCTTCTTATAAAGTTCTGTTATAAAAACGGAAAAAATTAATGGCACACAAAGTAAAAGGTACTTAACATCATATTTTAAATAATGTAAGCCAGCTGCCATTAAAAAAATTAAAGCACCTGCAGCTAAACCAATATTTCTATGCGGCCTTATTCCCGATGTTTTTATCAGCTTATAAAATTCGAAAAGAGACAGTAAACTCAAAATCAAGTAAAACGCAGTGAAAGTGTATGTTCCTAAAAAAACAGACCCTAACATAACAATTGTAAAAAAGAAAGCAGTTATCGCCCTGATTTTCATGATGAAATTTGGAAAAGGATAGACGGAAAAAGGAAAATATACATCGTATTATTCAATTTCGTTTTTAACAATGTACTCAATCGCCTTATCAAAATCAACCTTATTTACCAAAACCGTAATCTCGCCGATATTGTAGGCAGAAAGTTGTTTATTAATAACAACCGCAGGAATATCGTCTTCAATTAATCCCTGCTTTAATACTTCGGCTGCAAATGCATCACCGGTTGTATATACTTTAACCCAGTTTTCGCTCACGTTGTGCTATATCTTTAAAAAATTTAAACAAAGCTATGGTTAATATTGCACTAATTAAATAGCCATACCAGGGAAAACCTATCGGATCTTCAGCTTTATCAAGTGGCATATTATGTTTCTGCATATATAATGCAACGCAAACGGCGTAAGCATTATTAATAAAATGTGCCAACATTGCATACCAAATGCTTCCGCTGAAATAATATAAATAACCGAAGCCCGCACCAAGTAGTAATCTTGGCAAAAAACCATAAAATTGCATGTGTATGGCGCTGAATATAATCGCAGAGATCCAGATGGCTGCATGGTGGTTGCCAAACATTTTATCAATAGATCTTTGTACGCCACCACGAAACATTAACTCTTCTCCAATTGCTGGTAAAACAGCAATCATAATAAGGTTTATAATAAAATCCCAATTATTACGAACAGTTAAAAGCTGAATAGTCATCTTCATTGCCGCTGCTTCACTGTCTTTCATCCAATTTTCAAGCCATTTCAATCCTGATGGCAAAGTCATTTTTTGATTCCAAACTGCACTCCACTCCATAAAAGGCATGGAAACAATCATAATTGCTAAAACCAATATCAGCAGCATAAATTTAGGGCTGCCGAAAGCATAAAAGTTTGTAGGTTTTTTTCCATTTGTATAAGCAAGCGCCAGTGGCGGAACAATGAACATTCCTATTGATGTGCCAATCTGAAGAATTTTAAGTGCATCAGTAAACCTTGGATCTCCAGTGGTAATGAGGCTAATATCTTTAACAATTCCAAAGCCGTAAATGGCTAAAATTATTACACAAGATAAAACTGTAAATATTAATGCGCCTAAAACTGCGTAAAATAAAAGTAAAAGTAATTGCAGAAAAGGGTTGATTTCTTCCTGATTAGATGTTACAACATTCATTATTTGTACATTTGTATGTTTTTATTAATCGTTGAAGATAGAAAATGTCTGTTAAGATAAGAAATATAGATTTAGGTGAATTCCCTTTATTGCTTGCGCCAATGGAGGATGTAAGCGATCCGCCATTCCGTTTTGTTTGCAAACAGAATGGTGCAGATTTGATGTACACCGAATTTATTTCTTCTGAGGGATTAATACGAGATGCGGCAAAAAGCATTCAAAAACTAGATATTTTTGAGTACGAGCGCCCTATTGGCATTCAGATTTTTGGTGGTGATATCGAGCACATGCGTGAGGCATCAGAAATTGCTTCGGCAGCAGGACCGGATTTAGTAGACATTAACTATGGTTGTCCGGTAAAAAATGTTGTTTGTAAAGGAGCAGGATCAAGCCTTTTAAGAGATATTGATAAGATGGTAAAAATGACTGAAGCCGTTGTTAAAGCTTCGCATTTACCTGTTACGGTTAAAACACGTTTGGGCTGGGATGATGATAGTAAAAATGTTTACGAGGTTGCTGAGCGATTGCAGGATGTAGGCATTCAGGCGCTAACCATTCACGGTAGAACAAGGGCACAATTGTACAAGGGCGAAGCCGATTGGTCTTTAATAAGAGAAATTAAGCGCAATCCCCGTATTAAAATTCCCATTTTTGGTAATGGTGATGTAGATAGCCCAGAAAAGGCTGCAAACTGGCGAATGGAATATGAAGTTGACGGCATTATGATTGGCAGAGCCGCCATCGGTTACCCATGGATTTTTAGAGAGGTTAAACATTTTTTTAAAACAGGTGAGCATTTGGCCGGGCCAACTATTGAAGAAAGAATTGATGTTTGCCGAACGCATTTAGAAAAATCAATTGAGTGGAAAGGGCCAAAAACAGGCGTTTTTGAAATGCGAAGACATTATGCAAATTATTTTAAAGGCCTGCCTGATTTCAAGCCTTACCGCATGCGATTGGTTTCTGAAGGAGATATCAGTAACATTTACAGTATTTTAGACGAAGTGGCAGAAAAATTTGCCAACTACGATTCAGTCAATCAAATGGCTTGATTTTTGAAAAGCTTTTATTACATTCGTTAAATCATCATGGTTACAGCAATTACAGATGGGGTTAAAGTTTCAGTAGAAACGATTTATCAGCCGGAATATTCAAATCCTGCTAACGAGCATTTTATGTTTGCTTACCGCGTAGAAATTTCAAATCTTTCTGATTATCCTGTGCAATTAATGCGCCGGCAATGGTTTATTTTCGATTCGAATAGCAGCCGCCGCCAAATAGAAGGTGAGGGGGTTGTGGGTTTGCAACCAATAATTAATCCAGGCGAAAGCCATGTTTATGTTTCAGGTTGTAATTTAAAAACTGATATTGGCAGCATGAAAGGTACTTACTTAATGAAACGTATAGTTGATGATGCTGAATTTGAGGTAGGTATTCCTGAATTTCAATTGATTGCGCCATATAAATTAAATTAAAAATCGTACTTTTTTATATATCATATTTTCGATAAAATAAAGAAAATGAATGGTTCTAATTATATGCAAGTATGCAGTGCTCCTGTAGCCTGTAATTCTCGTTACTACCGCTCTTCGGGCCAATTGCCTCTATATGCTTATTAAAGTTTGTTTCTATTGATTAGGTTGTTTTATAATTAACTATTCGATTTCTGCCACACACCAGGTACGAAAATATTTTGTTAATTGGCCCCGACATAAACGTAAATACTTTTGGTTGCAAACCCTTTAATGTTTAATACAGACAATTACCAAAAGATTGCAGTATTGGCGGGACAGAACTAGCCTGAGCACTACAGGTTGTGCGCTTCTAAAAAATAACTTAATTAAAGTAGCAGGTATTTATATTCTAAAAATCAAAAGCGGCCAAAATTAATTTCATACCGCTTTCTAAATTTTAATAAGTATATTAAAATATCTTAATCTCTACTTCTACCAAAAAGCATTGATGCGTAATAGAGTAAGTTTGCTAAGGCACCAATTGCTGCAACAACATACGTCATTGCGGCCCACCAAAGTGCATCTTTAGCTTGTATATTTTCTTCTTGCGTTTGCATAACGCCCTGATTATTTTTTAACCATGCTAATGCTCTGCTGCTCGCATCAAATTCTACTGGTAGTGTAACAATACTAAATATGGTTACAAGAGCTAAGCCAACTACGCCAATAGCCAAAACAACTGGTGTAACCGAAAATACCAACAACATTACACCCAATAACATTACCCATTGAAGTAAGTTTGATGAAATGCTTACAACCGGCACCATTGTGCTACGCAAATTTAGCCAGGTGTATGATTTGGCGTGTTGTACTGCATGCCCACATTCATGTGCAGCTACTGCAGCTGCAGCTACGCTTCGGCTATAATATACGTCGGTACTTAAATTTACGGTTCTATCCGTCGGATTGTAATGATCTGTAAGTTGTCCTTCGGTACTCATCACCTTCACATCGAATATGCCGTTATCATGCAGCATCCTTTCTGCCACTTCCTTGCCCGATAAGCCCGAGCTTAATTGCATTTCTGCGTATTTAGAAAACTTATTTCTAAAACGCCATTGTACAAACATGCTCAGCAATAATACCGGGACGATTAAAATTAAATAAACTCCCATTTTCTTTTGTGTATGTTTTTCATTTACTGTTATATCAAAAAGCGATCCCATATTATAAGTGCCCGAAATTTTCTATTTTTAGTTATGAGTATGAACCTTTCTTATTGGGAAAAATCAACATTTTTTAACTTCGATATAATTGTTATTGGTAGTGGTATTGTTGGCTTAAATGCAGCAATTCATTTAAAAAAGGCTTCGCCTATGCTTAAAATTCTAGTGTTAGAAAGAGGCTTTTTACCATCAGGAGCTAGTACAAAAAATGCAGGTTTTGCCTGCTTCGGAAGTGTTTCTGAACTGATAGAACAAGAAGGTGTTTGCGGAACAGAAGGCCTCCAGATATTAATAGAAAAGCGTTATAAAGGCTTACTTAAACTTAGAAATCTTTTAGGCGATGTGATTATCGACTATAAGCAATTTGGTGGTTATGAACTATTCAGAAAAAGTGATAATGAGCTGACTGAACAATGTGTATCTAAAATTGAACATTTCAATAAACTTATTTCTGAAATCGTTGGTACGAAGGCGTTCTGTTCAAAGAATGAAAAAATAAACTCCTTTGGATTTAAAGGAATAGAAAATCTAATTTTTAATCAATACGAAGCACAAATTGATACCGGTAAAACGATGTTCGCCCTTATTCAATTTGCACAGTCAATAGGAATTAGCATTTTAAATAGTTGTGATGTTGAGGAAATTTTACCGGAAAGCAATCGTATTGTTATAAATACAAATCAAGGGCAGTTTTCTTGTAAAAGAGCAATTGTAGCAACTAATGCTTTTACAAAATCTATTCTGCCAGATTTGGATGTTGTACCGGGCAGAGGGCAAGTTATTGTTACAAAACCCATCAAAAATTTAAAGTTAAAAGGAACTTTTCACTATGATAAAGGGTTTTATTATTTCAGAAATATTAACAATAGGGTTTTATTGGGCGGAGGGCGAAATTTAGATTTTAAAACTGAAGAAACGACAGCATTCGGGCAAACACCTGTTGTTCAAAAGGCTTTAGAAACCTTGCTTCGCCAAACCATTATACCAAATACGCAGTTAGAAATAGACCACCGCTGGAGTGGTATCATGGCATTTGGAAAATACCTTGAACCTATAATAACTGAAGCCCTACCAAATGTTTTTTGTGCTGTGCGATGCAACGGCATGGGCGTTGCAATGGGCAGCCAAAACGGTACAGATGTTGCAGAATTGGTAGTGAAAAGTTTATAGTTTATCAATTTCCGCTTGCATTAATTTTAGTTTTTTTGCGTAAACATCCGATGGGTTTGTATTCTTCGAAACCTCTTCTGCCCAATAATTAAACCTAGTTTTATTTTTTAAAAGATAATAACGATAGGCAATATTATGTGCCATCTCTCCTTTATACTCCTTACTCAAGCATTTTCCGTCGGCATCTTTGAACGTTGCTTCTGCGTCAGTTAGTTTATTTTCTAATTGAGCATAAACAAGTTCTTTGTATAGCAAACAATCACTTGGATTGCTTTTAAGAGCTAGCTTTAAAACCTCAATGGCTTTTTCATAATCTTTTAGAACATTATATGCAAAGGCAAACTCGAATGCAAGTCCGTTATAATTTGGATTAATTTTTTTTGCTTTTTCCAAGTAAGTTAATGCCTTTTTAGCTTCATTCCATTGATTATACATAAAGCCCTGATTAAAATAATAAGTTACATCTTCACTTACATTTTTATACGTTGCCAACCAATCTGGTATTGCCTGAACTTGAAGTTGAACTAATTTAGTACTCGGAATTACTGCGACCGAGATGTTGGTTGGAGGAATTCTATGTTTTACAGCTGAATTGGTAATTTTATTTGCTTTATAATTTCCACCTGCAACAATTTTGAAATTTCCAGCTACATCAAGGGTTAACCCGGCAACTTTATCAATATAAACAAAACCAAAAGTATAAGTGGTGTCTTTATTCATTGGAAGAGCAATCCATTTATCTTCGCAATCGATTAGCTTTTGATTAAATGTTAGCAAATCTTGTGCACCAGCAGTTACCGAACACAGTATAAAAAAAATTAAAGCATATTTCATAATTTATAATTTACTTAAACACAATAGTCTTATTTCCGCTCACAAAAACCCTGTTCTCAAAAATTAATTCTAAAGCTTCCAGCAAAACTTTTTTCTCGTTTTCCTTTCCTGCACGAACCATTTCCTTTACACCAAAATTATGATCGACATGCGTAGTATGCTGCGTTATAATTGGTCCTTCATCCAAATTATCGGTTACGAAATGAGCTGTAGCACCAATAATTTTAACACCGCGTTCAAATGCTTTTCGGTACGGATTTGCACCAATAAAAGCAGGTAAAAATGAGTGGTGAATGTTAATAATTTTGCCAGCATACTCTTTAACAAAACCTGTAGAAAGGATTCTCATAAATTTTGCAAGCACTATGTAATCGATATCGAACTGGTTGATAATCGTTTTCATTTCTTGCTCAAATGCACTTTTATCTTTATCTGCATGGCTTACATGAAAATACGGAATGCCTAGCTGCTCCGTAAAGTCTCTCAATTCTTCATAATTCCCAATTACAGCCTTAACGTTAGCGCCTAAGCTTTTAAACTGGTTTTTTATTAAAATTTCGGCCAGACAGTGGTATTCTTTTGTTACTAAAACAACTATTTGCTTTTCTTTTTTTGCTATCAGATCCACTTTTGCATTATTGGGCAAATTTTCTAATAATTTATCTTTAAGTTTTTTGGTTTCTTCAAAAATGCCAATACACGCAATTCTTGTAAAAAAAGCTTTATTCGGCTCATCTACAAATTCTCGCATTGCAATGATATTTAATTGGTGAGCAGCCAAAACTCTGGTAATATTAGTTACCAGGCCAACCTGATCGGGACAAGAAATAAGAATTGTTAATTCGTTCATTTAGAATATAGAAAGCTCAATTATATAAATTTTTTTTCGTTATACCCTGCTCATATTAACTAATATTTTTTGGTATATCTGTTTTTAATCTTCATTTTTACTAAAATTTTTATCATTATGGAAATCGTTGGCATTGCTTTACTAATTGTTATTTTGGTTGTTTTAATAATTTTACTTTTTAAAAAACAACAACCTTTAATACCAATAATTTCTATTGAAGAGTTTGAAAAAATTAGACTAGACAACGAACAATTAAAAATAAATTTAGCAAGGGCAGAAGAAAGAGTTTCCAGCTTATCGGCAGAAAAAGATAACATTACAAAATTGCTTAAAGATGAACAGCAAAGGTTGATAGATGAGCTGCAATTAGAAAGAGATAATTTGGCAGATGCAAATCGAGAATTAGAAGGTACACGTTCATTTTATCAGGCAGAAAAAGAAAAACTAGCCGAACAAAAGTTAAATTTTGAGCAATCGCAAGAAAGGTTGAACAAAGATTTTCAGTTAATAGCCAATAAAATATTAGAAGAAAAATCTACCAGATTTGTAGAGCAAAATAGAACAAATTTAGATTTGATTTTAAATCCGTTAAAAGAGAATATAAAGGCTTTTGAAGAAAAGGTGGAAAAGGTTTACAAGGCCGAATCAGATGAACGTAATATTTTAAAAGGTGTAATATCTGAATTACAAATTCAAAGCAAACTTATTCAGGAAGATGCTAATAACTTAACCAAAGCCTTAAAAGGCGATAATAAAAAACAAGGAAACTGGGGTGAAATCATCTTGGAAAAGGTTTTAGAACGTTCAGGTTTAGTTCGCGATCAAGAATATCGGATCCAATCTACTCACTCTTCTGCCGAAGGTGTTAGATACCAACCTGATGTGGTAATAGATTTACCTGATGATAAACACCTTGTTGTAGACGCTAAGGTTAGTTTAATTGCTTATGAGCGTTATGTATCTGCCGAGACCGATGAAGAGCGTGAAGGACACGTAAAAGCGCATTTGGCTTCCATAAAAAATCATATTCTTTCCTTATCCTCAAAAAACTATCAAGAATTATATAAAATCAATTCTCCTGATTTTGTCTTGCTTTTTGTTCCGATAGAGTCTTCCTTTAGTATTGCCGTTCAAAAAGATGCCAAGCTTTTTAATTTTGCCTGGGACAGAAGGGTGGTGATAGTAAGTCCATCTACTTTATTAGCCACTTTACGTACCATAGCCAGTATGTGGAAACAAGAAAAACAAAATAGAAATGTATTTGAAATAGCCGAACAAGCTGGTTTCTTATATGAAAAGTTTGTGGGTTTTTTAAAAGATATGGAAGATATTGGAAAGCATATCGGTTCTACGCAGAAAGCTTATGATGGCGCTTTTAATAAACTAAAAGATGGCTCTGGAAATATGATAGTAAAAATTGAAAACCTTAAAAAATTAGGTGCGAAGGTTAAAAGCAATAAGCAGATTGATATCAAGTATTTAGAAGGGGAGTAGATAACAATGAAACCAACTCCGTTTGAATTCCGCAGACAGTGTCTGCGTTTTTGAATAGCTTAGATAAAAAATTCTCTTTTGTTTGATGTTCTTTCAGAATATCTTTACCAAAATCACTTGCAAGCCTACCATCCTGAGTTCGATTTTAAACTTAATATTTTGCTGTTTTACCACCGTATTGCTTGTACGACACGTCTTGGTGAATTTATTTCAGCATCTTTCCTGCAAATAAGACCCTGAAATAAATTCAGGGTGGCGTTAACTAAAAAAAAGCAGCTTACTAATAATGTGAAGAATACGTTCTATGAAATCTTGATGTATTAATTCTTTACTCATTTACCTACTTATTAAAAGCGTTCCATCCCTGCGCCTTCAATTCATGTACATTGTTTGATTTAGAAACCATTTTACACCCCGAATTCTTATCCGTAACATGACCAATAACCGTAATATCTACATCATGTTTCAACTTTTTATAATCTTCCTGACTGATGGTAAATAACAATTCATAGTCTTCTCCACCACTTAAAGCGCAAACAGTTGGGTCGATACCCAATTCGCGAGCGGTTTCATAAGTCATTGGATCTAAAGGAATTTTATCTTCATAAATTGTAATTCCTTTATCGCTTTCAGTAGCTAAATGCAAAATTTCTGATGCTAAACCATCAGAAACATCAATCATAGATGTTGGCTTAATATTCATATCTTCTAAAAGCGCAACAATATCCATTCTTGCCTCTGGTTTCAACTGTCTTTCTATAATATAATCTTTGCCTTCTAAATCTGGTTGAATTTGAGGGTTCTCCAAATAGATCAATTTTTCTCTTTCTAATATTTGTAAACCAACATAAGCACCTCCCAAATCGCCAGAGACACATAATAAATCATGTTCTTGGGCACCGTTTCTGTAAGTAACTTTATCCGCATCGGCATAACCAATACTTGTAATGCTTATTACCAAACCTTGCTTGCTTGATGAAGTATCACCACCAATTAAATCAATATTAAATTTATTGCAGGCCAATTCAATTCCTTTATATAATTCTTCAACGGCTTCTAAAGGAAATTTACTTGATAAACCAAGTGAAACTGTAATCTGACTTGCTTTACCGTTCATGGCATAAATATCACTCAAATTAACCTGAACCGCTTTATAACCTAAATGCATTAAAGGAACATAAGCTAAATCGAAATGAATTCCTTCTAACAATAAATCGGTAGAAACCAGCACTTGCTGGCCTTTTGCATCTAAAACCGCTGCATCATCTCCAACCCCTTTAACAGAATAATCGTTTTTTATTTTGAAATTATTTGTAAGGTGTTTGATCAAACCAAACTCTCCTAACTCGTTAATATCGGTACGTTCTTTATTTTCAAACATATTTTTTATTTTAAACTAAATAGGGCTTCGCCCCGCAATTTCTATTTTTCTCTTTCATGCTGAGCCGATAGTTATCTTATTTATTTCAGCACTTTTTAACATTTAATATCCTGAAAATAAATTCAGGGTGACGAACTTTCTAATCAACTCCCTTATCAACCATCCAATTTTTTCCTTCGGTAAATCTTGCAATTAACATTGCCGCAACATTATCTCCGGTAGCATTTAATAAAGTAGCCATCGGATCAACCAATGTTCCAATTATCATAGCTGGTGGTAATGCTTCAGGTGGAAGCTGATATGCTGATATCATCAATAATTCTCCAATGTAACCTCCATTGGGTATGCCGCCTTCGACAATACTCACTAAAATTGTAATACCTAATGCTAAAACTATGGTATCAACATGCACCAGATCTTTACCAAAAATTGCAAAAACAACAGCTATTTTTATAATAGAACTTATGCTCGAACCATCTTTATGCAAAGTTGAACCTAATGGAATGGTAACATTTGTTATGTAGGCAGGAACACCCATTTTAGCTGCACCTTCCAAGTTTGCCGGAATAGTAGCAATGCTACTGCAGGTGCCGATTGATGTTAATGAAGGGACAATATTATTCTTCCAAAAAACTTTAATGGCTTTAAATCCACCTGCTACGAAGGCATATAGTGTAAAAAAAACGATAAAGTAAAATGCGCCAACTCCATAGTATAAGCCTAATGCTTTTGCGTAGGTACCAAAAAGCTGCGGACCAAAAACGCCAACCTGATAAGCAAAGTAGGCACCCAAACCAATTGGTCCGAGTTTCATAATTAAAATAATGAGTTTTTTCATTACCTCATTCCCAGAAACCAGAAAGTTCTTAAAGCCATCACCATCTTTACTTGCGTATAATGTTGAAAAACCAACCAAAACCGAAAAAATAATTAGCGCAAGCATATTTTTTCTACTTCCAATTTCATAAAATTCCCCAACGGTTAAAAGCTGGGTCATTTGTTCGCCCACAGATTGTAATTTTTCATTTTCAATAGGTAAAGTACTATTGCCCAATTGCTGATGGATGGGGAATACCCTTGTAGCGACTAAAGTTAAAACTGCTGATATTAAGATAGTAGATAAGAATACTAAAACCATTACAGTTAATAGTTTTCCTAATTTTTTAGTTCTATCAATATTTGCAATAGCAGATGAAACTGCAAAAAATACCAACGGAATTACAGCGGTAAACAACAAATTCAAAAATATATCACCAAGCGGTTTAATACTTTCTACACTTTTCCCAAAAATTAAACCAACTATACTCCCAACAGTAATACCTGCCAAGAGCCATAATAAGCCCGAGTAATTTTTAAGAATGTTGTTTATTTTCATTTTGTATTCACAGTGTCTGTGGCAGTTTTTTATAATCCCAGTTCTGCCGAAATATCAAGCATTCTTTGAATTGGTTTACGTGCAAGTTCTATAATATGTTCTGGTACAGTTACTTCTGGTAAACCATTTTTTAAACATAAATATAGCTTTTCTAAAGTATTTCGCTTCATATATGGACAATCGTTACAAGCACAACTGTTATTTGGTGGTGCCGGAATAAAGGTTTTTGTAGGATTTGCCTTCTCCATTTGATGAATAATTCCACTTTCTGTTGCTACTATAAATTCTGAAGCAGGATTATTGATGGTATATTTTAGAAGTCCAGTCGTTGAGCCGATATAATCTGCCATTTTTAAAACAACTTCCTCGCATTCGGGATGTGCAATAAATTTAGCATTAGGATGGCGCTCCTTTAATTTCGTTATTTTCTCCTGCGAAAATATTTCATGAACCATACAAGCTCCATTCCAAAGTACTAAATCTCTCCCCGTTTTTTTTGCTACATAAGCCCCTAAATTTCTATCAGGACCGAATATAATTTTTTGATCTTTTGGCAAGCTTTCTACAATTTGAACTGCATTGGTAGATGTACAAACAATATCACTCAAAGCCTTTAACTCTGCAGTGCAGTTCACGTAAGTAATTACCAAATGATCGGAGTATTTTTCCTTGAACTTTCTAAACAAATGTGGTGGGCAGCTATCAGCTAAAGAACAACCAGCTTTAACATCGGGCAATAAAACTTTTTTTGATGGCGATAAAATCTTTGCTGTTTCGGCCATAAAATGTACACCCGCAAATACAATTACATCTGCGTCGGTTTTTGCAGCTTCTTGAGATAAACCTAAACTATCGCCAATGTAATCTGCAATATCTTGTATATCAGGTTCTTGATAATAGTGTGCAAGTATAATCGCATTCTTCTCTTTCTTTAATTTCTCTATTTCAACAAAAAGGTCAAGCGTTGGATCTATTTCTTCCTCTACGAATCCTTTTTTGTTAATTTCTTCTAAGACATCAATGTTCATTATTAATTTTCCTTTTTTGAATTTAGACGTTGGTCAAAGATAACAGTTTCCACATTTCAATAATTAATAAGTTATTTTAAATAAATAGATCTTGTTTGTTTATTAGTGTGTTAGTAATGTTGGCAAGTTTCGAAAAAAAGTTCTTTTATGTAAGTTGTTAATCGTTTACTAACATTCAAATTACAATTTAGTAACATGATAAGATTGATTTACAGCACTATCGAAAAATGACTTAAATTTTATCAATACTGGAATGTTAATTGTTTAAAAAGTTTAAAAAGTTAACTACTTATACAAAGGTGCTTAAAAATTGCGCAAAAGATTGTGGCAAATTGTCTTTTTAGAGTAGCTTTAAACATTAAAATTTATTTGTTAGTATAATTTAGACATAGTGTTAACACTTTTTTGTAGTTGTTAACATCATAGATAATTAAAGTTTTTATTTAATGAGAAAGGTTGATTTTCTGGTAATTGGTTCAGGTATAGCTGGTTTGAGTTTTGCACTTAAGGCTGCTAAGTTTGGTAAGGTTTTAATTGTAACCAAATCGAATGAAGATGAATCCAACACAAAGTATGCACAAGGTGGTGTTGCAGTTGTTGTAGATAAAGGTGATTCTTTTGAAAAACATATTCATGATACTTTGATTGCTGGAGATGGTTTGTGCGACGAAAAAATTGTTGAAATTGTTGTAAAAGAGGGTCCTCAACGCATTCAGGAGATTATTGACTATGGTATAAATTTCGATAAAGATAATTCAGGTTTCTATGATTTAGCTAAAGAAGGTGGTCATTCTGAACACCGAGTTTTGCACTATAAAGACATTACAGGATATGAAATTGAGCGTGTATTGTTAAAAGAGATTCACGAAAATTCAAACATAGAGATATTAACACACTACTTTGCACTAGAGTTGATCACACAACACCACCTTGGTGAATTTGTTGATAAACGTACTGAAGATATTAACTGTTATGGTATATATGCCTTTAACACAGAGCTTAACGATGTGGAAAAGATTGTTGCAAACGTAACTGTAATGGCTTCTGGAGGTGCCGGACATGTATATTCTGCAACAACAAATCCTGTAATTGCTACAGGCGATGGTATGGCAATGGTGTATCGTGCAAAGGGAAAAGTTCGTAACATGGAGTTTATTCAGTTTCATCCAACAGCTTTATATCACCCTGGAGAGTATCCTTCCTTTTTAATTTCTGAGGCAGTTCGTGGTTTTGGTGGTGTACTTCGACGTAAAAACGGAGAAGAGTTTATGCATGAATACGATGAACGTAAATCTTTAGCTCCTCGTGATATTGTGGCAAGAGCTGTAGATAATGAGATGAAGAAATCTGGTGATGATTTTGTTTATTTAGATATCACCATGCGTAATAAAGCTGATATTTTGAAACATTTTCCTAATATATATGCAAAATGTTTGTCTATTGGTATTGATATGACGAAAGACTTTATTCCGGTTACACCTGCATCGCATTATATGTGTGGCGGTATTTTGGTTGATGAATATGGTCGTTCATCAATAAATAATCTTTATGCTTGTGGTGAGTGTTCATCAACTGGTTTACATGGAGCTAATAGATTGGCTTCCAATTCTTTATTAGAAGCAACAGTATTTGCACATCGTATTTATCAGGATGCTATAGAAAATTTTAAAAACAACATTATACCTGATAATATACCTGAATGGGATGCTCAAGGTGTTACACAAACCAACGAAGATGTTTTAGTTACACATAACCTTAGAGAATTACAAAAAGTTATGGGTGATTATGTTGGAATAGTACGTTCAGATTTTAGATTAGAAAGAGCACACAGGAGATTATTTTTAATCCATCAGGAAACTGAAGAATTTTATAAAAAGAACAAGGTTTCCGTTCAGCTTTGCGAGTTAAGAAATGTGATACAGACTGCTTATTTGGTTATTAAATCAGCGATGCAACGCAAAGAAAGCAGGGGATTACATTTTACGACTGATTACCCTGACCATGCAGATAAGTTAATAGATACAGTTTTTTAATTCCTAAATCCCTTGAATATAACTTTAAATCCTTAGGACATTTTACATATACCATCTCACATTTTTAATATGCCTTTAATACTTCCTGTAAAAGATAAATATCCTGAATTTGGAAAAGATAATTTCATAGCTGATAATGCCACTATAGTAGGTGATGTTATTATTGGTGATAATTGTTCAGTTTGGTTTAATGCGGTTGTTAGAGGCGATGTAAATGCCATAACAATTGGAGATGAATCAAACATACAGGATGGTGCTGTAATTCATGCTACCTATTTAAAGGCATCTACTCATATAGGCAATCGGGTTTCTGTTGGTCATAATGCAATTGTTCACGGTTGTACCGTTCAGGACAATGTTTTAATTGGCATGGGTGCCATTGTTATGGATCACGCTATTATAGAAGAGTATTGTATTATAGCTGCAGGATCGGTTGTGTTAGAAAATACCATTTGTGAAACAGGATACCTTTATGCCGGAACACCTGCAAAAAAAATAAAGCCCATTACTGAAGAGCAAAGGGCTTTATTAAATAAGCTACCAGATAATTATATTATGTATTCTGGCTGGTTTACAACATAATATAAAAGATTATTAATTTAAGGGCTTTGAGGCTTAGGTATTGTCATACTATTTTCTACCTCCCAATTGGGGCGTAATGATTGCTCTTCTGGAGAATACCAAATTTTTTCTGGTTGTGTACCCAATTTTACATTTCCTGTATCCCAAACTCCGTTTTTATTTTCGTCGTAAATTACTCTAACAAAATACTTTCCTGCCAAGAAATTGGCCAAAACGATTTTAGTTTTTTTATTGATGATATACTGCTTTACAGGTAGTTTTTTTTCATTGATAAATTCTACTATATAACTTTTAGTCGTATCTGGTACATCTATAATTAATGTTCTTGTACCATAATTTTCTGTTGGGTCCAGGTTAAATTTCTTTATAAACTCTTTATTTTTTGAATTAAATATTCCAGTAAAAGCTCCTGCAGAAAATCTTAAATCGTATGACCTCTTCGTTTTCCAAGGGAATTTAATGTAGTATTTTAAGAAATTGGTAGAGTCTTTTATCAGTTCAAAATTTGTTCTTTTAATTGAATCGTCTAACAAAATAATTTTAGATGCATCCGCTGCGGTAATTGGTATAGGAAATGTAAGTGTATAGGTCTGGTAGGGGTTTAATTTACCATTTGCTGCGTTATCAGTAGGCGTTAAATCTCTTGTGTAGCTGTCTTTTTTTCCACGTGTTAAGTTTACTACTTGCAATAATTTTCCCTGGTCTTGTATCGCTACTTTAACCGAATCAAAACTTAAATCGTTTAGCCAAATCTTTGCCGTGTCATTTGTACTGTTAAGCGTTAACCTTTTACCTACATCTAATGCTGCGGGTTCTGTAACTGTAAGCTTAGGATTGATTAATTGCTGTGAAAAAGTTAATAGAATGCTACCATCGCTATTTATCTTTCTTTCTAATATTCTAAAGTCTGCTGACTTTTCTTTAAAAATCTGCAGGTTTATGTTATCAATATTTTTATCTATTGTAACTGGCGATTTCAAAAAGCCTATTTCGTCAGAAGTTTGCTGATATATTTTATCGCCACCACCTGTTGCTTCTTTCAATGCATAAACTTTATAGTTGCCTTTGCGCAAATTATTGAGTTTATAATTTCCGGAACTATCAGTTAGTGTATAAATGGATGGACGCCTCTTACCAAATAAAGTATCGCGTTCAACTGGGAGAATAAAAACTGTTACATCTTTTTCTGCTTCACCGGTTAAAGCGCTATTTACCTTTCCACTTAGTGTTAATGAATCTATCTCATTTCCTGTAGAAAACACATAAGTTAAGTTTTTAATTACATTGCTCTCGTTAATATCAGCAATCGCTTTTCCGAAATTTAAAGTGTAGGTTGTATTTTTTTCGAGTGTATCAGGTAAGGTTATATCTAAAACTTTTTTCTTTATTTTTAATATTGGCGCCTTTTCTAACTCCGGAGAAATATTAAATTCTTTGGTTTCGTCCTGAATTTTAAAATACTCATCAAATTCTATCAGTATTTTTTTTGCTGAGAAATTTCTAGTTAGATTTTTTGGTATCATATTTACAACCTTCGGTGGGATTCTATCTTGAGGTCCACCAGTTACAGGTTGAGGGGATGCACATCCAAAAAGCTGCATGATTACAGCAATTATGAATAAACTTATACAGCTCGAAAATGGCTTATTTAATTTTGGCATATTTTACGCGTTCTGACGAATTTTCACTGATTTTGGATTAATAATATTGAAAAATAAAAATAGTCGTTTATATCGTTTTAAATTAACCCATTTAATTTTAACATAAATTACTGATTATCAACTACTTATTTATATAAACCATTAAAACAGAAATATCTGATGGAGAAACGCCTGAAATTCTAGATGCTTGACCTAAAGTACGTGGTTTTATTTTAAATAATTTTTCGCGTGCTTCTTTTGAAATGGAAACAATCTTGTTGTAGTCGAAATCCATCTTTATTTCCTTGTCCTCCATCTTCAACATTTTTGCTACAATTTCATTTTCCTTTTCAAAGTAGCTTTCATATTTAATTTTGATCTCTGCTTGTTCTATCGTTTCGTTGTCTAAGTTTTTGGTGGCTTCTGCTAATGGTTCGCTAACCTTTATAATATCTTGCAAACCAACATGAGGCCTTCCGATTAAGCTATGAATTTTAACATTCTGGTTTAAGGCACTCGAACCCAAACTTTCCAACATCGGGTTAGCATCAACCATATCTATTCCTTGACTTTTTGTAAACTTAACCAGCGCATCAGCATTTGCTACTTTTTGATTTACTTTTTCCAAACGCTCATCTGAAATTAAACCTAACGCATGTCCAGTAGGAGAGAGGCGAATATCAGCATTATCTTGTCTTAATAACAAACGATGTTCTGCCCTAGAAGTAAACATGCGATATGGTTCTTCTGTTCCTTTGGTAACCAAATCATCAATCAGTACGCCGATATAACTGTCAGACCTCTTCATTATCAATTCTTGTTTGTCATTGATTTTTTGGTGTGCATTTATACCCGCCATAAAACCTTGACAAGCCGCTTCTTCATAGCCAGTTGTTCCGTTTATTTGTCCAGCTAAAAATAAATTATTAATTAATTTTGTTTCTAGGGTTAATGAAAGTTGTGTAGGAGGAAAGAAATCGTATTCAATGGCATAACCTGGTCTAAACATTTTCGCCTTTTCGAAACCAGGTATTAGGTGTAGTGCCTTTAGCTGGATATCTTCAGGAAGAGAAGTAGAAAAGCCGTTCACATAAATTTCACATGTATTCCAACCCTCAGGCTCTACAAAAATTTGATGCCTATCTCGCTCTGCGAAGCGGTTAATTTTATCTTCAATGGATGGACAATACCTAGGGCCTAAACCTTTAATTCTTCCGGTAAACATTGGAGATTTTTCAAAACCTTCTTTTAAAGTTTCATGAACTTCGTTGTTTGTATAAGTAATCCAGCAGCAACGTTGGTCTTTTGAAACTTGTGTATCAGTAAAAGAAAACTTATTAGGATTTTCATCCCCCCATTGTTCCTCCATTTTTGAATAATCTAAACTTCTGCCATCAACACGAGGGGGAGTACCAGTTTTCATACGTCCGGCTTCCATGCCAAGCTCAACGAGTTGCTCAGTGATACCGGTTGATGCTCTTTCTGCCGTTCGACCACCGCCGAATTTCTTCTCTCCAATGTGCATTACTCCATTTAAGAAAGTTCCATTTGTTAATACAACTGCGGTAGATTCAATCTCAATGCCTAATGATGTTTTAACACCATAAACTGTGTTGTCTTTTACTAATAAAGCAACAACACTATCTTGCCAGATATCTAGGTTGGGTGTTCTTTCTAAAGCTAAACGCCATTCTTCTGCAAAACGCATCCTATCAATTTGAGCCCGAGGACTCCACATTGCTGGGCCTTTAGATTTGTTTAGCATTCTAAATTGAATGGTTGACTTATCGGATATTATTCCTGAATAACCACCCATAGCATCAACTTCACGAACAATTTGTCCTTTAGCTACGCCACCCATTGCTGGGTTACAACTCATTTGGGCAATAGTACCCATGTTCATTGTTATTAATAGAACTGATGATCCTAAGTTAGCTGCTGCCGCTGCTGCTTCACAGCCTGCGTGTCCAGCACCAACTACTATTAGATCGTATTTTGAAAACATGTTGTCATCTTTTTTGATTGTTCCACGTGAAACAATTGTTTATTTATTCTTTCAAACATTGAAAAGCTTTTCTAATATTTAATGTTCCACGTGAAACATTAATAAATTTTTTATTCCGAAAGTTCCAACCAACGCATTGTATATTCGTCGAGCTTAATCTTTAAATCTTCTATCTGTAAAGAAACTTCCTGAATTTTAATATAATCTGAACTGTCAATTTTTAACAGATTATCGCTTAAGTCGGCGATTTTATTTTCAGTCTCTAGCATTAATTTTTCGCTGTCATCAAGCTCTTTTCGCTCCTTAAAACTTAACTTTTTGGCTGTTACAGTTGGTTGTAATTCGATCGTTGAACCGTTAGTTTTTTTCGACTCAACCTTTGCTTTTGGTTGATCCAAGCTTAATCGATATTCAGAATAATTACCATTGTAAATTTTAACAACACCTTCGCCTTCCATTATAAAAAGCTGATCGCTCATTTTATCAAGTAGGTATCTATCATGAGAAACAAGCATTAATATGCCTGGAAAATTTTCTAAAAACTCTTCTAGAACATTTAGTGTATCGATATCTAAATCGTTAGTCGGTTCATCCAAAATCAAAAAGTTTGGATTCTGCATCAAAACCTTCATCAAATTTAAACGCTTCTTCTCTCCACCACTCAGCTTCTCAACCATACCATGCTGTTTCTTTGGAGGAAAAAGGAAAAGCGTTAATAG
Organism: Pedobacter mendelii; assembly: GCF_014635725.1. GTDB lineage: Bacteria > Bacteroidota > Bacteroidia > Sphingobacteriales > Sphingobacteriaceae > Pedobacter > Pedobacter mendelii. The sequence goes on along the minus strand of NZ_BMDJ01000006.1, from coordinate 185,899 downwards.
GGCAGATGCTGTAATAACGGAACCATCTGCCATTTTAATATATTCAGCATCAGATTTTACGATATCAATTACTCTTTCTTTCGGATCAAAGGTCAAACCTCCTTGTTTATAATAACCGAATACTGTTGTGTCGCCTGTATCAACTTTACCGCTATCAGGATGTAGTTGACTAGTGATGATATTAAGCAACGTAGATTTTCCAGTACCGTTCTTTCCGGCAAGACCAATTCTATCTCCTTTTTTAAAGGTATAACTGAAATCATTTATAATTGGTCGTCCATCAAATGATTTAGATATCTGCTCAACCTCAATAATTTTTCCGCCTTGGCGAGACATTTTCATTTGAAGTGTAACACTTTGATTATCAGACTTTTTCTTTGATTTTTCTTCTAAATCGTAAAAAGCATTAATTCTTGCGTTAGATTTCGTTCCACGAGCTTGCGGCATGCGCCTCATCCACTCCAATTCCTTTTTTAGTAGCTGTTGGTTTTTATGTAAAACGGTAGCATCAAGCGCTTCTCTTTCCGATTTCTTTTCCAGATAGTAGGCATAATTTCCGTTATAATTAAAAATCTTTCCTCTATCCAATTCTACTATTGTATTACAAACATTATCCAAAAAATATCTATCGTGAGTAACCAAAAGAATAGTTTTCTGTCCGGTTGTTAATAGTTTTTCCAGCCACTCAATTGTATCAATATCTAAATGATTGGTTGGCTCGTCTAACACTAAAATCTCTGGGTCTTCAATTAAAAGTTTGGCTAAAGCCAAACGTTTCTTTTGTCCACCAGATAGCGTAGCAATTTTTTGCTGCAAGTGCGTAATTCCCATTCTATTTAAAATGGTTTTTATCTCGTGCTCATATTCCCATGCATTGTGTTCACTTAATTCTTCGTATAATCTATTAAGTATTTTCTCATCAGGATTTGGATTTTCAATCAGTTCCTCGTATTCTTTAATCAACTGCTGTTGTTTATTCTCTAAAGAAAATATATGGTCACTAATAGAATATCCTTCATTAAACTGAGGTTCCTGGTCTAAGAAACCAATTTTTACGGCTTTATTTTTAACTATTTTACCCTCTAGCGGAGGAAACCTTTCGGCAAGTAATTTTAATAAAGTACTCTTACCCGCACCATTTATTCCAACCAACGCCACACGCTGACCAGAGTTAATACCCAGGGTTAAATTTTTAAATAGCCATTCATCATGATAACCATGACCTAAGCCTTCTGCCGCAATTAGTGTGCTCAATTTTTTTGTATTTCGGATTTATAAAGGAAAATTAGTGCAAAAGTAAGTATAAAATATTTGGGAGTGTATATAGAAGTGACAAAGCTAATCTGTATCCGCTAAAAATGGCAGAATGCTGATATGTGGTTAGCCGCAGATGCGAATCTTCGGCAAAAACCTTACAAACGAAAACAGCGGCTGGAATCGCTCCGCCGCTGCTTCAATCATTAACTAAAACTAAACTTTATCTTTCTTGTGATGACTAGAAAATAGATTCTAAAACATCAACTTTTATTTCTTCATATCTATTTGCACTGTATCCAGCGACAATTGGTGAGGTGCTTATGTTTTTGTTGTTTGCGGTAAAATCGTTCATGCTCACTTTAGCAATTGAACTTAAAATAGCAGTATAACTTTCAGTAGAACCACTTAAAACTAAATTAGATGTTCCATTAATGTTAGTCCTTAAGTTTACGGTGTTTGCTTTAATATCGGCAGTTGCATTATCGTTTAAAACCACATTCAAATTTAATAGGTTAAAGTTTCCTGATGTTTTAACGCTTGAAGTGTTTGAAGCTTCAATAGATGATAAATTATTTACATGAGCAATAACTGTTAAAGGAGACGAAGTGAAAGAACTGATTCTTAACTCGCCATTTTGTTGTTGCACTAAAGCATTTTTGGCGAAATAGTTATCATAAACCTCTACACTTTCTTTAGCATCCTGAACCAAAATTAATTTTACGTTACCGCTGATTTTAATTTTGCTAATGTTTTTAACCGAAGTTAAATTTGTGTAGTTGTTATTGTTTTCGCTTGCAATTGCTACAACGCTTGCAGTACCTAAAATAACTGTTGTTAAAGCTGCTGCGAATAATGTTTTAATAGAGGTTTTCATGATTGTATATCTTAATATTTTTAAGTCTTTTTATTGTTGTTTTGAATATAAGACTGCAAGAGGACAGAAAGGTTGCATGCAGATTTGCGTTAATATACCAGTGTAGATAAATTATCGACCAACTCCCGTAACTTTTAGACGAACAGGAATAAAAAAATTAATTTGAAAAGCAATTTCCTGTGCGAATACGGAAGAGCAGCCCCGCTCATTGCTTCAGCAAAAGCAGAAAATGCTTTTGGTTTTCGCGTCAATCGATTATGGACAAAAGAGATTTATTGTTGGTTTAAATGCTATTTAATATATTTTGTGTATTGCGGCGTTTTCACCGTTATAAGTATTAACCAACCAATAAGGAAGTCATTGTTAAAGAACCACCAACAGCTTTATCATTGAAGAAAAAAACATCTTCCTTATCGTTTTTCATACCCAATGTATATATCAATGGTAAATAATGTTCGGGAGTTGGGATGGCCAGCATCGCCTCAGAACCTAAATTCTGGTAATCGATTAAGGATTTATGATCGCCATTTACGATTAGATTTTTGAATTTATCATTCATCTCATTTGCCCAATCGTAACCGCCACCACTAATCATTTCCCAGCTTAACATTCTAAGGTTATGCACCATATTTCCACTTCCTATTATCAAAATTCCTTTTTTACGAAGCGCAGAAATTTCGTTGGCAATTTCGTAATGCTGTTCTGGTGATTTTGTATAATCAATACTTATTTGAAGAACAGGAATTGTTGCCTCGGGATACATGTGTTTTATCACTGTCCACGTGCCATGGTCTAAACCCCAATCGTGGTCTAAACCAATATTGGTAGAATGAACCATGCCAGGAATTTCTGCGGCCAATTTTGCATTTCCTGGCGCAGGATATTGAACATCAAAAAGCGCTTGGGGGAAACCACCAAAATCATGAATGGTAGAAGGAAAATCCATTGCTGTAACGAAAGTCCCATTGGTGTACCAGTGTGCTGAAACTACTAAAACAGCTTTTGGAATCGGAATATACTTTGCCAAGTCAGCCCAACTCTTGCTAAACTCATTGTTTTCTATGCCGTTCATCGGCGAGCCATGACCGATAAAAAGTGTTGGCATTAAATCAGTTTGAGGCAAACGCTTAGTAAAGGCTCTAAGTTGAGATAAAGTTGACATCCTGTAGAATTTGAGCTTAAAAGTACGGCGAGATAAATATTTTCCACTTGAGGTATGGTAAGAAAGGAGAGTGGCTAAAGCTATGGAGTTTTTAATCTAATCTCAGAATGAAGGCAACCGCAATTAAATGGAAGATTATACGCTCCAAAACATTGTTTTTTCTGATGCCGCATTTGCCACACAGCTATTCTTTGCTTTCAGTTTTAACTGAAATTTTAGTAATTATTTAAACCTCATCCAGAGTTTTTCTTTTACCTAAATTTTCTCTTTTATATGCCGATGGGGTTAAACCAGTTACCTTTTTAAACTGAGCAGAAAGGTGCGCAACGCTACTGTAATTAAGTTGATAAGCGATTTCGCTTAGGGTAAGCTCATCATATGTGAGCATCTCTTTTGCTTTTTCAACTTTTTGAGCAATGAAATATTTCTCTATAGTTTGGTTTTCAACTTCAGAGAAAACGGAACTAATTTGAGCATATTCCAAACTAAGGTTTTCGCTTAAGTAAGAAGATAAGTTCATTTTTAATGGCTCTTTGGTGTAATGAACTAGGTTTATAATTGAAGTTTTAACCTGCTCAGCAACTTGGGTTTTCCTATCTTCCAGTAATTCAAAACCGAAATAATTTATTTTTTCGGCTATTTTTAATTTATCATCAGAAGAAAGGCTTTCCGCTAACGACACTTTACCTAACTCAACCGAAACAAGGTTAAAGCCAAGCTTTTCCAGCTCGGCCTTAACCACCATTTTACAACGGTTGCATACCATATTTTTGATATGAAGCAGCATTATTTCGATTTTATCGTTTCAGAAATGTCACCACAATCAAACATCATACTTCCATAATATGGATTTTCGATATTTTCTTTTTCATTTAACCAACTCGCTTTAGCCATTGGGCAATGCTGAATATAAACAGTAGCATTATTAAATTTTATAGTTTTTACTGTTTTAATCATGGCATAGGAAATCCCCTCGAAAGATTTTCTTTGTGTTTTAATGTCATTGCTGCCAGCTAATTGGGCTGCTTTACTTTTGATAATCGATGATTGTTCCATCCAAACTTTTTGTTGTGCTGTGGTTAAATCTTTGTTTGGAACATCATTTACTTTTGCTGTTAAAACCTTTACTTTTTCGATGGCTGCATCTTTTTTGTCGGTTGATAAGGCATTCTTAACATCGTAATATGCAAGTAATACTTGATTAAAAGCTGCGTCTGTTTTACTTTGTGCAAAAGTTATTTTAGTAGTTGCAATGGCGATTATAGCCACTATAATGATTATTCTTTTCATGATCATTTCTATTTTAATACGTTAAAAAAATTGAATTCTGCCCTAATCAAGTACATGTTTTTAGTGTATCGATTGGCTATATTCCCTGTTGCCTGAAAGCGGTAGCCTAGATCAATTCTGGTTGTACTGTTCAAAATCACTTGAACTGCAGGAGCTAAATCTAAATAAGATTGGCCCGAACTTGGGTCGGTTTTACCTAACATTTCGAAATACAGATTGAAATTAGGCTCCTTGTAATTTTTATAAACAAAAGGTAGAACTAAATAGCCCGAAGACAAGCTGTAAGATAACATATTATTCGGTCTCGGCATGCCGCTAACCTGTCCTTCGTTATCTTTAAATGCATGTGCGTAACCCAAAGTTGCCGATAAAGCCAGTTTATGCAAAAGTTGCGTAAGAATTAATCCACCTTGTACCCCACTATTATCACCCTCTAAATTTATATCTCTGGTAAATGTTGGTCTTTTACTTGTACTAACCCTTCCAAATGCAGCTGCTCTGAAATGAGAATGTGCCTCATCCAGAGATAAAAAACGATATTTGGCGTATAGACTTCCACCCTCTAAACGGTAATTCCCGTCCATATCAGATAAGAAAGCTTGAGCATGCATCATTAGGTTTTTATTAAAGCCAATCATGACCTCGGGAATGGTTCTGCTCATAAAATCAGGGTTATTCATGCCCTCATTTGTGATTCTTACACCAATTGACTTCGTTGGCATGTTGCTTGCAGGCTCAGTAAAAACGTATAATTCTTGACTGAACGCGGCCATGTAGGTACCAATAAAAATTAGTGCCGATATTAAAACTCTTTTCATGTTAAGAAAGAACTAGGTGATAAACACGAGTTTTCTTTCCATTAACAACAGCGGTTCCGTTTGTGTAAGCATCAGAATTTAGTGTCGCAGATTGCTTTTTAAAAGCCGAACCTGAGATAAAATTTTTATCAACTACTGATGCTTTTACCGTCCCGTTTAAGGTTTTGTTTTTCGCATTTACAAAACGATACACATTACCATCAACAATGGCCTGACCTTTTTCATCAACCTTGATCTGGTTAAAAGTGAAATCGGCAGTTAATCCACCAACAGAAAATCCAGCATCCTGAACTTTTTTTCGAATTAAATCAATATTAATATCTGCACCTTTTTTAAAGGTTAAAACGAAGATGTTTTTATTTAAGTCGGGTTTTACCGAGTTGATAAAGCCCAAAGTTTCTAAAGATTTCTGGGTGGCTTTTGAACACATTGAACAAGTTAAACCCGTTACCTGTAAATCTGCAGTTAATATTTGTTGGGCCGAAACTTTAACGGCAAAGAAAAGCATGATAATGCTTAATAATTTTATTGTTTTCATTGTTTTTTTGAATTAGAATAAACCTTAGGCTATCGTTACACTTGAATTTATTCAGCGCCTTAATAGCAAAATAAATACTGAAACGAGTTCAGCATGACGGATTTATTTAATCCTAATTCCTAAAAATACAATTGAAAAGATGAAGGGCAATCCGCGAGGAAAGTGGCGGCACCTTGTTGCTAATTTTTCTGAAAAAAGCAGGGGTAATGTCGGTAAGAAATTCTAAAACTGGTTGATGAAGAAAAAGCTGAATAGAAAACAACTTCGGCATTTGTATTTGTGCCTCGGTTTGGTGACTATCTTTCACTTTAACGGTTACTTGTGTGTTTTTGCAACAGCCATCGTCTTTTATCTTTTCGACAGGAATATCCTTGCAGAATTTGCAAGAAACCTCATTACTGAACAGCTTTACATTCTCTAATTTACCACTGCAGAAATGCAAACTTAAAGCCAAACCCATAACACTAACTGCATATAATACAGCCAAAGAAAGTGCTATTTTTTGTTTTAACTTCATTACTACAAAGGTAAAGCAAAATAATACGAATAATACAAGCTTTTATTTATTGAATTTCATTTTTTAGTTTAATTTAGCCTCAAACCCATTAAAATGAAGAAATTATTATTGTTTATCTGCATTTTCTCCGTGCTTTCTACCTTTGCAGCTAAGCCGAAAAATCAATATATCCGAATTAAAACTGAATTTGGCGAATGTGTTGTGAGATTGTATAATGAAACACCTTTGCATAGGAATAACTTTTTAAAGCTTACTAAAGAAGGATATTACAATGGCACTTTATTTCATAGGGTGATTAAAGATTTTATGATTCAGGGCGGCGACCCAGACTCAAGGAACGCAAAACCAGATTCTTTACTTGGTGAAGGTGGACCTAAATATACTATTCCAGCAGAATTTAGAGATAGTTTATTTCATAAGAAAGGTGTTTTGGCTGCAGCACGAGATAATAATCCAGATAAAGCATCAAGCGGAAGTCAGTTTTATTTGGTACAAGGAAAAGTTTTTACAGATGAGCAGTTGAATAGCGTTGAAGAAAAACGATTGAAATTTAAAATACCAGAATGGCAAAGACAAGTTTATAAAACTGTTGGAGGAGCACCTCATTTAGATAGAAATTATACCGTTTATGGCGAAATTGTTGTTGGTTTGGATATGGTTGATAAAATTGCGGCTTTAATTACCGATAAAAATAACAGACCTAAACAAGATGTAAAAATGGTTATTACAATTTTGAAAAGGAGAGCGGCGAAAAAGTTAGAAAAGCAATTAGGGCAGGATTCATTGAAGGACAAAATGGTTATGTAATTAATGGGTTCTTGCCGATTATAAAAAAAGAATAATTTTATTGGAAATTTGGAATGAAAATCATCTCCTACAACGTTAATGGAATCCGTGCCGCAAGCACAAAAAACTTCTTCGGTTGGTTGCAAGCTGCTAATGCTGATATGGTTTGCTTACAAGAAGTAAAAGCAATGCCATTACAAATCCCTGAAATTATTGGTTTAATAGAGCAATTAGGCTATCATCACTATTGGTTTCCGGCGGAGAAAAAAGGATACAGTGGGGTGGCCATATTAACAAAAATAAAACCTACTCATGTTGAGTATGGCTGTGGCGAAGAATGGATCGATAAAGAAGGGAGAATTTTAAGAGCTGATTTTGATGATTTCTCACTGATGAGTTTGTATATGCCATCTGGCTCAAGTGGCGATGAGCGCCAAGTGAAAAAGTATGAGTTTATGAAATTCTTTGATGTTTACATTGGCAAATTGCGCAAGGAAATCCCCAGCTTAATTGTTAGCGGCGATTACAACATTTGCCATACATCAATTGATATTCACAATCCAAAGTCAAATGCCAATTCATCTGGTTTTTTGCCAGAAGAACGAGAATGGATGCAGTTGTTTTTAGATAATGGATTTATTGATACTTTCCGTTATTTTAACCAAGACCCACATCATTATACCTGGTGGAGTTATCGAGCAGGTTCGCGAGGAAAAAACTTAGGTTGGCGTATTGATTATCATTTAGCTACAAAACCAATGGAAGGCCGATTAAGAAATGTAAGAATTTTACCAGACGCAATTCATTCAGATCATTGCCCGGTTTTGTTGGAAATGGATTAATTGAAAAAAACTATAAGTGTTCTGCTTCGTATTTTTCTCCAGCCTTTAACATCAATTCAATTTGCTTTAAGTCATCGGCTGTGAGTTCCTCTTTTTCCTGCAATTCGAATACTGCAATCATGTTGTCTTCGTATTGTTTTTCGGTTTTAATAACGATTTCCTGTGGCATGATTACTAATGTTAAAATTTGATAATTTCTGTTGGTGTAATGCAAAAATCTAACCGGATGTCGTATTCGTTAACATCATCAATTTTATTTCCTGCAGATGATAAAGATAAGCCTATTTTTTGAGCATTTAAACTTTCAAGAAAACGGTCGTAGAAGCCTTTGCCATAACCAACACGATAACCTTTTTTATCAAATGCTAAAAGAGGAATTAAAACCATATCAACGGCACCCTCATAAACATTTCCTCTTTGTGGCTCCAATATATCATAAAGGTTTTTCTGCAAATCATCTATACCTAAATATTCATGATTAGTCATTATTACCATGTCAAAATCAGCTTTCGGAACGATGATTTTAATTTCTGGATGATTTTGAGTAAGCCACTCTATTAGTAAAAAAGTATTTGGCTCTTTTTTTTCGGTAATTGGTAAAAAAACATGAATCGTTTTTACACGATCGAAATCTAAAGCAATAAACTGTTTCAGTAATTCGTTGTTTAGCGTTTTATACTCTTCGTCACTTAATGATAATCTACTTTTTAAGGCTTGTTTTCTGATTTCAGACTTTAACATAATACCATTTAGGTAAATATAACGCGAAGAAAAAAGCCCTTGAATTTTTTTCAAAGGCTTTTTCAAAATTTAATAAACTATTTCACACGTTCAACATATTCTCCGGTACGTGTATCAACTTTAATTTTATCGCCTTGGTTTACGAACATTGGTACCTTAACTTCAACACCATTTTCAAGCGTTGCTGCTTTCAATGCATTGGTAGAAGTATCGCCTTTAACAGCAGGCTCTGAGTAAGTAATTTCAAATTCTGCGAAGTTTGGTAATTGACCCATAATTGCTTCGTCGCTTTCCATAGAAACAATAACGTTCATGCCTTCTTTTAAGAATTTAATTGCCGAGCCAAATAACGTTTTTTCAACATTGTACTGTTCGTAAGTGTTATTATCCATTACCACCAAATAATCACCATCTTCGTATAGATATTGATAATCGCTAGTTTCTACGCGACAAATTTCTACAGCTTCGTCGGTATTCATACGAGCCTCGACAATTCTGCCCGATTTAATGTTACGAAACTTGCCGGTGTAAAATGCACCGCCTTTTCCTGGTGTGCGGTGGTTCCACTCGTCAACCGTAACCAATTCGTTGTTTACGCGAAGAATGTTGCCTGTTTTAATTTCTGATGCTTTTGCCATATTATTTATCCTATTTGGATTTATATTTCAGTTTTTCGTGACGGCAAAGGTAAAATTATTTTAGTAAAAAAGTATATGTAAATATTACAGCTAAGCTTTGAAAAAGCAGCAGTTACGAATACCAAAATTGAATTATTGAATTTGATTTGGAAAGTAAGGCCTATATTAATCGGTTGCTGTAGCCCCGCTAATACTTCTTGTGATGAAAACCTCGATTCATGCAATCGGGTTTAAATAATTTAGTTTTATAAAAGAAACTTTGGTTTGCTATTAAGCGAAGCTAAAAAAACCTAAGTAAAAAGAAATGCCTTTGGGAACCACTCCAAAGGCATAATCAACCTAAACCTCAAACTAAACTATGAAAAAACTTATGCCTTCAAAGGCTTATATTTTTAACTCCGCGATGCGGAAAATGCTGTCATTTACTTAAAGAGATAAATTAAATAATTGTTTCTCTTTTTGGTGGTGCAAAGGTAAGAACTATTTTCCAAATTCAAAATATTTTTTTTAAATTATTAATATAATACAAATTTATGACAAAACAGTTGATCGATGAGAAGAATATATCAACATTAAGTTACTTAAAATCAGATATTTGAATCTGTTTATTGCAAAAATTGTATTCTTGAATTTGGTTAGAACCAACTATAGTAAGTCTATTTTTTGTGAATTTTTCAATCAATTCGAGGTACCAATTTATCCCTTGAACATCTAAATTGCTGGTTGGCTCATCTAAAAATAAAATTGGTGAATTAGAGCAGCAAGCCAAAGCAAGTTTGGTTCTCTGTTTCATTCCAGATGAAAAGTACTTAATTTCTTTATTTGATGATTTCTCTAAACCAAGAATTGAAACAAGAGATTTTGCATCAACACCAACTGCAAAACTTTTGAATTTAAAGTGGAAATCGATAATCTCCTTTAACGTAAAAGTTTCTACCAGCTCTAAATATGGAGCGGCTAAACTAATATATTTATAAATATTCTCTACGGGAACATTTTCAATATCTGAAAATGAAATTTCTCCCTCCGATGGCGTTAAACTTCCAGTCAGAACACTCAATAATGTTGATTTTCCTGAACCATTTGGCCCCAAAATAGCATAACTATTACCTGACGTAAACTCGGTGCTAAGATTTCTAAATATCCATTCCTTGTTAAATCTCCTGCCAACATTATTTAAAGCTATCTTCATTTTTAAAGTATCGAGATTTGAGTATCAAGATTTAGCAAGCTTTTTGGCCATGCAAAAGCTATTAGCTACTCCAATATACTGCCCATAGTTCGGGGTAATAAGATAACCGACTTTTTGATATAAAGCGATTGCCTCTGGTTGCATTTTACCGGTTTCTAATATACATTCAGAAAAGCTTAGTTCTGTAGCCCAATTTTCCAGTTCTGTTAAGATTTTAGCTGCAATCCCTTGCTTTCTGTAATCAGGATGAACAAACATACGTTTAACTTCAGCTGCGATTTTAGAGAAAAGTTTTATCGCTCCGCAACCAACGGGAATTTTATTTTGATAAGCAACAACCACTTCTTTAATGGAATCGACTTTGTTAAATTGTGAGTAAAAGGCATGTTCATCACCATCTCTAACTGCCAAATCTTTATCCAACAAAATAATCAATTGCCTAAAATCGGAATTGTCTGAATCGGTTCTGACTATCGTTAGATTACTCATAAATATTAGTGTTTTTTGATTCCAGCTTTGTAAAGCTTAGCTTCCCATGCCGAAGCCTTTCATCACACCACGGTTAGAATTACGAATGAAATCTACAATCTCATCACGAATTTCAGTTGGCTTGAACTCTGCTTCAATCATATCTAAAGCTTTGGTTACATTATTATGTTTCACAAAAAGCACACGGTAAATCTCCTGAATCTCATCAATCTGCTCGTTTGTAAAACCTCTTCTCCGTAAACCAACAGAATTGATTCCAGCGTAAGAAAGCGGTTCTCTAGCAGCTTTAACATATGGAGGAACATCTTTACGCACCAATGAACCACCAGTTACAAAGGCATAAGAACCAACCTTAACAAATTGGTGAATTGCTACTAAGCCCGCTAAAACTACATTGTTGCCAATAGTAATGTGACCAGCCAATGTGGTGCTATTTGAAAAAATACAATTATTTCCAACTTCGCAATCGTGAGCGATATGAGAATATGCCTGAATTAAGCAGTTGCTACCAATTGTTGTTTTCCACTTATCTTTCGTACCGCGATTAATTGTTACACACTCACGAATGGTAGTATTATCGCCAATTTCAGCGGTAGTAACTTCACCTGCAAATTTTAAATCCTGAGGTTCCCCAGAAATAACAGCACCCGGAAAAATACGGCAATTTTTCCCAATACGAGCACCATCCATAATGGTAACGTTCGAGCCAATCCAGGTTCCCTCTCCAATAACAACGTCTTTATGTATTACTACAAAAGGTTCAATTACTACGTTTTCGGCAATTTTTGCTTGAGGATGTATGTATGCTAAAGGCTGTATCATTATTAGGTAGGTTCTGTTTGTTTAACTTTTGAAATTTGAGCCATCATTTCGGCTTCTACAACGATTTTTTCGCCTACCATACCAACACCTTTCATTTGGGCAATACCTCTTCTAATTGGCTCCATTAAATCGCAACGAAAAACTATTGTATCGCCAGGAGAAACTTGAGCCCTGAAACGTACGTTGTCGATTTTTAAGAAATATGTTAGGTAGTTACTAGGATCGGGAACGGTACTTAAAACTAAAATACCTCCAACCTGAGCCATTGCTTCTATTTGAATTACCCCAGGAAAAACAGGGGCGCCAGGAAAATGACCTTTAAAGAATTCTTCGTTTATGGTTACATTCTTAACACCAACAACATGGTTTTTAGAAAGTTCTAATATTTTATCGACAAAAAGAAAAGGTTGGCGATGAGGTAGAATTTCCATTATTTGAACTACATCATATAATGGTTTTGCACAAGGATCGTAAATCTTTTGAAGTTTTTTGTTTTTTTCTTTTTTGATGGCTGCTTTTATTTTTTTTGCGAAGGCTACGTTTGCCGCGTGACCAGGTCGAGCGGCCATAATATGGCCTTTTAGGTGCATGCCTACTAAAGCTAAATCGCCAATCATATCTAATAACTTATGGCGTGCCGGTTCGTTTTGATAACGCAACTCCATATTATTCAAGATACCTTGAGGTGCAACGTCAATATCTTTTCGGTTAAATAGTTTGGCAAGATGGCTCAGTTCATCCTTTGTTACTTCTTTATCAACTATAACAATAGCATTGTTTAAATCACCACCTTTAATAAGATTGTGTTGTAATTGATATTCTAATTCGTGTAAAAAACAAAATGTACGGCAGGAAGCAATTTCTTTTTTAAATTCAGCAATCGTATTAATTCCTGCATGTTGGCTACCCAAAACAGGAGAATTATAATCAATCATACATGTGAAACGATAGTCATCCAATGGCATGGCTACAATTTCTACTTTTCTATCTGCTTCTGTGTAGGTAATATTATGAGGAATTGTAAAATATTCTCTATCTGCATTTTGCTCTATGGTACCGGTTTCTTCCAATAAATCGATAAATTGGATAGAACTTCCATCCATTATTGGTGTTTCAGGGCCGTCAAGCTTAATCAAAATATTATCCAAGTCCATGCCAACTAAGGATGCCATAACATGCTCAATGGTACTTACGCTTGCTCCGTTTTGAGTAATTGTAGTTCCTCTTGAAGTATCAGTTACATTATCTGCATCTGCATCGATAATTGGCATACCATCTAAATCAATACGCTGAAATTTAAAACCATGATTTTCCGGAGCTGGGCAAAAAGTTAAGGTAACATTAGCCCCAGTGTGTAAACCAACTCCCGATGCTGATATTTCTTTGTTAATCGTTCTTTGTCTAACGTTCATTATTTATTGTATTCTTTTCCAATTCAGATGTAAGTCTTTTCAATTCTTCTTCGAGTAAATGAATTCTTTTCTCAACTTCAGGAAGGTGTTTAAAAATTACGGAAGCACGCATCCAATTGCGTAGCGGTTGAGCCGGGCTGCCATGCCATTGTTTATTTTCTTCGGTAATATTAAAGTTTAATCCTGCCTGGGCACCAATTTGTGTTCCTTTTGCCAGTGTTAAGTGGCCAGCAATGCCCACCTGTCCGCCAATAACACTGTTCGCGCCAACTTTAGTGCTGCCAGAAATGCCTGATTGTGCTGCTAATACAGTGTTCTCACCAATCTCGACATTATGAGCGATTTGAATCAAATTATCAATTTTTGCACCTTTTTTTATAATTGTAGAACCCATCGTTGCCCTATCTACAGTTGTATTTGCGCCAATTTCTACATCATCTTCAATAATTACATTACCTATTTGAGGTATTTTATTATAAGTGCCATCTTTTTGAGGAGCAAATCCAAAGCCATCACTACCAATTACAGTATTTGAATGTACGGTTACTCTATCGCCAATAATAGAATTATGGTAAATTTTAACACCAGGGAAAAAGAGACAATTTTCGCCTATTTTAGAGTTTGCCCCAACAAAAACCTGAGTGTTTATTTTAGTGGCGGCAGCTATCTCTACGTTTTCTGCAATGTATGCAAAAGCACCAATAAATACGCCTTTACCAATTTTTGCTGATGGATGCACAAAAGCAAGCTTATCAATACCTGATTTTTCTGCTTGTGCATTTACGGCTTCATTATATTTATCCAATAAAACGGTAAAGGAGGTGTATGGATTTTCAACACGAATTAATGTACTTGTAAATTCCTGCGTTGGTTTAAAATCTTTAGAAACAATAACTACCGATGCCTGAGTGGAATATAAAAAGTTTTCGTACTTAGGGTTAGAAAGGAAAGACAATGAGCCTTCCTTACCATCTTCTATCTTAGAGAGTTCAGTTACGGCTACATCTGGGTTACCATCAATGGAACCGTTTAAAAACTCGCTGATCTGCTTAGCAGTAAATTGCATTGTACAAAGGTAAATGTTAAATTGACATGAACAAAAAAACCTGTTAGGGTTAAATCGTGTATTTTGTACACAATAATAAGACTTAAAACGGCACTGAAAGTTAAATATTTTGTTAAAAAAGCTTAAATTCCACGAGGATAGCAAAGAATGTATTTTTCGACCGTTTTTTGTAAAGATTCTAAGTTAGATAAATCTGATGCTTTCGCAATATCTACAATATCGTTATTTTTCATCAGTATTTTAATATTTCCCACACCCGCATTGTAAGCTCTGTTTTGAATGGAGTCTGTAAAAACAAAATATTTCGCATCTTCATGTTTAATTTCCAAGAGATCCACTGCCGCACTTTGCAAAAACTGAATACGTTCTTTATCTGCCATTTGGTTGCTCATCTCAACTTTATATAAATTTCTTGAAGTAAGCATTTTGCATAAAGCTGATAATATTTTATCTGGATGATTAACCCAAACTTTTACTGCTGCATAAATATCTTGATCATCAAGATTTGTAAAATGTTCTAAATTTTCATGCTGACGAAAAAAATTCTCCTCATTAATATCGTTTTTGAGGAAATAACTTAAAGATGGTGCTGCAAATAATTCTTCGCCCACTGCAGATAATTCTTTTGCCCGTTCTAATAATTTAACCAAAATCATTTCACCAGAAATTACTGTTTTGTGCAAATAAACCTGCCAATACATTAATCTGCGGGCTATAAGAAACTTTTCGATTGAATAAATTCCTTTCTCTTCGATAACCAAATCATCATCGAAAACATTAAACATTTTTATAATCCTATCGAAACTAATTACACCTTCGCTTACGCCGGTAAAAAAACTATCACGGTTTAAATAATCCATTCTATCTAAATCCAGCTGACCTGAAATTAACTGGTGTAAGAATCTTTTTGGATAAGTACCATTAAAAATTTCTATAGCATGAGTCAATTTTCCATCAAAATGCTGGTTTAATTTCTGCATCAGCTTTGCTGAAATATCCTCGTGCTTAATTCCGGTAACCAAAGAATGTTCGAGGGCATGAGAGAATGGCCCGTGGCCAATATCGTGTAGTAAAATAGCCAGTATCGCCGATTCTTCTTCGCCTTCGGTAATTACGTGACCTTTACTTCTTAATAACCCGATTGCCAAGCTCATCAAATGCATTGCACCCAAAGCGTGGTGAAAGCGTGTGTGCAATGCTCCCGGATAAACAAGATGCGTCATACCAAGTTGCTTGATGTAACGCAACCGCTGAAAATATGGATGTGAGATTACATCGTAAACTAATTCTGTAGGGATGCTGATGAATCCATAAACCGGATCATTTATTATTTTCTTCTTGTTCAATCGTTAAAAATAGTTAAATAGACAGATGCGGTACAAAAATTGCTATTTTTATTTATAGTTTGATTTACATGCCGAAATATAACGGCATTCCTTACTTATTTTTACAAAAACATGCAAGAAACTAGAATATTGTGGGCCGATGATGAAATCGACTTGCTAAAACCTCATATATTATTACTGAATGATAAAGGGTACAACGTAACTACTTTTACTAACGGTAACGACGCTCTGGAAGCCTTTGGTAAATCTCATTTCGACCTCGTTTTCTTAGATGAAAACATGCCGGGAATGAGTGGCATAGAAACGCTCTCGGCTATTAAAAATTTAAATCCAGATGTTCCGGTAGTGTTGATTACTAAAAGTGAGGAGGAAAACCTCATGGAAGATGCAATTGGAAGTAAGATAGACGATTATCTGATTAAACCAGTTAATCCGAAACAAGTGCTGCTTACCATTAAGAAACTGATTGATAAAAAACTTTTGGTAAGCGAAAAAACTTCAATGGCTTATCAGCAAGATTTTAGAAGATTAGGGATGACTTTGGGCGATCGCCTTAATTATGAAGAATGGGTTGATGTTTACAAAAAAATTGTTTTCTGGGAACTTGAATTGGAAAAACTTGATGACCCTCAAATGCATGAAATTTTAACCATGCAAAAACAGGAAGCTAACACACAATTTTCTAAATTTATAGAAGAGCATTATTTAAATTGGATTAAAGATAAAGACAAGGCTCCTTTGCTATCTAACGAATTATTAAAAAAGAAAGCTTTTCCACATATTAACGATACTACACCAGTATTCTTCATTTTAATTGATAATCTGCGTTACGATCAATGGAAAATTATTAATCCGCTTATTTCTGAATTTTTTAGAATTGATGAGGAAGATATGTACACAAGTATTTTACCTACAGCAACTCAATATGCCCGTAACGCAATATTTTCTGGTTTAATGCCTTTAGATATGGAAAAACGTTTTCCAAGCTTGTGGCAAAATGATGATGACGAAGGTGGAAAAAACATGCACGAAGAAGCATTCCTTGCTGATAATATAAAACGTAGTTTACGTAAAGATTGCAAATTCAGCTATAATAAAATTTTAACTTTTGAGCAGGGAAAAGAATTGGTTGAGCAAACCAATAATCTTTTAAAAAATGATTTTAATGCAATTGTTTTCAACTTTGTTGATATGTTAAGCCACGCCCGTACCGATATGCAAATGATTCGGGAGCTGGCTAATGATGATGCAGCTTATCGATCATTAACGTTATCATGGTTTGAACATTCACCACTTTGGGATTTATTGAAAAAAATATCGCAAAAAAAGGTTAAAGTTATCATCACAACAGATCATGGAACCATCCGAGTTAAAAAACCAGTTAAAGTAATTGGCGATAGAAGCACAAACACAAACTTACGCTATAAACAGGGCAGAAACCTGAACTTTAATGCGAAAGAGGTTTTTGCAATTAAAAACCCGCATGATGCGATGTTGCCCAAAATTAATATTAGCAGCAGTTATATTTTTGCTAAAGAAGACAGTTATTTTGTATACCCTAATAATTACAATCAGTTTGTAAATTACTACAACGAAACTTTTCAGCATGGCGGAATCTCTTTAGAAGAAATGATTATTCCGGTGGTTACGTATTCACCGAGATAGATTCCTTTCTAATCGGCATTTCGAGTGGAGCGCAGCGAAATCAAGAAATCTTTTAAACTAGATTCAATAATTTTTCCACTTCGGTCGTAATTACGACTTTTTTATACGATTAAAATCAAAGGCAAAAGCAATATAATTATGTATTACTTTTGCCTTTTATGTTTTTAAAGCCATGGTGATTGAAATTAATAGTGTAGCCGATTTGCCCGAAGTTGCAAGTAAACTTTTTGAGTTTGCGGGCGAACAAAAAATTTTTCTGTTTAATGGAGAAATGGGTGCAGGCAAAACAACTTTTATTAAAATATTTTGTAAAGTTTTGGGGGTTAAAGATACAGTCTCCAGCCCAACCTATTCCATCGTTAATGAATATGAAGGGACGAAAAATACCATTTACCATTTTGATTTTTACCGTATAAAAAATATTCAGGAAGCTTACGATTTAGGTTATGAGGAGTATTTTTACGGAGGAGAAATTTGCCTTATCGAATGGCCCGAAAAAGTTGAAGAACTGTTGCCTGAAAATTTTATTAAGGTGGAGATATTAATTTTAGATGAAACAAGAAGAACCTTTAGATTTACAAAAATCTAAACTTTCAATGTAATTTGTTATCAGTATTTTAACAGATTTTACGTACCTTCATATACCTAAAAACGAAAAACATTTTTAATAAATTATGGCTACAGTATTACGCGAAGGAATGGCCGATATCGCTCGTCAAGGTTTGCTGCAAACACAAGAGGCGACGCTCGAAACCAGGAATAGAAAGAATAATTTAAACATAGGAATTCCTAAAGAAATCTCTTTTCAGGAAAATAGAATTGCCTTAACGCCGCTTTCAGTTGCGTTGTTGGTTAACAACGGGCACCACGTAATATTAGAAAGTGGTGCAGGTATTGCGGCCAATTTTTCAGATTCTGAATATGCAGAACAAGGTGCTAAAATTGCATACGATAAAAGGGAAGTCTTTGATTGCGACATTCTGGTAAAGATTGCACCGCCGATGCTCGAAGAAATCGCAATGATGCATAAAGGACAAACATTGATCTCATCATTACAAACAGGTACCTTAAAACAAGAATACCTTAAAGCATTAATGCAAAAAAAAATAAATGCCTTGTGTTTTGAAAACCTTCGAGATGAAGGAAATGTTTTAAGTGTTGTGAGGGCAATGAGCGAAATTGTTGGGTCAACATCAATATTAATTGCTGCAGAATATCTTAGCAATGTTACTGGCGGGAAAGGGTTAATGTTAGGTGGCTTTACTGGTGTACCACCAACAGAAATTGTAATTTTAGGTGCAGGAACAGTAGGTGAGTATGCAGCAAGAACAGCTTTAGCATTAGGAGCCGAAGTAAAGGTTTTTGATAGTTCTATTTACCGTTTACGGAGACTTCAAAATAATTTAGGTAATAGCCGGGTTTTTACATCTGTTATGCAGCCAATCGTTTTAAATAAAGCAATTGTAACATGTGATGTAGTAATTGGAGCAATTCGTGCAAGCCATGGCCGTAGCCCTTGTATAGTAATGGAAGAAACCGTTGCA
This sequence comes from Pedobacter mendelii, assembly GCF_014635725.1. GTDB lineage: Bacteria > Bacteroidota > Bacteroidia > Sphingobacteriales > Sphingobacteriaceae > Pedobacter > Pedobacter mendelii. Next base: position 166,900 of record NZ_BMDJ01000006.1, on the reverse strand, counting down.
CGCATGAAACCCCATTCCGTTGTGATTGATGTAAGTATTGACCAAGGCGGATGTTTTGAAACCTCAGAGGTTACAAATCATACAAATCCAGTTTTTAGAAAATATGATGTGATTCATTATTGCGTTCCTAATATTGCATCCCGTGTTCCCCGAACAGCATCGTATGCTTTAACTAATATTTTTGCACCAATTTTATTAGATATTGGTGAGTTTGGTGGATTGATGAATATGGTTTGGAATAATCCAGGAATCCGCGAAGCATTGTATATTTATCAGGGAAATGTAACCAATAAAGATTTGGCAGATATGTTTAATTTGCCTTTTAAAGATTTGGAACTGCTCGTTGTGTCTAATCAGTAAACCCCTTTTTCGTTATTGCGAGGAGGAACGATGAAGCAACTTATTTTGAGTAAAACATTGCTTTTTCAGCTGAAAAAGCTTTATCGCAATAACGATCTTATTAAAAAATGCGATATGAAATTAAGCTTCCTTATCCTTTTTCTGTTCACTTCTGCTTCTGCATTCACCCAGATTAAACCTGAAGCGACTAAAAAACTTGTTATCATAAATTCTTATAATCAATATTTATCTTCAGTAAAAAAGAATCCGAATAACCAGTTGATTGAAATAAAAAAGGCAATTCCAAATGTTAAGCTCGATATTCGCTATGCGACAAAAAATAACTTTATGAAACAGATTATGTACATACAGGCAAGGGCGTTTGCAAGAAAACCTGTAGTAGAATCGTTAAAAAAAGTGCAGGCAGAATTAAATAAAAAGGGATTGGGATTAAAGATTTTTGATGGTTATCGCCCTTACGCTATAACAGTTGCATTCTATAAAAAGGCGAGTGATAAAAACTTTGTAGCAAATCCTAATCAAGGCTCTAAGCATAACAGAGGTTGTGCAGTCGATTTAACCATAATTAATTTAAAAACAGGTAAAGAAATTGCAATGCCTACACCTTATGATAGCTTTTCGGCTGCAGCTGCGGCAAATTATTCAAACGTTTCGGCAGAGGTAAAAAAGAACCGTGATTTTTTTATTGTTTTGATGAGGAAATATAAACTAAATGTACTCGAAAATGAATGGTGGCATTACGATTTTCAAGGGTGGCAAAATTATGCTTTAATGGATATTCCTTTCGAGAAACTCTAAAGACGCTCGCCAGATCATTTTTACTTTTTCATTAATTTGGGAATATTAAATGTCAAGCTTTATTCATTCTTATTACAACTATAAATGATGCGGAACACCATATTGATCCATTTTAACTTTTGCTTTATCACCTTTAACGGATAGGCGAAAAATAAAATCGTAATCATCGTCAGTTAGTTCCTCCCGCGGACGCTTGCCGCCAAAAGCTTCAATAATTTCTAAAACTGTGTTTGAATGGCCTGCTATAATAATCTTCTTTCCGAGATAATTTGTTTTAATACTATCAACTAAAGATTTGATATCATTGTAAGTAATTACCTTTGAGATAATCAATGAATCTAATGTTTGATGGGTTCTTTTATAAGGAGTAGAAAAGGCAACATCAATTTTTTCTTTCTTCAAATAAGCAGCTAAATCTCTTGCCCTAACCTTTCCTTCTTCTGATAAATCGGGATTCTTTTCTTCTGGGTTTGATTTGTCTTTTTCAGCATGACGAACAACCCAAATTTCGGTTGTTTGAGCTTTAACGGAATGTAGAAACAGAAAAAATATGGAAAAGAATATCAAGAATTTTTTCATTGAAATTGGCTTTTATATTTTATAAATATTGAAAGAATTATCGGATTATAGAAATCTGTTTTAAAACAAAAACCTCAGCAACATGATAAAACATTTGTTGAAAAAATAAACAAACACTGTTATTCAATAGCAACGAGCAGTTTTAGAATAACACTATCCATATGCCAACTGCTCAGAACAATCCTATTTATTGGCGCATCGTTCACATTAGGATATGGGAATGATGAAATTAAAATTCTATGCTTCAAAAGCTTCTCTGCTAAGGAAATGTTGTTAATGTAAAAGGCAGGAAAACCGGGTACAAATTTGCTATTTATGTTAAGTTTGGAGGAGAATAATTTTATGTTTTCTTGCAACTTATACCATTCATTTGCATAAATTTTTTCAGCATTTATAAAAGCATAAAGGCCTGCTGCTGCGGGTGGAGATGCGCCTATGAAAGTTGATGTATTTTTGAGTTTTTTAATCATTTCTTTCGAGCCTAAAACCAGGCCTGCATCTAAACCTAGTGCTTTTGCCATTGAAGCCACAACAACACATTCGATGTTTTCTTTTTTGGGGAGATTGTTAAATGCACCCATGCCGTTGTTATTTATGCCAATTCCATGAGAATCATCAACGATAAGCGTTATTTTTTTACTGGGGTATATATTTTCCAGAAAACCGAAGTCATAGATTTCAGGGAAAAGATTATTCATTGAATTGCTTATCAAAACCCAGGATTGATCGGTAGAATTATTGATTAATTCAATCGTTTTAATTTCCCATTCAGTAAATGATTTTGCATTAAATGGTTGATTTTCTAACCAAAGTGCAGGGTGAGTTGCGGGTGCATAAATTACATTTTCAAAGCCAGATAACGCTTTAACCGTAAGCTGCGCAGCTAAATAGCCGCTCGAAGTAATTAGCGCGTCTTCAGCATTAAACCTTTTTGCAGCCACTTTTTCTGCATCATCATAAATGCCTAACTGAATATTGTTTGTTCTGCTTGTGCCGTTATTTAGTCCGAATTTTTTAATCCCTTCGATATATAAATCAATAAATTCTGCATTTCTAGGAATTCCTAAATAAGCAGTTCCGCCAAAATATAAATATTCAGTTTCACCAATTTCAATAGTGCTTGAAAATGGATGTGATATCGATTTAAATTCTGAATCCATCAATAAATTTATTTGGATACCTGCTTGCTAAAAAATTCAAATTGCTGTTTAATTGATTTTTTCCAGTAATCAGAGTTGTGATTTCCAGGCTGAGAAATGTAAGTAGCATTTATTTTTAAACTATCGCATTTCTTTTTCATTTGATTATTCGATTGGTAAAAGAAATCACTTGATCCACAATCGAAAATGATTTCCTTCTTACTCCCTACAAGCTTATCAATATTTTGAATAACAGAGTATTTCAACCAGATATCGCTGTCTTTGTCCGGATTTCCTAAAAGTTCCGGGACACCAAATTTTCCAATTGCATCTCGCAGATTTATACCTCCACTCGTGCTTCCAGCACTTTTAAACTCTTCCGGATGTTTTAAAAATAGCCACATTGCTCCATGGCCGCCCATGCTCAATCCTGTAATAAATAAATTTGCGGTATCAACAGGATAGTCGTTTTTTATTTTGGGTAAAAGGTCATTAAAAAAGAAATTTTCATACTGCCAGTCTGCTTTTGCTGGACTATTTAAGTACCACGATTTATATAGTCCATCCGGACAAACTAAAATATATCCATAATCATCGGCATATTTTTGAGCATCCATAATGCTATTCCATTGCTTATAATTTCCGCTCCAGCCATGAAGTAAGATTACCGTTGGCGCTTTATCCTTTTTACTTAGGTTTTTTGGTATGAAAACCCAAGTAGTATCTGCCTGCGGTAAATTTTTAGAAGTAAAAATTATTTGCTTTTGTGCATTGGCCGAAAAGAAATATAATGTTATTAGTGCAGTAAATAATACTTTCATGGTTTGTTTTCTATTGGAAAATTAAACTAAAAATTATCATGAATATAAGTTACAATTCTTACCATTTCATTTCTTACCGCTGCTGTAGGGTTTACAAAATTATTATTCATATAAGAGAAAATATACGTTTTGCCTTTTTTAGTTACTAAATAACCACTTTGATTATGAACACCAGTTAAAGAGCCTGTTTTGCCAAATACAAAAGGGCTATCGGTTTTTGGGTAAGCATTTTTCAAAGTTCCGTTTTTGCCGCCTGCTGGCAACATATCGAATAATTTTTCACGATTATTTAGCTCTTTGTAGATTAAATTCAGCACATCAATCATATCCTTTGGAGAAAATAAATTCATTCTTGATAAACCCGATCCATCAATCCATCGTGGTTTTTGCGGCAGTTCGGATAGATAATTCTTTAGCACATATTGAATTGTCTTTTCTGTACTTAAACTGTCACTAAGCTTATTTCCGCAAACAAGTAGCAACTGTTCGGCTATAAAATTATCACTAGGTAAAAGCATGGCTTTTAGAACGGAATCTCGCTTTGCGCCATACAAAGTTTTTGCGTCAGCGGGCATTTTCATGTCAATCAGCTCAACTATTTTATGTAGTGTATCAGCAAGTAGGCTTAAAGTAGTTCCGTTACTTACTTTGAAAGGAATTTGTTGATTATAATTTACTTTAGCTGCAACAGCATTATAATCAAATTCATTTATATTTAATTTACGCTTAACAAAAAAATCACCAGCAGTTCTCGTACTATCTTTTACAAAACAAGAAGTAAAGCTTTTTGGTGTGATTGAAAAATCACCATTTTGTTTTCCTTTTACCCAAACTGAATTATCTAACAAAGGTAGTTCATTAATTTCTGCCTGGTAATAATCATTGTAATCATCCCAGGCCCAGCCTGCACCAAAAAAATTGCCGGTATATCTGCCTGGGGCGAAAAATAATTTTTTATTGCTTGAGGATAAAAAATTATATGCTGATTTATCTTTTAGTTCAGATTGAAGAAATGAAGGGTCTCCTGTTCCCCAGAAAATTAAGGAATCGTTTTTTTCTACATAACGCAATGCAGGCATAGAATCAGGAATCATTTTTAATGCCGCATAAAAAGTATATAATTTAGTGTTTGATGCCGGCGTAAATTGTTTATTTGCATCCTGCTCAAAAATCATCTTCTTTCCTTCTAAATTATAGAGCGCAAAACCAACCTGATACTGTTTAATTACCTCAGAATTTTTGAACACTTTAGCGACTTTATTGGCTAACATTTTATCAGCAGAACAACCTAGAAATAGGCTGATTAATGCTAAAAAGGCAAGTAAAAAGTATTTTGGTTGTCGGGAATAAAACATGTTTTAAAGTTATGGTAATAATTACCAACTAAATTATTAAATTTAATTAAATGTTAACCAAATATAAGTTTGCAATGCGTTCTATGTTTCGCAAATTAATTATTTGTGTATGCATTTTATTGCTCTTAAGTAGGCTATCGCAAGGTCAGGATTTTCGATTTATTGACAATCAGAAGAGACAATCCTTACATTTCAAGTTGATAAAAAATTTAATTATTATTCCAGTTTATATTAATGAGAAAGGACCCTACGACTTCGTGTTAGATACAGGTGTTGGTCCAATGATAATTACAGAACCCTCTGTCATCGATTCTATTAATTTTAGTAAAATGCGTAAAATTAAAGTATCGGGTTTGGGACTCGAAGCTGTAGAAGCCTTTGTTTCTCAAAACATTACCGCAAGGGTAAGCAGAGCAGAAATGCAGCATATTCCAACCGCAATTTTAAAAGAAGACCTTTTTAATTTATCTGGCCATTTGGGAACAAAAATATATGGCTTAATTGGTTATAGCTTTTTCAGCAGTTTTATTGTGGATATCCGTTATGTTGAAAAGAGGATGATTTTTAGTAATACCAATGAAAAGGTAAAATGGAAAGGAAATAAAATTCCGATTATCATAGAAAATCTGAAGCCATACATTTATGCAAATGTAGAAGTGCCCGATAGCGGAATAATCAAGGCAAAATTGCTAATGGATACAGGCGCAAGTCATGCATTATCTATGGAAATGTTTAAGGGCGATATGTTCCCTTTACCTTATTCGAAAATAAAGGCCAGTTTAGGAATGAGTTTAAGCGGTCAGATTAAAGGATATTTAGGGCGAATAAAAAATTTCTCTTTTGGTGAATTTGACTTTAAGGATGTTATTTCTAGTTTTCCTGACTATAATGTTATTTCTCAAAAAATAGATTTGAAAAGCAGAAATGGTAACCTTGGTGCAGATTTACTACGGAAATTTAACATTCAATTTAATTATCGCGATGGCTTTATGTTTGTAAAGCCAAATAGCAATTTTAAAATGCCTTTCGAGCACGACATGATAGGTATGGTTATTTATTTAGACCAAAAAGACTATAAACGGTTTTTAATTGGTGAAATAGATGAAAATTCACCGGCAGAAAAATCAGGCTTATGCCCGGATGATGAAATTATAGGTGTTAATTTTAAACCTGTAGAAACCTATTCGCTAAGTGATTTGACCGATCTATTTAAATCAGGAGCAAATAAAAGTGTTATCCTCGAAATTCATCGTGAAAAAAAAACCTTCTTCAAGGTAATTCATCTTGAGCGAAGAATCTAAACTGTAAACGCGTAATTTTAAGGTTACAACCCTGAGAACAATATAATTGCTTTTAAATTAGCTAAAGCGATAAATTAAATTCTATGTTAAAAAAAGCGAAATTTCTGTTCTTTTTTATGTGCCTTACAACTTCTGCAATGGCACAAAATCAGGATTCATTAACATTGGTAAGAACTAAATGGCATAAAAACCGTGTGGCAAAAAAAGTGCGACTTTTTCGATACCATTTCAATGAGAATAATCTTTTTGCGGCGAATGAAAACATTTCTTTTTTAGAAATTAAAAATACGGGTAGGCGAGCAGTATTCGCTATTGGTGCAGAAGACAAGGAATTAATAGCTACCAGCGATTTCGGAAGAAGAGATACTGCATTAGCGGCGATAAATGGTAATTTTTTTGATGTAAAAAACGTTGGATCGGTTGACTTTGTTAAGGTAAATGGAAATACAATTAATACGAATAGGCTTGATAAAAATGGTAATCGTGCTTTTCATCAGCGGGCAGCAGCTGTAATTAATAATGGAAAAATTGGTATTAAAAAATGGGATGGAACTGCGAACTGGGAAACCAATTTGCTTGAAAAAAATGTTTTACTGAACGGGCCATTGTTGGCTTTTGATGGAATTAAAGAAAATATTGATACCGCAGCATTTAACAGGTTAAGGCATCCAAGAACCTGCTTGGGTTTAAAGCCGAATGGAAGAGTAATTATGCTTACCGTAGATGGACGAAATGATAATTCTGCAGGAATGAGTTTGTTTGAACTTACAAATATTATGACCTGGCTAGGTTGTACAACAATAATAAATTTCGATGGTGGTGGTTCTACAACTTTGTGGGTAAGTGGCTTTCCTGATAATGGTATTATTAATTACCCAACAGATAATAAAAAATGGGACCATGCTGGGCAACGAAAAGTGGCCAATGTAATTCTGATTAAGAAAAAATAAATTATTTTAGTTCAAAATTGTGCTTGTTGCGTTATATAAATATGATTAAGAATTTTTGCTGCTTTTTATTTGTTTTCACTTTATGGTCATCCTGCGAATCTGGAACGAAATCTATTAACACCAGCTCGCGTGAATTTGTATTTGAGTCTGTAAAGGGTATTCGCTATGAGGAAGTTAAACGCAGGTTTAAAAATAGGCTGTCTTTTAATGAGGAAGGTTTTATGCAGAAACCTTCTTGGATAATTGAAGTTGCAGCAGAAGATACCATGATGGCTTGGAGCCCTCAAAAACATAGAATGCAAAAATTTTATTTACAGTATGATCATGGCAATCTGTATAATTTTGCAGCTGAATTTTTTAAGGTAAAACACATTAGTAATGATAGTCTGGTTTTTCAACGCGTTCAGGTCGATGGACGGCTTGTTGCTTCTGATGTTCGTTCGGATGTTAACATGACTTTTTATGCTCAAAATTACATCAAAAACAAGCTTAAAACCACGGCAAAACAATTGCAAAAACCAACAAAGGCAGATACGAATTTTATATATAAACGAGCCGCAGCAGTTAACCAAAAAGTAGATGATGGCTTTGCCGCTACTGAACCCGTTCAGTTTATACCAAAAAGTAAAATTGTAGCCATAAAAAAAATCAGTACGATAGATAAAGTTGCCAACAGAACCGAATCATACGATTACATGTTTCCACAATATAAAATAACCATAAATAGAGCATATAAAGATTTTGCATATCAGGCTACGGCAATTGTAGATTTTCAGGGCGGAATTCATATTCAGCGTGTAGATGGTGTTTTGCCCGAAGATGCGGCAAACAAGAAAAAAACAGTGCAGGCCATAGCCGATATTTACATCAGAAACTTGTTTAATATATTGCCCGGAACAACCTTAGGCATTCCGCATAATAGTCAAATTACTTTAATGATATTAGGTAAGGCTATTAAAAGGCCTTAGTAATCTGATATTTACAAAATTTTAACGTTAAAAAAATGTTAAAATTTATTTTGATTTTAAAAATTAAAACTTACCTTGCAGACTTAATTTTAATATTTAATACAATGCAAGAAGGCACAGTAAAATTCTTCAATGTAACTAAAGGTTTTGGCTTTATCGTCCCTGCAAACGGAGACAGCGAAATTTTTGTTCATTCAACAGGTCTTATCGACGAAATCCGTGAAAACGACAAAGTACAGTACGAAGTTGCTAACGGTAAAAAAGGCTTAAATGCCGTTAATGTGAAAGTAATTTAATTAACTATCATATTTACAACAAAGCCCCGGTCGAACATCGGGGCTTTTTTATGTCTAAAATTTTTAAAACTATCCACATCGAACAGATAGTATAGTCTTAAAATGCCAAACCTTTTGTTATTTATTATGATTGAGTTTTTTTCGCAGGAAATAATCTATATAAATCAATCCCAAAACCAAATCTATTCCTAAAAAGATATACAAACTGGTTGGTGTTATAACCTTATCAATCTCAAAGCTAACCGACATATATCTGCTAAAATCTGGCATAATAAAAGTAGAATTATAAAACACATAGCTCAAAAGTGCCAGTAAAGAAGCTACGAAAAAACCACCAATACCATAAATAATTCGGTTATCAACTTTGGTTTTTAACGAAACTGGTGCCGGCTCTAATGTAACGCTATCCATTACATTTCTGGTGAAAGACATTGAAGGTTCATCAATTTCCATCTCGCTAAACACAGAATTTAAATTTAACAATTCTTCATATTGCAATTTAACTTCAGCATCTTTTTCAATTTTTTCTTCGATGTTTTTTCTTTGGGTTTCATTTAAATTTCCATCAATATAATCCCAAAGTTGTTGCTCTATTGTATTCATAGTAAATCCTTTACTTCATCTTTTAACAAATATTGTAATTTTTCTTTAAGCCTTTGTCGGGCACGATGCAATTTTACTTTTATCGTATTCGGCTCCATATTTAATGCAACACCAATTTCTTCTAAACTTTGCTCGCCTTTATAAAACATGGTTATAATAGCAGCATCGTCAGGCATTAAATGGGTAATGGCTTCATTTAAAAAAGAATGACCATTTTGTTGCTCATAAATATTTGCATTGAAAGCCGATGTATGATTTTCCAATTGTAAAAATGTTTCTTCATCACTAATTGATGAAGTATCTAAACGCTTTTTACGCAAGAAAGTCATTGCCGTTGTATAAGTAATCGTGTATAACCAAGTGCTAAATTTTGCAGTTTGTTTAAAAGTTCCTAGTGCCTTATATGCTTTAACAAAACAATCTTGTGCAATTTCTTCTGCGTCTTCCCGGTTTTTGGCAAACCTTAAAGCAAGTGTAAAAACAAAGCGCTGATGGCGTTTTACCAGCAAAGCATATTGCCCGGTATCGCCGGTTAATACATTTTGGATCAGCTCTAAATCTGGTAATTCTTGCTTCATACTTAATGCTAAGACTACCTTAAAGAGATATAGGTTACAATCAATTTTAAATTAAGCGAATTTACCTAAACGGCAATATAAAAATTGATAGTCATTTTAGGCGTAGCCGAAAATCTTTGTCGCTAGTTGAGAAGATTTAATTTTAATCTATATAATTTATAATTGTTTGAATTATTTGGAAATTAATGGGCAGTGCTTTTAGCGGTCTGCAGCCCTGCTTTTCGTTTCAAGCCCAATGAAAAATTGGGGCTTTCCACTTCAATCAGGTTTACAAATAAAGGATTGTGCACCATGCAAACCGTTAAAATGGAACACGACACTTGCAAATTAGCCCCGGTTGAAGCGAACACGGAGCAGCAGCCTTTTCGGCTGCTAGCGGAGTAAAGGGCAAAACGGGAACAAAATTCATTTTCTTGCACAAGCCTTGCGCTGCTGAAAAAAAATTTATAAACCTCTTAGCGTATTTTAAGCCAATTTGAAATTATTTTTTACGCTTCAAAATAAATTTGCTTAAAACTTTAATGCTAATGCGATGCGAAAAATTTTAACCCAGCAATAGAACCAATCAGGGTGCAAATAAAAAATATGCGCCAAAATGTGGCAGGTTCGTTGAAATATACAATACCTATAATTACGGTTCCAACGGCACCAATGCCGGTCCACACGGCATAAGCTGTACCCATTGGCAAGATTTGCGTAGCTTTATTTAGTAACGAAAAGCTTAAAGTAATGCAAATAAAGAAAGCCACGCTCCATTTTAAGTTGCTAAAGTTATTAGAAAGTTTCAGGCAAGTGGTAAAGCCAACCTCAAAAAGCCCTGCTATAATTAATATAATCCAACTCATGCGGTAAAGTTAAAAAAGGTTCGCCTATAAAATTCACCACAGCCATTTATAAAATTATCGAAATTGCTTTAAAAGCCTCAGATTTCTTAAATCTACATAAAGCCCGATTTAAAATTATTTCTACATGTGCTGTAACCTGATTTAAAATCAGGTAGTCATAATACACAGAACACGGTTCAACACAATTAAAAAATTTAAATATTAAAAAATTATAATCATGGAAGCAATATTAGTCCCAATCTCTATCTTCTTGGGCACATTCGCAATGGTATTTGGAATACGCTATTTATCAAATAAAGAAAAAATGGCAATGATAGAACGCGGTATAGATCCGGGTATCGGTAAATCGGCACCAAGGCCATATTTAAGTTTAAAATTCGGCTTACTATTGGTAGGTTTAGGTATTGGTTTGCTGGTTGCTTTGTTTACCGTTAGAGGTGTTTTCGGACAAAATATGACACACTCAGAAGAAGGCCAGGCAGCTGCGGTTTATTTTGGTTGTCTTGGCATTTTTGGCGGATTGGGTTTAATCACCTCATTCATAATCGAAAAGAAAGCAATTGATAAGTAGAGATTTAACAACTTGCGAAATCTTTAAATGATTATCTATTTAAAGATTTCGCAAGCTTTTACCTATAATATTATTGTGGTTTGTTGATAACAGCAACCGTTAGCCGACTAATACAACTCATTTTGCCACGTTCATCGTAAATTTTTATATCCCAAATATGGGTTTTGGCACCACGATGAATTACTTGGCAAATGCCTTTAACCAAACCGCTTTTTACCGGGCGAAGGTGATTTGCATTTACCTCTAAACCAACGGCAACGTATTTTTCAGGGTCGATGCACATATATGAAGCTATACTACCCAATGTCTCGGCTAGTACAACCGAAGCACCGCCATGTAGTATGCCTGCAGGCTGGTGCGTTCGTTCATCAACTGGCATGGTGCCGATAATAAAATCTTCACCAATTTCCGTAAATTTTATGTCCAGCAATGCACCAATATGGTTTTTAGGGCGATTGTTTAACTCCTCTACAGTAAAATTTTTAAACCACATAATAACGCTCTTTAAGTACCCCAACATGGTGGGCAATGTGTCCTGCTGCAATAAATAAAATAGATTTAACGGTTATCGCTCTACCAGAAGCAACACCTTTTCTGTTTAATTCTATTTCATTTAAACTTTTAAAAAAATAAAGATTAGACTTTCGTAGTGCTGCAAACTCTTCAATCATATCGTCGTAATTTCGCTCACTAAAATGCGCATTTGTAACATAATCATCTTCTTCAAAACCAGGTAAATGTTGTTGTTCATTTCTGGCAAAACAGGTCATTCGATAAACAAAAATACGCTCGCAATCTATAATATGGCCAAGCATTTCTTTCAATGTCCATTTTCCAGCTGCATATGCAAAGTTTTCTTTATCAGCATTCGATTGAAATAAAATGGGGATGGAAAAAACCTGTTCTTCCAAAACCTGAAAAATATCTTTATCAACCTTGCTGATATAGGTTTCTCCCCATTCAGGATAATCGTTAGGCTGTGGTGGGTTCATAAGTTAAACTACTTTTTAATATAATTCTAAATGTTGTTCCTTTTCCTAATTCTGAATCTTTTACAAAAATTTCGCCGCTGTGGTAATTTTCTACGATTCGTTTGGTTAACGATAAACCAAGCCCCCAGCCACGTTTTCTGGTTGTATACCCTGGCTGAAAAACAGCATCGAACTTTGATCTTGGAATGCCTTTTCCGCTATCGGTAACATCTATAAAAACCTGTTCTTTGGCCAAGTTTTCGATAATATTAATCGAAATTGAGCCTTCATTTTCGATTGCATTTGCAGCATTTTTAAGTAAGTTTTCAGTAACCCAATCAAACAATGGCACATTAAGCATTGCCCTTACTTGTTCATCGCCAGTAATTGTAAATTTAACTTTATCTGATGTTCTTACTTTAAAGTAATCGATAAAATTGCTGATAACCATATACACCACATGATCTTCTAATATCGGTTTTGAACCAATTTTAGAAAACCGATCGGTTATAATTTCCAGGCGTTTAATATCATTTTCCATTTCGGCAATTAATGGGTCGTCTTCAGCGTCGAACTTAGATTTCATGAGTTCTACCCAAGCCATTAAAGAAGATATTGGTGTACCAAGCTGATGAGCTGTTTCTTTAGCCAAGCCTACCCAAACATGATCTTGTTCATCTCGCCTTGCCGAACTAAATGCCGCATAAGCAGTTAGAAGGAATAGAAAAATAACACCCATTTGAATGTAAGGAAAATAACGAAGTTGGGTAAGGATAAATGAATCTTTATAGTAGGCTATTTTTTTGTCGCCAAAAATATTCATTGCTATAGGTTTATGCTGTGCTTTCATTTTTGAAAGCTCTTTAACAAAATAGAGGCTATCATAAACAAGTTTTTCATTATCCGGATACCAGGTTTTGGTGCTATCCAAGCCAATGGAAGAGAGAATTGTTCCATCAGAATTGGTAACAATAACAGGCATCTTAGTATTTTCCCTAACATCATCTACGATGCTATTAAGATTTTCATTATCCATTAAAAGCATTGATCGCTCTGTAATTTTTACCCACAATTGAAACTGATTTGCCTCTTCACGCTGCATTTTTTTTACAAAGGAATCTGTGTAAAACACTGAAGCAATGCCAATTAGGATGGCAAAAATGAGAAGGAAAAATTTCCAGCGGCGTTTCTTTTCGTATGGATTCATGCTTTGGGAAGGCAAATTACAATAACAAAACGGAAAAAACATAAAACCATTATGCTTTTTCAAAACCGTAAGGCAATAATTTATGAAAGGATAATAGCTTCATCACTGATGAAACAAATATAAATGAATGAAAAATATATCTTTGTGGCGTTTTGCGCATGGCAATAGGTATTCAATGTGCCTTGAGCCAAACGCTTGCCGCTTAACAAACCAACCATGGATAAAAAAGTTAGAGTAAGATTTGCACCAAGCCCAACAGGCGGCTTGCATTTAGGTGGTGTTCGCACGGCTTTATTTAATTATTTGTTTGCTAAAAAAAACAATGGAACCTTTGTTTTACGTGTTGAGGATACAGACCAAAATCGATTTGTAGAAGGAGCAGAGGCATATATTGCCGAATGTTTAGATTGGTGCGGTATAACACCCGATGAAAGTCCGAGTAAACCGGGTTCTTACGGTCCGTACCGCCAAAGCGAACGTAAACCGAGTTACAGAAAATTTGCTGAACAACTAGTTAGCGATGGCTATGCTTATTATGCTTTTGATACCCCTGAAGATCTAGATGCAAAGCGGAAAGAAATTCCAAACTTCCAATATGGCCAGGCAACACGTATGCAAATGCGTAATTCCCTTACTTTAACTTTAAGCGAAGTTGAGGATTTGTTAAATGCAAAAATACCTCATGTAATTCGTATTAAAGTGCCAGAAAATGAAAACGTTCATTTTAACGATTTAATTCGTGGCGATGTAAGTTTTGAAACTGCTATTGTTGATGATAAGGTTTTATTAAAAGCTGATGGCATGCCAACCTATCATTTAGCCGTTGTGGTTGATGATAAAGCAATGGAAATTACTCATGCTTTTCGTGGTGAAGAGTGGTTGCCATCTGCGCCAGTTCATATTTTACTTTGGAAATATTTAGGCTGGGAAGCTGACATGCCTGCCTGGGCACACTTGCCTTTAATTTTGAAACCAGATGGACATGGAAAGTTAAGCAAACGCGATGGCGACCGTTTAGGTTTCCCGGTTTATGCAATGAACTGGACTGACCCTAAAACGGGAGACATAACAAATGGGTTTAAGGAAATGGGTTTTATGCCCGAAGCTTTTGTTAACATGCTTGCGCTTTTAGGTTGGAACGATGGAACTGAGCAGGAAATTTTTACACTTGCAGAATTGGAAGAAAAATTTTCGATTGAAAGAATAAGCAAAGCCGGAGCAAAATTCGATTTTGAAAAAGCAAAATGGTACAACCACGAATGGATAAAACAATCATCAGTTGATAGTTTGCAATTACAAGTAAAAAATGAACTGGAAAAGGCAGGTTTTGTAATTAGCGACGAAGCATTGTTAAACACAGTTATCGATTTAATAAAAGATAGATGCACACTATTGCCAGATTTTGTAATGCAAAGCAGTTACTTTTTTGCATCACCATCGGTATATGATTCTGCTTCTGTAAAACCAAAATGGACAGCAGAAAAGGCTACATTTTTTCATGATTATGCAAACAACCTAAGCTTGGATAACCCAATTGATGCTGAAGTCGCATTTAAAGCATTAGCAGAAGAAAAAGGTTTTAAGCCTGGCGAACTTATGCTTCCTTTCCGTATTATGCTTGTTGGTGGCAAATTTGGACCTGGTGTTTTTGATATTGCTGTGCTATTAGGTAAGGAAGAAACAAAATTGCGCATTGAAAATGCGATACTCGTTTTTAATAGCTAAGAATAATTTTAAATGTTTTTCATTTGCAAAAAGCTTAGTATATTGTAATATTAATCACTAAATAATTTAATTATGAAAACATTTGAAAATTTAAATGAGATTACAGAGTTATCTAAAGAAGAACAATCTAAAATTATGGGTGGAATGAGGTGGAATGGATTTGGATCTGACAATGTTGAAGACAATAGGTCAGGGCATGAATTCAACAATACACTATTTACTTGGATAAATAGAGACGGAAGTCATAAGTAGATACTTATTTTCATTGGATAAATAAAAAAGTGTTTCCCCATAACAAAATAGGCAACGTTTATGTTGTTTAGTTTGTTGAAGGATATCTCAATATGTTTTAATTAATTGACTAAAATGCAAATATTCGGTAAAGGAAGTGAAAATGTTGAAGACAGCAGAGGAAGTAAGGGTGGAAAGGCTGTTTTAGGTGGAGGAGTGGGTTTAATAATCGTAGTGTTAGGTCTGTTCTTTGGAAAAGATTTAACCGGGTTGGTTGGTCAAATGCCAACTAATGAAGATACTGAAGTTAACAGGGGAATTCCAACAGATTCTGCAGGCATTCAAATGTCGAAGATTTTAAATTCTACGGATGAAGTTTGGGAAGAAGAATTTCAAAGCATGAGCAAAGAGTATGAAAAACCAACGCTTCGATTATTTAGAGAAGGTGTGCAAACGGCTTGTGGCAGTGCCAGCGCTGATGTTGGGCCGTTTTATTGTCCAGGTGACCGTAAAGTTTATATCGATTTGTCATTTTACGATGAATTAGCAAATCGTTTTGGCGCAGCTGGAGATTTCGCTCAGGCTTATGTTTTGGCCCATGAAGTAGGTCATCATGTTCAAAATCTTTTAGGTATTTCTGATAAATTACAGCAAGCACGCGGAAAGGTCAGTGAAACTGAACACAATCGTTTATCAGTTAAATTAGAACTACAGGCAGATTTTTATGCTGGCTTATGGGCACATAATGCTCAGAAAGTAGGAACAATAAAATTGGATGAAGGTGATTTACAAGAAGCTTTAACCGCAGCAAACGCCATTGGCGATGATAAATTACAAAAGCAGGCAACAGGAGAGGTAACACCAGACTCTTTTACTCACGGCACATCTCAACAGCGAATGTATTGGTTCAAAAAAGGATTTGAAACAGGGGATATCAAGCAAGGCGATACATTTAATTCAAGCGAATTATAAAAAAATAATTTTTTTCCAAACATTTTAAAAGCAGCGTTGTTTGTATACACTTAAAGGTAACTTAGTCTTTGAACCAAACAAAATTATCCCGGCTTCATAATGTTTTATAAAAGATGATCCTTATTGTTGATGATAGGCCTGAAAACCTGATTTCTTTACAGAAAGTACTGCAAGCACATAATTTCGAAGTTGACACGGCATCTTCAGGGGAGGAAGCACTTAAAAAGGTTTTAAAAAACAATTATGTATTAATCATTCTGGATGTTCAAATGCCAGATATGGATGGTTTTGAGGTTGCAGAAGCCATATCAGGTTTCAGCAAAGCAAAAGATACAGCTATCATATTTCTTTCAGCAGTAAATACCGAATTAAAATTTATTACAAAAGGCTACCTCAGCGGCGGTTTGGATTACATTACCAAGCCTGTTGATATCAACGTACTTTTGCTTAAAATAAAAACATTTTACCGTATTTATGAGCAGAACAGAAAGCTCAATGAAGTGCAGGAAAAGTTACTCGAAGAAATTGAATTTCGTAAGGAAGCCGAACATAAAAAAGATGAGTTTATTAGTATTGCAAGTCATGAGTTAAAAACGCCATTAACTAGTGTAAAAGGCTATATTCAACTTTTGCAACGAAGCCTGAACAAAGATGATAAAGTCATGGCTCAAAATCATCTCGCTAAAGCAAGTATTCAATTAGAAAAATTAAACGAACTGATAGTAGATTTACTCGATATTTCAAAAATTGAGAGCGGTAAACTGAAGTTCAATATGAAAAGTTTCTGCGCTGATAATATGGTGAATAATGCCATTGAAATGTTGCAGCAATCTAACCCCGATTTTAAAATTAATAAGCTTGGTAAAACAGATGAATTGGTTTTTGGAGATGAAACCCGATTGGAACAGGTTGTTATAAATTTTATTACAAACGCAATAAAATATGCACCGGGAACTAATCAGGTTAATGTTACGCTAAATATAAAAGATAGCAAACTTTATGTTGCAGTAAAAGATTTTGGTATTGGCATCCCTAAATCGCAGCATCAAAAAATATTTGACAAATTTTATCGCGTTGAAGAAAGTAGCAATCGTTTCAATGGCCTTGGAATTGGTTTATATATCTGCTCAGAAATTATAAATAGGCACAAAGGAACTATCGGAGTAAATAGCGTGCCTGATGAAGGCTCCGAATTTTACTTCATCATCCCGATAACCGAAGAAGAAATTTTAGCCTATTAATTCCTTAATACTCTATCAATAAAATAATGAAAACAACGCTTAAAAATAATTTACGTTTAGGCCTTGGCCTGTCACTAATTATTCTTTTTATCAGTTCGCTCGCTTCTTATGTAAGTATTAGGAACTTGATTAAAAGTACAGACCTTGTAAAGCATAGTGATGAAATTATTCTAAATGTAGAAGGCGTAATATCTACGCTTAAAGATGCAGAAACCGGCCAAAGAGGATATCTTTTAACAGGGAATAGAATTTTTTTAGTGCCTTATAATGGCGCATCTGATAAGTCGCTCGTTGCCCTAAACAAAATTGCTGAAAGTACTAAAGATAATCAGCAACAGCAAAGAAGTATTGCAGAATTAAAGGACATAATGATTCGTAGGTTGGCCATAATAAAATCTACAATTGAGATAAAATCTTTGGGTGGAAAAGTAGACCCAACAGTTCTTTTTCAAGGAAAGGTTTACATGGATCAGGCTCGTGCAGTTGTAAATCGTATGGTTAAAGAGGAGCAAAGGTTGCTCGAAAAAAGAAGCATTGAATTAAATAAACTAACCTCATATACACCCATTCTTATTGTTTTTGCAGCTATTTTGGCCATTGTAATAACTTTATTCTTTTACAGAAAAGTATCTGTTGATTTTGATGAGCGGATTAAGCTGCAAAAAGAAATTGAAGATAAAAAATACGAAATGGAGAAACGTATTCTCGCCATCAAAGAAATCGCACAGCAGATTTCAAATGGTAATTATGGCGTTACTTTGGATAGTCAATCTCGGGATGATATTGGTGAACTTTCAGAATCGTTAAATACAATGTCTTCATCACTTAAAAAATCTTTTGATACACTGGCTGAAAATGAATGGTTACAAACAGGCGTTGCAAACCTTAATGTTAAAATGGTTGGCGAAAAAGATGTTTTTCATTTGGCTGATGACATCATCGAATTCTTGGCAGCTTATACGAATAGTCAAATAGGTGCAATTTATTTGCTTAAGGAGGATAGTTATCTTTATCTGGAGGGACAGTATGCCCTGCAAGGGGGAAATTTGGCAGAATCTTTAGCTTTAGGAGAAGGATTAATTGGGCAGGCAGTTAAATCCGGGAAACAAATTCTGCTAAACGAAATTCCGCAAGGCGAATTAACAATTACTTATGCAACTGGAAACATTAAACCAACTCAGTTATTGGTTTTGCCTATTGTTAGAAATGGCATTTCCATTGGCGGATTAGAGTTGGGAACAATCGGCACCTTTTCCGATTTACAATTACACTTTCTGAATTTGATTTTATCTGATGTAGGTACCGCTCTGTTAGGTGCTCAGAATAGATTAAAACTTCAACAGTTATTAGAAGAAACACAAGCGCAATCAGAAGAGCTTCAGGTTCAACATACCGAGTTAGAAGGGATGAATGCTGAGTTGGAGGCACAAGCACAAAAACTTCAGGCATCAGAAGAAGAATTAAGAGTGCAGCAAGAAGAACTGTTGCAAAGCAATCAGGAACTTGAAGAAAGAAGCAGTTTGCTTGAGGAAAAAAATGAACTTATTGAAGAGCGGAATGTAGAAATACAGCAAAAAGCCGAGGCGCTTGAATTAAGTACCAGATATAAATCAGAATTTCTGGCAAATATGTCGCACGAGTTGCGCACACCTTTAAATTCAATTTTGCTTTTATCAAGACTAATGGCCGAAAATGAGGCAATGGATCGAGAGCATCAGGAATATGCAGAAGTGATACAGAGCTCAGGTCAGGGTTTGTTAAATTTAATTGATGAAATTCTAGATTTATCGAAAATTGAAGCAGGTAAGATGGAATTAGATCGGGCCAATATTAAAGTTGATGAGATAATGCTGAATATGCGTTCTTTATTCAATCCTGTGGCAAGAGATAAAAAATTAAAATTGGTTATTGATAAATCAGACGGTACCCCTGAATATTTCCATACAGATAAAATGCGATTGGAGCAGATTTTGAAAAACCTCCTATCAAATGCAATTAAATTTACAAATCAAGGCTCGGTTACTTTAAATATAGAAAAGAATGAGAACTTAAATGCTATTATTTTTAAAGTAACAGATACAGGTTTAGGTATTGCCCCAGATAAACAGGCAATGGTATTTGAGGCTTTCCAACAGGCCGACGGTTCTACAAGGCGAAAATTCGGTGGAACAGGCTTGGGTCTTTCCATAAGTAGAGAACTGGCTAAATTATTAGGTGGATATATCGATTTAAAAAGTAAAGAAAACCAGGGAAGTACTTTTACTTTAACACTTCCGATAGATAAGAATAAAGGCTTTGAAGACATTGAACACCCTTTAGAAAAGGTTGTTAATGTGGAACTTATTCAAAAAGCTACTCGTTTAACGGTACCTAATATTCCGCAAGAAATTGAGGATGATCGTGATAATATTGAGCCAGATGATAAGGTGATTTTAATTGTTGAAGATGATACTCCCTTTGCTAAAACGTTATTAGATTTTACTAGAAAAAAGAATTATAAAGGCTTGGTAGCTGTTAGAGGAGATGTAGGTATTGAAATGGCGAAAGCTTATAAACCTTTGGCCATTCTGCTGGATATTCAACTACCAGTTAAAGATGGATGGCAAGTGATGGAAGAACTAAAAGCAGACCCTGATACTCGCCCCATCCCTGTTCATATTATGTCGTCTTTACAAGTTAAAAAAGAAAGTTTATTAAAAGGTGCTGTGGATTTTATAAACAAACCTTTTGCTTTTGAGCACATGCAAGAAATTTTCCAAAAATTGGAGCATGCTTTAAGCCGACATCCAAAAAAAGTATTAATCGTTGAAGAAAATGAGCAACATGCAAAGGCATTAAGCTATTTCTTAGGTAATTTTGATATTCAAACTGAAATTGTTAATCAGGTTGGTGATAGTGTTTCAGCACTCCATAAATCTGATGTTAATTGTGTGATTTTAGATATGGGTATCCCTGATAAACATGCGTACGAAACTTTGGAAGTGGTAAAGAAAACCCCAGGTCTTGAGAATTTACCAATAATTATTTTTACCGGAAAAAGTTTATCTAAAGGTGAAGAAAGCAGAATAAAACAATATGCAGATTCAATTGTGGTAAAAACTGCTCACTCTTATCAGCGTATTTTAGATGAAGCAGGATTATTTCTTCACCTCGTTGAGGAGAAAAATAAAGATCAGGCTAAAGCACCTAAAAAGTTTTCTGAACTTCAGGATGTATTGAAAGGGAAAACGGTTTTGGTAGCTGATGATGATGTTAGGAATATTTTTTCGTTAACAAAAGTTTTAGAACAACATCAAATGCATGTTTTAACTGCTACAGATGGAAAAGAAGCACTTAAATTGTTGAACGAAAACCAATCTGTAGATGTTGTTTTAATGGATATGATGATGCCCGAGCTTGATGGTTACGAAACCACAAGTGCAATAAGAGAGGATATTAAATACAGAAATTTGCCAATTTTGGCTGTTACAGCAAAAGCAATGATGGGAGATAGAGAAAAATGCATTGCTGCAGGTGCGTCCGACTATATAAGTAAACCTGTAGATATGGATCAGTTGGTTTCCTTGCTTCGTGTTTGGTTATATGAAAATCATTATAATTCTTAATCCTATTTTTTTGTATGTCAAAAAAGTTAATTCTCATCATTGATGATGATAACAGAAATATTTTTGCGTTAAAAGCGGTTCTTAAAGCTAAAGGTTTTGAATGCTTATCTGCTTTAAGCGCACAAGAAGGCTTCTCCATTATGGAAGAAAACAAAAATGTTACCATTGTGTTAATGGATATGATGATGCCTGATATGGATGGTTATCAAGCTATGGCGGCGATGAAAAAATCAGAAAAGATGCGAGATATTCCGGTTTTGGCAGTTACCGCGCAGGCAATGGTTGGAGATAGGGAACAGTGCTTAATTGCCGGGGCTGCCGGTTACGTATCAAAACCGATTAATGTAGATGAATTATTAACGCAAATAGAAAAACTTACTAAATAAAGTGATTGGTGATGTTATAGATAACGAACAAGTTGAAACACTGCTTAATGATGTACTGGAAGCACATGGCTACGATTTTCTAGAATACTCGCACGCATCAATTAAAAGAAGAATTTCACGGCTATATGCTTTAGATAATTTTGTAAGTTTCGCTGAGTTTAGATATACAGTTAAAACAGATAAGCAATATTTCAAAAGATTTTTGGAAGAGATTACGGTCAATGTTACAGAAATGTTTCGCGACCCAAGTTTTTATAAAGCATTACGTAATGAAATTTTGCCAACGCTGGGTACATATCCATTCATTAGAATATGGGTTGCAGGTTGTTCTACCGGAGAGGAAGCTTATTCATTAGCAATCGTTTTAAAGGAGCTGAGCTTACTTAATAAATCGCTTATTTACGCTACCGATATAAATCCTTCTGTTTTGGAAAAGGCAAAAAAAGGAATTTTCCCTTTAAATTATTTAAAAAGTTATTCAGAAAACTATTTGCAATCGGGAGGGTTAAAAGATTTTTCAACATATTATTCGGCTAATTATTCATTAGCGAAATTTGATGAAACCTTGAGCGGGAAAATGATTTTTTCTACGCATAATTTAGTTTCCGACCATTCATTTAATGAGTTTCAATTGATTTTATGCAGAAATGTTTTAATCTACTTCGATAAGGACTTACAGCATAAGGTTTTTCAATTGTTTGATAATAGTTTGGAACAGCTTGGTTATTTAGCATTAGGTAGTAAAGAAAGTTTAGATTTTTGGCCGAAAGCAAAGCAATATAAAAGGATAAGGACAGAAAAAATATGGAGGAAACTTTAATTCCGAAAAAGTGTAGTGCTTTAGTTATCGGTGGCTCTGCTGGTAGTCTTGATGTGTTGCTCGAAATATTTCCGGCATTAGATAAAGAAATTAATTTTCCGATTATTATTGTTACTCATCGTAAACCTGGTAACGACTCCTTACTTACAGATTTACTTCAAAACAGAACACAATTAAAAGTAAAAGAAGTAGAAGAAAAGGAAAAAATATTGCCAGGTACTGTTTATATAGCACCTGCAGACTATCATTTATTATTAGAACACAACAAAACATTCTCTTTAGATTATTCAGAAAAGGTTAATTACTCAAGGCCCTCTATAGATGTTACTTTTCAATCTGCTGCGGAGATTTTCGCAAGCGAATTAATATGCATTTTATTGTCGGGCTCAAATAACGACGGCGTTGAAGGATTGAAAGCAGTAAACAATTTTGGGGGCTTAGTGGTTATACAGAATCCAAATACAGCAATAATGCCATACATGCCACAGCAAGCAGTAATAAACATAAAAAAAAATGTTATTTTAGATGCCTTTTACATGGCAGATTTTATAAATAAATTAGCAAAAAGGTAGAAACTGTTCTATAAAGTAAATTAATGGCTGAAGCAAAAAAAATATTCGTTTTTGATGATAATAGAGATATTTTAGACTTATGTACCTTTATTTTTGAAGATGCTGGTTATGAAATTAAAACATCAGAAAGTGCAAATGATATCGAGAATCAAGTTGCAGCTTATATGCCCGATATTATTTTTATGGATAATTGGTTACCAGATTTAGGTGGAATACAGGCCACCAAGGCAATTAAGAACAACCCGGATTTAAAGCACATTCCTGTTATATATTTTTCTGCAAATAATGATATTTCGGCATTAGCAGATGAAGCTGGTGCAGATAGTTACTTATCAAAACCTTTTGATATTGAAGCTTTAGAAGAAATTGTTAAAAAGCATTTAATCTAATTTTCTCTCAAAATTCTTGTATTCAAATCCAATTCCTGTAAATATTATGTATAAAATAATTATAGCAATATCTTGATAAAGCAAATCAAGCAGGTTGTTTAGTATTTAACTGCTTAAATGAGATTTGGGAATTAAATTGAAAAGCCTTTTTAAGCACAATTGTAGAAAAGTGTTGTTAAACCTAATTTTTTACCAATTAGTAAATTATAAAATAGAATTCTGAAAGGAAAAGAAAACTGACAGTAACAAGAGCAATAATCATATTTTAAATTTACGGTTAAGAGCATAAAATCCTATCACCTTTCATTTTTAGGTTGATTTTCTTTTTGTTGGCGCCGCTCTAATCTGCGTTTTTTGCGTAATTGGTGACTTGTTTTCATTGCTTTAAACTTTGCAATATGTTCACGCATTTCGTTCTGCTTTTCTTCTGTAATGCCAACACTATGTTTAATGCCGATAAATAGGCTTTTCCAAATCATACTAAAAAAAGATGTGTTTTGTGGCCGCTCATAATTTACGGTTGCAGAAACAAATTTGCCATCGGGACCAGGGTTTTCGGAATTTATAATTAATGCATTCGCTAAAAAGGAAATTAAACCTCTTTTTACTAAATGATCTTTTTCAGGGTCGTTTTTCATTAATGCAACAGATAAATCAAAGTATGAAAAATCAACTGTTCCTTTAGCTCCAAAATCATCAGCTTTGAAGTTAAATTTAAGATTATCTACATTACCTCTGTTAATTCTAACTAAGCCCAAAGGTTTTGTTATTTGGTTTAAAACCCGAGCATTAAAATTTTGTAAAACGCCTTTGTATGAAAAATCGCCGCTATTAGCAGCCAAATTAAATTTAAAGTCAATATCTAATTTTCCTTGTCCCAATAAATAAGTGCTTAAATTTGCCTCCATTATCGGGCTAATAACTTTTACTTTATCAATATTTGTTGCGTTGCTTATAATGCCTGAAGTGTGTTCAAAAGAAATTTTGCCTCTTTGCTGACTTTCCTTATTATAAATTGCATAACTAATATCAACATCTTTAAGCTGTATCTTATCAACCAAAATTGGCGCACCTAGTTTCTGCAACAGCTGATGAGGAAATTTTCCTATTCTACTTTCTTTCTCGCGTTTCGGTAAACTATTATTATTAAAAACAGCAACAAAACCATTGGCAATTGCCATTTCCTTTGCTCTTAATTCTTGCTTGGATATGTAAAGTGGTAAGTTGATTCCATTTAAGGAGATATCGTTCATTAAAATATCAAAACGGTCTCTCGCATATCTTGCAACTTGCCCAAATTTCATCTCATCATATAAAGGTTCTAGCGCAAATTTATTTATTCTCAATCGTCCTGTCGATGCTCTGAAATCGAGTTTATTTAGTTTAATATTATACATTTTATCAGGCGTTGCGTAATTATAATCCTTCAGGTTAATTACTACATCTTTCAAAAGGTATATTCTGGTAGGATCATCAAAAGAAGTTGAATCAACAAGTAAATCTACTAAGGTGATGTTTAAATCATCAATAGAAAAAACAGTTGGTTTTGCTACGTTTTTATTAATATATTTAAAGCTGGCATCTTTAAATAAAATGGAATTAATACTAAATTCTTTTAAACTTTTCGAAATAAACGCATAAGGAGATTTGATGAGCTTTGGGGCTCTGTTTTCATTAAAATCTAACTGTCGATTAACCATTAAAACTTCAGGCTTATCAAATAAAACTTCTTCAATTTGCAATTTATGTTCGCGATACATGGTTAACGGATGAAAATGCTTTACAACTAATTTTTTCAACGAAACTGTGTAAAGATTGTTCGGTGCTCTTTTTAAAGCAATAAGTGCTTTATACCGATTAGTATCAGGAGTAATTTTTACATTCTGTAAAGTTGCGCTTCCAGTTAAGATATTTGTGCTCACTTTAGTAAAACTGATGGTATATAAGCTATCAGTAGATTTGTAAAGCAGTGTTTTTATTTGTGTTGTTAGTAATGGGCGAGATTTTATATTTAAATACCATGCTATTGATGCCAGTATTGTAGCTAAAATTAAAAATATACCTACTGACCACTTAATAAATTTATAACGATATTTCTTTTTATCAGGCATTTAACGAAGGGCTTTTTTATTAGCAATATACATTTAAAACGCATTTGTTAAAAATGTGTTGCTAATTTTTCTCTTGTTTTGCTTGGCGGGTTGCCTTTCTGTCAATCCTTTTTTGTTCTCTTACTTTCTTCGCTATAACTTTTTGTTGTTTTACAGGGTTTTTTTCTGGAATAATCCCAACACCTACAATATCTTTTATTCCTACAAAAACTGTCTTCCACATTAAGTTAAAAAAGGATGCAGAATTAATCCTGTTATTTGTCATGATGGCTGTTCTCGCAATCTCACCCTTTTTAGGATTATCATTTTTTACTAAAATTGTATTGGCTAAAAATGATAATAGTCCTTTTTTATTCGTTCCTTCTCCGTCAATATTATCAGATAGTAACTTCACTTTTAAATTTGTGTAAAGCATATTCATTGAGCCACTTGCCATTCTTAAGTTTCCATTTGCCTTAAAGTCTATATGCTGTATATTGCCAGTTTCAATTTCAATCAATCCAAGGTTTTTAGATAAAGAATTTAATTGCTTCATGTCGAACTTCCCTAAGCTTCCGCTGTAGGCAAACGCACCGTTTTTATCTGTAAGGTTGAAATCTATTTTAACATTAAATTTACCCGAACCCATTAAAAGTGTGTTTAAGTTTGCAACGGCATGATTGTTTGTTGCTAATCTCAAACTATCATTGGTAACGTTAAGGATATTTCCGGTTAACGATTTAAAATTGACAGAACCAATTTTCTTACTTGAAGGATTATATTCTGAATATTTTAAATCAATGTTTTTTAGTTTTAAGGTATCAATAATTGTTTGAATATTTAACCTTTTTAAAGCCATGTGCGGATAGTTTTTACCTTTATCAAATCCTGGAGGAGGAGGCGATTCGCGGCTCATAAAAACCTCAACCTTTGCCGAGCCAATTTTTAAAGATCTTGCATAAAGTTTTTGCTCGGTATTTAAACCGATAAAATCTACACCATTAAATTCAACTTCATCAAAAGCTAAATTATACCTGTCTTTTTGAGTTTTATATTTTCTGGTAAATGTTAACTCAGGATACAATGGAATAAGTTTGAAGCCTTTAATCATAATTTTTTTTTCTGCGGCAGAACCGCTAATCGTATCAATCCTCATCGAATACATTTTATCCTTGGTGATGGATTTATATCCTGCGAGTTGAAAAGAAATATTTTTTGTGTAATAAAATCTTGATGTATCTTTTCCTGATAATGAATCCAATAAAAAATCTTTGACCGTTATATCAAGGTGTTTAATAGCATTTTTAGTTTTCTTAAGTCCACTATTATTTATGTAATCAAAATCAGCATCAACAATTTTTATAGTGTTAATATGTATTGATTTAAAGGTTTTGGAGATTTGTTCATAAAGAGATTTTTTAACTTCGGCAGTATCCAGTTTTTTAGGCACTTTATTAAAAACCATATTTATTGATGGCTTATCTAATTTAATTTGGCTTATGACTACCTTTTTTTTAAAATATGCCGTTAATATTCCAACTCTCGTAATTTGTAGTTTCTTAAGTTTTACTTTAAAAGTGTGCGCAGGAGCTAGACTCTGCTTTTTTAAACTATCGAAAACTAAAGTATCTGGTGTAAGCGTAACATCGCGAAGCGCTAAACTTCCAGTAATTACATTTATATTAATACTTTTGAAGTCGATATTATAAAGATGATTTGAGCCATTATAAACGCCTTGTTTAATTTTTTCGGTTAGTAAAGGTTTCCAGTGAGCATTTAAAAACATTGCTCCAAACGCCAATATTAAAATTATTGATCCGAAAACGCATCCTATCCAAATCCAAAACCGGTTTATTTTTTGAGCTGTCATTCATCTAAATTATAGTTTATTAACAGATATATGGTGTAAAGGTTTTTATCGTCTTTGCCGAGGCGAGAAAGGCAAAAATTTTATAACATTTTATGATTATTCTGTAACGGTTCTCGCTTGCCCTTTGGGTAAGTTTGTATAAATATTTTAATGATGACACATACCTATCAACTTACTGGCATGACCTGCGGTGGTTGCGAAAATAAAGTTAAAAATAACCTTTTGGTTTTGGACAATGTAACATCGGTTGAAGTTTCGAAAGATAATAATTCTGCAACGATTAGTATGGATAAACAAGTTGGTTTAAACAGACTTCAGCAGGCTTTGGGCGGTATTGATAGTAAATATCAAATCTCTACTACAAAGCAAAATGAGATGCTTGAAGAAACAAAATCGTGGGTAGCAATTTATAAACCAATCTTATTAATTTTCGGTTATGTAACAGCGGTTTCATTGGTTGTTTCCTGGCAAGATGGCGGTGTAGATTTCATGGTTTTCATGAGAATTTTCATGGCTGGTTTTTTCCTTACTTTTTCATTTTTTAAGATGTTAAATTTAAAGAGTTTTGCCGAAAGTTATGCGATGTACGATATCGTGGCGAAGAAATTTGATGCCTGGGGATATATTTATGTCTTTATTGAACTCGGTTTGGGATTAAGTTTTGCGCTTAACTTATTACCATTGGTAGTTAATTGGGTTACATTAATTGTGATGACAGTGAGTATTATCGGCGTTTTAGAAAGTGTTTTGAACAAGAAAAAAATTCAATGCGCTTGTTTGGGGGCTGTTTTTAACTTGCCCATGAGTACAGTCACAATTGTGGAAGACGCTATTATGATTGCAATGAGTGCCGCGATGTTGGTGATGATGTAGAACTAAATCCTACATTCCTTATTTTACCATGTTAGGAACTTAAGAAAATATTAGCTTAGCCATTCAAAATCGTATTTGTAATATGGGCCAAATGATGTTTCCCATGCCAGGCATACATCCCTAGCATATTCGCCAAAGTAAATTCTTTATTTTGTGCAGGGTGAATATATTTTCTTTGATAATCTTCAATTTTTATGGTATTAAGAAAAGCAACCCATCGCTGATGTAAACTTGTCAAAAGTAAAATAGACATCTTAATATTACCATTTTTGGCCTCTTCAGTTTCTGCCCAACGCTCTTCATAATATGGCCTTACAATAGGAATATCTTCTGTGATGGCTTGCTTAAAGCGGATATACGCATTCAGATGACTATCGGGAATGTGGTGAACAACTTGTCTTAAAGTCCAGCCATCAGGACGATAAGTTTTATTTAGGTCGTCTTCAGTTAGGTTTTGACACGTCATTTTAACTTGATTAGGCAAATCTTCAATTTCTGAAATCCAGATTTTGGCTTGTTGCTCATCAAATATTGCTGGCATAATAAATTGCCCGATTGGGTATTTAAGTTGTTCTAACTCCATAACACCAAAATAGAATTTTTTAGAAGAATTATAACGAAGTATTTTCACCACATAAAAACGGAATTGTAATTTCCATTATCTTAAAAATGCTAAAATCCTTTAATTCTGGTCTTACAGTATTTTCTTCAACCATTTTAGCAAACCCGTTTTTTCGTTGTAAGGTGGATAAATCATTTTGGTTAAGCCAAATTTTGATTGAAAAACCACTGCTCTTTCGTGTGAGAAGTTTTTAAACCCAAAAATCCCATGGCAGCTTCCAATACCGCTATTATTTACGCCACCAAAAGGTAAGTTTGGATTGCTGATATGAACCAGGACATCATTAACACAAGTTCCGCCAGCACTGGTTTCACTAATAATTTTTTCTTGGTTTTTAGCACTGTCCGAAAAAACGTAAAGTGCCAAAGGTTTTTCTTTTATATTTACAAAATCGATGGCTTCTTGTAGGCTAGTGTAAGTGACTATTGGTAAAATCGGGCCGAAAATTTCTTCTTGCATTATAGTATTTTCAGCAGAAACTGAAGTTAAAATAGTGGGTTCGATTGTCAAATCCTCTGCGCTAGTTTTGCCTCCCCAATTAAGCTTGGCTCCATTTTGAACCGCGTTTTCAATTAAGCTGCTTAATCGCCGAAACTGCGTTTTGTTGATAATCTTTCCATAAACGCTTTTGTCGATTCCTGCTTGATTAAAAAACATTTTTTCCACCGCAGCTTTATAATACTCAACAAATTTATCTTGAAGGCTTTCATCAATTAAAACATAATCTGGCGCAATGCAGGTTTGCCCGGCATTGACCAATTTTCCCCAGGCAATTTTCTCCGCGGTCTTTTTTAAATCACAAGTTTTATCTACAATAACTGGCGATTTCCCCCCCAATTCCAATGTAACCGAAGTAAGATTTTTGGCCGCTGCAGCCATTACTACTTTACCAATAGCAGTGCTGCCCGTAAAAAATATATGATCGAAAGGAAGTTTTAATAAGGCTGTTGAAACTTCTGCATCGCCCTCAAAACAAGCGATTTCTTCTTTGGTAAAAGTTTTGGAAATAATTTTATTTATAATTCCAGCTGTTGCACTGCTTAATTCTGATGGCTTTAAAATCACACAATTCCCGGCAGCAATCGCCGAAATTAGCGGACTCATAATTAATTGAAAAGGATAATTCCATGGTGCAATAATTAAAGAAATACCTTTTGGTTCATAGTAGATTTTATTTATAGCGAAAAGATTGCTCATTGTTTTACCAACCGATTTTGGTTTCATCCAGCTTCTCAAATTTTTAACAGCATGATCTATTTCGGCATAAGTAAAAAATAATTCGGTTACAGCGGTTTCGAATCGGCTTTTGCGCAAATCCATTTCCAAAGCTTTGTAGATTTCCTCTTCAGCATTTTCTAAAGCTCGTTTAAGAATTTTAAGTTTCGTAATCCTGGTTTTAGCATCCGTTTTACGTAAATTAAACTTGTGTTTCTGTTGTAAATCGAAAACTGATTTTATTTTTTCTTCCATAATTACTAACACTTGTCTTTCATTTAAGGAGTGCTTGCGGTGCGGCAGGCAAGAAAATATATGGCTTATAAGGTTGTAGAAGTTATATATATCTTTAATGATTAACTGATATCATATCATTCTGTTTAAATTTAGTTAAAATAAACTCATTTCATTAAAAATTCATTCATTTAAAGCATATTGCATTAATTTTTAAATATCATTAATGAAGAAATTTTTTTTCGGTTTCGCACTTTTAATTCCCCTAATTATCCATGCCCAAACCATTAAAACGGATGTGCTGGTTATTGGAAATGGAGATGCTGCTTTGGCCGCCGGAATCCAATCTTACAAATCAGGAGTTAAAACGCTAATTCTAACGCAATCTCACGGTTTTAGCAGTCAAAATAATTTTTCTACGCAATCAATTGTAGTCCAAAATTTATTTAAAACCTTAGCAGACTGGAAGGTTAAAAAGCTTAAAAAACCAATCGAGCCAATTTCAAAATCAAAGGCTAAAGACACCAAAAAACCAATTGATAGTGCAGCGCTTTTAAATATTATTGATACCTTAAAATACACAGAAATTAAGCGTTCTGGTAATGGATGGACATTAAATTTGAGCAATGGTCAGGATTTAAAAGCTAAAATTTTGGTATTTGCCGATGAATCTGGAATGCTTTTAGCTAATTTAAAGGTTAAGACTTTAGCCACTGCCGAAACTACAGTTTTAAGTTACGATAGAAATCTGTACAGAACTACAATTGCTGGTCTAAATGCTACAGAATCCCATTATCTATCTTTATACAACTTACTCATTCCGAATCAAGAAAACTTATTGTTTATCCCACCAGAGAATGTAGAAATTGGTTGGGCTGCAGGAGCCACGGGAGCATATTCCGCTTTCTTCGATACTAAAACAAGTTTATCAAATTTAAAAAGAATTCAAGGCGAACTGCTCAGCTACAAACTTGCTTTAATGCCTTTTGAAGATGTTAAAGCTGCCGATTCTAATTGGTTGGCTCTACAAAAAATAGGCATTACGGGCATTTTAAAAGCAGAAATTAGAGCTGGAAAAGCCTATTTCAATCCAGAGCAAGAAGTTAAGTATAATGAAATAAAGCAGCCTATTAAAGATTATTATTACAAGGCACAAATCTGGTTTGATGACAATAAAAATATTCCCATTAATTTAGAAAATACCATTTCTTTGGTTTGTTATGTAGGCAATAAAGCTATCGATGCAACAAAAGCAGAAATTGAAAAAAAATGGAATAAGAATTATAAATTCTCATCTAAATTCGATTTGAAAAAGGTTTTGACCCGTAGAGAATTTTCTGTTATCACCAACGAATATTTAAAGCCTTTCGATGAAGTGAATGTAGATAAAACCGGGAGGGTGATTCGATAGTTATAACTGTAATAGTTGTTTGCCAAGTAAGCACAGAATAGGCGTAAACTATAATTTTTAATTCTTTGCTTTCCATGTCTCCGTGGCAACACATTTATGGTTATTAAATGGTTGTAACATTTCCATTTCCTTACTGATTTAATTATTGCATTATCTAAATTGCAGCATCTCAAAAAAAATTCATGAAGAAATATTTACTTTTCCTTTTGCTTTGTACAAGCGAGTACACTTTTGCACAACAAATTGCTCCATTAACAGTCGAAAAGATTATGCGAGACCCAAAATGGATGGGAATTGCACCAACAAATTTCCGTTGGACAGCTGATAGCAAAACTCTATATTTCAATTGGAATCCAGAAAATAAGACGAAAGAAGAATCGTATAAAATTTCCGTTTCCTCAACAAAGCCTGTAAAAGCAATAGATAAGGAAGATGATAAATTATTGAGTTTAAACTACGTTTACAATAAAGATAAATCGCTTGGTTTAGTCGAAAAAAGTGGCGATATCTACCTTCAGAATTTCAAAAAAAAGAAAGAAACTCGCCTAACCAATACAATGGAAAGAGAAAGCAGTTCTGTTTTCTTGACCAATGGAAATGTTGTATATCAACTAGGCGACAACCTTTACCAACTGGATTTAAAAACAGCTGAGACCAAACAAATAACAAATTTTACTAAAGGAAAACCTGCAGGGAGAACTGCTTCAAAACCTGTAACCGAACAAGATAGTTGGCTAAAAACGCAGCAAACCGAACTTTTCGATATCATTAAAAAAAGAAACGCTGAAACCCGTATTGGTAGCGCTCGTGGAGTAAGAGGTCGTTTTGGTACTTCTTCTGCTGATATGAAATCACTAAAACCACTTTATACGGAAGATAAATTTTTAAATGGTGTGGTAATTAGTCCAGATGGGCATTTTATTACTTATAAACTAACCACTCCAGCAACAAACAACCACAACACAATCGTTCCGAATTATGTAACCTCTTCTGGCTATACTGAAGATATTCCGGGTAGAACAAAGGTTGGCGAAAGTGAAAATATATCTCAAGGTTTTATTTACGATACGCAGAAAGATTCTGTTTATTCCATCCAAACGGCAACAATTCCTGGCATAAAAGATATTCCGGATTTTTATAAAGAATATCCTAAACAATTAGATACTTTAAAAAAGAAAAATGCCGATAGGTTGGTTAATTTTTTTGGCCCCCTATGGAATGAAACTGGTAGTACTGGTATTATGGTTGCTGCCTCTACTGATAATAAAGACCGTTGGATTTTAAAATTAGATGCTTCAACAGGAAAATTTAGTTTAATAGACCGCCAACATGATGAAGCTTGGATTGGTGGTCCTGGCGTAAGCGGGTTTTTTCAGGGAAGTACCGGTTGGATTGATAATAATCGTTTTTACTATCAAAGTGAGGCAACTGGATATTCACACCTTTACGTAGCAAACATTGCAACTGGCGATAAAAAACAATTGACTTCGGGTAAATGGGAGGTTCAGTCTGTTCAACTTTCAAAAGATAAAAGCAAGTTTTATTTTGAAGCAAATAAGGAACACCCTGGTATTACAAATTTCTTTAAAATTGGGGTAAATGGTGGCGAACCTGTTCAAATTACAACTATGAAAGGTTTGAATGATATCACACTTTCTCCTGATGAAAAGTATATCGCCATTAATTATTCTTACATGAATAAACCGGGTGAACTATACCTTCAGCAAAATAAAGTTGGTGCAAAAGCTATAAAAATTACAGAATCTACTTCAGTAGAATTTAAATCCTACAAATGGCGTGAACCTGATATGGTATCTTTCAAAAACCGTTATGGTGCCGATGTTTATGCAAGAGTTTATAAGTCTGATAAACCTCACCCAAATCATCCAGCAGTAGTTTTTGTTCATGGAGCAGGTTATCTGCAAAATGTTCATTTTGGTTGGAGCACTTATTTCCGTGAGTTTATGTTTAATAACTTACTGGCTGATAATGGTTATACCGTAATTGATATAGATTATACCGGAAGTTCTGGCTATGGCCGCGATCACAGAACAGGAATTTATCGCCACATGGGTGGAAAAGACTTAACCGACCAGGTTGATGGCGTAAAATTTTTGGTAGAGAAATATGGCGTTAATCCTAAACACGTTGGCTTATATGGTGGTTCTTATGGCGGCTTTATTACTTTGATGGCGATGTTTAATGAATCGGATATTTTTGCAAGTGGTGCGGCATTACGCTCAGTTACTGATTGGGCACATTATAATCATGGTTATACTTCGAATATTTTAAACGAACCATTTAACGACCCAATTGCTTACAAACAAAGTTCGCCTATTTATTTTGCTGATAAGCTTAAAGGTAATTTGTTAATGGCGCATGGAATGGTTGATGTAAATGTCCATTTTCAAGATATAGTTCGCATCTCTCAACGCTTTATTGAGCTTGGAAAAAATAACTGGGAATTGGCCGTTTATCCTGTTGAGGACCATGGTTTTATAGAGCCAAGTAGCTGGACAGATGAATACAAAAGAATATTTAAATTGTATGAAAATACATTGAAGAAATAGGTTTTGTAAAAAAACATCCTTTGCCGCTCCTTGAAAATAAGGAGGGGAACTGGTCATTGTGTGTTGAAAATTTTACCTTACTATTTATACCAGTGGGTTTAACATACCGAACAAAATTTAAATTGAAATTACCTCTGAAGGAATAACTCCGCTACTGTTCTAGCAGGGGCGAGTGGTTATAATTTTAGAAGGCAATTTGCATTTTAAACCCCCAATGTTTATTAGCAACGCATAGGGGGGTGTTAAGTTAAGTTCCTCCCCATGCCTCCTCCAAAGGGATAGCGCCATTACACTCTGTGATGTGTTTTAAGATTTAACAGAATTTTGCGCTCCATGCTGTATGCATCCTTTCTCCCTCGCGGGGGAATTAAAGAAGGGTGCTTTTATCCCAAGAACACCAAACCTTACTTAATTGAGCCTGACAATAGTGATTCCGATTCTTCATCGGATTAACGAATGGCGGAGCCGCAAATTGCCAAAAGCATCGTATATTTATTTAAAATAATTAATATAGCGAAATCTTATATATGAATTAATAATTATAGTTTTTAACTATATCTATATCGATAAATACAATTAACTCTTAGCAAATTCGGGTTGATTGGGAAGTGATTTCTCCGTACCTTTGCAGCATAGAATTAAAGACAAAAATTATGGCAATAGTAGGCAAAAAATTCCCGAGTGTAAGTGTTGATGCAATGTCAGACATGGGCGATGACTTGAAAATCAATGTATTTGAAGAGGCTGTAAATAAGAATAGCAAAGTATTGTTATTCTGGTATCCAAAAGATTTTACTTTCGTTTGCCCTACAGAATTACATGCCTTTCAAGCCGCTTTACCAGAGTTCGAACAAAGAAATACAATCGTAATCGGCGCATCTTGTGATACTAACGAAGTTCATTTTGCATGGTTAAACACACCAAAAGATAATGGGGGTATTGAAGGAGTTACTTATCCAATTTTAGCTGATACGCACAGACAATTATCAGGTATTTTAGATATTTTAGACCAGGAAGTTAACTACGATGAAGAAGGAAACGAATCTTTTTCAGGTTCGAATGTTTCTTTCAGAGCTACTTATTTAATTGATGAAACCGGGAAAGTTTTCCACGAAAGTGTAAACGATATGCCATTAGGTAGAAACGTTAAAGAATATTTGCGTTTAATTGATGCTTATGCTCACGTTCAAAAACATGGTGAAGTTTGTCCTGCAAACTGGGAAGAGGGAAAAGAAGCAATGAGCGCAAACAGAACTGGTGTTGCTGAATATTTAGCTGCTAACTAATTAAATAAAACGGTATGTTTTTAGAATTAACAGAAGATAATCTTCAACAATATTTAGCCGATAACTCTAAGGTTATGGTTCAGTACGCTGCATCTTGGTGCGGTAACTGCCGAATCATGAAACCAAAGTTTAAAAAATTGGCTGCTGAAAATGAAGATGTAGCTTTCTTAATTGTTGATGCCGAGAAACTTCCGAACTCACGCAAATTTGCAAATGTTGATAATTTGCCAACTTTTGCAGCTTTTGAAGGTGGTGCTTTGGTAGACCAGGTGCAAACCAACAAAGCGGAAGGTTTAATCGAACTATTTAACAAGATAAAGTAATGAAGATTCCGGTTATAAGACAGTTATTTCAAAATACGACTCCTGAGCAGTTGGAAACAACGCTAGAAGTTTTAGAGGCTTTTTGCGAGTTTAGAGGTATTAGCGAACACGAGGTTGATGTTGCAGGCGAAATGATTACCAATATTTGCGGTGCACTTGAAGTGCATCAAATGGTAAGCGATGGCGCTGCCGAAAAGGATGCGCTTAATGCATTTGGCCAAAAAGTGATGGGATCGATTGATAGATAACTGTTTGAAGCTTTAATTTGGCTTTATTAAAATATAAATCCCTTTTAGAAATTTAGACTGCTCCCAAAAAGTATCTAACTTTTTGGGAGCAGTCTAAACCGCAAGGGATTTTTTTATGGGTTTTCGTCATTGCTTAAGCCGATTTCTCAGCTGCTGAAACAATCTATTTAGAGAGATTGATTCTTACCTCGCAATGATGTATATCAGTTTTAACCATATAAGAAATTGAAGATTAAGCGTTGGACTTATTTTTCTTAAATGCTTTATATGGTAGATTTTTTTAAGGTATTCCTCTCATTCAAAATAACAAATCTGCAAACAAAAAAGGCTTGTGTTTCCACAAGCCTTGAATATAAATTAAACCTTGTATGTTTTCAAAACCTACGAGGTTTGTTGTAAAAATTACGCCAAATTTCTACCAGCGTTCACAATACCAAACACCGTTCTCACGGCAAGTTTCTCTAAAGCATATTGAACTTTTTCATCCTGATCGTGCTGCAGTTTTTCTAAAGCGAAATGCTGAATTAACACCAGTGGCAAAATAATTCGTTCGCGTGTGGCGATTGATTTCTTATCTACCGGATAGTTTGCCATTAAAGTTGGCTGGCCGGATAATTTTAAGAGCATCTCTTTAGTCAATTCGAATTCGTTATGTAATTGAGTCCAGAAAACACCAAATTCAGGGTCACTGGCCAAATGCGCCGTAATAACAAAGTCTGATTTGCTCATACTCATCATACAGTTATCAACAATTGTTCTTAAATAATCAGAGTCTTCGTAAACCTTAACAACTTTATCCCAGTTGCCAGCTTTTTCCTGACTTTTTAAAGCTTTCCCCATTCCGTAAAAACCCGGAACATTTTGTTTTAACATACTCCATGCTGTAACAAAGCTAATGGCTCTTAAATCTTCTAACTTCATTTCTCCCCCGCCATTTCTTTTTACCGG
The DNA here is from genome assembly GCF_014635725.1 of Pedobacter mendelii. Classification (GTDB taxonomy): domain Bacteria; phylum Bacteroidota; class Bacteroidia; order Sphingobacteriales; family Sphingobacteriaceae; genus Pedobacter; species Pedobacter mendelii. The sequence goes on along the minus strand of NZ_BMDJ01000006.1, from coordinate 129,927 downwards.
TCTACTGCTAATGTTTGCTTGAGACAATAATTTCAAGGGAGAAAGCTTCTCTAGATAACTTACAAATAGCGGATGCTCACGTAAATCTACAAAAGCTTTATAACTTTCTTCTGCCATTTCATCGAGTAAAGCTTTATTATCCGCATCTAAAAGGATATTGTGTTTCTCTTTTAATCCAGATGAAATTCCAGCGTTGATAAGCTGCTCGATATTAAATTCTGCACTTTCTACCGAACCATATTGAGAACTGATGGTTTGGCCTTGAACGGTTAATTGCATGTTTTTATTTGCAATTTCTTTCCCCATTGATGCATAAAAACGATGCGTTTTACCTCCTCCGCGAGCTGGCGGACCACCGCGGCCATCGAAGAACGCCAATTGTATGTTGTGTTTCTTAGCTACTGCCGAAAGCGAAGTTTTGCCATTAAAAATAGACCAGTTTGCCATTAAATAACCGCCATCTTTTGTGCTATCAGAATAGCCAAGCATAATGTCTTGTTTGTTTCCACGACTTGCTAAGTGTGCTTTGTAAAAAGGATTGCTGTATAGTATATCCATAATTGCTGCAGCGCCTTTTAAATCGTTAACGGTTTCGAAAAGTGGCACAAAATCTACGGTAAGCGAATCTTTGCTCCAACCATTCCAAAGGAAAAGCTCGATTAATTGTAAAATATCGCTTGCCTGCTGGCAATTACTGATAATAAATCTGTGGCAGGCTTTTTCTCCATTACGTTTTTGAATACCTCTAATTTCTTTAATTGTTTGTATTGTATCATCAATTAAATCATCCGCTTCGGTTGCATAAATAGGTGTTGCCTCTTTGAATGAAATCAATTTTATTTTTTCGATTTCAGAAAGCTTATCATAATCTGTAGGATATAAAGAAGAAATTGGCTTATTCTGGCGGCAGTAAGCATGAACACTTCTCAACACGCGGCTATCCTGACGGATATCCAATGAAGCAAAATAATTGCCATATAAATCAACCTTACGAATTAAATCGTTCACTAAATCCACAAATAAACCATCATGCTCTGTTAGCAAGGTTTCTTTTATTTTGTTCAGGTTTTCCCTTAGTTCATTAGAAATATCATGTAGTTCGCAGGTTTGGTCGAAAGCATTTTTGTACAATACATCGTGTAAAATGGCGATATTTTCTTCCACACCTCTAAACGTAATGCGGCGTTTAATTATTCTAAAATCGCGATAGTAGCAACGGAAAAGAATTTGGCGCAACATTTTAGAAACTTCTAAGGTTGTGTCTGCATGGATATTTGGATTACCATCTCTATCACCACCTGGCCAGAAACCCAATTCTAAAATCTTTTTAGTTTCCAGGTTATATTCATCTAAATTTTGGTCTATTTCTTCCTGAATATTTGCCGCAGCAAAGTAAAAAGTATTTTCTAAAAACCATGCTAAATTTAAAGCTTCATCAACAGGTGTTGGCGATTTTTTGTTAAAAAATGGTGTTTTACCTAGTTGTTGTAATAGCGAATTCATCGAAGTAATGTCATTCGCTCTGATGGCTTTTGTTAAATCGGTTATAATGGCTAAAACACTTCCAGGGTAAAACTGGGTTGGATGCGCTGTTAAAACCAAACGAAGGGAAAGTTCATCAATTAGCTTTTCAATTTTAGCTAGCATTGGTTTATTTTCCGCATTCTTTTTTAAAATAAAAGCCAGCGTACTCTGCTCATCTGTAGTATTTAACTTATTAAAAGAGGCATCTTCTACAGCATCAAAAAGCACAACCTGACGCTCTATGTATTGAATGAATCGAAATAGCAAGTCTATTATATCCTTACGATCGGTATAGCTTGTAAATTTGGCGAAAAACTCCTCTATAATTTGAGCAGGCTTTTGTCCGTTTGCGATGCCATCTTCGCAGCTTTTAAAAAATAATGGCAATAAAGTTCCGGTATCTTTAATTTTATAAAAAGGAAGTGTTAAAAACAAACTGTTAAAGAGTTCGAACTTTGAGATAACCTCATTATTGAAAATGGATTCACGTTGTGTAGTTAAACGAAGTTTAGGCATAGCTTAAGCAATGGTTTTGTATAGCGTAATACTACAAAAAATGCATAAGGTATTAAAATTCTAGAGCTTACAATTTGGATAATTGCAGAATAAAATTTAATTTTAGAATCTTATTTGGCTATTTGATAGTTAAGTAAGAACATTTGCAATGTTTAAGGGCTTTGCATTGATTGTTAATTTTTTGGGTTAAAACAGCCGATGTAATAAAATACACCGGCTGTTTTTGTTTAGCCCTACTTAGCCCCACCTAAATCCTCCCCAGAAGGGAGGACTTTAAGGCAGAAGGATATCGAATTTTGTGATCAATCGCTTTGATTTGGTAATTTTAACCCATTGGGTTAAAACCACTATCTGCTAAATTCCTCTCTTCAGGAGAGGGAGCGCTTAAAATAAGCCAAACTGAAAACTTTCACAGGTTGAGGCTCTTTTTAAGCCCCACCTAAATCCTCCCCAGAAGGGAGGACTTTGAGGCAGAAGGATATCGAATTTTGTGATCAATCGCTTTGATTTGGTTATTTTAAGCCAATGGGTTAAAAACACTATCTGCTAAATCTCTCTCTTCAGGAGAGGGAGCGCTTAAAATAAGCCAAACTGAAAACTTTCACAGGTTGAGGCTCCTAATGTGCATCGGTAACAATATTTGCATTTTTCTTAAACTTTTGCAGATATAGTAACGGAATTGAAAACAGCATAATCAATCCGGCAACCCAATAAGCATCATTGTAAGTTAATAGCATGGTTTGTTTAATTAATGACCCCTCGATCGCCTTCATGGCCATTAATTTCGCATCTACAAATGATGAACCCCGGGACATAAAATTCTGAATCAGGCCGCTTAATTTTTGAGTAAACGCAGGATTATATTCGTTGATGTTGGTTAATAAATTACTTCTATGGAAACCTGCACGAAGGTGAATTAATGTTGTTAAAGCAGCTATACCAAAAGAACCGCCCAACTGCCTGCTCATGTTATTCAATCCCGAACCTTGCCCAATTTCTGGCCCTGTTAAATCCTGCATGGCAAGTGTTGTTAGTGGTACGAAAAGCAAAGCCATTCCAAACCCTCTGATTACTAATGGCCAAAAGAAATCGCCCGTTCCAGAAGCTAGTGTTGATTTACTCAGCATCCAACAAAAAACAAAGAATAAAAACATTCCTCCTGTAGCCATAAATTGCGCAGGCACCCCTTTTTTTAGCATAATACCAATAAATGGCATCATGGAAATGGTACAAATACCGCCTGCAATAAATAGCTTTCCAGTTTGCAGAGGCGTAAAACCTAAAAGATTTTGCGCAAAAACCGGGAAAACAAATACAGAACCATATAATCCAAATCCTAAAATAAAGGAAGTAAACATCCCGATAGAGAAACTTCGTTTTTTCATAATCCGAAGATTAACAATTGGGAATTCGGTGCTTGTTTCTCGCCAAATAAATAACAATAAACCAAAAACAGATGCTACAGCTAATGCTACAATATATGGTGTAGAGAACCAGTCTTCACTTTCTCCCTTTTCTAATAAGGTTTGTAAACTTCCAACCGCCACAGCCAGTAAACCAATTCCCCACCAGTCAACAGGTTTTCCTTTCCCATCTTTTGGTGTCTCTCGAATAAAAGTTATGGTACAGTATGCGGCGAGTATTCCGACGGGAATATTTACATAGAAAATCCAAGGCCAATCTGCTATTTCTAAAATATAACCACCAATGGTTGGTCCAACTGTTGGTCCTACAACCGCACCCAAACCAAATAGTGCTGTTGCAATACCCACATCTTCACGAGGCCAGGTTTCTATTAAAATAGCCTGTGCTGTTGATATTAAACCGCCACCGGCTAAACCTTGTATAATCCTAAATAAAATTAACTCATTTAAAGAGGTTGCGTTTCCACACAAAAATGAGACAAGGGTAAAAACGATAATGGAGGTTAAGAAATAATTTTTACGCCCGAAACGACTACCTAACCAACCCGACATTGGCAGGATGATAACATTCGCAACCGCATAACCAGTAGATAACCAAGCCACATCCTCAAGGGTTGCGCCCAGATTTCCTTGTATTTGCGGAATAGCTACGTTTACGATGGTTGTATCAATCAGCTCTAAAAGAGAGGCTGTGATTACCGTAAAAGTAATAATCCATTTTTTTAAACCTACTTCGGCCATTTTAATATTATTTAGTAGAAACTGATGCTTTTACACTCATTCCAGGGCGCAGTTTAGCAAGCATTTCTTTTGATGGATGGATTTTGATTTTTACTGGAATACGTTGAACAACTTTTACAAAGTTACCTGTAGCATTATCTGGTGGCAATAAAGAACCTTTTGCACCTGTAATCGGAGAAAAATTATAAACTTCACCTTGAATTTTTTCATCAGGATAAGCATCAACTTCGATTTCTACTTTAGAGCCAGTTTTTATTTTCTCCAATTGAGTTTCTTTAAAATTTGCTGTTACATATATACTTCCATCATTAACAATAGAGAATAAGGATTGCCCAGCCTGAACCAATTGTCCTTTTTGAATATTCTTTTTAGATACAATTCCATTTGCTGGTGCTTTTATATCTGTGTATGATAATTGAAGTTTAGCAAAATCGATATCGCTTTGGCGTTGACTAATTACGTTACTGCTTACTGCTAATTGAGATTGAGTTGTACCAACCTGTTTAACTGCAGCTGTGTATTGATCCTGAGCAGCCTGATATGCAGCTTGAGCCGACTCTTGTGTTGCTTTAGCCTGATCAAATGATTGTTGCGTAATTGAACCGTCTTTTACCAAGTTAGCATAACGAGCATAATCTTTATTGGCTAAGTTTAATTTAACTCTGGCTGCTGCAACATTTGCTTTTGCAGTACTTGTATTTGCTTGTGTTGCAATTATTTGGGATTCAGCAACGCCAACTCCCGCACTTGCTCCTTTTTGTCCGGATTGCGCTTGTTCTAATTTTACCTTAAAGTCGCTATCATCTAGCTTCACTAAAACCTGACCTTCGCTTACATGCGTATTTTCTTCGAAACTAATATCTTTTACATAACCACCAACACGAGCAACAACCGGGCTGATATCTCCATCAATCTGTGCATCATCTGTATCTACGTGCTTGCTAAAATAATTCCACTCTGTGATACCAAAAACGATACCTATTATTAGTAAAATACCTAAAATGATGGGTACTACCTTGCTCTTTTTTTTATTTTCAGTTGTCATTGCTGTATTTATTGCGTTATTTTTCCTGTTGATTTTAGTAATGTGTAATAAGCTAAACCTGCATCTGCCTTAGCTATTTCTAAATTTATTTTTGCCTGGTATAATAAAGTTTCGGCATCAATTCTATCCGTTACTGAGGCTACGTTGTTTTTATATTTTGATGCTAATAATTTGTCATTCTCAATTGCCTGAGCAATTGAAGTTTCCAAAACCTGAATCTTATTCATCGCCACCTGATAATTCTGAAAGTTTTTATTAATATCCGTTTTTACATTATCTGATAAGATATCTTTCTGAATGGTTATTTCGCTTTGCTGAATCTTCGCCTCACTCACTTTGTTTCTGTTGGTCCATAAGCTTGCAATGTTCCAGCTAACAGTTGCGCCTAAAGTAACAGGCATTAAATATTGATTTGCTGGTGGAATGAAATTACCACTTGGGTTGATGTAATATAAATTTGCGCCAACACCTACAGTAGGCAAAGTATTTGCTTTGATTGTTTTTATGTTATAATCGGCAACTTTATTTTGCACATCAAGTTGTTTTAATTCCTGGCGATTTACCATTGCTTCGGTGATATATTCTCCTAACGAACCTGCTGTTTTTAAACCTGCATTGGGATCAGCAATTTTAACTTCGGTATCTTCTGGGAGACCCAATAAAATATCTAAATTATAGTTAATAATTTTACGATTGCTTTCTATATCTAATTGAGTAAGTGTAACATTTGCCTGTTGTAACTGAAAACGTAATACATCATTTTTGGTAACAATGCCTTGCTCAAAAAAGCGTTGTGCTTGTTTAATTTGGGCAGCTATTGATTCTAAATTTTGATCAATTACTTTCCTGCTTTGCTCAACTTTGTATAAATTATAGTAGGTATTAATTATTGCATAAGTAATTTCCTCTTTACTTTTATCGGCATCCAAGCGGGCCACATCAGCTAATAATTTGGTTGATTCTTTTGCGTACTTTAATTTACCGCCTCCATAAACCAATTCCTGTACTGCTGCTGTTCCAATGAATGCATCAGCCCTTCTTGGTAACTGTATTGAAGAACCTCCTCCAGGTAGCGTAAAAGTTGTAGTCGGAATTTCAGCATGATTATACATGAAATTTGCATTTGCAGAAGGAAGTGCATTGTCTTTTACAACTTCCAGCTGTGCAACTGCTTGATCTATTTTGTTTTGAGATAATTTTAAGTTTTTACTATTGGCTATGCCAAGTTCAATTGCTTGGTTAATATTTAATTCCTTTATACTCTGCGCAAATAAGGCTGATGGAATTAATGATGCCGCAAGCATTAATCTAATCGATTTGGGTATCATTTTTTTGCTGTTAAATAAACTGTTGTTAAATTTTGCAGGTGTGCAATAACACGCTCTTTTATTATTTTTTTATCTTTCGGATTGTTCAAATCAAAGTTTGAGCAAGGCATTACTTTATTTGGCGCAATTATGATGTTGGTTATGGTACCCATTATTGTTGCGATTACCATTCTTACATCAACCTTGTTAAAGCTGCCATCTTCAATTCCGTCGCTAATAATTCTGTCGATAAGTTGCATGTTAAAACTCATCGCGTCCTTAATTTTATCATACATTTCAGGACGTTGAGTTAAAGACAATTCTCTGTGCATCATTTTATGAAAAGCCGTATTCGCTAGTATTCTGTTTGCATAGCCCTCTATAACTTTGTGCAGTTTTTCTAATGATGAGATTTTATCTTCGTTGATGATTTTTAGTTGAGAAGCAAAACCCGCAATACGCCCATTCATTATCTCTACAAAAACACCTTCTTTCGAACCGAAATAATAATTAATCATTGCCATGTTCGCTCCAGATTCTTTTGCAATCTGGCGGGTAGAAGTGCCTTCATATCCTGTTTCGCAAAACAGCTTTTCAGCAGCCTCAAGAATGGCTTGTTTTTTATCTATTTTTTCTGTCTTCATTTTTTTTTGATCGCACAAAATTAATCAAACGATTGATTAGTATCCAAATGTTTTCTTATAGTTTTTACATTTCCTTGATAAAACCTTAATTTTAAGGAGAATAATCTCTAATAAAAATGAAATTTAACATCCTATTTTCCATTTCCTTCGTGTTATTAGTCTTACTTTTATCTTTTAAAAGCATAAAAAATGAAAATCAGCAAAGCTGGATTAGAATAAATTTGCTTGGTTATCCTTCTGTTTCAATTAAGGTTGCGGTTTGGGCCAGCAAAGCAGCTGAAACCCCAACTTATTTTGAAATTATTGAAAAGGAAAGTAATATGGTAGTTTATCGCTCATCAAACATCAAGTCATTTGGTGCATACGGTCCATTCAAAAAAACTGCCCGCTTAAATTTTTCTGATTTTAAACTAACCGGAAGTTTTTTTATTAAAGCTAATGGTATACTTTCTCCCTTAGTTTTGATTAATAATGATGTTTATAAAGGTGCTGCAGATTTTTGCCTGCGATATATGCGCCAGCAAAGAAGTGGTTTCAACCCTTATTTAAAAGATAGTTGTCATACCAATGATGGTTATGTTTTGTATGGCTCAGAAGCAGGAGTAAAAGACAGTACACATTTCAATGCTTCAGGTGGTTGGCACGATGCAAGCGATTACCTTCAATATTCAGCCACATCGGCAAATGCTACTTATCACCTTTTAATGGCTTATCGAGATTTTCCATTAGTTTTTGGTGATGAGAAGCAGGCAAACGGAATGGATGGAAAAAATGGAAGATCGGATATTTTGGATGAAGCAAAATGGGGATTAGACTGGCTCCTAAAAATGCATCCGAAGAAAAACATAATGTTTAATCAGCTGGCAGATGACAGAGATCACATGTCCATGCGGATTCCCAAGGAAGATAGTCAGTATGGAAGAGGATTTGAAAGGCCTTTATATTTTATAACAGGCGAACCGCAGCAACGCGGAAAGTTTCTTAACGCAACAACAGGAACAAGTTCTACAGCAGCAAAATTTAGTAGTGCTTTTAATTTAGGTGCTGCCATTTTTAAATATCAGGACGATGAATACTCATGCATACTATCAAAAAAAGCTAAGACTGCTTATCAATTTGCTTTAAAAAAACCTGGCGTTACGCAAACCGCATCGGTAAGGTCGCCATATATTTATGCAGAAGACAATTGGGTTGATGATATGGAACTTGCTTCAGCAGCGCTTAACTTCGGGCAAAAGAAATTAAATCAAAAAGCTATTTTAAATGCCCTTTCTTATGCTGAAGAGGAAAAAACTACACCCTGGATGCAGAAGGATACAGCAGCACATTATCAATATTATCCTTTTATAAATTTGGGACATAATGAATTAGCAAAACAAATGGTAGGTACAGATAAAACTAAAATCACAAATTATTACAGGCAAGGGATTGAGCAGGTTTGGAACAGAGCAAAAGAAAATGCTTTTTATCGTGGCATTCCTTTTATTTGGTGCAGCAATAATTTAACGGTTTCTTTTGCTATTCAATGCGGCTGGTACACGAACCTAACCGGCGATAAAACATTTTTAGAATTAGAGCAAGCAAATTTTGATTGGATTTTTGGCTGTAATCCATGGGGAACAAGTATGGTTTATGGTTTGCCAAATTGGGCAGATACACCCACAGATCCACATTCTGCTTTTACACACTTAAAAAATTATCCCATTGATGGTGGTTTGGTTGATGGTCCGGTTTACACAAACATTTACAAAGGCTTAATCGGAATAACTTTGGCTAACACTGATGAATATGCTGAGTTTCAAAGTGATTTGGCAGTTTACCATGATGATTATGGCGATTACAGTACCAATGAGCCAACCATGGATGGAACCGCATCTTTAATTTATTTATTGGCTGCAAAGGAGGCAAAATCAACGCCAAAAAAAGTCCTTGTCTCCATTGAAGGAGGCGAAACAAAATTTTTAAGGGCAATTGTTCGAGGCGATTCTACAAAAAAGAAAATAGCCTTGGTTTTTACAGGCGACGAATTTGCTGATGGAGGTGAAGTTATTCGAAAAACACTAAAAGATAAGCATGTAAAAGCATCATTCTTTCTTACAGGAAATTTTTACCGTAATACAAACTTTAAATCGTTAATAAATAAGTTAAAAAAGGATGGAAACTATCTCGGTCCGCATTCTGATAAACATTTACTTTATTGCGATTGGAATAAAAGAGATAGCCTTTTGGTTACTAAAGCTGAATTTGAAAAAGATTTAAAATCAAACTACAAAGAAATGGCTGCATTTGGCATAAGTAAAACAAATGCAGAATATTTTCTTCCTCCATATGAATGGTATAATAGAAAAATATCAGAGTGGACAGGACAACTAGGTTTAACGCTAGTAAATTTTACATCAGGAACGCATTCCAATGCAGATTATACCTATCCTGAATTGGGAAAAAGTTATAAAAGTTCTAACGAAATTTTTCAATCTATAATTAGTTTCGATAAATCAAATCCCAATGGCTTGAATGGTTTTATATTACTACTACACGTTGGTACAGATACTCGAAGAGTAGATAAATTTTATTTGCAACTGCCTAAATTAATCGATTATCTAAACCTGAAAAATTACGAATTAGTAAAAATTGACAAATTATTAGTCCATTAAGTCTTTATCACAAAACAAAATTTAAAATAAATACTAACTTTGCCTCAAATAATAAAAAAATGAGTGTACAACAAAACAGCAACAATAACTTCAACTGGCTTTATTATGCTTTAGGTTTATTTTTCGGTTTATTTACAGGAGCCATTATTACGCAGAGTTATATTTTTGCCCTTTTAGGTGGGGTATTAGGTTTGTTAACCGCGGGCTTATTTCTGAACGCCCTTGTTAAAGGCAGAAAGTACTAACGCAGACCAGTATTTAAGGACTTGTTTCCTTAAATATTTAATAATCATACAGCGAATGAGAAATATATTCATTGTTGTTTTCGTTTTTCTTTGTTTTGGAGTTAAAGCCCAGGAAGCATCGAATATCGAAGCTAAATTTGCTGCTGCAGACCCAAGCCCTGCAGATATTGTTTACTATCCACTAAATGCTGCTAAGCTAAAAGCTGGCGATTTAACGAAGCCTCAAATCAAGGTTGTTTATTCACGACCGCAGAAAAAAGGAAGGGATATTTTTGGTGTATTAGAGCAATATGGTAAAGTATGGCGCTTTGGTGCTAATGAAAGTACCGAAATTCGTTTTTATCAGAAGGTTATTATTGGTGGTAAAAAGATTAAGGCTGGTACATATAGCATATTCGCTATTCCTAACAAAGAGAACTGGACGTTCATTTTAAATTCGCAAGCAGATAGATGGGGCGCTTTTACCTATGATGCGTCAAAAGATATTATTCGTATAAATGTTCCGGTTAAAACATTAGATAAACCGATCGAATATTTTTCGATAACTTTTACTCCGCTTACTAAGGGTGCAACCTTAATCGCCGCCTGGGATAAAATCCAAGTTGAATTACCAATTGCTTTTTAAGCAAATTTAAAAAACTGTCGTTATTCCAAGGCACTATACATATTGTCGATTTGGTTGTATTACAGCGCATTTCCCATATAAGGATCTGTTGTGGTAATTTCTCCGGTTTCAATTTTACCCGCATAACGATGCCTAAAGAGAGTGTTGTTGGTTTGGATGATACTGAAATCATACCAATGTGCACTTTTAGATAATTTCAAAATTATATCTGTTACTGAATTTGGTTTCAAATTAAAACTTTGCATAGCCGCCTTATATTTATTATCTGCAATTTGGATAGAAATAGGCGATGTCCCTTTATTTTCTATAGAAAAAATCAAATTACCTGTTAGCTTTTTGTTCACCAAACCATTTTGCTCGGGCTTTGCTTTTATTGTGAGTAGAGGATTCTTTTTGCTGCCAGAAAAGTGTCTGTAAAAACCATTTGGCCCCGTTATTCTGAAATCATAAACTTCGTTATCAAAATCTTCGATATTGATTTTTTCCGTCAAAGTATCTCCGTTCTTAACGGCATAAGCCCAAAATTTTCCTTTTACACCTTTGAAATTTGCAATGGTATTCATTGTAAATGGTGCTCCGACATTTTCAGTCTGACTTCCAAAAAGTGCTTTTCCGGATTGAAAAGTAAATTCTATTTCATTATTAATCAAATTTGCATCGGCTATTAGTTGATATGGCAAGGCACAAGATTGCTTAGTTCCCTGTTCTTGTTTTGCTGCATGAATAGAATTCTGACTTGAAAAAGATTCGAACTTATTAATTTTGGCAACTTCATTTTTATTTAAAGCTGTTGGGCCAATTTGAGCTGGTTTATTTTTTGCGTTGCCAATATTGGTAACAACGGTTTCTCTATTTAAAGGTTCGGGAGATTTAATCTCCGTTCCTTTGTATGGTCGAAATACAGAGGTTAAATCGCCGCATATATTTCTTCTCCATTCACTTATATTATTACTTTTAATGTTTTTGCCGCTCTTTTTGCTCAGCCATTTTTCCATAAACATTAACGATGAAGTATGATCGAAAACCTGAGAATTAACAAAACCACCTTTACTCCAAGGAGAGGCAATAACCATTGGCACACGATAGCCTAAGCCAATCGGGCTTCCTTTTCTGGCTTCAAAATCAGTTGCAAAATTTATGCCTGCAGACACTTTTCCGCTTGATGCATCATCAGGATTTGGAACTACAAAAGGTGGGTGATGGTCGAAATAGCCATCATTTTCATCATAAGTTAAAACGAAAATGGTTTTCTTCCAAACCTCGGGGTTTTTAGTTAAGATATCTAATGCCTCACTAACATACCAGGTTCCATAAAGTGGCGAACTGGTATGGTCTGAAAATCTTTGCGGTGCAACCAGCCAGGAAACTGTTGGAAGCTTCCCGCTATCAACATCTTTTCTAAATTGATGAAAAATATCTCCTTTCGGGATATTGATGGTTTCAGATTTTCCCACATCATTGGTAAAAGTAAATGGCGCTAAATCCAGATAATCCTTTTCACTGATGTTTGTTTGGAAAGCCTTATCAATTAAATTTTTCTCCCGCTGTGACAACTTATCATATTTAGCCTGAACTTCTTTTGCAGTTAAAGCTGGTTTAACGGTATTGTCTCCATTTTTTCTGAAATATGCAGAAAGCTTAACATTATGCCTGCTAATATATTCTACCGGATTATCGCCATAATTACCCAACCAATCATCAATTTCGCCCTCCGGAAGTTTTGATGTCCAAAGTTCGTTTTGATAAATTCGCCAGTCGATACCATTATCTTCAAGCGTTTCTTGGAATGTTGGCCAATCTACAAAAATATTATTTTGAGATTCTGCCTGGTCATTATTTACAACAGCAACTTTATTAGCACTTTTTTCTCCTCTAACCGTTCCTGTAAAAAAGAATAATCTATTTGGCGTGGTGCCTGTTAATGATGAACAGAAATGCTGGTCGCAAACGGTAAAGGCATCTGCTAAATCGTAATAAAAAGGTATGTCATTTCTATCGTAGTAAGATAAGGTCATTGGCGCTTTTGCAGGCAACCATTTGTCATATCTTCCGCCATTTCTGGCGGCAACCTGGTCGTTCCATGAGTGTGGTAAACCACCTTGCCAGGTAATTTTTGTTTTGTTGATATCAACATGAAATGGAATGTAAGTATAACCCTGACCGTCTTTCTGCAGCCAAACTTTATTTCCATCGGGTTGGATATGTGTGTGCGGGTCATTAAAACCACGAACACCTTTCATTTTACCAAACATGTGGTCGAATGAGCGGTTTTCCTGCATTAAAAATACAATATGCTCTGCATCATAAAAAGTGCTGCCGGGTTCAGCGTTAATTGCCATGGCTTTTAATACCGAACTTGGTAGGGTACTTGCAATACCCGTAGCGCCAGCAAGCATGGCTGCCTTTTTTAAAAATTCTCTACGTGAATCCATTGGTTGATATTGACTTGCTTATTTCTGGTAAAGCCTAACATAATCCACTTTCATTGTAGCAGGAAATATTGAGTCATCTACACCCATTTTTCCACCCCACCCACCACCAACGGCAACGTTTAAAATAAGATGGAAATTTTGGTCGAAAGGCCATTCTGAAGCACCTTTTCCTGTATTTTTAAAACTCAAATATTTTTGGTCATCTACAAAGAAATCTATTCGGTCTTCATACCATTCAATTGCATAAATGTGATAAGCGTTATAAGGGTTTATCCTTACGCTTTTACCAACCTGAGTATGAATTTTATGATTGAATTTTTCTGTATGAACGGTTCCGTAAACACTATCAGGTTCGTAACCAACATGCTCCATAATATCTATTTCGCCACTTTTTGGCCATCCACCATATTTTTGAACCGTTGGAAGTGCCCAAATTGCTGGCCACAATCCTCTACCTTTTGGTAACATCGCCCTTACTTCTACTCTTCCATATTTGAAATCGAACTTATCTTTACTCAAAAGCCTTGCAGAAGTATAATGATTGCTTTCTTTGTCTGCTTTAATAACTGTAATGTTTAGGTTTCCTTTTTTTACATTTGTATTTGCAGAATCTGCATTAGTGTAGTATTGTAGTTCGTTATTTCCCCAGCCTTTTCCGCCAACATCGTAACTCCAGTTTTTGCTTAATGGCAAACCTGCATCATCAAATTCATCAGCCCATTTTAATTTCCATCCTATAGTTAAGGGCGTTTTCTTTAATTCTTCGAAAGTTAATTCTGGTTCATTTGTTGTAATGTAATCAACTTTATGGGCTAACAACCATTGAATTTCAGGAACTGTATTAACCGTCCAGGCATTTACCGTTAAACCCAATTTTTGAGCGTTTTCAATCCAGCCATCTTTTTGATAAACACTGTAATGATAATCTACACCAGTTAATTTATCTGCTTTCATTTGTTCTGCACTAATTTCGCCTTTTAAATAGGCAACCTTAGCTTTTGGTAATACTTCTAAAATACGTTTACAGTAATCATAATCAAAGCTGATGTATTCTGTCCATTCCAAAACACCAACTTTTTTAACCATATCAATGCACTTGTTGGTTACATCAATTCCGCGTTCTTTGCTAATTAATGATGGTTTAATCTCTAAAATCAGTTTCGTTGTTTTTTGCTTTTTACCTTCTTTTAAATAGGCTTCGAGTGTTGGAATTTTTTCGCCATTGCTCATCGTTTTTGTTAAAAGCGTTTCGTATTTAACCTTTTCTATGCTTAAACCTTGAAATTCGGGGTCGTGGTTAATAACTAAAATATTATCGGCAGTCATCCAAACATCGAACTCAGAACCATAACAACCTAATTTTACTGCCTCATTTAAAGATGCGATTGAATTTTGAGGAAAATTATTTTTCTTCCATGCACCGCGGTGGGCGATTACCTGATTTTTATTCCAGTTAAACTTTTGACCGAAAGAAGCTGTAAAAGTGAATAACATTAATATCGAAATAAGTGCTCGTTTCATATTTGGGGTAATTATACAAAAAATCAAAAGTAGATTTTTACAACATAATTAGTTTAAAATCTATGTAACCTTTGTATTAATTTATAACAAGATAAAGATTTAAAATTAATTATTCAGTAGGTTGAAGCAGAAGGGCAATGAAAAAAACCACCTCTTTCTCCTCCTTTAAAATAATGAGGGGACTTGGACAGCCTTATTGCTATTTTTGGGCTGTGGGTTTAGCCATGCAAATAACCGATGGCTGAAGCCGAACGGCAATGAATTAATAGCGCTTTGCATTTTATTGCAGGCTGCTTTATCTGCCTGTTTCCTATTATTATGCAATTTGGGCTTTAGCCAAAAGCATCAACCTTTGTTCAATAAACCCGATTGGACGGATGCCCGCTTTTCTTCGAAGCGGCAGTAGGAAAAGCGGGACTGAAAACCGCCATGAAACGGTAAACTTCGTTTTCCAAACCTTTATTCTATCTTTTCAATAAACTATTTGAAATAAACACGTTACCTTACTAAGGTTTCTTTTAATTGAGAGGAACAATTTTTACATTTACAGTAATGGTAGGCAATAACTATAGCGATTTACTCAAAAAGATAGATGAGTTTATCCGTAAATTTTATTTGAATAAGATTTTGCGGGGAGCCATTTATGCCGCAGCTATACTTTTAGGTTTATACTTGCTTGTTTTTTTAAGTTTGTATTACTTAAACCCTTCAGCGGGATTTAAAACCTTTATTTTCTTTGCGTATTTTTTGTTAGGATTACTTTTGATTGGTTTTTTAATCATCAAACCTTTGCTTTCGATGCTAAAATTGGGCAAACATTTATCTTTTGATGAAGCTTCGGTAATTATTGGAAATCATTTTTCTGATATCAAGGATAAACTTTTGAATACCTTACAGTTGCATAAGCTTTCTGAAAACCTGCCAGAGCACAATCAATTGATTTTGGCTAGTATCGATCAAAAAATTTTAGAGTTGAAACCTGTTCCCTTTTACACTGCTGTTCGGATAAATGACAATCGGAAATACTTAAAATACCTTTTTATTCCGCTATCGATTATTTTATTGATTGCAATAATTGCACCTGCTATTTTACGCGAGGGAACGAATAGTTTCTTTAAATATGATGAGTATATCGCACCGAAAGCACCTTTCAGTTTTACGGTTTTGAATAAGAATTTAACCGTTACCCAAGGGGATGATGTAACAATAAACCTAAAGCTGGATGGCGATGAATTACCTGCAGAAGTTTATGTGGAGGATGGTAAAAACATTTACAAACTTGAAAAGGAAAACATCAGCAAGTTTAATTACAGCATCAAAAATATCCAGAGCGATAAAAAACTAATTTTTAAAGGCGGTGGCTTCAACTCTTCGTTATTTACGGTTAGTGTAAAACCTCGCCCGGAGTTGTTAAATGCTACGGCAACCTTAAATTACCCTTCATATTTAGGTAAAAAACAAGAAGTGATTGCCAATGTTGGCGATATCCTTTTGCCAGAGGGAACACGTGTAACCTGGAATTTTAAAACGGTTGAAAGTAATTCGCTTTTATTTAATTTAAATGGCACCGAAAATATTTTAAAAGTGCTGGATAATGAATCTGCTTTTAACGCTACAATTCGAAATAATTCGAAATATAGCATTACGCCGAAAAATGATTTTGTAATACTGAGAGATTCTCTTTCGCATCAAATCACCGTAATTAAAGACCAATCGCCCGCTATTCAAGTTGAAGAAAAACCTGATTCCATTAGTAAAAAGGCGCTTTATTTCAGCGGCCAAATTAACGATGATTATGGTTTCAGCCTGTTGAGCTTTAAATATAACATTAGGGAAAACAATAAAATAATCAGTACGGTTAGTAAGAATATTGCCATTAAAGCAAACGCCACTGAAAACACTTTTTTCTATTTCTGGGATTTGAAAACGGCATTAGCAAAGCCTGGCCAAGAAATTGAGTATTATTTTGAAGTAGTTGATAATGATGGCGTTAACGGTGTAAAAACTACCCGTTCGCAGATTAAAACTTTTAAAGCACCCACTAAAAAAGAAACTGCGGAGCAAGCAGACGCAAGTAACCAGGCGCTTAAACAAAAAATGCAGTCGGCTATTCGTTTGGCAAATAACATTGAAAAAGAAAGTAAAAAAGTTGCAGAAAGCCTGATTGATAAGAAACAAATTTCTTTTGAGGATAAAAAGCAAATTGAGGCTTTGCTGGATAAGCAAAAGCAGTTGGATGAGGCAGTAAAAGAAATTAAAGAGCAGAACGATAAAAATATCCAGCAGCAGGAAGACCAAAAACAAACGGAAGAGCTTTTAGAGAAACAAAAACAAATTAAAGATTTGTTTGATAATGTACTGGATGAAAAGACCAAAGAGCTTTTGCAGAAATTGCAAAACCTGATGAATGAGAAAAATAAAGACCAAACGCAAAATGAACTCTCGAAAATGCAATTGGATAATAAAACCCTCAAAAATGAATTAGACAGGATTTTAGAACTCTACAAACAACTGGAATTTGAACAGAATCTTCAAAACGATATAGACCGTTTAAATGAATTGGCCAAAGAACAAAAAGAACTAAGTAAAGAAACTGCGGATAAAAAACAGGACAACCAGTCGCTTAAACAAAAGCAAGATGCTTTGAGTAAGGAAATGAACGACTTGAAAAATGATTTCAATAAACTAGAAGAGAAAAATCAAAGTTTAGAAAAACCAAATCCATTTGAAAACCCTGAAAAAGATGTTCAGGGTATTCAAAAAGAACAGCAAGATAGCAAGGATGCTTTAGATAAAAAAGATTCGAAAGGAGCCAGTCAGAAACAACAAAAAGCTGGCGACCAAATGGAGAAGCTTTCTAAAAAAATGAGTGATATGCAGCAGCAAGGTGAAGAAATGGAGAATAACCTGAATGCCAAAGAGTTGCGGCGTTTATTGGAAAATCTCCTAAATACATCTTTTGAACAGGAAAAAGTGATGTTAGCGTTAAAAAAAATGAGTCAGGCCGACCCATCATACACTTCTAATGTTCAAAAGCAGCGAAGCATTAAAGATAACCTTAAAACCATAGCCGATAGTTTGTATGCATTAAGTAAACGCGTTCCTCAAATCGAATCGACCGTTAATGAGGAAATGAATAAGATAAATTTTAATCTTGATAAGAGCTTGGAAAGCCTTGGTGAAAGAAGAACGCCCGAAGCGAATCGTTACCAGCAATTTACCATGACTTCGATTAACAATTTGAGCTTGATGTTGAGTGAAGCTTTAAACCAATTGCAGAACATGCAAAAGAACTCGAAGCCTGGAAGTGGCAAAAAGCAGAAGCAAGGCATGAAACAGCTTTCGCAAATGCAGGAGCAGCTGAACAAGAACATGCAAAAGGCTAAAGATCAAATGCAGAAGTCTGGTGGTAACCAAGGAACGGTGGGCAAAGGGCAAATGAGTCAGGAATTTGGAAAAATGGCGCAACAGCAGCAAATGATTCGCCAGGCTTTAGAAAAAATTAACCGCGAAGAAAATAAAGATGGTTCGGGTAAAATGGGCAACCTTAATGAGGCCATTAAGGAAATGAAACAAACAGAGAGTGATTTGGTTAATAAACGTTTACAGCAAGAAACATTAAACAGGCAGAAAGAGTTATTAACCAAGCTATTAGAGGCAGAAAAAGCTGAACGTGACCAAGAAGAAGATTCAAAACGAGAAAGTAAAGCTGCGGCAACATTTCCTCCATCATACCAGAAAATGGTTGAGCAGTTTAAAAAGCAACAACAAAACGGTAACGATATGTTGCAAAAATTGCCGCCAAGTTTAAATTATTATTATAAGAATAAAATTGCCAAGTATTTGAAATTGTTAAATATGGAGCGATAGGTTTCGCCGCAGACTTGCAGATTATTTATTAAATTTGCGGCCTGAAACAAACCCAACATGCCTGCAATTTCATTTTTTACAGAATCCATTAGTTTTAATCTCCCTCAAAAGCTAAAGGTTAAAAAGTGGATTAAAGCGACTATTGAAACAGAGGGCTATAAATTACAAGAACTCAATTTCATTTTCTGTAGTGATGAATATTTGCTTGGCATCAATCAGCAATACCTAAATCATGATACTTATACTGATATTATTACTTTCGATAACTCCGAAGAAGAAAAAAAAATCGTTAGTGATATCTTCATCAGTATTGAGCGTGTTAAAGAAAACGCCAAATCCTTTAAGACTAATGATTTTGACGAAGTCTGCCGCATCATGATTCATGGAACTTTACACTTACTTGGATATAAAGATAAAGGTAAAGTCGCCAAAACCTTAATGACACAGAAAGAAGATGAGTATTTGGGATGTAGAAATAAGTTCGACATGGTTTAGCGGGGGTATATCAATCTTTACAATGAAAACTTGAATGGAGAGAATTGTATCTCTTCTCGGATTTGAAAAAAGATATGATAATTTCTTTTACATTTCAAGTTACCTATCTTGTTAACTAACTACACCACAGCTAAATAAGCTAGGTATAATGAAATGGTATCGATCTTTTCTATCGGGAATTGTAGGGATAGCATAGCTGCAACCACCATTAACGGCCAAGCATTCATTTAAAAATGCACCTGATTGTACTTTTATGTGAAATAAATCAACAATTAGCCATCTGCTTTTGGCTCATAAAATAATTCGTTTGTAATCATTTAAACTAAATATGTCAATTTGTCACTTTTAATTTTATTTATGTATTTTTGCAATCCCCAAAATGTTTTAAACAATGATTGATTTACAAGTACAGGATAAGACGCACGATGAGACCAGGCAAGGTGAAGCTTTAATTTTAGATGCACCTAATAAGGCTGATGCCCGTAAATTATACATTGAAAGTTATGGCTGCGCAATGAACTTCGCCGATAGTGAAATTGTTGCCTCTATTCTTTCTGAAACAGGATTTGAAACCACTGGCGATTATCACCAGGCAGATGTAATTTTCATTAACACATGCTCTATTCGAGAAAATGCAGAAACCAGGGTTAGAAACCGTTTGTCGCAATTTGGGGTAGAAAAGCGTCGTAATCCAAAACTAATTGTAGGTGTTTTAGGCTGTATGGCCGAGCGTTTAAAATCTAAGTTTTTAGAAGAAGAGCGTTTGGTTGATGTAGTTGTTGGCCCGGATGCTTACCGTGATTTACCAAACTTAATTGAGCAGGTAGAAAGTGGCCATAAAGCCGTAAATGTACTTTTATCTCGTGAGGAAACTTATGCAGATATTAGCCCTGTTCGGTTAAACAGCAATGGAATAACCGCTTTTATTTCTATTACACGCGGTTGTAACAACATGTGTTCGTTCTGTGTTGTGCCATTTACACGTGGCAGAGAACGCAGTCGAGATGCACATTCGATTATTGCAGAGGCACAAAGTTTATTTGAAGCAGGCTACCGTGAAGTTACTCTTTTAGGCCAAAACGTAGATTCATACACCTGGACTTCGGAAGATGGAACTGAAACTGTAAACTTCGCACAGCTTTTAGAGCAAACAGCTTTGGTAAATCCTGATTTAAGGGTTCGTTTCTCAACTTCACATCCTAAAGATATTACTGATGAGGTTTTATACACCATCGCTAAATATGATAACATTTGCAATTACATCCACTTGCCTGTTCAATCCGGAAATACACGCATTTTGGAATTAATGAACAGAACTTATACCCGTGAATGGTACATTAACCGTATTGATGCGATTAAAAATATTATTCCGGGATGTGCAATTTCTACTGATATCATCGCAGGTTTCTGCACTGAAACCGAAGAAGAACATCAGGATACCTTAAGCATAATGGATTATGTGGGATATGATTTCGCTTACAACTTTACTTATTCTGAAAGACCAGGAACTTTAGCCGCCCGTAAATTTGAGGATGATATTCCGGAAGAAGTTAAAAAGCGCAGATTAGCAGAAATTTTAGCTAAACAACAGGCACATTCATTACTGCGTTTACAAGAATGGGTTGGAAAAACTGTACGTGTTCTGATAGAAGGCACATCAAAAAAATCGGATAAGGATTATTGCGGAAGAGGTGATAGTGGCGCAATGGCAATTTTCCCTGTAATTGATGGCGTTAAGCCTGGTCATTATGCTAATGTATTAATTGAAAAATGTACTTCAGCTACGCTGATTGGAAAGATAGTTTAAGAGCTTAAAGGCTAAAGCTTTAAGTGAAAAACACAATGAGTTAGTAAAGTTAATGATGCCCAATCTTGATACCTGATACTAATTACTTGATACTAAAGAATGGATACACAAAATATAAAACAACGGTTCGGTATTATAGGCAATTCGCCATTACTTAATCGTGCCATAGACATTGCAAGCCAGGTTGCGCCAACAGATATGTCGGTTTTAATTACTGGTGAAAGCGGTAGTGGTAAAGAGGTTTTTTCTCAAATTATCCATCAAATGAGTGTCCGCAAACATGGTCCTTTTATCGCGGTAAATTGCGGTGCCATTCCCGAAGGAACAATAGATTCAGAACTATTTGGGCATGAAAAAGGTTCGTTTACAGGCGCACACGAAGCACGTAAAGGATATTTCGAAGTTGCTAACGGGGGTACAATTTTCTTAGATGAAGTAGCGGAATTACCATTAGGAACACAAGCTCGTTTATTAAGGATTTTAGAAAGCGGCGAATATTTACGCGTGGGTTCATCAAAGGTTCAAAAAACTGATGTTCGTATTATTGCTGCAACCAATGTTGATGTTTACAACCGGGTTAAAAATGGAAAATTCCGTGAAGATTTATATTATAGATTAAATACCGTTCCATTACGTATTCCTGCATTACATGAACGTAAAGAAGATATTTATTTGCTATTCAGAAAATTCTCTGCTGATTTTAGTGATAAATACCGTAGTCCCGGATTACAATTAGAGCCAGATGCAGTACAAATTTTAACAAATTACAGCTGGCCTGGTAATGTTAGGCAGCTAAAAAATATTGCTGAACAAATTTGCGTTCTGGAAAAGGAAAGAAACGTAAGCGGGCAAGCAATTTTGAACTATATTCCAAATGAAGCTGGCAGCAACCTGCCAATGACGATAAATTCTCAATCAAAAGAAGATTTTACAGAAAGAGATATTTTGTATAAAGTGCTTTTCGATATGAAAAAGGATATGGTTGAGCTTAAAAAACTCGTTGCAGAAATTATTCAGCATGGTGGAAATACCGCAACGGTTTTGGCTGATAATCCACAGTACATCAATCAACTTTACAGAGATGTAGAATTGCCGGCCGGACAAGAACACGGTTTTACCATTCAACAGCCTACAGCAAATAATAATAACAGCAGTAATAACTCCGATTATAATTTTGCACACGATGCGGAAGAGGTAGAAGAATCGTTATCGCTAGTAGACAAGGAATCTGATTTAATAAAAAAGGCACTCAAAAAGCATAAAGGCAAACGAAAATTCGCAGCTCAGGAATTAGGAATATCTGAACGTACACTCTACAGAAAGATTAAAGAATTAAGTCTATAAAATCAGCTTATGAAGATCAAAATATTTGCTTTTCTAATTATCGCAGCATTAAGTTCATGTGCATACACTTTTAGCGGCGCATCCATTCCGGTAGAAATGAAAACAATAACCGTTCGGTTTTTCGAAAATAGTGCGCCGTTGGTAATCCCTACTTTAAGCCAGCAGTTTACTGAAGCTGTAAAATCGCGTATCCGTAGCCAAACGCGGTTAAGTATAACCCCGAGTGATGGCGATGCAATTTTTGAAGGCCGAATAACCGGATACGAAATCCGGCCTGTAGCTTTAACTTCGAGCAGTACGCCAACCGCATCTAATAACCGTTTAACCATTACGGTTGCCGTAAAATACATTAATAATATTAAAGGGCATGATAAGGAAAGCTTTGAAGAAAGTTTTTCAAGGTATTATGATTTTCCATTAAACGGCGCATCTATACAATCGCTTCAACCTGTGGCTATAGAAGCTATTAACAAACAGCTTACCGAAGATATTTTTAACCGTGCATTTGCACAATGGTAGCTTAAACTTTTTTAAAAACCACCTGCATTAATTATATTAGCAGCAAACCTAAATAATGGATAACAAAAAGCTACTTGCAAATTTACTGGCACAACCTGGAAAGGTTGGGCAAGAGCATATACCCATGTTACAGGAAATGTTGGCGCAATATCCTTATGCACAAATCGTTCATTTACTCTTAGCCAAGGCTGATGCAAAGTTTATATCTAATGCAGCTTTGTACAGTAATGGAAATGTGCTATACAATATTCTTCACAAAGAACCGGTTATCGAAAATGAAATAATTGAAGAAACGATAGATAAAGAGGAGTTTGCAATAATTGATGAAGAAAGCACCGCTGATGAGCAGGAAATTTATGATGAAATAGGAGAGATAACTGAAAATTCTGAACCTAAAATTACCCAGGCTGTAAACATAGAAACACCAAATAATTTGCCTGGCATTGATAGTCATTTGATGGATTTGCCGGCAGATGAAGATAGTTTTATCGAAAGTGTAGCTGCGACAGATTTCTTTGCTTTCGAACAGAAGTTAAGTACCGATGTTGTTAACGTTCCGGAGATAGAAACCGTTGTTCCTGATGAACCTGAACATAGCTTTGTTTCTAAATACGATGATGACCAACTTCCTTACACTTTTTTATGGTGGCTGGCGAAAACACGTAAAGAACACGAACAAATCTTTCAGCCTTACGCACAACCAAAACCCGAACTAAAAAGACAACCTCAGCAAAAAAATCAGGAGCGGGCTGAGTTTCAGCAGCAGTATGTAGAGCATATTTTTCACATTCAAACACCTTTCGAAGTTGCCGATCATTTAGCGGAATATCCATCTGCGGACGTTAAGGATGCCAAAGGTGCGGAGATTATCGAGAAGTTTTTAAAAGAAGACCCAACGATAAAACCTCCAAAACCAGAGCAAATAGATAATGAGAATAAAGCCAAAAAGAGCGCTGAAGACCGTTATGACTTGGTTTCGGAAACTTTAGCCAAAATTTACATCGAGCAAATGCTTTACCACAAAGCCATAGATACTTATAAAAAATTAAGTTTGAAATATCCAGAAAAAAGTGGTTACTTTGCCGACCTTATCCAATCTATAGAAAAGAAATTTTAAAATATATTTTATCATGATAACCTTTTTAATCATTTTATTAATTGTTGCTTGTGTGGCTTTAGGCTTATTTGTATTGGTACAAAACCCTAAAGGTGGTGGTTTAGCAACTGGTGGTGGCACCAGCAATATGTTTGGCGTACAACGTACAGGTGATGTTTTAGAAAAAGGTTCGTGGGTATTACTAGCACTTATTGTTGTTTTAACTTTATCGATTACTACTATTGCTAAAACAAACAACGGCGCAGCAGCAACTGGAAATACAGAAATTCAAGACCGTTTAAATAAAATGCCTTCTCCATCTCCACTAGGTGGCGGTGCAACTAATAACGCTACTCCTGTACAACCTGCACCAGCAGATACGACTAAAAAATAGTTAAGACTAAAGAAATATTGAAAAGCTTTCCTCAAAAGGGAAAGCTTTTTTGTTATAAGATTATATAGTTAAGAGTTTTGATGTACGGCTTTTATAAAAATGTTATTCTGGACTTATAAAGGAAGTTTAAATAAGCATTATGTTGTGTGATTATTTTTCACAGTGGTAAAAATCACACATAAACAAATGTTAAATTATGTATTTATCTGCGTAATTAGCGATATCTGCGGGATAACTATAGATGCATAAAACACTATTAGCCTAATTACCTTCTGCCAAGCTGACACCCAAAATTTCCAATATTCGCCATTTGTTTAAAAATTTGACAGTACAGGTGAAAATTTGTCCCTGCGAAGCTATTGGCATAAAAAGTGTAATTGCATGCTTAGTTAAAAACTTAAATCAAAATAAAAAATAATAAAAGTTATGGCGTTAAACCTTAAACCAATTGCTGGCAGTTCGAACAGAGTAATCGTTGAACCGGCTGCGGCAGAAGAAAAAACTGCATCGGGTTTGTATATCCCTGATACTGCAAAAGAAAAACCATCTAAAGGAACTGTAGTTTCTGTTTCTGAAGAAGATTCTGAAGGTAAAAAAGCGAATGTAAAAGTTGGCGATGTTGTAATTTATGGTAAATACGGTGGTACCGAATTCCCTTACGAAGGTAAAGATTACTTAATTATGCGTGAAACCGACATTTACGCTGTTGTTGGATAAAAATTAATGATTGAATGACTGAGTTTCGAATTAGTGAATTCAGCATAAAGTCAGAAAAAAATTATAAAAGAATAGAGAGGAATATTCAATCATTCACTCACATAATCATTCAAAATTCAAAAAGAAATGTCAAAACAAGTAAAATATAACGTAGAAGCACGCGATGCCCTGAAAAGAGGTGTTGATATTCTTGCAAATGCAGTAAAAGTAACATTAGGCCCGAAAGGACGTAACGTAATTATCGATAAAAAATTCGGTTCTCCAGCAATTACTAAAGATGGTGTAACTGTTGCAAAAGAAATCGAATTGAAAGATGCGGTTGAAAATATGGGTGCTCAAATGGTTAAAGAAGTTGCATCTAAAACAGCTGATATTGCTGGTGATGGTACAACAACTGCAACAGTTTTGGCTCAGGCAATTATAACTACAGGTATTAAAAACGTTGCTGCGGGTGCAAATCCAATGGATTTAAAACGTGGTATTGATAAAGCAGTTGCTGCTGTTGTAGAAAATTTAAAATCTCAATCTCAAGCGGTTGGTGATGATAATAATAAAATTAAACAAGTTGCATCCATCTCAGCAAATAATGATGAGGTTATCGGTTCGTTAATTGCTGAAGCAATGAGCAAAGTTGGTAAAGATGGTGTAATTACTGTGGAAGAAGCAAAAGGTACTGAAACCGAAGTGAAAACAGTTGAAGGTATGCAATTTGACAGAGGTTATTTATCTCCGTATTTTGTAACCAATGCTGATAAAATGGAAGCGGAATTAGAAAGCCCTTACATTTTAATCTACGACAAAAAAATTAGCAACATGAAAGAATTGTTGCCGGTTTTAGAAAAAACTGTTCAAACTGGTAAACCTTTGGTTATCATTTCTGAAGATTTAGATGGTGAAGCCTTAGCTACTTTAGTGGTTAACAAAATCCGTGGGTCATTAAAAGTTGTTGCTGTTAAGGCTCCAGGTTTTGGCGATAGAAGAAAAGCAATGTTAGAAGACATCGCAATTTTAACTGGTGGTATTGTTGTATCAGAAGAAAGAGGTTACAAATTAGAGAATGCAGATTTAACTTATTTAGGTTCGGCTGAAAAAGTTGTTGTTGATAAAGACAATACAACGGTAATTAATGGCGCTGGTAACTCTGAAGATATTAAATCTCGTGTTAGCCAGATTAAAGCTCAAATTGAAACGACTACATCTGATTACGATAAAGAAAAATTACAAGAGCGTTTAGCTAAGTTGGCTGGCGGTGTTGCAGTTCTTTATGTAGGTGCAGCCAGTGAAATTGAAATGAAAGAGAAAAAAGACCGTGTTGATGATGCTTTACATGCAACTCGTGCGGCTGTAGAAGAAGGTATTGTTGCCGGTGGTGGTGTTGCTTTTATCCGTGCGGTAGAAGCTTTAGCTAACCTAAAAGGTGCAAACGAAGATGAAAATACTGGTATCCAGATTATTCGTCGTGCGATTGAAGAACCATTACGTCAGATTTGCGAAAACGCAGGTATTGAAGGTTCTATTGTAGTTCAAAAAGTTAAAGAAGGTACTGCAGATTTCGGTTATAATGCCCGTACTGATGTTTACGAAAACTTAATTGGCGCTGGTGTTATCGACCCAACTAAAGTAAGTCGCGTAGCATTGGAAAATGCAGCATCAATCGCAGCGATGTTATTAACTACCGAAGTTGTTTTAGCAGACGAACCTGAAGAAGGTGGCGCTGGTGCTCATCCTCCAATGGGCGGTGGTGGCATGGGTGGTATGATGTAATTAACCACTCGCTTAAAACTTACGTGTAAAATTAAATCCCTCAAAACTAAAGTTTTGGGGGATTTTTTATTGTAAAAAACGCTCAGAATAGCCTTTATGTAAAAAATTCAATACATAAGTCATCCGCTTTCATGTAAAGTTTTTAATGAAGCTTTAAAGTTTTTGTATTTTAGAAATTGAACAGTTGAAGAAAAATAATATCGAATAAATATTTACCAAACAAATTAATGATTTAGTTGCCCATTCGGCTTTATCGCAATTGGCGGGTTATATTTCTTTGCAAAATTTCTTCTTTTAAAACAATTCCCTATTGTTAAAGATTTATGAAGACCTGGTGTAGAAAAACTTTGCGTACAGCTACTATTTTCTCGGCCTTTTTGTTTTTTGCAGCTTCGGCTAAAGCACAGTTAACAAATGTTGTGGTTGATCCTGGACCCTACGGAGATGGTAATAATATTACCGCTACTTTCAAGATAGATCCAAATACCTGTATAACACCTGGTAATTCATTTCGATTGGTTCTATCCGATGCTAATGGAAATTTTGCGCCAGGTACGCAGATTGGTGCTTACAATGGATTTTATTCAACTTATGTAAATGGAATAATTCCGGCTGGAACACCTGCGGGAACTGGCTATAGGCTACGTGTAGAGTCTACAACTCCGGGTTCAATAAGCACAATTTCTAATGCTTTTGAAATTAAGTCAGGGCTAACTACCACGGCAAAGATTTCATCAGCATTTTTAAAAGCTGGAGACGTTGAAACAATTGGAGCATGTATTACTTCTGACAATAAAAATTTCATTCTTACAAACGAGTCAACACTTGGCACGACAGTAACTGCTTCTATAACAGATGAGATTAATGGTGGAACGCCTACAGATATAACCTTCGGATCTTCAGGATTTGCCTCTTTCACTGCTCATCTTGCCCATTACACAATTGTTGTAAAGGCAGTAAGCCCAGATGGAACTGTTGCTACAAAATCTTACCTGATTATTAATAACCCAATTATAACTACTTTTACAACCTCTGGAAATAATATTGTTTGTCTTCCGCTTGGATTTCTGGAATTTCAGGTTAATACCTCTGCGCTGGGAATTAAAAATAACTTTCCCGGCGATGTGTACAGAGTAAATTGGGGTGATGGGCAAACATCTATTTATACCTATTGTGATATTGTTAGCAGCGGTGGTATCGTAAGACATCAATATAACAAATCCTCCTGCGGGCAAAACTCGACTGGCAGCAGCGGTACAATTTACAATGTTTTTGATGTCGTGGTTCGGGTAAATAATTCTTTTTGTGGAGATATAGGGACTGCTGTTTCTACGACTGCGAAGGTGGTGATTAAAGATGTCAATAGCTTTACTTTTGATAATCCAGGATGTACCGCAACTACTATCACTTTTAAAAATACCTCCATTGTCGGCGAAAATCCTAATACTACTTCACCTGGCTGTACCCCAAATAATGTTACGTATAATTGGTATGTTGACGGCACGATTACACAGCCCAACAAACCCAGATCGTATGACTTTATTGCAACTTTTCCTACACATGGTACTCATGTAATCAGGTTGGAGTCTAACAGTTCCGGATCTTGTAATGCTGAACCAGTAGAGTTTACAATCTGCATTCAGGATCCTCCAAAACCGGCTTTTACATTACCGTCAAACTTAATCTGTACACCCGGTACATTACAGGCAACAAACACGTCGGTAATCGATCCAACTTGTGCTGCTACAAATAATTACAAATGGACAGTTACCCCTGCCGTAACGTATGCCGGTGGAACAAATTCCTCCAGCACAGATCCCTTGTTCAACTTTACTTCCCCCGGAACATATGTAATTTCACTTAGCATAACAACCTCCTCGTGTGGTATTATTTCATCGGCACCGCAAACTGTAATTGTTAATGCACAACCAACAACTGTTCTTTCTCCGGATATATCATTATGTAATTTAGCAACCTACGATTTTAATCCGACAACTACCGGGCCTACAAAAACAACATTTACAGGGACAACCGCTCCAACAGTTGGTATATACCTTTGGACGGTCGATGGGGGGAAATACTCGTTTGATAAGGGTACCACTGCTGCATCTCAATACCCATCAATAAAATTTGAGGAATACGTAGAATATAATGTTTCTGTTACGTATACCAATAATTGTGGAACGGCATTACCAGTAAGTCAAAAACTAACTTTTATTACGGCACCTGTTGTTAATGCTGGTGCTGATCAAACCATTTGCTTCAATACAGCCAACGTTCAGCTTGAAGGAACTATTAGCGGTTCTTCTACCGATAATACCAGTAGCTGGGTGGGTGGTGCAGGACAATTTTTACCAAGTAGAAATGTTTTAAATCCAACTTATGAACCAACAGCAGCAGAAAGATTAGCTGGTAGCGTAAATTTAATTTTAAGAAAGTCGACCGGTTTAACAGGTGTTTGCGCTACTGTTGATGATGAAATTGTTATCAAAATAAATCCGGCTATCAACGTTACAAGTGCTGCAACAAAGGTGATATGTTCTGGTACAGCAGTTAATTACACACCGACTAGTAATGTTGTTGGTGCAACTTATTCCTGGTCGGCTACCGGAACCACTAATGCTAATGGTTTTTCGGATGGAACAGGAACAATTATAAATGATGTTCTAACAAATAATGATTTATCCGCAGATGCTACCGTAACCTACAAAATCACGCCAACGTTAAACGGATGTACTGGTAGCCCGTTCACCTTTACCGTAACCGTTAAAGCCAAAAGTGTTGGTGGGACAACTGCCACAACGAACAATGATGTTTGTGCAGGAGCAAACAGGGGTAGTATAAGCCTGAGCGGTAATATTGGAAATATTATTCGCTGGGAAAGTTCTATAGATGGTGGGCAAAACTGGATAGCAATTGTTGCTACCACCAATCCTTATGTTTTTTCAAACTTAACCCAAACTATACAATTTAGGGCAGCTGTAAAAAATAGTGTTTGCGATGAAGCTACATCTCAACCGATTACAATTAATGTTAATCCAGCTATTCCTGATGCAATAGCTGGTGCCAATCAAAATTTTTGTGGGGCTAATTCGGCAACTTTGAATGGTAATAAGGTCGATGCACCCTACACGGGGAAATGGACACTAACATCAACCCAAACCGGGGTTGTAATTACCGATCTACTTTTATTTAATACAACAGTTACCGGCTTAGTGCCAGGCGAAACGTACAAATTTAAATGGACCATCTCTGGTGCACCAACTTGTGATCCTAAATCTTCTGAAACAAGCATTATAATTTATCGTAACCTAATTAATACCATTTCAACTACAGCAGCTGAAATTTGTTCGGGGCAAAATACTGTCATAAATGGCGATTTGCCAACAGGTGGAAATGGGCAATATATTTACCAATGGCAAAGCAGTCCTGATGGAAATGCATGGAATGATATCAACGGACAAACCAATAAGGATTTAAATATCCAGGTAACAGCTTCATCATTTTATAGAAGGGTGGTAAATAGCAATGTATGTACATCAAATAGTAACGTTGTAGAAGTTAAGATACTTTTACCGCTCGCCAATAATTCCATCACCGCCGATCAAACCATTTGTTTAGGTACAGCAATTGCAAAAATAGAAGGCTCAATACCAACAGGAGCAAGTGGAACTTACGCTTATCAATGGCAAATAAGCACCAATAATGGCAGTACATGGATAGATATTGCAGGAGAAAATAATCAAGATTTTACACCAACAATACTTCAAGTTACAACTTTGTATAGGCGAGTGGTTGCAAGCGGTCCGTGTTCTGGTTATTTAAGTAATTCAGTTAAGATAACGGTAAATCCACCCGCCAAAGCAGAAATTGTTTTTATAACAGATAAAGGCTGCCCGCCGTTTGTACTTACAGCAGCAAATATAAAAGCAACCCCTTACCCAGATAGAAATGATACATACACCTGGTTTGCAGATAATGTTGAAATCGGAAAAGGCATTGTTTTTCCAGGTTTCACCATTGTTGGAGAAAATAAAACCATTGTAATTAAGTTAGTTGTAACCAGCAGTTTAAACTGTGCTGGAGATGAAACCATTCACACATTTTCAACACAGCAAGATGTAAAGGCTGCATTTACCCAATCGGCAACACAAGGCTGCGGCCCATTGGCGGTTAATTTTATAAATACATCAAACTCATTAACGGCATCCACTTTCAAATGGGATTTTGGCAATGGAATAACTTCCAATTTGGCACAACCAGGTCCGATAACTTTTCAACCAGATCCATCAGGTAAAGATATTACTTACACCATAACCTTAAGTGCAGTAACGCCATGTGGTACAACTACAGCTACATCAACAGTATTTGTACAAGGAAAACCGGTTTCTATCTTCAGTCCTGATAAAACTTCGGGTTGCTCACCATTGCTGATAAATTTCAGCAACACATCCCCGGTAAGCTCTGGTACAACTTATACGTATGATTTTAACGATGGTTCGCCTGTTGTAGTTACTAACGATAGAAGTTCTGTCAATCACCTGTTTACAACCCTAGCGGTTAGAGATTACATCATAACAATGACGGCAGAAAATGCATGTGGAAAAAGCACTTCAAGCTATACTTTGAGGGTATCGCCTAATGATATTACCCCTGAGCTGGTTGTAAACGCAGGAGAACTAAGAGGCTGTGCGCCACTAACGGTTAATTTTTATAACAATACAAAAGGTGCAGACAGATTTGTTTATGATTTTAGTGATGGAACAGGTACGCAGGTCACCAATTCTGCCCCTGAAATCGTAAAGCATACATTTACAAAACCAGGCACCTACACCGTAACACTTTATGCAGCCAATGATTGCTCGAATGCACAAACTACCGAAACAATTGTTGTTTTAGAGCAGCCAACAGTAGGCTTTGTAGCCGATAAAACCATAGGATGCGATGGTACACTGGTGAAGTTTAAAAATTCAAGCAAAAACGCCATAGGTTATAAGTGGGATTTTGGAGATGGAACAACTTCTGCAGAATTTGAACCCGATCATCTTTATAAAGGATCGGGGATAAAGTATACCGTTACGCTTACTTCTACAAACCTAATAGGTTGTACCAATACGCTAACAATACCAGATTATATTAATATTATTGCGCCACCACAATCTATTTTTACCGTTTTACCAGGAAATGAGCTATCCATTCCAAACTTTACCTTTAGTTTTAGAGATGCAAGCATAAATGGTGCAGGTAGCTGGGAATGGAATTTTGGCGACGGCACAAAATCGACCTTACAAAGTCCAGCACATACTTACGCCAACGTTGGTGATTATACTGTATCGCTAAAAGTGATAAATAAGGAAGGTTGCGCATCTACATCGACACAGGTAGTTAGAATAATTGGTGTTCCCGGATTTCTATATGTTCCAAATTCATTTATGCCAGCAAGCCAGAAAAATGAACTCCAAACTTTTAAGGCAAAAGGCAGGGGTATTGACAATTGGACAATGACTGTTTTTAACAAGTGGGGGCAAGTTTTGTGGGAAACAACAAAATTAAGCGATGGTGCGCCTTTGGAAGGCTGGGATGGCAAATATAATGGTCAGGAGCAACCGCAAGGCGTTTATTTCTGGAAAATTGATTTGAAGTTTATTAATGGCGGCGAGTGGAAGGGGATGACTTATGATTCATCTGCCCCTAAAAAAACAGGAAACATATATTTAATAAGATGATGAAGGGCAGTTGGATTAATTTATTTATATTGATAATGGTATTGCCTTTATTTTCAATGAGTCAGGATCATATTTATTCTCAATTTTATAACTCACCGATTTATTTAAATCCGGCATTAACAGGTCAGTTTGAGGGTGATATCCGATTTAATGCTTTATACAGAAACCAATGGACTGGTCTTTCTGGCGATTTTTCTTACATGAGTGCTTCTGCTGATTTAAACCTGCAAAAGTTAAATAGCGGTGTAGGCTTAATTTTTAACAGAAGCAGTGAAGGAACCGCATATTTACAAAAAAATAATATCGCTTTAAGCTATTCTTACATTATCAGTGGCGATGATTTTACGCTTTCTTTCGGTCTGCAAGGAGGAATAACCAATCAAAAATTAAACTGGGACAGGCTGGTATTCGGAGATCAGATTGATGTAACAGCAGGAATTATTCCGGGCATCATTTCAGGAGCTGAAAGGCCAAATATCGATAGCAGGTTTTACTTTGATGCAGCCGCTGGTGGAAATATGGTTTACAAGAATTTTATGGTAGGCCTGGGTTTGCATCATTTAAATCGCCCTGATGAATCTCTGGCAGGCTTCCAGGCTAAATTGCCCATGAGGATTTCGGGTAACCTGAGCTATAAACTGACTTTAATTCCAGACCAATACGATAGAGACGGAACCTACCTCATTCCTTCTATCGTGGCCTACAAACAGCAAAATGTAACCTCGTTTAGTTTTGGCACACAATTTAAATATGCGGGTATAAATGCAGGGATTTGGTATCGAAATGATGGCAATTCTAATGGAAACGATGCAATAGTTTTCTCCGTGATATTCGATATTTTTAACAGACGAACAAATGGAGAAAAATTCAGAATTGGAATTAGCCACGATGCCACAACATCCAAAATAAATTATACAAACACTGGAGGAACTTCCGAAATCGGACTTGGCTATGAAAAATATTGGCTTAATAGTAGCAATTCTGGCCGTGCAAATGGCCTAAGATGTTACGATTTTTACTAATTTGCCATTTCTAATCAATAGGCAATGAATGATATATTAGATAACAGTCATTTTCTCACACAGAGTGAAGTCAATAAATTTCTTTTAGCAACATTGCTCTGTGGTTTAATTGGTGCTGAACGAGAATATAGAAGTAAATCTGCAGGGTTAAAAACCATGATGATGATTGGTTTGGGTGCAGCGCTATTTACCATTCTTTCCATAAAAATAGGGTCAGCCAGTCAGGATAGAATCGCATCAAATATTGTTACTGGAATAGGTTTTTTGGGTGCTGGTGTAATTTTTAAGGAGGAAAACCGCGTTAAAGGTTTAACTACAGCATGCATTATCTGGATTGTTGCAGCCATCGGAATGGCGGTTGGGTCTGGTTATTATGAGCAAGCCATTGGTGTAACTGCGGTTGTACTTTTGGCACTTATCATTTTTCCTTTTTTAGAAGAAATTGGCGATCGCAGGTTCACAAAACGCATTTACCGTATTGTTAAAAAGCAACATATGCAAGGCGATTTAGAAAGCTATGAAGAAGTTTTTAAAGAGAATAAACTTAAACCTCAACGCGGAAAGCATCAATTGGTTAATAATACGATTACCGGGAACTGGGTTGCTACCGGAACACCTAAAAATCATAAAATATTTGTGGAACGGATGTTAAAAGATAAAGATATTTTAGAGTTTGATTTTTAGGGCTATAAGTACTTCTTTAAAACCGCTTCTTTTTGTTTTGGAATTTCAGCAATTTCTTTTTCTAAAATAGTAATCTTAGTTTCTATTTTTTCAATTTCAGAAACTATTTTTTGTTGTTCGGAAAGAGACGGAACACTTATTTCTATTGGTTTTAAGTTCATAACTGAAAGACCTGGTTGTGCTGTTCCAGTTGCATATTGATTTAAATTGATCTCAACTAATTTATAATGTAACCAAGTAGAATCAATATCTGACAAAGGAGTTGCAACTAAAGCGTGTTCTGTAGCATGAAATTTACCCTCAACTAAATGAACATTTCCACACAAAGCACCTTGTCTACCTACTAATGAAAATTTTCCTTCATGAGTAAAAGTTTTTACATAACCTCTCAAACCATTTCCTCCAAAACATGGAAATAAATTTTCATTTTCCTCTTTGCTAATATCCCCAACTTTTACAAAGTCTCCAGCTTTTAATTCACAAATCTCATCAAGTCTTTTAATTGTAGTTTTAACATTAAGATTGAAAATTTCATTCGATTTTACTTTAAACTTCTCAACTTCATCTTTTACTTTCTTTTCTTTTGCTTCTAAAACTTCAATTTCAGAAACAATTTTTTGTTGAATGTCTATTGGTGGAAGTGGGATTTTTAAAGCTTTTAAATTAGCAGAATTTAAGCTTGCTTGATTAGCCGCTTTAATAGCATATTTCTGCATTTCAAAAATAAATTCTTTAACTTTAAATATTTCTGAAGCGTATTTTGCTAAAACTTTTGATTTGTCAGGTCTAAACCTTAATAAGTTTACACCGTGAACAATTTTTTCATCTAGATTGAAATAAGCTGTTTTCCCTAAATGTTCAACACTGTTTATATGACTTAAAAGAATATCTCCTTTTTGTAAGAAATCGTTTTCTAAAACTTTATCTGTTGTCCATTTTGTTGCGTTAATATTAAAAGTAGCATCTGCAATTGACTCAATTCTAGAAACTCTATAATCTCCAATTTCATCACTTTGGGCAACATTCTTACCATTTTTTATTTCAATAAAAACGTTCTCAACTTTATCTTGTTGATATTTGGAATCAATAACTACTTTTTTTTTAACCGAAAGTGAAATATTTTTTTCAAAATCCACTCGGTCAAAAGTCAACATATCTACTAAATTGTGGCGAGAAACGTTATTTTGCATTACTTCATCTATCGGGAAATCATAATCTCCTGCAAAGGCTTTGTAAATGTAAGTACTTGCTTTTTCAGGGTTATCAAAAACTTCTGAGTCAAAAAGCTTGGTACAATCTTCTATATTTTTACCTCGTTGTATCGGGTGAATTCCTTCGCTTCCTCTTCTGTTAGAAAATTCGTAACCTAAAAAACGTTTTTCAGCATCTTTTTCACCACTTTTTATCAAAACAACTTTCTGTTTGTAAGCAATAATGAAGTAATAGAGTTTGTCTAATTCTTTATCTAAAAGCAAATTAAAAAACTCTTTGTCATTTTTAGATTTTAGTTTCTTTTGGTATTCTTTATAAATCTCGTGTTCAATAATTGCTTTATTTGGTTCTTTTTTCAAAAGAGAAATATAATCCTCAAAAGAAATACCTTCCCAAACGTGATTGATGTATTTTGCAACCGGTTTTTCGATTCCATTTATAGTTACATCTTGAAAATTGGTAAAGAATTTTTCGACCGCAATTTTAATGTTCGCACTTTCGTAGTTGTTTCTTCTTCTTAGAAACAACGTAACTGTATTGGTTCCGGTTGCCATAAAAGTATTAGAACCCAATTCTGTAATTCCGACAAGATCAAAATACTGCAGAATAATTTCGCGAGATTTAGAATAAATTCCGGTATTACTCAAAATTGAACTTGGTAAAATAATCCCGGCAACGCCACCATCTTTTAATAACTGTTTGGTACGCTCAATAAACAAACATTCTATTTCTGAACTGTTGTCGGTAAGTTTATTATACAAATCAAAATCGCCATCTTTATAAAATGAACGAGCAGAATTTTTAAACGCAGAAACAGAATACGGCGGATTTGATACAATGATATCAAACTGTTTGTTTTCCTGAGGAAAATCTTTGTCTTTATTTAATAATTTACCTTTATAATCGGGATGTGAAAAATTAGCCAAACCATCCGAATGAATGACATTTGCTAAACCATCGCCGTGTAAATAACAACCAACTTTACCAACTTTTACTAATCGATAATCTTTTTCAATTCCGTAAACATATTGTATTGCCCAAGCAAAATGGTCGTCTTTCCAATTTCTAATTTTTGTAGCAACGCTTGGTGAATATTTTTTATCATCTTTTTTATCCAATAAACGTTGCATTTCGTGCATTGTTTCGGTCAAAAAGTGCCCACTTCCAGCTGCATAATCCATTACATAGGGCAAAAGCGTATCATTAGCAATTTTTGCAGAAGCTAATTTGTCTTCTAAAATGGTATCAATTGGCAAACTTTTTATCACAAACTGAGCCACAGGAACAGGTGTAAAAAATTGTCCCGATTCTTGTTTTAATCCAGTTGTTAAGAGGAGTTCGAAAAAGTCTGATAAATATTGTTGTTTTTTGGTGTAGCGTAATTTGTATTTTTCTAATAATTGCACAATTTCTTTAACAACAACCGCATTTTCATTAAACGATTGTTCATCATAAACATCTTTAATGGCAAATTCATTGTTTTTCTCTAATCTCAATTTTCGAAATTCTTCAATAATTGGATTTCTTTGTTCTTCGGTTAAAGTTGGAAAACGGTTTTTGAATTCAGTTTCAGAAAAATCAGTAACTACTTTTTCTAAAAACTCGTACATTCCATTTTTGTACAAATCGGTCAACCTCAATTGGAAAGTTCTATGAGTATCAATTCCTTCCAACCACTGAAAACCTAATTCATTATTAGTTCCTTCGTTGGTTTTTTCATCGTATATTTTACAAAGAAATAACGTGAAAATTCTATTAAAAGCATTTCCTTTATCAGAAACAACGTTATGACGCAAAATTTCTAAGAAACGATTAAAGATAAAACTACTGTCTTCCTGTCTTATTTCTTCTAAATCGTTTATTGTTAAGGCTTTGCTTTCGAAATTATACGGATTTACCCAAGAATCAAAAACTCCATTGTCTTTGGTTAATTTATTCCATTTTTCATAGAAATCTTTTACATCACCAGTTCTGTAGTCATCTTCAATTTTTATTATTTCGTTTCTGTAAACTAAATCATTTCCTTTTAATTCGGAAGCATACAACATAATGACATCTGCCTTGTTGCTGAATTTGAAATAGGTAAATAATTGACCTCCATCTTTATTAATTCGATTAAATTCTTTGTCGAATTCTTTTCCGTAAGTTTTACACTCAATCAATAAATATTCTGAACCATCATCACGAGTAACGCAAATATCTAATCGTCCTGAAAACCCATGACCAGCGGGATAAACTTTTTCTAATGAAATATTTTCTGGCTTATAACCTTTTTGAAGAAGTCTATTTACACATTCTAAAACTACCCAATCTTCGGGTTTAGTTATATTTTGAGAATCTTTTTCGCCAATTTTTATTTTCCCACCAAAATGAAAAGTATTTTTTTCAAAATCGATTTCAATACTTTGATCCTCAGAATATTTTTTAATAAAAATTCCTGAAACATTTTCTTTCGGTATAAAACCTAATTTTAAAGCAAAATCTTTAGTAGGCATTTTTAGTCTTTGACGTTAATCTAATAAAAATTAAAAAATCTATTCAAGTTAGTTTTTAACAACTAACAAATATAGTTTAATTACTAATATTTTTAGCTAAAAATTCCTAATTTAAATTCAGCTGCAAACCTAGCTAAAATTTGTAAAACTATCATAGATTTGTATAACGGATTCAGCCCTAAATTGATAATCTGTAACTAACTAAATCCATGATTAAAGAACAAATTTCGGTTTTCGATATTTTTAAAATTGGCATAGGTCCATCAAGTTCCCATACATTGGGTGCTTGGCGTGCTGCCCAACAATTTACTGCATCGTTAAAAGAAAATAATTTTTTGGCTGATGTAGAAATGATCAAAATATTGCTGTATGGCTCGCTTGCTAAAACAGGTAAAGGCCATGGAACTGATGTTGCTATTTTATTGGGTTTAACTGGTGCCGACCCTGTTACTTTCGATGTTGATGCGGTTACACCAACTTTCGAAGCAATTAAAAAAGATAAGAAACTAAGCCTTGCCGGAGATTTAGTTATCGATTTCGATTATACTAATGATTTACTTTTCTTATTTGCCGAAAGTCTTCCTTTTCATCCTAATGCGGTTACTTTTCAGGCCTTCTTAAAAAATGGCAAAGCTTTTTCTGAAACTTATTACTCTATCGGTGGTGGTTTTGTAGTTAAAGAGGGCGAAGATAGCAGCCAAAAAGTTCAGGTAGATTTACCTTTTCCGGTAGAGAAAGCGAAAGAACTTTTGCATTGGTGCTTATCAACAGGATTAAAAGTAAGTGAAATTGTAATGGAGAATGAATTGGCCTGGCGACCAGAATCGGTTACAAAGGCAGGAATTCTGCAACATTTCGCGGTAATGAGGGATTGTACATACCGCGGATGCCATACAACTGGTTTCTTGCCTGGTGGGTTGGACGTTGCCAGAAGAGCGTTCCCACTAAATAAACGCCTGATTGGAAAAAGTGACTATCACGATTATAATTCCTGGATTGAAGCCATTAGAAAAGGTGGAAACGGTTTTAACTATACTTTAGATTGGGTAAGTTGTTTTGCGCTTGCCGTTAACGAAGAAAATGCTTCGTTCGGAAGAGTAGTTACAGCTCCAACAAATGGTGCAGCAGGTGTAATTCCGGCAGTTTTACAATACTTTATTACTTTCTGCGATGGTTATTCTGACGATAAAATAATTCAATTTATTACCTGTGCATCCGAAATTGGAAGCATTTTCAAAAAAGGCGCAACTATTTCAGCGGCGATGGGCGGCTGCCAAGCAGAAATTGGCGTATCTTCTGCGATGGCTGCTGCTGCTTTAACCGAGTGTTTAGGCGGCTCACAAAGGCAAGTTTTAATGGCAGCAGAAATTGCAATGGAGCATCATTTAGGCTTAACCTGCGATCCAATTGGTGGCTTAGTGCAAATTCCTTGCATCGAACGAAATACAATGGGCGCGATTAAAGCAATCACGGCAAGCCAGCTGGCTTTACAAAGTAATCCTGATAAGGCAAAAGTAAGTTTAGATGCTGTTGTTAATACCATGTGGGAAACTGCTTTAGATATGAATGCGAAATACAAAGAAACATCTGATGGTGGCTTGGCGACCAATATTCCCATTAGCTTGCCAGAGTGTTAAAGTCTCACTCCGTTAAAGCTAGTGATTGGGTTAAATTTGTGTGGTCCCTCTCCAAAAGAGAGAGATTTTAAGGTAGTGGTTTTAAATCTAGTGAAAACCTATGCTGCTAACTTATATTTTC
Source organism: Pedobacter mendelii (assembly GCF_014635725.1). Classification (GTDB taxonomy): domain Bacteria; phylum Bacteroidota; class Bacteroidia; order Sphingobacteriales; family Sphingobacteriaceae; genus Pedobacter; species Pedobacter mendelii. The sequence continues at coordinate 90,346 of NZ_BMDJ01000006.1, read as the reverse complement.
TTTAATGTCTTATATGGTAGAATTACTTTGCGCTGATTTGCGAAAAACTTAGCGTTCTTTGCGGCTAAAAAAACCTAAACCACACCCGGATAAGTCAAAACCAACCACCACAAACCTGTTGTTACAAATGATAACAATATCCCAATCCCAACAACTAAATTAGAAACCTTCGGATTTAAGTTATATTGGTCGGCGACAACACCTGCGGTTAACAAAGTTGGCATCGCCATTTCAAAAATGGTTATTTTGGTTATCATGCCATTCATCCCTAAAACCAAGGCGATAACGAAAACCGAAAGTGGTGCTAAAATCAATTTGTATAATAAAGCAAAGCTGATGTGTTTGATTTCACTAAACCAGCCGCCGAATTTGAGTTGCAAACCGATAGAAAATAAAGCTAATGGACCAACCGTACCTGAGAGTTTATCAAACAAAACATCCAGAGCGGATAAATCTAAATACCGAGGTAAAATTAGTGCCAAAATACATCCAATCAATGGCGGAAAAGTCAGCACTTTTTTAAGCACCAACTTTGAATTTAATTTTTGCTGTTGCGAAGAACGAATTGCTAGAATAATCCCAATTGTAGAAAGCAAAGTGAATGTCACTTGGTCGCATATTATGGCAATTGCCAATTCTTTTTCACTAAAATAAGCTATGATTAACGGGAAACCAATAAATGACGTATTGCTTAAAGAACTGACCAGTTTCAGCCCGCCAGATGTTGCCTTGCTAAGCTTGCTAAACTTCGAATACATCGTAATAAATAACCAGCCTAATATCCAAACACAAATAGGAGCTAAGGCAGGAAAAAGTAAATCTTTAGTCCAGGTGATGTGAGGAAGATATTTAAACGAAACCGCTGGTAACGCAATGTAAATTATCCAGGCGTTAATGCCTTTATGCGCATCTTTTGGTAAGGCTTTACTTTTGCGGAAAAGAATTCCTGCAAGAATGCATATACCGATTAGAATAAAATTGGCCATCGAATAAGGGAAAGATAACGATAAAAAGAAAAACGCCATCCAGAAATTCTGTTGACGTTTAAAATGTGCTTAATTTGGATTGCTTGGCTTCGGCTTTTTCTTATGCCAAACCTTTTTCTTACCGTTATTTTGATGAGGTCTTTTTTCTTCCACATGCGTTATTTCCATGGCAGAAATATGCTCAGGTAACGTCATCCTCGGAACTTCTTTTTCAATCAGTTTCTCTATGTTATCAAATTTGCGTTTGTCTCTACCGTTAACTAAAGTTATAGCTGTTCCTTTTGTAGAAGCTCTCGCCGTTCTGCCAATTCTATGAACGTAATCTGCCGGGTCGCCAGGAACATCGTAGTTAATTACCAAATCAATTCCCTCAACATCAATACCACGAGACAAAACATCAGTTCCAATCAAAATGGGCAATCTTCTGTTTTTAAAAGCCAATAAAATATCTTCTCTTTCTTTCTGACCTAAATCCGAATGGAAAGCCTCGGCTTTAATACCTAAACCTCTAAAAGCTTTGTAAAGCGCTTTAACTTTATCTTTGGTAGATACGAAAATTATACTGCTTTTATATGTACCATCTTTAAAAATATCAGTCAATAAAGCTTGTTTCTGCTGGTCGTGAATTAGATAAGCCTGTTGGTTAATTCCTTCTGCAGGTTTTGCAATCGAGATGGTGATTTGTTGTGGTTCATGCAAAATTTTACCCGCCATGGTTCTTATTTTTGGCGCCATGGTAGCCGAAAATAAAAGCGTTTGCCGCTTTTTGGGGAGGTAACTTATAATGCGAATAATGTCATCATAAAACCCCATATCCAACATTCTGTCGGCTTCATCTAAAATTAAATGCTGCAAATGTTCTAGTTTTAAAACACCAGAAGATAAATGTGCCATTAAACGGCCGGGAGTTGCAATAATAACATCAACACCATCACGCATCGAGCGTTTTTGTTGTTCGTATGCAATACCATCGCCGCCACCATAAACTGCCAGTGAGCTGATGTTGGTAAAATATGCTAGTGCCTCAACTTGTAAATCAATCTGTTGCGCAAGCTCGCGTGTTGGCGCTAAAATTAAGGTATTGTTATGCCTATCTTTTGCCTTCATTATTTTGTCCATTACAGGCAATAAATAGCTGGCTGTTTTTCCGGTACCTGTTTGGGCACAAGCAATAAGATCGTGATTATCTAAAATTACCGGAATGGCTTGTTCTTGTATCGGAGTAGCGCTTTTATACCCCATTGCCATCAGGCCTTCGTATAAATCGGGGTTAAAATTAAAGTCGTTAAAATTCAATCTGTTATGTTTTTTATTTCAGCAAAAGTACCTTAAAATACAACGAATAGCAAACCACATTTAAAACTCGACGTGTTAAATGATTTGGAAAGCAATGTTCGGTGTGTTTTGGTTGCGATAGTCCCGCTTTTGCTCCAATCTTTCTTAAACCTATAAGGTTTTTCAAACCTTATAGGTTTAATTGAAAGTATTTCCGCGATAATCGGGTTTAGATAACTCAGTTCAATGCAAGAAATCTAGGTCGCAAAGCGTAAACCCGACCTACGAAGTTTAGTGGGAATAATTAGGTGGAAAATTCATAAGCCTCAAAATTCAATTCCCAAAGAACGTATTAAACTTTTGAAGTTCACCTTTGCTTTTGGCCGTTTAACCTTCGCAAGTTAAACTTACTTTTTCCGCGTCTCCGTGGCAAAAAATCTCTTGGCAGCAAAAAAAAAGCCCCGACTGCAAAACAATCGGGGCCTCAGAAATTATAATAGACGAAACTTAGTTTACTGCGATATCTTTAGCAGGTATATTCGTTTCGGGGTTTTTAGGAAGTGTAATTTTTAAAATTCCGTCAGCATAACTGGCAGATATATTTTCGCTAAGTACTTTTCCGTTTAAAGCAAAAGCCCGCTCAAAAGCACCGTTGCTGTATTCTCTCCTGCTAAATTTCTCAGTAGATTCTGCATCTTCTTTTGGTGTATAAGAAATTGTTAAAACGTCATCTTTGGTTATAACTTTCAAATCTTCTTTTACCAGCGCTGGTGCAAAAAGGTGGATGATGAGACTTTCGTCTGTTTCTTCAATATTTGCCGGTACGCGTCTAAACCCACTACCAAAAATTTCTTGTGCATGCTGTGCAAATCTTCTGTGGTGATGACCACCAAATCTTCTGCCCCAGCCATTATTCATTTTGCCCGAATGGCATCTATTTTCGTTGTACATTTTTTTAATTTTAATTGTTTTTAATCTGTTAATTCATTGCCCGAAGCCAATATTTTTAATTGGAAATGCCATATTGTGTTTTCGGAATTCCCAATAACTGTGTAATGATATTCGCGTACGGATGAGCAGGAGAGAAAACGGCATAATCGAATTTCAATCCTCGTATTTTTTCCACGATATCATCTATAAACTTCATCGGTTCTAATAGCGCCGTAATTAAACCCGATTTTGGTTTCTCCTTTTCTTCTGTTGTATGGAAAACATCCAAATTTTTATTGTATGCTTTAAAATCAGCCCCAATATTTTCGATAGATTGTTTAAATTCATCAGAACTGAAGAAAGTAACCTGCTCCCCTCGAGTAATTAAATCACTTGCCAGGCTTAAATCTGGTTTAACATCACCTTGTGATGGAACGCTTAGAAATAGAACTTGAGACATTGGCTTATTTATTTAATATTGGTGCTATCAATTGGTGCCATCGAGGTATCAACAGCTTTTCTGCTATGGTGACTGAAACCGTTATGTCTGTTTTCGTGGTTGCAATCGTGCTCATGATAATGTCTGTTTTTGAAATCTAACCTATCGCGATAACCATTCATTACAGCGAATGTGTTTAAGCTATAAAATGTTGCTCCTGCAACTGCAAACGCTAATAATATTCTAAATGCTTTCATGGCTCTAATAATTTACATTGATGTTTTGAACAAAACCATTTCCTTTAACTTCAGGCTTATACCATTGATTATCTATTGATACAATTGGAGAGTAGTAATTGCCATAGCTTTCAAAGCTACCATCAATGTAACTACGTTTTCTACCTTTAGAAATCATTTTGAATATCAAGCCGACTAAAAATACGGCAAATATAAATTTGAATATAAAGGGTATGAAGAATGCGGTTGCACCAAGTACAATCCCGAATCCTATTGTTTTTAATATTTGTTTCATGTTATTATCTGTTTATATAATTGGGAAGACGGCAGTATTTAATTTTTACTTTAAAAAAAATAAAAAATGTTTTTTACCACCTTAGAACACATTACCCTGTGAAAGTTGCCAGGAGAAATTAAGCTTGTATAGTCCCTCTCCTTGAAGAAAGGGAAGTCTAAGCTTATGGGTTAAACCAACTGCCTGAAAATGGAAGCCTGTCTGGCGAAGACAAAGAAACACCCCGCCCTGCGGGCACCCCTCTAAAAGAGGGGAATTACAAATCGCAAAGATTACTGCATAAATAAAAAAGCCAGCTGAAAAGCTGGCTTTAAATTATTCCTTATTACGGTGTCCCCAACCGCTACATCTCCGCTTATATTCTTCTTTAAACTTTGCCCGCTCTTCTTCATTCATGCTTTGCCATTTAGAACGCATACCCATAGCCTTTTCACGGAAACGATTATTGCCTCCGCCTTTATTAAAATTACCGAAAAGCAATCGGCATAAGACTAGTAAGCCAAGTGCCTGCCAAAAATTTAATGTTCCGGTGTGTGCTACTTCTGGTAAAATCCAGTTCCATAAATACATTACGGTGTAGCCTAATGCCGTAGCAATTAATGCTATAACAGGGATAAAGAAAAAGAATTTCTTGCCTTTACTAAACTTTCTGTTTCTCATTTCCTTCTAAATTAATAGTTAATAAATTCTTGATATAAATTTTGTAAACGGCTGCGCAAATGTTTCACTGCATAGCCTTTTCTCGATATTAAAGTTTTAATGTTTTCGCCACTTTCATCAGCCAATTCCTGAAAAGTTCTATCTTCCAATTCGTTTTGAACGAAGACATAACGCTGGTTTTCTGGTAATTCTTCTAAAGCTACAAACAGCTGGTCCCAAAAAAGTTTCTTCAAACTTTCCTCTTCAGGCGAAAAAGCTTCTGCTAATAAAATCTCCCTAAAATTAATTTCGCCATCCTCATCCTCGAAACTTAAATCTTCAATAAGCACATCTTTTTGTTTCCGATATTTGTCGGTAATCTTATTTCTTGCCACCCGATAAAGCCATCCACTCATTTGTTCGATAGCTCCCGCCTCGGGTTGGTTGCTCAATTGATACCATACATCCTGTAAAATATCTTCTGCATCCTCATCCGTATTCACCCGCCCACGAATGAAACTGAATAAGCGCTTACCATAATTGGCAACTGTAGAAATTATATTTTGGGATTCGTTTGTTAGCAAAATTTTTTGATTGATAAACCTGTAGACGGATGAAAGTCAATATTACTTTAAATTATTTTAATTTTTTTATTTGCATAGGCCGCACTCGTTTCTCGCTTGTGCGCTTTACACTTCATTTCCTTTGATTTAATAAAAATGGTTTGCAGAGGCATTGCGCTCCAAAAAAAGATTTTATAATTAATTTGATTTAAAGATCTTTTTTTTGGAAATGAACGGTCATTTGCATTTGGCGGTCAGCAGTCCCGCCATTCGCTTTATACCGATGAAAAATCGGTATGCTCGCTGCTGTCGGGTTTAAGAACATTGGCTTGTTGCAAACCGTTAAAAATTAGTATTGCCTTAGCCACCTAGCCCTGGGTGCAGCGGTACCCTGCAGCGAGGAGGCACGACGATGCAAAACGTACAAGCGAAAAACAGGAAGAAATTGATTGGCTTGCAGAAGCATTGCGCTCCAAAAAAAATGTTATTCAACTCTTTGGATTTCCCTCTTGCGAGTACCTACAAGGCTGGGTGGTTCTTATCAACTTTAAATTTGCAAAATTTTAATGGACGCCAAAAGAAAAAGCCTGAGTGGCCAAGACAAACGAAGCCTTACTTCAAAGTTCCTGTTGGGTTTGTTCCTCTATCAACAACCAACTTAGCGTTACCTTTTAAATCAGACACATAAATTTTACTCTGTGTAAAAGGTTTTTCTGTTCCGCTGTAAAAGACTCTATCATCGGCAGTAACAAAAATATAGCTTACCTGCATGCCTTTTGGCGTAAGTCTTTCTACTTTTTTGTTAGATAAATCTAAGGAATAAACCGCTTCACTTGATCCGGTTATCCCATCTAAAGTATCATCATTTCCAGCGTTAAAGATTAATTTTTGTCCATTTTTGGTATAAAAGAAACGATTGCTGCTGGCAATGGTAAAATCTTTACCAATTAAACTGGCAATAGGTTTTGTGTCAATTAATTTCCCTGTAATATCGAAAGTGTAAAGGTTAAACAAATCGTGTCCGATTAATTCCTTTTCATTTTTCCAGGTTGGCGCATAAACATTAATTTTCGAGGCACTATCCAACATTACATAACCTGTGTTATCGGTTTTTATTACTCCAAATTTCCAAATTTTATTACTATTAAAAATGTTAAAAGCAATAGCACTTCCACTTGGCGACCACACCGCCTGGTAATAATTTCCGCTATTTACTTGTAATTGCAACTGACTCTTATTTTCCATATCTGCAACCCAAATCGTTCTATGGCCAGCAGTATCATTAACGGTATAAGCCAATTTATTTCCATCAGGAGAAATGGCTGGGTCTGTTGCCCAACCAAAAGAAATCTGCTTCATGGTATCAATACTGGTAGCTACAATTTTATTACCATCTTGGTAAGCCAAGGCGAAATTTTTATTGCTTAACGAAACGGTATCTAAAATAGCCTTATTGCTGTTATCACTTGGGTGTTCGTTGCCGCAAGCAGTAATTAATCCGCAAGCAAAAACCATAATAGAAGCCGTTTTTATGTTAAATTTCGTCATGTACAATTTTACAAATAGTTTTAAACAAAAAAGATTCAGGCGCTTTCGAAACCTGAATCTTTTTCTTTTATGATTTTACCAAGACTTAACTCTTTTTTCTATCTGCATAACCAAAAACTTTTTGCAGTAATGTCGTGCTTCTTGAGCTTAAGTTTCCTCTAATTTTTAGTTCTTCTTTGGCAACTTCTGTAAACAAGCCATCAATAGCTTTTTGTGTAACGTATTCGGTTAAATTTGTGTTTACGGGCTTAACCAATGGCAGCCTGTTATATTGTGAAGTTAAATCGCTGTAATATTTTGTTGCATTTACCTTATTTAAACTTGTGGTAACAATAGGGCTAAATTTCTGCATCAATTGCGAAGTAGTAACCCTTTTAAAATAATCAGTAGCCGCATCATTATTGCCTAAAAGGATATTTGTGGCATCCGTTAAAGTCATTTGTTTAATGGCTGAAATAAATATTGGTTTGGCTTCTTTTGCAGCATCTTCTGCAGCTCGGTTTAAACTGGTAATTACGTTATCGCATAACGAATTTAACCCAATGCTGCGTAGTGTTTTTTCTACTTTTTGCGCTTCTGGAGGCATTAAAATTTTAACAGCCAGGTTGCCTAAAAAGCCATCTTTCACAGATAGTCTATCGGCACCCGCAGAAACGCCAATTTGCAAAGCTTCTTTAATTCCTTGCCCAATTTCTAAAGTTGAGGGTGTGCCAGTTGCACTTGTTGTTGTGGTTTTTCCGGTAACTTTTTTAAAAATGTCGCTCAACTTTATTTGAGCTTTTACATTGAGATTTGTAAATAATATTAATGCGAGGGATGCAGATAGAATATTAATTTTTTTCATTGTGTGTGTTTAAATGTTTGTTAAGCAAAACAACTGCCATAATCTCTATAAGAAGTTATTTAACCAAAGATAACTCTGATTAAGTTCGTTTAATCTGCAACCTTAGTTTTTAGAACAAACCTATGTTTTTAACCCCGATTGCCGCGGAAATACTTTTGATTAAACCTATAAGGTTTTTAAAACCTTATAGGTTTGAGAAAGATTGTAGCAAAAAGCGGGACTGCCGCAACCGAAATGCTGCGAACATTGCTTTCTAAAAAAAATCAATTGGGTCAATATCCTAAATGATTCGTTTATACCTCATCACTCAAAAATATTTTTTATACTTGAGGGATAATTCGAAATAGCTACCCAATTTTTTGAAGTTTATAAAAAATACAGCTGGAAATACCCAGAAAGAAGATGCAGATTTAATTGCCGAGTACAAAAGTACAGGTGATTTAAACTCTTTGGGTACGCTTTATAATAAATATATGCACTTGGTTTTTGGTGTTTGCTTAAACTATTTTAAAGATGAAGAGCAAAGCAAAGATGCAGTGATGCAAATTTTTGAGGAATTGGTTAAAAAACTCAAAATTCATGAAGTGCAGAATTTTAAAAGCTGGCTGCATGTACTTACCCGAAACCATTGTTTAATGGTTTTGCGGAAATCGGCCAAGCAAAATATCGTTTCTATAGATGATACTTTTGTGGAAAACAGCGAATTTGTGCATCTGGATATTGACAACACAAGAGAAACGCAGCTTACCATTATGGAAAAGTGCATGGAAACTTTAACTGAAGAACAACGAAAAAGCGTAGATTTATTTTATTTACAAGAAAAATGTTATAAGGAAGTGGCCGATATTACCGGTTACGACATGCTTAAGGTAAAGAGTTACATCCAAAATGGAAAGCGGAATTTAAAGATTTGTATAGAGAAAAATAGCAGTGAATAACGACTGGTTAGATATTGATGTGCTCGAAGATTACCTTGATGGTAAGCTTGATGCTAAAGGTATGCACTTTGTTGAGCGCCAAGCCCTCGATGATCCTTTTGTTGCCGAAGCGCTCGAAGGTTTGCGCCAATCGTCAAAACGCAAGCAAACGCTTTCTATTTTACAAAAACAACTTTACGATAGGGTTTCACAAAAGCCGATTAAACGTAAAATGTGGGGTATTACCACTCAACGCTTAAGCATCGCAGCAACGGCTACTGTAGCTTTTATCGCGGTAAGTATTTTGTTTTTTATGCGGGAAACGAACCGGAAAAATGCCGAGGTTGCTGCAAGGAAATCAACTGGTGTAATTGTGAATTTAGATTCTGCAAATGCAATTGCAACTGCTAAACCTAAGCAAGAAGCTATTGTAGCGGAAAAAAATGAAATGTCTAAATCGGCTTTGATTGATAAGGCAATTGCCGATGCTAAAACAGGAGATTTAGCAAAGAATACCAAAGATGCTCCTGTTATTAAGAGTGCGAAAGCCTACGCAGTTCCAGGTATATCCAAAGCCGAAACTGCGAAAATATCAAGAATGGAAGTTGATGCCTCAAATAAGGTAGCTAATGCTGCTGCGGAAGCACCGCTTTCAGCTGTTGGTATGGTTTACAGTGGTAACGTTGTTTCGCAAAGCGGTATGCCTGTTGAAGGTGCTGTTGTTAAATTTGAAAATTCTAAAGCGGTAACAGCGACGAACGGTGCGGGCTATTTTTCTTTACCTATCGATAGTCTTGATAAGAATAAAGAGGTTGTTGTAAAGGCTCAAGGTTTTAACGACAGGGCAATTACCACAGATCCAAATGCAATTAGAATGGCCTTAACAGGTGACAAGTCAATAAATGAAATTGCAATGATCACTGGTTCAAATGGACGAAAGAAGGAAACGATAACACCACAAAAAATTGTTTTAAAAGCAGTAGAGAATCTCGATAAATCTAAAGGTGAAATGACTAAGCCCGTCCCCGTTTCGACTATTAACTATGAGCAATACTTAGAGGATAATAATAAACTTTATAACCCGAAAGGACCAGAACAATATGTTATTGTGAGCTTTAAAGTTAAAAAGAATGGGCGGCCAACCAATATATCGGTTATAAAATCGCTAAACAAAAAGGCAGATGCTGAAGCCAAAAGGCTTATACAGGCTGGGCCTGATTGGGTGTTGCCTAAAAATGGTAACGACTTAGTTGAAATGAGTGTTAAGTTTTAAAATTAAACCACCCAGTACACAGAGATTAGGCACAGAGAAAACAGAGCAAAATGAAATAACTTTTTGTATGCTCTGTGAAGCCTCTTCTTTCTCTGTGGTAATTATATTAGCAACTTTCCATGTACAAAGCCCCATATTTTACAACTGAAAACCAAGAGGAAATCCTTGAGTTTATGAACCAAAATACGTTTGTAACCTTAGTTGGATTTGATGGTGAATTTCCAGTGGCCACACAAGTTCCCGTTAAAACTGTCGTTGCGGGCGATGTTATTAAACTTATTGGCCACATCATGACCAAAACCGACCATTGCAAAGCTTTTGAGCAAAACCCAAATGTATTAGCCATTTTCACGGGTGCTCATGCTTACATCAGTGCATCGGTATACGAAAACCCTCGGTCAGCTTCTACCTGGAATTATAAAACCGTTCAGGCTAAAGGAATCATGAGGCTGTTAAATTCCGAAGAAACTTATCAGGTTATAAAAGAATTGACTGATAAATATGAAGCCCCAGATTCTAGTCCGGCAGCCTTTAATAAAATGGATGAGGCTTATATCCAGAAACATTTGAAAGCGATAACAGGATTCGAAATTGTGGTGAGTAATATTAATCATGTTTTTAAATTGAGTCAGAATCATTCTGCTGCAAATAAAGAAAGCATTGTTAGGAATTTAGAACAAAGTGATGATGTTTTGGCTCAGGAAGTAGCAAGAGAAATGAAGGGAGATTTGCGGTTAAACAAAAAAGACTAAAGCAGTCTGCCTTAGTCTTTCCGAGTATATTTAAAAGGATTTTGTTTTATTTTAAATAATAGATGGCGGCATAAATTATCGCCGCTAAGGTTGCTGAAACCGGTATAGTTAAAATCCATGCCCAAATTAGGTTAATGGTTACACCCCATCGTACTGCCGATACACTTTTTACCACGCCCACACCCACAATCGAACCTGTAATGGTATGCGTTGTAGAAACCGGGATACCGAAATGTTCTGTAATACCTAATGTAATTGCGCCTGCACCTTCTGCTGCAACGCCTTCAAGCGCAGTAACTTTCGTAATTTTTGAACCCATTGTTTTCACAATTTTCCAACCGCCACTCATGGTTCCTAAAGATATTGCAGAATAACAAGCCACAGGAACCCACCACGGCATTGCCTCGAAATTTGGAATCACTTTTGCCGCAATTAATGCTGTAGCGATAATGCCCATTACTTTTTGCGCATCATTACCACCGTGGAAAAAACTTAATGCTGCCGATGAAATCAGCTGCAATCGTTTAAACCATTTTTCTGCAGTTGCTGGCTTAGCATTTTTACAAATATTGATGATAATTAGCGTTAAAACGACAGATATAACCAGTCCAATTATTGGCGCCAATACAATAAAAGAAATTATTTTTACCACATAACCCATGTTTACAGCATCGAGCGGACTAGCTCCTGTAATCAAAGCATAGGTCATACCGGCACCTGCAAAACCACCAATTAATGTATGAGAAGAACTTGAAGGTATACCATACCACCATGTTAATAAATTCCAGATAATTGCGGCAATTAATCCAGCAAGGATTACCTCTAAGGTAATATAATGCTCAATTACTGTTTTAGCAACCGTGTTGGCCACTTTGTGATCGGTAAAATAAAAGTAAGCTGCAAAATTAAAAAGTGCAGCCCATAAAACCGCCTGAAATGGCGTAAGAACTTTTGTAGAAACAACTGTTGCAATCGAATTAGCGGCATCGTGAAAGCCGTTAATGTAATCGAAAGCAATAGCCAGAATTACAACAACAACCAATAAGGTAGTTACCATGTTTATATTTTATTAAGCGTTTTTAACCAGGATAGTTTCAAGCACATTTGCTACATCCTCACATTTATCAGTCGCTTTTTCTATCGTTTGTAAAACCTCTTTTTGTTTAATTAATTCTATAGCGTTCGTTTCATATTCAAATAAACGGGCAACGGCTAATGTAAATACGTAATCAGCCTGGTTTTCGCCGCTATTAATACGGATACAAGCATCAGCAATAACACGTATGTTTTTAAAACTGCGTAATTCTTTAATTGCTTTATCAATATCTGTACACATCTCAACTAAAAGCTCTGCAATTTTAACAATTGGTTCGCTAATCGCATTCATATTGTACATCTGCATGCGGTTTGCAGTGCCATAAATGTAATCCGCAACGTCATCAACAGCAGTAGCTAATTGGTGTATATCTTCTCTATCAAAAGGTGTGATAAAGTTTCTGCTTAGTTCCAGGAAAATAGAATGGGTAATATCATCACCCACATGTTCTAATCGCTCAATTTCTTTAAAAATTGTCTTTCTGCTTTCAGCATCAGCTGTGCTAACCATTTCTAAAAGTGATTCAGCAATTTTTAGTGCATTGCTACCAGCTTGCTCAAATAAAGGGTGAAACTTTTTATCCTGAGGCGTAAAGAACTTAAAAATATTGTTCATGTTAATTTTTAATATGTTGCAAAGCTACACGCCCAATGTTAAGTTAATGTTAAGTTCTAAATTATATTAACGGTAATCAGCTGCTTAATAGGTTAATTGTCTATTCAGCCTCAATAAGCAATCGCTTATCTTTCCTTAAATATCTCTTATGATATAAAAATCTGCATTCAGCTTTGCGTTCTCTGCGCAGTCCTTTGCTACCTCTGCGGTAAAATACATTTAAGAATATTAAACTATTTTAATTTTTGCAAAACAATGGTAATAAGCTTTTCGGAAACTTCAGTCCCGCTAACCGCTTTAGCCCTCATAGAAAAATTCGGGGCTGCCGCTTATATCGGGTTTAGGAACAAAGGATAGGTATCCGTAGGTTAGTTTAGAGGCAAGCTTATATGTTCTTAAATTTCTTATATGGTAAAGAATTATCTGCGTTCAGCTTTGTGTTCTCTGTGAATTCCTTCGCGACCTCTGCGGTAAAACCTCTTTATGCTCCCTGCGGTTAAAATAACCTAGCTTACTTTTTGCAAAGTAAATGCAAAGGTTGTCCCAATTCCAGGTGTACTTCTTACTGAAATGGTTTGCTCATGAGCTTCTAAAATGTGTTTAACAATGGCTAAACCCAAGCCAGTACCACCAACTTCCCTTGCTCTGTGTGTATCAATACGGTAAAAACGCTCAAATAATCTAGAAAGATGTTTCTCTTCAATGCCTATCCCATTATCCGTAACCTCAATTAAAAACTGATCATGCAATTCAAAAATCTTGATTGCTGTTTCACCATTTTCAATACCGTATTTAATGCTATTTACCATAAGGTTAATTAGAACCTGGCGGATTTTCTCCCTATCGGCATTAACCATTGTTACAGCAGTATATTTATCCTTAAAAAACAGATTTATGTTTTTCCTTTTAGCCTTATCTTCCAAATTCTCCATCACATCTTTAGCAAGCTGCACAAAATCAAACTTTTGATAGTTAATCGGCGATTCCCCAGTTTCGAGTTTAGCGATTGCATCTAAGTCATTAATTAAATAACTTAAACGCTCGACATTATTTTCGGCTTTTTTTAAAAATTTAGTTGCCATTTCCGGGTCATCTATCAGGCAATCTTGCAAGGTTTCAATATAGCCTTGAATGGCAAAAAGAGGTGTTTTGAATTCATGCGATACATTCGAGAGGAATTCCCGGCGAAATTGCTCCTGCTTTTTAAGTAAATCAATTTCCTTTTTCTTGGCTCCAGCCCATTCTTTTACCTCGTGTTCAACATCATTTATAGGGTCAGAACTTACATATTCGCCAAGTGCATCTTTTAAATCTTTCCCTAATTTTAGGTTATGAATAAGCTTATAAATTAATTTGATTTTGGTGTAGATATATTTCTCTAAAAGATAGTAAAAAACTAGAAAGCTACTTAAAAACGAAACGCCGAAAGAGATGGCAAGGTAATACCAACTATGTTGAAAATAGAAGTTTACTATGCCAATAGATAAGCCAACGGCTGCAGCAGTAAATAAAACCAGCACACTTAATTTCATGCTGCAATTTAGTTTTTTTATGTTAACCGAATGTTAACTCAACTGCTTTTCGGTTAAATATTTCCAATACCTTTTTGGCACATGTTGAATATGAAGCTTGGTGTTTTTTCGTGCAACAATATTTGCGCTTTTAAAATAATCCTTCCACAAAACTGAATACAATTCTTCTTTCTCATCTAATAAAATTGCCGATGGATTTTTGCAATTAACGCCGTTGGTGAAATCTATGGTAATTTCTTCCACCGAGGTTAAGTTATAGTGAAGACCATATTTGCGTTTCAAATCATAAATTATCCATTGCTGGTCGGCATACCGGTTTTTAAAATGATTGGAAATTAATGGAAGCACATTAAAATCAGGATCAACACCCGTGTAAAAAATTCCATCAGCTGTGTGCTGAAAGCGGATAAAAGCCTCCATTCTGTGTTTCTCTCGCTCTACGCTTTTAGCATATTTTGCTAAAGCAATTACGTGTTCGTTTCCGTAATTATTCTGGGCACCCAATTCATTTTGAAAAATGTAGATGGTAAATTGAAAAAGATGGTTGTAAGCGTCGGGAATTTCTGATAGATAGGAACAATAGAATATCCTGAGCCAATCTTTCTTAAGTTTTTTCTGTAATCCTTTCCAAACCCTATCTGCCTTGTCAGAGTTTGATTCTATCAAAAGACATTCTGCAAACGCCTCTGGCTGAAACATTTCGGTTGATTTAAGCGCAATCTTTCCTGGTTTGCGCTCAAACCATTCGAATACTGCGGTTAAAAGTCCGGGTAAAGAGCCATCGAAAATGTAATTCATTTAATTCTGTGTTTTCTGTGCTTCCGTGGCATACTTCTAAAACAGAAGCATTTGATTATTATCGGTTTTCAAATATTTACTCTGACTATCTGCCATTATAAAGGCTTTAATTTGCGTTCCTTGATAATCTTTTAATTGATATGGACTATCGGCACAGGTAATAAAATGCTTTGCACGATTGTAGGCTACACCAATCTTTTTTAATTGGTCTATTCTTAACTTTCCAAACTTTCTGGCTTGTACAATTTTATTTGCCGACATAACGCCAATTCCAGGAATACGTAAAATCATTCTATAATCTGCCTTATTTATGTCCACCGGAAAATGTTGCATATTACGAATGGCCCAACTTAATTTTGGGTCAATATCTACATCGAGGTTTGGATTGGCATCATTTAAAATTTCCTGCACCTTAAAACCGTAAAAGCGCATTAGCCAATCGGTTTGATAGAGTCTGTTTTCTCTCAATAAGGGTGGTTGAGTGCCAAGAACAGGCATTCTGGAATCGTTACTTATCGGTACGTATCCAGAATAATAAACACGTTTTAAAGCGAAATTCTTATAAAATGAACTTGCTGTGTACATAATATCTTTATCACTCTCTGGCGTAGCACCAATTACCATTTGCGTACTTTGCCCTGCCGGAACAAATTTTGGGATGTGTTTAATTAATTTTTTATCGGCAGCGAATTGCGAAATATTTTGCTGAACAAAAGCTAGTGGTTTTATCACATCAGCGTGGCTTTTCTCAGGCGCTAAAAGTTTTAATCCAGCTTCAGTGGGCATTTCTAAATTGATGCTCATTCTATCCGCGTATAAACCAGCTTCTTTTATCAATTCATCGCTGGCACCAGGTATAGTTTTTAAATGAATATAGCCATTGTAGTTTTGCTCCAAGCGAAGTTTCTTACAAACCAGAAGCAACCGTTCCATTGTAAAATCAGCATTTTTAAATATACCCGAGCTTAGAAATAAGCCCTCTATGTAGTTTCGGCGATAAAAATTCATGGTCAATTCGACCACTTCATCAACAGTAAAGGCAGCTCGTTTAACATCGTTGCTTTTTCTGGAAACACAGAATAAGCAATCATAAATGCAATGATTGGTTAAAAGAATTTTAAGTAATGAAACACAACGACCATCTTCTGTATAGGTATGGCAAATGCCTGAACTATGGCTATCGCCAAGTCCTTTATTGTCATTTTTTCTGGTTCCGCCGCTTGATGAACACGAAACATCATACTTTGCTGCATCAGCCAGGATATTTAATTTTTCACGAATTCTATCAAATGACATAGGATTTAGTTTTACTAACAAATATAGTTTTAAAACTAAATATTTTAGTAAAAAGTTTCGTTAATCCTATTCTTTTTCGGAGTAAATTAAGCTTTTAAAGGGTCATGAGTTATTTGCCCTCCCATTCTGAGTAAAAATTATCGAGGTATTGAAGCATAAAATTATGACGCTTCAAGGCGATATTTTTACCTGCAGAAGTATTCATCATATCTTTTAACAAAAGTAGTTTCTCGTAAAAATGATTTATTGTAGGTGCCGTAGTGTTTTTATAACTTTCCTTATTTAAATGCTGTTTAGGGGGAATTGATGGGTCGTATAAAACACGGTTCTTAAAACCTCCGTAGGTGAAAGCTCTGGCAATACCAATTGCACCAATCGCATCTAGCCTATCTGCATCCTGAACAATCTGCATTTCTTTTGACGTAAAACCTTTACCATCAAAACTATTTTTGAAAGACATGTTTTGAATAATCAATTTTACATGAGCAACTATATCCTCATTAACGGATAATGATTTCAAAAAAGATTCAGCTAAATTTGGGCCTAATTCTTCATCTCCATTATTGAATTTAGGGTCTGCAATATCATGCAAAAGAGCAGCGAAGGAAACAACTAGCTCATTTCCTTTTTCATCCTCGTTAATGTTTAATGCAGTTTTATAAACCCGCTCAATATGAAACCAATCATGCCCTGCTTCTGCGTTTTCTAGCGTTTTTTTAACAAAATCAATGGTGGCTTTAACAATATCCTGCATACAATAATCTTTTTTCAAAGGTATCGGAATTAATACAGGATGAAAAATTGATTTGATTTTTTTGAACGGATTATTTGAGCGCAGAAAAGACTTCCTCTTCAGAGGATATTGTTTTAATTAATTCTGCATGGTCAAGTGTAAGTAAGCGAGTTACTTCAATTTCTAAAATGGATGCAATTTGAAACATACGATCTATAGTAAGTTTGCTGTATCCAAGTTCGATTTTGCTATATGCATTTTGTGAAATTTTTAATTTCGCAGCCAGATAATCTTGAGTGTAATCTCTATATTCTCTAATTTTTCTTATGTTTCCAGCTACATTCTTCGTCTTCAAAGCCAATAAATCTTCCATGTTAAGGATTTTATGTATATATTCTAATACCATAATAAACGAAAATTGTTCCAAAAAGGATTTCGAAATAGCAATTTTGCGCTAATACCTGCTTCAGAGCATCTGAATAAATTATTTATACGATGAAAATCTAAATGTCATTACCTTGATACCAATAATTTTAAGATAAATTACGGAACAATGTGTATATCAGGATAGTCAATAATTAGGGGGTATTTTGTTTTATGGAATTAATTGTTCCTCGCTTTGTGGAATTCGCCTAGTGCCGTCATACAATTCATATTCTAACAGACGACAATCGAGTTTGCCATTGTAAAATTCAATTTTTTTTGATGCTCTCAATCCTATTTTTTTAGCTAAATCCGGATTTCCTGTAAAAATATATCCTGTATAACCTTTACAGTCTTTTTTCATGAAATCGCCCATACGTTTATAAGTTAATTCCAGTTGACTATGTACCCCTAATCGCTCTCCATATTCTGGATTAAAAACAATAACCCCTTTTCCGTTTTCAGGAACATTAGTTGCTTCGAAATCACAAACCAGAAATTCAATAAGTGTGTCCACACCTGCTGTTTTCGCATTTCGTCGGGTAACTTCCACAGCATCTTCAGAAATATCGGATGCAATAATTTTTAAATCGATATTTTTAATAACCTGATCTTTTAAAATTCTACGTTCTGCAAAAAATTCCTCTTCATTATATCCCATAATGTGCATAAAGCCATAGTTCATACGATATAAACCTGGGGCACGATTGGTTGCAATTAAAGCTGCTTCTATAGCTAAAGTTCCTGAGCCACACATTGGATTAACAAGTGGCGATTTTTTATCCCACTGGGTAGCATAAATTACGCCTGAAGCTAAAGCCTCTAGCATTGGAGCTTTGCCGGGGATTTTACGATACCCGTGTTTTGCAAGTGTTTCGCCAGAAGTATCCATAAAAACATCTGCTTCAGCATCTTTCCAATATAAATGAACTACAGTTTTATTACCGTCGGAGCCAGAATTCGGGCGTATGCCTTTTTTTTCTTTCAGTCGGTCTACAATTGCATCTTTAACCTTTAAATTTGCAAATAAAGGGGTAGTAATATTTGGATTATCAACGTTTGATGTTACAGAAAAATAGCCTGTAAAATCAATCAAATCTTCCCACTCAATAGCCGAAATTTCATTGTATAAATCATCTGGCGTTATCGCCTTAAAACTTTTTATAGCATATAAAATCTGACTTGCGCAACGAAGGTTCAAATTCAGCTTAATACACTCTGTAAGGGTTATATTTAACTCAACGCCTGTTGCGAAAGCTCTTTCTATGGTGTAACCTAAAGCCTTAACTTCATCTTGTAAATAAGGAGTAAGGCGCTTGTTGCAGGTTATAATTACCTTGCTTTTATTGTGGAAAACTTGCATCATAATTTGTGCGAAGTTATCAATAAAATTATAGAGATTTGATCTTTATAGTACAATAAAGTAGTATTTGATATGGAAATTAAAGGAAAAGTACACGAAGTAGGTGCCACACAACAAGTAAGTGAAACGTTTAAAAAACGCGATTTGATAGTAGAATTTGCAGAAAACCCAACATATCCGGAATATATTCGCTTTGAGGCTTTGCAAGATAAAGCAGCGTTATTAGATAGTTTTAAAGCTGGCGATGAGGTTGAAGTTTTCTTTAATTTACGTGGTCGCCCATGGACAGATAAAACAGGAAAAACATCATATTTTAATAGTTTAGTAATTTGGCGTATTAATGCAATTTCAGGTACTCCTGCGGTTGCAGCAAACACACCAGCTTATGCAGCGCCTGCTGACGTAAGTAATAAACCAGGGGAAGATGATGATTTGCCTTTCTAATAATGATTCTTTTTATTAAACAATTTGATAAATGCCGGATTTTAATCTGGCATTTTTTTTTGCCTTGAATTATTTAAGATGATTTAGTTTACGTGTTAAAAAATGTTAAATACATACGTTTCAGGCTGTTATTGATTATTTTTACAATCGCCAATTCTTTGAATAAGTTGATGTACTAAGACGTATATCTTTTTAAGTAAAAGAGGCAATAGGGTTAATGAAGAAAAGAAGTTTTTGGTTAATTACCGTATTAATGACGGTAGCTTTGCTTGGTGTTTTTGTAATGCAACTGTATTACATCAGGGAAGCGTATAACCTAAAATTGCAGCTTTTTGATGAGCAAGTTAATCAAACGCTAACATCAGTAGTAAATAAACTTCAAAGGCGAAGCGCTGCGGAAAGAATCAATAGAAAAGACATTGAAAATAAAATTAAAAGAGGTCAGGATTTAAGGCAGCTACAGCTTGATATTAAAGAACTGAGACAACAGTTTGCGGAGGCAGCTGATTTAAGGCAGGCAGAACGAGAAAATCAGGTTGAAAACTATCTTAATCAGCAGGATAGTTTGATAAGGACATCATATGCTGCTCCTAAAGTAATTAGTGAAAAAGAGTTTTTGTCTTTGTCGCCCGGTGGCAAGTCGAGTTTAGATATGCAATTTAGTGCTTTTGTAGATGTTAAAAGCTTAGCAGTTAGGGGAATAAGTTTGCGGTCGAAGTTTTTTTCTCCTGATACAAAAACATTTAATTTCAGAACGCCTCAAAATTTACCGGATACCATTCGATATCAGGTTTTCGAACCAGTAACAGGTAAACCGCTATTACTTGCTTTGCCAAAAATTTCTGATGATTTAGCAAAGAAATTTAAACGTGAAGATGATATTGCTAAGCGGCAATTAGCATTAAAAATTTCATTATTAGGAAAAGATTCGATTAAATATTCAAAAGGTTATAATTGGCTTGAAGATGTAGCAAAGGAAATGAACGAGAAAGATATTCCTATTACAAAAAGAATTAATTTCGCTTCGCTTAAAGAAGCGCTTAAAAAGTCTTTTTTAGATCATAATATTACCCAAAGCTATAATTTACGTATTAAACTTGCTCAAAGGGACTCGATTTTGTTTTTACAAGCCTCTAATAAAGGCAAAGAATTTTTGCCTGTTAATACCTATAGAACAACCGTATTTGGAAATGATTTATTCCGTGATCCTGGTATCCTTGAAGTAAGTTTTCCGAATAAAAATTCGGCAATTGTTAGCAATTTGAGTGCAACTTTAGCATCATCAATAGCGTTATTATTAGTGTTGATTTTCATATTCAGTTATACACTTTACGCTATACTGAAACAGAAGAAAATCTCTGAAATGAAAACGGATTTCATCAATAATATGACTCATGAGTTTAAAACGCCTGTTGCAACAATTATGATTGCCAGCGAGGCACTAAAAGATCCTGAAATAACAGAGGATAAAGCTCGTTTAAAGCGACTTGCAGGAATAATTTATGATGAAAACGTTCGTTTAGGTAGTCATATCGAACGTGTTTTAAGTATCGCCCGTTTAGAAAAAGGTGAACTTAAAATGGAGAATACTGAGGTTGATATGAATGATTTAATCATGATTGTTTTGGATAGTATGAGCTTACAGCTGCAAAAGAAGAATGCAGTTTTAACCGTAAATACTGATGCTCCAAATGCTATTGTTTTCGGAGATGAACTGCACCTTTCCAACGTGCTTTACAATTTGATAGATAATGCAAATAAATATAGTAAAGAGGTTCCTGAAATTACGATTAATACAAAAAATGTAGGCAAAAATTTAATTATCGAAATTGCTGATAACGGAATTGGTATGAGCAAAGAGCATTCAAAAAGAATATTTGATCAGTTTTATAGAGTTCCAACCGGTAATTTACATGATGTTAAAGGTTTTGGTCTTGGATTGAATTATGTACAAGATATTATAAAAAAATTAAGCGGTAACATTAAAGTAAGTAGTGAAAAAGATAGAGGAACAACATTTGAAATATCTTTACCTTTATAAAACTGGCAAATTAACTGTCTGGTACAAACGGTTGCTTTGCCAATACAATGATTGGCAGCTTAAAAAATTTACCAATATAGCTGAATAATTATTTTAGCTTATATCAAACTTAAATTAAACCGTAATGCAAAATCAGAATCAAACCTTTAGCGTAAGCCAAGGTGCTACATCAATAAACAAAAAAAAAATGAAAAAAATACTTTTGGTAGAAGACGATCCAAATTTAGGCTTACTCTTGCAAGATTATTTGCAATTAAAAGGAAAGTTCGATGTTGTTTTGTGTACTGACGGAGAAGAAGGATTAAGAGCTTTTAATAAGCAGAACTTCGATCTTTGTATTTTAGATGTGATGATGCCTAAAAAGGATGGTTTTACCTTGGGTAAGGATATCAGGAAAATAAATACACAGGTTCCAATGATTTTTGCTACTGCTAAAACAATGCTTGAAGATAAATCTGCAGCTTATGATTTAGGTGGCGATGATTATATTACAAAACCTTTCCGTATAGAAGAGCTTTTGCTGCGAATAAATGCTATGTTTAAACGCGTTGCCAATAAAACAGGCAGTAATGATGAGGGAGTAGAAAGCCAGTTTTCTATTGGTAAATATAATTTCGATTACACTACTCAGATTATTACGGCTGGAGAGCATACGCAAAAACTATCAACCAAAGAGGCAGAATTGTTGCGCTTGTTGTGTTTGAAGAAAAATACTGTTTTAACCCGTGAAGAAGCGTTATTAACCATCTGGCATGATGATAATTACTTTAACGGACGTAGTATGGATGTATTTTTAAGTAAGCTTCGTAAATATTTAAGAGACGATTCTACGGTAGAAATCATCAATGTACATGGAAAAGGCTACAAGCTTTTGGTAAATTAGGCTTGAACTTAAATATACAAATTTCGTTTTACTGCTGGGATTAGGTTTCTTTCTTGAGCGAGATCAAACAAGGTATCAATGGCTTTTCTTCCTTCGTTACCCAAATTGATACTATATTTATTTACGTACAATTCTATATGTTTATACATCACGGCTTCATCCATTTCTTGTGCATGTTGGCGGATAAATTCTATACATGATTTTGGATGTGCAAAAGCATATTCTACTGATTGACGCACCAGGCGGTTAACTTTTAGCTGAATTTCCCTATCTAAATTTCTATTAATTACAATACCGCCTAATGGAATGGCACATCCTGTTAATTTTTCCCAGTAATCGCCTAAATCAACAATCTTGTTTAAACCTTTATCTTGATAGGTAAAGCGGTTTTCATGTATAATTAATCCTAAATCAATTTTCTCTTCCAGTAAAGCCGACTCAATTTCTGAGAAAACCATTATTTCTTTATTCTGCAGTTGAGGATAAGCAATGCCTAAAAGAAAATTTGCAGTAGTGTATTTGCCTGGAATGCCAACTTTTAAGTTAGAACTTAATTCTCCCTTAAATTCTTTTTTACTAATGAGCAATGGGCCAACACCAAAACCTAAAGCACTGCCCGCATCAAGTAAGGCATATTGATTTGCAACATAAGCAAAAGCATGAAAACTAAGCTTTGTAATATCTAGTTCGCCTTTTAAAGCTTTTTGGTTGAGTGTTTCCACATCATCAAAATAGACATCAAATTCTAAACCTTCTGTGTCAATTTTATTGTGAATAAGTGCATCGAAAATAAATGTATCATTTGGGCAGGGCGAAAAACCAAGTGTTAGCTTCATGATTCAAAATTAAGTTATGCTACAAAATTGTTCGTCATAATCAATTCATATCTGTTAGAAAAGCATTTGCCCAATCATTTAAGTTCTTTATCGCAAGGCCTATTTTCCATCGGTCTTTATTTCGTGGTTCTACATAGTTAGAAATGCTGCGGATTTGTAAACAATCAATTCTTTCTTGTTGGCAGGCAAATAAAACAGCAGCACCTTCCATACTTTCTGTACTTGGGTTTAAACGCTCTATTAAATTCCTAATATTTTTAACGTTTCCGCTAATCCTATTTACTGTAACACCAGAAACCTCCGGTAACTGAAGGCTGATATCGTTTTTTGCTTTATATGTATTTTCTCCGAAACCTAAATCGGTAATGGTGAGGAAATTTTCTCCATCTTCTGCACCAAGTTCTGCAAAGGTATCTTCGGTAATATTTACCAGGCTGCCAAGTTCTATGTTTCTATCAAAACTGCCAGCAATTCCTAAGTTGATAACCAATTTATATTTATGCGTTAAATGCTTCCCCAATGCAAATGCAGTTGCTACCATACCTATGCCAGTAATTAAAATGTCAAAGTTTTTAGCTTCTGCAAAATCTCCATCATCTAAATTAAAATGTTGGTAAAGAAAAGTAAGTTCGGCTTTGGTTGCGGCAACAACTAATGTTTTCATCATGTAAATTTAGCAGATTGTTTCCATTAAAATTTATCCTTTCTTTAGTGTTTAACCATTAAACGTATATTTGCAGTCTATTTTTATAATAATGATTTACATAACAAGAAAAGCATCATTTAATGCAGCGCATAAACTAGCCCGACCAGATTGGGATGATGAAAAAAATAACGCTTTTTATGGCAAGTGTGCAAACCCAAATTGGCATGGCCATAATTATTGGTTGTATGTGACCGTAAAAGGTGAAGTTGATCCAGAAACAGGGTTTTTAGTTGATTTAAAATGGTTAAAAGACGTAATGAATACTTACGTTGTAGATAAAGTAGATCATAAAAATTTAAATCTTGATGTAGATTTTATGAAAGGCAAATTAGCATCAACAGAAAATCTTGCAATTGCAGTGTGGGAGCAATTATATGCGCCAATTGCAGAAAGTGGTGCCATTTTACACAGCGTTAAAATTTACGAAACGGAGAATAATTTTGTTGAATACTTAGGCTAAACTTAATGGGAAAAGACATTTTAAAAGGCGAATCGAGTGGCGGCTATGTAAAAATAGATCGTTATAACGAATCCAAAATCGAGGCTGTAGCAACACATTATAAAGATATTTTAAGTCAGTTAGGTGAAGATCCCGAGCGTGAAGGCTTATTAAAAACGCCTGAACGTGTTGCAAAAGCTTTGCAGTATTTAACGCATGGATACGATCTAAAACCCGATGAAATCTTAAAATCGGCTATGTTTGAAGAAGATTATAGCCAGATGGTAGTGGTTAAAGATATTGAAGTGTATTCGATGTGCGAACACCACATGTTGCCCTTTTTTGGTAAAGCCCATATTGCTTATATTCCAAATGGTCATATCGTTGGTTTAAGTAAAATCCCTCGCGTAGTTGATGCTTTTGCCCGTCGTTTACAGGTTCAAGAGCGATTAACCAACGAAATTAGAGATTGCATTCAAAATACGTTACAGCCAAAAGGTGTTGCTGTAGTGATAGAATGCAGGCATTTATGTATGGCCATGCGTGGAGTACAAAAGCAAAACTCGGTTACAACAACTTCTGCATTTACGGGTAGTTTTTTGAGTAATGATAAAACAAGAGCAGAGTTTTTAAGGCTTATTACAGCAAGTTTGGATTAAAATAGTATAAAGTAAAAAGTAGCAAAGTATCAAGATTGGGCGATAAAGCGAAATGCTAAAGCATAACAATAGTTGACAAATTAGAATTTAATGAAAGCATATATTTTTCCTGGTCAGGGAGCACAATTTGTTGGAATGGGTAAAGATCTTTATGAAAACCCAAAAGCAGCAGAATTATTTGAAAAGGCAAATGAAATTATTGGTTTTAGAATAAGCGATATTATGTTTGGTGGAACTGATGAAGAACTAAAGCAAACAAATGTAACTCAGCCTGCAATATTTTTGCATTCTGTAATTTTGGCTAAAGTTTTAGGTGATGATTTTAAACCTGATATGGTTGCTGGCCACTCTTTAGGCGAATTTTCTGCATTGGTCTCTGCTAATGCTCTAAGTTTTGAAGATGGATTTAAATTGGTTATTGCACGTGCTAACGCAATGCAAAAAGCCTGCAAAGCGCAACCTTCTACTATGGCCGCAATTTTAGGCTTGGCTGATGATGTAGTTGAAAAAATTTGCGCAGAAATTGATGCAGTAGTTGTTCCGGCAAATTACAACTGCCCTGGGCAATTGGTTATTTCAGGTAGTATTGAAGGAATCGATATAGCTTGTGCAAAGCTTACTGAAGCTGGTGCAAAAAGAGCATTAAAATTGAATGTTGGTGGTGCTTTTCATTCGCCACTAATGGAGCCTGCTAAAATAGAATTGCAAGCTGCAATTGAGGCTACAAACATTACTACTCCAGTTTGTCCGGTTTACCAAAATGTTGATGCAAAACCATATACCAGCCCAGTACAAATTAAAGAAAATCTGATTAAGCAATTAACGGGTGCTGTAAGGTGGACACAAACTGTAGAACACATGTTGGCAGATGGTGCAACGGATTTTGTAGAAGTTGGTCCGGGTAATGTTTTACAAGGCTTAGTAAAAAAAGTTAGCAGAGAAGTTGCAACAAGTAGCGCTACATTAGCATAATTTACATACTTGCCACACATATATATTACTGTACTGCATGTAGTTTTGGGCCTATTGAATGAATAATCAATTAGCTCAAAATTAAAAAAATACATGTAGTTCGATTTGTGATGTAGCAATTATCTTTCGCCAATATTTAATATCTTTATCAAACGGATGAAATTGAGCTTTGGTGTAAAAATAAGATTTCTATTATTTGTTTTGGGTTGCTGCCTTATTGCAACCTCCATTTCTTTAAGCAGATTTACGAATAAGGAAGAACTTTTAGAGCGGGATGCAAAAAAGGTTCAGGAAAACCTTTTATCCAAAGAAAAAATTGTTGATGATTTCCTATCTAATAAAAAAGAAATTGCTGCAGCAAAAAGGTATCACCTAGATGCGCAACCAGCGCTCGACTTCTTAAAAAAGTATCGCCCGATTGGCATAAACCTCCAAACTTTTCAAAACAACAAGCTTAAATATTGGAGCACGATAAGAGTTTCAGATATTAATCCTGCATCAATTAAGGAAGGTAAATCTGTTATTTATTTATCAAATGGAGATTATGAAGTCATAAAAAAAACGGATAAAGACTTCACGCTACTTTTTTTAATCTCCATTCAATCTCATTATGCCGTTCCTGAAAATAAATATTTTAAGAACGATATGGATGGTTTACTATCCGATTCGAAAATTATAACTGTTTCCTCGTATAACGATAAAGATATTTACTCTATCAAAAGCCGCGAAAATATTTTTCTCTTCGGATTAAAAGTTAAGCCAGGCTATGCCGATGATTATTATTCTGATACACAAGTCTGGCTATTTGTCGCTGGCATTTTGTGTATATGTATGTTTTTTAATTCTTTATGCTCGTACATCGCAAGGAAAGGTTATTTGGTTTGGGCTAGCTTATTGTTTTTTGCATTCTTTTTAATTGGTAGATTAACCGATGTAAGTTTTGGCTGGTTTAACCATCATTTTCCTTTAGAACTTTTCGACCCAAAAATTTATGCAAACAGCGATCTCATACCCTCATTAGGAGATTTTTTAATGAACGTTTTTGCGGGCACTTGGTGGCTTTTATTTGTTTACAATCATAAAGATCAATATAAATTTCCTGATTGGATAAAGCAAAGTAAACCGATTGGCTTGTTCATTCATGTGCTTTTGCTTATTCATATTTCCGCTGTAGCATTCTTTGTTGATGATTTATTTTTCGGATTAATTAATAATTCTAAAATAAATTTCGATATCATAAACATCCTTAAATTGAGTGGGAATAGCTGGGTAAGCATTGTTATTTTATGCTTGGTTTGGTTTCAGATTTATTTAACTACAGTTGTATTTATTGAAATATCCAAACAACTTAATGTTACCAATAAAGAGCGTGTAATTTTATTTTTAACAGGATTTGCAGGTGTTTTTATATACAAGGTTTTAACCGATTTTACCGCATTTTTTATAGTGTATGCTTTGGTTCTTTTTATTGTTGGAAGAATATCTTACATAAAAAATAGACATTTTTCAGTTGGCTTGCTTTCCATTCTTTTTTTCTGTTTAGCATTCAACACTTCCATAAAATACATTAAGTATAAAGATATTAAAGAAAGAAGTGAACGCGAATTGCTTGCCAGGAAAGTACAATCTACAGAAGATCCAAATGCAATTATTGCACTGAGTAAATTGGAAAGGCAATTGCTTGAAGATGAATTTTTGGTTAAATACTTTACAAATTCAGGCAAGGCCAATTTTGCGGTTTTAAAAAATCACTTAAAAGATTATTTAGATGGATATTTGAATCGCTACGATTATAACATTTACGATTATAACAAATTTGAAACGGCGATAAGTAACCTAGAAGCACAACCTATAGAAAAATACAAAAGATTAGTAGAATCAGGATCCATTAAAATAGAAGCTTCTAATTTCTTTTATCAGGTAAATAATACATTTGGTTATCAAGATTATTTTGGGATTGTACCCGTAATTAAAGACAATATTTTACTTGGTACACTAATTATAGAATTGCGTTCTAAGCCGTATAACTACAACAATCGGCTTCCTGATTTGCTGGCAGAGCAGAAATATAGTAAAGACGAAGAATTTAAGGGCTATTCTATTGCGCTTTATAATGATGAGAAATTGCTCAATCAATCTGGTGCATACACCTATCCCCTAAACGGAAGTGGCTTTAAAGGAAAAGTAAATGATTTTGTTACTGCCAATGAAGTATCACAAAGTTACAACCACTTAATTTTTAAGCCAAGCGAACGTAAAATGGTTATTATCAGTAAAGAAAAGGTTGGTTATGTTGAAAGACTTGCCGCTCTTTCCTTTTTCTTTCTGGTTTTTATACTTTTTAGTATTATACTTTATGGTTTAGTTTGGCTTGTAAAAAATCTTGATGATGATAGGGTTGGTTGGTTTAGCATCAATCGTTCTTTAATGATTAATGCAAATAAAATACTCTATAAAACACGTATTCAGGTTTCGATTATTTTAACTGTTGTGGCCACTTTGCTCGTGGTAGGCTGGACCACCTATTGGTATATGAACAATGAGTACCGAGGTCAGCAAGATGTTTTAATTAAAGATAATATTAGAAAAGTACAGCAGAATTTTGAGAAACAAGTTTTTAATGAGGGGAAAATAAGTACTGATGAAAATGCTGTAGCCGACTTTAATAACTTCGCCGATATTAATAATGCGGATTTAACGCTGTATGATACAAATGGCGATGTTATTATGACAACCTACCCTAAGCTTTATAACTTTAAAATTATAGGGCGTAAAATGGGACCGATGGCTTATTTAAACTTAAATGGTTTACAACGTTCAGAATTTATCAATCAAGATGAAAAAATTGGTAATCTAACTTATGCAGCTGCTTATGCACCCATAAGAAATGCCCAAAATAAAACCATCGCTTACATTGGTTTACCCAACTATTCTAACGAGGATGAATACAAAGATAAAATCGCTCTCTTTGTAAGTAACCTTATAAATATTTATGCTTTAGTTTTTGTGGCAATAGGCGTTTTAGCAGTTTTCTTAGCCAATCAGATTACGAGTCCTTTAACCTTTATTCAGGAAAGCATTAGCAAAACAAAAATTGGGCAAAGAAATGAACCCATTGTTTGGCGTCGTCATGATGAAATTGGTTCGTTAATAAAGGAATATAATAGCATGATCGCCGCTTTAGAAGATAGTGCGACTAAATTAGCACGCTCGGAAAGGGAAAGTGCCTGGAGGGAAATGGCAAAGCAGGTGGCTCATGAAATTAAGAATCCTTTAACACCACTAAAGCTGGGTGTGCAATTATTAGAAAAATCGTGGAAAGAGCAAGATCCTAACTTCGAACTAAAGTTCAATAAATTCAGTAAATCATTTATCGAGCAAATAGATAGTCTTTCCAAAATCGCTTCTGAATTTTCTAACTTTGCTAAAATGCCCGATACAAAGCTGGAACAAATAGCTGTATTGCCCGTAATTGAACAGGCTAGAGAAGTATTCAAAAGCATTGAAAAAGTTGAGATAAATGTTGTAAACAGGTCGGAAATTAATGTTCACATCCAGGCCGACAGAGACCAGCTTCTTCGAACTTTCAATAATTTATTTAAAAATGCTATTGAAGCAAGTGAAGAAGAGTGCCAGTGTTTAATAAACGTTTTGGTGTATAATGATAATAAAAATGCCTACATAGAAATTAAAGACAATGGGAAAGGTATTCCTTTAATTTTACACGATAAAATATTTGTTCCAAATTTTACAACCAAAACATCGGGTACAGGTTTAGGTTTGGCTTTTGTAAAACAGGCAATAGAAAATGCAGGAGGGAATGTTTCATTTACTTCGGTAATTGGGAAGGGAACAACATTTTACCTAAATTTTCCATTAATATAGCATTGGAGATTTATTTCAGTTCTATCTGAGCTTTCCCCATTGCTGTACCATCGGTATATAAAATAACTGTGTAAATCCCTTTAATGTAAGGTTTTGGGTTAGCCCAGTCAATTGTATAGGTACTATTATCGTTATTATAATCTATAAAAACCGAATGGCTAAACTGCATTTCTTGTCCGTCGGCTTCAAAGCGATTGCTTTCATCAGCAAGTAGGTTTCCCGCAGGATCAAATACTCTTAAGAAAATGTTGTGGTGACCTTTTTCCGCTAGTTCATTCGCTGTAACATTAAATCGAATGCTTAATTTTTCTGCTGTAGAAGATTTTGTTACTTTAATTTTCTTGCCTCTTGATTTCGTTCTATATGCTATAATTTCTGCTTTTTGAACCTTTAGAGCAGCAGCTTTTCTTACTTTAGCATTTAGGCTTGAGTTTTCATTAGCCAAATTGGCGGCTTTATCATTAGCATTTCTAACAGAATTTTCAAGACTATCTTTGGTAGATTTTAAAAAGATATTTTCTTTTTGAAGTTGCGTTACCTGATCATTATAATTTTTTATAAAAACCTTTAACTCGTCTATTTGGGTTTGTGCTTTATCTAATTCAGACTGCGTGATTTTGCCTTTTTCTAGTGAAAGTTTAAGCTCTGCAATCTTCTCCCGGGCTAACTTTTGTTCGCCTAATAATTTTTCATTTAAATCAAGATTAAGTGCATTTACTTTGTCAAGCTCTACTTCAATCTTCTCAACTTCTAATCTTAATTTGTCTTTTTCTGTACTAACGGTAACAAGTCTTTCTCCTTGCTGTCGGTCTTTAAAAAATAAATATCCGTTTGTACCAATTAATGCAGCGATTACAATTATCAGGAAGTAAATCTTGTTTCTATCGCCTTTATTAATTTTTTTTGATTCCATTTTTAATAATGCTCAGTTCGTTTCGGTTTAATATACTTTATGTCTTCATAGGTAAATGGTAACACAATTAGGTATAAAAAACGTAATAGCAATTTAAATTTTTTAAAAACTTGTATAAGTTTTTAAAAAAAATCGTTTACTTGCTAATGTTCAAATTGTATTATAATTTAAACAACTTTACATCTCTAATAAAAAAACAGACAGAAATAATGCTTAAAAACTTTCTATACGCACTTTTATCTTTAATTATACTACCTTATATATCAAATGCACAACCAACATCAAAAATTGCACCAAAAAGAGAGTTTAGAGGGGTTTGGATAGCCACTTTGTCTAATATCGATTGGCCTTCAAGACCTGGTTTATCAGTAGATCAGCAAAAACAAGAGTTCATTGGTATTTTAGAAAAACACAAGGTACAAGGAATTAATGCAATCATGTTACAGGTTAGGCCCGCTGCAGATGCTTTTTATGGAAAAGGAAGAGAGCCATGGAGCCAATGGCTTATGGGTAAACAAGGTTTAGCACCTGCTGCGGGTTACGACCCTTTAGACTTTGCGGTAAAAGAAGCTCATTTCAGGGGAATGGAGTTGCACGCATGGTTTAATCCTTATCGGGCAAGTGTTAATAGTGTTACTACATTGAGCGCAGATCATATCACAAGAAAACATCCTGAATGGTTTTTTATTTATGGAGGTAAAAAGCAGTTCGACCCGGGCATTCCAGAGGTTAGAGAATATATTACTCAGGTAATTTTAGATGTTGTAAAAAACTACGATGTTGATGGAATTCATTTTGATGATTATTTTTATCCTTACCCTATTGAAGGGCAAAGAATTAATGATGGAGATACATTTTATAAAAACCCCAATAACTTTTCAAATATTAAAGATTGGCGAAGAAACAATGTAGATCTATTAATTAAAATGGTCGATGATAGCGTTCATCACTATAAAAAGTATGTTAAGTTTGGCATCAGTCCTTTTGGTATTTGGCGTAATAAATACGAAGATGCTGAAGGTTCTGCAAGTAGCGGTCTTTCTAATTATGCCGAGCTTTATGCTGATAGCCGAAAATGGATAAAAGAAGGTTGGGTAGATTATATCAACCCTCAAATTTATTTTACCTTTACAAGGAAAGTTGCGCCTTTTGGTGTGCTTTTAGATTGGTGGAGCAATAATGCTTATGGAAGGCATGTTTACATTGGGCAAGGCGCTTATTTAGTTAATTCGAGGGCAGAGATGGCATGGAGAAATCTTTCAGAAATCCCTAATCAAATTAGAAAAATAAGAGAAAATACCAGAATTCAGGGAAGTGTTTTCTTTTCATCAAAATCATTAAGTACGGTTGCCAGAGCAGTTGGCGACTCATTAAAAACGGATCTTTATAAATACCCAGCTTTACCTCCTCAAATGCCATGGTTAGATGAAACGCCACCAAACCAACCTCAATCCTTAACTGCTGATGCTTTGAAGGATGGAGTACATTTAAAATGGTTAATGCCTTTAAAGGCTAAAGATGGAGAAACTGCTTCGGGCTTTGTTATTTATAGATTTGCTGAAGGAGAGGAAATATCGGTTCTTAATCCGAAAAATATTTTAAGAATTAGTTTTGAAGACTACCTTACTTTTATTGATACCGCTGCCGAAAGCGGAAAAAGATACAGCTATCTGGTAACTGCGTTAGATAGACTTAAAAATGAAAGTGACCCAAGTGGACCTGTAGGTGTGGAAATTCCTTTAACAAAAGAATAACTAAACTTTGATAATGATGTTCTTTTTGTACATGAAATAAAGAAGAATATAAAACCCAAGTACATAAGTTATCGCCCAAATCAAGGAAGCGTTTATGGGTGTAAAAAAGGGCATATAGCAGGTTTCGTAAAATCGAACTAAAATCCCTGCTTTTGTTCCATCGGGTTTTGTAACTTCAATAAGATTAAGCACTCTAGGCATTAAGCCAGCAAGAAAAAATACGGTAATTGCATTTACACCATAAACAACAAATGGGGTAGTAAACTTTTTGTAACCCTGTACATCAATTATCCAATAACACAGTGCTAAAGCTACTGATGCAAGACCTCCGGCATACAAAACGTAGGAGCTTGTCCAAAGTGCTTTATTAATGGGGAATTGTAAATCCCAAAGTAATCCTAAAATAATAGCCGCAATACCAGTACTAAATAGCCAAGCCACTTTTGTTGGGTTATCTATATCTTTTCTACGCATCCAAATGCCAACCAAAATACCGAATAAGCATGTGCCAACGGCAGGTAATGTGCTAAGAACGCCTTCAGGATCCCATGTTTTTGATGAAGCCCATGTGTGTGCTTCAGTAAGAATTCCTCTGTCAACCCAAGCTGCTAAATTGGTTTCTTTTTCCATGTTCGGGTAACCTACTCCTGGAACGGGAACAAATGTCATTAAAGCCCAATAAACAGCCAGAATTACGATTAGCGTTTTGAAGATTGTTTTTTGAGAATTTTTTAAAAAAATAATGCTGCTGATTATAAAGACTATACCTATGCGCTGAAGAACACCCAATAGCCTAACTGTTTGTAATGCGTTAGCAGGGTCGTTTAGGATCTTTCCAAAAATGGCTAAAAAGAAGCCTAAGAAGTAGAGAATCAGACCGCGTTTTATTGCTTTTATAATTGTCTTTTTATGGGTTGATGGATCTGCTTTACTACTACTCATGGCAAAGGCTATTGAAACACCAACTATCCAAAGAAAAAATGGAAAAACTAAATCGGTTGGTGTACAACCATTCCATTCCGCATGCTCTAATGGTGCATAAATATGGCTCCAACTGCCTGGATTGTTAACTAAAATCATGGCGGCTACTGTTAATCCTCTAAAAAAATCAAGAGAAAGTAAACGTTGTTGTGGTTGGGTCATTATTGGGATGGCTTAAATTGAGAAACTAATTTAGAATATTGTTTTTGAAAATAGAAATACGATAGCAGAAACTTACTAAGTCTCCTCTGCTCTTCGCCTTTTAGACTTTATAAGTTTGCAGGTTGGCTATTGGTCTGTTTACGTTTTGGCTATTTTATGCGCTTCAACAAACGCACCCAGGTTCATAAACCATTCTAAAACTTCCGCCTTATTTATTACGGTAGGTTTGTTTAGCAGATATGTATTGTAGGATGAATATTTATAATCTTCTGGTTTTGCTGCCAATCCAGCCTCAACCTGATTGTTGTGTATGTAGGTAATAATTGCAGTGTAATGGTTATCATTATTTATCTTTTTAGCCTTATATCTTCCCTGAAATAAACTCCCAACTCTGTCAAATGATTTATTTATAGACTTTGAATAAGAAATATAAAAGTTTTTAATGCCCTTATCGAAGTTTAACTTATCATTTACTTTTAAAAATAAATGAAAATGATTGGGCATTAAGCAATATGCATAAACCTCAACTTAAGGCAATACATATTTTTTGAATTGATTGAGAAAGTATTGATAGTTGCTTTCTTCAAAAAAGATTAGGTTTTTATTATTGCCACGATTATAAACATGGTAATATTGATTTTCCTCTATTTTCATACCGAACGTGGATATTAAATTAAATAGGGAAAATGTGGTAAGAACCTTACGAAGTCTTCTCTGCGCTTGGCTGTTAAGACTTCGTAAGGTTACAGGTAGGCTATTGGTTATGCGCTTAGAAACTTACGAAGCCATCTCTGCACTTGGCTATTCAGACTTCGTAAATTTAGCAAGTATGTTAAAACTTCCACCTAACAAAGGCTTCCATTGCTTCGTATTCGGCTAAACCTAAATCATCATAGGCTTTGGCGGTATCGCGATTACGGTCTTCTGCTCTTTGCCAAAATTCTCTTGAATCATCACCAGGAAAAACAGCTCTGTCTTTTTGACTCTGATGTTTAAAAATAGCATATTTTTTACGCTCTAACTCCTGCGGACTAATTGGCACAGCCATTTCAATTTCATGGGTTTCGAATTCGTGCCACGCACCTCGGTACATCCATAGCCAGCAATCTTTAGCCCAGTCTTCGGTTTTACGTAATTCTGTTAAAGCTGCAAGAATAATATTAAAGCAAACAATGTGTGTGCCATGAGGATCTTCAAAATCTCCGGCAGCAAAAACCTGTTGAGGCTTTACTTGCTGTAACAGTTCTATGGTTAGCTGAATATCTGCATTTGTAACCGGGTTTTTTTGATTTTTACCACTTTCGTAAAAGGGTAGCGCCTGAAAGTGAATGTGATCATCATCTAGCCCGCAATAACGAGCACCGGCAATTGCCTCGCCCTTTCTTATTAAACCTTTAACGGTTTGAATTTCAGGTGTATCTACCTGGTTTGGTTTTTTCTGCTCAATGAAAGTTCTCATCTTATTATAAAGTTCTTTCAGATGAGTATTATCCATTCCCATTTTTTCAGTAAAATCTACGTTAAATTCTACAAAACGTAAAGCATCATCATCCCAAACGGCAGTGTTACCAGAAGTTTGATAGGCAACATGAACATCATGTTTCTGATCGACAAGGCGAATAAAAGTTCCACCCATCGAAATCACGTCATCATCTGGATGAGGAGAAAAAATAATTACACGCTTTTTGGCAGGTTCTGCTCGTTCCGGACGCTGAGAGTCATCAGCATTTGGTTTACCACCTGGCCAACCTGTAATTGTATGCTGTAATTTATTAAAGATATGAATATTGATATTGTAAACCGGTCCTTTTTCCGTGGCCAGTTGTGCCATACCATTATTGTTGTAATCGTCTTCGGTTAATTTTAATATTGGTTTTTTAAGGGTGTTTGCTAACCATATTACGGCTTTACGTATTAATGAATCAGTCCAAACACAATCTTTAACCAGCCAAGGCGTATCAAATCTTGTTAAATCTGATGCAGCGGGGGCATCTAAAATAAACTCTACATGTTCTGATAACTGTAAATAAGTTGCTGGAACATCTCCTGATATTTCACCTTCAACCGCTTTCTTTATAATTGAAGCTTTTTTACGGCTCCATGCCATTAAAATAATTTCGCGGGCTTTAAAAATGGTACCAATGCCCATTGTAATCGCTTTTGTAGGAACAAAAGTTTTTCCACCGAAATCGCGTGCAGCATCACGTCGGGTTAAATCGTCTAATGTTACCAACCGTGTTCCTGAGTTCGGCGCAGAACCTGGTTCGTTAAAACCAATGTGACCTGTACGGCCGATACCCAAAATCTGAATGTCTAATCCGCCTAAATCGCCAATTTTTTTCTCATAATCTAAACAGAAAGCAGGAATATCTTCCAAAGGTAATGTGCCGTCTGGTATATGGATATTGTTCTTATCAATATCGATATGATCGAAGAGGTTTTCGTTCATAAACGTAACATAACTCTGCGCCGCATTTGGCTGCATTGGATAATATTCATCCAAATTGAAAGTAATTACGTTCTTAAAGCTCAAGCCTTCTTCTTTGTGAAGCCGAACCAATTCGGAATACACTGCAATAGGCGTAACACCTGTTGCTAAACCCAGTACTGCAGGTGCATTATTTGCTTGTTTTGTTTTGATTAGTTCTGCAATGCGGTGCGCAACATTTACAGAAGCAATTTTAGGATTTTCGAACACACTAACGGGTAGTTTTTCAAAGCGTGTCTCCTCCAGTAGATTCAATCTTGCCATTTTTTTTATATGGATTTTAATGTACGGAGCAGTAAATATAGAAAGATATGCCCGGTTTTTAACAAAGGTTATTTACTTTTATTGCAATTACTTCCTTTGTATCCTGTTTTAGCATACAAACAAACGTTTGATCGTTTTAAAAAAAATATAGATATGAACAGCCAGATTCTAAAATTGTATAATAAGGCCCAAAAAAATGAACGATTAATTATCGGCCTTATGAGCGGCACATCGATGGATGGTTTGGATATAGCGCTTTGCAAAGTAAAGGGAGCCGGTGCAGAAACAGATATCAAAGTTATTAAATTTAAGACAGGGGATTATACGGACGATTTTCGTACAAAAATAAAAGCCGTTTTTTCTACAAGAGAGGTTGATTTACAATTGGTTTGCCTAATGAATGAACACATTGCTAATGTTCATGCCGAATTGATTAACAACGCTTTACGGGAATGGGGCTATAAATCTAAGGATATTGATTTTATAGCAAGCCACGGACAAACAATATTTCATGCGCCCAAATCATTACATAAAATAGAGGATTATCCTAACGGTACTTTACAGATTGGTGATGGAGACCATATTGCGGTAAAAACAGGTATTATTACTTTATCCGATTTCAGGCAGAAGCATCTGGCTGCGGGAGGTGAAGGTGCCCCACTGGCTGTTTATGGCGATTACCTGATTTTCTCAAAAAAGGGCGAAGACAGAATAATGCTTAATATTGGCGGGATAGCTAATTTTACCTATTTGCCAGGAACACTAAGCGTTAGTGAAATTTTTTCTACTGATGTTGGCCCGGGGAATACCTTAATGGATCAATACATTCAGCAGCATTTCAATTTATTTTATGATAAAAATGCGGAAATTGCTTTATCGGGTAAATTAAATGAAAAATTATTAAATGCATTGCTTAATTGTGATTTCTTTGAAGGCGGTTTCCCAAAAACCACAGGCCCTGAATTGTTTAATCTTGAATATCTGGTAAAAGCCCAGCAGAAATCATCAACAGAAGAGATTAGTAAAGAAGATGTGATGGCCACACTTTGTCATTTTTCTGCTGAAACCATTTCAAATGCGATTAAGAAATGTTTTGGAAATGATGCTGCGGCACAGGTATTTATGAGTGGAGGTGGTATGCATAACCCTTTATTGGTTAGCCTTTTGAAAGCTAAGTTGCCTCATTCTACTTTTCTTACAACTGATGATTTAAATATCAATCCTGATGCGAAAGAAGCTGTGCTTTTTGCGGTTTTAGCCAACGAAACGCTATGCGGAAACCCAATTAACTTTGGAGAAAGGCAAGGAGTACCTTCAATTTGTATGGGAAAAATAAGTTTACCAGAATAAAACATGTTGATTGTGCGCTATTTTGCTAAATTTGTTTCCAATCCTAATCTTTACTAAAATCCTTATTTTATGGAAAAAATTTACCAAAAATGGTTATCAAGATTTCTTGTAATTCTGATGATCCCATTTCTGTTGCTCTTACATACAGAAATGGCACAGGCCCAAACCAAACGCTACACCATTAGTGGAAAGGTGACTGATGGCTCAACAAAAGATCCAATTCCAGGGGCAGTTGTTAAAATATTAAACACAACTTTAACAACCAGTACAAACACAAACGGAATGTATAGTTTCGCGGTTGATTTAGCTGCAGGCAAATATCAGGTTCAAATATCCTATGTAGGGTATAAAACCTTAACTCAAACAGCCAATTTAAGCAGTAGCGACCAAATTCAAATAAACGGAGCTTTAGGTGCCGATGCTGTTGGTTTAGATGAGGTTATCGTTACAGGTACATCTCAAGGAACAACCCGTAAACAATTGGGTAGCTATGTAAGTACCGTAAAAGGTGATGATCTAAATAAAGCACCAAGTGGAAATGCATTGGCATCGTTACAAGGTAAAACACCAGGTGCGCAAATTAGTCAGAATTCAGGCGACCCGGCTGGAGGAATTTCTGTGCGTTTACGAGGTGTTAGTTCTGTAAATTCATCATCAGAGCCACTTTATATTATTGATGGGGTAATTGTAAACAACTCTACCACTCGTGTTACAAATACATCAGGAAATTATGATGGTGGAAACTTTGTGGGTAGCATTGGGCAGAACAGAATGGTGGATATAAGTCCGGCCGATATCGATCATATAGAGGTTTTGAATGGTGCGGCAGCTGCTGCAATTTATGGTTCGAGGGCTAATGCTGGTGTAATTCAGATTTTTACCAAACGAGGTAAAACAGGAACCCCGCAAATTAGTTTTAACACAAGCTTAACCATAAGCGAGTTGCGAAAAGAAATAGAAGTAAATCAATCGCCTACTAAATTTGGCGGCTCTGTTGATTTGGTAACACAAGATGTTTTAACCCCAACGCTTACTACAACAACACCAGTTACAAGGTATAACTATCAAGATTATATTTTTCATACTGGCGTTGGTAGCGATAATTCAATATCTGTATCTGGAGGTAATGATGATACAAAATTTTATACATCTGCAGGTTATTTCTATAATCAAGGGATAATAAAAAATACAGATTTTACGAGAATGAATTTTAGAGCCAATTTAGATCAGAAACTTAATAAATGGGCTAAATTAACCGCAGGATTTAATTATGTACATAGCGATGCGAATGAAAAACCAGATGGAAATTCATTCTTCTCGCCTATGAATTCGGTAACCATTATCGGTAACTTTCATGATTTATTTACCAGAGATATTTTAGGTAACTTAAAAGCTGTTGGTGAACGTGGGCGAGTTAATCCGGTATCTGTTATTGAAGATATTAAACAGCGCCAGTTTACCAATAGAATTATTGCAAATACAGGTTTAAAACTTAACCCGATAAAAAATCTTACCATTGATTACACCATGGGCGTTGATAATTCTATCCAAAATGGAACAACGTACATACCTCCGTTTGCATACAATGTAAGTACTGGTTTTTATGGTGGTGGGCCAACTTTAGATCCATCCCTAAATGGTTATGCAAGTGCAGCAAATGCTACAACTACGTTATTTAATAACGAGTTGAATTTTACTTACGATACTAAAATCTCTGAATTATTAAGCTCTACAACACAGTTAGGTGGTTCATATCAATATCAGAAAGATCTTTACAGCCTTTTAAATGGTCGTGGTTTGGCCCCTTTTGTAGAAGTTGTAAATGGTGCTAGTACCGTTTTGCCGAATGTTGATAGCCGTTCTGAATTCTCAATTAGTGGTGCATACTTACAACAAAATTTTAAATATAAAGATCACTTATTTGTAACGGGAGCAATCCGGGTAGATCAATCAACCGTTTTTGGTGAAGACAATAGAACTCAATTTTATCCAAAAGCAAATGTTAGTTATGTTTTATCATCTGCAGATTACTGGAAAAACCTAGGTGTTTCATCATGGTGGAATGCTTTTAAACTAAGAGCAGCTTACGGACAATCGGGTAATTTAACCGGTATTGGTGCTTACGATCGTTTTAATGTTTACACACCAAGTGCATTAAATAGCAAAACATCATTAACCTCGCCAACAACATTGGCAAATGCTAATGTAAAGCCAGAGCGTCAGCAAGAGCTAGAGGTTGGTACAGATATGTCGTTTTTTAACAATCGTTTAGGCTTAACATTTAGTTACTATGATAAAAGCGTTAAGGATTTACTTTTAGGTGTCGTAATTGCACCAACAACCGGTTTCTCTAGTCTATTAGATAATATTGGCGGAAAGCTTAAAAATAAGGGTATCGAATTGATGCTTACCGGCGTACCATTAAAAACACAAGATTTTTCTTGGACAACAACGGTTATTTTTAATAGAAATAGAAATAAAATTGTTGGCTCTGGAGCACAAAGGTTAATTTCTACTAATGCTGGTGCACCAGTTTCTATAACTGATGGCTATCCCGTTGGTGTATTTTATGGAACCTTCTTCGCCAGAAATCCTGATGGAAGTTTATTATTAAATGCTCAGGGAATTCCACAAACAGAAAGAGGGGTACAAAGATCAGCAACTGAATTTGAAACGCAAAGAACTAACGGACAGCCTTCTGGCACAGTTTTACGTAAAGTATTAGGCGATCCTAATCCAGATTACACAGGGTCATTCGTAAATGATTTTACCTATAAAAAGTTAAGCTTGCACATACAATTAGATGCAGTACAAGGTGGTGATGTTTGGAATGCCGACTGGAGAACCCGTCAAGGTGTTGGAAACGGAAAGGTTGCAGAAGCAGAACAACTTGGACAGTTGCCTAGAGGTTATGTAGCTGGTGTTTATAATGTAGAAGAATGGAGAATCGATGACGGTTCATTTGTTAAATTAAGAGAGGTTTCATTAAGCTATAGTATTGGGCAAGTGAAGTTTATTAAAAATTTAACAGTTAATTTAAGCGGGAGAAACTTATTTTCTTGGGATAATTACAAAGGTTACGACCCTGAGTTAAACTCTGGTGGGCAATCTACCATCTTAAGAAATATCGATTTTGGTTCTGTGCCAATTCCGCGTACTTTCTCTTTAGGTTTACAAGCAAGATTCTAATATTAAAACTTAATTGTTATGAAAAATTTGAAATCAAAATATATAGGGTATGCATTTCTGCTTACATCAGTTACATTTCTAGCTGCTTGTACTAAAGAATACCTTAATCCAAATGCCGCTACTAGTGGCGATGTCTTAACTTCGGCCAAAGGACTAACCGGTGTTGCCGTAGGATTGCAAAAAAATTATTCTACCACCAGGGCGGGTGTATTATACGCTTCTATTACCTTAAATGGATTAACAACCAATGAGTTAATCTCGATCAATACAGGTAATACAAACGAAGAAAGACTAGTTGCCGGAGGTGTACAGGTGGATGGAACCAATACCGTATTGTTAAGCATTTGGGCTACATCAAACAAAATTATTTACGATGCAGACAATGTAATTAGCAATGCCGCAAACCTGCCAGATAAGAATTATGCTGCAGGATTAATTGCTCATGCCAGTATTTTTAAAGCATTGGCTTTAGGTAACTTGTCAGAATATTGGGAAAGAGTACCATCCAGCATTGGGCAAAATGTTTCTTTTATTTCAAGGGTAGAAGGTTATACCAAGGCAATTGCAGTAATTGATAATGCTTTATCTGTGATTTCAGCAAATCCTATAAGTACAGCATTTTTTAGTAATATTCCATCAGGTATTGATATTCCGAATACATTGAATGCGCTAAAGGCCCGTTACGCGTTATTTGCTGGTAATTATCCTTTAGCATTAACAAGTGCTAATTTGGTTGATTTAACTAAGCGTTCAACCTTTACTTATGACGCATTGAACTTGAATCCTATTTTCGAAATCGCAACATCAACCAACAATGTGGTACAACCTAAAAATATAAGCTTAGGACAAACTGGTGCTTATGTACCAGATGCTAACGATGCCAGAATTCCATTTTACACTGTAGTTAACACAACTGTTCGCATTAATGGTTTTGGCGCTGCTACTTTTGCTCAAATCCCTGTTTATTTACCTGGAGAAATAACACTTATTAAAGCAGAAGCTTATGCTCGTCAGGCTACGCCAAATTTAAGTAGTGCTTTAACAGAGTTGAATAAAGTGGTTACTAAAACAGCTGCTGCAGATCCATTTGGTGTTGGCGCTAACTTACCTGCTTTAACAGGAACCTATACACAACAACAACTATTAGATTTGATTTATAAAAATCGTTGTATAGAACTTTACATGTCGGGTTTAAAGCTCGAAGATATGAGAAGATTTTCTCAGCCACTTACGGATAGAAAACGGAATTTCTTCCCTTATCCTTTTCAGGAACGTGATAACAATCCGAATACACCAGCCGATCCGACATTTTAAAACAAAAAAATGGTTCCGACTTTACGCCGGAACCATTTTTAATTATAGGATATTCAAATCTTTTACAACATATCTGGATAACGCTTCATCAGCTGCGTCCAGTTCTGTTACTAAGTAGCTAATGCTTTCTATTGAGCAAACTTTTAATCTTAAAGAGATATCCAATTTTTCTGAAATACATAACACGGCAGATTTTTTTGAAGCAGCGAGCATTGCTTTTTTCAGTTGGTTAATTTCCCAATCGGTATCGGTTAAACCTTCTTCAGGGTGAATGGCACTTGTACCCATTAAGCATAAATCTGCTTTAATTTCTGAAAGCTGTGTAATTACATGACCCCCATACGTAATCTGCGAATTTTTAGAGAAAAGCCCTCCGATTAAAATAACCTCAATATTATTGTACTTCGCCAATTCTACAGCCACCAATGGGCTTATTGTAAAAAAAGTAGCTTGAATACTTTCGGGAAGTTGCTTTACAAATTCCAAAATAGTGGTTCCACCTCCGGTTAAAACAACCATTCCATCTTTAATTAATCTGGTTGCTTTCTTGGCAATGATGATTTTACTATCTCTTGCATAAACTGTGCTGTCATCAAAAGAGGAATGATAAGATTTCGATAAAGCACCACCATGTACCTTAAAAAGGCGCCCCTGATCAACAAGTTCTTGCAAATCTCTTCTAATTGTATCTTCAGAAACATTTAATAATTGAACTAAATCAGATGTTAATACTCGGTTATGAAGGTTAATTTGGCGCATAATGAAGTCGTGCCGTTCTTTTTTGAGCATAAATTAATAGTTGGTTTATACGAATGTAAAAATAATTTTCAAAATCGTGCGTGTTTTTGCGGTTTTCTGCAATTATATACTGTTGGTTATAAATAAAAATGTTAGTTGTTTGTTCTTTTATTCAAAAACATTTATGATATTAGCTTAATATTCAAAAACGTGCGGTATTGTGCGTGTTTTTTGGCAAAAACAAACTAACAACTTAACAACTAAACATTTTACTAACCTTATTGGCAGTTTATGAAAAAAAAGTTACTCTTAATTTTTATCGGTACGTTTTTGTTGCTGGCTCATGCCATTGCGCAACAAATAACCGTTACCGGTAGGGTTACGTCATCTGACGGACCAGTACCGGGTGTTTCTATTAAAGTTAAAGGAAGCACGGTGGTATCTCAAACCAGTGGAGATGGTACATACTCCATTAAAGCATCGAAAACAGATGTTTTAACGTTTTCTTACGTTGGGTATGCAACGGTAGAAAGAAGCGTTGGTGCAAATACAACGATTAATGTGGCCTTACAATCTGATGCGAATTCGCTAGATGAGGTTGTAGTTACTGCATTAGGTCAAAAGGTTTCAAGAAAATCTCTGGGAACATCTCAGCAAGAGGTGAAGGGGAAAGATATTGCGGATACACAGCGTGAAAACTTTATAAATGCTTTACAAGGACGTATTGCAGGAGTTGAAGTTACAAGTTCATCTGGTGTTCCAGGTGCATCTTCCTCAATAACAATAAGAGGAGTTAGTTCAATTAGTGGGAGTAATCAGCCTTTATTTGTTGTAGATGGATTACCAATTGATAATAAAACTCTAAATACTTCAGCCTTTTATTCTGATAATAGTTCAACAACTGCATTTTCTAATAGGGGGGTAGATTTTACGAATAGAGCTGCAGATATAAACCCTGAAGATATTGAAAGTCTCGTTGTACTGAAAGGACCAGAAGCGGCAGCATTATATGGTATAGATGCGGCAAACGGCGCAATTGTAATTACCACAAAAAGGGGCAAATCCGGAAAAGGTTCAATAAACTACAGTAACAGTTTCAGAATAGAGAAGACAAGCGCAAAACCAGAAATACAAGGTGTATATGGCCTAGGAACTGGTGGAGTTGCGTCTGCAGGAACGCTTCAATATTTCGGGCCTGCCTATGCACCAGGGACAGTTTTATATGATAACATCGACGGATTTTTTCAAACTGCACTAACCCAAAAACACAATATATCTTTTGATGGTGGAGGACAAGATGTGAGTTATAGAGTCTCGAGTTCTTACACAGCACAAAATGGTGTAGTGCCAAATTCTGATTATGATAGATTTACATTGAACGGATCTACTAATGGACAAGTAAATAATTGGTTAAAGGTTGATTTAAGTATGAATTATACCTATGCTGTAAATAATCAACCTTTTAAAGGTTCAGGAGGGCCTTTAATAGGTCTTTTGCTATGGCCTCAGGAAGACGATGCTAGAAATTATCTTACCTCAGCAGGGACTAGAAGAAAATTTGCTACCGCAACAGATTTAACATCTGAAGTTGAAAATCCGTATTTCAACGTAAATAAAAATAAAATTAATTCAATACAAAATAGGATTACATCTAATTTTGGGTTAACAATAACACCAGTAAAGTGGCTAAATTTGAAATCAAATATTGGATTTGATGTCTACGCAAACAAGAACCTTTTGCTAAGTCATCCCGAAAGTTCGAGAGGATTTAGTAAACAAGGTATTATGGATGTTGCAAATGATAACACAAGAAATATCAATATTCAGAATTTGCTTAACTTGACCAAACAAAAAATTACTAAAGGCTTATCAATTGATGCAACCTTAGGTAATGCAATTCAGGATTTAAAATCATCTGTTGATGCTCAATACGGAGAGGGATTTCTAGATCCAAACTTTATCTCAATTAATAATACTAATACAACCCTTAGAAATGCAAAATCGTCTATATCACAAAGAAGACTTTTTAGCTTATTTGGAAGGGTGACATTGAACTATAAAGATTATTTATACATTACAGGTACTGGAAGAAATGATTGGACATCAACAATTCCCATCGGCGCAAATTCATTCTTTTATCCATCCTTATCTGGAAGTTTTGTTTTCACCGAAGTCCCTGCATTTAAAGAAAGCTTAAGTAAAATTTTTACCTCAGGTAGGCTAAGAGCTGCATTTGCAAATGTAGGTAAAGATGCAAGACCTTATGCGTATGTTCCATCTTTGGAAACTAAA
Organism: Pedobacter mendelii; assembly: GCF_014635725.1. GTDB lineage: Bacteria > Bacteroidota > Bacteroidia > Sphingobacteriales > Sphingobacteriaceae > Pedobacter > Pedobacter mendelii. Next base: position 45,483 of record NZ_BMDJ01000006.1, on the reverse strand, counting down.
ACAACAGTCGGTGGAGGTTTTGGTTACGGTTTTACTGGACCCAATTTAGCACTAAAACCAGAGTTCGCTAGTTCATATGAATTTGGAACAGAGTTAGCATTCTTTAATAATAGGTTAGGTTTAGATGTGGCTGTTTACAGAAAGGAAACTTCCGACCAGATTGTGAATGATATTCGTGGAAGTTATGCAACGGGTTATGTACTATTTAACTTAAATGGTGCTAAAACAAGAAGCGAAGGTATTGAAGTAACTGTAAGAGGGACACCTATAAAATCAAACAACTTTAATTGGGATGTCTTAGTAAATTTTGAGCATGCTAAGGCGACAGTTTTAAGTTTGCCAAATTCACTTCCCGAATCTTATGTATCCGACACATTCTTATACGGAAGTATAAGAAATGGTAATTCACCAGGTTATTCAACAAGATCATTAACAGGCACATTTTACTTAAGAAATGATAACGGAGATATTTTAATTAATCCAGCAAGTGGGCTTCCTGTAAGATCAAGTGTTTATATTCAAGGACCAGGCAAGGGTTATGATAGACAACCAGATTTCTCAATTGGTCTTTCTAATACATTTACTTTCAAAAGCTTTGCTTTATCATTTTTATTGGATATTAGAAAAGGTGGAGATGTATTAAATGCAACACAAAATTACCTTACACAAAAAGGCTTAAGTACGATGACTCTTGATAGAATGACACCGCGAATTGTAACAGGTGTATTACAGGATGGTAGGGAAAATAGTAGTAATCCAACAATTAATAATATCTCTGTAACACCGTTCTATCAAAACCTTTATTATTCTACGTTAAGCGAAGAATTATTTATAGAGCAAAATATTAATTGGATAAGGTTAAAAGATATTACGCTTCAATACAGATTACCTCAAACCGTATTAAGCAAGCAGAAGTTTTTTAAAAGTGCAAGCGTTTTTGTTACAGGCACAGATTTATTCTTGATTACTAACTATTCTGGCTTGGATCCGGTTGTAAATGGTAATACTGCAGCAGTGGGTGGTTCTGGTGCTTCAGGGATTGATTATGGAAATTTTCCAATTCCAATAGGTCTAAATTTTGGTGTTAAAATAGGATTATAATAGGAGAGCTTAAAAATGAAAAAAATATTTATAACAATAATTTTAGGGATACTTATTACTCTCGGGGGTTGTAAGAAATTTTTAGATGTAAACATTAACCCTAATGCACCTCAGATTGTAGAAGCAAATTTGTACTTATCGCCAATGTTACATTGGATGGCCACTGCTCCACAATATGATGGAATATACATAGCTAGATATACTCAAAATTGGGCATCAACCGCATCTGCTGATCTCTGGGAAAGACATGGTCATAATCAAGGGGGAACATCTCCAGATCAAGGTGCACAAATTTGGAAAACAACATATTATGATTTTGGACAAAATCTTGTAGATATGATCAATAAGGCAACATTAGAAGAACGTTGGGATTTATTAGGAGTTGGACAATTATTAAAGGCCTGGGGGTGGGAAACCGCAACAGATGCAAATGGTGAGATTATTGTTAAAGAAGCAATTGATGCAAGTAAGACAACATTTAATTATGATACTCAAGAGTTTGCTTATCAAGAAACATTAAGACTGATTGATGCTGCTATTGTAAATTTAAATAGAACTGATGGCGGGGTGAATGAAGCATACTTAGCCAAAACAGATTTTGTTTATAAAGGTAAAAGAGCTGCATGGATAAAATTTGCGTATGGATTGAAGGCCCTTGTACTTAACCACTATTCAAATAAAGCTTCATATAATCCTGACGGGGTTATTGCCGCAGTTGATGCATCTTTTGTGGGGAACGTTGATGATGCTTTAATCCAATATATAGGTTCTGCCAATGATGATGCGAATTTTTTATCTGCAACAAGAAATAACATTGGTACCTTAAGGCAAACAAAATTTATCCTTTCATTAATGGATGGTACATTATTTACATCTGTAGATCCAAGAATGAGTAGGATGTTATCGCCTGCGCCTGATGGAATTTATCGTGGATTAGAGCCGACAGTTGGTATTGGAGCATTGACAGCAGCACAGCAACCCAATAATTTGTGGGGATATACATCGCAGGCTGCAGCAAACGCTGCAATTACTACACCGGCTAGATATTTATTTGCCAGAAAAAGTAAATTTCCTTTTTTGACTTATGCTCAATTACAATTCATCAAGGCTGAAGCTGCTTATAGAAAGGGCGATAAAACAACAGCATTAAATGCTTATAAAAATGCTGTATCGGCTCATATTGATTTTGTAAATGCTAGAAATACTGATGATGGACAATCGCCAACTCAGATAACATCATCTGAAAAGGCAACATATTTATCCTCACCCACAATAACGCCAGCAACCCCAAATGCATTAACGTTATCACAAATTATGTGTCAAAAATATATAGCACAATGGGGATGGGCACATGTTGAGCAATGGATGGACTTAAGGAGATATCATTATATAGATAAAGATCCCACAACTGGAAATCAGGTGTTTTTAGGGTTCACAATACCTCAAGTCTTGTTCCCTGAAAATCAGAATAAAGTTGTACAAAGAATGAGGCCAAGATACAACTCTGAATATATCTGGAATAGAAACGGCTTAAGTGCAATTGGGGGTTTAGCAACTGATTACCAAACCAAAGAAATGTGGATCACTACTCCTTAATTAAAAACTATGAAAAGAAATCATATCATTCTAGCAGTACTTCTGCTATCTTCAATAATTTTCTCATGTAAGAAAAATGCAGTACAAAATATTGCAGAACCAATTAATGGGGGAGCACAACTTAAATATTTTAATTTTGCTCTTAACGCTCCTATTATAAATTTTTATGCAAATGATACAAAAGTTTCAGCAGCGTCCTCAACAACAGGATTAGAAAGTGCAACAGCAGGTATTGCTTTTGCATCTGTATATCCCTCCACGAATGCTTATTCGATTATTCCTGCAGGCACATACGATTTTAAGGCTAGAAGACCTAGTACAGCTACTATAGATCCAAATTTGATAATAGCAAACTTAAATAAGCAGGTAGTTGATGGTAAAAATTATTCTATTTATTTATCTGGCCTTTATAATACTGTAACTAAACAAACAGATGTATTTGTAATTGATGATATTTTACCCCCTATTGATTCTGCTACTGCTTACGTAAGATTTGTTCATACTTGTTATAATGCTAACGCCTTTGACCTAATAATGAAAAATACTACTACTTCAGTAGAAACCCTAGTTTGCTCAAACGTTGCTTATAAATCAGCCTCGAGTTTTGCGAAAATTCCACAAGGCATATATGATTTGATTTTGCGTTATACTGGCACTCCAACAAATGTGGTTGTGAGAAGTGCTTTAAGTGTTATTAAATCAAATACTTATTCCTTCAGTTTAAGAGGAGATATAACATTACCTTATACAGGGACAGCAATAAATCGACCATTTATAGATAATACGCCAAATCGATAAATAGAAAACTGGTACTTTTGGAGCCCCGATTTGTATCGGGGCTTTTTAAGTATATTGGAATTAAAAGTAAATCGATCATATATATGTTTAATCAAGAATTTAATCTGAATACTTAAATCAAATCTGTAAACATTGATCTTTATTTAATTTTTATTAGTTCGATATGAGCAATATTTTGAAGTGAATCAATTTCTGCAGATTTTATTTTTACAGGAGTATTTATGATTTCAAGACAAATCCTTTTAAGATTAATAGTATCATTATTTTTTTTATATAAATTGAATAGAAAATATTTAGGTTTAAAAATTCTTGGTAATAATGAATTTCCATTATTGTAATATTTTTCTGCTGAATCTATTTGGTTTAATTCTTCGAAAGAATAACCAATGGCTAAATTTGCATTAATATCCTGATTTAGTAACCCAGAATTTTTTAAGATATAAATTGCATTTTGGTATTTCTTTTTTTCAAAATCTAACATGCCAATATCGAACCTATATTTATTATCCATTGCTCTATAGGCATTTAAGCACCTATCCAATAAGGTGTTTTCTAAATGGACTTTGTTCACATAAGAGAGAAGTCCTAATGAAGACCAAAGTAATACAAATACTGATGGGATATATACAAAGGAATTTTTTTTTAAAACACCTATTTCTTTTTCATTGTAGTTTAATATAAGGAAAGTTATGATTATTAAAATGATTGTAGGTTGCGAATGAAGGATGTATGTTGTGCTTGAAAGCATAAAAATATATAGAATATATGCCCGCAAGGATTTGTTCTTCCAAACCAATATCGAAATAAATATCAAAGCTATCAATATAATACATCCGCCCTCGACAATAAATTGAATTGCGTCATTAAATGCATAATCATTAATATCAGCTAACAGAAATTTTTCTTTATCATTCCAATTAGCCATCTGTAAACTTTGGAAGATAGTTAATTTTTCTTTTAAATTACCTAGCCCTATTCCCATTGGGTGGGCAATAAAAATCTCTAAGCAAGATTGCCATATTGATAGACGACCATTTACTGAATTCAGTTTTGAAATAATAAGATAGGCTGATATTGGTAATAAAATTAAAATAAAGGTGGTGATTTTCACCAGACGGATTTTTTTGAGATTTATATGTAAATTATTTATAAGGATGTATAAAAGACTTGTTAATGTTGCAGCTCTTGCATGGTTAAAGATATTAATTATGATTATGACAAATATAATTAATGTAGCAAAGGTTATATGACACTTATTTTCCTTTTTAATAACAATTAAGTTAAGCAATGGAATAAATAATGTAATATAATTTGAAAAGTAGGTAGAATTATACATATCGCCATGTATTCCATTGCCAGTAGAGTATAAAATTCCCTTAAATAAAATCAAAGATACAGTTATAAGAAATATGACAGTTAATAGCTCAATTTTGCCTTTTTCTGCTGTAAAATGTATAATATTTTTAATCGGAAAGTACAAAAAAATTGCCAGGCCAAAATTCTCTATGATTGCTAAATCAGTATAATTGGCGAATGTACCCATCGTTATAATAATCAATATAATTATGGCACAGTGAAAGTAGATTTCGAGCGGAGTTATTATTATTTTACCTTTTTTTATAAAAAGTTGAACGATTAGTAAAGATGCAAATGTGATATTGAAGAGGAATAAGTGGGTCTTGTAATAAGAGTTTATATAATCCTGTTTGATTAAAAAAAAAGATAGAATCAAAAAATATGAAGGCAATAAAGATAATATTTCTTTTTGTTTTTGCAATTTAGATTCATTATTTTTAGGTAAATTTAATCTAAATCTTATGAAAAACAAATTTTTAGTGTCGGGTAGCATTATTATAATAATGTTGCTTTTTATTTTCTCTTGTCGTAAAGAAGAGCAACCAATTGTAGGTTTAAAAAATAAAGAGAAGGCCTTTTCAATAAATCTCTTGTCAACATCTTGTTCAGGAACCGAAACCCATACAACTAAGTTTAATGTGAGCTCGAATCCAAATTTCTTTACTAGACAAACAATTAAGAAAGTTACTGAATACTTCTGTGATGGCGGGTCTATGGGCGCAGATACATTAACAATTCTAGATGATTTTTATCAAGGGTCAGAGCCGGAGCCCGGGCCTAGCGTTAATTTATTTGAAAATGTGCAAGGAAGCTATTCAATAAGCTGTAGTGGGACAGTCAGTTTTAACTTAAATAATGTTATATATTATAATAGTGAGTTTTTTGCCAACAGGGTTTCTGATGCTGTAGCAATGACTCAGATAATGTCTGATATTGAAAATTATAATTACACAGGCCCATACGTCATTGCTGATTTAAACGCCTATGGCCCCAACAGTCAAGAGAAGTTAAAATATGCTGTATTTGGATATTACATGATTTATACTTTTGGGCAGGATAAGGCTCGGACTTTATTTAACAATGTTCCAGCAAGTCCAGGAGGATATCCTTGTGAACAATTGGCAATCAAATTGGCTGGAATTGCTGGGATAAACGATTATCATTCTTATGAAACAACCGATGAGGTTTATAATCATTTTATATTAGAAATCATGGCTTACAGGCTTTGAGTTAGTGTGTAAGTCTTTTTTTATTTTGACGACGGTTGAGGTTGGCATTAATTACCTAGGCTTTAAACCAAAGTGTATCGTAAGCCATGTAAAATGGCTGATTAGTATGGATATGAATTTTCTCAATCGGATTGTTATCGAGAATTTTTTTATAAGTAAGAAGCTTATTAACAACGTTTTCCTGTGCGTTGGACACTGTAATAAAAAGTATAAGCTGGAAAAATAAGGAAAAAGAAATTTTGAGGCATTTTTTCATGAGTGTTTAAGGATAGCGCACGTACTATAAAAATAGTTAATCACTTCCAACCAAACAATTATTATTAAATAAAAAAGGCGACCATCGTTCAGTCATGGTCGGAAGATTTTTCTTCCGACTTTTTTGTTTTAGGGAGGTTAGTTTCATTGAAATAAATATTGTAAATCAGGTATTTAGCTTTTTTTTCTTGGATCTAGGTGAATCTTACTCACTTTTAGATTCCAAGGTTCAATTATATACGGGGCCTCTGTAAAGAGTAGAAATAGCGATAAACAATTCATTAGGCAAGAGCTCGTAGAAACCCCTTTCCGTTTGATTATCGCTCAAAGCAAATCCGATGGAAAGAAATATTGGTTTTAGACCAATGAGTTTGGATTAACTTTAAAAGAAATTGCCCAGGCGTACAGGAGACGCTGGGATATTGAAGTATTTTTCAGGTTTTTGAAACAAGAATTGAATATAACCATCTCGTTTCTTTAATAAAAACGGCATAAAAGTAATATTGTACATGATGTTGATTACCGCGATGCTGGTGCTGATATATAAAAAAGCAAATAAAATAGAATATAAAACAGCTAAAAGAAGGTTTTCAATGGAAATTAGAGATCTAGCAATCGAGTTAATAGTATTACAATGCGGAGGAGACCCTGGTTTATTCTTTAAGACATAAAAAATGGCCGGAATTTCTTCCGACCATCACTAGCCATCGGCCGCCTTTTATGTTTTAAATTTTCCTTACAAAATCTTAAATCCTAAACTTAACTGAAACAAGTTAGGGGTTTGTTTATATTTTTCACTTTTACTAATGTTGGTTAAACCTGCTTCGTATCGTAAATCAACAGATATTGCACCCACATCTACGCCTGCACCAGCTTGTATGCCGAAAGCCTGGTTTTTATAATTATCGAAATCTGTAGCTTGCTGATAAGCAGAACTGAAAGTCGAACTGTCATCTAAAATAAGAGATAGAACCGGGCCTGCCATTACGCGAACATTTAAGTTTTTACTTCCAAATTTAGTTCCCAATAATACAGGAATATCCAAAGTTGTAAATTTCACCTTTCCTTCGGCAGCAATTTCGGTGTTACTATTATTGGTAAAGCTGATGAATTTATTGCCTTTGCTGCCAATATAAGCTTCGGGCTGCACATAAAAACTAGCACCGCCAATTCTAGCCCATGCTCCAACTTGATAACCTAACCGATTTTCTTCGCTTGCGAAATCAGCATTTATCTTTGCCAGATTTACCCCAGCTTTAATACCGAGATTAAATGTTTGCGCCTGGGATGATGCCCAACCAATGATTAGGAATACAATAGAGAAGATAAGTTTTTTCATTGTGTTTAAGTTTTTGTGGTTATATTTTTCTTTATAACGCACATTTAACACAATTATCATGCTAAAGCAAAATCACTTAATCTTTTTTCTATAATTGAATCAAAAAGGCATCAATCAGCGATAATATTTTTACTTTTGTAGCAAACCAATATATCGATGGCAAATTTTCAATTAACAAAAGATAACGCAGAAAAAGTTAAAATTAAATTTTTCAGAAAATATCGTGACCTTGTTGACCAACCTTTAGATTTTACTCCAGGAAATGAAGATAAATTGGTTGATGATATTATGCGATTGGTAAAACGCGATCGCACTTATGTAGAGTTTACCCTTCAAAAAGCATTAGCCGATACTAAAGGCAACCGACTGTAATCTCTATTTTTCCTTTTTCATACTCCCTCAATTGGAAATAATGTTAAACGTAACATTAACAAGTTATCATCCATTTAGCAGTTTCACCTGTTTTTAATCTTTATCTCTTTTTGTACATTTACGCTACACAATTCATTAATTAGCCTCAAGCAAGAATTAATTTCTTACTTAGCAGGTTTAAAAATTCAACAAGGGATGAAAAAAATTAAATATCTAATCTTTGCAGCCGTTTCTGGTATTTTAATTTTATCCTTTTCGTTTAAAGAAGATTTATTTCTGGTTTCTAAAAACCTCGATATTTTTGCTTCGCTCTACAAGGAAATCAATATTAACTATGTTGACGAAACCAGTGCGCCCGAATTAATGAAAACAGGTATTGATGCGATGCTGGAAAGTTTGGATCCATATACGCAATACGTTCCTGAATCGGAAATTGAAGATTATAAACTAAAATATGTAAGTACACAGTATGGCGGTATTGGCGCCGGAACAGTAATAATTGATGGAAAACTGTTTGTTAATGAAGTAAGTGAAGGGTATGCGGCAAATAAATCAGACGTAAAAGCTGGCGATCAGGTTACTAAAATTAACAATATTGAAGTTAAGGGGAAAGAACGTGGACAAATCAGTCAGCTCCTCCGCGGTCCAAAAGGAACACCAGTTGATTTGACAATAATTCGTGATGGAAAAGAAATCATCAAAAAAATTACCCGCGAAGAAATAAAACAACCAAATGTTTCTTATTTCGGTATGGTTGGCGATGGTATTGGATACATCAAACTTGATAAATTTCTCGAAAATTCTGGACAGGAGGTTAAAGATGCTTTAGTTAGTTTAAACAAAGAAAATCCTAAAGGAATTGTTTTAGATTTGAGGAACAATGGTGGTGGCATTTTGCAGGAAGCTGTTAAAATAGTTAATCTTTTTGTTGATAAGGATCTGCTTATTGTTACGCAAAAAGGCAAAAACGCAGAGAAAACGATAACTTATAAAACACAGATTCCACCAATTTCGCCTTCAGTTCCATTAGTGGTTTTAGTGAATAATAATTCAGCCTCTGCATCAGAAATTGTTGCCGGTTCCTTACAAGATTTAGACAGGGCAATAATTATCGGGCAGCGAAGTTATGGTAAAGGATTGGTTCAGCAAACCTTTAATCTTCCTTACAATAGTTTGGTAAAAGTAACGGTTGCAAAGTATTATACCCCATCAGGCAGGTGTATTCAAAAACTGGATTATGCACATAAAAATTCTGATGGAATTGCCGAACGTTTTGCCGATTCTACCATTACAATGTACCAAACTAAAGCAGGTAGAAACGTTTACAGCGGTAATGGTGTATATCCTGATATTGTTGTTGATGCAGTTAAATTAAGTCCGATTACAATTACCATGTTGAACAAAAGCATGTTTTTTAGTTATGCCAATCAGTATAAAAAAGAGAAGCCAGCTATAGCAACTGCTAAAACTTTTCAAATTGCCGATGCTGATTATGCGATTTTTGCAAATTCACTTGCGGATAAAGACTTAAGCTATCAAAGCAGAACAGAAAGATTGCTTACAGAATTACGTTACGAGGCAGATAAGGAAAATAAAACTGCAGAAGTAAAAGCAGATTTAGAAAACCTGAAAAATAAATTAACATCGGCTAAAAAGGCTGATTTGATAAATCACAAAGCAGAAATAAAAAGAGTACTGGAAACACAAATCGTAAGCCGCTATTTTTACGAAAAAGGAAGAATAGAGCAAAGCTTTCAATATGATAAAGAATTAGCCGCTGCAAAATCCATCTTTAATAATCAATCGCAAATACTCGCCATTTTAAAAGGTGATGGCAACTATAAGGTAATAGGCAAACCTGTTAAAGAAACCCCCATTGTCGATTAATTATTTCTATCCTAAACCATGAAAAAAAATTTACTGTTAGCCATTTTTGCCCTGATTTATTTTACTTCTACAGCACAAGACTATAACCCATCTGATTCAAATTTAAAACAAAGGGACTGGTTTTCTGATGCCCGTTTGGGTTTATTTATTCATTGGGGGCCATTTAGTATTCCAGGTAGCGGCGAATGGGTGATGAACGAAAGAAAACTTACCATCCATAATTATACAAACCTGAAAGATTTCTTCAATCCTATAGATTTTGATGCTGCCGCTTATGTAAGCACAGCGAAAAATGCAGGTATGAAATACATTACGCTAATTACCCGTCACCATGATGGTTTTAGTATGTGGGATACGAAGTATTCCGATTTCAATATTATGAATACGCCTTACAAAAAGGATATTGTAAAAATGATGGCTGATGAATGTCACAAACAAGGAATTCAGCTTTATTTATACTATTCGTTATTAGATTGGCGTAGAGATGATTATCCGAGAGAAACGGGTAGAACGGGTAAGTTTTCTGGCAGAACTGGTAAAAGCGATTATGCAAGTTATCTGGCATTTATGAAAAATCAGTTAACAGAATTGTTAACCAAGTACGGAGAAATTGGTGGAATCTGGTTCGATGGACATTGGGATCAAACTCAGCCAGAAGGTTCTGCAGATCGATCATCCAGAATAGATTGGAAGTATGAGGAAATTTATAGTCTTATTCATAAACTTCAGCCGCAATGTATGATTGGTAATAACCATCACTTAACACCATTTGCTGGTGAAGATTTCCAAATGTTCGAAAGAGATTTACCTGGCGAAAACAGTTCAGGATTAAGTTTTCAAAAAGCTTCGGATAAATTGCCGCTCGAAACCTGCGAAACAATTTCAAATTCGTGGGGTTACAACCTCGGCGACACAAGCTATAAAAGCACTAAACAATTAGTAGGCATGCTGGTTAAAGCGAGTAGCCTGGGTGCGAATCTGTTGCTCAATATTGGGCCAATGCCAAGTGGAAAAATCCAGCCAGAGTTTCAGAATAGATTAGCAGGAATGGGCGCATGGTTAAAAGTTTATGGAGAAAGTATATACGGTACCAAAGCAGGTTTTGTAAAACCGCAAACCTGGGGAAGTGTTACGCAGAAAGATAGTAAGGTTTACATCCATATTTTAGATGGTAAAAATGCTTCTGTTTTATTTGATAAGTTTCCTTTCAAAAAAATTAGCAAAGCATATCTCTTAAAAGATAGAAAGCCTGTGAAGTATAGCTTAAAAAATTCTTCAGCCCAGATTCAAACGAATTTTTCAAATAATGAAATAGATAATGTAATTGTTTTAGAAGTGGTTAAATAAAATTAACTACTTTTTTTATTTCTACCCAAGTAAGTAACCGTTTTACCAATAATTTACTTTCTTTGTGGCGCTTACCAAACAAACACATTATAATGAGAAAATTTTTAATCCTCTTGCAATTATCTTTCTGTTTTTTCGCTAATGCCCAACAGCGTTATGAATTAAATTCGGGCTGGGTTTGTGCCAATATAAAAGATGTAAATTCAAATGGCAATCAAATTTCTGCAAAAAATTTTTCTGTAAATAATTGGATGACTGCAACTGTTCCTGGAACTGTTTTAACCACTTTGCTGAATAATAAAAAAGTTCCTGATCCATTTTATGGAATGAATAATGAGCTAATTGCCGATGTTTATAAAACAGGCAATGATTATTATACGTATTGGTTTGTTAAAGATTTTGACGAAAAAGTGGTAGGTAACGAACAAGTTTGGCTACAATTTAGAGGCATAAATTATAAAGCCGATATTTTTTTAAATGGAAAAAAGGTTAATCCAAATGTTATCGAAGGCATGCATTTACGCAATCAGTTTAATATTACAAAAATGCTTGCTGCCAATGGTAAAAACAGGTTAGCTGTAATTGTTCATCCACCAGATTTTGTTGGTAATCCAAATGGCGGACAAGGTGGCGATGGAACAATTGCCAAAGGCTTAACAACCCAATATACGGCAGGCTGGGACTGGATTCAGCCAACCCGCGATAGGAATACTGGCATTTGGGATAAAGTTACCATAGAGAAAACACAAAGCATCAATCTTAAAAACCCACATATTGTTACTTTGGTGCCGGGAAAACGTTTGGTAGAAGGAGCGCAAAAGCCTGCAACGATAAAAGTTTCTGTTGAGGTTGAAAACCCTACAAGTAAAGTAGTTAATGGTATTCTGCAATATACAATCGCAGGGCAAAGCATTAAAAAACAGGTAAGTATTGAGGGAAATCAAACCAGCGAAATTTCTTTTGCAGATTTAATTTTGCAAAACCCGAAATTATGGTGGCCAAACGGATATGGTAAGCAATATTTGTATGATGTACAAGTGAAATTTATAAGCAATGCAGCAACCTTCGATCAGGAAAACTTAAAAGTTGGGATACGCCAGGTTGATAACATTTGGAACGAGCAAACCAAAAGTATGGGCGCTTATGTAAACGGACAAAAGATTTTTATTAAAGGTGGAAACTGGATTATTTCTGATGCAATGCTTCGTTTCAGTGATGCACGGTATGATGCTGAAATACGTTACCATAAAGATATGAACCTCAATTTAATCAGAATTTGGGGTGGTGCCATTCTCGAACGACCTGAGTTTTATAATGCCTGCGATAAATATGGCTTACTTGTATTTCAGGATTTTTGGTTTAGCGGCGATTGTAACGGCCGTTGGATCGACCCAATGAAAAAGGAAGACCAATGGACAAGGCGACAATATCCGGATAACCATAATTTGGTTTTAACAGCGATTGAAGATCAGGTAAAGATGATTAGAAACCATGCATCTTTGGCTTTCTGGTGTGGTGGAAATGAAATAACACCGCCTGAAGATATCCTGCAACCACTTAAAAATGATATCCTTCCGCGTTTAGATGGAACTAGAATCCTTTATGATTTTTCGAATAGTGATGAAATGTCGTACAATACCCTTGGCGGTAATGGTGATGGACCATATAGCATCCAAAATCCTGTAAGCTTTTGGGCGACAAAAACTTTTCCTTATAATTCTGAAGTTGGCTCCGTAGGTGTTGGCGATTATGAATCATTGGAAAGATTTATACCAAAAGAAAATATGATAGCGCCACAATTTAAAGAAAAGCCCGATTCTGTTTGGGATTATCATAAATATATTGGCTATGATGAATACGTAAATCCTTATGGTAAGGTGAAGGATGCTAAAGATTTCGCAATGAAGGCTCAGTTGGTTAATTATGATCAGTATAGAGCTTTGATGGAAGGTTTTTCATCGCACATGTGGGAGTGGTATACAGGTTCTATTATATGGAAAACTCAAAATCCATGGACCGCCATGCGTGGACAGATGTACGATTACTATCTTGACCCGAACGCTTGTTTATATGGCTTAAGAAAAGGAAGTGAACCATTGCATGTTATGATGAACCCGGTTGATAGTATGGTTAACCTGGTTAATAATGGATTTAAAACTCTGAATAATTTAATGATTCAGGCAAAAGCATACGATATGGATGGTAAAGAATACCTTTCTACACAGGTTTTTAATTCTATAGGGCCATCATCTGTTCGGAAATTATTCTCTTTAAGCGGCTTTTTGAATAAGCTTGATAAAAAAGAAGGTGTATTTGTTTCCCTTAGGATTTTAGATGAAAAGCAACAAATTCTAAGCGATAATTTTTATTGGCTGGCGGGTAAAGATGGTGAGTATAAAGGATTGCAAAAAATTAAATCCGTTTTGCCAAAAATTGAAGCTGTTGAAAAAGTAAAAGGAAAAGTTTTGGTTACATTAAGTAATGCTAAAGATAATCCTGTAGCATTTTTTAATAGAATAGCACTCACAGATGCCGTTTCTGGTAAACGAATTCTACCTGCTTTTTACGATGATAATTATATAAGTGTTCTGCCAGGTGAAAGTAAAACCATTACCGTTGAGTATAATGGAAACCAAAAAACAGCTGTAGAGGTTTATGGATGGAATGTAGAGCGGAAAAGGGTCGAGGTTAATTAAGCTTCTGAAATAACATTTAGTTCGGCTGGTTTATGGCGGTTGTCACCCTGAATTTATTTCAGGGTCTTGAATTGTAAATTTAATACAATATCAATGGAACAAGGTGGTTGCGTTTATATCTTAAGCAATTTTAAACACACAGTACTTTATATAGGTGTAACTTTGGAGTTGTATTTTAGGATAAAAGAACATAAAGAAAAATTTTATCCAAATTCATTTTCTGCGAAATACAACTGTAACCTTTTGGTGTTTTTTGAACAGTTTAGTACAATTGAAGAAGCCATTATAAGAGAGAAACAATTAAAAAACTGGAAAATTAATCTGATAAACGAAGTTAATCCTAATTGGGATGATTTGTTTCTTACTTTAGAATAACTGTAAAAAAGTATAGATGATAGCATTTATAAGATGCTAAAATAAATTCAGCATGGCGATGGAGATAAAAACAAAACAGGCGATGCATTTGCATCGACTGTTTTGTTTATTTATATTTTTTTAACTCACACTGTGCAGTTTAACCTTCAAACCGTCCATATTATTGTTTAACTGTAATTGGCAAGCTAAGCGAGAATTGGGCAACAAATCTGGCAAGGTATCTAGCATTGCATATTCATCATCTGTCATTTCATTAAGCTTTTCTTCGCCTTCCAAAACATCAACACAGCAAGTTGCACATAAAGCCATTCCGCCACAGGTAGCTAAAATATCGTATTCTGATGCTTTTAAAAATTCCATCAAACTTAATCCCATATCTGTTGGTGCCTCGTGAGATGTAACTGAACCATCCGGTTCCTGCATGTGTATTGTAATGTTGTTTTCCATTTGCTCGTTTATATCGGTTGCAAATATAAAATAAACTGCTTAGAGCCTGTTTAAAATTTATCTAATAATTTGTTTATGCTTCTTTTCGGCTATACCATCATTAAATATTTCGAGATGGGCTGGCTACCTCTGTAACATTTGCCTTGTTTCGCTCGAAAAATAGGCGATAAACATTTTCACAATATAAATTTAAATAGGCGCTTAAAATTCTGAAACTCCGTTAACAGTTGTGTATTTCATGGTGTATTTAATACCAGGATTCATGTAAGAGTATGCACTATGGCTCATCAGTGCCGCTTCGTGGAAACCACAAAGAATTAATTTTAATTTATTTGTGTATGTATTGATATCGCCGATTGCATAAATGCCCGGAATGTTTGTGGAATAATCATCAGTATTTACTTCAATAGCACTTTTGCTAATGTTTAGGTTCCAATCTTCAATCGGACCAAGTTTAGGGCTTAAGCCAAACAATGGGATTAAGTGATCGGCTTCTACCATTGATTTTTCCATGGTACGGTTTTGAACAATTTCAACTTGCTCCAGTTTATCGCCGCCATGTACAGCCTGTAGATTGCTATTTAAAACCAGGTTAATTTTTCCACTTTCTGCCAATGCCATAACTTTAGCAACAGAATCTGGAGCACCGCGAAAACTTTCGCTTCGGTGTACCAATGTTAATTCAGAACAAACTTCAGCTAAATAAATTGTCCAATCTAAGGCAGAATCGCCACCACCGGCAATCACCATTTTCTGGTCGCGGTATTTCTCCGGATCTAGAATCATGTAGTTTACTCCTTTACCATTTTCGAAATTTTCGAGATTTTCTACAGCAGGTTTGCGGGGTTCGAAACAACCTAATCCACCTGCAATAACGACAACTTTAGCTTCGATAATGGTTCCCATGTTTGTCGTTAGAACAAAATCTGCCTCACCACGCTTTTCTAAACCTTCAATGCGTTCGCCCAAAGTAAAACTAGGGTGAAAAGGTTTTGCCTGCTCCATCAAATTATCTACAAGCTCCTGAGCCAGTACGGAAGGGTAGCCCGGAATATCATATATCGGTTTCTTGGGATAAATTTCAGATAGCTGGCCACCAACCTGAGGAAGGTAATCAATTAGATGACAACGCATTTTTAATAAGCCGGCTTCAAAAATGGCAAATAAACCAACCGGACCCGCGCCAATTACGGCTATATCAGTAGAGATCATTCAAAAAAATTTATGCAAAGTTACAAAATAAACCATTATCAATATTCTTATTTAGATATATTCCAGATAATTTTGTAAACCGGTTATATTCAGTATTTTGTATGTTTTGAATCTACTTAAAACGAAACTTAATGTTATTTTAATCTTTAAAGCCAATTATAATTGGTCTATAGGTTTAGTAGCTTAAAAATTTTTTAGTGCAGGATTTTAGGAACTTAGGATAATTGAATTAGTAAAGAGGTTTAAAAAAATATTTACCAACTCATTCCCAAATTTTGAAATACAAAGCTCCAAACATCGCTTGCTTCCTCAATCAGTTTAGTGGTTGGCTTACCTGCGCCATGACCTGCATTAGTTTCTATCCTTATTAAAACCGGGTTTACACCTTTATATTTTTCTTGCAAAGTCGCCGCAAATTTAAATGAATGTGCGGGTACAACTCTGTCATCATGATCGGCAGTTGTAATTAAAGTTGCCGGATAATTGATATCTGCTTTAATGTTGTGTAAAGGAGAATATTTTAATAAATAATCGAAATCCTCTTTCCTGTCGCTGCTACCGTATTCTACTGCCCAGCCCCAACCTACCGTAAATTTATGATAGCGCAACATATCCAGAACGCCGACAGCCGGTAAGGCAACTTTAAATAGTTCTGGTCGCTGTGTCATACAAGCACCAACCAAAAGACCACCGTTTGAACCACCGGAAATTGCAATTTTCGATGGATTTGTATAGTTCTCTTTAACTAGATATTCTGCCGCTCCAATAAAATCATCGAATACATTTTGCTTTTTTTCAAACATTCCGGCTTTGTGCCAGGCTTCACCATACTCACTTCCGCCTCGTAAACTCGGTTGAACATAAATGCCCCCGTGTTCTAAAAACAGCATTCTTGATAAGCTGAAAGCAGGTGTTAATGAAATTTGAAAACCACCGTAAGCATATAAAAAAACAGGATTATTGCCATCTAATTTAATCCCTTTTTTATGAACAATGAACATTGGAACTTTAGTTCCATCTTTGGATGAATAGAAAACCTGTTTGGTTTCGTAATCTTCCATGTTGAATTTTAGAGCAGATTTTCTGTAAAGGGTTGACTCGCTTTTTTGGATATTGTAACGATAAGTTGTTCCGGGTGTTGTAAAATTGGTAAAAGAGTAGAAAAATTCATTATCATCTTTATAGCCTCCAAAACCACTCACCGTACCGATATCTGGTAGTTTTACTTCTTTGATTTTTTTACCTGTTACATCGAACTGAATAATATTTGTACTGGCATCTTTTAGGTATGATGCCCATAAAAATCCACCACCAGAACTTGCACCCTCCAGCTCCAATTTAGATTCAGGGATAATTTTGTCCCAATTTTTTGGATCAGGATTTTTTGGATCGACTAAAACCACTTGCTTATTCGGCGCATCTAAATCGGTATTCAATAAAAGCTTATCGCCAACGTTATTTATTACACTGTGATTATTTTCAAAACCTTTTACCAACAGAGAAATTTTACTTTTAGGTTCGGTTAAATCCTGATAGTATATTGCATTACCCGATGTGCCCGCACTTGCATATAAAACCAAGAAATGGTCATCTTCGGTAACATCAGCGCCGAAATATAGGTTTGGGTTAGTTTTATCTTCAAATATTAACTCATCTGCATTTTGTAGTTCGCCTAGCTTGTGGAAATAAACTTTTTGAAATTTGTTTGCTGCAGAAAGTTCCATGCCTTTTTTCGGTTCATCGTACCGGCTGTAGTAAAAACCATCTCCTTTCCAGGCTGCACCCGAAAACTTAGTCCACTTTAATTCATCAGCCAGCTTTTTTTTAGTTGCAATTTCCATTATGTAGATGTTACTCCAATCAGATCCAGATTGCGCTACAGAATAGACAATGTGTTTTTTATTGCGCGAAAACCCAAGCAATGAAACAGAAGCTGTTCTATCTTTAGTAAGTGCATTTGGGTCTAAAAACAGTTCTTCTTTACCTTCTAATCCTTTTTTAATAAACCAAACATTCTGGTTCTGAAGACCATTATTTTTTGTGAAAAAGTAATATTCACCAGCTTTGAAAGGAGCAGTTTCTTTTGGGTAATTCCATATTTCTGGCAGACGTTTTTTTATATCAGTTCTAAATGGAATTTGATCTAAATAATTTTGAGTTACTTTATTTTCGGCATCAACCCATTTTTTAGTTTCTATCGATGTATCGTTTTCTAGCCATCGATATGGGTCGGCAATACTTGTCCCGAAATAGTTATCGGTTATAGAATCTTTTTTAGTTTCAGGGTATGTCATTAAAGTAATTTTTTCAGTGGTTTTTTTACCCTGCTTACAGGTAAAAATGAATAATACAAATAAGCTTAATATGATTGGTTTTTTCATGTTGCTTTCGTTTTATTTACTAATATATGTTTTTATTAAAGCGATAATTAAGCAGATTTCCCTTCGATGGGGAGTAACAGACTTCGATATTGCGCCGATTATTATTATTCTTTAAGCTTTAGTGTTTTAGCTTTGTACTTTCTTCTTTAATCTTTCAGCTTTAGTCTTTTTGAGTTATCTTTGAAATTGTACATGAGTAAAAATATTTATTTCGCTTCAGATTTTCATTTAGGCTCTCCAGATTATGCTGGGAGTCGCACGCGTGAAAAACGTATTGTTAATTGGCTAAGTTTTATTGAATCAAATTGCTCAGAATTATTTCTGATGGGTGATGTTTTTGATTTCTGGTTTGAGTATGAAAGAGTGATTCCAAAAGGATTTATTCGCTTGCAAGGCAAATTAGCTTCAATGGCAGATTCTGGAATAAAAATCTACTTTTTTAAAGGTAATCACGATATGTGGGTTCGTGATTATTTTACTCAAGAAATTGGGATGGAAATCATCAGTGATGAAATGGTTATGGAACGGGGCGGAAAAAAATTTTACCTTCATCATGGAGATGGACTTGGTCCTGGCGATAGAAAATATAAATTTTTACGTAAAATTTTTAGAAGCCCGCTTTGCCAGTGGTTATTTGCTCGTTTGCATCCTAACTTAGGAATAGGTATTGCGAGTGGATGGAGCAAAAGCAGTAGAGCAGCAAGCAATACTGATGAAGTTTTCTTTGGGATAAACCACGAATGGTTAGCTGTATATTCAAAAGAAATATTACAAAAGGAGCATTTTGATTATTTTATTTACGGGCACAGGCATTTACCAATGAATTTAGATTTAGGAAATGGTAGCCAATATGTAAACACAGGCGAATGGTTAAAATATGATTCTTATGCTGTTTTTGATGGTGTTGATTTAAAGCTTGAGTATTTTAAGGGTTGAGGGGTTGAGAATTAGGTTGAGGTTAAGATTGAAGCTGAGATTGATAATAAGAATTGGATTGAAATATAGTTTGAGAAAAAGCTGCTAGTTCACTATACTATGACTTTTCCTAGCGATTCACACACATTAAACCCGATAAGTGGAAAGCCCGGAGGCCGATTTTTCATTGGACGAGGACTTGTAGCGATAGCGGGGCTTTCGACCGCCATTGTTTAAGAACCGTTCATTTCCAAAAAATCTTCTTAAATTTATACTGCTGTTCATTGTACTCCAAGTTTTCTTGGCGATTTACCATACACATTAAACCCGATAAAGCGGAAAGCCCGGAGGCCGATTCTTCATCGGGCGAGGACTTGCAGTGATAGCGGGGCTTTCGACCGCCATTTATTACAGAACCGTTCATTTCCAAAAATCTCTTTAAACATCCAGTACCTAACAAATATTTATTTCCTGATATTTTAGGGAATTTTGCTCTTATGCTTCCCTCAAACTAATTCAGCTTTTTTCCTTATTTTTGCAATTCTTTAATCTTTTGCGAAAACAAAAGGCAGGGAATTCAATTTTAGTAATGATATGTTAGATAAATTAGAAGCGATAAAGCAGCGTTGGGAAGATGTAGAAGAGCAATTAAGTAATCCTGATGTGATACAGGATATGAAACGTTTTGCGGCTTTAAACAAAGAATATAAAGATTTAGGCAAGATTGTAGATGAATATAAAATCTACAAAAATGTGATGAGTAATATTGATGCCAACAAAGAAATTTTAACGCTGGAAAAAGATGCAGAAATGCGTGATATGGCGAAGGAAGAGTTGGATATGCTATTGAAGCAACAAGAAGAAATGGAAAGCAATATCCGTTTAATGTTGATTCCGAAGGATCCAGAAGATGCTAAAAATGCTGTTTTTGAGATTCGTGGCGGTACTGGTGGAGATGAAGCAGCTTTGTTTGCAGGCGATTTATATCGCATGTATACACGTTATTTCGAAACAAAAGGTTGGCGTGTTGAAACGGTTGATGTTACCGAAGGAACCGCTGGTGGTTATAAAGAGGTAATTTTAAAGGTTAATGGTGATGATGTTTACGGTCAGTTAAAGTACGAAAGTGGCGTACATCGCGTTCAACGTGTGCCTGATACAGAAACTCAGGGTCGAGTGCATACATCGGCTGCTTCAGTTGCTGTATTGCCAGAGGCTGAAGAAATTGATTTATACATTAATCCTGCAGATATTGAGTTGCAAACCTCGCGTTCGGGTGGTGCAGGGGGACAAAATGTAAACAAGGTTGAAACCAAAGTGCAACTAACTCATAAACCTTCGGGATTAGTTGTGGTTTGCCAGCAAGAGCGTTCGCAATTGGGCAACCGTGTTATTGCGATGGAAATGCTTCGTAGTAAGCTATACGATATCGAATTGCAGAAGAAAAATGGTGATATTGCAGCTAAACGTAAAACGATGGTATCTACCGGAGATCGTTCAGCAAAGATTAGAACATACAATTATCCGCAGGGAAGAGTTACAGAACATCGCATTGGTTTAACGATGTATAACCTTCCAAGTATTATGGATGGCGACATTCAGGAGATTATTAGTGCGCTTCAGTTTGCAGAAAATGCAGAAAAGATGCAAGAAGGGGCTGTTAACTAACGACTTATAATTATTTGAAAAAAAAGTTTGCGAATAAGGATAATGTCTCTATATTTGCAACCTCGAAAGGGGAAAGAGGTTTAAACTTTTAAAAAGTAAACAAAACGGAGTGGTAGTTCAGCTGGTTAGAATGCCTGCCTGTCACGCAGGAGGTCGCGGGTTCGAGTCCCGTCCATTCCGCAAAGTAACATTACAAAATAATATAAAAGCCTCTAGAATGTATTTCTAGAGGCTTTTTTGCTTTTATGCAATAGCAAAAAGTTCAGATTTTCTCAAAATATAGGTGCCAAATTCGAGCGCACATCAGTATATGAGAAATCAGGGCGCACCAAAGCGCATCTAATAATCTGTAAATCAGCATGTTTAATTGCTGAACATCTTGATACAAAAGAGCAACAATCTTAATTTTATAACTTTTAAATTATTTTAAAATGAGTGCAAAATTTAGTTTGTTATTCTTCCTTAAAAAAAGAGGAGGATATCTTGGTGGCGATCTGCCAGTTTATTTGAGAATTACCGTTGATGGCAAAAGGGCTGAAATGGCCATCTAACGAAAATGCGATCCTGAGAAATGGAATGCGAAAAGAGGTTGCATGCTAGGAACTAGAGATAGTTCTTTTAGTTCCAGAAATACTCACCGAATTACACACTTTTAATATGAGAATCGGTGAGTATTTTGGTTTTTCCGTTAAAACAAAAAAGCTTGCAATCATTTGATTTGCAAGATTTTACGTAGTTTTGATACTATCTTCTGTGATCCCGCTGGGATTCGAACCCAGGACCACTACATTAAAAGTGTAATGCTCTACCAGCTGAGCTACGGAATCAATCCTCTTCTTAGAAGGGGCAAAAAAGGCCTCAACTTTTTTAAGTCAAGGCCTTTTCGCGGAATGGACGGGACTCGAATCCTGATTTCATTCCATTGAATATCAATATTTTAAATTTCAATAACAAAATAGGCTCACCAAATGCTCACTGTTATTTTAAAACTATTTGACTATAAATGAGTAACAAATATACAAACAAATATTCGCTAATTAAAATGCACTATTTTATCACACTACTTAGATATAGAAATCCTGGCGTAAGTGATCAAATGAATCTGAAGCAAATTGAACCAGCTTTATGAAGGTCTTCCGAATATTAGCATACACCAGCCATAAATATGTTAATTCGTTTAAATTCTGCGCCAAACACAATGACTGTAAATTGTGAAAATACATGATTAGATCTAGAAAATCTCCAACCTATAGACACACAGGAATTCTATATAACAATTGACATGGAAGATTTTCTGCCGAATAACTTCAATTCAATTCCCGAATGGATATAATTATAATTAACCCGTTGGGTGAAATTAATTTATTTGAATTTTTATATTGTTAATTGGTCTATCAAATATAAACTTATTGATGTATTGGATCAGAGTTAATGCTGTTATTTTTGCTAAAATTCTTGTTTTAAAACCATCAAATGTTTTGGCATAATTGTTTCTAATTTTAAATTGGTCACATAATTGTGAGAACAATGTTTCTATTCTTTTTCTCGATTTTCTAAAGATATATGGCTGTTTTTTATAATCTTTTTGATTAATTCTCATTGGCGTTTCCAATACAATGTTCGCAGTTTGAAATAAATCTAATTGTTGAGTTGATGATAAATAACCTCTGTCTCCAAGTAACACACAGTCAGATAGTTGATTTTTAACATCTTTAAGGATTTGAATATCGTGCACATTGGCTTTAGTTATATCGATAGAATGAAAAACACCAGAAACAGAACAAATTCCATGTAATTTGTATCCATAAAACCAAGTGTCTTGGGAGGCACAAAACCCTTTTGAAGGAGCTGTTTCAAAATCTTTACTACAAATTTTTATTCTGTTTTGCCTTGCTTTCTTACAAATCTCCAAAGGCATGCTATCAATAATAAAATAGTCTTCAAATTCCAAAAATGAAGATGCTAAAGTGGTTCTAATTTTTTCTGAAAATGGAAACAATTTTCTACGCCTTTTATTAAATTGGCTTCTCTCAACTAGATTAGAAATGGTAGTGTTACCTAACTGTTTAAATAGATCATTTTCACTATCAATAGACATATACTCAGCAGTTAAACTTAATGCAACCACTTCAATGTCAGACATTTTAGGCTTTCGACCGACTTTAGATACATCATTAAAAACAATATTCAAAGAACTTAAAACTTCTAAAACTCTAAAATAATTTTTTGCTATATTTGAAATAGATATTGTTTGTTTTGCGACTTCAAGATACTGAATTTCAGTATCTTGAACAATATCTAAATCATTTTTTTTACCTTAATCAATTTCACCCAACGGGTTATAATTAAAATCTCTATTCACAACGAAATAAATTTAACCTCAACCTTTGTCCTGAAATATCCATCCGAATACTGGCCATATTGAAGATTCGACTTTTCCCCAAAGGCTAAACTCAATTGGCGGCTTATATTAGAAAGGCCAAGGTTACTTTCTTCAGTAATTGCCTTATTTTTAGAGAGATTTTCCGTCTCCAACAAAAGTAAATTGTCAATAATTGATAACCTTATACTAGCTTCATGACCGCGATCATGTATTTCTCCATGTTTAAATATGTTTTCAACTAGGGTTAGCACAATTAAAGGTGGAAATTGCACTTCTGCCAGTTCATTTGAATAATTGAATGAAACGAACTGCTCGCGTGAGCTTCCAATTTGATTGAGATAAATTAGATTATTAACCTGTTCTATTTCCTGAGCAAGACTGGAGCCAAACTCGTTTATACTTGAACTTATAGCATACCTCATAATCTGCGCCAATCTCAAAATCGCCTCACCCGCCAATGGTGCGGATTTTCGTGATTCATGATAGATGAAATCAAGAGTATTGAATAGAAAATGAGGATTAATTTGAGCCTTCAAAAACTTAATTTCAGTATCTGAGAGTAGCTGTGTAATTTCCTGTAAACGGATGATATCTTGTAAGCGATTATTTTCCAATATCTGCCTTTCTTTTTTTTCTAATAGATACTTTTTCAGATAATAGAATCCTGTTGAAAATCCTATGAAATAAAGCCCTCTATAAAGATTTCTTGCTATTACAGCAAAATTCAGCTGGTATTTTCCATTTTGTTGTATCAATCCTGCTTTAATCATCCCAAGGTCTGCGATGTAGTGCATCATTATATATATAATAATTAGAACAATTACCGCGAACAAAACATACAATGGTTTGAAGACCATTTTCGTTGACATCAACCGAGGAAGAATAAAATCACTATGTAAGTAAAAAATCGATATAATGATGGCATAATGAACCAGATAGACAACTGGATTTGCAAATAAGGAAAAAAGTATTCCTACAACAGCTGTTTCATACAAAATAAAAAGTGTCCATATCAGCAAGTGTAGCCGCTTAGATAATGCCCAACTATAAATAATCTTTTTCATTTCTCAGACTCTTTTAATAATCGAAATAGTTCGTTATATCCCTCAAAGTTTAAACAGCTATCGACATATGCTAAGTTTCAAAAAAAAAACCATGAAACATAGAAATTTAAAAATCAAGTCAAGAGTTGTATTTATTTACAAGAAGGCACCAGGCACACAAAGATTTAAGGGTTCGGAAACCGAACCTACTACTCAAACAATTACAATCACAGTTCATACAACGGGAGTTTTCTGAAACTTCTAAAATCACACATCAGGGGCTACATAATCCGTGCCCCTGATTTGGTAATAATGTGTTCCTCCAAGAAAGTCCTAAAATCTCTCCTGTAAAATTCTCCCACAGTTAACTGTATATTTCCTTTCATGTAAATTGACATACCATCAATCATCTTTATATGGTCTACCGCAATTATAAAACTTCGCTGAAATTTTACAAATTCTACCCTATTGACAAAAAATTTAGAGATTTCCGACAATGATATAAGTGAAGTTATCTGTTTATCGAATGTGTGAATTACAACATAATTGAGATTACTCTCCAAAGCAATCACATCTTTGAAATCTATTTTTACAATTCGATTGTGGTCATCTTTGCTCTTTACAAAAAAAAAAGGTTTTAATTTGGTGAGCCATAAATTATTCTCCGTCCCCTTAAATAATTTGTTTATAATATTGTTAAATTCAATAATAGAATAGGGTTTAAGTAGAAATTCATCAGCATTGACCTTGAACGCTTGGTAGGCATAACGGCAATGGGCGGTTACGAAAACAAGCTTTCTAGTCCTTTGTCTAACAAAACCTGCTAGTTCAATCCCAGAAATGCCTGGCATATCAATATCCATTAAGATCAGGTCAACGTCTGGAGAAATGCAAATTTCATCTAATGCTTTTAATGGATCAGTATAAATGGATAATAATTTAAGTTCAGGGATCGCTTTAACGAATTCACCAAGGGTTTCTGCCGAACGAGAATGGTCGTCGATAATAATACATTTAAACATGTCTGCTTGTAATTAAAGTAAGTATTGAAAAGAAACAATATAGGATTATGTCCCTGTTGTTTACATGTCTAGCAATTGAGAAAAGAAATATTTTGGCGTATCAAACATGCATTACCATTATTTGCTTAAACAATACAAACTTCATTACGCTATCTAACTCCTGGTATCGTGAAGCTGGTAGTAAATCATTTTCTCCATTAAATCCATCAATCAGACTGTGAATTCATACACACTCACCAAATTAGGTCGTGCAAATAAGCTGCTTCGACACGGCAAACAGCCTATATATCCAGAAAAACATAGACTCCACCCCTTTAGACTAACTTTACATAAGATTGCAACATGATGAAACTATTTATTTTTATTTCTGTAATAATACTAACAGGGTGTCACTCTCCTAATAAAAAAAACTCTGGCTCATATGATCTGAGTAAAATATCAAAAGAGGTCGCTGAGGTTGATACGTTGTCCGAGATATATTTACCAAATCCAACCTTTGATTTCGGTAAGATACAAAGAGGTGCAAAAGTAAAACACGTCTTCTACATCAAAAATACAAGCAAAGTACCACTGATGATATATGATGCTGCAACAAGCTGTGGCTGCACTGTCGCCTCAATTCCCAAGAAGCCTATCCTTTTTAACCAAACGGATTCGGTGACAGCGGTTTTCACTAGCGGAGAAACAGGAATGCAAAATAAAGTAATAAACCTGACAACCAATACCAGCAATTCTCCACAATTACTTACGCTAATAGGCAATGTTGTAAAATAATAGCTCAAAGCTTATTCTTCTTCATTAACGATACCCAAATCATAACCATTTAAAATCTTTAGGGATCTTATTCTCAAAGATTCATATTTTTTATGGACACCTCTAAGTCTTCTTTTTATAATACATCTCTAAGCGTTAATTTACCCCCATTTATCTCATCTTCTAAATATCAGATACAGTGCTAAATTATATCGCACCTCATTCTATCTATTCGTCGTGCCATTAAGAAGATTGATCAAGGAATGAGGATTTTATGTGTAGGATTGACCTTTGTATTTTGAAGAAATCTAACTTAGAGTTATTAAGTAACGCATTAATTATTAAGCAGTTGTTATGATTATAAAAAATTCTAGATTCTATTCAGCAACGGTAGTATGCTTAATCATTGGCTGTTTATTGGCCCTTAATGTGACAAATATTAATGAGAAGATGATAGTTAAATTAAGGCATGTTGAACATATTAATATGTCTGAAATGGTTGCTATAAAAAATGCTAACGCAACAGAAAAGCAGGAAGAAATTTCAGCTTGTGAGGTCGGCACTAGCTGCCCATGTGGCGGAAATGGAAGTGAGTGCACTATTACTATTAATGGTACAGTTGCCACAGTCGCCGGGAAAAAAGATTAATTACAAACCCTTTTATTTTTGCATGAAAATGCAGAAAAAAGACAAATAGTAATTAAGTACCATTTTGTATACAAAATTGGCATTATAAAATAAAGTCTATCAATAATAGATCTTTAAATCGGACTAGTTAAATAATACAATTAATCTAATAATAAACTAAATTTAAAAACCATGGAAAAATTTTCTAAGAAAAAAATGATGTTGAAAGCGGGTATGCCTGCATTAGCTTTAGCTTTATCTATCTGGGGTTTGAGTAACCTAAACGGAGCTCAAGCAAACAGCCAAACTCAAATCAGATTGAGAGATGTTTCTGCTGTTTCATCAAGCAGTCAATTCGCGATTTTGGATGCTAAAGCATCTGAGAAAACTGAAATAGGAGTTGCTGAGACAGTAAGTTGTAGCGAAAATGGAAGTGAATGTACTGTTACTTATAATGGTGGAACTGCCACTATTAACGGTAAAAAACAGTAGTCTCCAAGGTGCACTACCGGAATGAATTAGTTTTAAAAACCAGATCTTCGATCTGGTTTTTTTTTGAAGTAATCAATTTCCACTCAAAAATTGGTCACGGAAGACAACTGCTTCAGAAAGAATTTAAACCATTATGTGTAGGAAATAGCAAGCTTCTTAATTTCTTACTAAATTAATAATCCTAAGTCCATCTAATGAGTTAGGAAAACAATATGTCTGGAAAAATACAATGTCACGAATGGTTCCTGCGATTTTGTCAATACTTATGAGTGTATTATTTACTAAACCCTTTAGAGCTCCAACCAATTTATTAAAGCAATACATGAGAAAAATAATCATATTATTTTTTATAATTGAAAAGACGATACTATCTACAATAATATTTAAACCGCTTATATTATCATCCTAAATAAAAAAATCTAACTATGAGAACCAATTTATTTGAGTTACTTCTGCTTATACTACTAACAATATTTTGCCTTGGATGCAATAATGATGTGGATGAACAAGAGCCCCTGAGTGATTTTAAAGTATTGCCTAGAATATCCTTGAATGGAAATGACATCAAACTAAAAAATGATAGCGTTCTATATGATCCTAGAAATATACAGGTATTTGATTCTTTAGCTATTTGTTATGACAATAATGGTTACACCGCCTTTTCCATTATCAATTTAAATGATGGCAGTCTTATAAGAAGGTTTGCTCAAACTGGTAATGGCAAGAATCAGTATAATATAAATAGTCTCAACTTGAATCGAATAAATAAAGAGAAACGTCACTTCACACTTTACGAAACATCAGCATTACATCGATTTTTTAAATTTGATCTAGATAGCCTAATTAAAAATGTGAATTATAATCCAAAATTAATTTCAACGCTCCCCCCAGAATTTACATTTTTAGAACCCACTCTACTTTCCGATTCGATCATTACAGGAAACATCAGTTTCTCTAAACTGGATAGTAAAGTGATTGGTCGATTTAATGTTATAACGCAAAAGCTAATCACTTCTGTCGATTTAACAATGCCTAAAAATGATATATTCAAAGAATATTATGATAGGGATAATATTGGATGGACCAAAAGTGCCTTAGGAGGAAAGCTAGTGGTTCGTCCAAATGGCAATGAAATTGCAAATTTCTCCGCCAGAGGCGCACTATTTCAAATATTCAATATAAATAGCAATGCTACAAGGTTGGTAAAAGAAAAATTATATTATTTACCAAGCTTTAAGATAATGGACCTTGGACATGGTGTTGTGAAGTCTAAATTCACTGCAGCCAATAGATACGGCTTCAATAACATCGCTGCAACAAATGATTTCATCTTTACGCTGTTCAACGGTAAGCCTTCAGAAACTCGAGAATCAAGTGCGTTATCATCCAACATAATTTTAGTCTATGACTGGAATGGCAATCCGGTAAAACAGATAATACTGGACAAAGATTGTTATCAAATAGCTATCGATCCCCAAAATCCAAAAATCCTTTATGCATTAACTGCATTTAAAAATATAGGAATTCGTAAGTTTTTACTTGACAAAAGTAATGGTGGTTAACAAAAAAATAAAGCGTACTATAATCCTCATCTTCCTTTCTCTATCAACTCTTCTAGCCATTAGAACTTGCTTTTTAGATGTATTCAACATTCCCAGTAGTTCAATGAATGCTAAATTGTTTGCCGATGACAAAGTGATAATAAATAAAATGCACTATTCTGGGTTGGTATCGAAATTCTTAAAGCGATTAAATGTGAAGGCTAATCTAAAACCTAAAGATATCGTTGTATTTAAAATAGACTCCAGTGAAAAATCATTCTATATTAAACGTTGCATAGCTTTACCAGGACAAAGTATTGAAATATTAAATAATGAGGTAAAGGTCAATGGCAGGATGCTTAATGAAGATCCGAATGTCATATTGAAATTTAAAATATTTTACAAATCATATAATCGATTAGAGCAATTTTTTAACGAAGCGGATATAGATTATTTCAATGCCAGTATGGTAAGAAACTCGAATTATTTAATTATCAATTTAAATTTCGGAAAATACAAACTTCTTAAGGAGTCAGCGGTAACTGATTCAATTAAAATAGAAGGTTCAGGAAGCGAAAGAGCAAGTTCAAAGCTTAAATCTGATTACAGTAATTTAGAATTCATAACTCTTCCGTATAAAGGTATGACTATACCCTTAAATGAAAAAAATCACCGACTGTATAGTTTCCTTATTAAAAAATATGAAGGTCTGAAAATCACTCGCAATAACGATGAATTTCGATTGGGCAACAAAAAAATTTCTGTTTACACATTTAAAAAGGACTACATTTTCGTACTAGGTGACAATAGAAATAACTCTGAAGACTCCAGACATTATGGTCCTATTCCAGTATCAAATCTTATCGGGGTATACTTATTTAAATTTGGCAGGTAACTACTAGAACAAAGTTCTTCGTTTTATAAAATTAAGAAGATTTAAAGTCCTTCTATTTCGCTCATTTTTAAAGACTTCATCCAACTCACTAGTTGTTATCGCTTTACCTTCTAATTTATTCCTAATAAGTAATTGTCTATCACGTCCCGGAGTATATCTTTTTGCGAACCAAGTTATATGTTCATTTGGTAATGCAACACCTAAGATCATTCCTGGTAAACCCATGAAAGATTCCGGACCGCCTTTCGGTGTAATCTGATCGGTGTAAAAAGCTACAACATATATTGAGTCGGCAATCAATCCATTTGCCCTCCTGCAAAGAAATCCAGCAATTTCTCTAGTTTCCCCAGTAAGCTTCCAATTTATTTTCTTAATGGGCTCGTTAAATCGATACTTAATACCAAATATATTCTTTTGAGCACTGTAAGTTTGTCGTTTAAAGTCTACGAGGACTTTATTTTCAGATGAGAATTGCGACAAAAAATCGATTTTTAATTCCGAATTCGATTTAGGCAGAAATATAGACTCATTCGTGTCAAAATCTAAAATGAAAGAGGTAAGCTTAAATTTTGGATTGTTATTTTTGTATTCATCCGCATACTTTTTCATGTCCCCTTCCAATGTTCCATAATAGCTATCCAGGTAAAAGAAAACATTCTCAGAACGTTCAAATTCGATTGATCCACTTTCTATGAAACTTTGATTTTGCCCGCTGGAATTAATAGGAAAAATAAATATTAAAAGCAGTGCAAGAACAGTGTATATTTTTTTTTCTAGTAAACTCATTTTAAATTATTTAACTGAATTAAATTTTTTGAAGTTCCATACACATGAGAACATAAAGTACCGTTTTATCGTATCATAGGTATTTTGAATTACCAGGTTTTGAGTAATATACCGTTCAAACCCTCTGTTTTGATTCAATGCATCGTTCAAAGTTAGCTTTATTGAAAGATCACTATTTTTGAAAAAATCCTTCTGTATATAGCTATTCCATAAAACACGACTAAAATCATTTGTGAAACTCGTAGTTTTTCCCTGAAACAAATAATCCACTTCGGTGTGAATGGTCATTTTAAAAGGTAAATAGAAATCAAGATTTGGTCTCGTTTGATATCCCCATGATTCATTTTGCAAAAGAGGTTGCAAGCTATTTTTATTCGTATTATAGATTACGCCAAAACTTACACCGCAATTGTATAAGCCCTTTTTAGCTTTTCCAAGTCCAAAAGTTAACTTATACATATTTAAAAGGTTGTTTGACAATTTTGAATTTACGATATTATTTAAACGGTTTCCATCCATGCTCCCATCAATTGTGAAGGAAATATTACTAAGTTTCAGAGGCGCAGCATATGAGAATGAACCAGAATATCTTAAATTAGAAACATTATTTAGATTAGCATACTTGTATATGCTCAACCCCTCAGAATCGGTGTTAACGATAACAGATATTGGATTTTTGATTTGCGAGAAGCTAAAATTCCCACTCATGAAGATATCTTTTGCCGTTTTAAACGCAATGTAATTCAACGAAATACTGTTAGAAAATGATTGTCTTAAATCTATGCTTCCAAGGATCAAATTTAATGGATCAGTATTGTTTATCACTGGTTGGAGTTGCTCTATTGATGGTAAAGTAGGGTATCCATTGTATTTCATGGAAAAAGTTTCCATAGCAGAAAAGTTATAGGCAAACTCAGCCGAAGGGTAGAGATTATAAAATTCTTTTCTTAAGAAAGAATTTTTTGATCTATCATTCTGATCAAAATTTACATAGGCAAAATCAGAGCCCGCTTGAAATCTTACTTTTTTTGTCGAAAAATAATAATTTAAACCACCTCTCTGAAAAACTTGTTCAAGCCGATAGTCATTGCTTAATGCTTCATTCAACACACTAATCTGTGAATTTCTCGCTTGATCAAATGTTTCTCGGTTTAGTCTACTAGAATTAAAAATCCAGATCAAGTTCGCCGAGAGTGTAGACGACTTTGTCAATGGTTCAGTATACGTAGATTTCAAGTTTATTATAGATGAATGATCATCATTGTACTTCAGTTGGTTTAATTCTGAGGTAACTCCCGTGTTCGTATTCGAAATTAATGTTCCTGATGAAGCTGAAGTTGTATGGAATAGATTAAGCCCTATTGATATTGTCCTCCGTTCCTTATTTAATTTCTTTAGGTATAACAGATCAGCTGTTCCAGCATATTTATTTGCGAAGGTTTCAAACAGCCTGGAGTTTGAATTAATGATGTTCCCGATTGAATCTTTAATCTCTGCTCTAAAATTATTAAACGTATTTCGCCTAATTTGACCCGCATTTATTTTAACTACCAGGGTGGAACTTGTGTCTAGAAGAATTTTAAGATCACCGTTAAAGTTATGCTTTTGATCATTATTGTCAAACTTTCTAACTGAATTACTTAATAAATATGCTGAAGGAAGATTCTCTTGGCGCTCAACAAAATCGGAGCCTAAAACATTTAAATTGTTGTAGCTATAATTCATATTCATAACGACTTTTCCTTCGTTAAATTTATTACTGAACTGGCCACCTAAACCAGTAGACTTTGGTATACCTCTCCCGCCATAACTCCCATTCCAGATGTCAACATCTAAAGCATTATATGTTGCCTCTACTCCACCATCGGAATATTGCTGACGATCTCTTTTACTCAAGCCTACGTTTCCCGTATTATTAGAGAAAACATATGCAGCAATTTTATTGTCGTTATGGAAGCGATTATAGAAACCCTGGCCTTGGTAAAATCCAAGATTTCCGACTGCTAATTCTACTCGTCCGAAATTTCCACTTTTGTTTTCACGCTTCAACTTCACATTAACCGTTTTGGCATCCCTACCGTCATTTATCCCGGTAAAGGCAGATTGATCACTTTTTTTATCAAAAACTTGAACTTTTTCAACCATATCTGCGCGTAAGCTTTTGGTGACTAATGTCGGATCATTGCCAAAAAATTCTTCACCATCTACTAGTACACGACGCACCTGCTTGCCTTGTGCAGTTATGTTCCCATTCCTATCGACCTGCATGCCTTGCACTTGCTTCAAAAGGTCTTCAACAGTTGCATTTGGTCGCAAATTGTACGCAGCTGGATCGTATTCCGTAGTGTCTCCCCTTATCTTAATTCCTACACGTTTTCCTTTAATTGTTACTGAATTCAATAAAATTGCTTCATCCATTAAGTGTATTGTCCCTAAATTTATCAAGCTGTCTTTTTCTAAATTCAGAGAGAGAAAAAAATCAACATACTTAGGATAAGAGATGATCAGATGGTAATCGTTCTTAACGACGTTTTGAAACATAAAAACCCCATTCAAAGATCTAGTATCAGCATATATGATGGAATCTTTTGAGTTGACAAGAACGATTGATGCTTGATTGAGCTTTATTTTTTTACTAGTATCCTGTACGGATCCAATAATTTTAAATGATTGAGAAGAGGCTACACAAGAAATACAAATAAAAACTAAAAATAAAATGTAAAATTTCATAGGCATTGATTGTCTTGGCTAAATATTATATTGTTTGAGCTTTTAATGATAATCATATATTTAAAATCTCGATAGATATTTAGAATTGAGGTTTAGGAAGGCTGTTAGATTCATTATAATCATCAATAAGGAGAAATAGTAAAGACCTAGCGAGACTGCTATCCCAATGTGCAATACAGAAATTAGTAAGAGGCTAAAATTGCTTATACGCGATGTAAATACTAATAGTGGATAGAATAATTCGATAATCAAAGTACTCCAAGACAACAAAATTGGTAAAAATGCATAATTACCCATAACATCAAAGTTTACATCAAAAAAAATATTATGCCTTATCTGATGCGTCGCTTGCCAAATTGCCTCTCCACTCCGCCAATCTACACCCATCAGCTTTACAAAGCCTGATGAAACGTAAATTAAGCAAAGGTGTAATTGAAGAATTTTTCGGTAAGGACTGGGCGATCCGTTTTTTTGCTTAAAAAATATGCTATCTAACGAATATTTTTTTCCGACTGGAAAGATAAAACAGTAAAATAACGCAATAGATGTTATGCTATCGACTCCATAACTATATAATATCTGTCCTCTAAAAATCACAGTATGTAGTATAATCAGGAGTAAAGCTGCATAACGCGTTAAAAAACCAAGAATTAGAAACATGCAAAAAACTAAATAGACAACCGCTACCGTTGACATTATAACTTTGTCGGAAAGGTTTGCCCAACCAAATAAAAAATCATTACTTTGAGCAAGACTCGGAATAATCTTGGGTTTGAAGGCATTCATGATAGCGCTATCAATTATGCCATCCTTTCCATAAAGAGTTTCAAAATCCGGAATTATTAACAGAAAATGAATTAAGCTAAAGATCCCGATCGATAAACGGAAAAATGGCATAAAAGAAACATCTTCCACCCGATCTCTCAAGAAGAACCTTATTACTGACTTTATTTTTTTATTTCTCAACGGGTTTCTCGTAAATTAATTTTTGTAATATTAATCAGGGTAGGCTTAACTCCATT
This sequence comes from Pedobacter mendelii, assembly GCF_014635725.1. Lineage (GTDB taxonomy): Bacteria > Bacteroidota > Bacteroidia > Sphingobacteriales > Sphingobacteriaceae > Pedobacter > Pedobacter mendelii. The sequence continues at coordinate 11,215 of NZ_BMDJ01000006.1, read as the reverse complement.
TTTGAAACCCGAAAGACTAGGATAGACATAGGTGGAAAAATTTAATTCAGCAAATTCCGTTTTTTTTGTACGTCCCGACTGTAGAATACGTATACCTACATCCTGAGTAAAGAAATGATACAAGCTATCTTTTCTGGCGCTGTCCATCTTTCTAACAGCATTATTGAAATTGGCTAAAGAAACAGAATATCTTTGTATTCCCTCATGTGTCTTCAGCGAAATTGGATAATATAGCCGGCTAATTTCATTATTTTCACTATCATATTGAATACATTCCAAGGAAACACTTCTAGCCACTTTGGGCGCAAAATAATTATAGCCAGCATCACAACCGCTAAACAAAGTGTAGTGATATAAACCTGGAAGGGTTAATACTTCACGAAGATGCCTTCTTACCTTGCTTGCAATATTATTGGAATCTATTTTATCTGACTTCTGAGTGGAAATTAAATACTGAAATCCAGTGATTGAATCACCAAGCACGACCAATAAAATTATAAGGAGGTGTAAACAGGCAAAATAAAATAATGTTAATTTTTTGAAACTTGTTTTTTTCATTAATAGCAAGTTGAGTGCAACCTCATCGAATGGTTTAGGGTTTCAATTTAGTTAGAAATCCATTTTGAAACTCACTCCTACACACAACCCTATAATTCCTTGCTAATTGAGCTCTTTTCCTTGATAAAGCTTAGATAGATTGTCAGATAATAATTTCAACTCAAAAAAGATAAAAAATCACACCTAAAAAATAAATTTATTGTCACTGTGCGATTAATGCTTCTAAAACTAAATATAAAAAAATGCATTATCGCTGGCGTCCAGGATCTACTTCCTTTCGGTTTTGATAGAATAATTAAGTAGAAACTCCTGAAAGGAGGGCCGAAATGAATCGCCAACGTTGAAGCGTAACCCTTTTGACATGCCGATCGAACTTCCGTCTATTGAATCGATGTGCCTAATTCCAATCACAAAACTTCGATGAAATTGAGCAAATCCTGGTTGATTTTGAAGCATTGCGATTATTTCTGCTAAAGTTAAGTATGCAGTGACGTCGCCTGAAACAGTCAATATTCTTACATAGTTCTTCTTGCTCTCAACAGCAATAACATCATCAAAAATAATTTTCTGCATGATATAGTTGTTATCCTTATTCTTCACCATGAAAAATTCCCTAGACAACTTTTTCGGGTTGGATTGAAGTTTGCTTGATATTAACTTGTGAATTGTGCTTTCAAATTTTGAAAAGCCGTAAGGCTTTAATAAAAATGCATCACCGTCAAGTTCAAAAGCATGATAACCGTATTTGGTATGTGCGGTAGCAAAAACAAGACAACGAACTTTATGCCTAGCCATGGCTGCTATTTCAAGCCCGGTTAATTTAGGCATGTCTACATCAAGAAATAAAAAGTCTATAATTTCTCCATTTTTAATATCGTTAAGTGCCAATTCCGGGTCAGTAAAGGTCTTGACTAGTTTCAATTGCGGAATTGCAGAAATGTAATCCGAAAGGGTAGAAATTATACGTTGTTCATCATCGATTATGATACAGCTATACATTTGCAAATTGTTTTGAAGATTTATATGAATTTATAAAAAAAAACAAATGGTACTAAATATTATTAGAAATCACTGCAAAGGTAGCTAGAATTTAAATGCAGTCATTATAAATCAGTCCATTACATTTTTCAAGGTCCAAACATCTCAGATATATAACCTAAAGACAGTAATTTTTCGTTCACTATTTTTCCAAAGTCCGAATTAATTCATTCGGACTTTACTTTTCGTTTTAAGATTGCAATTTATGTAACCATTTTAAATAATCAAAAAAGCGTTTTATAACGACCCTTTTCCTACACTTAACACACAATCTGTTACACGAATTATAATTTATCAAACCACTTTATCTTTTTGGATTATGAAAATGAGTAATCAATCAAAAAAGAGTTAAACTCACATTTAGCAGCTTAATTCCAATGCTACTTTTAAATATCTGATTTCGTAACCCCCAACTTCTTTGGATTTAAATATAAATCTGCCTACTTTAGACTTTTAATGCCCAAAAGTATTATACCAATCAAAAAATATTGAATGTTGGATATTTATCATGAAAAAAAATCGATTATATTTTTCGACGGGGTTTGCAACCTTTACAACGGTTTTGTTCAATTTATAATTGAACATGACCACGATAGTTATTTCAGTTTTGCATCTCTACAAAGCGAGTTTGCAGCGCAATTAAGATTAAACGGAAAGATTAAAAGCATCGATACAATAGACAGCATTATTCTGATAGAAGATGGAAATGTTTATTATAAATCAACGGCGATATTAAAAATAGCAAGGAAACTCAATGGATGGTGGTCATTCTTGTATAGGCTTAAATTATCCCGGTTTTTATTAGAGATTTTACATATAACATAATAGCAAAAAGAAGATACAAATGGTTTGGCAGCACTAATGTTTGTTGGGTTAAAACCAAGTCACTGGAGCAAAGGTTTATCAAATAGTGTGATTACAATTCAGTCATGTTGTCTTATTAAATTGTTGATTTTTGTTGTCAATTCTTCTTCCAAAGAATCGCTAAATCCATCAATACTTGCTACAATCTTGTCGTTCCAATCGATTAGGTAAAAGTTGGGTGTACCTATAGTCTTGAACCTCAAACTTAATGATCTGGTACCAAAAAAAACTGGAAAATTAATATGATTATTTTTTATATACTGAGAGATCTGTTCGACTGTATCTCCAGTGTAAACATTAACTATATAAAAATTTTTACCAGCATACTTCGAATGTAGCCTATTTAACATAGGATTAGATAGAGGATTAGCAGAACATGTGGTAGATCCGAAAACAACAAGTTTAACATCCAATTTCATGGAATTTTTCCAAAATAATTTTGCATTAGATATTGGAGTTGCATCAATCAAAGGCGCAGTTTCTCCTATCCTCAACATACTTTTATTGACTTCTTGAAAACCGTCAAAGTTTAATTCGTTACTTGAAATGATTTGATTTAGTTTAAAATCGGTAAATGCTTTTTCAATGAAGAATTTTAGTCTGCCTATTTCATATCCATCTTTGAAAGCAGCTCCAGAACCTATTTCTTTATAATATAAAGGCATCATTGAGATCTTATCTATCAAAATAGTTTTGAAAGTATAATCGTGATTTCCGTGAGCAATCGTATCATAGGCTTTAATCAAAAATTGATAACACATTCTTCCATTATATAGCGTATCATTATTATGCAGCACCTTAGAAGGTTCTTTTCCTAAACAGATAAGCATTGCTGAAATAATACCATGCAGCTCATCTTTAACTATACCCGTAAAATTATCTACAGCATATGTGCTATCAGTTAAATTAAAAGTATATCGCTTACCATTTTTGTATATTTCATTAGTGACTATTTGACCAGAATTCTTATCACTGTCGTCGCGCCTGAAATCAATAACGCCATCCTTACCGTATGATATTTGCGTCTTTATTATACCCTTGGAAAAATCTCCAGGATTAAAAGGGTTTTCTTCAGTAAAATTAGTTGAATAACTAAGGCTTTTGAGCTTATGCAAATTAGTATATGTTTCATTTAAAACCTCAAACTTTTGAGCTTTTGAATATTGGATTTGGACAACTAGCATAAAAAGTAGAACACAATAATTCCTTGGCATAATTAAGTCATTTTACACCAATATAATCAATATTGCTGAGCCTACGAAATTACCGTAATTCAAAATTTGAATATTATTGCTTTCCAAAATATCAACTTAAGATATACTGAGGGTTAAAAAATTTTGATAATTTGGGAGTTTTGAACATTCATCTGATACAAAGAGTTAAGAACTACAATCATATCCAAAAGATTATATTTGAATAAATCGATATATTATGAGCATAAGTTTTTTCAAGCCCCGTTATCGTTTTGATTTTTCGGAAAATACTTTGAACATTGGAAACCCAGTAACCTGGAGCCGATTACATTTCCTTAAGCATCTTTTCAAAAGAATTTTTGCTATACCACCGATGAGATTTCAGGAATTTTTCTGCACCATCTGGATTTTTATTTGAAAAACACTGCCGATAGTAGTGAAAAATTATTCATCAAAAACTTCTTCGAGATAATTGACAGACAACTGAAAGTTTTAAAAAGTAGGGATGTTTACGCAAACAATCATCCTAAAACGCAGCGTGAAATAGCTCATCTTTCACAGCTACAAAATCTACTGATATCGTTTGATAACTGGAATGTACATAAATCATATGATAATATTGTTGCTAATCAGGAATCTGATATTCTAGCACTCAGGGAACAAATAAAAGCACTTAAGTCAGAACTTAAGATAGCGACCGATCTTGAAACTACACAATTTATAAATATCCCCAAAGGAGGATTTTTAAGCTTGGTAGATTTGATTATTCAAATGGAAGAAGTGAGACTGCCCTCACACAAACAGTTGGTATTTGCGGAATTTCAAATTGTGTGGGTAAAAATGATCTGCAAATATTTCCGAGAAGACAACAAGGAAATTGACTTTAATAGGGTTCGAAGATATTTTCCTAAAGAGAGGCGCAATCCAGGAACTCGCTCTTCATCCATCCCAACAGATCAACATCTTTTTGAGATAAAGGAAATTAAAAGAAAATAGCATTAGCTAACCATTCCCAAAAGCATTTAAAAGGTCGATAAAATATCATTCGATATTTATCCATTTCTTGAATAATACGTTTTTTTACTAACCAATCTATTACCATGCAGTTCTGTATGGTAGCGAAAAGCAAGTTCCTTTATTTTTCTTTGTGCCAGTTCAAATGCTGCCAAAGTATTATATGACTTTTAGGCCTTTTCGATGAAGTCCTAATTTGTGGTAGAGGCAATTGACAAAAAATTTCATGGTAGACTTAAATAAAGGAAAGAAAGATGAATGTAGAATTAATCACAAAGGAGGACCTGAAGAACCTTAAGGCCGAAATGCTGAATGAGATCAGGCAGCTCATTAAACCTGGACAATCTGAAAACAGACAATGGCTCAAGAGCGCCGAGGTACGAAAGCTGCTGAGTATTTCGCCTGGTACATTACAGAATCTTCGCATCAACGGAACACTACGATACACTAAGATTGGAGGGATGATGTATTACAAGATGGAGGATATAACAACGCTGCTTGAGGGAAATCAATGATTATCGATGAAACCATAAGTAGGGAAGGTTTCGGCGTTACTAATATTATACGATTAGAATCGGATAGCAGATTGCTGCCGACCCACATCAGTATCCTAACAGCTATATTTGTACGCTGGCAGCATAACCAGTTTCAGGAGCCATTTTCAGTTACAAGGAGAAAACTGATGGCCTACTCGAAGGTAGCTTCTATTGCCACCTACCACAAATGCATAAGGGAATTGAATGCCTTTAGTTATATAGTGTACCAACCTTCTTATCACCATAAGAAAGGCAGCCTGATTACTAATTACCAAATAAGTAAAAGCAAGGCTTGCAGAGCAATTAGACTTCCCATAAGCACTTATAGTTATCAATCTTGCCCCAAAGAAGATGAGAAATATATCAACCTGTTGAATACTTTGGTTTCCAGGCACGTAAGTATATTCTTTTGGCAAAGCTACCATCGAATTAGGAAAACAGGTGAGGTAATTAATCATAAAAAACTGTACAGAATTTACACCTCATTGAAGCTTAATATTAGAAGGAGAGCACGAAAAAGACTACCCGCTAGAGTAAAACAGCAATTGTTTCAACCTGGCAAAATAAACGAAGTTTGGAGTATAGACTTTATGAGCGATAGCTTATGGGATGGAAGAAAAATAAGATTACTGAACGTGATTGATGATTTTAACAGAGAGGTACTCATGATAGAAACAGATACTTCACTACCAACATTACGCGTAATAAGATGCTTGGAAGAAATTGCCCAATATAGAGGGTACCCACAAATGATAAGGGTAGACAATGGACCAGAATTTATAAGTGCCAAATTAGATATGTGGAGCAAAGAAAAAGACATCAAACTAATATTTATACAACCTGGAGAACCAACTCAGAACGCATATATCGAAAGATTGAACGGAACATTTAGAAGAGATATATTAAATGCCTATGTATTTAAATAAATACAGGAAGTAAAGGAGATAAGTAGTGAATGGATGCATGATTACAACCACAATAGACCACATAGAGCACTGAAAAATAAAACGCCAATAGAATACAAATTATCCTAATAAATTCTATTTTTGATCGGTATGAAAATTAGGGAAGCATACATGTTTCTGTTTTGCCTCCAAGCAGTTCGTTTAGAATCTTCTCCCTGTTCCTATAGGAAATGAACCTATAAGAGAAAGTTAGTAGCCTGGTTTTACTATTCTTAAAGCCAAGCTGATAGTTAAGTGCTAGGTTTGCGCCAAAGCCACTTCCATTTTTTCTGTTGTTAAGCTGATAGTTTTCCAGCACTTTTTGATTGATGTCGAAGATAGATGTCGACTGCTCGCTGCCTCTTCTAGAGCTACCTGGGGTAAAGCCGATGGAACTGGTTATCAAATTTAAGCTATCGATGGAATAACTCAGATAAGCAGTAGAGTAAAGGGAATTTCCCGTGAAGCTACTGGTCCCAGTCTGACGGAGATCAGAAAGCGTTGGAGCCTTGCCCAGCAATGACTTGCTGAAACCGGTTTCTCTCGATCCGCTTATAAATATTGTGGTTCCAAATTTTGACTGACGATAATTCAGGGATGCGTTTGCATTAGAAAGTAATTTGCCATAGCTAGTTCCAACGCTGGCATTGTAACCGTCCGCCAGGCTTTTTTTCATAACGATGTTGAGAATTCCGGTAAGACCCTCGGCATCATATCTTGCCGGAGGAACGATGAGAAATAAGAGTAAGAGGACGGGCTTGATAGTAATCATGTTTCAGTTAATAGATCATTGCGATTAGCTTTTTAAGGGATATGGTAAATGGTATGGTTGTATCGCAATTTAGCCTTAGGCTTTTTTCCTTTTTATTGATATTCTTGATATGGAACATATTGACCAGGTACGACTGGTTTACCCTGATGAACTCTGGCCTTGCCAGTTCTTTTTCAAATCTCGCCAGTGACTTCACCAATAGGTACTGACCGCCTTCAGATAGATGAAGATGAGTATAATAGTTGTCAGATTTGCAGAAAACGATATCCATTGGATCCACCAAATGAATAACATTATTGTGAGGTATAATTAGTCGTTGGGTCTGTATCATATTTTAAAATAAAGGGCGTTAATTTGTTGACTAGTTAAATATTAATTACACTTCTGAACCTCAAATAGTAATAAACACGGTTAAGAGAACTGAGTTGGTAGAATAGAGCTCTTAAAAACCATTAACTAAACTTATATTGTTTTTAACTTAGATTCCAATATTTTATATACAAGTGTATTTTGGTTATATCAGCGCGTGAAAATCAGGGATTTCAATACATTTTCTGGCAAGAATAAATCATCCATTGTGACTTAGTTATCCACGATGTTCTTAGAATAAACTCCTGTCTATCAATTTCTAAGTTATTCACATTACGTGAATGGAGTTATTTTAAAAGTGGTAAGGAAAATTAGGTTGACAATTGATATCAACATTTTAAGTTTTCATTCATTTAAAGCTCATTTTATAGCATTGTAGCCGGATATCTTATGAAGAAAATTGAAGATTTTACTTAACCATAAATTTTTAAATAATAATATTCTTTCGAATAGATTTATTTTCTATATTTGCACCTCCTTAAACAAGAGGAAAAGATTCCGTAGCTCAGCTGGTAGAGCATTACACTTTTAATGTAGTGGTCCTGGGTTCGAATCCCAGCGGGATCACAGAAAGCCTTACAGAAATGTAGGGCTTTTTTGTTGGTTGAAATTTTAAAAATCACTATATTGTTTTGATGCAAAATATATTGACTGTTCATGTGAGACCAATTGGGGCTAGGTAGACTTTAGGTTATACCGTAAAAAAATGGTTAGCCCACTCGATTTTATTTTCAGAAATCTAAAAGTACTTAAGGCAGAGAATACTCAATTGGTGATATGAAAAACAAGAAAAATTTTATTCTGATGAAAGGTACAGTGATGCTACTGTTTGTGTGCGCTATATTAAGTTGCGGCTCACAGACCGCGGATTATGAAAAAAAAATAATTGGAAGTTGGGTTGGGGAAATCAAACTTCCCAATAATGGAAAATCAATTGGAAATATGCATTTGGAATTCACCCGTGAAGGAGCTTTTTTTCAAACAACCGGAGAAGGAGCAGAAAAAGTGGTTTCGAAACAGACCTATAGAATCACCAAAAACAAAATCTTTTATAAAGGAAAAGCGACTGGAAATGAAGAATTAGATTCCGACTACCATTTTAGAGGAGATGTATTGGTGATGCAAGTTGATGCAGACAGCGCCGAATACCGGAGGGTAAAATAACTGCTGCATATTTAAAATTTGCCATTACTCTGCTATATTGATGGCGAACCATCATGTGATAACGAACAAATTTTTAATCCATAAAAATCTAGTTTCTCTATTTGGAGATAATTTACTTTGACTAAAACAAATGACAATCTTCCGTTTACTAAAAACCAGCATATGAAACTTTCCTTTGCAATTCTGATAGTCATGATTATCCTATCTTGTAAGTCGCAAACAAAAACAGAGCTTCTTTCCTTGAAGCTTGATTCCGACATCTCAAGCCAGGTGCTCCAAGACAAAGAACTTAAGAAAGATTTTGATCCTAATTACGGCCTGGCATCGCTCACAACTAATAAATTGGATGGGTATGCAATCGGAGATGTAAAACTTAACACCTATGATTATCCCAATGGAAATCTGGCTGATTATAGTAGACTTTCAATATTTACAAGCTCAAAACAGAAAAATAACTATCTAGGATTTAACTATAGCTCTGTTAATCAGGAAGAAACAAAGTCGATTATAGATTATCTAAAGAAGACTTATCCTGCTTACCATCAAAGCGATACCAGAGGTAATGGGGAATCCTTCTTTTGGGACATTCCAAAACTCGATGCCTGGATTTTTATTTATCAGGGAATATCGACAGATAAGAATGACAAAAATTTTTTTAGTACCAATTTCATATTTGTAAAAAGAAGAACACGTATGGAGAACAGTACTGATTCCAAAGTCATCACTATAATGGACTATTATAAAATGATGTTTCCAGACGTTTTATAAATTTATTTGTTTCGTTTTCTTACAGAAGTATTGTTGAATTTGATTTAAAATTGTTGTTTTGAATAGATTTATCAGTTCGAATCCCAGCGGAATCACAGAAACCTTCAAGCCTAAAGCTTGGAGTTTTTTGTTTTAAGGGATTCGAACCCGGGTTCGAACTTTTCTCTTGAGCGGGTTTGTTTTCGGGCTTGCGGGTGCGAAAAATCCCAGCGGGATCACAGAAGATAGTATCAAAACTATGTAAAAGCTTGCAAATCAAATGATTGCAAGCTTTTTTATTTTAATGGAAAAACTAAAAGGACTCACCTAATAAATGTAACCATTTGTTTAACAAGACGTTCGATAATTGAACATCTTGACGTTTTCAGACTGCAAGGCTGATTTTGTTAACCTTAATTCAGTTTATATGAAAACAAATTTGGAAATACTAATTATTTCATTTTTTGAACCAAAATATGAAAATATTCATTTTTTAATACCTAATTTATTCTTATCAGGGGTGTTTTAGAGCCTTCTTTAGTTGTTTCAGATCCATTTCATATTGGTCTATGCTCCATATAATCCCCCAAGTCTTTACATATTCCTTCATAGTATTCAAACCTACTGACTTGCGACGTTTATCTAGGCTTTTTAGGTTTTTTATTGGAGAGACATAATATCTTCCGGTTATATTGTTTAATTTCAACTGACTCCCATAAATCTGTCTTTTTCCGCTACGTATCGCAATTCGATCTTCTAACAAAGCGAGACTAGACAGAGAAATGTCTTTATTCTGTACTGATTTTTTAAGGAAAGGTAGAAAGTACTTTTGAGAAGTTAGATCGCTATGTTGTATAATCAGAAAAACAGTGTGCATACCAATTTCTCCAATATCTTCCTTAGTTGGCCATTTATATTTGGAAATTAGATATTTTAAATTGACAATATTTATTGAGTCTGTTTTATTTAGTTGCAACACATATTCCTTCATCTCAGAAGAGTTTCTGTCATATTTTTGTTGAATTTTATCCATATGGAACCTTGGCCATTGATCAGACTCATTAGCGGCACCCAACGCCATGATAAAGGGAATATTAGGGCTACTAATTGTAGCATTTGCTTTCGTATTAGTTTCCTCTTTATTCCTTTTAATTCCATTCAAGACTTTTTGCCACCTTAAGTCCGATTCAAGATAAGTAAGCGTGGTGTCATTTGCTACCCTGAAATATTCATCAAAGCCGCCTTTTGCACATTTCTCTAATTCGTAAAACGCAGAATCAGATTCTCTTGACATTGCCCACGAACTAGCAGCAGCATATCTGTGATCAAGTCTACCAAGGCCCTTATTTGACGAAAATGCCATCGAAAAATACTTCGCAGCTTGTAAATACTGTTTTTCGAAATAGAGTTTCTTTGCGCTGGAGATATATTTATCATATTCATTCTGTGCATTACAGATTGTATAACTTATCGTAAATATTATCACTAAAAAAAGTGATTTAATTTCAATGAATTTCATTTTAAGGTTCTTGTATTTTCCAATTGATTGAGATATTATCTATATGCTAATCAATTGCCATTTATTTGCATCAAGATCTAAATGTTCAAATATAATTTGGTTTGATTGGTTATAAACTCTTTCAAAATCTAAATGCTTTAATAACAACATGCAATTCGACTGCCATTTTTTTACCCATCTAGGGAAATTTTCTGAAGGGCTTGTCATCCAGAATTCGCTGATTAGTTCTAAATAAATATCAAAATTGGATTGAAAATTTCTCATAATTTTTTCCTTATCTAAAAAACTGGCATCGGGTCTTTCTTTACTGTGTAATATACTTAGAGATTTTTTTATATTCAAGAGTTGATGATGAGCTTCTTTTGGATTGGGTGTAATCGGGAAATAACACTGCACAAGAATTGGCAATTAAGAGTGCACAGAAAACGGCAACAAGAGTGCACAGCTTTACAAAGCTAATCTTCTGGTTCTAACTTGCAAATATTGTTTTCCTATTT
>NZ_BMDJ01000005.1 GCF_014635725.1 Pedobacter mendelii | reverse complement strand
AAAATAGGAAAACAATATTTGCAAGTTAGAACCAGAAGATTAGCTTTGTAAAGCTGTGCACTCTTGTTGCCGTTTTCTGTGCACTCTTAATTGCCAATTCTTGTGCAGTGTTATTTCCCGATTACAATCTCGGCTTTCTCCTTCGATATATCCTGACGGATAAGCCCGAACAGGCTCATATAGATATTGGCAATCCAGACAAGGGCAAAGCAAGCAATAATATATCCCCTCCAATCATCTACTAAAAGATGAAAATCGGTGAGGAAAATAAAAATGACGGTAACGTAATGGCTAAAACAATATTCGCATGTAAACAGATAGAAGAATTTCCTAACCAGGATGCTTTTGCCATTAATGCTTCTTTTTATGCAGTATTCCCGGGGTTCTCGGAAAACCTCTTCATGTGTAACCGTCCAGGCCACGCAGGCAATCGGAATCGATAGTAGGAAGAGCCACATTATTTCTTGTTGGATTGACATCAGTTAATTGATTAATGATTTGTGTAAAATATTCTGTAAAAATGACAAGGCATTGGATAGCAGTCTGCTTCCAATGCCTCATTATATATCGATTATTTTTAATCTAGTGTTCAACCAGCAGTTCATTCCCAACCATAGTGACCCCACTAGCGTTCCAGGCCATTCTTCCCGCCTCGTCTTTCTGATAGAAGGTACTTACGTGGCCATGCAGATTCACATGATTGCCCGAAACCTGAACTTTGATCTTACAGTCTTTAAGTGAAGAATTCCTTTTTATTGCTTTTTCGATAGCGGCCTTTTCAATATCGTCTCCGTGGTTAGACCTGATTTCAATGTAATTTGAAATGCCTTTTACACCAGCAAGGTTAGTGGCCGCTTTTTCAGCCGCCTCTCGCTGATAATTCCACTTTACCTTTCCGCTTAAGGTAACCCAGCCCTGTTCTACTTCAACACTTAGGTGATCATCGGGAACTTCAGAATTACCCTTGAAAGTATTGACTACATCAGCGGCAATATCGGTATCATTACTACTAGAGGCTGGGCCTAGATGGACTGTGATTTCCTCTGCTATACCTTTTACACCGGATACATTTCTGGCAGCCTCTTCAGCTTCAAGCTTTTTACGATAGCTGTCAACCGTTCCGCTTAAAGTAACAATACCGTCCTTAACCGTTACGCCGATCTCTGCGGCATGCAATAGCGGTTCCCATCTGATGGCATCCTGCACATCTTTTTGTAATTCATCGTTTTTTTTCATCTTTTCTCTGTTTTGTATCCATTACCAGTTTAAAATCCTGATGAGGATAAATATTTTTTGATATTTATTTATACATTTTCAAGAGCAATCCGACTATGAAATGCCGCATGTCTAAAAAATGAAGCTGTCAATCCGGTTACCTGTTTAAACTGTCTGGAGAGGTGTGCTACACTGCTATAATTCAATAGGTATGAAATTTCTGTAAGGTTTAATTCATCGTAAAGGATCAGTTCTTTTGCACGCTCTATTTTATGGTTAATGATGTAGTGTTCAATGGTCATCCCAGTTTCCTGCGAAAATACATTGGCCAGATAGGTATAATCATGTTCAATCTTTTCGCTGATATAATTCGAGTTCTTTACTTTAGGTAACTCTTCTGTATAATGCACCATATCTATGATGGTATTCTTGATGCGTTCAATCAGCATCTCTTTTTTGTCTACCATAAGCTCCAATCCAAACCTGATAAGAGCGGTTTTAAGTAATCTATACTCATCCTTAGTGGGAATGCTCAACATTTCTACCTCTCCCAGCACTATACTTTTATACCTTAAACCTATGGCATCAAGTTCGTTTTTTACGAGCATCTTACACGGGTTGCTAACCATATTTCTGATATGTAATTTCATAGTTGAATCGCTTATGTTGATTGAAAACTAAAAAGCACTTTGTAGGCATGCTGCCCATTAAACAAAAGTCAGTATTGAGCGCTGTTTTGAGAATGATGCCCGTCATGCGAATTATAGATGTTCATCATTAGCTTGTCCAACCTAATATATTGCTTGATTTAAGGACTATCATTAATGTTTTTTTCTAAACGTAAAGATTAAACCAAGTGTGAATCATGCAATGGTTTTCTCTAAAGATTCAACATACAAAATTATCAAACCGGCAATCTTTGATCATTGCTTTTGCCAGTCAAGAATTGATTGAAGGCATCCTTAAAAAAACCGAGCAAATCGTTTAAGATAACTTAATGATCTAAAATGTACAAATATCTACGACCTGATTTTTTAAGGTTATTAAATAATCAGCTTTTTCTCCTTTGATGAACGTCTTATATCTTCATGACCTGAATCATTTGTTAAGAGAGCAGATAGAGGGATCTTTATTGAACTAATTCCAAGAGCTGTACTGATAATCTCTAGATGCTGATGGACCGGGCGAAATATAACATTGCAAATGAAAAATAATGAAACACTTAAAAATGAAGTACTGGAGGCTATAAGGGTTGAACCATTACTTGATACAGCACAGATAAAGGTAACTGCAAATGAAGGTATAGTTACCTTATCCGGAACGGTTGATACTTATGTAAAGAAAAGAGCAGCAGAACATGTTGCTGGTAAGGTTTCCGGTGTGCATGCAGTAGTAGAAAATATCAAGGTTAAGTTCGGGCCAGATGATACAAAAACTGATGAAGCCCTGGCATCAGAGATATTTAAAACTTTAAAGTTCAGCCCCGATATAATCATGGACAGTATAAGCGTACTCGTTGAGGATGGCTGGGTTACCCTTGCGGGAGAAGTCAAATGGAGTGCCCAGAAAGAAGAGGCAGAAAGAGCAATACATCGCCTTTCAGGAGTTAGGATGATTTCCAATAACATATGCATCCGATCTGAAAGGGATGATGATGTCGAAAAAGCGGCTATCGAGAATGCACTGCTTAGAAACTGGGCCATTGATGACGAGGAAATTGAGGTTTCCGTTCTTGGAAACCAAGTTACTTTGATTGGTAAGGTACATTCCCTTTACCAGCGCAACACTGCGGAACGGATTGCCTGGAATGCACCCGGTGTATGTAACGTGCATAATAAACTAACTATAGAATATGCTGATTCAATAAAAGTTGATAACATTTAGCTTAAAATAGATAACAAATGACTTAATTTTTAATCATGGCCATACAAACCATCAATCCTTTTAATAATCAGGTTATTAAAAGCTACGAGGAAATGACTCCCGATGCGGTAGAAATCGCAATTTCCATTGCAGATTAAGCATTTCAGCATTGGAGGAAGACTCCATTTTCGGAACGTGCAACGCTGCTGCACAAAGTTGCAGACCTCATGCGTAGGCAAAAAGATATCCTTGCCAAACTCATTACCCTTGAAATGGGAAAACTGATTGCACAGAGTTATGGAGAAATTGCCCTAAGTGCAAATATTGTAGATTACTATGCGGACAATGCTGAAACTTTTTTGGAAGACCAGCGTCTTGAACCGGAATATGGGGAAGCATACATCAAGAGTGCACCAATAGGCGTGTTGCTTGGAGTAGAGCCTTGGAATTTCCCGTTTTATCAGGTTGCCCGTTTTGCAGCACCCAATATCATGGCGGGAAATGTAGTGCTGGTGAAACATGCCAGTAATGTTCCTCAATGTGCGCTGGCTATCCATTGGCTTTTTGAGGAAGCTGGGGTGCCAGAAGGTGTTTACACCAATCTTTTTCTAAGTGGAAGCCGCATCGATGAGGTTGTGGCTGATGATCGTATAAAAGGTGTCTCTCTTACCGGAAGTGAAGCAGCAGGCACAAGCATTGCTGCCGCAGCCGGAAAAGCACTTAAGAAATCTGTTCTTGAACTTGGTGGCAGCGATGCTTTCATCGTTCTTGCTGATGCAGACATCGATCAGTCGGTAGACTGGGCAGTGATCGGAAGAATGAACAATACCGGCCAATACTGCGTTGCGGCAAAAAGGATCATTGTGGTGGAGGAAGTTGCGGATGAATTTCTGGCTAAATTCAAAGCCAAACTGAGCGGACTAAAAGTAGGAGACCCAATGGATAATGAAACCCAGCTCGGGCCATTAAGCTCTGAAGGTGCCGTAATCAATCTAATCGAACAGGTTCAACTGAGCGTAAGTGCAGGGGCAAAGGTTATGCTGGGAGGGAAATTGATCGATCGACAGGGAGCTTTTATTGAAGCCACTATTTTAGGTGATATCAAGCCAGGAATGGCTGCGTACCACGAAGAGTTATTCGGGCCTGTTGCAGCTTTTTACAGGGTAAAAGATGAACAGGCGGCAATTGATCTGGCCAATGATTCGCCATTTGGACTAGTTGGAAGCATCTTTACCAGCGATATTGAAAAAGGCAAACGCCTGGCCGAACAGATAGATACCGGTATGGTTTTTATCAACCATCCCACCTGGACACAGGCTGACCTTCCTTTTGGTGGTACCAAGGGTTCCGGATACGGAAGGGAGCTTTCCAGTCTGGGTGTACAGGAATTTGTAAACAAAAAACTGATTAGGGTTAGTGCGCTAAGCGATCCATTTTAATATCACCTGTAAATAGCAATGTCTTTCCCGATCCTGAAATATTTTAAAACAGGGTAGGGAAAGGCATTTTTTATTTAAAAATTTAGAAGCTGATCGAGAAATCGACCTTTAAAAGGAAATAATCTAATAATATGAAAAACTGCTTGTATTCGATCTTTGATTTTACGCTTGCCTTAAGGAAATCATTTATTGATAACCAGGTGAGCCAATTATTGGGCAGATTGCTATGATAAACAGAAACCAGATGCATGCTCTGCAGATGTAGACATGTTTTTTGTAGTCTATGTATCGATTATGGCCTTATTAATTCCATTTTTCACTATTCTTTAGTTTTGGTTTTTTGCTGCTTCTGCTCCTGTTTTCTGAAATATCCGCGGAAGAGAAAACTATGCTTGGTAGCATCCATCAGATCAGCGAATCCATCAGTTCCTTTCTGCATGTTATCTAAGCTATTACCAAGTTTTATCGTAAAAGATGAATCTCTTAGTAGGGCATGCAATGGCCCTTTACCATAATTTATTTCATAATCAATTCCTTTCACCATATCACCAAGCTGTCCTGTAACCTTTTTGGTATTTCCTGCTGTAGCTTTGAAATCGGCGACTGCATATTTGAGATCAGCTGCAAGCAGAGTGTCGGTCAATAGGAGCCCGGCGGTACCTTTTCCCCTGCGAATATTGCCGACGAGTGTATTTAATCCATAACTCATCTGGTTGGCATTTTTTGTGGCCATATTGATTTCGTTAAGCGAGGATTTTAGGCTTAGGCCAATTGCGGGATCATTCATCAGGTTGAAAATTTCACTGGTATCTAAGCGAAGAACGGTTTCTTTTAGCGCCTTGGCTATCGCAGCCACATCGTTATTAGTCTTTGAAAGGGTTTTCAGCATCTCATCGGTGCTTACCAGCTTCTGTGCATCCAGCATATCTCCTTCAGAAATTTTTTCGCCGGGCAATTTTACGGGTTCAATATTGATCACTTTGTTGCCCATTAGTCCTTCGGTTCCTATCGCTGCCTGTGCATTTTTGTGGATGTAGGGACGTACCTCGCTATTGATCTGCATGGTCACCTCAATGGTGGTATCATTAACCATATCAATGCTTTTTACCGTTCCTGCCTGAATGCCTGAGAATAAAACATTGTTACCTTCCATCAATCCATTAAGGTTATTAAAGCGTGCTTTAATTTCAAAGTCCCTTCCAAATAAATTGCGGCTTCGGCCTATCATATAAAATGAGAATACCAGTACCATTAAGCCCGCTAGGACGAAAATTCCAAGTTTGATATTTTTTCCTTCTGTCTTTGCCATAATGTTTACTGAAAAAATTGATTGATTTTAGGGTCGCTCGAACTTTCGAGCGTTTTGTATGTGCCGTCCGCGTAACATTTGCCTTCTAAAAGGAGAACAACGCGGTCTGCGATATTTTTCACACAGTTCATATCGTGTGAAATAATGATGGAGGACGTCTTGTATTTTTTTTGAAGGGTAAGGATCAGTGAATCGATTTCTCTGGCTGTAATTGGATCAAGTCCCGTTGTCGGCTCATCATAAAGGATGATTTCTGGTTTTAGGATCAGTGTTCTGGCCAGGGCAATCCTTTTGAGCATGCCTCCTGAAAGTTCGGCTGGCATCATATCCGAAGTATGGGTCAGTCCAACATTTTCAAGGGCCTCCTTTACCATTTTGCCAACTTCAGCTTCTCCAAGGTTGTTCCAGTGCCGGCGAAGTGGAAATTCTAAATTCTCCCTAACCGTCATTGAATCATAAATTGCATTGGCTTGAAATAGAAAGCCGATCTTCGTCCGTGCCGTTGCGAGTTCGTCCTCATCCATCATTGTAATATCTTCTCCAAAAACCAGAATCTTACCTTTGTCGGGTTTTAAAAGTCCGATAATGCATTTAATCAATACTGATTTTCCTGCTCCGGATTTTCCGAGTACCACTACGTTTTCTTCTCTTTTTACGCTAAGGGAAAAATCTTCCAGGACTACGTTCTCTCCGAATTTTTTGTATAGGTTTTCGATGACGATGACCGGCTCGCTTATTGGCTGATGGTATTGTGTTGGTTGAACTGCTGTTGTTTCTTTATCCATATCCATCAATTTAAACCCAGCAGATTGGTCAGTTGAACGGTAAGCAGATCCAGAATGAATATTAGTACAGAAGAAAGTACGACCGCAGAATTGGCGGAACGTCCTACGCCTTGAGTACCCTTTGTAGAGTTAAAGCCTTTATAGCATCCAACCAGGCCTACCGCAAAACCGAAGAAAATGGTTTTGATTACAGCCGGAAGTACATCGCTATAGCTTAAGCTTTCAAACACCTGAACAAAAAAGAACCTGATATTGGTTACCGATTTAATGTTCACGCCAATGTATGCACCGAAGAGCGAAATTGCATCTCCAAGAATAGTCAATATAGGAAGCATCAGGCTGGTCGCGATTACCCTTGTGGCTACCAGGTATTTAAAGGGATTTGTCCCGCTTACATCCATCGAATCGATCTGCTCTGTTACTTTCATCGAGCCCAGTTCTGCGCCGATACTGCTGCCGATTTTCCCAGCAAAGATCAATGCAGTGATCACCGGACCTATTTCCCTTACAATGGCAATGCCCACCATAACAGGAAGTTCAGACTGTACTCCGTAGCTCACGAGTGATGGCCGGAGCTGCATGGTCAGTACCAGTCCCATAATAAAACCTGTCAGTCCGACCAGTGGAAATGACTTATAGCCAATTAAATAGCATTGTACCAGAAGTTCTTTAACCTCAAACTTAGGTTTAAGCCCATGCGAGAAAAAACGCCCCGCAAACCTGGAGATCTGCCCGGTTTGGTCCAAAAAATCTTTTGCCTCTGAAATTATTGACATATTTGACTTTGTTAAATGGGAACGAAGATATTAAGCCCTCTTTTCCAAGAATTATTAGATGGATGCTTTATTGCCTATTTACAAAAGATCCTGCTGCAAAATTCCATTTTTGGCAGGCTAAAACGTTATCCAATTCTTTTGATATATTATATGATTCACACTTATGTATTGTTTTATTACGCAGGCGGTGTTTCGAGATTACTGGTTTGCTATTAAAGAAGCCGCCATGGGTTCGTCCAGGTTATAAATATCATTTCTGAAGTTCAGGACATTGTTGCGGTCACAAAATGCTGTCAAGTAGGCAATATAAACAGGGACCTGCTGTGATAAGGCTACGTACCGTTCTCTGCCTAAATGCATTGCGTCCAAAATTCTTCCCTTATTCCAGTTCTTTTGGTTAGCCAGTAAAAATTCTGCAAGTTTCACAGGCTCCATTACCCTGATGCAGCCATGACTGAAAGCCCGCTCAGTTTCACCAAAAAGGGATTTGCTAGGTGTATCATGCATGTAAATGTTGTAGCTGTTGGGAAACATAAATTTTACAAGGCCAAGGGAGTTCCTTTTGCCAGGTCTTTGCCTTACAACAGGTATCTTATTTCGGTAAGCGGTTATTTCCATATCGTGTTTTGATAGGTAATCGTGATCCTTTCGCATGCCCGGAAGAACCTCCTTTATGACTATGCTTTCCGGAATGTTCCAGTAAGGACTGAACACAATATGTTTTAGCTCGCCAAAAAAAACGGTTGTTCTGCTCCAGCTTTGCCCTACCACGACATTGCAGCTCCAAAGCAAACTGTCGCCACGGTACACATGTAGTTTATATTCAGGAATATTGACCGCTAGATAATCACCATCTGAACGCACAGGAAGCCATCTGCAGCGTTCCATATTGACTATAATCTGCTTAATGCGCTGCTCCAAAGGAATATTAAGCTGGGCAAAAGTATCCGGACCCAATAAGCCATCCTCTTTTAAACCGTGCCTTTGCTGAAAATGTTCCAAACTTTCGATAAGACTCTGATCATATCTGGTACTCAGTGTATCGCCATTATGATCGCCAAGCTTTAAAAGCCGCTGCCTGATCTGGGCAATTACTTGCGCAGAATCACCCGGTTTTAAAGGTCTTAGGCTGTCAAGAAGTACCGGCCAGGCTTGAGTAGATAGGTCTCTGTATTTTTTAAGAAATGATTTTAGCAGTTCATACTGTCTGTAAACAGGTTCAGTGAACAATCCTATGGTATCCTGTTCACTAAGTAAACTATCCAGTAGCTGCGCATAAACTATTTTTTTTCGTGGGATGAACCAGCCCGCGGTGGTGCTCAACGAGTCGTCCTGTCCCTGCCAGGCTATTTTGGAAAACAGAAAATATTGCGCAGTAAGCATCAGCTCGGTGGTGGGGTTTGGCTTGAGTTTTTTAGTGCCTTCTATTGAGCTGTTCACAAGGGAGTCCAGTACCTTTAGATAAGGAGATTTTTGATAGATGCCCTCCTCATTTATGTTTAGCACACGGCTACTAAGGTTATGCGCCTGAAAATTTAATCTGCCTTTATCATACCATGCATAAGAGAATCTTCTTTTTCGGTAGAAATCCACAAGTGCAGGCTGGTAAGTTGCAAGTTTTGGGTAGCGTGAAAAAAAAGTCTTCACATTCAAGCTATCAAAAATGACAAGTTTTTGATCGCTGAATTTTCCCGCCACGGAAAGCGAATCTGTACTGGACTGCTCTGTTTTTGTTTGCGCTCTGCAGCTCAGCATTACAGAAATCAGGATGACCGGGCACAAAGCCGTGTACAGGTATTTAAATAAGCGGTCTCTTTTGAATTTCATCTTTAGGGATTTTGGATAATGGAATAAGCATTCCTTTTCCGATGGAATTAATAAGCAGCCCGATGGCTTTGTGAGCCGATCGAGCTGTAGTAGAATAACAATATGGATTTGCAATATCCGGTTTTCAGATTGCTGCATGTTATCTTATTATCCGCATATTTTGCATGATTCACACTTTTCCTTTTCGTTGCCTTGTCTGGAATCACCCATATACTTGACCGTCATCATTGTGCTGTATCTTAGGATTCACCAGTTTTGTATTTCAAAAGATAACACATTGAAACCATTATCATTTTTAAGACCGCCGTTAGGCAATAGATTATGATCACTTCATCACCATTAAAAACCAAAGAATACTTAGATGAAAAAAATACTTATTGCCACCGATTTTTCAGTTGCTGCGGACGATGCCGCCCGATATGCCATTGAGCTTGCTCACGCGATTAGGACTGATACCATATTGCTCAATGCTGCGGCAGTTACCACAGACTCTCCGGTGGAGATTCTATGGCCAATGGAAGATTATCAGACGCTCATCAAGCGTACGGATAGCCGCCTAAAAGATCTTTCAGAAACCTTACTGGAACTGATGTCTGCTGCCTCGGAAAATGTTAATGCCTTACCAAAGATCGCCATAAAGTCCGATCTGGGCTCCGTTACCGAACTGCTAAAGAAAACTGTTGAGCAAGAGGGAATAGGTCTTGTAGCGATGGGACTTTCTGGGGCGGGGAATATGAAACGATTAATCCTGGGGAGTAGCAGCCGTGATGTAATAGATTCCGGTGATTATCCAGTACTACTGATCTCAAAAGGCATGGATTATAAACCCATCCAAAAAATCGCCTTCGCAACTGATCTTTGTCTTGATGATATGGAATGCATACAATCAATTGCTTCTTTTGCTGGTCTGCTTAATGCGGAATTGCTTATTGTCCACGTAATTGGGCGAAACATTGATAAGGGTATGACTGGGCGTATTAACGCTTTTATGAGTGAGCTTAAAAATAAGATAAATTACGACCGTGTTTTTTATGAGAATGTATACCAGGTGAAAGTTGAAGATGGCCTAGGATGGTTAAAAGACCATGGAAAAACGGATTTATTGGTGATGGTTCACCGCAGGCATGGCTTTATGAATGATTTTGTAAGCGGAAGCCATGCCCAAAAGATGGCGCGACAGACCAAGATTCCCTTACTGGTAATGCCCGAAGGTTATCTTGGAACGCTCTGCTAGTCAGTTGCAGTATCTAAATTTAATATTTCCCATAACGTACCATTGCCAATGTCTTTTGTCATCTGAGCCAGTGATCTGGGTCATGGCCTATGCTTTTTGATTGACGTATATTTACGGGATAATAGAATCATATCATGAGAGGTAAAACAGTCATTATTACTGGTGGCGCATCCGGAATCGGAAAAGCGGCAGCCGGATTATTTGCAGATGCCGGAGCAAACTTGATCATTTCAGACATCGATAAGCTTCAGGGAGATCTCTTGGTCGAAGAAATCTTTTCGAAAGGAGGTATTGCCACTTTTTACAAAACGGATGTTGCAAACCCACAGCAAATGGAAGCTTTGGTTCAGTATGCGGTAGATACTTATGGAAAACTCGACATAGCGGTTAATAATGCAGGTATCGGAGGCGAACAGAATACCATCACAGAGATGAGCCTGGAAGGCTGGCAGAAAATAATATCAATTAACCTTAGCAGTGTTTTTTATGGAATGAAATACCAGATTGCAGCAATGCTGAAAAACGGCGGAGGCAGCGTGGTCAATATCTCTTCCATACTAGGGGCAGTAGGTTTTGCTAGCTCCGCAGGATATAGCGCGGCAAAGCATGGCATCATCGGACTGACTCAGACTGCCGCATTAGAATATTCTGCGCAGAATATCCGCGTTAATGCCGTTGGTCCGGGTTTTATCTATACACCCTTGCTGAATGCGCTGGACGCTAAAATGAAAAATCAGCTGATTGCTATGCATCCTATAGGCCGTTTGGGCAAAAGTGCTGAAGTGGCAGAGCTGATATTATGGCTTGGAAGCGAAAAAGCCTCATTTGTAACAGGAAGCTACTATCCGATTGATGGCGGTTATCTTTCCAAATAACATTTATCAAGCATAGGTTCATCCAAACAGAATGGAGTATATAGATTACTATCAGTTGCTCGGTATTACCAAGGCAGCAACAGCAGCCGAGGTTAAAACTGCTTACCGAAAATTTGCCCGCAAGTACCATCCGGATCTTAATCCTGATAATAAAGAGGCCGAGCAGAAATTCAAAGCCATCAACGAGGCCAACGAGGTTTTAAGCGATCCGGAAAAACGTAAGAAATACGATAAATATGGAAAAGACTGGAAAAATGCCGAACAATTTGAAAAAGCAGGACAACAACAGCAACAACAAAGCTACGGAGGGCAGAACGCTAAACAATCGTTCGGAGCTGATGATTTTTCTGAATTCTTCGAATCCATGTACGGAGCTGGGAACCGTGGCAGACAGACCAAATTTCGCGGACAGGATCTTAATGCGGAAGTAAAACTGAAACTAAGGGATGTTTATGAAAGTCGGAAACAAACCTTAACGGTAAATGGTAAGCAGATTAGATTGACTTTCCCTGCCGGAATAGAAAATGGCCAGGTCATCAAGATAAAGGATCATGGCATCCCCGGAGCCAATGGCGGGCCTAACGGAGATCTTTACATCACATTTGTGGTTGAAAACAATACGCTGTTTAAAAGAAACGGAAATAATCTGTATCTTGATGTTGACCTTGACCTTTATAAAGCAATGCTGGGCGGGGAAATACTGATCGAAACTTTCACAGGAAAAGTAAAATTAAAAGTGGCACCCGGTACGCATAGTGACACAAAAGTAAAACTGAAAGGCAAAGGTTTTCCCATTTATAAAAAGGATAACCAGTACGGGGATCTTTACATCAACTTCAATGTTAAACTCCCGTCGGATCTTTCCGATCGGGAAAAGGAATTATTCACCGAGTTAAGCAACATCAGAAATGAAAACTGAGCATTTAGTATCATTGGAAATATTCTGTCTACACAATGAAGTAGAACTTTCCTTTATTTATCGGCTGCATGAATTCGGTATCGTAAACTTGTTTAAAATATCACAGCAGGATTACCTTTTAAGGGATGAACTTGCCGATCTGGAAAAAATGATCCGTCTGCACCATGAGCTTAATATAAACCTAGAAGGGTTACATGCCATAAAAGGACTGTTGGAACAAATTGCGCTGTTAAAGCATGAATTGAAAAACGCAAATAACAGAATTTTTCCTTGATTTACCCCATTCTTTTTTCGTTAAATATTTGTATTCTTTAATCTTAACGCGTTAAGGATTACAGAAACCGAACTCAAGCTCATTGCCAAAGCGGCAACCATTGGTGAAAGCAGTATTCCGGAAAATGGATATAAGATTCCTGCTGCAACGGGTATGCCAAGAATATTATAACCAAGGGCAAACAGCAGGTTGACTTTTATATTTGACATTACCTTTTTGCTCAAGGCTCTGGCTTTCACAATACCCGAAAGGTCTCCATTGATCAGGGTGATGGAAGCACTCTGGATTGCCACATCAGTCCCGGTACCCATGGCGATTCCGATATCTGCCTGTGAAAGTGCTGGTGCATCATTAATTCCGTCTCCCGCCATAGCTACCTTTTTGCCAGATGCCTGTAGCTTTTTAATTTCCGTTAGTTTATCTTCAGGAAGCATTTGGGCTTGAAATCCATCTAAATGAAGATTCTCGCTCACTGCCTTTGCTGTATTACTATTGTCGCCGGTATACATGATCACTTTTAGTCCTTCGTTCTGAAGGCTCCAGATCGCTGATCTGCTGGTGGGTTTGATCTGGTCTGAAATTACCACAAATCCTGCAGCCTGCTTATTAATGGATAGATATGAAACGGTTTTGCCCGCTTTCTGTTCAGCGCTTACCATTTCTTGAAGATCTGCTGCGATAGCTATGCCGAGCTGATCCATCAGACTTTTATTTCCGAGCGCGAGTTGATCCGTGCCGAGTTTGCCTGTAACTCCTTTACCAGATACTGCTTTAAAAAGATTGATAGGTTCTGCTGCAATGCCTTTTTCTGCGCCGTATTTCATGGTAGCCCGGGCAAGCGGATGTTCGCTACTGCTGTTCAAAGCAACTATTTTCCTGAGTAGATTTTCCTCTCCAACATGTGGATCAACACTGACCACACGCTCTACCGATGGCCTACCTTCTGTTAAGGTACCCGTTTTATCGATGATGAGTACATCTATCGAATTCATTTTTTCCAGTGATTCTGCATCTTTAATCAGAATACCCATTTGGGCACCTTTGCCAATCCCTACCATCACCGACATCGGTGTAGCAAGCCCCAACGCGCAGGGGCAGGCAATGATCAATACTGAGATTGAATTTACCATAGCGTAAACGTACGCAGGTTCGGGTCCGTAGATTGCCCAGACGATAAATGTTATCAAAGAAATCATTACGACAATAGGTACGAAATAACCTGAAAGCCTATCTGCAATCTTTTGGATTGGCGCCTTTGATCTGCTCGCTGTATTGACCATTTCGATGATCCTGGAAAGCAATGTTTCAGAACCGATTTTTTCTGCGGTCATGATAAATGTAGTATTGCTATTGATCGTCCCCGATCGTACCATATCGCCAGAGTTTTTATCAATAGGTAAAGGTTCGCCAGAGATCATGGATTCATCAATCGTTGCATCGCCCTCTTTAATGCTGCCATCAACCGGAATTTTTTCTCCTGGCTTTACCCGGAGCAGGTCACCTTTTACAATCTCAGTTATACTAACTGTAGTTTCCTTGTTGCCGACAATTTTTGTTGCTGTAGCAGGAGCCAGTTTTAACAGTTCCTTAATCGCTGTGGTGGTTCTTTGATGTGCTTTTGCCTCCAGTAGCTGCCCCAATAGTGCCAGGGTAAGTATAACCGTTGCTGCCTCAAAATAAACATAAACCGTACCTTGATGTGTTCTGAATTGATGCGGGAAGATTGCTGGAAAAAAAAGTGCAACCAGGCTAAACAGCCATGCTACCCCAGCGCCAAGGGCGATAAGGGTGAACATATTCAGTTTCCAGCTTATAATGGACTTCCAAGCCCGCTGAAAAAACATCCATGTGGCATAAAAAATTACTGGCAGGGAGAATGCCAGCTCCACAATATTCCAATATTTAAGGTCCATGATCTTGAAAAGCGGGTTTGCCGGTATCATTTCTGACATTGAAATCAAAAAAACCGGCAAGGTAAAGGATACAGCCACCACGAATTTTTTTCTGAGTACAGTATAGCCATCATCCTTCTGGTCTTCTCCGTTTTCTACCTGGATAAGATCCATTCCACAAATAGGGCAGGCCCCTGGTGAATCCCTGATAATGTCAGGATGCATCGGGCAGGAGTACTGTGCGGGGCTGCTTTTTAGATCAGGTGCTTTAATCAGGTCCATCCCACATACAGGACAGTTTCCGCTATGCACATAGGTCTTTTCTCCCTCGCAATGCATAGGGCAATAATAATTGCCCTCAGAATTGGTCTTAATGCTGCTTGTTGTTTTGTAATCAGGCTGGGGATGACCAGTTTGTTTAGATATACCATGGATGACATCGCCTTTTATGATTGTGTAATTGCCTGCTTTTGAAAGTGCTTTTTGAAGTGTGCCTATGGTAATGGAATTACTCATGGTAATTGTTGCAACTGGAGGAACTAGGCTAACAACTGAAGATACCCCATCAATTGCATTCAATACATCTTCAACTTTTTTACGGCAGCCATTACAGCTCATCCCTTCAATATGGTAGGTGTGTTTCATGTCCAATTTTGGCTTGCTTACATTTCTCTGGCAGAATTTTTTTAAAAACAACTATTTTTTACATCTCGTTTTTTCATTCCTTGCCAGCGGAGACCATTATAAAGATTGGGTTATATCCATAAAAAAGGTTACACAATTTCCAAAATTGTTTATATCATTCTATCGTAGATAAATAAACCGTTGATGGGTTTTATATTTAGATAAAAACCAGAACGTTCCTAATTTTTCATTTTTGATAATCCGTTGAGATCCAGTAAAGTAATCCTGCTGCCGTTCCTGTCGATAAGTTTCTCATCTCTAAAATCTGAAAGTGTGCGGCTTACCGTTTCGGTAGCCATACAGGCCATCGCAGCAAGATCCTCCCTTGAAATGGTAAAGAAATCATTTTTTATATCCTTATTGTATAGCTTCACAAGTGTGACAGCCATTTTTTTTCTGACAGAATGATACGCCAGTTGCAAGAGCTGATCTTCTTTTTCACGGTTATCTCTGGAAAGGAGGTGGATAAACTTTCTTGCGACTTCAGGATAAAGACTGAAAACACTTTCCATCTGCTCCGTAGGGATCAGGCAGAGCAGGCTATCTTCTATTGATGTTGCGGTATCGGCATAAGTGCTTCCACTGAGTACCGAATTTATCCCGATGTAATCCCCTTTGCTGTACATTCCGGTCATCAATTCACGTCCATCTTGCGCCAGTTTTATCGTTTTAACTTTACCGTGGGTAATTAGGTACAGCCCTTTTCCATGATCATCCTCATAATAGATGACCTGATTTTTTTTAAACTCCCTGCTCTTTTTACCCTCAATAATCTTATTGAATTCTGCTAAGCCATCTGTTTTTGCCACGAGAACCTTAAATTCTTCAGAATTAACTTTATGTGAGTATTCAGCAAGTGCTTTTTTTCTTAAGCGGATATCGATTGCGTTTAGTAATTCCATATCATCAAATGGTTTGATAAGATAATCATCTGCGCCAAGTTCCATTCCCTTTCTTAGGTCTGCATGTTCTGCCTTTGCGGTCAGGAAAATAAAAGGTATTCCCGAGGTTTCTACATGCTTGTTAAGCATGTACAGTACGCCATATCCGTCTAATTCAGGCATCATAATGTCACATAAAATAATATCAGGATTATTTTTTATTGCCATATCAACTCCGATTTTTCCATTTTTTGCCTCAAATACGGTATAAAGAGCCATTTCTAGAATTTCTACCACGTTTGCACGGATGGCATCATGATCTTCAATGATCAGTACTTTTTTGCTCATGGTTATAGGTTTGTGGAAATGTTAGTGTAAATAAGGTACCCTTGTTAATTCTGCTCTTAAAACTGACCTTTCCATTCATCAGGCCAGTATATCTGGAAAGTATGCTCAAACCAAGCCCATTACCGGAAATATTGCCGGTGTTATGTGCCCTGAAAAATGCTTCGAAAAGATGCTTATGATCGCTATCTGGAATCCCAATTCCATTATCGCAAATTCTGATGGTACAGTTATTTTCGTTAATCTTTGTATAAAACTGGATTTTGCTTTCCGTTCCGGAATATTTTATAGCATTGTCAATGAGGATTACTATACAGTTTTTTAGCAGGTTCTGATCCAGGTTGATCATCAACCCCGGCCCTCTGTGCTTAAAAATAATCTTCTGTTTTCCCTTGAGTGTTATCTTCATTTCTCCAGTAATTTCTTCTGCCATTTCTGAAAGGTTAAAATGGCTGATTTTTGGCCGTATCATTCCCGAGTCCAGTTTTTCCAGCGAGAGAAAATCATTTAGAATTGCCGTAATATTCAGTACCGCATCTTTGATCTTAACAACATGTTTTCCTATGTTTTTCTGGTCAAGGTTTTCTGCATACCGATCAATTAGCGATGCAGAAAGCTGTACCATACTTAAAGGTGTACGGAATTCATGTGAGGCAATAGATACGAAGCGGCTCTTAAGCTGGCCTAATTCTTTTTCCTTATTCAGTGAAAGGTTCAACTCATCCTGGGTTTTCTGTAGTGTTTTTACACTCGTTCTAAGCGAATGTGTTCTTTCTTCAACTTGTTCCTCCAGCAAGGAGGCATAATCTTGTAATTTTCCTTCAGCTTCCTTTTCACGCGTAAGATCGTGAATAAAGCCAGCGTAAATAATTCTTCCCGAATACTTTACCTCACTCACGCCGAGCCGAAAAGGAAAATAGCTACCATTTTTTTTCATACCGATAAGTTCTCTTCCAATTCCGATAATGCTTGCATTCCCTGTTTTCTTATATTGGAAAAGATAGCCATCATGGAGGGTTCTGTCGGGTTGTGGCATAAGTACGGATATATTCCGGCCAATAACCTCTTCAGCAGCATATTGAAAAAGCTTACATGCCGAAGGGTTTATGGATTCAACAATCCCATGATCATCTATGGTAATCAGGCCGTCTATTGCATTTTCAATGATTGCTTTCAGCAATACGGTATTTTCCATAAATTATTGATTATCAGTTAAATAATTAACTGCATAGGATAGACAATCGGCAAGGTAATTTGTTTCGTTTTATAATTTTATTGAAAATATAACCTAATAACTTTCGATCGATTTGAACAAGATAGTTAGAACTATTTGCCTATTAAATGATGAGTATCACTATTTGCTAGGTGTGTGGTCATTCGTGTTAGTCTTCAGCTAATATATTTTTGTAAAAGGGAATGTTTATTGGTCGATTCAGGTTTATGGCATTCCAAAGTGAGATATGGAGAAATATATAAAATTGACCGGTGAACAGTTTATATTGGTACTTAACTTAGGTTCCTCAAGTCTGAAATTTGCTATTTATCATCACAAAACGATGCATAGACAGTGGTCAGGAGTAATAATTGGGATAGGTAAATCGATTGGCAGTATGGAGGTAACCGATAGTCATCAGTATTCAGCATTGCCAAAAACAGAACATTACCGAAATATTGAAGATGCCGGAACAGCAATAATACATTGGCTCAAAAAAATTAAAAAATACAGTCTAATATCTGCTATTGGTTATCGCATTGTTCAAGGCGGAGCTGATCACAGGATACCAGAAATTGTTAGCGAGAAATTATTGGCAGATCTAAATGCCCTAATCTTTTTAGCTCCCAACCATCTGCCAGGCGAGCTGAGTTTAATCAATACCTTTTTATTGGAATTTCCCGACTTAAAACATGTGGTCTGTTTTGATACCAACTTTCACAAGGACATGCCAGATCACAACAAATATTATCCTTTGCCAGCTAAATACAAGGATAATGGATTGATTAGATATGGTTTTCATGGACTTTCCTATGAGTATATAATGCATAAACTACATCAGCAACATGCATTTATCGATCAGAAGAAGATTATTATCGCCCATCTTGGTAATGGCTCTAGTATGGCTGCTGTTACATTTGGAAAGGGTTTTGACACCACTATGGGCATCAGCCCAATGGGAGGTTTGGTGATGAGTACCCGCTGCGGTGACCTTGACCCTGGTGCAATCCTTTTCATGCTCAAACAGAACGATATCACCCCTGAGGAACTTGATGTTAAGCTCAGCTATGAATCAGGGCTAATAGCTATTGCAGGAACAGGTGATATGAAGGAGCTTTTAAATCTTTCGGGTGATAACCAGCAGGCAGAGGCAGCAATTAAATTATACTGCTGTCAGGCTAAGAAATTTATTGCAGCGCTCGCGGCCTCGATTGGTGGCTTAGATATACTCATTTTTACAGGTGGTATAGGAGAAAATTCACCTGAGATTAGGGAGCGTATATGCGGGGAAATGGATTTTATGGGGCTGAAAATCGACCGTTGCCTTAATCTGCGTAAGGAAAAAGTCATCTCCGATCAAAACAGCAGGGTTTCTGTGAGGGTTATGGCTACCAATGAGGAATGTATGATTGCCATGCACACCAAAAATATTTTAGCGCCTGTTGTTGATGATGAACCAACATATTCATCGCTTTCGATAGCAGAAAAACTTTAGATATTATGGAAATTAGGTATCCCCTTAAAGCAGCTTATTCCCAAAAGATTGAAAGCTTGTTAAATGCATTATCGACAGATGTTAATGATGGTTTAAGTACTGTCGAAGCTTCCTTACGCTCTAAGTATTTTGGACTTAATATTTATAAAAGCCAAAAACGCAAAAGTCTCTGGGTTATGGCCTTTGAGCAATTTAACAGTCCTATTGTTTATTTACTACTTGTGGCTGGCTTTGCCTCTTTATATTTCAAAAATCAGGCTGAGGCTGTAGCAATATTCATTGTTATTGTGGTTAACGCAATGATTGGATTCTTCATGGAACTCCAGGCCAGAATTTCCATGCGGGCTTTGAGGGATATGGACATAAGCTTTTCCAGGGTGATTAGGGGAGGTAAGTCATGTGAAATTCCATCTGAGCAGCTTACTCCTGGAGACTTGCTCTTGCTTGAGGCCGGAGATGTTGTGTCTGGAGATGGAAGAATTGTGCTTATCAACGGTCTTCAGGTTGATGAGTCTCCACTCACGGGTGAGTCTTTTCCGGTGATTAAAACGATAGAAACCTTAAATGATGATGGAACCGCTGCGGCTAAAAACATGGTATACAAAGGTACTGCGGTAATGAATGGAAATGCCAGGGTAATCATTACCGCAATAGCAGAACATACAGAGCTGGGAAAGATCAGTGAAATGGTAGGGCGTTCCACTTCGACACAAACGCCGCTTGATCTTAAAATAAGCAAACTCACCAAAAAACTTATCTGGATTACTTTGGTAATGACTGGCATCTTTGCGATTTCAGGTGTAATCGAGAGAAAACCCTGGCTCCAGATTCTAGAAACCTCTATAGCCCTTGCTGTTGCAGCATTTCCAGAGGGGCTTCCTATTGTCGCTACCGTAGCCCTTGCTTATGGTATGCTTCTAATGGCCAGAAAGAATGCCATTGTAAAAAAATTATCATCTGTAGAAACCTTGGGTGGAGTTAATGTAATTCTGACTGATAAGACAGGTACACTTACAGAAAACAAAATTTTTGTTGAAGTACTTTCCTTCCCGTCTCAAGAGCTGGACGTTTCAATAAAGAATGGACTACTTGAATTTAAGAAATCTGGCATTGAAAAAAGCCGTGAAAATTTACTGTTGCTTACGAGGATCGGAAGCCTTTGTAACAATGTGCCTTTAAATGTTTCAGATAAAGACAAAAAATCTTTCGGTGATCCAATTGAAGTCGCACTTTTAATTCTTGCCGATGCAGCCGGATATCCCGTAAAAAATACTACCGAAGAATTTAAGCGGATAGCTGAAATGCCATTCAGCTCCGAAACCAAACTTATGTGTACTTTACATAAAGGAATTGATGGTTTTTTGGTTTCGGCAAAAGGTTCAGTTGAATCCCTATTGTTAAAATGTAAAAGCATGCAGTCTGGTAACGCTATCGGTGATTTGAATAATGATGAAAGGCGAAAAATCCTTTTAAATGCGGAGAGATTATCTGCATTAGGGTTACGGGTACTAGCTTTTGCATATCTTTCTTATACTGAAAGGCCAGGAGATGATTATCTTCATGATCTGACTTATGTTGGCATGGTGGGCTTTCTAGATCCGCCCCGAACCGATATAAAAGATGCCATTAGCGCCTGCCATTCTGCAGGAATAAAAATTGTCATGATTACTGGAGACCATCCAATGACTGCTTTAAACATTGCCAAAAAGGTTGGTATAACTGCTGCAGATGACAATAAGGTAATTGCCGGGAGTGAGCTTCCTGAAATAGAATCGCTTGAAGAGGAATGGAAAGAGCGGATTCTATCTACGTCGGTATTTGCAAGAACTACACCCAAGCAAAAGCTGGAAATTGTGGATGTTTATCAAAAGGCAGGTTTTATTGTAGCGATGACTGGCGATGGAGTGAATGATGCTCCAGCGCTCAAAAAAGCTGATGTTGGTATTGCGATGGGGCTGCGTGGAACACAAGTTGCTAAAGAAACGGCCAGTATTGTGTTAAAGGATGATTCTTTCTCTTCAATTTCTCAGGCGGTGGCTCAAGGCAGGGAAATTTTTCAAAATATACAGCGATTTGTAATCTATCTGGTATCATGTAACCTCAGCGAGATTTTTATTGTTACCCTTTTAGGCTTTTTAGCAGATGGAGCCATGCTTTTTCCGTTACAAATACTATTTCTGAATATGGTTACAGACGTATTTCCTGCTCTGGCTTTAGGGCTGGGTAAAGGAGACACTACGGTTATGCAAAGACCACCCAGAGATCCTAAACTTGATATTATATCTAACCGAAACTGGCTGGTGATACTCATTTATGCACTTATTATTACCGGTTCTGTATTGTTGGCCATTTATCTTTGTAAGATATATGTTACTGCTGATGTAAGGGTACTCAATAATGTCGCTTTTTTAACACTGGCTGCCGCTCAGCTATTTCACGTTTTCAATATGTCATCACTACATTCGGGAATAGCAAAGAACGAGGTAACCAGAAACAGATTTGTTTGGCTGGCACTTCTACTTTGTTTTTTGCTCATTGCTGTTGTATACTTTTTTCCTAAGAGCCGGGCGGCGCTGAATCTAAACCTTATTTCTCATCAAGCATGGCTTACAGTCTTAATTGCCAGCATACTTCCAATATTACTGGTACAATTACATAAAATAGTATTTAAGAAAAGAGTTGTTTTAGGGCATTTTAGTAAAACCGATAACTAAGCTTATAAATATAAGCTTTGTGATAATAAACATTTATCAAGGTGAGGATTATCATGGCAGGGTAATTCTATATTAGACAATTTTACAGGTAGGCAAATAAGAAATAATTAAACGCCGTAATTAAAATATATTACAATGAAAAACTTATTAGTATTGACTGATTTCTCTTTACATGCAAAGCATGCGGCTGAATACGCATATGCACTTTGTAAAAAAATAAAGGCCGACATGATTCTCTGCAATGCAGTAATTGTACCCGCAGAGATGCCGCAAGCCGGTCTTATAATATGGCCTATGGAAGAAACTAATACGCTCGAAGATGCGAGCATGGCTGAGCTTGAAAAACTAAAGTTACACCTGAAAAAGGCAGATCAATCACACGAGCATAAGCCCAAGATTGGGGTTTTAAATCAATCAGGCTACCTTCAGGATGTGGTGGAAGGGGTAGTAGCTGACCAATTAACTGATTTTATCGTTATGGGAACTCATGGGGAGGGTTTTGAAAGCTTTATGTTCGGAAACCACACTCGCAATATGATCGACTTATTAGGTGTGCCGCTTTTACTTATTCCCTCAAAAACCAGGATTGCCCCCTTTAAGAATATTTATTTTGCTACAGATTTTAGCGATACACACGCGGATAGCGCATTTTTAAGACAGCTCATTCCTCTTGCAAGCAGCTTTAAGGCAGAAATCTTCATTGTCCACATCTCAACTCCCAAGAATGTGGCCAAAGATATATCTGAAAAAACCAAATTAATGATGATTGAATTGAGTAGTGATTTAGGCTACCCAGGCATCCATTACATCAGAATGAACCAAGAAAACGAACTTGAAGGACTAAATAAGCTTATGGTTAAACGTCCGATGGATTTGTTGGTAGTTGTTCATAGAGAGAAAAGCTTTCTCCGTGGTCTTTTAAACGGTAGTCTTTCGCAAAAGCTTGCAAAAGAACTTGATTTTCCTATGCTAATCTTTAAGGCCGTACCGGAAGCTGAACATATTGCCTGAAATTAATCAATCAATTTATCTGCACCACCTGGTTAAAATAATCATAAAATGGATTTACATATAGCCTTTCATATAGAACAATACACTAATGATGATGGCACTTTAACTGAATCGGAGTATTTAGAGCAATTTTTTAGGATAGAGGAGAAGTTCCGAATCTGGAAAAATAAGGATTTTTTAGAAAGGGCTACAGTTTTTAAAAAAGTAGCATCCTTAAGCAGAAAAAATGGTGATAGCCTTTCTGAATGGGTGGTGAGTGAAATGGGAATACTATTAGAAAACAGCGAAGTAGGTTAATACTTTGTAATACTCAAAAATTAAATTACTCTTTAAATAAAATCAAAAATGTTCTATGCAAATTATTTTCTAGGAATGGATTTCTTGTGGTGGATCTTCTGGTTCGCACTTTTGGTCTGGATATTTCTTGTTCCATATGATATTCCTGGGCAGCGAAATAAGAAGCGTTCAGCTATGCATATTCTTCAGGAGCGTTTTGCAAATGGCGCAATCGATCTAAAGGAGTATGAACGAAACAAGAAAATATTGGAGCATGACAAAATCAGCCTGTCATGATGAGATCAATAAAGTTTAGTTCAAATATTTTAAGAATTATCAAAATGAGAAACAATGAAAAATTACAGCTTGATGTACTGCAAGCCATCAAGTGGGAAGCCTTACTTCAGGCCGCAGAAATTGGCGTTATCGCACAGGATGGAATTATTACCCTAAGTGGTACAGTGGATAGCTATGCGAAGAAAACTGGAGCGGAACATGCAGCAAAAACTGTTGTAGGGGTTAAGGCTATTATAGAAAAGATAGAAGTTGATTTTGGCAGCATGGAAAAGAAGAAAGACCTCGATCTGGCCGGGGAAATCCTTGAAGCACTAAAGCTAAACCCCGAAATTCCCGCAAATAAAATCATAATAAAGGTTGAGAATGGTTTGGTTACTATTGAGGGAGAAGTGAAATGGTATACACTTAAAGAGGATATCCAAAAATTAGTTGAAGGGCTTAAAGGGGTAAAAAACTTAACCAATGCTATACAGGTAAAATCAGAAACTTCAGATGATGTAGAAAAGGTAGCCATCGAAAATGCATTACTACGGAGCTGGGCAGTCGACACTAATGAAATTGCAGTGAACGTTTTTGGCAATAGGGTTACCCTGAGTGGTAAAGTAAAATCAATTTATCAAAAGGATGAGGCCGAACGCATTGCCTGGAATGCACCGGGCGTATGGAATGTTCACAACGAATTGCTTATCGACCATGCAACCATTTGAAAAAAATAAGCCAGAAAACCATTCTTTTGACCTTGCACGGCTTTACCTCCACTCAAGGTTTGTTGTTTTGAATTGGATATCCACCCGTTATCTACTGATTGAAATTTCAAAACAAATGAACCTTTGGCCTTACCAACCGCTATTGCATTTTCTTAAAAGCATATTCAAGAATTCGAAAACATAAACTTACCGGATTATTAAAGCACAGATGACTATGAACAATTTTGGAACTGAAGGTTTATCGGATGTCCAGGTCAAGGAATCGCAGGAAAAATATGGACTAAATGTTTTAACTTATGATTCAGAAGGCGGTATTTTTTCTGTACTGCTAAAGCTCTTAAAAGAGCCTATGATCATTATTCTTTTAATAGCTTCCTCTATTTATTTCTTTAGCGGAGATTTTTCAAACGGCATATTCTTATCAATCTCCATCTTGTTTCTTTGCCTTATCACTTTGTTTCAGGATTCCAGGAGCCGAAATGCTCTGAAGAAACTCCAATCATATAATAAGCCTACTTGCAAGGTCATCCGAAAGGGTATGGTGAGCGATATCCAGACAGAATCTCTTGTAGTTGGAGACAGCATGCTCATTGAGGAAGGCTCCTCCGTTCCTGCTGATGGCATAATTTTCCATTCCAACGATTTCTCTATAAATGAATCCCTGCTAACCGGAGAGTCATTGCCCGTTTTTAAGAATACTGAATCTGCAGATAGGGGAATTTATAGCGGAACCATCGCTGAAACTGGGCTTGCTGTTGCAACTGTAACTGCTATCGGGCTCGAAACCCGTCTTGGCAAAATAGGTACAAGCCTCTCAATGATAAAAGAACAAAAGACACCTCTTGAACTACAGATCAATAGTTTTGTAAAAAAAATGGTAATTGTCGGCGCCATTGTATTTCTGATGGTTTGGGTTATCAATTTTCTACATGGCCATCTGTTTCTAGACAGTTTGCTTAAATCCCTCACTTTGGCCATGAGTATTATTCCCGAAGAAATCCCAGTAGCCTTCGCTAGTTTTATGGCACTTGGTGCCTGGCGGCTGATGAAGTTGGGCATTATCGTCAAACAGATGAAAACCGTTGAGACGCTGGGAAGTGCAACGGTAATATGTACTGATAAAACAGGCACATTGACAGAAAACCGTATGAGTCTCGATCGTGCTTATTTGCCGCATTCAGGGAAGTTTACCGATCTTAATGTTACTCCAGATACAGAGCTGCTTTTGCTGATGGAAACCGCCATGTGGGCCAGCGAACCTATCCCGTTCGATATCATGGAAATTTCCATCGTTGAGAAATACATAAAGTATTGTACCAATGATAAAAGAACAAGATTTTCAATGCGGCATGAGTATCCTTTAAGCGGGAAGCCTCCAATGATGACCCATATTCTTGAAGATAGAAACGGCAATAGGGTTGTTGCGGCCAAAGGTGCTCCCGAGGCGATCATTGAGGTCTGCCATCTCGAAAAGGATCAAAAAAAGGTAGTTTTGAAAGCAATCGAAACCTTATCCTCAAGCGGGTGTCGTGTTCTTGGCGTTGCCTCGGCAGATTTTCAGGGTACAGTCTTCCCCAAAACACAGCAGGAATTACCTATGGTTTTTAGCGGGCTTATCGCTTTTACCGACCCGCCCAAGAAGAATATCCGGTCAGTGATGAAAGATTTTTATCGGGCAGGGATAGTTGTTAAAATCATAACCGGCGATAATGCCCAGACCACTGGTTTTATAGCTCAGGAAATTGGCTTTAGGGGAGCCGGACACGGTATGAATGGTGATGAGCTGATGAAACTGAGTGATTCCGAGCTTCAGAACCAAGTCAAAGAGACACAGATTTTTACCAGGATGTTCCCCGAAGCAAAGCTTAGAATCATTAATGCGCTTAAAGCAAACGGTGAAGTTGTCGCTATGACTGGTGATGGTGTTAATGACGGGCCCGCGCTCAAGGCCGCAAACATCGGGATTGCAATGGGAAAAAAAGGAACCGAAATTGCCAAGCAGGCCGCCTCTTTGATTCTGCCGGAAGATGACCTCTCGAAAATGATAGAAGCAGTAGCGATGGGACGAAAAATTTATGCCAACTTAAAAAAGGCAATTCAATACATCATTTCGATCCACATTCCCATTATTCTCTGTGTTTTTATTCCTCTGGCATTTGGATGGCGTTATCCAAACCTGTTTTCTCCAATTCACATTATCTTTCTGGAACTTATCATGGGACCTACCTGTTCAATCATTTATGAAAATGAACCCATGGAAAAAAACGCAATGTCCCGGAAACCAAGGTTGCCTGCAGATACATTTTTTAACATTAATGAGTTATCGCTTAGTATCATGCAGGGCATTTGCATAGCCCTTGCTGCATTACTAATATATAGATATGCCATTGCATGCAGTTTTAATGAAAGTGTCGTCCGCACCATGACATTTACCGTTCTGGTGGTATCAAATATCTTTCTAACCTTGGTTAATCGATCATTCTTTTACTCCATTCTGGAAACGATAAAATATAAAAACAATCTGGTTCCAATTATTATAGCCATCACGATTTTCCTTACTTTGGCCATGATCTATATCACCCCGTTAAGCCTTTTCTTCGGCTTTTTCCACTTAAACTCCGTACAGTTATTATTGTGTTTTATGGCCGGTTTCATTTCTGTTATCTGGCTGGAAGGCTTAAAGTTCTTCATCAGATCTAAAGTTTCAGCAGCACAACTTCCAAACCTGTAATTTACTCAACCCTTATCAAGATCAATGGTAGATTAGCTTTGTGGAGGAAATGTCTGATTAATCTTGATATCGTAATGGATTTAAACCCTATGCCAAAAGTTTTATTATGCAAAAATTAAGAAAAGAGGGTAAACTTTCTGCTCTTTAAAATGCCAGTTGCGGGTTTGAAGTTTCTGAAAAGATTAGGGGGCAAATAATTGATTTTTTGGTTGGTGATGATAAACAATATATAACATGATTGCCGTCATTTAGGTTGTTTAAAGCTATACCGACTTTTACGGTTAGCAGATTAGCTAAACAATATTCCAAATGAAAACGATACTTATCATTAACGATAATACTCCTGAAGCAGAACATGCAGCGGTATTTGCGCTTATACTCGCCCAGCGCTTGAGTGCAAATATCATTCTTGCCAGCAATCCGGAGCCAAAGCATGATTCGCGTGATTACGAATGGGCAGGAAGTTCTCATGACGAAACCATTGCAGAACCAATCCATACCCCTTTGATGAAAAAGCTGCTCAGGAGAAAAAAACTGCATCCCGGCTTCAGTCCCCTGATTCAGGAGGTTGAGGTTGATATGCAAGGACTTTCTCTTCTTCCCTTAAGAAATGATATTTATATGGTCGTTAAGGGAATGGATGAGTTTCTTCCCCAGGCACTGCTTAATGTGAATTTAGCCATCAATAATTTGCTAAATCAGCTTCAGATTCCCTTACTGCTCGTTCCATCTTCATGGTCAGAAAACGAATTTACCCGACTGGTCTATCTGACCGATCTGCGTTTCTGCGGAATCGAAACCGTTAGGTGTCTGGCTGGACTTGCAGGATGCTGGAAAGCTAACTTGGTAATTGCACACAACTCCGCAAGCGGGCTTCCTGAAATTGAAATGAAAGAGGCGGAGAACATTTTTAACCAGGAAGTGAGCCTGAACGTAGGATACACAAAACTGTTCTTGAATATGCTGGACAAAAACGATGAACTGAACACCCTGGAAATTATGGTAAGTGGTACACAGGCCGATCTGTTGGTTATGGTTAACCAGCATTTTCATTTCAATACCCTAACCAAACAATATTTCAAAGACAAATGTGCACTCTATAAGCCTGTGCCATTGCTAATCTTTCCATCTTAATACTTTCAACTAAAATATTCTAAATATGAATGGCATAAACAGCACCTCCGCAGAGTATCGTCAATATCACGCCATAGCACGGCACTGGGCATCCGATGTAGATTTTTTTAAAATCGAAACCGTTTTTCTGCATCACCTTTTGGATGATTATTTTATCCGTCTTTCCGGCCCTAAATATGTTGAGGGTTTAAAAAGTATTGGCAAAAAACTCCTGCAGCTCGAAAAGGATAAGTATAGCACCGATATTCACCTGATAGAACATTTAAAAAACCTCGAGGGGCAGACCGAGGATCTGGTTTTTGCCCGTGGAGAATTTCTGGCAGACACACATGAGCAGATGGAAAAGGCGATGACACATCTAAATAAAACGTACAGAGACCTAAAGAAAGAGCTTTTCTTTTTGATTCAACAAGTTATAAAAGCACAACAGGATACCATATAGGATGTTAAAAAACAAGTTCAATTTAGTCTTTTTTATTTTAATGCATTAAGGTCAGTTCACAAATATGTAAGAAAATAAATGTTGGAGCAATCCAGTTCACTAGGCAAAGTAGAACAAATAAATATTAATCGAGCACACTTAAATAAACTAAATATGAAAACTATATTGAGGTCTATTCACTATTTAATAAGCCATAAAACAACCTTCATCATTTGGATGATCTGCCTGCTATTGCACATTTCTTTTAATTTGATGGCACAGAATCCCACAATTACTTTTAACAAGGAGGGAGAGAAACTCAATAGCTTTATTTCTGAACAAACAAAAGCACAGCTTTTAGCCTGTAAAAGCATTTTAAATTATCCAAAATCTGTAGAACGCTTTTACAGAGATAAAGGCTATAAATTGCCCTGGGTGGAGAAAGGAAATCATAGCAGGCAGGTTGCTCCAGCTATGATGATATTAGACTGCGTTGCTCAATTTGGGCTAAATCGCGATGATTTTCATAGCAGCGAACTTGTTTATCAGCAGGTTCATGTGCTTTCCGAGCAACCCGACATGCTTGGTGGAGCACAGCGTGCTATATTTGATGTACTGTTGACAGATGCAATGATTACCTTCATGAATCACCTCCATTATGGGAAATTCAATGCCGAGTTAACCCCAGTAAAAATAGATGAAGGGGAATATGGCGATTTCAACGCTGTGCTTGCTTTATCAAAGTTGATGGAAAGTAACGATTTTTATAATGAAATTGCCAGAGTTCAGCCTTCATCAAAAGAATACACTGACCTTCAGAAATATCTGCATTTGGTTCGTGGACAGTATCTGGAGGACAGTTATGAATTTCCTGAAAAAAGTGTACGCAAAATGACCATTAACATGGAGCGATTGCGTTGGCTTTCAGCCAGTCAAAATCCTGGTCTGCTCATCAATATCCCTGCCTATTCTGCAAAACTGAAATTAAATGATTCTGTGTATGTTTTCAAAGTTATCGTCGGGCAACCCTCTTCACCAACGCCACTTATAGAAAGTCGGCTTACAAGTTTAACCTCCATTCCGGATATCAAAATGCCGGCTAAAATATTCATTGGTGAGCTTTTACCTAATGCCATAAATGATGCGAGTTATCTGGCTGACAACCATTATGCCATTTACGATATAAGGGGTAAGATGATAGATATAACAGGCAGGAAACTCCTACAGATAAAAGCGCAGCCCCAACTTTATATTGCCAAACAATCTTTGGCTTGCGGTAATGCTATGGGTAAAATCGCCTTCCATTTTGCTAATAATTCTAATATCTATCTTCATGATACGCCTCGACCAAAATGGATGCTCCTCTCCAATAGAGCTGTAAGTACTGGCTGTATCCAGATTGAAAAGGCAGAAAAGCTTGCCGGACTGATATTTACACAGGATGGATCATCAGCAAAAATAGCTTTAATGCATGCTGCCATTGTAAATGATAAGACCATTGATTTTAAGTTTAACAAATCTCTTTCCATCAAGATAACCTATTTAACTTGTGAAATGATTGATAGCCGCTTAATTATTTATCCCGATATTTACACGCAGGATAGAGCGCTAGAGATGGCGATGTACGGTTATGAAAGATTATTAGCATCTGATAAGAAAATCAACTCAAGGCGAGAAGTTTTTAAATGAACCCCTATATAGAACCCTCTTCAGCAGTCCATTCCGCGCTAAAGTTTCCAAGGCGCTGATGATACATTTCATTTCCATCATGCTGAGTAAATTCAATGTTGAGCTGGCGGTTCTCTAGCCCAAGTACTTCATTGCACATATCAATAAGTGCCTTGCAAAGCTCAGTTCTGATATTTGCATCTCTACCTTTTCGGATATCACACATCATAATTGCTGCTGGCATTGGCTCCCCATCACCACAGCGCCAGATAGAGCCTTCTCCCAGTTCACGGATGCTTACTGTAATACGGTTTTGATCTGATTTCATAATCCTTGAATAGGTTTCCCCGATTCTTTTGGCCAATAATTTTTTAGTAGCATACGGGTAGTTCCTGATGACTTCGAGTTGAAGATAAGGCATGATTTTATTGTTTAATATTGATACACCTGAATTGGTTTATCTGATTTACAAGGTAGGCGTATTTGTATATGATTTCTACTGATTTACGTCACCTTTCGACTTGATTGCGGTCATGGCTCAGTTACCTAACCTTCTGCACCTTTACGGCATATCCTAAACAAAGCAATATGTCTATTTTAAAAGAAATAAATCATACAGACCTTTCCGAATCAAGAACCGAACACGATAGCATGGGTGATGTCCAAGTGCCTATTAATAGCTACTGGGGAGCACAGACTGAACGCTCAAGAAACAACTTTAAGATCGGCCCAAAGGCATCAATGCCCGAAGAGATTATTGAGGCTTTCGGCTTCCTGAAGAAGGCAGCCGCTTTCGCAAATAAAGATCTGAATGTTCTAACTGCAGATAAAAGAGATCTGATTGCAAAGGTATGTGATGAAATTATAGAGGGAAAACTTTTCGCTGAATTCCCGCTCGTAATCTGGCAAACTGGATCAGGAACGCAGTCGAACATGAATGCAAACGAAGTGATCTCCAACCGTATCCATGTGCTGCAGGGTAATGAGATGGGTGAGGGTAAACTGTATGTTCACCCAAATGATGATGTAAACAAATCGCAGTCTTCAAACGATACTTTTCCAACAGCGATGCATATAGCGGCCTACAAGATATTAATTGATGTAACGATTCCCGGAATTGAAAAACTCAGGGATACTTTAAGGGTAAAATCAGAAACCTTTAAAAACGTGGTTAAGATTGGCCGCACCCATTTAATGGATGCAACGCCCTTAACACTTGGACAGGAAATATCCGGTTATGTTTCACAACTGGACCATGGATTAAAAGCTTTGCGACACACTTTGGATCACCTTTCTGAACTGGCTCTCGGCGGAACAGCTGTTGGTACTGGAATGAATACGCCAGAAGGCTATGACCTTGCCGTTGCAAAATACATTGCGGATTTTACCGGGTTACCTTTTCGGACAGCTGACAATAAATTTGAGGCGCTATCTGCTCATGATGCCCTAGTGGAAAGTCACGGTGCATTAAAACAGATAGCAGTTTCGCTAATGCATATTGCAAATAATATCCGCATGCTGGCCTCTGGGCCGAGATGTAGCATAGGTGAGCTTCACTTGCCAGAGAATGAACCAGGTTCTTCCATCATGCCCGGAAAAGTCAATCCTACCCAGAATGAAGCAGTAACAATGGTTGCCGCTCAGGTTATGGGTAATGATGTTGCCATTACCGTTGCTGGTTCTAACGGGCAGTTTCAGCTTAATGTATTTAAGCCAGTAATGGCTGCTAATTTTCTTCAATCCGCTAGGTTGATTGGCGATGCATGCTGTTCATTCAACGAACATTGCGCATTAGGTATTGAGCCTAATTATGATGGTATCAAAAAACACTTGGAATCTTCACTTATGCTTGTAACCGCACTGAATCCCCACATTGGTTATGATAATTCTGCAAAGATTGCAAAAGCTGCATTGAAAGATAACAAATCATTAAGGGAATCTGCAATAGGTCTTGGACTGGTTACCGATGAACAATTTAGTGAATGGGTTCGTCCTGAAGATATGATTGGAACTATCAAATAGTAGTTTTTATTTAAAGAATTATTAAAACAAAATACCCAAATCGTGAAACACTTTTACATACTTATTATAATCTTTATGGCTAGCCTATTTGTAGCCAAGGCGCAACAAAAGGACCGGACAAGACTGAGCGATACCCTTAAAAACTATTCTGCTTACAAGAGAAAGCTAGCATTTGCAGGAGTGCTGCAGACCAGGTATGTAATTGCTCTGAATGAGAATGCTGACATCAATGGTAAGAACTTCGATCCAGGAAGCTCAAAAGCAATATCAAATACTTTTCTGGTAAAACGGGCTAGGGTGATGGTGAAAGGGGATATCAATGATCATTTTTCAGCGAACATCCTGGCGAACCTGGCTGAGTTTAACAGCGATCCGACCAACAAAGTACTTGAAAACGCCTACATTAAATATTCCCTCAATGAATATTTTCATATTCAGGCAGGGCAGTTTCGTCCATTTTTCGGGATAGAGGATGCGATGGCAGTCGACATTATCCGTACCCTTGATTTTTCCAACCAGTACTATGCCTTTGGGAAAAACGGATGGCAGAGTTTTCAAACCGGAATTTCTGTGCTGGGTAATGTTATTCCGGGAGGCAAAGTACGCTATTTTGCAGGTGCTTATAACGGAAATAACAAGAACCAGTCTTCAGATGACAACAATACCAAAAATCTTTATGGAAGGCTGGAAGCTGATTTTTTAAAGGATTTTACCATTGGCATCAATGCTGGTTCAGGCAGTATGGCATCTAGTAGTATAGGAAAGGCTTATGGCGCTGATGCAACGGCTAAGGTTCCATTATCAAAAAAATTCGACCTGCTTTTAATGGCTGAATATAAAACAGGTGCAAATTTTTTAGCCTATAACGCTGATAAACAGATCATCCGTCCGGATATAAGCTTATACCAAATGCAGGGGTTTTATTTTTTCCCAACACTTCGCTATAATCACGAAAGCCGAAGGCTTAGGGCGGTAGAGTTCTCCTGCAGGTATGAATATTTTGATGAAAACTACAAACTGGCTAGTAATCCCCGCCAGACCCTTATTCCCAATATTTCTCTAATTTTTGCCGATGATTTTTATGCCGCCGTTCAGGTTGGAGTAGCGATAGACAGATTTAAAAATCAGGTACCCTTAAGCACGACTTACGACCATAGCTTAGGATATGTCCAGTTACAAATACGCTTTTAAAACAATATTATGAAAGAGATCAATTTTAAATCGCTTATCATCACCCTTGTGGTTGGTGTGGCCATCTGGTTTATTCCTGTACCCGATGGGGTAAAGCCCAACGCCTGGCATTTGCTTGCTATTTTTGTGGCAACGATTGTCGGTATTATTTCCAAAGCTGCAACTATGGGTACCATGGCAATCATTGGTATCACTCTTTGTGCCACTACGCAAGTTTTAGCACCAGGAGATCCTACCAAATCAATACTAAATGCATTAAGTGGTTTTGGTAACTCAACCATTTGGCTTATCGGATTAGCCTTTTTTATTGCAAGAGGGTTTATCAAAACCGGCCTTGGAACAAGGATTGCCTATAGTTTCATCAAAATTTTTGGTAAAAGTCCTTTGGGCTTAGCTTATGGACTTAACACTGCAGATCTAATATTAGCTCCTGCAATTCCAAGTAATACCGCAAGAGCAGGAGGAGTAATCTTTCCCATCATGAAGTCCATTGCTGTGAACATGGGATCTGTCCCTGAAAAGGCAGAAACGCATAGAAAAATTGGTGC
Organism: Pedobacter mendelii; assembly: GCF_014635725.1. Lineage (GTDB taxonomy): Bacteria > Bacteroidota > Bacteroidia > Sphingobacteriales > Sphingobacteriaceae > Pedobacter > Pedobacter mendelii. Next base: position 335,485 of record NZ_BMDJ01000005.1, on the reverse strand, counting down.
CTTTTTAACGCTAAGTAGCTACAATGCGAATATGATTACATCGGTTATGTTTCTTACCGCAACAGCTAGTAATCCTATGGCGCAAAAATTTGCCAGAGATTTAGGTGTAACCATAACATGGGGAAGCTGGGCGATTGCTGCACTCGTTCCGGGTTTAGTTTGCTTCTTGCTTGTTCCGATATTTCTTTATAAGGTATTTCCGCCTGAACTAAAGGAGACTAAGGAAGCACCCGCCATTGCAGCTAAACAATTAAAGGAAATGGGTCCAATGACTGTTAAGGAATGGCTTATGGTTGCAACATTTTTCATTCTGCTCGTGCTTTGGATTTTTGGCAACCTATTTTCTATTGATGCAACTACAGGTGCACTAATCGGCCTTTGTATCCTCCTTTTATGCGGCGTATTGACCTGGGAAGATGTTAAATCAGAAAAAGGTGCATGGGATACAATTGTTTGGTTTTCATCATTGGTGATGATGGGGTCATTCCTAAATTCATTAGGTTTTATCGGTTGGTTTGGTCATCTGATAGGTGGTCAAATGGCGCATTTAAGCTGGCAATTGGCTTTTCCGGTAATTATACTCGTTTATTCTTATTGCCATTACATGTTTGCAAGTGCAACAGCGCAGGTAGCGGCGATGTACTCTGTCTTTTTGGCTGTTGGTATTGCAGTTGGTGTTCCCGGAACAATGCTTGCCATTTTCCTGGGTGCCTGCGCTTCATTGATGGGGTCTTTAACGCATTACGGACACGGTCCGGCGCCGATATTTTTTGGAAGCACCTATGTCGATTTAAAGGACTGGTGGAAACAAGGCTTCTTTATGAGCGTACTTTTCTTGCTCATTTGGTTTCTGGTAGGCGGCTTATGGTGGAAAGTCATCGGACTTTGGTAAGAAACTTAAATGTTCATCTATTTAAATTTATAATATGAAACAAACTACTTTAACATATAAACTAGTGATGGCCGCAACGGGGCTTTTCCTCTGCTTCTTTCTGGTGATTCATCTGCTGGGAAACCTGCAGCTCTTGTTGCCTGAATCTGAAGCGCGGGAACAGTTCAATTGGTATTCCCACCTGCTTTCGGGAAATATCCTAATCAAAATAATCTCTTATGTTCTTTATCTATCGCTAATCGGACATGCCTTTTATGCACTAGTCATCACCAAAAAAAATATAAAAGCGAATGGCAGTAGTTATGTTTATGATAAGCGCAGTCAGGTTAGTTCATGGAACAGCAGGAACATGGGCATACTTGGAACGATCATCCTGATTTTTCTAATTATCCATTTTAAGGATTACTGGTATGAGTATAAATTTGGAAGTCTTCCACTTGATGCAAAAGGGAATAAAGATCTTTATTCAATTGTGATCAGTTCATTTCAGCAAGGCTGGTACATAATCATTTATGAGCTTTCTTTTTTAGCACTCGGATTCCATCTTTTGCATGGCTTTTTCAGCGCATCAAGAACGCTTGGACTTTATCATCCTAAATACGCCAGGGTTGTTCGGTTCTTCGGGTGGGTTTATTCCATATTGATCACTTTAGGCTTCATGCTGATACCCATTTATATTTATTTTAATCTCAACGCATTATGATAGACGCTAAAATTCCTGTCGGCCAACTTGCCGATAAATGGAAGAACTATAAAGATAACTCAAAGCTCATAAATCCAGCCAATCGTAAAAAATTGGATATTATTGTCGTGGGTACGGGACTTGCAGGCTCATCATGTGCTGCAACGTTGGCAGAACAGGGCTATAATGTTAAGTCTTTTTGTTTTCAGGATTCTGCCCGTAGAGCTCATTCAGTTGCAGCACAAGGAGGAGTAAATGCCGCGAAGAACTATAAAAATGATGGAGACAGTGTTTACCGTATGTTTTATGATACCATAAAAGGAGGAGATTTTCGCTCTCGGGAAGCTAACGTTTATCGATTGGCAGAATGCTCATTATCACTTATTGATCAGGCTGTAGCACAAGGTGTTCCATTTGCAAGAGAATATGGAGGATATTTAAATAATCGATCTTTTGGCGGTGTGCAGGTTTCACGTACATTTTATGCTCGTGGTCAAACCGGGCAACAGCTTATGATGGGTGCCTATCAGGCTTTAATGCGACAAGTTTCGGAAGGTAAAGTGCAAACTTATACACGCCATGAAATGCTTGATCTTGTTTTAGTAGATGGAAAAGCCAGGGGAATTATTGCCCGTAACCTGGAGACAGGAGAAATAGAGCGATATGCTGCAAATGCGGTTGTACTTGCCACAGGTGGCTATGGAAAGGTTTACTACCTATCTACACTGGCCATGGGCTGTAATAGTTCAGCGATCTGGAGGGCGCATAAAAAGGGCGCTTATATGTCGGGAGTAAGCTGGATCCAGTTTCATCCAACTTGTTTGCCACAGATTGGCGAAACCCAGTCCAAACTCACCTTAATGTCCGAATCGCTCCGCAATGATGGAAGGATTTGGGTGCCAAAAAAAGCAGGCGATGAGCGGATACCAAACAATATACCTGAAGAGGAAAGAGATTATTACCTGGAAAGACGTTACCCAACTTTCGGAAATCTTTCCCCAAGGGATATTTCCTCAAGGGCTGCAAAAGAAAGGATTGATGCAGGTTGTGGTGTTGGGCCAATGAAAAATGCAGTCTGCCTTGATTTTTCAAAAGCAATTAAGGAGCAGGGAAGAGACAAGATAGAGGAGAAGTATGGAAACCTGTTTCGAATGTACGATAAGATAAATGGCGTTGATGCCTATAAGGAGCCAATGTTGATTTCTCCTGCTGCTCACTTTACAATGGGTGGACTCTGGGTAGATTATGATCTGATGACAACTATTCCAGGGCTTTTTGCTTTAGGTGAAGCTAACTTCTCAGATCACGGCGCCAACAGACTGGGTGCGAATTCACTGCTTCAGTCCTGCGTAGATGGTTATTTCATTGCACCATATACTATTCCAAATTATCTTTCTGGTGAACTTAAAGCGGAAAAGGTAACAACAGATCATTCAGCTTTTGAAGAAGCGGAAAATACAGTCAGGGAACAGCTAAGTAGATTTTTAAGCCTTAAAGGACATCTTTCAGCAGATCATTTTCATAAAACCCTAGGCAAGTTGCTTTACGATAAATGCGGCCTATCCAGAACTGAGGAAAGCTTAAAACAGGCGATATTGGATATCAAAGCACTAAAAAAATCATTTGATCAAGAACTGAAAATTACCGGGGATGACCAGGTGAATTCAGAGCTCGAAAAAGCGGGACGGGTTTCTGATTTTTTAGAACTGGGCGAGTTGATGTGTTATGATGCCCTGCAACGTGAAGAATCATGCGGAGCACATTTTAGGGAAGAATATCAAACACCTGATGGTGAAGCAGTTCGTAATGACAAGGACTTTTGCTTTGTATCGGCTTGGGAATGGAAAGGTGAAGCTGAAGAGCCCGAATTACATAAAGAGCCATTGGTTTTTGAGTCCGTAAAGCTTACTGTTAGAAGTTACAAATAATTAATTATTAAAGAATTTATTATGAAATTATATCTGAAAGTCTGGCGTCAGGAAAATAGAGAAGCAAAAGGGGATATGGTCAGCTATGATGTTGATGGTATTTCCGTGCATATGTCTTTTTTAGAAATGCTTGATTTATTAAATGAGCGGCTAATACAAAAAGGGGAGCGGGTTATTGAATTTGACCATGATTGTAGAGAGGGCATTTGCGGTGCATGCGGCATGATGATTAACGGGAGGGCACATGGTCCATTGACAGGAACAACAACCTGCCAACTGCATATGAGAAGTTTTAAAGATGGAGAAACTGTCTATATTGAGCCTTTCCGGGCTGCTGCTTTTCCAGTTTTAAGAGATTTGAAAATAGATCGATCTGCTTTTGATCATATTATACAGTCGGGAGGCTATATTTCAGCATCAACCGGACAGGCACCAGAATCTAACAGCATTCCAATTGCGCATGAAGTTACAGAAGCGGCTTTTGATGCTGCAGCTTGTATTGGGTGTGGAGCCTGTGTGGCCACATGTAAAAATTCGAGTGCTGCCCTTTTTACTTCAGCAAAGGTATCTCATCTTGTGCTTTTGCCCCAAGGAAAGCTGGAGGCAGCTAATAGGGTTATCAAAATGGTCAATCAAATGGATGCAGAAGGTTTTGGACATTGTTCTAACACAGAAGCATGCGAGGTAGAATGCCCACAGGAGATATCTGTGTTACACATCGGACGTATGAATTATCAGTATAATAAGGCTTTAGTTTTAAGAAAATAATGACATAATATGATTACTGCTGCTTTCATTATATTACTTATTTTAGTGCTATTTGGTGTGTTAATATTACTTTCTAATTTGCGCTTTAAGAGGCAGGTTAAAAGCCTTTTTTCCCTTGTTGATAAATCTGCTCCAAAGGTCTTTAGCATCGCAGAGGTCTCTAGTCTTCCCTTGCCTGTTGAGAAATATTTCAGGCTGGTACTAAAGGAAGGTCAAGCCTACCCTATAAGTACCCGATTAAAACATGGAGGTTACTTTAAAATGGCTTTAAATAAACCTTGGATACCGATACTTGGTGAGCAATATTTTACTTCAATTCCAGCTGGTTTTATCTGGAAAGGCAATACAAGTCTATTCAGCGCAAGGGATATGTATATCGGAACTAAGGGGAAATTAGAAGTTTTTCTATTTTCTGCACTGAAGATCGTAAATAGTAGTGGCAAAAAATTAAATCAAGGTGAATTGCTGCGGTGGTTGTCAGAAAGTGTATGGTTTCCTACAAATTTACTGCCAGATAAAAATAAGCGATGGTACGCTATCGACTCAAAAAATGCAAGGCTTAAGATGGAAGTGGAAGGATTAGTTTTAAACTACCTTGTCTCTTTTAATGAAAAGGGTGAGATTGAAACATTGGCAACCAAAAGATATATGGAAGAAACGCTGGAAACATGGATTATTAATCTTTCCAGTTATCACGAAATCAATAATATCAATATCCCCACTCTGGCAGAGGCCTGCTGGAAACTTAACGGAATAGTGCATCCTTATGCAAAATTCGAGCTCAGGAAGATAGAATACAATAAAAACTTTCGCTTTTAAGAAGAAAAGTACAGCCAATTATGCTAAGACATTTTGGAGTTAAAAGAACTTATGCACACAATCTGAAAGTGGCCGTGCTGCTAAGCTTAACCGCAGGTTTTGTAAACGCAGCAGGGTTTTTGGGGTTTTCTGCACTTACAACAAATGTTACCGGGCATGCTGCTCTTTTTGCTGAAGGCATTGCCAGACAAGATTGGGCGATGGCCAGATTGATAGCTATGTGGATGATGCTTTTTTTGGCAGGAGCTTTTACCAGCAGTTTAATTGTAACTAAGATTGGCCATAACGAACGTTTTTCATTTGCAATTCCTATTATTATTGAAATTGTAATTCTGCTATTTTGTGTTGTTTCTGCCTCCATGAAGGATTTTGGCTTTTCAAGTAATTTTTTTGCTGGAAGTCTCTTATTTGCAATGGGTATGCAGAACGCATTGGTATCAGTAATTTCTGGTTCTGTAGTTAGAACCACCCACCTCACCGGAACATTTACCGATCTGGGTATAGAACTGGCTCAATTAAGAACAGATAATTATAATTCACAGGAGGATTTACTTTCCAGAATTAAACTACGGGTTTCTATAATCCTTTTCTTTATGTTGGGCGCTTTATCGGGTGCATATCTTTATACCTGCATTAGCTTCCACTCTTTTTTGATACCCGTATTAATACTATGCTTCATCTTATTATATGATGTATTTCGGCTAAATATTAAAAGGTATTATTCCAATGTCAGGTACAATAGAAAGGATAAACACAGCAGAATTGCAGATAATATAGAACCTTAGGTGAATGTTTTTAGACTGATTTAATATTCTATTTTTCAAATTACTTATCCGTAATTGATAAAAATTAGGATAATTAACATATATTTTGAGAATATCCTTAAAACAAAAAACGCTTTAAACATATAGTTTAAAGCGTTTTGATGTATTTTGATTATACATTGGCGGAGAGTGGGGGATTCGAACCCGCGGACCCTTTAACAAGTCAACAGTTTTCAAGACTGCCGCAATCGACCACTCTGCCAACTCTCCGCGACAAAAGTACAAATCCGATTTAATTCTACAAATAGTGATTGAGTTTTTTTTATAAAAAGTTGATAATTACTTAACACAGAGATAGAAAAAATTATTTCTTTGCGATATTCTCATCAATTTCGGCTGTTTCCTTGAACAAATTGAAAGTTGGACGGATGATTTTAACGCTTCTTTTGCTTACATCAACGCTTGCATTCAGCTCAAATCCGATTAATAATATTAAAGAATTTAAATAAAGCCATATCATAACAACAATTAAAGTACCTATAGAGCCGTAAACTTTGTTGTAAGAACCGAAATTATTAATGTAAAACGAGAAGCCCCAAATAGTTAAAAAAGCCAAAATTGTTGCAAGCCATGAACCGGCACTAAAAAGCTTCCATTTTTTTGCATGTGATGGGCCGTAACGATATAAAATCGATATGGTAATAAAATATAATACAGTTAAAAGTGTCCATCGCGTAAATTGTATGGCATATACGGCTAAACTATCTTTTATATGAAGTTCTGTTTTAATATAGTTTAGCAATAATTCTCCAATTGCCATCGCACTAATGCATAACACAACGGATAGAAATATAATCATTGTTAAAATCAGCGCTATTAAACGCTGTTTTAGCCAGCTTCTGGTTTCGATGATTAATGATGCCTTGTTAAAAGCTTTCATTAAATTTTTAACACCATTTGTTGCAAAGAATATTGCTGATAAAAAACCAAAGGAAAGCAAACCTTTATTCTGATTTTTAACAATGTCTTTTAAGGTTGTTTCAAAGGCTTCGAAAGCATTATGTGGAAGTATAAGTTCAATTAAACTTAATAACTTATCCTGAAAGCCTGAAATTGGAATAAAAGGTATTAATGTAAACAGGAAGATGATGCTGGGGAAAACAGCAAGCATAAAACTGTAAGCAAGTGAAGAGGATTTATTAACCAATGATTCTTTACCTATCTCTTTAAAAAAAAAGGTAGCAACTGTATAAAGTGGAAGTGGACTAAATCCTGGTAATACGCAATGTTTAGTCCATTCAATAAAATTTGAATAGATTTTAAGATGTAATAATTGCTTATGCAGCCATTCCATTATAATTATTAATTAAAAAAAACCGATAACTTCTCCATAAAATTTTCTGGTGGATTTGTTGGCTTATTCTTTTTCATATCAACAAAAACAAGTGTTGTGGCACCAAGATTTATAAGTTCATTCTTTTCGTTATACAATTCATATTCAAAAAAAATACGAATGCCTGGCAAAGTTTTAATAATGGTTTTTACCATAATTTCTTGGTCATAAAACGCAGGCTTAATGTACTTGCACCTTAATTCTAAAACAGGCATCATAATTCCCTCGGCTTCCATAGAGCTATAACTCATGCCCAGGCTTCGCAACATTTCTACGCGTCCAACTTCATAATATTGGGCATAGTTACCATAGTACATGTATCCCATTTGGTCGGTTTCGCCGTAGCGAACCCTTATTTTTGTAGAATGGCTATACATTACTTAAAAATGTTCCGTTTGTTTAAAGCTTCACGATATTTTTTGGCATTAATTTCATGCTGTTCTTTGGTAACTGCAAAATTATGGTATCCCGAAAAATCTTCTTTAGCACACATGTAGATATAATCGTTTTTATCGCGATTTAAAACCGCATCAATTGCATTAATACTTGGCATGATAATAGGTCCTGGTGGCAATCCAGCATACTTGTAGGTATTATATAAGGATTGCACTTGCAAAAGTTTATTGGTTACTCGTTTAACAGTAAAATCATTATTTGCGAAAATTACTGTAGGGTCTGCTTGCAATAAAACACCTTTGTTTAACCTATTAAGATATAAGCCTGCAATAATTGGCATTTCTTTATCGTAAAGTGCCTCAGCATCTACAATTGATGCTAGAGTATAAACTTGTGCAGGACTTAGGTTTAAGCTCGCAGCCTTTTGTTTACGACCTGCATTCCAGAATTTTTCATATTCGTTATGCATTCTATCAAAAAAATCTGTTGGCGAAACATTCCAGTACATTTCATAAGTGTTGGGGATAAACATGGCATAAACGTTATCCTGATTAAATCCATATTTGCTTATTAAAGGAGTAGAATCTAGAATACTTATGAAACTAATGGAATCGGCTTCTAAGTTGCTTGCCAGGTAAGCAGCAAAGTTTTCTTTTTTGCGTATGTTTTGAAACTTCAGTTTTACAGGTTCCTGATTGCCTGCTTTTATCATATTAATTAAAATACGATTCGTCATTCCTTTTTTCAAAAGATAACGACCAGGCTTAACGTTAGCGGGTAAATTCATTTTTTCTGCCGCAGTAGCAAAAGAAGAAATACTTTTAATAATTTCTTTATTTTTTAAATTATCTACTAAAGCATCATAATTAGCACCGGTTTTTATGTATAAATATTTTTGATTCTCGGTAACATTAGGGGCAAAGTAAACCTTATAAAAGTTTAATCCAAAATATCCGCCAATTAGAATAATTAAAGCAGCCATAATTAAAGCGGCTTTTTTTCCGTTACTCATTTTATTTTTTTCTACTTCAGTCATTATTGTAATGTGCGTATTTTATAGTTGCTTGTTAGATAGGGTAACATTAATTTTTGTACCAATGGTAACTTTAGTTAGTGAATCTGCCGGCATTGGGTCTTGCTTTGTAATTACAGCATTTGCAGTATCAGTAATTGCGCCTTCGAACATAATGTTACCTAAAGTTAATGCAGAACCTTTTAAGCTAAACTTTGCTTCATCAATTGTTAAACCAATTAATTGCGGAATATCTACATCTTGATTTCCCCGACCGTCGCCTAAAACCAAATTAATTCTGGAACCAACAGGAATGGTTTGCCCAACTTGAATTGGCTGACCACCAAAGCTTGCTTCCAAAACAACATCGCGGCTAACATCGGCTTTGTATGTGGTATCACCAAGCTTAAGTCGGGAACTTTCTATAATCGCCTGGGCTTCTCTTAAAGTTTTAAAAGCAATATCAGGAAATTTCGTGTTCGGTATTTTACCTGCATTTATGGTCAAATAAATCGTTCTGTTATCTTTAACAAAAGTATTGGGATCAGGATCCTGATCGATAACTATTCCTGCGGGTTGATCTAAAATGAAAACAGAATCTACTTCATATTTAAGTCCTGCTTCTTCAAGTTTTACAACCGCATCATCAAAAGAAAGTCCCTTAACCATAGGTACATTCAATCCTTCGCCATGTTTAGTGTAAAAACGCAAACTAAAAAATGCGATGAGTAGTAGCACAAATACCGTTAAAATGGCGGCTATTATGGTCTTTCTAAATGATTTGGTTTTTAAATAATCTATAAATTTAGACATGAATCTTAAATTCTGGGGTTAATGCTGCAAACTCAAATGTAGTTATTTTCATAATTGAATAAGCGATTTTTGAATTATTGAATTCTCTGCTTTAAGCAAATACAATACCATCAATTAATAATTCTCTAATTCAAAATTAAATATTGCTCAAAGATATTTATATTTTTGAGCAATATTTACATTCAATTTCTATTTTAAAATAAAGGAATTTTCACATGAAAAAAACGATTGCATTGTTAACTGGCGGTACCACAGGCGAATGGGTTATTTCAGTAAAAAGCGCTGCAACAATTGCTCAAAATATTGATACTGATTTGTATGATGTTTATAAAATTATGCTTAACGATAAGGGTTGGTTTTACGAACCCGCTGATTCTGTTAAAATAGAAATTGATAAAAATGATTTTTCACTAAACTTTGATGGTCGTAAAATAAAATTTGATGGTGTTTTTATAGCTATCCATGGCTCTCCTGGCGAAGATGGCAAACTGCAAGGTTATTTTGATATTCTCAACATTCCCTACACTACTTGTGATGCTTTGACCTCATCCATAACCATGAATAAAGGATATACCAAAGCAATTGTCGAGGGAATTGATAATTTGTACACCGCAAAATCTATCCAGATATTTAAGAACGGGAATTATAATACGAGTCAGATTAAGCAAGATTTAAGATTGCCATATTTCGTTAAGCCTAACAGTGGAGGCAGTAGTATCGGAATGAGTAAAGTTAAACACGCTGATGATTTAGAAAGTGCAGTAGAAAAAGCTTTTAAAGAAGATACGCAGGTTTTGATTGAAGAATTTGTTAGTGGTAGAGAATTTTCTATTGGCGTTTACAGCGCTAAAGGTGAAGTTTCTGTTTTGCCAACCACCGAGGTTATTCCTGCTAATGAATTTTTTGATTTTGAAGCAAAGTATACACCAGGTGCTACAAAAGAAATTACACCAGGTGATATGAATAATGAAGAATACGCTAGGGTTCATCAAATCATTAAAGATGTTTACAAAAAACTAAACTGCAGAGGCGTTGTTCGTATAGATTATTTTTTGGAACACGAAACTGGTAAGTTCTATTTTATAGAGATAAATACTATACCCGGACAAACAGCTACGAGTTTTATTCCGCAACAGGTTGCTGCAATGGGTTTATCGCTGAAGGAGTTTTATACCCGTTTGATGAAAGAAACTTTAGGTTAATCAATTATTTCTATTAGGAATGCATGAAATATATATTCAAAAACTTTTAAATAAGGGTTATTCCTTTAAAAAAATCCTTAAAGATTCGATAATTTACGAGCCAGGTATGCAGCCAAGATTCGTTTACTTTATCAAAAGTGGTGAAGTAAGGATGGTAACGGTTAGCGAAGATGGTAAAGAATTTATTCAGGGCGTTTTTAAAGCCGGACAATATTTTGGTGAGCCTGCATTATTAACAAATCGACCCTATTTGGCCTATACAATTGCCAGTAAAAATTCGGAAATAATTCCTGTAGGAGGAAATGATTTTTTCAATCTTTTGAAAGATGATCCTGAATTTAGCATGAGTTTAATTAAAGTTTTAAGTAACAGGCTTTTTTATAAGTCAATGATGCTTGAAGAGTTGGCCAATGAAAAAGCTGAACATAGGCTGAAAACCATTATTAATTATTTGTTTTTAGATATTGCTAAAGGAGAAAGCTTAAAAGTTACCCGACAAAATTTAGCTGATATGACAGGTTTACGGGTAGAAACTGTAATAAGAGGCGTTAAATTACTTGCTAATAAGGGATTGATAATCATTAATAAAGGGAAGATTGTAAAGATTTAAAACATTTAGCAACCATTTAAATTTTATGCTGTTTAAACTTATGATTTAGGTCATAATTAATCAATCTTTCAAAGTTTAGCTTTGCATCAATAACTTTATATAATCATGGCAGAGCTTTCTAAATTTCAGGCTGTATTAAAATGTAAATGTCCACGTTGCCGCAAAGGCGACATTTTTACAGGCAGCGCCTACGCTTTCAGGCTTCAAAAAACAAATATAAATTGCCCGGTTTGTAATTTGAAGTTTGAAAGAGAACCAGGCTTTTTTTATGTAGCGATGTTTGTAAGTTATGCCATGAATGTTGCCGAAATTATCACAATTGGGGTTGCATCTTATGTATTAGGCTTAGCGCTGGTTTATGAGAACCTTTGGTATTATGTTGGATTGATACTATTTGGCGTTTTATTGCTTTCGCCAATAAATTATCGTTATTCCAGGGTTATTCTTTTACATTGGTTAACACCAGGCTTGGGTTATGTTCCGGGTAGCGGAGATAAAAAATAAAAAGTTTCGATTTTCATCAAGACTTAACATCATTTCTTCATCGGATGCTGGATGTATTCTGATAAGCCTGAAACCTTTCCGCCTTTCAATTTTATATCGTTAAAAAGATTAACGGTATCAGCTTTTCCAGTTTTTGTGGTAGAAATCTGACTATACCATAAACTTACCCATTCTTCACTTTTATCTTTATTGATAACCGATTCAGCATCTTCCATCTGAATTTTAAAGCCACTCATTTTATTAAATTCACTTTGTATTTGTTTTAAAAACTCAGCTTTTGTACCCTTAAATTGATAACCGTCTAAGTCGAACCATACGCTATCTGCCAAAACTTTACCCATGCTCGATGTATCTAAATTTTCGAATGTTTTGATTAATGTCATTGCAGTGATCAGATTTTTACTATCTGGATTCATGGCCCAGTTTTGAACTTTTTTAACTGCGTATGGATATTTTGTTGTGTCTGAAGTTGCAGAATCAGTTGTTTTTACTTCTTTATTTTGGCAAGCCGCAAAAAGTACAATTAGAGAAAATAGAATAGAGAGTTTTTTCATGATTTTTAGTTTTAGATCATTTGTTTAAATAAATATACTTAATCATCTGAAAACTAAATAATTAAATTGTTCATATTTCTTTTAAGGAATTGAGCCAGCTTAAAATTGAACTAAAATAGTATCTGATTTAAGGCAATGTTATGGTTTTTTGAAAATACCGAAGCAAATGTTAACTAAGAAAAGTATTTGACTTAAACCAAAAATTAGCCTAACCCAATTCAAGATATTTCCGAATGAATCAGCTGTAAGAATGAAAGTTCCAATTATCATAAGCATAATTCTTATATGTAGATAGCTTAATATAATTACGCATAAATAGCTGTTTAATATTTTATAAAATGCGCTGAAGATAAATAGGGACACAGATACCAATCTTAAAAACTGAACAAACTAATTAAATAATAGGTATCTGATAAGTTCACTTCAATTGTTTTTTTAGTAACGAAAAATGAAGCAACAAGAAATGATGTAGCGACTAAAACTAAAAAATTGTAAGGCTTAAAAGCAATTACCATTTTAAATTCTATCTATTATTTTAACCAAAGCTTTAACCTTTTCAACTGAAGTTACTTCGTATTTATATTCATCGTCAATAATACCCATTTTGGTTTCTGTATTGCGAAAAACCATTTTACTTAAAACAGATGCTTTTGCTGAAGCATGAAATTCCGTTGCACCAGTTTTATCAATAAGTTCCTGAATATTATTTTCGTTAATTCCTGCTCCTGGCATTATCGAAATTCTTCCATTTGCTTGTTTAATCAACTTTGCTAAAGTTTCTACACCTTCAATAGCTGAGTTTGCTCCTCCAGAAGAAAGTACTCGAACAATTCCCAAATCTATTAAATCTTCCAGTGCCTTTTCTATGTCGTTAGTCATATCAAATGCTCTATGGAATGCCACTGGTAGCGGTTTTGCCAATTCAACTAACCTTGCACAACGAGCTTTATCAATGCTTCCGTTAGATTGAAGTATTCCAATAACTATTCCATCACAAATTAATGATTTACAGATTTTTATGTCTTCTTTTATTAATTCAAATTCAATATCCGAATATAAAAAATCTCCTCCACGTGGACGAATAATTGGCCAAACTTCGATATTTAAATTTTTCTTAGCTAATGCAATCTGACCGTAACTTGGTGTAGTTCCACCTTCAGCTAAATTATCGCAAAACTCTACACGTTTAGCACCACCAATTTGAGCAGCTAGTGCAGATTCATATCCGTTTGCGCAGATTTCTAACCCCAAACTTCCTAAAGGTGAACTTAAATTTTCAGTGTGCATATTGTTTGATATTTAATCTTGTTCGTAATTCCCGCTTAAGGAGCTAGGGCAATTATTAACTTAAGCACCGTCGTTGTCAGTCTGAGCTTGTCGAAGATCATTTGATGAAAAAACAGAAAGATATCTATCCTTCACGTCGACTTCGCTCCGTGCAAGCTGGCTCAGGATGACAGTATTTTTATGTTTTTTGCTTAAGTTGATGACATTGTGGGCTTAATAATAACTCTTTCCTTTAATCAGCAAATCTTGCTTTTCTGCATTGCAAACTGCATAGCTAAAACCTTGCTGAATAGCATAAGCGCCATATTCGCCTTTTTTATTGATGGCTAAAAAGCCTACCTGAATATTTTTTGCAGTTTCTGGTTTCTTTTTAATAATACGCATAACTGCTTCCTTACAAGCGGCTTCTGGCGTATAACCTTGTCGCATAAGTTCAACAACTAAGAAAGAACCTACATTCCGAACTACTTCTTCGCCAACACCTGTTGATGTTGCGCCACCAATTTCATTATCAACAAATAAACCTGCACCGATAATAGGGCTATCGCCAATTCTGCCATGAAGTTTATAAGCCATTCCGCTTGTTGTGCATGCGCCAGAAATATTTCCTTTAGCATCAATAGCTAACATACCAATCGTATCATGGTTATATTGATTGCCAGGCAGTTTTTGAGGTGCAGCCTTATCATAAAGCTTATTTTCAATATTCATAACAGGTTCGTATTTTGCTGTTTTAAGCCATTCTTTCCAAGCCTTTTCACTAGATGGTGTAAGTAAGTTTTCTTTTATAAAGCCTTGCTCTAAAGCAAATTGTAGAGCACCATCTCCAGCTAACATTACATGAGGCGTTTTTTCCATCACCTTTCGCGCAACAGAAATAGGATGTTTAATGTGTTCTAAACCTAAAACAGCACCACAATTTCCGTTTTCGTCCATTATGCAGGCATCCAAGGTTACTTTACCATCTCTGTCTGGCAAGCCACCATAGCCAACAGATTGGTTTGTTTCATCAGCCTCAGGAACCCAAACACCCTGCTCAACAGCATCTAAAGATCTTCCTCCTTTAGAAAGCACTTTCCAGGCATCAGCGTTTGCTGCAATACCGAAATCCCATGTAGAAATTACGATAGGAAAATTTGCAGCTTTGTTAGAGTGAACTGAAATAGCATCAGCCATGCTGGTTTTATCAATGGCTAATAATCCTGCAGAAAGGGCAGAGGCTTTTATAAATTTACGACGGTTAAACATCTGTTTGGTTAATTGTTTGAATTGGTTATCTGGTTAATTATACTTGATTATTAAGTCACTGGTTTGAAAATTTCTATTGAACAATTGTTTATTTATCTACAGATTATTCTATTTGAAACTTATCAGCATCTTTTAAAAAAGGAAACTGACGTCTTATTTTAACCAGTTCCTCATAGTTGATCGTTACTGTGTACATATCCTCGTCTTCGGGTTTATAATAAACAGTACTTCCGTAGGGGTCAATAACCATCGAATGACCACCATGGTATACCTGATTGCCATCATGTCCAACACGATTAACTGCTATCACGTAACTTTGGTTTTCAATTGCTCTTGCAGGAATTAAAGCACGCCAATGTGCAGAGCGTTTATCGGGCCAACTGGCAACTAAAAGTAAAATGTCGTACTCTTCGTTTACGTTGCGCAACCAAACCGGAAAACGTAAATCGTAACAAACAGCTAATCTTATTTTCCACCCTTTGAGTTCAACTATGAGTTTATCTTTTCCAGGACTAAAGTTTCTGTCTTCATCGCCTAAACCGAATAAATGGCGTTTATCATAATATTTATGGTCGCCATTTTGTTCCATCCAAACCAGGCGATTATAGTAATTTTCGTTATCTTTTATGATTAAACTTCCGGTAACTACACAATTATACTGGTGGGCCATTTTTTGCATCCATTGCATGGTTTTTCCACCCATTTCTTCGGCCAAAGTTTCCGAATTCATACTGAAACCACTGTTAAACATTTCCGGTAAAACAATTAAATCAGTTTTTTCACGAACGCCCATTGATAATCGGAGCGCCAGATTTAAAAGGTTTTTCTCTATGTTTTCCCAAAAAAGATATGCCTGAAAAATGGTGACTTTCAGGTTTTCTATTTGAGTGTAAACAGGTACTTCCATATATTTAAGTTTAAGGAATTATTAAACATTTTTTAATTTCTCTGCTGCTAGTTGAAGTGTTAAATTCTCCTTAGCAAAACAAAATCTTATAATTTTATGGTCGGTTGCTTTTTGATAAAATGCCGAAACAGGAATGGTTGCAACTCCAAATTCTTTTATCAGCCTCATACTGAAATCTGTATCTTTTTCATTGCTTATTTTACTATAACTCGCACATTGAAAATATGAGCCATTACAAGGTAGTAACTCAAATCGGCTCTCAGCTAAAAGCCCCCTAAAATAATTGCGTTTGTTCTCGAAGAAATTGGTTATTCCAGTATAATTGCTTGGTTCTTGAATGTAATCGGCAATAGCTTGTTGCATCGGACTATTAACGCTAAAAACATTAAATTGGTGTACTTTTCTAAATTCTTTGGTTAATTGTTCAGGGGCGAGGCAGTAACCTAACTTCCAACCTGTAGCATGCAAAAGCTTGCCAAACGATGCAATTATGAAACTTCTTTTTCTTAACTCAGGAAAAAGCATTACACTTTTATGTTCCTGTCCATCGTAAATTAAATGCTCGTAAACTTCATCACTTAAAATTAAAATGTCTGTTCCACTAATTAATTTAACCAGCGATTTCATATCATCTTCCGATAAAATGCTTCCTGTTGGGTTTTGTGGAGAATTTAAAATAATCATCCTCGTACTTGAGGTAAAAAGCTTTTTCACCATATCCCAATCGATGCTGTAATCGGGTGGGGCAAGTTCATAAGTTTTTACTAAGCCGCCTAAAAGTTTAATTGTAGGCGCATAACAATCGTATGCAGGCTCGAAAATAATCACTTCATCGCCAGGATTAATGATGGCAGTCAAAGCAGTGAAAATTGCCTGGGTTCCACCTGCTGTAACAGTGATTTCGGTATCGGGATTGTATTTTACACTGTAAAGATTTTTCACCTTTTCGGCAATTCTTTCCTTTAAGAAATTATTGCCAGGCATTGGTGCATATTGATTAAAACCATTATTCATGGCCTTATTTACCAGTTCAGTTAATTTTGGATCGCAAGGATAATCAGGAAAACCTTGAGATAAATTAATTGCATTATGTTCTGCAGCGAGTTTAGACATTACCGAAAAAATGGTAGTACTCACGCCAGGAAGTTTTGATTGTATATTCAACATGTTATAAGCGAAAATAGCAAAAAAAGCTCGAAAGATTAAAGTCTAATTTACAAGTCGAATAGTTTTATCATCACTGTCGTTATACTTTTTTATAGCCAGAGTATTTATTATTAAGATTTAACACATAAGAAATCTAAACTTGCATAAACCCTATATTACTTGCATTTTGGATATCATAAATTTTACTAACTAGTACAATTAATAGCATTTCCGCTGATATCCTTTAAATTAATTTAATGGTTATAATGTTAATATGAATTTTTAAGAACTAAGGCATTTAAGAAACGCTGAGCTTTGATGTGCATATATCTCTTATCTACAAGATATTACCTCAAATTCTGGCTTTCATACTACAAAAACTGTTCTAATGCCCAATTACAGTAGCATCAGCCGATGCCTCTGTTTCTGTTTTGATAAATCTTTTTCCTACTAATAAACAAATCAATGCAATAAATGCTGCAGCTGTCATTACTAAAGGCATTGGAACAACCGAATGTTCACTAAATAAACTAACCATAACTGAGGCCAAAGCACCTAAACCCATTTGCAACGCACCCATCAATGCCGACGCACTTCCCGCATTTTTACTAAATGGCGCCAAAGATAAAGCTGCTGCATTTGGATTAATAAACCCTAAGCAACATAAGAATAGCGCAATAAATCCAATAGTTAAATATAAACTCAACCACTCATTTAAAGCGAAAATTAAAAATATTAAACTGAAAATACATTGAGCTAAAAGTGCCCATTTAACAATTTTTTTGCTACTAAACCATTTTAAAATTAAGCTGTTAACCTGACTTGCACCAATAAAAGAAACTGATAATAGAGCGAAAATCCATCCATAACCGGTTTTGCTAACTTCATAAATTTTCATAAAAACCGTTGGTGAAGATGAAACGTATGCAAATAAGCCAGAAAAAGTTATCGAACTGATTAATGCATAGGTAGAAAATTGAGATTCTTTAATAACGGTTAAAAAGCTATTTAAAATTGGTTTTGGTTTTAAAGAATAATTGGGATCGGGTTTATAACTTTCAGGAAGTTTGAAAATAGATGCCAACAACATCAATATTGCCATAAATCCTAAAAATACAAAAACATATTTCCAGCCTAATGCAGAAATTAAATAGCCACCGGCAGTTGGCGCCAACATTGGTGAAACCGCAATAACCAACATTAGGGATGCAAATACTTTCGGACTTTCCTCAACAGAGAATAAATCGCGAACCATAGCAACCGAGGCAACTGCAGTAGCGCAGCTTCCAATTGCTTGTACAAAACGAAGAACAATTAATTGGTTTACATCGGTTACGGCTAAACACAAAAAAGATGATAAAATATAAAGTGCCAATCCGAAATATAAAGGTTTTTTTCGTCCGTATTTATCGAGTAATGGACCGTATAACAATTGACCTGCAGAAATTCCGATAAAAAAACTAGATAAAGATAATGCGACTGTAGATTCTGTACTTTTTAGATCCTGAGCTATGTCTACAAAACCAGGCAAATACATGTCAATCGAAAAGGGCCCCAGCGCTGCTAATGAGCCTAAAATTAAAATAAGATAGAAGTGCTGTTTCTTAGCCATAAGAAGATTTCCGATTTTTTGAAGCCGCAAAGATTGAGAGATTTAAGTTCTTAAACTATTTTTAAGGTCGAATGATTGTAAAAAGGTTTAGATTTTAAAATTTAACAGTTAAAAAAAGTAATTCTGATTTGATTTATATTTAGATTTATACGCTATGACTTTTAAAACTAAAGAAAGCCGTTTACTTCTCGTTCTGGGAAGTTTTTTTGTGGCAAATGCAATATTATCAGAATTTATTGGTGTTAAATTATTCAGTGTTGAAGAAACGTTGGGTTTTAAGAAATTTGATATCGATTTATTTGGGGTACCTAATCTATCGTTTGTAATGTCGGCTGGTGTGCTTACCTGGCCAATTATTTTTATCATGACAGATATAATAAACGAATATTTTGGCATACAACAAGTTCGGTTCTTATCAATTTTAACTTCTATTTTAATTGCTTTTGCATTTATGGTTGTTTGGGGTTCGATGCATTTAAGTGCTGCCGATTTCTGGGTGCATCAAAATATAAATGGAGAAGATCTTAATATGAACAATGCTTTTGCTGGCATTTTTGGCCAGGGAATGTGGATTATTGCAGGTTCTATTATTGCATTTATTGTTGGGCAGCTTGCAGATGTGATAATCTTTCATCGAATAAAGAAATTTACTGGAGAAAAATCTTTATGGTTAAGAGCAACTGGCTCAACCGTGGTTTCTCAACTTATTGATAGTTTTGTAGTTATATTCATCGCTTTTTACTTAAATCCTCAATATCATTATAGCTGGCAAATGGTTGCAGCAATTGGTTTGGTTAATTATACTTATAAATTTATTGTTGCAATATTAATGACACCAATTTTATATCTTGTTCATATAATTATTGATCGTTATTTAGGTAAAGATTTGGCTCAGAAGTTAACAGAAATGGCGGGAAGAGGCTGATAACTAATGAATTTCAGACAGCCATTTAAAATTTTACTAAAAAAATATAAAACATTAGGTGATGATTTGGAAGTGTTAAATATGACCATCAACGCCATACCAAGTCAACGACCTCCATTTAGCTTCACGGAGGGTAATTTAGGTTTAATGACATGTGTAACAAAAATAAAAAAATGGCAGATAAGTCATAAAAAGTGAAAGTTGTGCGTTCCGGATCAAAGTTAATTTATGCTTATTTTCCTGACCATAAAAAAATAATTTTCATATAGTTTTATCATAAAAATGATATGAAAATGAAGACAAGTAGCAGATAATATAAAATTTCAAATAACGCAAAAGGTCGGACTCGCTCCAACCTTTATGCTAAACAACAAAACAAATAAAAAAATTAATCTTAAAAAATTATTAAAGTGCAGATAATTCTTCTGCATATACATTTTCGGCGACTTGCTCTTGCTTATATATTTGTCTTCCGGTATAGGCTATAAATACATTTTTATCTAATAGTAAATCACGATTTTTAATTAGATTTTCTAATTTAACAGTTCCTATTACATATTTATACTCACTAGCGGAATAACGTTCGCTAATGTTATCGAATTCCAATAAGCTAACTAAATCTTCATCGGCATAACGTAAATAAATTTCTAATAAAATATCTTCAGTATGTTTTACGCCATTTTCTGAATGGTATTTTTTATATTCATAGCGATAATCGTAACGTAAAGCAGCAATATCAGAAAGTACTGCAGCACCTGTTGGATGACCGCCAGCACCCTTACCAAAGAAGAATTGTTTATCCGCAAAAGCCGCCTGAACAGTTACAGCATTGTATTCATTTTCAACATTGTAAAGGAAATCATCTTTTGCAACCAGCTTTGGTAATACGTAAGTAACGATGTCTTTTTTATTAACCTTACGTGCTGTAGGAACTAATTTAATTTTGAAGTTTTTCTCCCGGGCATATTTGATATCGTGTTGAGAAAGGTTCTGAATGCCAATATTTAAAATTGCATCAGGATTTACAAACAAGCCGTAAGCATGGGCCGTAGCAATTGCCAATTTATATTTCGGATCGTAACCTCCAACGTCTAAAATTGGGTCGGTTTCTGCAAAACCTAAGTCTTGCGCTTCTTTTAGTGCCGAATCATAACTCTGGTTTTCGTTAAATATCTTTGATAAAATATAATTTGATGAACCATTAAAAATACCGCTTAATGCATGGAAAAGCTCATTATCATAATATTCTTCCAGGTTTCTAATGATTGGAATACTTCCACAAACAGCGCCTTCATACAGTAGCGAAGTGCCATATTTTTGCTGCAAATCTACCAACTCTTTCAAATGTGTAGCAATCATTTTTTTGTTTGCCGAAACTACATTTTTACCATTTTTTAGTGCGGTTGTTACAATTTCATAAGCTGCATCAGCATCATTTATTAATTCTACAACAGTATTGATTTCCGAGTTATTCAGAATTTCATTTTTATCGTTTGTAAACAAATCTTTATTAAGGGTACGCCTCTTCTTAGGATCTTTAATTACAATTTTAATAATTTCAAGATTCAAATTCTGGCTTTGGATGATGTCTAACAAACCTTGTCCTACAACGCCGAAACCAAATAGTCCTATTTTTAAATTTTTACTCATGGTGTTTTATAGTATCAAGTAACGAGTATCAAGTATCAAGATTGGATGCTCAAATAACCTTCCGCTACCATTTGTGTGTATTAATTTCTGTTTGCTACTGAAACATAAATTTTAATGGAATTAAATTCAATATTTTCCTTGATTTAGTGCTTCCGTGGTCGATTAATTATTTTTTAAGTCTTTTGGTGTGGGTTTTCACCTTAAACCTTCCGCATTTTAACCTTCTATCTTATCAAGCAGTGTGTTGCAGCTTAATAATTTTTTTGTTTCTGCTTTCTTTAATGAAATTTCCGATGATGTTCGTTAAAGCATTTGTCTCAATTAAAAATCCATCGTGACCATATTCAGAATGGATTCCCGCAAATTCTGCATCTTTAATATTATCAGCTAAATATTTCTGTTCCGAAATTGGGAATAAGAAATCATTTTCAATACCGATAACCAAAGTATTTGCTTTAATCAACTTCAAAGCTTCTGCAATTGATTTGCGATTTCGACCAACGTTATGGCTATCCATCGCTTTGGTTAAATAATAATAACTATAAGCATTAAAGCGATTTATCAATTTTTTTCCCTGATAGTTTTGATAAGATGATGCCCTAAAATTATCGATTTTATCATTTACACTCTCTACTTGTGTATTGCCATAGGCATTGTAAGTTCTGTAACTTAAAAGCGCAATACTACGAGCGGTTTTCAAACCTTTGCTACCGCCGTCTGGCTGGTTTGCATAGAAAGTTCTATCGGTTGTAATTGCCAAACGCTGGCTCTCGTTAAAAGCAATTCCCCACGGAGAATGAACCGCATTTGTAGCAACCAAAATCAAGTTTTCAATTCTATTTGGTTCAATAATTCCCCATTCGATTGCTTGTTGACCACCTAAGGAACCACCGATTAAAAGTTTAATTTCCTCAATACCTAAATGATTTGCAAGCAACTGGTGCGCTGAAACAAAATCGCGAATGGTAAATTGTGGAAAAGATAAATAATATGGCAAACCATTTACGGGATTTGTACTCAAAGGGCTTGTAGTTCCATAATTAGACCCCAAAACATTAGCACAAACAATATAGTGATCGTTTGGATTGAATAATGCATTTTCTCCAAATAAACCTTCCCACCATTCAAAAACATCGGCATTCGCCGTTAGTGCATGGCAAACCCAAATTACATTATCTTTACTTGCATTAAGCTTTCCATAAGTTTGAAAGGCAATTTGCAGATTACGAATTTTTTTTCCGTTTTCTAATTTAAACTGCTTAGGGTAATGGTATATATATTCCGATTTTTTTGTTTGGGATGTATTACTATCATTTTTACTCTTCTGCATATTATAACTTGCTGTGTGTTTTAAGAATTATTAAGCTTTAACTATAATTGCTGCAAATGCCTGTTCAAAATCTGCTTTAATATCATCAATATGCTCAATACCTACAGAAACTCGTAATGCATTTGGCTTTACGCCGGCCGCTAATTGTTCTGTATCGCTTAATTGCTGGTGAGTTGTTGCCGACGGCTGAATTATCAGTGTTTTTGCATCTCCAACATTTGCCAAGTGAGAAACCAGTTTTAAACTATCAATAACTTGGGTCGCGTTTTCTTTAGTACCGTTTAACTCGAAAGATAAGACTCCGCCAAAACCATTACTCAAGTATTTTTTAGCTAAATTATTATATTTACTACTCGCTAAACCAGGATAATGCACTTCTTTTACTAATGGATGATTTTCCAACCATGTTGCTAATTCCAACGCATTATCTACATGGCGTTGAACCCGAAGTGATAATGTTTCTAAACCTTGTAACAAAAGGAATGAATTAAAAGGTGAAAGGGCAGGGCCCAAATCTCTTAAGCCTTCTACACGAGCACGAATAATAAACTGAATATTGCCAAATGGCCCGCCAATACCGAAAACATCATTAAAAACAAGTCCATGATAACCTTCTGATGGTTCAGTAAATTGAGGGAATTTTCCATTGCCCCAATTGTAGTTTCCACCATCAACAATTACACCTCCAATACTGGTTCCATGTCCTCCAATCCACTTTGTGGCAGATTCTACAACGATATTTGCGCCATGCTCAAGTGGTTTAAACAAATATCCTCCGGCACCAAAAGTATTATCTACAATAAAAGGGATGTCGTATTTCTTTGCGATAGCGGCTATTTTCTCAAAATCAGGAACACTGAATGCAGGATTTCCAATTGTTTCAAGATAAATGGCTTTTGTTTTCTCCGTAATTTTTTGTTCAAATTCTTCCGGTGCATCGGGATTAGCAAAATCAACATGAATGCCTAAACGTTTAAAGGCAACTTTGAATTGATTATATGTTCCACCATAAATATGGGTTGAGGAAACAATGCTATCTCCAGCCTCTAAAATGTTATGCAGTGCGATAAATTGTGCCGCCTGACCCGATGCAACTGCTAAGGCAGCAACGCCACCTTCTAAAGCAGCGATTCTCTTTTCGAAAACATCGGTAGTAGGGTTCATTAAACGAGTGTATATGTTGCCAAATTCTTTTAATGCAAATAGATTCGCTCCATGTTCGGCATTTTTAAATCCGTAAGATGTAGTTTGATATATAGGAACGGCTCTTGAACCAGTTGTTGGGTCTATTTCTTGTCCGGCGTGTAATTGCAGCGTCTCAAATTTATATGATGTTGACATTTTCTTAATGATTGATTGAGTGAATGTTTGAATGATTGAGTTGGCCTTAGGATAATCCTGATATTAGATAAACCTTAAAGTCCTAGTAGGGTGTACCCTCAGCTATAAGGGCCTTCCAATTTGAAAATAAACAAAAAAGGAAGATTTTTAAATTAATGTATGCAACAGCACATACAAGCAATTTCCTGCATGTCGTAACAAATGAACAAAATAGAAGAAGTTTCTACCTGTTTCAACTTTCGACGTGTTTCGCTTTGCGATTGAAGATTTAATGTTTTCATCTGTTTTAATTTATATCTCCAAATAACACCATGTTATTCGGTCAGGAATTGGCACCTTCTCTTTCTGAGGGTTGCCAGTGGGTCACGGAGCCAGTCTCTCGCCACTTCTTTATAAATCAATCCGATCAAGATTGACTTTTATTTAGTTATCTACCAAATAATGTTTCAAATGTCTGAATTAAATTCCAAACAACAAAATAAAATTTTGAATTTTTGTCAACTGCTTGTAAATCAAATTCAAAATTTTATTTTGAAAAACAAATAGTAACTAACATAAATTTAATGTCAAAACTTTATGTTTGTATTATCTATCTAATCATTATGGAAAAAATAAAATCTATTTATCTGGTTTTGCTACTTTCAGTTTCAGTATCAACAGCTCAAGCGCAATTCGGTGGATTAAAAGACAAATTACTAAAAGTTGGTACAGCTCAAGGTGCTAAGGCACTTGGTGTTGATAAATTTTTGAAACAACCGGCTGCAATTACGACAGCATTTGAAGATGTAAATCGTGAAGGCGAAAAAATGCCTGATTTTAATATAAATGCAAAATTTCAACCTTTGTACTTATTGCCGAAAAATCCTGATGGTGGTTATGTTTTGTGTGAAGGTTTTTACGAAATGACTAATAAAAGTTATTGCTTAAAAGCAGGAACTTTTGCACCCTCAAAAGGAGATGGCTATATGTTTGCACCAGTTTTAGGTCCGAAGGAAGAGGTTGTGGTTTCAGTTTTAAAAAGTGCAGAGAAACATCAGGATGTTGAGCAGCACGATATACAAGCACTGCTTTGGGCAATTATAGCGAGAACAAAATTTTCTGATTTTAATGGAACCATAAAATTAACTGCAGTTAAACTTTTAACACCTAAACAATTAACTCAATTGGAGGGTGGTGCATTGGGCGTTTTACCATTCGATGTAATGGAAAAGGCAAAAGATCAGCTTCCTTCTGGTGTAAAAGCAGTTTTCGAAGCAGAAAATAACATCCGTCAGCTGGTTTCTTCTGGTAATTACACTTATGCCGATATGGAGAAATATGCAATCATTGCAGGAATGGCGCCACCACGAAGTGATGTGCCAAGCGGCATCTGGACAAAACATCCCGATGGCTATTATGTTCGCTATTTCCCTTCGGGTTATTCAATAACTAAAGTTCAGGTTTATGTGCCGAAAGATTTATTGACCAATGGAAATAAATTGATTTATGATGCAGCAGGCGACATTGCTTGTCCTGCAAATACGGGTTCGCAACGTTTGGCGCAAACCAATGAGCCATTAAATGCCAATTATTCTGCTAAATTGGTTACGGTTTGCAATCCTAAATAAGATTAATATTTTTGTCATTCTGAGGCACGAAGAATCTGTTTAATATGTTGTAGATTCTTCGTGCCTCAGAATGATAGTATATTCAGGGTTGCTTTAAATTCAAAGATTTAACTTCACTGAGTACTTTGTGGTTGTCCACAGCTTTCAAAAATAACGACTTATTTCAACAGGCTCAGGATTGACAAACGGTTTTACCCCAGCGCTTGTTCTAAATCAGCGATTATATCATCAACATGTTCCAAACCGACAGAAATTCTTAGTAGGTTTTTAGGTGTTTTACTATCTGGTCCCTCAATGGAATAGCGATGTTCTATTAAGCTTTCTACACCACCTAAACTCGTTGCCTGTGCAAACAGCTTTACTTTGTTAACTACTTTATTAGTTTCTTCAACATTGCCTTTAACTAAAAACGACATCATCCCACCAAAATCTTTCATCTGTTTTTTTGCAATTTCGTGTTGAGGGTGCGTTTCTAATCCGGGGAAAAAAACCGCCTCAACTTTTGGATGATTAACCAGGTATTGGGCAACTAATTTCCCATTTTCGCAATGACCTTTCATGCGGTAAGCGAGCGTTTTTATACTTCTGCAAAGCAAAAAACAATCAAAAGGAGATGGAACGGCACCACCAGTTTGTTGTATATTTTTAATTCTTTCCCAAAGTTCATCCTTTTTAGCCGTGACTAAAATTCCGCCCAAAATATCGCTATGTCCACCAAGATATTTTGTACTGCTGTGCATTACAATATCAGCACCTAGCAAAATTGGATTCTGTAAAATAGGAGAGGCGAAGGTACTATCGCAAGCTAAAGTGATATTATTGGCTTTCGCAATTTTACCAATCTCTTCAATATCTGTAACCTTTAATAATGGGTTGGAGGGCGTTTCAATCCAGATTAATTTTGTGTTTGGTTTTATACTTGAATTTATCAAATCCAAATCGGTTTGGTCAACAAAATCAAATTTAAGAGTATCGTTAAATATTGTTAAAAGCTGCTTTTTAATTCCCCAATACATATCATCTGGTGCAATTATATGGCTACCAGGTTTTAAAGCTTGAAATAAACTCATACCGCAATTATTCCCAGAAGCAAATGCTGCCGCATCTTCGCCATATTCTAATTTAGCTAAAGTGTTTTCTAAAGCAGACCTGTTTGGGTTACTCACACGACTGTACATGTGCCCACCCGGATAACCGCCATCTTCATCTCGAAAAAAAGTTGTCGATAAATTTATTGGAGGCGTAACATCACCTGTTGCATTTTTAATAAGATTAGAAGCGTGAATAGCAAGGGTTTCGGGTTTCATGATGATTTAAGTTTTTGCAGGTTAATCGCGATGCAATTTAATAATTTGGTGCTAATTTAAGGTTCAAAATTGTTTTGGCAAGATTTATGTAACCAATTAAGCGAAAATTAAATTAAACAAAAATGAAAAGATTATTTATAGCTATCGCAATTGCATGTTCTACTTTAGTAATGTTACAAAGTTGTAACACTGCGAAAAGGGTAACTGCAGGTGTAACAGGTAGCAGAGGTACAGTCGTTCGCGATTGGGTGGTTAGTAATGTAACTTTAGATGGTTTACCTGATGGTGCTGTACAAGGTTTATTTGGCGAAAAATCCTACAAATGTTTTCAAGGTAGTACCTGGAATTTAACAAATAGCGGAAACGGTTCATACACTTTACCAGCATCTAGCGCTTGTGGTTCGGTAATGCAAACTATTTTTTGGTCTGCTGCACCTAAAGAAGAAACCTTCCAATTTAAAAAAATATTTGAAGGCGACAAAGCTAAAAACGTTACTGAAGGTTATCGTTTAGTGTTAACTGAACTTTCTAGTACACAAATGGTTATGAAATCTCCAATTGAATTTGGTGGTAAAACAGCAAACATAATTTTAACCTTCGTACCTGCAGCAAGATAATTTCATTTACCTATGAAATATAAGGCGAAGAGCACTTCTGAAAAGAAGTGCTTTTTTTTGGTTAATTTGTACAGTAGTTCATTTGTATCATTGGCTATGGCGCTTAACCCAAATGACCAATGAACCAATGACTAATGAACCAATAAGCTACTGAACTATTCGTTTGTTACAAGAAAATGATTTTCAAATCCCTTCAATATTGTATTTTTGCTCAAAATAAATCAGGAATGAATACAACTGAGCAAGTTGAAAAAATATTGGCTGATACTTCATTATCAACTGAATTACAAAACATAGCAAAAAAGGTTCTTCAAAAAGAACGTATATCTTTTGATGAAGGCGTTTACCTTTACGAGCATGCAGAATTAGGCTATCTGGGTGTTTTGGCTAACTTTATTCGCGAAGAAAAGCATGGCGATAAAACTTATTTCAATCGCAATTTCCACTTAGAACCTACAAATCTTTGCGTTTACGATTGTAAATTCTGTTCATATTCTCGTCTAATTAAGCAGAAAGAGGAGGGATGGCAACTAACTATGGAGCAAATGCTCGATATTGTTAAAAAATACGATGATGAACCCGTAACTGAAGTTCATATTGTTGGTGGTGTTTTACCGCAATACGATGTAGCTTTTTACTCAGCGCTATTTACAGCTATCAGAGAACATCGTCCTGATTTACATGTGAAAGCTTTAACGCCTGTTGAATATCATTACATTTTCAAAAAAGCTAAAATTGATTATGCTACGGGCATGAAGTTAATGAAAGATGCTGGATTGCAATCGATGCCGGGTGGTGGTGCAGAAATTTTTCATCCTGAAATCCGTGAGCAAATTGCGAAAGATAAATGTACTGGCGAACAATGGCTGGCGATACACAAGGAATGGCATAAATTGGGGATGAGAAGTAATGCAACGATGCTTTATGGTCATATCGAAAAGTTTTGGCATCGTGTGGACCACATGGAAAAACTTCGTGATTTGCAGGATAAAACTGGAGGATTCCAAACTTTTATTCCTTTGAAATTTAGAAACCAAAACAATCAAATGAGCAATGTGGCTGAATCTTCAGTTATTGAGGATTTAAGAAATTATGCTATTGCACGTATATATATGGATAACTTCGACCATATTAAAGCGTATTGGGCAATGATCAGTAGAGAAACAGCTCAATTATCTCTAAATTATGGTGTTGATGATATTGATGGGACTTTGGATGATACGACTAAAATTTACTCAATGGCTGGCGCTGAAGAACAGACACCTGCAATGAGTACTCGCGAATTGGTTAACTTGATTAAACAAGTTGGCCGAAAAGCAATAGAACGCGACACTTTATATAATGTAGTTACTGATTTTGAAAACGTTGTTTTTGAAGAAGAAAAGAAACCGCAATATTATAAATTACCAGTCGTAAATTAATTTTGAATGAGTGAATGATAGAATGAGTGAATCATCTCAAAAACGCTTATTAACATTCAATCATTCAAAAATCAATCATTCAATAATTTTAAAAATGAAAAGTATTTATATTATCCGCCACGGCGAAACGGAACTTAATAGACAAGGTATAGTACAAGGTAGAGGTATAAATTCTGACTTAAATGATAATGGAAGGGCTCAAGCAGAAGCTTTTTATCAAAAATATAAAGACATTTCATTTGATAAAATTTATACTTCTGATTTAAAACGCACCTGGCAAACCGTTCAAAAGTTTATCGATTCGGGCTTACCCTGGGAAAAACTTTCAGGATTAGATGAGTTGGCATGGGGTGTTTGGGAGGGCAAAACAAATTCGGAAGCTGCTCGTGATGCTTTCCGCGAAATGTTAAAATCTTGGGAAGACGGCAATTATACAGCTCATTTCGAGGGCGGCGAAAGTGTTCAGGATGTTTACGAACGCTTAAAACAGCCAATGAGATTTTTATCTACCAGACCAGAAGAAGAAACGGTTTTACTTTGCATGCATGGCAGAGCAATGCGTGTTTTTCTTTGCTTATTACTCGATAAACCGTTAAGCGAAATGACTGAATTTCCGCATCAAAATACTGTTTTATACAAAATGGGTTTTGAGGATGGAAAGTTTAGCATACTTGAATTTAACAGTGCCGTTCATCTGGATGGTTTAACAATCGGTTAATTCGCTTAACGCAATGCGTAAAGCGCAAAAAAATAATATCACCTTGAATAAGATTAAAATATCGGCTGTTGCCTATACCAATACAAAAGCATTCATTTACGGTTTAGAACATTCAGAAATCATCAATAAAATAGATTTAAGTCTGGATATTCCTTCTGATTGTGCTGCTAAAGTAATTAGTGGCGAAGTTGATTTGGGCTTAATGCCTGTAGCCGCAATTCCTTTGGTGCCTAATGCTAATATTGTTGCTGATTATTGTATCGGTAGCGATGGTGCAGTAAATTCTGTGTTTATTTTTAGCGATGTTCCGATAGAAGAAATTAAAACCTTAAGACTTGATTCCCATTCCAGAACTTCAAATAACCTGGCCAAAGTTTTATTAAAGTTTTACTGGGAACAGGAAGTAGAATTTACTATTGAATCTTCAGCTAAAACAGATGCAATCGTATTAATCGGTGATAGAACTTTTGGTAAAAAAGATGACTATGCTTTTATTTACGACATGGGCGAAGAATGGAAAAACTTTACTGGCCTGCCATTTATGTATGCAGCCTGGGTGGCCAATAAAGAAATTTCACAGGAATTTAAAGATGAATTTAATGCAGCTTTGAAATTTGGTTTAGCGCACAGAATGGACGTTTTACAAGATTTACCCAAAACCCCAAATTTTGATTTAGAGGATTATCTGTATAACAAACTTCAATTTGAAGTTACTGAGGATCGAAAGAAATCTTTAAAAATGTTTTTGGGCTATATTGAGAAGCTTTAATCGGAATAGTTTTTACAAAATCTAATGTTAAATTAGCCCGAAATCTATTTTCAATAATGTTTGATGGACTGAAAATTATACCTGTACAATTACTTGAAGATTATTGCTTGCAAGTTGATGATGATTTGCAAACAAAGTTTGATAATTTACAGGATGCTGTAATTTCTACAAAGGAATTTAGTTTTTATACTTCAGTTTCTTCGGTGTATTCGAGCGAGATAGAGGGAGAAGATATTGAACTTGATTCTTATATCAAACATAAAAAGTTTGGGATTGAATTTTTACCTGACTACACAAAGAAAATTGATGATTTGTATTCTGCTTATGATTTCGTTAGAGGTAATTTTTTAAACCAGGAAAATCTTTCAACTACTCATCAATTGTTAAGTAAGCATATTGTTGCGAAAAATTATCAAGATAATTTTAGAAATAGCAATATGTATGTATCTACACCTGATGGAAGTATAGAATATTTTGCTATTTCTCCTTACAAACTTCATAAAAGATGTATTACGAAAATCATCTTAGGTACTATCAAAATTTAAAAGCTTTAGGTTTGGAGTATGAGGAATTGGATTATAATAAGGCGTTACCTTTTTTGTTGATGTTGCCGAAATCTTTTTAAAAATGGAAACTAGCTAAATATAGCGTTAAATGTCAAATTTCTCTTCCTGAGCTTGTTGAAAATGTATTTAAAACGTTTCAACAAGCCCAACGAGACATAATCAACAGATTGTTCAATTAATGATACTACCTCTTATTATTTTTTAATGTGCTTTCATTTTTCCTGCGATTTTTTCAAGTGCGCTTTTCATTTTAGATAACGATCCTGCAATTGCCAAATCATAATTGTTTCCAAAATTTGTAACTGCAATTGGTTCTTTACCTGTAATTTTTGCTTCTATTAAACAACGTTTGTCTTCCAAACCATCCTTGCTGCCATTTTCATCAGATAAATGAACATCAACACGAGTAATTAAATCACTAAATCTGCTCAAAGCATCTGTAATTTGAGTTTGAATTTTATCTTCGTATTCTTGATGTATGGTTAAATTTTTGTCAGTATTTAAATGAATCGTCATAATGAAAATATTAGGTGAATTATATATACAACAACAGCCAAGATGAAGAAACGTTTTTGAATTTTTATGTTTAATTATTAAGCGATTGGATATGAGCCAATTTTGTTTCTAAACTTGGTAGGAACGAACACATAGTGTTAGCCTTCGCGGCTAACAACTAATTAAAGGGTATCGCAGATTACAGCATTCGAAAGGTATTGAGTCGCTCATTTTCAAATAAACAAAATTTCAAAAATAGAATCGGAATTATCTTTCTTCAACAATTGTTTAACTTTTCAACAAAACAGCCGTGGAATGATGAATGATGTTATCTTTATAGCTTTTGCAAATTAATTTCAGTTTTGGCTAAAGAAACGAATAAAGAAACCCCGTTAATGCAACAATACAACGCGATTAAGGCGAAGTATCCTGGTGCACTTTTACTTTTTAGAGTTGGAGATTTTTACGAAACATTTGGAGAAGATGCCATAAAAACGGCACAAATTCTTGGTATCGTTTTAACCAGAAGAGGTACTGGTCCGAATGGCGGCGCTTTAGAGTTGGCTGGTTTTCCGCATCATTCTTTAGATAACTATTTATCGAAATTGGTTAGGGCAGGGCAGCGTGTCGCTATCTGCGACCAGTTAGAAGATCCGAAACTGACCAAGAATATTGTTAAACGCGGTGTTACTGAATTGGTTACGCCTGGCGTAGCTTATGGCGATAATATTTTAAACCAGAAATCGAATAACTATTTGGCTTCCATTTTCTTTGATAAAACACAAATCGGGGTTTCGTTTTTAGATATTTCGACCGGTGAATTTATGATCGCTCAGGGAAACAGCGATTATATTGATAAACTTTTGCAGGGTTTTAAACCTACAGAAGTTATTTTTCAAAAATCTAAACGACAGGTTTTTACCGAGAATTTTGGTGATAGATTTTACACTTTTGGTTTGGATGAATGGCCATACACCACAGATTATGCAGAGGAAACTTTAACTAAACATTTTGATGTTGCCTCGTTAAAAGGTTTTGGAGTTGAGCGTTTGCAAAGTGGAATCATTGCCGCAGGCGTTATTCTGCATTATTTGGGAGAAACTGAACATCGCAATTTGCAGCATATTACCTCGATTAGTAGAATTGAGGAAGACCGCTATATGTGGTTGGATAGGTTTACGATTCGCAATTTAGAACTGGTACATTCTGCAAATGATAATGCCGTAACCCTATTCGATATTTTAGACCATACTTGTACACCGATGGGTGCTCGTTTATTGCAGAAGTGGATTATTATGCCGCTTAAGGAGCTTAAACCAATTGAAGAGCGTTTAGAAATGGTTGATTTTTTTGTGAAAAACGAAGAGATTCAACAAGAATTTTTAGTACATATTAAGCAAATTGGTGATATAGAAAGATTGATTTCTAAGGTTGGCTTGCAACGCGTTGGTCCAAGGGAATTGGTGGCTTTGAAAAGAGCATTAACACACATTGAGTCGGTTAAGAATTTAGCTGCAAATTCTAAAAATCCTTTTTTAATAAAAATTGCTGACCAGCTAAATCCTTGTTTGGCCATTCGTGAAAGGATTGAAAGAGAGCTTCAATCAGAACCGCCCGCATTGTTGATTAAAGGAAATGTAATTAATGATGGCATCGACGAAGATTTAGATCGCTTACGTAAAATTGCTTTCGGTGGAAAAGATTATTTGGTGCAAATTCAGAAACGTGAGGCCGAAGCAACTGGGATTCCATCTTTAAAAATCTCCTTTAATAATGTTTTTGGTTATTATTTGGAGGTCACACATACGCATAAAGACAAAGTTCCTGAAGGATGGATTAGAAAACAAACTTTAGTTAACGCAGAGCGATACATCACACCTGAACTTAAAGAATATGAAGAGCAGATTTTAGGTGCTGAGGAGAAAATTCAAGCTATAGAAATCCGCTTGTATAATGAATTGATGTACGAAACCGCAAGTTATATAAAGCCGATTCAGCTAGATTCGTTTTTAATAGCACAGCTAGATTGCTTATTGTGTTTTGCTCAATTAGCAGAGAAAAATCATTATGTTAAGCCAAAAGTAAACAAAGATAAGGTGCTTGATATTAAAGGCGGCCGTCACCCTGTAATAGAGAAGCAATTGCCTGTTGGACAAGAATACATAACGAATGATGTTTACCTAGATACAGATTCGCAACAGATAATCATGATTACTGGCCCTAACATGGCGGGTAAATCTGCTATTTTAAGGCAAACGGCTTTGATCGTTTTGATGGCTCAAATGGGAAGTTTTGTGCCTGCGAAAGCTGCTGATGTTGGTTTGGTAGATAAGATTTTTACTCGTGTTGGTGCATCAGATAATATTTCTTCAGGCGAAAGTACGTTCATGGTCGAGATGAATGAAACCGCTAGTATTTTAAATAATATTTCTGATGATAGTTTAATTTTGCTGGATGAAATCGGGCGTGGAACAAGCACTTATGATGGTATTTCCATCGCTTGGGCCATTGCAGAATTTTTGCATCAGCATCCAACTTCTCGTCCGAAAACGTTGTTTGCAACGCATTACCACGAATTGAATGAACTGGCTAATACTATGCCGCGTATCAAAAACTTCAATGTATCAGTTAAGGAAATGACGAATAAAGTTATTTTTTTAAGAAAATTGGTTCCTGGCGGAAGTGAGCATAGTTTTGGCATTCACGTGGCAAAAATGGCTGGAATGCCACTAAAACTAATTAGTAGAGCGAATGAGATTTTGAAGAAACTAGAAATTGATAGGACAGAGGGGCAGAGTATAAAAGATAGCATCAAGAAAGTTCAAAATCAGGCTTATCAGTTGCAAATGTTCGCCATTGACGACCCAGTTTTAGTTAAAATTAGAGATAATCTGAATAATTTGGATGTAAACACATTAACTCCCGTAGAGGCGTTACTGAAATTGGATGAGATACAAAGGTTGATAAAAAATTAGGATAGCTGCAGATTCGCAGATTAAATTTGCCACGGAAACAAGGAATCAATTCTGTGTATTCAGTGTTTCCGTGGCGATAAAATATAGAGATGATAAAAACGAAATATTTTTTTTGGCTAATTTTAATGTTCTCGCTAATTTTAACTGCTTGCGGTTCTAAGAAATATACTGTTAAAAGCGATACTAAGGCATCAAAAGCAGCTGACGCGATGGCGAACTTAAAAAGCAAACAACTTTACAAATTCATTATCGATTGGACAGGTGTTAAATATCGTTTTGGAGGATTGGATAAAAACGGTATTGATTGTTCGGGTTTTGCGTTTTTATTAGAGAAAGAAATTTATGGCGTTACACTACCCCGCATTTCCCGCGACCAGGCGAAAGCTGTTAATAAAAAAAGTATTGGTAATTTGAAAGAAGGAGATTTGGTCTTCTTTTCTTTTGGAGGAAATAATGTTGACCATGTTGGCGTTTATCTCAATAATGGCTTTTTTGTTCATGCGAGTACCAATAGAGGAGTAATTGTTGATGATTTGAATTTGCCTGCCTATCAAAGGGTTTTAGTGAAATCGGGTTCGGTTAATTAATAGTCTTTTTACTAAACATCCGAATAAGATTCAACCTATAAAAGACATATAAGACCGTATTAGCTTAAATACTCTAAATATGTGTTATATGGTAAAATAATCAAACTAAACTCACTAATATTCGTTATAAAATTATGCGCATATTTTTTATAATTTGCTTATATTTAATTACTTATTCAATTAATGCACAAGTTAAACTACTTACGCTTGACGATTTGGATAAACGTATTGCTCAAGGAAAAGATACTACTTATGTAATTAATTTCTGGGCGACTTGGTGTTCGCCATGTGTAGCAGAGTTGCCGGATTTTGAAACATTTCATTTGGCTAATCTCAAAAAACCTGTGAAAGTGCTCTTGGTTAGCTTGGACTTTAAATCAAAATTGCAGAAAGAAGTTATTCCATTTGTTCAAAATAACAATATTAAAGCAGAGGTTTTTCTTTTAAACGAGCCAGACCAACAACAATATATCGAACGGATTGACAAGAAATGGTCGGGAGCAATACCTGCAACTTTGTTTGTAAACAAGAAAGTTAGGCGCTTTTATGAAAAGGAATTTACAGAAATGGAACTGAAAAACACTTTGTTGAACTTAAAATAGATTATCATGAAAAATTTATTTCTAATTGGTTTTATGCTGGTTTCGAGCTTTGGCTTTGCCCAAAATGAGGGTTATAAAGTTGGCGATGTGGTGAAAGATTTTACATTAAAAAATGTTGATTTGAAAACAGTTTCGCTTGCAGATTACAAAGATGCTAGAGGATATATCATAGTATTTACTTGCAATACTTGCCCTGTGGCGAAAGTTTATCAGGAAAGAGTTTCGGCCTTAAATGCATCTTACGCAAGCAAAGGTTATCCTGTTGTGGCAATCAATCCCAACGATGCTGGTGCCGTATCTGATGAAAGTTTTGAGAAAATGCAGGCTTTAGCTAAAGAAAAGAACTTCAGTTTTCCATACTTATTAGATCCAAACCATTTGGTAACAAAACAGTTTGGCGCTTTAAAAACGCCTCATGTTTTTGTATTAAGTAAAACGGATAAAGGAAATGTAGTTGAATATATTGGAGCAATTGATAATGATTCGGAGGGTGAAAATCCCGCAAAAGTTAATTATGTTCAAAATGCGATTAATGAATTATCAGTTGGTAAAAAACCTACAATATCAGCAACTAAAGCCGTTGGATGTAGTATAAAATGGAAAAAGGGATAATCGCTTATCCCTTTTAGATGTTTTTCATTCTGAATGCAATTAAGAATACCGAGCCATTAGCATTGTCTTAAAAGTTTTTGCAATTTGTTTGGGTATAGCTTAAGTTTGTTTTTCTTCGCTTGAAGATTCTTTGCGATGCTTAGAATGACAATTTTGCTGTTGCTATTGCTTTTCAGTTATTCATATCTTATTGCACGTCATTAATTTTTGCATTTTGCCACATGGTAAGCATGAGAGCATAAAAGTAAATTTAATCGGAACAAAACTTTTTTTAAGTACCATATTTTATTCTTTTTATTAAGACAAAATTACAATTGGAATTAAAGTTAAGCATTACGTTAATCAAACTGGAAATTACGAAATTCAAACAATACGATAAGAACTAGGGGTGCGGTTAGTTAATTTCTTAAAGAAATTATTAAAATGAGTTGGTTCCTCAAAGCCCAAGCAGTAGCCAATTTCCGATATATTCCAATCGGTATGTTTAAGTAAAGCCATTGCTTCGCTCAACAATCTTTCGGTAATATAATGCGTGGTGGTTTTTCCTGTTGTTTCCTTTATGGCTCTGTTTAAATGGTTTACATGCACAGAAAGCTGTGATGCATAATCTTTTGCCGAGCGCATGGTAAATCTTTGTGAAGGATTTTCGATAGGGAATTGGCGTTCGAGCAGTTCAGTAAAAACAGAAGTGATGCGGGAGTTTGCATTAGGATGTTTATACAAAACTTCCGATGGGTCAGTTTTAAGAGCGAAATGCGTAATTTCAGTTATATAGTTTCTTAACAAGTCATATTTGTACATGTAATCGCTATTAATTTCATCTAGCATTTTTGTGAAAATAGATGAAATATGTAAATCCTGTTGCTCATTTAAAATATAGGCTGGTTTTCCACCTACAGCGAACATTGGTAGGTCGCCAATATTACCTCTAATTTTCTTATTAAAAAATGCTTCAGTAAAAATACAGAAATATCCCCTTACATCGCTTATTTTGCCACTTGCCAGTTCCCATGTATACGGTACATACGGGTTGAAAAACATTAACACTGTTCCATTAATTTCAATGCTTTTATCTGCGTAATGATAAATATTATGGCCTCGGTTTAATGCTATTTTATAGAAATCTCTTCTACTATAGTTCAGTGGTGGTTTATCATCACCAAGACAATCTTCCATTTTAAAAACATTAAAGTGCCCAATGTCTTTTTGTAGGTTATTTGGCAAGAAATCAAATTTATTTTGATAAAATTCTTCTATGGATTCTGGCTTACTCATAAGCAAAGTTACAAAATTCAAATGTTGCAACTGGAGTTTTTAAAATTATGAGGTTTAGTTTACTTATCCATCAAAAGATTGACTAGCTCTTTTAATTCTTCAAGTTCCTGTTCAAGTTTAGATATTCGATTTTCTAGCTCTTCATTGGGTTGGAAAATTGTTGTTTGCTCTACTTGCGATTCTGCTTCCTGAACATCACTCTGTCCACCTAACAAATGAACAAATCTAGCTTCTTTTTGACCAAGCTTTTTTGGAAGTAATTTTACAAATGCAGGCTCTTCTTCTGATAGTTTTTTTAGTTGTTCTAATACTTCTTCGATGCTTTCAAACTCATAAAGTCTTCCTGAATTACTGTTAATTTCTCCTGGTGTAAGTGCTCCACGTAAAAGTAATAGACACAGAATAGAAAGTTCTGAAGGTACTAACGGGTAAACGATTCCTAAATTATGTTTATATTTAATTACTCTACTGGAACCACCTGTAGCAGTGGAAATTAAACCTTTTATTTTTAAGGAATTTAAAGTTAATGTAACTGTTTCTTCATCATAGTTTACAACAGGATTTCTTGAGCTTTTTTGATTGCAAGCAGCTGTTAAACTATTTAAAGTCATTGGGTAATAATCTGGTGTAGTTCTGCTTTTTTCAATTAACGAGCCTAATATGCGTTGTTCTTCTGCTGATAAATCGGGTAAGGGTTTAATATCTTCCATTTGATAAAAATAGAAATTGAGTTTACATTTTCGAAATTATTTTGTCTGTATTGTCAATTCTTCCGATTGATGCATGGGTCGTCATTTTCACGCAGGTAGAAATCTTAAAAATTTTCAAGGCCTGTATTATGCTAAACCTTCAACTTCCAGCTCATTAGAATTATTCTAAATTTCCAAATCACTGTATTTTAAGGTTTAGATTAACGAACTTTAGGTATAAAATCATCAAGACATATTTATGCAATCATCTGATAAGAAAACTAATCAGAGCGACAGCAGAAGGGATTTTCTTAAGAAAAGCTCGCTGATAACTGCCATCGCTTTAACTCCATCTGTTGCCGTTAAAGCTGCAGAAAACCAAGCCGATGAACGTTTTGCCGAACTTTTCGAAAAAATACCACTAAATCTTACGGTTAATAATAAAGCATGTAAAACTTCTATCGAGCCAAGAGTTACACTTTTAGATTACCTGCGTGAAGAACTTCATCTAACAGGAACTAAAAAAGGCTGTGACCATGGACAGTGTGGAGCTTGTACTGTTCATGTTAATGGAGAAAGGGTAAACTCGTGTTTGAGTTTAGCGGTGATGAATGAGGGTAAGAAAATCACCACAATTGAAGGCTTATCTAATGGTGATGAATTGCATGCCATGCAGGCTGCCTTCATCAAACACGATGGTTTCCAATGCGGTTACTGTACACCAGGACAAATCATGTCGGCAGTGGCTTGCGTAAACGAAGGACATACAAATTCAAGAGGAGAGATTAGTGAATATATGAGTGGAAATATTTGTAGATGTGGTGCTTACCCAAATATAGTTGATGCAATAGTTGAAGTATCGAAAGGAGGAACCGAAGCATGATAAATTTCCAATACCTCCGAACAACATCGGTAAAATCAGCAATAGCTTTATTGTTAAAAGATAAAAATTCTAAGTTTATTGCTGGTGGAACAAACCTTATCGATTTAATGAAAAGGGGCGTTTCGGCACCTGAAAAACTTATAGATATTAATCATGTTCCGCTTAAGCAAATCGAACTTGTAGGGAATAATATAGTTATCGGTGCTTTAGCATCAAATACGGCTGTTGCAGAAAATGCTTTAATAAAAGACAAACTTCCTTTATTAGCAATGGCATTAAATGCAGGAGCGTCTGCTCAACTTCGAAATGTGGCTACTGTTGGTGGAAATATGATGCAGCGTACCCGTTGTGGCTATTTTTACGATACCGAAATGCCGTGCAATAAACGCCAGCCTGGTTCGGGTTGCGGCGCTGTTGGTGGTTTTAACAGAATGCATGCAATCTTTGGAACGTCAGATAAGTGTATTGCTGTTCACCCAAGTGATATGTGCATTGCACTAGTTGCTTTAGATGCGGTAGTTGTTCTGGCAAATTCGAAAGGCGAACGCAAAATATCATTTAAAGATTTTCATCGTCTGGCAGGAGATACTCCACAGTTAGATAACAACTTAAAGGCAGATGAAATGATAATTCGTTTAGAAATACCTGTTAATAATTTAGCTAAAAATTCTCATTATTTAAAAGTAAGGGATAGGGCATCTTACGCTTTTGCATTAGTATCTGTGGCTGCCGGAATGGAAATTTCAAATAATAAAATCACTGATATTCGTTTGGCAATGGGTGGGGTAGCGCATAAGCCATGGAGATTAACTGCATCAGAAAATTTCCTTAAAGGAAAAAAAGCTACAATAGAAAACTTTGAGCAAGCTGCAAAATTAGCCATGGCAGATGCTAAAGGTTACGGAGAGAATAACTTTAAGCTTCAAATGGCTCCAAACACAATTATAGAGGCGTTAAATGTTGCAAAATCTAAAGCGTAATCATGAATAATCAAATTTTAAAAGATGAAAACGACCGTGTAGATGGTGTTTACAAGGTTACCGGAAAAGCTAAGTATTTTGCTGAATATGAATTGCCTGGATTAACTTATGGTGTTTTGGTAACCAGTACAATTACAAAAGGGAAAATTTTATCATTAGATACAAAAGCCGCAGAAAAGGCACCTGGAGTAATTTCTGTGTTATCACATTTAAACAAACCTTCTGCACCTGCTTACGAGCAAGAAGGCGGACCAGCAATGAAGATTTTTTATACCGATAAAATATTTTTTAACGGTCAACCAATAGCTATAGTTGTTGCCAATACTTTTGAAAGGGCAACTTATGCAGCATCATTAGTTAAGGCAACTTACGCAAAGGAAGAATTTAATACCGATTTTGAAAAAGCAGTAAATGATACAGAATCAAAGAAATTGCAAGGTCAGCCCGATTATAAACGAGGTGTAGAAAATGCCTATAAAACTGCTGAGGTCGTTGTTGAACAAAAATATCATTTGCCAATAGAAACACATAATCCGATGGAATTGCATGGCATTATTGCCGATTGGCATCCAAATAATCAGGTTACTGTATATGCAAAAACCCAGGGTGTAAAAGCTACTCAAGGTACTATTGCAAATGTTTTTAAAATCCCTATTGAAAATATTCAAGTAAAGTCTGAGTTTGTTGGAGGCGGGTTTGGTATGGCGTTGAGGACTTGGCCTTTAGAAATTGCTACAGTTATGGCATCGAAACATATTGGTAAGCCGGTAAAGATTATGATTACCAGAATGCAGATGTTTACTATGGTTGGTAATCGACCGGCTGCTATACAAACTATTGGTTTAGGCGCAAATAAAGACGGAACCTTAACAGGCATAACACACAGAGCTTTTGGCGAAACTTCTGTTTACGAGAACTTTACGGAAGGTGTTGTAAACATGGCTAAGTTTATGTATCAATGCGATAATGTGAACACGCAATATACTGTTGTTCCTGTTGATTTAGGTGTGCCGATTTGGATGCGTGGACCAGGAGAAGCAACCGGGGCATTTGCACTGGAAAGTGCAATTGATGAAATGGCTCACGCCTTAAACATGGATCCTTTAGAATTCAGGATTAAAAATGACCCTGAAAGAGATCAGCAGCGAAATAAACCATTTTCAGATAAAAATATTAAGGAAGCTTATCGTGTAGGTTCTCAAAAAATTGGTTGGAGCGAGCGTAAAAATAAGCCGGGAAGTTTGGTTGATGGCCAATTGAAAACTGGCTATGGTGTAAGTATTGGCGTTTTTAATGCAAATAGAGGCAGAGCAAGTGTAAAAGGAACATTAAAAGCCGATGGAAGTCTGATTTTGCAAAGTGCAACGAGCGATATTGGCCCTGGAACAGGAACAGGTATGACATTGATTGCCAGTAAATTATTAGGTATTCCTGTAAATAAAATTAAGTTTGAATTGGGAGATTCTTCTCTGCCACCTGCACCAAGTCAAGGTGGTTCGGCCACATTGTCTACTGTAGGTTCGGCTGTAAACGACGTTTGTGTTTCATTAAAGTCTACCATCGCTGAGCTGGCGGCGAATTCAAATATGGATGCTACTTCAAATTTTATTGATGTTTTGAAAAAAAATAACCTGCCATCAATTGAAGTAACCAAACAAAGTCAGGCAGGGAAAGAAAGGGATGATTATTCTATGTATTCATTTTCTATCCACTTTGTGAAAGTTAAAGTGCATAGTTTAACCGGAGTTGTTAAAGTTGATAAAATTGTATCTGTTGGAGATTCAGGTACGATTGTTAGTCCGAAAACTGCCCGAAGCCAAATGGTTGGAGGTGCAGTTGGTGGAGTAGGAATGGCTTTAACAGAAGAATCAATTTTAGACCATCGTTACGGAAGATATATCAATAATAATTTTGCCGATTACCATGTTCCGGTGAATGCAGACATTCCAGAAATTGAAGTCCATTTTATAAACAAGCCAGATCCTTATATCAATCCAATGGGCGCGAAAGGTATGGGAGAAATTGCCTTAATTGGTTTTTCAGCGGCAGTGGCAAATGCCGTTTTTAATGCTACTGGTAAAAGGATTAGAACATTACCGATTACGCCAGATAAGATTTTGGCAACTAGTTAAAAGGCGCTGAAATAAATTCAATATAAGGCTTGCTTTACGATACTTAAAGAAATAAAAATGCCGAATTTCAATTTGAAATTCGGCATTTTATATAAACTGAAAACTGAATTAATTAGCTGCAGATTTGCCATCGTATGTAGCGGCTAACTTTAATGCATTATAAGCATTAACAATTCCACCACTGATAGATAAGTCAGAGAATGGAACAGATACTTTAGGTGCATCTTCACCTTCTCCTTTTTTGTAGGAAACGTTGTGATTAACCTTAACTACCGATTTCACAATAATTTCTTTAACCTGCGCAGCTGTTAATTTTGGATAATAAGAACGAATTAATCCGGCTAAACCAGCAACTACAGGTGAGGCCATGCTTGTTCCATCTAGATTCTTATATTTAGAGCCAGGTATTGTGGAATAAATTTGAACACCAGGTGCAAAAACATCAACCTGAGTTTTGCCAAAGTTCGAGAAACTCGCTTTTAACGATTCATCATCTTTTGGGCCTGAAGCACCGACTGTAATCCATGATGCGATGGTTTTTTCATCTAAATCTTTATGGTTGGGAAAGTTATTTTCAGTATCAATGTCTTTATTCTCATTTCCTGCAGCTTGTACAATTAATACATCTTTCGATGCAGCATATTTCATAGCCTCATTAACAATTGTTTTATCCCAGCTGTATGCCTTACCAAAGCTCATGTTAATTACTTTTGCACCATTATCAACTGCATAGCGAATAGAGTTTGCAACATCTTTGTCTCGTTCATCGCCATTTGGTGTACAACGAACGCCCATAATTACCACATTATCTGCAACACCCATAATGCCTAATTTATTTGTTCTATCAGCAGCGATAATACCTGCTACGTGAGAGCCATGCATTGCATCCGGACCAGCTACATCATTATTGCCATAAAACTTTTCTTTATCATTGTTTGGGTCGTCGCCAACTATATCCCGAGGATTATATTCTAAATTTAAGTTATAATTAACCTGCTCACTGTAATATTTAACTCCTTCAGTAATTTGTTCAGCATAAAAATTTGTAAAGCTTCCTTTTTTTAACTCTTCTCCTAAAATTTCTTGAATGCGAACATCGGCGTTTGTTGCCGGCTTAAAACTTGCGATATCCTCTAAAGTTGGATTTTCTTTACCAATTTTTTTTATTACGGCATCTAATGCATTTTTAAAGCCCATTAATCCTGCTAAATTTGCATTA
The DNA here is from genome assembly GCF_014635725.1 of Pedobacter mendelii. Taxonomy (GTDB): domain Bacteria; phylum Bacteroidota; class Bacteroidia; order Sphingobacteriales; family Sphingobacteriaceae; genus Pedobacter; species Pedobacter mendelii. Next base: position 292,248 of record NZ_BMDJ01000005.1, on the reverse strand, counting down.
GCTTCTCCTAATTGCTTTTCTAAATCAGAACGCTCAACTTTAAAAGCTTCATAATCTTTTTTGTCTTTCTCCGTTACATTTGCATCAGTCGTGTTTGCGAACCTTACTTGATCACGACGAACTAAACGGGTTAATTCTAAAGTTTCATGGTCAACTGAACCCTTTAAGCCACCAATAAAGTTCCATCCATGAATATCATCTGCATAGCCATTTTTATCATCATCTTTTCCATTTCCAGCAACCTCATTCCTATTCATCCACATTATTCGTTTTAAATCTTCATGTTCAGCATCTACACCGCCATCGTTAACTGCAACAATAACCCTGGTTGATTTCTTACCTTTCAATAGCTCTTTATATGCTTTTTCGGTTCCAATTCCAAATACAGAATCTGCTTTTAAATCGAGATTTTGCCAGTTTGCTTTTTGAGCATTGGCAAGAAAAGGTATTGAACTTATTACTGCGATATTCAGTAATTTTTTAAAAATTCTATTCGTATTCATTTATGTTTTTTTAATTAACGGCAAAATATAAGTTTAATTTTCTTTAATGGAAAGTTGAAATTAAAAATGTTTTATTAACAGTTTTAAAATTTCTCAAATGAAAAAGCAGAATTCGTTTTAATTGAATTCTGCTTTCTATTATTTTCTTATTTTTTATTTAATCTTTAGTGCTATTTCCTTTGCTTTTTCAGTATGGCCTTCAATTACTGATAAAGTTTTATTAGCCAATTTCTTTAAATCAGAATCTTTGTTTTGTTCACCTTGTTTAAATATCGTAACTACCTTATCGTGATCGTTAACCATCATATCAATATAATGTTTGTCGAATTCACTACCTGTAATTTTTTTCATTGCATCAATATGTATTTGTTCCTCTGCTGGTAATGCATCAGGCGTAATAATTTTCTTTTTAATTGCTAAATCTTTTATTTCTTTTAAAGCCTTAACATGGTCAGTTAACATTTGTTGCGCGAAGTTTTTAACTTCAGTACTTTTTGCATTTTCAATAGCAATTTTTGCAGCTTCAATTTGAATAATTCCACCAACAACGGCTTTCTTCAAAAATGTTGCACCTTCTTCATCAACGGATGATTCTGTACTTTCGGCTCCTGTAACGTGATTTCCATTAACCATTGTGGTATCGCCAGAAACACTATCTTTCATTGTTGATGATTTCTTATCTGCACTTTGACATGACTGAAAAGTAATTGTTGCATAAATGGCTAAACCTAAAAATATTTTTTTCATTTGTTTTTTATTTTATTGATTAGAAAACAAGAAAGTTTGCAAAAGGTTTTTTTCTCATAAAACTTAACTTTAATTGCTTTTGGAGGTTTAGATATTTTCTATTACAATCGCCATTTGCCTTTCTGGATTTTTTAATTCTGTAAAGCCGAATTGACGATACAATTCATGAGCATCTAAAGTTGCTAATTGGTAACGTCTCAATCCTTGCAAATCAGGGTGAAAAATCATAAAAGAAATCAGTTTTTTAGATAAACCCAATCCACGATATTCTTGTTCTACATAAACATCACATAAATAAGCAAAAGTTGCTTTATCGGTTACCCAACGGGCGAAACCTACTTGGTTATTGTTTTTATAAATACCAAAGCAAAGCGAATTTTTAATAGATTTTGCTACCGTTTTTAACGGGATGTTTTTTGCCCAATAAGATTCAGTGCTTAAATAATAATGAACAGCACCTGTTTTTATAAGGTTCTTATTATCAGAGAATATAAATCCGTTTTCACTTATTTCCATGTTAATAATGATTGAATTTGAATGATAGCATGAGTGAATTGCAGATAATAAAAAACAACTAACCCCTTAACCAACTAACCTTTAAAATTAATTACGCATATTGATGTATTGTAGTGGTTGTCCGAAATCTTCACCTCTGCAAAAACTGATGACGGCCTGTAAATCATCAATTTTTTTTGCAGTAACCCTAACCTGGTCATCCATTATTGATGCTTGTACTTTTAAACCACTTGCTTTAATTTTTGCAACCACTTTTTTAGCAGCTTCTTTATCCAAACCTTCCTTAATGGTAATTTCTTTACGAATCATATTACCTGATGCTTGATGTTCGTCGCCAAAATCTAAACTTTTTGGGTCTAAATTCTGTTTCATCATTCTTGAAATTATAGAACCTTCGATTGCTTTTAAACGCATATCATCTTCAGTAACAATGGTTACAACATTGGTTTTTTTATCCAAATCGATGGTGCTTTTTGAGCCATTAAAATCGAAACGGTTTAAAATTTCTTTTTTGGCGTTGTTAATCGCATTATCTAAAGTTTGCGCATCAACTTTACTTACTATATCAAAAGAAGGCATGGTTTTAGCTTTAAAGTAAAAAAATAAGTAGATTTAATTGAAATTATCTTACACCACAAAAAAACGAAAAATAATATGAAAACCACTAAACCAAAGTCGCTAAAAAAAACAACTAAAAAAGAAGTTAAGAAACAGTTAGAAGAATCTATAACTGATAAATTTTTAGAAGTAATAAAAAGTTTAGGTCACGATGTTTCTGAGATTAGTGCAGAAGTAGGAAAAGCGAGTAAGCGTGTGGCTAAAAAACTAACGAAAAAGTTCACCGTTATAAAAGCAGATGTTGGACATAAGATAGAGGAGCTCGTAAAATCTAATAAAAAAGTAAAAGAAGAGCTAAAAAAGCCTATTTCTAAAGCTGCTGCCAAAGCAGAGAAAGTTGTTAAAAAAGCGGTATCAAAAGCTAAACCAGTAGTTCAGAGTGTAAAGGTAGGTACAATTGCTACTGAAGAAAAAGCAGAAAAAGCAATAACTAAAACAGTTATTGACGTGAAGAAGGCTGCTAATGAAGTTAAAAAAAATGTAGTTTCTGCAGCTGCTAAAACTGCTCCAGTTAAAAAGGCTGCAACGAAGGCCATTGAGGCTATTGAAACTAAAGCTGCACCAGCCAAAGCTGTTGTTACAAAAACTGCTTCGACTGTTGCAAAAAAAGCAACACCTGCGGTAAAAAAAATAACCAAAACTACAACGACTAAATAATTTGTTAACATTAATATCGTAACGAATTAACATCGACTTAACAAATTAATTTGCAGTTTTGAGCTTCCCTGCTTTGCAGGGATTTTTTACTTTTTTAAATGAGCAAGAAGAAGATACCTTTTTTAAATCGAGAAATCAGCTGGTTATATTTTAATGAACGCGTACTTCAGGAAGCAGCCGACGAAACTGTTCCATTAATTGAGCGCATAAAATTTTTATCTATATTTTCTTCAAATCTGGAAGAGTTTTATAGGGTTAGGGTAGCAACTATGACAAGGCTAACCAACCTTAATGAAAAAGCAAAGGCACTTTTAGGTTTTAATCCTAAAAAAATCCTTAATGAGATTAAAAATATTGTAGTAAAACAAGAACGAAAATTTGATCAACTTTTCCAGGCAACGCTAATTAACGAACTCGCTCAAAATAGAATCTTCATTTTAAATGATACTCAATTGAATGTAAGTAGGGGTGAGTTTGTTAAAAATCATTTCAGAGACAAAATTTTATCGAACGTAGTACCCATTATGCTCGATATGGATAAACCATTTCCAGAGTTAAGGGATAGATTTTTGTACTTTTTCGTTAAGCTATCTAAAAAGGATACAAAAATAAGAGAGAAATATGCCTTAATCGAAATACCACCTAATTTATCACGTTTTCTTGTACTCCCAGAAACTAATGATTTAAAGTTTATTATTCTTGCTGAAGATATTATCAGGTATTGCCTTGATGATATTTTTTATGTTTTTACCTACGATAATTTAGAGGCTTATTCTATTCAGCTTACTCGCGATGCAGAATTGGATATTGATAAAAATATTAACGATAAATTTATTGAAGACTTAAAAAGCAGTTTAGAAAAGCGTAAAAAAGGTAAACCGATGCGTTTGCTTTATGATTCGGCAATGCCGCTAAATATGCTTACAGTTTTAGTAAATAAATTAAAGCTCGAAGCAGAAAGTTTAATTCCAGGCAATCGTTATCATAAATTTGGAGATTTTATTGCTTTTCCTAATGTTGGAAAAAAGGAATTAGAATATGCACCAAATGTGCCATTAAAGGTTCACAATTTGCATCGGACGGAAAGTGTATTTGCTAAAATTGCAAACAGAGATTATTTGGTAAATCTACCTTATCAATCTTATGATTACATCATTCTCTTCCTTCGTGAGGCAGCAATTGATCCAAAAGTTACTGATATTCAAATTACTTTATATCGCCTTGCAGAAAATTCTAAAGTTATAAACGCTTTAATAAATGCAGCTAAAAACGGCAAAAATGTATCTGTTTTATTAGAATTGAAAGCTAGATTTGATGAACAGGCTAATATTTTCTGGACAAGCAGGTTAATGGAAGAAGGTGTAAAGGTTAATTATGGTTTAACAGATTATAAAGTTCACTCTAAAATTTGTTTGATTAAACGAATTGAAAAAGAAAAGCCTGTTTATTATGCCAACTTAGCAACAGGAAATTTCAACGAAAAAACAGCTGGTTTATATTGCGATCATAGTATTTTTACATCTAAAAAAGAAATTACCAACGATTTAGTTAAACTTTTTGATGCCTTAAGTAAAAGAACGGTAACTAAAGGTTTCAAACATTTAATCGTATCTCCTTTAGAAAGCAGGTCTAAACTTACCAATTTTATAAACCGAGAAATTAGAAATGCCAAGGCAGGAAAACTAGCCTATATTCTGTTAAAAGTTAATAGCTTAGCTGATGAAGGTATTATAACCAAATTATATGAAGCAAGTAATGCAGGCGTAAAAATACAATTAATTATTCGTGGCATTTGTTGCTTAGTGCCTGGTGTTAAGGGTTTTAGTGAAAATATTACAGCAATTAGTATTATTGATAAGTTTTTAGAACACGCTAGGGTTTATATTTTTAGCAATAACGGTAAAAACGATATGTATCTATCTTCTGCTGATTTAATGAGCAGGAATTTTGAGCATCGGGTTGAAGTTGGTTTTCCGGTTTTAGATCCTGATGTTAAGCAGGAAATTCAGGATATGATTGATTTGCAGCTTCAGGATAATACAAAAGCTAGGCAAATTAATGCATTGAATAATAATAAATATCATAAAAACAGATTAACTAAAAAAACCAGGGCACAAGTAGATATTTATAATTATTTGAAAACCAAGCATCAATAACATGTTAAGATACGCAGCAATAGATATCGGCTCAAACGCGGTTAGGTTACTTATCGCAGATATTAGTAAACAAGATGGTTTATACAAGTATAAAAAAAATACCCTTATTCGTGTGCCTTTGCGTTTGGGCGATGATGCGTTCTTAGACCAAAAAATATCTCCTAAAAAAGTTGGTGATTTGGTTAAAACGATGACTGCTTTTAAAAATTTAATGGATGTTTACCACGTTACAGAATACTTAGCTTGCGCAACATCTGCTATGCGTGAGGCTGAAAATGGAGAAGAAATTGTTAAGCTAATTAAGGATGAAACTAACCTTACGTTAGAAATTATTGAAGGTCAAAGGGAGGCGAATATCATTTATGCAAACCACATTGAACAGGATTTAGATCAAAGTAAAACATATTTATACATAGATGTTGGTGGCGGTAGTACTGAGCTTTCTGTTTTTGTTAACGGAGCACCCGAAGCATCCAAATCTTTCAATATTGGTACTATACGAATGCTTGATAATCAGGATAAAGAAGAAACATGGGAAGAAATGAAAACCTGGGTTAAGGATAATACAAAAGCTTATAAAAGCCTGGCAGGTATTGGAACCGGTGGTAATATTAACAAGCTTTTCCGCATGGCTGATGAGAAAGAAAATGCACCAATGTCATTACAGAAGTTAAATTCTTTATATAATAAATTAACGAGTTATTCTTTAAAAGAACGTATTCATGTTTTAGGTTTAAATCCCGATAGGGCAGATGTTATTATCCCAGCTTGCGAGATTTATTTAACATTGATGAAGTGGACCGGAATAAAGCAGATTTACGTGCCAAAAGTTGGTATGGCTGACGGGATTATCAAATTACTTATTGAAGAAAAACTTGATTAGTTTTTAGCTTGATAAGCCATCTTCATAAAACTTCTAACTTCATCATTTATATCTTCTTTATAATAAAGACGTAGATGGTGATTATATTGACTTATACCAGGAACCTGTGCTATTTTAGTAAAGCAGAAATTATCATTAAAAGGCTGATTGAAAGGAAATACAATGTGAACAAAGTTTTCCCCAAGCTGAGTGATGTAAGCCAAATTATGATTGCTTTGTATTGCTATCATCGATTTTAAGGGACGCAATTCTACCTCACCAATCTCATTAAATTCATCAATAAAAAAAAGGAATAACTCAAGAGTATAGTCCGTTTTTTTATTTAAAAAGTCTGTTATTTGCATTTTAGACATATTTTTTATTCTTAAGTAATTTTACTGCAGCTTCGTCAACAAACCAGGTTAATTTTCCATCAACCGGGTTAATTAATTGCGCAGGGTAAGTATCAAAATTCTTTTTTTCATCGCCAATAACATGCTTTAAAGCTTCTGCTTTATTCTCTCCAAAGGCAATAAATGCTACATTTTCAGCTTTGTTTATTAATGGTGCTGTTAAGCTGATGCGATAAGTGTTTAATTTTTCTACAAAAACAGAGTCTACATCAACTTGTTGGTTTTTAACTAATGTTGTATGCGGGAAAATTGAAGCTGTATGTGCATCATCACCCATACCTAGCAAAATTAAATCAAAAACAATATCATTGCCTTTAAAATGTTCATCTATAGCTTTTTTGTATTCTATAGCTGCCTTTTCTGGTGCTAATGTTGTGTCAACATAAAAGATATGATCAGCGGCAACGTTTAAGTTATCAAAGAAATTTTTCTTTGCCATTAAACCATTGTAATTTTCATCATCCGACGGAACATTACGCTCATCACCAAAAAAGAAATAAACTTTCTCCCAATCAATTCTATCTTTACAATTGGTTGATAAAATTTTGTATAACTCTTTTGGAGAATTACCTCCAGTTAAAACGAAGTTAAAACGATCGTTATCTTCAATTGCCATTTCTGCAATTTTGATAACATAATCAGCCAAATCTTGATTTAATTCTTCGAGCGTTTTGTAAATTAGTAGATTCATTTTTTTTTAATTAATCGTAATTGCTAGGTACGAAGCCATAACGATAAAAGTTTAATTATTCTTTATTCTTCAACGGCAAATTAAACCAGTGAAAACCATCTCTTGCAATTAGTGCTTCAGCTTCTTCAGGTCCCCAGCTATCTGCAGGGTAGTTAGGGAAGTTAATTGATTTTTTACTTTCCCAAGTATTTAAAATTGGCATAACCAATTCCCAGGCTGTTTCTACCTGGTCGCCACGCATAAATAAAGTTTGATCGCCCATCATGGTATCAAGCAATAAAGTTTCGTAAGCTTCTGGTGTATCACCATCATAAGTACCCTTGTAATCAAAAACCATGTCAACAGGATTTAATACCATATCTAAACCAGGTCTTTTTGCCTGTACTTGTAAACGGATACTCATTTCCGGCTGTATGCTAATTACCAATCTGTTTTGTACCCAATTTTCAGTCACATCAGATGAAAATATCTGGTGAGGTACGTCTCTGAATTGAATGGTAATTAATGATGAAGTTTGATTTAATCTTTTGCCTGTTCTTAGATAGAAAGGAATTCCCTGCCATCTCCAATTATCAATATGGAATTTAACTGCAGCAAATGTTTCTGTATTTGAGTGTTTATCAACACCTTTTTCCTGGCGATATCCCGGTACTTCTTTACCTTCAACCCAACCTTTACTGTATTGGCCGCGAACGGTTCCAAAACGAATATCTTCTGAAGAAAAAGGTCGCATTGCTTTTAAGACTTCAACTTTTCTATTCCTGATTTCATCAGCATCAAAAGTTATTGGTGCTTCCATGCCAATTAAGCAAAGCAACTGCAATAAATGATTTTGAATCATATCTCTTAGTGCACCAGCACCTTCATAATAACCTCCACGATCTTGGACACCTAATTGCTCGGTAACCGATATTTGAACGTGGTCGATATAAGATCTATTCCATAAAGGTTCGAATAATGAATTTGCGAAACGGAAGGCCATCATATTTTGAACGGTTTCTTTACCTAAATAATGATCTATACGATAAATTTGTTTCTCTGTGAAGATTGTGCTTAAAAGTTTATTTAACTCTTTAGCAGATTCTAAATCATGTCCGAAAGGTTTCTCAATTACAATACGACTATTATCTTCGTTTTGTGTTAGCTTATATTTTTGCAAACATTCTGCAATAATTGGGAAAAAGTTTGGCGCAACGGCTAGGTAGAAAATAACTTGTGTATTGGCTCCGTATTCTTTTTGATATTTTTCTACTGCAGCTTTTAAGTTTTCGAAAGTTTTAGGTTGAGCAAAATCTGTTGGGCAATAATGAATAGTATTTCCAAAATCCGCCCATTTTTCTTTTTTAACCTTGCCTGAACGAGAAAATTCATTTACAGCGCCTTCCAAGGCTGATTTGTAGCTTTCGTCAGTAAATTCTGTTCTTCCAGTACCAATAATAGCAAATTTTTCTGGCATATAGCCTTCAACAAATAGGTTGTAAAGTGCAGGAGCAAGCTTACGTTTATTTAAATCGCCTGTACCTCCAAATATTACAAATATTGTTGGATTTAATGCGGTATTTGATTTCATTTATTTTTTTTTAAAAATCGATTTATTTACGATAATTTATTCCAATCGGCATGGAATACGCCTTCCTGATCAATGCGTTCGAAAGTGTGCGCACCAAAGAAATCTCTTTGCGCCTGAATTAAGTTCGATGGCATGCGACCTGTGGTAATGGTATCAAAATAGGTTAGGGTAGAAGCAAAAGCTGGTATTCCTAAGCCAGCATTTACACATGCTGAAACTGTTTTGCGTATGCCACTTAATGTGCTTGTAATAATTTTTTGAATGCCTGAATCTCCGAAAAGATGCTCAAGACTATTATTTTTTTCGTAAGCTTGATAAATATCTTCCAAAAATTTAGCTCTGATAATACAGCCACCACGCCATATTTTGGCAATTTCCTGCAATTTTAAATCATATTGATATTCTTTTGAAGCCTGAACCAATAAATGCATTCCTTGTGCATAAGCACTTATCATGGAGAAATAAAATGCATTTTCTAATTCTTCAATTGTAACCTCAATTTTAGTATCTTTTTTACCGAATGCATCTTCAAGGGAAACCCTTAATTGCTTAAATTTTGATAAATCTCGGTTAGAAACAGCTTCATTAATTGTTGGAATTGGTAATTGTAATTCCATAGAAACTTCTGAAGTCCATTTTCCAGTTCCTTTAGAGCGAGCTTCATCTTTAATCTGGTCTAATAAATCAATATTTGTATCACCATCTTTAAAAACAAAAATCTCTGTGGTAATTTCTAAAAGGAAAGATTGCAGTTTGCCATCATTCCATTTTTTAAATACTTTGTAAATATCATCATTAGAATAACCAAGTCCATTTTTAAGGATTCCATAAACTTCAGCAATAAGTTCCATAATGGCATATTCAATACCATTATGTACCATTTTAACGAAGTGGCCTGAAGCACCAGGACCAATATAAGTTACGCAAGGATCGTTATTAACCTTTGCGGCAATTGCATCAAAAATATCTTTTACAACATTGTATGCCTGTTTATCGCCACCAGGCATCATACTTGGGCCAAATCGTGCACCTTCTTCGCCACCCGAAATTCCCATTCCAAAGAAGTGTAAACCATCTTTTTCTAACTCATCAACTCTACGATTTGTATCTGTAAAATGTGAATTTCCACTATCGATTATAATATCACCTTTGCTTAAAAGCGGCTTCAATTCGGCAATAACGCTATCAACAATAGGACCTGCAGGGACTAACATTACTAAAGTTCTCGGGGTTGCAAGGCTGTTAATAAAATCATTTATATTATCAAAACCTTTAAGATTATGATTTTTGCCTTCTTCTTCGAGCTTTGCAATCATTTTATGATCTTTATCATAACCTGTTACTGAAAAGCCTTTATCAGCCATGTTTAATAAAAGGTTGCGACCCATTGTGCCTAAACCAATCATCCCCAATTTATATTGATTCGAATCGTTATTTGCCATTTTTTGTTTTTTAATGTACATCCAAAATTAGGATTTACAAATTAATATATCACTGTAGGGTGTTAAATCATTGTAATAAAATGCCAATGATAAGTCTATTTTTTTGGTTTAATGGTTGTTATGTTGTTCCCATCAGATAGTTTCCAAAGTTTTGCACCACCTTTAATTCCATCTCTGTTCGAAACCACTTTAATGTTATCTTCCAATTTAAAATCAATTTGTTTTGAATTTCCGCCACCAATATATAAGGTGTCGTAATTAAATACTGTTTTATAAATTTCAATAACTTTCTTTAAACGCTTATTCCAGCGTTCAGAACCAATTTTTTCATAGGTCTTATTGCCAATGTAGTCATCGTAATCTTCCTCTTTACTAATAGGGAAGTGTGCTAGTTCTAAATGTGGAAGTAAAACGCCATCAAATAAAAGTGCTGTTCCGAAACCTGTACCAACGGTGAATACAATTTCAAAGCCTTTACCCGCTACAACACCCAAGCCTTGTTGGTCTGCATCATTTACCAAACGAACAGATTTATCTAAAGCATCAGCAATACGTTGGCCTAAATCAATATCTTCCCATTTATTTTTAGCAAGATTTGGTGCGGTCTTAACTATACCATTTTTAACATAACCTGGAAATCCTACCGAAACTCTATCATAAGTTAGCGGAAAAGGCTTTATCAACTCAACAATTCCTGAAACAATATCTTTTGGTGTTGCACCTTCTGGCGTTTTTAACTTTAAATATTCAGATAGCATGTTACCATCTTCATCTAAAAGAACCGTCTTAATACTAGTACCGCCAATATCTATTGATAAAACATTGGTATTTTCAGCTTGTTTCTTTGTTGCCATAATTATACTTTTTAAAGGATCGAAGTTCTACAAATAAATTAAAACAACAAACACAAAATGAATATGGAAGTAATAAATGTGTAATAATTTAAACTATATAATCTATGTATTTAATAGAATATTTTTAAATTTGCCCCGCTATCCTAATAAAATTTGCTATGACTGATATAAATTACCTTGCATTTGCTATTCCTGCTTTTTTCCTTTTCGTATTTGTAGAGTATAAATTTGCACAGAATAGAAATAGATCAGATGTATTTAAATATGAAAGCTCTATTGCTAATTTTAGTGTAGGAATTGCCGAAAGATTGCTGAATTTATTCATAGCAGCAAGTTTCTATCAAGTTTACAATTGGGTTTATCAAAATTATGCTTTGTTTGATATCCCCAATAAATGGTATATATGGCTATTGTTACTACTTACTACCGATTTTGTATGGTACTGGTACCATAGATTAGGACATGAGATTAATTTTCTTTGGGCTGCTCATATTGTACATCATCAAAGTGAAGAATTTAATCTATCGGCAGCTGCCAGAATTACAACTATACAAGCGGTTTTTAGAAACGTGTTTTGGTGTGCATTACCATTACTTGGTTTTCATCCAAATATGATAATTACGATTCTACTTGTTCATGGTGCATATTCTTTCTTTACACATACGCAATTGATTGGAAAAATAGGTTGGCTAGAGCATGTGTTTATTACACCTTCGCTTCATGGTGTTCATCATGCCTCTGATGATAAATATCTTGATAAAAACTATGGTGATGTTTTTGTTTTTTGGGATAAAATTTTTGGCACTTTTCAAAGCGAAGAAGAGGCTCCAAAATACGGTTTAACTCATCCTATTAAAAGTTATAGTTTCTTATGGCAGCATTTTCATTATTATTTGGAAATAAGAGAGGCTTACAAAAGAGCGAACACAATCAAAGATAAATGGAATGCATTGTTTGGTAGCCCTGCTTTGATGAATCAAAATATCCGCCCTGAATTAGAAAAGAAATATTTTCAAGAAAAAGGCCATACTAGTGAAATTAAATTTAAAGGATATCTAAATTTTCAGTTTGTGTTGGTGGTTGCAATATTAACATTTATTACTATGTTTTTTACCTCAATTTCGAATGGTACTAGTATTGCAATTACTATTTTTCTTCTATTAACATTGATAAATATTGGAGCTTTATTGGAGCAACGTAAATGGATTTACTACCTAGAATGCTTCAGACTAATTCTAGTTTTTGGTTATATTTTTTATGAATTTAATATTTTAGAATTTTTAATCATCCCCGTATTGCTTTTAATCTTTTTGGAAAGAGCATTTTCATTAAGTGATTTATACTTAAAATACGTTTTAAAGCACCACAATATTAACAGTTAATGTTTCTTTACCTTTCGGTTTGATATGAATGTATTATTGTTACATAAGCATACTCAAATCGTATTTATATTTTTTAATTTGTGGTAACAACATTATTACTGCAAAATAAATCCATTAATAAAATTCCTTTATACCATTATAATGTGCCTTAAGGGCATACTATATATGCTTTTGAGTAAAATTTGCTTCAATTTTGTTTAATCAATATCCCAAACTAATCAATCAGTGTATTGACTGATTTAAATTGTTTTTACTTTCGATTTGTTTTGCTAATTTTATTTAACGAAATATTAAACAATATAAAAATAATAAATCGAAATCATGTTTGCCTTGCTTTCATAATTTTAACGATTAGTTAATATAGATTTAATATGGACAGAGTTATTTTGCCGGTATTCCGGAACAAAATAAAATTTAACTATTTCCTATAATACTAACCGGATATAAACAACTATGAATAAAATTTCTACCCAACAGAAATTCGGATTTCAGTGCGTGTGGCCAGTAAATGAAAACAACCCTGATAATCATCGAAAGAAAATTAAAAATTTAATTCCCACTGTTAATTGGATTAAGGTTTTTGTAATGATATTTTTGGCTTTACCATTATATGCTAAAAATGCATTCGCTCAGCAACCTGCTCAAAGCATTACTGTAAAAGGAACGGTTTTAGACGAAGATGACAACCAACCTTTAATCGGAATAACAATTACTGATATTAATAAAAAAATATTAGGTGTAACCAACAACGATGGTAACTACTCAATTTCTGTACCGAAGGGTACTACTGTTGTTTTTAATATGCTAGGATACACCGCCATTAGTAGAGTTTTTGATAAAAGTGAGAACAATATCGCTATCCGTTTAAAATCTTCTTCAAGCCAATTAAACGATGTGGTAGTTACGGCTTTAGGTATTAAGCGTGAAGAAAAATCATTAGGTTATGCCACTACCAAAGTAGATAGTAGTGCATTTACAAATGCAGTATCTAGCAACTGGACTGATGCACTATCGGGAAAAGTAGCCGGTTTAAATTTAGTTCGCAATAGCGGGCCGGCTGCTTCTAATAAAATTATTTTACGTGGTGAGAATAACCTAACAGGCGATAACGAAGCATTAATCGTAATTGATGGGGTAGTAGCCAGTAGTTCTGCCCGTCGTACAGCAGGGGCTTCAGGTGGGGTTTATGGTACTTCAGGAGATATTTTGCCTACAGATTTTGGTTCTGCATTAAACGACTTAAGTCCTGATGATATAGAAAGTGTGACCGTACTAAAAGGCCCTGGTGCATCAGCACTTTATGGTCAGCGGGGTGCAAATGGTGCAGTTATCATCACTACAAAATCAGGAAGCAAAACCAGCAAGAAATTAAATATAACATTCACATCAAATAGTACCTGGGAGGAAATAAGCAGAGGGCCAGCTGTGCAAAATCAATATGGTCAAGGTCAGTTTGGTGTTTCATATTTCTCTTACGGAACAACTGAAGATGGACCAAGTACAAACGGAACAAGTGCAAGCTGGGGTGCTCCATTTAGCAATGGTGGTATGTTTTATCAATACGACCCGGTTACCAAAACAAGAGGTTTAACCAGAACACCATGGATGGCTTATGAAAACCCGGTTGATGCATTTTTTAAAACCGGTTTTGAATCCTCTAACTCGATTAGTTTAGATGGAGCTTACAAAAAAGTTGCAATGCGCTTTTCTGCAAGTCACGGCAATAACGATTGGATTGTTCCAAATACAGGTTTAGAAAGAACATCAGCTTCATTTTCTGCCAATGCAGATGTTACCAAGAAATTAAATATTGCCTTTAAAGCAACATATAATAATAGGTTTAGCGATAATTTACCTGCAACAGGTTACGGCAATCAATCTTTAATGTATTGGTTCATGTTTGCTCAACCCAATGTTAATACAGATTGGTACCGAGATTATTGGGCACCAGGATTAGTAAACAGGCAGTTTGTGAACATTACTACAACGAATCCTGAAAGTCCGTATGCCATTTCAGAGCAATACCTAAATAAGCAACGCAGAAATGGTGTTCTAAGTAGTTTACAAGCCAATTATAAGTTTACTGATGAGCTTAGCTTGCTGGTTCGTGGATCGATAGATTACAATCACGATATTCGTGAAACGCAGCGTCCATGGGATGCTGCCGGAAATAAATTTGCCCAAGGTTCTTACCGCATTCAGGATATTAATTCTTACGAAGTAAATGCTGATTTCTTATTGCGTTATGATAAAAAAATAACCGAATCTTTCAGAATGACTGCCAATGTTGGTGGTAGCCAAATGCGCAATCAATACAGTAAATCAGAACTTCGTGCTGATGGATTGGTAGTGCCTGCTGTTTATAGCTTAACCAATAATGCTAGTCCTTTAGTTTCTGTACCAGATACAGCTCGGTATAGAATTAATAGTTTCTACACTGCAATTTCATTTAGCTTTAAAAATTATTTATACCTTGATTTAACCGGTAGACAGGATTGGAGCAGTACTTTGGCTACACCATTTAGAACGGATAATGTTGGCTTTTTCTATCCATCGGCAAGTGCTTCATTTATTCTTTCAGATTTTTGGAAATTGCCATCTCAAATCAGTTTCTTAAAATTAAGGGCTTCGGTTTCGCAAGTTGGTAGCGGTGGTACAACACCTTATCGTACGGCTTACAATTATAATTTGGCTTCAAATGGGATTTATCCAGATAGTGCAATGTCTAATCCAACGGTATTACCAAACCCAAATTTAAAACCACTTAAAACGACAACTATAGAGGTTGGAACGGAATTACGTTTATTTAAAAACCGTTTAAATTTTGATTTCGCTGCATATTTAGGTAACACGAAAAATCAAATTTTAAGCCGTATTGTAGATAGAGCAACAGGTTACAATGTTGCTGTATTTAACGTGGGTAAAGTAGAAAACAGAGGTATAGAGTTGGCCGTAAATGGAACACCAATACAAGCCGGAAAATTTAAATGGGAATTAACAGGAACATTCTCTGCTAACCGAAATAAAATTGTTGAGTTGGCCGATAGTTCTGTAGTATTAAGAACAGGTGCTTTAGGTGGTGGCCAAATTGTGGCAAATGTTGGTGGTAGCATGGGCGATTTATATGGAAATGGATATTTGCGTTCACCAGATGGTCAGATTGTTTATGATGCAGTTACAGGTAATGCCAAAACATCAACAAGTCTGGTTTACTTGGGTAACACTATGCCTAAATTCAGATTTAGTTTCGGTACCACATTAACTTATGGACGGGTTAGCATAAATGGATTGTTCGATGCTCAACTTGGTGCTGTGGCGCATTCGTTAACGTTCTCTAGAATGGCTTCCTTAGGTAAGCTTGATTTGACATTACCTGGCCGATACAATGGCGTTATAGGTGATGGTGTTGTTCAAAATACCAATGGAACTTACCGCCCAAATGATGTGGTTGCTACAAATCTAGAAAGCTTTTACACATCGCTTTATGGTTCAGACCAAGCAGAAGGAAGTGTTTTTCGTACAGATTATTTAAAGTTTAGAGAAGCTAACGTAACCTTTGCATTCGGACAAAATTTTTTAAAGCGAATTGGTTTTACAAAAGTAACCATTGGTGCTTATGGGCGTAATTTATTTATATGGTCGCCTTGGCCGGCCTTCGATCCAGAATTCGGTACTTTATCAGGATCTGATATTGTGCAGGGTTTTGAAACCGGGCAGTTACCATCTACCAGAACTTATGGTGTACGTTTAGTTGTGGGGTTATAAAAGAGTAAAATATGAAAACGATAAAGAAAATAACCAACTATATATTATTAGCAGTTGTGAGCGTTTCGACATTCTCCTGCAAAAAAGATTTTAATGAAGTAAATACCGATCCAATAGGTAAATCTTCTGTTAATGCTAGTCAGCTTTTGGCACCAGCTTTAGTTAATGTATTAAGTGCAAACTTAGTTCGAAACCGAAATTTCAATAATGAGTTGATGCAGGTAACTGTTGATATTAGCGATTCGGAAGGAAAAGTTTTTAGATACGATTTAAGACGAAACTTGGCAGATTACACCTGGAATGCATGGTACCCGGAATTAACTAATTTCCGTGATATTTATACGATAGCCAATAAACCAGAATCATTAAATGCATCATACAAAGGCATTTCACTAATTGCACAGGCTTGGATATTCCAATTGCTTACCGATGTTTATGGAGATGTACCTTACACTCAGGCCAATCAAGGAAAAGATGGTGTTTACGAGCCGGTATTTGATAAGCAAAAAGATATTTATCTGGATTTGTTTACCAAACTTGAGGAAGCAAATAAGTTATTAGCCGAAGGAAAATCTATAGTTGTAAGCAGCGACCCAGTTTATCAAGGTGATATTAGTAAGTGGCGTAGATTTGGCAATTCATTATATTTAAGATTGTTAATGCGTATTTCAGGCAAAGCCGATGTTAGTACTCAGGTTATTGCAAAAATTAAAGAAATAGCTGATACCAATAAGGCAACTTATCCTATAATGGAAAACAATACCCATACCGCTAAAATATTGTGGAATGGTACAAATAGCAGTACAGCTGTGTATTCTTCACCATTTATGATAAGTGTAAGGGCTGTTGATTTTAGGACACCTGCTATAACAAGTTTCTTTCTTGGTAACCTGGCAAATTGGGCTGATCCTCGTGTTAATACAACTTTCGGGGTTAATGGGGTAAGTAGATTTGGAATTGCACCTGGGCCAGCCGGATTAATTGGTGTACCAAGTGGCTACGATGCGGGAACTTCTATAACCAAACAATCTTATTTTTATTCAGATGCGCAAAATGCCGGCATTACTTTGCAAACGGATCCTAACACCGGCATAATAATGAACTGTGCGGAGGTAGATTTCATTTTAGCAGAAGCAGCAGCTAAAGGATGGATTACAGGTACTGGCGAAAGTTATTATTTAAAAGGAATTGCTGATGCCATCAATTATTGGTTGCCAACAAGATTTACCTCTGTATCAGATCCTGCTTTAGCGAGTTATGTTGTTGCAGCAGATATTAACTGGAATAACAATCTCCCTTTAGAAAATACTACGAATAATGCTGCAAGTAAAATGCAATTAATCCATTTGCAAAAATATTACGCTATGTTCTTAGTCGATTTACAGCAGTGGATTGAATATCGTAGAACGGGTCATCCTTTTCTACCGAAAGGAACCGGCTTGGCAAATGGTGGCAGAATGCCTGCTCGTTTAAATTACCCTTTAGTTACACAATCAACCAACCCAACTAGTTATAAAAATGCTGTTGCCTCACAAGGTGCAGATGATATTAACACATTAGTTTGGTGGCAAAAACCTTAATCATATCTAAAAATAATATGAAAAAGATACTTATTTATACCAGTGCGCTGATTTTATTTTGCAGCATTTGGTTAGGATGTAAACGCGAATCTGATTATGTTAAAGTATCAGTAAGCCCTTACATTTCCAATTTCGATTTGCGTAAGCTTTTTAAAAACGCCGATTTATCTCTTAATACCGAAAATCTAGGTGGTGCCGATTTTATTAAAGGTGTCGTAATTTCTAATTACACTGGTAGTAATACACCTGCAGGTTTATTGATAATTCAAAATAGTCGTATTGCTGGTAGCGGAATTGATTCGTTACGAGGAATAGCAATTAATATTGGTTCTGAGGCTTCAAAATACATTCCTGGTGATTCTGTACATGTAAAAGTTTCGGGTTCTACATTAACGAGAATTAGTGGAATTTTGCAAATAACAGGCGTTTCTCCAACTAATATAGAGAAGAAAGCAACTGGAAGAAATATAATAATCAGAGCTGTTAACACTGCTTCATTAACCAGCAGACCGCAATTTTACGAAAGTACATTGATTACTATTAGCAAAGGAAATGTAGATCCGGTTCCAGCAACGGGTGAAAAAGTAGTCGGTAACAAAACTATAAATGATGGTTTTGGTTCCGCTATTGTGCATACAGAAGCAGGTGCCACTTTTGCCAATCAAGATTTGACCCAATTTGCAGATTTTACCGGAATTGTTTTTACAACAGCAACTGGACCGCAGGTTTGGCCACGAACCTTTGATGATATTTTTCCGCTGGCAGTAATTAAGCCTTCGGCCTTAGTAATTACAGGTTACTTAACCGATCCAACTGGTGCTGACAATAATTATGAATACATCCAGTTTAAAGCGACAAGGGATATTGATTTTGCTGCAACTCCTTATTCGATTGTTACTTGTAATAACGCAGGTATTTTAGCTGCGCCAGCAACTGGCTGGGCTTTAGGTGGCGTTAGAACCTACAAAATAAACATTACTTCTGGTACGGTGAGAAAAGGTCAGTTCTGTTATGTTGGCGGTACTAAAAACATTTGGGGTGCTGGGTCGACGAATATTAGTTCTGCGGTTTGGATAAGTAGTACACAATATTCAAATGTAAATAGTGTCGATTTTGGTACTGCAACTGCTAATTTATTAGCAAATAGTGGAAATGTAGCTGGTGTTGCCGTATTTGAAGGTATTAAGGTAGATGGTAATAGTGTTCCATTAGATGTAATTATGTATGGTGGTAATGGCGCCGTTTATTCTGCAGGGCCTCCAGAAGCGGGATATAGAATTACAAATACTGATAAATATAGCACCATTCAAAATCGGAAAACTGTAGCATTTTATGGTGCAGGCACCAATACAAGCAAATTCGGATTTCCAAGTACAACAGGCATGTTTACCATCCTTGGTGGTGTTTACGATGCTAAAACAGGATTATGGAGTACAGGCAGAGTAGCTCAATTTATTACGCTAACGCCAACTTCTCCGCTATCAGTTATTGAAACGCCAGCAGGTTTTACAACAATAGTTAATTAAATTACAACATATGTTATTTTAAGCTTGTCGAATAAACTCGACAAGCTTATTATTTAATCAATTCAAATCATCCTTCAGCCAAAAAAATGAATAGAAGATCATTTATTCAAAAATCAACTTTACTAGGAACAACACTTTTCGTAAGTTTAAAATCGTTTTCGTTTACCAGCCTGTTAGATAATAAAGTTTCTGGCAAAATAACCAGTAAAGGAAAAGGAGTTGCTAATGTTGTAGTCTCTGATGGTTATAATGTCGTTCAAACGGATAAATCAGGAAATTATATCATTGAAATAAATCCGCTAGCCAAGTTTGTATGGATTAGCACGCCTTCGGGTTTTGAGTTTAAAACCGAAAGTCATATAGCTAAACACTATGAAAGTGCAATTGGTAAAACTAATTTGAATTTCGAATTAATGGCTTTGAAGCAAAATGATAATCGGCATAATTTTATCATTTGGGCAGATCCTCAGGTAAAAAATAAAAAGGATGTAGTCCAAATGATGGAAACCTCAGTTCCTGATACCATTAAAATGATTAAATCGATGGATCCAAAAATTCCTGTGCATGGAATTACAGTTGGTGATATAGTTTGGGATAACCACGAATTGTTTACAGATTATAACACAGCTGTTGCTAAAATGTCTATCCCTTTTTTCCAGGCTCTGGGAAATCACGATATGGATTACAGAATGGGTGGTGATGAGACATCAGACAAAACTTTCCAGGAACACTATGGTCCAACATATTATTCATTTAATCGTGGAAAAGCACATTATGTGGTTTTAGATGATGTTCGATATTTAGGTACCGAAAGAAATTATGACGGATTTATTTCACAGACTCAATTAGATTGGTTAGCAAAAGATTTAAAATTTGTAGCAAAAGATGGTTTGCTTATCATCAATCTTCACATTCCGGTACATAACGCTGTAAAAAACAATACAGATTTTTATGCTATTTTAAATGGGTTTTCGAATGTTCACATCATGTCTGGCCATACGCATTACAACAGAAATGTAATTACTGATAATATATTTGAACATAATCATGGTGCAGTATGCGGTGCCTGGTGGACTGGCCCAATCTGCGAAGATGGAACTCCACGTGGTTATGGCGTTTATGAGGTAAATGGAACTGAATTGAAGTGGTTCTATCAGCCAACTGGATTATCTAAAAAGGAACAAATTCATATTTATGTTGATGAATTGACTAACCAAAAAAGGCTAATTGCTAATGTTTGGAACTGGGATCCAATGTGGAAAATAGAATATTTTCTGGATGGTAAAGCCATGGGGATTTTAGAGCAGCAAAAAGGTTACGATCCCTTATCAGTAAGTTTATATAAGGGTGATACCTTGCCGACGGGAAGAACATTTCCGGAGCCAAGTAAAACTGATCATCTATTTGTTGCACATTTCGAACCATCAACTAAAAAGGTAAAAGTTGTAGCAACTGATAGATTTGGTGAAAAATTTGAGGCTAATTTTACTGCTTAAATTAAAAAATAAATTATGAAGATTTCAAAATACTTAGTTGTGATTTTTATGACTGCAATTACATTTCACGCAAATGCTCAGGTTGCAAAATTCCCAGCTTTTAGTGCCGAAGCTCATCGCGGTGGGAGAGGTTTATGGCCGGAAAACACCATCTTAGCTATGCAAAACGCCATGAAAATTGATGGCATTACAACGCTTGAAATGGATACGCATATTACTAAAGATGGTAAAGTTGTGGTAACCCACGATGATTATTTAAGTCCGGGTTTTATGCTTACGCCGGATGGAAAAGAAATTCCTGCCACAGATTCCAAAAAATATCCAATTTTCCAAATGGATTATAAGGATGTAAAAGCTTTTGATTTAGGTACAAAACCATTAGAAGGATTTCCCCATCAGCAGAAAATTAAAACCCATATTTCATTACTTGAAGATTTAATTGATGCCGTTCAAAAGGATATTAAAGTTAATAAAACAAAACAATTCTTTTATAATATTGAAACTAAATGCGATGCAAAAGGTGATGGAATAGTAAATCCTGAACCTGCTATTTTTGTTAAATTGTTGATGGATATCATCGAAAAGAAAAAGATAATGCCCTATGTTGTTATCCAATCTTTCGACAAAAGGACTATTCAAATCATACATGAGAAATATCCAAATGTAAAAACTTCATTTTTGGTGGCAAACAAGAAAACTTACGAAGAAAACATTGCTGATTTAGGTTATAAGCCTTTTATTTTAAGTCCGGTTTGGCAAATGGTTAATGAAGAATTAATTAAAAAAGCACATTCAGATAATGTAAAAGTTATCCCATGGACAGCAAATAAGTTAGAAGATATGAATGCTTTGAGAGCATTAGGCGTAGATGGTATTATTTCTGATTATCCTGATATACTGGTTCAATCAAAATAATTATCTTTAACTAAAATATAAGATATGAAGCCTTTTCTTAACAAAATCTTCTTACTAACCTGCTTAACTGTATCGCTAAGTTTATCCAATACTAATGCTCAAATTGTAAAGTGGGATAGTACTTATCGACCTGCTAAATATGTTGAGCAAGTTGAAAAATTTAAGGCTGACCCAAAATCGAAGAAAGATTTCATATTTTTAGGCAATAGCATTACTGCAGGCACCGATTGGGCTAAACTTTTAAATTTACCTCAGGCAAAAAACAGAGGTATTTCTGGTGATATAACCTTCGGTGTTTTAGAAAGATTACAGGAGGTTATTGATAGGAAACCGGATAAAGTCTTTATTTTAATTGGTATAAATGATGTCTCAAGAAATATCCCTGATAGCATAATTTTGCGTAATTATAAATTAATGATCAGCAGGATTAATCAAGGGTCGAAAAAAACACATATCTATTTCACCACGCTTTTACCTGTTAACAGCACCTTTGAAAAATTTAAAAACCATTATGGTAAGGATAATCACATCCTTTGGTTAAATGATGAAATCAGAAAGTTCGAATCGAAAAAAGTAACTGTTGTAGACTTATATCCAGTTTTCGTTGATGATAACAAACGTTTAAAAGCCGAACTCACTAAAGATGGTTTGCACCTCATCCCACAAGGTTATAAAGTTTGGGCCGAATATCTTAAGGCAAATGATTATTTAAAGTGATAGAAATTTGCCAGCTTGTTTAACACTTTCCTTATTTATAATTTCCATTTGAGGGATATTTCCTAGGTATTTTACTTTAGAATATTGTAGAATATAGCTTTGCGTTTCATGATTTTCATCGCCATTAAAAATTATACCTTTGATTTTAATTTGATATTGTTGAAGTAGATTAATTGAAAGTAATGTGTGGTTTATGCTTCCTAAATAATTTTGAGAAGCTAGAATTACTTCAATATTAAAATCTTTTATCAAATCTATCAAAAGTTGCTTTTCATTTAAAGGAACCATCAAGCCTCCGGCACCTTCAATAATCAGATTATTTTCGGTAGCAGGTATTTTGATTTGGTTAAGGTTGATTTCTACATTATCTAACTTTGCTGATAAATGGGGTGATAAAGGATTTGTTAAGCGATAGCTTTCCGGATGAATAAATGTTTTCTTATTGCTAATTAAATTTTTTATCGTAAGGCTATCGCTAACGTCTAAGTCACCAGATTGAATTGGCTTCCAGTAATCGGCATTAAGTTTTTCAGTAAGCACTGCACTAACTAAAGTTTTGCCAATTCCCGTTCCAATTCCTGCAACAAAATATTTAGCCATTTTTCTGTATATTTTTTAAATTTTTAACTAGTAATATAATTTCTTCATCAGTATTGTAGCTGTGAAGGCATATTCTCAAACGCTCTTTTCCTACGGAGACTGTTGGACTTAAAATTGCCCTTACATCAAATCCATTCAACTGCAATAAAGAAGCAGCATTTTTAGTTTCTACATTCGATGAAAATAAAACACCCTGAATGGCACTTTTGCTATCTAAGGCTGTAATGTCATTTTGTTTAACTAAACTTCTGAAAAGTTCAATCTTATTTAATATTGTTGATGGATTTATTTTGCCTATTAGTAGGTATGCACACTTTACTGAGATGATGTTATGAATAGGAGCTGCGGTTGTGTAAATAAATGAACGAGCAAAATTTATTAAATAGTGGCGAAGGTTTTTACTGCCCAAAATAATGGCTCCATGAGTACCAAGCGCTTTACCAAAAGTTATAATTCTTGCAAAAACCTTCTTTTCTAAATTAAGTTGGTTAACCAAACCCTTGCCATGTTCTCCAAAAATACCCGTTGCATGAGCTTCATCAATTATCAGCGCAGCATTATATTTTTCACATAACAATGAAATTTCAGATAAAGGTGCTAAATCACCATCCATAGAATATACACTTTCTACCACAACAAAAGTGTTTCCTTTGGATATTTTTAGTTTATTTTCTAAATCTTGTAAATTGTTGTGAAGAAATTTATATCTAGTTGCATAACTTAACCTGCAGCCATCAATTAAACTTGCATGGATCAGTTCATCTGTAATAATTGTATCACCACGCTGCGGCATGCTTGAAAGTAAACCAACGTTGGCATCATATCCTGAATTAAAAATCAACCCACTTTCAGCCTTATGAAAATCGGCAATGTATTGTTCAGTTTCTTCTATATAAGTAGTATTGCCACTTAATAAACGCGAGCCACCAGAGCCATTTTTATAATCATTTACTTGGTAAAGATAATCTTCAATAAGCTTTTTAAGCTCTACCGAAAGAGCAAAACCTAAATAATCATTTGAACAAAAATCAACAGGAGGGAAGCATGTACTTAAGTTTCGTATAGAAAGATCTTGTTTTCTTGCCTTCAGCTTATCTGTAATAAATTGTTCTACATTATTCATTAAGCCAAAAATAAAGAAAGCGTCCCAATAATTGGAACGCTTTCTAAATATTTCAAATAATTTAAGTTTAACCCTGTGCCGGCGGGTTAGAAACTACTGGAGCTTTATCTTGTTTGCCTCTTCCCATGCCTTTTCTCATTTTGCCACCTTTTTCTTTAGCTTCTGCTCTAAATGCATCCAGCTTGCTTTTTTGGTCGGTGGTTAAAATTTTATCAAGGTCGGCTTTACTTTTTTCTAAATCTGCTTTTCTATCTTTCATCTTTCCTTTTATTGCAGCTCTATCTTCTGTACGAAAAGCATCCATCTTTTTAGCTTTATCCAATTCTATTGCATAAATTTTTTGCTTCTGATCCGCAGTTAAGTTTAATTTTTTTTCCATCATGCCTGTTGTTTTTTCAGCTCTTTGTTCTGCTGTAAGTTTAGGCATTTGTCTTTTTGCTCTCTTAGTAGAATCTTGTGCAAATACTGCAGTAAAACCCATTACTGCAATTGCCATTGTTAAAATTAGTTTTTTCATCTTATGTATGTGTTTTTAACTAATAGATATGAAAATGGCTAATGGGTTTAATCTAGGTTTGTTAAAATATGTTAATTCTTATTTAATTGAGAAATTGATTTCTGCATTTGAGACATCATTTGTGTCAAGGTTTCCATAGTTGGATCGGGCGTTGGTTCGGGTAATGATGTAGATATATATGCCTTTGCTTTCCAAATTTCTAAAATATCATCTGCGGCAATTGTGTAGGCATCATAAACTTTATTATCCGAAATCAATTTCAAATTTTTGTTTTCCCTGAAACGATTACCTGCTCTTTTATACACCACACCTTCATTCTTGCTGATAACAACATACGTTTCTCCTGTTTTAACCTCGTTCCAATTATCTAAGTATTCGCCAATAATTACACTTCCTGGTTGAACCGGCAACATACTATCGCCCATAATTTCAAAAGCACGAAAAGTTCCCTGGCGTAAAGCGGGGATAGGTAGTTGAAATTTAGGGAGGTCGCTTATATACTGCGGATCTGAAAAACCATTTAAATAACCAGCACTTGCCTTAACAGGAACTAATTCTATATTTTCTCTGTCATTTGTATCCACAGAAATACTTAGTACCCTTAAATTAGAACCCGAACTTTTTAGTTTAGGCTTCCAACTATCTGATATTTTTTCATTGATGAACTCATCGATAGTTAAATCAAAATATTCAGCTATTTTTTTTAGCAAATCATACTTTGGTTCGGCTCTGTCTTCCTCATAAGCACCAATAAGAGATCTCTTTATTTCCATTACATATGCAAATGCCTGCTGTGTATGGCCTTTTTTCTTCCTTAGGTACTTTAAATTATTTGAAATATTTGACATAAAAATAAATTTTAAAATAAATTTGGAATTACTAAAATAGTTAGTAATTTTATGCTCATAAAGTTAGTAATATTATTTTGATTTGCAAGAAGGTATACTAAATAGTTTAGTTTAAATTTTAAATGCGTTATTATGAAAAAGTTTGTTTACATCGTTACCGACAGAAATCGTACAAGCATGCATGTTGGCATGAGTTCTGATTTAATTAAAACATTAGATTTTTACAAGCAGATGCCAAACTTGTTTTTTGATAATGGAAAGCAGTTAACCCGTTTAGTTTATTTTGAAGAATTTAAAACTGAAGCACAAGCATTAAGTCGCTTTAAATTGGTTAGCAGATTTACCCGTATGCAAAAAGAGCGTTTAGTAAGATCATGCAATCCAGATTGGATAGACTTGACTGTAGGATTGGATTTTGAAAATATCTTACTTCATAGAAATTTAACCAACCAGGTTAAATTATCATTCAGCAGCCTATCTTAATTTATTAAAATTGATTTATTATGATCATAAATGTTGACCCTTTTTAAATGATAGAATGTTATTATAACAACACTCTATCATTTAAAAAATTATTCTTTTACCAACCAGGTGCAAATGTTAACCCAAATACGCCAGTTTTAACATCTTTACGTTGAAATGGAATTGCATAATATGGTTCTAGCACAAAGTAGTTAAATACATTTACACGCAAAGAAATACCAACACTCATTACCGGAACTCTTTCATTTGTTGTTTGATTGGCTCCAACAACTTGTCCATTTTCATCTAAAATTGGTGTAGTGGTATACGTTGGTTCTTTTTTAAATACAACATTAGTGTTGTTCGTCCATGCAACACCTGCATCAAAGAATAAGTTTAAATCTGTAAATAAAAATTTAGAGGGAATTGCAGTTAATTTCTTTGGACCAGTAAAAGGTAAACGAACCTCGAAATTAAAAACTGCCAATTTGCTACCACTTAATTGATTAATATTATAGTTATCACCAATGGTAGCAGAACTATTTTTATAAATAGAATTAGCTTCGTAACCTCTTATTAAATATGGATAACCAACATACATTGGATATAATCTATCAGCATCTGTTCCAATTCTCAATATATTATAAGAACGTGCTGCCAAGGTGATTGGCTTAATCCTCCAGTATTTACGTAAGTCTGCAGTAATACCATAAAACTTATAGGTTCCGAAATATAGCTCTCCACTTACGCGATACCTGAAACCATCTAATGGAGCTGTTAAACCAAAAATCGAATTATCACCTATAAAACCTGCATTTAATTGGTATAAAGTAAATGAATTAAACGGTACACCATAGTCTGTAGAAGCTTGTTCATTTGAAACTTTGCTTCTGTCTGAGCCTAGGTAATAACCATCTGTACTGTAATAATTACTGTAACGGTCAATTCGGTAGCTGTAATGTGAAAATGCACCCCCTAATTCAAAACGATGAATTTTGCTGAATGGATAAGAACCAAACAATTGAAATTGATCTTCAAATGTTCTTATAATATCAGTGCGATAATTAATTGCGTCAATTGTTGTATTTCCACTTGGAATTTTTTCAAAGCCGTAAGAGCTGAAGCCTGAAACATAAGGTATATGAGATACTGCTGCACCCCAGTTTATTCTGCTTTTTTGATTGATATAACCTACAAGACCGCCGAAATCGTAAATTTCTCCGTTAACAGATAAGTTTGCGATAATTTGATTTGTACCCAAAATATCACTAAACATTCCAATAATGCCACCTTGTACACCTGTTCCAAATCTACTTGTAGAAACCCCAACACCACTATTCGCCAAATAATCTAATCGAAATTTAGGTTTATAAGGAACAGTTTTCATTGAATCTGCAATTATCTTCTCAAACCTGTCGAAATTATTTAAGTTTGAATTTATAATATTAACACCAATATTTTCCATTGGAGGAAGAATTGCTGCATCAAAATTTTCATCTTGATTGCTGATTCTTTTTGGCTTGAAGCTGTTAAGATTTGCATTATATAAAGTATATCGCTGGTAGCGATAATAGCTGTAAACGATATCATTAGTTTTAGACACTGAAATGGCAGGAGAAAATTCAGTAATACCACTTATTCCTGTAAAATAATCTGTTAATTGATCAACAGAATTATCATCAAAAGTATATTTATATAAATTTCTAAAACCATCTCTGTTGGATAAGAAATATATGTTTTTGCTATCTGGAGAGAATTGTGCATTTAAGTTATTTGCACCTGAAAAAACATCTATATTGTTCACAGTTTTAGATACAATATCGAAAATTGCAAGATTTATCGGATTTACTGCAGCTATATTTTTGTTCTGAATTGCGCCTCTATCCGATGAGAAAACTAATTTTTTTCCATCCGGCGAGTAACTTGGTGCGTAATCAGAAAAAATATCGTTTGTAATTTGGGTAACCTGTTTAGTATCTAAGTTGTAAGAAAATATATCACTTTGCCCTTCAACCATTCCTGAGAACGCAATATCTTTTCCGTTTGGAGCCCATGTTAAATTGCCGAATTGCGAAACATCGCCCATGGCTGTTTGCGAAATAGTAGAGCCATTAGCTACATCAATTATTAACATTTGATTTTTACCATGACTAAAAATACTAAATGCAAATTGTTTACTATCAGGCGACCATGCACCTGCCGATTCTATAAAGTTAAAGTCGTCAATATGTCCGTTTGAAATTTGACTTGTTAGCTTTCTAATTATTCTGCCAGTTTTAGCATCGGCAAGAAATAAGTCGATTCCAAACAAATCTTTTTCCGACATGAAGGCCACAAATTTCCCGTCAGGACTGATAGCAGGAGCAACGTTCATATTCCCTGCATTTTTATTGTCGATTATTTTTGTTCCAGTAATTTTTATTTGAGAGCTATCTGCCTTTAACATGGGTTTATAATGGCCATCAATTGCATTTTTCCATAAACCCGATAATGTTTTATCATCATAGCCAAACGTATATCTTATGGCATTTTCATAACCATACTTTGCCGTGTTTTTAAATAGGGGTACAATTGTAGTATCGCCATATTGAGAGCCAATATAAGTCCAAAATGCTTGTCCGTAGCGATAAGGGAAATACTTGTTTGAGTTAGTTAGATCTTTTAAAGATGGTATATCGCGATTTAGCATTGCATCACGCATCCACATTGATGTAAATGCATCCCGTTTACCGATAGATAAATATTCAGCCATTCCTTCAACCATCCACAATGGGGTTTGCCCAACGTTTTCTAAACTGATAGAATCTTTTTCTAGCAATAAATGATACTGAAAAGCGTGAACCAACTCATGACCTAACACATGCCTTGTTTGGCTATTTAGTTCCATTATAGGCATAATTACGCGATTTTTTAAAGCTTCAGTAACACCACCGGTTCCTATGCCAATTTCACCGTTAAGTGCTGTAGTTTGTTGAAAATCAGGATGATTATTATAAAGAATTATTGGGTTTTTCTTCATAAATGTGTCTCTAAAAACTTCCTGATGCATTTTATACCAGGTTTCTGCATCCTGAGAAAATTTCTTCAATAAACTTTCATTTTTGATGTAATAGTAGATTTCGAAATGAGGTGTTTGTAAAACCTTAAAATCAAGATTTTTATACCTTACTTTGTTTTGGCCGAAGTACTGTGCCTGAGCAGAAAAAGATAATATGATTAGAAGCAAAGCTGGTAAAAACTGCTTTAAAATAGTAGAGCTTATTTTCATACGTTTGGTTTTAGTAGTAAATATTTTTTAAAAGAATAAATGTTAATTAGTTATTGCCATTTTTATTCTTTTCTCGTTCTTCTTGTCGTTGTTTTCTTTTAAGCTCTCGCTCTTCTTTCTTGGTTAATGGGGCAACTACCGCAGGCTGAATAGGTATAGGTTCAGTTTTTTTCTCTTCTTTTTTTATCTCAGATTCTGTAGTGGTTGTTGGCGTTGTTGTTTCAGGACTCATTGGATCTGCAATATCAGTAGAATCTATTAAAACACTATCCGTTGAAGTGGTATCTTCAACAATTCTTGGGCTCGGACAATTAATTGTTCTGGTAATTTCTACCGTAGCTTTAGGAAAAGGACCATAAGTATATCCAGAATTAGGATCATGATAAACTTTCTCCATAAATTTGGCAAAAATAGGTAGTGCAGTTCTTGAACCTTCACCCTGTTCGCCATTTTTAAAATGAGCTGTGCGTTCATCGCAACCTACCCAAACACCTGTAACTAAATCTTTGGTGATACCCATATACCAAGCATCAACATAATCAGATGAAGTACCGGTTTTACCACCAATTTGATTGTTCTTTTTCCATAAATCCCATTCCCATAAAGCCTGAGAAGTACCACCCGGTTCTTCCATACCACCACGGAACATGTATAACATTAACCAGGCAATTTCTTCAGTTAATACTCTTTTTATTTTGGGTTTAAAATCATCGATAACATTATTATCCTGATCTGTAATTTTTTCAACTAAAATAGGATCGGTTTTAACACCTTTATTCAAGAAAGTGCTGTATGCCTTAACCATTTCGAAAACAGAAACATCGTTAGAGCCTAAACTTACAGAAGGAACAGATTCTAAATGACTATCAATACCGCATTCGTGTGCCCATTTAACAACATTATCCCAACCAACTTTTTCGGTAACCTGAGCAGTAATCGTATTTACCGATTTTGCCATTGCCCAACGCAAACTCATTTCCCGATAAGTAACGCTATAATCTGCATTTTTAGGTTCCCAGTATTTGGTTTCGCCTTTATCCTGATAAGCAATTTTTACAGGTTTATCAGTAAACTTATCGCATGGACTCATGCCTTGTTCAAGTGCAGTTAAATATGCGAATGGTTTAAAGGTAGAACCAGCCTGGCGTTTCGATTGATTTACATGGTCGTACTTGAAAAATTTATGATCAATACCACCAACCCAAACTTTAATTTTTCCACTTGCAGGTTCCATAGTCATCATACCCGTATTCATGATTTTTCCATAATAGCGGATGGAATCTAAAGTAGAAAATAATGTATCTCTATCGCCTTTGTAGGCGAAGATTTGCATCTTTTTCTTTTTATTAAAGTAAGCAGTAACAGAATCAGGATTATTTACAAATTTCTTTTGAAGCAAACTGTAAATTGGCAAATTTTTCATTGCCCTATCTGGATAATCTACTTTGTTTTTCTCAGAATCGTACCATGGATCTTCATTTCCCCATACACTGTAAAACCTACGTTGCAAAGTTTTCATCTGCTCCTGAACGGCTTCTTCTGCATATTTCTGAAGTTTTGAATCAATTGTTGTATAAATTTTCAAACCGTCTTCGTATAAATCGTACCCATTATCTTTGCACCATTTTTCAAGATATTTAGATACGGCAGCGCGTAAGTAAGAATCGCCATCGCTTCCATCTTCTAACTTACCTTCCTTTAGTTTTATTGGCTCTTTTGATAATTCCTCCAGACTATCTTTACTTAAATATTTATACTTATTCATTTGGCTTAATACCGTATTTCTCCGCACTAAGGCCTTTTCAGGATTCTTAGTCGGGTTGTAAAGCGTGGTACCTTTAAGCATTCCAACAAGTAGTGCGCCATCTGTAGTTGATAAGTCTTTAGCTTCTTTATCAAAATAAATTCTGCTTGCTGTTTTTATACCATAGGTATTATTTCCGAATGATACGGTGTTTAAATACATAGTTATAATATCGTTTTTAGAATAATTAGATTCTAACTTAACAGCTGTCATCCACTCTTTTAGCTTCACAATTAAGGTTCTAACCAGCGGAATTTTCACTAAAAACCCTTGCGATTTATTGTAACGTGTACGATATAAATTCTTAGCTAATTGCTGTGTAATTGTGCTTGCTCCGCCATCTTTACCGAAACCGATAACCGCACGGCCAACTGCCTGAAGATCGATTCCCCAATGTTTATAAAAACGAACATCTTCTGTAGCAACTAAAGCATTTAAAACACTGGGAGAAATTTCATTGTAATTAACTGGTGTTCTATTTTCTTTAAAATACCTTCCAATTAACTTTCCATCAGAAGTATATAGTTCTGAACCTACTCTTAATGTTGGAATTTTAATGTCATGATAACTTGGCGAATAACCAAATAGCCATAAAAAGTTAAGTTGAAGTGCAGAGAAGAATATTATTATAAAAAAAATACTAATTGCAGAATAACGTAAGTACTTGTTTTTTATCTCTTTAAACATATTGGTTAAGATGATGTATTTGGTAAATGCTTTGACGCTAAATATAAAAAACTCTAAATGCAAATTAACGTATTTAATTTACTTATTTTTTAGTCTATATTTAACTAATTGATTACTGGATTTATAGCATACATTACAAATATGAAGAACGAATTTAAAAGCTTGATAATACAAGGAGATAAAAAATTTTCGATAAAAAATACTAAAACTGATTATATTGGAGTGTATAACAAGGAAAAAGCAAAGGATGCACTAATAAATTCTAAAATTGAAATAGACCATTTACAAGAAAAACTTTATGCATCAGGCACATATTCATTATTAATTATTTTTCAGGCAATGGATGCCGCAGGGAAAGACAGCGCAATAGAACACGTAATGAGTGGTTTAAATCCTCAAGGTTGCCAGGTTTTTAATTTTAAAGTGCCCACTTCAGAAGAATATGCACATGATTTTTTGTGGCGCCATTATAAAGCCTTACCAGAAAGAGGTAGAATAGGTATTCATAACCGTTCGCATTATGAAAATGTTTTAGTTTGTAAGGTTCATCCTGAATATATTTTGAGTGAGAAAATTCCTGGTTTTGCTAATGAAAAAAAAATAAATAAAGATTTTTGGAAGCAACGTTATCAAAGCATTCGCAATTTTGAAGAGCATTTAACTGCAAATGGAACTGTAATCTTGAAATTCTTTTTAAATGTTAGTAAAGATGAACAAAAACAGCGATTTCTGGAAAGAATAGGAGACACTACAAAAAACTGGAAATTTTCTTCTGGTGATATTAAAGAAAGAGCTTTATGGGACGATTATATGAAAGCTTATGAAGACGCAATAAATGAAACATCGACAACAAATTCGCCTTGGCACATTATCCCTGCGGATAAAAAATGGTTTGCCCGTTTGGCAATAAGCGAAATTATTGAGGATAAACTAAAGAGTTTAAACCTTAAATTCCCCGTTTTAGAAGAAAATGAGCAAGAAAAATTAACAGAAACAAAACTTGCTTTACTCGCAGAGTAGTTTAATTATAAAATTATTTTAAAATGAACGTAAAAGTTCTTAAAGCGAATAAATGCTTCCTTTTAAATTAAGCGTAGAATAATTTGATAATTTTATTCATTTTGCATTGTTTTAAATAGTAAATCATTATGAGAATATTTGCATTGTTTATTATAAGCTTAATTGCTTTAAATCCTTTTCAGAAATCTATGGCACAAACCAATGAGAAACAAAGGCCCGCTGTTTTAAATCATATTGCTGTTTATGTTGCAGATTTAAAAGTTGCCACTGATTTTTATGAAAGTATTTTCAATTTACCTCAAATTCCTGAACCTTTCCATGATGGAAAACATACTTGGTTTAGTCTTGGTAATGCTGGGCAGCTACATTTAATTCAGGGTGCAAAATCAAAAGAATTGTACGATAAGAATGAACATTTATGCTTTAGCGTTCCATCAATTGATGTTTTCATAAACAAGTTAAAATCAAAAAATATCATTTTTGAAGATTGGGCAGGTAAAGAAGGTGAGGTAAATTTAAGGATTGATGGTGTAAAACAAATTTACTTTAAGGATATTGATGGGCATTGGCTTGAAGTAAACGATAGTAAATAATAATTTCTACAAAAAAAAATGACCACCGAACTAAATAATGATATTTTCTATCAAATTGGCAATCAATCCAAAGATGTTTACTTTGTTTACAACTTTGAAGAACAAACCTTTAAATATTTAAATTCTTCGTTCGAAGATGTTTTTGAATTGAGTGCAGAATCAGTTCTGAATAACCCAAATTTATTATTAAATTGTGTTCATAGCGAAGATAAAGGGCTTGTTATCAACTGCTTTAAAGAATGTACTGGCAAAAAAATAGCCCGTAAGTATGAGTTTAGAATTGTTTGTAAAGATGAATTTATTAAATACATTAGAGTTAGTGTTTATCCTGTTTTATCACAAGGGAATTTAAAACAGCTAACAGGTATAGTTGAGGACGTTAGCATCGCTAAAACCAATAATTTCCATATTGAAAAAATTAATGCCCGTAAAAATACAACGCTTGAAATTGTATCTCATGATTTGAAAGAACCATTAGCAATGATTGGTCTTGCCGTCTCTGATTTATTAAGCAACAGTTTGTTCGATGGTCAGGATAGAATTTTAAAATCGTTAACATTTATTAAAGATATGTGTGAGCGTAATGTTTTGCTTATCAGAAACTTAATTAACCATGAATTTCTAAGCTCTTCTGAAATAGAAATTAGAAAAGAAAGGGCTGATTTAATATGCGAGATTAAAGATGTAATTGGTTTTTACCAATATGCAGAGTTAAATCTTTTTAGAAGTTTTGAATTTATTAGTAGCGAAAAGAAGCTTTATGCTATGATTGATAGCATGAAATTTATGCAGGTAATTAATAACCTCATATCCAACTCGATTAAATTTACACCTGCAAACGGATCCATTAAAATAGAGGTTCAGGATAGGGGTAATACTGTTTTAATTTGTGTGAGTGATAATGGTATTGGTATCCCACAGCATCTTCAGCCATATCTTTTTGAACGATTTAGCATTGCAATGAGAGAAGGTTTGCATGGGGAACATTCCTGGGGCTTAGGAATGTCTATTATTAAAACCATAATAGAATTGCATCATGGCAAAATATGGTTTAATAGCGTAGAACATCAAGGAAGTACCTTTTACATTGAAATTCCAAAATAAAATGCAAGTGTTTTCAATTTTTCTTACAGCTATTTAATAAAAGAAAAAATTTCTTTTAATTTACTTTTCAAAGATGTTATTTGATATTAGCTTAATTTTAACTAATTCTGCTGGTTAGCATATATAAAATGGTTTTTTACACAGCCAGCCGCTCATACAATCAGATTATTTTCTTATTCATTTTTCCGAAATAATTATTCACAATTACTTTTTAAATCTATTCACTTTATTCAGAAGGCGAATAATTTTTTCATTTTACTTAATTTGGCTTAAATCATAAGTAGCTTATCAGGATTGATAGCAATGATTAATTTAGAGGATTGCAGGTTATTTAGTGACCTGCAATTTTTTATATTCTAAACATGATTATTCTATAATCAACTTTGTTAATTATTAGCATCTCAACTAACATGAAAGAAGTTAATCAAAATACATCTATTCACGAGTTAGATAATATTCGTGAGGGAGATACAATCAGACAGCCTAATGGAAAATCTGGCGAAGTTGTTAAAATACAAATTATATGTGCAAGAGGGAAAAAGCAATATTTTTATAAATTAAAGAACGACGGAACTATTTTTATTGCTAAATAATTTTTCATAAAAAAAGGAAAACCCTACTTTTGTATGGTTTTCCTTTTTGGTTTAATTTCTAATTTGTTATGGTGTGCCTGCCCTTCGCGGATTCCCCACTCACAGGACTTATTTTTCGGTTGTTTCTTTTAATGATAACAAGTTATGCAATGAAAGGTTTTTTACCTAAAATATTTATAAACACCTGTGGAAAAGTGTTAATAACTTTCATTTTAGTCTAAATCATAAGTTTTAATAAATGCTCATTTTGATAATTCATTTGAGTTAACATCTTTAAAAATTTCATTTAAAACTCCTGCTAACCGAATCGATGCTTGTTGAATCCTTAATTCTATCATTGAGATATGCTTTTGATAATATTCATCACCAATATTACGTGTTTTCATCTCATCTACTTCTGCATAAAGTTCTGAACTTATTTTATAACTTTCCCAAGCCCAAATAATAGGTTCGTCTCGCTGCCATCTTCTAACTTTTCGTTTAGATATTTTACTGAATTTTAAAGCAAGGCTATCAAATTTTAACCCACCATGTTCTAGTAATTTGGTGTCGATAAGGCTGTGTAGGTTTGTTCCTTTACCTTCATAGTTTAATTGTATCGTGTTACCACCTTTATCTTCCGCTCTGCTAACATGCATTGGCTGGTGTATATCACCAACAAAATGAAGCAAAAATTTTAAAGCTTCAGTCTTTTGCTTTTTAGTTATGCTTTTTTGCTTAAGTGTTTCCTCTGCTTTTAACAATGCGCTGTAAACGTTGGCTTGCTTTAAAGTATCTACCATGTTTTTAAATTCTTTAAAACTCAATCCTAATGGTACGTTTAGAAAATGCCAGTTAGCGGTTTCTTTAAGTTCTGGATATTTTCTTGCCTCGTCTGCCCAGGTGCAAGCTTCTGCAATACTGGTATCGCCTAATAATTCTTTAACCGAAGCCTTAGCATTTGGACTTAAATAATTTTCTGTTAACTGGCCTATAGTTCTGTGTCCTGTATAACCCCAGGAAATTAAAATTAAACAGACTATAATGGTTAATGTTGCGATAGGGAAACGATAATTCATATGTATTTTAAATATTCAGCAAAGTTAATTGCTTACCGTAAATTTAAAAGAATGTCATTAAGCCGTTACCAAAGTAATTTTAATTATCTAATAAGATTATCAAAAATTGGGTCGTTGTAATCAGAAACTACCTTTATAACATTGGGGTAGTTATTGAAATCTTCAGCATGATGCGTTGTATTTAAAACGATACAAGGCATATTAGCATTTAGAGCAGCTTCTACACCTTTTGGAGCATCTTCAAAAACTAAACATTCTGTAGGATCTATGCCAATAATTTTTGCTCCCTTTAAAAATGTTTCAGGATTTGGCTTGCTTGTTTTTACATCATTTGCGCTTACAATTGCTTTAAAATAATTACGAATGTTTAAACCATCTAATACATAATCTATATTAAAAGGAATTGCTGCTGAACCGATAGCCATCGGGATATTTGATTTGTTAGCTATTTTTAAAATTTTATCTAATCCTGCCACCAATTTTAGATGCGGAAGATAGTCTTTTTGATAAATTTTTTCCTTTTCAATTGATATTTCATCCATCTGTTTTTGAATAAAATATCCTTCTCCAAAAACTCTTACTAGCAGCTCCTCGTTTTTACCATACATCTGCTTTTTAACGTCAGCATAACTAATTTTTGCACCCAAATCATTTAATATAATATGCCAGGCTTTATTATGAAATTCCATGTCATCAATCATGGTACCATTGAGGTCGAAAATTAAGGCTTTTGGTATAAATTGCATAATTAATTTTAAAACGTAAATGTAAAAAACTCTTATACTTATTTATTGCTTTGGAAAGATAAAAAGTATGAAGATGATAGAAAACTCCAGAAAAAATCTTTCACCTTGATATGAAATTTGAAAAGACCGATAAAATTTTTAATGGTTTTAGATATAATATACTTATGCTAAAAATAAACTCAAAGCAAAAAAAAGGGATTCACACCAAGTGATAATAATAATACAAGGTGTAAACCCCGAAAGGATTAAATTTATAGAGTGACTATATTAAATTAAAGAACATTGGAATGGATATGCTTTTTAAATATGTTGTATCAGAAAAAGCTATAGAAATTAGAAAATGATTTATTCTAGATTATTATCTTTAGCATAAGTTTTTAAATATTTCTTTAACATTTCTCTGGCAACAAATATTCTAGTTTTAACTGTTCCTAAAGGAATATGAAGTATTTCGGCAATTTCATGATACTTATAACCTTCAAAATAGCGAATAAATGGTGTGTGATAGGCTTCAGGTAAACTTGCAAGTGCTTTGCCAATATCACCAATTACAAATTTTTCCTCCGCTTGATTTCTTGTTGCACTATGCATTAGATTTACAGCAGAAATTTCATCAGTTTGTATAATTAAAGTTCTGGTTTTTGCAAGTTTGCGATAGTTATTAATAAAAGTATTTCTCATTATAACAAATAACCAGCCTTTAATATTTGTTCCTTCTTGAAAATTCTCGTAAAACCTGATAGCTTTTACAAGAGTATCCTGAACCAAATCATTTGCATCTTCTACATCATTTGTAAATTTCAATGCATGTGATTTCAATGAAACTGAATGGGAATTAATTAAGTGATTAAATTCAAATGTTGTCATGTTAATAGGATTATGATGTCGAAATTATTTTAACAAAACCTATACCATGGTTAATTTTTAATGGGAATGGACTAATTTTAACTACGGTTCATAAATAGCCATTAAAATAAATTAAGCTATAAACCTAAGTTGATTTACCATAAATTGATTTATAAATTAAGTATTTATACGTTGTAGAATAAGTAGTTTATCATAAGGTGAAAATTTTATAATTATCTTTTTTCTACCATTGATAATAATCGTGTTCTAATTTATGTACTAAATTTTTTGTTCATAAAAACTAATTATTGTTGATTCATTATTGAGATAAATTAGTCTGTACTAACATTTTTTATCTTGGCAAATCAATTTACATTCCCTTCCTTTTAAAATAGAAATAACTAAGTGGGAACAGGCAAATTAAACCTAACAAAAATCCGCCTAAAGTATCAGTAAACCAATGTGCCCCAAGATAAATCCTAGATGGTGCAATCATAATAATTAAGAAAATAGAGAGGTATGTTATAATATTCCTCCAGACTGGAGTTATGGTTTTCAGGTTGTTAATTATAATTATCAAGAAACCGAAAAACAATACATAAGATAAAACGTGCCCGCTCGGATAGCTTTGAAATCTGTTAACTTCGACAAGGCGAACGTAAAAAGTTGTTGGTCTTGGTCTGTTAATTATATTTTTTACTCCAAGAATTATCAAACCTGAAAATAATACAAGGGCAATAAAGTAAGCCTCTCTTTTAAATTTGTTAAAATAAAAAATTGTGGATACAATCAAAACGCACAATAGCGACCAAGGCAGTTCACCAAAAAAACTTATCGCTAACATTAATTTATCTAGCCATTCTGAATGATATTTCTGAATGGCTAATGAAATCTTAATATCGAAAGGAAGAATAGGATGATGAGCAATAAATATGCTGAGTATTGTGAAACTTATTAAAAATGTAGCGAGCAGTAAAATTAAAAACCTCAAATTTTTAGACATTTTATTTATAATCTTTAAAAGAAAATCAAAACTAAAAAAAACATATATAAGGCAATTAAATTCTGATTAAATTTTTTGTATTTTACCTATTTGCTGAGGTTGTATTATTACGAATTTAACTAATGGAAATACTATTTTTATATTTTCGCTTAAACGCTCAATTGCTGAAGTAATATCTTTTGTATTTAGTTCTTCTTTAAACTCTATAATTAACATTAATAATACTTCTTTGGGTGATTGGTAGGTTGACATTTGGCTTATCAGGCTTACTACATCCTTATCTTGCCCTACAAAAGTTAGTATTTTTTGTTGCGTTTCAAGTGTAAATCCTTCACCCATAAGCAAACTTCTACTTTCCCTAGCTAATATAAATGAAACGAAAACTAATAACAATCCAACCAAAATTGAAGCTAAACCGTCAAGAGATGGCATGTTAAAATTATGACTAAAAATCATCAAAATGAAAACGATTAATAGTCCTAAAACCGCGGCTCCATCTTCAAATAGAACTAAAAATCCCGAAGGGTCTTTACTCTTAATAATTGCTTTCCACCAGCTAATTCCGTTTCTTGTTTTATTAAATTCTTTAATGGCTATAATTAGAGATGCGCCTTCAAAGACAAATGATAATGTAAGAACTAAGTAATTCCAGCCAGGATTTTGCAATTCTTCGGGATTGCGCATATTTATAATACCCTGTGAAATTGAAAGTAAACCGCCTAAACCAAAAATCATTATGGAAACTATAAACGACCAAAAATAAAGTTCTTTTCCATACCCAAACGGATGATATTTATCAGCTGGTTTTTTACTTCTTTTTAATCCATAAAGTAATAATAACTGATTGCTTGTATCAACTGCTGAGTGAATTCCTTCTGCTATCATTGACGAGCTATTTGTAAAAGCTCCCGCTATAAATTTAGTTATAGCTATAAGAAGATTTGCTGCTAATGCACTGTAAATAGATTTGTTGGCTTTGGCCATTTTTATGAATGGTAGATTTAATTCAAATTAAAAACAAATTCATCTTAAAAAAGTTGAGAAAACTAAAATCTTTTTAAGTTATACTTTCATCACGGAAATTAACCTTTCTATCACGGATTTATGGCTTTCTGTGTAAGTTATTAGGAGATATATAATTCGTTTACAATCTTCGAATCAGATTATAGGAAATCTAAGCTTAAACAGTCGGCAGGGCTACCTCCTTGTCGACTGCTAAAGCAACCAAATTATTTATAGCTAAAATATAAATCAATTAAATCGTTACGGCCCTTACGTCTATCACGCTCATCATTTCACCCTTCCCGAAAAAGGAAGGGTTAAAATGATTTCAAAATTACTCGTAATTTCTCATCTGATTTATTAACATTGAATAAACAATTTAATATTATTAGAAGTAATAAGACTGAATCCAATTATCAGTAAATGAAGAAAAGGAAGACATGTTTTTTATAAAGGAAGGTGAGGAAAGGGTAGCCGAGATGGTTTTTGGTTTATCGCCTACAAAGCTAACCGTATATCATGCCTAAGTTGCATATCGACCCGAAACACAAGGTTTTGTAGGAAAGTTTTTAGATGCAGGGGTTGATTATTCCCGAAAGCATTCATTAAAATTTGTTCCAGTTTGCCCTTGTGTTCGTTTACAATTCAAAAGACATCCTGAAAAGTTTGCCGATCTATGGTATGGAGACAAGTCTTGAAAGTTAAAAAGTGAAATAAAATAATGAAGAATTAATTTTTAATGTTTATCGTCTTAAATTGTTGTTGTTTTTAAAAAACTTTAAAATCTTATTAAGATACAAATCAATAAGTTGTAAAACTTTTTATGTAATTAATTGTAATATAGTTAATTACTTATGTTAATCGGTACTAATGGATGTTCTCATTAAATTGTGTTGTTAATTACCTTAATTTATTTTTTATGAATTATCAAAAAGGAAAATTAGAAGTAAATGAATCTATGACCAAAAAAGTTATTGAGTTACACGATAAGGGGTATAACTTCGACTTTCTTTTAATAGGAGAAAAGTTTTTGCTTTGTATGCAAAATAATAATAGCTATCCTTTAAAAGACGTAATGGTTAGTTCAGTTAAAAGAGCGTATGACAGGTTTTCTCATTCCTACAAACACATTCATACAATTGAAACGAGTAGTGGTGAAAAGGGTGTTTTGCTTACTGATTATTTATTTAACTAAATTATTTTACTTTACAACAATTTGTTTTGGCTCTGAAACAATAATTTGAAATTTCCCTTTAAATTCTGTAATTGTTCCTGTTACATATAAATTATTGCCTAAAAACATACTTGCAGGCTCTGAAGAAAACTTTATAACATCTTCTTTATTAATAACTACTGTTAAAAGTTCTTTTGGATATACACCTCCAAGATTGATTAGCGTTAATTTTTCTAAAGCTTTAGTACTAAAAACAGAATCGCAAACCGTAACATTTTTACCAACGTATTGAGCAACATCTTTAGCCAAAACTAAAGTTTGACTTTTAGCAAAGAAGCCCAATGTTAACAGGCAGATAATCAGAAATAATTTTTTCATTTTGGAATGATTTTGCTTCAAATATAGGAAAGCAGATAATGAAATACTGTTAATCTCCTGTTAAAAATTAAATGAATAACATCAATAATAATATTACTTTAAAAAATTGATTGATGTTTATGCTTTATAAAACAATCGTTTATATTTATAAAATAATAAAGTCCTAACCAAAACTAATGAAAACCGTTTCCACCATATTGCTTTCGGGCATTGCATTCACATTATTTCTATCCTCAATTTTTTTTAATAATGATTTAAATTCAACTGATAAAGTAAATTTAAGTAACGATAAAATTTTAAAAATAGATACACCAGATCAAGATCGATTTGTAAAAGTTAATTTGGTTCAGGGAGAATTTACAGAGCCAACCGAAATGTCGGTATTGCCAAATCTTGATATTTTAGTTGCGCAAAGAAGAGGAGAGTTGATGCTTTATAAA
Source organism: Pedobacter mendelii (assembly GCF_014635725.1). Taxonomy (GTDB): domain Bacteria; phylum Bacteroidota; class Bacteroidia; order Sphingobacteriales; family Sphingobacteriaceae; genus Pedobacter; species Pedobacter mendelii. Next base: position 250,572 of record NZ_BMDJ01000005.1, on the reverse strand, counting down.
AGTCAAACCAAAAAACTGGTTCAGGTTGCCAAGCTAGATGTTTATTCGAAAACCAGCGTTGCCGATATTAATGCCGAAGAAGGTTTGTTAGGTTTAACTATCGACCCGCAATATGCATCAAATCAATATGTTTATCTTTTTTACAGTCCAACCGGAAAGTCAGTAAATCGATTATCGAGATTTAAAATGGTAAATGATATGTTAAGCATGTCATCCGAAAAAATAATTCTAGAATTTTATTCACAACGCGAAATATGCTGTCATACAGGTGGTTCGCTTGCTTTCGGTGCAGATAAACTTTTATATATTTCTACAGGAGACAATTCTACACCTTTTAATGTTCCAAAACAGCAATTCGTAAATAAGGGTTATGCGCCGTTAGATAATCGACCTGGTTTAGAGCAATATGACTCGAGAAGATCAGCTGGTAATACCAACGATTTAAGGGGTAAAGTGCTTCGTATCAAAATTGAAGAAAATGGAACCTACACCATACCTGATGGCAATTTGTTTCCAAAAGGAACAGCTAAAACCAAACCAGAGATATATGTAATGGGTAATAGAAATCCATACCGAATATCAGTTGATAAGAAAACAGGCTTTTTGTATTGGGGTGAAGTTGGACCAGATGCATCAAATGATGATGAACTAAGAGGGCCCAGAGGTTATGATGAAGTAAATCAAGCCAGAAGTGCAGGCAATTTTGGGTGGCCATATTTTATTGGCAATAACTATCCGTACAAGGCTTATGATTTTACTAATGGAACCAACGGACCAGCGTTTGACCCTGCTGGTGCAACAAATAATTCACCTAACAATACCGGTTTAGGCACCGTCCCGGCTGCACAGCCTGCTTTTATTTGGTATCCTTATGGAGAATCTAAAGATTTTCCTCAAGTAGGCTCTGGTGGAAGAACCGCTATGGCTGGCCCTGTTTTATACACTGCTGCAAGTACATCGCCTTACCCAGCATATTACAACGGCAAACTGATAATTTATGAATGGGTGCGTGGTTGGGTAAAAGCTGTTACAATGGCGCCGAATGGTGATTATGTAAGCATGGAGCCTTTTATGCCAAACATTTCACTAGCTGCACCAATTGATATGGAACTTGGCCCTGATGGTAAAATCTATATCCTGGAATATGGAAAAGGTTGGTTTTCGAAAAATCCTGATGCCGGAATTGTAAGAATTGATTATTTAAAAGGTAACCGACCACCAGTGGTTTCTAGTTTAGAAATAGAAAAGCCAAGTGGGTTACTTCCATATAAAATGATTGCCAAAGTTAAAGCAACTGATGCTGATGGGGGAAAACTAACCTACATTTGGAATTTAGGTGGTGGTTTAAAGAAAACAACTACAGTACCAGAAATACAGTATACTTTTACAAAAATTGGTGAATATCCGATAAGTGTTCAGGTGATAGATAGCGAGAAGGCAGCATCAAAAAGTCAGGTTATTTCCGTTTTTGCTGGCAATGAGCATCCTAAAGTGGATGTCGTTTTTACTGGCAACAAATTCTTTTATTTCCCTGGTAAGGCAATTAATTATAAGGTTTTGGTTTCAGATAAGGGAGCCATTGTAAATAAAGAGCAAATTTATATTTCTAGTGCTTACACAGAAGGAAGTGATTTGGCTGGAGCGCAGCTTGGCCATCAACAAGCAGCGCAAACAATGGTAGGGAAAACATTAATGGCAAATTCTGATTGCAGCACCTGCCACAAAGTTTCTTCGACTTCCATCGGACCAGCTTTTGATAAAATATCTGCTAAGTATCAGCAAGATCCAAAAGCAATAGAATATTTAGCTTCCAAAGTAATTAAGGGTAGTAGCGGTGTTTGGGGAGAAGTTCCAATGCCGGCCCATCCATCAATGAAAGAATCGGAAGTTAAACAAATTGTTGAATGGGTTTTAAGTCTCTCTGCAAAGGGAAGTGCTACTGCTTCTTTACCCACTGTTGGAACCATAACACCTCCAGAAAATATTAATAAAAATAAACCCGTACTTACTTTAAAAGCCAGTTATACCGATTTGGGGGCAAAAGGTCTAAGACCATTAACCACTACAAATACCTACAATTTACGAGGCAATATTATCAACTCTGAGGATATCAAAGAATTTTTAGGGTTTATCCGTAAATCAAATAATTCGTTTGAATTATCAAAAAATTTAGGTTGGCTAAAGCTAAATTCAATTGATTTAACAGATATAAAATCAATGAATATAACGCCATACTTGAATAATGATTGTGATGTTGAATTAAGGCTAGATAAGGTAGATGGCCAGTTAATAGGCAATTTAAATGAATCCAAATCTATTATGCTAAATGAAGCCATAACAGATAAAAAGTTCCACAATTTATATATCATTTTTAAAGCAAATAAGAAAGAAACACAGAATAGATTAATTATTAAAAGTATAACTCTAGAAGCTAGTTGATATAAAAAGGCTTTAGTAATTTTTCTACCAAAGCCTTTCTATTGCATTAAAATTAATTTTAATCTAGTTATCGTTAACAAAATTGCTTTTTAAAAGGTTTTCTTTCAAAAATAAGAGAAACGAATTTTTATATTTATTCGCAAGCTGGATTGATAATCCTCCAGTTAATACAATTTGATCACCCAAAAAGCTTTTAATATGCAATTTTGAAATAATTGCTGATGAATTAACCTGAATAAAAGCAGGATGTTTTTTTAGCATATTAGATATCTTACCAAAACTCAGTTTAAAGTTTACGTAATTTTGCTTCATAGTTCTGAAATAAACCATTTCATTTATTTGCTCAAATAGTACTAAATCGCTGAATTCTATTTTCACTAAATCATTGGGTTCATCATTAAGTGGTACGAAGAAAAAATCTTCCTCAATACAACTATTATCTAAACCTTCACTAGGATAAAGATTACTTATCGTTTTTGTGAAGTGCAACATAGAATATGGCTTTAACAGATAAGCATCGGCATCAACTCCAAATGCATCAATAGCATATTTAGGATGCGCAGTTGTAAAAATGAGGTGTTTGGTTTTTTGTCTTAATAAAGAAGCTAACTCGATTCCTGAAAGCGCAGGCATTTCTATGTCCATGAAAATGATATCAACTTTTTCAGAAACAGAGATATGAGTAAGTGCTTTTAACGGATCTGTAAAGCTTTTAACTAATTGCAAATCGGGCAATTTGGTTAAATAGGCATTTAGATTCTCCAAAGAATTTTGATCATCATCTATAGCTATACAATTAATCGGCATATGTAGGGTTTTGAGATTTGTAATTTAAATTATTGGCCTTTGTAAAAAGATTACAAGATTATTCCTGAATTGCTTTTGCTCACAAAGAATTTTTGCTGCTTTTTCTGAAAATATATTGAGCTAATTTAGCTAATATCTTTCAGATAAATTTACTTTTTTATAGTAATTTTTACATTAAAGTGTTCATTATCATCGAAATAGTATTTTAGTTCGGCGCTAGTGCCATAACTGTACTCTAATCTTTTTTTAATATTTTCAATTCCAGTACCCGCTCGCTTAATTACCGAATTGTTAATTTTATAAGCATTACTTGTTTCAATTATAAAAGTATTTTCGTGTATAGCAACAGTTATATTAGCAGGTTTAGATTGTTCGGTTAAATTTCCATGTTTAAATATGTTTTCAACTAAGGTTATTAAAATCATAGGTATAATTTTTTCTGATCTCACTTCATCATCATACCAAAAACGTATTTGTAAAGTATGGTTTGCCCTTAGTTGATGTAAGTTTAATAAATTTTCAACCTGATCTATTTCATCGCCAAGCTCAATAAATTCTTCTTTGTGTTTACTATCAACAGCATATCTCATCATAGCTGAAATCGCTATTATTGTTTCGGCAGCAACAGGAGAATTTTCTTTTGCGTTTTGATATATAAAATCAAGTGTATTGAAAAGAAGATGTGGTTGAATTTGTGCTCTCAAAAAAGCATTTTCTGATTTAGCAATTTGAATAATGTTATTTAACCTTTGTTGTTCTAATCCTTCAGTTTTTTTCCGCTCCTTAATAAAAGTTATTAGAAAATAATATGCTGTGCCAAAAATTATAAAATAACCTGCCCTGAAAATCCCGCCCAAAAAAAATGGTAAGTCGATTAACGGTTCTTTAGTGTTTATAATGTGCGTATCCTTATTTATAAACGCATAGGCAAAATACATTATAAATAAGTAAACAGCTATTTCCAATATTAAAAACAATGGTATTCTCCAGATAATTTGCTTTTTACAAATTAATCCATACCTTAAAACTAGCAGTGAATGAACATAAAAAATGGAGATATTAAGCGCATAATGAAAAATATAAGCACCAAGCACACCAAATTTTCCTGTATAAAAGCCAACAACTATAATTTCATAAAACAAAAAAGCGGCCCATCCTATAAAGTGGTATTTATTTATTGATAACCACCTCAAAATTTTATTTTGTTGAGGGTAATTATTATCTATTTCTGATATCATTTTTTGAGAGCATAAAAATTAATCTTGTTAAGAACGACCTGTTTTAATTGTTTTATCTTTTATGTATGCAAGTATTTCATCACGATAATTATTGCCCAAATTTACAATCAGATTATTAGTCATTTTCAACGTATTTGCTTCTACTTTTTCTATATGGTTTTTAGAAATAATAAAGGATCGATGTGCCTGAGTAAAGTTGGAATTTTCTTTCAAAATCTCTCTGATCTCAGCAAGTCCAATATAGGAAACGATTATTTCCTGTTGTGTGTAAATACGTACATAGTTTTGTAAGCTTTCAACAGCAATAATACTATGATATCGAACTTTTATCAGGTTATTATTTTCGTTTTTATTGCGTATAAAAAAATAATCTTCTTCCTTTTTTATATTAACACTCGGCAAATTTGTTGATTTCGGAAATAATCGGTTAATTGTTTCTGCAAAACGTGCGAAAGTATATGGCTTCAATAAAAAGGCACCTGCGAAAATTTCAAACGCCTCATACGCATACTTACTGTGGGAAGTTGTAAAAATAAGCTTATCAGTTTTATGACGCAAAGCCTTCGCGAGTTCTATGCCTGATATCATCGGCATATCAACATCCATAAAAATAATATCTACATCTGGGCCAGACCCAATTTCTGTGAGTGCTTGTAGTGGATCAGAATAAACTTTTACCAATTCTAAATTGCTTAGTGTATTTATATAAGATTTTATACCATTTATAGCATGGATTTCATCATCAATAACAATACACGTAAATTTCATATTTGGTAGCGGCTAAAACGACTGCAAAACTAAGTCAACATATCTAAATTAAGAAAAAAAATGTTTCCGTAAAGGTTTTAGTATCGTTGGTAACGGTTTTTACTTTGTTTGTATAATTATATAGCTTTATATCATACAATTTTCTTCAACTAAATAGGGTAAAATATATTAAAACCGTGCAGAATTGTATGTTCTGCTTTACTTATTTTTTAATTAAAGAATCATAATTTTTTGAAGAAAAACTTTTTAATTGTATTCTTGTTTAAATTTTATTTAATATATTTAAACAAAATGATTTATTCTATATCAGATCTCGAACAATTATCGGGCGTTCAGTCTCATACCATAAGAATTTGGGAGCAGAGATACAATGCTTTAAAACCAATGAGGTCTGAAGGGAATACTCGTTTTTATGATGATAAGCAGCTAGTTAGACTTTTAAATATTGTTAGTCTCAATCAAACAGGATTAAAAATTTCTAAAATATGCAGTCTTTCAGAGCAAGATGTAGATAAGTTGCTGGAAAAAGAAATACAAGAAATTCCTCGTGTCGCAAAATTCGATTATTACGTAAACCAATTATTAAAATTCGGGTTATCTTACGATGAATTTTCTTTTGAATTATTATTATCAGCTTGCATTGAAAAGTTCGGAATTATTGAGCTTTACAAAAATATAATGTATCCAATCTTAATTCGATTGGGTTTAATGTGGCGTAAAGATGATATTTGCCCGGCACAAGAGCATTTCCTATCCAATATTATTAGAAGAAAGATATTCACTGCAATTGATTCTTTAGATTTATACCACGACTCAAATGATAAAACATGGCTTCTATTTTTACCTGAGGATGAAGAGCATGATATTGGATTAATGTTTGCTCACTATGTTTTAAAGGTAAATAATAATAAAGTCATATTCTTAGGTACTAAAGTTCCGCTGGAATCTATAGAAAAGGTACTTAATGATATTAAAATTGACAATGTTCTATTTTTTATGATAAAACCTAGACCATTGAAAGTCGCTCAAAAATATATTGATGATTTACAAAAAATTTGTAAAAAAATTAATATTCACATAGCTGGTAATAATCAGATTATCGATCAACTAATATTAAGTAAAAACACAAATAGATTTAACTCTTTAGAAGAGTTTGAAGATAATATTAAAAATACATCCAAATGAAAGAAATATTTGACAAATTATCCGCTGATTGTAGTAAAGTCACCACTAAAATGTATAGCACTAGTTTTTCTTTTGGTATATATTTTTTAAATAAAAGCCTTCGAATGCCCATTTACTCCATTTATGGTTTTGTTAGATTGGCCGACGAAATTGTTGATAGTTTTCATGAATTTGATAAAAAATATCTTTTAAATAAATTTAGAGCAGACACTTTTGAAGCCATTGACTTTGGCATTAGCTTAAATCCGGTACTCAATTCTTTTCAGAAAATTGTAAATGAATATCAAATAAGCCATGATTTAATTCATTTATTTCTGAATAGCATGGAGATGGATTTGGAAGAACAAAAATACACGTCAGAACTTTATGATACTTATATATTAGGTTCTGCGGAAGTTGTTGGTTTAATGTGTTTAAAGGTATTTGTTAATGGCGATGAAGCTGAATATCAACGACTAAAGCCGTTTGCTATGAAATTGGGTTCTGCATTTCAGAAAGTTAATTTTTTAAGAGATTTAAAAGCAGATCACCAGGCTTTGAATCGAAGCTATTTTCCAAATGTTAATCTTGCTCAATTTTGCGATAAACAAAAACAGGCTATTGAGGCTGAGATAGAGGAGGAATTTAAACAGGCATTGGTTGGCATAAAAATGTTACCATTATCATCAAGAAATGGTGTTTACCTTTCATACATTTATTATAAGAAACTTTTTACTAAAATAAAAGGTTTAACTGCTGAACGTATAATGAATGAACGTATAAGAATTTCAAATCATAGAAAAATTGGCTTAATGTTCGATACTTTGATTCGTTATAAACTAAATGCAATATAAAACGTATACTATTTTCATAAAATACATTGTTTCCATAGACTTTAAACAGTAATGAATGAGCAAGTAATACTTGTAGATGATAACGATTTGCCAACCGGGCAAATGGAAAAAATGGAAGCCCATGAAAAAGGGGTACTTCATCGTGCTTTTTCTGTTTTTATTTTTAATTCTAATGATGAATTGCTTTTGCAGCAAAGAGCAAAAAGTAAATACCATTCGGGGGGATTGTGGACTAATACTTGCTGCAGCCATCCACGATGGGGTGAAAATAACTTAGATGCAGCAACCAGAAGACTAAAAGAAGAAATGGGAATGGATTGCAAACTGCAATATGGTTTCAGTTTTACCTATAAAGCAGAATTTGCCGAAGGCCTAGTAGAGCACGAATTCGATCATGTTTTTTTTGGCTTTTCTGATAAACTTCCTGAAATAAATAAGTTAGAGGTTGAATCTTATAAATATATAAGCATAGAAGCACTCAAATTTCAAATTAAAAATAGCCCCGATTTATTTACTCCTTGGCTTAAAATATGCCTCGAAATGGTTATAGAAGCACGATTTTTATCTTAAAACAAAAAACGGGCATACAACTTTCGTCGTATACCCGCATCTAAATTAACGCTCTCAAGGGCAAATATATACTTAGTTCTGATAATTAGAAAATTTTTAGTAATTTCTTTACTTTTTTTTGATTAATAATAAATTTATTTCTGCTTCTTCCAAAATTAAACAATCAAAATTGTTTAAGCTTCTAATTCAGATTCTTCTTTTGCTATCCTTATTTTTTCTTTTTTTAAGTCAATTCTAATTAGGCTATATAAACTCATATAAACATTTGCAATCCACACAATAGAAAAACCTGCAATAATGTAACCACGCCAATCTGGATAAATTAAAGTAAAGTTTGTTATTGTAAGTACAAGGATAGTAACATAATGGCTAAAACAATATTCACATGTAAAAACGTAAAAGAATTTCCTTTTTACTAAGTGGTTACAATGATTTGATTTATTTACACAAAATTCCCTTGCTTCTTTAAAAATCTCTTCTTTGGTAACCGTCCATGCTATGCAGGCAACCGGTAAAGCCAAAATAAATATGTAGTAAATATGATTAATCATAGATTAAGTATAAAAGATATCTTTATAACCGATAAATCAATTAAAGGTTTTAACCTAAAGTATTGTAAATTAATGGTTAACAATAGATTAAAACATTATTAATAGGTAAATGTTTAAAAGAATAAACTATTTTATAATGGAAAGAGCAGAAATAAAATCTCTATTAGAGGTTATTGATCAACAGGTTAGTTCAGCAATTCTTGGTGGAATGGACGAAAAATATGAAGATCTTGAAAACCTTGGCTACATTAAAATAAATCGTGAAGCTGTGCAATGGTCATCGTCTATTACAAACTTAGGTATGAACTTTTTGAATGAATACGATAAGGATTAATCGAAATTCTTTTTAGGCTGGTATGGTATTTGAAAATGTTTGAATTTCAAACTAATCTTAATAATTCAATACAAAAGGTAATCTATACATAATTTTCTTAATCCAATTATATGACATAATTCTTCTAAATTTGTCAGTATAATTTATGAACAATATTCAACTCAGAACAGTTAATGTAACTAGGTATGTTACACCCTTACGAGAAGGAGGTTCTATGCCAGCCATCGCAGAGGCTGATGATGGTTTTTTATATGTATTAAAATTCCGTGGGGCTGGCCAAGGTCCAAGAGCATTAATTGCTGAATTAATTGGTGGTGAAATTGCAAGGATTTTAGGTTTTCGCGTTCCTGAATTGGTTTTTGCAAATTTAGATGAAGCCTTTGGTCGCACAGAGCCTGATGAGGAGATTCAAGACTTATTGAAGGCAAGTGTTGGGTTAAACCTAGCGCTGCATTACCTTTCTGGTGCAATAACATTTGACCCAACAGTTACCAATGTTGATTCAAAGTTAGCTTCACAAATTGTTTGGTTAGATTGTTTGTTAACCAACATGGATAGAACTTGTCGCAATACGAATATGCTTTTATGGCATAAAGAGCTTTGGTTAATAGATCATGGTGCTGCTTTATATTTTCATCATTCATGGCAAAACTGGGAAGAGCAGGCAAAGAAGCCTTTCTTTCTAATTAAAGATCACGTTTTATTACCTTGGGCAACCGAACTGGAAATGGTAGATAAAGAATTTCGTTCAATTTTAAAACCTGAAGATTTTCATTTAATTGTATCATTAATTCCTGATGAATGGTTAGAGGGAGACGATGTTTTTGATACAAAAAAAGAACATCGTCAGGCTTATGTTAAGTTTTTAGAAACCAGGTTAGCGCATTCAGAAATATTTTTAAAAGAAGCACAGCATGCGAGAGACATTCTTATTTGAGTATGCTGTAATTCGTGTTATGCCAAGGGTAGAACGCGAGGAGTTTATTAATGTTGGTATTGTTTTATATTGCGCAAAACAGAACTTTTTAAAGTGTGTTTTTGAACTAAATAAAAATCGAATAAATACTTTTTCATCTGATTTGGATATAGAGGTTGTTAAAGAAAATTTAGTTGCCTTTGAAAAAATTAGTTCAGGTTCAAAAGGTTCAGGTACTATCGGACAATATGATATGGCCTCACGCTTTCGATGGCTAACCGCTACCAGAAGTACAGTTATTCAATGTTCAAAAGTACATCCGGGTTTTTGCTTAAACGCGGAGCAAACACTTTTAAAATTATTTCAACAACTGGTACTTTAATGGTACAACTTTCTAATAAAAATTACCTAACTAACATGCTCATTCATTGATAAAAGATTATTTCAAAAAACTTCAGGATTTACTTAATATCGAACGTAAAGCTGATCATCAAGCTTATTTAAAATTAACTGAAAATACCTCTGCCGCTGATAGACGTACTTTAGGTTTAACATGGTATCCTATTGCAATAAGAAATACTGAAATGGGAAGGGGAGATTATCTTACTATTGAGGTAGAAAGAACAACGCATCAGGATTTATCTCAACAATTTCGTTTTGGTTCTTCGGTTGTTTTATTTTCCAATCATGATGCAAAAGCCGATAGGATAGATGGGGTTATAACACATTTAAATCGCAATAAAATGAAAATTAGCTTGCGGTTGGATGAATTACCAGATTGGACAAGAAATGGTAAACTAGGCATCGATTTACTTTTTGATAATAATAGTTATGATGAAATGCAAAATGCTTTAAAGCAGGCTGTTTTGCTTTCTGAAAACGATTCTGCAAATAAATTAATCGGGGTTTTAACTTCAGGAGAAAAACCTGAGTTTAACAACAGCGTAGATTTTACATCCAGTGAATTAAATTCTTCTCAGCAGGAAGCCGTTAATAAAATTCTTTCAGCGAAGCAACTTGCAGTTATTCATGGCCCACCCGGAACCGGAAAAACAACTACTCTTGTACAAGCGATAAAGGCTTTGAGTAAACAAGATGGACAGAAAATATTGGTTGTTGCACCAAGTAATACCGCCGTGGATTTATTAACTGAAAAATTATCAGAGGAAGGACTAAATGTTATTCGTGTAGGTAATCCTGCTCGTGTATCCGAAAGATTGGTTCATGCTACGCTCGATTTTAAAATGGCTGAGCATCCTGAAATGAAATCTATTAAAGCTTTAAAAAAACAAGCAAATGAGTATAAAAATATGGCTCATAAATACAAGCGAAGTTTTGGTAAAGCAGAACGCGACCAAAGAAAAGCATTGTTCGATGAAGCACATAAAATTGGACGGGAGATAGAAAATTCTGAGCAATATATTATTAATAATTTATTTAATAGCGCACAGATTATAACAGCAACACTTGTTGGCTCAAATCATTATACTGTTAAAAATTTAAATTATAATACAGTTGTTATTGATGAAGCAGGTCAGGCATTAGAACCAGCCTGTTGGATTCCTATTTTAAAAGCAGAAAAAGTGATTTTTGCCGGAGATCATTTTCAATTATCTCCAACAATAAAATCAAATGAGGCAGCAAAATCGGGTTTAGGCACAACTTTATTAGAAAAAATGATTAATCTTCATCCTGAAGCAGTTATTTTACTAAATGAGCAATACCGAATGAATTGTCAGATTATGGGTTATTCATCTAAGGTTTTTTATGGCAATAAATTAATTGCGAATTCTGCTGTTACCAATCGAGTGTTATTTAGCGGCGAAGCACCATTGATGTTTATAGATACATCGGGATGTGGGTTTGATGAGAAAGCTGACGGAACAAGTACAACAAATCCTGAAGAAGCTGTTTTTTTATTAAAACACCTAAATACACTTGTAGAAAATATACAAAATAATGCTTCTTTAAATAAATTCCCTAGCATTGCCGTAATTTCTCCTTACAAACAACAGGTTCATCTGCTCAAAGAATTGATGCTTGCTAATCCTGATTTAATAAAGCAAGCAGATAAAATTTCAATTAATACCATTGATAGTTTTCAGGGTCAGGAAAGAGATATTGTTTATATCAGTTTAACCAGGAGCAATACAGATGGTATTATTGGGTTTTTACAAGATATTCGCAGAATGAATGTAGCCATGACCAGGGCTAAAAAGAAGCTTGTTATCATTGGCGACGGTAGCACATTATCCAGGTCTGTATTTTACAATGATTTTATGAAATACGCTGAAGACTTTAATGCTTACCACAGCGCATGGGAATTTATAGAAACTTAAAAGCAAATTCGTTAACATTATTCCTTTTTTATCCTGAACAGAATAAATTTACTATTTTTGATTAATCATCCCATTCTTATATCTTGTTAATATTTAACACAATACTATTTGCATTATTAATTTTGTTTATTAATATTGAATTGGTGTTTGATAATAGTTAAATGATTTTAAACAAAGACTCAAAAATCATCCCCTGAATGAAAGAAAATCTTAAAATTCTAATTGCCGACGACAATGAATTAATGCGAATGGTAATGCGAGGCTTTTTTGTAAAGTATTTAGTTAGCCCGCATATCAAGCAAACTACCAATCTATTAGATACTCAAAACTTACTTCGCGAAGAAAAATTTGATTTACTTTTGCTAGATATAAATATGCCTAATGGTGATAGTTCCCCTCAAACGATTATTGATTTTATTAAAGAACACCCCAGCTTAAAGATTATAATGTTTAGTGGAAATGATAAAAAAACTTTAGGACCTGCATATTTAGCTGCAGGGGCAATTGGCTTTATACAAAAAGATGAGCACATGAATACTTACGCAAAAGAAATTATCGAAACCCTGCTCTAACTAACTTTCTCAGGTTTTCTTTCTTCTAGCTTTCCTAAAATACCTGCACCCGCAATTAGTAGCTCGCTCGTAATTGCTTTTGTATATTCCGTTATTTCTGCCTTAAAATCTTTAACAGAAGCCCCCGTACGGATTTCTTCCAAACGTTTCTCCCATTGCCCTGTTAATTCTGGTTGCGCTATTTGCTTATTCTTAACCACTTCGTAAACGGCAAGGCCTTTATTTGTTGGTAGCAGATTTCTCTTTTCACGGATAATATATTCTCTTGCAATTAATGTTTCAATAATCGATGCCCTGGTGGCAGGAGTTCCTAAGCCACTATCTTTCATTGCATAACGCAATTCTTCATCTTCTATTTCTTTACCTGAAGTTTCAAGTGCTTTAAGTAAAGAAGCTTCATTAAACATTGATTTAGGCTTAGTTTGTTTTTCTAAAAGTGTTTTTTCAACGATTGGCAATTGTTCGCCAACAGCAACTTTTGGTAAAGCAACGTTGTCTTCATCTTTTTTATCATCTTCTGTTTCGTTGTAAACAGAACGCCAACCTGCCGATCGAATTACAGTTCCATTGGCCATAAAAGTAGTTGCAGATTGAATGGTGATTTTTGTTACTTCTTTTAAACACTCCTGATGAAAAGCTTCGAGCATCCTACCTACAACCATATCATAAACAGCTTGTTTGTCGGCGTTTAAACCATAAGCTTCTTCGCCAGTAGGAAGAACAGCATGGTGATCGGTTACTTTCTTAGCATTTACACTCCTTTTATTTAAGGATACAGTTTGTAAAAACTGAGCTTGTTTACCAAATTCAGGATGATTTATAAATTTATCTATCAGCGCTGGTACACCGGCAAAAACATCATCGCCAATGTATCGGCTTCCTGTACGCGGATAGGAAACCAATTTACTCTCATAAAGATTTTGTAAAATATTTAAAGTTTGATCGGCAGTAAAACCTTTTTTCTTATTTGCTTCTTGTTGCAATGAACTTAAATCATGCAAAAGGGGTGGTGGCTCTTTTCTTGGTTTTGCCTCAACCGCAATAATATTTCCGCCAATAGGAAAACCTGATGCGACATCTTCAACGAGTTTAAAAATACCCTCAACTTCGCTTTTATCTTTGTAATTTGTTACAGAAACTGCTTTAAAGGTCTGCTCATCTTTAATAAGTTGTATGCTAATTTGAAAATACGTTTGTGGTACAAAATTCTTTATCTCCAAAAAGCGAGCACATATCATGGCTAGGGTAGGCGTTTGCACCCGACCAAGCGATAGCACAGTTCTGTTTCCCGCAGATATACTGAGCGCTTGTGTTGCATTCATACCCACTAGCCAATCAGACTCTGAGCGGCAGTGTGCTGAATTAAATAATGTATCGTAATCTGTCCCTGGTTTTAAATTCCTAAATCCATCTTTAATGGCTTCATCTGTTTGCGATGAAATCCAAAGGCGTTTAAAAGGCTTTTTACATTTTAAATAGTAATAAATATACCTAAAGATTAATTCGCCCTCTCGTCCCGCATCGGTAGCTACGATGATTTCCGTAGCTTCATCAAAAAGTTTTTTAATGGTATCAAGCTGCTTTCTAACGGCAGGATCTTCAACAAAACCATCTTTCGTTTTTATCTTTCTAATGGCGAGTTTAAATTTAGCAGGCAACATGGGTAAATGCTGTTTTCGCCAGCCAATAAAACCATAATCTTGTGGTGGTGCCAATTGCAGCAAATGCCCGAAAGCCCAGGTAAAAGAATATCCTTTTCCTTCTATATATCCGTCTTTTCTGGTGGTTGCTCCAAAAACTTTGGCAAGTTCGCGACCAACAGATGGCTTTTCTGCAATAACAATTTTCATTAATAGGTTTAGCTTTTAAAACCTCAAAGATGATTAAAATTATTCGAGCAGCGTTTAAAAAATTATTCACAAAAATTCCGAAGGGATTGCATTGTTATATAAAAATTCAAATCGAAAACTAACATTTATACAACTTATTTGTCTAACAATCATTAATTATCAAATGGATAAGATTTACAATTTAGAAAACTTCGAAATTAAAGTTAGCCTTGATAAAGGTATTGTGCGTTTGTATAGCGATAAAAATCTATGGAATTATTTAAACGAAGATGTTAAATTAAGAACATTTAAACTTGTTGAAACTATTAAGGCCGATTATAAAGAAGTCATTGGTAAATCATTAGATATTAACAACAAATCATTCGTTGTAGAAATTTGGGCTCATATCTTTAGTGATTATATTGGATTGGTAATAAAGAAGCATATCAATATATCGTGGATAAAAAAGCTTGTTCAAAAAGGCATCGAACGAGCTGAAATAATCGACTGCGGAGAGAAACATTTAGATAGCAATCGATGGCTTTGGGATTTTGTTGGACGCTTCGTTAATTTTACAATATGGATATTTCCCAAAAATTTAGGAAAAAGAAACTTAAAAACCTGAATTAGCATTCGTAAATCATGAACAATTTTCTGTTTTCTAATGATTTTCCCAAAAGCATCAAATTTAATTTCTAAACCTGATGGGACGGAAAGCCCCGATTTTTCATCGGGCTTGGAGGTACAGCAGGACTACAGCTCCCCAAGTATTACCGAAGCACTCATTTCCAAATCAATAAAAACGTAAACAACGATTTCTTTAATCAATGCCTATTTCAAAAACGTTGAAACCTGCGTTTAATCCAATAAATTAAAATTAGAAGCAAAAAACTGGTTCTGATTTAGCGCAATGCCGGCGGCCAATGTTTCGTTTAAATATTGAGAAGTATAGGGTTGAGCAGTGCTATTGATAAATAAAATTGTTTTATCAGCAATTGCATTAATAACGGTATTTGCAAGTTTAGTTGCAACTGCAGGGCAACCCTGACTTCTACCTAATCTGCCCAATTGGTTTATACTGTTTTGGCATACATAATCTGCACCATGCACCACAATAGCACGTTCGCGGGCATTATTGTTAAATCCAAAATCCATACCATCCAATTTTAAAGAGCGGCCATGTTTACCGAAATAAACTTCGCCGGTTAAATAGAAACCCAAACTGCTGGTATTGGAATTTACAGCGTTAGAAAAATAATCTGGTTTATCTCCACCACTATTTTGTCCGTGTGCAACCCAAGTATTCAAAATCAATTCTTTTTTATTTAAATCGATAATGTAAAGTCGCTTTTTGATGCTTTCCTGGTCAAAATCGGCAATTGTTAATATAGATTTTGTATTTAACAATCCTTGAGATTTAATGTTGTAGTAACCGGTCAATGCTTTCTCAAAAACATTGAAATTTAATCCTACAGAATCTAAGTGAATGCTGCGATAAATTTCAGATATATACTGCGTGTACAAACTATCAGTATCAGAATTATTTTTAATAAAAAATGTTTGGTTTTTTTGTGGATGCTCCACCACTTTAAAGCCCGTTCCAACTATGCTAATTCCTAATATTAAGGTCATAACAAAGCCCATTATATTTTTTTTCATTCAGGGATGTTTATTTGAATATCAAGAATATTTACGCTCAAATATGATTATTATTGTAACGTGGCGGTTACATAGTAATTATTGCCATATCCCTTTACAGTAATATGACACTTTTGCTGAGTTTTATAGCTTGCTGAAGTATTGATAATAAATCATTTACGCTTAACTTACAACAAAGCACAGCACATATCTGTTACTATCAATATCATTAAAAATGAAAGTATTATTAACTGGAGCAAACGGCTATATCGGAACTAGATTATTACCACTCCTTTTAGAGCAAAATCATGAGGTTGTATGTATGGTTCGCGATAAAAGACGATTTATTAATCAATCAGATTTGAGTGGGCAGGTTACCATAATAACTGGCAATCTCTTAGATGCCGAAAGCCTAAATGAAATTCCTAACGATATTGATGCTGCATATTACCTTGTTCACTCTATGTCTTCAAGTGGTTCGGGCTTTGATGATATGGAGAAGAAATCTTCAGAAAATTTTTCTTCAACATTAAAAAATACAAACTGTAAGCAAATCATTTACCTTACGGGAATTGCAAATGATGAACACTTATCCAAACATTTAGGTTCTAGACTGGCTGTTGAGGAACAGTTAAAATTATCAGAAATTTCATGCACTATTCTGCGTGCTGCAATAATTATTGGGTCTGGGAGTGCTTCTTTTGAAATTATTAGGGATTTAACAGAAAAAATACCTGTTATGATCACGCCGAAATGGGTAAAAACAAGATGCCAGCCAATTGCTATTCGTGATGTATTAGCTTATTTAATAGGCGTTCTACATAATGAGAAAGCATACGATGAAACCTTCGATATCGGTGGGCCTGATATTTTAACTTACCGGGAAATGATGATGGGCTATGCTAAAGAGCGTGCTTTAAAAAGATGGATTTTTACTGTACCTGTTTTAACACCAAGATTATCTTCCTTATGGCTTAATATGATAACGCCTGTTCCTTATTCGCTGGCACGAAGCTTAGTTGACAGCATGAAGAATGAGGTGGTGTGTAAAGATGATAGAATACATGATGTTGTTCCTCGCGAGTGCTTAACTTATGCAGAATCGCTGCATTTGGCTTTCGAAAAAATTGACCAAAATTCTATTGTTTCAAGTTGGAAAGATGCATTAAATCGTGGCTACTTGGATACGAATTTTATGGATCAAATAAAAGTTCCTCAAAATGGAACATTAGAATATAAAGTAAAAATGCCTTTTGAGCGTAAAGCAGAAGAGGTTTTTGAAAATATCTGGAGTATCGGCGGCAATAGAGGATGGTATTATATGGACTGGCTCTGGCATTTTAGAGGCTTTTTAGATAAAATGTTTGGTGGTGTAGGTGCAAGGCGTGGAAGAACAAGTAATGTAGATATTCAGGCAGGTGATGTACTCGATTTCTGGCGTGTACTTTTAGCCGATAAAAAAAATAAAAGGTTGCTTTTGTTTGCTGAAATGAAGGTTCCTGGCGAAGCATGGCTGGAACTAAAATTGGTAGAGCTTCACGGCAAAGCATTTTTATCGCAAATTGCCACATTCAGACCGAAAGGTTTATGGGGCAGAATGTACTGGTATGCAATGTGGCCATTCCATATTGTTCTTTTTAAAGGTATGGCGAAACAAATCACAACCTTTAAACAACAAAATATTTAAATCTAAATTCCTATTTTTGTGCATCAACTTTAAATCATGCCCAATCAAGATAAAGATTATTCGTTTTGGACAAAGTACAAACGCTTTGCCTCTACAGAAATTTTAATGTATTTAATAATGATTGTAGGAATAACCCTCGGTATTATTTTTTTAAGCTAAGTATCACTTTGTAATTATCTGCTGAGTTTACATCATTAATAAACTTAGAAAAATTTGAATAAGCCTGCGGCGGAAAAGTACCGTCATTAATAATAAATTTTCGATAATAGGTTAATTTCTTTCCATTTAAGGTTGTTTTACAAATATATTCGCCAAAAGGAGTTTTTATATTTTTATCGTTTTCAGGAAGCAAATCTGTTAAAATCTCTTCAGGAAGATTGTAAGTAATTGTGTCTTCTTCAACAAAGCCCCGATTGATGTAAACGGGTTGTATTCTGTTTCTTAATTCTGATATGCTACTTTTTACATTAAAAGCATTAAGTTGTAACAGCATTTTATGGTTATTAATTGATGCATAACTTCTTATATTTAATGTAATATTTTCATCAATTTCAGGATAAATACCTTTCTTTTGAACATAATCAACAGAGCTAAAATTAATGTTATCAACATTATAGATATTATTTAATAGTTTTTGCTGCTCGGCAAGAGGCTTGCCAATAATATCTTCATTAGTATTGTATTGTAATCCTGAAAAAACCGTTTTTATTTTACCATTTGCATCTCCGTTTGATAGAATTGTTAGTTCTGCATAACGAATTTGACGATTATCTTGACTTGATAATTTAGGCGTTCTTAATAATTTCCCACCTTCAGCTGTACAAGCAAGAACAATTCTATCATCAGTAAAATCACTTAAAAAACCAAAGGGTATTTTTTGACTTGTACATTCAAGCCAGGTGGTATCACCTTTTAATGGCATACACAAAATTACATGATTACCTTGTATCATACTGGCAAAACTAGGATCGAGGCTTATTTTTTCACTACCAGCCTGTACAACGCAATAATAAGATTCTATTCCGGCTACACTTAATAAACTTTGTGTGTAGTTTACTAGAGCTTTGCAATCTCCGTAACCAAGTCGATCTACTTCTGCTGCAGTTACAGGCTGAAACCCTCCGATACCAATTTGAACACTGATGTATCGGGTTTTATTTTGCATGTATTCATAAATCTTTTTTGCCTTGGCTTTGGCGGTAGTTTCATTTTTAACCAACTCTTTAATCGTTTCTATTGTTGAATGGCTTAGAGCAGAACGTCCTTTAAGTAAATCATCATAAACCCATTTACCCAATTGATTCCAATTTGTATAACTTCCCTTGTAATTGTAATAATCAAACTGTTTTGGTGCTATTTTAACATTTGTTTGGTAAGTTTCTGCATTCGGACTATAGGGTTCGGATTTTACAGCAAGTAAATTATTCACTTTCCAAAAAATTGTTTTTTGCTTATCATTTATAATTTCTTCGGGCTTACCGGTATAACTTTGAGTTTTAATTCTTAGCTCATCACCAGGTTTGCAAATAAATGTATAGGTACTTTTTTCTACAGATATGTCATCTGCAGTTTTCGGAACCCAATCGGGAATAATTAAATTTTGTTTGTATTTAATTTCATACGTATATACAACAGTGTAGGGGTAAGTGCTCTCGTTAGGAAGGTAATGCTTCACCCTACTATCTACAAAAAGCGAAAATCCATCTGCAGTGCTTTCATCTCTGAAATTACTTTGAGAAAATTTTTTGGTTAATATTCCAGATGCATTATAAACCTCTCCTTTAATACTTTTTATCGCTGTATTTCTATCATAAAACAACACTAACCTGGCATTATCTTCCCCATTTTTATTTAGTACGGTAATTGCTTGCTTAACAGAGCGTAAAACATTATCGGTAGAACGCATATCAACCATAGTTTCTTCATTTCTAATAACTGCATTTGCCCGATTTTTAAGCGTTGAAGGAATTAAATCCGAATCATAATTATCTTGTGTAAAGCCTGATAATGAAGATAAAAAGAATAAAATAAAACCAATTAATTTTACCATTACCTAATATTTTTTAATAATAAATTAATCTTTTGATTTTGTATAATTATGCTGTAAAATTCCTTTAGATATGGATATTCTTCTGGTTCATAAATAGCTTTATTAAATTGGAGAATTTGATTAAATGAGATTACATTATCTACCAAAGATGTTTTTAAAAGATATCTTCCGCCGGCATTTGGCAAGCCAATGGCTAAATCTTTAGGTTTCTCTGTCATTTCAAATTTACCGGGCAAAGCAATATTGATAATTATACGGTCCTCAAATGCCGATCCTAAATCAACAGGATAAGTTCTTACGTTTAAGTTGAAAGGGTTTTTTGTTATAGGATTTATAAAAAATGGATTGAAATAAACCTCGTCTTTCCCTGCATCTGCCATTTTTGAAAATTCTACTTCATAAATTTCTGTTAAACTGTTCTCCACGCTGTCAATATTTTTTATTTCATGTTTAAGTATCTGAATCTTTGGTAAACGTTCATCCAGTTTTTCTACATACTCATCAGGAGAATTATACCTTTTAATCTCTTTTCGCTTATTAAAAGCAGCGTATCCAGAACTGTGGGTCGTTATTGTGCCGGTTAATTTTCCATCTGTTTCCATTTTTGCATCAACAATATAACTTGTAATTGCTTTTTGAATCGCTGTTAAATCCATCCAATATGATGGTTTTTTAAGATTTATAACACGACCCTGATCATTTATGCATCTTAAAGGTAGTAAACCGAAAGGCAATAATGGTTCTGTGGCATCTAGAAGATAACTTTTATCACCAATGTTTACCTTGGCTACTATATAATTGAAATCGCTTATTATAGGATATAATTTATTTGCATTACCATTTTCGCGAGTGGAAAGAATTACAGCTTCGGCATCTAAATTTGCTGTTGAAAGTGCAGCAATTAAGCTTAAATTTACATCTGCTACGTTGCCGGAGCGTATATCCAAAGCTTTTTTAATGTTATCCTCACTACTAATACCATAAATATTATTCCATTTTATTTGTTTTTTAATGTAGTTGTAAACTGCTTTAGCCTTACTTAAATCGTCTGCTGCATCTTTTATTATAGAAGGAAGAATTTCTTTAAATAAATCTTTTCGCTTCATTTGCAAACCAAGTGATTTATCTGTTATAAGTTCATAATCAACATCTTTCCATGATTTGGTATAGCTTTGTTTACGTCCATCTGGCATTTGCCAATCAGATAATTCGAAGTAGATAGCAGATTTGTAATTACTTGCAGCCGTGATATAATCTTCCTCAACAAAAGAAGGAATATTTTTCATTACATACCATATTTTAGAACAATCAATCGGAACGCCATTAATGCGCATACATTCTTTAGTCAACTCGCTTTTATTTTCGCTTAATTTATAAAATCCGCGAAGGGAAACATTATAATTATAAATTGCTGGAATGTAAACCAAATATTCGCTGTAAACCTTAGGTATATTACCCTGAAATTCCCATGTTTTATAGTTAAAAAGCAGCGGAGATTCTAAACGATAGCTATATTCTATTATGGAGCCATCTTTAATATTTGGCAGTGTAAATTTCGTTAATACAGTATATCTTGCTTTATTTTCTGTAAAAATAGCTTTCTTATCCATAACGGATTCTACAAATCTGCCATTTTCAAAATTAAAGGTTGATGCCTTAATGTTATTTATAAATTCTTCTCTCGAACCGTTTTTATAAGTCGGGATAACAATATTTGCTTGCCTATAACCTTCCTTATTGTAGATTTTAATTTTAACTTGGTACTCAAAAATTAATTCTGTACCGCCTGTTACTTCACTTATTTGAATGCTTGATGTACCGAATTCTTTAAGTACAATTGCATTAGCATTACTATCCAGCTTATTTTTGTCAAAACTATAATCGTCGTGTGTTATTGCTCCAAAATTGAAGTTTTGAGCATAACTCGATAAGCCAACAAAACTAAGGGTTAGGAGCATGAAAATTTTATTCATTTGAGTTTGGTTAATTTACCGCAATTTAAATTTACCGCGCTGTATTCAAAAATAATTTCATAATTAAATTTTAAAATTTGCATATAGATTTTACAGAAGTAACCAATCCTTTTTAGCACTTTTGATTAAAGAAACATTCCGGATATGGGATTCAAAAATCTTATGTCTTAATCTCATATTAGTAAGTAATGAAATTAAATTTAAAACGTCCTTTAGCTTTTTTCGATTTAGAGGCAACAGGTATAAACGTTGGTGCAGATAGAATTGTAGAAATAGCAATTTTAAAAGCAATGCCAGATGGTTCAGAATTAATCAAAACATGGCGTGTTAATCCTCAAATGCCTATTCCATTACAAACATCCTTAATACATGGAATTTACGATGAAGATATTGTTAATGAGCCCACATTTAAAGAACTTGCTGCTGAAATAGCTGAGTTTTTAGGTGAAAGTGATTTGGCAGGATATAATTCTAATAAATTTGATATCCCGATGTTGCTCGAAGAATTTTTACGTGCCGAAGTAGATTTTGATATGAGCGGAAGAAAGTTTGTAGATGTTCAAAACATCTTCCACCAGATGGAACAACGGACTTTAAAAGCAGCTTATAAATTTTATTGTAATGATGATTTAGTTAATGCACATGCCGCTGAAGCTGATGTTATTGCAACTTATAAAGTGCTGCTCGGACAGCTTGATATGTATAAAGAAACCGAATTTGAAAGTAAACAGGGTGTAAAAAGCGTTCCAGTTGTAAATGATGTTGATGCATTACACATTTTTACAAATATTAATAAACCGGTAGATTTTGCCGGTAGATTGGTTTACAATGATAATGATGAAGTTTGTTTTAATTTTGGAAAGCATAAAGGCAAAACTACAGAACAAGTTTTTAGTGTAGAACCAAGTTATTATGCATGGATGAAGCAAGGCGATTTCCCGCTTTACACCAAGAAAAAACTGGATGAAGAATGGGCAAAATTTAACGTTAAAAAGAACGAAAATAAAGCACCAAAAGCACAAAATCCGACCCCCGCAAATAAACCGCATTATATTAAACCCCAATACAACAAACCAAAGCCAGAAGAAAAACCAGCAGAACCAATTAATACAGATATGTTGGAGCAGTTGAAAATGAAGTTTGGAAAGTAGATTTATGTTTTAATTTTTCCCCATCAATCGTTTAATGAAATCAATAAAAATTTTTAGTATTTTAATATTATCAGCATTTTATTTAAATGCTCAGGTTACGCTTCCGATTGCGCCGGTTTTTGAAAATACTTATCAAAAAGCCACAAGAAGTTTAGATGGTAAACCTGGAAAAAATTATTTTCAAAATCGCTCTGATTATAAGTTAAATGTTGATTTTAATCCAATTAGTAGATTATTAAAAGGAACTGTTGATGTGGTTTATACCAATAATAGTCCGGATACTTTAAAAGAAATTTGGTTTAAACTTTACCCAAATCTATATAAAAAAGGAACACCTCGAAAAGCAAAATTCGCTGAAGCAGATTTGGGCGAAGGTGTTGCAATTGAAAAACTTACAGCAAACGGGAAATTGATTTCAGATTTTAATGTTGATGGGACTAACATGACTGTTAAAGTTCCTTCCGTTATGCCTGGTAAAACCATTAAATTTGCAATAACCTACAACTACACTTTAAATAAGGGTTCGCACATGCGTACTGGTCAGGTGGATGAAGGTTCACATTTTGTTGCTTATTTCTTTCCAAGAATTGCGGTTTATGATGATGTTGATGGCTGGAATAAATATCCCTACACAGGTGCTGAAGAGTTTTATAATGATTTTGATAATTTTAATGCGGAAGTAACTGTTCCCGAAGGTTACGGCGTTTGGGCTACAGGCGATTTAAAAAATGCTTCTGATGTTTTTCAAAAGGAAATCGTATCTAGAATAGTTTCGGCAGAAAAAAACGACGCCGTAGTTGATGTAATTGCAGAAGCCGACTTGGCCGCTAAAAGAGTGACGCAAACTAAGCCCTTCAATACTTTTAAATTTGAGGCTAAAAACGTAACTGATTTCGTCTTTGCGTTAAGCGACCATTATCTATGGAAATCATCAAGTTTGGTTGTTGATCCATTAACAAAAAAACGCACTCGGGTTGATGCAGTTTTTAATCCGAAACATAAAGATTACTACGAAGTAATTGATTTTGCCCGTAAAACTGTGGAGGCCATGAGTTATAAATTTCCGAAATGGCCTTACCCTTATAACCATGAAACTGTTTTCGATGGTTTAGATCAAATGGAATATCCAATGATGGTTAATGATAACCCGGTTGATAAACGTGAGGATGCTATTACCCTAACCGACCATGAAATTTTTCATACCATGTTTCCTTTTTACATGGGTATTAATGAAACCAAATACGGTTGGATGGATGAAGGTTGGGCAACGATAGGTGAGTGGCTTATTTCGCCAATGATTGATTCTACAATTATTGATGAATATGGTGTTCAACCTACGGCCTCGAGTTCTGGTGGTAAAGATGATTCGCCTATTATGACATTAACGCCTGATTTAAAAGGTTCAGGATCATTTACAAATTCCTATCCTAAACCTGGTTTAGCTTATCTGTTTGTTAAAGATTACCTGGGTGATGATTTGTTTACCAAGGCGTTACATAATTATATTAAGAACTGGAATGGTAAACACCCTATGCCTTACGATTTCTTTAATAGCATGAATGAGGGCAGTGGAAAAGATTTAAATTGGTTTTGGAAACCCTGGTTTTTTGAAGGCGGGGTTGTAGATCTGGCCATAAAATCTGTAACGAAAACAAGTTTTGGCTATGCAATAGTGGTGGAAAATAAAGGCGTTAAAGCTTTACCTATTGATTTGCGATTGAGTTATGAAAACGGCTCTACAGAAAATAACCATAGCACAATTGGTGTTTGGGAAAAAGGAAACAACCAAACAACCATTGAAATTAAAACAACTAAAAAATTAAATAAGGTTGTGATGGGAAATCCTCATACGCCTGATAAAGTTAAATCTGATAATAGTTTTTCTGTGAATTAAATTTTTATCATTATCAGTTATGAAGTTTCTTTCTTATTATTTTGATTAATTTGTAATATTGAATTTAATTTTTTATGGTTTCAAAAAATCAATATTTCTTTTTAAACCTGTAAACTTTGTTCGTTTTACAGCTGAACCCTTAAAAACCTTTTTGAAAACCTCATCCGTAATTTCTGTTAGTTCTTTTGCATTTAGCTCAAGCAAACCATTGTCTGCCTTGAATGCATCTTCATTATGTGCTTTAGAAAATCTGTTCCACGGACAAACATCCTGACAAATATCGCATCCGAACATCCAATTATCCATTTTGTCTTTAAACTCAATTGGTATTTCGTTCTTAAGTTCGATAGTTAAATAAGATATACATTTGGAACCGTCAACAACCTGCGGCGAAATAATGGCATCGGTAGGGCAGGCATCTAAACATCGTGTACATGTGCCGCAGTGATCTTTATGAAAGGGACTATCATAATCCAACTCTAAATCGACAATCAATTCAGCAAGGAAAAAAAATGATCCATTTTGTTTACTTATCAGATTAGAGTTTTTTCCAATCCAGCCAATGCCCGAACGTTGCGCCCAGGCTCTGTCTAAAACAGGTGCAGAATCAACAAAAGCTCTTCCACCAACTTCTCCTATATTCTCTTCGATAAAAATTAAAAGCGCTTTAAGTTTTTCTTTTATAACGGAGTGATAATCTTGTCCGTAAGCATATTTTGAGATTTTTGGAGCTTCCGGGTCAGATTGTTTATCATCAGTATAGTAATTTAGCGAAAGTGATATAACCGATTTAGCACCATCTACCAGTAACCTTGGATCTAGTCTTTTATCGAAGTAGTTTTCCATATACTTCATTTCGCCATGATGGTTCAAATTTAACCACTGCTCTAATCGTGGCGCTTCGGTTTCTAAAAATTCTGCTTTTGAAATGCCGCATCCGATAAAGCCCAATCTTATGGCTTCATCTTTTATTAGCTGGCTATATTTTGAAGAATTGTTAAACATTAATATACAAAGATAGGGCTTAGGATTAAAACCTTTTGCTTTATTGCTTGTTGTTCTCTTGAAACTAAATTAATTAACCCAAACTTTTGAAATCTATTTAACAAAAGAAATCATAAAGTTTATTTAACGCGATAAAATTTTATATAATGGAAAATGTAGATCCAAAACATACCGAAAGCGGAGAAACTCCGAAACCTATAGAAAAAGATTACGAAAGTCATAAAGATAACCCCGGGCCAGCAAAACCCGCAGTTACAGAGAAAGATGTTAATGGAGCAGGTTCTGTATTAAAATGGATTTTGCCAATTGCGGTAATAATTGGCTTAATTGTTTGGTTTGCAATGAGAAAATAAATATAGTAGCTTTAGTGTAATTAGAAATGCCGGTTAGTGATGTGACCGGCATTTTTTGTTATATGAATTTTACTTAAGCAGTTTCGTTTGATATAAATCTGTTCTTCTGTCTTTCAAAATTTTTACCGTACCATAATGATGTAATTCATCCAGTAAATGTAAATCTACATCAACAACCAGAACCATTTCAGTATTTGGCGTTGCTTCTGCTTTTACGGCATTGGTAGGAAAGGCAAAATCTGATGGTGTAAAAACTGCCGATTGTGCAAACTGAATATCCATATTATTTACTTTAGGCAAATTGCCAACGCATCCTGCAATTGCAACATAGCATTCGTTTTCTATTGCCCTGGCCTGTGCGCAATGTCTTACCCTGGTATATCCATTTTGCGTATCTGTTAAAAATGGAACGAACAAAATTTGCATTCCTTGGTCTGCATAAATTCTGCTCAATTCAGGGAATTCAACATCATAGCAGATTAAAATACCTACTTTACCACAATCGGTATCAAAAACTTTCACTTTATCACCGCCAATCATACCATAGTATTTTTGCTCATTTGGCGTAATATGAATTTTTCGGTATTCATCAATTTTACCCGTTCTGTGGCATAAGTAAGTAACATTATAGAGTTTGTTTCCTTCTAATAAAGGCATGCTACCAGTAATAATATTCACATTGTAACTCAAGGCATATTCATGCATTCTATCTACAATTTCCTTAGTTTTTTCAGCAAGTTTACGCATCGCTTCAATCTCTGGTAAATGATTGTATGGCTGAAGCAGTGGTGTGTTAAACAATTCGGGAAATAGAATAAAATCTGATTTGTATCCACTTAATGCATCAACAAAAAATTCTACCTGCTCATAAAATGCATCCATATCTGGAAACAAACGCATTTCCCATTGTACTAAACCTAACCTAATGGTCATAGCTGAACGGGCAGAAGCATCAATACCTTGATAGTAAATATTATTCCATTCTATAAGGGTTGCATATTCTTTTGATTCTTTATCGCCTGGTAGATAATTTTTTAAAACTTTTCTAACGTGAAAATCATTAGAAATCTGGAAAGTTAAAGTTGGATCGTAAATTTCCTTAGCCTTAACTTTATCAATGTATTGCCTTGGTGTCAAGGTTTCTGAGTAAGTATGATAACCCGGAATTCGGCCACCTGCAATAATACTTTTTAAATTTAAACTTTCGCAAAGTTCTTTACGGGCTTCGTATAATCTTCTACCTAAACGTAAACCACGGAAATCGGGGTGAACAAAAATTTCTATCCCATATAAGGTATCTCCATTTGAGTCGTGCGTGGTAAAGGAGTAATCTCCAGTAATTAATTTGTAGGTATGCCTGTCGCCATATTCGTCGTATTGCACAATGATGGCTAAAGAACAGGCTACAACCTTTTCATCTACTGCGATGCAAAGCTGACCTTCCGGAAAAATATTTAAAAGTTTAGCGATGCTTGATTTTGGCCAAATAGAACCACCCATACTATCGTAAGCCTGGGTCATAGAATCTTTTAAATCGGCATAATCTTCGAGCGTTAACTTACGTAATTCAATATTCATAATTTGTTGGTTTTACACTTACCCAACGGATAAATGCATTTAATGTTTGTAAAAATAAAGTCTAAAATTTGATTAGAGGTTTTTGGAAATGAAAGCAACAAGTTCTTTTGTTAATACAGCCGGGCTGTTCGCTATATCTTTTTTGGCATTGTCATCCGGAGCTTGTCTAAGGAATATCAAAAAAGGATATCGCTACCATCCCGTTTAAAAACAAAGTTTCTGCAAAAGAAAAAGCTCAAATCTTACCTTAAAACAACTTTCCAGTTTGCCCTGGGTAGATTTTCTTTAAGTGTTTGTAAGCAGCTTCGGTTACTTCTCTTCCGCGAGAGGTTCTCATGATATACCCTTCCTGAATTAAGAATGGCTCATAAACCTCTTCAATGGTGCCTTCATCTTCGCCAACGGCGGTAGCAATGGTTTTTAATCCAACTGGTCCACCTTTAAACTTATCAATAATGGTCACTAAAATTTTATTATCCATTTCATCCAAACCATGCTCATCAACATTGAGTGCATTTAAAGCGTAACGGGCTATTTCTGTATCGATATTTCCATTGCCTTTAATTTGAGCAAAATCTCTCGTTCTACGAAGCAAGGCATTTGCAATACGAGGTGTTCCACGACTACGACGGGCAATTTCGTATGCACCTTCATCGTTAATAGGTGTTTTTAAAATATCTGATGAGCGCAGAACAATTGTAGTTAGAAGCTTGGCATCATAATATGCTAATCTGGCATTAATTCCAAAGCGGGCTCGCAGAGGTGCAGTAAGTAAACCCGAACGGGTAGTGGCACCAACCAGCGTAAAAGGATTTAAAGATATTTGTACCGAACGAGCATTTGGTCCGGTTTCTAACATAATATCAATTTTAAAATCCTCCATTGCCGAGTACAAATATTCTTCAACCAAAGGCGATAAACGATGAATCTCATCAATAAAAAGAATATCTCCGGTATCTAAACCAGTAAGTAAGCCTGCTAAATCTCCAGGTTTATCTAAAACAGGACCAGAGGTAACTTTTATACCTGCGCCCATTTCGTTGGCAATAATGTAAGATAAGGTTGTTTTTCCTAATCCTGGAGGGCCATGAAGCAAAACATGATCTAATGCTTCACCACGAAGTTTTGCTGCCTGAACAAAAATCCGTAGGTTTTCCATTACTTTTTCTTGTCCCGTAAAATCTTCAAAAGCTTGAGGCCGTAAAACCCTTTCAATATCTCTATCGGTAGGGGTTAGGTTGCTCGCTTCAGGGTCAAGATTTTCGTTCATACAGCAAATATAAAATTTAATGCTAAAAAAATTAGGATTTCTTAAATTTGTTGGCAACTATCAAATCTTTTGAACCTGATGTATATGTGTAAAAACCTTCGCCAGTTTTTGCACCTTTTTTGCCTGCAGCAACCATATTTACTAAAAGCGGACAAGGTGCATATTTAGGATTTCCAAACCCATCATGTAAAACTTTAAGAATAGCCAAACAAACATCCAGCCCAATAAAATCAGCTAATTGTAATGGCCCCATTGGGTGTGCCATGCCAAGTTTCATTACTGTATCAATTTCATAAACGCCTGCAACGCCTTCATAAAGTGTATAAATTGCTTCATTAATCATTGGCATTAAAATTCTGTTTGCTACAAAACCAGGGTAATCATTAACTTCAACTGGTGTTTTATGTAAACTTTCGGAAAGCGACATAATGGTTTTTGTTGTTTCGTCGCTGGTTTGATAGCCACGAATCACTTCAACTAATTTCATTACCGGAACAGGATTCATAAAATGCATACCGATTATTTTATCTCCTCGGTTTGTAACAGCTGCAATTTGAGTAATAGAAATTGAAGATGTGTTTGACGCTAAAATTGCATCTGCAGGGGCAAAGGAATCTAAATCTTTAAATATTTTAAGTTTTAAATCTAAATTTTCCGTTGCTGCTTCTACAACTAAATCGGCATGTTTTACGCCGGCTTCTACGGATGTTGAAGTGATTATATGCTTTAAAGTTTCTACTTTTTGCTCTTCTGTTAATGTGCCTTTTCCAATTTGCCTATCCAGATTTTTAGTTATGGTTTGTAAGGCTTTATCTAAAGCTTCCTGGTTAATATCAATTAAATTTACACTATAGCCGAACTGTGCAAAGGTATGTGCAATACCATTTCCCATTGTTCCTGAGCCTATAACAGATATATTCTTTATCATTTGGTTAGTTTTTTTGCTTTATAGTATTTTAAAGAGATATGTTTTGTTTGTAAAACTAGTTTTTTTAATAAAACTTCTTTAATGGGATTGTCCTTTTTTAATTAAAATCATTAAATCTATCTTGTAAAGAATAACGTTTATATATTATTAAATAATTATTTAAAGTTAAAAATTGTTAAATAAATTATGAATCATAGTCAATCTTTCACTTGTCAGCACATAATAATTTATTCACCGATAAACGGTATAAAAATTGTTATCTCATAAAGTCATCTTATTCATCAAGAAAAAAAAGCTTTTTAATCGCTTGGTATGTAAAATAAAATACTCGTCGAAAGTTTGAAAAACTAAAGACGTTTTTATAAAGACACTTCCTAGTAAATTTAGGTTAGTTAATGATTAGTTTAAAAAATAGAGATTTGGCCGGATGGCAGATCTCTATTTTAATTTGACCGCTTTTCTACGGGGCTAATCTGGTTTTTATCCAGTTTCCTTTTATTAACTCAAAATTAATTCTATCATGTAATCTGCTGTTGCGACCTTGCCAAAATTCAATTCTTGTTGGTTTAACAATATAACCACCCCAATGTGCAGGTTTTGCAATTGTTTTATTATCGCTTTTTGCTTTTAAATTTTCGAACTTTTCTTCTAAAAATCTCCTATCAGGAATAATTTGGCTTTGAGGTGATACTACAGCTCCAATCTGACTTGTAACGGGCCGAGTGATAAAATATTCTTCAGATGTTTCTTTATCAAGTTTCTCTACAATACCTTCAATCCTTACTTGTCGCTCTAAATCAGGCCAGAAAAAAACTAATGCTGCATAAGGATTTCTTTTTAGTTCTTTTCCTTTAGCACTTAAGTAATTAGTAAAAAATCTGAAACCATCTTCATCTACGCCTTTAAGCAAAACAATGCGGGCATCAGGTTTCCCTGCTTTATCTGCTGTTGCCAACGTCATTACATTTGGCTCGTAAACCTGCGCTTCGATGGCATGGTCAAACCATTTTTTAAATTGGGTAATCGGATTGTTATCTACGTCAGCTTCATCTAACGTTGCGCTTTTATAATCCTGGCGCAGGTTTTGTAGAAATTCATTTGTAACTTGCATAAACAAAAATAGGCATCTTTTACGGTGCTACAAATGATTATCATCATGCTTAACAATATAAAACCAAAAATAGGTAGATTACTTATCTCCGAGCCGTTTATGGCAGATCCTAATTTTAAAAGATCAGTAATCTTATTAACCGAACATGGTAATGATGGTTCTGTTGGTTATATATTAAATCAGGTTGGTAGTTTGCTTTTAAAAGATGTGATTCAGGATTTATGGGCTGCTGATAATCAAATTTACTTTGGCGGACCAGTTGCTGCAGATACGATACATTTTATCCACAGGTGTTATGATAAATTACAAAGCGGTGAAGAAATTGGAGATGGA
This sequence comes from Pedobacter mendelii, assembly GCF_014635725.1. Lineage (GTDB taxonomy): Bacteria > Bacteroidota > Bacteroidia > Sphingobacteriales > Sphingobacteriaceae > Pedobacter > Pedobacter mendelii. The sequence goes on along the minus strand of NZ_BMDJ01000005.1, from coordinate 219,220 downwards.
ATTTATTGGGGAGGAAATTTTGAAACGCTTAAAATTCTTATCAATACAAATGCTATTGATGAAAATGAAGTAAAGTTTTTTCTTGGTTACTCCGGTTGGGACGACGGACAATTAAATAAAGAAATTGAACAAAACGCTTGGATGGTGAGTGATATTTCTCACCCGGATATTATTTTCGGTAACGACGATGAAAAGCTGTGGAGAGATGTAATTGTAAACTTAGGTCCGAAGTATGCCCATATAAGTAATTTTCCTGTAGATCCAAGTTTGAACTAAGCTCAACATGGCATCTATATTTTGTTCATTTCTTCTGCACTTTCCTCAACTTTTCTTCTCAGTTCTTCTTTATAAGCCTGCATTTTTACTGTTAAAGATTCATCAGCAGTGGCTAAAATTTGTACAGCTAATAAACCTGCATTTTTAGCGGCATTTAAAGCTACTGTTGCAACAGGAATACCATTTGGCATTTGCAGAATAGATAAAATACTGTCCCAGCCATCAATAGAATTTGATGATTTAACAGGAACACCGATTACAGGAAGTGTTGTGATTGATGCAACCATACCAGGTAAATGAGCAGCACCACCGGCACCTGCAATAATTACTTTCAAACCTTTGCCTTGCGCTTCTTTAGCATAGTTGAACATACGTTCCGGCGTTCTGTGTGCGGAAACAACAGTAATTTCATAACTGATTCCAAATTCTCTTAATACATCAGCAGCATCTTGCATAACAGGCAAATCCGATTTGCTACCCATAATTATTCCTACTAATACAGACCCCTCCGTCCCTAAAAGGGAACTTGAATTTCCAACACTCATATATATTAATCTTTTATTTTATCTTTTAATTATGTTTTTCCTCTTTGCTTTTTAATTCCCCCTTCATGAGGCTAGGGGGCTAAGCAATTACTTTTAAGGTTTTTTGCACAAATCTGGCTTTTTCAATCGCCTTCTCTCTGTCGATATCAACAATGGTTACATGACCCATTTTACGAAAAGGTTTTGTATATTTCTTTCCATATAGATGAACAAATACACCATCAATAGCTAAAATTTTCTCTAGGTTTTCATATTTTGCAACACCTTCAGAGCCTTTTTCACCAAGTAAATTTATCATAATAGCATTGGTAATACTTGTAGTATCGCCAAGTGGTAAATTGTAAATTGAACGTAAATGTTGTTCAAATTGAGAAACGTAATTTCCTTCTATAGTTTGATGACCACTATTATGCGGACGTGGAGCAACTTCATTTACTAATAATTCTCCATCGCTGCATACAAACATCTCCACGGCAAGAATGCCAGTGATATTCATTGATGATGCAATGTTCTTGGCGATATTTTCTGCTTTTTGTTGTAAACTTTCTGCATAAGTAGATGGAGAAATCAAAAACTCAACTAAGTTTGCTTCTGGATTAAACTCCATTTCAACCATTGGGAAAGTTTTCATATCACCTTTTGAGTTACGAGCAACAATTACAGCAACTTCTTTTTCAAAATCTACTAACTTCTCAATAATACAAGGGGCATCAAAAGCTTTATTCAAATCTGCAACACTGTTAATTCTCATTACACCTTTGCCGTCGTAACCATCTTTTCTTAATTTCAAAATATATGGAAATGGAATATGACTATTTTCCATATCCTCTTTTGTATTTACAATTTGGAAAGGAGAAGTAGGAATATCATTTTCTTTGAAAAACTGTTTTTGAACGCCTTTATCTTGTATTAATCGAATAACTCTCGATTGAGGAAAAACTTGTTTCCCCTCTTTCTCTAACTGCTCAAGGGCATCAATATTTACCTTTTCTATCTCAATGGTAATAATATCTGCCTTCTTGCCGAAATTATATACGGTATCAAAATCTGTAATTGAACCATTTTCAAAGTAATTTGCAATGTTTTTACAAGGTGCATCAGGGTCAGGATCTAACACTAAAGAGGTAACATTATAATTTATTGCTTGCTGGATGAGCATCCTGCCTAATTGTCCGCCACCTAAAATACCCAATTTTAATTCGCTAATCTGTTTTGCCATGCGCTTGAAAATAATGCTACTTTTGCACAAAAGTAACCATAATAAATTTTATTGATGAATGCTGATGCAATAATTATTGGTGCAGGAGCTTGCGGATTAATGTGTGCGGTACAGGCTGGCTATTTGGGTAAAAAAGTAATTGTTCTCGAAAAGAATGAAAAACCGGGTGCTAAAATTTTAATTTCTGGTGGCGGTCGTTGCAATTATACAAATCAATTTGCATCTGATGAGCAATTTATCTCTGCCAACCCACACTTTATCAAATCGGCTTTTAGTCAGTGGACAGTGGATGATACTGTCAGTTTTTTTGAAACCTACGGTATTCATGGTAAGGAAAAAACATTAGGTCAATTGTTTCCTGATGATAAAAATGCAAAAGATGTTGTCCAGGTTTTTACTTCAATTTGTGAAGATTTTGGACAGGAAATTAGATGTGATGCCGATGTTAAGGATATCGAAATTCTATCTGATGGTTTTCAGGTCACTTATGAAAAGAAGGGCAAAAAAATTACTATAACATCTGGAAAGTTGGTTATCGCCACGGGTGGGTTACCAATTCCAAAAATGGGATCAACAGATTTTGCTTTGCGTTTCGCTCGTAAACATAGTTTGAAAATAGTAGAGACAGCACCTGCTTTGGTTCCATTAACCATTACCGGAAAAGATGAGGAATGGTTTGCTCAGCTATCCGGCAATTCGGTTTTGTGCGAAGTAAGCAACGATACTATTTCTTTTGAAGAGAATATTTTATTTACCCATTGGGGTTTAAGTGGTCCTGCAATATTGCAAATTTCTTCATTCTGGCGAAGAGGAGAATTGGTTAATATAAATCTGTTACCGCATCATAATATTATTTCTTTATTGAACGAGGAGCGAATGTTAAATGGAAAAACACTTTTATCAACTTTGCTAAATCGCTTTTACACCAAAAAGTTTACTGATGCATTGGGTAAATTTTTACCTTTAACTAAACCTGTTGCTGCTTTAACCAATTCAGAAATCCAATTAATCGAACAAACGATTCATGAATTTAAAGTTAAACCAGCCGGCGATAAAGGTTATGATAAAGCCGAAGTAATGCGTGGCGGAATTGATACTAATGAAATTTCTTCTAAAACTTTGGAGTGTAAAAAAATACCGGGCTTGTTTTTTGGTGGTGAATGTTTAGATGTTACGGGCTGGTTAGGCGGTTATAATTTTCAATGGGCCTGGGCAAGCGGTTTTGTAATAGCGCAGAATATGTAATTAATCTTTAGCGCACTCGTAATAAACACTTTATCATTACAAATAAACATTCGGCATTATTTCCCAAGCCCAAGGTTTTTTAAAGGTTTTAAAAGTTCTTAATTGAGAGAAGTACAAAACTTCACTACTTTTCTGATTAGCAATATCTCGTTTGTGTAAGTTGCCAACTGTGGTAAATAGTTCTCGGGTTTTAAAATCGTAAACCCTTTCGGTCATGTCGCCTGTATTTTGGTTGAAATAAAGATTTATGGCACTCGTTAAAAACCAATCTTTGTTCTCAAATTTAAAAGTGTAGCCCATTTCCCAGCGCCATTCTGCTCCACCTTGAAACCTTAAATACAATTGCTGGTCTTTAATGCCGATTTGATTAAGTGGGTCGCCAAGTTTTCCACCCTCTTGAGCACGTAAAATAAAATCGTTGTTTTGCATAGATAAAAGATAGTTTTCTGTCAATTTATCTTTAAAAAAGATAGCTAGAATTCTTGGTTTTTGGGTTTCCTTGATGATTTCAGTGTTATTGTCGCCATAAGTTCTGGTTTCGTCTGTAATTTTATTTGATTCAAAAATTACTGCTAAATCTTCGGTTCCATCATTGTTTAAATCACCATTCGCAGTTTCAATTACCGTCCAATTAATAGGGGTAAGCTGTTCAACAGAAATACCTTGTATTTTTACTTTGGGGAATAAAAATGGTTTTTGAGCAAAGGTGAATTGTGTAAAGAGCATCAGAAAAAAGAGATTCAAAGCTTTCATGCAGGTAGATAAGGTGTTGATGTGTATCTAAAACGTTTTGATTAGAGATTTAGTTTAATGTATTTACTCTGGGTCATCTTATCAACTGGAAAGTAATATAATGAAGAATTTTTGAATGATGCTATCTAATTAAAAAGATTTCTCGGCTGCGATCGAAATAACGAGAGTAATGAACATATTAAAAACGACTAATCTTCCGAAATTCCTTTACTTTTGCAAAAAAAACAATTTCATTTGAAAACCGAAATCTTTGCCATTACGCCACCATTTACTCAACTGAATACGCCATATCCGGCAACGGCGTATATAAAAGGTTTTTTGAACACTAAAAATATCTCTTCCACACAAGCAGATTTAGGTATTGAAGTCATTTTGGAATTATTTTCAAAAAAAGGTTTAAATAATTTATTCTACCAAACTGAGCATAGTCAATGTGTAAATGAGCAAAAACCATTAAACGATAATGCAAAGCGAATTCTGGCTTTAAAAGATGAATACTTAAAAACAATTGATTCGGTTATTTCTTTTCTACAAGGTAAAAACCCAACGTTGGCTTTGCAAATTTGTGGCGATGATTTTCTTCCTCAGGCTTCTCGCTTTGCACAATTGGAGGAATTGGATTGGGCTTTTGGCGCAATGGGAACACAAGACAAAGCCAAACATTTAGCCACACTTTACCTTGAAGATATTTCAGATTATATAGTTGAATGTGTAGATGAAAACTTTGGTTTTAGTCGATATGCGGAACGTTTAGGCAGAAGTGCTAACTCCTTTGATGAATTGTACGAGGCTTTAAATCAAGCGCCAACCTACATTGATAACATCCTGATTTCTATTTTAAAAGATAAAGTAGAAAATATACATCCTAAACTGTTCCTGATTTCCGTTCCTTTCCCTGGGAATTTGTACAGTGCTTTTCGCTGTGCACAATGGGTAAAAGCCAATCATCCTGAAATTAAAATTTCTATGGGTGGAGGTTTTCCAAATACTGAATTGCGTTCACTTTCTGAAAAACGTGTTTTTGAATTTTTCGATTTCATCACCCTGGATGATGGCGAATTGCCAATTGAATTGTTAATTCAGAACATTAGTGGGGCAGTTCCAGCTGAAATACAAATGTATAAACGTACATTTTTGCTAGAAAATGATAAAGTTGTTTATAAAAATGATTCTTTCAGAAAAGATTATAAACAAGCTGATGTGGGAACACCTGATTATGCTGGTTTACTATTAGATAAATACATTTCAGTAATTGAAATTGTAAACCCAATGCACCGGATGTGGAGTGATGGGCGTTGGAATAAACTAACAATGGCGCATGGCTGTTACTGGGGAAAATGTACTTTTTGCGATATTTCTTTGGATTATATAAAAGTTTATGAACCCGTTCAGGCCAAACAGATTGTAGATAGAATTGAAGATCTATATGCCAAAACTGGTCAAAATGGTTTTCACTTTGTAGATGAGGCTGCTCCACCAGCTTTAATGCGAGAGGTTGCATTGGAAATTATTCGCAGAAAATTAGCCGTAACCTGGTGGACCAATATTCGTTTTGAAAAGAGCTTTACTGCCGATTTATGTTTGTTGTTAAAAGCATCGGGCTGTATTGCTGTTTCTGGCGGTTTAGAAGTTGCATCCGATAGGTTATTAAAACTGATTGATAAGGGCGTTACGGTAGAACAAGTAGCAAAAGTTACAAGAAATTTTACTGCTGCCGGAGTTATGGTTCACGCTTATTTAATGTATGGTTACCCAACGCAAACCATTCAGGAAACTATTGATAGCCTTGAAATGGTTCGTCAGTTGTTCGAGGCCGGTGTTTTGCAATCTGGTTTCTGGCATCAATTTGCTATGACTGCCCATAGTCCGGTTGGGATGTATCCTGAAAGGTTTGGGGTAGTTAAGGAAACGGAAGCAATCGGAAGTTTTGCCAATAACGACATCAATTATATAGACAAAACTGGAATAGACCATAATCAATTTAGCTTTGGATTAAAGAAATCGCTTTTTAATTTTATGCATGGAATTTGTTTTGATTACGGGCTGCAAGACTGGTTCGATTTTAAAATTCCGAGGACTAAAATTCCATCCGATTTTATTGAGCAGGCTTTAAATGACAATGATAGTTTCAATACCAAACCAACAGCAAAAGTGGTTTGGATAGGCGGAAAGCCATCAGCTGAATATTTTACAAAATCGAAAAAAGGAAATACCTGGGAAACGGCCTCAATAACATTTCACGATAAACGAGAAACTTTTACCATTCAAACCAATAAAAGTGAGGGCGAATGGTTGGTTTCTATTTTAGATAAAATCCATGTCTCAAATGAAAAGGTTTATACTTTTGCTGAAGTAAAATCTGATTTTGAAATAGATATGGAAAACTTTGAATTATTCTGGTATTCAAAGCCTATTAATACGTTGAGAGAATTTGGATTGCTGGTATTGTAATAAAGCAACCACATAAGAAATATAAGATTCATTTAAGCTCAAAGACTTATTTCTCTTACATTCCTTATATGGCAGAAACATCTGTTAATCGCAATGCGGAACCGTATATGTCCAGGTTTCTGACTCGCCATTTGGTACAACAAAACCATTACCTCTTGCATTTTCAAACCACAATTTACCACGAATTTTTTCTCTTATTCCGACCTCGTTCATAGTTGCACTATCGTATAAACGGCCATTAATCATTACATACTTTATTTTTTCAGAATTGCGGATATCATTCAAAGGATTCGCATCCATAATAACTAAATCAGCTAGTTTCCCAACTTCTAACGAACCAATTTCCCTATCCATGCCTAAATAATGTGCTCCATTTAATGTAGCATTTCGAATGGCTTGAATTGGTGTAAAACCACCCTGAACAAACATCCACAATTCCCAATGCGCACCTAAACCTTGTATTTGTCCGTGAGCACCAAGGTTAACTTTTGTACCACCATTAGCAATTTGTTTCGCCGCCTTTGCTATATCGATGTGGTTGTAATCGCTGTATTCTGAAGTTGTTCTACGTCTTGCTCTGGCATCAATAATCGAACGTGGCGTGTAAGTCATTAACTTTTCATTTTCCCAAACATTTGTTCTATCGTACCAGTAATTTTCACCCCACTGACCGCCATAAGCCACAATTAGGGTCGGTGTGTAACCTACAGAAGTATTATTCCAAAGTGTGGTTACATCTTTATAAACAGGCAAAACCGGAATGCTGTGCTCAATTCCGGTATGTCCATCAACTATCATATTCATGTTGTGGAAAAACGTCGAACCGCCTTCTGGCACAACTTCCATTTTTAATTGGCGGGCAGCTTCTAAAATTTGCTGGCGTTGCTCTCTTCGTGGTTGATTGTAGGATTTAACTGAAAATGCACCGACAGATTGAAGTCTTTTCAAGTTTGCAAGAGCATCATCTAAACTATTGATGACAACTTTGAAATCGCCATCCGCACCATATAAAATTGAACCAGTAGAATAAACCCTGGGACCAACCATTCTACCAGCTTTGAGCATTTCGCTCTGACTGAAAACCATTTCTGTATTGCTCGATGGATCGTGAGCAGTAGTGACACCGAAAGCTAAATTGGCCATATAACTCCAATCACTTTGCGGCGAAATTCCATCAGGGCTGGTACGTAAATGTGCATGAACATCAATTATTCCTGGCATAATGGTTTTTCCATTCACGTCAATAACCTTTGCGTTTGTAGGGATGTTTACCGCATCAGCTTTTCCAATTGCTGTAATTTTATTTCCATCAGTTAAAATCGTTCCGTTTTCAATTACTTCATCTCCTTTCATCGAGATTATTCTCGCACCTTTTAGCGCCACAATTCCAGTTGGTATGTCGCTTTTTAAAGTTAAGTTAATATCAACTGAGTTGGCTTGAGTTTTAGGTGTAGAACCATCGAAATTGAAAGCACTGTTTACATCAATAGTAAAATATTTCGGGCCTAATGTCCAATGTAGGGTTCTGCTATCTGCGCTCCATTGCATGTATGTTCCACCATCCGTAGTTACTTTTGCAACAGGAATGGCTTTATTTACAGCCGAAGCATCCTGAGCGGTTCCAATATTTATCATTGGCGTGATGTAAATATTAAACAATTCGTTGAAGGCCAGCCATTTGTTATCAGGGCTAATAACAAACTGATTTGCATATTGAGATGTAAAATGTGTTCTTTCATTCGCGCCGTTTAAATCAATACTTTTTAAGGCTTTTTTACCTTCAGCATAACTTTGAAAATAAATTCTTGTATCGGTATTATTGAAAGATGGTTTAATGCCATTTTCAGATATTAAAATTTTTGAACCACCGTTTGCAGGCATAACGAAAATTCCAGTTCCTCTACCATAATTATAACCTAAAACATCGTTTCCACTTCCTTTTCTGAAAACGATTTTATCACCTTTTGTTGAATATTGAGGAGAATAGTAAAAGCCTTTTTCATCGCTTAAAGTGATCGTTTTTCCTGATTTTAAATCGGTTCTTTTTATTGCACCACGAAGTTCATCGCTCCAGGTTGTATAAATTACAAACTTTCCATCAGGACTGAAACTTGGTTCAAATTCAAGATCTAATCCATTAGTTAATCTTTCGGGTGTGCCATTTGGCAACTCTTGTTTATAAATAAAACCAGCTGCATTGAAAACAACTATTTTTCCATCAGGCGATGTTGTTAGCTGCCTTAACATTTTAGCTGAAAAATTGGTATTGAAGACTTGTTGCTCAAAATGTAGGGCTTGCTGAACGGTTTGAACAGTATTTGCTTGAAATGGAATAGTTGAAGTAATTAAATTACCAATTTCGGTTTTTCTGATTTTTCCTTTAGCATAAAAAACTAAACTCTTGCTATCTGGTGTCCAGGCAAAGTTAGGGTAAACACCAAAAATAGCCCAAGTTTCTTGCTGGTCATGAGATAAATCTTCGTTTACAGGCCACTCTTCACCAGTTTTTATATTCTGAACATACAATGTCGATTTCAAACGAACACGCTTTACAAAGGCAATTAAATTTCCATCAGGCGAAACCTGCGGTCGGCAAGCGCCACCTTGTTCATTAATTAAGGTATTTAATTTGCCGGTAGTTAAATCCAACTGACGAATGGCGTAAATGGTTCCGTTTGGGTCTTTACTATATTCGAAATTTGGTCCTGGAGTAACATCTTCGCTGAAATAAACATATCTTCCATCAGGCGAAACATTTGGTTCTCCTGCATCTTGCTGGTCGTTTTTGCGCTTTGTTAACTGAACACCATCACCACCATTTATACTGTACATCCACATTTCGCCTGCACCTAATGAACGGCCAGCCGTGAAATGTTTTCTAGCTACAATATATTCACTATTTGGCATCCAAGTGGCATTATTTAACAACCTGAAACTCTCTTTCGTAATTTGTTTCTTACCAGAACCATCTCTGTTCATTATCCAAATGTTATCGCCACCGCTTTTATCGCTGGTGTATGAAATATATTTTCCGTTAGGGCTAAACCTTGGTTGTACATCATAAGCAATTCCGCCGCTAATCAACTTCGCTTGGCCACCCGTGATTGGCAGGGTGTAAATATCGCCCAATAAATCAAAAACTATTTCTTGTCCGTCGGCACTAACATCAAGGTTCATCCAAGTGCCTTCATCTGTATTTAAATTAAAGTTTTTAGTAGTTCCCTGAAATTTTTCTATATCCCATTTTTTTTCCTGGGCGTTGGAGGCGAAAAATAAAAGCGAAAGTGCAAATAGAAAATAGAGTTGTTTCATCTAAATTTTAATTAATTGTGGCGCAATTTAGCAATATCAATAGCTTTTTTATAGTTTTGATACTGCCGATTTATGACAGCAATAGAGATTTTACAAAAATATTGGGGGCACCAAGCTTTTAGGCCGCTACAGCAAGATATAATTACTTCGGTTTTAGAGGGAAAAGATAGTCTGGCACTTTTGCCAACAGGCGGAGGCAAATCTATTTGTTTCCAAGTTCCTGCTTTGGTTAAAGAGGGGATTTGTATAGTAGTTTCTCCGCTTATCGCCCTGATGAAAGACCAGGTCGAAAACCTAAAATCGAAAGGAATTGAAGCTATCGCGATTTATGCAGGAATGGGTAAACGAGAAATCGATATTCTTTTAGATAACTGCATTTATGGCAAAATTAAATTCCTGTACCTATCTCCTGAACGTTTACTTTCCGATTTGGTTCGTGTTAGGATTTCTTACATGAATGTTAATCTGATTGCTGTAGATGAGGCACATTGTATTTCGCAGTGGGGATATGATTTTCGGCCTCCTTATCAGCAAATTTCCAAACTAAGAGAAGTTCTTCCTGATGTAACTGTCTTGGCACTTACGGCTACAGCAACGGATTTTGTTCGTAAAGATATTGTAGAAAAACTGGAGATGCAAAATCCACAGGTTTTTGTTAAAAGTTTCGCTCGAGATAATTTAAGCTATGTCGTTTTCGGGCAAGAAGACAAATATAAAAAACTGATCGATATCTGCAGAAATGTAAAGGGAACAGGATTGGTTTACGTTCGTAACCGGCGAGAAACTGCTGAAATTTCAAACTTTCTCAATCGCAATCAAATAAAAGCAGATTTTTATCATGCAGGTTTGGAAAGAGATATTCGTTTTCAAAAGCAAGAAGACTGGAAACTGAATAAAACACGAATTATGGTATCTACAAATGCATTCGGGATGGGCATTGATAAAGCTGATGTTCGTTTCGTTGTACATTTAGATTTACCAGAAAGTTTAGAAGCATATTATCAAGAAGCAGGAAGAGCAGGTCGTGATGAAAAGCGAAGTTATGCCGTTCTACTCGCCAACAATTCTGATGTTTTAAGTTTAGAATCAAGATATATCAATAGCTTTCCATCACCGGATGAAATTAGAAAGGTATATCATTACTTAGGAAATTACTTCCAGTTGGCTTTTGGGGCGGGTGAGGGTCTGACTTTTACTTTTGATATAGCTGATTTCTGCAAGAGATTTAATATTAGTGTTTTAAAAACAATTTCGGCTTTAAAATTTTTGGAGCATGATGGCTACATTACATTGTCAGAAAGTGTTTTCTTGCCATCAAGGCTGATGTTTATTGTTGGTCATGAAGATGTTTATCGTTTCCAGATCGAAAATAAAGCTTATGATGGGGTTATCAAGACCATACTCCGTTCTTACGGTGGTGCTTTTGATGGTTTTGTTAAACTAAATGAGGCAGATTTAGCTAAAAAATTAGGAATATCTTTTAAAGATGTAATCGCCTTGCTTAACAAATTACAGTCGATAGAAATGCTAACCTATATTCAACAAACCGACCAACCGCAATTGCAATATGTTCGCCCAAGGATTGATATGGAACATTTTGACTTAGATGTGAAATATCTTGAGCTTAGGAAAGAAATTCTCCTAAACCAAGTTAATGCAGTGATTGCCTATACTACAACAAATAAATGTCGCAGTATTCAATTGCTCAACTATTTTGATGAACACATCGCAACAAAATGTGGCGTTTGTGATGTTTGCTTAGCTGAAAAACGAGCAGAGAACGAATTACAAATGAGTGATGAAATTGAGTTTGAAATCATTTCGTTGCTTCAGCAGCAACCTTTAAGTTTAGATGATTTGGTTACTAATATTAATAACGGCTCAGAAATGGAAAGGATTGAAGCAATTCGCGAACTTTTAGATGCAGGCAAGATTAAAACTGATGGGAAGAAATACTACTTGTAAATGGAAAATGTTAAAATGGATGAGGGGATATGGTATGAAGATGCGTCTTAAATTGTCAATAAAATGTTAGTTTTGTGAACAGTAACTATTGGCGAAATCTAAAAAAATAATTTAATCGCTTTGCTCTCCCTCCGTTCTTAGGAGGGTTGGTGTGGCGCTAATTAATGTAATCATCCGCGAAGCGAAAAAACAAATGATAGAAAAAAACAATAAGAAAACCATCCGCTCTTGGGCTTTCTTCGATTGGGCAAACTCGGCCTATAATTTGGTCATTACATCAACTATTTTTCCGGCATATTACACCATTATTACCACAACAAAAGAACATGGCGATAAGGTTGAGTTTTTCGGAAGAACCTTTGTAAACACTTCGCTATCCAACTATGCATTGTCTTTTGCTTATTTAATTATGTCTTTTGCCTTGCCAATTTTATCATCAATTGCGGATAGAAGAGGCAATAAAAAATCATTCATGAAATTTTTCACCTACATGGGTGGTTTGGCCTGTATGGCACTTTATTTCTTTAAGTTGGATACGCTAGAAATGAGCATTATCTTTTTTGCATTGGCAGCAATGGGTTACATTGGCGGTGTTTTGTTTAGTAATTCCTATTTGCCAGAAATTGCAACTGAAGAACATCAGGATAGGGTTAGTGCTCAGGGTTTTTCTTATGGATATATTGGTTCTGTAGTATTGCAGTTGGTGTGTTTCTTATTTGTATTGAAGCCTGAATGGTTCGGTATTGTTGATGCATCATTCCCACCGAGATTATCATTTCTTTTAGTCGGTGTGTGGTGGATAGCATTTTCGCAAATTCCATTTTCGGTATTGCCCAATGGAAAACCACAGACGGATAAGGTATCCACAAATATTATAAAAGATGGATTTAGCGAGTTGGCTAAAGTTTGGGAACAGTTAAAGCAAATTAAAAAGCTGAAAGGATTTTTGCTTTCCTTCTTTTTCTATTCCATGGGTGTACAAACGATTATGTTGGCGGCGGCTGGCTTTGCAGAGAAAACATTAAAACTTGGAACAGCAAAACTCATCGCTGTAATTTTAATTATCCAGTTGGTAGCCATTCCGGGCGCATTGTTGATGTCGTTCTTAGCGAAAAAATGGGGTAATGTTAACGTGCTAATGATGGTTGTTGTCATCTGGATTGGTTGCTGCGTTTACGGGTATAACATCACGAACGAATACCAGTTTTATTCCTTAGCAGCTATTGTTGGTTTAATCATGGGCGGTATTCAATCTTTATCTCGCTCTACGTATTCCAAATATTTGCCGCAAAACACACTTGATTCAACTTCATTTTTCAGTTTCTATGATGTTACCGAAAAACTAGCCATTGTAATTGGGCTTTTCAGTTTTGCATACATTGAAGATTTAACAGGAAATATCCGTTTCTCTATTATCGCATTGGCATCATTTTTTATTGTTGGTTTAGTGTTTTTAGCACTATTGAAAAAAACAGAACGCAAAGAATTAGTAAAATTGTAAGTTTGTGCTCTGAAAAAAATTATGAAAGTAGAATTGTTTGTTCCCTGTTTTGTCGACCAGTTATATCCCGAAACCGCATTTAATACTTTAAGATTATTAGAGAAGTCGGGCTGTAAAGTGTCATACAACTCAAAACAAACCTGTTGCGGTCAGCCGGCTTACAATGCCGGTTACTGGGATGAAGCTAAAGAAGTTGGAACAAAATTCTTGAATGATTTTACTGAAAACACCTACGTTGTAGCTCCATCAGCGTCTTGCGTAGGAATGGTTAAAGGTGGTTTTAACGATTTATTTACCAATACAATTGTACACAACAAATGTAGAAGTTTACAATCCAACATCTGGGAGCTTTCTGATTTTCTTGTTAATGTAGCAAAAAAAGATTATTTCGGTGCTGAATTAGAGGGGAAAGCCGTTTACCACGATTCTTGCAGTGCACTACGAGAATGTAAAATTAAAGATGAGCCTCGTCAATTGCTATCAAAAGTTCATGGTTTAGAAATGCTTGAAATGGAAGATACTGATATGTGCTGTGGTTTCGGGGGCACATTTGCTGTAAAGTTCGATGCGATTTCATCCGCAATGGCCGAGCAAAAAGTTAATCATGCAATGGCTCAAAATGCCGATTATATTATTTCTACAGATTTATCATGCCTTTTACATCTTCAAGGTTATATCGATAAAAACAATCTTCCAATTAAAACCATGCACATTGTTGATGTTTTATGTAATGGCTGGCTGGAGAGTACTGAATATTAACAAGATTATTACCTCTGATTTACAAGCATTTAACAATTTTTAACAAGTTTAGCGTTTAATCTATAACACCTTTGTTAAACCTTTTTTAACCTTTCGTATCTAAACAACAAAACATAGAACAAATGAAACCCTAATGGTTTTTAAAATAAAATCATGATGGCTTCATCACAATTAGAAATCAAAATATAAACAGGATGAAAAAAATAATTTTCGCTTTATTGGGAGTTTTGTCTATTACAACAATAGCAAATGCACAAAAGAAAACTTCAGGAGCAATACAATTTGAAACTACAATCGACCCTGCTGCAATGATGGCGGCAAGTGGTGTTAAAATTCCAGAGCAAATGGCTGCTAGAATGCCATCAAGTAGTAAATCAAACTTCGAATTACTTTATAACGCAACTAATGCAAGTTACATGCCTGTTGAAGATACTGAAGATAGTAACGGCGCAGGTGGAGGCGGTGGCGGTATGGGTCGAATGATGAGGGGTTTTGGCGGTGCCGGTGGTAACAGAGAATATTATTACAGTTTTGCTGATAAAAAATTGGTAGAGGTTTTCGACCTAAGCGATACAACTTATGTAATGCAAAGCGGTTTAAAACTAAATGCTACTGCAGGTTTAGGTTTTGGAGGTGGTATGGGAAGAAATCAAAATCCAAATGATACTACTAAAGTAAAACCTGTTGTTCCGCCAAAAATTGAAGTATTGAAAACAGATGCAACTAAACAAATTTGCGGCTTAACTTGTCACGAGGCAATTGTAAAATCAACCAGGTCTATGAAAATTTTAGATATGGATAGAGATGTTACGGAAGAAACGCACATTTGGTACACCACAGATTTAGGTTTTGACTTTTCTCCAAACCCTAACATGTGGACAGAAGGTACTGTTTTAGCTATTGAAGGTAGAGGAACTAACACAGTTGCTAAAAGTATCGAATATAGAAACGTTAGCACTAAAGATGTAACTGCACCGAAAAAAGCTACCCCAATTACTGAAGCTGAATATAAAATCAAAATGGAAACTATGATGAAACGCTTTAGAGGTAACGGCAATGGCAGACCAGGTGGTGCTGTTGTAGTGCGTGGTTTTGGCGGATAATATTATTGAGAAAAGTTATTAAAGCCTGCTCATTAATTTGAGCAGGTTTTTTTTTTGGTTATTAAATCTTATTATGCAACATACAAGTGATGGTTTTGCCGCCTTGCATAAAATGGTTATCATTGAAAATAATTTAATTTATGCAGCGTGATTGAACAATCTACAAACCAAATACTTCTAAACACTAAAAAACACTTCGAAATTCTTGATGGTTTAAGAGGTGTAGCTGCAATAGCGGTAGTCATTTTTCACTTCATGGAAATTGCGATTCTAGATTATTCTAATAATTTCATCGCCCACGGTTATCTCGCTGTAGATTTCTTTTTCTGCCTTTCTGGTTTTGTAATTGCTTATGCTTACGATACAAGAGCTAAACACATTGGCTTAAAACAGTTTTTTAAGCTTCGGCTTATTCGTTTACATCCATTAGTTATAATTGGTTCTATATTGGGTTTGCTAACTTTCCTACTCGATCCTTTTAGTAATTTATACGCTATTTATGGTTTTGGTAAAACTGCGCTGATATTTTTATCTTCAATTTTTCTTATTCCATATCCTGTTGTAGAGGAGCGATTTTTTAATTTGTTTAATCTAAATGCGCCTAGCTGGTCGTTATTTTGGGAATATATTGCGAACATACTTTACATAATTGTACTGTACAAAATTGGAAAAAAATATTTATGGATTTTAGTTTTAATAGCAGCTTCAATAATTATTTATGTTGCAATAAACTCGACCAATTTATCCGGTGGATGGGGTGGAGCTTCCTTTTGGGATGGTGGTGCCAGGGTTTTTTATTCCTTTTTAGCAGGAATGCTGGTTTATCGTTCCAATTGGATAATCAAGAATAAATTGGGATTTGTAGGCATATCTATTTTATTGCTTTTAGCATTTTTAACGCCTTATTCTAAAGATTTTAACTGGATAACCGAACCTGTAATCGTTTTAATTTATTTTCCATTGTTAGTTGCGCTAGGTGCTGGTGCTACTTTATCACCATCTATTAAAAAATTATGCCAACTATCTGGAGAAATCTCATACCCATTGTATATGACGCATTATCCGTTCGTGTGGATTTTTCTTACCTATGTTATGACGATAAAGCCAGATATGAGCTTGCTGATTTGGATTATCCCTATATCAGTTATAGTGCTTATCGCTATTGCATATTTAGTAATGGTAATGTTGGATATTCCAATACGAAAATACTTAAAAGAAAAGTGGCTTAAAACAAATACATAACCTTCCAGGCTAGTCTGTAGTGATCTATTATTCGAGCTAAACTTGCATTTTAAGCTTAAAAACAGCATCTTTGCACAAAAAAAAAATCACTTTGTATGTGATTTAGAATTAACAAATTTTATAAACTACTTTAAAGTCTCTTTTAAGGGATTAGGAGTAAAATCATAGTTGTAGATGATTAATATTACTTTACCTGACGGCTCGGTTCGTCAGTATGAAAGGGGCACTTCTGCCCATCAAATTGCATTGTCAATTTCCGAAGGTTTAGCAAGAAATGTTTTAGCTGCAGAAGTTAACGGCCAGATTTGGGATTCAACTCGACCAATTGATGAAGATTCATCGGTTAAATTGTTAACCTGGAATGATGCCGAAGGAAAATCAACTTTTTGGCATTCTTCAGCCCATTTAATGGCCGAGGCTTTAGAAGCACTTTATCCGGGTACTAAATTTGGTATCGGTCCGGCGATTGAAACCGGTTTTTATTACGATGTTGATTTTGGCGATAGAGAATTTTCTTCGGATGATTTTAAAGCTATTGAAACCAAAATGATTGAATTAGCCAAGCAAAAACAAACTTTTACTCGTGAAAGTGTAAGCAAAGCTGATGCAATAAAATATTTTACAGAGAAAGGCGATGAATACAAACTTGATTTAATTGATGGTTTGGAAGATGGGAAAATTACTTTCTACACTCAGGGAGAATTCACTGATTTATGCCGCGGACCACACATTCCGAATACAGGTTTTGTAAAAGCAGTAAAATTAATGAATGTTGCCGGCGCTTATTGGCGAGGTGATGAAACCAAAAAACAGTTAACACGTATTTACGGTGTAACTTTTCCTAAAGCGAGTGAGTTGACAGAATATCTGTTGATGATAGAGGAAGCTAAAAAACGCGACCATAGAAAGTTAGGAAAAGAATTGGAGTTGTTTATGTTCTCCGAAAAAGTTGGTGCAGGTTTACCAATGTGGTTGCCTAAAGGAACCGCTTTAAGAGAACGTTTGGTTAATTTTTTAACCAAAGCACAATCTAAATCAGGTTACGAACAAGTAGTTACTCCACACATTGGAAATAAAAATTTATATGTCACTTCAGGGCATTGGGATAAATATGGTAAAGATTCATTTCAGCCAATAAAAACCCCGCAGGAAGGAGAGGAGTTCTTTTTAAAACCGATGAACTGTCCGCATCATTGCGAAATGTATAAATTTAAACCACGTTCTTATAAAGATCTTCCTGTTCGTTTTGCGGAGTTCGGTACGGTTTATCGTTATGAACAAAGTGGAGAATTGCACGGTTTAACTCGTGTACGTGGCTTTACACAAGATGATGCCCATTTGTTTTGCATGCCTGAGCAAGTTAAAGATGAGTTTAAAAAAGTAATAGACCTAGTGCTTTATGTATTTAAATCTTTGGGTTTTGATAACTATACTGCTCAAATTTCTCTAAGAGATCCGGATAATAAATCGAAATACATTGGTTCTGATGAAAACTGGAAATTGGCCGAAAGTGCAATCGTTGAAGCTGCAGCCGAAAAGGGTTTAAATACGGTTATAGAATATGGCGAAGCAGCCTTCTATGGTCCTAAACTCGATTTTATGGTTAAGGATGCTTTAGGTAGAAAATGGCAGTTAGGTACCATTCAGGTTGATTATAACTTACCTGAACGTTTTGAATTAGAATACACTGGCAGTGATAACTTAAAACATCGCCCTGTAATGATTCACCGTGCACCATTTGGTTCACTAGAAAGATTTGTTGCTGTTTTAATAGAACATTGTGCAGGTAATTTCCCTTTATGGTTAAGTCCGGAGCAGTTTACAATTCTTCCTATTTCAGAAAAATATGAAGAATATGCAAAAAAAGTTTTAGATGAACTAAATAATTCCGATATTCGCGGGCTGATTGACTTTCGTGACGAGAAGATAGGACGTAAAATCCGTGATGCGGAAGTTAAAAAAATCCCTTACATGCTCATTATTGGTGATAAAGAGATGGCCGAAGGAAAAGTTTCGGTTCGTAAACATGGTGAGGGCGATTTAGGCGAAATGACGTTGGCAGAGTTCAACAATTTATTAATAAAAGAAATAACAGTTTAATTAAATAGTACAAATTTGGCATTAGGAAGACCAGGATTTAATAGGGGACCACGTCCACCTTTTAAGAAAAAAGAAGCAGAACATAACATTAATCAGTACATTAAATCGCCCGAAGTGCGTTTATCTGGCGATAATGTTGAACCGGGGATTTATCCTTTGGCAAAAGCTTTGGCACTTGCTGATGAACTGGAATTAGATTTGGTGGAAATTTCTCCAAATGCGGTTCCACCGGTTTGTAGGATTATTGATTACAGTAAGTTTGTTTATGAGCAGAAGAAAAAGCAGAAAGAGATAAAATCAAATGCTAAACAAACTGTAATTAAGGAGATTCGTTTCGGTCCTAATACAAACGACCACGATTTTCAATTTAAATTAAAACATGCAGTAAGCTTTTTAGAGAACGGTGAGAAGGTTAGAGCTTATGTGCATTTTAAAGGTAGAGCAATTGTATACAAAGAGCAGGGCGAAATTTTATTATTAAAATTTGCTCAGGCTTTGGAAGATGTAGGAAAAGTAGAATTGTTGCCTAAGTTAGAAGGTAAACGCATGTTTCTTACAGTTGCGCCTAAAGTTGCAAAAAAATAAAAATAGGTTTATAAATTAAAAAACAGGTTATGCCAAAAATGAAAACCAATTCCAGTGCTAAAAAGCGTTTTTCGCTTACTGGAACAGGTAAAATCAAAAGAAACAACGCATACAAAAGTCACATCTTAACAAAGATGAGTACTAAACGTAAACGTGCGCTTGGAAACACTAGCATTGTAAGTGATGCAGATTCAGGTAACGTTAAACGTATGCTTTGCATCGGAAAGTAATTTATTAATTTCACCAGGTATCAGGCTTTAAGTTTCCGGATTAAACGGAACGCCGCTTGCCAAAAAACAACAACAACATGCCACGTTCGGTAAACGCAGTAGCTTCGAGAAGAAGAAGAAAGAAAATCCTTAATATGGCCAAAGGCTATTGGGGAGCAAGAAGTAAAGTTTATACTGTTGCTAAAAACACAGTAGAAAAAGGTTTGCAATATGCATACCGTGACCGTAAAGTTAAGAAAAGAGAATTCCGCGGATTATGGATCCAACGTATTAATGCAGGTGCTCGTCAGCACGGTATATCTTACTCTCAATTAATCGGTAAATTAGCTTCAAAAGAAATCGGTTTAAACCGTAAAGTTTTAGCAGATTTAGCAATGAATCATCCTGAAGCTTTCAAAGCTGTAATTGATGCAGTAAAATAGAAATTTTCGCAAAAAGCGATTAATCATATTTAGAAAATCCCAATGTAAGTTGGGATTTTTTTTTATGCACTAATTTTTATAATCCATTTTAAACTTGCTTAAATCTGGTTTGTGTTTTTTGGTTCTTTGCATTTCGTATTCATAAATTGTTCTTCCCAGATTTTTCATAAAAGGATAACAAACCGTTTCGTATTCGTATTTATTATCGTTAAAAACCCCATCTTCATTACTTTGAATAACTGCTGTTAAAAAGTATTCAATTCCATTTTTGAAATCAATGAAATAAGAATTATCGATAATATAGCCATAACTGTCTCCATACTTATTAAAAATCCTGATATTCTTATCAGGCTCTACATTTTTATCTCTACCATAATAAAGCATTTTCGCATAAGTTGGCCAGAAATCTTTTGGATTGTATTTAGGATAATCGCTTTCTGTTGGCAATTTACTCATGTAAGTATAAATTAATTTATAATCTTCGGGAGTTAAATTATATCGTTCACTAATTGGAAAAGCTTCAGGGAAAATCAACTTTTGCATTAATTTTTGTTGGTCGTTAATGGCAAATGCATTTTTATTCGCTAAACTAAAAGGCTTATTGACTAGTTTATCGGTACTATCCAAGTAACCCTTTCCCATTAAAGTATTGGTTAAAACCAAATCATAATCTTTAGGATCATATTGAGCTGCTTGCGCATAAACTAGCTTATTCGCGTTAAAAAATTTAATTGGATTAGTGTGTTTTGCAGTTTCTCCAGCATCTCCAATTGCTAAACGGTTTAAAATTCTACTATTGTTTAATCCATTTTTCTTAAGCTTTTCGTTAACTTCTGTACGACCTATAAACTCAAATAGTCTATTAAAGGCATCATTATCGCTGGTAAGCAAAATTTTCTTTATATAATGTTCGATAGAAGGTAAACCATTTTTTGAACTGGTATCAATTTTAACTTTTGTTTGACCTATGAAGGCACTATCTGTAATCATTACGCTTTTTGAGCTTAAGCCTGAGCTTTTTAACCGATTAACTTTTTCTAAAGCAAAAATTACAGCGGCTAGCTTTACAGTACTTGCGGGGTAAAAGTAATGTTGCGGATTTAAATTATAACTGTAGCTCGTAAAATTCGGTTTGTTCTTGGCATCACGATTTACCTGCGTATATAAAATTTGTATTTGATTTTTATCAGGATGATTTAAAACGGTATTAAATAATTCCAGCTTCGATTCCATTAATTTTTTAAGAAAAACGGTATCGGTTTTTTGTGCATTTGCGTATAAACTCATTGCAAGAATTGCCAATGTTATAAGAAATTTCATAAGTTAAGGATTGATTCTTAAAGTTAGTTCATATATCATCAAAAGACAATTTTCGTGTATAAAATCGACTTTGAAAACCTTTTTACTTTAACCCTTGGTCTTTCAGCTTTAATAACTACTTTTGCAGCGCTTTTGGTTTCCGACTTTACACCCGGAATTAAAAGGGAATGCAGTGTAATTCTGCAACTGTCCCGCAGCTGTAAGCTCCATAACGGTATTTCAATCTAAAACCACTGTTTTTAATTAAACGGGAAGGTAGAAACCACCGGGAGTAAGTCAGAAGACCTGCCTTAGCGTATAATTTCATAGCTTTCGGGGATTGAAGCTAGGATTGAGGTACTTAACGATTTTCGTATTTTCATTTCCTTTCTAATCTGTTGGCTGTGGGCAAAACTCACAATCAAATGAACAAAAAAAGAATTTTAATTGCTGCAGGCCTGGGGTTTGTACAGTTAACGATTAGCCAGTGGGCTAATGCACAAGACAGTTTACAACTAAAAGACGTTGTTATTACTGCTACAAAAAACGATCAGAAGCAATCGCAAACTGGTAAGGTGGTTACCATTATCAGTAGCGAAGTTTTAGAAAAAAGTCACGGTAAATCGCTACCAGATTTAATCAGTGAACAAGCAGGAATAATTGTTGCAGGTTCTAGCAGCAACCCCGGCTTAAACAAATCAGTATTTTTTCGTGGTGCGGGAAGTGCGTATGCAGTTGTTTTAATCGATGGAATTGTACAAAACGATCCTTCAGGAAATGGAGGTGCATTCGATTTGCGTTTGTTATCCATTGACCAAATCGATAGAATTGAAATTTTAAGAGGCGGGCAATCAACAATTTATGGTTCAGATGCTGTAGCGGGTGTTATCAATATCATTACCAAAAAGGGTGGACCTAAAGGTAATACCATTTATGGCGTTGCAAGTGCTGGCAGTTACGAAAGTTATAAAGGAACAATTGGTTTAAATGGTGGCATTAAAGGTTTTAATTACAACATCAACTATACTCAAAATAAAACGGACGGTATTTCTGAAGCGGCTAATCCGGTTGGAAACAATGCTGAATTTGATAAAGATGGTTTCAGAACTGGCGCTTTAAATGCAAATTTTGGCGTTAAATTGGATGATCATTTATCCATTAATCCTTTTGTTCGATATTATTATGGTAATTACAGTTTTGATGGTGGCGCTTTTACCGATGCAGGAAATTATTCGATTTTGAAAAATGTAGCGGCAGGTACAAACGCAAAATATGAGTTTGAAACAGGTAAAATTACTTTAAATTACAGTTATGAAAGTACATCGAACGATGCTCATAGTTCATTCCCAAGTTTTAGCCAGGGTAAAGTGAATATCATTGATTTATTTTATAACCAAAAGTTAACTGATAAATTAGATTTATTAGTTGGTGTTGATAATCGTGTGATGAAATTAACTGCAAGTGGCTTAAGTCCAAAAGCTAATATTTTTGCAGCATATGGTTCATTATTTTTACACGATTTAAGCGTTTTTAACTTAGAGGTTGGTGGTCGTTATAATAAGCACGAACAATATGGTGAAAACTATACGTATTCGATTACGCCAAGCATTAACATAATTAAGGAAGTAAAATTATTTGGAACGGTTTCAACAGCATTCAAAATCCCTACTTTGAATATGCTTTTTGGACAATTCGGAGCAAATTTAGCTTTGAAACCAGAAAAATCTCAGAACTATGAAGCAGGAGTAAACTTCAGTTTTGCTGATGATAAGTTCTCACTACGTGTGGCTGGCTTTAAAAGAGATTTGAAGGATGCTATAATTTATGCTTTCCCTGCAGGTTATGTAAACCAAGTTAGTCAAAAAACCAAAGGCTTTGAAGTCGAGCCATCTGTAAAATTGGGTAAGTTTAATTTTAACGGTTATTATGCTTATGTTGAGGGAAATGAATTCAACTTCGTTGATAATGCAATTGCAGATTATCTTTTCCGCAGACCAAAACATACATTTGGTGTAAACGCAGGTTTGCAAGCAACTGATAATTTATTTGTTAGTGCCAATTATCGCTATTTTGGTAACCGTACAGATGGAAATTTTATTACCTACACTGTTGATACTTTGCCAGCATATAAATTACTTAGTGCTTATGCAGAATATGCTTTGGCAAAAAAACGTGTTAAGATATTCTTTGATGCAAAAAATATCTTAAACGAAAAGTATAATGAAATTATTGGTTACAACAGTTTAGGTTTCAATTTTAATACAGGCGTAACTTTTAATATCCGATAAGAAAATATTACCTTTGTAATTTAAATAACTATAATAAGATGTCTCATTTAAAATTTAACCCACGTACATTAATATTGCTATTAATGATATTGGTTTTAACGGGTTTCCGCTTACTGGTAACATTTAATTCAGATGAATTACAGTTTGCTAACTTTTCATCTATAGGAGCTGTTGCTTTATTTGGTGGTGCTTATTTTAAAGATAATTTAAAAGCTTTCTCTTTCCCATTACTTAGCTTGTTTTTAAGCGACTTTGTACTTTCAACAACCATATTTAGTAAATATAGTAGTGGTTTTTTATATGATGGCTGGTATTGGGTGTATGGTGCATTTGCTTTGATGGTTTTGGTTGGACGCTTAATGCTAAAAAATGTAAATGTTGTTAATTTGCTGGCATCAACTTTAGTTATTGTATTAATACATTGGATTGTAACCGATTTTCCAATTTGGTATGGTAATCCTGTTTATGTTCAAAATCTAGCTGGCTTTTGGCTTGTGTTAGAAAAAGCAATTCCTTTCGAAATTCGATTCCTCGAAGGAACAATTGTTTATGGCTCAATACTTTTTGGTGCATTCGAAATTTTGAAAGCAAAATATCCCGTATTAAAATTACAAACGCAAAAAATATAAATTTTATTAAAAAATTAACTTAATCCTCTTTTGATGTATTTCGAAAGAGGATTTTTTTTAAATTTATAATCTGCTGTCATGTTTAATTTCGTTCAGCATCTTTTAAATAAGATTCTGAATCCAGTTTAGCATGACGGTTTAAATTCCATAGTATGAAAATAGTTTCCTTTTTACCTGCTGCAACCAAGATGATTTATGATATGGGTTTGCAAGAATACCTTTACGGAGTAACTTTCGAATGCCCGAAAGAAGCAGCTGATATGCCGAAAGTGGTAAGGTGTATTTTGGAAGGGAAAAATTATTCAAGTGTTGAAATTGATAAAATTTTTTCTGCATCGAAAGCGCAGGGAAAAAGCTTATACTGGGTTGATGACGAGCTACTTGAAAGTATTTCTCCCGATATCGTATTTACACAAGATATATGCGAGGTTTGTAATATTGATACCGTTTGTACTGAAACGGCAGTAATGAAATTATCAAAACAGCCAACTTTGGTTCCATTGTCTCCAAATAATTTACAGGATGTTTTCGAATGTGCAATAACAATAGCCAAAGCAATGGGTAAGGAAGAAGTTGCTTTAAAATATTTAGCTAACCTTCAAAAGAGAACTGATAATATTCTTGATAGACTCAGGGCTAATAAAGCACCTTTAAAACGGGTGATGCTTATGGAGTGGATAGAACCAATTTATAACTGTGGCCATTGGATTCCTTTTCAAATTGCAGCTGCTGGTGGTGTTGATATGCTTTCTAATCCAGCCGGAGATTCTATTGTAACTCAATGGGACAAAATAGTAAAGTACAATCCACAAGTTTTGGTTATTGCACCGTGCGGATTTGATGTAACCAGAAGCATTGAAGAGATGAATTTATTAATTTCAAAGAATGGATGGAATGATTTGGAGGCCGTAAAGAATAACCAGGTTTACATTGCAGATTTTGATATGTTTACTCAACCCAGCATTGGTACTTTAGTTGAAGGAATTGAATCGTTAGCTTGTATGTCACATCCAGAAATTTTTAAGGCTAATGAAAGTATCATTAAAAAATTTGTGAATTATTCAACAATTGAAGTTTTAAAATAGTGATGAAGATTGTAGTTTTAACAGGAGCAGGGATAAGTGCAGATAGTGGATTGAAAACTTTTAGAGATTCCGACGGCCTTTGGGAAGGTTATAATGTTTATGATGTTGCAACGCCAGAAGCCTGGGAAAGAAACCCAAAATTGGTGCAAAAATTTTATAATGAACGAAGAAAACAAGTTCTGTCTGCTAAACCTAATCAAGCTCACACTATACTGGCCGAACTCGAAAAAGATTTCAATATTGAAATTATCACTCAAAATATTGATGATTTACATGAAAGAGCTGGCTCTTCAAAAGTTACTCACTTGCATGGTATCATTACCAAATCACAATCAGATAGAAAACCGAATTTAACTTACCAAATTGATGGTGATGAAATTAAAATGGGTCAACTGTGCGAATTGGGTTCGCAATTGAGGCCACATGTAGTTTGGTTTGGAGAGTCTGTACCAATGATTGAAATAGCAGCAAAAATTTGCAGCAATGCTGATGTTTTCGTGCTTATTGGAACTTCTCTAGCCGTATATCCAGCGGCAGGTTTAATTGATTTTGTTCCCCTAGCTACACCAAAATACATTATTGATCCTAAAACGCCGGATGTTAAACGCTACAAAAATATCATCAATATTAAAATGGGAGCAGTAGCGGGTGTTGGTGAATTGAAAGAAATTTTACTCAATGGCAAGTAAAAAACTTTGTATTTTTAATTGGAGTGGCGGTAAGGATAGTACTTTAGCTTTAAATTATGCATTAAAAGATTCTTCTATTGAAATTAAATACCTGGTTACAACAATAACAGAAAAATATAATCGCGTTTCAATGCATGGCGTTCGCGAAGCATTGCTTATTACACAGGCAGAAAGTATTGGAATTCCTTTATATCAGATCAGGCTTCCAGAAATGCCCGATATGAAAACTTACGATAAAGTTATGCATCAGCATTTATCTAAATTTAAAGCTGAAGGCATAACACATTCTATTTTTGGTGATATCTTTTTAGAGGATTTAAGGGTTTATCGTGAAGAGCAATTAAAAGAAGTAGGATTAAAGGGAATTTTCCCTCTGTGGAAAAAAGATACTACTATTCTTATTCAAGAATTCTTAAACCTGAACTATAAAACCATCATTGTTTGTGCTCAGCAAAATTTAAAGTCAATATGTGGAAAAATTATTAATACTAAATTAATCAGCGAGTTACCCTCAAATGTTGATCCTTGCGGTGAATATGGTGAGTTTCATACTTTTGCATTTGAAGGGCCAATATTTAAGAAAAAAATAGATTTTGAATGCGGAGAGTTGGTATTTAGAACATATAATAATCCATTAAAGAAAGATGATGAATCGCTATTGCCAACCAATGTTAATGATGATATTGGATTTTGGTACATCGATTTAATTGAATAGTTTTAAAGAGTAAAACAATTTTGGCATAATTTTTTCTCTAGTATCTGTAATTAACAAAATCACACATCCCAAATGAAACTTCTTAGTGCGGTTAGGTAGCTAAGAAAGAGTAATCAAAATTAAAAGTTATGAAAAAGATATTAGTTGTATTAGCATTAAGTTCGGTTATGTTTGCTTGTAATAATAAAGCAAAAGAAGAGGCAGCTCTTAAACAACAGGAAGCTGAGAAACAGTTAGCTGTTAAAGCCGTAAAAGATAGTTTACGATTGGATAGCTTTAAAAGAGTTGAATTGGCTAAGAAAGAACAAGCATTAGAAGAACAACGTCAGGCAGAATTAGCTGCAGCACGTAGAGCAGGTGCAAATTCGTCTAAATCATACGCGGCAAGTTCAGGTGGTAGCAGTTCAGGATCTTATGGCGGTACACAACCAACTGCAAAGAAAAAAGGTTGGAGCGATGCTGCAAAAGGTACAGTAATTGGTGCAGCAGCTGGTGCCGTAGGTGGTGCTTTAATCGATAAGAAAAAAGGTAGAGGTGCTATTATTGGTGGTTTAGCTGGTGCTGGTGGTGGTTACTTAATCGGTAGAGGCGAAGATAGAAAATCTGGTCGTGTTCAGCCTAAAAACTAGTAGTATTTAAATATATTTCAAAGCGATCATCTTTTGATGGTCGCTTTTTTTTGTGACTAAAGAAAATCATTCTATATTAGTTAAAAAAAATCATGCCCGAAAATATTATTGCAGAAAAAGGTCAGCTTCAACATTTTGTAATGTTCTGGTTAAAACCTCAATTAACAAAAACAGAAATTGCTGACTTTACTCAATTTTTTGAGTCTTTAAAACCTATTAAATATATTAAAACGCTAAATTATGGTTTGGCTGCAAATACACCAGTTCGCCCGGTAACAGATAACTCATTTACTTATGCGCTAACAATTACTTTCGCAACTATTGAGGATCATAATGCTTACCAGGAAGATAAAACACATTTAGATGCTGTAGAAAAATTCTCTAAAAATTGGTATAGAGTGGTGGTTCACGATATTATTATTTCCAGTACGAAGGGTAATTAAGTGTTAAAATATTGAAATCTTTAAGACCTTAAGTTTAAAACTTAAGGTCTTTCTTTTTAAGTTAATAATCAGCAAAAGTGTAAACCTCCCATTTATTTGGCAATTATAGTTAGCAGAATATTATTTTGTATTGAAGTATAATATGATTTAAATCAATTACTTATACTAAATTAAATAAACTTTTTAATGATATAAAGCGAATATTTTTTGTTAAAAATACCTTTAAAATCAAAATAAAATTCTGTTTAAACTAATAATTATCTATATATCAGAAAGTTACAAACTTAAACTCACTAAAACTGATGTCTTTTGTAAGCTGTTGTGAAATCGCTTCGCATTAATTTAAATCTTTCAATAACAGCGGAAATAAATTCTTCATCCAGTATTTCAAATACATCATTAACACCTCCTCCACTCAGGTCTAATTCAGCTAATTTGTAGCTCTGCTCAAAAGTGCCTTGTTCAAATTTTACTATGTATTTTTGATTCATTGAAAAAATAGAAATTTTACATTCCGGATGCGGAAGCTCTGCGATAACTCTCATGTATCTAAATTATTGGATGATTGAATTATTGAGTGACTTAAGTTTTAAATTTTGAGTTATTAATTAAATAGATTGTCCATTCAGGCTTCCTTTGCTGTCGATTATTTCAAAGCGGGCAAATAGCTCTTCTGAATACCATTTGCGCGCTCTGGTGAGCTTAATCACATCAGAATGATCAAATGATTTGTAAGCATAGTTTTTCATGCTTTCAAGATTCTCCCATATTGAAAAAGTTGCCTGATCTAAAAATGGATTTTCGCCGACACCTGCAGAGATTATGTATCCGGGCGCAGTCCGCATCGATATTGCTGCCCTTTTAATATTACTACGAAATTCTTTAACCTT
The DNA here is from genome assembly GCF_014635725.1 of Pedobacter mendelii. Classification (GTDB taxonomy): domain Bacteria; phylum Bacteroidota; class Bacteroidia; order Sphingobacteriales; family Sphingobacteriaceae; genus Pedobacter; species Pedobacter mendelii. The sequence continues at coordinate 190,845 of NZ_BMDJ01000005.1, read as the reverse complement.
GTTAAAATGAATAGCCGCCCTGGTAATAACCGCCACACGTCCATTTTGTATTTTGCTACTTTTTTCAAATATAAAAGGCTGTTTTCCTGACCATAAACCATGTGATGATAAAGGCTTAAGTAATATGGTTAATTCCTCAATTCCGAAAAAACGAAACCATTTTATCGGGAAAGATTTCTTGTAAAACTGGTCGCAGTCTGATTTGTTATCCCAGGTTGTAAGTAATGACCAATGCTTAAAATCCGGGCTTAAATCAACCCGGGCATCTTTTCCGCTACCCATTAACTTCCAAAACCTGCAATTTTTATTTAACCACATTGGTATACGCAAAATAACCATGCCTAAAAATCCAAACAGGATATTGCGAGTAGGAAACTTGGTTATGGTTAAAGCGACAATCATGTTCAATATAGTTAATCTTGTCAAAACTAAGGATTTTACTGTTATCATCTTTTCAAAATTTTGTCATTATAATCTTGCAAAACCAAAAATCAATTAATCATGATTAACTTTGTTAGCTATGGCAGAAGACTTAACGATTAACAAAACCGCTACAAAGGAGGAGCAATATAAATCTCTTATCCCTCAAATAGAGGGTCTACTTTATGGCGAAACTGATTTTGTAGCAAACATGGCTAACGTAGCAGCCGCACTAAAAGAACAATTCAGCTGGTTTTGGGTGGGTTTTTATTTAGTGAAAAATGGAGAATTGGTTTTAGGCCCTTTTCAAGGCCCGGTTGCATGCACAAGAATTAAAAAAGGTAAAGGCGTTTGCGGTTCTTCCTGGTCGCAAAAACAAACCTTAATTGTGCCTGATGTTGAAGAATTCCCCGGGCATATCGCTTGCGCATCTGCATCAAAATCAGAAATCGTTTTAACATTAATTAAAGATGATGAAGTAATTGGTGTTTTAGATGTTGATAGCGAATTTTTAAATCACTTTGATGCAACAGACCAAACTTATTTAGAGAAAGTTATATTAATTTTATTAAATCAGTACATTAGTTAAAAATTGAAGCTGTCTCCAGATTATTACTTAAATGAGGATGTAGTTGCGCTTGCGAAAGACCTCTTAGGTAAAGTACTTTTCACCAGAATTCATGGTCAAATATCTGCAGGTATAATTGTAGAAACCGAGGCTTACTACGGCATCAAGGATAAAGCATCTCATGCTTACGGGGGTCGACGTACAAATCGAACAGAGGCCATGTACAGTATTGGCGGTGTTGCTTATGTTTATTTGTGTTATGGAATGCATCATCTTTTCAATGTTGTGAGTTCATTAAAAAATGATCCCCATGCAGTGCTCATTAGAGCGATAGAGCCAATAATTGGTAAGGAAATTATGGAAGAGCGAAGGAATATGCCAGTTACAAGAGCTGTAATTTCATCGGGTCCAGGTTCTGCTGCGAAAGCATTAGGTATCGACCGGAGTTTTAACCTGAAAGATTTGACTGGTGATGAAATTTGGATTGAAGACCACGAAATTCGTTATCAGTCAGCTGAAATTGTTACGACACCCAGAGTTGGTATTGCATATGCTCAGGAACACGCATCACTGCCATGGCGATTTTTTATTAAAGGCAACAAATACGTAAGTAAACCAAATAAGGTTTAGTTTAATCAAAACATTTCCACCTCAATCCTGTTTTTTATTTAAAGACATTATAAAATGAAAAACGAGAAAAATATATCAATTTTAAAAGAAATGGCAGAGGGCGTTCGAACATGTATGTTCACAACCTTCTCAACAAAGGATGAATTTGGTAGTCGCCCGATGGGCACTGCGAAAATAGAAGATGATGGTAGTATTTGGTTTTATACAAATGAATACTCTCTAAAATCAAAAGAAATTTCGAAAGATAGTAATGTGTTGTTGGCATATAGCGAACCATCAAAAAACACATACCTAACGGTTAAAGGAAAGGCTGAATTAGTTGATGATAGAGTTAGGAAAGAAGCCTATTTTTCGCCATTTGTTAAAGCCTGGTTTCCCGATGGGATTGAAGACCCAAGGTTAATTTTAATCAAAGTTACGCCGGAAGAGGCTGAATATTGGGATTCTTCATCATCAAAAGTTGTTGTTCTTTTTAGTATTTTAAAAGCTGTAGTTACTGGTAATACACCTGATTTAGGAAAACACGACACAATGAAGTTTTAAAATATTATTATTTCTTTATAAAGCAGGGTTGGCGACAATACCTGCTTTTTTTGTAATATTGAGGCAATGAATTTAGAAAACAATTTGATATTTGCTAAAGCGCAGGATGACGCTGATGAATTGAAAGATTTTAGAAAACAATTTTTATTTCCAAAACACATTGATAAGGAATTTATATACCTATGCGGTAACTCTTTAGGTCTTCAACCTAAAGTAGCAAAAGAGGTTTTAAATAGCCAGCTAGATAACTGGGCGAACTATGCTGTAGAGGGTTGGTTTGATGGTAATGAACCATGGATGTTCTACCATAAAGAACTTAAAAAGTTAATGGCTCCAATAGTTGGGGCATCTCCTGATGAAGTTTGCCCAATGAATACGCTTACGGTAAATCTGCATCTTTTGATGGTTAGCTTCTACCAGCCAAAAGGGAAGCGATTTAAAATTATTATGGAAGGAGGTGCTTTCCCATCAGACCAATATGCCATAGAAAGTCAGGTGAGATTTCATGGATTTGACCCAAGAGATGCGATTGTAGAGGTCTTTCCTCGTGAAGGCGAAGATGTACTTAGGACGGAAGATATTTCAGCTAAAATCCAAGAAAACGGTGATGAGATAGCATTGGTTCTATTTGGAGGAATTAATTATTACACAGGTCAATGGTATGATATGGAAATGATAACCAAGGTTGGTCACTCAGTTGGTGCAATTGTAGGTTGGGATTTGGCTCACGCTGCAGGTAATGTTCCTGTAAAGCTTCACGATTGGGATGTCGATTTTGCTTGCTGGTGTTCTTATAAATATCAAAATTCTGGCCCTGGAGGAATCAGCGGGATTTTTGTTCACGAAAAACATTTCGGAAATAGTAAATTAAATCGCTTTGCTGGTTGGTGGGGCTACCAGGAAAATAAACGTTTTAAAATGCAGAAAGGTTTTGTTCCTGAAGCTGGTGCAGATGGTTGGCAAATTAGTTGTACGCAGGTAATGCCGATGGCTTTACATCATGCGTCACTTCAAATTTTTGAAAAAGCTGGGTTTATAACACCATTAAGAATTAAAAGTATAGCTTTAACAGAATACTTAGAATTTATTATAAATCAAGTAAATAAAGAATTAGATATAGATCAATATAAAATAATTACGCCACAAAATTCTAAAGATAGAGGTGCTCAATTATCCATCATTGCAAAGCAAAAAGGAAAGCAAATTTTCGATGGATTGATTGAAAGTCACATCTTAGGAGATTGGCGAGAACCAAATGTTATACGTTTAAGCCCTGTGCCGCTTTATAATTCTTTTGAGGATGTTTATTTAACCGGACAGGCATTATTGAAAGTTAGTAAGCAAATCCTCAAATCAAATTAAACCATCAAAATGATCAATTATAATCCAAAAGATTGGTTCACATTCATATTTCACGTTCATAAAGGAGATACGATTCGTAAGTTATGGCCACTAATGCTGAGTGTTTCAGTTTTTTCTGCTTTTGTAGCTTTTTTAGAATTGAATGTTTTTAAGCTCTCGAAAAGTGATTATGTGAGCAATATTGGCATGATGCATAGTCTTTTAGGCTTTGTGATATCAATGCTGCTTGTGTTTAGGACGAATACATCGTATGATAGATGGTGGGATGGACGAAAACTTTTAGGAGCACTAACCAATGTAAGCAGGAATTTCGCAATGAAAATTAAAGCATTAAAACTTTCTGATGAAGATGTCCGTTTTTTTGAATATGGAATTCCAAAATATGCTTTTGCTTTAAAAGAACACTTGAGGGAAAAACTTTATTTTGGTAAAAATAGTTTCTTAATCGAAGTTGAAGCAGGGAAACACATTCCAAATCAGATTGCAGGAAGTATGATTTCAAAATTGTATGACTTAACCACGAAAGGGCTGATTTCACAGGAGCAGCTTATCGTTTTAACAAATGATGTCAATCAATTTACTGATATCTGTGGAGGCTGCGAGCGGATTAAAAATACGCCTATTCCTTTTTCCTACAGTGCATTTATAAAGAAATTTATATTCATTTATGTGTTATCTATACCTATTGGATGGGTATTCAGTTTGGGCTATTATTTAGTGCTAATTGTTCCTTTTATCCTTTATGTATTAGCGAGTTTAGAGCTTATAGCTGAAGAAATAGAAAACCCATTCGGTGAAGATGCAAATGACTTGCCTGTTGACCAAATTTGTAATAATATTGAAAAACATGTCGAAGAGATTTTAAATTAATGATTAAAATTGCCTGGCATCCGTTATACGCACATCCTCTGCCCGAAGGACATCGTTTTCCGATGTTGAAGTATGAATTAATCCCTGAGCAGTTATTGCATGAGGGAACGATTGAACAAAGCAGTTTATTTAGCTCAGAGCCTGTTGCCGAAGAAATTATTCTTTTAACGCATGAAGAGAAATATTGGCAATCATTAAAAAATTTAACATTATCTACAAAAGAACAACGTCGGGTTGGTTTCCCATTAAATCCTAAACTTGTTGAACGGGAGCTGATGATTACGCAAGGCACAATTGATGGTACAGAGTTTGCTTTTGAAAATGGAATTGCATTTAATGTAGCAGGCGGAACACATCATTCGGGTAGTAATTGGGGTGAAGGATTTTGTTTATTAAACGATCAAGCTATTGCAGCTAACTTCTTGCTAAATAAAAAATTAGCTAATCGTATCTTAATTATTGATTTAGATGTTCATCAGGGAAATGGAACGGCAGAAATCTTCAAAAATGATTCAAGAGTATTTACATTTTCAATGCATGGTGAAAAGAATTTCCCATTTAGAAAAGAAATTTCAAGCCTTGATGTTCCTTTGAATGATGGTGTTGAAGATGAGGAGTATTTGAGCTTACTGGAAATTAATTTGAATATAGCTTTTGAAAGATCGAAACCAGAGTTTGTTTTCTATTTGGCTGGAGTTGATGTACTTTCTACAGATAAACTTGGCAAATTATCTTTAAGTAAAGCTGGATGTAAAGAAAGAGATAAGCTTGTCCTTCAATCTTGTAAAATAAAAAATTTACCATTACAAGTAAGTATGGGCGGTGGATATTCTACAGATATAAAAGATATCGTTGATGCACACTGCAACACTTACAGATTGGCTTTTGATTTATTTACTTAAAATTTGTCTTTAAAAATATCATTACCTTCGCCGCATGCTCGAGATAATTTATCAGGATGAACATTTAATTGCTATTAATAAACCACACGATTTGTTAGTTCATCAATCATCAATTGCAAGGGATGCTAAAGAGTTTGCATTGCAGCTATTGCGTGATCAGGTTGGTAAGAAAGTTAGTCCGGTACATAGATTGGATAGAAAGACTAGCGGTATATCGTTATTTGCTTTTGATAAGATATCCGAAATATCTATGCAACAGCAATTTATGAATGCTGAAACGAATAAAAAATACTTAGCTATTTTACGTGGTTTTACACCTGATTTAATGGATATCGATTACCCTTTAGCAAAAGAAAATGGAACGATACAGGATGCTTTTACATCATTTAAAACAATCCAAAAGGCTGAAATAAATATTCCACTTGGAAAACACGCAACATCAAGATATTCTTTAGTCGAAGCTACACCTAAAACAGGTAGAATGCATCAGTTAAGAAAGCATTTTAGTCATATTCTCCATCCAATTATTGGCGATAGAACGCATGGCTGTAACAAACAAAATAAGTTTTTTTTAGAGCATTGGAACATGACAACTATGTTATTACATGCTTCAGAATTAAGTTTCATTCATCCTAAAACTTCTGAGAAAATTCATTTAAAAGCAGATTTACATGATGAGTTTAAAAGAGTAATGGATTTTATGAAAATAAAGCGGTAACACAATTTTTGACTTGAAAATCTGTTTATAAAACATCTATGAATAAATACTTACGTTTAGCTTTTCCGGTTTTAATGCTTTTTGCCAGCAGTTGTTCTTCAGTTTATATGCCAAATGTTCCAAATACGCCAATGCTTAGCAAGCAAGGCGAGTTTAGTGGAGGCGGACACATTTCGCTTAAAGGAAATGCAAGTATTAACGGAGCTTATGCGGTTTCCGATCATATTGGAGTTCTTTTTAGCGGTTCTACAATGAGTAATGAAAGAAAAAGTAAAGATTTTGGTCATAAATTAATTGAAATAGGAGGAGGTTATTTCGATACTTTCGGACCCGATAATAACCGAATTATTGAGATTTACGGTGGTGTTGGAAAGGGTTGGAGTGATATTACTTTTAGAGACTATAAAGATGATGTTTTAATAAGTAACCAAGTTCAGGAAGTTGATTACAGAAAAGCTTTCTTACAAGTAAATTATAGCTCTAAAAGAAAAAATAATTTACGACTTTTTGGAACCGATTTCCCTATAAACTACGGAACTGCATTGAGGATTTCTCACATTACAATGGATAGATTTTTTATAAATAATGTTGTTCAGCCTAAAGAAGACAATATTTTCTTCGAACCCATTTTCTTTACACGTATGGGCTTAAGTAAAAATATACAACTTCAATATACAACAAGTAGTAATATTGGCTTAAAAAGCAGAAAATATATGTCTGCTGGTAATTCCATTTTTACAATTGGTGTTGTGGTTAATGTTGGAGGAAAATAGACACTCTTCATTACGAGTTAAGAAGCAATCTATCCTGCAACAAAGGACGCTTTTACCCCGCAATGATGAAGTGGTTATAGATTGGGTATGGGAATCTTCAAATTCAAAGCCTTGGTTTTATTTTGAAACCTCAGAAATAATAGGATAGAGGCAGTTAACAAACCAAAAGTTAGTCCATACCAAATTCCATATACGCCTAAGTTAAGTTTAAAACCTAATAAATATCCAACAGGAATTCCGACAACCCAGTAAGCTAGGAAAGTTATAAAAGTTGGAACATTTACATCTCCTAAACCTCTAAGAACCCCTAAGCCAACAACTTGTGTTCCATCAAATAGCTGAAAGAAACCAGCTATAATTAGCAATTGAGCAGCGATCGGAACTACGTGTAAATCTTCAGTATAAATGAAAGGCATGAAGTTATGAGCCAAAATGAATATTATTGCTGTGCAGCTCATGAATAATAAAATTACATGGTAACTTGCAATGGCCGATTTTCGCAAGTCGTCGAAATTATTTTTTCCAAAATTGTTTCCGGTTTTAATGGTCGCTGCAGAAGCTATGCCACTTGCAATCATGTAAGTCATAGCAGCTAAACTTATCGCAATCTGATGTGCCGCCTGTTCAACTGCGCCAATTGTGCCAATTAAAACTGCCGCACCACTAAAAGCACTAATTTCAAAAGAATATTGTAAAGCTACCGGTGCGCCAATTTTAATAATTTTAATTGTCCTTAACTTATCAATTAAGTTCATTTTGAAATTTACCAGAAATTTTTTAAAGTTTTGTGATTTCAAAACATATATTGCCATTACAGTAGCCATTAAAAGCCTGTCGATAAGCGTACTCCACCCAACACCCCTAACCCCCATAGATTGGAAACCGAACATGCCTTTGACAAAAATGATTCCTAAAATAATATTAAGTGCATTACCCCATATAGAAATAAACATGGCCTGTTTGGTAAAACCAAGACCTTCTGCAAATTGCTTAAAGGTTTGAAAAATCAATAATGGGATAATGGAAACTGAAAGCAAGCCCAAATACGGTTTAGCATACTTAACAACAGCAGGCGTTTGGTTCAAATGATCTATAATCAACAAAACACCAAAATGCACCAAAGCGTAAAGAAATATACCAACTATGATATTGATAATTAAGCTATTAGATAAAAGCTTGCCGCATTCATCATAATTCTGCCGCCCATTCTCCTGTGCAATTAACGGCGTTAATCCATAAGAAATGCCCAAGCCAATCACCAAAATAAGGATAAAAATGCTATTCACTAAAGAAACAGCTGCAAGTTGAGTCGTATCGGTAAAATGCCCAACGATAACACTATCTGCCATTTGAACCAATGTATGTCCAATTTGCGAACCAACAATTGGTAAGGCTAAATGAAGATTTTCTTTATAATAGGGCTTATATTTGGCGTAGATGGTAGCGAGCATAGGAATGCAAAGTTCGGATTTTTAATCCTAAAATGTTCATTTCGTACTATCTTTTGCTAGATCTATATAAGTTTTCGCCAATTTTCGAATATTCATTCTTTATGAATAAATTGAGTAAAAATCTATCTTACAGCTGTAAAATATTCTTCTTTCTCGGTTGTATTGGTTCTAATTACGTTAGTTAAAATTAAATTGACTAATATTTTTTGTGCCTTTCGATAAGAACAGCGCAAAAGTTTTGAGAACTCTTTAAGCGTTACTTTTTCATGCTCATCTAAATATTGCAATAGCTTTTTCTCATTATCAGAATAGGAGATAAGTACACCTGAATTTTTATGGTCTTGTTTTAATACCTCTAATATTATTCTACTTGCCAAAACACTTTTATCATCAATCCTAATATATGCCCACCATTTTTTATTGTCGTCTAAAGCATAATGTGGTTTGGTATCGCTTTCAGGAATATTTACGACTAAAACCAATTTATCATCAACATAAATTTCTTCGAAATATGGTTCTATTGCAGGTTTACAAAATTGATGTGCAGAAGTAAGTATCATGTATTTTTCTTCTTCTTCTGATTTTACGCCTTTAATTGTTCCATCATCGGCTACGCCAACTAAAAGTTTGCCCCCTTTATTATTTGCAAATGCTACGAGGCTTTTTGCAATTTTTTCGGTATTGGTTATGGTTTTCTTAAAATCGAGCCTAACACCTTCACCTTGCAAAATCAAATTTTTTATACTGGGCATAAAACATCTTAATAAGCAACCGTTGGCGTTTCGCCCTGGTGCAGGTTACGGATATAAACTTCGTTCATTACGGTAGCACAAAGCTCACCGCTTTTATTTGTAATTTCCATTGGATATGCTTTTACAAACTTACCAACCGATTTTAATGCCAATTCGGCTTCTGCAATCATTTCATCAGTAACATTTATTGTAAAATACAAATTTCCCCGACCAGGTTTTAAATATTGTATCGAAGCACTTTTTAACCAAACCCTAACTTTTAAACCTCTACGTTGCATTAACTGGTCGAACAATAACGCATAAAATGGATCTGTAGCGGCATATATAGTTCCACCAAAAATAGATCCGTTATAGTTTTTGTTTAAAAAGCTTTTGCTAATTTTTACTGTAGCAGTTTTAAATTCATTCTCAAATTTTTGCACCCAAATGCGCTGGAAAAATAAGGGCGGATATAAGCGCATGACCCATTTTAAAGTATTTTGAGAAATAATCATATATCACTAATATCAGAAAGATTTACCACCTTTTAAAGTTTTAAGGATGATGTTGAGTAATATTTTAGTAAATTACAATTATGCACGTCTATGATACAGTTACTGCGGCTTTAAAAGATTTAGACAGTCGAGGCTATAATTTAGATTTTAATTTAACGCCGGAAGCTTTGGAATGTAAAGAGATAGACTTACGCTTAATGCCAGAAGAGTTTGAAATTGATGAAGTTTACCGTTTTGAGGGAATGACAGACCCTGCAGATAGTTCTGTTGTGTATGCTATATCCTCTAAAGTTGGTAATTTAAAGGTTGTTTTAGTTGATGGCTATGGTGTTTATGCAGAAAATGTATCACCTGAATTGTTAAGCAAACTGAAAATTCATCATGAATAAATATTATAATAAACTGCTAATCTGGTTATTGTGATTTTTTTTTACTTTTTTTATTTAAATATTTAAAACCAAATGGTAACAAGGTTGTTAAGAATGCAGATAACAATAAAAAAAACTATGAAAAAAATAATCTTAAGTCTTGCTTTCGCTGGCACATTGATGGTAGCCACTTCAGCATGCAATTCGTCAAAAAACATGGCTGGTTCTTCAGATAGTACAATGATGGATTCGACAAAAGCAACAACACCGATGGATACAACAAAAACAACAACTCCACCGGATACTTCAAAAACAACAATGCCACCCGATACAACAAAAAAAATGCCTCCAATGTAGGCAGATAAAAGCCACTCTAAAAACTAGAGTGGCTTTTATTTTTTAATATCTGTTTTATTTATTTAGGCTTATTTGTACTTTCAAACAATTAAACCAAATAATTAGATGGATTCCCGATTAAAAGCAAACAACCGCAATGTTATCTTCCTCGTTATTGTAGCCGCACTAGGTTACTTTGTGGATATTTACGATTTAGTTTTATTCTCAGTTGTTCGCGTTCAAAGCTTAACAGAAATTGGTGTATCCGCAGAAAATATGCGGAAAGATGGTTTTACGATAATCAATTCTCAAATGTTTGGCCTTTTACTGGGTGGCATACTCTGGGGCGTTCTTGGCGATAAACTCGGTCGGATAAAGGTTCTTTTCGGCTCTATTTTATTATATTCTTTAGCAAATATTGCTAACGGTTTTGTAACATCTGTTAATAGTTACGCTATTATAAGATTTATTGCGGGCATTGGACTCGCAGGAGAATTAGGTGCCGGAATTACGCTTGTTGCAGAAACAATGGATAAGGAAAAGCGTGGTTATGGAACTATGATTGTTGGGGCGATTGGTTTACTTGGTGCTGCAGTTGCCGCTACAGTCGCATCTAAATATACCTGGCAAACCTCTTATTTTGTAGGTGGCGGAATGGGTTTGGTTCTTCTTTTATTACGCGTTGGTACTTTTGAATCAAGTATGTTTAAACATGCGGCTAAAACAGAAGTATCTAAGGGTAATATTTTCATGCTTTTTAATAATAAAAAGCGTTTTTTAAAATATTTGTATTGTATCCTTATTGGTATTCCGCTATGGTTTGTTGTTGGTATTTTGGTAACATTAGCACCAGAATTTGGCAAAGCATTAGGTGCAACTGAACCTTTAAAAGCAGGAACAGGCATTATGTTTACCTATTTTGGTATAGCCATTGGCGATGTGGTAACAGGTTTACTATCTCAGGTTTTAAAATCAAGAAAGAAAACAGTTTTTATTTTTCATTTGCTTTCTGTAGTTAGTGTTATTGTTTATTTAACGAGTTTTGGTTTAAGTAGCAGTTCTTTCATTTGGATTTGCCTGTTTATGGGTTTCTCAGTTGGTTATTGGGCAACCTTTGTAACAATCGCTTCAGAGCAATTTGGCACTAATATTCGTGCAACGGTTACTACAACCGCACCAAACTTTGTTAGAGGAGCATTAATTCCCATTACTTTCCTTTTTGAATATTTAGCTGCAAAATATAGCTTAATTACCGCTGGTTACTTAGTTATGACTATTTTAACCTTAATTGCTATTTTTGGCTTAAGCCAGCTAAAGGAAAGTTTTAATAAAGATTTAGATTATTTGGAAGAATAATTTTCAGTTCTAAACTGTCAATAAAATGTATTATCTAAACTTAAATGAATTTAGCTGGGTTAATAGCTTTAAATTTGTAATGATTTAAGGAATTGGCCATGTTTAAGCAAGAAGTAGCAGAAAGGTATAAGCAAATACAGGATGAGATTTGCAGGGGATTAGAAATTGCTGATGGCAAAGGGACATTCGAAGAAGAACTTTGGGAAAGAAATGGTGGGGGAGGCGGACGTACTCGAATTATGCAAGGTGGTTCAATAATCGAAAAAGGTGGTGTTAATTTTTCAGCTGTTTACGGTAAACTACCCGAAGGGGTAAAAAAAGCATTTAGTGTTACCGAAGATGATTTTTTTGCAACTGGCGTCTCAATTGTAATTCATCCAAATCATCCTTTAGTACCAATTATCCACATGAATATTCGTTATTTCGAGCTTAATGAAGAAACTCGTTGGTTTGGTGGAGGGATTGATTTAACACCTCACTACGTTTTCGAAAATGATGCTCGTTTTTTCCACCATAAATTAAAGCAAGCTTGCGATGATTTTAAACCAGAATTCTACCCAAAATTTAAAACTCATGCTGATGATTATTTTTACATTAAACATCGTGAAGAAACCCGGGGTATTGGTGGCATTTTTTATGACAGGTTAAAACCCGATAACACTAATTTAACATGGGAAGAAATTCTTGATTTCTCAATTAATGTCGGCGAAACATTCTTGCCAATTTACACAGAATTAATCGATAGAAATCGCGATAAAGAATTTACAGAATTGCAAAAAGAGTGGCAATACCAGCGCCGAAGTCGTTATGTAGAGTTTAATTTAGTGTATGATTCAGGAACAAAGTTCGGATTGGAAACAAATGGCAGAATCGAATCTATTTTAATGAGTTTACCGCCACAGGCCAATTGGGGTTATAATGTTCAGCCCGAAGTTGGTTCAGATGAGCATAAAACTTTACAAGTGCTTAAAAAAGGAATAAACTGGATTTAAAATAAAGTTAAGGGCTGTTCTACCAAATGAAAACCTGCCTTTAAATTGCCAGTTCTAAAATCGTTCACAATTTCGTGGGCCATTCTGGTTGGTTCAGGTATTCTATAGTTTCCGATACATTTTTTCATAACCGCTAATGCTTGCTCGGAAGTAATTAATTGCCCTGCTGATATATAAACTGGTTTATTATTATCCTTAGTTCTTAATGCATAACCCAAAGTTTCTCCATAGCTTTTAATTTCTTCAAAACTATATTTAGATTTTCCAGGTAAATGATTATCGCCATGTAAAATGCTTTTGGCACATCCAATTGTGGGTTGATTTGCCATAATCCCAAAATGTGAAGCAACACCCATACGGCGAGGATGCAGAATTCCGTTTCCATCAAGCACTACAACATCCGGTTTAATTGCTATTAATTCCCAAACTTTTAATAGCGCAGGAACCTCTCTAAAGCCTAAAAAACCTGATTCGTATGGAAATGATGTTTCATAATTTTCTAACGCAAATGCTTTCAAAATCATTTGAGGGTAACTCAATATTACAATCCCGGCGTACATCGTGGTACTATTTTTATTGAATGAAATGTCGGCACCAGCGATTGTAAAAATATTTTGAAGATTTTGAAGTTTTAAATGCTTTGCTAGTTTTATTTGTAATGCTGTAGCATCTTCTAATGAAAAGTTATCATACATCTACTTATAACAAAAGAAATGGGCAAATAGATTCTAATTTTTTATAATGGAAATTTGAAAAATAGATTAGTAGATTTCTAAAGTTTTCTGTTGTTTATATACGTTCAATCCAATCCAAATAATTCATTTATATTTGTCTTATAATTAATATTATGTTAAGTTGTATTTATTAATGCTTAAAATATCTCTTAAATTCCACAACGTAATTATAGTTCTTGTAATTTTCGTTTCAAATCCTGCACTTTATCTTGTGCATTTTTACGAGTGTAAATTTCTATTAGTAACTGAACAGTTTGCTTATCATTAGGATTAATTTCATTAGCACGAAGTAATGCAAACTGAGCTCTATTAATCAATGAATCATATTGATTTTTTTTCTCAGTATCCGTATTTTTATAAGCATCATTTGCTGTATTCAGATAAGCTAATCCTAACTGATATAAAGCATCAAAGTAATTTTGATCAGTTGCTAAAGCTTTGTTATAAGCTAATATTGCGGTTGGATTGTTTCCTTCAATTTGTTGCAGATACCCATAAAGAAAAAACAAAAGTTTATTGCTTTTTTCGACATTTAGGTTATTTTCAATTAAACTTTGTGCTCTGGTATAGTTTTCAGTATCTAATAATAAATTAATATAATCATTTGTTAGATAACGATTATAAGGATTAAATGCCAGCCCATCCTCTAGAATTTTAATTGCATTTTGATTATCTGATTTTGCTACGTACAACTGAGCCATTTTCTGGTATACAGCAGGATTTTTAATACTATCTTCTTTTGCTCTTTTAAAATATTTTAAAGATTCATCATACAACTGAACATTTTGAGCACAAATTGCAGTATTTAAAGCTAAGGTAGAATCGCCTGGAAAGTTATCGCTAGCTTCTCTTAAATCATCTAAAGCCTCTTTAAAATTGTTGTTAAAATAAGATAGACTACCTCTCTCCTGTTTCTTAATCAAAATGTTATGTTCTGATGCTTTAATTAGACCCGATGGGTCTTCATATTTATCCAAACTCTTAGCTTTTTTTATGGCTACTTCTGATGTATCGAAATATTTAAAAGAAGAAGATTCATCTGTTTCTATTATAGCAGCATAAGAAGTTAGGTAAGATTTTATGGCCCAGGTTTCTGTCCAGTTTTTAGTTTTATTATCCTTTTCTGCAGATTCTATTGATTTTAAACCTTCTGTTATAATCCCTAACTGCTTTTTAGGATCTTCCTTACCTGCAAATGATGCCTGTAATTTCCCCACTGCATTACGTGCAATTAACATCTGACTTTTCTGAGCAAATCCTTTGTAAGAAAGTATAATCAATAAAAAAATTAGTATTCTTGAATAATTTTGCATGATATATTAAAATGTTGTTGTTGTAAAAATAACATAAAAAAAAGAGCCCCGAAATTTCAGAGCTCTTTTTTTAAATTTAACGATTACTATTGTTTAGGTAAAGCATCTAAACGTTTCTTTATTTCATCATAATTTTTTGTATCATTTCTAAATGCATAGATGGTTTTCAGTGTTTCTAAGGCACCAGCATTTTTTGCATCAACATCAAGTGCTTTTTTATAAAATGGGACTGATTTATCTAATAAAGCATTCATCTTTGTTGTAACTTCATTAAATTCTTTAACTTTTTTAGCATCTATTTTATTACGGTCTGCTTGCAATTTAAGTGCTTGCGAGAAATAAATATTCCCTAATAAAACTTGGTAAGCAGCATTATTTGGCTCTTTAGCAGCTAACGAAGTTAACATTTGCTCTGATTTTGCGGCATCTCCTTTATCAATATAAATTTGTGTTTCAGTTTTGATAAAATTTGGTTCATCAGGAAATTTTGTTGAAGCTTCTTTTATCAATGCTAAACCTGCCACAGTATCTTTTTGTTTACTTAAAACGATATTGATTAATTCTGAATACAATTCTTTAGATTGAGGAGAATTTAGCGAAATTACCTTTTTAAATTGTGTTATTGTATTAGGATAATCATCAAGGTTTCTTGCCGAAATTCCAGCATTTAAATACATTGCAGTATCTGAAGGATTGATTACAGTTGCCTGCACAAACTTACTATAGGCAGTTTTATAATCTTTTTTATTGTAAGCCATAACACCTGCATTTCTAACTGCATTGGAAATGTTGGTTTCGGCTAAAGTGATATTTTCTTTTTCTGCACCTTTTGTATCTAATGTTTTCGCTTGGGCAACAGCATCAGTTGCGATTTTTAGATTTGCATCAGAATTTTGTGCATTTGTGGTATCAATCAATGCAGCTGATGAAGCAAATAATGCACGGTAAGACCATGCTTCAGGCATTATTTTCGATTTTTCATCAGCAATTGCCTTGTCGGTGTGTGCTAAACCAGCAGAAATTGTTTCCAATTTTTTTGCTAATGGAATTGAAGCACTTTGCCCCGTAATCTGAAATATTCCCCAGGCTTTTTTTGCCTCTGTAACTTCACCTTTCTGAGCAAATGCAAAGGTTACTACACCTGCTAAAATTATACTTAGAACTACTCTTTTCATAAAATTATTATTCTATTCTTAATTATTGGATTAATTTTCGTCTTCTTCTTTAGTATCTTCTGAGTTGCTTTCTTCTTCAGTATCATCAGCTTCTGAAGTGGTATCTGCTTCTATTTCTTCTCCATCTACCACTAATACATCTGCTAAATCTACTGTTTCTTCTTCATCTTCTTCATGATCAATTTTGGTAACCGATGCAATTTCATCATCGCCTTTAAGAGAAATTAAACGAACACCTTGCGTTGCACGTCCCATTACCCTTAATGCTGATACAGGAATTCTTATTACAATTCCTGAACGATTAATAATCATTAAATCTTCGCTATCAGTAACGTCTTTAATTGAAACTAATTGCCCGGTTTTTTCAGTTACATTAATTGTTTTTACACCCTTACCACCACGGTTTGTTACACGATAATCTTCTATATCGGTACGTTTTCCATATCCTTTTTCTGATACTACTAACACCGTAACCTCAGGATTGTTTATCGCAATCATACCAACAACCTCATCTTGGTCGTGTGCAAGCCTAACACCGCGTACTCCTGTAGCAGTTCTTCCCATCGGACGAACAGTTTTTTCGTTAAAGCGAATTGCTCTTCCTGAGCGTAAAGCCATTACAATTTCACTTTCACCATTGGTTAAACAAGCCTCTAACAGTACATCGCCTTCATTAATGTTGATTGCATTTATACCATTTACACGTGGACGAGAGTAAGCTTCCAGAGAAGTTTTCTTTATGGTGCCTTTTTTGGTACACATAATAATAAAGTTATTCTCTAAATATTCCTGATCCTTAAGGTTTTTGACTTTGATATAAGCCTTAATTTTTTCTTCTTTAGGAATATTAATTATATTTTGGATTGCCCTTCCTTTACTTGTTCTAGAGCCTTCAGGAATTTCGTAAACCCTTAACCAAAAACATCTGCCAGCCTCAGTAAAGAAAAGCATATAATTATGATTGGTAGCGATTAGCATGTGCTCAATAAAATCTTCATTTCTTGAGTTACTACCTTTTGATCCTTTACCACCTCTACCCTGCGCTCTAAATTCGGTTGCTGGGGTACGTTTTACATATCCTTCGTGAGAAATGGTAATTACAACTTCTTCATCATCGATGAAATCTTCCATACTCATATCTTCGGCCGAGTGAACGATAGTTGTTCTACGTTCATCACCAAATTTCTGGCGTATATCTGCCAATTCATCTTTAATAATCTGCATACGCAAACCTTCGTCAGCTAAAATAGATTTCAAATGCTCAATAGTTTTCATTAATTCAGCATATTCATCTTTAATTTTATCTCTTTCCAGTCCAGTTAAACGGCGCAAAGTCATATCTAGAATCGCACGAGCCTGAATATCGCTCAAGCCAAACTGTTCCATTAATCCAATACGGGCTTCATCAGGTGTTTCCGATGCACGAATTAATTTAATTACTTCATCTAAATGATCTAGAGCGATTAGGTAACCTTCTAAAATGTGCGCACGTTTTTCAGCCTCTGCTAATTCGTATTTAGTACGGCGAACAATTACATCATGGCGATGATCTACAAAATGCACAATTAAATCTTTAAGATTTAGCATTTGCGGACGACCTTTTACCAATGCAATATTATTTACACTGAAGGAAGTTTGTAAAGCGGTATACTTATATAAGTTATTTAAAACGATTGATGCATTTGCATCTCGTTTTATTTCATATACGATTCGGATACCATCTTTATTTGATTCATCACGAATGTTTGAAATACCTTCTAATTTTTTCTCGTTAACAAGTTCAGCAGTACGCTCAACCATATTAGCTTTGTTTACCTGGTAAGGAATTTCGGTAACAATAATTACTTCGCGATCCTTAATATTTTCAATTTCGGCTTTAGCACGCATAACAATACGGCCACGACCTGTTTCAAATGCTTCTTTTACACCAGTATAGCCATATATAATGCCGCCTGTTGGAAAATCAGGAGCTTTTACAAACTTCATTAATTCCTCAATCGTGATGTCTCTGTTATCGATATAACTTACAACACCATCTATAACTTCTGTTAAGTTATGTGGTGCCATATTCGTAGCCATACCTACCGCAATACCCGATGAACCATTAACCAAAAGGTTAGGGATTTTTGCTGGTAAAACAGTTGGTTCCTGTAAGGTATCATCAAAGTTTAACTGAAAATCTACAGTATCTTTATTGATATCGGCAAGCATTTCCTCCGCAATTTTAGCGAAACGTGCCTCCGTGTAACGCATTGCGGCAGGCGAATCACCATCAATGTGACCAAAGTTTCCTTGCCCATCTACCATAGGGTAACGCAAACTCCAATCCTGAGCCATACGAACCATTGTAAAATATACCGACGCATCACCGTGGGGATGGTATTTACCTAAAACCTCACCCACAATACGGGCAGATTTTTTATGTGGTTTATTGCTTGTTACACCTAAATCGAGCATGCCATATAAAACGCGGCGGTGTACCGGTTTCAATCCATCGCGTACATCGGGCAACGCCCTTGATACAATTACCGACATTGAATAGTCAATGTAGGCCGATTTCATCTGCTCTTCAATATTTATTTGAATGATTTTGTCGTTTTGCTGATTTTCTAAATCTTCTGCCATAAATTATTATTCTCGCTATTAAAACGATATTAAAAAAGGTATTATTATAACCTTGCGAATTTAGCAAAATTATGCCGAATTAAGGCATTGTGGAAAAGTTTTGACTATTGAGGTAGGTTTTGAGATAGCTGCTTTTTTATACGTTCTTACAGTGATGTTTAAATGATTTTAAACCATTCATAATCTTGATTATTTACCAATTCTTATTCTAAGTGATTTAAATAAAATCTTAATTTAATATTGTTTCTGATACTTTTGTGTATCAATCAATTTAGCAATGGCCGAACAAAAAAAATCAGCAATGATATTTATCATGATAACTCTCCTGATAGATTTTACAGGTTTTGGAATTATAATACCTGTTTTACCCAAGCTAATACAAGAATTTACAGGCGGTAGTGTTAGTGTTGCTGCAGATTATGGAGGCTATTTAATGGTAGCATTCGCTTTGGCGCAATTTATATTCTCACCAATTATGGGTGGCCTTAGTGACCAATATGGCAGAAGACCAATTTTATTGTTCTCATTATTTGGTTTAGGGATAGATTATATTTTCCTGTCGTTTGCACCATCAATTTTTTGGTTATTTATAGGAAGAATAATTGCTGGTGTAACTGGCGCAAGTTTTACAACGGCAATGGCTTACATTGCCGATATTTCGGAACCTGAAAAGAAAGCTCAAAACTTTGGCTTAGTTGGTGCAGCTTTCGGGGTTGGTTTTATTTTGGGCCCGGTTATAGGTGGTTTATTCAGTACATTTGGATTAAGGGTTCCTTTTATGATATCAGCAGGTTTAGCATTAATAAACTGGCTTTATGGCTATTTTATTCTTCCAGAATCTTTGTTGCAAGTCAACCGGAGAAAATTTTCATGGAAAAGAGCTAATCCGATTGGTTCGTTTATTAATGCATCAAAGTACCCTGCAATATTAGGCTTACTTGCTACGCTCCTATTACTTTATGTAGCCAGCCACTCAGTTCAATCAAATTGGTCTTATTATGTTATCGAAAAGTTTCAATGGGATTCGACAATGATTGGATATTCTTTAGGTGTTGTCGGTTTATTAGTTGCAATAGTTCAAGGAGGATTAATAAGGGTAATTATCCCAAAAATTGGAAATAGAAAGGCAATTTATTTTGGACTGATTTTATATATTATCGGCTTTTTTTGTTTCGCCTTTGCTGCAAATGGATTAATGATGATGCTATTTATAATTCCATATTGTTTAGCTGGTATCGGCGGACCGGCAATGCAAAGTATTATTTCTAATCAGGTTCCAGAAAATGCACAAGGAGAAATCCAGGGGATTACCACAAGTTTACAGAGTTTAGCTGCTATTATTGGTCCTTTTTTAGCGAGTCACATTTTTGTATATTTTATACAGGATGGCACACCAATTTATTTTCCCGGAGCACCATTTATTTTGAGTGCATTTTTAACATTGATTGGATTGTTTATTGCGATTAGAGCCTTAAGAAAGTATCATTAAAGCAACTCATTAGCCAAATTAGCCAGCTCACTCCGTTCTCCTTTATGCAAAGTTATATGTGCATAAAGTGGATGATTTTTTGCATTTTCAATTAGATATGATAGGCCATTACTTTCCGAATCCAAGTAAGGTGTATCAATTTGATAAATATCTCCTGTGAAAACAATTTTAGTATGCTCCCCTGCTCTGGATATAATTGTTTTCACCTCATGAGGGGTTAAATTTTGTGCTTCGTCAATAATAAAAAAAATCTTAGTTAAAGTTCTGCCTCTTATAAAAGCTAACGGTGCAATTGCGATTTTTTCTGTTGTTATTAATTCATCAATCTTTGCAGACATCTTATCGTCGCCAATAAATTGTTCTTTAATAAAACGAAGGTTATCCCAAATGGGCGCCATAAAGGGATCTGTTTTTGATTTAGCATCGCCTGGTAAAAAGCCAATATCCTTATTGCTTAAAGAAACAATCGGTCGGGTGATGTAAATTTGTCTAAAATCTCTCCGCTGCTCTAATGCACTGGCTAATGCTAAAAGCGTTTTACCTGTTCCAGCATTCCCTTGAATACTTACTAATTTAATATCTGGATTTAGTAAAGCATGAATAGCAAAAGCTTGTTCAGGATTTTTAGGCTTTATTTTAAATATTGGCTCAGATGAAACTGAAGAAACGGTTTTTTGAACATGATTATAAAATACATTAACTGATTTGCGCTTATTTTTAAGAATGTAAAAATGATTTGCTGTTCTTGGAGGCAGTTCTATATCATTCGAATCTAGAATTCGATTCATTTTCAATTCATCAATTGCGGTTTCAGAAAAGTTTAACAATTCCGTTTTACCTGCATAAAGCTCATCAACATTTTTAATTTTACCGGTTTCATAATCTTCTGCATTTAAATTAAGTGCTTTTGCTTTTAAACGCAGACAAATATCTTTTGATACCAGAACTACCTTATTATCAGCATTTTCTTCTTTTAAACTTAATGCAGCATTTAAAATTTTATGGTCAGTTTTTCCTTTTCCATAAATTTCTTCGGCATCGGTTTTTAAAGGCTTTTCGTTTAAAACAACCTTAAACTTACCCGAATTTGGTGCTTTAAGGGATACCCAATCGCTAATTAGTTTTTGTTTTGAAACCTGGTCTATTAGTCGGATAAAACTTCTGGCTTCAAAATTCCGTGTATCGTTCCCACTCTTGAAATTATCCAATTCTTCTAAAACCTGAATTGGGATGGCTACATCATGTTCGTGAAAGTTATTTATCGCATCATGATCGTAAAGTATTACGGAAGTATCTAAAACGAAAATTTTTTTTGATGAATTGGAGACCGATTTAACTTTTTTAGCCATTCTGTAAATTTAGGATTTCTTTAGTAAATCACCAGCTAAAAAATTTTCTCGCAATGGATACAGAAGTTTTCTGCGTAATCTGCGGGAGAGTATATTGGAATTGCAAATGAAAAACCTCCCGCTGAACTCACAGACTTACGCAGAAATTCAGCTTGAAATTTTTCTGCGAAGATCAGCGTAATCTGCGGGAGAACATATTGGAATTGCAATTGAAAAATCTCCAGCTGAACTCACAGACTTATGCAGAAATTTAATTTTCGATTTTTCTGTGAAGATTAGCGTAATCTTCGGGAGAACATATTAGAATTGCAAATGAAAAATTTCCCGCTGAACTCGCAGATTTACGCAGAATTAAGAATCTCTACTATATCATTTATGAAAAATTAATCGAATCAGTGAAAACCCAAAAACTTCAAATGCTGAAGCAATTATAAACCATTTACTTTTCGCACAATTGCTGTCGAAATATCTGAAGAATTAAAATTGACTAACAAACCCAATTTTAAATTTGATAATTTTAGATATGTAAGCACCTGTTTGTGATGAACAGGCAAAAGATTCTCTACAGATTTTATTTCAATCAGTACTAAATTCTCTATCAGTAAATCTATTCTGTAGCCAGCATCAAAAATAATCCCATTATAAATTACTGGTAAGAATACTTCTGATTGAACCTCTAAAACTTCCTCTCTAAGCACATGCAATAAAACAGCGTGGTATGCTGATTCTAAAAGACCTGGTCCAAGTGCCTTGTAGACGCTGTAAATGCATACCCTTACAAGGTAAGAAATTTGATTTTCATCCATATAATTCTGATTAATTAATTTGGGATGAAAATGAATGAGGAATA
Source organism: Pedobacter mendelii (assembly GCF_014635725.1). Classification (GTDB taxonomy): domain Bacteria; phylum Bacteroidota; class Bacteroidia; order Sphingobacteriales; family Sphingobacteriaceae; genus Pedobacter; species Pedobacter mendelii. Next base: position 168,775 of record NZ_BMDJ01000005.1, on the reverse strand, counting down.
TCTAAAAAACAAAAACGGGGTTCTTCTTCTTGCGATTCAGTTCCCCGTTTTAACCTTAATAACAACCGTAATTGTTAAAAAAGTATCTAATAAATCTGTAAATTGAAATTCTTCGTCTCTACTTGGTTTTACAACTTCTGTAAATCGTTTAGAAATTATTTCCGACAGCCCTGTTCCTTAAAACAATACTATTTTCAACAATGTCTGCTAAAGCCTTTTGATTTTCTGATGTTTCCATTTTGCAATTTCAACATTCATATCCTTATTTGGTTTAACCCATTTAAGAAACAATCATATTCTTTTGAAGATAATTCGAAAAACTTCCTCTTTCGATTCTGTTTCTCTTTTGAATTTTCTTTTCAGACTTTCAAAATACTCCGTATTTGATATAAACTAATATAGCGTCTAAAAACATTCCTGTCAATAGAAAAGTAATAGTTTTTATAAACAAAGTTATCCACCTGAAAAATAGAGTTATTAACAATTAATTTTAGTAAAAATTATGCTTAATCGACTAGAAATTGAGCATAGTTTGAGGTTGTTAACATTCAACCAGAAACCACTTGTAAACAATACATTAAAATTTATTGATTTAATAAATTTAAGATTTATGCGTAAAACATTAAAATGATTAAAAAAGTTAGATAAAAACGTGTAGCAAAAGCTTCTGTATTATGTTATTTTTGTAACGATGCAAATAAGGCAACCCATAAGAAGTGTTCAGGATTTTTTACTTAGTACATACTTTGCTGATGGCTTACGTATTACTGTTGGGGTTTTGCTTCCATCTTTAATACTTGCACAGTTTGGAATGCTTAAATACGGGATGACTTTATCTCTCGGTGCTTTATGCGTAAGCGTTGTAGATAGTCCGGGGCCAATGGTTCACCGTAGAAATGCGATGTTAGTTACTACGGGGTTAATTTTTGTTTTTTCTATCATCACAGGTTTAACTAATAAAAGCCATTATTTCATTGGATTTTTATTAGCTATTTCCAGCTTCATTTTCTCTATGTTTTACATTTATGGAGTAAGAGCAGCAGCAATTGGTACTGCAACCCTATTGATTATGGTTTTGAGTATTGATGATATAAGACCATGGCAGGAGGTTCTTATCCATTCATTGATGGTTTTAGCCGGAAGTTTATGGTACACAGGATTGAGCTATTTTGTTTATCGGCTACGCCCCTTTCGCCTGGTGCAACAATCTTTAAGTGATTCCATTTTGGAAGTTGCTGAGTTTTTAAGAGAAAAAGCAAAGTTTTATCACAGAAATAATAATTATGATAAAACTTATGCTGATTTACTTCAATTGCAGGTTTCTGTACACGAGAAGCAAGATGCGGTAAGGGAATTACTATTCAAAACCCGCGAAATTATAAGAGATTCCACGCCTGAAGGTAGATTTTTAATGCTCGTTTTTGTCGATATGGTCGATTTGTTTGAACAAGTTATGTCTACTTATTACAATTACAAACAGCTGCATGAGCAATTTGATACGGCAGGCATTTTGCCGGATTACGAAATGGCAATTAAACGCATTTCTTACGCATTAGATGATATTGCATTTGCGCTTAAAAGTGGTGGTACACCAGTAGTTTCGAAAAGATTATTGATTGAAATTGAAAGATTAAAAATTAAGATAAATAACTTTGAGAAAAACAACGATAAACAGCAATTTAGCACTTCAGGTATTATAGCATTAAAGAATATAGAAGTTAATATCGAAAATATACTTGGTAGGGTAAAGACGATAAATAGTTATTTTAAGCTTAGGAGTAGTAAAGACATCCGTAAAGCAGAAGTTGACACGGAAAAATTTATTACTCGCCAAAAGTTCGATTTTAATCTTTTTACCGAAAACTTAACGTATAGCTCATCAACATTCAGGCATTCTCTAAGGGTAACTGTGGTAATGGTTTTAGGATTTGTTGTTTCTCAGCTACTGAATTTCTCTCATAGCTATTGGATATTACTAACTATCCTCGTAATTTCTAAACCGGGTTTCAGCCTTACAAAACAGAGAAATTATCAACGGTTAATAGGAACAACTGTTGGTGCATTTATTGGAATGGGCGTTTTAACTTATGTTCATGATAGGAATACACTATTTGTAATTTTGCTAATTTGTATGATTGGATGTTATAGTTTTCAAAGGAAAAATTATGTGGTGAGTGTTCTTTTTATGACACCTTATATTTTAATTCTTTTTGATTTCTTAGGAATGGGTTCATTAGCATTGGCGAGAGAAAGAATTTATGATACATTTATAGGTTCTGGAATTGCACTTTTGGCTAGTTATTCATTATTTCCTACTTGGGAGCATGAAAAACTTAAAGAGGCGATGATTAATATTTTAAGGTCTAATAAAGCTTATTTCGAACAGGTTGTAAAGCTCTATTTTGAAAAAAATTATAATAGGACGGATTATAAACTGGCTAGAAAAGAAGTGTATGTAAGTACAGCCAATTTAGCCTCTTTGTTTCAGAGAATGTTTTCAGAACCTAAAAGTAAGCAATTATTTATTAAGGAGGTTCATCAGTTTACAGCTTTAAGTCACCTTAGTTCATCATACATTGCAACACTTTCGCTTTATAATAAGGAGCACGATTTTCACTTTGAAAACTTCGATGCGTTAAAGCCAATTGCAAATAATACCATCTATTTATTAGATACCTGTATCAATAATCTTGAAAAAGGACAAAATACGGTTGAAAATGTTCCTCTTATAAGATTGAATGACAATTCTCTAAATATTAAATCTGGCGAAGATTTAGTTCCTGAACAGTTTGATTTGATTCAAAAAGTTGCCTACGATTTATATAAACTATCTGTTAAGATTAAAATTTAGTTTTTGCCAGCTGCAAAGATATCTTCTATCCTGTATTTCGTACTATCTGTTAAGATTAAAATTTAGTTTTTGCCAGCTCTTTTAATCTATGGTAAAGCTTTCTAAAATTATCTAACAAACAATGGAGGTTGATGATTGTTAATCAATACTACAATAAAAATATATTATGGAAAAGCTATATACTGCTGAAGTAACAGCAACAGGAGGAAGAGATGGTCATATAAAATCAAGTGATGGCCAACTTGAATTTGAAGTAAGAAGACCGAAAGAATTAGATGGTCAAGGTGGTGCAACTAACCCTGAACAACTATTTGCAGCTGCCTGGGGACCATGTTATTTAGGTGCTTTGGGTTCTGTTGCTGAGCGAGAAGGTGTTGATATCAGTGAAGCAACTGTAAATGTGTTGGTTTCATTTAACAAAGATGGTAATGCTTTTGTACTCTCTGCAGATTTGGATGTACATATTCCAGGGATTTCGCATGAAGAGGCTCAGGCATTAGCTGAAAAAGCCCACAAAGCTTGTCCTTATTCTAAAGCTACACGTGGTAATATTGAAGTGAGAATTACTGCAATTTAAAATTGTAAATTAATAAAGAAAGCCGCCGCATAATTCAATGCGACGGCTTTTTTTAGATTATAATTTAATTAAACAATTTCCTCGTGTGTAACTTTTGTATTTTCTGGTCTGCCATTTTTGAAAGCATCACGAGTCTTTAAACCTAGTAATTCAAACATTGCCATATCATCTACAAATGCAGGATTTGGCGTAGTTAATAATTTATCGCCAGCAAAAATAGAACTTGCTCCAGCCATAAAACAAAAAGCTTGCTCTAAAGTGCTCATTTCATTTCTTCCAGCAGATAAACGTACAACGGAGTTTGGCATTACAATACGAGCTGTAGCGATCATTCTTACCATATCCCAAATTGGTACTCTCGGTTGATTTTCTAATGGTGTGCCTTTAACAGGCACCAAAGCATTTACAGGAACGGATTCAGGGTGTTTTTCCATATTAGATAGCGTTTGTAACATCGAAACTCTATCTTCTACAGTTTCACCCAATCCAATAATGCCACCACTGCAAACGGTTAATTTTGCTTTGCGAACATTTTTAATCGTATTTAACCTATCATCATAAGTACGGGTAGAAATAATTCGTTTATAATCATCTTCTGATGTATCTATATTATGGTTATAAGCATATAAACCTGCATCTGCTAAGCGTTGCGCCTGGTTTTCAGTAAGCATACCTAAAGTACAGCAGACTTCCATATCCATATCATTAACGGCTTTAACCATTTCTATTACGCGGTCAAAATCGCGGTTGTCGCGTACTTCTCTCCATGCTGCACCCATACAAAGGCGAGATGCTCCACCCTCTTTCGCCTTAACTGCGGCGTTAACAACTTGGCTTACCTGCATCAAAGGCTGTACTTCCAATTCTGTATGGTATCGTGCTGCTTGCGGACAATAAGAACAGTCTTCTGCGCAACCACCAGTTTTAATGGAGATTAATGAACTTACTTGTACTTCATTGTAATCTTTATTTGCTCTGTGTATGCTGGCGGCTTCATAAACCAAATCTAAAAATGGTCTGTTATAAATTTCTAATATTTCTTCTTTGCTCCAATCGTGTCTGGTAGTTTGCATTGTCGGGTCAGGATTTTTTGGATATAAGGTTTAACATGGTTATATTTTTATAATTCGCAATTGATTAAGCAACCTAAAAATACTTAAATCAATATCAACACCAATTATCATAGTAAAAGTTTACTGGCCAAGCCTAAAATAAGCATAAAGCCAAAAACATCCGTAAAAGTAGTAATAATTATAGATGAAGCAATGGCAGGATCTATACCAACACGCTTCAAAATTAGCGGAATTCCGGCTCCTGTTATACCTGCAATCACCAAATTACCCGTCATGGCCAGGAAGATAACTAAGCCTAACATTGGGTTGCCATCAAAAAAATATGCGAAAAGAAATACAATTAATCCATTTGCAGCACCATTGATTAAGCCAACTGTAAATTCTTTTAAAACCGTTCTATAAGATTGTTTATCAGATAAATCATAAAGTGATATACGACGAACAGTTACCGCTAAAGCCTGAGTTGCAGCATTCCCTCCCATCCCGGCAATTATTGTCATGTAGGCTGCAAGCGAAGGAATTAGTTTTATGGTTGGGTCGAAATAACGAACAACTGATGAGGCTAAAAATGCGGTTCCTAAATTAATAACCAGCCACGGCAAGCGAGATTTTACAGCTTCGACCCAATTACCGCTTAATTCCTCATCTTCTGATACACCTGATATTTTTAAAATATCTTCTGTACTTTCAGCTTCCATTACATCAATAACATCATCAAAAGTTACGCGTCCAAGTAATTTTTGATGTTCATCAATTACCGGAATACTAGTTAAATTATATTGCGAAATCAAATTAGCAACCTCTTCTTGGTCGGTATCCGGATGAACATAAACGGCATCAATTTTAACCAATTCTGTTATTTGTGCATTATGCTTTGCTTTAATAATGTCTTTTAATGAAACAATACCTTTGAAAACTTCATTATCATCAACCACGTAAATGGTGTAAAACTCTTCCATTTCTTCGCTTTGGCGAATAATTTCATCTATTGCATCTTTTTTAGTAAGGTTAATGTTTACGCAGATAAGGTCCGTATTCATCAAACCACCGGCAGTTTTCTCGTCGTATGTTAGTAAGTTACGGATGTTTGATGCATCTTCTTCATTAAGATCTTCTAGAATTTCTTTCTGCTCATGATCTTCTAATTGGGAAATAATATCTGTTGCATCATCGTAATCAAGTTCTTCAACAATTTCGGTACGTTTATCAGGATGAAGCTTGAAGAGTAAATCTTCAGGATGAGATTCTTCATCCATTTCAGAGATAATCTCCGAAGCAATTTCTGCCGGCAATAAATTGATGATATGCTGTTGCTCCGATTTATCTAAACGTTCGAATAAAATGGCAATTTCTGAAGCATGATAATCCTTTAAAACTGTTTTTAAAGTTTCATCACCGGCTAAAACTGCGTTTTTAACCTTGAGTACATCGCTTTTATCTATTTCGAATGATGATTGCATAATGCTAAAGCTCCTAAAATAGGTAAAGTATGCTATTTTAATGTTAAAAATTTAAATTTTGCGAGAAGAAAATATCTTATTTAAACCAACCCCTTCTCCAAAAGTAAATTATCTGAAATATTGCAATAACTAACATCACTAACCAAGTATATAAATAACCATGTTCGGCATATAATTCGGGCATGTTATCTTTCAAAATTTTTCCGGTTACTGGGTCTTCACGACTAAAATTCATTCCATAAATACCAGCAATAAAAGTTAAGGGAATAAATATGGATGATATAATGGTTAAAACCTTCATAATTTCATTCATCCTGTTGCTGATGATTGAAAGATTCATATCGATATTTGCTGAAGCAATTTCCTTTAATGATTCTATAAAATCGATTATTTGAATGCAATGGTCGTAAGCATCTTTAATATAGGTTTTGGTTAAATCTGTAATTAAATTGCTATCACTCCTTAAAATATCATTCAGTTTATCCCGTTCGGGCCAAGTTACTTTTCTAATTGTTATTAACGAGCGCTTAATTGCCTGAGTGTCGTACATAATTCGCTTATCTGGTTTATCAAATAAACGATCTTCAATAGAATCTAATTCTTCACCCCAATGATTTAACAAAGAGAAATAATTATCAATAATAACATCCATTATTGCATACATTAAATAGCTGGAACCTCCAATTCTTATATTTCCTTTACCAACTTCTAATCTTTTTCTTACAGGATTAAAGCAATCATCATAATTTTCCTGAAAAGTTATTAAACATTTTGAAGTCAATACAAAAGAAATCTGCTCATTACACAAATCTTTATCCTCATTAAGGTATAAATGTCTACTTACTGCGAAAACATATTTATCGCCATCATATTCATCAAGTTTTGGGCGTTGATAAGAGCTGGTAATATCTTCTAAAACTAATTTACTAATGTTTAATTTCGAATATAGTGTTTCAAAAATGCTTGAGTCAGCTAATCCTTTTATATCAAACCAGTAGTTAAAATCTTGGTTTTCTGTTAGTTTATCAATGTTATTTATGTCTTTCAGCTCCTCTTTTTTATGTGTTTTTTCGTTGTAGGTATGAAGTGTAATTTTGGGTCTTAATGCATCCTTATCAATTGAATACGATCCCGGACTTGTGCCAGGTTCTGGAACGTTATAATGCTTATGTCGGTTTCTAGGTTTATTCTTTGCCATAATTTAAAGGTATAATCGGGCCTGCGGACCTTGATTAAATAATAAATCAACAATGCTTAAATTCGGCATAAATTGATGTCTGTCTTCAAAAACCTGATAATAAGGCTTATTATTTATATAATCATCATTTTTCTTTGGACTCATCATCTCACGATAGTCTAAGCCAGGCTCTAAATCATCAATGTATTCTGATGTGAATTTGTAATCAACACTTAGTTTCAATTTTTTTGTTAGCCATTGAACCAGTTCCAAATTATAATCAAAAAGGAAATTGAATTTTTTTTTGTAAAAAATAGACAGCTCATCTTCATAAAATTCAAAATAAGCAGAGCTTCTGTAACAACTTTCAAGGCTTAACCAATGCAGGCGCTGCCAATTAAAATCATAACTAATTCTAACATCCTTTAATGGTATTCTCATTTTCGAACCCTTTAATATCGGAACAGTAATATCTAATTTTCCGTTAGGAGAATATATAGTTGCCCTATTGCGATAAGTTTGCTTGGGGAAATGCTCGAATTTCTCAATTAAAAATTCTTGGGTAAGTTCTTGAATTTTAGTAAAATAGCTTACAGGTGGTAGATAAAATAAAGGAAGTATAGCGGTATTTTGCATTTGAAAATATATGTTTGTAGTTCAAACGTTTTAAAATTAATGATTAAAAGAGTGATTGCGCATGTTGGCGTATTTTTTTTATACCTAATATCTTTGCTTCCTCTTTGGGTATTGTTCTTTTTTGCAAGATTACTATATTATCTCCTTTATTACGTAATTGGTTACAGAAAAAAAATAGTAAGGTCAAACCTAATCAATTCCTTTCCTGAGAAATCTGCATTAGAAATTATAAGTATTGAGAAAAAATATTTCAAATATTTGGCTCAGTTGGTTTTCGAAATTATAGAGTTAACTACAATTACAAAGGCCGAAACCCTAAAAAGAGTTAAATTTGCAGGCTTAGAGCAAATTGAAAAACACTTTGAAAAGGGTGAAAGTGTTTTAGCTTGTACGGGGCATTATGGAAATTGGGAATTAGGAACATTAGCTTTAGGTTTAAACCTAACAGGAGAAACAATCGTTATTTTTAAACCAATAAATAATAAAATTTTTGAGGCCTGGTTTAATAAATTCCGTACAAAATATGGGAATATTTTTGTGGCGATGAAGCAAACTTTAAGAGCTATAGCTACATACAAAAATGAGCCAAGTTTGCTATGCTTTGCTAGCGACCAATCGCCGGTTGTTTCAGAATACAAACATTTTGTAAACTTTTTAAATCAACCAACTGCTGCTTTATTAGGAGTTGAAAAAATTGCCAAGGCTACTAACCGACCGATTTATTATTTTAAAGTAACTCCAGTAAAAATGGGTTATTATAATGTGGAAGTTTTGCCGATGTGCTCAAATCCATCACTTACTGTTGATGGAGAGATTACCAGTTTACATTTTGAGTACTTAGAAAAAATAATTAAAGATAAACCCGAATTTTGGCTTTGGAGCCATAAACGCTGGAAATTTAAACCTGAATTAAATAATACATGAGCCCATCAGTAGCGGTTGTAATTTTAAACTGGAACGGAAAATCATTTCTTAAACAATTTTTGCCTGGAGTATTACTGTCTGAATATGACAATCTGCAAGTTGTTGTAGGAGATAATGGCTCTACCGATGATTCTGTGAATTTTATCGAATTAAACTTTCCAACAGTTAAAATTTTAAAAAATGATACAAATTATGGCTTTGCTGGTGGTTATAACAAAATTTTAGAACGTGTTGAAGCTGATTATTTTATTCTTCTTAACTCTGATGTTGAAGTTACACCAAACTGGATAAAACCAGTTATCTACTTAATGCAAAGCGATGATAAAATCGCGGCGGCACAACCTAAAATTAAATGGCAGCTAAATAAAAATCAATTTGAATATGCTGGTGCTGCGGGTGGCTTTTTAGATATTTACGCCTACCCTTTCTGCCGCGGACGCTTATTTAATGTTTACGAAGTAGATACTGATCAATATAATGAAACTGAGGAGGTTTTTTGGGCAAGTGGTGCTGCATTTTTTATAAAAAGCAAATACTGGAAGGAAATAGGTGGTTTAGATGCCGATCTATTTGCACACATGGAAGAGATAGACTTATGTTGGAGATTAAAAAATTTAGATTACAAAGTAGTTTACTGTTCTGATTCAGAAGTTTACCACGTTGGCGGCGGAACGCTTCAAACAGAAAATCCTTTCAAAACGTATTTAAACTTTAGGAATAACCTAATAATCATGCAAAAAAACTTACCTGCCGGCGACGCAATTCTCAGGATTACGGTTAGAATGCTTATTGATTTTATTGCATGGTGGCACTTTTTATTATCAGGAAAACCTAAGTTTACACTTGCGGTAAGTAAAGGCCATTGGCATTTTATTAAAGATTTAGCGAAAACAGCGAAAAAAAGAAATAAATATCAAAAGCCATATTCTATGCATAAAGGTGTTTACAAGAATAGTGTGGTTTGGGCGTTTTTTATAAAGAAAGTTAAATTCTTTTCAAACCTTTAGTTTGAAGCTAAAGATTCATCTATCGATTTTTTGATCCAAGCGATTGTATTAGTGGCTAAACCAAGGGTGCTGAATTTTATTGTACCAGTTTTATCAATTACAACATGAGTTGGGTAACTTTTAACACCATATCTTTCTGCGAAAGATCTTCCACTATTTACAATATTATAATTGAAAGGTGTTGTTTTTAAAAAATCTTTTAAATCGTAGCGATCATCTAAAGCGATGGCAATGAAAATAACATTATTATTTTCTTTATAAGCCTCAGTTAATTCGTTTAACTCAGGAATTTCGGCTTTACAAGGTGGACAATTAATAAACCAAAAGTTTAAAACGATAATTTTTCCGTCGGTATTTTTTAAATCAAACTTATTGCCATTTATATCAGAAGTTTTGAAGCCATCAAATTTTTCGCCGGCGATAAAAGAATCACTTTGCATGGGTTTAGGCATTCTTTCCATTAATGCTTTACGATGTTCTGCAGTAAGCTCATAAATAACCCATTCCTGTTGCCCGTTTTCTGTTTTTGTGTTTCTGCTTTTTATCGAAAACTTTCCCGTTTGTAAAAGCTTTTTCCATACCTCATGCGGATAAACCATCCCATCCTCACCTCTTACAATAGATTTTTCATCAAGCATAGCTCGATTTTGAGTGTTAGATGATTGTGAAAACACTACCTGCGAAAAGAAAGATAGTAGAATAAAGAGCGCTGTTTTTATCATTTTTTAAGCATTTATAAGTAAACTTTCTATAGCTAATCTATAACCGTTAATACCAAATCCGGTTAAAACTCCCTTGCAATTTTTCCCTGTTAACGAAACGTGGCGATACTCTTCTCTTGCGTAAATATTAGAAATATGTACTTCAATAACAGGTGTTTTTATAGCTGCAATAGCATCTGCAATGGCTACAGATGTATGTGTGTAACCGCCAGCATTTAGTATAATTCCATCGTAACTGAAACCAACTTCATGAAGTTTATTTATTAACTCACCTTCAATATTACTTTGAAAATAATCTAAATCTACAATTGTATAAATTTCTTTTAATGTTTTAATATAATCTTCAATGCTTGTATTTCCATAAATTGAAGGTTCACGGACACCTAAAAGATTTAAATTCGGGCCATTTATAATTTGTATTTTCATCTTTATATTGTTGTATTGAATTTTGAAATATCATGATGGTTTCATGATATTGTGTAAAGTTAAATTTGTAACGTTGCAATGTTATTAAAAAAAACTTAAATAAAAATATGCTTTGGCAATCATACATCAAAGGGTTTAAGGCTTATTTAAAATTAGAACGTGCACTCTCGGGCAATTCGGTTGATGCATATTTAACTGACCTTGATAAATTAAGCCAATATTATCAATCTTTGGAAATTGTGCCGAAATTAAATGAAATTACGGTAGAGGATATCAAATCTTTTATAAGCTGGCTAAATAATTTGGGCATGCTTTCGAGTACACAAGCAAGAGTGATTTCAGGATTAAAAGCATTCTTTTCATACTTAATGATTGAAGATGTTATTCAAAGTGATCCAACTTCATTAATCGAAGCTCCAAAACTGGTTAGAAAATTACCAGATACTTTAAATATCTATGAAATAAATAGTCTAATAGATGCTATCGACGCTTCAAAACCTGAAGGAATGCGTAATAAAGCTATTATTGAAGTTATGTATGGATGCGGTTTAAGAGTAACAGAATTAACCGAAATGAAAATTTCAAATCTTTACCCTCAAATAGAATTTATAAAGATAATTGGCAAAGGTAACAAAGAGCGACTTGTTCCAATTGGAGGTGTTGCCTTAAAGCTTTTGGATATTTACATCAATCAAATCCGTTTACATGTTAACATAAAGAAGGGAAATGAAGATTTTATATTTCTGAATCGTTTTGGCGCAAAATTATCAAGAATTTCAATCTTTAATCTGATAAAAAGTTTAGCCAATGCAGTGGGATTAAAAAAGACAATTAGTCCGCATACTTTGCGCCACTCATTTGCAACCCATTTAATTGAAGGTGGTGCCGATTTACGTGCAGTACAAGAAATGCTTGGACATTCGAGCATTACAACAACCGAAATTTACACGCATATTGACAGAGATTATTTAAGGGAAGTGATTACCCAGTTCCACCCAAGATCTTAAGGATTCGTTCGAGCCATAATCATTCTATCTTTACCTTGCATATCTTTCTTTAATTCTATGTTTTTGAAGTGTTTAGCTATCAAAATATCAAGTGTTTCTGACCATAAGTGTTCATTAATTTCAAAAAATAAATAACCATTTGGGTTTAAATTTTTAATAGCAAAATCAGAAATCGCATCATAAAAAATTAAGGGGTTTTCATCACTTACAAACAATGCAGTATGTGGTTCATGCGAAAGAACATTTTCATGGATGTCAGCTTTTTCTAGTTCGCGAATATATGGTGGATTGCTTACAATGATATCGTACTTGTCGTTACTAGAATAATTTAAAATATCAGCCTCAATAAAATTAATTTCTGTTTCATTGAGTTTAGCATTTTCTGCGGCTATCTTCAATGCACCTTGAGAAATATCTAATGCAGAAACATCTAGATTAGGTAAGTTCTTTTTTAAAATAACAGAAATACATCCAGAACCTGTTCCAATATCTAAAATTGTTTTCTTTTTATCTTTAACTTCTTTTATAATCCAATCTACAAGTTCTTCTGTTTCAGGCCGGGGAATAAGTACATCTTCGTTTATTCGAAGTGGTAATCCATAAAAAATAGTTTTACCTAAAATTTGCTGAACAGGTTTGCCACTCTTTAATCCATTTAAAACATTAATAAGTTCCTTTAAATGGTTTTCTGATAATAATTTATCTTTCTGAACTAATAATTCACTTTGAGTTACTTTTAAAATACTAATTGCAGACAAATTGAATATTGCTTTCGCTTCTGCTGCATCGTAAAAATGTTTTAAACTCTGTATATATTCTTTTTCTAAATCTTTAATATTCATCGATTGCAAAAGTAATAATTTGGTCCGCTAACCTTGTCATAATTTAACTACTTTTGCGTTGATGACCGATGAATTTTACGTTAAGCGTTGTTTAGAATTAGCAGCTTTGGCCATAGGAAATGTAAATCCTAATCCAATGGTGGGGTGCGTTATTGTTGTTGATGGAAAAATTATTGGTGAAGGTTATCATCAAAAATTTGGCGAAGCCCATGCAGAACCAAATGCTGTAAAATCTGTATTTGATAGACATGGAATTGAGGCTGAACATCTGCTAAAACAAGCAACAGCATATGTTAACCTCGAACCTTGTGCACATTTTGGGAAAACTCCTCCATGTGCAGATTTATTTATCAAACATCAAATAAAGAAGGTAGTAATTGGCAATGGAGATCCATTTGCAGGCGTTAATGGCAAAGGAATAGAAAAACTTAAAAATGCTGGAATTGAAGTTATAAGTGGAATTTTAGATAATGAATGCAGGTATTTTAATCGTCGGTTTTTTACCAGAGTAGAAAAGCAAAGACCTTTTATTATTTTAAAATGGGCTGAAACTGCTAATGGATATTTTGCAACTATAAATGGTCATCAAAAATGGATAAGCGGTGGTTTAGCCAAGCGTTTGGCACATCAATGGCGTACCGAAGAAGATGCAATTTTAATTGGAAAGCATACAGCAATTATGGATAATCCTCAGTTAACAAGTAGAGATTGGCCTGGTAAAAACCCCCTTAGACTGGTTATAGATAAAAATTTAAACATTCCACAAAGTAATCACATTTTTAACAAAGAAGCCAAAACTATTGTTTTTAATGAAGTTAAAACAGATGTGATTGATAATATCCATTACATACAAATGGAAGATATGAAGTTTTACTTGGCGCAAAAAATCGCATTTCAGCTTTATCTAATGGATATTCAATCGGTAATTATTGAAGGTGGTGCTAATATTATTAAACAGTTTTTAGATGCTAACCTTTGGGATGAAGCTCGTATTTTTACTTCGCAAAATAGCTGGATTGAAGGTGTTCCTTCTCCTGTAATAAATGGTTTTGTAACAGAGCATTTTCAAATTGATAATGATAAACTTTCCATCTATTTAAACGATATAAATAAATGATATACATTGTTTTAAGTATTTTTTGCAGTGTAACAGTTGCCATGTTATTAAAACTTGCAAAGCGATACCAAATTAGTATAATACAAGCCGTAACTATAAATTATTTAACTGTAATAGTATTAAGTTTATTGTTTTTTAAGCCTGATTTTAAAGTAATAAATTCATCAGCTCCCTGGCCAATTTATATTGTATTATCGGTTTTACTACCAACAATATTTTTATTCCTTGCGGCATCTGTTAAACACTTAGGTATTGTTAAAACCGATATTGCTCAAAGGCTATCTTTATTTATCCCTATTTTGGCGGCCTACTTTATTTTTAAGGAAGATTTTAATCAATTAAAATTTATTGGCCTGGGTATTGCCTTTTTAGCTATTATTTTAACTTTTTTACGCAAAACCGAAGCTCAATCAAAATCAAATAAATGGCTATATCCAATAATGGTTTTTATTGGTTTTGGTGTTATCGATATACTTTTTAAACAAATTGCGCTACACAAAGAATTGCCTTACACAACCTCACTTTTTGTGGTTTTTTGTCTCTCATTTTTAGTTTCCATTATTATTGTAGCTACAATGGTTATTCGTAAAAAAACTAAAATTCAATTGGTAAATGTCGGTTGCGGACTGATACTTGGAGTATTTAATTTTGGAAATATTTTATTTTACTTAAAGGCTCATAAGGCTCTGGCTTCCAATCCATCAACGGTTTTTGCTTCCATGAATTTAGGTGTTATTGTAGTTGGTACTTTAATAGGAATTATTGTATTCAAAGAAAAACTATCAAAACTCAATTATTTAGGAATTGCGCTTGCAGTTTGTGCAGTTATTCTAATCACATTATCTCAATTAAATGCTGTTTGATGATTCTTATAAAACAATAGACGGTAATGCAAAAGGAATTTACAGAGATAAGGGAAGTAAATTTATCGCATATGCCTATCCTATTCGTTCTGAGGATGAACTAAAACATCTCATTAATAATTTAAAATCTGAACACTCCAAAGCCAGGCATTTTTGTTACGCTTATCGTTTAACGCCTGATAGATCTGTATTCAGGATAAATGATGATGGAGAGCCTTCAGGAACTGCAGGAAGGCCTATTTTAAACTGCCTGCTATCTGACGATTTAACCAATATATTGATAATTGTTGTACGCTACTTCGGTGGTACATTATTAGGTGTTCCTGGTTTAATTAATGCCTACAAAACAGCTAGTATCGAAGCTATTGCAGCATCAAAAATTATAACTAAAAGTATTAACGATGTTTACGAGGTTCACTTTGAATATATGCAAATGAATGATGTTATGAAATTGATTAAAGACGAGAATCTTTATGTTTTAGCGCAAAACTTTGATATCCATTGCATTTTAAAATTTGAGGTTAGAAAAGCACAATTAAATATGATTTTAAGTAAATTTGATAAAATTGAAGGTTTAATCATAAAATACTTATATACAAACTAATATAAAGTATAGCCATAGACTCAGTTAAATTTTTCATAAAAAAATAATCAATATGGTAGCAGAAAGCGATTTAATCATCAATCCAGATGGAAGTATTTATCATTTGAATCTTTTACCTGACGATATAGCAGAAACTGTAATTACGGTCGGCGATCCTGATCGCGTAAGTGGAATAAGTAAACATTTCGATAGTTTAGAATTTAAAAAAGGCAAACGCGAATTTATTACGCATACTGGTTTTGTTGGTAAAAAACGTATTACCGTGCTTTCTACGGGTATTGGAACAGATAATATTGATATTGTTTTTAATGAATTAGATGCGTTGGTTAATATCGATTTCAAAACAAGAGAGGTAAAAAAACAACTTACATCTTTAAATATTATCCGCATTGGCACTTCTGGTTCCGTTCAACCTGATATCCCAATGGGGACAATTTTAGCTTCTTCTTACGGCTTAGGTATGGATGCTTTGATGAATTATTATGTGCATGATTTATCCAGCGATGAAAGAAGCTTACTTGATGATGTAAAAACTCATTTTGGTCACCTTAAAAACATCAATCCATATTTAACAGCAGCTTCCCAAAACTTGCTAAATACAGTTGGTAAAGATATGGTGCATGGGATTACGGTTACCGCCCCTGGGTTTTATGCTCCGCAAGGCAGACAAGTTCGTGCTAAAAATGCTGTACCAAATTTTATCGGATTAATCAATACCTTTAAAAGCAATCAAAACAGAATTACAAACTTAGAAATGGAAACGGCAGGAATTTATGCTTTGGCAAAAGTTTTAGGGCATAATGCATTATCAGTTAATGCAATTTTGGCCAGTAGAGTAAAGTTTGAATTTAGCAACGAGCCCGATAAAATCATAGAAAAAGCAATAAAGCTCGTTTTAGAGCGAATCTAGAATTTACTACGGGCAGATAAGTATTCCGTAGTAAACATTATGCTGCTAGAATTTTTTCTTGTACCAACTCATTTTGTTTGGTATCAAGATCAACACAAGTAATTTCATTTAAATGGATTACCCATTTTTCAATACCTGCATCAGCAGCTTGCTTGCAAAAAAATAAATAATCAGTTTTTCCTTTTTAATGAGCTTTTAAGGCGTGTTTTAATTTATATATAAATGCTTCATCATTAATTATGAATTCAGGGTATTCATCAGGACAAGCCTGTGCAGAATAGTCTTCGCTACCAAAATAAATAGATAAACCGTTAGAAACTTATACATTATTTTGAACAACGCTTATTTCCTTTATTACTTTAATAAATTGAGGAAAATCTGCACCTGAATTTAGTTTAGATTCAGCTGATTTAATTCCTTGATATTAAACATAATTATTTATTTAGTGAAACTTTAAATATTGTTGTTTGCGTATACAAATCCTCTGGCAGTAAAACAGTTGATGGAAACTCCTCAATATTAATTGCGTTTGGATGATGCTGAGTTTCTATACAAAATGCATCATAAGCACCATAATGCCTCCCGCCCTTTCCGTTTTGCACATTTAAATATTTTGAAGTATATAAATGAGCCACGGGCTCTGTAGTATATACACTTAACGTTAAACCGCTTTCTTGCTCAAATGTTTTAGTCGCTAGAGATAAGTCGCCATAGATTTTATCTAATACAAAGGTTTGATCATAACCTTCCTCGGGATTCCAGTCTTTAGAAATCTCTTTTGATAGAGTAAAATCCATCTGTGTATTTTTAACAGGTATTAATTTTCCTGTAACACAATAATTCTCATCTTGTTCGAGGTAATTTGAAGCGAAAATTTGTTGTTTGTGTTTGCCTATATTTCCACCATTAGGTGCTAAATTAAAATAACCATGATGTGTTAAGTTAATGGCTGTCGCTTTATCTGTTTCAGCTTCATAACTTAAAATAAGCTCATCGTTTTCAGTTAATTCGAAAGTTAACCCAATAATTAAACTACCCGGAAATCCTTCTTCTTTATCAATACTTTCGTATTCGAGCGTTATAAACGATTCTCCAACTTCAACAATATCCCAAACTTTTTTATCAAAACCTTCTATTCCTCCGTGGAGTGAATCTGTACCTGTGTTCTTCGTTAATTTATAGTTTTCACCATTGATGCTAAATTCTCCATTTTTGATTCGATTAGCATACCTACCAATTACAGCACCAATATGAGGATTGTTCTCTAAATATTCTTTATCAAAATATTGTTCAACACTATCAAAACCTAAAACAATATCTTGCATTTCTCCCTTAGCATTTTTAACAATAAACTTGTTAATTATCGCTCCATAATTAAATATTTCAACATAAGTACCTTTATTGTTAGTAAGTTCTATTGCAATAACTTCTTCGCCATTAATAAATTTTTCTGTAGGTTTCTGCTGAATGCTCATAAATTGTATCTTAGGGCTTTTGTTTCCAAAAACAAACATAACATTATTTAAATATTTTCTACCAAATGAAGATTAAACTTGAGGAAAAATTTGCCGAGCAATACCATAAAAATGCTGATGCAGTTTACTTTACACCAGGTCGCGTTAACCTTATTGGCGAGCATATTGATTACAATGGCGGTTTGGTTATGCCTTGTGCAATTACATTAGGTACATGGATTGCCATCGCACCAAATACCGAGAATAAGTTTAGGTTTAAGAGTTTAAATTTTGAATTACAAACCGAAGTTCAAAGTAATCAAACTCATGAAAAGAACGGAAGCTTATGGGCAAATTATCCAATTGGCGTTATAAATGAATTTATTAATGACGGCAAAGAAATATCAGGGTTAGATTTTCTTTATTTTGGAGACATTCCAATTGGATCAGGGTTATCTTCATCTGCATCAATAGAGATTGCAACTGCTTTTGCTCTTAACAATTATTTTAATTTAGGATACGATAACCTGGACTTAGTGAAAATTGCTAAGCGAGTTGAAAACGATTTTATTGGTTTAAATTCTGGTATAATGGACCAGTTTGCTGTAGCTTTTGGAGAGAAAGACAAAGCAATTGTTTTAGATTGCGAGACTTTAAAATATAAAATGGTTGATGTTAATTTGGGCAATTATTTGCTTGCAATTATAAATACGAAAAAACCTCGTGAACTCGCAGATTCCAAATACAATGAAAGGGTTCAGGAATGTCAAACAGCACTGGCTTTATTAAATGAACAGATTAAATTAAATAACCTTTGCCAGTTAACTGCAGAGAAATTTGCATTGCATAGCCATTTGATAAAAGATGAAATTATTCTAAATCGTGCAACTCATGTTGTTAAAGAAAACGACCGTGTTCATTTGGCAGCCAAAGCTTTAAATGGAGGTGAGCTATCTGAATTTGGCCGCTTGATGTATGCTTCACATCAATCGTTAAAAGAATTGTATGAAGTTAGCGGAAAAGAATTAGATACTGTAGTTGATTTTTGTGCAATTTACGAACATGTTATTGGTGCCCGTATGACAGGTGCAGGTTTTGGGGGCTGTGCAATTGCCTTATTAGAAAAAGGTTTTGAAGAAGATTTTATTAAACATTTAACGGATTATTACGTGGAAAGAATTGGTTATCCTGCAGAAATTTATGTAAGTGAAATTGGTAACGGACCAATTAAGTTATAGAAAATATTTAACCACAGATTTGCAGATTCATTTAAGTTTAAAATCTGTTATTCTTTGCTAACCAAAAATTAATAAGCTATAAAATATTTAGCCCAAAATTCGCAAATCAATTTCCAAATTAAAATCTGTAAATCTGTGGCTATCAAATAAAATGAGAAAATTAAAATTAGACGATTTAAATCGTCCGGATATAGAAGAATTTAAAGCACAGGAAAAACTTCCGGTTGTTGTGGTTTTAGATAATGTTAGGAGCATGCATAATGTTGGTTCCATATTTAGAACGGCTGATGGTTTTGCTTTACAAAAAGTTATTCTTTGTGGTATCACAGCTCAACCACCACATCGCGATATAGAAAAGACAGCTTTAGGTGCAACGCAATCTGTGGATTGGATTCATTATTCAGATACTATTCAAGCCGTTGTTGATTTAAGAGCCTCAGGTTACCAAATTGTAGCCATAGAACAAGCTGAAAACAGCAAAATGTTACATACTTTTAAACCTGATTCCAACAAAAAATATGCTTTGATATTTGGAAATGAAGTAGAAGGTATAAGTGACGAAGTAATGCTAAAAATAGATGAATGCATCGAAATACCCCAATTTGGAACAAAACATTCTTTTAACATTGTAATCTCTGCTGGCATAGTTCTTTGGGATTTCTTCGCTAAATTGAAACTCAGATAGATTTTGTAAAAAACTTAGAATCTTTTTCATAAGAAACACCATATAGAGCATAGTTTTATGTAGAATGTGTTCGAGTACTTTATTATAGAGTCCCTACCTGTGATAAAGTATGCTCATAAATTTTTCTGAAATTCCAATATTTTTGACAGTTTCGTGTTTAATCACTTATATAATTACGAAATAGTATTTTAAATCAGTAAGCTGATAAACGGTTTTATCAGCAATGCAGGGAGTACAGGGCGAGTAAAATTGAAAAAATCCTGAATATATAACTAAAGAGTAAAGAGAATTCCTAAATAAATAGCTTAACTATATCTCTCGTACCACATTGTACTATTTTCTGTACAACTTTTAAAACTGCGTTTGCTCTTTCGTAACTTTCTTGAAACATTTCTTAACTTTATAATTGATTGATTACCTGATTCTTGACAGAAAAATAATAGTTTGGCAAGATTTTTTCTTAGACGATTCAAAACAGTATCAAAAAAAAGCTGTTAAGAGTACAATTACAAAATAATAAAAAATGAATTCGAGAATTACAAAATCAACAATGTTGGTAGCCTTATTAGGTTTGTCATCACAATTATTTGCACAAGAAACACCAACTACATCCGGTAGGTTTGGTAAGCAATCATTAAGAACATGGAGCATTGGTGCTCATGGCGGTATCTTAAGTCAAAACACTTTTTTAGGTGGTGGAAGCGTTAAAGCAGATGAATTTAAAAGTATTGGATACGGTGCTTTCATTAAAAAACAAATTTTACCAGCCTTAGGCTTACAAGCTGATTTCTTACGTGGTGAAATTAAAACACTTAACACAACCAGCACTATCGAACAAAAAAATAGCATCAACTGGTCTGGGTCGTTAACAGCTGTTTTAAACATTGCTAACTTTAGTTTAAATACTGAAAACGCTGTTTTAATCCCTTACATTAAAGCAGGTGCTGGTTACATGTCATCTGATTCTCAGGTTGGAAGTACTCAGGTTTTTTCAGAAAGAGAAGGCTGGTATATCCCAACGGGAGTTGGATTCAAATTTGGTGTATCTAAAGGTATCAATATAGATTTGGGTTACGATATCAATTTCATCAAATCATCTCCAACAGTTAAAAGTGCTTATAACGAAAGTAGGTTTTCTTATGCACACGCAGGTTTAGAATTTGCTTTAGGAAATAAAGAAAATTCACAATTGCAAAACTACAGTGCAGTAGCTGATCTTCGTAAACAAAGTGCTGAAGAAAGTGCTGAATTAAGAAAAGCATTATCAACAGCAGAACAAAACGCAGCAGCTGATAGAGCCCAATATGCTAAAGATTTAGCTGATGATGATAATGACGGTGTTGCAAATAAATTCGACAAATGCCCTGGATCAGTATCAGGTACTGTAGTAGATGGTGCAGGTTGCCCAATCAAAGTTCAACGCGAAATTATTAAGGAAACAAGAGTTATCACAGAAGAAGATCGTAAAGTAGTTAAAGACGCAATTTCTAACTTAGAATTCGATTTAGGTAAATCAACTATCCGTTCTAAATCTTATAGTACTTTAAACAGGGTTGCAGGTTTATTGGTAGACAAAAACTTCAGCTTAAAATTAGCCGGCCACACAGATAACACTGGCGGCAGAGAGTTAAACTTACGTTTATCTAAAGAAAGAGCTGAATCGGTAAAAGCTTATTTAGTATCTCAAGGTGTTAATGCATCAAGAGTTGAAGCTACAGGTTACGGACCTGACCAACCAATTTCAACTAACAAAACTGCAGCTGGTCGTCAAGAAAACCGTCGTGTAGAATTTACTTTATACTAGTTAATAGTTAAATGAAATAGAAAAGCCCCGATGAAAATCGGGGCTTTTTAGGTTTTAATATTTATGCATTTAATTATGTCAAGCTAAGTCTGTCAAAGTACTCAGCATTAAAGTCTTCGACAAGCTCAGACAAACAAATTACAAAGGACTTCATTGATTAAGATAAGCCCTTCTTATTCTTATACGTCATTTTGGCTTTGGTACCAGCACTATAATTGTAATTCTTCAAATTACTTGCTTTCTTTTCGTGGAAAGCAGCGCCACGTTCAGATGTATCCTCTTCTTCCCCATTTTTCTTTTTCTTTGGTTTTGATGCTGCATCTACAATTTTTAGATCTTCTGGTAATTCCATCACTTCCATACGCTGGCCAATTGCCTGCTCAATCTTTTTCACCTCAATTAATTCAATGTCAGTCGAAAAAGTTATTGCAACAACATCTTCATCTATACGCTTAACAATACGCTGAATCAAAGTTTCTTTTTGCTCAGGTAATTCTAAATGAAGAATAAATGGAATACCTTGAATATCCAGCTCATCTAAATTTTCATTTGCTACAATTAACACCCTCGCATCCGGATTATCTTTAAAATCTTCGATATCATCATAACCTTTATCATCAAAAAATAAAGAACGATAAATGCTAATTTCACCTTCTTTGTTATGATTAAAGTTTTTATAAACCGTTTGAGCTGTTAATCTGGTATTTACGAAAACAATTACCTTATCAAAAAACTCAATATCATTTAATAATAAGGTTAAAAGATTAAGCTTCGTTCTAAAATTTGGAACCTGATACAACATTTGCTGGTAAACTTCAGCTTGAGCTTCTCCAATTTCATCAACTTCTATAGTAGTTGTAGATTCTTTCATGAAAGGCGAAATCATGTGATTCAATTTTTCATGCAAAACTTCTGTAAATACTAAATGCTGAGATTTATACGCACTATTGGCTAATTCTACAACGGGTAATTGCAAACCTTTTTTAACAATTAGTTCGGCATTATCTACAATGAATAGTTGAATTTTATTAGTGTTTAAGGCTAATTTTAAATACAAAGCACGAGCCCTATCTGGTACGGCAACAATAATATCAACGCCATCTGTAATCTCATTCATTTGTGTATCTACGGCACCACGACTATCAATTCCTAAAATTCTGAAAGTATTATTACGGTTCAATAATTTAAATTGTTCTAAAACATGGTCAACATGTTCTGCATCTGGAACTAAGATTAAAGCCCTGGGAGCCTCCTCGAAGGCATATTTCAGCTTCATTAAAGTAGCTAAAACATAAGCAGTAGTTTTTCCTGCACCCTCTGGTCCTACCGCAATAACATCCTGGCCACCTAAAATTCTAGACATGGTTTTGATTTGGATTTCCTTTGGACTTAAAAATCCTGCATCAGTCATGGCTGCTACAAGCGGTTTGCTCAGTTTTAATTTATCTAATGACACGCTTATTATTTTTAATGTTTGAAAATGCAAATATCCTTAAAATAATTAGCTTTTGAGAAATTGAATTGAAAGGCTTGAAAATGAATGCCGCTAATCCTTAGGTACGTTAGTCCTACTATACATTATTTTCGATGAAAAACCGGATCATTTCTATCCAGGTTTATTAATTTAGATAAGTGTCTTGGAAGAAAAAGCTAGTGTGATAAAAAATAATAAATTGTATGTCAGCAACTTAAATTATTTTTTATTTTAAAACTACTAAATCTATAGGTTATACACTAATTTATAGATTTACTTAATGTTAATCAGTATAAAGATATGTTAAACAATTAAAGTGCAGAAATCATGTCAATTTATTTTCAATATCCAGCAATAGATGAATATCCCAGCTTGAATTATAAAGTTAAGATTGATGTGGTCAAAAAAAATCAAATTATGAAGATAAGCTAAATCAGCAGCAGACTGTAGAATTAAAAGATTTTTTAGCGTTAAAACCTGTTTAAATTATATGGTCAGTTGACCGATTGGGAGGTTGAAATTTCGTAAACTTTTGCATAATGTTTCGAATCCATTACTAACCGCTACGTGTACTCATAGCACCAATTCCTGATTCTGCTCAATCAGGAAGATTTCTTATCTTAATATTTGTTTTGTTGTTAGCAAGGGCTATCCGCGATGGGTAGCCTTAACTTTTATGTATATAGATTAAATAACTAAAGCGTATTTTTTTCAAAAAAATCAAAACATTTTATTTAGTTAACGGTTATCTACTCATAATTCACATTATACTAATCTTTTACAGATTAATTTGTTTGGTTTAAAAAAGGGATTTATGGATATAAATCCCTTTTCTTTTATGGAAAAATTTTAAATCATATATTAGCCAAATCAACAAACTACCTTTACCTAGATGAACAGAAAACACTTCCTTTCTTCATTTATTGCGGCTGCAACAATACTTCCTGTTTTTAAAACTTTGGCAAAACCGATAGAGAATGAAAGTTCATCGTTTAAAATTCCTCCATATCTAAAGCAAGGTGATGCGATTGGTATTACAAGTCCGGCGGGATACATTACCCTTGAACAAATTCAGCCATCGGTTTTGCAAATGCAAAGCTGGGGCTTCAATATTAAAATTGGTGAAACCATTGGCAAACGAGATTTTACCTACGGCGGAACGGATGAAGAGCGATTAATTGATTTTCAAAAAATGCTTGATGACCATAATATTAAAGCAATTATGTGTGCTCGCGGTGGCTATGGTTTTGTTAGGATAATTGATAAGCTGGATTTTTCATCATTAAAGAAAACCCCAAAATGGATTATTGGTTTTAGCGATATTACCGTTTTTCATTGTCATTTGGCCAAAAATTATGGTATTGCCTCTATCCATTCTAAAATGTGTAATAGTTTTCCTGATGATTGGGAAAAAGCTGAACCCATTCAAATAGAAACCATTTTATCTATAAAAAATGCACTTATCGGTGAACAAATGTTTTACACTGCTCCTATCAATCCGAACAACAGATTGGGGAAAGTTGATGGCGTTTTAGTGGGTGGAAATTTAAGTATCATCGAAACATTAGCCGGAAGCGATTCTGATTTAGATACCAAAAACAAAATTCTCTTTATAGAGGATACTGGAGAATATCTTTACAGTATTGATAGGATGTTTTGGAATTTAAAGCGTTGTGGTAAACTTAAAAACTTAAAAGGTTTAATTATCGGTGGTTTCAAAGTTAAGCCAGATGATGTTGGTGAAGAATTCGGTAAAACTATTTATGATATCGTTCTGGAAAAAGTTAAAGAATATAACTATCCTATTGCTTTCGATTTTCCTGTTGGCCATCAACGTAATAACTTTGCTTTAAAGTGCGGCGTAAAACATGTTTTGGATGTAAATGAAACTGTCTCGACACTTCGAAGTCTTTAACATTTCACCGTATCGTTACTTTAAGCCATTATCGAGATAAACGATACTAAACAGTTTTTACTTCGTCCTCATTATAATCTTTAATATCAGTTATGTAACCATTTATCAAAAGAAAATCAAATAGTGGTTTCGCTTCTGGAGTAATTGGCATATTCGAAGTTGTAATCACTTCATTTGTTTTTTTATCTAAAAAAGGGTAAGCAAACAATCGAACGTTTGTATTAAACATGTCGTTTACATAACTCAATAACTGGCCTGAATAGTTTTCACCTTTGAAGTTTGTAGAATTAAATACAAATTTTAGGTTATTGATGTTTGTTGCCAAGCCAACACTTTTAGGTTTACATCGGGCTAAATATTTGGCCAAACGGTTGTGACGTGTGAAATTAGATACAATCACAATATTGCCTGTATCGCACATTTCTTGAGTACGTTTCGCAACAGATTCTAAATCAATATCATCAGGTGTTTCTTGTTCATCAGTTAAAACATTTGTTAATAAAACCTCAATCATTACGGCAAGATTACCATCTTCTACTTTATTGGTACGTTTAAATTGGTCGGTTGCTTTATTAAATAAATTAAAGTTAGGCAATGATTTCTGGCCATATTTAGTTCTCAAAATCATGATATCCTTTTTATATAGCAAATCTTTTGCCTGGCGAGGATGTGCATCTGAATCGAAGATTGCAGCTGCCGAGAAATCTTTCATAATCATATAAAGATTAAGTAAGATGTTATCAACTTCAGTAAAAGCAGGACCTTTAACAGAGATTAAATCAATTTCTACAGAACCAATGGTTAAATTATCCGCTAAAGATTCGACCATTAATTTTGGATCTTGATAATGATAAAAAGCTGCATAAAGCAGGTTTACACCAATAATGCCCAAAACACGTTGCTGCATATTTACATCAGTATCTAGCAGGCGAACATGGAAAAATATTTCGTTAGGTAAACCTCTAGGCTCATCCTGGAAACGAATACCAACCCAACCATGAGGTTCATTTGTACGTTTGTAATTAAGCGTAGTAACGGTATCAGCAAAAGCAAAAAAAGTTTGGCTATCATATTTTGCAGCGGATAGACGCTCATTAAGTAAGCCAAACTCATGGTCGAGCATTTGCAAGAGCCTGTTTTGAGAAACATAACGGCCGGTAGATTCAGCACCGTAAATGGCATCGCTAAAAGTCATATCATAAGCCGACATGGTTTTGGCCACGGTTCCAGATGCTGCACCAGCGTTGAAAAAATTTCGGGAAACTTCTTGCCCTGCCCCAATTTCAGCGAAAGTTCCATAAATCCTCGGATCAAGATTTATTTTAAGTGCTTTACGTTTAGTATCTAGAATTTCTCTTGCCATCATGCCTCAAAAGTACAAAAATGGTTCATTAGTTCAATTGTAAATTAGTTCACTGGTTATTTATTAGATACTTGAGAAGTTCATGTAAAAAATAAGGTTAGCATTATCCAATGCTAACCTCGTAAAACCTAAACTTAAACTATTATGAAAACCCTCTTACGAGAATATTTTTATCACGATACTACAATTTCTTTGTGTTGTAATTTAACATCGTCTTTTTTGCTGATATTGATACTTAAAATACCATCTTTATATTCAGCGGTAATTTTATCACCATCAGCTTTATCAGGTAAATTAAACGATCTTGCAAATGAGCTATAGTCGAATTCTTTACGTGTAAAATCTTTAGCTACTTGGGTTTCATCTTTCTTAACTTCTGCCCAAACAGAAAGAGTCTCTTTTTTTAAGTTGATTTGAAAATCTTCTTTCTTTAAACCTGGCGCAGCTAACTCAATAATATAAGAAGTTTCCTTTTCGTGAATATTTACGTTTGGCGATTTATCAACCATTTTATTTTTAGTTACTGCATCGCTAAACAATGAATCAAAAACATTGTTAAAGTAAGGAGCTGTGTTGCGGGTTCTGTTGTTAAAATTTACAAGTGTCATATCTCTAATTTTTATTTTTTTAATTTGATATTAACCATTATTCAACTTACATACCAAACCAAATATTTATGATTTTCAAGACATTATGGCAAATTATTTCCAAATCAAAAGACAAGTTGACAGATATTCGGGAATTTTCAGATAAATTCAACTATAAAACGAATATTCATTTGCGTTTTATTGATTTCGACATGATGGGTCACGTTAATAATTCGGTATATTTTACCTACTTAGAAATCGCCAGAACGAAATATTGGGAAGAGATTGTAAAATGGGACTGGGAGAAAACAGGAATTGTAATCGCGCATGCAGAATTAGATTACATTTTACCTATCGTGATGAATGATAAAATTGCCGTTCATGTAAAAACTTCAAGAATCGGAAATACAAGCTTTGATTTGGAATATCAAATTGTAAAAATTAAAGGGACAGAAGAGTTAATCTGTAGCAAGGGCAAAACGATTTGTATAGCTGTTGATTATACTACAAGCAAACCAACAGCTATACCAGATGCAGAAAAGCAAAAGATGTTAGGCTTTGAAGCAATACCCCCAACACACTAAAGGGGCTTTGCCTTTCCAAAGGTCTTTCTATGAGCCACTAAAAACCACATTTATTTCTTTGAATCGCTTTTCCACTTTGCCTTTAACTCTCCCTTTAGGGGGTTTGGGGGTTCGGCATTATCTTCCCAGGGTTTAAAATCCCATTTGGGTCAAAAACATTTTTGATTCCTCGCATTAAATTTAAATGTATTTCGGAGTATTTAATTGGCATAAACTCTTTTTGTACCAAGCCAATTCCATGTTCACCGGATAAAGTTCCACCCAAAGCAGTTGTTAATTCGAAAATTTCAGCGATACCAAATTTGAGTTTATCCTTCCAATCTCCATCACTCATACCAGCCTTAACAATGTTAACATGCAAATTTCCATCACCTGCATGGCCATAACAAACACTTTCAAAGCCATATTTAGATCCTATTTCTTTAATTCCGTTGATTAATTTCGGTAAAGCTGCACGAGGTACAACGGTATCTTCTTCCTTATAAACAGAATTTGCTTTTACCGATTCAGCCATCGTTCTACGCATCCGCCATAGTTCTTCCTTTTGCGATGCGGTATCAGCGAATAAAACCTCCGTGCAATTGTGCTCTTCTAAAACGATATTAGTTTTTTCGCAGTTTTTGAATATGTCATCTAAATCATCTCCATCAAATTCAATCATTAACAATGCGGCAACATCATCCTTTAAATCAAACTTGATGTCATCGAATTTAATTACCCACTCCACTCCTTTCCGTTCCATAAACTCTAATGCAGATGGTGTTACACCTGCCCTAAAAATAGCCGAAACTGCAGCACAGGCATCCTCATTTGAACTGAAAGAACCCATCATTAAAACTGATTGACTTGGTTTAGGCAAAAGTTTAGTTACGATTTTTGTTACCACAGCCAAAGTTCCCTCCGAACCAATCATTAACTGTGTTAAATTATATCCTGAGGCATATTTTAATGTATTAGCACCCGTCCAAATGATATCTCCGTTAGGTAAAACAACTTCGAGATTTAAAATATACTCACGGATTGTTCCGTATTTTACAACTCTTGGCCCGCCAGAACCATGAGCAACATTACCACCAAGAAAACAAGAACCTTTACTACTTGGATCTACTGGATAAAGCAGTCCTTTTTCGCCAACCGCATTAATAAATTCTTCGGTAATTACACCGGGTTCAACTGTTGCCTGCAAGTTTTCTGTATCAATATCAAGTATCGATTTAAATTTTTCCATCGATAAAGAAACCCCACCATAGATCGGTAAAGCAGCACCGCTTAAACCTGTTCCTCCACCGCGTGGCGTTACTGGTACATGATGTGCATTACAAATTTTAAGTAATGTAGAAACATCTTTAGGAGATGTCGGTTTAACCACAACTTCTGGCTGATAACGCAAATCTTCCGTTTCGTCGTGACTGTAATTATCTAAACTTTCAGCATCGGTAAATACTTTTTCCTCGCCTATAGCTGATTTAATTTCTGCTAAAATTTCCGAATTTATTTTGGTAAAGTTCATTTCTATTTCGCTGATGTGTAAGATAATTGAACAAAAGAATGCCCGATTTGTCCTGGCATTGGTGGATTTAATTTTTTTATACTGACATTAACAGTTTCTACAAAAGGATATAGCTCAATAACTTTGGTAATCATATTATTCAAAACGGTTTCCAAAAGCTTTTGGGTATTTTTCATTTCTTCTTGAATAATCTTATTCAAATCTTCGTAATTTACCGTTTGAGCAAGTTCATCATCAAAACCATGAGGTGAAAATTCAGTTATTAAATCGATAATAAAATGATTTCCAATAAGTTGCTCTTCAGGATAATAACCATGCAAAGCAAAGCATTTTACATCTTTTAAAGCTACTGTTTGTTTAAATTTACCCATGTATAATTTGTGTGGTGTAAAATTATATTTTTATTCATGAATATCATGCCCCTTGCCGTAAATTGTTACCTTTGAAATTGAACGGATTTCTTAACCAGATAATACGAAATTACATGAGCAAATCAGTAAAAAAAGACCTGTACGAGGCACCAGACTACTATTTATTGGATGAATTGTTAACGGATGAACATAAACTTATACGTTCTTCAGCACGCGAATGGGTAAAAAAAGAAGTGAGTCCGATTATTGAAGATTATGCACAAAAAGCAGAATTTCCAAAACATTTAATAAAAGGATTAGCTGATATTGGTGCCTTCGGACCAACGATTCCGGTAGAATATGGTGGAGCAGGTTTAGATTATACAGCTTACGGTATTTTAATGCAAGAAATTGAACGTGGCGATTCTGGCATTCGTTCTACTGCATCGGTTCAAGGTTCTTTGGTTATGTATCCTATTTACGCTTATGGAAGTGAAGAACAACGTAAAAAATATTTACCAAAATTAGCCAGTGGTGAAATGATGGGCTGTTTCGGTTTAACCGAGCCAGACCATGGCTCTAACCCAGGTGGAATGGTTACAAATATAAAAGATGCTGGCTCGCATTATATTTTAAATGGTGCTAAAATGTGGATTAGCAATGCTCCTTTTGCAGATATAGCGGTGGTTTGGGCGAAAGATGAATCTGGTAAAATAAGAGGAATGATAGTTGAACGCGGGATGGATGGTTTCTCTACACCTGAAACACATAACAAATGGAGCTTAAGAGCATCAGCTACAGGAGAACTGGTTTTTGATAATGTAAAAATTCCTGAAGAAAATATTTTGCCTAACGTTACCGGTTTAAAAGGTCCTTTAGGTTGTTTAAACCAGGCTCGTTACGGAATTGCCTGGGGTGCTTTAGGTGCTGCAATGGATTGTTATGATACTGCGCTTCGTTACTCTAAAGAACGAGTTCAGTTTGGAAAACCTATTGGAGGATTTCAATTGCAGCAGAAAAAGCTAGCCGAAATGGTTACTGAAATTACTAAGGGTCAGCTTTTGGCTTGGCGTTTGGGTGTGCTAAAAAGTGAAAATCGTGCGACTGCAGAGCAAATTTCTATGGCTAAAAGAAATAGTGTTGAAATTGCATTAGATATCGCCAGAAATGCCCGCCAAATGTTAGGCGGAATGGGAATTACTGGCGAATATTCCATTATGCGTCACATGATGAATCTGGAATCAGTAGTAACTTATGAGGGAACTCACGATATTCATTTACTGATTACAGGCATGGATGTGACGGGATTAAATGCATTTAAATAAGAGCAGGATTAAAAGGATTTAAAGATTTTCTAGATAAGAATTGAAATTAGAGGATTAAAAAGTTTAACAAATTTCTATTCTGAAAGGAAATATATAAGAATAAAATCAATGCAGGATTGTCAACTTGCTTTTTGAGTTAATATATAAAAATTAAAGATTCAATAAATAATATAAATTTTCTTAATTTGAGTTCTAGAAACTATCACCTTAAAAATTCTTAAATCCTTTTAATCCTGTTCCCTATTGTTGTATTTTTCATTCCATTAATTTATTTAAAAATGGATATTGAAGATTTGACCTATAGAATAAATGGTTGTGCAATGAGAGTGCATAACATTTTAGGAAATGGTTTTCAAGAGGTTATTTATCAACGTTGCCTAGCCATTGAGTTAGAGAAAGCTGGAATAAAATTCAGACGAGAGGTTGAACAAGAGATTTTTTATGATGGTTTA
Organism: Pedobacter mendelii; assembly: GCF_014635725.1. Classification (GTDB taxonomy): domain Bacteria; phylum Bacteroidota; class Bacteroidia; order Sphingobacteriales; family Sphingobacteriaceae; genus Pedobacter; species Pedobacter mendelii. The sequence goes on along the minus strand of NZ_BMDJ01000005.1, from coordinate 137,838 downwards.
ATTGTTGGAAAACGAAGAGCTGATTTTGTTGTTGAAGAATTATTAACGGTAGAACTTAAAGCTTGTATAAATTTAGAAAATAACCACTTAGCACAAGCAAAAAATTATGTTGTTGCTTATAATTTCAATATTGGATTATTGATTAATTTTGGGGCAACAAGTTTACAATTTAAAAAGATTTACAACCCTATAATTAATAAATATAGAACAGGATTGAACAAGATTTGAGGATTTAAATGACAAGGCGATAAATCCTTAAATATTAACAATCATATTCATTAAGGAATTATAAAAGCACATTTACACTTGATTTGATTTATTGAACTATCATTTTGAAAATCTTTAAATATTAAAAATCATATTCATTAACGAATTATAAAAGCACATTTACACTTGATTTGATTTATTGAACTATCATTTTGAAAATCTTTAAATATTAAAAATCATATTCATTAACGAATTATAAAAGCACATTTACTCTCGAATTGATTTTTTGAACTATCATCTTGAAAATCTTTAAATCCTTAAAAATCCTGATAAAGAATGGACTACAAAAAATACACATACATACCAGCAACACCTGAAGAAGTTTATTTAGCACTTACAAAAGATATCAGCATTAAACTTTGGACTGGTACTGAAGTAGAATTTGAAGAGAAATCAGATACTGAGTTTTCTTTTTGGGATGGTGATATCGTTGGTAAAAACATAGCGTTTGAAACCAATAAAAAAATTGTGCAGCAATGGTATTTTGGCGAAGATGGCGAACCATCTATAGTAACAATTAAACTTCATGCTGATAAAGCTGGTACTTCTTTAGAGTTTAAGCAAACCAACATCCCTGAGGAAGATTATAAAGAATTTACTGAAGGAATTGAAGAGTATTTTATTGGTGGATTGGTTGATTTTTTTGACGAATAAAACATTAACTTCTTACAACTGTTTAGATTTTAATCAATAAATAAAATCATGAATAAGACTGTAGGACTAATATTAATTCTTATTGGAATCGCAATGCTGGTTTGGACTGGCTTCACATACACGCGAAAAGAAAAAATTGTAGATGCTGGTCCGATACAAATCTCTGCAGACAGAGAAAAATCAGTTAATTGGCCGCCTTATGCTGGTGGGATAATTTTAGTAGCTGGCGTTTTTGTGTTTGTAGCATCGAAAAGAAAATAAAGACGATGTCATTTCGAGCTTGTCGAAGAACTTTAAAGCATTTCGACAAGCTCAATTTGACACATCTCTAAATCTCGTTACTATAAACAGATCTTATTGCATCTCTCAAATTATATTTTGATGCCATAACTTCGCCATAAGCACCTGCACTACGAATGGCAAAAATATCTCCTCTGAACGATTCCGGTTGCTCAACTTCTTTTCCAAAGCAATCAGTGCTTTCGCAAATTGGACCAACAATATCATATTTTATAATTTCGGATATTGGATTTACTGTTTTTGATTGAGTTAAGTTTTCTATCTTGTGGTATGCCTGGTATAACGCCGGGCGCATTAATTCTGTCATTCCTGCATCCAAAACAACAAAATTCTTCTTCTTACCATTTTTGATATACAAAGCTCTGGTAATTAGTGACGCTGATTGACCAACAAGCGCTCGTCCAAGTTCAAAATGAACTTCCTGACCAGCCTTAACTTCTAAAAATTCATTAAATATTTTAAAATAAGATTTAAAGTCAGGTATTTGATTATCAGGATTATAATAATCGATACCTAAACCGCCACCAACGTTTAAAACTTCTAAAGTAAAGCCTTTATCTTCAAACCATTTCGCAAATTCGTTTACGCGAACACAAAGATTTTTATATACATCGAGGTTGGTAATTTGCGAACCGATGTGAAAATGAATCCCAATGAATTTTAAGTTCTTAGATACCTTTAAAGTTTCCGCACATTCTGGTAAATCCCAGGAATTGATACCAAATTTATTCTCATCCAAACCTGTGGTGATGTTGTGGTGGGTATGCGCATCAACATTTGGGTTAATACGAATGGCTACCTGGGCAGTTTTACCTTTTGCAGCAGCAAGTTCATTTAACACTTCCAGTTCCTGAATGGATTCTACATTAAAACAGAAAATATCTAAATCTAAAGCTTCGTTTATTTCTTTATCTGATTTGCCTACACCAGCAAAAACGATTTTTTTATGGTCAAAACCAACTTCTGCTGCTCTTCTTACTTCACCTGAACTTACACAATCTGCGCCAAAACCAATTTCTTTAATTTGACTCAATAAAACCGAATTGAAATTCGCTTTCATTGCATAGTGGATGTGAAATTGATAGGTAGCGGCAGCCTCTGCACAAGTGCTTAACGTTTTTTGAAGCAACTCTGTATCGTAATAATAAAAAGGTGTTTCTATATTATTAAACTTTGATATATCTTTATCGGCGAACATGTTCAAATTTCTTATTATAATTTTAATTTTATTCTTTGGGCTAATTTATATAGGTAATTACCTTGATTTAAAACATGGAAGAATTACCCAAAAACAATATAATGGAAAAATTAGATTCTTTCTGGTTTTACTCCTGATTGTATTATTCCTTTTATTTATTAAAAAATGAAGATAGTAGCTTCCATTTTTATCGTTTTCGTTATTTGTTTGGGTTTATTCAATTCTTACAAGAAATACAAAAACGGATTACTGCCGGCAAGTTTTTTGGCTTTTCATTTCCTTATCGGATTATTAGTAGTAACCGGTACCTTTTATCTTCTATTCGAATAACCTATTGTGCAGACTCCTTAAAGCTTCTGTTTTATATTCACTTAAAATCAAAAGCGAAACATTATAATTACTTCCTCCGTAAGAAATCATACGAATTGGAATGTGCTTTAATCCTTCCAAGACCCTACTGGCAAAGCCATGTTTTTCTGAACCAAAATCACCAACTACACAAACAATACTGTGGTTAGTATCTACTTCAACCGTTCCGAAACTTTCTAATTCTTCTATAATTTTCGGAAGATTTCCAATTTCGTCTATTGTTAAGGAAACCGCAACCTCCGATGTAGTAATCATATCTATTGGCGTTTTATAACGTTCAAAAACCTCGAATACACGACGTAAGAAACCATAAGCTAGTAACATACGGCTAGACTGAATGCGGATTGCCGTAATACCATCTTTAGCGGCGATAGATTTAATTTTACCTTTTTCGCTATCGTGGGCAATTAAAGTTCCGGCAGCCGATGGCTCCATGGTATTTAATAAACGAACTGGGATTTTATATTTCTGTGCTGGAAAAACCGATTGCGGATGCAAAATTTTTGCTCCGAAGTACGCCAACTCAGCTGCCTCATCGAAAGATAATTGTGCAATTGGTTTGGTTCCCTTTACAATTCGGGGGTCGTTATTGTGCATTCCATCAATATCTGTCCAGATTTGAACTTCTTCTGCTAAAATTGCAGCACCTAATAAGGAGGCAGTATAATCACTTCCACCACGACGTAAATTATCTACTTCGCCAAAACTATTGCGACAAATAAATCCTTGGGTAATGAAAAGTTTATTACCCTTATTTGCCTCCAATAAAGGCGTTAAATTTTTGGTTGTAAATGGAATATCAGGCTCATTATCCTCGTCTGTTTTCATAAAATCTAAAGCTGGTAATAAAACAGACTCTACACCAATTGATTTTAGATAGATATGATATAAGGTGGTTGATAATAATTCGCCCTGAGCCAAAACAACTTTTTCCTCAATCGAAGTAAAAATATCGTTGGTAATCACTGCTAAAAAGCTGAAGTGATAATCAATAACTTCATTTCCCATTTCCTGAAAATCAGGCGCTGGCAAAAGTTCAATTACAAAATCCTTATATTTTTGATATAAATTCTCAACACATTCGCTTCCCTTTTTCTTATCTCCGGCCAAAAAATAATTTGAAATTTCTACTAAACTATTTGTAGTACCAGACACGGCTGATAAAACTACAATCTGTTCTTCATTTGGATTAATAATATCCAACAACTTCGTCATGCGCTCGGGACTACCTACAGAAGTACCCCCAAATTTTAATATTTTCATTTAGTCTTATTGATTTTTATCGGTAATGCAACTATCATAGTTTTTATCAAAGAAAAAAATTATAATGGTTTCATTTATATACTGGAATATGTAATTTTCTTTATTATTGTATCGGGGCGTGAAAATAAGCAAAAGCAGCTTAAAAGCAACATCCTCAACAAAATAAAATTTGGATGAATTGAAATTAATTGATTCTAACCAAACTTCATCCTCATAAATTTGTTCAACACCAGATATTAAATTAAAAATAAAGCTAAATGCAATCAATTGACCAATCGACCCAGGCCACAATTAATCAGTGGCTAAGCGGAAATTACGACGAAAAAACGAAGTCAGAAATCCAGGCTCTTGTAGATAAAGACGCCATTACAGAACTTATAGATGCTTTTTATAGAAGCTTAGAGTTTGGCACAGGTGGTTTACGCGGTATTATGGGTGCGGGTTCTAATCGGATTAATAAATACACGATAGGAACGGCAACTCAAGGTTTAGCGAACTATTTGAACAACAAATATCCAGGTGAAAAAATTAGTGTTGCCATAGCACATGATAGTAGAAACAATTCAGATTACTTCGCAAAAATTACAGCAGATGTTTTCTCCGCAAACGGTATCCATGTTTACTTCTTCGAGGCCTTAAGACCAACACCTGAATTATCTTTTGCAGTTCGTCATTTTGGCTGCAGAAGTGGTGTAATGTTAACAGCATCGCATAATCCAAAGGAATATAATGGTTATAAAGCTTATGGTGCAGATGGCGGTCAGTTTACTTCTCCTGATGATAAATTGGTTATCGATGAGGTAAATAAAATCAAAAGCATTGATGAAGTGAAGTTTGATAGAGTTGCTGCAAATGTTGAATTAATAGGCGAGGCCATAGATAAGCTCTACTTAGACGGTATTACAGCACTTTCAATTTCTCCTGATGCAATAAAAAGACAACACGATTTAAAAATTGTATACTCTCCTATCCACGGAACAGGGATTACTTTAGTGCCAAAAGCACTTAAGCAATTTGGTTTTACCAACGTAACGGTTGTTGAAGAACAAAGCGAGCCAGATGGTAATTTTCCAACAGTGGTTTATCCTAATCCAGAGGAAAAAGAAGCATTGACTTTAGCCATGAATAAAGCAAAAGAAATTGATGCTGATTTAGTTTTAGCAACTGACCCTGATGCCGACCGTGTTGGTATTGCAGTTAAAGATAACGATGGCGAGTGGGTTTTACTTAATGGTAACCAAACCGGTAGTTTATTGATTAATTATCTTTTAACAGCTTGGCAAGAAAGTGGTAAACTTGATGGTAAAGAATATGTGGTATCTACTATTGTAACTACAAGTTTAATTAAAGCAATTTGCGATGCTAAAAACGTAGAATACTTTAATACTTTAACAGGTTTCAAGTGGATTGGACAGGTGATTACCAATTTACAAGGTAAAAAAACTTTTATTGCTGGTGGTGAAGAGAGTTACGGTTACTTAATTGGTGATTTAGTTCGCGACAAGGACGCTGTCGTATCTGCTGCTTTCATTTCTGAAATGACGGCTTATTACAAAGATAAAGGAGCGAGTTTGTACAATGCAATGCTGGATATGTATGTAGAATACGGTTTGTATAAAGAGGATTTAGTTTCGTTAACCAAAAAAGGAAAAACGGGTGCTGAAGAAATTAAAGCCATGATGGAGAAGTTTAGAAACAATCCGCCAGTATCTTTAGGTGGTTCTAAGGTTTCGATATTAAAGGATTACGAACTGGGCAAGGAAACTGATTTAGCAAGTGGAAAAGTAACTAAATTAGATTATCCGGCATCGGATGTGTTGCAATTTATTACTGAAGATGGAAGTATCGTTTCTGCCCGTCCGAGTGGTACAGAGCCAAAAATCAAATTTTATTGCAGCGTAAATGCACCATTGGCTGATAGAGCAGATTTTGCTAAAGTAAATGGAGAACTTGGTGATAAGATTAAGGCGGTAATGGCCGATTTGCAGGCTTAGGTTTTTAAATTGCAAATTTATTGATAGCACAGATGAAGAATTTCATCTGTGTTTTTTTTTATTTATAGCTATCATTATTCATTTAATATTTCCTTGCCTCAACCGTTATCTTTTATTACTTTTGCAGCAAATACTATGTTCAAGAGATTAATTATATACATACTGGTTTTGTTCACCTTATCTCAAGGTGCGATGCAATTGGTGCTGTTTTCTGGTTATCAAATGAACAAAGAATATATTACCAGTGTTTTCTGTATTAATAAGGCACATCCTGAATTACATTGCGACGGTCAATGTTTTCTAGCAAAAAAGCTTAAAGATTTAGAAGGTAAGAACAAACAAATTCAAGATAACTTAAAAAGAATTGTTGAGGCTGAACCTATTTTCTTGAATATCAATATAGTTAGCCTTATCCCTTCTTTTGAAATAAAATCAGAAATTGGTTTTATACAAAAGCCACTTACTTCATTACATTTTTCTATTTTTCAACCGCCAAAATTGGTTTAGTAATTTCTTTTTATTCCTTATCCGAAACCTCGGCTTTAGGGAAATTTAAATTCAATTTATTTTTTATTGCTGTGCACTTTTAAGCGTGTACTGTCAATAATATTACTATTCAAATATTTAAAACGGTTTGGGCTATGGCTTACGCGTTTTCAAGCTGCCATGGCCTGGAAAAATACAAAAATCAAAATGAAAAAATTTTTAACAATCTTATCATTAGCTACAATTTTATTTACATCATGCTCTAAAGATGATGATTTAATCGCAACAACTGATGGAGCTGGACAAACAACTTTAACATTCGATGCAACTTTCAATGGTAGCGACTTTGCCCTAAATAAGGATTTCGCACTCGGTACAAAAACCTTCAATTTTAATAAATTCAGATATTGGGTAAGTAACTTAATATTGGTTAACGCTGCCGGTGAAGAAGTAAAAGTTCAAGGTTCATATTATTTAATAGAAGAAACCGGTGCCATCAATTTAGTTGGTGTAAATAACGAAGTTTCTACTACCATTTATCCTGCTACAAAAAGAGAAGATGTTTCATTAAAAGAAATTCCTGCCGGAGATTATAAGGCCATTAAGTTTGGAGTTGGTGTAGACCAAAAATACAATGATAACTTAAGTCTTCAATCTGGAGAATTATCGCAATTAAACGGAATGACAAATGTTTCGTGGATGTGGTTAACCAGTTACATTTTTACCTCTGCTACCGGAACGGTTAAAGAAGGGTCTACCAGCAAGAGTTTGAAAGTAGAAACGGGACTAAATGCAAACTACAAGACAGTTTCTTTAAACTTCCCTCAAGCTGTAAAAATCGGGTCTTCAAAATCAAGTAGCATCATTTTAAATGTAGATGTTGCAAAAGCATTTGATGGTATTGATGTAATTGCAACACCAACTGTAGGTGCATCGCAGGCTAGCGTGATGACAGCTGTTGCAAACAACTACGCTACTAAAGTTTTTACTGTAAAATCTGCTAATTAATCATGTACAAAGGCAATAATGCTTTTCTGCAATTATCAGCCTGTATCCTTTTTGCATGCGTTTTAACTGCATGCAAAAAGGATAATATTGTGGATGAAATTATTCCAAAGCTTACTAGTGTAAAACTTAAAGCAGGGTCTAACTTTCCAGCAATTGATAATGATATTGACAATCCGCTTACTGCAGAAGGTATTGAACTTGGCCGACTTTTATTTTATGATACCAGGCTTTCGGGAAACAACAAGATATCTTGCGCATCGTGCCACAGACAAGACATTGCCTTTACCGATGCAGTTGCTTTAACCAACATTGGTGCCTCTGGAAAGAAATTAGAAAGGCATACACCAGCGCTGTTTAATTTAGCCTGGGCTAAAAACGGACTATTTTGGGATGGTGGTTCTACAAATCTAGAATCTCAGGCATTTGGACCATTAACTAGTGCCGACGAAATGCACCAAAACCTTGTGGAGTTGGAAACAGAGTTGAAACAGGTTCCGAACTATGTAACCAGATTTAAAGCAGTTTTTAATGAAGAAGTTAAATCTGCAAACATCGTGAAAGCCCTTGCCCAATTTCAAAGAACACTCATATCCGATGGCTCAAAATACGACCAGTACGTTAGAAAGGAAAATAATGTCTCCTTATTAGATGTAGAAATATCGGGGATGAATTTAGTAAAAGCAAAATGTGGCTCATGCCATGTTGGAGAACTTTTTACTGATGATTTATTCCGCAACAATGGGATTGACGATACTTATCCTGATGATTTAGAAGGGATTTATCAGGGCAGATTTAGAGTAACCTTCAACCTAGCTGATTTAGGAAAGTTTAAAACGCCTTCGTTGAGAAATGTAATGCTTACTGCCCCGTATATGCACGATGGCAGATTTAAAACCATTGATGATGTACTTGAACATTATAATTCGGGTATAAAAATTTCTGCAACACTGGATAAAAGTCTTTATCAAAATAATGGAAATGTAGGCATTCCAATTTCTGCGACAGAGAAAATAGCCATCAAAGCATTTTTATCTGCATTAACTGATAACTCGTTTATCAGCAACAAAAAATTTAGTAATCCTAATTAATTTATCATGAAAAACTTAAGCATAAGAATTACGTTACTCGCATTTTGCTCTATTTTATTACTTGCATCCTGTTCTAAAGAAGATAGTCCAGCACCAGAATTTGCAGAAACAAATCTGGCGCCCTTTTCTGTAGAATTTGATAATATAGTTGGCGATAGAACCCTGAGTTTTAACAATACTACAACCCCTTATGTTAACGCTAAAGGAGAATCCTTTTCGATTTCAATGCTACAATATTTCATTAGCAACATTAAGGTAGCTACCGCAGATGGAAAGGAATATGCGGTAAAGCAAGATTCCAGTTATTTCTTAATCCAATCTTCTGACAAGTCTACTCGATTTGCAAAAGTTCGTGTTCCTGAAGGTGATTACACCAGACTTACTTTTACCCTGGGCGTTGACAGTTTGCGCAGCACCATGGGAATAGACAAGCGGACGGGTGTTTTAGACCCTGCAGCAAATGGCGGGCATGATAGCGGTGGCATGTATTGGGGCTGGAATTCAGGTTATATCTTTTTTAGATTTGAAGGAAATTCGAATGTAATTTCTGACGATGTAAACGGCGACCCGACTGGCAAAAAGCAATTCAAATACCACATTGGCGGTTTTGGTGGTTACTCCGCTCCTACTATTAATAATATAAAAACGATTACGGTTGATTTAACGAAAGCTGGAATTGCTAAAGTTAGAAAAGACAGGCAAAGCAATGTTCATTTATTTATGGATGCAATGAAAGTATTTAATGGCACTAATAGCTTTAAAATAGCCGAGCATCCGAATGTAATGTTTAGCGATTACAGCGTAAACATTGCCAAGAATTTAACCGAAATGTTTAGACATGACCATACTGAAAATTAATAAAGATGAACAAGCGACACTGGATAATTATTCTCTCCATTAGTATTTTCATTTTTGCATGTAAAAAAAGTGAAATTATTCAGGAGAAAATAGAAACATTTTTAGGTTTTCAGAAACCTGCTAATTTCCCGGAACCAGTTTATAATTTTACTGCAAATCCGGTAACAAAATCGGTTTTTGAGCTAGGTAGAACACTCTTTTACGAAGCCAGATTATCAAGAAATAACACCGTTAGCTGCGGCTCTTGTCATATTCAATCTTCAGCATTTACACAACATGGGCATGATGTAAGTCACGGTATTGATGATAGATTAGGCACAAGAAACTCTCCCCCGATAATGAATTTAGCATGGAATAAGGCCTTTATGTGGGGTGGTGGTGTATATGATTTGGATTTACAGCCTATTGTACCCATTACCACTCACGAAGAAATGGATGAGAATTTAGATAATGTGCTCAATAAACTTAGGGCTTTACCAAAATACACCGCTTTATTTAAATCCGCCTTTGGTAGCGAAGATATTACTACAAGTCGTTTTATGAAGGCCTTATCACAATTCATGGTGATGTGTGTTAGTAGCAATTCTAAGTACGATAAGGTAATGAGGAAAGAAGACAATGCCTCTTTTACCCAAACGGAGTTGGATGGTTACAATATATTTAAGGAAAAATGCTCGTCGTGCCACAAAGAACCTTTGTTTACAGATGGTTCATTTAGAAATAATGGTTTATCGCTGAGTCCGGTTAAAGACCAGGGTTTATACCTGGCTACGCTTCTGGCATCCGACAGGTACAAATTCAAAGTTCCATCATTACGAAACTTAAATTACACCGCACCATTTATGCACGATGGGAGATTTTTAACCATAGGAGCCGTTTTAGAGCACTATAGCGGTCAGGTTCAAAACTTAGAAAACCTCGACCCTATTTTAAATCAAAACGGTAAGCTTGGCATTAATTTAACCGAGACAGATAAAACAAAGCTACTCGCCTTTCTGGCTACTTTAAACGATGAATCTTTCATTAACAACAGACTATTAGCCGAACAATAATTCACATAAAAAAAATGAAATTTAAAATTATATTAAGCTTATTTATTCTGATGTGTTCATTTAGTGCCATTGCCTGCGACATTTGTGGTTGCGGTGTTGGCAGTTACTACATTGGCATATTACCTGAATACAACAAGCGTTTTTTAGGATTACGATACCAATACAAAACTTTGCAAACCCACTTAGGTCCGCAAGGACAAATTACCCCGATTACAGCGAATGAAACTTATCAAAGTACTGAAGTTTGGGGTGGTTGGAATATTGGCAGCAAATTTAGAGTACTTGCATTTGTACCTTACAACTTTAATAAGCGGAGTACACAAGATAATACCGGCACAAAACAAGGGTTGGGAGATGTCGCTGTTATGGGTTATTATAATTTATTTAACCATAGTGGTACACTGGGCGAAAAACTTCTGGTTCAGTCACTATGGATTGGCGCAGGTATTAAAATGCCTACAGGTAAATATGAGCCAACAGAACGCTTAGCGATTTCTGAATCACCGAACAACTTTCAGCTCGGAACAGCAAGTACAGATTTTACAATTAATGCAGCTTATGATGTTCGGCTGAACGATTTGGGGATTAACGCAAATTTGAATTATAAAATTAATACCGAAAATAAGTTTCAATACCGTTATGGAAACAAGTTTACAGCAAACCTACTAGCGTATTACAAATTTAGAATTGCAAATACTGTTACCGTTGCACCCAATGCGGGCATGTTGTATGAAACGGCTGAAAAAGATGTAGAAAGTAAAAAATACTCTGTTGACGTATCGGGCGGTTATTCTTTATCTGCTGTTGCTGGTGTTGAGGTTGCGATGAAAGGTTTATCTTTTGGTGCCAATTATCAAAACGTACGTGCTCAAGATTTGGCTGGTGGTAGAGCTTATGCAGGTAATCGGCTGATGCTGCACGTATCTTTACCTTTTTAAAATATTAAATTAACAAGATGAAAAACTTAAAAAAACACTGGTATTACTTAATAATAAGCATAGTATTCTTTGCAGGTTGCAAAACTGAGCCAGATGCACAAGCTGTTCGCAAAGAAGTGCTAAACATCCATGATAAGGTAATGGTTGATGGCGAAAAAGTGATTAAGAATAAAATGAAATTAGATACACTTCTTATTTCAGAAAAGGCTAAATCATCACCAGACACGACAAAAATCAGCCAGTTGATTGAAAAATTAAACAAAGCAGATGAAAATATGATGGATTGGATGCATTTTTTCAAAGATGATTTCAAAGGTAAAAATGAGCAGGAAACTCTTAATTATTATAAAACACAAATGATAAAAATAAGAGAAGTTGAAGATGAATACATTAAAGTTACCCGGACTTCAGATTCTTTGCTTAAATCTTATCAGGTTGTTCCTATTCAATCAAGTTTAGATAATCCTCGTAACCACTAATATTATGAAAAAATTAAGCATTATGATTACACTTTGCACCATTGTTCTTTACATCGCATCCTTTAATGCAAAAGCCAGCGATAACACCATGAAAAATATAGTTACAGACACCGTGCAAACAGTGCATATAGACCCTGTTTGTAAAATGAAGGTTAAAACAACTAATGCGAAAAATGTGGTGTACAACAAAACAACTTACTATTTTTGTGCAGAAAGTTGCAAGCAAAAATTCGTTGCAAAACCGTCAAATTATATCAAAAAGTAGCGCATGAAAACATTAATTATGTCATTCTTACTTGTTGTCGGTATTAATATTCATTCATTTTCTCAGGATGTTTTCAACCAATGGCCAAAATTAAATGCATTTCATGAAATCATGTCCGAGACATTTCACGCAAGCGAAACGGGTAATTTAAAACCGTTGAAGCAAAAAAGTGGAGCATTAGTGAAAACAGCAAATGAGCTGAAGAAATCCAAGATTCCATTGGCTTATAACAGTCCGCAGATTCGAAATTCGATTAATAAACTAAACATTGAAATCACAGAATTAAATCAGCTCGTTAAAAATAAAGCTGCTGATGAGAAACTAATTAAAAAAATTAGCGAGTTACATAATGTATTCCATGAAGTAGTTGGTTTATGTAAAGGAAAACCACAAAAATAACCTTAAATATTAAGTCGCGGTAAGTATATTTACACTTTAATAAAAAATACCATGAATAAAATGATTTTTTCGATAGCAGTTTGTTTGCTATCCATTACCATATTATCATCTTGTAAACAAGAGAAAAAACTGCCATTTTATGGTGAACGACATGCTGAAACCTCTACAAGTGCTGATGGTTCAGAAAAGGTTGATACGGTTTATCAAACTATTCCAAATTGGTCTTTTTTAAATCAGGATAGCGTTGTTACAACCAATAAAGTAACGGATGGCAAAATTTATATAGCCGATTTTTTCTTCACTTCTTGCACAACCATTTGCCCAACTATGCACCGTAATTTAATAACGGTTTACAATGAATTTAAAACCAATCCTGATGTGATGTTTGTTTCACATACTATTGATTTTAAATATGATAAACCATCGGTTTTAAAAAAGTATGCACAAAAATTAGGTGTTGATGGTGCTAAATGGCAATTCCTTTATGGAAGTAAAGACAGCGTTTACACCTTAGCAGAAAAAAACTATTTAGTTGCCGTAGGCGAAGATAGCACGGCAAAAGATGGCTACATTCATCAGGGATATTTAGTTTTAATTGATAAAGACCGACGAATTCGCGGTGCTTATGATGGAACAAAAAAAGATCAAGTAGAACAATTGAAAAAAGATATTCTGGTTTTATTGGCTGAATATAAGAAATAGACTAAACTTTGTCGTCATTTCGACCGAATTGGATAAATCTTTTAAACTCATTGAAAGATTTAACGGCAACATTTTATTCCGATCGAAATGACGACTTTTTAAGCAAACGTAAATGCGCAAATACATTATCAATTCTATTTTTCTGTTTTCAGTCGTCGCTATAATTTTCTCATGTCAAAATCAGCAAGAAATTGATTTTCAGAACTATATGTCTAATGGTAAAGAGGTTTATAAATCCAGGTGTCAAAATTGCCATGGCGAAAATGGCGAGGGTTTAGGTCAGTTGGCTCCTCCTCTAACAGATTCAGTTTTTTTAAAAACCAATAAAAACCGATTAGCTTGCATCATTAAAAATGGGGCAAACGAAATGATTGTTATTAATGGGAAAGAATATAAAGAAAAAATGCCTCCTTTTCCTGAATTAGCAGATATAGATGTTGCGCAAGTAATGGTTTACATTACAAATTCATTCGGAAATAAACAAGGTTTTGTTCCTTATACAGAAGTTTCTGTCCAATTACAAAATTGTAAATTACAATAAAAAACTTTGTGTTCTTTGTGGCTTTGTGGTTTAAAAAATCCATCTTTGCGCAAAATGCAGGTTGTTCTATCGCTGTTTCGAATAAAATCGAGAGAGAGGAAAGTCCGGGCAACGCAGGGCATCTCGCTTTCTAACGGAAAGGGATTTAGGAATGAAAACCTGAATTACGGATTAGTGCAACAGAAAATATACCACCCGACATTTAATTGTTGGGAAAGGGTGAAAACGTGCGGTAAGAGCGCCCGAGCATTGCAGGCGACTGCAGTGGTTTGTAAACCCCGAGAGTTGAAAGACCAAATAGGCTAACGCATGTAGGGCTGCCCGTCCGATGTTAGTGGGTAGGTCGTTAGAGATAAATGGCAACGTTTATAGTAGATTAATGATAGATATCCTGAGCAATCAGGAAACAGAACCCGGCTTATAGACCTGCATTTTTTTATTTTTTTTAAAAGCGAAAGCAGTAATTCTTTGGCTATTTGCGCCTTGCTGTTTGCCATATCTTTTTTGCGATTGTCATCCTGAGCTCGTCGAAGGAATCATCAAAAAAATATACTACTCACATCAGGTTTAATTAACGAAAACCTCTAATTCAAAATCCAAAACTAACCTAATTACTTTAGTTAAAACTTGTAAAACCTTTTCCTCTATTTATCATTTTTAGCTTAAAATCATTGTATAAAAAACTATACATTAATTTAAAAATAATATATTCGCATTTCAATTAGAAGAAATGAATACTAAATGGCTAAACTATTAATAATTGATGATGAGCGAGCGATAAGGAGTACCTTACGCGAAATCCTAGAATACGAAAATTACGATGTTGAAGACATCGACAATGGTATTGATGGACTCGAAATGATTAAAAAAAGTAATTTCGACTTAGTTCTGTGCGATATTAAGATGAATAAGATGGATGGTATGGAAGTGCTAGAACAGGCACAAATCATTAAACCGGATTTACCTTTCATCATGATTTCTGGTCATGGAACAGTTGAAACTGCCATTGAGGCCAGTAAAAAAGGCGCTTTCGATTTCATTTCTAAACCACCTGACTTAAATCGTTTATTAATTACCGTTCGCAATGGTTTAGATCGGGGAAATTTAGTTACCGAAACAAAGGTTTTAAAGCGTAAAGTAAGTAAAACACGTGAGATTCTCGGTGCTTCAGAAAGTATTTCTAAAATTAAGGAAACTATCGAACGTGTTGCGCCTACCGAAGCTAGGGTTTTAATTACTGGTGCAAATGGTAGTGGTAAAGAATTGGTAGCCCGTTGGTTACACGAAAAATCTAATCGTGCCGATAGTCCTTTAATTGAAGTAAACTGCGCTGCTATTCCATCGGAGTTAATCGAAAGTGAATTATTTGGTCATGAAAAAGGTTCATTTACCTCAGCTGTAAAGCAACGCATTGGTAAATTCGAACTGGCAAATGGCGGAACTTTATTCTTAGATGAAATTGGTGATATGAGCCTTTCGGCTCAAGCAAAAGTGCTTCGTGCTTTACAAGAACATAAAATTTCTCGTGTTGGTGGCGAAAAAGAAATAGAAGTAAACGTTCGCGTATTGGCGGCGACCAATAAAGATTTATTAAAAGAAATTGAAGATGGTAATTTCCGAATGGATTTATACCACCGCTTAAATGTAATTAATATTCATGTGCCGCATTTAACTGAGCGTACTGATGATATTCCAGTAATTGCTCAAAATTTTTTAGAGAGTATTTGTAATGATTACGGAATGCCGATAAAAAAAATTAACGACGGAGGTATGGCCGCTCTGCAAGCTTTACCCTGGACAGGTAACGTTCGTGAACTGCATAACATGATTGAGCGTTTAATTATTTTAAGTGATAAAGTAATTACTGAAAATGATGTTCGTGCTTTTGCAAATCCGGGAGGGGGAACCAATATTGGAGCAGCAACAAGTACACAAATTGCTGGCCTGGCTGGTTCAGGTTTATCATCTACTTTTGATAGTTTTAATAATTTTCAGGATTATAAAGACCATGCTGAAAAAGAATTTATCAAATTTAAGCTGGAAAAAAATAACTGGAACGTATCAAAAACAGCTGATGAAATTGACATCCAAAGAAGTCATTTATACAGTAAGATTGAGAAATTTGGCTTAAAGAGAGCTGATACTCCCTAGCCCCTAAAGCGGGAACTAATAGCGAGATTTATGATATATTAAGTTGGAATATTGAGATTTATCTTAATTTATTCCAACTTTTTTTATCGAAAATGCAAGAGCGTTAAAAAGTCAGAAGCCCCCTGTAGATGGTTGGGTTTACCCCATGTAATCATTCTGCCTCATCAATAATGCTCTGTATTTATTAAAAATGGCTGTTTTGGAAACAAAACCTTTAAATTGATTCTGGTTATTAATAACCGGTAAAATCCAGGCATTTTCTTGCTCCATTTTTTGTAAGACAATTTTTAAATCGTCATTTTCACTAATGGTATTTGGTGCTTGTTGAAGTAAATGAGAGGCTGTTAAACTTTCCTTACCATTGTTGTTAATCATCTCACCAAAAAGCTCTTCCACGTAAATAATTCCTTTAAAATCACCCAGCTCATCAGTAACTGCGCAAATATTTTTGTGCGATTGCAAAATTTCAGGCATTTTTAAAGAAATCAAATCATCCATATTAAGCACAGGATAGTTTTTCTCAAGCAGATATTTCAGTTTCATTTGATTTAAAACTGTGGTGTCCTTATCTTCATGAGAAAGTAATTCACCTTTATCTGCAAGTGCTTTTGTATAAATGGAATGTTTTTGAGAACTGCGGTTAACAGCATAAGATATAGCTGTTGTTATCATCAAAGGAACCATCAGAATATATCCTCCAGTAATTTCTGCTATTAAAAAAATACCGGTTAATGGTGCATGCATTATAGCACCTAAAGCTGCTGCCATACCTGCAACAATAAAATTCGAAACATTTAACTGAGCAATTCCTGAAAGATTAACTACATAGGCAAAAATAAACCCGATCAGTCCGCCCATTATTAAACTGGGTGCAAAAGTACCGCCATTACCGCCAGCACCCAAAGTAACCAAAGTAGCGATTGATTTCATGAAAATCGTAACCACCGTAAAGAGAATTACAAGCGCAGGAACGGTATTGTAATCCGAAAAAATACTATTGTTTATCACTGCCAGATAATCTCCTTTTAAGAGACTTTTGATGGTAATATAACCCTCACCATATAGCGTTGGGAATAGAAAGACTAAAGCGCCAAGCATCAAACCACCAATAATTACTTTGGTGTATGGATGCTTAATTTTGTAGAAAAATCCCTTTACTAAATAATTTGCTTTGGTAAAATAAATAGAAAATAAACCAATCAATAAAGCTAAAATCACGTAGTAAAATAAGGCATTTACCTTCCACCCCTCGGTTACCAGAAAAAATAATTGTTGTGTATAAAATAACCTTGCAACTACTGCAGCTGTTGCTGCAGACAGCAATAATGGAATAAATGCGGGTATTGTAAATTCGGGAAGTAATATTTCAATAGCAAAAACGATTCCTGCAACGGGGCTATTGAAAGCTCCTGCTATTCCTGCAGCTGCGCCACAAGCCACCAACATAGTAATTTCCCGATACGATAAGCCTAAAACTCTTCCCAAATTTGAGCCAATGGCAGATCCACTAGTAACAATTGGTGCCTCCAATCCTGTTGAACCGCCAAAACCTACTGTAATGGCCGCCGTTATAATTTGGGAGTAAATATTATGCGGCTCTATCCTGCTCGATTTTTTAGAAATCGCATAAAGCAAGGGTGTTAATCCTGTTTCAAATTTACTTTTACGGATGAAGCATTTAATGTATAAAACCGTAAGAAATATACCAATCATCGGGAAAAGCAAATAGAGGAAGTATTTGTATTTCCACTGCCAATCTGATTGAAGAAACTCTTCGATATGATGTGTCAAACTTTTTAAAGCCGCGGCTGCTAGTCCTGCTAAAACACCAACAACAATTGCAATTATAACTAAGAAATTACGGTTTGATATTTTTGATTTTCTGTAACGGTTAATCTTATCAAGGTAATTTACAAAGCGGATATACATACTATCGGGTTTAGGGGATTAAGCATCAAACTTATCTAAAAGCTTAATAAGAGTAGCAAAATCTTTAGGATAAGGTGCATCAATAAAAATATCTTGGTCATTTAATCCCTTAAAAACTAAATGCCTTGCGTGAAGTGCAAAACGTTTCATTATAGGCTGCTCTTCTTCGCCTTTTGTTAATTTATAGCCACGCTTAATTGATGATAGAAAAACAGACTTTCCTTTATACATTTCATCTCCAATAATAGCAGCACGTTGTGTAGCTAAATGAATCCGGATTTGGTGCATTCTGCCTGTAATTGGCTTACATTCTACCAAAGTATAATTCTTGTAGTATTTTAATGAATCGAAAATGGTTTCAGCCCTTTTACCTTCAGCCCTATCGATGGTTACATTTTTATTTCCATCGTTTAAAATGGGCAAATCAACTAATAACTTATCAAAGATAACATGTCCATCCACCACTGCATGATAAGTTTTATTCACCTTTCTTCGCTCAAATTGCATAGATGCATGACGATACGCTTCTGGATTTTTCGCAATAATTAAAGCACCAGAAGTTTCCTTATCCAATCGGTGACAAACCTGTGCATCATCACTATATTGTTTAGCTAAACGTAAAACATTTGTTTCCCCAGAACCACCTCTTTCATCGAGTGAGGCCAGAAATGGAGGTTTATTGATTACAATAAAATCGCTATCTTCGAAAAGAATAAGATCTTTAAAATTAGGATACTTCAATCTATGGTATTATTAATGAAACGCAAAAATACAGATTTATTTTTATTGGTTTAGAAATTAACCACAGATAAAAGTATTGACGCAAATTAGAAATTTGAAAGGAAGGCAACTATTTTTAGGTAGTAAGCTTACTACGATATCGCTTTCGAATAAATTACAAAAAACAAGAAAGTTAAAGCCTTTACTATTTTGCAGAACTAACAGTTAGTCCCTCGTGTGTCAGTTCCAATATTTCAAGAGCAACTTCACTATCATCTGAAATTAGAACTGGTCCGATGTATTTTACAGGGAAAGCGTTTTTAGCTTGCCATATAAAAATAGGGTTATGTGTTTCATCTAGAAGTTTAATTACGATATTTCTTCGCTCTATGTTACCATTTGATTTAGAATTAATCCAGTTAAAAAAATCATTGTCGCCTTTAATTATTCCACGTTTTAAGATAATGTTTGAAAATTTACGAATACCTGGAATCTTTCTGCCGCTGTCTACTGGACTTGAGCCATCTCTTACCGAAACTGTCTCTATTTCTATATCTAAACCAGATATTTCAGAAAAACCTATCCTAGCACCACCCCAGTCTGCAATAAAATTATAACGATTAAGTGAATTTTCAGTCATTTTATAGTATTTAATTAGTTGAAATACAATATAATAACAAATTGTTAGAACACAAAAAAGCCGCATGAATTTTATTCATCTGCGGCTTAAATATTTTATGATAAATTTCTAAGAAAGTTCGAATTTATAACCTACACCTTTAACTGTAGATACATAAGTTTCACCTAATTTTTCACGTAGTTTACGAATATGAACATCAATGGTTCTATTGGTTACCACAACTGAATCTTCCCAAATATTTTTTAAGATTGCTTCTCGCGTGTAAACTTTGCCAGGTTTTGAAGCCAATAGATAAAGTAATTCAAATTCTTTCTTAGCTAAAACTACTTTATTTCCACCTTGAAAAACTAAATACGCTTCACGATCTATAACCAAATCGCCAATTTCCAATTTATTTTCTGATATTTCTTCCGTACCCGAATTTCTTCTTAAAATAGCATTTATACGACTTACTAAAGCACGGGGTTTAATGGGTTTTGCAATGTAATCATCAGCGCCGACATTAAAACCAGCAATTTCAGAATATTCCTCACTTCTGGCAGTTAAGAAAACCATGAATGTATTTTTGAATTCGGGAATGGCTCTCATCAAACGACAAGCTTCTATTCCATCCATTTTAGGCATCATGATATCTAGAATAATTAAATCTGGATGGACTTTTTTGGCAACAGTAATTCCCTCCTGTCCGTTTGATGCTGTAAAAACCTGATAACCTTCTTTCTTTAAATTGTATTCAATCAATTCCAGAATATCTGGTTCATCATCAACAATTAATATTTTCTGACCTGGATTGTTCATAAATTAAATATTTGTTACGAAAGTAGTATCTCTGAAGTAATTTTCAGTTAAGCCTAAGTTAAGAAATTGTTAATGACTTAAATTAGTTTAACATTGAGTTTTTTTTAACGTAACGTTTTTGCTAAAAACGAATCCAGTTCGTTACCACGAAGGTTTTTTGCTGCGATTTTTCCACTTGGGTCAATTAAATATGAAGTAGGAATTGCCTGAACCTGATATTTTTTAACCGTTTCGCCATTAAAATCTTTCAATTCTGAAACATGCGTCCACATTAAACCATCGGCATTAATTGCACCCAACCATGCGGCTTTGTCGGTATCTAGAGAAATCCCTAAGATATCGAAGTTCTTAGTTTTATACTTATTATAAACCTTAACTACATTAGGGTTTTCTTGGCGACAAGGCTGACACCAGGATGCCCAAAAATCTACTAAAATATATTTCCCTTTATAATCAGATAAACTCACTGGTTTTCCATCGGCAGTATTGATTGTAAACGCCGGAGCCATTTGCCCTACCTGCACTGCTTTCAATAAAGCCATTTGTTTAACAAAAGTATCTACCGTTGCATTGCCTTTAATTTCTTCTTTTACTTCATCAGCAAATTTCACCAATTCTGCTTCAAACTCCTGCGGACTTAAAGTATTCATTGCATAAAAGCTGGCTAAAGTTCCTTTATTATCCTTTGCAAATTTAATAATTGAGGCATTTTGCTGATTTGTGTAAGATTCATATTTTGGTTTTAACTCTTCCAAAATCATAGCTCTATTTTGTGGTTGTGTTGCTACTTTGGCTTCAAAATCTGCTTGCAACTGCTCAACTTGTTTGGCATAAGTATTTCTAATTGCATTTAAATCAGATAACTTCTCAACTTCATTAGCCCCAGAAATTTTATAAGCCATTGTTTTATCGGCTAAATCTGCTTCTAATTTAATTTCATCTCCATTTTTAGCGATTAACATAAATTCATGATTACCTACTGAAACCCTAAAAAAATCTACTGACGGTGTTTTATGTATAAATTTAAATTCTCCTTTTTCCGATAAATTGGTTGAGTCAACGGCAATCATTTGGCTGTTTTGCATTCCGTACAAAAAAACTTTCTTTTCCTTTCCTAGGTTTTGGAATGTTCCATCAATGGTAAAACTATCTTTTGGTTTACAAGCTGTAAAAGCAATCGCGATTAATACGATAAGGCTTAAGTTTTTTAATCTCATTATTTTAGTTTTTCAATTATCAATTCATTTAATTTTTTAGCATCTGCTTTGCCTTTGGCCAATTTCATTACGTCGCCCACAAACAAACCTAAAACGCCTTTTTTTCCTTTTTTATACGCCTCAACCTGTTGCGGATATTTATTCAACACTTCATTAATAAAGTCAATTAATTCATCACTATTTTCCAAAATAAGTAGGTTTAACGACTCTGCTGAAGCATTAACATCGGTATTTTCTTTTTCTTCAATAGCGGGTAGCAATTGTTGAATGGCAATTTGCTGTGTTAGTTTTTTATCATCAACCAAATTAATAGCAGCAGCCAATTGTTCTGGTTTTACTTTATAATCGCTAATCGTTATTCCTTTTTCAATTAAAACTGCTCTAATTGGGCCAATTAGCCAATTAATTAATGTTTTCTTTATATTAACAATTGGTAACGCCTGATTAAAATAATTCATCAAACCTATATTTTCAGCAAATAATGCCGAATCAGCTTTACTGATACCAAATTCAGAAACCATTTGTTTCGAAATCTCATTTGGTAAAGCCGGCATAGCCGATTTAATTTCCGCTAACCAATTATCAGAGATAAAGATAGGTTGTAAATCTGGATCTGAAAAATAACGGTAATCATTTGCCTCTTCCTTTGTCCTCATTGGCGATGTCGTACCTCTATCAGCATCAAAATTCAAAGTGCTTTGGATAATTTTTTCACCATTTGAAATCACTTCCACTTGTCTGCCGAATTCAAAATCCATCGCTCTACGTACGTTACGCATCGAGTTTAGGTTTTTGACTTCGCAACGTGTTCCAAATTCTGTAGAACCATAAGGACGTATCGAAATATTTGCATCGCAACGTAAACTCCCCTCTTCCATATTCCCATCACTTACATTTAAATGTCTAACCAGCTTTCTAATTTCACTCAATAAAACCGATGCCTCTTCTGCGCTACGAATATCAGGTTCGGTTACAATTTCAATTAAAGGAACCCCGGCACGGTTTAAATCAACCAAAGAATAATTATCATCTTGGTCATGAATGCTTTTGCCCGCATCTTCTTCCAAGTGAATTCTATTGATTCCGATTTTCTTTGTCGAGC
Organism: Pedobacter mendelii; assembly: GCF_014635725.1. Classification (GTDB taxonomy): domain Bacteria; phylum Bacteroidota; class Bacteroidia; order Sphingobacteriales; family Sphingobacteriaceae; genus Pedobacter; species Pedobacter mendelii. The sequence continues at coordinate 115,420 of NZ_BMDJ01000005.1, read as the reverse complement.
CATCAGCTAATTCTACTCCGATGAAACCATTAACACAAATCGGTTGATTATCCTGCGTGATTTGATACCCCTTTGGTAAATCGGCATAGAAATAATTTTTCCTATCAAAGTGATTGATTTGGTTGATGGTGCAGTTTAAAGCCAATCCTATTCGAATTGCTTTTGCTACAACTTCTTTATTCAATTTTGGCAAAGCACCAGGCAAAGCCAGTGATACTGTAGATATATTTTGATTAGGCAAAGCACCGAAAGACGCACTATCAGCAGAAAATATTTTGGTATTGGTATTTAACTGAACATGTATCTCTAATCCTGAAACGAGTTCGTAATTGTTTTGGTTTGTACCTAAACTCATATGATGATAATGACTTTAAATCTATTTCGAAGGCAAATATAGTTAAAGAATGTTAAAATGATTTGCCTCTATTAAACTACTTTATGATGGTTACGTCTATTTCTCTAATTAATACACACACGAAACCTTTAATTTAAAAACGTTATGAAAAAGTTAGTTTTATTTGCTGCAGTTTTGATGGTTTCATTATTCAGCATAAATAATGCAAAAGCACAAGTTAATTTAAACATCAATATTGGTCAACAACCAGTTTGGGGTCCTACTGGATATGACCACGTAGATTATTATTATTTCCCAGATATCGATGCTTATTATTATGTTCCATCTGGACAATATATTTATTCGAATGGAGGTCGTTGGGTTTGGGTAAATAGTTTACCAGCACAATTTGGCAACTTCAATGTATACAACACTTACAAAGTTGTTGTAAACGAACCAAGACCTTACTTAAGAAATAGTGTTTACGTTACCAAGTATAGTAAATTCAAAAACTATAATGGCCGTCAGGCGGTAATCAGAGATAGTCGTGATACTAAATATTATGTAGTAAAAGGACATCCAAACTATAACGGAAACAAAACCGTGGTTGTAAACAACAATAATAATCGCCCAAACCGCACACAAAAAACTGTTGTAAGGGTTAACCAAAATTCAAGGCCGGCACAAGACAATGGACATAGAAACGATAACAGAGGTGAAAATAATAGTAAAGGTGAAAATAATCGTCCTGAAAGAGGTGGAGAAAAAAGTAATGGCCGTCATTAACAATATAATTAGTTGTGGTAAAGGGAGTTTCGAGAGAGACTCCCTTTTTTATTTTAATTTTCTGGCATGAGATTTGGACTTATATAAATCAACATACAAATTAAATCGATTATGAAAAGATTATTTTTAATGGCTGCAGTAATGATGGTTTCATTCCTCAGCATGCCAGCTAAGGCTCAATTAAATGTGAATGTCAATATTGGTTCACAACCATTATGGGGTCCTACAGGTTACGACCATGTAGATTATTATTATCTTCCTGATGTAGAAAGCTATTACTATGTTCCCAAAAAGCAATTTGTATACTTGAATGGAAACGATTGGGTTTTTGCAAATAATTTACCATCCAGATATGGAAATTATGATTTATACAATGGGTATAAAGTTGTAATTAATTCTCCAAAGCCTTATTTGAACTTTAAAAATGACAAAGTAAAATACGGAAAATTTAAAGGTAATAAAGGTCAGTTGATTATTAGAGATAGCCGTGATAGTAAATACTATGTTGTGAAAGGTCATCCACATGGAATGCCTCCTGGCCAGGCTAAAAAAATATATGGCAAAGGAAACAGTGGAAACGGAAATAACGGAAAAGGCCACGGAAATGGTAAAGGGAAACACTAATAAATAGTTTAGCATCTACAGGGAGTTTCGAAAGGAACTCCTTTCTTTTATATCTCTGTTACAATGCAAATTTTGGCACAGCGTTTGAATTTATAATTATACACACAAAATATAAACGATTATGAAAAAGTTATTAATCATCTCCGCGATTGTAGGTATCGTGGCTTTAACATCTAATCAATCTAATGCTCAGGTAAGTTTAAACGTAAACATTGGTACGCAACCAAGATGGGTTCCGGCAGGGTATCAAAATGTTAATTATTACTATCTTCCAGAAGTTCAATCCTATTATTCGGTGCCAACTAGACAATTCGTTTATCTAAATGGTAACCGCTGGACTAGGTCGAGGTATTTGCCTGCAAGATATAGAGGTTATAATTTGAACCACGGCAGAAAAGTTGTAGTTTATGGAAATAGCCCATACCGTAGTTACAATACACACCGAGTTAGATATGCAACACATACCAATGTTTACAGGTCGTCTTATGGTGGTGGAAATAGAGTGAGATATAGTGCTCCAAGAAATAATTATAGACCACAAAGAATTGAAAAAAGGGGTCACGATTTTCGTGGACATGGTGGCGAGCACTATGATAGAGGTCATGGAAGAGGAAGACATTAAATGTCGATTCAGTCTAAAAAAAACCGCTAATTTTTATTAGCGGTTTTTTTTGTTGTGAAACAAAAATTGTGTGATAAAAAACACATAAATATATTGATAACTAAAACTCTACTAAAAAAATATCTTATCTAAGAATTATATGGTATTCATTTTGCATTTCTAATTTCAAAATTATGAATATAAAAACAAAAATGAAATAATTGGTGTATTGCAAGAAGCTGCTGCAAATGGAGGAAGTATTGAAAACCAAACACAACACGCAGTAAACATTAATGATATGTTAGGGAAAAACAGAATATTCGATTAATATAAACAACTATGTTTATAATGATAATCAACAAAAAGTGGAAAAATTCTTTAAAAGCAGTTTATCACAACTTTAAAAGATTTCTCCGCTGAGGTCGAAATGACGATCGATTATACTTACAAAACTTGTCTTATTGCAAATAGCCAAGGTGGATGTCTCCACGCACCTCTAAAAAATTATTGATGCGGAATAAAACCCTCAGCCTTTTCTAAAGCAGTTTTTAAACCAGCAGGATTTTTACCACCGGCAGTTGCATAAAACGGCTGACCACCTCCACCGCCTTGAATTTCTTTTCCTAATTCGCGAACAATGTTCGATGCATTCATACCTTTTTTAACTAAATCATCAGACAGCATTACCGTAATTCCGGGTTTTCCATCAATTTCAGTAGTAAAAACAAGGAATAAATTATCAACCATATCTTTCAGTGAGAAAGCAAGGTTTTTAACTGCATCAGCACTTTGTAAGTCAATATGATTCGCTATTAAGTTTACCCCATTTATTCCACGAACGTGATGAACAATTTCATGTTTTAATATGTTCACACGTTCTAAAGTAGATTTTTCAATCTGTTTTTTCAGTTTTGTATTTTCATCTAATAAAGCTTGAACTGATGCTAACAAATCTTTTGAACCGTTTAATAAAGCTTTTAAATGGCCAAGTTCTGTGCGTTGGTCCAAGAAATATTGCTCTGCTTTATCAGCTGTAATCGCCTCAATTCTTCGAACACCAGCCGCAACAGCGCTTTCTGAAATAATTTTGAAAGAACCAATTTGTCCAGTCGCTTTAACGTGTGTACCACCACAAAGTTCTTTCGAGAAATGGTCATCAAAAGTAATCATTCGAACAAAATCTCCATATTTTTCGCCGAATAGCGCCGTAACTCCACTTTCAATCGCATCTTGGTAAGGAACATTTCTTTGTTCTTTCAGTTTAATATTTTGTCTGATTTTTTGATTTACAATTACCTCTATTTGGGCCAATTCTTCATCGGTTACTTTTGCGAAGTGAGAAAAGTCGAAGCGTAAATAGTCATCATTAACCAACGAGCCTTTTTGGTTTACGTGTTTGCCTAAAACTTGCTTTAAAGCTGCATGCAATAAGTGTGTAGCCGAGTGATTATCTTCAGTTAAAACACGTTTATCTTCATCAACAACAGCCCAAAATTTACCCTCTAAACTATCAGGAAGTATATCTGCGAAATGAACCGTTAAGCCATTCTCTTTTTTAGTATCAGTAATGTCAACCCAAAACTGGCGACTGTGGTCTTCTAAACGCCCAGTATCTCCTACCTGACCACCACTTTCTGCATAAAAAGGTGTTTGGCGTAAAACAATTTGATATTGCTCCTTGCCTTTAGCTTTTACCTTGCGGTATTTTAAAATTTCTGTTTCAATTTCTAAATCATCGTAACCTACAAATTCGCTTTGCTCATCTGAGTTAACGATAACCCAATCGCCAGTATCAATTGCGGTAGCAGCACGACTTTTATCTTTTTGTCCTTTTAAAGCTTGTTCATAGCCAATTAAATCAACTTTTAAACCTTTTTCTTTAGCCATCAATTCAGTTAAATCTATAGGAAAACCAAATGTATCTGACAACTCGAAGGCTACTTGCGAATTCACTTCTGTAAAAATTTCAGGATGCATCATTGCTTTTGCATTCGATACGTATTCTTCAAAAATCTTTATTCCTTTTTCTAAAGTCCTCAAAAATGAAACCTCTTCTTCCAAAACTACTTTCTGAACAAAATCCTTTTGAGAAAGCAATTCATCAAATACACCTTTAAATTGTTCAGCCAATAAAGGCACCAACTGATTTAAAAATGGCTCTTTAAAGTTTAAGAAAGTATAAGCGTAGCGTACTGCACGACGTAAAATTCTGCGGATTACGTAACCCGCTTTATTATTTGATGGCAATTGACCATCGGCAATTACAAAAGAGATAGCACGAATATGGTCGGCCATTACACGCATAGCGATGTCAGTTTTTTCATCAGCACCATATTTAATTCCAGATTTTTCAGAAATAAACTGAATCATCGGCTGAAAAATATCGGTATCGTAGTTAGAGGTTTTTTCTTGTAAAACACGCACCAAACGTTCGAAACCCATTCCGGTATCTACATGCTTAGCTGGTAAACTTTGCAACGAACCGTCTTTTAAACGGTTAAACTGCATAAATACATTATTCCATATTTCGATAACTTGTGGATGGTCGGCATTTACCAAAGTAGCCCCGTCAACCAAAGCTTTTTCTTTGTTGGTACGGCAATCTACATGGATTTCAGAACAAGGGCCACAAGGACCCGTATCCCCCATTTCCCAAAAATTATCTTTCTTATTTCCAGGTAAAATATGGCTTTCATCCACATATTGTTTCCAAAAATCGTAAGCTTCCTGATCTTTTTCTAAGCCTTCTTTTTCATCGCCCTCAAAATAGGTAACGTAGATTTTTTCTTTCGGAATTTTATAAACTTCGGTCAGCAATTCCCAGCTCCAATCGATTGCATCTTTTTTGAAATAATCACCAAAACTCCAGTTGCCCAACATTTCAAACATAGTATGGTGATAAGTATCTATACCTACTTCCTCTAAATCGTTGTGCTTTCCTGATACACGCAAACAACGTTGAGTATCAACAACACGAGGATATTTTATCGGTGATTCTCCTAAAAACAAATCTTTAAACTGGTTCATTCCCGCATTAGTAAACATTAAAGTTGGGTCGTTTTTAACCACAATCGGTGCTGATGGAACGATATGATGTTGTTTCTCTTTAAAAAAATTCAGGAATGCTTGTCTTATCTCTTGTGCTGTCATTAGTATATTATTGGAGCAACAAAATTAAAACTTTATTGCGTTAATCAGGAAAAATCGAGCTACATTTGAATACTTTAATTAACCTTTGTAAAACCCTAATAATCAAGCATAAGTTATGCCTTATAAAGAAAGAGACATTAATAAAATGTATTATACCATGGGTGAAGTGACTGAAATGTTTAATGCAAACGCATCACAAATCCGTTTTTACGAGAAGGAATTCGACATACTTCAACCCAAGAAAAACAAGAAAGGCAATCGTTTATTTACTCCTGAAGACATTGAGAATTTGAAAATTATTTTCAACCTAGTTGATGAAAAAGGCTTTACATTAAAAGGTGCCAAAGAGCATTTAAAAAATAATAAGTCGGGTGTTAAAGAAAATCAAAAGATTATCGATTCATTAGAAAAACTTAAAGGATTTTTAGTGAATTTAGCGCAGGAATTGTAAATTTTATATGTCATCTTAAATTTATGTATCTATCAAATAAATATTTTGAATTCTATTTAAACTTTTTCAAATAATTTATCTACTTTAGAACAACCAACAACAATCCTCCCTATTTTTTATTTACTGGTTTAACGCCCTAAAATGAAGATATGGAATGTATTATTAATCTCCCTCACACCTTTTTATTTATTTGCTCAAAACAATTTGGGTCCACGGTTAACAGCCATGGGCAACAATGGTGCAGCTGTTTCCGATGTTTGGGCTATACAAGCAAATCCATCAGGAATTACCTCGCTAAATAAACCCAGCGTTTCATTAAGTTATATAAAGCATTTATTCAGCAATGAAGTTAGCACTCAGGCTTTAGCTTTTGTTATTCCGTTTAAAAATAATTTTGTTGGCGCAAGCTTTTATCGATATGGCTTTTCAGAATACAACGTAAGCAAAATTGGTTTTGCTTATGCTAAGAAATTCGGTGATAAATTATCTATAGCTTTAAACGGAAATTATCATCAGCTCAAAATTGCCAATTATGGTTCATCAACAGGTTTTTCTGCAGATGTTGGTGCATTATATCATTTTAGCGAAGAATTTACGTTCGGTGCATTTGTAAGTAATCCATCTAAACAAAAGTTCTCTTCCGCAGAAGTATTAATTGAAATTCCAACTTCTTTTAATGTTGGCGCAAGTTATTTTGCATCCGATAAAGTCTTAATTGCCACATCAGTCAGTAAAATACTTAATCAATCAATCGATGTAAGCTTGGGTATCGAATATAAAATTATCGATTTGTTGAGTTTCCGTTTTGGATTAAGCGCTAAACCATTTAAACAATACGCTGGCTTCGGCTTAATCTATAAAAAGTTCTTATTGGATATGGCAACTGTTTATGATTCCAATTTGGGTTATGCACCTCAAATCGCAGTAGGTTATGCATTTTAGATTAATAATAGTTGTATTTGTGGTGATGGGTTTCACGGCAAATGCTCAAATTGCTGAACAAGAGGTCGATGTTCGTGATATTCTGGAAAGTGTTGCTGAAAATCTTCCTGATGATTACGACATGACAGAATTGATCGATGTGCTGACCAGGTATCGCAAACATCCGATTAATCTTAACAAAACTTCGCCAGAGGAATTAAAGACTTTGGTTTTCTTGTCTCCATTACAAATCAGTAATTTCTTTACTTATATTAAAGATAACGGAAATTTTGTTAATGCCTTGGAATTGCAAAGTATTGATGGTTTTGATGTGAGAACAGTTCAAAGCTTATTGCCTTTTATTACTTTAAATACAACTACTGAATACGATAAATTTACATTTAAAAATATCCTCAATTTAGGAGAAAGCGATTTAGTAATGCGCTTTGCTCAAACTTTACAAACGCAGAAAGGTTTTACTGATTTACCCGGAAACCGATATTTAGGTTCGCCTGAAAGATTTCAAACCCGTTATCGTTATCATTATGGAACTATTGTTTCAGCAGCAATAACACTAGACAAAGATGCAGGCGAAAAATTCTTAGGAAAACCATTCGATTTCTACTCTGGAAATATTGCGCTTTTTAAATTAGGACGGATTAAGAAGTTAGTTGTTGGTGATTATACTTTACAATTTGGTCAAGGTGTAACTCTGTGGTCGGGTTTTGCTTTTGGCAAAGGTCCAGAGGTTACTAGTGTTGCAAAGAAAGATTTAGGCTTACGACCTTACACTTCGGCGAATGAGTATTCATTTTTAAGAGGCGCATCAGCAACCATTAACCTTTATAAAAATATAGACATTACACCTTTTGTTTCTTTTAGAAATCTCGATGCTAGTCAGGATGTAGATTTTGATGGGAATATGGTTCAAGCAACTATAAATCAGAGCGGTTACCACAGAACGTCAACAGAAATTGAGAACAAAAATTCTTTAAGTCAGCAAATTTTTGGAGCAGCTGTTCAATACACCAATAACGAATTGGGGATTGGGGTAATCGCCTATCAAAGTAAATACGGAAACAGTTTTATCACTCAAACTGCTGTTTACGACAGGTTCAGTTTTACAGGAAATTCGTTGACAAATATTGGTGCTTATTATAACTACACTTACAAAAACATTTATTTTTTTGGTGAAGTAGGCAAAAGCTTAAATAGTGGTATTGCTTATGTAAATGGTGCACTAATCAGTTTATCAACAACAGTTTCGGCCGCTATAACTTATCGAAACTATGCAAAAAATTACCATAATTTTTTTAATCAGGCTTTGTCTGAGGCGAGTGAGGCGATAAACGAAAATGGACTATATTTTGGCTTAAACATCATGCCAAATAAGCGATGGGCATTTTCTGTTTATGGTGATTATTTTCAGTTCCCGTGGTTAAAATATCGTGTTGATGCTCCATCCAAAGGATATGAAATTTTAAGTCAGGCGGTTTACACACCAAGCAAAATATTAAAGGTTCTGTTAAGATTTAAAACTGAAAATAAAGAGCAAAATACAGATTTAGAGGTTCCAATAAACTTTTTAGATGATGTAAAAAAAGAGGGTTATCGCGTTGAAGTGAGTTGGCAACTGAATAAAAAATGGAGTTTTCAAAACCGAGTTGAAGTTTCTCAATATAAAAAAGGCAATGCAAATCGCGAATTTGGTTATTTAATTTATCAGGATGTAGATTACTCACCAATGTTTTCGAAAATCACAGGAAATATAAGAATTGCCTACTTCAATACACCAAGTTACAACAGCAGAATTTATGCTTATGAAGATGATGTTTTGTACAGTTTTGCCTTCGGAATGTACAGTGGAAAAGGTTTCAGAACCTATCTAAACTTGAAATATAATTTAGCCAGAAAACTTAACGTTTGGGCTAGATATGCGATGTTTATTTATAAAGATGTAGAAACCGTTGGTTCATATCTCGATGAAATACAAGGAAATAAAAAATCAGAAGTTAAAATTCAGTTGAGGTATCAATTTTAATATGTTTAAAGCAGAATATATTTTCGCCAGGATTTTACTTCCATTCTTAATTGGGATTGGTGTGTTTTTTTTCTTCCCAACTGAAAAAAATATTTTGATTCTGGCAATTGCTTCAGTTACGATTTTCCTTTTTATTTTAATTATCAATATCACTTACAAAAAATTCAATGCTTATAAATTTAAGGGCTTTACAGGAATTTTAATATTATTTTTTTTCTTTTCAATTGGCGGATTGATTTGTTTACTAAACAACGAAAAACTCAAATCCGATTACTTTGCTAAGAAGAATTATACCTATTTAAAAATTTGGATAAACGACGAACCTGAACAAACTAACAATATTTTAAGATTTAAAGCCAGAGTAGTTTCAGGTTACGGAAATCTAAAACAAATTAAACTTAGCGGACAATTATTACTTGCCTTAAAAGTTGATAGTATCCATCCTATTCATTTAAAATATGGAGATGAATTGATTATCTCGGCAAAATATCTGGAAGTTGAACCACCTTATAATCCTGCTGAATTTGATTTTAAAGGTTGGTTGGCAAGCCAGAATGTTTACAAACAAACATTTATCAATCAAAATTATTTGCTTAAAATCAATCAAAACACTGGAAATCCTATCCTCAAATTTGCTTTAGATTTAAGAGAAAAGCAGGTTGCCAAGTATCGAAAAATAATTAAAAATGATGAGGCTTTTGCTGTAGCTTCTACCTTAATTTTAGGGTATCGAGCTGATTTAAGTAAAGAAACTTTAGCGGCTTACTCAAAAACAGGAACCATCCATGCACTTTCAGTTTCAGGAAGTCATGTTGCTATTATTTTCTTTGTGATGGATTTTTGTTTGGCTTTCTTAAATAAAAAAAGATTTTTTCGAATATTTAAATTCATATTAATCTGTAGCTTAATTTGGTGCTATTCGCTAATCACTGGTTTATCTCCATCCGTAGTTCGTGCAGCGATTATGATAACAATTTTTATTACTGCTAAAACATTTGCCAGGAACAAAAATGGCTACAATACGCTAGCTTTTGCCGCATTTTGCCAATTGATTTATAATCCATTTTTGATATGGGATGTTGGTTTTCAACTCTCATACATTTCGGTATTCGGATTGATTTACATTCAGCCTAAGATTTATAATTGGATATATTTAAAAAACAAATGGCTAAATAAAGTTTGGGAATTGATAGCACTTTCTTTGGCAGCTCAACTGGTTACGTTTCCGCTTTGTATTTACTATTTCCATCAATTTCCTGTTTATTTTTTATTTGGAAATCTCTTTATCTCTATTCCATTAATACTTATTATGATTTTAGGAATAGGCGTTTTAGTTCCGCTTGTAGATAAACTTTCTCCGATTTTCGAATGGATTATTGTTTGTACAAACACCGTTTTAAAATGGATTGCTGATTTGCCCTACTCTACTTTTTCTTCTGTTTGGATTAATCTTCCAGAATTGATTCTTTTGAGTTTAGCATTAGGATTAGGTGTTTATGCTTTGTCAAAGTACAACAAGAAATTGCTGTTTGTATCGCTTGTGGTTTATATTTTTTACATCTCAATGATAGTTTATGATGACTGGATAGCTTTCCACCAAAAGAAAATTATCTTTTTTACTTTAAGGAAAAATTATGCGGCTGCTTTTATAAATGGTAGAGTAAGCGTACTGGTAACTGATTTATCTTATGACGATAAAAACTATAATTTTTTTGTAAAACCAGCGTTGGATCAATCTCAAATTGATAAAATTGATTTTATAAGTTTAAAACAAGAGACAATTTTACCACACTTCGTAAAAAAAGATAATCAAATCGTATTAGATAAATACAATATTCTCCTGATTGATGAGCATATGAACTATAAGAAATTATCTGTAAGCGGAAAATTTTCAAGTATTTGGTTAACAGGAAATAATAAGTTTAAAATTGAAAATCTCTCAAAGAAAATGGAATTCAAAAATGTGATTATTGATGCAACCAACAAAGATTATAAAATAGCTGTTTTTAAAAATTTTGCACAGAATAATAAAGTCCAATCGCATGTTTTAAAGAAAAATCCTGCATATTTGGTTTACCTAACCCAATAATATGGATAACTTGGTTTTATATAATGTGGAAAATAGAATTGCCACAATAACCATTAACAGACCTGAAAAGCGAAATGCTTTAAACCCACAACTAATTTCAGAGTTGACTGAAACTTTTATCCGTGCATCTGAAGATAATGGAGTAAAAATTGTAGTTTTAAAAGCTAACGGAGGTACCTTTAGTGCAGGTGCAGATTTAGAATACCTTCAACAGCTGCAAAACAACACTTTCGAAGAAAACGTTGTCGATTCAAATAACTTAAAAAAGCTTTTCACCACTATTTATTATTTACCAAAAGTAGTAATTGCACAGATAGAGGGACATGCAATTGCCGGTGGGTGTGGTTTAGCAACAATCTGCGATATTATTTTCGCAACACCAGAAAGCAACTTTGGTTATACAGAAGTTAAAATAGGTTTTGTTCCTGCAATTGTTTCCTGTTTTTTAAAACAAAAAGTAAATGAAACCATCGCAAAGGAAATATTATTAACAGGCCAAACATTTTCTGCAGATAAAGCGCTTCAATATAATTTAATAAACTATGTAACAAATTCATCCGAAATTCATCAAACTGTTAAAAAATTTGCTTTAAGTTTGTGTAAAGAAAGTTCGGGTAATTCGTTAATGATTACAAAACAACTGATAAATCAAACCACGAATCCCTTGCTGGAAAAAAGCTTAGAATTTGCAGTACAGATAAATGCTCGTGTTAGAGAAAGTAAAGATTTTAAAAAAGGTATTGCATCATTTTTAAACAAAGAAAAAATTAACTGGTAAACAACATTAACTAAAAATAAAAACATGTTAAAATCAATCAAAACAAGCGTTGTAGCTTTAATATTAGTAAGCACAGCCATTATTGCCCATGCACAAAAAAAGATAACTGAAGGTACTTTAGTTTATGGAATGAAGTACAAAGTTGATGCTCCGGGTGCACCTGAAGAACAAAAGGTTAAGTTTAACGGAGATATCTCTAAGTTAGAATTAGATTTAGGTCCTGCTTCCGTAGGTGTTTTTATGGATAGTAAATCAGGAACTGGTTTGTTATTAGTTGATATTCCTGTTGCTCAAAAGCAATTAGCCTCGAAAATGACTAAAGCCGACATGGAAGAATCTAATGCTGCAAAACCAAAATACTCTGATTTTAAAGCGACTGGTGAAAAGAAAACTGTTGCTGGTTACAACGCAGAGAAATATACTTTTAAAGATGATAAAGGCGGTACAGGCGAACTTTGGGCAACTACAGATGTAGAAATCCCTACTAATATAGCCACAGCAGATTTCAAAGAAGTTAAAGGATTTATAGTATTAGTTGAAACAACAATGGCAACTGTAACTTTAAAATCTGTTACTGAAGGTAAAGTGGGAGAACTTTCTGTAACTAAAGTTCCTGCAGGATACGATGAAATTACCTATGCCGAAATGAAAGCATTACAACAACAAGGTGGTGGTGAATAATTAAACAATATCTGATAATTAAAGGCTTTTTAACTGCCGGCTTTTTATTTAAATTAGCCCAAAAGTTAAAAAGCCTTTTTTATGACCAATTTTTTATGATAAAAAACTTATTATTTAAACTATCAATCACATGCATAGCTTTATTTGCAGTGTTTGGTGCGCAGGCTCAAGGTGTTAACTGGGCAAAAGATGGAAATTCTTACTACCAAATAGCAAGCGGAGAAATTGTAAGTATTACGCTTCCAAAAAGTGAAAGAAAAACCGTTGTTTCCCGAACACTACTTACGCCCTCAGGTAAAGATGGCCCATTAGCCGTTCGAAGTTTTCAACTTTCTGCCGATGGTAAAAAAGCATTAATCTACACAAACAGTAAAAAAGTTTGGCGTTACGATACACGGGGCGATTATTGGTTGGTAGATTTAACAACAAATAAAATCGCTCAAATTGGAAAAGATAAACCAGCATCATCTTTAATGTTTGCTAAATTATCTCCTGATGGAAACAAAGTAGCCTACGTAAGCAAACACAATTTATATGTAGAAAACACTGATGGAACAGATTCTAAAGCCCTAACAACTGATGGAACCGACCGAATGATTAATGGAACTTTCGATTGGGTTTACGAAGAAGAATTTAATTGTCGCGATGGTTTTAGATGGAGTCCCGATAGCAAAAACATTGCTTATTGGCAAATTGATGCTACTAAGATTAAAAACTTCTTGATGATTAATAATACCGATTCCATTTATCCTTATACCATTCCGGTTGAGTATCCTAAAGTTGGTGAAAATCCATCAGCTTGTAAAGTTGGCGTGGTTGATATAGAAACTGCAAAAACCAATTGGTTAAATGTGCCTGGTGATAACATTCAACACTATATACCTCGTATGCAATGGGTTCCAAACAGCAACGAAATCATTTTGCAACAATTAAATCGCGAGCAAAATGAAAGTATAGTATTCATTTGTGATGCTATATCTGGTACAGCTAAAGCGGTTTATACTGAAAAAGATAAAGCTTGGATTGACCCACAAAACGATTGGACCTGGTTAAATGATAATAAGGAATTTACCGTTATATCAGATAAAGATGGTTGGGATCATTTTTACAGAATCAGCCGAGATGGCAAAAAACAAACCTTGATTACAAAAGGAAACTATGATGTAATTAGTGTAAACTTAATTGATGAGAAAAACAATTACGTTTACTTTATGGCATCGCCAACTAACGCTACCCAAAAATATCTATATAAAACAAAGTTAGATGGAAAAGGTAAATTAGAAATGGTTACACCATCAATTTTATCAGGAACTCATAGCTATGATATTTCACCTAATGCAGCCTTTGCCCGTCACACTTATAATAGTTCAGCAGTAAGCCCCATCACCGAATGGATGAATTTTACTACTGGAAATCCTTTCACTATGGATGGTAGTATAACCACGCAGTTATCCAAACAACAAGCACCTAAAAATAAGGTAGAATTTTTCAAGGTTACAACTGAGGATGGTGTTGAAATGGATGGATGGATGAAAAAACCAGATAACTTCAATCCTAATAAAAAATACCCTGTAGTATTTTATGTTTATGGTGAACCAGCTTCGCAAACAGCCGCCGATACCTATGGTGCAGGTAGAAATAGGTTATATGCTGGTGATATGGCGAAAGATGAATACATCTATATATCAATGGATAATCGTGGTGCACCAGTTCCTAAAGGTGCTGCCTGGCGCAAAAGCATTTATAAAAACATTGGCGTAATTAACATCCGTGACCAAGCTATGGCTACTAAAAAATTATTGGCAACAAATTCATTTATGGATAAAGACCGAGTTGCAGTTTGGGGCTGGAGTGGCGGTGGTTCATCTACGCTTAATTTAATGTTTCAATATCCTGAAATTTATAAAACGGGCATCGCAATTGCAGCCGTAGGTAACCAATTAACCTATGATAATATTTATCAGGAACGTTATATGGGTACGCCTTTCCCAAGCAAAGAGGCTTATGTAAAAGGTTCTCCAGTAACGTATGCGAAAAACTTAAAAGGTAACTTGCTCTACATTCATGGTACTGGAGATGATAATGTTCACTACCAAAATGCTGAAATGTTAATCAATGAATTAGTTAAGAACAAGAAGGTTTTTCAATTAATGAGCTACCCAAATCGTACCCATAGCATATCTGAGGGCGATGGAACAAGCGAACATTTATCACTTACCTACACCAAATTTTTGAAAGATAACTGTCCTCCTGGAGCAAGATAAATTTTTAAATATTTGCAAAGCAATTATAGTGGGGAATCGGTTTCGATAGCCCCACTCATTTCATTTCAATCTTTTTATATAAAGTTCCATCGCTCAACAGGCATTTTGCCAATTAGCATTAGTAACTTTTAAAATATAAAAGTATTTCCGTTTTAATCGGGCTTAATGTGCTGATGCTGTACTGCTTTTAATGTCTACTTAGCATAATGCCCAAGAGAAACAGCCAGATATTTTACGCAACCAAACCCATAATTATCAACGAAACTACTATTGCAATCCCAAAACTTAGCAAAGTACCAATCAACACGTATTCCGTTAATTTCAAATCGTGTGCTTCTTTTAAATCGCCAAAGCGAAAAATAGATTTAGCAGCGAGTAAAAACCCGACAGCTTCAAAATGATTGGTGAGTATAAAAACAAAAATTAATGCACGTTCTAAAATTCCAATATATTTTCCAGCATTCTGCAGCGATTTCGGACTTTCATCATCACTCTCAGGCAACCACTTGGCAATAATTACTTTCATAATAATGGATGTTGGCATCGTTAAAAACAACGCTCCCGAAATTAAAATCCAGTTTCTTGTATTATTAATAAAACTGATATCTAAATAACCATTATAGAAAATATGCCAAACCAATACAATCGAGCTGAAATGTAAAACTTGATCGATAAAGAATAATATTCTGGCATTCTTTTTAGTTTGAAATAACGACTTTAAAGCGTCAATTATTAAATGCAACACACCAATCGACAATGCAACTTTCCAAACATTAAAACTTAAGAAAACTATAAATATCAAAACAATATGCACCAAAACATGTAGGTATAACTTTCCTGATTTTAATTTCTTTCTTTCCTTATCTTTTACCCAAGAAGTTGGTTGAAAAAAGAAATCGCCAATTAAATGAGCAATAATGAGCTTGATTAAAAATATTTCCATCATTTAAAAAGCATTTGATTCAATTTTTTACGGTATAGTTTATCCATCTCCATTAGCTCTGAGTAATGGGCTCTTTTTAAAGCCTCACTTACTAAAGATTGAGTTCTGCCTGAAAGAATCGCTAATTCGCTTTGCAATATGTTTTCATTTTCCAAAGCCAACTTTACCATTTCTGCTGCAACTATTCCCCAGCTATCCATCGCAATTAAAGATAGCTTAATTAAAACATTTATTTCCTCATCAAAACTAGATGATTCAGTTTTAATAGCTAAGTTAACTTTGGCTTGTTTTAAACTATCAAAAGCAACTCCTGAGTTCACAAAAGCATCCCCGCTCGATTCTGAAAGCTTTTTACGTTTACTTTTCACTTCACCAATACCAATTCCCATTCTTACATCTGCTGGCTTATTTATTCTTATACATGCCTTTAAATAAGCAGTAGTTCTAATTGCATTCTCTGGCTCAACTTCCACCTGAAAACTATCACCTCGGTATATCTCCCACTTACTATTCTGCCCAGAAACTACTTTTAATGCCGTTTTTAAACTTAACAGCCAGCTATCTTTAATCTTTCTTGAACCTACAATATCACCTGTTATAATACAAACCATAGTACAATATCGAATTAATTAATCATATTTCAAATAAATTATCGGCTAATTACCCGATATTTCACTTTATCGGCTAATTACCAGATATTTCACTTTATCGGCTAATTACCCGATATTTCACTTTATCGGCTAATTACCCGATATTTAATTAAAACTTATACCTAAATTTATTGTTTAATGGTAATGGCATTAATCGAATTTACCAAAAGAGGCATTTACTGTAAGCAGGGCGATTTTTATGTAGACCCATGGTGGCCTGTAGACTACGCTGTAACTACGCACGGACACAGCGACCACGTACGCTTTGGCAATAAAAATTACCTCTGCCATACGCTAACAAAACCAATAATTAGGCGCCGAATCAGCGAAGATTTGAATGTAGAAACACTTAATTATGGTGAAAGTATTGTTCGAAATGGTGTGAATATTTCGTTATATCCTGCGGGTCATATCATTGGTTCTGCACAGGTTCGGTTAGAATATAAAGGCGAAATTTGTGTAATTTCTGGCGATTACAAAACGGAAGATGATGGCATTAGCGATGTATTTGAACCTATAAAATGCAATTCATTTGTTTCAGAAAGCACTTTTGGTCTGCCTGTTTATAAATGGCAAAAGCAAGATATCGTTTTCGATAAAATCAAAAGTTGGGTAAGCGATAACATTACTCAACAAAAAACCAGTGTATTAATTGCCTACAGTTTAGGCAAGGCGCAACGCTTGATTAAAAACTTAGCTGGCGATGTTCCAATTTATGTTCACAATAGTATTGCAAACCTGAATGAAGTAATTATAAATGCTGGTGTAAACCTGCCTGAAACCATAAGAATTACTCCAGAAACTACTAAAGATGAATTACAAAAAGGAATTGTAATTGTGCCACCAGCGATGCGGGATAGTCGCTGGATTAAAAACTTATCACATCCCGTTACAGGCATTTGTTCTGGCTGGATGCAAGTTCGGGCACATCGCCGTTGGCAAAGTGCAGATGCCGGTTTTGCATTAAGCGACCATGCCGATTGGACTGGCCTAATGGATGCCATTACCGCAACCGGTGCAGAAAAAGTTTATGTTACACATGGTTTTACAGCGGTATTTAGTCGGTTTTTAAATGATAATGGCATCGAATCAGAAGAAGTAATGACAAAGTTCGGGCAGGAAGATGACGAAGAAAATAAAGTCGATTTGGCCGATGCTGAAAACGAAAATCAAAAATCAGCATGAAACGTTTCGCAAAACTCATCCAACAACTCGAACTTAGCAATAAAACCAACGATAAAATCACAGCATTGGTAGATTATTTCAATTATGCCGATGATAAAGATAAAATTTGGGTAATTGCATTATTTACAGGCAAAAAACCTAAGCGCCCAATAAAATCAGCCTTACTAAAATATTGGGCCATAGAAATTACGCAAACACCCGAATGGTTGTTCTCCGAAAGTTATTCAAACGTTGGTGATTTAAGTGAGACTATTGCCTTGCTCCTCCCACCTACAAAAAACACCTCTGATTTCCAATTGCATAAATGGATTGAAGATTTACACGATTTAGAGGGTAAAGATGATGAAACCAAAAAGATTTTCATTTTAAACGCTTGGAACATGCTCGAAACCCAAGAACGTTTCATCTTCAATAAACTCATTTCAGGAAATTTTAGAATAGGCGTTTCAAATAAAATGCTTGTGAATGCTTTGGCTAAGCAAAGTAGTTTGGATAGCGCACAGATTATGCACAGCATTATGGGTAAGTGGAATCCTTACGAAATCACTTTTACTGAACTGATTAACGGCGTTCATGTAAATACCGATAATTCTTGGCCTTATCCATTTTGTTTAGCTTATGCACTGGAGCAAGAGCCAGAAAAATTAGGCAATATTTCAGAATGGCAGGCAGAATGGAAGTGGGATGGCATTCGCGGGCAAATTGTAAAACGAAATGGCGAATTATTTATCTGGTCTCGAGGTGAAGAATTGGTAACCGAACAGTTTCCTGAACTTCATTTTTTAGTTAATATCTTACCCGATGGCGTAGTTTTAGATGGTGAAATACTAGCCGTTCAAAATAAACGGGTTTTATCATTCAGCACTTTGCAACAACGTTTAAATCGTAAAACTATAAGTAAAAAACAGCTTGAAGATGCACCAATTGGTTTCTTCGTTTACGATATTTTAGAATTTGAAACCAAAGATTTTCGTGAGCAGCCGCTTAGCGAAAGAAGAAAAATTTTAGAGCAATTAATTGGTGGTTTAGATGAAAGTGCTGTGATTTTATCGCCAGTTATTAACTGTAAAACTTGGGTAGAATTGGCAGAATTGAGGCAAACTTCACGCTCAATTAATAGTGAAGGGATTATGCTCAAAAAACTGAACTCTCATTACCACAGTGGCCGTAAACGCGGCGATTGGTGGAAATGGAAAATCAATCCTTACACTGTAGATGCGGTTATGATTTATGCCCAAAAAGGTAGCGGTCGCCGAGCAAATTTCTTCACGGATTATACTTTTGCCGTTCGCGATGGCGAGAATCTGGTTACCATTGCAAAGGCATATTCAGGCTTAACCGATAAGGAAATTAAAGAAGTGAACTCTTTTGTAACCAAGAATGCAATTGAGAAATTCGGACCTGTGCGTACCGTAAAACCCGAATTAGTTTTCGAAATTGCATTTGAGGGAATTGCAGAAAGTAAGCGACATAAAGCAGGTTTAGCACTCCGTTTCCCACGTATTTTACGTTGGCGAAAAGACAAAAAAGCCGCTGAAATTAATACTTTGGAAGATTTAAGGCAGTTGCTTTCTTCAACATTTTTAAATGATTAGAAAAGCAGGTTTCTATGTTCATCGGGAATTGTAACGAATGGCGGGCCTGCTATAACCAAAGAATTACTGAAATTCCTTTTCAAATTTAAAATATAGAAATTACAATTATACATGGATCAAACGAAAACCAAAGGCTATAAAAAAATTAAGCAATGGCTTAAAGCCAATGGTCGCAAGCCATTTAAATTTCAGGAAGATGCTTGGCAAAACTACTTAAATGGCTACAGCGGATTGGTAAACGCACCAACAGGTTTCGGAAAAACATTCTCTTTATTTTTGGCTGTGGCAATTGAGGCTTTAAATGCATCAGAGGCGAGCAACAAAAAAGCTAAAGACCGATTACAACTCATCTGGATTACGCCGCTCCGCTCCCTGGCAAAAGATATTGCAAGAGCCATGCGAGAAACATTATTGGAAATTGAATTGGATTGGCATGTTGGCGTTCGGAATGGCGATACTTCACAAGCTGAAAAAGTTCAACAGAAAAAATCAATGCCTGAGATTTTATTGATCACACCAGAAAGCTTACATCTTTTACTGGCGCAAAAAGGTTCATCAACTTTATTTAAAAACCTGAAATGTATTGTTGCTGATGAATGGCATGAGTTATTAGGCAGCAAACGTGGTGTGTTGGTCGAGCTTGCCGTTTCCAGAATCAAAGGTTTACAGAAATTGGAAAAAAATCAGTTTTTAAGAGTTTGGGGAATTTCTGCAACTATAGGAAATATTGAAGAGGCTTTAGATGTTTTGGAACCTGATTTAGAAGCAAAAAGAATCATCATTAAAGCAGATTTAGAAAAGAAAATCATTATAAAGTCTATTTTGCCTGATGATATTGAGACCTTGCCTTGGGCTGGCCATTTGGGATTAAAATTAGCTTATAAACTTTTGCCGATTATTGAGAAAAGTAAAACTACCTTAATCTTCATTAACACTCGCGGACAAGCAGAAATGTGGTATCAACATTTATTAAATATAGAGCCCGAACTGGCAGGAAGAATTGCAATCCATCACGGCTCAATAGATTTTGAATTACGTAACTGGATTGAAGATGCTTTGCATACAGGTCAGTTGAAAGCGGTTATTGCTACTTCATCTTTAGATTTAGGTGTTGATTTTAAACCTGTTGATACTGTTGTTCAAGTTGGTTCGCCGAAAGGTGTTGCGAGGTTTTTGCAGCGTGCTGGTCGCTCTGGTCACTCGCCACATGAAACTTCGAAAATTTATTTTCTCCCTACTCATGCTTTAGAATTGGTAGAAGCTGCTGCGATTAAAGAGGCTGCAAAAACCAATAATATAGAAAGTAGAGAGCCATTTATTATGGTTTTCGACACTTTAATTCAATACTTAGTTACGCTAGCCATTGGCGATGGTTTTGATGATAGAGTTATTTACGAAGAAATCAAAAACACCCATGCTTTTAAATTGATTTTACCAGAAGAATGGGCTTGGGTAATGCAATTTATTACATCGGGTGGAGATAGTTTAAGTGCATATACTGAATTTAAAAAGGTAACGAAGGATAATGATGATGGACTTTGGAAAGTAAAAAGCAGACAGCTTGCCATGAGACATCGGCTACATATAGGAACTATTGTAAGCGATGCGATGCTGAAAGTAAAATTTCTTTCTGGCGGTTATATTGGTATGGTTGAAGAATACTTTGTTACTCGCCTAAAAGCTGGTGATAATTTTAGATTAGCTGGTCGGGTTTTGGAATTTTTGCATGTTAAAGACATGACCGTGATTGTTCGCGTGAGCAAGCAAAAAAATGCGATTTCACCAAGTTGGAATGGTGGTAGGTTACCTTTATCTTCAAATCTTGGTTCTGTTTTACGAAAAAAATATAATGAGACTTTAGATAAAACACATCAGGATGAAGAGTTAGATTCCGTTTATCCATTGTTCCTTTTACAAGAAAAACGGTCTCATGTGCCCAGAAATGATGAATTATTAATTGAGCTCATTAATAATAAAGAGGGATTTCATCTTTTTGCTTATCCTTTCGAGGGGCGCTTGGTACATGAAGTTTTAGCGGCGTTAGTTGCTTATCGCTTAAGTAAACTCTTACCAATCAGTTTTTCTATTGCGATGAATGATTATGGTTTTGAGCTTTTAAGTGAAACTGAAATACCGATGGATGAATCTATTGCTTACGAAGTTTTTTCACCTAAAAACCTAACTGAGGATATAACTTTGAGCATTAATTCTACCGAAATGGCTCGAAGAAAATTTAGAGACATCGCTTGTATTTCTGGTTTGGTTTTTCAAGGTTACCCCGGGAAATATGTTGCGAACAAACATCTCCAGTCATCGGCAGGTTTATTTTTTAATGTTTTTAGCGATTACGATAAACATAATTTACTTTTGCGCCAAGCTTATGATGAAGTATTTTATCAGCAATTGGAAGAGCCTAGATTGGCTGCTGCTTTAGAAAGAATTCAGAATGGAACGGTGATTATTACCAATCCGAAAACTTTTACGCCGCTGTCGTTTCCGATTAAGGTTGATAGTTTGAGGGAAAATATGAGTTCGGAAGAGTTGGAGCAACGAATTGCAAGAATGAAAGCGGAATTGGAGAAGATAAGATAACATAAAATCAACTGTCATGTTGAGCCTGTCGAAACACCTTAAAAGTCCTTCGACAGGCTTAAGATGACATAGCAGAAAATTAATGACCATTACGAGCCACGGCGAAGAACTGATTTTAGATAAAGAAAGGGCTTTATATTTACCAGAACATCAACTTTTAGCTATAAGCGATTTGCATTTAGGTAAGTCGGCACATTTTCGTTCGGCAGGTGTTCAGGTGCCAGCTACCATTGCTCAAAACGATTTACATCGGTTAAGTTTACTTATCGAAAAATATAAACCTGAAACTTTATTGATTAATGGAGATATGTTTCACCATGGTTTAAACACTGATATTGATGAGTTTGCGAATTGGAGAAAGCAATATAATGATTTAAATTTCTTGCTGGTTAAAGGGAATCACGATAGATTAGCCAATGCTGATTATGCATCAATGAGTATCAATATTCATGAGCCAAGTTTTTGCCTTGGCCCTTTTTGTTTTATTCACGATGCCCCAAAATGTACGGAAGAAGAATTGTACCCCATTAGTGGTCATATTCATCCAGGCGTAACCATTAAAGGCAAAGCAAAACAACGATTAAAGTTTCCTTGCTTTTATTTTGGAAGAGATTACGCTGTTTTACCGGCTTTCAGTACGTTTACAGGATTGTATAATATTTATCCAAAAAGCAATGAACAAATATTTGCAGTAACGCCAAATAATGTTGTTGAGGTTTAGGAATGAGAATCGATTACTTGTTTTAATTGTGCGGTTTGTAAAACACCGCTTTGCCTCCAAACCTGTTTTCCATTTTTGAATAGCATAAGTGTTGGTACACTTTGTATACCGTAAGATGCAGCAGCAGCTTGGTTTTTATCGATATCAATCTTAATAATTGAAACCGAATCTCCAACCTGAGATTTTAATTGCTGTAAAATGGGTTTCATCATTTTGCAAGGACCACACCATTCGGCAAAAAAATCTACTAAAACAGGCTTGTCACCATTAATTAATTCTGAAAATTTAGCCATGATATTATAATTTAATTTAGCAGCAAATGAGGTGAGCGTTAGTTTTTTGATAACGAACTAAAGCAGCTCTTTCCAACAATTCTACTGCTAGGCACTAATTAATAACTCCGCATTTAATGCCTCAACCCAATTGTCAAACAATGCTTTTTCAATTTTGATAACTTCAGCAGCATGATTTTCCCAATCATCAGAGAAACCAACTAACTGATTAATCATTTCCTCTAAATGTCCTTCTTCTTCTAAGATAATTGATTTAACGTTTACCTTACTCTTAGCTTCAACCAAAATAGCTTGATAAACTGGATAGAGTTCATCAGCACGAACTTCAATTGCATAAGTAACAAATAAGTATGCGGCGAATTTTAAATCGTATCCCGAAAGATTAAATTCAGATTTTAAATAGCGGCAAACTGAAATGTCTAAAGCATGTAAATAGTATTTCGTATGATTTGGAGAAAGCAATTCGGCATTGGTGTAAGTTTTACAAAGTGCTTCATCCAATTTAGAAATTTGCTTTTTTAAATA
Source organism: Pedobacter mendelii (assembly GCF_014635725.1). GTDB lineage: Bacteria > Bacteroidota > Bacteroidia > Sphingobacteriales > Sphingobacteriaceae > Pedobacter > Pedobacter mendelii. The sequence goes on along the minus strand of NZ_BMDJ01000005.1, from coordinate 92,196 downwards.
GTAAGCATGACGATGTTCTTCTGCAGCATGTTTAAGAATAATCAGATTTACATGTTCTTTATGCTCAGATGCAGAAATCTTTTTTGCACCTGCATTTTCCATGTAAGACAAAGTATTTAACCATTTGGCATGCAATACATTATCATCAACTATCGATTTTAAAATTGAATCTAACATTATAAATTGTTTCATTGTTAAACTATTCCATTGTTGACGTTTGCTCCTATTCAAAACTGCCAATTGAAAACGGAGAACTTATTAAATTGCTTAATTGTTATCCACTCGAACTGGAAACTACTAACTGGCGATTGAGAACTGATTAAATTTCTCTATTTAAATCCCAATTCTCTAAGTAATCTGCTACACGACGAACGAACATTCCTCCTAATGATCCATCTACAACTCGGTGATCATACGACAGTGATAAAAACATCATGTGTCGGATTGCAATAACATCACCATGTTCAGTTTCTAAAACGGCTGGTTTCTTTTTAATTGCACCAACTGCCAAAATAGCAACTTGCGGTTGATTGATAATTGGCGTTCCCATCACGTTACCAAAAGTACCAACATTGGTTAAAGTGAAAGTACCACCTTGAGTTTCATCAGGTTTAAGTTTAGAAATTCTTGCCCTGCCCGCTAAATCATTTACAGCTTTAGTTAAACCGACAAGATTAAGCTGGTCTGCATTTTTGATCACCGGAACGATTAAGTTACCGTTTGGTAAGGCAGCGGCCATACCGATATTTATATCTCGTTTTTTAATGATTTGTGTTCCGTTTACTGAAACATTAACCATCGGAAAATCTTTAATTGCTTTTGCTACAGCTTCTACAAAAATTGGCGTAAAAGTAATTTTTTCATTTTCACGTTTTTCGAAACTGTTTTTGACTTTGTTGCGCCACAAAACCATATTGGTTACATCAGCTTCAACAAAAGAAGTTACATGTGGAGAAGTATTCACGCTCATTACCATGTGGTCTGCAATAAGTTTACGCATTCTATCCATTTCAATAATTTCATCACCACCATTAATACTAGGTGCTGATGTTTTATTAATTATGGGCTTAGTGGGAATATCTTTTTCAATAATAGTAGGCACTGGTAATTCCAATTCTACAGTTTTAGTTATAGTTGGCTGTCCACCTCCTTTGCTAGAAAGATAGTTTAATAAATCATCTTTATTCAAACGACCATCAGCACCAGAACCCTTGATTGAATCAAGTTCATCAGTGGAAATATTTTCTTGAGCAGCAATACTTTTTACCAAGGGCGAATAAAAACGCTCAGACGAGGTAAAATTATTTTGTAAGACAGGCCTTTCAGTTGGCAATTGCTCAGTACCAGGAATAGTTTCGGGTTTTTCTTCAACCATTGGAGCAGCTACAGCTGGTTCTTCAGACTTAATACTACTACTATCTTCAGTTTCAATAATAGCAATAACATCACCAACTTGCGCAACCTCATCTTCTTTAAATAATTGCTTCACCAATTTTCCAGCCACTGGCGATGGCACTTCCGAATCTACTTTATCGGTAGCAATCTCCAAAATGGTATCATCTAAATCAATAGAATCGCCAATTTGTTTTACCCATTTAATTACGGTTGCTTCTGCAACACTTTCACCCATTTTTGGTAACAATAGTTCGTATTGAGCCATATTAAATTACAGTATTATATATTGGTATTGTGACAAAAATACAGTTTTTATTCTTTCTAAGCGTCTTCTCTAAGTAGATTTAATAGCATCATCAATGCCGATGCAGCAGAACGTTCAATGTTTTGAATGCGTTTGTTGCTGAAATTAAACACTTTAGCTATAGTTTTATTTTTCGATGAAATTGCAATCCAAACGGTTCCTACAGGTTTATCTTCTGTTCCGCCATCAGGGCCGGCAATACCACTAACAGCAATAGAATAATCAGTTTTGAAGTGTTTAATCGCACCCTCTGCCATTTCGGTAACCGTTTCTTCACTTACGGCTCCAAATTTAGTTAGTGTACTTTCTTTAACTCCGAGTATTGATTCTTTAAGCTCGTATGCATAAGCTACTGCGCCACCCCAATATACTGATGAACAACCGGCATGTTGTGTAATCAGGTGAGCAATATAACCACCAGTACAACTTTCTGCCGTAGATAAAGTTAAGCCATTCTCTTTCATAATATTCAAAATGGCTTTTTCCAAAGGAATATCTTCATCTATAACAACAAATTTTTGAACTTTTGAAATAATTTGCTTAGCAAAAAACTCAACTTCAGTTTTTAAAGTCGCTTCATACTCACCAATGGCAGATAAACGCAATCGCACCTGACCAAGTTTTGGCAAATAAGCCAGTTTGATATGTTTAGGTAAATTATCTTCTATTTCTTCTATTTCTTTGGCTAAAAATGATTCGCCAATGTTTGCAGTAAGAATTGTTTTATGAATAATTGATGGCAGCTTAAATCGGCTACTAATTCTTGGCAAAATTTCATCATCCATTAAGTACATCATTTCATAAGGAACTCCTGGCATAGAAACAAAAATTTTATCATTTTGCTCAAACCACATGCAAGGTGCGGTACCGTTTTTATTTACAATTACTTCGCAACCATCCGGAACATCTGCCTGTTGCATGTTAATATCAATAAGCGGACGTTTATATTTCTCAAAAATCTGGCGAACCATTTCCAGAGCACCTTCGTCTCTCCGAAAACCCATGTTGAAATAATTTGCTAAAGTTTTCTTTGTAATATCATCTTTAGTTGGACCTAAACCTCCTGTAATAAGAATAACTTCGGCTCTCTTTTCAGCATCAGCCAAAGCTTGCAAAATATGATTTTCATCATCAGAAACTGAAGTGATTTGCTTCACGGAAACGCCAATAGAGTTTAACTGTTTAGCCATCCAGGCTGAATTTGTATCTACAATCTGGCCGATGAGAATTTCATCGCCAATGGTTATAATTTCGGCTAACATGTTTTATTGGTATGTATTATAGAAACCTTGTCTTTTGCTTAATTTTAAATCTTGAAGTATCGATGATTTAACTTTTATCGTTACAGAATAACTCTTATATGCACCATAAGGAATCCAGTTTACACTCATATCCCAACAATGTAAATCACGATAAATGGCAATGTTCATTGGAGTTAAACCCTTATTTTTAAAATCGTAACCAGAATTAAAAGTAAATTTCCATTTTGGTGTTAAATTAAAATCACCATTAAAGTTTAAAGTATTTGTAATTGTAGATACGCCTAAATTATTGGTATAATCAAAACGATATTGAAAGGCAAAGTTCCATGGAATATTAAAATCTACAAATGCATTCGGATCTCGATTAATGGCATTAAGTTGTTCAGATTGTAAAGGCGTAATCCCTTGTTTTTCAACTTGTCCCTTTAACTTATCATAATTTTCATTCTTCTTTTTAACAGCATCAGCATTAAATCCATAATCGAAAGAGAAACCAAAATTAGTTAATCGTGGAAAGTATTTTCCATCCTGCCAAAAGTATCTGTCTATTTCTACGTTTTGAACAAAAACACCATTATTTGTTGAATCGCGAAGCACGTAAGGATTTAAAGTTCCATTATAATTTATACCCAACTTATCGGTAAACTGCGAACGACCGCTAAAGCTAATTGGAGTTAGTTTTTTTGATGTTGCCAATAAATTGTATGAGCCGCTAAAACTTAAACCCTGTATAATTGGAATTTTTCTAGAGCCTGTTCCTGTTGTATCTTTCGGTGAACGCACTTTCAATTCTGTCGTATTATCCAAAGTAAACCCTATCGAAGCTTGTTCTGTTGAAAAAGAACCGGGAAATGCCATCCCTTCTAAACTAGAATAAGTTACTGGTCTGCCTGTGCTTGGGTTTATTAAAAACCTACCATTCTGATCTATTGCTTCTTTAAAAATACCTTTGCTCGGATCGGTAAAATCAGGTGAATAGCTAAAGCTTACAGAAGGTGTCATTACATGGCGAAGTTGCTGAATATTGCCCAGGTTTTTAAATTCTTTGGTTTTTCCATATACTTTCGTTGACATACTGGTTGATAAATTATAACTTCCACCACGCTTAAAACCACTTAACGTATCAATTCTGGAAGTGTAAGAACCATCAGTAAATGTTGTGTATCTTTTATTAATTGATTGAAAATTCCAAACCTCATTATAAGTGCCGCCCAAACTAAAGGTTAAATACTTAAGTAAAGTGAAATTCATACCAATTGGAATGTTGTGGCTAAAACCTGTTTGAAGTTTTCTTAATCCTTCAGGCTTAAATAAAACACTGTCGGCTGTACTAATGGTGTTGTTACCCTGCAAACTATAGCCGACCGTAATTTTTTGATACCACTTTTGTTCCCCACTTCTGTTCTTAGAATCGAAAGGACTAATGGTAGACATGTTTAAGTTAAACTGCGGCAATTGCAAAAATATCTGCCTAGTGCTGAAAGTTTGCTGTGCACTTAAAGCCGTACTAAAATTGAATAGTCCACCCGCTAATACCTTAGAGTAAGCAATACTACTTGTTGATGTATTTGTTGCGATAGCACTTTGATCATAAGTTGTATTGGCTGCCGTAGCCGTATAATATGTACTCGAACTTACATTTACACTTGCCGTAAATGTAGAACCAGGGCTTGCGTTAGGGTTTTGACTATGTGTCCAGCCAACTCGAAAGTTTTTACCTATATTTTCCTGCCCTTGAATTCCGTTTTTAGTATTGGCGTAATTGAGATTAATATTACCATTAAACTTATATCTTTTTATATAATTACTGGTTAATGTCGCTTCGTAAGAGCCATTTGTATAAATTGAACCCATTAATTTAGCATCCCAATAATCATTTAATCCTAAATAATAACCTGCATTTTGAAGGAAAAAACCACGAGATGCATCCTCTCCGGGCGTTGGCAATATAATACCAGAAGTCCTTTTATTTGTTTTCGGAAAAAAGGCAAAAGGTAAAACAAAAGGTGTTGGAACATCTTCAATTTGCATGTAAACCGGCCCTGTAATAATCTGTTTTTCCGTTGCTATACCTTTGCTAATCATCAAGCCGAAATGAGGATGTGGCAAATTACAGGTGCTGTACATCATATTTCTGATGTGCAACTCGTTATCTACTTGTTTTTTACTTTGACCACCAGAGAAAAAACCGCCTTCCTGTTCAGAATATACACCAAAAACTTTTGCCCTAGTTGTTGCTGAATTATAGTACAATGAATCTGCTACAGCAGAACCTTCTGAACCAGATTTAAAAATAGGTCTGCCTACATATCTTTTCGTTTTCGGATCGATTTTTCCACTTGCGAAAATAACATTGTTTTTTTGGTCGTAACGAATGTAATCAGCATCTAACTCAAAATCGCCATAAATCACCCTAGCATTTCCATACATGTAAATGATGCTTCTATCTTTGCTAAACCTAACAGAATCATTGGCTTTGTATTCTATTTTTTTATCAAGATCGCTATTATTTTTTAGCTTAATTTTAGCTGTATCCTTTTTTGAAGTATCTTGTTGAACAAGTTGCTGCAATGAAAAAGAAGAAATTGCGTTAGCTTTACTAACATTGAATGTTAATAAAATGACAGAAAATAGTAAAATAGAGTTGTTAAGAAGTTTCAAATTCGTATTTGAATGTTATTTTTGCACAAATGTTTAATCAAAAACGTTCAAAATTAGTGAAAAATATACCATTGATGTATCTTAAAAACCTTTTAACACTTATTATTTGTTTAGCACTCTTCAATACAATTGATAATCAGGCAATTGCGCAAGAATATAAAATTAAAACAATTGTTATTGATGCTGGTCATGGAGGTAAGGATGGTGCCACACATGGAGTTTACTCAAAGGAAAAAGACGTTGCTTTGAAAACTGCATTAAACTTAGGAAAAGCTTTACAAGACAGTATTAAAGACATTAAAATTATTTATACCCGCGAAACGGATGTTTTTATTCCCTTGTACGAGCGTATAAATATTGCTAATAATGCCAAAGCAGATCTTTTTATTTCTATCCACCTAAACGACATGCCTGTTCGGGTATCAAGAGTTGTTGATTATTATAAAAAAGTTAAAGGCAGAAGAGTTCCTGTTTACAGAACAATAACTTCAAAAAGCACATCTACAAGAGGTACAGAAACATTTGTTTCAGGTACAGGTAGATTAGGTGAGCAGGATGAAGTTATAAAGCGTGAAAATGCTTCTATGTTTTTAGAAGACAATTATCAAAAAAATTACGAGGGTTTTATCGCTAATACGCCCGAGAATGATATTATGCTTTCCATAATGAAGCAAACCAACAGGGATAGAAGCTTAAAATTTGCATCTATGCTTCAGCAAGAATACATAAGTGCGGGCAGAATTAACCGTGGCGTTCAGGAAAAAAGTCTTGCTGTTTTAGCCAGAGCTTCAATGCCAGCCGTTTTAACAGAAATAGGCTTTGTAAGTAATGCTGAAGAAGAAGATTATATGAATTCTCCAGAAGGGCAGAATGAAATTGTAAGTGGAATTATTAAGGCGATAAAAAATTATAAACGTTTAGCAGAAACATCGTTTTAAACTACCCTAATGAAATTCATACATCCTGTAATAATACTCCTTTTTCTTACTTTATTCTCTTCCAATCAAAGTATATTTGCACAAGGGTATAAGATTAAAACTATTGTGATTGATGCCGGACACGGAGGAAGAAAACCAGGAGCATCAGGAAGTTTTTCGACAGAAAAAGATATTTCATTAAAAGTAGCATTAAAATTAGGTGCTAAATTAAAAGAAGCGATGCCTGAAATTAAAATTCTATATACCAGAACTAAAGATGTAGATGTTGATTTGTATCGTAGAGCAGAAATTGCAAATGAGGCAAATGCCGATTTATTTATTTCCGTTCACTGCAACTCAATGCCGCCAGGTAATAAACATATTAAAGGTGTAGAAACCTTAGTTGCAGGTTCGCACCGATTAAAAGAACAAGATGCAGCTATTCGTGAAAATGCGGATATTAAATTAGAAAAGAACTACAAGAGCAAATATGATGGATATGATCCAAATAATCCGGCAACGTTTATACTTTTATCATTATTAAAAAATGCCTTTCGGGATAAAAGCATTAAATTTGCAAAATTAATTCAAAACAGCTATGTAAATAGAGATGAAAGATTAAGCCGAGGAGTAAAGGAACAAGGAGTTTTAGTTTTACAACGATGTGGAATGCCTGCAGTATTAACTGAAGTAGGTTTTATCTCAAATAAAGAGGAAGAAAAATATATAAATTCTGTGGCTGGACAAAATGAAATTGCTTCATCAATATTAGCGGCAATTAAAACCTACAAAAAAAATATTGAAGTAGAATAAATTGGCATTATAAATGATAGTTTGATCAACTGAAGAAAATAATAATTATAAACCAAACAAAACCAACGATGTAAACATTATGTAATTACATTTTAAGCATCAAAAAACAAACAATAGCGCTCACACAAGTATTAATTATTAATTTTAGCACTTGTAGCCATTAAATAAAAACACTCATGAAGATTAAGAACGAAACCAAAGTAGGTATTTTAGCTGCATTTGCTATTGCTTTATTAATTATAGGATATAACTTTTTGAAAGGAAACTCAATCTTTTCAAGTGAAACGAAATTATTTGCAAGATATACAAGAGTTGACGGTTTAACCGTTTCAAAACCAATTTTAATTAATGGCTACCAAATTGGCCGTGTTGCCGCATTACAGCTAGAACCAGCAGGTACCATTCTTGCAACTTTAAGCATTAATAGTAAATATGAAATTCCTGAAAACAGCATTGCGAAACTCGAAGGTACAGACCTTTTAGGTAGCAAAGCAATTATAATGTCTTTAGGTAATTCAAAAAAAATGGCTGAAGATGGCTTTACTTTAAATGCTAATGTTGAAAAAGGATTGATGGAGCAGGTTGAGCCAGTACAGAAAAAGGCCGAATTGATTATTGGTAAAATGGATTCTATCCTGAGCAGTGTAAATTCAATTTTGAATCCTAACTTTCAAAAAAATGTTGATAAGAGTTTTAGCAGTATTGCAGGAACTTTAGCATCGTTAGAAACAACATCTAAAAAAGTTGATGGTTTAGTTGGTTCTGAAAGTGCTCGTATCGAAGCTATCTTCAGAAATGTTGAAGGCATTACAGCCAATCTAAATAATAACAATAAAAAAATCAGCGATATATTAACAAACATAAATACAGTAACCGATAAATTTGCAGCAGCAAATTTCAAAGAAACTTTGGATAAAGCAAATAATGCGATAGCTGATTTGCAAACTGTAATATCAGGCATTAAAGATGGAAAGGGCAGTTTAGGGTTGTTGCTGAATGATGATAAAATGTATAATAACTTAAATAGCGCTTCCAAAAATCTTGATGAATTGATGATAGATCTGAAAGCAAACCCTAAGCGTTATGTTCACTTCTCAGTTTTCGGTGGTGGAAACAAAAAAGATAAGTAATAAGAATTAATTTTAGTTCGAAAAGCGTTGCATTGATTAAAATGCGACGCTTTTTTTCGCTCTAAAGTATTTAGAAAAGTAATTCCAGTACAATTATTAAATTTTGCCACTTCTTTTCGTTAAATCTATTAACAGGAAAAGTTGAAAGAATATCGCTACAATAAATTTTAGTAAATTCTGTTGAGTTACAATTGAAAAGTCCTGCCTTCTATCGCCAGTTCTGTATTTTCAAAAACAGATTGAGTTTCCTCTAATATCATTTGAAGGGTTTTGTAACGCGAAGAAAAGTGTCCAATTAATAGTTTCTTTGCACCAACAATTTTTGCAACCTCTCCCGCTTGTAATGCAGTTGTATGATGCGTTTCATTCGCTCTATCTAAAAGATCATGCATAAAAGTTGTCTCATGATAAAGTGTATCACAGTTTTTTATAATTGGAAAATATCTTTCATCATACATCGTATCAGAACAATAAGCATAACTTTTTGGTAAGTCGGCAGGCATTGTATAATCTTCACTTCTTAAAATTTCTCCATCAGGTAATTCTACATCCATACCTTTTTTTAATGCAGTGTAGTATGCCATAGGTATTTTATCGGCTTTATCTTTAATGAGTTTTCTTTGTCTTTGTTTTTGGATAAAAATAAATCCTGTTGTTGGTATCCTATGGTTTAAAATTATTGTTTTAACAATCACATCTGAATTCTCAAAAATTTGCCTCGATTCGTCAGCTTCGATAGGAAAAAATTCGATAGGATATCTTAATAAAGTATCAGAGTATTTAAACTGAATTTCTAAAATTTCAAGCAGAGCCTTAGGTCCAAAAATTTGTATAGGCTTAATCCTACCGTTTAAATGCAAACTTGAGAGTAAGCCTATAAGGCCAAAATAATGGTCGCCGTGTAAGTGACTGATAAAAATATAATCGATTCGTGCAGCTTTAAGATTGTATTTAGTTAATTGTTGTTGTGTACCTTCACCACAATCAATTAAGTAATATTTTTCGTTACAATTTAAAAGCTGTGCCGATGGATTCCTGTTAAACACAGGTGTAGCTGAGCTGCTTCCCAAAATTGTAACTTCAAATTTCATTATTTTAAGATATAAAAAGCCTCGTAGATTTTAAAAACTACGAGGCTTTAATTTACGATTTATTCTATATTATTTATCGCCTCTGAATTCCTTTTCTAACTCATCCATGAAAATAAAATCGGTTCCTTCTGCCAATGTATTAACAAACGTTACAGATTGAAATATGTTTGATAATTCAATTATTGGTGCTAACTGATCGTTAATTCCTGTTACTATAAATAAACCTCCTGCAGATTTACAAAGTCTGTCGCCAACCAGTAAGCAGCTTAAATCTTGTGCATCTGAACACTCTTTAACGTGACTTAAATCGACTATAATATTTTTGAATCCTTCTGCATTAAGCAGATATAATTCTGACTTTAATCCTGGTGCGTTATCATTTGTAAACTTAGGTTCTTTTAACTTTAAGGTTACATATTTTTCATGTTTATCTACTGAAAATTTCATCTCTTCTAATCTTTATTGTACTAATGTATAAAAATTCTTTAGATTAAAGTGTTTGGATTGTTTTGATAACATTAGTTTCAATCCGGCTAGAAATTGCATTGGCATCTGATTTAACAAATTTTTCTCCTACTATTTTTTCGTATAATTCTATATAACGCTCTGATATTGAACTAACAACTTCAGGAGTCATATCTGGAATAACTTGTCCTTCTTTACCCTGAAAACCATTTTCTATTAACCATTTTCTTACAAATTCTTTCGAAAGTTGCTTTTGGGGTTCATCATTGTTTTGACGCTCCTGATATCCATCAGCGTAAAAATAACGTGAAGAATCTGGTGTATGAATTTCATCAATTAGGTAAATCACTCCATCGGCCTTACCAAATTCATATTTCGTATCGACCAGAATTAAATCAGACTTAGCTGCAATTTCACTTCCTCTTTGATACAAAGCATGCGTATAGTTTTCTAATTCCTCGTAATCGGTTATAGAAACAATTCCCTTCGCTAAAAGATCTTCTTTAGAAATATCTTCATCATGGCCAACCGATGCTTTTGTAGTTGGTGTAATAATAGGCATTGGTAATTTATCATTTTCTTTTAAACCATCGGGCAAAGAAACACCACAAACCGAGCGTTTGCCAGCACTATATTCACGCCAGGCATGGCCAGCCAAATAACCTCTGATTACCATTTCTACTTTAAATGGCTCACAAATACGGCCGATAGTAACCATAGGATCTGGAACAGCTAAAACCCAGTTAGGTACGATATCCTGGGTGGCATACAAAAATTTTGCAGCAATTTGGTTTAAAACCTGACCCTTAAAAGGAATGGCTTCAGGCAAAACCACATCGAATGCAGAAATACGGTCTGAAACGACCATAACCATAAATTTATCGGCTATAGTGTACACATCGCGTACTTTACCCTTATAGAAATTGCTTTGATTTGGGAAATTAAAATGAGTTTCTTTTAGTGCTTTCATGAGGGGATAAAAATAAATAAAAAAGTCGGAAAGTCGGGAGTCCGAAGTCGGAAGATAAAATGTTTTAAAAGTCCAAATTTGAAAAATATAAGTCCGAAGATAAAATGTTTCATAAAAAACCTCGTAGTTTAATGGCTATGAGGTCTAAATTATTTCAGTTTATCTAAAGCTTGTTGAAAGGTTTCTGTTGAAATTGAGCTGATTTTTTTATTTTTTACTTGAATATCAATTTTATTACCAGATTTAAACAACTGCAATCGTCCTTTGAAAATGTGCATTTCATCAGCTTCCAAAAATGAAATCAAATTTTTCAGTTTCTCCTTTCTGCAAGCCCACTCTTCATTATTTTTTGAAATGATTAACCTTATGGTATCCGGCAACTTTTCAAAAGAAAAGTTTAAATCGTTTTGAAGATTAATGGTTTCCATAAAATTAAATCTAACTGAAGTTTTATTAGAAGATAATAGATAACGTCTAACCTATCCTCATCATCATGCTGAATTTATTTCAGCATCTTTCCTGCTATTAAGTTTCTGAAATGAATTTAGGGTGACGGCCGTCTTAGCAAAAGTCTAATCTGCATTTTGACTTTGGACACCTGACTTTTTGACCTCCCACTTATTGAATATCTCCATAAGCTTTCAAAATATCCTTAACCAATTTATGACGAACAACATCTTCTCCACTCAAATAAATAATGTCTATGCCTTTAATATCCTCCAAAATCCTCAAGCCATTAAACAAGCCCGACATTTGCTTTTTAGGTAAATCTATTTGCGTTACATCACCAGTTACAATAAACTTAGCTGTCGGACCCATACGAGTTAAAAACATTTTTAACTGCATGTCTGTGGCATTTTGTGCCTCATCTAAAATTACAAAACAGTTATCTAAAGTACGGCCCCGCATAAAAGCCAAAGGTGCAATTTCAATTGTTCTGTTTTCAATATAAAATTTTAGCTTTTCTGCCGGAATCATATCATCCAAAGCATCATAAAGTGGGCGTAAATAAGGGTCGATTTTTTCTTTTAAATCTCCAGGTAAGAAGCCAAGGTTTTCACCAGCCTCAACCGCCGGACGAGTTAATATTATACGCTTAATTTCCTTGTTTTTTAAAGCACGAACGGCCAAAGCAACAGCGGTATAAGTTTTACCAGTACCAGCTGGACCAATTGCAAATAAAATATCGTTTTTGGTAATACTGCTTACCATTTTACGCTGGTTTGCTGTTCTGGCTTTAACAAGTAATCCATTTGTACCGAAAACAATAACCTCACCACCACCTCCGGTTGGATCAGCAGCAGATTTTTTTTCGACACTAATTGCTTTAGCACCTAAAATAGATTCAACATCATTATTGCTCATGGAGCTATATTTTTCCATGTGAACAACCAACTGGTTAAATTTATCTTCAAATGCCTTAAGTTCCTGTTCATCACCAAGAACGGTAACTCCACTACCTCTAGCTACAATTTTTAACTTAGCGAAAGCACCTTTAATCATTTCGTAATTCTCGTTATTTGCCCCCCAAAAGTGAGCAGGATTTACGGTATCCAGAGTTAATTTTAATTCGTTCAAACTGTAGTATTTTAAAAAGTTATCGGGGTATATTAATTAAAATTTGAATATTTGCAGACGCTTACGCCTGTACACAAGAATAAGCAATAATAATGAATTTTTAATGGGGATAATTACATTAACAACAGATTTAGGTTCAAAAGATTTTTACCAGAGTGCCCTTAAAGGTAGTTTGTTAAGTCTTATGCCTAATGTTAATATTGTTGATATCACTCACGAAGTTCCTTCATTTAATATTTCATACGCTGCTTTCGTTTTAAAAAATGCTTATCCATACTTTCCGAAGAATACAGTTCACCTAATTGGCATCGATTCTGTGTACAGCGAAAACACGAAATATATTGCAATTAAACACCGCGATCATTTTTTTGTTGGTGCAGACAATGGCATTTTCTCTCTGCTTTTTGATGATATTCCTGAAGATGTTGTAGAGCTAAATATTATGCAAGACTTGAAATATCTTCACTTTCCTCTGGTCGATATTTTTGTTAAAGCCGCTACACATTTAGCAAAAGGCGGACGGTTAAAAGACATTGGTTTACCTGTATCAGAGATTGAGCAAAAGATGCTTTTACATCCTGTAATTGAGCGAGATATAATTCGTGGAAGTGTAGTTTATATTGATACTTTCTGCAACGTAATAACCAATATCACCAAAGACCTTTTCACAAAAATTCAAAAAAACAGAGACTTCACTTTGTACTTTAGAAAAAGTGAAACCATTACGCAGTTAAGCTGGCATTATAATGAAGTACAAGAAGGCGAAAAACTTTGTTTGTTCGGAATAAGTAACCACCTGGAGATTGCAATTAATAAAGGTAAAGCAAGTGGTTTATTAGGTTTGCACCTTGGCGATATTGTTAGGATTGAGTTTCATTCTTAACCTTGTTTAATGGTTCATTAGTTCAGTTGTTCATTTGGCAAGATGCCTAATATAAAATTGAGATTGTACTAATGATTTTACCAGTATAGTCGCTTTGCAAACCAATGAACTAATGGCAAATGAACCTGATTTCAAACAACTTCTAATCTTTTCACGTTTATAAGGCATGAAGAAATATTTTTATCTGCTCTCCATAATATTCCTGTGTTTTCAATCTTTTGCACAGCAAGATACTACAGCATTTGCAACGCAACGTGTTAAGGTAAATTCATTACTTGCAGAACGCAGTTCAAGATTTGGACAGTATGATGAAAGTTTAAACCAACGAACGGGAATATTTGGCTGGCAAACAAAAAAAGACATCAAAAACTCTAATGAAATACTTCGTCAGGTGGTTTTAACTGATAATAATATTTTCAAAGAGTTGAAAGTATTGATGGACTACAAAGACTTACAAAACCAACAGAAAGTTGCGGTAGCAGATAATTCGCAAGAAAGAATTGAAAACTATATGCAAACCATTAAAAAATTGCAAGATCAAAACGAAGAATTGAAAGGCGATTTAGCAAAAAAGAATAGTCAGAGTTTATCAACATACATTATTGCATTTTTACTTTTGATAATGGCTGGTGGATATTATTTTTTCAAGAAGAAAATAAAGAGTTATGAAAAAAGGATTGTTTAAAGCTTTGGCGAAGATTAATAAGTTGATATTGCCAAGCTTATATAAGAAAGACCCAAGTAAGCTGACCACTTTTCAGAAGGCAATATTGGGTTATCGTTATTGGGTATTAACTAAGGCTTTGGATTAGATATATAAACCTTACAGGTTTTAAAAACCTATAAGGTTTGAAGGAGAAGTTATTTCTTAAAATGCTCAATAATCAAATTTGCTAATTCAGTACCAATACGTTCTTGAGCTTCGTTAGTTGAGGCACCAATATGTGGTGTTAAAGAAATTTTTGGATGAGATAAAATTGCCGCCAAAGGTGTAGGTTCATTATCAAATACATCTAAACCAGCGAAAGCCACCTTACCAGAATTTAAAGCTTCAATCAAAGCAGCTTCATCAATTGTACCACCACGAGAACAGTTTACAATACCAACACCGTTTTTCATTTTAGCAAATTCTTCTGCACCTAAAATAGGTTTATCCGCAAATGGTGTGTGTAAACTTAAAAAATCACTTCCAGCAATTACTTCATCTAAAGAAACTGTTTTTATTGGAATACTTACCGATTGTCCACCTTGAAAATCCAGGGTAATTTCAGTTTCTGATGGATATAAATCATAAGCTAAAACATTCATGCCTAATCCTAAAGCTACTTTCGCCGTTGCACGACCGATACGACCAAAACCAATAATACCAATAGTTTTACCACTTAATTCGGTTCCTTTTGCATAAGCCTTTTTTAGGTTGTTGAATTGAGTTGCACCCTCATTAGGCATCTTACGGTTTGCATCTTGCAAAAATCTAATGCCTGTAAATAAGTGAGAGAAAACTAATTCTGCTACTGATAAAGAAGATGCAGCCGGTGTATTTACTACAGCAACACCCTGACTGCGAGCATACTCAACATCAATATTATCCATACCAACCCCACCTCTACCGATTAATTTAATATTCGGAACGGCATCTATAAGATCTTTTCTAACTTTTGTTGCACTACGAACCGTAATAGCATCATAGTTTTTTAAAGCTTCAGCTAATTGGTCTTGAGGTATTGTCTCCGTATCTACCTGGAAACCTGCTTTTTCTAATAATTCTTTTCCGATAGGGTCTATCCCATCATTTGCTAATATCTTAATCATAATATGATTTCGCTGATTAAATTGATTACACAAATTAAGTTCAATCAATTATCTGTTAAAATTTAAATTAATTTGCTTTCGCCTGCTTCTCTTCAAATAATTGCATCGCATCGATTAAAGCATGTACGCTTGTAATTGGCAATGCATTATACATTGATGCACGGAAGCCACCCACACTTCTATGTCCTTTAATACCTACAATCCCCTCTTCTTCAGCATATTTCAAAAATGGTTTTTCCAATTCAGGATTTTCCATAACAAAACAAACATTCATTCGAGAGCGGTCTTCAACAGCACAAGTACCTTTAAATAACGGATTACGGTCTATTTCTCTGTAAAGTGCTTCAGCTTTTTGTTTGTTTTCTTTCTCTATTTCAGCTACGCCTCCTTTAGATTTTAACCAACGAAGATTTAACAATGACACGTAAATAGAAAAAACTGGTGGTGTATTATACATCGAACCATTGTCGATATGAGATTGATAATTTAACATTGAAGGAATTTTACGATCAATTTTACCTAAAATTTCATCTTTCACAATCACAATCGTTAAACCCGCCGGACCAATATTTTTTTGAGCACCAGCATAAATTAAATCGAATTTCGAAACGTCGATTACACGGCTCATAATGTCTGATGACATATCACAAACTACCGGAACACTAGTTTTAGGTGTTTCGAAAAGCTCAGTTCCATAAATCGTATTATTAGATGTATAGTGAAAATAAGCACTATCTCCAGGGATTTCGAAATCCTTTGGAATAAATGTGTAGTTTGCATCTTTCGAAGACGCAACAACATTAACATTGCCGATAAATTTAGCTTCCTTTAAAGCCTTAGTTGCCCAAACACCTGTATCTAAGTAACTTGCAATTTGATCATCTCCCAATAAATTCATAGGGACCATTGCAAATTGCAAACTTGCACCACCTTGTAAAAATAAAACGGAATAACCCGATGGTACATTTAATAACTCTTTCACCAACTTGTCAGCTTCAGTAACAACGGCCTCAAATTCGGTTGTTCTGTGCGAAATTTCTAAAATCGATAATCCATCGTTAAAATCTAAAACTGCCTGTGCAGCTTGTTTAAACACTTCCTGAGGTAAAATACAAGGGCCTGCGCCAAAATTATGCTTCATCTTAATATGTAAATGATTGTGGGTGTAAATGTAAAATTTTTAAAGCAGTTCTACCTACAAAATAGTATCATAAAAAATTAAATTTTGTTAAAAATTCGGCCAAAATCAATCGTTTTATTGCACTTTTTGCAATTAAAACAATTAATGTAATGTTGATAATTTAATGCGATTTGAAAAGCAAAAACAATAACCTTTGGGTTCAAGCAGTCCCACCACACACTGCAATCTTTTTATTACTATTATACTAAACTTGTAGATTGCTATAACAAAAAGTATTTCCGCTATTGTCGGGCTTAAATGAGTCAGGTTCTGTAATGCTTATAATGGTTTTCCAAACAACACGTATAATTTGGATATGTATATTTATACCCATTTAGAGTTCCCATGATTGAAATCATGGGCTATGTTTCAAAATGTAAAAGCATTTGATAATAATCAGTTAAATTTGCGTGACCCACGATTTCAATCATACTTAACCTAATATTAATATGTTCTCAGCCGCATAAACCACGATTCAATCGTGGGTAACATCGCGAGACCTATATTTCCATCACTAAAATATTGAAATCCTATAATCTTAATTTAATCCTGGTTAATTCTTCAACTTCACAATTAATTTTAAGTTAAATTGTCTGCCAGTTAAATAATTCGGAATTGCATATTGAACATTATCAACATCTTTTAGCCACAAATATGAAACTGTATTATTAATATTTAACATATTAAAAACCTCGAAAAACAGAATGACAGAGTTAAAATTTTTATCTAAAAACTTAGGTTTATGTAAAGCAGTATCATCCAAAAAATCTTTAGAGAAACCAATATCAACCCGTTTATAAGATGGAACAAAAAACTTATCCAAATACTTTGGAGTTTGTGCCGGACCAATTGGCAAACGAGAACCGTAAAGTACATTTAAGTGCACTTTATATGTCGGACTATTCAGCAATCTATCCTGAAAGAAAATAGAAAAATTTACCCTCTGGTCGGTTGGGCGTTTTAAATAACCCGGATAAATTATATCGCCATTCTGAACAAAACTATCGCCAATGATATCTTCATTGGCATGCATAACCGACATACGGAAATATGAAACCAGATCTTTTACGAACTCGCCGCCAATGCTAAAATCTGCCCCATAAGCATAACCTCTGGAAACTTCATCAGCTAAATATTTAATCCTCAAATTATCAATCTTATACGGAATCAATCTATCTGAATATTTAAAATAAGCCTCAGAAGTAAACTTTAATCGAGTTCCAAAGGCATCAAAAGCATAATCGTAACCTACAGATGTATTGTAAGAACTCTGTGCCTTTTGGTTTATATTCAAATTTCCGGTAAAATCGCGAATGGTTCGGTACGATGGCGGTTGCTTATAAACGCCTGCCGTAAACCTTAAAATTTTATTGTTTGAGTTCGGTCGGTAAGCAATTAACATCCTCGGACTAATCAACAATTGCTTGCTCAAAGAACTGTAAGTTGCACGAGCTCCTAATTGAAGTTCTGCATAATTAGAAAGCGAGTAACTATCCTGAATATAAGCACTGTAATTTTTTATATCGATGTTGTTTTCTACATCTATTAGATTTTTAAATACAATATTTTTAGAGTTATTAGGTAAAATATATCCTGCAGAATCACTGTAATTGTATTCATTTAATCGGTCATCATATTTAGATTTATCAAATTTCAATCCCCACGAAAAAACATGATTATTAAAATTCTGGTCAACCTTTATTTCTGAGGCAAAAATTTGAGTGTTTAAACTGTTCCTGCCATAATTGTAGTAACTTCCAATCCCTCTGTTTTTAGTTACCGGACCAAAACTATCGGGCGAAAAAGTATTATCAACCTCATCAAAAACATAACTGCCATTAATATCAAAACGTTCGCGCTCGGTGGTATTAAAATAGCTGTTTATAAATTTTATGACCAAGTTTGGCTTAGGTGAGTAAGCAGCTGTAACAGCTGTGCCCAAAGTCTGGTAATCATCAATTTCCTGACCAGTATAATCAACATTCAGGCGTAAAGTTGTGCTCAGCGTTCCAAATTGTGTTTCACGATTTGTTGGTTCCAATTTGAATTGACCCAAATTGAAGTTTCCTAAAACGCTAATATTAAATTTCGGAGAGAAATCATATTGATACATCAACTGCGCATCACCGAAATTTGGACTATAACTACCCTTTTCATCTTGCTTAATTAACACGCTTGAATTATTTTTGTAGCGTAAACCAGCAAGTAGAAAGCTATGCTTAAAAACCCGCTTTGCAGTTAATGAAGTGTTCAAAAAACTAGTACTTAAAATGGTTTGATTGCTGTCAGGTTTATCGTATCGAATATCCAATACAGAAGAAAGTTTATCGCCATATTTAGCCTCGAAACCTCCTGCCGAAAATTTGGCTTTTGTAACCAATTCTGAATTTATAAAACTCAATCCCTCCTGCTGTCCGTTACGGATTAAAACTGGACGATTGATTTCTACATCATTAATGTAAATTAAATTTTCATCGAAATTACCACCACGAACGCTGTATTGTGCACTCAATTCATTGTTTGTAGATACACCAGGCAAGGTTTTGAGCATGGTTTCAAAATTCCCAGAAACCAATGGCATGGAGGCAATATCCGATATATTTATGGTGGTGGTATTGCTTAGCTGATTTTGCTTATTGGTAATATTTACCTGCTCAAGCTCATTAATATTGGCTATTAAATTTACCAATTGCGTAATTCTTGCGCCCGAACGCTCATTAAATTTTAAGGTTTGTGGTTGATAACCCAGCAAAGAATATTTAACATTAAAGCTTTTTGATTTTGAATAAATGGTATAAACACCAAATTCATCAGTTACAGTAGTTTGCGCCTGACCTAAAACAATAATTGTTACTTGTGATAAAGGTAATTTTTCTTCGCTGTAAACTATTCCAGAAACCCTAACCAAAGGCTGAGAAACGGCTAAACCATAACTTGCAATTAACATGAAAAGGATTAGTCGAAATTGGAGCATTTTTTAGTATCAAGATAAAAGTATCAGGTATCAAGACTTTTGGACTATTTGTCGCCCGCCACAATTAACCGATTCAACAGTTAAACAATTAAACTATTACTAGTTAGGTTTTTCATTTGAGAAATGGTTTCAGTTGGACTATCTGTTGCGAAAACCGCGTTACCAGCAACGAAGGCATCAACTCCTGCTGAAGCCAAACTACCGATATTTTGTAAACCTACTCCACCATCAACCTGAATAATTAATTCTTCATTTCTTCCTTGAATCAATCGTTTTAAATCTTGAACCTTCTTATAAGTATTGTGAATAAATTGTTGTCCACCGAAACCCGGATTAACAGACATTATCAATACCAAATCTAAGTCTTCAATTACATCTTGCAACAAGATAACAGGCGTATGTGGATTCAAGGCAACCCCAGCTTTACATCCTAAAGCCCTAATTAATTGTATAGTTCTATGTAAATGCGTACAAGCTTCGTAATGAACCGTAATTCTATCTGCTCCTACCTTGGCAAATTCAGGAATAAATTTATCGGGTTCAACAATCATTAAATGAACATCCAAAGGTTTGGTTGCATGTTTTTTAACAGCAGTCATTACCGGAAAGCCAAAAGAAATATTGGGCACAAAAACACCATCCATCACATCAACATGAAACCAATCGGCCTCACTTTGATTAATCATTTCAATATCGCGTTGTAAATTGCCAAAATCGGCAGAAAGTATGGATGGGGCGATGATGTGTTTCATTTAATTTATTTTGTCGTCATTGCGAGGCACGAACCAATCTTCATGCATTGGTAATGAGTAAAAGAGATTGCTTCGTGCCTCGCAATGACGAATTGGGTTATACAATATTCTTAACAATGCAAGTTACAAAATCATTTCAAACAAAATTATATTACAATAAAAAACCCTTTCAGACAAACTGAAAGGGTTAAGTTTTATCTCAATTTAATTTCGAGCGCTTGTCCATCTCTGGTTACTTCTATAAATTCCTCAATCCTATCGGTGTAATTATTGGTATAATTCTGATATTCATAATAATCAGTCTGTCCACCGTAATTATTGTAACCGGTTCCGCGGTAAACTGGTGTAGAACCCGACCTCGAATAACTTGCAAAAGATTGTATGAAATACTTTCCAGGTTTCATCTTAGTAAATTTGAATCTCCCATAAGCATCAGTCTGAACGGTAATTCGCCAATGAAAAGCTTCTTGCGACATATAAACACTTGTCTTTTTGTTTTCTTCCTTTTTCCTTAAACGATACCATTCTTCAAAATATGTGGTAACTGGATATAAGGTTACGGTTACATTTGCCGCTAAAATTTTAGGTGCTAGCGGGGCTTTATAGCCAAGCGATGTCTTAACTTTTGTAAAAGCTAAACCTTCGATACTCGATGTACCCAATGCCAACATGCTCTTCGCTTGTAAGGAATCAAAAGGAACCTGTGGATAATATGCTGCCTTTTGGGCATTGGCCTTAAAAAAGATGGATGTGATAAATAGGGAAAGAATAATAAATTTCTGTTTTCTCATAAGATAGATATAGACTTTGTTTATTAAAAATGTATTTATATTATTACATAATTAAACTATTTCTAGATAAAAACCAACAACAATGAAAAAATATTTAACGGTCATCCTACTAATTTTCATTTCTAATCTTGCTTTCTCTCAAAAGGAAAAACCTTGCGGAATGAAAGATGGATTACAAGAGGGAACCTGCAAACAGTTCTACTCAAATGGAAAAATTAATTTAATTGAGAACTGGAAGAAAGGCAAAAAAGAGGGCATTGGGCAATATTATTTCGAAAATGGACAACTTCAGGCGACTGGAAGTTTCACAAAGGATAAGAAAAACGGCCTCTGGAAATACTATTATAATAATGGAACTCTATCAGCTGAAGAAAAATTTATTTATAAAGATTTTGCAGAAGTTAAAGAGGGAAATTTTAAAAAATTTTATGAAAACGGTAAACCAAAAGAAAATTATACTTACGTAGATGGTAAGCTTGAGGGGAATTTCACCTCCTATTATGTAAGTGGAAATATTAAGGAATCAGCAACTTATGTAAACGATTTACTTCAAGGAGAATTCAAAGAATATTATGAAAATGGAAAACCATCACAAATAAGACTGTTTAAGGACGGCTTAAATAATGGTAATGCGGTTTCTTATCATCCAAATGGAGAAGTAAAATGCACTTCGGCATTTGTAAACGGCAAAAGAGAGGGCGAGAGAATTTGTAAAGATGAAAAAGGTAAAATCGTAACCAAAGAGTTTTACAAAAATGATGTTAAGATAAAATAGTTACTACCAAATTGGATTATTTACTCGACTTTTTTAATTAAATTTTTGGTTAAGACGGTCGTAATTGAATTTGTTTCAGTGTTTTAATAGCGAAAAAGATGCTGAATTAAACACCATTGATGTTTTACGTCCTTGCGAGAATATTTTCCGATTCTTCATTCCCGATGCGTGGGAGAGGCAATCCTCTCCTTGTGCTTTTCCAATGTATTAGTAGCAATAAGTTTACCACCAAACTATGAAAGATAGTTTCTCAGCAATGACGACCGCCATAAACGTCACTCGTATTATTTTTTATGAAATAATTAACCCTCAGCATGACGATGTGGTTAGCTTAAGCATTATTAAAACCTGATTTAATATAAAGCAAATCAAACCAAGCATTCACAAAAAAACCCTTCCAGTTTTACACTGAAAGGGCTAATTATTAATATGTTACAACTTCGGACTTCCGACCTCGGACTGTTTTTATCCTTGTTTTTCTGGTCTTGGCAATAAAACTTTACGAGAAAGTTTCATTTTACCTTGTTTATCGATGTCTAATAATTTAACCTCGATTTTATCACCTTCTTTCAATACACCGTCCATAGTTTCTAAACGTTCCCATGAAATTTCAGAGATGTGTAATAAACCATCTTTACCAGGCATTACTTCAACAAATGCGCCAAACGGCATAATCGATTTTACTTTACCTTGGTAAACTTCACCAATTTCTGGCTTAGCTACAATGTTACGGATACGGGTAACCGCTGCATCAATAGCTGCTTTATTATCAGCAAAAACTTCTACGATACCTTTACCATCAACTTCTTCGATAGAGATAGATGCACCAGTTTCGCGTTGCATTTCTTGAATAATTTTACCTCCAGGGCCGATAATTGCACCGATGAATTCTTTCTCAATAGTGATAGAAACAATACGTGGAGCATGTGGCTTCATGTCTTCATTAGGCTGAGCAATCGTTTTCGCCATTTCACCTAAAATATGTAAACGACCTTCTTTAGCTTGCAACAAAGCTTTTGTTAAAACTTCGTATGATAAACCATTAATTTTTAAGTCCATTTGACAAGCAACAATACCGTGTTTGGTACCAGTTACTTTAAAGTCCATATCACCTAAATGATCTTCATCACCTAAAATATCAGAAAGGATTGCGTATTTACCAGTTTTCTCATCAGTAATTAAACCCATTGCGATACCAGAAACTGGCGATTTGATTTTAATACCTGCATCCATAAGTGCTAATGTACCAGCACAAACAGTTGCCATTGATGATGAACCGTTAGATTCTAAAATATCAGAAACGATACGAATTGTATAAGGATTTGCCTCACCTTGTGGCAATACTTTTTTCAAAGAACGTTGTGCTAAAGCACCGTGACCAATTTCGCGGCGACCAGCACCTCTGTTTGGTCTAACCTCACCGGTTGAGAAACCAGGGAAATTATAATGCAATAAGAATTTTTGGTAACCATTAAAGAAAGCTCCATCAATCATTTGCTCATCATCTTTACTACCTAAAGTAACTGATGTTAAAGATTGAGTTTCGCCACGTGTAAACACAGCAGAACCATGTGCTGATGGTAAATAACCAACTTCACTCCATATTGGGCGAATTTCAGTTGTTTTACGTCCATCTAAACGAATACCTTCATCTAATAACAAATTTCTAATCGCATCGTACTGCACATCATGGTAATAATGTTTAGCCATTGCTTTAGTTAAATCTGCAGTATCTTCTGGCATTGCCTCGAAAAACTCATTTATAATTGCGGTGAAACCAACTTTACGTTCATCTTTATTAGAACCAGATTTCGCTACAGCGTAAACTTTATCATAAGTATCAGCGAAAACTTTAGCTCTTAAATCAGCATCGTGGTCTTCATGGTTATATTCACGTTTAACTGTTTTACCAGTTGCTTCGGTTAATTCTAATTGTAAAGCACACTGTTTTTTAATTGCATCGTGTGCAAATTTCAATGCTTCAACCATTTCATCTTCCTGAATTTCATCGCATTCTCCCTCAACCATACCAATATCGTTAGCCGAACCAGCAACCATAAATTCTAAAGTTGCACGTTGTAATTCGCTAGCTAATGGATTGATTACCAATTTTCCATCAATTTTGGCAACACGTACTTCAGAAATCGGACCGTTAAAAGGAATATCTGATACAGCTAATGCAGCCGATGCAGCTAAACCAGCTAAACAATCAGGCATGATATCTTTATCAGCAGAAATTAATGAAATCATCACTTGTGTATCAGAGTGATAATCTGATGGGAACATTGGGCGTAAAGCTCTATCTACCAAACGAGAAATTAAAACCTCGTAATCAGATAATCTAGCCTCACGACGTAAAAATCCACCTGGAATACGGCCTGTTGCCGCATATTTTTCTTGATAATCAACCGATAATGGTAAAAAATCAGTTCCTGGTTTAGCACCTACAGTAGATACAACAGTTGCCAACAACATCGTATCGCCCATTTTTACTACAACCGAACCATCAGCTTGTTTAGCCAATTTACCAGTTTCAATTTCGATTGTTCTGCCGTCACCTAAATCAAGCGACTTTTTTATTACATTCATTTAATTAGAATTATGGTGTGTTTTCCTCTTTGCCCACACCTTGTTTATATATGTTTTTGTTTTTGCAAACGAGCAAGTCTAAACTCGCCATGTTATCAATAACTTGTTGTAAAGCTACTGAAAAATAAAAAGCCATTCTCTAAAGAATGGCTCTTATTGATAAAATACGCTTATTTTTGTTTAATGATATCACGAAGCGATAAAGCTTTGATGATAGCACGATAGCGCTCAATATCTTTTTTGTATAAGTAAGCCAAAATACCGCGGCGTTTACCTACCAATTTTTGAAGTGATAACTGTGTAGAAAAATCTTTACGATTTTTCTTTAAGTGTTCTGTTAAGTGCGCAATACGGTATGTAAATAATGCTACTTGACCTTCAGCAGAACCAGTATTGGTTTCTACTTCGCCGTGTTGTTTAAAGATTTCGGCCTTCTTTTCTGGACTTAAATACATTCTTGAATAATATTAAAGTGTTTAAAAATTAATTAATTGTGGCGCAAAGATAATGGTATTTTTGAAGATAAGCAAGTGTAATTACCAGATAGTTATAAGTCTCATTTATGGGTTTGGAAAACAAGTTTCGGTTGTAATCGGTTACCACACACCCACCCTCGCTACAATCTTTTTGCCTATCGTACTTCATTTGTCGTCTTTGCGAAGAGGAACGACGAAGCAATCTCATTCGGAAAATGTTGCAAAAAGGATTTTCGCTAAGTCGGGTTTAAAGAAACTTTATTTTTTATTATTGATGCGCTCTAATTCCAAAACGTCTAATTGGTCTATTAGTCGCACGTTTATTATCAATAAGATGATTATAATGTAGAAACCTAGCTTTAATACCATTTATTTCATCAACAGTTGCCATCTGGTAATACTCATCAAATCTTTGCTTATCCAATCCAGGAATATCAGTCATTAAATAGGCATACATTCCATTATCCATCAAAACTTCGCAATATCCAGCAATAATTGGAACATTTAAAAGCATATCGTATTTACCATATCCCATTTTATCCAAAGCGAAAATTAAATTTTGCCTGTTTTCTTTTGTATCCTTCAAATAGATATCTAAATCTCCTGTAGTACGATTATATCCGTAACGGTTTACTGCAAAGCCACCAATAATAAGATATCGCAAATCAAATTGCTGAAATGTTTCCAATAATAAAAGCATTTCTGGATTTTCTTTATCAAATGACATATTGGAAAATTAAAGGCTTGGTTTACGAATAACAATTCCTTTTCCTTGGGGAGATTTCAATGGCTTACCCCCATTCATAATTACAGAAATGTGGTTAAGTTGCAAAACGTTAAAAAAACGTTGTTCAGGAGTACGATTTAAATATAGATTTTCACGCGCTTCGATGATTGTTTCGCGAGGAATTGATATATCATATAAAGTAAGTTTTCCCATTCTTATCAAAAATACAAAATTTGAGATATAAAAATATATTTATATCAATATATCTTGAGTCTATTCAATACTTTTGCACAAATATTTAACCTTTGATAAAGAATCAATTTAGCATTTTCGAAAGCGAATTACGTGTTCGGCCTGATGATATAGACATGTTTAACCATGTGCATAACAGCAAATATTTAGATTATGTATTAGCGGCACGTTATGAGCAGATGGAAAAATTTTATGGTATGCCGTGGGAGCATTTTACACAGCAAGGTTTAGGCTGGGTAGTTAGCCATGTTGATATTAATTTCAAACGCCCTTTATTGATGAATGATTTGATGATCATCCGTACTGGTATTTTAACCATGAACGATAAAGGTTGTGCCGTTCAGTTTGAAATCATCAATCAGAAAACCGGAAAAGTAGCATCTGATGGGATTTTTGATTATGTATTAATTGATTTGAACACTTCCCGCGGAACAAAAGTTACCGAAGAAATGATTAAGGCGTATAGTATTTAGTCAGGATTCAGGCAAATAAATTAATCAATTTCTACAAAATCAGTCATCAAAATTTGACAATCCAATAATTTATTTATCTTTGTCGTAAAATAACAGAACGATGATAGTTTCAGCAATCCGTTTTAGGTTTTAGTTAATCGAGGATTCCCTCCCATTTTACTTCAAGTATGCGCATCTAAATGCACATCAAGTAGTTTATACATTTCATTTTATCATTTAAAATATGTCGCAGTCAACAAAGACACAGGGCAAACTATCTTCTTTTTTTGATGTACTTGTACAATCGTTAAAAGGAAATGAAGTCGATTTGACTTCAATCAGTATTAAACGGGCGATTATTTTATTAGCCATTCCGATGATGTTGGAAATGGCTATGGAATCAGTTTTTGCTTTAGTCGATTTATATTTTGTTGGTCATTTAGAAAACAGCAGCCACGCCATTCAAACTGTTGGTTTAACAGAATCGGTTTTAACCATTATTTATTCCTTAGCGATTGGATTAAGTATGGCAGCAACTGCTGTAGTATCTAGAAGAATTGGCGAGAAAAACCCAGAGGCAGCCGCAAAAGCTGGGATGCAAACTATTGTAATTGCAGTATCTATTAATATCTTAATCAGCATTGCTGGATTAATTTATGCCCGAGATATCCTCTTATTAATGGGTGCATCCACAGAAACGGCAAACCATGGAGCCACTTTCGTTAGGATTATGATGGGCGGAAGTATTATTATCGTTTTACTTTTTTTAATTAATGGTATTTTTAGGGGTGCTGGTAATGCTGCCATCGCAATGCGAAGTTTATGGATTGCAAATATTGCGAACATAATCCTCTGCCCTATTTTTATAAATGGCTTAGGTCCTATTCCTGCATTTGGTTTAACAGGTGCCGCGATTGCGACAACGATTGGCCGAGGTATTGGTGTAACTTATCAAGTGTATAATTTATTCAACGGCAGAAACACTTTAAAAATTCGGATTATTCAATTCATTCCTGATTTTGTGCAAATTAAAACCATTGTAAAAATTGCAGCGCCCGCCATTTTTCAATTTGTAATTGCAAGTTGCAGCTGGGTATTCTTAGCTGAATTAGTGGCTACAACGGGAGGCGATGAAGGTTCTGCAGGTTATCAAACAGCTTTGAGATTGATGATGTTTTTTCTACTTCCCGCCTGGGGCTTGAGTAATGCGGCAGCAACGCTGGTTGGTCAAAATTTGGGTGCAGGCCATATAGAAAGAGCTGAGCAATCCGTTTACCAAACCCTAAAATACATTATTATTTTTATGGCTATCGTAAGCATTTTATTTTTAACCTGCGGCCACTTATTTGCATCATTCTTCACTTCTGATGTAAAAGTAATTGAGATTGCAAGTCGTGCGCTAAAAATATTGAGTATTGGTTTTGTTATATATGGTTTAGCGATGGTTTTTAATAGTGCTTTTAATGGGGCTGGCGATACCTGGACACCAACCAAAATAAATATTTTTGCTTTCTGGCTATTCCAAATTCCTTTGGCTTACTTCCTGGCAAAATATCTGGAAATGGGTCCAACAGGTGTATTTATTGCCATCCCAACTGCTGAAGCTGGCATTACTATTGCAGCTTTTATTTTGTTTAAGAAAGGAAAATGGAAGAAAACAATGGTTTAATTTTCTACCTTTAATAATTTCCTGCTTATTAAATAGTATAGCATAATAACAACTTGATTAAATCATCTTATCAATACTGGTTCGGTTGTGACTTGCCAGAGGGATAATGATTATGTTTCTAACACACTTAACCGGAAAAGTCCCAAAAGAACCACAACCTTTGTTAAATAAACTTGATTGAAACGATATCCTTTTTTGCTGCAATAACATTCATTAAGGAATGAGTGTTCACAAAAAAGATAAAGTGGAAAGCAAGACTTTAGAAACCGAAGAAACAGTGATTTCAGTTTCCAAATAAAGCTCAATAACTTGTTTTACTACTCCATTTTCCATCCTAAATTTTCCATTAAAAACTATATCTTTGCGCAAAGATGAAGCATATACGTAATTTTTGCATTATTGCACATATTGACCATGGGAAGAGTACTCTGGCCGATAGGTTATTAGAATACACCGAGACGATTTCGAAGCGTGAGGCGCAGGCGCAATTGCTCGATAATATGGATTTGGAGCGTGAGAGAGGCATAACAATTAAAAGTCATGCCATACAAATGAACTACAAAGTTGGTGATATTGAATACAATTTCAATCTTATTGATACACCAGGACACGTAGATTTTTCTTATGAAGTTTCGCGTTCTATTGCAGCTTGCGAAGGCGCTTTACTTATTGTTGACGCATCGCAAGGAATTCAGGCACAGACGATTTCGAACTTATACTTGGCATTGGAGCACGATCTGGAAATTATCCCGATTTTAAATAAAATGGACTTACCTGGGGCAATGCCAGAGGAAGTAAAAGACCAGATTATTGATTTAATTGGCTGTAAACGTGAGGATATTATTCCTGCATCAGGTAAAACTGGGTTGGGAATCCCTGATATTATTCAGGCCATTGTAGACCGTGTTCCGGCTCCGGTTGGCGATCCAACCGCACCTTTACAAGCATTGATTTTCGACTCTGTTTTTAACTCTTTTAGAGGAATTATTGCTTATTATAAGGTAGTAAATGGAGAAATAAAAAAAGGTGATAAAGTTAAATTCATCAACACAGGTAAACAGTACTTAGCTGATGAAGTTGGAATTTTAAAACTAGATATGTCGCCACGTAGCGTTGTTAAAACTGGCGATGTAGGCTACATCATTTCAGGAATTAAAGAGGCACGTGAAGTAAAAGTTGGTGATACGATTACAACTGTTGAAAAACCATCATTGGATTCTATACAAGGATTTGAAGAGGTTAAGCCTATGGTTTTTGCAGGTATTTACCCAGTTGATACCGATGAATATGAAGAATTGCGTGAGGCAATGCACAAGTTGCAATTGAATGATGCGTCTATTGTTTTCGAACCCGAAAGTTCTGCAGCTTTGGGCTTTGGCTTCCGTTGCGGGTTTTTAGGCATGTTGCACATGGAAATTGTGCAAGAGCGTTTGGAACGTGAATTCGACATGACGGTTATTACAACCGTACCCAACGTTTCTTACATTGCACATACTACAAAAGGTGATGAATTTATTGTAAATAATCCATCAGATTTGCCCGACCCAAGTAAATTGGATTCCGTAGAAGAGCCTTTTATCAAAGCAAATATCATTACTAAAGCTGAGTTTGTTGGTCCGGTAATGTCGCTTTGTATTCAAAAAAGAGGAACAATTATTAATCAATCATACTTAACATCAGATAGAGTTGAGCTAGTTTTTGAAATGCCAATGGCCGAAATTGTATTCGATTTTTATGACAAATTAAAAACGATTTCAAAAGGTTACGCATCTTTCGATTACCATCAAATTGGTTATCGTAAATCAGATTTAGTACGTTTAGACTTATTACTGAATGAGGAGCCTGTTGATGCTTTATCATCGCTAATCCACCGCAGTAATGCTTACGATTTCGGCAAGAAAATCTGTGAAAAGCTGAGAGAATTAATCCCTCGTCAGCAGTTTGAAATTAAGATACAGGCCTCTATCGGTGCAAAAGTTATTGCCCGCGAAACGCTAAGTGCTTTACGTAAAGATGTAACCGCGAAGTGTTATGGTGGTGATATTTCTCGTAAACGTAAGTTATTGGAGAAACAGAAAAAGGGTAAAAAACGCATGCGCCAGGTTGGAAACGTAGAAATTCCGCAAAGTGCATTTATGGCAGTTTTGAAATTAGATTAAATAGAATTAAGATATGAGTATCAACTAGCAAGTTAGCTTGCCAAGCTCGATACTTGCTACTCGATACTTTGAAAATGAAATTATTAGACGGTAAATACGTATCAGAAAAAGTTAAAATTCAAATTGCTGAAGAAGCCGCAGAATTTTTGAATGCTAGCGGTCGCAAGCCGCATTTGGTTGCCATTTTAGTTGGCAATGATGGCGGTAGCGAAACCTATGTAGCCAGCAAAATGAAAAATTGTGAAAAGGTAGGTTTTAAATCTTCGCTTTTCAGATACGATAATTCGGTTAGTGAGGCAGAATTATTAGCGAAAATTGAAGAAATAAATCAAGATGCTGATGTTGATGGATTGATTGTTCAATTGCCATTACCGAAACACATCGACCCGGAAAAAGTTACCGAAACAATTGATTATAAGAAAGATGTTGATGGATTCCATCCAGTAAACTTGGGTAGAATGATGCGTAATTTACCTTGTTTTATTCCGGCTACGCCTTATGGAATTTTATTGATGTTGCAAGAATACAACATCAATACCGCCGGAATGCACTGCGTTGTGGTTGGTAGAAGTAATATTGTTGGTAGCCCGATGAGCATTTTAATGGCTCGAAATGCCAACCCGGGGAATTGTACGGTAACCCTAACACACTCTCGCACAAAGGATTTAAAAGAACAAGTTTTACAAGCTGATATTATCATTGCCGCTATCGGTAAGAAGAATTTTATCACCGCCGATATGGTTAAAGCTGGTGCAATTGTTATTGATGTAGGTATTAACCGAGAAACTTCTACTGAAACAAAATCTGGCTTTAAACTCTATGGCGATGTAGATTTCGAAAACGTAGCACCGATTTCATCTTATATTACGCCTGTTCCTGGAGGTGTTGGTTTAATGACGATTGTTGGCTTACTTAAAAATACTTTGGCATCAGCGAGGAAAGAAATCTATAATTAAGGTAGAAGGAGGAAAGGTTTAGGGTTTAGGGTAAAAACCTATCCCCATAAAATATTCAAAAGCAACTCAACCATTTGAGTTGCTTTCTTTTACGTGTAAATATTTTTAATTATACGTAAAATAATTATATTTGTTTATAGATTTGATGTTATGGATTCGAAACTTACCTTAAGCTTTAATCAAGATGTTGTTAAAAAGGCTAAAAAATATGCCGCCGATAATAATATTAGTTTATCTCGTTTAATTGAGCATTTATTAATTCAGGTTACAGCACACAACTATAAATCATTAGAAGATTATCCCATCTCTGATTGGGTAAATATGGTTGCTGAAGGCGAAGTTGAGTATAAAAAAACACCTAAAACTGCTCGCAAAGCATCGATGGATGAATTCTTTTCTTCTAAAAAATAATCAGTGAAAATATTTTTAGATGCGAACGTTCTCGTTTCCGTTTTAAACAAAGAGTATCCATTATTTACTTATTCATCTAGAATTTTAAGCTTGGCATCGCACCCTAAGTTTGAAGTTTACACATCACCACTTTGCCTAGCCATTGCTTTTTACTTCGCAGAAAAGAAACACAAATCCGTATTGGCTAAGCAAAAGATAGATTTGATTTGTCAGCATATTAAAATTGCTCCAAATTCTGCCAAAGGTATTTTTGATACGTTATCAAATAAAGCAATACACGATTTTGAAGACGGATTGGAATATTATGCAGCAGAATCTGTTGATTGCAAATGCATTATTACTGAGGATATTGAGGATTTTTACTTCGCTGAGATAGAGGTTTTAAACTGCCAAGAATTTTTTAAAAGGTATTTGTTGAATTGAATTATTTTAAAATATAGTCTAATTGATTTTATCTAATCTTTTGTTCTTTGTTTCTTAATCATTATTCTTCATCTACCCCCAAAGCTTACTCCACCAACTTTCTTCAAATCCAATATACAAACCATCTTCCCTTAATTCGGTTGGATAAATATGAATGTAATCGCCTTGTCCCTCTGCTCCTCTTCCGGTTTTCAAATTGTACTCGTAGCGATGAACCGGGCAAACTAAATGTCCATTTTTAAACCATCCACCAGAAAAATGACCACCAGCATGCGGACAAAAAGATTGTGTAGCTATAATTTTATCTTCGTTATTAATAATGCAAAGCTGTTTACCACCTACTTCGAGCGTTTTAATATTACCCTTTGTAGGAATCTGCACCTTATTTAGCGCTTTTAACCACTTCATCAGACTAAAATAGGGATTAAATATCAGTGTTATTTCATCTTTCGATTAAATTTTAGGAGATGAACGCCTAGCCCATATTTTTTTAGGATATTTGCATCCTCAAAAATGAAACAAGATATACCAGAAGACGGCACATTACTTCCTTTAATGGAAGAGTTCTATACAATACAAGGCGAGGGATTTAACACTGGCAAAGCGGCTTATTTCATTCGCTTGGGTGGTTGCGATGTAGGTTGCCATTGGTGCGATGTTAAAGAAAGTTGGGATGCAGAAATGCATCCTTTAACCTTATCGGATGTAATTGTAGAAAATGCGGATAAATTTCCAGGCAAAGCTGTGGTAATAACAGGTGGTGAACCCTTAATTTATAACCTTGATTACCTAACCAATAAGCTCAAAGAACGCGGTATTTTAACTTTTATCGAAACTTCTGGGGCTTATCCACTTTCGGGAAATTGGGATTGGATTTGTTTATCACCTAAAAAATTCAAAGCACCGCGACTGGATATTACACCATTTGCACACGAACTAAAAGTTATTGTTTTCAATAAAAGTGATTTTAAATGGGCAGAAGAATATGCTGCAATGGTATCTCCAACTTGTAAATTATATCTTCAACCAGAGTGGTCAAAATCGAAAGAAATTACGCCTATGATTATTGAATATGTAATGGCAAATCCAAAATGGGAAATCTCTTTGCAAACACACAAATTTTTAAATATTCCTTAAAAACAATACATTAGCTTAATAACCAATGTATTTATGAGGTTCTGTTTTTCCCTATTATTAATATTGTTGAGTTTTAGTGTTTTCGCACAAAGCTCTAGCAATAAGAAAGCCCAAAATTTCTTCGAAAGAGCCAATCCACTTATTGAAAAACAGGATTTTGCATCGGCAGAACAGGTTTTAAAGAGCGCTGTTGAGACCGACCCACTATTTCAAAATGCATATATTTTACTGGCTAGTGTTTACAGTTTTGAAAAAAAATATAACGAGGCAAAGGCTGCTTATCAAAAAGCAATTTTGATAAATAAAAATGTAGCTCCAACTGTAATCTACGGTTTGGCAGAAACTGAATTTGCAACACAAGAATATGATAAGGCCAAGCAACATTTCGGGGAGTTTTTAATAAAAGATTCTTCCTCTGAAAGAGCTAAAAAAGCAAAAAAATGTCTGTCCGATTGTGATTTTGCATCCATTGCCATCAAAAAACCTGTTAAATTTAGTCCGGTAAATCTTGGACAGGGTGTGAACACAACCGATGCCGAATATTTTCCGGCGCTTACCGCAGATGGAGAAACCTTAATTTTTACCAGGCAGGTTAATGGAAATGAAGATTTCTGGACAGCTCAGTTTAAAAACAATTCCTGGAACTTAGCCACACCGCTTTCAACAAAAATAAACACCACCAAATTTAATGAGGGTGCGCAAACCATTTCTCCAGATGGAAAATATTTGTTTTTTACAGGCTGTAATCGCCCCGATGGTTTAGGTAGATGCGATATTTACGTTTCGCATCGGGAGGGCAAAGATTGGGGTGAACCTTACAATGTGGGCAAACCGGTTAACTCCGAATATTGGGAATCGCAACCTGCAATTAGTCCTGATGGTAGAACCCTATATTTCATCAGCAATCGCCCGGGTGGTTCTGGTGGATATGATATTTGGAAAAGCACCATTACCGACGATGCTAAATGGGGACCAGCTATTAATCTTGGTCCGGAAATTAATACTGCTTATGATGAAAATACGCCATTTCTGCATGTAGATGGAAAAACGTTATATTTTTCATCAGATGGCTGGCCGGGGTTTGGAAACAAAGATATTTATTACAGCAGAATGGACGATATAGGCAAATTTCAAAAGCCGATTAATTTAGGTTATCCCATTAATTCGTTTGAAAATGAAAGTGGATTAATTGTAAGCGCTGATGGTAATTTCGGCCTATTTTCTTCCAATTTAAAAGATGGTTTCGGAGGACAAGATATTTATAGTTTTGGCATACCTGAAGCAGCAAAACCGATGAAAGTTAGCTACGTTAAAGGCATTGTAAGAGATAAAGACAGCAAAAAAACGATTGAAACTAACGTTCAGGTTATCGATTTAAAAACCAACCAAAAAGTTTTTGATGATTATACCGACCCTGAGACAGGCCAATTTTTGGCAGTAATGCCGATTGGTAGCAATTATCTGTTCAATGTGAATGCTGAAGGTTATTTATTTTACTCAGAAAATTTTGAGCTCAAAGCCGGAGACATTAACAAACCTTATCAAATCGAAGTTTACATCGAAAAGATTAAACAAGGTGGGAACGTTACTTTAAAAAATATATTCTTCGATACCAATAAATACAATTTACTGCCGGCATCCATTAGAGAGTTAGATTTATTAATCGATTTTCTGCATCAAAATGAGAAGGTAAATATCGAAATCCAAGGTCATACCGATAACATTGGTGATGATAAACTAAATGAAAAACTTTCGTTTAACCGAGCCAATGCAGTTTATAATTATCTGGTTAAGAATGAAATTGATGCAAAAAGGCTTACCTTTAAAGGCTTTGGCGCAAGCAAACCAATTGCTGATAATAAAACAGAAACTGGCAGAAAAAACAACCGAAGAACGTCATTCCTAATCACAAAAATTTAATATGTCGCAAAACTACCAAAACC
Source organism: Pedobacter mendelii (assembly GCF_014635725.1). Taxonomy (GTDB): domain Bacteria; phylum Bacteroidota; class Bacteroidia; order Sphingobacteriales; family Sphingobacteriaceae; genus Pedobacter; species Pedobacter mendelii. Next base: position 57,249 of record NZ_BMDJ01000005.1, on the reverse strand, counting down.
ACAAAAGGTATTATCCACTTTTCCATTTCTTCACCATTCCATTAACGGTTTTAGGTTTGGGTTTAGCCATTTATGCTTATGTCGCCATCCCAACAATTATCACAGGCTTAATTGTATTGGTATTCTTTTTAATTGCAATTGTTGCATTAATGGCAAGAATGTTTGCACTAAAAGCCCAAGATAGAGCGGCAAGAGCAGAAGAAAAGTTACGTTATTTCATCTTGTCAGGAAAATCTTTACCAACTGATTTAAAACTGGGACAGATCTTGGCGCTACGTTTTGCAGGCGATGAAGAATTTTTAGCTTTGGTTGATAGAGCAGTTACTGAAAAACTATCTGTTGATGATATTAAAAAATCGATTAAAAACTGGCGAGGAGATTACCACAGAATATAGTTATCATGTAATTGGAGTTATTCATACTGAACTTGCCGAAGCACATAACTTCTCGCATTCGATAAGCTTTCAGGTTAACAATCTGAATTTCTTTCTGTTCAATGAAAAAGTACCTAAAACTTCTTTCCTTTTAAAACCCTTATTTCCGAACCCTCGGCAAGGATTACTGAATCTGGTTGAGTGTTATTTAAAAAAGCAAAATCGTTTCCATAATTAACTGCAAAATCCACATCGATGTTAAAACTTTTAGTAGGATAAACTTCCCATCTTGGGTGTTCAACTCCGTATTCAGAAGTTCTGTTCGGACCGATTTTGGTGTAGCCCCAATAATGTTCGGTTATGAATTCTTCTTCACTGCCAACAGCAATCTCTTCAGTTTTTGATGCAGCAGTAATCGAAAATTTATTCCATATCTTGTTTTTCCAAAGATAATCTACCTGAATTTGATGCTCCTCCTCTATCCAAGTATGTTTCATGGGCAAGGTTTGGTAATGCTCTTTATAAATGGTATTTGCTACAAAACTAATTGCAGGCAGTGGTACAATTTCACTTATAAAAACAGCACCACGTTTCCATTCTCCATTTTCGTTATATTTAACATAAAACCGTAAATTAACTTCTTCAAAATTAGTATGATAAGGAATATTAAAACCTTTCAGTTTCACATCCAAAAACATAAATCCAACCAAACTCACATAATATTTTTCATGCCAATCATCTAATTCGGTATGTGGAGGTAAATATTTTTTAAGAATCTCAGCATCTACAGCATATTGCGCTAAAGCTAATTTTCGCCATTCGGCAGTTAAAAAAACTCCTTTGTTTAAGGCCATTATAAAATTGCTTGTCTAATACGAATGAGTTTTGTTAGTGTATTTTCGAGCAAATCCAGATGCAACATGTTTGCTCCATCCGATTTTGCATTGGCCGGGTCTGGATGTGTTTCTATAAACAGACCATCTGCACCAACAGCGATTGCCGCTTTCGCAATAGTTAAAATCAATTCTGGTTTTCCACCAGTTACACCACTACTTTGATTAGGTTGTTGTAAAGAATGCGTACAATCCATCACCACAGGAACCCCAAAACTTTGCATTTCAGGTAAACCACGGTAATCAACAATCAGATCTTGATAGCCGAAAGTATTTCCTCTATCAGTTAAAATCACTTTATCGTTCCCGGCCTCTTTCACTTTTTCTACTGCAAATTTCATAGACCCTGCTGAAAGAAACTGACCTTTTTTAACGTTAACCACTTTCCCGGTTTCTGCAGCAGCAATAAGTAAATCTGTTTGTCGGCACAAAAAAGCAGGAATTTGCAATACATCCACATAAGCGGCCGCCATTGCTGCTTCTCCACTTTCGTGTATGTCGGTAACGGTTGGCACACCAAACTCACGACCAATTCTTTCTAAAATTCTTAGTGCTTTTTCATCGCCAATTCCAGTAAAAGAACTGCCTTTGCTCCTATTTGCTTTGCGATATGAACCTTTAAAAATATAAGGGATTTTAAGTTTATCGGTTATGGTAATTATTTTTTCAGCAATTCGCATGGCAATATCTTCACCCTCAATTGCACATGGACCAGCCATTAAAAAGAAATTTCCCGAATCTGTATTTTTTATTTTATCTAAGTAGTTAAGCATGTTTTAAAATGGATAATGGGTGATGTAAAATAGATGATGGTAAATGGTGACAGATAATATATGTCGTTAAACTCCATAACCCATCTTATACTTACCATCTATATCAAACTCTAGTTTCCTAGCTCTGACATGAATTTTATTCTCATTAATTGGATTTCTTCACGAGTATAATCAGTTTCGCCCAATTCATTAAGTGCCTCATCGATTGAATCACTCTCTGCCGCTCGGAAATAATCAAAAACTTCATCCTGTCTATCATCATCAATTACTTCATCAATAAAATAGTTAAGATTAAGTTTCGTTCCTGAGTTTACAATCGACTCCACTTCTTTTAAAATTTCCTCGTAAGTAATTCCCTTTGAATTCGCAATATCTTCCAAACCAATTTGTCTATCAATATTTTGAATAATAGACACTTTCATTTGAGATTTATTGGCCTGAGTTTTAATAATTAAATCAATTGGACGTTCAATATCGTTATCATCAACATATTTTTTAATGAGCTCAATGAAAGGCGTTCCGAATTTCATTGCTTTGCCCGAACCAACACCAGAAATCTGGCGAAGTTCTTCCATGGTAATTGGATAATGTGTACACATTTCTTCCAAGGATGGATCTTGGAAAACTACAAATGGAGGAACATTTTTTTGCTTAGCAATTTTTTTACGGAGTTCTTTAAGTAGTAGTAAAAGTTGATTATCTAGCGTCCCAGACCCATGTTTTATTTCATCTTCATCATCATCTGCACCGCTTTCAATGGGTTCGTTTAATAAGAATTTTAAGCTATATGGATTTATAATAAAATCTTTACCCTGTTTTGTTAGTTTTAATAATCCGTAATTATCAATATCCTTAAATAAATAATTATTGACTACAGCCTGGCGAACAATAGATTTCCACATTAATTCTCCTTCTTCTTTACCAATACCGAATTCAGGAACTTTGCTATGCTCATAAGCGATAGTTTGAGCGGTTTCTAATCCAAGAAAAACATTTAATAAATGAACATCATCAAATTTTTCGCCTGTAGTTTGTATAAACTTCAATAAGGTTGATAAATGTTGTTCAGCATCAAACTGCTTCTTAGGCTTTCTGCAATTATCACACATACAATTACAGCCTGTTTCGTTAAAGTTTTCTCCAAAATAATGTAGAATCTGTTTTCGTCGGCATACGCCTGATTCTGCATAATCAATTACTTCCTTTAATATTTGCGTACCAATTTCACGTTCTGAAACTGGTTTATCCTTCATAAATTTAGCTAGCTTATCAACATCTTTTTGAGCGTAGAAGGCGATACAAACACCCTCACCACCATCACGACCAGCTCTACCAGTTTCCTGATAATAACCTTCCATGCTTTTAGGTACATCATGATGAATTACAAAACGAACATCAGGTTTATCAATGCCCATACCGAATGCAATTGTAGCAACAATTACTTCTGCATCTTCCATCAAAAATCTATCCTGGGTTTCTGCTCTAATTTTGGGATCTAAACCTGCATGATATGGCAAAGCACTAATTCCATTGAGGTTTAAAGCTTCTGCAACTTCTTCAACTTTTTTACGACTAAGGCAATATATGATTCCAGATTTTCCGGGATTAGATTTAATATACTTAATAATTTCCTTGGTAATATCCCTTTTCGGGCGGATTTCATAAAATAAGTTTGGACGATTAAATGATGATTTGAATAGCGTAGCATCAGTCATTCCAAGATTTTTAACAATATCTTGCTGAACTTTAGGTGTAGCTGTTGCAGTTAAAGCAATGATTGGGATATTATCGCCCAAACCAGCAATTACTTGCTTAATTTTTCTGTATTCTGGTCTAAAATCGTGTCCCCATTCTGATATACAGTGTGCTTCATCAACAGCTACGAAAGAAATTTTAATTAAATTTAAAAACTCGATATTCTCTTGTTTAGCCAACGATTCTGGTGCAACATATAATAATTTAGTATAACCACTTAAAAGGTCAGACTTAACTTGAGTAATTTCGGATTTGTTTAGAGATGAGTTTAGAAAATGAGCTATGCTATCGTTTCCACCAAAAGCCCTTAACTGGTCTACTTGATTTTTCATTAATGCAATCAAAGGCGAGATAACAATAGCTGTTCCTTCACTCATTAAAGCTGGTAATTGATAGCAAATAGACTTACCTCCGCCCGTTGGCATGATTACAAAAGTATCCTTGCCTTCTAAAATATTTGTGATGATTGACTCCTGATCACCTTTGAAATTATCAAACCCGAAGAAATTTTGCAGGTTATCAAATAACGACTTTTTCACGTCCATTTTGTGTAATAAAATATGCGATGCTATTTTTGTATCCAAAATAACATAATTTTACAAGAAATTCAAGTATCAACCAACAATTTTTTTCTCTTTGAAAAGTAAAAAATCAATTATTCAATCGGCTGTAAGCACATTAGAGCTTGAAGCAGCAGCAATTTTAAATGTTGCTAAAAATATTAACGATGATTTTGAAAAGGCGGTATCCACCATTTTACAATCAAAAGGGCGTGTTATAGTCACTGGAATTGGGAAAAGTGCAATTATTGCTCAAAAAATTGTAGCAACTTTTAACTCTACAGGTACACCTGCTATCTTTATGCATGCAGCAGATGCTATTCATGGTGATTTAGGAATGATTCAAATAAACGATGTGATTATTTGTTTATCAAAGAGTGGAAATACGCCAGAAATTAAAGTACTTGCTCCACTACTCAAAAGTGCAGGTAATAAATTGATCGGTATGGTTGGTGAGGTAAATTCATTTTTAGCACAGCAATCGGATTTAATTTTAAATGCAACTATCGAAAAAGAAGCTTGTCCACACAATCTTGCTCCAACCACAAGTACAACTGCACAATTAGCTTTAGGAGATGCTTTGGCAATATGTTTACTTGAATGCCGAGAATTTAATGAAAGAGATTTTGCTAAATATCACCCTGGAGGGGCTTTAGGAAAGAAGCTTTATTTAAAAGCGAGAGACTTAGCTTCAACCAACGAAAAACCATCAATAAAACCATCTGCATCTGTTAAAGAAGTTTTAATCGAAATTAGCAAAAACCGTTTAGGTGCAGTTGCTGTTGTTGATGATGAAAATAGAATTTTAGGAATAATTACAGATGGTGATATAAGGAGGATGTTAGAAAATAACCTTAACATTGCAACTTTAAAAGCTGAAGACATAATGGGTAAAAGCCCTAAAAGTATTCAGTATGATGCACTTGCTGTTGAAGCACTTGATTTAATTAAAACAAACAATATCACACAATTGCTCGTTTTAGAACAAAATTCTTATTTTGGCATTATTCACTTACACGATCTCTTAAATGAGGGTATTATGTAATTTAAACAAAAAAATGAATAAAAATTTCTACGCATTAATTATGGCTGGTGGTGTTGGAAGCCGTTTTTGGCCTGTTAGCAGAACCCAACATCCCAAGCAATTTATTGACTTTTTTGGTGTTGGAAAAACACTTATTCAGAGTACATACGAACGATTCTTATCTATTTGTCCGCCTGAAAACATTTTTATAGTTACCAACGATATTTATTCTGATTTAATAAAAAGTCAAATTCCTGATATTACTGATAATCAAATATTAGGAGAGCCACTACTGAGAAATACAGCGCCTTGTATAGCTTATGGTTGTTTAAAAATTGCAGAATTAAATCCAAACGCTACAATTGTTGTTGCACCATCAGATCACACTATTGCAGATTTAGAAGGTTTTAACAAATCAATTGAGCAGGCTTTAAAAGCTGCGTCGGAAAATAATTGTTTGGTAACGCTTGGTATTAAACCTAATAGACCAGATACTGGTTACGGATATATTCAACATACAGATCACGTTTTAAATACAGATAAAGACTTACATAAGGTTAAAACATTTACAGAGAAGCCAAATCTTGAATTAGCCAAATCTTTTCTTCAAAGTGGCGATTTCTTATGGAATGCTGGAATTTTTATTTGGTCAGCTAAGTCAATATTAAAAGCTTTCGAAAAGCATTTACCTGACATGTTCGAAATCTTTAATTCGGGTAGAAATGATTTAAACACCAATCGAGAAAAAGCATTTATAAATAATGCATACTTTCAATGTACTAACATTTCCATTGATTTTGGGATCATGGAAAAGGCAGATAATGTTTATGTTTTACCTGCTGATTTTGGATGGTCCGACTTAGGAACATGGGCATCTATATATGAGATGACGGAAAAAGATTATGTCGGTAATGCTGTTATTCCATCTGAACAAGTTATCATGTTCGATTCATCTAATTGTATGGTTAATGTACCTAAAGATAAATTAGTTATTTTGAATGGGTTACACGATTTTATTGTTGTAGAAAATAATAACATGCTTTTAATTTGTCCTCGTGATGAAGAGCAAAGAGTTAAAGAATTTGTGGCCGAAGTAAAATCAAGATTTGGCGTTAAATACATTTAATCTTTTAAAAATTTAATGATTTCGCCAACATCTTTTGGCTCAAAATTCCTAACTGTTCGAAGGATTAAACCTTGTGAAAAGTTAGGATTTATAATATTATCGGCTACAATTTTTATTTTTGAATCTAAAGTTTTAATGTAAGGATTATACATTTCTGTTGACACTGATGAAAGCCCTACTGCGTTTATCCATGAGGCGTTTCTTGCTGAAGTAATACTGAAATTAATAACGGATTCTTTACTTTTATTATCTACATATTTCAGTAGTTTCATCGGTAAACAAATTTCCTCCAAATCTTTTTGAACAATATTAATTAAACTTGCAATAACATCATTAATGAGGTTAAAATCCTTTTTAAGTAACTGAATATTTGTTCCTTTGCTCACTCCAGCGGCTGCAACACCCAAATCTAAATTAATGTGAGCATTCATTCCTAAAAGTAAATGCTGAATAACCGTGTAAGGCTGAGTTGTCAAATCAAAAGCAGCTTTCCAGGATAATGTTACAGGAGTTTTTTGAGATTGACAATAATATGCGTCAAGATAGCGATTCGCAAAGATTACATCTAATTTTTCCATCCTCATAGCATCCGAAAAGACACCGTTATCAATACCTTTCTTTACGGCAATGGTCATTTTTCTGTATAAACAGGCAAAATATCCAATACGAGATTTTCTCAAAATACTTGAATCAATAATTTCATCTAAAAGAGAAATTACTTCATTAATGGTTTTGGCTGGTTGCATAACAATATTTGTCTGTTCATAAAATTAACAAATAATATCTATCTAAAAACCAACTAATTAATTTACAGTAGTCTTTGTCTTACTGCTTCGTATAAAATTACTCCTGCCGCTACAGAAACGTTTAAAGATTCAATTTTGCCCAACATTGGAATTTTCGCTAAATGATCGGCAACTCGTAAAAGTTCATTTGAAATACCCTCATCCTCCGAACCCATAACAATTGCCGTGGGCATAGTATAGTCTGGAGCATAAATAAAATCGTTTGTCTTTTCAGTACATGCTACAATTTGTAAACCACTTTCCTGAAGAAACTGACATGTTTTATGGAGATTTGAATGTCTGCAAATAGGAATACTAAATAGTGCACCTGCCGATGTTTTTATTGCATCAGCATTAATTTGGGCAGCATTTTTTAAAGGAACAACAATGGCATGAACTCCGACGCAAACAGCAGTACGAGCAATCGCCCCCATGTTTCGAACATCTGTAACACTATCTAAAACCAAAATAAGAGGTACTTCTCCTTTCTCAAAAACTGTAGGAATAATGTCTTCTATATTTTGATAGGTTATTGGAGAAATTACAGCAATAACACCCTGATGATTCTTTTGCGACATTCTATTCAGTTTTTCTACAGGAACAGAATTTAATGGTATTAATGTGCCAGATAATAAAGCTTTTAACTCAAGAAATAATTCGCCGCCCAAACCTCTTTGCACATAAATAGTTTCAATATCTCTTCCAGCTTTTATTGCTTCAATAACAGCTCTGATACCAAAAACAAATTCATTATTCTCTTTTATGCGTTGCGGTCTTCTAAAATTATCCATGTTTAAAAATTGTTAGGCAAAAGTATTCAAATAATTGCTTAGCCACTAATCTATATTATCCTTATTAACATTTAAATGTTTAAAAATTTTTAAGATTTCTGTAAAGCCTAAAATTTTAATTTAATTCTAGATCAATTTGTTAACAAAGAACTAAGAACTTCTTAAAACAATCGGCATAACTTTTAACTACTTTTGTTCTATGAGTATCGAAAATGAACAAGGTGGAAAAGGCAATATATTATCCCGGAAAGCAAGATTAACAAGTACTGTAAGTTCAATGGGTAAACTGCCTCCTCAGGCTTTAGATTTAGAGGAAGCGGTTTTAGGTGCATTAATGCTTGAAAAAGATGCTTTATCTGCTGTTATCGATATTTTAAAACCTGAAATTTTTTATCAGGAATCGCATCAAAAGATCTTTGCTGCTATACACATGCTATTCGAAAAATCTAAACCTGTTGATATTTTGACTGTTACTGCAGAGTTACGCCAAATGGGCACTTTAGAAATGGTTGGCGGCGCTTATTATATTACAAACTTAACTAACAGAGTTGCCTCAGCGGCAAATATAGAATACCATGCTCGTATCATTTCACAGAAATATATACAACGAGAATTAATTCGTATTTCTACTGATATTATTACCAATGCTTATGAAGATACAACAGATATTTTCGATTTGTTGGATCATGCGGAGAAAGGCTTGTTCGATATTGCTCAAAACAACTTGCGCAGAGATACCCAGAAAATGGATGATATCATTAAACAATCTTTAGCTACTCTTGAAGAATTAAGAACTAAAACGGATGGTTTAACAGGAGTTCCAACAGGGTTTACCGGCTTAGATAGGATTACAGGTGGCTGGCAAAAGCAAGATTTGGTAATTATTGCTGCCCGACCAGCGATGGGAAAAACAGCTTTTGTACTTACTTGTGCTAGAAATGCGACGGTCGATTTTCAAAAACCAACAGTTGTATTTTCTTTGGAAATGTCGAGTGTACAATTGGTTAATCGTTTAATATCCGGCGAAGCTGAAATTGAGCAAGAAAAAATTAGAAAAGGGAATTTACAAGAATGGGAATGGCAGCAGTTACACAGCAAAATCGGTCGTTTAACAGAGGCTCCTCTTCTTATAGATGATACACCCGCACTAAATATTTTCGAATTTAGAGCAAAGTGTAGGAGATTGAAATCTCAATATGATATTCAATTGGTAATTGTTGATTATCTTCAATTAATGCATGGAAAAGGCGAAAATGGAAAAGGTGGCGGTAACCGTGAGCAGGAAATTGGTAGTATTTCAAGGGCTCTAAAGTCTGTAGCTAAAGAACTTGATGTGCCTGTTTTAGCTTTATCACAGTTAAGTCGTGCTGTTGAAAGTAGACCAGGTTTACAAGGAAAAAGACCAATGTTGTCTGATTTACGTGAATCCGGTTCGATTGAGCAGGATGCAGACATGGTATTATTCCTTTATCGTCCCGAATATTATGGAATTACGGAAGATGAACAAGGCAGATCTCAGGCTGGTATTGGCGAAGTAATTATTGCTAAACACCGTAATGGTGAAACAGGAATTGTACCACTTCGTTTTATTGGTAAGTTTGTAAAATTTACCGATTTAGAAGAGGATTTTTCAGCGCCAACATCTTTCGCAGCTGATCCTTCTGCAGGCATGTATCCTTCAAAGGATTTTGAAAAACAGAGTAACGTAATTATTCGTCCATCGAAAATGGATGATTACAATGACGATGATCCGCCTTTTTAATATTTAGCATGTAATTTTGTTAATTTGAGATGGAATTAAATATCAATTATTATTAATCTTTCAATTATATTTTTCACCGAATATTTAAAATAAGTATCCAATCAAAATTCCTGCTAAAACAACAATCGGCGGACTAACCTTAGTATAGTTTAATAAAAGAAAAGTTAACATCATAATACCAAGAAATAGCCAATTAAATCCCATTGGAACTAGTAATAAGATAAATGCAGCAATAATAAATCCAACACTTACTGCATTAATCCCTGATAAACTGTGACGAATTCTTGATATTTTTTTCAAATCATCCCAGAAAGGAACAATAAAAAGCACTAAGATAAGCCCTGGTAGATTAACACCAATTACACCAATAAATCCGCCCAGCACTTGTCCCCAAATACCATATCCAAAGTTTCTCATACTTAATGCACCTAAATAGCTTGTAAAAGAGAAAGTTGGACCAGGTAATGCTTGCTGCAACGCAAAGCCTGATAAAAATCCGGAAGCATTTAAATAATGCTTCATTTCTACAAATTCGGTAAACATTAATGGCACCAAAACCTGGCCTCCTCCAAAAACCAAAATACCGTTACGATAGAAGTTTTCTAACAAACGAATTGGCAAACTAAAAGGTGAAGTTCTGTTAATAATAGCTCCAATAAGAGCAAATAAGAGCAATGCACCCAAAAAGTAAATCAATTTCTTTGGATTGACATTAGAGAAAAGTTTAACTCGTAAGTGTGTTTCTTCATCTGGTGTTTCAATTGCTGAAGAAATCATCCCGCCTACTAAAATAGCAATTGGAAATACATAGGCGTTTCTTAAAACAAAAGTTGCAACAACGGATGCCACCGCAAGAAAAATAGAAATTTGAGAATTCAAAACCTTTTTACCAAGTTTAAATGCTCCATAAGCAACTATTCCTAAAGCAATTGGCTTAATATATTCTAAAATTTCTATAAATTTTTGCTTTTGATCAAGCATTGCATAACTAATCGCTGCGAAAGTCATAATGCATGCAGTTGGTAAAATCCAGATTAGAAATGTTATAATTGCAAGTTTTAGTTTCCCAACCTTCCATGCTATACCAACCAGGGTTTGTGTGGATGCAGGTCCAGGTAAAACCTGCGCTAACGCATTAAGCTCCAAAAGCTCTTCTTCTGAAATAAACTTAGTATTATGAACAAAATATTTTAAAAGTAAAGCTAAATGTGCTTGAGCCCCACCAAAAGAAGTAAAAGTAAAGAAGATTACATTACGAATAAAAAGCCATTGCTTTCTTACAATTAGAGGTTTTGTCTGCATTTATACTATACTGATTAATTTTAACTGCTAAATAGTTTAATCTGCTATTTTAAACTATTTAATTGTTTATACTTGATTGCTAACGATAAGTAATAAGTTGGAAGCCATTTTAGAGGTTTGCGTTAATCATCTTCATAATCCAAACCAGCTACAGAATTATAAGCACCCTGTAATTCAGAAAAAGCATGCATATCTCTCTTGTTTCTTGTTACAACCATTCCTTTCTCGTAAATTTCAATTGCTTTTTCTTTTTGACCATCTTTTTCATACAACTTTCCTAAATGATAGTAAGTGCCAACATAATCAGGATGTTTATCAGTTAACTGAAGGTAAAAATTATAGGCTTTTTCCTTATCATTTTGAGCGTTATACTCTGTGGCTAAGGCATATAGTATAAAAGGATCATTCGGATCACTTTCAAAAAATTCTAATAACTTGCTTAAACGGGTAGATGACATTTTATTTCCTTGCTTTTTTAATTAAATTTGCAGAAAGACCTTATATATAAACACAATAACATGAAGCGATTATGAGAAAAATGCTGTTGTAAAATCACTCATAATACCTTCGTAAAATTAAAAACCAATAAAATACATATGAAAATATTAGTTTGTATCAGCAACGTGCCAGACACGACAACAAAAATAACCTTTACCAACGATAATACAGAATTCAATACTGCAGGAGTACAATATATTGTTAATCCTTACGATGAAATTGCTTTATCAAGAGCAATTGAGTTAACTGAAGGCGGAAAAGGAACTGTTACTGTTATTAATGTTGGCGAAGCGAGCAACGACCCGACAATTAGAAAAGCATTAGCAATTGGTGCTGATGATGCTGTAAGAGTGAATGCTTTACCAAGAGATGCTTATTTTGTTGCTAAGCAAATTGCAGCGTATGCAAAAGATAAAGATTTTGATATTATTTTAACAGGGCGTGAATCTATCGATTATAATGGTAATCAGGTTGCTGCAATGGTTGGAGAATTTTTAGATATTCCATCTGTTTCAATCATTAAAAAATTAGAAACTGACGGGACATCATCAACTGTTGAAAGAGAAATTGAAGGTGGTAAAGAGGTTTTAACGGTAACAGGTAAATTTATTGCAAGTTGTGCAGAGGGTGTCGCTGAACCAAAAATCCCTAATATGCGTGGAATTATGTCTGCAAGAACAAAACCACTGAATATAATAGAGGCTGTTTCTATTGAAGAGGTAACCAAGGTAATTAAATTTGAAACTCCTGCGCCTCGCGGTGCTGTTAAATTGATACCTGCTGATCAAACGGAGCAATTAATTGGCTTATTACACAGTGAAGCTAAAGTGATTTAATAATAACTCTTATAATCAAATAACTAAATAATTACACAAATCCATTTTAGGATCTAGAAATAAATATATGTCAGTATTAGTATATGTAGAACAAGCTGAAGGTAAATTTAAGAAATCGGTTTTCGAAGCTGTTTCTTATGCCAAAGCTATTGCCGATCAGCAATCAACAAACTTAACAGCAATTTCTATTGGTAATGTTGCCGAGGAAGAATTAAAAGAATTGGGTAAATACGGAGCATCTAAAATTTTAAATGTAAGTGTCGATCAATTAAAAACTTTCGTTAACCAGGCTTATGCTAGTGTTATTGCTTCTGCTGCCGAAAAAGAATCTGCAGATATAGTTGTGCTTTCAAACTCGTTTTCGGGCAAAGGCCTAGCACCTCGTATTGCTGTAAAACTCAAAGCTGGTTTAGCAGATGGTGCGGTAGGATTACCAAAAATTGATGGCAGTAAGTTTGAAGTAAAGAAAACTGCATTTTCAGGTAAAGCATTTGCTATTACAGAACTAACATCTGCCAATAAAATAATTGCTTTAAATCCAAATGCTTTTGGTGTAAAGGAAAACCATACTGATGTAGTTATTGAAAATTTCGCTGCAGATATTAAACAATCCGACTTGGGTACAGTTATAAAAGATATTGTTCGTGCAACAGATAAAATTTCATTACCTGATGCAGAATTAGTTGTATCGGCTGGTCGTGGATTAAAAGGCCCTGAAAATTGGGGAATGATTGAAGAACTAGCGAATTTATTAGGTGCAGCTACAGCATGCTCAAAACCGGTAAGCGATGCCGACTGGAGACCACACTCAGAACACGTTGGTCAAACAGGAATCTCAATTAGCCCAAACTTATATATTGCGATCGGTATATCTGGAGCAATTCAGCATTTGGCTGGTGTTAGTTCTTCGAAAGTTATCGTCGTAATTAATAAAGATCCTGAAGCACCATTTTTTAAAGTGGCAGATTATGGTATAGTTGGTGATGCATTCGAAGTAATTCCAAAATTAATTGAAGCACTAAAAGCACATAAAGCGTAATTTTGTCATCCCGAGCCTGTCGAAGGATTAAATTAAATGTTTCGACAAGCTCAACATGACATCTGAAAGTATGAAGAAAGTAAAATTAGATATCGTAGGCTTATCTTATAGCCAAACTCAATCAGGCGCTTATGCTTTGGTTTTAGGCGAAGTTAACGGTCGCAGACGTTTGCCGATTATCATTGGTGCATTTGAAGCCCAGGCAATAGCAATAGAAATTGAAAAAATGACACCAAGCAGGCCGTTAACCCATGACCTGTTTAAATCAATGGCTGAAACTTTCCATATTAATATTCAGGAAATAATTATCTACAACTTAGTTGATGGTGTTTTCTATGCAAAATTGATTTGCAGCGATGGCAAAAACACACATGAAATAGATGCAAGAACATCTGATGCTATAGCTTTAGCAGTAAGGTTCAATGCTATGATTTACACTTACGAATTCATTTTAGCATCAGCAGGAATTGTAATTGAAGGAAACGATTTCTTATTTCTTGAGAATATGGATAGCATTGCAAAAGAGCCAGAAGCAGATACCATTCCAACTTCTACTAGTAAACAAGGTTATGGAGATTTAAATTTAGAAGAGCTAAAACAAAAACTACAGGAAGCAATTGCAGAAGAAGCTTATGAAAAAGCAGCAAGACTTCGAGATGAACTTAATAAAAGAGGTAAATCTTAAGAAAACTTAACAATAATTTTAATAAAATTTATTTCAAGTAAGATTTCAATTCAAAAAGTTTATATATAAAACTAAAAGTTTACATAACCCAAATTGTTTAAAATAATTTGGGTTCATTTTTGAATTATGTTTCAAAATAGTTCTATATTCATCTTTTACTTTCAAATCAAACAAACAATTAATATATGAATGTTAAGTTTCGCTTAACTATAATGAGTTTCATGCAATTTTTTGTATGGGCCGCATGGTTAATTACGATTGCAAATTACTGGTTTGGAACCAAGCAATGGGACGGTGCAGATTTTGGGATAATTTTTTCTACAATGGGTATTGCATCACTATTTATGCCAACAATAACAGGCATAATAGCCGATAAATGGATAAACGCAGAGAAGCTTTACGCAATCCTACATATTCTTTACGCAGCCACAATGTTCTATTTACCTCAAGTAGAAAGTCCTCATAGTTTCTTTTGGGTAATGCTGATAGCCATGTGCTTTTATATGCCAACAATTGCATTGAGCAATTCCATTAGTTATACCACTTTAAAAAACGGTAATTTTGATGTGGTTAAAAATTTTCCACCAATACGTGTTTGGGGAACTGTGGGCTTTATTGTTGCAATGTGGATTACGAACTTAACAGGCAATAAAGCAAGTGCAAGTCAATTTTATATTGCTGGTGTAAGTGCTTTATTATTAGGAATATATTCTTTCACACTTCCTGCATGTAAACCGCAAAATTTAATAAGCGAGAAAAAAACATTTGTACAAAAGCTGGGATTAGAGTCTTTTAAGCTTTTTGCTGATTATAAAATGGCTTTGTTTTTCATTTTCTCTATGTTTTTAGGCGCTGCACTTCAGCTAACAAACGCTTACGGCGATGTTTTTTTAGATGAATTTAAGTTATTCCCAGTTTTTGCAGATTCATTTGTAATCCGATATTCTACCATAATTCTTTCTATCTCTCAAATATCAGAAACGCTATTTATCCTAGCTATTCCATTCTTTTTAAAACGATTTGGAATTAAATGGGTTATTGCCATCGCAATGTTTGCCTGGGTACTTCGCTTTGCTTTATTTTCATTCGGCGACCCATCTGCAAATTTATGGATGATAATAACATCATGTATTGTATATGGCATGGCTTTCGATTTCTTCAATATCTCAGGTTCATTATTTGTAGAAACTTCAACAACGGCTAAAACGCGTTCATCAGCTCAGGGTTTGTTTATGATGATGACTAATGGCTTTGGTGCCGTATTTGGAAGTCTCATTTCGGGCTGGATGATTAATAAATATTTCACAACTTACTACAACAGTATTGATTCACTATCTAAATATGTTAACAGCGAAGCTGATAATAAGCATTTACTTCAATTTTTGAAAAATAAAGGCATTAGTGTATTGCAAAACGGAGATTTAAGTAGGGCATTGGATGTCAAAGACTGGCACAACATCTGGCTGTCTTTCACAATTTACGTTCTCATAATTGCAATAGTTTTTGTTATAATATTTAAACACAAACATACCCGAGCAGAAGTAGAAGCCATTAATCATTTATAACCTCTTAATCCCTTATGTCCACCGGTAAATACAGAAAAGAACACAATTGCTTAAACTGTGGTTCGCATGTAGAAGCGCATTATTGCAGCAATTGTGGACAACCAAATTTAGAACTAAAAGAAAGTTTCTGGGGCTTTATAAGCCATAGCATTGCTCATTATTTTCATTTTGATAATAAATTTTTTCAAACGCTAACTCCCCTATTAATCAAACCCGGACAAGTAACCTTAGATTATTTGGCAGGAAAAAGAGCCAGGTACATCAACCCGGTGAGTATGTATATATTTGTATCGATTGTATATTTTTTGGTAGCATACTCGCCAGAACATTCTAAAAAAAATAAAGAATATAAATCGAGTAAAACTGCTACAGAAAAAGTTACTGCCATTGATAGTGTAAGTAAAGAATTAGCCGATGCTGGAATAGTTAATGGCAAAAGTGCCGAGGTTTTAGATAAGGTTAAAGCCGGATTTAAGGAAGAAGTTGATGTAGAAAACTTTAAAGAACTGAATTTTAAGGAGCAGGCTGTCGTCCTATCTAAATTAAAAACCCAGGGTACTACAAATAAATCTGATTCACTAAAAAAAATAATATCTAAACTTTCTAGCATTCATAATGATAGAAATGACAGCACGTATAGCGCATACCTTTCCCGACAAAAACAATTACCCTTACTAAAACAGGATAATTGGTTTGAACGGATGGCGACAAAACGTTCGATATCAATTGGCGAAAAATCGGAGGTAATAAAAGAAACATTAGAACACAACCGGCCGAAACAATACTTTTTAATGATGCCGCTTCTGGCTTTATTTATTATGTGGAATTTCCGTAGAAATCACATTTACTATTTAAACCATTTAATTTTCACGATACATGGAATGACTGCATATTTTATTGTTTCAATATTTACAGAGCCTTTAAAAAAATACATTTTCGGCGAACATTCTTTACTTGCAAACATTATCGAACTCGGCGTGATTATCTGGATTGTTTGGTATTTTTATAATGCTTTAAAAGTATTCTATCAAAGAAAACGCGGAGCTACAATTTGGAAGATGGTATTTATTTTTATACTCTACGGTATTGCTCTTGCAATTACTGAAACGGTAATGTTAAACATTATATATTACGTAGCAACCTAAAGTATATAAATTTTAACATAAAAAAATCCCAGGTTTTTAAAAAGCCTGGGATTTTTTTATATGTTGGGTTATGTTACTTTCTATCTTTTATTGCAACAAAGTCTCTGTCGGTTTCACCAACGTAAATCTGACGGGGACGACCGATTGGTTCCTTATTTTCATGCATTTCTTTCCATTGTGCAATCCATCCTGGTAAACGACCTAATGCAAACAAAACGGTAAACATTTCTGAAGGGAAGCCTAAAGCACGATAAATAATACCCGAATAAAAATCTACGTTTGGATATAATTTTCTATCGATAAAGTATTGGTCAGTTAATGCTGCTTCTTCTAATTTCTTTGCAATTTCTAAAATCGGATCATCAATACCCAGGTTTTCTAAAATATCATCACATGCTTTCTTAATGATTTTAGCGCGAGGATCAAAGTTTTTGTAAACTCTATGACCAAATCCCATCATGCGGAATGAATCATTTTTATCTTTTGCCTTGTTTATCCATTTTTCAGTATCGCCCCCATCTTCTTTAATTAACTCAAGCATATCAATTACAGCTTGATTAGCCCCGCCATGTAGCGGACCCCATAGTGCTGCAATACCAGCTGCAATAGATGCATATAAATTACAGTCTGAAGAGCCAACGATACGAACCGTAGATGCAGAACAGTTTTGTTCATGATCTGCATGCAGAATAAGCAGTTTATTCATTGCACTAACTACTATCGGATTTACGTCATAATCCTCGGTACGCTGACCGAAGGTCATCCAAAGAAAATTGGTAACATAATCGTATTTATTTTTCGGATAAATAAGCGGATGACCTAAAGATTTTTTGTAAATGAAGGAGACTATTGTTGGTAGCTTAGCCAATAATTTAATAATGGTTAAATCTTGCTCTTCTGCAGTCTGATTTGGCTTTAAACATTCAGGATAAAATGTAGATAATGAGAATATTAACGAACCTAGTTGCCCCATTGGATGTGACCTTGATGGATAACCATCAAAGAATTTTTTCATATCCTCATGAATCAATGTGTGTTTGCTAATTTCTGCCTGGAAGCCATCTAACTGTTCTTGCGTTGGAAGATTACCATAAACTATAAGATAGGAAACCTCTAAAAAGCTTGATTTTTCGGCAAGTTCCTCAATCGAATAGCCTCTGTATTTCAAAATACCTTTTTCGCCATCCAAAAATGTGATTTTACTTTTTGTAGAACCAGTATTTTTGAAACCTGTATCTAAAGTAACAAAACCGGTTAAATCTCTCAATTTTGAAATATCAATCGCCTTTTCGTTTTCTGTTCCTGTAATTACCGGTAATTCAATTGTATTACCATCAACTTTAATTTCTGCAATATCTGACATATTATTGTGTTGTGTTTATAGCTTTCTAAATTATATAAAATTAATATACATGCATAGCAAATCTGTTAATTTAATATGAAATATTAGTCAGTATGACGTAACAATCATGATTAACAAAATTATGCTTTATGATTATTTTGCTTTAATCTCTTCGGTAACTCTACCACATTCCAGCATCTCTTTACCATAGTAAGGATTTCTAATTTCCTTTTCTGTAGATAGCCAATCTCCACCATCACCTTTATTTGCCATTGGGCAATGCTGAACATAAATAGTTCCCTGCTCTAGCTCATCAGCTTTAACGAAAGCAATCAAGTCCATACTTAAAGCGGTAAAATCTTTTCTTTGCGCTACTAAATCATTAGTATTTGCTATATTTTTGGCGATGCTTGCAGTGGTTTCGCAACCTTCAAAATTAGCAAGACTAGTTTGTAATTCTTTAGCTGCTTTTTGAGCATCGGATGAATCAGATTTTACCAAAGCATTTTTAAGGTTTTCATATTGAAGAAAAATCTGTTCCTTTTTAGCATCTTTAATTACAACTTTATTTGTTTTTGTTGCAACAGAAACTGCATCGGTATCTTTTAAATCTGTTGATTTTTTCTCTGACTGATTGCAGGCCATTAAAGAAGCTAATATCGTTACGCCTAATATCCTTTTCATAGTACTTGGTTTTCGGCTCAAATTAGCAATTTAAATATTAATTAAATAAAAAAAGCCCCCGAAAATTTCGGAGGCTCCTATTAAATGATGTTTTAATTATAATTTGAAATTATATCCTAATCTCAAAGCAAATTGTCCGGTCTTCATAAAATACAAATCAGAAGCACTGTTATTTACATAACCTTCATATTTTGCACCAATTTCTAAACCGTTTGTCCACTCGTAGCCTAAACCACCAGTGTAAATAAAGTTCATTTCAGCACCTTCTTTCAAAGCTAGACCAGTACCAGCACCACCTGTTAAATACATTCTGTCGAAAACAAAAGCTTTTACGCCACCCATTAAAGGAATGAATTCGAAATTAAGTGGGCTACTTTTCCATTTAAGTTTTGTGTAACCTCCAGATGCAAAAACAGCAACCTCTTTAGTTAAGTCGTATTGTAATTTTAAATCTGCGCCATATCCGTAATCCATTTCAGATTTATCAGGAAAAAGTCCACCTTGAACACCTACGCCAACCTTGAAAGCCATGCCGCTTCCTGTAGTCATCGGTTCAGTAGTGCCCATTGTTTGAGCCTTTAAATTAGATGTGGTTAAAATTGCAAGGGCTGTTAATGTCGTTGCAAAAAGTTTAGTAACTGTTTTCATTTTAAGATATTTTTAAGTTATTAATTAAGGGTTTAGCTATACATACGATCATATTAGTAAAACAGATTTTTTAAATATTATTTTTTTTGAAATTTCTGAAAATAAAGAAAGCCCCCGAATTCGGGGGCTTTCTTTAAAATGATATTTTGCTTGTTATTATAAGCTAAAACCGTAAGCCAAACGGATACCAGCATAACCTATACTTCCATTATTAGAATAACCTTCGTATTTAGCTGCTAAATCTAAACCATTACTCCAAGAATAACCGATTGCAGGAGAATAAACGAATGAAGTTCCAGAACCTTTATTTGTACCGAAACCTGCACCTAATTCTGCTAATCCATAAGCACCTGCACCTGAATCATTAAAGAAATATTTAACACCCGCTTTTACCGGAATAACACCAAAACTAGCATCAAAATCTTTAACTTTAAAATTTGTGTAGCCAGCTGTTACTGGGATTGATAATTGTTTATCAATGTCAAATTGATAACGTAAATCACCGCCTATTGCGAAGCTATAACCTTCAGTTGTCGGGATACCAACGTTTAATCCTATTCCTAATTTTTGTGAAGATTGTGCATTTACATTTGTAGAGAAAAATAATGCTACTACAGCTGCTGAAGTAGCCACGATTTTAGTAATTGTTTTCATTTTTAATTATATTATTTTTGAGTTAAACTATATTAACTCGATGATTACAAACCCTGTGCCAAAAAGAGCTTTTTTGAGTATTTTCAGTATACAGTTAAGTCATTGTTAATTCACAAAAATATTTTTCATTAAAAAGAACATTTTTCTAAAACCTGTTGTTTTAATTGATTAATTGGCGATGAAGCATCAAGCCAATTTATCAAAACCCCATCTTTCTCCATTTTTCTGAAAAAAGTATTTTGACGCTTCGCAAATTGACATATAGCAATTCCTAATTTTAATTTTAGTTCATTATAACTCAATTCTCCAGTTAAGTAATTGACGATAAACTTATATTCTAAACCATAGAGAATAAGCATTTCTCTACTTACTCCGGCCGCTAATAAATCTCTAACTTCTTCAATCAAACCATTATTTAACCTTAATTCTAATCTTTTAATTATATTAAACCTTGTTTGCTCAACTTCATTCTTCAAACCAAAAATTAAAGGTTTAATCTCAGGTCTTTCAACCTCTTCAATTTTATTATATTCAAGGTATTCTGCTATCTCAATGGCCCGAATTAATCTCTTTTTTGATGAATTATCAGCATGACTAGTGTTTTCAATAGGATAAAAAGACAATTTATCTATCAGTTCCTCTTTAGAAAAATTATCTAATAATAAACGCAAATCAACATCGACAGGAACATTTGTATACAGTTGATTTTGTAAAATACTGTGAATATACATTCCTGTTCCTCCGCATAGTATTGGTTGCTTAATTCTATCCATTACAGATTGATATGCATTGTAAAAATCATTTTTAAATGCATCAACATTATATCGCTGTCCTGGCTCCAGTATATCAATAAGGTGATGTGGAATACTTTTATCGCCAATTGAATATTCAGCCAAGTCTTTTCCTGTGCCAATATTCATCTTTTTAAAAACCTGCCGGCTATCTGCACTTATAATTTCGCCATTAAGTTCTATTGCAACCTGCACAGCAAGTTTTGTTTTACCAGAAGCTGTTGCACCCAAAATGATGATTAATGTATTTTCCGACATACTAAAATCTTAAAATGAATTTAATGCTACCTGTATTAAATACATTCGAACATGTGAATTCAATATTATCTTTTTGTAGTTTTCTCTTTAAATTGGTATCTAAATTGAAATATTGTGGAGGTAAAATACTAATGTTTTTAAAGTCAATTTTAAAATAACTTTCGCCAGCAGACCAATCTCTATCTGCATATGTCATTATATCGTTAGGCATTACAAGCCTTTCTATGTGCTTAATTAGTTTGCTTAATCCGCCCGTAATCGAATATCCTCCTTTAGTTGCAAACCTTATTAATTCTAAAGATTTATAATTTTCTGTGTGATTCATTTTACGAAGTGAAGAGAAAGTTGCAACTGCTAAAAGTTCATTTAAATAGAAAAGCCCAAACTTATAGCGACTGCTGACTGCACCCTGAAGATGATTTGCATTTAAAAATTCATCTGCTTCAGGCTTATTAATTTTTCGAACTTCTGTTTTTCTACCATGAATCCTTTTGTTATGCCCTAAAAGTGACATTAACCTAAATAAAACTTGTTCAGGTTTCGATGTCCACACATCTTCCCATAAATGAATCAGTTTAATATTATTAATAGAATGCTGGTCTTGGATATGAATTAAATCTTCGGGCAGAAAATTATTTTTGGTATTTACCAAATGAATTATAAAATTATGCTTAGGAAATGATAAAAGATTACCCTCAATTGAATGGTATATAATGCTATTATTCTGTAAGGCAGATAAAAATTCACTTCGCCACTTACAGGTTATCATTAAAGAATTTACACTAGAATTGTTCAATAAACTGGTTGTTGAATATTTAGATTATTGAAGGCAAATTTAACTTTTTAAGGAGAATAAATTCTATACCCAGCCTCTTTCTTTAAAATTTGTGTATATAATTTCGATAAATATTTCAACTTCTTTTAATTTATCTTCATCAAGCTCAGAAATGGAAAAACCTTCCTTAACATTTCCGAATTCGACTAAATCTTGTGCCGAATCAAATTCACTTGTATTCAATTGAATATCAACAACTTCAGCATTTATAAAAATTCCTACGAAAAAACGTTCAGTGGTTTTACCATCGTTTTCTATTACATTTTTTTCACTTACCAAAACATAGTTTGTTTCAGAATTTTCACTAACAGTATAACCTCTTGCTGCATAAGGTTGTAAGCTTGCTCTTATGGTTTGGAAAATTTCTACAAGGTCAGTTTTCATATATGTGTTTTTAATACTAACTAACATTTATGATTAACTTTTGTTTATTTTTTATTAATCTAGCCACCATTTTTCTGAGGGAAAATCTTTGTTTAAAACCACTCTTTCTCCAAGTTTTGGTATAATGATTTTTAAATTTTGTTTTTCAGCTGCTAAGGTTACTCGTTCTGCCGGTTCATTCCATGGGTGCATGGATAAACTAAATTTACCCCAATGCACAGGCATTAAAATTTTTGCATTTAATTCAATTGCTGCTTGTACAGTTTGCTCGGGGAACATGTGAATAAACGGCCAAAGCTCGTTATATTGACCAC
Organism: Pedobacter mendelii; assembly: GCF_014635725.1. Taxonomy (GTDB): domain Bacteria; phylum Bacteroidota; class Bacteroidia; order Sphingobacteriales; family Sphingobacteriaceae; genus Pedobacter; species Pedobacter mendelii. The sequence continues at coordinate 34,426 of NZ_BMDJ01000005.1, read as the reverse complement.
ATTCCAAAAACGCAATATCAAAAGGTCCATAATCGTCACCTATTTTTTTAAAATGAACATCATAACCTGAATCGCCTCCTAAAAATAGTTTGTAATTTGGTGTTTTTAAAACAAATGCCGACCAAAGTGTTTGATTGCGTTTAAACTTTCTTCCGGTAAAGTGACGGGCGCATACAGCCGTAAATTCTAAATCATCAGATAATGAAATTGATTGTTCCCAGCATAGTTCGTTAATTTTATGAGTATCGATACCCCATCTTTCTAAATGTGAACCCACTCCTATCGATGTAACAATATTTTTGACTTGAGGCGCAATTTTTAGAATACTTTTATAATCTAAATGATCATAATGATCATGAGTTACAACCAAAACATCTATATTTAAAAAAGCTTCAGCTTTTACAAAATTAGTACCAGGAAATGCCTTGCTACCAATAAAGGAAAACGGGGATGGTGTTTCACTAAAAACCGGATCTACTAAAATTCTTTTATTATTTATTGTAATTAGATAAGAAGAATGCCCAAACCAAACAATTTCTGGCGAATTACTTTCGGGTGCTTTGTTTAAATCAGTTTTAATGAAGTTTAACGCCTTCTTAGGGATTTTATTAGGGTGCTTGCCAAAAAAGTATTTTTTAATAATTGTAAATAAACTTACACCTTCTGGCTGCATAGGTGTTACAGAAATATTTTGTAATGCTCCATTACGATAATTTTTTAAATGATGGATTGAATTAAGCCTTTCTCCTTTTGGTAATCGACCAAATACAGGTAGATTAGTTACGATTAAGAAAATCAGAATTAGGACGATTAAAGTATAAACAGCTATCATTAATTTTAAATTGACTAATTAGGATAAATTTTTTAACAAGGAAATTCATTTTAAATAGGAAGAACTGATCTAATGTAATCGAATAATATTTGACTAATTAAATTACTTGATTAATAAATCTAAATTTTATCAATCATCATCGTTGAATACAAAAATTAGCATTCTGTCCGTCTGTTATTCTTCTGTAAATACAGAAATTATGGTTTCATTACCCATTATAGATTATTAATTACACTTGATATACAAATAAAGTTTTTTAAGTTTTTATTTACCTCATATGAATGCATTATATGTTTAAGTTCTGAATAAAAAGAAATGAGGTAAAAAAAACCACGCTAACGTCTTATTAATTTTGTATTATTACAACACAAACATATTTTATATAGTTTAGTAACTTAAATGCAATCTAAGCCAACAACCATTAAGGAAATAGCCAAAATATTGAACCTTTCGCCTTCAAGCGTATCCAGGGGTTTACATGATCACCCAAGTATTGGTGCAGTTACGCGTGAAAAAATTAAGCAACTTGCAAAATCTTTAAATTACGAGCCAAATAACGCTGCTATTCTTTTTCAAAAAGGTAAAACTTACACAATTGGTGTTATCCTTCCTAAATTATCTGAACATTTTTTTTCTATTGCTATTTCAGCGATTGAGGATGAAGCGTTGAAAAAAAACTACACTGTAATTTTCGCTCAATCTCATGATGATATTGAGAAAGAAGTTAGGTTGGTTGATAAAATGAAAAATCAGCGTGTAGATGGATTAATAGTATCAATCAGTAAGGATACTTCTAATTTCGATCATTTCGAAAAGCTAAAAGCTTTTAATATACCTGTTGTATTTTTCGATAGAATTCCTCCATTTAAAAATGTTCATTATGTTGCTTGTTCTCTTGAAAATGCAACAATTAAAGCTGTTAATTTTCTGCTAAAGAAAGGCCATAGAACTATAGGCATGATAAATGGACCCACAACGCTATTTGCAAGTGGTGAAAGAAAAGAAGGTTATATGCAAGCCATCAATTTTAATCGCTTAAAATTTGATCCATCTTTGGTTGTAAACTGTAATTTAACGGAACAAGGATCAATCGATGCTGCAAACCAACTCATAAATCATAAGAGAAAACCAACTGCTATTGTAGCTTTTAACGATTATATTGCTTTATTTTTAATCAGATATTTAAAGAAACTCAAAATTGCTGATGAAATTGATGTTGTAAGTTACGCCAACCTTCCTTTAATGAATTATTTAGATTATTCACCAATTGCGTCGGTAGAACAGTATCCATATCTTCAAGGCCAAAAGGCTGCCAATATTCTTTTAGATTTAATTAATAATCCAAATGTAGAAAACCAGGCCTTTTACAATACTTTGATAGAATCCGATTTGATAATTAACAACAAAATGGTCGATTAAATATCAAGCCTACACATAGACGAACTTATTTATTTAAGCTACGAGGCAAAATATTATATATTTTTTTAAATGCAGCAGTAAAATGCTGCGCATTTTTATAACCAACTAAAAATGCAACTTCATTTACTGTTTTCTTATCTCTTGATAGATAGTAATGTGCCTTCTCCATCCTTATTTTATAAAGATATCCAAAAACTGTGTTACCAGTTATTTCTTTAAAACCTTTTTTAAGTTTGTAATCGTTTATTCCTGCTTTTCTAGATAGATTTATTAATGAATAAGGCATTTGAATATTATCTTCGACAAGCTTTTTTGCAAATAATATTTTATCAATATCATCTTTCTTCAATGAAAGCAAAGGTTTATAATTTACTTTATTAATGTAGAAAGTTAATAAAGCGTAGACTTTAGCTTGTATTGAAATTTTCGCTGTTCGTTTATGATTTTTTTGAGTTATTAGTGAATTCAAAATTAAGGTTATTTCAGAATCAGTTTCAGAAGATTCAAAGGCTGATAAATCATTACCAAAATTTCCTCCTGTAAGCTTTTTATAGTGTTCTTGCGTTAATTGGATATGAATATATTCTATCTTACTATTAAAACTGATCACTAGGTTTTTAAAATCATTTAATTTAATAATTTGCTGATTTTTGTTTAAAACAATACTTTCTATTTTTGAACTATTTTCGCAGTTAATAGTGCCTTCTAAACAATATAGAAACGAAACAGTAATACTGGAATAATGTATAAGAATCTGTTCTGGCTTTTTAGTATTAATTTTAATATGACTAATGTGTATGCCCTCAAACCATCTCTCTTTTAAAAAAATTTTGTAACCCTTATTTTCAATTTCTTGTTCGTGTTCATCAAAATCTGCTCTTGTTTTAAAATTTAGAGGATAACGTTTCGAAAAGATCACTTTTCCTTCTAAATAATCGGATATTTTAATTTTCATTTTATGGCGTTGAAATTTTTCAGAATCGAATTTTAACAAAATTTATTTTATTTAGAATCTTTCTTAATAATCCGTTTGGCGTTATATATTATCCGTTTGACGTTATCTGCCTAGCTTGATTATGCACAAATTTGCATAATTATTTATAATTAGTCTAAATAAATGAAAATATATTTATTATTTGCTTTATTATTATATGGATTTTGTGCTTTTAGCCAGCAATTAAAAAGCGATACAGCTAAAGTTTTAAAAGAGGTTGTAATTACAGGTCAGTTTGGACCTCAAACTTTAAAAAACTCCGTTTACAATATTAGAACAATAAGTGCCGAAAGGATAAAATTAAGGGCGGCAACGAACGTTCAACAAGTACTCAATACCGAGCTGGGGTTCCGCTTTAGCAATGATTTAACTTTAGGAACATCAGATGTCCAATTAATGGGGATGACGGGCAGAAATATCAAGATCCTGTTAGATGGTATTCCGATGGTTGATAGATCGGATACAAGAGAGAGTTTAAATCAAATAGATATTAATACAGTTGATAGAATAGAAATTGTAGAAGGCCCAATGTCTGTCGTTTACGGAACAGATGCATTAGCTGGGGTTATAAATATCATCACGAAAAACAGCGGAAAATCATTATTAAATATATCTGTAAGATTACAAGAGGAAACTGTAAGCAATGAATACAATGCTTTCAGCGGAAGTGGCAGTCATAACCAAAACATAAGCGGTAGCTGGCAAAATAAAGGCTGGAGTGCATTAGCAGGATTTACACATAATGAATTTGGTGGTTGGAATTTAGCTTCAAAAACAGCTACAAGTGCTGAAGTTGATGCGGATAGTAATCGTTGGAAACCTAAAGAGCAGTGGTTAGGAAATACAAAAATTGGTTATAGAAATGAGAATTTTAATATCTGGTATCGGTTAGATGGCTTGAATGAAACGATAGACAGCCGTGGTGGTATGAACCCTAATAACTATAAAGCAAAATTTCAAACTTATACAACAAATCGTTACACCCAACAATTACAATCAGAATGGCAGTTATTTCAAAACCTTCAGCTTACAGCTATTGCAGGGTTTACAAATCTCGAAAGAGCAACCAAATCTGTTATTCATGATTTTACTAATGGAAGTGAAGAACTTACTGCAGCCGCAGGTGAACAAGATGTAGCTAAATTTAATTTTTCAATTTTCCGAGCTACAGCAATATATAAAATAAACGACCTACTTACTTTGCAACCAGGTTTAGAATTTAATCGTGATGCTGCAAGTGGTGCAAGAATTAATGGTTCACCCGCAATAAATGATTATGCATTTTTCATTTCAGGTGAATTTAAACCAACAGAAGGTATAAATATCCGACCAGGATTTAGGTTTATAAAAAACTCTATTTATGATGCTCCCCCAGTAATTCCATCATTAAATACAAAATTTACTTTAACAAAAACCCTTGATTTTAGATTAGCTTATGCGAGAGGTTTCCGTGCGCCTGCCCTACGCGAATTATATTATGATTTTTTTGATGCGAGCCATTCGATAATGGGAAATCCAAATCTTAAAGCCGAAGAATCTAATAGCTTTAATGGTTCATTTGGATGGTCTGGTGTTCAGATAAACGATTTTCAATTCCGCTCCACATTGGCAGGGTTTTATAATTTGTTTAAAAATAGAATTGATTACGGTATTGATGCAACAAATCCAACAGTTACTACATTAATAAATATTTCTAAGTTTAAAACAACAGGTGGTACTTTAGATAATACATTACTCTATAAAAATTTTCAGGCTAATGTTGGTTTCTCATACATAGGCCGATACAATGAATTATTGGAATCCAATGCATCTTTCGAAATTCCAGAGTTTGTTTGGAGTGCAGAAGTTTCTTCAAACCTGACTTACAATTTCCCTAAAATAAATGGCAGTATAAGCTTATTCTATAAATACTCAGGTAGCAGACCAAGCTACCAACTAATTGTTTTAAATGGTTTTCAAACAGCAACACTAGTCAAAATTGGTGGATTTAACCTAGCAGACTTAATGCTGAACAAAAATATATATAAGTATTTGACCATAAATGCTGGTATAAAAAATCTTTTAAACGTAACACAATTATCCAATACATCTACTGCAAGCGGAGGCGCACATAGCACTGATGGTACTTCGGTGCCGAACAGCTATGGTAGGTCTTATATACTGGGATTAATCTTTAACTGGAACAAAAATTAAATCAGAAATATAATAAACATTAAAAATTGAAACATGAATAAATTTAACTCAATTATTGCAATCGCTTTGCTAGCGATTACTTTTACTTCTTGTAAAAAAGACAATGAAGAACCTATCGTAGTTGCACCACCTTCTGATGGAAGCACATTAACATTAAATGGTTTAATTGCTGCTGAGGCAGGAAGCGCAGCAGGGAACAGTGTTTTTGTAGATTTTAGTACTGATAAACAGACATCAGTAGCAAGAGCATCTTGGGATTTGGGTTTTTACGGTGGTTCTGACTTCAGAGTTATTTTAAACAACACAACAGCTGCAGGTGCAAAAGTTATTACCACAACAAACGCAAGCTTGGCCACCGTTGGCGAAGCCGATACTTTAGGCTTAACATTAGCCGTTAGCCAGGCTTCTCCAGCTAATACAGATTTTGCATATTTTGATGCAATAAGTGGCAATTTATCAAATACAGTAATTCCAACTGTATCAGCAACAGCAGCAGATAATAAAATTATTATTTTAAATCGTGGCACGGGTGGCAGTATTTCAGCAAAATCATGGATTAAACTAAAAGTAACGAGAAATACCTCTGGTGGTTACACTTTACAATATGGTAAAATAAAAGAAACAACTAACTTCACCACCGTAGATGTTCCAAAAGATGGAAACTTTAACTTTAAATTTGTTTCATTAACCAACGGAGCAATTGTTAGTGCGGAACCAGAAAATTCAAATTGGGATATAACCTGGACCTACTCTGTTTACCAAACAACATTTAATGGTGTAATAGTTCCCTACAATTTTTCAGATTTAGTCTTCTTGAATTCATTAAATGGTGTAACTGCAGGAGTAGTTGCAACAAGTACAGTAAGCTATGCTGATTTTAAAGAGGCAAATATAAGTGCTGTAACTTTTAAAACAAACAGAGATGCTATTGGATCATCATGGAGAAGCACATCTCCGGCAACGGGAGTTAAAACGGATTCCTTTTACGTAATTAAAGATGGTGCAGGAAATTATTATAAGTTAAAATTTATTTCAATGGGTGCTGGTGATTCTGGTACACGTGGTAAACCAGTTATTGAGTATAAATTGATTAAAAAAGGAGCATAATCAATTCTTCTTAAAGTTATGTTTTGTTAGTTGGATAATGGCCTACCGCGATGGTGGGCCTTGTCTTTTGTATCTGGTTTCGCTTAGGTAATTATATCAATTAATATTGTATAACTATAATTGAACATTCTTAAACGCAAAAAGGTCCCAATTAAAATCGGGACCTTTTCGTTCTTACTCGCGAAATATTATTTGCCAGAGTTTTTCTTGTCAGTTACTTCTGCACGGATTTCTTGTGCTAAAACTTTAAGATCTTGCATTGCTTTACGCACACGAGTACCAGCAGCTGCATTGCCAGCATTATAAAATTTTTCTACATCTGCTTCAATCGCAGCAACAGCAGCTTTAACTTTTGAGAATTTTTCCATCGCTAATTGATGTTTTTAAGGTTTAAAAAATTTATTTTTTCAATAATACATATTTACACTGAATTAACAACAGAAAGCAAATATTTATTTGAAAGAAGTTTTGCACATTTTAAATGCATGAACATGCCTCTGGAAGTCTTTTAGAAGTATTATTTAAAGTTTAAAGATGAAATAACGGGTTATGAGTTTAACTGTTTAGACAATTTTATCAGGTTACCAAAAGTCAAATTCGCACTTCTAACGCAATTACCAAAATCAGCTTCTGTAACCTGCTGATTTAAGATTTGAACAAAACTTTTCCATTTAGAAATGATTTCTTCGGCATAAACACCATAATAGTTTAAGCCATCATCGTTATTTTTAAAATTAGGATTTGCAAGAATATGCTTTTTTATCACGTTTCCACCCAATGTGGCTCCTTCCAGCACATATAAAGCACCAAGAACTGCTGCATTACTTTTTTCTGGCACAAATAGTTTAAAATCTAATTCTGGTAAAGTTAAGGGGTCGATTTTCCAATATGCCAAATCTTTATCTAAAGCTGAAAGTTTAAATCTTGATTTCAACTCTAATTTTTCTGCAATATCGTCATCTAACATATTAGCTAATTTATGCTCAAGCCTTTGGTGCATTATATAATTGATGGATAGCAGTTTTTTATAATTCTCAATGCTTAAAGATTTGTTCATAATCTCATTAACAAACATTAGGGCCTCGAGTTCTTTATGGCTTTCAGCAGTTTCGGCTCTTAATATATTGGCAATCATTATTATGGTATTTTAAAATTAGAAATGATATTAAAACAAAAAATTCGGATTTAATGACCCGAATCTTTTATATTATATAAAATTAGTTTAACCTTAAATGCTGGTTAAACCAAAAATCATGTACAGAATGTAAGCATTTTACAAGATTATCATAACCATCTGGTTTTGTGAGATAAGCATTTGCCCCAAACTCTATTGATGCCTGTACATCTTCAGGATCATCTGATGTAGAAAACAAAATTACTGGAACTGATTTCAAGTAAGGAATATCTCTTATAATTTTTAATAAATCTAAACCAGATAAACCGGGAAGGTTTAAATCTAACAATATAAGTTTTGGCTTAGTTTTACTTTCGGCAAAATTCTGCAAACTATGTAAAGCTTCAGTTCCGTCCTCAACAATTGTTAAGTTAATAGTATCCTTTAACTCTTGTACGGCAGTTTGCATAAAAAATGCATAATCTACATCATCTTCAACATAGAATATATCCGGTGTTTTCATTTTATCTGTTTTTAAAAGCTACGTAAAAAATAGAACCTGCATTCAATTTGCTTTCAAACCAAACCCTTCCATTATGTCTTTCAACAATTCGTTTTACAATTGCTAAACCTACTCCTGTCCCATCAATGTCTTTAACATTATCCATGCGCTTAAATAGCTCAAAAACTCTGTCATAATACCGATTATCAATTCCTATACCATTATCACTTACAGCATAAATTGTTTCTTCCCCGTTGGTATACGAAGAAATCTCTATTTTGGGTTTATCTTCCATAGAAGAATATTTAACAGCATTACTTATTAGGTTAGTAAAAACTTGAGCAATCATAGTTTTATCTCCTTTTAAGCTTAATAACTGACCTAAAATCAGTTCGATATTGTCTGCTTTAAAAGCCGTCCAAATTTCTGCATTTATATCCTTTAATAAGGATGACATATTAACTGTTTCAAAAGTTAATTCAGAACGACCAACTCTAGCCAAATTTAAAATCTCCCTAATCAGAAAATTCATTTTATTAGCACTAGATATAATTCTTTCCAACATCTTATTTCCATTGCCATCAATACTTTTATTTTTAAGCAGTAATTCGGCATAGGTTTTAATAGATGTAAGTGGCGTTTTTAAATCATGAGAAATTGTATAACTAAATGTATCTAGTTCTTCGTATGCTGCTTGCAATTTTTCATTTAGCAGCCTAATCTCATTTGCTTTTTTATTTATAAAAGTTACGATAATTTCACGAATGCGCAGTACAGAAGTGATTTCTTCAGGAAACCATTTTTCGGAAGTATTACTTATAATCTGTGCCCAAATTTCGAACGATTTTCTTGGAGAAAGACTGGCCGATCCTTGATCAAAAATTACAGATTTATCAGCATTTCCGGCCCAGTTTACGGTTGTAAGTTGTTCTGGCTTAAACCATATAATAATTTCATCAGGATCCTTACTTATAGAGCAAGCTAATATACCCGAAGCTATGCTTTTGTACTTTTTAGCCGGAAGAAATATTTCTGATAATCTATGTGTGTAGTATATAGATTCATCACTATTTATCTTAAGCCACGCTACAAGTTCCAAAATATCTGTCTCAACAGGAACATTACCGATGGTTTTTAAAACATTCTCAAAAATTATAGCAACCCCTGTACCTTTTGTAACATCTAAAAGTGTCCGCTTATGACCGGTTAGTGCTTCAACTAAATATTTATCACGATTTAAATGAGTAGTTATTATTGTGGCCGTATCTTTAAATTGCTCAACAACTTCCGAATCTTCTTCTTCTTGGCGATATTCTAACGCAGATGAAAGAATTTGACCTATCAATTTAGAACCCTCGCGAGCTTTATAATCAATAAATTTTGAACTATAGTTATGACAGGCAATAAGTCCCCACAATTCATTATTCACGATTAATGAAATACTAAAACTTGAATAGACCCCCATGTTTTTTAAATACTGTATATGTATTGGGGAAACAGCTCTCAAACTTCCATTTGTTAAATCTAATGGAGCGTATTCTTTAAAAGTTATAATTGGAGAGTCTACTGTATTAACGTCAGCAATTAGCCGGGTTAAATTTAATTTATACAATTCTCTTGCTTGCTTTGGAATATCTGATGCGGGATAATGTAAGCCAAAAAAAGATGCTAAATCAGATTCTTTTTCCTCAGCGACAACTTCCCCATGCCCATCATCCAAAAATTTGTAAATCATAATCCTATCGTAACCGATAAGTTTTTTTACTTCTACAACTGCTCCTTTAAGTAAATCGGAAACACTTTTACCTTTAAGAATAGATGAAGCAGACCTACCTATTAAACTTTGAATGTCGTATTGTAAGGTAACAGGTTCAAATTCGAGCAACCAATCATTTTCTGATGGTGAGATAATTAAGTAAAATGGATTTTCATTTATCACTAGCGGATAAGGTGTAATTGAATCAAATGTTTTCTTAATTACACCTAGTTTTAAAAGGTCTTCAATTTTAAATTCAGCTTCTTGCTGTTTAATAAAACTATTTAATGACGTCAATGGCTTCTCTAAGAAATTTTTAGCAGGCGCTTTTAAAAATAAAGATGCATTATCGCTGATATAAGAAATATTTAAATCTGACTTATTAACAGCAATTAAAAGCCCATGAGATTGTATTTTCCCGGGAATATGTATTGGCTCTTTATCGCAATTTGTTAGGTCAACGGAAAATTTATTCATAAGTAAATTAAGTATTGCAAAAATATCAGATTTTAAAAGCTTTTTAGAAAAGTTCTAATTTATTTAATTCCTTATTCTGATTTATTTTTTATTATATATTTGTTTAAAATTTTAAATTCATCCAGTTGGCAATAAAAAAAATTTTGGTTATTGAAGATAACCACGCAATTTTAGATGTTATTACTTTAATTTTGGAAAGCGAAGCTTTCGACGTAGCCGGATTAAACAAAGGTGCTGATTTTATTAATCACGTTCAAGAATTCCAACCCGATGTTATTATAATGGATATTATGCTGCCTGATATAGATGGCCGTATCCTGCTTAAAGAAATTAAAGAAAAAAGCACGACAAAGCATATCCCTGTGTTAATGATTTCTGCAAGATATAATTCGTCTAATTATATGCTAGATGATGTTTCTGCTGATGATTTTATGGCTAAACCATTTAATATCGATGAATTGATGGACAAAATTTACGCTTTATTAAAAAAATCATTAAATTAACTTGTTGTTCTTTTCTACCCTTGAGACAATTATGTCATCGCCAACAGCAAATGGCTTAAGCAATAAAATTAATACTCTATTTGCAAAATTTTGAAATGTGCCTGATAGTGGATTAACATTTTTTCTATCCATGCCATTCTATAACCATTTGCTGATAAGTTTTATTAACCATAGGCCAAAAAACTACAATAAAAACCCAAATGCAATTGACGACCCTTTTATTAATACCTAATCGGCCAATTTATTGTAAATATTGCTGCCCTAACATCAAAAATATTATCTGGTAACCCCATTATTTCTGTAACCATTTTTTTAATGTGAATTTAGAAAAAGATGCTTGAAAATTAAGTAACTTCTAAAAAGTTGTGAACGTTTAAAAACACTATCTAATTGATAATGTTATAGTACCATTGTTCACCTAAAAAATTAATCAATGAAAACGAATTTATTAAAATTCTCTGCAGCATTATGCATGTTAGCGATAAGCATCTCTGCATGTAATAGCAATACGAAGTCGTCAGCAAATTCGGATTCTTTAACAATAGACTCTTCTGCAACAACTTCGATAAAGCCTGCAGGTCCTGCACCAGAATGGGGTAAAACCATTAAGCCTGAGATGCAAGCAGTTATAGAAAAATTAATAAGCTACGGAGATAAGCCACTTGAAACGTTAAGTGCAGCAGATGCCCGTAAAAACCATACCCCAACTGATGCAGTGATGGATTTAGTTAAAGAGAATAAAATTACTATTCCAGCATCAAAGGTTGATACTATGGGTAAAGATATTGACGTAACAGGAGGAAAAATCCATATACGAATTTATACTCCAAAATCGGGAAATGGTTCATATCCATTAATTGTTTATTACCATGGCGGCGGATTTGTCATCGCTAATCTTGATATTTACAATGCTTCTGCTCAAGGCTTGGCAGAGCAAGTTGGTGCGGTTATAGTTTCAGTTGCTTATCGTTTAGCTCCTGAAAACAAATTCCCTACAGCTCATAACGATGCTTTTGCAGCTTACGAATGGGCAATTAAAAATGCAGTAAGCTTAAAAGCAGACCCAGCTAAAATTGCTGTAGTTGGGGAAAGTGCTGGTGGAAATTTAGCCGCAAACGTTTCTATTATGGCAAGAGATAAAAATATTATGGTTCCAGTTCACCAGGTTTTAGTTTATCCAATAGTTCAGGCAAATATGGATACAGAATCTTACAAAATGTATGCTGATGCAAAACCATTAAATAAAGCGATGATGAGTTGGTTTACAGAAAAATATTTAACCACTATGATTGAAGCGCAAAATCCAAAAATATCTTTAGTTGATGCAAATTTAAAAGGCTTACCACCAACAACTATAATTACGGCTGAAATAGATCCACTTCATAATGATGGTGTAATACTTGCAAATAAGCTTTCTGATGCAGGTGTAAAAGTAAGTAGCAGAAACTATGAAGGTGTAACACATGAATTTTTTGGAATGGCTATTATAGTGCCTGAAGCCAAAGCTGCTCAAGCATACGCATCAGAGCAGTTAAAAGCAGCATTTAAATAATTACGAAAATTAATAAATTAAAAAAGGGGAAATATCAAAGCATTTCCCCTTCATTATTAAATTGTAACTAAGTCATTAAAATTAATAGCCAATTAAGCACCTTTTTTTGAGCCTAAACTTTGCATTAATTGGTCGTATAAATCATCGCTTGTTGCCTTTTGAGGCTTCATTTTCTTAACGGTTGCTCTTTTACCCTTTGACTTGGCTTTAATTATTTTTAACAGTTCATTGCTATATTCATCTTTAAAAGCACTCAAATCAAACTTTGAACTATACTGCTTAATTAGTGCCAAACCAACATCCATTTCCTTTTTTGTTATATTAATATCTTCAACTTTTGTAATTTCGGATAGGCTTCTTATCTCCTGCTGAAATCTTATCTTAGTTACCACAATTACACCATCCATAGGATGAATAACGCAAAGATTTTCGGAATTTCTCAACACAAATCTGGCTACGCCTGCTTTGCCCGATTTATCTAAAGCTTTTAGCAATAAGGCATATGCTTTTCTACCCTGCTTTTCGGGTTCTGTATAATAAGATGTTTCATAGAAAACAGGATTAATATCCTTAATATCAACAAAGTTTTCAAGTTCAATTATTTTAGTTTTTTCTGGAGCAGCTTCTTCAAAATCATGCTTATCTAAAATGATGTATTTATCTTTTAAAAAGTAGCCACGCACAATTTTCTCATAAGGTACTTCCTTATGACTGTTTTCGTTAACCCTTAAAAATTTAATTTTTGCATGATCGCGTTCATCAAGCATATCTAAATCCAAATTGCTGTTTTGAACACCTGAAAATAATTTGATAGGGATGTTTACCAAACCAAAACCTATTGAACCTTTCCATATTGATCGCATAATTATTATATTATATTAAACTTACTTATTAACAAGTCTTTAAATAATATTGTTTTACCTTTTAAAATGCGTAAATTGAAGGAATTACAAACTATTTAGGTAATTGTATGTTATTTAAGTATCTAATCCTTCGAAATACATATGAAAATCGCCTATATTTCTACTTACCCACCACGCGAATGTGGTTTAGCTACATTTAATCAAAATTTAGTTAATGCTTTAGGCTTAAATCCATCCTATAATGCAAGGAAAAGTTTCATTGTAGCTTTAAATGAATCAGATAATTTAGAAGAGCACAATTATCCCAAAGAAGTCAAATTTGTAATTCGACAACAAAATCAGCAAGATTATATTGAAGCTGCAAATTTTATAAATAATAGTGATATAGATACCTGCATTATTGAGCATGAATTTGGAATTTATGGGGGCAATAGTGGCGTTTTTTTGCTTTCATTACTTAACAGACTAAAAAAGCCTTTTGTTACAATTCTGCATACGGTTTTAAAAGATCCAAGCTTTATGCAACAAACCATCATAAAGGAGATTGCCTTCAAATCTTCTAAAATAGTGGTAATGAGTAAAAAAGCAGTTTTATTTTTAAATAGTATTTATCAAATCCCATCATCACAAATAAAATTAATCGAACATGGAGTACCCGATTTAGAGCCTATTCTCAATAATGAAATTTCGTTAAGCGATTTATTTAAAGGAAGAAAAGTGCTTTTCACATTCGGACTTATAAGTAGAAATAAGGGTCTTGAAACAATGATTAAAGCATTACCTGCAATAGTTTCTAAGCATCCGGATGTTTTATATGTGATACTAGGCAATACGCATCCTGGCGTAGTTAAGCATAACGGCGAAGAATATCGCGACAGCTTAAAGTCACTAGCAAAAGAACTTGGTGTAGAAAAAAATATAGCATTCGTAAATAAGTTTGTTTCAGAAGAAGAATTACACCAATATTTAACTGCATGTTATTTGTACATAACACCATATCTTAATGAAGCGCAAATTACTAGTGGAACATTATCTTACGCAGTTGGCGCAGGTGCAGCGGTTGTTTCAACACCATATTGGCACGCACAGGAATTACTTGCTGATAACAGAGGTAGATTATTTGATTTTAAAAACGACATACAATTAGCTTCAATTGTAAACGAACTTTTAAGTGATAAAAAGAAATATGCAGAGCTTAGAAGTAATGCTTACAAATACGGCTTAAAGTTAAGATGGCCTGCTATTGGAAATATCTATCTTAAAGTGCTTAATGAAGCACTTATTAATGGTGAAAAGCCAAAAAGAAACATGCCACCAATAATTGATGTTGATAATATGCCTGCGCTTAACTTAAATCACGTAGCACTTTTAACTGACGATACAGGAATTATTCAACATGCTAAATTTGGTATCCCAAATTTAAAGGAAGGTTATTGTATTGATGATAATGCCAGAGCGCTTATACTTTCGCTTTTAGCTTATGATCAGGATAAAAATCAAAAGGCATTACAATTAATGCCTATTTATTTAAGTTTTATCCAATACATGCAAACTGATGATGGCAACTTTAGAAATTTCTTAAGCTTTAATAGAAACTACTTGGATGAAATTGGTTCCGAAGATTCTTTTGGTCGTACAATATGGTCTTTAGGTTATTTAGTTTGTATAGCACCAAACAATTCATATCGTGAATTTGGAAGAGAATTATTTTCAAACTCGGTTAAACACTTTAAAAATTTGAAATATTTGCGTGCTATTGCAGACACCATTATCGGTATTTCATATTATCTGTGTGCCCACCCTGGTGATGAACTTTTGGTAAAAGAAATTAATAATTTATCAAAAACACTAATTGATTCTTACCATAAAAATAAAGATGAAAACTGGCATTGGTATGAAGATATTTTAACTTATGATAATGCAATTTTACCTTTAGCACTACTTAGTCATCACGAGGCTACAGGCAATGCAGAATCATATACGATAGCGATGGAGAGTATTGAATTTTTAAATGGTTTTTCTTTCGAAAATGGTTATCTAAATCCTGTTGGAAATGAAGGTTGGATGAAAAAACATGGCAAAAATCCAATTTACGATCAGCAAGCATTAGAGACAATGGCGATGGTATTATTATATTCCAAAACATTCGAAATTACGAAAGATGATAAGTATTTAAATTTGATGCAAATAAGTTACGAATGGTTTTTGGGCAGAAATAGTTTACATATTCCCTTATATGATTTTGAAACTCATGGCTGTGCAGATGGTTTACAGTTTAATAGCGTAAACAGAAATCAGGGTGCCGAAAGTACACTGGCCTATTTCATTTCGCATTTAACAGTTTTAAAAGCAGCCGAAATAGAATTCCAAACATTATCTTCTCCTTTGGTTGAGATAGATAAGTGCGTTTAGTTTTAATATGTATTACAAAAAGGATGCTGTCTCATAAATATGAAATGTCATCCTGAACCTGCCGAAGGATTTGCAAAACTGCCTTTTAGGGCGTTTAGACAAGCTAAATATAACAAGGTGCAAAGATAAATTGATTTATGAGACAACATCCTCTTTTTATAACGAAGATTTTTTAACCTTCGTTATTTTCTAATAATCTATTCAATAACAATTCTAAATTTACTGTTGCAAAAGATGAACTGTAATCAGATAATCCGTAAGGAATGATTAGTTCTCCATTACTTATAATTGAACCACAAGAGTATACAACATTGGGTACATAACCTTCCCGTTCATCATTATTAGGTATAATTAAAGGCTCTTTTAAATGGCCAATTTCCTTACCAGGATTTTCTAAATCTAATAAACTAACGCCAATACAATATCTCCTCATTGGCCCAACACCGTGTGTAATAACCAACCAACCTTTATCGGTTTCTATGGGCGAACCGCAATTACCTATTTGTACCAGATCCCAATCAAATCGGGGCTGCTTTAGCATAATTGGGTTTTCCCAAACATTAATTTTATCAGAATACATCAGGTAATTATTCCAACCATCAATACGACTCATCATTACGTATTTTCCTTTTATTTTTCGTGGAAATAAAGCAAGATTTTTATTCTGTGCACCATCACCATAAAGCGGAATTACTTTGAATTCATAAAAATCTTCAGTTTGTACAAGTTTAGGGATAATTAAAGAGCCATCAAAAGCTGTATAAGTTGCATAATACACAACTTTACCATCATCTTTTATAAATTTAACAAACCTTGCATCTTCGATACCTTTACGCTCAAATTCAGAAATAGGAAAAATAACACGGTCTGAAATATCAGTATCTTTAGAAAAGCTAATGGTATGATAAGTATCAGACAGCCAAAGTACCTTATCGTATTCAACCTGTCTCTGTGGATTTTCTTTGTGTAGGGTTTTAGAATCTTTAATTATGTTACTCAAGCTAGTATATTCAAACTTATCATCAAGTTTTGCTTCCATTTCTTCTAAAACAGATGCATTTATTTGCGCATAAGCAGCTTTCTTTAAAAACATCTTTTTTACGTAAATAGCGTTTTTTACAACTTCAGCCTCATCTACATAATTTCCAACTGGTAAAACCTGAATATTATTTTTTGAATCAATAAGTGCTCTTCTAAAAACAATAGAAGAAATATGCCCTTCTCCAACTGCTCTAAAACTAATTATTACACGTTTTTCACCTTCAACTAAATCACTTTGATCTGGATCTTCTATAATACTCGGATTAAAAAACGCAGCAGATTCTATAGAATATTCGTGTGTAAAGTAAGCACCAATCAATAACCTCAAGTAAGGATCCAGTTCATCAAAATCGACTCCTAAAGCAGTAAATTGCTTTTTTAATTTTTTACAGTGTCTATTTAGAATTTTTGTAATGTTTCTATGTCTCTTTGAATATTCTTGTAAAATGGGTGAGATTAAAGCGAATACTCTATCATCAGAAAATTGAAGTACTTTTCTTATTACCTCTAAAGCTCTTTCATCTCCGTTAAAAAAGAAACGGGCTATAACACGCTTAGTATCAGGATATACTTTTACATGTTTACGTTCTATGTATAATCTCATTATTTAATTGTTTTGGTAATTTTTACAACTGTTAATATTAACAATATCAGAAAGTAATATTAACTAAATTTAGCAGTTAATTGTTTAAATATTATTGTTTTAGAGCAGAAACTATTTACTAAATTTTTATTACAATTAAAATAAAACATGTAAAAAAACCTTGGCATTAGCAGACTTACCAATACATTTTGTGAAAATAAATTTTAAAATTAATCTAAGCAACTTCAGTTGTTATCAAATGTTCTAGTTTCATCTCTTCTAAAACAAATCTTTGAGGAATTTTACTTTTTTGCCTTGACCATTTTATTAACCTAATTAATCCGCTTTCAATTTCAATACCAGTAATATCACCGTCGTTAAAACAACAACAACCACTGTTAAAATAAGCCGATTTGTAATTTTTAAATTCTGGAGCTTTCTCTCCTTTTGACACAAGTTTATTTAATTCTGCTGTTAAAGAATTGACATCGGTTAAATTATTTTCTTTTTCGGCTTTTTCAATTTTAACATATAATCTTTCCAAATGCGTTAGCGATGCAAAAACAGGTTGATGAGTGTGCCCAGTAATTAAAGCCATGTTCTTTTGTTCAGATACCCAACTGTACATTAACGAATTATGTACAGTTTTTAGTTGATTATCATATGCAGGTGTATTTGGGTTAATTTTTAAATAAGCCTGTAAAGGTGCCCAAATTGTACTTACAAACCATTTGCTAAACCAGTTACCGTCACTCTGCAAATCGCCCTGATGGCCGTGGGTTAGAAATACATCAAATGGTTTATTGTTAAAATAGAAACGAAGAATTGCGCCTTCGTAAATACGAATAACCTTATCATAAATTCTTTTCAAATTAAATTGAGATAATGGGTCGTTATCCCAGTATAAATCATGATTGCCAAATATTTTTGTAAAAGCATTTCTATTAATGAATAATTTTTCAGCATCAAAGGTTTTTTTATTGTGCTTAATAACCGATTCCATTAGGTTTTCCCAAAGCTCTTCGCTGTCTCCTAAATTTATATATTTATAATTTTCGTTATTGTAGTAAGCTAATGCCTGCAAATAGTTTTTTTCTGCTAGGGCAAAATCATCTGAAAAATCTCTAGCTCCTTTATGCTGATCAGAAAAGATAATAAATTTATCATCAGGCTTAACTTCAAATATCTCTCCTCTTTTGCCTGGTTTTGTTATTATATTTTGATAAAGTTTGGTAAGCGAATCGTAAACCCTCTTACTATCCGGCCTTGAACTAAATTTATTCGAAATACTAATAACCCATGAACCAAGTAATTTTTGTAAAAGTTTTCGCATTATTTAATCCTAAATTATAATATCAACTTAACAAAAATTAAACGCAATGGTTTAAATCCGAATTTCATAATTAAAAATGTTTAGTTTATTTAGTTTATGGAAGAACTAAGCAAATAGCTTTTTTTAAATAAAAAAGGTCGCAACTTTTAAGCTGCGACCGATTTAAATTATTAGAACTAAAATACATTAGGCATAAGCAATCGCATCTCTTGATGCAAGTTTGGTTGTACCCATTAAGTATTCATCCACTTTACGGGCAGCTTCTCTACCTTCTGATATTGCCCAAACCACTAATGATTGTCCTCTGCGTACATCACCAGCTGCAAAAATTTTCGCAATATTAGTTTGGTATGTATGTTCAGGAGCTTTAACATTTCCTCTGTTATCTAACTCAACGCCTAACTTTTCAATTAAACCTTCCTTTTGTGGATGTAAGAAACCCATTGCCAATAAAACCAGCTCGCATGGTAAATCTCTTTCTGTTCCGGCAACTTCATTAAATTTTAATGGTCTTCCGTTTGTATCAATTTCCCATTCTACATCTACAACTTTTAAAGCTTTCAAATTGCCATTATCATCCGCAATAAAGTTTTTAGTATTTACTGACCATGCCCTTTGAGCACCTTCTTCATGCGATGAAGTGTTTTTAAGCAACATTGGGTAATTTGGCCAAGGCATGTTTTCATTACGAGTTTTAGGAGGCATTGGCATAATCTCAAATTGAGTTACAGATTTAGCACCATGACGATTAGATGTTCCAATACAATCAGAACCTGTATCCCCACCACCAATTACGATTACATTTTTATTCGTTGCAAAAATATCTTCTACCTCAAATTTTCTATCGGCAACACGTTTATTTTGCTGTTTAAGAAAATCCATTGCAAAGTGAACGCCTTTTGCTTCGCGTCCGGGAATTGATAAATCTCTTGGTATTGTAGAACCGCCCGCCAAAACAATTGCATTAAAATCCCTTAGTAAGGTACTTATCTCTACGTTATCGCCAACATTAGCATTACACTTAAATATGATACCTTCTTCCTTCATTAAATCGATACGGCGATCGATTATGTTTTTTTGAAGTTTAAAATCAGGAATACCATACCTTAATAAACCACCAGGTGCATCATCACGTTCGAAAATGGTAACTTCATGCCCAACCTTATTTAATTGAGCTGCTGCTGCTAATCCTGCCGGACCTGAACCAATAACAGCTACTTTTTTACCCGTTCTAATTAATGGCGCTTTTGCTTTTATATAACCTTTTTCGAAAGCGATTTCAATGATATGCTTTTCAATTTCCTCGATAGAAACAGGTGGTCGATTTATGCCTAATACACATGCAGACTCGCAAGGAGCAGGACAAATTCTACCTGTAAATTCGGGGAAATTATTTGTGCTTAGTAAAATATTGGCGGCCATTTCCCACTTAGCCTGATAAACTGCTTCGTTAAATTCTGGAATAACGTTACCCAAAGGGCAACCCGATTGGCAAAATGGAACCCCACAATCCATACAACGTGCTGCCTGTTTGTTTAATTCTTGAGCAGGTAATTCATTTAAAAATTCCCCATAATGTTTTACGCGTGTTGCAGCCTCCTCTCTGGTGGGCGCAACTCTATCGTATTCTTGAAATCCTGTTACTTTTCCCATGGCCTAATGTGTTTTTACTTGTGATGCTTTTTTGCTTAAAACTGCTTTGTATTCTTTAGGGAATACTTTTATAAAATGATTTAATTGAGTTTTCCAATCACTTAATATAAACTCTGCTACTTTACTATCAGTCAAACGGATATGTGTTTTTAATAATGCTACAATTCGTTCTTCATCTTCAGCTTGAAGCGGATCCAAATCAACCATTTCTTTATTGCATTTACGGGCAAAAGTGTTGTTTGCATCATAAATCCATGCAATACCACCACTCATGCCGGCCGCAAAATTACTTCCGGTATCACCCAAAATTAATACTTCTCCACCGGTCATGTATTCGCAACCATGGTCTCCCACACCTTCAACAACGGCAGTAGCGCCAGAATTGCGAACTGCAAATCGCTCACCTGCTTTTCCACGAGCAAATAACTCTCCTGAAGTTGCACCATAAAGTGCCACATTGCCAATGATAATATTCTGTTCAGGGATAAATGTAGAATTTGAGAAAGGATAGATTGCTAACCTAGCGCCCGATAAACCCTTACCCACATAGTCATTAGCTTCACCTTCTAGCGATAAAGTAACACCTCTTGTATTGAAGGCACCAAAACTTTGTCCGGCAGAACCTACAAACTTAAAGTTGATGGTATCCGGCGGTAAACCAGCACCTAAATGTACTTTAGAAATTTCGTTAGATAACATGGTTCCCAAAGCTCTATCAGTGTTTTTAATTTCGAAACTTGCAAACACAGGCTCATTATTTAAAATAGCAGGTTGTGCTGCTGCAATAAGTTTATGATCTAATACATGCTCTAAACCATGGTCTTGACTTTCGGTATTAAAATATGGCAGCCCGTTATCTTCAGCCTTATACAAAATTGCAGATAAATCAAGATGTTTTAATTTCCAGTCTTCAGCAGGTATTTCTCTTACTTTTAAAATATCTGCTTGTCCTACCATTTCATGAATAGTTCTGAAGCCAAGTTCAGCCATAATTTCACGTAATTCTTCCGCTAGGAAATGAAACAAATTAACTACATGATCTGCATCTCCGGTAAATAATTTTCTCAATTCAGGATCTTGAGTTGCTACACCAACAGGACAAGTATTTAGATGACATTTACGCATCATAATACAACCAGCGGTAACTAATGCTGCAGTGGCAACACCAAATTCTTCAGCACCAAGCAAAGCTGCAATCGCGATATCTCTACCTGTTTTTAACTGACCATCTGTTTGTAAAACAATACGGTTACGAAGTTTATTTTTAACTAAAGTTTGATGAGCTTCAGCCAATCCTAACTCCCAGGGTAAACCAGCATGTTGGATAGAGGTTAGTGGCGATGCACCAGTTCCACCATCAAATCCAGAAACTAAAATAACATCAGCATGTGCTTTTGCTACACCAGCAGCAATAGTTCCTACCCCTGCTTTAGAAACCAATTTAACGTTAATTCTGGCTGCCCGATTTGCATTTTTCAAATCAAAAATCAGCTGTGCTAAATCTTCGATTGAGTAAATATCATGGTGAGGTGGAGGAGAAATTAAACCAACTCCTGGAGTAGAATGACGAACTTTTGCAATCCAATCGTCTACCTTATGTCCTGGTAATTGACCGCCTTCTCCAGGTTTTGCGCCTTGAGCCATTTTAATCTGCAACTCATCAGCATTGGTTAAATAATAACTTGTAACACCAAAACGAGCTGAAGCAACTTGTTTAATTGCCGAACGCATACTATCACCGTTAGGCAATTTTTCATAACGCATTTCATCTTCTCCTCCTTCTCCAGTATTACTTTTTCCACCAATACGATTCATTGCTATGGCTAAAGTTGAATGAGCTTCATGAGAAATTGAACCGAACGACATTGCACCTGTTGCAAATCTTTTTAAAATCGCTTTAGTAGATTCTACCTCATTTAAAGGCACAGATGGACGGCTATAATTAAATTCAAACAATCCACGAATGGTATAAGCTTGCTGCGTTTGCTCATTTACCAGTTTCGAATATTGTTTAAAAATATTGTAATCATTTTTACGTGTTGCATTTTGCAACAAGTGAATGGTTTGCGGATTGAATAAATGCGCTTCACCCCTGCGACGGAATTTATAAGTTCCACCTGCTGGCAATAGGTTTTCAATTTGAGTAATCGGCCCAAAACTACGACGATGTTTTATTAGCGTTTCGTAAGCAATTTCATCTAATCCTAATCCGCCAATGCGTGAAACCGCACCTGTGAAGTAAGTGTTTACAACTTGCTTATTTAAACCTAAAATTTCGAAAATTTGCGCACCCTGATAAGATTGCAGGGTTGAAATGCCCATTTTTGAAAAGATTTTTAACAAACCGCTATTTACTGCGTAGATATAGTTTTTGGTTAATTCTTCAGTAGATAAACCTGATTCTTTTTTAAAACCATTTATAGTTTCTAAAGCTAGGTATGGATTAATTGCTGTAACACCAAAGCCTAATAATGTAGCGAAATGATGAACTTCCCAAACATCTCCACCCTCAACAACAATACCAACAGCACCACGATAGCCTTTACGGATTAAGTGATGATGTACTGCTGAAACAGCTAATAAAGAAGGCATTGCAGCATGTTCAGAATCGATTGCCCTATCCGTTAATACAATAACCTGAAAACCATCTTCAACAGCATCAACTGCGTACCGGCAAAGACGATCTAAAGCTTTTGCCATTGCTCCGGGCTTTCCATCGGCCCTGAAATATGTTTGTAAAGTTTTGGCTTGAAAAACACCAGTATCAATACTTCTTAATTTCTCTAACTCCTGATTGGTTAAAATTGGATGTTTTATAGCAACACAATGCGATTGCAAAGGATTTTCTTCCAATAAATTGCCATTGCTACCCATAAAACTAGCTAAACTCATAACTACTTTCTCCCGAATCGGATCAATTGGTGGGTTGGTAACCTGAGCAAATAACTGCTTAAAGTAATTTGATAAATGTTGGGGGCGTTTAGATAAAATAGCTAAAGGTGTATCAGTACCCATCGAACCGATTGGTTCTTTAGCCTCGATAGCCATTGGTTTAAGTAAAAGTTCAATATCTTCTCTGCTGTAACCAAACACCTGTTGATATTTAAAAACAGATTCTACTGAAAGCCCGGTAAACATTACACGTGGTTCTGGCAGCTCTTCCAAGCGGATTTGGTATTGATTTATCCAGTCTGCATAAGGGCTTTTGCTACAAACCTGTTGCTTAATTTCCTCATCGCTTATTATTCTGCCTTGCTCCATATCCACAACGAACATTTTACCGGGCGTTAAGCGGCCTTTTTCAATAATTGTACTTTGATCAATTGCTAAGGCACCTGCTTCAGAAGCCATAATTACACGATCATCAGAAGTAATTGCATAACGCGAAGGGCGAAGCCCGTTACGGTCTAAAGTTGCACCAATTAATTTTCCATCTGTAAAGGCAATTGCTGCAGGTCCATCCCAGGGTTCCATCAATGTAGCATGGAATTCGTAAAAAGCTTTTTTAACGGGATCCATATCTTCATTACCATCCCAAGCTTCTGGAACCAACATCATTAAAACATGAGGTAATGTTCTACCCGCATGAAGTAATAGTTCAATAACATTATCTAAACATCCTGAATCCGAATTAGTTTCATCAATAACTGGCAACAACATATCCAACTCTTCTGGCGTAAAATAAGCCGAAGCGAAAGATTTAACACCTGCCCTGAACCAATTTAAATTTCCCTGAAGTGTATTAATTTCTCCATTGTGTGCAATGAAACGGAAAGGCTGAGCTAATCTCCAGGAAGGAAAAGTATTGGTTGCAAAACGTGAGTGTACTAAACCTAAAGCAGAAACCATCCGCTTATCGCTCAAATCAGTAAAATAAGTGCGAACCTGAAGCGATGTTAACTGTCCTTTATAAATAATGGTTTGCGCTGAAAGTGAAACAATATAAAAGTCTTTACCTCCATGAACAGTGTTAACGATCAGCTTTATTAAATAATTCTTAAAAATATAAAGTTTACGCTCAAAATCAGCGCCTGGTGCTATAGCATAAGGGCGGGCAATAAATACTTGCTCAATTTCAGGCTCTACAGAAAGAGCCATATTGCCAATATCATTCGTATCAGTATCAACTTTTCTGAAACCTAAAATTTCTAATCCAAGTTTTTCTGCAGCACGGTAAATCAGCTCACGACACTCCTCTCTCGATCTGATATCCTTTGGTAAAAAAAGCATACCAACACCATAATTATCAGTAGCAGGAAGGCTAAAGCCTGCTTTTAAACATTCATCGTAAAAAAATTCATGGGGAATTTGAATCATAATTCCGGCGCCGTCTCCTGTATTTGGCTCTGCTCCACATGCGCCCCTATGATCCAAATTTTCTAAAATAGTAAGTGCATCAGAGATGATTTGATGCGATTTTCGCCCTTTCACATGTGCAACGAACCCAATACCGCAGGCATCGTGTTCAAATTGCGCATCGTACAATCCACTGTTTGGTTCCATTCTTTGCTCGTTAGTTGTTAGTGTATAGGAAACACTAAGATACGAAAAACGACCTTTAGATTACAGACTTGTTATAATTTTTAGAAAAATTTTAGTTATTAAGTAATTTTTAAGGGTTAATTTAAAATATCATCAAACAAAGTTATATTAGATTACAAAATTAATAATATAGATTATATGGAATAATTAAGGTTTTTGAACTTATAATTTAGATAAATCGATTTAATTAAATCCTTAAATAAAGAATACTAAATTCAATAATAATGATTGGCACAATTAATAAGATAGCAGATATAATTAAAAAAAATATACACAATGCTAAATTTATTAAATTACTAATCAGCCTTATAGCTTTAATGATAAAAAAAATAGAAAAATGCATTTTGCAAAGCAACTTCTTTTTCTACCTTTGTGCCGGGCAAGTCTTTTACGACCAGCTCCCTTTGAACTCCCCCAGGACGGGAACGAAGCAAGGGTAGAAGGTTGTAGCGGTGCGATAGAAGGTGCTTGCCCTTTTTTTACTTTTCCCTAATCCCCTGAAGGGGGAATTAAATTCTTCAGGGTTTTAAAAAAAATAAAACTCGAATACTCATTTAAGAATTTATAAACATGAAATTTTTTATTGACACAGCTAACCTCGAACAAATCAAGGAAGCACAAGATTTAGGCATTTTAGACGGCGTAACCACCAATCCAAGCCTAATGGCAAAAGAAGGTATTACCGGAGAGCAAAATGTAATTAACCATTATAAAGCAATTTGCGATATCGTTGACAACAACGTGAGTGCAGAAGTTATTGCAACAACATTTAATGAAATAATTAAAGAAGGTGAAGCTTTAGCGGCATTAAACCCTAAAATTGTTGTAAAAGTCCCAATGATTAAAGATGGTGTTAAAGCCATTAAATATTTTTCATCAAAAGGAATTAAAACAAACTGTACCTTGATTTTCTCGGCAGGTCAGGCTTTATTAGCTGCGAAGGCAGGTGCAACTTATGTTTCTCCATTTTTAGGTCGTTTGGATGATATTTCAAGTGATGGTTTAGTATTAATTGAAGATATTAGAACAATTTTTGATAACTACGGTTATGAAACTCAAATTTTAGCAGCTTCTATCCGTGGACCATTACACATTGTAAACTGTGCTAAATTGGGTGCTGATGTAATAACTGCTCCTTTAGCAGCAATTATTGGCTTATTGAAACACCCACTAACTGATAGCGGTTTAGCTACATTTTTAGCTGATCACGCTAAGGCAGCAGGTAAATAGGTTAAAAAACCTTTATAAGAAAATCCCGAATCGTTTGATTCGGGATTTTTTAGTTTTAAATTCAGCTTTATTTATTTTTTTGGATTTAAATATTTCTGAAGAAATGCCAGGGTTTTATTGTCTGTTGCTATCAAATTTTCCTTTTTAACAAATCCATGTCCCTCATCAGGAAATAAAACATATTCTACCGGAACGCCATTTTTCTTTACGCCTGCAACTATTTCATCACTTTCTGCTTTTAATACACGAACATCATTAACACCTTGAAAAACAATTAAGGGTTTTTTAATTTTTTGATAATTATATACAGGTGAAATTGTTTTCAAGCGAACACTATCAATAGTGTTTGGGTCGCCTAATTCATCGTAAAGTGCCTTTCTAAAAGCCTCCCAGTATGGCGGAATACTTTTAAGGGTGCGCAGCCAGTTTGCAACACCGAACATGTCTACGCCAACTTTAAATTCATCAGGATGAAGGGTTAATGCGTTTAGAACGATATTTCCACCATAACTTCCACCGATGATTCCAATAGAGTTACTATCAACATAATCTTGTTCAGCCAACCATTTTTTACCCCAGATAAAATCTTTTAAATCGCCATTACCATGATCTTTATTATCTAACTTATAAAATGCTTTTCCATAACCACTACTGCCACGATTATTTACCATTATTACTGCATAGCCGTGATTGACCAGAAACTGAATGGAGTTACTAAAGCCTAGCCTACTTTGTCCACCAGGCCCACCATGTGCATAAACTAAAGCAGGTACTTTATGTTCTTTATCTGCTTGCAATGGTTTATAGTAAATTGCCGGAATTTCTTTCCCGTCAAAAGATTTGAAACGAATAACTTCAGCTTTTACTAAATCTTTTTCATCAATTGTGCTGTTAAGTGTTTTTGTAAGCTGCTTTAAATTTTTACTTTCCGTATTGTATAAATATAAGTTTGATGGACTGGTACTACTACCAACAGTTAATAAAATATTCTTTTCACTATCAGAATAGACTAAACCTAATATATCGCCATCCTTTATTTTAGGAAAATCGATTAGTTTGTTTGTTGCATGTTCGAAGAGCAAAACTTTATTTTTACCATCTTCATTTATAAACAAAGTATGGTATTTGCCACTTTTACTTAGATAAAAGCCATCAATATTCCATTTAGTTTCATACAGCCGGGTTCTGCTATTCTTCGCCATATCATATTTAACTAAATAAGTATAATCACTGGAATCGTTAGTTAAATAATAAAAGGAGGAATTATCCCTTTCAAAGCCTTGTGCTGACCAAGTTGCTTCTGAAACATTACTGATTGGAAGCTTTTTCTTACTTACCAAATCTAAGAGATAGAGTTCATTTTTATCAGTTGTAATTGGTTTGGTTAGGGCAATATACCGCTCATCTTTACTTATTGCTCCTGGTTCATCTCCTGTATTATTTTGATAAATAAGTGTTGGCTTCCAATCGGAAATACTAATTTTCCATAAATCAAAAAACTTCTTATCACGATTGTTGCTTAAAATGTAAATGCCTTTTTTATCGTCGGTCCAACCGAAAAAAGAATTACTGCTTCCAGCCCATGGCGTAATATCTTTAACAATTGTATCTGTTTTGGAAGCTACAAAAAGATGGCTGTTCTCATCACCACCTTTATCCGAAGTATAAAGAAAATGATTTCCATCCGGAAGGTAATCGATAGCAAAATTGGATTCTTTAGTAGAATTAGTTAATACCTTTGCTGAAGTGTCATTAACATTTATTTCCTGAACATTAAAAATTCCCGAAACATTATTGCTTACTAAAATAATTGAGTCGTTAGTGCTTATTCCGGCAGCTTGAATGGCAACGTTATTTCTTAGTTCTTCGCTGGAGTATTGTTTTGGTGTTCTCGCTGATTTTTCAGGCTGATTACATGAAATTACCGTTACCGTTAAAAGCAATAAATAAAAAATTGTTCTTTTCTGATTCATAAGAGATTTAGATTAGGTTTAAACGATAATCTAACTTACTCAAAATGAAGCAGTAAAACAAAAATTAATCTGTTATTAAATGGCTAAGGCTTCTTTAATTTTATCATAATTAATCTGCTCATCAGGCTCGATTAAAATACCCCTTACCCCTGCTCCATTCGCTGCTTCTACGTCACGAGGTTTATCCCCGATCATTATAGATAAAGAAGGGTCAATATCATACATATCAATTGCATCTAGCAACATACCAGATTTAGGCTTACGACATTTACATTCGCCACCAACGGTTGGATGATGAGGACAATAATAAAAACCTGCAATATCTGCTCCTTTAGCTACGAACGCATTTCTTAGCATCTGGTGCATTATCGCTAATTCTTGCTCTGTATATCTTTTAAGCGCTATTCCTCCTTGATTTGTAATAACGATTAACAAATAATCTTCATCATAAAGCTTTTTTAATACCGGAATTTGATAATCTAATATTTTAAAATCTTCAACCTGGCAGATGTAATCATGTATTTCGTGATTTAAAACTCCATCACGATCAAGAAAAATAGCTTTATTCATAAATAAATTTAAGATGGATATGCATTGTTGCTTATCCTGTTATTTGCCAAAATAAAAGAAAATTAACTGTATTAGAAAACCCAATGTTCAAAAAGAGGCTTACTCCTATTTTAAATTCAAACCTACTTTGTGTCCTCTTACAGCAAAATATAGAATGAAAAGATAGCATGGCATAACCGTTATAAAATAGGATAATTGAAAATCGAGGTGTAGATGATCTTTAACAAAAGCATAAAGTAGTGGCCAAACCGCTCCACCAGCAATTCCCATAATCATTATTGCAGAACCTGTTTTTGTAAACTTACCCAAATGGCTAATACCCAAAGGAAAAATTGCAGGCCACATTAGGGAGTTGGCCAAGCCTAATAATGCAATAAAAATTACAGAGGTATAACCCGATGTTAAATAAGCTATGATGGTAAAAATCAACCCCAGAATGGCACAGATTCTTAACGCAAACTGTTGTGAAATATATTTCGGTATTGCAATAATTCCAATAATATAGCCTACCAACATACTACCTAAGGTTAATGAGGTAAAATATTTACTGATATCTGCACTTATTCCTAAAGCCTTACCATAAACACCAATAATATCTCCAGCCATTACTTCTGCCGCTACATAAACAAAAATACAGAATGCTCCAAGGAATAGATGTGGAAATTGAAAAATACTCTTATGCTTAACAATCGCCCCATTATCCTCATCTACAACATCTTCTTCAACATTAACCTCAGGCAAGTTGGTAAACTTTATTACTAATGCAAACAAACAAAAAACTATTGCAAGGACGATGTAGGGCATATTTACGCGACCTAAAACATCATTCAAAAGTTGCTCTTTTGCCCTTCCTGTTGCAACTTCAATTTTTTTCTCTATATCAGATGCATTTTTAAGAAATAAAGTACCCATAATAAATGGCACAATAATACCTGCGAACTTATTGCAAATTCCAGCTATACTAATTCGTTTCGCCGCACTTTCTATCGGACCAATAATGGTTAAGTACGGGTTTGAAGCGGTTTGAAGCAAAGCTAGTGCAGCACCTTGAACAAAAATACCAGTTAAAAATAAACCAAAAGTTCTGGTTTGTGCTGCAGGTATAAACAATAGTGAGCCAATTCCTAATACAATTAAGCCTAAAATAATTCCATTTTTAAATCCTATTTTCTTTAAAATCCAGGAGGATGGTAATGCCAGAAAAAAGTAAGCCATGTAAGAAGCAAATGTTACCAAAAAAGCCTGAATGTCTGATAGTCCAAAAGATAATTTAAAAAATGGAATTAGCGTTCCATTCGCCCAGGTTACAAATCCAAAAATAAAAAATAGAGCACAAATAATAACGAGTGGCTTAGGCACCCTCGATTGACCTGAGGTTATAGCATTCGACATAAATAACGGTTTGTTTGATTTAAAAGACCAAACTAAACAAATAATTTATGTTTTTAAGCATCAAACGTTTGTGTAATTTTATTTTTTAATTTTTTTTTAAACACATAGCCAATTAATAATTTAAATATCACCAAATATTAATAGCATAAGTAGATAAATAACAATAATGAAAATAAAATTATCTATTAATTGTATATTCTTGATTTAAAAGCGCTTTGAAACTTATAATTCTGTCTGATTTTAACCCAGACACCAATATTTTGTTTTTATTATCTAAAATTTTTAATCCCTTTTGAAGATAAATAGAACAAACTGCATCGTTTATTTTATTTTTAATGATAGCTTTTTGAATTAATCCATTTCGCCATTCCATATCAATTTCAAAACCTCCTCTTGCAATTATCCCATTTAAAGTTCCGTTCTGCCAGTCTTTATCATCTGGCAAGGCAGGTAGAAAGCGAATAACATTATCTTTACCATGGCTTTGAAGAAGCATCTCTGCAATTCCGGCGGTACCGCCAAAATTACCATCAATTTGAAATGGTGGGTGTGCACAAAATAAGTTTGGATAAGTACCGCCACCACCTTTCATATTTAACGCAGAAGAACGAACGGGTTTTAATAAATCTTTAAGCAATAAAAATGCATGATTACCATTACCTAGCCTCGCCCAAAAATTAATTTTCCATGCTTTACTCCACCCTGTACTTTCATCACCACGTTGATTTAAGGTTACTTCAGCAGCCTTGGCTAGTTCTTTTGTATCCCAAGGGGTAATTTCATCGTAAGGGTATAAACCAAACAGATGCGAAACATGGCGATGTTTTGGCTCTGCATCTGCCCAATCTTCAAGCCATTCGTTAATATCGCCTTTAGCACCAATTTGATTTGGCGCCAACTTAGGAATTAAAGCAGTTAACTCATTTCTAAAATCCTCATCAATTTTTAGAATTTTTGATGATTCGACAGTAGCATTAAATATAGAACGGCAGATTTGCATATCCATAGTTGGGCCCATTGCCGTTTGTCCTTTAAATCCATCATTTGTTATATAGGTATTTTCGGGAGAATTAGATGGTGAAACAACTAGCCAATTATGTTTTGGCTCTTTTATCAATACTGATTTTAAAAATAAAGCCGAACCCTTTACTACAGCATAATGCTGCCTAAGGAAATTAATGTCTTTTGTGTAAAGGTAATGCTCCCAAATATGCGTAGCCAACCATGCGCCGCCTGTTAAAGTCGAGCCCCATTCTGCACCTTCACCAGGCGAGGTATACAACCATGGATTACTGATAACGTGTGCAACCCAACCATCTGCTTTATAATATGCACGAGCAGTTTTCTCACCATTTGGAATTAAATTTTTTGTAAATTGAAATAAAGGTTGCGCCAATGCCGATAAATTAGTGGCTTCTGCCGGCCAATAATTCATTTGCAAATTGATATTTAAATGGTAATCGCCATTCCAGGGAGTTTGATATTCGGTTGCCCAAAGCCCTTGCAAATTAGCCGGTATTGAACCCGGCCTTGAAGATGATATTAATAAGTAGCGACCAAAATTAAAATATAAAGCAGGTATAGCCGGATCGCTTTTACCACTTTGATATCTTTCTAATCGTTCATTGGTGGTTAAATTTTCATCTGAATTACTTTCTGCAAAGTTTAATCTGCAACGGTTAAAAAACGATTGGTATTTATTAATATGATGGGCAAATGCATCCGATTCACTTTCTATAAAAGCTTTATCAATTTTAGTTTTGCAGATTGATATTATATCAGAAGAACTCAAACCGGCAGTAGCAGGATTATAATTCGTTTCTGTATTTAAAATTAAATCACATTCTGAAGCATTTTCTACAATCAATTGATTCCCCTCAATTCTCATTGAGCCATCTTTCAGTTTTGACCTAACCATGGTTACAAACTTCATGGCTTTGGCATTTCCAGCTAATAGCTGACCATTCATTATAAGATAGTTTCCATCAACAGAAAAAGTAGCGTTTTCCTTTCTCCACAAAGATATCCTAAAGTTAAGTTCTCCCTTTTTACTAGCTGAAAATTTTAAATGCGTTACATCATTCTTAAAATCGGTATAAACTTTTTCATAATAGCTTACACCTTTTCTAGCGAAGCGAACTTCAGAAACTGCCTTTTCTATGTTAAGAACACGATTATAGTTAGATATTATACCTGATGTATCTTTCCACTGAATAAATAAATCACCAACAGTTTGATAGCATCCATACATTGCATTTGCGGCATTACCATAATGAGAGCCATCATCTTTTGAAACAAAGTTTTTCTGTAGAAGTGCCTGCGCCTCCTTATTTTTCCCTTCTAAAAGTAGATTTTGAATTGGTTTTAAATAAAGATATGCACTATCCTTATTTGCATCTTGTGGTCCACCAGACCACAATGTAATTTCATTTAAAGCAATTCTTTCTTTTGCAGTATTTCCGTAAACTAACGCACCTAAACGACCATTTCCTAAAGGCAATGATTCTTCGAAAGATGATGCAGGTTTATTAAATTTTACAATTACCGATGATTTCTGGGCATATAACGCAGTATTAGTAAAAATACAAACCAGCAAAAACAGATTCAATTTAGGCATATGGAAGACAATATATAGTTTTTAAAATTATCAAAATACTTTAAAAAAGCGAAGCATATTAATTATTCACCTATAAATCAATAAAGTAACACAATAATTAAATATTTATTTGCACTAAATGCAATAGAACCCTATATTTGCACCACTTTAAAGAAAACGACACCGTTTTAAATAAAAGTTGATTCCGTAGCTCAGCTGGTAGAGCATTACACTTTTAATGTAGTGGTCCTGGGTTCGAATCCCAGCGGGATCACATAAAGCCTTTCGGAAATGAAAGGCTTTTTTGTTTTAGCACGCTGAGATTCGAACAGAAGCATTGGCCTGGGTTCGATTTGAAAAAGGCTTAAGGCCGAGTTCGGGGTTTTGCGGGGCTGAGCCAATCCCAGCGGGATCACACCAAAGACTATCAAAACGTATAAAACCCTGCAATCGCACGATTAGCAGGGTTTTTGCTTTTGGGGAAGTGCCAAAATTCGCATGAATTCACAAAACTTTGGTGAGTGATTCGGTGAGTAAGGCAAAAAGGTTAAAATTGACTCACCGAATCGTACATAATCAATTAATGTACAGGTTGTTATAAACTGTACATCTTGTATGTTTTTAGAAGCAAAGCTACATTTGTTTAACTAAAATCGAGAGATTATGAAAACCAATTTTAGCCTACTTTTCTACCTGAAAAGACAAAAGAACTATGTAAGTGGTAATGTGCCGATCTATATGCGCATTACCGTAGAGGGAAAACGTGCAGAAATCGCCACCAATCGGGAATGCGATCCCAAACGATGGAATGCCAAGGGTGGCAGGGCTATCGGCTCCAAAGAAGGAGTCAAGATGCTGAATACGCATTTAGACTAGCTACAGAATGCGGCGTATTTTGCGCACCAGTCCATTTTCGATCTCGGGATGCCGATTACCGCAGAACTGATCAAATCAAGTTATCTTGGAACGTTATCAAATTCTCATACGCTTCTTGAGGCTGTAGCAGATCACAATGTTAAAATGGAACAGCTTGTCGGCAAAGATTATGTTCGTGGTACTTTGAACCGTTATAAAGTGTTGGAAACACATCTCAAAGTTTTTATTCATCTAAAATATAATGTGACCGATATGGACATCAGGACTATCGATCAAGCTTTTCTGAACGGATTTGACCATTATCTTAGGTCTGAGAAGAACTGTGCAAACAATTATGTAGTAAAGAACATCAAAAACCTTGGGAAAATCCTTCGCATCTGTATGGAAAATGAATGGATTGACAAATCGCCATTTACCACTTACAAAGGCAAAACAAAAAATGTTGATCGTTTTTATTTAAACAAAGAGGAATTGACTCAAATTATAGGCAAAGAATTCTTATCGGAAAGATTAAAACAGGTTAGGGATGTATTTATATTCTGCTGTTTTACTGGTCTGGCTTATGTGGATGTATTTAAACTTAAACAGGAGAATATCAGAAAGGGAATTGATGGCGATCGCTGGCTATTCACCAACAGGCAGAAAACGAAAACAAGGTCATCGGTTCCGTTATTGACAACAGCCACCAAGATCATCGACAGATACGCGACTAACAAAATCTGTCTAAACAAGGGGCTACTCCTCCCCGTCCCAAGCAACCAAAAGATGAACGAGTATTTAAAAGAGATTGGATAAACCGCTTCAAATTGACCCCTCTTCGCCAATCTAAAAAGTTCCCCTTAGCCGAGTTAATTTGATAAGGTTCGCCAAAGGAAAAAGACCCCTTTGCGCCAATCCAAATTGACCCCCTTGA